>NZ_CM149684.1:0-4336065 GCF_056173645.1 Anaerobacillus sp. QJM3NY_32 | reverse complement strand
CGAAGTCCCTCCTTTTGTTCAAAAGTAAATAAAATTAATATCGTCAGCTTATTTCGGGCCACTGAATGATTCTTCTCATCAGACTGGGTGACATTGTAACAGACCCTTATGTTTTTTCACCAAAATAAAAACAGGCTGTATTCGCTGACGATAGTCGCCTAATGTGCCAACGTACAACCTTTGTACAATCATTTGAATATTCACGAATAATTATACTGTCCACAATATCAAAGCGGATCATATAATATAGAAGAAAGTCGAATTATTGACTGTGTTCACATGGTTGTGGACATAAAGAATAACATACCTGAATAACTGTCCACATAATTATCCACAGACTGTGGACTCTTTTAAATTCACTCTAGCTTATTCACGAGTTAAAACACAAATATCATAACAAAAGAATAGCTTGTTTGCAATGTTTTTCGGGAGGTTATCCACAGAGGACATATCTTGTGGATCAAAACTGTCCACAGCACTAGATTTTGTGTAGAACCTGTCGATAAGTGATGTGAATAAGTGAAAAGTGTCGAAATGAGTTATCCACACGGGTGTTTTAAGAGGTTTGTAAATGATTTGATCAATCTTTATTTGGTGGAGATCATCGTAGATTTAAATGATTGCTTTTAGTTAAAGTGTGTTTGATATTTTAATTAAACTTGACAATTCCCCATGTCTTTTCTTATAATTACTTGGACTGTCTTTATACAGTTTATCCTCAGGGAGGTGTAATAGAATGAAAAGAACGTTTCAACCAAACACACGTAAACGTAAAAAAGTTCACGGTTTTCGTGCACGTATGAGCTCAGCTAACGGACGTAAAGTCCTTGCTCGTCGTCGCCGTAAAGGTAGAAAAGTATTGTCTGCATAGACCACTGATCATCAGTGGTCTTTTTTTAAGATAAGGTTTATAATATGCTTATCCAAGTAACACTGGGAGTGTGCGGATTGAATAGCAACTACCGGATTAAAAAGAATTCTGAGTTTCAGAACGTTTTCAAAAATGGAAACTCAACTGCAAACAGACAATTTGTTGTGTATGTATTAAAGCGAAATGATCAGCCTCAATTTCGATTAGGTCTTTCAGTAAGTAAGAGGATTGGCAATGCTGTGACACGAAATCGTGTGAAGCGACTTGTGAAAGAATCATTCCATCAGTTGTCAGATCAAATCAAATTCCCTTACGATTTTGTCGTAATTGCACGAAAACCTACTTCAGAGATGAGTTTCGAAGAAGTGAAGAGCAGCTTAACTCATGTGCTTAATAGAGCTCGTGTGTTGAGAGGTGTGAAACAAGTTAGTAAAGGAAGGGATTCTAAATGAAGAAAGTGGCTTTGATGCTAATTCGCGTCTATCAGAAGTTTATTTCTCCATTAACTCCCCCATCTTGCCGTTTCTACCCATCCTGTTCTCATTACAGTTTCGAATCTTACCAGAAGCATGGATTTATTAAGGGCTCCTGGTTGACGGTTAAAAGAATTTCAAAGTGCCACCCCTTTCATCCTGGCGGTTTTGATCCTGTACCGGATAAAAGGGACTAGTGGCATGCTTTTACTACATAAATCATTGTCGAGATATGATTGCAAGGAGGATGAAGCGTGAGGAAAAAAATAACCCTCGCATTTCTATTGATTGGTCTCGTTGCGGTCCTTTCAGGATGTAACATTAACGAGCCGATTGATGCAGAAAGCACGGGATTTTGGAGCGAATACATTGTATATCCGCTTTCCGCAGTCTTAACATTTTTCGCTGATTTGACTGGTGATGGAAATTATGGACTGTCTATTATTATTGTTACGATTTTAATTCGACTTCTACTACTTCCATTGATGATCAAACAAACGAGAAGTTCAAAAGCGATGCAGGAACTGCAGCCAGAAATGCAGAAACTTAAAGAAAAGTACAGCAGTAAAGACCAGAAGACGCAACAGCAGCTTCAGCAAGAAACAATGCAGCTCTTTCAACAGAATGGTGTTAACCCGCTTGCAGGTTGTCTACCAATCTTAGTGCAAATGCCGATTCTTTTAGGTTTTTACCATGCTATTATGCGTACACAAGCAATTGAAACACATACTTTCCTCTGGTTTAGCCTTGGCTCTCCAGATATAATTCTGGCAGTCACTGCTGGTATAACAACCTTCATTCAGCAGAAAATCATGATGGGTAGCGGTGGAACGGTGCAGCCTCAAATGAAGATGCTTCTATACGTTATGCCAATTATGATTATTGTCTTTGCTATTAACTTCCCTGCAGCGCTAGCGCTATATTGGGTTGTAGGTAACATCTTTATGATTGCGCAAACTTACTTTATTACGAAACCTACCATTAAAACCGCTGATACGAATACGGGGGGAGCGAAGAAGTGAGAAGCGTTACGGTAACGGGAAAAACGATTGAAGATGCCATTGAAAATGCGCTGAATCAAATCGGGACTGTTCAAGAGAATGTTAATATTGAAGTGTTAGAAGAGCCTAAAAAAGGATTTTTAGGTTTTGGAGGAAGGCCCGCCCGCATCAAAGTAAGCGAGAAACCTGACATCATAGAGCAAACAAGGGCTTTTTTAGAAAAAGTCATTAGCAATATGGGAGTAGAAGCCAGTATAGAAGGTAGAAGAGAGGATCGCGATCTTTATTTTACTCTATCTGGTGAAAAAATTGCGATATTGATAGGGAAACGCGGCCAAACTCTTAATTCTTTGCAATATTTGACAAATCTTGCCGCGAATCGATTTTCTGACCGATTTGTCCGTGTAGTACTCGATGCTGAGAACTACCGTGAAAGACGTGAAGAGACGCTAAGAAAGTTAGTCGATCGTCTTGCAGACAAAGCGATGGTTACGAAAAAGGATATACAGCTAGAACCGATGCCGTCGTTAGAACGTAAGGTAATTCACCTTTATTTGAAAGAAAAGAAGGGGATTTCCACTCACTCAGATGGAAAAGATCCACATCGCCGTGTGGTTATTGTTCCACGTAATAAATGATATGAAACCTTCGGGCACTTTGCCCGAAGGTTTTTTTGAGGAAAGATTGGGTTTTCTTTACTAGAAATCTCCATTCTTTTCACCCTTCTTAGGCTGGTTGTATGGAAAGCAAACTTATTTCTTTTTTTATGAAAATGGGTTACACTAAAAGGTATTGTGGATTAGTCTGTAGCTTTAAGATATGAAGTTATCCACTGTGGATAATTGGTTAAACTAATACTAGCTTATATTATATAGAAAACGTAAATAAATAGAATAAAGAAGTGTGATTAGAGAGGTGAATAACTTTGGAATATGAAACGATTGCTGCAATATCGACTCCAATGGGAGAAGGGGCAATTGCGATTGTCCGACTTAGTGGTTCAGAGGCGGTTGCGATAGCTGATCGGCTATATAAGGGCAAACAGGCGTTAGAATCCGTTGATTCTCATACGATTCATTATGGTCATTTGATTGATCCTGATACTGAGCAGGTTGCTGAAGAAGTGATGGTTTCAATTATGAAAGGACCCCGGACATTTACGAGAGAGGATATTGTCGAGATCAACTGTCACGGTGGACTGGTATCTGTAAACCGTGTGCTTGAGTTGGTTTTGCGTAGTGGTGCACGCCTTGCAGAGCCAGGTGAATTCACTAAACGAGCTTTTTTGAATGGTCGAATTGACTTGTCGCAAGCAGAGGCTGTTATTGATTTGATTCGAGCAAAAACGGATCGAGCAATGAATGTTGCGTTAAATCAAATGGAGGGTCGCTTATCGACGCTGATTGCTACCTTGAGACAGCAACTCCTTGAGACAGTTGCTCATGTTGAAGTGAACATTGACTACCCTGAATATGATGCAGAAGAAATGACGCAAGATCTTTTAACCACGCAATTAAAGCAGGTGGCTAAGGAAATTGAAGGTATTCTAATTACAGCACGACAGGGAAAAATTTTGCGTGAAGGTTTATCTACTGTTATCGTGGGACGGCCAAACGTTGGTAAATCATCCTTATTGAATAGTCTTGTTCACGAAAACAAGGCAATAGTGACAGACGTTCCTGGTACGACCCGAGATGTTATTGAGGAATATGTTAATGTAAGAGGCGTGCCTTTAAGATTAGTGGATACAGCGGGAATTCGGGAAACGGAAGATCTGGTCGAGCGAATAGGTGTTGAACGTTCACGTGAACGCTTGAAACAAGCTGATCTCATCTTGCTTGTGCTTAATTATAATGATGAGTTGACGCATGAAGATGAGAAGTTGTTCGAAGCGGTAAAAGGCATGGATGTTATTATTATCGTGAATAAAACGGATCTAGATGAGAAACTAGATTTAACTAAGGTAAAAGAATTAGCAGAAGAGCATCCAATGATTACGACTTCATTAAAACATGAACAAGGCGTTGAAGAGCTTGAACAATCCATCTCTGAACTGTTCTTTGCAGGTGAAGTAGAGTCACAGGATTTAACATATGTATCTAATTCACGTCATATTGCTTTGTTAGAACAATCGCGAAGAACGCTTGATGATGCGTTAGGCGCTGTTGAAGCAGGAATGCCGGTTGATATGGTACAAATTGATATTACTCGAACGTGGGAAATTCTTGGAGAGATTATTGGTGATACAGTATCTGAGAGTTTGATCGATCAGTTATTTTCACAGTTTTGTCTTGGGAAATAAGATGATAAAAGGAGGAATACGGCAATGGGTTATAAAGCCGATTCTTATGATGTTATAGTCGTCGGAGCAGGTCATGCCGGTGTGGAAGCGGGACTCGCTTCAGCAAGAATGGGTGCGAAAACACTCATGCTTACACTTAACTTAGACTCTGTCGCTTTCATGCCATGTAACCCGAGTGTAGGAGGTCCTGCAAAGGGAATTGTTGTGCGGGAAATTGATGCACTTGGTGGAGAAATGGGACGAAATATAGATAAAACGCATATTCAAATGCGTATGTTAAATACAGGTAAGGGGCCTGCTGTACGTGCACTGCGTGCACAGGCTGATAAAGTACTGTATCAAAGTGAAATGAAACGAACCATTGAAGAACAGGATAATCTTACGCTCTTACAGGGCATGGTTGAGAAACTAATCGTTGAGGATGGCGTCTGCAAAGGAGTTATTACGAAAACGGGTGCAGAGTTCGAGGCGAAATCTGTTGTTTTAACAACTGGTACGTTCATGCGCGGTCGCGTTATTATTGGAGATCTTTCATATGAAAGTGGCCCTAATAACATGCAGCCTTCCGTTAATTTGTCGCACCATTTGGAGGAATTGGGCTTTGAGATGGTTCGTTTTAAGACAGGAACTCCTCCGCGTGTAAATAATAAATCTATTGATTATAGTAAAACTGAAATTCAGCCCGGCGATGAAAAACCGCGTGCATTTTCATATGAAACAACAGAATTTATTACAGACCAGCTGCCATGTTGGTTAACTTATACGGGTGAAGCAACGCATAAGCTCATCAATGATAACTTGCATCGATCTCCGATGTATTCAGGTATGATTGAAGGGACGGGCCCAAGGTATTGCCCATCAATTGAAGATAAAATTGTTCGCTTTAATGATAAGCCCCGTCACCAAATTTTCCTTGAACCAGAAGGACGCAATACGAAGGAAGTATATGTGCAGGGTCTTTCAACAAGCCTTCCAGAGGATTTGCAGCAACAAATTCTTAAAACCGTACCTGGTCTTGAAAATGTTGAAATGATGCGTGCAGGCTATGCCATCGAATATGATGTTATTGTTCCGACCCAATTGTGGCCTTCACTTGAAACAAAAACAGTGAAAAACCTCTTTACTGCAGGACAGTTAAACGGTACTTCAGGATATGAAGAGGCAGCAGGTCAGGGAATCATGTCTGGTATTAACGCTGCAAGGAATGCACAGGAGCGTGAAGCGGTGATTCTGGATCGTTCTCAAGGGTACATTGGCGTTATGATCGATGACCTTGTGACGAAAGGAACGAACGAGCCATATCGTCTATTAACATCACGAGCAGAATATCGTCTTCTTCTTCGTCACGATAATGCAGATTTAAGACTAACAGAACTCGGTTATGACATCGGCATGATTCCTAAAGAACGCTATGATCGTTTCCTTGCTAAAAAAGAAATGATCGAGCAAGAAATGAAGCGTCTTGCGAAGATTGTGATTAAACCAGGCGAGCAGGTTAATGATGTTCTTCCGGAGAATAGTACTGAATTGAAGGAAGCTATTCACGCAGCTAATTTATTGAAGAGACCGGAAGTAACTTATCAAGAGATTCACCAACTAGCACCAGCAGACTTTGAAATTCCTGAAGATGTTTCAGAACAAGTTGAGATTCAGATTAAATATAGCGGCTATATTAATAAAAGTCTTCAACAAGTGGAACGTATGAAGAAAATGGATGAAAAGAAAATTCCTGAGGGCATAGATTATTATGCGATTGGTGGTCTTGCAACTGAAGCGAAGCAAAAACTTGATGAGGTTCGCCCTCTTTCAATTGGTCAGGCTTCGCGTGTATCAGGAGTTAATCCAGCTGATGTATCGATCTTACTTGTGTATATCGAACAGGGGAAAATCGCTAAAATTGCAAAATAATGTACTAGTGGAGGGTCTATGAACGAGCAACAGTTTCAGGAGTTGTTAGAGGAGAAAGGGATTACTCTTTCTCCTGAACAGCTTCAACAATTTCAAACATACTATGAAATTCTAGTTGAATGGAACGAGAAAATGAATCTGACAGCTATCACTGATAAAGAGGAAGTCTACGAAAAGCACTTCTTTGATTCAATCATGGCGGCGTTCTCATTTGATTTCTCTTCTGACTATCATATTTGCGATGTGGGAGCGGGCGCAGGTTTCCCAAGTTTGCCTATTAAAATTTGTTTTCCACATTTAAGCATCACTATTGTCGATTCACTTAACAAGAGAATCGGTTTCTTAGAACACCTTTCATCAAAACTTAAGCTAACAAATGTGTCATTTTATCATGACCGTGCTGAATTATTTGGTAAAAACAAAGATCATCGTGAAAAGTATGATGTTGTCACAGCAAGAGCCGTTGCAAGACTTTCTGTCCTTGGTGAGTTGTGTCTTCCTCTCGTTAAACCAAACGGTTATTTTGTTGCGCTAAAAGGCCCAGGTGTAGAGGATGAATTAGAGTCTGGTAAACAGGCGATTAAGCTTCTTGGTGGAGAAGTTGTGAAACGAGATACGCTAACACTACCTAAAGAAAAGAGTGAGCGTAATATCGTTACAATTAAAAAAATCAAAACAACTCCAAAAAAATATCCAAGAAAGCCAGGCACACCAAATAAAAATCCTTTATAATAAAGATGGACTGCATTTGAACGGATAGGTGTTTCACATGGAACGCTGCTACGACGGAAGGAATTCGGTTTTGAAGCAGCGAATCAGTTAAGGAGTCGATTAAAGGTGGTGTTAGGCGATGAAGCATACGTTTTCACGTCTTTTCGGTTTGAACGATGAAAAAAGCGAGACGATGGAAGCAGAACAAGAGGAAGTGAAACAGCTTCTTGTTGAGGATATTATCCCAAACCGTTTCCAACCTCGAACAATTTTTATAGATGAGAGAATTACTGAACTATCTCAGACGATAAAGACCCATGGAGTTATTCAGCCGATCGTGGTTCGAGAACGTGAAGGCAAGTATGAAATTATTGCCGGGGAAAGACGCTGGAGAGCAGTGAAAAAGCTAGGTTGGGAGCGAATTCCTGCCATTATTAAGGAATTTAACGATTCTCAAACAGCCTCTATTGCGCTTATCGAGAACCTGCAGCGTGAAGAGCTAACAGCTGTTGAAGAAGCTATGGCTTATGCCCAGCTTATTGAGCTACATGATTTAACTCAGGAGAGCCTCGCTCAGCGACTTGGCAAAGGGCAATCTACTATTGCGAATAAGCTTAGATTACTGAAGCTCCCCGAGCCTGTTCAAAGAGCGCTTCTCGAGAAAAAAATCACGGAGAGACACGCTCGTGCTTTGATTCCACTTAAGAATCCTGAGAATCAAGTAAAAGTTCTCACAGAAGTTCTTGAAAGACAATGGAATGTGAAGCAGACGGAAGAACGTGTTGTTCGTATGCTAGAAGGCACTGTACCTAAACCGAAGCCTAGAAAAAAATCGGTTAGTAAAGATATGAGGTTGGCTGTCAATACGATCCGTCAATCGCTTGATATGGTAACAGAGACTGGTTTAACGATTGATACAGATGAAGAAGACCATGACGAATACTATCAATTTACGATCCGAATACCTAAAAAGAAGTAAACTCATCCAAACTGGATGAGTTTTTTTTGTACATATAAAACGTTAAACAGATAGTATTAACTTCAAATATGCTGAGCTGTTTTCTGTTTCTATCTCTTTCAGGGAGGAAATGGAATTTTATTGAGAATACCGTCCGGCTAATAACAAACGTGATAAAATAGAAAGAAAGAATGGTTGGAGAATGGGGTGACATCTTGGTGAATATTGTTGCTGTAGCAAATCAAAAAGGCGGAGTGGGAAAGACGACCACTTCAGTGAATGTAAGTGCCTGTCTCGCCTATCTTGGTAAAAGGGTCTTGCTTGTTGACATTGATCCTCAGGGGAATGCAACAAGTGGCGTTGGGATTGAGAAAGGCGATATTGAAAAATGTGTGTATAACATCCTCGTAGATGACCTAGATGCTGGAGACATTATTCAGGAGACGATTGTTGAGAATTTGCACGTCATTCCTTCAACAATTCAGCTTGCAGGAGCAGAGATCGAACTTGTTCCCACCATTTCCCGGGAAGTAAGATTGAAAAGGGCGCTAAATAAAGTTGAAAAAAACTATGATTATATTATAATTGATTGTCCTCCATCGTTGGGGTTATTAACAATTAATGCTCTTACAGCCGCAGATGCAGTGCTTATTCCTGTCCAATGCGAATACTATGCACTTGAAGGACTAAGTCAGTTACTTAATACAGTACGACTCGTCCAAAAGCATTTAAATACAGAATTAAAGATTGAAGGAGTACTGTTAACAATGCTTGATGCAAGGACAAACCTTGGTATTCAAGTGATTGAAGAAGTTAAAAAGTACTTCCAAGAAAAAGTCTATCGAGTGATCATACCAAGGAATGTACGTTTGAGTGAGGCGCCAAGTCATGGGAAGCCAATCATTGTCTATGATCCAAAATCTCGAGGGGCTGAATGCTATTTAGAACTTGCAAAGGAAGTGTTAGTCAATGACTAATCGTGGTTTGGGTAAGGGAATTAACGCCTTTTTCCCTTCCCAAAATGAGAACGAGACTGTGAGGGATATTCCCGTTAATGAGCTTCGTCCTAACCCTTATCAACCGAGAAAGAAGTTTAGTACTGAAGCGATTGAAGAATTAAGTGCTTCGATTCAAACTTTCGGTGTCCTCCAGCCATTAATCGTTCGTCAAAGCATTAAAGGCTATGAAATTGTTGTAGGTGAGCGGAGGTATAGGGCTTCTTTAGAAGCAGGTCTTACAACCGTTCCAGCTGTTGTGAAAGATTTAACAGATCGAAAAATGATGGAAATTGCCTTAATTGAAAACTTGCAGCGTGAGAATCTAAATCCGATTGAAGAGGCGCATGCTTACCAGAAACTGATGGAAGAAACAGATGTGACACAGGAAGAATTGTCAAAACGCCTGGGTAAAAGTAGACCGCATCTCGCTAATTTCCTTCGTCTTTTACAGTTACCTTCTGAAGTACAGGAGTATATTTCAGACGGAAAGCTCACGATGGGGCATGGGCGGGCGATACTTGGATTAAAAAATAAAGAAGCTAGAAAGCCACTTGCGGATCGAGTTCTTCAGGAGAAATTAAACGTTCGCCAGCTAGAGAAGTTAATTACGGAATTGAATCAGAATGTTTCACGTGAAACAAAGAGAAAAGAGAAGTCAGATCCGTTTCTTAAGGAAAAGGAAGATCACCTTCGTGAGCGATTTGGAACGTCGGTTTCAATTAAAAGAATGAAGAAAAAAGGTAAAATAGAGATTGAGTTTTTCTCAGAAGAAGATCTAAATCGCATATTAGAAGTGTTAGAGAAAGAAGATAACGAATAAAAGCATAAACTGCCATTCAGTTTATGCTTTTATTCTAGCTTAGTAGAATTTGAAACGAACTTAATGGGGTGGTAATGTGATTTATCTTGATCAAGCGGCAACGTCCTTTCCTAAGCCGCCTGAAGTTGTTCAGGCTATGACTGAGTGTATGACCGAATACGCGGCAAATCCAGGTCGTGGTGGACATGCGTTATCCAAGCGCGCTGATAACATGATTGTACAAGCACGTGAACAGCTGGCTGATTTCTTTGGCTTTGACCAACCTGAACGCGTTTGTTTTACAGCAAACGCTACAGGAGCTCTTAATCAGGCAATAAAAGGTTTTTCCTTCAATGAAGGGGATCATGTATTAACCACTTCTTATGAACACAACTCAGTACGTCGTCCTTTAGAATATATGAAGAAAACTTCAGGAATTGAAGTGGATTACATTAATCTGGAGACGACTGAGGAATTTGATGTCGAGGCATTCTGCAATGCCATACGATCTTCTACAAAAATGATTATTGTTTCACATGGCTCTAATCTAACTGGTAAAATTATTCCTATCGATGAGATTGGAAAAATAGCCAGAGAACAGGGAATTACGTTTCTCGTAGATGCCTCCCAAACAGCTGGTATTATTCCTATTCATATGGAGCAAATGAGCGTTGATCTATTGGCTTTCCCAGGTCATAAAGGTTTACTTGGTCCGCAGGGTACAGGTGTACTAATGGTTAGCAAAGCGGTTGAGCTTAATCCTATATATCATGGCGGTACGGGGAGTAGTTCTGAGTTGGTCGATCAGCCACTAAAATACCCTGAACGCCTTGAGAGCGGAACCGTCAATACACCAGGAATTGCCGGGTTATTAGCAGGTCTCAATGCAGTGAAGAAAATGGGTCTTCATAAAATAAGAATGCATGAACTGCATTTAACTGAGCATCTAATAAATGGATTAAAAGAAATTAATTATGTGAAGGTGTATGGACCTAATAAAGAACGCCTTGGAGTTATCCCTTTTACTATTGAAGGAATTGATGCTCAGGAAATTGCAATTATACTTGATCAGCATTACGAGATTGCAGTAAGAGCAGGCCTACACTGTACTCCACTTGGACATGAAACGATCGGAACGACCACTACTGGAGCGGTACGATTAAGTGTGGGACCTTATAATACAATAGATGAAATTAATAAAACCATCCAAGCAGTAGAAGAAATTGTTGAGGGGTACTTTGGCTGAGGAGATGTAGGAAATGGTATTATTAGGAACAGTTGTGAATGGTGCAGCCATTATTGCGGGTACGCTGATTGGCACGGTTAGCAGTCGCATCCCTGAACAAACGAAAACGACAATTATGCAGGGACTAGCTTTAGTTGTTTCTGTTATCGGACTACAAATGGCCATGAAAAGCGAGCAGTTCTTAATTGTAATTGGCAGTCTGGTGCTGGGCGGTATACTAGGTGAGTATTGGAATCTAGAAGGAAAGCTGAATGGTTTAGGGAAGTGGATTGAGAGAAAAACTGGTGCTGCTTCGGAAGGCAGCGTAGCTCAAGCTTTTGTAACAGCTACACTCGTTTACGTTGTTGGTGCTATGGCTATTCTTGGGGCACTTGATAGTGGCCTACGAAATGATCACTCAATATTATTTACAAAGTCTTTAATAGATGGTTTTACTGCAATTATGTTTACAGCAACGCTAGGTTATGGTGTATTGTTTTCAGCAATACCCGTAATGCTGTATCAAGGAGTTCTTGCTCTCTTTGCTGCACAGATAAACCAGTTTGTCCCTCAAGCCCTTCTCGATGCGTTTATTGCAGAGGTAACTTCTGCAGGAGGAATTATGATTCTAGCAATTGGATTGAACTTGCTCGGTATTGTTAAAATTCGAGTAGCTAACTTTCTCCCTGCTTTATTAATTGCAGCTATTCTTGTCTCAAGTCTGTACCTCATGCCTTCGATGTTTTAGAATGCGATTATTTAATCAGGTTTTGTTAAGCAGTCAAAAATCAAGAAACCATATGATTTAGTAACAGAGATCTATATTAAAAAGACCCGTACTCTGGTTTTGTAAATGACCAGGATACGGGTCTTTTTGTCGACGTTATGGAAGTTGAAGAAGGTCATCTCCCCAATTTAAGGCATTGTTCTTCTCGAGTGACATATCTGATCCATATGCTTCAATAGATTGATGAAGACTTATAGCCATAACATCAGCCATTTTCATAACTAAATTTAATCGTGTATTTTGCAAAACAAAGTATTCCATGAATCCACTAACATTCACGATCCCTGTTAAATGAATATCCCCAACTTCTGGGAGCTCTTTTTTTACTCCCGCACCTGGCTTCACAGGGCCCTCTCCTGCCGTAATAATTCCAACAGAGTGAAGACGTCCGAGACAAGCATCAATTCCGATAATAAATGGACGAGTGTGCGTCTGTTCAATTGATGTCATCACTTCATTTAAATTCACAGCATGAACTGGTGACTCAAGCGTACCGTATACTGTTGCTTTTGGCTGAAGCTGCTGCAATTTGCTTCCAACAAGCGGGCCTAAAGCGTCTCCCGTTGAACGATCCGTTCCGATGCAAACGATCACAATTGAATCTGTTCTTCTCGTTGGCAGCAGAAGCGAAATCCTCTCACTAAGTGTTTCTATAGCAAGATCATCCTCATGATGGATTCGATATGCAGCAGGTTTTTTTTGAAAAAACTTGTCTCGAAGATTCATAGGATTCTCTCCTTTGTAATAGTAGTAACAGTATACGGAATTTTGACGTGATCTATACATACAAGATCATTTCTGCCGTGGATTTTACTTCAATTTCGTATTGAGTAAGACTAGGAGGGAATGCCATGATAAGCGGTGGAATGAAATGGTTGTTTCTTATATTAGGAACGATGATTGGTGCAGGCTATGCATCAGGGAGAGAACTGTGGCAATTTTTTGGTCATGAAAGCGTACTGGCTATCATTTTATTTACAGTCATGTTCTCGATTTGTTGTTATGTGATTATGAAAATAAGTTACGAAACGAAATCCACTCATTATTTGCCGATTTTGGAACGACTTGTGGGCAAAAAGTTAACCGGAATCTATGATTTACTCATTATCCTGTATTTGTTTACAACAACGATTGTAATGTTTGCAGGTGGTGGGGCAACGATGGAAGTGGTTCATCTACCTTATTGGTTAGGTATTTGTATTCTTGCTGTATTAGTTATTATCCTTTTCTTCTGGGATATCAACGGGATGTTATCAATGAATGCCATTATTCTTCCTTTGCTTATTATTCTCTTACTTTCAGTACTTGGATTGTTCATTCACTCGAATCCCTCAGCTATGCTTTTTAATTGGACAAAACAAGCGAACTGGCCAGCGGCTTTTACGTTCACAGCGCTAAATATTTTACCACTTGTCGCAGTCCTTTCAGCCGTCGGTCATCAAATTAAGCATAAAGGAGAAATTTGGATTGCGAGCCTTGGAAGTGGATTAATTCTCGGGGGAGTGTCTTTTCTTTATAATCAATCACTCATACAGGTGGCTCATGACCTTCTTTTATACGAGATCCCATTGTTTGCGATCTTAAAAACGTATCCGTACTATATGATTTTGATTATGTCTGTCTTACTATGGTTAGCCATATACACTACAGCTGTAAGTGGAGTCTTTGGTCTTACATCGAGATTTCGAGATTTGCTTGGTCTTCCTCTATGGATTGTCGCTTTTATTATTGTCATGATTATGCTTCCGTTTACTGCGTTTGGTTTTTCTACACTAATTGCTTTTTTATACCCTCTGTACGGTGTACTAAATCTCTATATTTTAGCATCTATCTTGATTTTCCCAGTTCTTAAACGGTATGATTTGTTATCATAGTACTAAAAACTGGGAGGTATGTGGATTGGATTGGTTCGATTCTTTGTGGACGCCTACATATCAGTATTTATCCAATCGTGAGCTTTGGGGGAATATGGTCAAAAGTGCACTTACTATTTTAGCTATTTTAATTGGTACATGGATCTTTTTGCGAATAGCAAAATCAGCATTAGGTCAGATTTTCTCTATTCGTTTAAAAAGCCCCCTCCGGTTATCGGAACGTAGAGAAGCGACTCTCATAAGGTTGATTGAGAATGTTCTAACCTATGTTACTTATTTTGTTGCACTAGTTATGATTTTGAGTGAATTTGGCGTAGACGTTCGGACCCTAATTGCTGGAGCCGGAGTGGTTGGTCTTGCTGTAGGTTTCGGGGCACAGAACCTTGTGCGTGATGTTATTACAGGTTTCTTTATTATTTTCGAAAAACAGTTTTCTGTAGGCGATTATGTCCGTATCTCTAGTGTAGAAGGATTTGTTGAAGAAATTGGACTACGCGTTACGAAAATTAAAAGTTGGACAGGAGAACTTCATATCCTACCGAATGGTAACATTAATCAAGTAACGAATTATTCTATTCATAATAGTATTGCCGTTGTTGATGTGAACATTGCGTATGAAGAACATATACAAGAAGCCGAGAAAGTGATCATTGATTTAATGGACGAGCTGTATGAGCAGTTTGATGCTATGATTGTGAAACCGGAATATCTTGGAGTCCAGGATTTAGGGCAGTCAGAAGTAGTTCTTCGTATTATCTCAGAAGTGCATCCAATGGAGCACTGGGTCATAGGGCGAGAAATCCGAAAAGCGGTTAAACAACGTTTTGATGAAATTGGTATTGAAATTGCTCTGCCACGCGTTGTCATGTATCAGCGTGATGAGCAAAGTGAAGTAAAAGAAAAAGCATAAAGGGGGAATCCTTATGTCTGATAAAGACTTTGGCTTGAATGACATTGTCGAAATGAAAAAAGCGCATCCGTGTGGAGAAAACCGTTGGAAAGTAATTCGGATGGGAGCAGATATCCGAATCAAGTGTCTCGGGTGTGACCATAGTGTGATGCTTCCAAGAAAAGAGTTCTCTAGAAAATTGAAAAAAGTTCTTGAGCATGCGGAATCGTGACCGTCCATATTGGGCGGTCATTTTACTTATAGAGAAAGGGGGACGCTTGTTTTTTTGCTTCGTCATCTCTATAATTGATAAGGTATGTCGTTCGTTGAACAAGATGATCAAAAAAGTCTATTTATGGCTCATTTAGCCATCTTTATATTTATAAAAATCGCCTTCTGAGGCAGATACTTTTAAAGGAGTGACCGAGATGGCATTAACCACCGGTATTGTAGGACTTCCGAATGTTGGGAAGTCAACTTTATTTAACGCAATTACACAGGCAGGAGCAGAGTCAGCTAACTATCCGTTCTGTACAATTGATCCGAACGTTGGAATTGTAGAAGTTCCAGATGAGCGTCTTCAAAAGCTAACTGAGCTTGTAAATCCAAAGAAGACTGTACCAACAGCTTTTGAATTTACAGATATTGCTGGGATTGTTAAAGGGGCAAGTAAAGGCGAAGGCCTAGGAAACAAGTTTCTTTCTCATATTCGTCAAGTAG
Organism: Anaerobacillus sp. QJM3NY_32; assembly: GCF_056173645.1. Classification (NCBI taxonomy): domain Bacteria; kingdom Bacillati; phylum Bacillota; class Bacilli; order Caryophanales; family Bacillaceae; genus Anaerobacillus; species Anaerobacillus sp. QJM3NY_32. The sequence continues at coordinate 4,320,549 of NZ_CM149684.1, read as the reverse complement.
ATGCGATTTCTCAAGTTGTTCGCTGTTTCGATGATGAGAATATTACACACGTTTCTGGTAAAGTAGATCCCATTTCTGATATTGAAACGATTAACCTTGAGCTAGTCCTTGCAGACCTTGAATCAGTAGAAAAGCGCATCGCCCGTGTTCAGAAAATGGCGAAGCAAAAAGATAAGGAAGCGCTAGCTGAATTTAACGTTCTCACAAAGCTTAAGGAAGCATTTGAAGAAGAACAGCCTGCTCGAAGCGTAGAGCTAACGGAAGAAGAAGAGAAAATTGTTTACGGTTACCATCTATTAACGAAAAAGCCTGTTCTTTACGTAGCAAACGTTGACGAAGATGATCTTCTGGACCCAACTGATAATGAATATGTGGCTAAAGTTCGTGAATATGCTGCAAAAGAAGGCGCAGAAGTTATCGTCGTTTGTGCGAAGATTGAATCCGAACTCGCTGAACTTGAAGGCGAAGAAAAAGATGCATTTCTTGAAGACATCGGAATCTCTGAGCCGGGATTGAATAAATTAATCCGCGCTTCCTATGACCTTCTTGGACTAGCTACTTACTTCACAGCTGGTGAGCAAGAAGTTCGTGCGTGGACATTCCGTCTTGGAATGAAAGCTCCACAAGCAGCTGGTATTATCCATACAGACTTCGAACGTGGTTTTATCCGCGCAGAAATTGTAGCTTATGATGACCTAGTTGAAGCTGGGACAATGGCTATCGCGAAAGAAAAAGGAAAAGTTCGTCTTGAAGGAAAAGAGTACATTGTAAAAGACGGAGACGTGATCCATTTCCGCTTTAACGTTTAAGATATAGATTCAATTTCTACGGTACTTGCTAATAAAGAATTAATTTGGTATAATCTAAAGCTGTGAGTAATTATCTTTGTATACTTACTCCTTGCTCTTAATTCCAGTTAAGAGCCGTTAGACCAAAAGGAGGTGAACGGAATGCGTAACTACGAAATTATGTACATTATCCGTCCAAACATTGAAGAGGATGCACAGAAAGCTCTTGTTGAGCGTTTCAACGGTATCCTTACAGACAATGGTGCGGAAATTAATGAAACTAAAGAAATGGGTAAGAAGCGTCTTGCTTATGAAATCGAGAATTTCAACAGCGGGATCTACATGCTTCTTAACATTAACAGTAATACTGAAGCGATTGATGAATTCAGCCGTTTGATGAAAATCAACGACGATGTTCTTCGTTTCATGACGATCAACCTAGAAGAAGCTAAAAAGTAATTGTTTTATAAATAGGAGGGGTTCTGATGCTGAATCGCGTCGTATTAGTTGGACGTTTAACAAAAGACCCTGAATTGCGTTATACCCCTAGTGGCGTAGCGGTTGCGAACTTCACACTTGCTGTGAATCGCCCGTTTACGAATCAGCAGGGAGACCGCGAAGCTGATTTTATCAACATTGTTGTATGGCGCAGACAGGCAGAAAATGCAGCCAATTTCTTGAAAAAAGGCAGCCTTGCTGGTGTAGATGGACGAGTTCAGACTCGCTCTTATGATAATAGCCAGGGACAGCGTGTGTTTGTGACAGAAGTGATGGCTGAAAGCGTCCAATTTCTCGAGCCTAAAGGTTCTAACCAAGGCGGTGGCGGAAGCGGTAACAGTAGTAACTACGGTGGCGGCAACCAAAACAGAGAAACCGGCGGTTACGGGAATCAGAACCAAAATCGTGATAACAACCGTGATCACTCCAATTTTGGAGATGACCCGTTTGCGAGCGATGGCAAGCCGATCGACATTTCAGATGATGACTTGCCGTTCTAATACTCTCTGTTTCGAGCGGTGAAAACAGAGATCGAATTTTAAATGCAAAGGAGGTAACTACCCATGGCAAGACCAGGTGGACGCAGAGGTCGTCGTAAAAAGGTTTGTTTCTTCACAGTAAACAAAATCACTTACATCGACTATAAAGATACAGATCTTCTTAAGCGCTTCGTATCTGAGCGTGGAAAAATTCTTCCACGTCGTGTAACAGGTACTAGCGCTAAATATCAACGTCAATTGACTCGTGCGGTTAAACGTGCTCGTCAAATGGCTTTACTACCATACGTACTTGGTGAGTAAGTTTTAAAACAGTGGGACAATGTCCCACTGTTTTTTTCTATACAAGTTTATTCTGAAATAATGTTTTTTTACATTGTTTGAGAATAAGTGGTTTATCATTTCACATTTTGAGGGAATAAGAACCTTACAAGAGATCTGTAAGGAGGAACCACAATAATGAAAAATGTGGAAACAACAACAATTAATCTGACAGAGCAGCTTAGTATGAACTCCCTTATGGCATTCGTAAAAAAAGCGAAATCGTTTAACAGTCACGTGTCACTTTATCGTAATGGTCATAGCATTAACGCAAAGAACTTAACTAGCGTTATAACGTTCAATCTTACGGTGAAAGAAAATGACTCACTTCTTCTTATTGCTGACGGTGAGGATGCTACCGAAGCATCTATGCAATTAGAAAAATGGCTTCAAAATGAAATGGATAGCGCAAAAGAAGAGTCTTTATCTCTTATGTAATACATAGTAGGCTGTTTAGAAAACAGCCTTTTCTTAATGCTTACTATTCAAATTAATGAAACATTTGCTGAAACGGGCAGAAATTCTTACAATGTAGTAAGGGGATTTCGACCCGTTTTTTTGAATTATATAAAAGGTAGTTTATTTAATTCGTGTAAACACTGGTATGGTAGGGCGTGAGACTGAATGTAGATTTATTTAGTAGTCGGACCTAATCGCCCACTTCCGCTTTACTGAAAAGGAGTTAATGATGAAGAATCGTGCTGTTGTACCGTTAGTTGAAGGAGCTGCGCTTGCGGCTGTGTTTGCTGTTTTATTTTTGGTAACGATGTATGTTCCTGTTGTTGGTGTAATTACTTTATGGGCTCTTCCAGTGCCGTTTATTTTAATGGTAGTTCGGAATGGGTTGAAGAGTGGATTGGTGATGTGGGCCGTCACTATCGTTATTGGGGTATTAACAGCTGGTATACCTTCGTTTGCTTTTACCTTAGTATTTAGTCTTGGTGGTTTAACTGCTGGGTACTTATATTATCTTCGTAAATCTGCGCTTGCTGTTTTACTTGGTAGTACCATTGCTTATGTTGTTGGTTTGGTTATCATTTTCATTTCAAGTATTTTACTTATTGGTCAAAATCCAGCCGATTTATCTATGGAAATGATGAATCAATCTTTTCAACATGCTGAGTCAATGGCGAAAGCTTTAGGGGGGAATTCGGATCAAATTGCTCAGGCTAGGGAGCAAATTAGTTTGATTCGATATCTTATCCCAACTGTTCTTGTGTTAATGGGGGCGGTTATTGCGCTTATATCTCAACTTATTTCGGTGCCGATTTTAAAGAGGGTAGGGAATTTTCATCCACCAGTCTTTCCACCAATCCGAGAATGGTCATTTCCGAAGAGTTTTTTATGGTATTATTTAGTTGTTACTATTGTTATGATGGTAGGATTAGAAGAAGGATCTGCTGTATTTGTTGCATCCATTAACGTTTACTTAATACTCAACGCACTGATATTTGTTCAGGGGATTGCAGTCATTTACTTTTTTAGCCATCAAAAGGGGTGGCCCATCGTCGTGCCAATTCTGTTAACGGTTCTTGGCTTCGCACTAACATCATTTATTGTTATTATTGGAATCATTGATCTTGGTTTCGAATTGCGAAGGAGAATGAAATCATAGGTAGGAGCTGAAAGTATGCCAAAGTTTTTAACGAAACGGTGGCATGGTTATCATGTGGTAGCCTTGTTCGTCATTTCCATCCTGTTTATCGGCATCATCACCTATTACAACTGGATATTAGGGGTTGGAAGCGTAGTGGTCATGACGCTTCTTGTTTATACAGCGATTCGAGCTGAATCTTTATTTCAAGCTGCACTTAGGGATTACGTATCAACTCTGTCTCACCGCGTGAAGAAGGTGGGAGACGAGGCTCTTATGGAGATGCCTTTTGGAATATTGCTGTATGATGAGGATTATCACATCGAATGGACCAATCCATATTTGCCTATCATGATGGAGAAAGAACAGTTGATAGGACTTTCGTTGAATGATATATCAGAGCAAATTATTCCCTTTTTGAAGTCAGAAGCGAATGAAGAAATTTTAACGATCCATGATCGTAAGTACAAAACGTATTTCAAACAAGAAGAAAGACTTCTCTATTTCTTTGATGTGAGTGAAAAAGTAGAAATACAACGTCTTTATAGCGAAGAAAAAACGGTTGTTGGGATTATTTATCTGGATAACTATGAAGAAGTAACCCAGGGACTTGGTGATCAGGTGCGTAGTAACTTAAACAGCTCTGTTACCTCGATTCTAAATAACTGGGCTGATGAGCAGGGAATTTTCTTGAAGCGAAGTTCATCTGAGAAATTCTTTGCTGTATTAAATCAAAAGATCCTTCAGGATTTGGAGAAAAATAAATTCTCTATCCTTGATGAAGTGCGTGAAGCTACTTCGAAAGAGAACATTTCCATTACATTGAGTATAGGTATTGGTAGTGGCCATAGTACACTTACGGAACTTGGTCAATTAGCTCAATCTAGTCTTGATTTAGCACTTGGACGTGGTGGTGACCAGGTGGCGATTAAGCAGACAACCGGGAAAGTGAAGTTCTATGGAGGAAAGACCAATCCAATTGAAAAGCGGACAAGGGTTCGAGCACGAGTTATTTCTCACGCTTTAAGAGAACTTGTACTGGATAGTGATCAAGTCATAATTATGGGACACAAAAATCCTGATATGGATTCTATCGGTGCATCGATAGGTATATTAAAAGTAGCACAGGCTAATGGAAAAGAAGGTTCTATCGTTTTTGATCAAAACCAACGGACAAGTGGTGTCTCAAGATTAATGGAAGAGATTGAAGGGAATGACCAACTTTGGGCTCGCTTTATTGACCCTGAAGATGCGCTTGAGAATTGTACACCGAATACGCTTCTAGTTGTCGTCGATACCCATAAACCTTCTCTTGTGATGGAAGAGCGCCTTTTACAAAAGCTTGACCATGTGGTTGTTATTGATCATCATAGACGTGGAGAAGAGTTTATTGAAGATCCAGTTCTTGTGTATATGGAGCCATATGCTTCTTCTACAGCTGAACTTGTAACGGAACTCTTTGAATACCAGCCTAAAAGGCTCAAAATGGACATTATGGAAGCAACAGCTCTTTTAGCAGGGATTATTGTGGATACAAAAAGCTTTACGCTTAGAACCGGTTCTAGAACATTTGACGCTGCATCCTATTTAAGGGCACATGGAGCTGATACTGTTCTTGTACAGGAGTTTCTACGTGAAGACATTGCCCAGTATATTAGGAGAGCCAGAATTATTGAGAAATCGCACATCTATCGAAGCGGTATTGCGATTGCACTCGGTGAAAGAGATCAAACATATGATCAAGTATTGATTGCGCAAGCCGCAGACACGCTCTTATCAATGAGCGGCGTGATTGCTTCTTTCGTTATTTCAAAACGAACTGATGGTAAGATTAGCATTAGCGCAAGATCGCTTGGTGATGTTAATGTTCAGATTATAATGGAAGGCCTTAATGGCGGTGGGCACTTAACCAATGCTGCGACGCAAATTGATTCTGGATCAATCGAAGAAGCAGAAGAATTGCTTAAGGAAACAATTGATAACTATTTGGAAGGGAGCGAAGATGAATCATGAAAGTGATTTTCTTAGAAGACGTAAAAGGTAAAGGTAAAAAAGGCGAAGTGAAAAATGTGGCAGACGGTTATGCTCGTAACCATCTGTTGAAGAATAATCTAGCTCTAGAAGCAAATAATGCAAATATGAAAACTTTAAAAGCAAAACAGCGCAGTGATGATAAAAAGGCTCAGGAAGAGCTTGATGAGGCTAAAGCACTGAAGGAAACAATCGAAAGCCTTGAAGTTGAATTGGAAACAAAATCTGGTGAAGGCGGCCGTTTATTTGGATCCATTACAAGTAAAAATATTGCTGAAGAACTGAAAAAGCACGACATTAAAGTGGATAAACGTAAAATCGAGCTTGATGAACCAATCCGTTCACTGGGATACACGAATGTACCCATTAAATTGCACCATGATGTAACAGCAACTGTTAAAGTACATGTGGTAGAGCAATAATAGGTGATCACGGGTGGAAAATAGCGAAATGCTCAGGGGGAAAACAACATGAGTGATTTATTTGCTGATCGTACGCCACCTCAAAATATAGAAGCTGAACAAGCGGTAATCGGTGCTGTTTTCTTAGAAATTGATGCTCTGACAACAGCAACGGAAGTATTGCAGCCAGAAGACTTTTATAGAGCGGCACATCAGAAGATTTTCTCTGTCATGATTGATCTCTCCGAGAAGGGTGAGCCTGTCGATCTTGTCACGGTTACATCAGAGCTGCAGGATCTTAAAATTCTTGAAGAAATTGGTGGAGTGTCTTACCTAAGTGATCTGGCTAATTCAGTTCCTACGGCTGCGAACGTTGAGTATTATTCTAAAATTGTAGAAGAGAAATCAATCTTAAGAAGACTTATTCGCGCCGCCACTGATATAGCTTCCGATGGATATGCGAAAGAAAATGAGATTGAAAACCTTCTATCAGAAGCTGAGAAATCCATTATGGAGGTTTCTCAGCGAAAGAATACAGGAGCATTTATATCTATTAAAGATGTTCTTGTAACTGCCTATGACAATATTGAAATGCTACAAAACAGTACGGAAGATATTACAGGCATTCCTACAGGGTTTTCTGAGCTTGATCGAATGACCGCAGGCTTTCAACGAAATGACTTGATTATCGTTGCAGCAAGACCTTCTGTAGGTAAGACAGCTTTTGCTCTTAACATTGCTCAAAACGTCGCTACGAAAACGGATGAAAATGTTGCGATCTTTAGTCTTGAGATGGGTGCTGAACAGCTTGTCATGCGTATGCTCTGTGCTGAAGGGAATATTGATGCACAACGTCTTCGAACAGGTGGACTGACAGGAGATGACTGGCAGAAGCTGACGATGGCTATGGGTAGTCTTTCAAATGCCGGTATTTATATTGATGATACTCCTGGTATTCGAGTTGGTGATATTCGTGCTAAATGTCGACGCTTGAAGCAGGAGAAGGGCCTTGGCATGATTCTAATTGATTATATGCAGCTTATTCGTGGTAATGGATCTGGGGAGAACAGACAACAAGAAGTTTCCGAAATATCGAGGTCCTTAAAAGGCATTGCACGTGAACTAGAAGTACCTCTCATTTCACTATCACAGCTCTCTCGTGGAGTTGAGTCGAGACAGGATAAAAGACCAATGATGTCTGATATACGTGAATCTGGAAGTATTGAGCAGGATGCTGATATTGTCGCGTTCTTATACCGAGATGATTATTATGATAAGGAATCGGAAAATAAAAACATCATTGAAATTATTATTGCAAAGCAGCGAAATGGCCCAGTTGGAACAGTAGAGCTTGCTTTTGTGAAAGAATACAATAAATTCGTTAACCTGGAAAGGCGTCATGATGAAGGTGACATGCCACCAGGTGCCTAAAAAAGCCTCTTTTATGAGGCTTTTTTATTATAGTTCACAAAAATGAGCATAATAAAAGCACTCCATTTGTCTTATTTTTATTCAAAAGAAATAACTAAATAACGAACATAATTATATTTATTTATATAATTGTTCGGGTTTGTTGACTTACAACCATCAAATTGGTACACTTACCCTGGGTTTTTTAAAAAAAGAAGTATGCTTCTTGATGAATTAATCGTAGGAAGCATCTGGAGGTGCTCAAATGCCATCAGTAGTTGTGGTAGGAACACAGTGGGGCGATGAAGGTAAAGGAAAGATTACGGATTACCTCTCGGAAAATGCAGAAGTTGTCGCTCGTTATCAGGGTGGAAACAATGCAGGACATACAATTGTATTTAATGATACGAAGTACAAACTTCACTTGATTCCATCAGGAATTTTTTATGACGATAAAATTTGTGTCATCGGAAACGGAATGGTTGTTGATCCAAAAGCTGTTCTTGAAGAACTTGCCTATTTACATGAACGCAATATTAATACAGATAACCTGCGCATTAGCAATCGCGCACATGTTATTCTTCCTTATCACTTGAAGCTTGATGTAGTGGAAGAAGAGTACAAAGGCGAAAATAAAATTGGCACAACGAAAAAAGGAATTGGCCCAGCATATATGGACAAAGCTGCAAGAGTGGGAATCCGTATTTGTGATCTACTTGACAGAGAAGTATTTGAAGAGAAGCTGGAGCGTAACCTAACTGATAAAAATCGTCTTCTAGAGAAAATGTATGAAGTTGAAGGCTTTAAAAAAGAAGATATTCTTGAAGAATACTACGAGTACGGCCAAAAGATTGCAAAGTATGTTGTAGATACTTCAGTAGTCCTTAATGATGCCATTGATGAAGGACGTCGTGTTCTATTTGAAGGTGCACAAGGTGTCATGCTTGATATCGATCAGGGTACATACCCATTTGTAACGTCTTCAAATCCAATTGCTGGTGGGGTTACAATTGGTTCAGGTGTAGGACCTAGTAAAATTAATCATGTTGTTGGTGTTTCGAAGGCTTATACGACACGAGTAGGTGACGGTCCGTTCCCTACTGAGCTTCATGATGAAGTAGGCGACCAAATTCGTGAAGTAGGAAATGAATATGGTACAACGACTGGCAGACCGCGCAGAGTTGGCTGGTTCGACAGTGTTGTAGTACGACATGCACGCCGCGTAAGCGGAATTACCGATCTTTCTCTAAATTCCATTGATGTACTGACTGGCATCGAAACGCTTAAAATTTGTACAGCCTATAAGTACAAAGGTGAAGTTATTGAAGAGTTCCCAGCAAGCCTTAAGGTTCTTGCTGAATGTGAACCTGTTTATGAAGAAATGCCTGGTTGGACAGAAGATATTACTGGTGTGAAAAACCTTGGTGATTTACCACCTAACGCACGTCACTACATTGAGCGTGTTTCACAATTGACAGGTATTCCATTATCAATCTTCTCAGTAGGTCCAGACCGTAATCAAACAAATATGATTCGTGGCGTTTTTGCTTAATTAATCGAGCTGGCAGCTGAGACTGCCAGCTTTTTTTAGAACATTAGAAGTTGGAAAATTCTGCAGAAAAACGATTTTTGTGGTAAACTTGGACTATCAAAATTGTTAAACTTTGATGAGGTGTTCGCATGAGTCGGAATAAAAGACAGGTCTTTCGTCAGCAGCTTGACGTTCCTTTTGCTGCAAGGATGAGAATTATTGAAAAGAACACACCTGTCGCTACGGATTTTAACCATAAAATTTATATTCATGATATCGGACTCGAAGGTATTGGTTTTTCTGTAGATTTCGAAGCGCCAATGCATACGAATATGGAGTTTTCGATTAAGTTAAATGATGAACCATTTCGCATTACAGGTGAAGTGGTGTGGGGGAAGCCAAACGATCCTAATGATCCAAACACAAGAGCAAGCCACTTTTTTGGTGTGAAGTTTCATCTCAAAACAGATAAGGAATCCTCTCTCATTTTTCAAGAGGTCAATCGTTTCGCTATTAAACGTCATCGTCGGAAACAAGAAATTCGTGAAATGATGAAAGAGCGATTAAATAAACAGGCAAAGGGGTAAATTAGGACAGAGTTAACTTACTCCATGGCTGTTTTTTTATTTTCTTTTCAAGATCTCTTGCTTTTTATGAAATCCAATGATATGATAAATCTTGTCGTCGTTACACGATACTTATGACGAGCCATTAGCTCAGTTGGTAGAGCATCTGACTTTTAATCAGAGGGTCGAAGGTTCGAGTCCTTCATGGCTCACCATTTTCTTTAGATGAAAATGATACATATCGTCGCGGGGTGGAGCAACGAGCGTTACTTCATTGAATCAACGTCGAGTTGTTTCGACGGATACGCATCGGAGCATAATCTTGCAGAGGACGAAACAGTGCACAGCATAAAGAAGCAAGTGCAGCAATCTTTCATTCATATCGTCGCGGGGTGGAGCAGTTCGGTAGCTCGTTGGGCTCATAACCCAAAGGTCGCAGGTTCAAATCCTGCCCCCGCAACCAAAAATTTAACTGCGTCGATTAATCTTCCTTGTTAAATTTTTATCAGAGTCCCTTCAGGGGCAACCTAAACGCATAACTTGGTATGATTTCTCTCAAACGTAAGTGAACAATATTAGAATGGTCTCGTGGTGTAGCGGTTAACATGCCTGCCTGTCACGCAGGAGATCGCGGGTTCGATTCCCGTCGAGACCGCCATTTAATCTATTAAATGGAATTAGTAATATGGCTCTGTAGCTCAGTCGGTAGAGCAACGAGCAAAGCTTCATCGAATTTCCGACGAGTTGTCCCGACACAGCTAGCTTCAAAGCAAGGCTTGTAGAGGAAGGGACAGAGTTTTACACAGCATAAGCTGATGGACAGTATATCTTATATGGCTCTGTAGCTCAGTCGGTAGAGCAGTGGACTGAAAATCCACGTGTCGGCGGTTCGATTCCGTCCGGAGCCACCATTATTTTTCAATTAACAACGTACATATATCGCATATCTCTCATTGAGAGGTATGCGTTTTTTGTTGTAGATTTTTTAAAGCGAACTATTTCTTGCAGTTGTGATCCTTATTCAAAGTGTAAGGTAATCGATGAAGAACCTTCCAGTTTTCTGGTATGAGTTGCCACGATCGTGACGAAACGACTACATTTTTATTACAAGTTGAGTATTTGTACCCATGTGACTTCCTGTATGTGATAAAGTGCGAAACGTGAGCAAAAAAGATAGTTTTAGCTTTAGCGGGGGGAAGTCGCATGAAAAAAATAAATGTACGTCGTTTTATACAACTTTCGGTCATTGTAACGAGTGTTAGTACACTTTTTTGGATAGAACCAGTTGGTGCATCAGTTTATAATCTCATGAAGCCTGTTTATCACGTTTATATAGATGGAGAAAACGTAGGCACTGTGGATAGTCGAGCGGTGTTGAACGAGAATATAAAGGAATTAAAAAAAGAACAAGAAGCAAATGGTGTGAAGTTATCAGTTGAGAATGACGTGGAGGTTGTGACGGAACGCTTATTTAAACCTTCAGTTGACAATAAGGAAGCACTCGAGCAATTAGATGAAGAAATTACGTTTACTGGTGAAGGGTATACCCTATCGTTTGATGGAGAGCAGGTAGGGAGCTTCGTGAGTGAGGAACAAGCAAAAGATGCTCTATGGGAGTACGCTAAGTCCTTACTTACTGATGATAAAGTGAAGCAAATTGAGAGAACAAGTCTGAATGTATTCGAATCAGGTGATAAGCCTCATCCGATCGATGCTGTTGAGCTCTCACAACCGTTTACAGTTGAAAAGAATGAAGTGAACCCAGAGGATATTTTAACGGAGGAGGAAGGAGTGTCCCTCCTTAAATCAGGTTTTGAAGAAGAGGTAACATATAAAGTTACAGAAAACCAATCTCTTAAACAAGTAGCTAAAAAGTTTAACATGGATGTTAAAGAATTAATGGAAAAAAATAACCTTTCTAGTGAGGATGAGATACAGAAGGGTGATCAATTAAACGTTCTTGAGAAGAATAAATTTGTAAACGTGATGGAAACGGTAGAAATTGAAAAAACAAAAGAAATTCCATATCAAGTTACTAAAAAGAAAAGTGATTCTCTCTTAAAAGGTGAGAAGAAAGTAGCGCAAGATGGAGAAAAGGGTAAGAAGACTGTTACTTATAAAGTAAAACGCGAAAATGGAAAAGCCGTTGAAAAGAAGGTTGTGAAAGAAGATGTTTCTAAGGAACCTGTAGATGAGGTAATTAAAATTGGAACAAAGGTAATTCCCTCAAAAGGAACTGGTTCATTTGCATGGCCTGCTGTAGGAGGAACAATTACAAGTAAGCAGGGCGATCGCTGGGGATCTTACCATAAAGGAATCGATATTGCGGGGGTATCAGATAAAACAATCCGTACAGTGGATAATGGGAAGGTTACAGCTGCAGGTAAGCGAAGTGGTTATGGGAACCAGGTTACTGTTAATCACAATAACGGTTTAAAAACAACTTATTCTCACCTGGCGTCCATTTCTGTCTCAGTTGGCGATACGGTTCAGAAGGGTGACAAAATTGGAGTTATGGGTAATACAGGAGATTCAACAGGTATTCATCTTCATTTTGAAGTATATAAGAACGGTGATCTTGAAAATCCAATGAATTACGTGAAAAAATAACCTTCAGTGAAAACTGAAGGTTTCTTTTATGGCTTCCTGGCGAAAGATGTGTTTGAAGGGCGAATGCATTAGTAGGACTTCATAAGCCATTAGGTAACGATGTTATAAGACGAAAGAGAAAGGACGTAGCGTTTCTCTTATAGAAGTTAAGGGAAGAGCGGTAGGGAATCGTAATAAAACCTACATAATATGATAAAATAGACAAAAGTATGCATGTTTCATATCAACGGTAAATTGATATTGTCATATCAAAGAAGGAGCGTTCATAATGGACAAGAAAATTCTTGTTGTAGACGATGAAAAACCAATTGCGGATATTCTGCAATTTAATCTTGAGAAGGAAGGCTTTACGGTAGTTTGTGCTTACGATGGAGACGAGGCTATTGCTAAAGTTGAGGAAGAGAATCCAGATATGATTCTTCTTGATATCATGTTACCTCAACGTGACGGAATGGAAGTTTGTCGTGAAGTTCGTAAAAAATATGAAATGCCAATTATTATGCTAACGGCAAAGGATTCTGAAATTGATAAGGTGCTAGGTCTTGAGCTTGGTGCTGATGATTATGTGACAAAGCCTTTCAGTACACGTGAGCTTATTGCGCGTGTAAAAGCCAATTTGCGCCGTCGTCAGCAGGAGCCTGAGAAAGAATCTTCACCGAACTCGCTTATTAAAGTGGGTGCGCTAACGATTCATCCAGATGCTTATCTTGTTACGAAGCGTGAAGAATCAATTGAGTTAACACATAGAGAATTTGAATTGCTACATTATTTATCAAAACATATAGGTCAAGTTATGACCCGAGAGCATTTGTTACAAACTGTTTGGGGATATGATTATTTTGGCGATGTTAGAACAGTAGATGTAACAGTACGTCGATTACGCGAGAAAGTCGAAGATAATCCAAGCCATCCGACATGGATTATTACAAGACGTGGCGTTGGCTACTATATGCGTGAACCGGAACAGGAGCAGTAAACTTTAGATGGGAAAGGTCGGTTTTTTTAAATCCATTCATTTTAAGTTTGCGATTGTTTATGTCCTTCTTATTCTTGTTGCCATCCAGTTTATCTCTGTTTATTTTAACGACAAGTTAGAAGAGCAGTTTCAGAGTAACTACGCTAGTTCCATTCGCGATCGTGCTGAGCTTCTAGCTGATAATGTCTCTGATCAGGTGAACAGTAAGAGCGATGAAGAAGATGATACGATTAATAACTTGATTAGAAATTTTAGCCAAAATGAAATTCGTCAAATTCTAGTAGTTGATTCATTAGGTCAAGTAGTCGGTACGCTTAATGATGATGGTCTAGAAGGAACACGTGCAACGAATGATTTCGTGGATAGTGCATTAAATGGTGTAGCTGAACAAGAAATCCTTCTTGATAGTGAAGGAGAGCGGTTTTTAGCTTATGGCTATCCTATTAAAGGTGAAACGAACACTACTGTTGGAGCGGTTTACATTCAGGCAAATATGAATCAGGTATTTGAACAAGCAGATGAAGTGAATAGTTTATTGGCTCAATCTGCCTTGATTGCCCTGGTACTGACAGGCCTACTTGGTATTATTATCTCTCGTACGATAACAAGGCCAATTTCGGATATGAGAAAACAAGCACTTGTGATGGCCAGAGGCGATTTCACTCGAAAAGTGAAGGTGTATGGAGAAGATGAGATTGGACAGCTTGCGCTTGCCTTTAATGATTTAACAAGAAGGCTTCAAGAAGCTAATGCCATTACAGAAGGTGAGCGACGTAAACTTACATCTGTGCTTGCTTATATGACGGATGGTGTTATTGCTACAGACCGAGAAGGTATGATCATTCTAATGAACGATCGTGCTGAGGAAATGATGAACGTTTCACGTGAAACGGTTCTTGGAACATCACTAAACAAAATTCTTCAGTTCGCTGAAGAGAAGACGTGGGATGATGTTTACAATGGTCCTGACTCAATGATTCTAGATTTAAGTGATGATCAACAAACGTTTATTATTCGAGTTAACTTTTCTATTATCCATAAAGAAGACGGTCCAATTAATGGGTTGATTGCTGTCCTTCATGATATTACCGAGCAAGAACAGCTTGAACAGGAACGACGTGAATTTGTAGTGAATGTGTCACATGAGTTACGTACGCCTCTTACAACGATGAGAAGTTACCTTGAGGCGCTTCAGGAGGGAGCATTACAGGATCCTGAAATTGCTCCGCGCTTCTTAAGCGTCACGCAAAATGAAACAGAGCGTATGATCAGGTTAGTTAATGATCTATTACAGCTTTCTAAAATGGATAAGAAAGAGTATCATCTTGAGTTTACGGAAGTCGATTTCGTTGAGATGTTTGATCATGTGCTTGATCGCTTTGAGATGTCGAAGCGAGAGAATATTGAAATTGTAAGGCAGCTTCCGCGTTTAGCGATTTACACAAAAGTGGATAAGGACAAAATGACACAGGTGCTTGATAACATTATTTCTAATGCGATTAAGTACTCCCCGGATGGAGGTACTATCACAGCAAGATGCTGGACGATTGGGAAGAAGATCCGAATCAGCATTAGTGATGAAGGTGTTGGCATACCCAAAAATAATCTTTCGAAGATCTTTGATCGGTTCTATCGTGTAGATAAAGCTCGCTCACGGCAGCTTGGAGGAACTGGACTTGGTTTGGCTATTGCCAAGGAAATGATCCATGCCCATCATGGGGATATCTGGGCAGAGAGTAAGTGGGGACATGGAACAACGATCTACTTTACTCTCCCTTATAAGCGAATAAGGGAGGTCGAAGACAAGTGAGAATGACGAAGAAACAATTTGAGAACTTTAAAACCGTTTTACTAAATGTTCTCGTTTTAACTAGCTTGTTTCTAACGTGGCAGATTTGGACATTCGAACCTGAGTATGAAAAGGAAGCTGCTCCTACAGAAGCAAGTCCTGTTGGTATTAAGGAAGTAAGTATCAATGAAGTTGTAAAACCAAATCAGCTCGTTTATCACATTGATAATCAACATTTTACTTCCTTTTATTCCAATACCATTGATTCTTTTTACAATGAATTTATCTCCGGAATGAAAATCAAGTCCTTTACGATGGAGAATGATATGAAAAGTATACGGGAGACCGGCAATAGCGTAGAGCTTATTTTTCCAACATTGCTTTCAAATGACGTTTTGAAGAAACTAGTGAGCATTTCGAAAGACGATATTCCTTTGTCGACATTCGATCGCATTATCATTCCGTCTATTGCATCAGGTAAAAACAATGAAATCATTTTCCTCAATACATCCAATGGTGATGGAATGCGAGCTACGGTTGAAGCTTCGAATGATATAAAAGAATGGTATTCAAACGTCTTCTCTTCTTTTGAGGTTAATAGTAGTGAAGCTGAAGAAAATAAGATCTTTCGTGCCAAACCGTTTCAAGTTTCTGACGAGCTACCAATTTTTTATATTCCGATACAAGGTCCTTCTTTAGCGACGTTCGGAGGAAGTTCCGATGAGCTAGCAAATGAAGAAGATTTTAAAGAAGCGCTTTTTCCTGAACAAGATCGTGTTGAGAAGAACTCATTCAACAATATTTCTGATCTTTATACAGACGGTAGCCGAGACTTAACATTTAGTCATGAAAATGAATTTATGGTGTTTAAGAATCCACCTTCTACAACAAGTCGGTATGTATCGAATGAATCTCCTATTCTGGATGCCTATGGATTTATCAATAAGCATTTTGGTTTTCGTATCACCGATTACGATGATGATGAATATGTGCTGAACGAATGGATCAGATCTTCTGATAACAATACAGATCAAATTACCTTCCGACTATATACGGGAGGGTATCCAGTCTATAGCTCTTCGACAGAAGATCTTGATGAGATTGATGTAACTCTTGAAAATGATGATGTTAGCACGTACAAGCGAATGTTGAAGGTTATTCAATACGCTAGAGAAATTGGAGATCGTAAGCTACCGAGTTATGAAGAAGTCCTTTCTCTACTAGACGAGGGAAGTTTTAAGAAAACCGAAATACAAAACATAACAATGGGTTTCACAATTGATCGGTCAGCAGAACAAAATTATGAGTTTACACTTATTCCCCAATGGTATGTGAAGTTGAACAATTCCTGGACACCGCTACAATCCATTAGCAATGAACAGGGAGGGGAATCAGTTGGATTGGAATAGAACGAAAACGATATTAATATTAACGTTTCTTGTGTTTAATATCTTTCTAGCTAGTGATTTATTTAAGAAGCAAACCGAATTAAGTGATCTCGAGCAGTATGAGCAGGTTACGATTGAAGATCAATTAAAGAATTTAAACGTCACGTATGAGAAAAACCTTCCTGTTCAAACGGAGAAGATGTCATTCATTAGTGGAGACGTTCATGAATTTACAGAGCAAGAAGAGAAAACGTTAGAAGAGGGAACAAGTCAGGACATTACGCTTGATGGACGAAAGTTAATCTCCACTCTTAAGAAGCCGTTCCCGATAAGCGATCCGGACGAGCCTTCTGCCTTTTCAATATTTCTAGAGACGTATGTGTATGAAGGTGGGAAGTATCAGTTTTACGCCCGTGATGAGAATAATCCAAACATTATTTATTTCGCGGAAACCTTTGAAGATCGTCCTATTTATAGCCAGGATTCAGGTATGCTAATTGTTACGCTTGAAGATGACAAGGTTGTCTCTTATACGCAAACATACTTGAACTTAAAGAAAATCGGCAAAGAACGTAAAATCGATCCAGCTTCTGAAACGATTGGGCTTCTTGTGAATCAGCAGGATATTTCTTTAAATGACAAAGTAGAAGACATGTCAATTGGGTATTACACAACGGTTACGAACGAGGATGACCGCGATACATTTGTTTTCGTTCCAACGTGGCATGTTGTCGTTAAGAACGAAAACAAGGATAAACCAATTCAGAACTATTATGTCAATGCGATTGAGAAAACAGTCTTTAGTGATCCTAAAGAGGTCGAAACCAATGAGCAAGAGGATGAGAAGGATTCAGATGACAGTGAGAAACCGGATCCTTCTAAGCCTAAAACGGTAACAAGCGATAAGTAGGAGAGGAATGGAATATGTCTCTTGAATTTAGTGTGCTTGCAAGCGGAAGCACTGGTAACGCCATTTATGTTGGTACAGAGAAGCATAAGCTTCTTGTAGATGCTGGATTAAGTGGAAAAAAACTTGAAGAACTGTTCGCAAAAGCCCATCTCGATCCAAAGGATCTAGATGGGTTGCTTGTGACTCATGAACATAGCGATCATATTAAAGGTCTTGGCATATTTGCAAGAAGGTATAAGCTGCCTATATATGCAAATGCAAAAACGTGGGAAGCGATGTCAGGTCTAATTGGTGCAATACCAGTAGAACAAAAGTTTCAGTTTGATATGGATACTGTGAAAACTTTTGACGATCTTGATGTCGAATCCTTTGGTGTCTCCCATGATGCAGCAGAGCCGATGTTTTATGCCTTTCATCACGAAGGTAAGAAACTTAGTATCGCGACAGACCTTGGATATGTGAGTGATCGAATCAAAGGAACAATTCGCAATTCAGATATGCTTGTATTTGAGTCAAATCATGACATCAATATGCTTATGATGGGGCGCTATCCATGGAATGTGAAAAGACGAATTTTAGGTGACATGGGTCACGTTTCGAATGAAGATGCGGGAGCTGCCCTATCAGATATAATTGGTGATCAAACAAAGCGTATTTATTTAGCCCATTTAAGTAAAGATAATAACATGAAAGACCTGGCAAGACTTTCTGTCCAGCAAACCCTTCAACAAAATGGCTTTGCAGTTGGGGAGCAGATTGATCTATATGATACAGATCCTGCTGCGCCAACACTTGTTACGAAGTTATAATGACAAGCTTGAGTGAGGGCAAGTAAGATAGATTAGTCTTGATTCTGGTGTCTCCTTTTTTAACTGAAAGGAATGGTGAAGAATTTGGGCTATTATGATGGTGATGAAAACAATCGACCGATGCGACAGAAAGGTAATCGCGGCGGAGCATTTATGGCTGGACTGATTGGTGCCATTCTTGGCGCATTACTTATTCTCTTTACTGTGCCTGCTCTCTCGGATGTAGGCGTGCTGCCTGATATTCAACCACCGCAAGATGAAGAAGCGGAAGTGAAGTCGGAACAGCGAGCGATTACTAAAGATATTAGTATTGATGTAACAAATGACATTACGTCAGCTGTTGCGAATGTAAGCGAAGCGGTTGTCGGAGTGATTAATTTACAAAAAACAGATTTCTGGGCAGAGGATTACGGAGAAGCTGGAGCGGGATCAGGCGTTATTTATAAAAAAGAAGGCGGAGAGGCATTTGTTGTTACTAACAATCACGTGGTTGAAGGTGCGGGGCAGCTTGAGGTGAGCTTAAACGCCGAAAAGCGCGTTTCTGCAGAGCTTGTAGGCACTGACCCTCTAATGGACCTTGCCGTCCTTAAAATCCCTTCTGAGGCCGTTACAATGGTTGCTGAATTTGGTGACTCGGATACACTCAAGCCAGGTGAACCAGCTATAGCCATCGGTAATCCATTAGGCTTTCTTGAAGGGACCGTCACACAAGGTATTATTAGCAACCCTGAGCGTTCATTTCCAGTAGATACCGATCAGAATGGGACAATTGATTGGAATGCTGATGTAATTCAAACAGACGCTTCTATTAACCCAGGTAACAGTGGAGGAGCGTTAATTAACATCTCAGGTCAATTAGTAGGGATTAATTCAATGAAGATCGCTCAATCAAGCGTAGAGGGAATTGGCTTCTCGATTCCAATCAATATCGCTGAGCCTATCATTAATGATCTAGAGTCGTATGGAGAAGTTAGAAGGCCTCAAATAGGAATAGGAACAAAATCACTCTCGGAGATTCCTACCTATCACTGGAGTGAATCACTAAAGTTGCCAGATAAAGTCGATTATGGAGTCGTAGTTATGAGTGTTTTTCCTACTTCTTCAGGTGATATTGCGGGTTTAAAAGAGCTTGACGTTATAACAGCAATGGATGGAGAAAAAATTAAGAATTCAATCGACCTTCGTAAATTTCTTTACACAAAAAAAGAAATTGGAGATCGAGTGAAATTAACAGTCTATCGTGAAGGCACGAAACAAGAAGTAGAAGTGACACTTGCCGAGCAGCAAAGCTCTTAAATAGCGCAGGAGGGGAAACTCTCCTGTTTCTTTTTGGAGAAACCTATGCACAGTGGATAAGTGAAATGAAGGAGAGGTAGAATGAAAATATATAGTTGTAAAGACCATGTTGAATTGGCTCTTGATGTAATTGTTGATGAAACAGAAAGTTTCCCTGTATTAGAAGAGCTTGAGAAAGAATCAAATGAGTTGTCCACAACATGTGAGTATTGCAAAAACAGCGCAACATATATGGTATCGAACTAATATTCGGTCACGACATGTGGATGGAAAATGTGTATATGTGGATAATTTCTGTGGATAACTTGTTTATCTGTTGTGGATTTAAGATAAAAGGATAGGTGTGGATAACTTTTGAACATAAGTATTGTTACTGTGGGGAAACTGAAAGAAAAATATTTAAAGCAAGGGATTGCGGAATATACGAAACGCCTCGGTCCTTTCGCAAAAGTAGAAGTGATCGAGGTCTCAGATGAAAAAGCTCCAGAGAACCTAAGTGACACCGAAATGCTTCAGGTGAAAAAGGCGGAAGGTGATCGCATTATGAGCAAAATTTCACCTGATGCTCACGTAATTGCCCTAGCTATTGAAGGAAAAATGAAAACTTCTGAACAGTTAGCACGTGACCTTGACCAGCTCGCAACATATGGAAAGAGTAAGGTAGCTTTTGTTATTGGAGGCTCACTTGGTTTAAGTGATGATGTTCTCAAGAGAGCAAATGACACGCTTTCCTTCTCAAAGATGACTTTTCCTCATCAGCTAATGAGGCTTATTCTAGTTGAGCAGGTTTATCGTGCGTTTAAGATTAATAGAGGCGAACCGTATCATAAGTAAATGTGGATATAAAAGAATAGAGTCAAAATCTCAAGTTTTTCCGGAGAAAACTTATTACTTTGTTCTCATTGTATTCAGTACAGTAGGAGCTAAACTTGGCTAGACCAAACACTGGGGTCATCATGTCTCTTTTAATCTCATATAGAAGCAAATATCCCCCTCATCTTTAAAGATGAGGGGGATTTAAGGATTTCTATAAATATTTTATTTAATGGCTATGCTCACTTTTAACTTCTTTGCTTTGATAGTCGCATTCTCCATGGCCTGTAGAACTAGTGAGCCCTTGCCATTCAGAATATCAACATAGGACATATGGTCATGGATGGTTATAATGCCGATATCCTCTGCAGTGACTCCAGAGATTTTTGCGATCGTTCCAACAAAATCAACAGCACGAATTTTCTTCTTTTTACCGCCGTTGAAATGGAGTTTCATAATATCTTGATTGATGCGGGCTGTTTTATTATTTCTTACAATTCGTCTGCTGTTAAGTTTTTCTTCGAAAGCTGCTTTTTTTCCAGCCAGTTCCAGATGGCTTGGAGCTTCTATAGCTGGTAGCTCAAAGCCGATGTACCTTTCAATTGCTTTAATGAATTTTCCTTCAAAAGGTGTCGAAAACGTAATGGCTTTTCCTTTATTTCCAGCGCGACCGGTTCTTCCTGTTCGGTGTACATAGCTCTCTTTTTCCATAGGAACATCGTAGTTGATAACAAGTGTCACATTATCAATATCAATACCTCTCGCAGCTACATCGGTAGCCACGAGATAGCGGAAGTTCCCCAGTTTGAAACCTTCCATAACAGAGAACCGGTCTTCTTGTTCTAGCCCCCCATGGAGTCTCTCGCAAGGGTATCCAGATTTCTCTAGTTCGCTATACACAGAATCAACGTGTTCTTTGGTTCTGCAGAAAATGAGGCAGCTGTCTGGATTTTCTACAACCGTGATGTTTTTAAGGAGTGAGATCTTTTCTTCCTCTCTCACTTCAATTAAAGAATGTTCAATGGTATCGGCTGTCATCCCGTCCGATTCAATCTCAATCTGAATCGGATCGTTCATATATTTATGGCATAGATTTTCAACATCTTTAGGCAAGGTAGCAGAAAAAACCATTGTTACTCGGTTTGAAGGCAGCTCTTTCATAATCGCTTCTACTTTATCGATAAAACCTCGATTAAGCATCTCATCAGCTTCGTCTATGATAAGATACTTTATTTGATCCAAAGCTAGAGTTTCTCGTTCAATATGGTCCATGACCCGTCCAGGAGTACCAACGACGCAATGAGTTTTTTGTTTCAATTCATCCTTTTGTTTCGTAAAAGGTTCTTTGCCATAAACGGACACTGCTTTAATGCGTTTAAACCTTCCGATATTCGTAATGTCTTCGCGGACTTGAACCGCAAGCTCCCTAGTAGGAGTAAGAATTAAGGCCTGTGGTTTTTTTTCTTCCCATTCAATCATATCGGAAATAGGAATACCAAAGGAAGCAGTCTTTCCACTTCCTGTTTGAGCTTTTACGACAAGATCTTGATTTTCTAATGCTAATGGAATAACTTCACTTTGAACTTCTGTTGGCGTTTCGTATTTTAGCACAGCTAGTGCTCTTTTTATTTCTTCGCTTAGATGATATTCTGCAAAACTTTTTTTACTCATTTTTCAACCTCGTTTTTGGTTTTTCGTCATATGTATAGAATTCTCTCCAAAAAATATTATATGCATTATCAGAATATGGTCTATTATACTTTAAATGTCCGGGAGAAACCGGAATTTATAGTAAGTTTTTAAAAGTAACAGATATAAGTTGTCTGCCATTACATCTGATAAAGCTTTAAAGAAGTGCGGTCGAGCATCCATATTGACGCCAGACCAGTTTTCTTCTGTTGATTCTTGGTTTTTGCTCAATGCGATTGGTCATCACAAGGTGTCAATGAGGCAAAAACCAAAATGGTTTAATAACATAGTCTTATAAAAAAAGAGAAAAGCACGAATGGCTCTCCTCTCTTGTAAAAAATCTAAGAACGATTTGGTTTAAATGACTCAAACTTTACTCAAGAAATAGAAAAATTTTCACTTTCATTTGATCTTTCTTTTTCTTTAAACTCATCAAGAAGAACACGCACTTCATCAGTGGATTCCGTGCTCATAAGCTGATTCCTTAATTCACTTGCGCCACGGAATCCTTTTACATAGATCTTAAAAAAGCGGCGAAGCGTTATAAACTGACGCGTTTCTAGTTCTGCTGAATATTTATCATGTAAATCGAGCTGCAATCGAAGGAGATCAAGCAATTCTTCACTCGTATGCTCTTTCTTCTCTGTTTCAAAAGCAAACGGATTATGGAAAATCCCACGCCCAATCATAACGCCATCCACACCATACTTCTCAACAAGTTCAAGTCCCTTCTGACGGTCTGGAATATCGCCGTTGATCGTCAGAAGCGTATTAGGGGCAACTTCATCGCGAAGTTTCTTGATCTCCGGAATCAGCTCCCAATGCGCATCAACATTACTCATTTCCTTTTTCGTACGAAGATGGATGGAAAGATTAACAATATCCTGTTCTAGAAGGTGCTTCAGCCAGTGCCGCCATTCTTCCACTTCCGTATAACCAAGGCGAGTCTTTACGCTGACGGGCAATCCCCCCGCTTTCGCTTCCTGGATGATTTCCGCTGCAACATCAGGACGACGAATAAGTCCGCATCCCATCCCTTTAGTGGCAACATTAGGAGCAGGACAGCCCATATTGATATCCACTCCACGATAACCCATTTCTGCCATGCCAATGCTCATTTCTCGGAAGTATTCAGGCTTGTCTCCCCAAATATGGGCAACAATTGGCTGTTCATCTTCTGTGAATGTCAATCGTCCTCTTAAGCTGTCTTTTCCTTTCGGATGGCAGTAGCTTGCAGTATTAGTGAACTCTGTAAAAAACACGTCAGGTCTCGCTGCTTCACTCACAACATGTCGAAAAACAACATCCGTCACAGCTTCCATTGGAGCAAGAACAAAAAATGGTCGAGGCAACTCGTGCCAAAAATTATCTTTCATAGTATATCTGAACCCTTTCCTTAAGGGAAAACAAGTTCCCAAAATTAAAAAGTAATAATGTTTCTATCTTATCCATTACTAGTTAGACTGAATTTAACCATTATATACTTTAAAAGCATTCAATGAAAAGTGCAAGGGGAAGAGTCGTCTTGTGTTTAATTAGATCCTCTTGGAAATAAATCATAACTCTATAACCTCTGGACAAGAACACACAGGATTTAACACGGTTAAGAACGGGGAGAAAGGGGCAAATGGTAAGTATGATTCCAAAAAAGAATTTGGTTTGTTAGGAATCCTATCTTGGATAATATTTATTTTTCATGCTAGAAGTTGGTCTTTAAGCTACCTGGGATAGTAAATTTTTTTAATAAGAATGATCCTACCTTATTTAACTTTATAATTTCCGATGTTAGTTTCTGTATTGTTTTTCAAGCCTCTTTTCTTCAAATAACGTGTAAAAATTAGTAAAAACGCATCAGATTATTAGATATTTTTTCTACAATTATAACAATTGACTATGATAAGGTATAATTAAGATAGAACATGTTGTGTACCTAAGAGTCGCCTTGCTTTTTATGACATGTGAGCATGAGCGCCTATTCTTTTTATTACAAATAAATGAGACAAGGAAGGGTATCATGAGCAAGAATCAAAAAAAAGACATTATCTTAATTGGTGCTGGAGTCATGAGTGCGACTTTAGGATCATTACTGACAGAATTAGCACCTAATTGGAACGTTAAAGTGTTTGAGAAACTAGGAAGTGCAGGAGAAGAAAGTTCTAACGAATGGAATAATGCGGGGACAGGCCATTCTGCACTATGTGAACTAAACTATACTTCTGAAAAGACCGATGGGTCGATAGACATTGAGAAAGCTGTCAAAATCAATGAGCAATTTCAGCTTTCAAAACAATTTTGGTCTTATTTAGTAAACAATCAATTGATTGATAAACCACAGGACTTTATCAAGCCTCTTCCTCACATGAGCCTTGTTCACGGGGAAGATAATGTAAAATTTTTGAAAAAGAGATTGGAAGCGTTGTCAGCTAACCCATTGTTTAAAGGAATGGAATTTTCGGACGATCCTGAGAAACTGAAAGAATGGATTCCACTTATCATGGATGGAAGAACGTCAGATGAACCGATTGCTGCAACAAAAATTGACTCTGGTACAGATGTCAATTTCGGAGCGTTAACCCGCATGCTGTTTGAGCATTTAGAGGGTGAAAATGTAGAACTGCACTATAAGCATAGCGTAGAAGATATTAAACGAAATAGCGATGGCATCTGGGAAGTAAAGGTAAAGGATATCGACAACGACAATCTTGAGTATCACACAGCTGATTTCGTCTTTATTGGCGGTGGAGGAGGTAGTCTACCACTACTTCAGAAAACGGGTATTCCTGAGTCAAAGCATATTGGCGGATTCCCTGTAAGCGGACTCTTCATGGTATGCAATAATCCTGAGGTGATTGAGAAGCATCATGGAAAAGTATATGGAAAAGCCAAAGTTGGCGCTCCTCCTATGTCTGTTCCTCACCTTGATACAAGATATATTGATAATAAAAAAAGCTTGTTGTTTGGACCATTTGCGGGCTTTTCACCAAAGTTTTTAAAAGGCGGGTCAAATTTGGATTTAATTGGCTCAGTTAAGCCAAATAATATGTTAACAATGATGGCTGCCGGTTTAAAAGAGATGGGCCTTACAAAATATCTAGTGCAACAAGTTATGTTATCAGATGAAAAACGTATGGAAGAAGTTCGGGAATTTATTCCAACTGCCAAAAGTGAAGATTGGGATATCGTAACAGCTGGTCAACGTGTTCAAGTAATCAAAGATACGGAAGGTGGAGGAAAAGGAACGCTTCAATTTGGAACAGAGATTGTTAGTTCCTCTGACGGTTCCATTGCTGCTCTTCTTGGCGCTTCTCCAGGTGCCTCTACTGCTGTACACGTTATGCTTGAGATATTCGAGCGATGTTTCCCAGACATGTTGCCTGATTGGGAACCTAAAATTAAAGAAATGATACCTTCCTATGGCAAGTTATTAGGAGAAAATCCTGAATTATTCAACGTAATCAATGCCTCAATAGTACAGACGCTTGCTCTCAATGAAAGTGAGCCCGCTTATAGTTAAGTTGTGAAGAAATAGAGAAGGATCTATAGCATTATTGGCTAGAGAAACCCTGATTATATTTGGCTTAGTGGGAAAATCCCTATAAAAGCATGTAGCAATTAATTGCTACATGCTTTTTTTGTGGAATAAAATCAATGCCACTCTAATAAATTCAATTATGTAAAAAAATAGTTTTCTAAAAAGAGATATTTTTTAGGGGGGGATCGGTATGGAAGGAAATGTGAATGTAGCTCCACAACCAGAGAGCAATGGTCTTGCGGTATCCTCGATGGTGTTAGGTATTATTGGACTTGTGCTTTTTCTAGTGCCAGTTATTCCTTATCCTTTGGCAATTTTGGCGATCATTTTTGGAGTAATTGCGAAGAAAAACCCTCTTAAGAAAGGATTTGTCGTTACAGGATTAGTTACGGGAATTGTTACGTTAGGTTTGAAAATATGGTTTTGGGCAGGAGTTGCCTCATTAATGTAACGTTTTTGAAGGGAAGGGGAGGGATTGGGTTCTCTCATCTTCCTTTTTCTATTGCTAATTCCGTACCTTTAAAGAAAAGACCTAGCTTGTTTTACTCTTCATTTCTTTAGCATTTTTATTTTAAATACATAGTTTTTATGCTTACAATCTACAGATTGCAAAGAATAATAGGGGCATTTCAAAAGACAAACAGAATCCAAAAAATATGTATACATAAAATGTAGACATGTAAACAAAGCTGTATACTTGTAAACGGAAAATGTACGCAAGTACACAAAGGTGTACACATATTGATTTATAGGGATGTGTACATAATTGTTTACGTGTATACAGAAAAAGTACACATGTAAACGTATTTGTACACAAGTACACAAATTTGTAAACTAGATAGAATGACTCATTGACTTCATTTGCAAATTTCTATAAATTTTAAGTTAATAGTAGAAATACTAGATTTCAAATATGAAAGGATGGATTATTTTATGAGTAATTCAAGAATTGCAGCAGTCGATGTAGGTAACGACTCGTTAAAAGGAATCTATGGAAAACTTGAATCTGATCTATACATACCAAACGTAATTGCTAGAGATATAGAAGATCGCCCTGTAATTGGAATTGAAGAGTTGGATACTAAAGATCCGCTTGATGGCATTCATATTCGTGTACACTCCCCTGCTCTACAAGATAACAACGCGATCTATCGGGTTGGCAATCTAGCGACAAAGAGTGACAACCCAACAGAATTAGATCCAGGAAGCGCAAAATCAGAAGAGGATCAAACTCTTGTAATGTTGTTTGCATCACTTGCTCTAGATGCTGTTGATCCAAAGAACTCAGCAAATTTCAGAAATCAGAACGGCGTTGTAGATGCGAATTACACGCTTGGTACAGGACTTCCACTACGTGAAGTGAAAGAAGGAAAGGATGTTGGATATCGCTCAAGACTTCTAGGATCCGTCCACCAGGTAGAATTTCTTGTAACGCCTAAGTACCAAGGTAAGAAAGTTAATATTAAATTTGATGAAGTTAAGGTTTACCCTGAAGGTTTTGCTGCTTATATTAATCTTGTAATGGACAGCGATTTAAACATCATTAATAAAGACTTAATTGATAAGCGTATTTTGATTCAAGATATCGGTGGTCTTTCTACTGACATCGCGGTTATTAAGAATCGTAATGTCGACGATGATAAGGCGCAGGGCTTTAATCTTGGAGTTGCTGAGTCACTAGAAGCCATTCGTGAGGAAATACGCTCTAAGCATGGTGTGGAGCTCGACAGCCGTCGAGACGTAGTAGATATTATTACGAAGAAAAACGATCGTAATCATATTATGGTTCGCGGAAGTCGTACAAGCGTTCATGATATTACGGATCGCATTTTACTAGAACTAGCTAAGAAGCAATATCGCCATCTTCGTAACGTTTGGCAGAAGAACTCTCAATCTGAAATCTGCTATTTCGTTGGTGGTGGCTCCATTGTTCTAAAAGATTACCTTAAAACATTGAATAACAACCTTGATGGCTACAATATTGATTTCTTTGAAGATGAAAAAGAAAGCATTTGGATGATGTCGAATGCTTACTACAAGCTCATCTCTGACTTTAATCGTAAGAATAATAAAGACAAGCCCCAGGAAAAGAGAGAAGAAAAGAACAAGGTCAAAAACTAGTAGGGTGATTTGATGAAAAAGGCGGGGATGACGGGGATTCAGAGAGGACAGGCGATTACATTTCGTCTTCCCTCTGATACACCTGATCATATTCTAAAGCAGCTTCAGAAGTTAAAGGACGAAGAAAAGCGTAACTTCTCAAGCCGCGTTGCGGAGTATGTGTTAGATGGTGTCACGCAAACGATAAGGCGCGATAATGATGCTATTACTGTGCCTTTGCCTAAGGGATTAAGCAAAGCCCAACGAGATTGGCTTAAGCATGAGCATTCAGAAGCGCTTCTTGGCAACATCGTTTACCAAATTTTATCTGATCCAGTGCGGGCTGCATCACTCCTTGCATCTTTTAACAGCAACTCGATTGATATTGATCAGGCGCTTTATTTGCAAGATGAAGTTTCGAAAAGAACTATGCCAAAAGCCGTTTATGAACCGATTGAAGCACCTTCCAAGTCTTCTGATGATGATTTGATGAATTTTGATTGGGATCAGGCGCAACAGGAGCAAAGTTCAGCGGTAGAGGAAGAAGAAAGCGCAGATGATTTGCTCGGAGGATTTCTTGATAAAATGAATAAATAAAAAAGAAAGGCAGCGGATATCCGCTGCCTTTCTTCGTTTTTGGCGATTAATCAATCGAAATGATTCCACTATCGCCTTGATTAATATT
Organism: Anaerobacillus sp. QJM3NY_32; assembly: GCF_056173645.1. Taxonomy (NCBI): domain Bacteria; kingdom Bacillati; phylum Bacillota; class Bacilli; order Caryophanales; family Bacillaceae; genus Anaerobacillus; species Anaerobacillus sp. QJM3NY_32. The sequence continues at coordinate 4,292,315 of NZ_CM149684.1, read as the reverse complement.
TCCGGATTTTTTGATTTTCAACTTTTGTAAATTCGTGAAAATGACTGGAGTTGCAACTGAAGGTACGGAACGTCTGACGCTACTTATATCGACCGTCATAAGCTTATCGCCTCTCTTAACTGTATCCCCTTCGTTTACAAGTGTTGTAAAGCCTTCTCCTTTTAAGTTGACGGTATCAATTCCTACATGGATCAATATCTCAACGCCGCTATTCGACTTAATGCCGATTGCATGCTTTGTAGGGAAAATGCTTATAATCTCACCATCAACAGGTGAAACGAAATGACCGTCTTCAGGAAGAATTGCGAAGCCATCCCCCATCATTCCTGCAGAAAATACTTGGTCTGGAACTTCCTGAAGTGGAATAATTTTTCCTTTGACTGGCATGACGAAATCTTGCTCAGCTAGCGTTTTTGTAAAATTGATAGTTGGATCGTCGCTCTCTCTAGAAGCATGTGAATTTGTTCCACGCATTGCATCTGCAACAAATTCCACATCAGTTCCTACGATGATCTGCAAGTTGCGGTTGTTAACTTTCACTACACCTCGAGCACCGTGACGCTTTAATTCTGCTTCGTCTACTTTTGTCATGTCATTCATTTGTAAGCGGAGTCTTGTTGTACAATTATCAATAGATGAGATGTTATCAATGCCACCAATGCTTCGGATAAAGTGACCTGCCATTACATCGTATTTGTCTTCTTTTGAAGCTGGTGCATTTGTTGGATATGACATGTCTTCATCTTCGCGTCCAGGTGTTTTGAGATTTAATTTTTTAATGAGGAAATAGAATACAACAAAGTAGATTCCTCCGTAAATAATCCCAATAACAAGTAGTAGACCTGCCTTCTGTGCCAAACCGTAATTTAGGAAAAAGTCAATGGCTCCTGCAGAAAAACCGAAGCCGTGGTGGATATCCAGCACATACGCCAGAACCATCGAACTGGCAGTTAATAGAGCGTGAATCCCATACAATAATGGTGATAAGAACATAAAGGCAAATTCAATTGGTTCAGTAATCCCTGTTAAGAAGGATGCAAATGCGATTCCGATTAACATTCCGCTTACTTCTGCTCTTCTATCCTTTTTAGCAGCTGCAATCATTGCAAAACACGCTGCCGGAAGTCCGAACATCATAATTGGGAAGAAACCAGCCATAAATATACCAGCGGTTGGATCTCCAGCAAAGAATCGATTCAAGTCTCCAGTTGCTCCGTTGTAATCACCAAAGACAAACCAAACTAAACTATTTAGGACATGGTGTAGACCGAATGGAATAAGAAGTCGATTTAAGAATCCGAATGCACCAACACCAAGTGCTCCTGCATCGATAATCCATTGTCCGATCGAATTAATGCCCTCTTGAATCGGAGGCCAAACAAATCCAAATATTCCTGCTAGAATAACCATTGCTGTTGCTGTGACGATAGGGACAAAGCGTCGTCCACCAAAGAAACCAAGCCAGGTCGGAAGCTTAATATCATGAAATCGATTATAAAGAAGTCCCGCAACGATACCAGAAAGGATTCCTCCAAGTATCGCCATATTAATATTCTCATTCACTGCTTGAGTCCCCTGTGTAAGAACAAGGTAACCGATGGCACCGGCTAGACCAGCCGCACCGTTGCTGTCTTTAGAAAATCCAATGGCTACACCTATTGCGAAGATAAGTGCGAGATTATCAAATATGGCTCCACCAGCTGCTGCTACAAATGGAATACCGAGTAAGTCATCCTGCCCTAACCTCAATAGCAAGGCAGCAGCCGGAAGTACAGCAATTGGTAGCATTAAGGACTTACCAATACGTTGTAAAGCTCCGAGCATTTACGTTCAACCCCTTTCGAAATTTGAAAACGTTTTATTGTCATGTTCATCATAACAGCACTAAATATAGTTGTCTATACCAATTTCCTCGTACAGGACGAATTTAGGCTCATACTGGTATAGACAACTGTACTTAATGGTGGTACGATTTTAATAACAAGATGAACCGAAAAAAGGAGTGTCTCATCGTGAATGAAGCGTGTTTTGTTATTGATCATGTGACAGTTTATAGCGAAGAACAAACGATCCAAAACGGCTATCTTAAAGTCGATAACGGTAAAATTATTGAAATAGGTCATACAGATGAACGTACTATAGCAGGACAAGAAAAAGTCTATTCATTTAATGAAAGCGTATCTGTGCTTCCTGGAATGATTGATGTCCATATTCATGGCGTGAATGGAGCCGATACGATGGACGCTTCCACTGAAGCGCTTGATACTATTTCGAAAGCACTTCCAGGTGAAGGAACAACGAGCTTTCTAGCAACGACTATTACTCAGGAAGCAAAGGCGATTGAGCGTGCTATTCAGAATGCAGGCGAGTACTTAATGGAGAGACAACAACCAGGACATGCGGAAGTACTTGGCATTCACTTAGAAGGTCCATTTCTTAATAGTAAGCGGGCTGGTGCACAGCCACTACTTGCCATGCAGCGACCAGATGTGGATGTGTTTAAAGCTTGGAATAAACTAGCAAACAACACGATTAAGCTAGTTACCCTGGCACCTGAAGTAGAAGGTGGCATGGAACTTGTTCGATATTTAACAGAAAGAGGTATTGTGGCTTCAATTGGTCATTCCGATGCCACATATGAGCAGGTCATGGAGGCAGTTGAATGTGGTGCCTCTCACGTTACCCACCTCTATAATGGGATGAGAGGTCTCCATCATCGTGAACCGGGTGTAGCAGGTGCTGCTCTGTTAAGTAAGCAGTTGAAAACAGAAGTGATTGCAGATGGGTATCATGTAAGACCTGAAATGATTAAGTTAGCTTATTTTCAAAAATCAGATGCTGGGATGATTCTAATCACCGATGCGATGAGAGCCAAATGTCTAAAAAATGGTCGCTATGATTTGGGTGGACAAGATGTTGAGGTGAAAGATGGTAAAGCGCTATTAGATAATGGAACTTTGGCAGGTAGTGTGCTGAAAATGAAGGATGCACTTGCTAACATCCAGGCTTTTACGGGCTGCACTCTTGAAAACGCAATAAAAATGGCATCGGAAAATCCTGCGAAACAGCTTGGTGTTTTTGATCGAAAAGGAAGCCTTGCCGTGGGAAAAGACGCAGACTTTTTCTTACGATCCAATGATGGAGAAGTAATGATGACATTTTGTAGTGGACATCTTGCATATACGAATAAAGGAGATGTAGAAAATGAGAATCATTGAAGCACATGACTATGAGCATATGAGTGAACTGGCAGCGAATTATCTTATTGATAAAATTCATACACATCCAAGTATGGTTTTGGGACTTGCGACTGGAGGAACTCCGCAAGGGACTTATAAGCATTTAATTCAGGATCATCAACGAAATCATACTACCTACAGGAAGATCACTACTTATAACCTTGATGAGTATGTCGGTTTTTCAGCTGATAATCCGAACAGTTACCATGCTTTCATGTATGAGAAACTTTTTGGAAAAATCGATATTCCAAGTGAGAATATACATCTTCCAAATGGTACGGCGATTGATCTTAATGATGAATGTAAAACATATGAAGAAAGCATTAAAGAGTCAGGTGGAATTGATGTGCAACTACTCGGAATGGGTAGTAACGGGCATATCGGATTTAATGAGCCTGGGACTTCTTTTGAAGCTACAACACAAATAGTTCAGCTAGCTCAATCTACTAGAGAAGCCAATGCTCGTTTTTTTAACGATATTACCGAAGTACCACATGAAGCTATTACGATGGGGATTGCAACCATCATGAAAAGCAAAGAGATTTTGCTACTTGTTGCAGGAGAAGCCAAAAATGAGGCAATGAGGAAATTGGTGGAAGGTGAAGTGGACGAATCCTTTCCTGCATCGGTGTTAAACAGGCATTCTCATGTTACAATTATTGCTGATAAAAAAGCGTTATCAGGCGTAACAGTGCGCTGAAAGGAGTTATTTCCGATGATTGATAAGACGTCCCCATTACCTATTTATTATCAGTTAGTTGAGTGGATAAAAGGACTGATTGAAAGAGGCGAGTTAACCCCAGGAGATTCGCTTCCATCCGAGCGAGAATATGCAGAGCGCTTTGGCATTAGTCGCATGACAGTAAGACAGGCCATTACAGAGCTGGTTAATGAGGGTTACCTCTATCGACAAAAGGGAGTAGGTACCTTTGTTGCTGAGAAAAAAATTGAGCAACAGCTGATGGGGTTAACAAGTTTTACCGAAGATATGAAATCACGTGGCATGGAACCAAGTAGTAAACTAGTAGGGTTTGAAATTGTACCTGCTCCACCTTATATATCGGAGCAGTTAAAAATACAGGATCACGCACCTGTTTACGAAATTAAACGGGTCAGACTTGCTGATGGTATCCCAATGGCACTTGAGAAGACGTACATCTCGGCTAACCTTGTAAAAGGGTTGACGGAAGAAACTGTACAGCACTCTTTATATCATCACATTGAAAATCAGCTAGCGATCAAGATTGAGGAAGCGACCCAAGTGTTAGAGTCTTCTGTAGCAACTCAGCAGGAGGCAGAATACCTAAATATACAAAAAGGAGCACCGATACTGCTCATTCAGAGGAATACGAAACTAGCGGATGATACACCGCTTGAAGTAGTGAAGTCTTCGTACAGAGCAGATCGGTATAAATTTATGATTACACTTAAGCGTTAATTTCATTGAGGAGGCGTTCATTTGTTTCATGATTACTTCAACAAAATTAGAACATCCCTTCAAGTAATTGAAGAGAAAGAAGCCGTTTCTATCGAGCGAGCAGCAGTCGCTCTAGCTGATAGCATCGAAAACGGAAAAATCATTCATGTATTTGGATGTGGACATTCTCACATGATGGCGGAAGAAGTTTTTTACCGTGCAGGTGGGCTTGTGCCAGTTCGTCCTATTTTTATTGAAGACTTAATGCTCCATAGAGGCGGAACGAGATCTTCTGCTCTAGAGCGAACGAATGGATTAGCCCGGGAATTCATGGCGGACCAGGATATTCAAAAAGGCGATGTAGTGATCGTTGTATCGACGTCAGGTCGTAACCCGGTTCCGATTGATGTTGCCCTTCTTAGTAAAGAAAGAGGAGCGTACGTTATCGGCTTAACCTCACGAAAAGCTTCAAATGGACAATCATCTCGTCACAAAGAAGGAAAGTACTTGTACGATGTAGTAGATCAAGTGATTGATAACCATGTTGAGGTGGGTGATGCGGTGATTCAAGATACAGAGAATCAAGTCTCATTTGGTTCAATCTCTACCGTTATAGGAATGGGGATCCTGAACGGTATTACTGTAGAAACTATTCATCAGTTGATTGAACGGGGAATAACTCCTCCTGTGTTTAAGAGCGGGAATGTAGACGGGTCAGATGAATCGAATCAGGCATTGGTTGAGAGATACAAATCACGTATTCCGCTCCTCGAAGGCAATCAAGATTTTTAGCAAAAAAATCTCTTATTTTAAAGACTATGTAATTGAATGTTGTTGATATTAGACTCATTTACGCCCTGTGGTGACCAATCGGATTGGTCATCATAGGGCGCCCTTTCAGTAGAGCTGAAAAGTGGTTTTTTTCTTTATAGCGAGGTATTTTGTAAGCTTGCTTTTTATGCTTTGTTTCTGATTTCTGAATGAAGAGAATGCTCAAGATTCCTATAATGGTAATGAGCGTTCCACCGAGTATAATTACGAAGGCAGGGCTATAAATATTACCTAGAACATGTTAAGGAATATTTTCATGGAAATAATTTGGTGATGTGAAATGATAAATGCCGTTATAGTAACCGACGAGTAAACCAAATCGTTTATTTTCCATTGAAAACTCAAAAATAACCTGCCATCCTATTGGAAAGCAGGTGTTCCTTTTTAATAAACGCTGGCGCTTCCGCTTGAAAGGGATATCTTCACGTGATACTTCCCTGAACCATGTACTCCTGATATTTCCTTATTGCTAATCGTCTGCTCTTCTAAAGTGAATTTGGTTGAGATGTCCCCGCTGCTTGCCTCACTATCCAATGTGAAATCAGCATTGTCCGGAAGGTCCAAATCAACATCACCTGAACTAAGGTCAAACGATACATCCCCTGTTAACTGATCCATTTGAACTTTCATGTCACCTGATGACATTTCTCCCTCAAGTGGGCCAGAATAATGGGTTAAAATCACGTCTCCAGAACTTATATCAAAGCTTCCCTTTTCGGTTGAAAGTCGATCAATGATAAGACGACCAGATGAGCCGTCATGCTCGAAGCTTTTTGTTTCCAGGTTGGAAAGTTCAACATCACCCGAACTCATATCAATATCTACTTCGTTTAAAATGGTAGGATTTTCTTCATTATTGAAGACAACACTTCCTGAGCCAACCTCAAGCTTGAGATCGTGTTTAAAGTCTTCTGGGAGGTAAACAGTAACATCTGATCCCCCGTTAAAGTTAAAAAACTTATACCACTTTCGCTTCACTTCAACTTCAATCGCATTTCCCTTCTTTCTCACCGAAAGCTCTCCACTACCATTTAAGGTTGCTTTCACATCATCACGTGATTCAGTGACTATGTTCATATCACTGCTGTGCGTCAAAATACTAACTTGATTAATTCTTTCACTTAACTCAATGCTGTTCTCATCACTTCCTCGTGCAAAAAGAGAGGTGTTTTCAAATAAAATTAATAAAACCGCCCCTACGGCAAGCAACCCAACAATGACCATAAATCCACTTCTCACTATATTTCCTCCCCGAGTTTCCGTCGTTATGCTATTCCCTATGGTAATCTTATAGTAGTTCAAGTCATCTAAACATCATCTAGAGTATTAAATTGGAATAAGACTTGAGACGTAATGACGTATATTGGAGGCAGGCGCATGTACCTCACTATTAAAGAAACGGCAGAATATTTATCTTTACCAGAATCCTATATCGAAACGCTCATTCGAGAGAAGCGCGTTCGCACCATTTTTGATGGTGAGCAATATTTGCTATATAAAGAGCAGTTTAATACTCATTTTGAACAGCTGGAAAAAATGAAGAGACAATTAGAAGAAGAAGCCAATGAGCCGCTTCCAGAAGATCCAGATGTAAAAGATGAAGATTAAGTAAGGTTTAGAACTCAAGTAAGAAAGGATGCCACCGGCATCCTTTCTTTATTTTGTTAGCACTTCACTCATGATGGCATGTGTGTTTTGCTCACTATCTTCAAAAAACGCCATCCACGTTTCAACGTCATCTGTTTTCGCAACTAGGTGAGGTTTACTAATGAAAATCACCCCATTCTTCATTAAACGTTCGTAGCTTTTCTCAATATGACTTACTTCAAAATAAAGAACTGAGCTTGCATGTGCGAAAGTTTCTTTCTCTGGAATACTTAGTAGCAAGCGCAGCCCATTACAATCAAAAAAAGCCATCTGATTTGTTTCAAATAATAATTTAAGTTCCAAATGCTCTTTGTAGAATTGGACCGCTCGCTCCATCTTTTTGACGGGAATCGCTATTTGGCTCACCTGTTTGATCATAAGAGAAATCGTCCTCCTAATTATCTGGTTATTTTCTATTTCTCTCCAGTCCGTTGAATCTCCTCTAATCTTTCGTTTAGGTAATAAGAAATCGGGAATAAAGGATAGTACTAGAGGAGGGTATCCTTTTATGAGAAATTTGATTAAAAAAGCGATTAAATACGGTCCCATTATTTATCCGATTGTAAAGAAAATGCGAAATAAAAGAAGAACAAGGTAACCTAAAAATCCCCGGGAAATTTTTCCCGGGGATTTTTAATGATAGTTAATATGTGGTTACTTGGAATAATTTTTGAAGAATATACATGACATATTTATAGGGGGAAAGAGAGTTTTGATATTTTTCGTAGTCAGCTGTATAGGTTCCATCTTTATTTGACCAAATTCGCTCAAAATAGCGGTCAACATCCTGGACGACTTTAATATCGTTAGGTGCTTTTAAATGAATATTCGTTTCCATATTGTAATCATCCAGGTTTCTAGAGGTATAGTTGCCTGATCCACCGATGATTGTGCTCTCTTTATTTCCTTTTATATACAATAGTTTTGTGTGAAATTGCTCTTTATTTGTGTCATACCAGCGGATTGTAAGATGCTCACTTCCTTGTTTCTCTAGCTCAGCTGTCACAGGAAGGTTAGGTAAGCCGATTTTTTGCTGTCCAAAGGCATTTTGATTGGGATCTAGTACGAGACGTACGTCGACCTCTCGTTCGGTTGCGTCAACAAGCGCATCAACGATATCCCGGTCTGCCAGATAAAACATTCCAATATAGATCAGCTCTTCTTTTTTGGCATCATCAATAGCTGTCACAACACTATCCTGAATTTTACTTTCTGTCACAATTTGAGCTTTAACATTAGAAGCAGCCTCGGGACTCTCATCGGTCAACTTAGTGTCTGGAAATGACGATACGTTTCCTCCAGAATAGGCGGCAACTGCTTTTTCAGTTTCGATAAGGTCATTTAGAATCTCGCCTTTCACTTTAAAGGCAATGTTAGAATGAAAACCGCTCGCATCATGAGGATTTGCAGACATGATAATACCCGCATCTTCTGTAGTCACCGTTTTACGATGGTTCGCTTTCACATTAAGCAATTCTAGATAAGATCGTGCAGTGACTTTTGGTGCTGAAGGTGCCATTGGGTTTGGAAGCCATCCTTTGCCTTCTTGCCCAAACCAGGTGATCCCCATTCTCCAAAGCCCTGAATAAAATAAGTTTGGATCTCGCAGCCGATCAAGATCAGTGAAAATAACTTCGGCGCCCATTTCCTTAATTTTATTTATTTGGTCAGCCTCGTGAGACCCATATGTTGTGTTCACTTCATCGCTAATGAGGACAACCTTCAGGTTAGGCTTCGCCTTCATTACTTCAACTACTGTATTCGCTAAGTCTTCACTGATTTTTGGATAATCTCTTTTCCCATCCGTGTATCCGTTAAATAAGAAAAGGTCTAAAATAAGGAAATCATCGGCTTCTTGAATCGTACTGTTGATTTCATCAAAAATACTATGATCATAAACTTCTTTCTCCTTTTTGTCGTAAGTTAAGTCAAAAAGAAACTCGATGTCTTCATCATTTATTTGATGAACTTCACCTGCGTAGGATACGCCTTCAGGTAAAGGCTTGAAGCGGTGATAAGTGATAACGCCTACATAAATAACTAAAAATATAATGAATATCATCCAACGTTTTTTGCGATACCATGATCGTTTCTTCAATTGTAGTGCTCCTCAATTTCTATTTTCTCTTTATATACCCCGCGCCGTACAAATGTATCCCTCCTCTGAATGTGTTTTTTTGCATGCTGTAAGGTTGTTTCCATACCAAATTCCGCCGTATACTGTTGGATAAACAGCTGAAAGACAGAAAGCGGGTTTTGCATAATGACAGTTGAACATCATACTTATCATTTTGATGCCTATCCGATGTTTGCGTTTGTCCCAATGGGAAAGAAAAATAAACGAATTAGAACGGTAGGTCAGAAAGTACAAAAAGGCATGATTCATCGTCTTCACGAACATGTGAAACGGAAGGTTGGCGCTCTTACCCAGGAAGAGAAGCAGAAGTTGCAAACGTTTCTTGAACAGGAAAACGAAGCCGTTTTACCTATTCCTTTAAATAAAGAAGATGAGCTTTACCCACATCTTATCAAACCAAAGCAATTATTGTGGCAAACTTTTTCACCGATGCATGGCCTCCCCATCCATAACAATTCTACTTATCAAGAGTTTTATTTACAGTTATCAACGGAAGATCTTGATCGTCATCTCGATCGGGTTATTCGAGATTACCTTTTTTGCGCGGAGTTAGCTGAAAAGTCTCGTGTAGAATGGGAAGAGCGCATTATAGAGGCGTATCAACTTCATCCGTTTCTTCAATTGGCTAGAGAGAAAGAAAACGTTGTAAAAGCGGTTGAAAGGATGAATCACTCGCCTCTTATCTCCCTTTTAAATTCTCCTGAAGATCTTGCTTACTGGCGACACCGAGTCGACATTGTGATGAGACCTTACCGCGAAGTTCCAGATGAATGGTTATGGTCCGAAAAGGGAGTTTGTCATCATGAGAAGAAGATGATGCTTCACCCTTCTAGTGGTGATGTTGAATTTTATTGTGAGGCCTGCGGATATGCGATTTATTATGATATAGAGGAAAACCTTGTCCATTTTAACGAGGAAATTGACATTGACCGTGCGAAGAAACGTATCGGAACGATTGAACGACAATTCAATGAAATGGTAGACAAGACTCCACGTTTAGTAGAAAAAATAGAGGAAGTGTCTCAAGCGATTCAAGCATTCAAGCCGTATGCACCGCTTTATGCTGAAGTGCTACAAGTTCAGCATACTTTATCAGAAGAAGAACTTGCTTTATTTGAAGCGCCATCTACGGTTACGGTTTATCAGCAGCTCAAAAGCGTGAGACTGCCAGAAGATCGAGCAGGCTCACCACTTATTTGGTTTTCCCATGTATTAACCGATACCATAGCACCTTTTAAGCCTCGGACAGTTTTTCCGGATTTGGATCAAAGAGAAATCACCTTTGTTCGAGACTACCTGGAAAAAGTAAAGTCAATCAGTCAAAATGTCCCTTCGAATGAGGAAGAGTACATGAATGTAAAGCAACATACGATGACAATTGGCGAGATGAAGTTATTGCTTCACTTCATTATCGGGCATGAAAATGAGCCACTTCATGTGCTCTCAAAAGTCTTTACCGGACAAGCAACAAATGCGATACGAGCACAAAGACTACATGAAAATGAGGTGTTCGGTCTTTTACAGAATTGGCAAGAAAAACATGTTGTCAAAGGGATCAAATACATGGAGAAAGACGGCTTGCTGCTTAAGATCTCCAAAGGCTATGGGCTGACAAAGAAGGCCAATCGAATGTTAAGTAGAGAGGGCGAATAGTTCAAAAAGACGATGTGAGTATCATCGTCTTTTTTTTGACGAAATGAATTTTCGGTGTGAAAGGACCTGATTATACTACCTAAAGGGTTTGTGGACAGGATGAAACCTTTTATCGTACGTTTCGTAGAAATAAGTAGAAGTTTACATATGGAGGGGATTGTATGGAACACGGACCGGGAAAAGTACTTTCTTTGAAAGGATTGACGAAGTGGTACGGAGAAAAGCTCGTTCTAGATAATATTGATCTTGATGTTTATGAAGGGCAAATTATTGGTTACATTGGTCCGAATGGGGCTGGTAAGAGTACCACTGTTAAAATCATGCTCGGATTAGAAGCTACTTACGCTGGTGAAGTTGAGATATTTGGAGAAAATATTAAAAAGAATAGCGTTGATTATAAAAAGAGAATCGGGTATGTTCCAGAATCGGCGGACCTTTATGATAACTTATCTGCCCAGGAGTACCTAACGTTTACAGGTGAACTCTACGGATTAGATGCTGATACAGCGGAATATAAAGCTAGATTGCTGATGAGAGTGTTTGAGCTTGAAGACGTTTATGAATCTCGTATTTCATCCTACTCAAAAGGTATGAAGCAAAAAGTCTTACTGATTTCTAGCTTGCTTCATGACCCTGATATTCTTTTTCTCGATGAACCGATCAATGGTCTTGATGCGAATAGTGTCATGGTATTTAAAGAAATCCTTGCTCAGCTTGCGGCTCAGGGGAAAACGATTTTCTACTCTTCACACATTATGGAGGTCGTTCAGAAAATTAGTAGCCGTATTCTCCTTCTAAATGATGGCAAGATTGTTGCGGATGGAAGCTTTGAACAGCTTCGTCAAAAAAATAAAGAGGGCTCACTTGAGGAGATATTTAATCAATTAACAGGTTTTAATGAGCATCAAAATCTTGCGGGAGATTTTGTGCAAATCGTGCAGCGTGAAGATGTATGAAGAACTTTCCAACACTAAAGATTCTTGACCTCTTTCGGTTCCTATTTGAGCGGCTGGATATTGATTATCCAACCTTGCGTCGAATACTTCAGGTAAAGCTAACGATGGATGGGAGACGCCCTACTACGATAATGAGCCAGAACATGAGTGGGAACAAAAAGAAAGATTCCAACCAGTTTCTTAAATCACTCTGGTTTTATGCTTTTATTGGGCTAACGTTGATTCCGATCCTGTTTTTTGGTGACAATTTTATGTTTCAGATGAGCTTGATTTTCGGCGTTTTAATGTTTTTAATTATGACGGCGATGATTTCAGATTTCTCTTCTGTTCTTTTAGACGTTCGAGACCAAACGGTTATTGGCACAAGACCTGTCGATCGTCGAACGATTAGTGCAGCACGGGCTGTCCACGTTACGATATATTTATTTTTCTTAACGGCTGCGATTGTTGTTGTTCCACTTATTGTAGGAACTGTGCAGTATGGAATTTTATTTGGAGTGTTATTTGTCGTTACAGTGTTTTTTAGTGATTTGTTAATTGTGGCGCTGACAGCGCTGCTGTATTACATCATCTTAAAATTTTTTGGCGGAGAACGCTTAAGAGATGTCATTAATTATGTGCAAATAGGGTTATCGATCACCATCGTAGTCGGTTATCAAGTACTTGCTCGTGCTTTTGAATTTGCGGGATTACAGGTAGGCTTTTCACCAACATGGTGGAATCTCCTTTTACCGCCAGTTTGGTTTGGTGCACCGTTTGCTGTAGTGTTGAATGGGGCTAACGGAGCTTATTACTATATCTTTATCGCATTAGCTATTTTGATACCACTAATCGCTCTGTGGCTATATTTATCATTGTTACCTACGTTTGAGAAGAACCTTCTTAAGCTCATCGATCAGACTGGCCCATCGAAAAAGAAGACATTTAAGGGAATGGAACGTTTGGCTTCACTTATCACGCGAAGCAGAGAAGAGCATGCGTTTTATCAATTTGCGGGGAGAATGCTAAAGAATGAACGTGATTTAAAACTGAAGATCTATCCTTCTCTTGGGTTTGCTATGATCTTTCCTTTTGTTTTTCTGTATAATAGCTATTCTGCTGGGCAGTCATTTGAAGCCCTTACTTCAGGTAACTCCTATTTAACGATTTATGCGAGCATGATGATGGTTCCGGGAATAGTGATCATGCTTCAATATTCGAGTAAAAGTAAAGGGTCATGGATTTATCATGTCACACCTATACAAAATTCTGGAGTGATTATTAAGGGTACGTTAAAGGCTTTTCTACTTCGCCTATTTGCACCTGTGTTTGTGGCTATCAGTGCGATTTATACCTTTTTATTCGGTGTTCGAATTATTCCAGATTTGATCATCGTATGCTTAATCGCTCTTATTTATAGCGTCATTTGTTTTCGAATATTGAAAGGCACGCTTCCTTTTTCGGAGCCTTTTGAATCAGCCGGGCAAAGTGATGGTTGGAAGACTATCCCGTTTGCGTTATTGATCCCTGTATTCTGGGTCGTACACTTCATACTAACCAAAGTTCCATTCGGTACCTGGGCGTATCTCCTTGTTCTTGCGTTTATCTTACCGCTTATTTGGAATAAGGGATTGAAACATAGCGAGTGACAGGCACTCCCCGATTCCTGTCGAATCAATAACCCACCTCATCATGAGGTGGGTTATTTAGTCTCCTAGTGCTTAGATGATCTATACTGAGGTTTTCAATTTGCGGGCGTATATCCACATGATGATGGCTGATAGTGCCATTAAGATAAATAAGAAGATATACGTTAGCTGGAATGATTCTGTACTATATGTTAATCCGTTAAGTTCAAGCATGATCCCACCAGCTACAGATCCTGAGGCGCTCCCAACAAATTGTATGAGCTGTTTCATACCAATGCCAGTGGCGATCTCTTCAGAAGGAAGAATGCGCGACACCTCGTTCGTTGTACTAGATGAAAGGCTTGAGAAGCCGAAACTTGTGAACATATAGCCAATCATAATCATGAATTCATTTAGAGGTGATAGGAAGTAGAAAATCACGGTGGAGATGAGAAGCAGACCGTGAGCAAGATAAATCACTTTCATGTTTCCGTATCGATCAAGTAGTCTTCCAACATAAATAGCGGCAACTGCTGAAAGCATGGCGCCTGGAAAAATAATATACCCTACGACAGAAGGTCCTTTTTCATAAACGTTCTGAAGCATGAGTGGCATAAGAAGTAAAATGGCAAAGTGGGTTGTGAACCCAAGATAGCTCATATACAATAGCTTTCGATATCCTTTGTTTTTAAAAAGAGACGGTTGAATAAAAGGAATATCTGTTCTTGTAATTCGAAGCCAGAGGAGTCCGCCTACGATAATGCCCAGAGCTAAAAACAGCCAATTAAAAGTTGAAATATAGAGTAGAAAGCTTGTAACAGTAGCCCCTGTCAATAGTCCTCCTATAATGTCAAAGCTTCCTTTACGAACCTCCTCTTCCGGAAGACGACGAAAGAGAATTGGTATGAGTAAAACTACAAATAAAGTTACAGTGAAAAGATAATTCCAATCAAGATACTCCGTTACGACGCCCCCAACAACAGGGCCAAGTCCGAACCCGAGAGATGATGCTGAAGCAATCATGGCCATCGCCCGTCCGCGACTTGAAAATGGAATGAATCGTCCCGCAAACACCATAGATAGTCCAGGAATTGCAGCTGCTCCGGTTGCTTGTAAAAGACGTGCAGCTAATAGTAGTGGAAATGTCTCTGAAAAGAAGCCAAGAACTGATCCGAGTCCAAATATGACAATCCCTGCAATTAAGAGGCGTCTGATCGGTAGATAATCCGATAGACGAGTATACGTAATCGTGAAAATTGCGAGGATAATGGAGTATCCAGACACAATCCAGGCGCCATCTGCAGGGGAAAGGTTAAATTCAGTTAATACATTTGGTAAAGCAACATTAAACATTGTTGTATTCATGACAACAAGCCAGACCGCCACACTTAAAAGAAGAATGGTTTTGAAATAGCTTGAAGTTGTTTTCTCGTTCATTAAAACCCTCCTGATGCGTTAGTAAAGCACCAGCTTATTGTAAACGATAAGCGCATGATTCGTCTCATTTCACGGTTTCAATGAAATTAACTCTTTTCTTTCTTCATCTTTTTAGCCAACATTTCTTTTGCCTGGTTATAGGTAAGGCCTGAATTTGCATTAAGACGTTTCACTGTCTCAATATCCGTTCCTGTTTTCGTTTTCACCATTCATCACCACCTTTCGTCGTTAGTTTCTGAATGAATCAATCCAATTATCCAGAGGGAAGTTCGGTTTATGGAGCAGGTAGGTTACGTGATATAATGCAAGCAGATTAAAAAAACTCGAAAAGTTAGGATGACACGATGAGGAACGAACGAAGCGTGCAGGTGCAAGCAAAGCATCAAAAGAAATTTTTTAAAGGATATCCCCTTATATTCAAGGAAGCGATTGTGAATGCAGACGTCTTGAAAGAAGAAGGGACGATTCTAAGACTAGAAGATGAGAAAGGTCAGTTTATTGCAAGAGGCTATTATGGAAGGCAAAACAAGGGGTATGGCTGGGTGCTCTCACAAAATGAACAAGAAGCAATTGATCAGGACTTTTTTGTGAGGAAAATCCAGCAAGCCCTTCGTCATCGTACTTCGTTCTTTGAAGATCCAACAACAACGGCATTTCGTGTGGTGAATGGGGAGGGAGATGGCCTGGGAGGCGTAACCATCGATTATTTCGACGGTTATTATCTTATTAACTGGTACAGTGAAGGGATATATTCGTTTAAAAATGTTGTAGTAGAGGCGTTAAAACAGCTTGTGGATTTTAAAGGTATCTATGAGAAGAAACGCTTTGACGCGAAAGGTCAATATGTAGAAGATGATGATTTTGTTGAAGGAGAACGCGGCGAATTCCCGCTAATTGTGAAAGAAAATGGTGTGAACTTTGCTGTGTATTTAAATGAAGGTGCCATGGTTGGAGTATTTCTTGATCAGCGCCCTGTTCGAAAGTTAATCCGTGATCAATACGCGAAGGGGAAAACAGTATTAAATACGTTCTCCTACACAGGTGCTTTCTCGGTATTTGCGGTTGAAGGTGGCGCGACGGGTACTACAAGCGTTGATCTTGCTAATCGAAGCTTGAATAAGACGATCGAGCAGTTTAGCGTTAACGACATTGATTATGAAGAACAAAACATCCTCGTGATGGATGTATTTAAATATTTTAAGTACGCCGTTAAAAAGAATTTATCTTTTGATATGGTGGTTCTTGATCCTCCAAGCTTTGCACGTTCTAAGAAACATACATTTAGTGCTGCTAAAGATTATAAAGATCTGTTGAAAGATGCGATTTCAATTACGGAAGATAATGGTGTGATTGTCGCTTCAACGAACTATAGCGGCTATGATATGAAGAAGTTTAAAGGGTTTGTTGATCAGGCATTTAAAGAAACGAACGGTAAATATGAGCTGCTAGAAGAATTTACACTACCTGAAGATTTTCGTACGATTAAAGAGTTTCGTGAAGGAAACTATCTTAAGGTTGTTTTCATAAAGAAAATTAAATAGGGTATTTGCGTTTCACTGATATCTATTAACGGGGATAAAAAGATAAAGATCGTTGAATAGAGGGAGAGGTCGTACTCATGAAACTAATTGTATTCGGAGCTACAGGCGGTACAGGAAATGCTTTTGTGAAACAGGCCATTGCAGCGGGCCATACCGTCACTGCATTTGTTCGAACACCTTCAAAACTTGAAACGACTCACAAAAATTTATCAGTTGAAATTGGCGATGCGATGCAGTCAGCTGATGTGAAGCAGGCGATAACTTCTGACGTTGATGCCATTATTTCATGTTTGGGTGCTAATGGACTTGGAAAAACAACAGATCTTTCTACAATGACGGCAAATATCCTCGATGCGATGAGCATTCATGATGTAAAGCGGATCGTTTATATGGCTTCTGCTGGGATTAATAAAGAGATTCCTGGAGTGACAGGGTTTGTTGCAGGCAAGCTGTTGCAGAACGTCCTTGCTGATCATCGAAGAGCAGTCGACCTTCTTGCTGCAAGTGAAGCAGAGTGGACAGTGGCTCGTCCAATGGGATTAACGAATGATGATCGGACTGGAGAGTATCGGAAAGCGCGAAGTGGCATTCCAAAAGGCGGACGTCGCATCGCTCGATCAGATGTAGCTGATTTTATGCTTCATACCGTAACAGATCATCTCTACATTCGAGAATCGATCGGACTTGCATACTAAGAACCGTGAAGCTTAAGCTTCACGGTTCTTTCGTTATACGAATACCTTCTGGGAATGAATGACGCGCTCGCCAACTGCGCGAATTAATTCTGGTGGAAGTGGATAATTGAGAGCAGCAGGATCCATTTTTACCGCTGCGATTGTAGCGTCAAGTGCATCAAGCTTAATGTCATAATCTTTGAAATTAGCTGGAAGACCAACGTTCTGCTGCATTTCTTTTAGTTTATGAATGACAGCTTGTAGCAACGTGTCATTATTCTTGCCGGTTGTCTCTAAATGAAGGGCACGAGCAAGTTCCTTTATTTTTGGGAGATAGAGATCAGGGAGCATTTCCATTACAACCGGAAGAAAAACGGCATTCGCAAGGCCGTGTGGAATGCGGAAAAGAGCTCCGTACGCATGCGCAAAATTATGCACAGGAATGGCATTAAGGGCGAAGCTAAATGCCGTTATACCCATCATACTCGCTTGGAGCATTTCCATACGTGCTGTGAGGTTATCTCCCTGGTTGACGGCAGTTGAGAGATGTGACTCAATCAAGCGAATAGATTGGAGGGCATAAGCATCAGTTAGCGATGTGGCTGATGGTGAGGCGAATGCTTCAATTGCGTGAGTTAACGCATCAAATCCAGTAAAAGCCGTAATAATAGGTGGTAATCCCGTTGTCAATTCTGGATCCAATATAGCCATATCGGCATTAATAAATGGATGAATAATGTTTGTCTTCATCTTGATTTCTTCGTTATAAATCACGGCAATAGGAGATACCTCTGATCCTGTACCAGCGGTTGTAGGGATCGAGATGTGGGGAATTGGTATATGAGTGGCCTCTGGCCAGGATAAATAGAGAAGTCCTCCTGGAATAGCTTCTTTAATATCTGTTAATCCGTTGTGAAGGGCGTATTTCACCCCTTTTACGGTGTCCATCACGCTGCCACCGCCAACAGCGAGTAGCCCATCCGCACTTACTTCCCTGGCAAATTTAAGCGCTGCATTAACATCATGACTCCCTGCATCTTGATTGATATCAAGATAAATCCCTGCAAGTTCAGGGCCAGTCCCATGTGGTGTCAGATCGAATATCTCTTTGATCTTTTCAACGACACCAGCTTTTTCAAGTCCGTGGTCACTAAAGAGAACCACACGCTTTGCTTGAAGTCCTCTGAACAGATCGGGTACAAGTGCCCGAGTGCCTGCCCCGCTATGAATGGCCGTTCGAAGCAAATATTGAGAATATGTTAATGTCATACGGTTTTACCTCCTTTATTAAGATTGGTTAGAAAAGAGAAGACTGTACCAATTTCTCCGTTCGATTTCTGGCACCATGGAGGTGTGCACATGCTTCACCTGAGTATATGCGTCAAGAGAATGCTTGCCCATTTCTCTACCAATGCCACTTTGTTTGTATCCGCCAAACGGTGCATCATTTCTGAGCATATGCCAATCATTTATCCAAACAACACCGGCACGCAGTTTTCTTACGACCTTATAGGCTTTATTCACATCAGTTGACCAAACACCTGCTGCTAGTCCGTAAATCGTATCGTTCGCCATACGGATGGCATCATCAACATCGCTATACCGGATAACAGAAAGCACAGGCCCGAAGATTTCTTCTTGGGCGATCGTCATGTCGTTCGTGACATCGGCAAAAATTGTTGGAGAAATAAAATGTCCTTTCTCACAGCCCTTCACGTTAACTTCATTCCCGCCACATATAAGACGAGCCCCTTCCCGCTTACCTTTCTCAATGTAAGATAAGATAGCTTCTTTTTGCGTAGCAGAAACCACCGGACCCATATCTGTCGCCGGATCAATTGGATTCCCAATCACAAGCTTCTCAGAAAGCTCTTTGAGTCCATCGATTACCTGATCATACAGTTTATCTGGAACAAAGAGTCTCGTTCCGGATTCGCACAATTGACCAGAGTGAAGGAAGACACCGAACAGACTGCCAGGAAGGGCGATTGAAAGATCTGCATCATCCAGGATAATGGAAGGTGATTTCCCACCAAGTTCAAGCGTTGTGTTCTTCACTGTTTTAGAAGCTAAACTCATAATGTGACGTCCCACTTCAGTAGAACCAGTGAAAGCTATCTTATCGACTTTGGGGTGCGTAGCGAGTGGTTCACCAACGTCTTTTCCACTACCCGTGACAACATTTATCACTCCTCTGGGAACTATTTCAGAAATAATTTCAGCGAGACGGAGCGTTGTAAGTGGTGTATAACTCGCTGGTTTAATAACGATGGTGTTCCCCATGGCAAGCGCAGGTGCGATCTTCCACGTTGCAATAAGCATAGGCATGTTCCATGGCGTTATGGCGGCACAGACGCCGATTGGCTCACGCCAGATAAAGTTATGAGCTGGTCCTGGAAACGGAGGAGATGGCAGTGTTTCTGAATAGGTGTAATCGAGCACAAATTTACCGAGAGTCTGGAATAGATCCACCATCTGAATGATGTCATTGGATCCAAGTCTTCTAACGGTGCCACCTGAAGAGAGCGCTTCTAAGGCAACAAGTTCTTCTGCATTTTCCATGATTTTCTGAGCGATGGAGTAAAGGACTTTCGATCGCTCTTTTGGAGGCATCTCCCGCCATTCTTCATTATCGAATGCTTTGGATGCTGCCTCTACAGCTCGGTCAACATCTTTAGCGTTACCGCTCGTTACTTTTGCGATTACATCTCCAGTAGCAGGATTCATCACCTCGAACAGTTGACCACTTTCTGAAGGAGACCATTCTCCATTAATAAAAAGCGGAAATGACTTTATTTCTACGTTTACTGACATAGCTCTTCCTCCTTTACTTTAAAGAACGCCAACATCGGATTCAGAAGTACGGTAAATCTCGTTGATGTCTTTTCCTTTTGCGCGTGCAAGGATGTCCATCCTTACCGATAGCTGTTTCATAGAAAAGGCCATTGTGGCATCAAGTGTATTTCCGAATGCGCTATGTGTTTTTTCTCCTATTCCTTCCTGTGTTAACTGATCTGCAAGTGGGGCGAGCTGATTCATCTTATTTTGCACAATCTCAAAGAGGTGGGGATGTTCAGCAATCAGGCGCTGTAACAAGAAGGTGCCATAGCCGATATGACGTGATTCATCTTTTTTCAGCAATCCAACGCCTTTCATTAATCCTGGCATAACCTTGGCTTTATCAAGAGATTCGTAGAAAGAAAAATAGCCTGTTTCAGCAAGAACCCCTTCCACAAACATATTGTAGACAGTAGAAGCTTCAGCTAGCGCTTCAGGAGAATGGTCCTGTTGGAGTTTCCCCATTGCTTCCGGTAATATAGAATAAAAAATTTTCCGATAGGTGTCGGAGTGAAAACGGGACAGGTCCCCGGTTTGACCAATCTCATTTAGAAATACACGAAAGAATTCCGTGTGCTTTGCTTCCTCAAAAAGAAAAGTTGTTAAGTACATCTCTTCTTCTAATCTTCCTTCTTTTGCGATCACCATGATTAATGGCAGAAGGTCCAATGTGACTGCTTCTTCACCAGCCTGAAATTGAGAAATTAGTCTCAGTATCTCTTCTTGTTGATCCCCGGTTAGAAACTGCCAATCTTTTACGTCTTGAGTAAAATCAATCTCTCTTGGGTCCCATCCGCCAAATTTCTTCGCTTTTTGATAAAGACGAAATGGCAGGGAATCTTCCTGAAGTCCGCGGTTGCTTGTCGTTATCATTTCTTTCCGCATCTTTGACCACCTTTCAATACTTGCGATTTAATCTAGCAAATTTTATAATGAAGGAGCTATCTTAGAAAGCGCTTACATATACAGTTTAACGATTTTTGTACGGCAGTTCGATTCCTGAAAAGATAGGGGTGAATCATGTCGATGCATGAGGAAACGTGGATGCGATCTTTTCATCGGATGTTAGAGATGAAAGATCCAATCCAACGTTGCGAAGTAATGATTAAACAATGTCTTGCCCATTTTCCATTCATGCGTGCGAGTCTCTTTACTTTTTCCTATTTTACAGGTGTTGGAGAAGGCATTCTTCGCGTTGATCGTAGTGGAGTGTTTTCTATGAGCGCTATACGTGAGGATATACGGCGCATCCCACCCATTCAACGAGTCCTTCTAAGTAACAAGCCTTCTTTCCTGGTGATGGATCAGCATCATCAGCTCTTCCCCACAGAATATATCGAAGCTTATGATTTAACATCTGTCTTAATTATTCCATTAAGCATTGAGCGAATTGCTATTGGCTGTGTCCTAATTGATAAAAACGAAGAGGGTGTTACGGTTCATCAAGGGCTTATTGATGATGTGATGATTTATTTTCAACAGGCACTTGCTTATATGCTCCCACCAATCTCTCGGTCACCCAATCCCTTAAGCAAACGTGAAACAGAAGTTCTTCAATATGCAGCTGATGGCTACAGTACGAAAGAAATGGCCAGGTTATTACGAATCAGTGATTTTACAGCGAGAGATTATATAAGTACGGCGATTCGAAAGTTACAAGCTAATCATCGTGCCGAAGCAGTTGCAAAAGCATTAAGAGAAAAATGGATTCTGTAACTAACGGAATCCTTTTACTTTCCCTTGAATAGTGATGGAATTTTCAGTAAACTTTAAATACTAACCAGTTGGTATTTAAACGAACATAAGGAGGAATATGCGATGACCACTGCTGAGGAGAAGATTCACTACCGTACTTGCCCGCTCTGTGAAGCCACATGCGGCTTAGAAATTCACACGGTGAATGGAGAAGTAACGCATATTGAGGGTGATAAGAAAGATCCTTTCAGTAAGGGATATTTGTGCCCGAAAGGATTTAGTTTAAAAGAACTTCATCATGATCCAGAGCGCATTCGAGAGCCAATGATTCGAAAAGGAACAGAGTGGTTTACAGTAAGCTACGAGGAGGCTTTTAAGGAAGTTAGGAAAGGGCTTCGTCGTGTGATTGAAAAGTATGGTCGCGATGCAGTGGGCGTCTACCTCGGTAACCCTAATGTTCATAATCTCTCAGGTTTACTTTATTTACCTCTCTTTCTTCGTGCTCTCGGTAGTCGAAATCAATATTCAGCAAGCACAGTCGATCAGATTCCAAAGCAGCTAGCAGCTGAGTTTATGTATGGTAGTGATTTCAGTATACCGATCCCTGATATCGATCGAACACAGTATTTTCTTGTGATTGGAGCGAATCCAATTGTTTCAAATGGTAGCTTAATGACAGGACCAAATATGAGAGGAAGGCTGAAGGCATTACAAGATCGCGGTGGGCGTCTTGTTGTTGTTGATCCCATTCGTACAGCCACAGCTAAAGTAGCAGATGATCATCATTTTATTAAACCAGGAACAGATGGTTATTTTTTGTTTAGTATCCTCCATACGTTGTTTGATGAAAAGTTAGCGAAGGAAACTCACCTATCGGGTCATGTGAATGGACTTGAAACAGTGAAAGAGCTCGCGAAAGATTTTCCACCTGATAAGGTTGCTTCGATATGTGGTCTCGATTCAGAAACGATTCGCACCATTGCAAGGGATATTTCTTCCGCAACGTGTGCTGCTGTGTATGGAAGAATGGGGACATGTACACAAACATTTGGCACAGTAAATAGCTGGTTGATTGATGTGATCAATGTTGTGACAGGTAATCTTGATCGCGAAGGTGGTGTTATGTTCACAACTCCTGCAGCCGGTGGCAAGACATCTAAGAAAAAAGGCTACCGATTTGATCGCTTTAGAAGCAGAGTGAGCGAACTGCCAGAAGTACTCGGTGAGCTTCCAGTTGCGTGTTTAGCAGAAGAAATGGATACGCCAGGGGAAGGACAGATCCGTGCATTTGTAACTGTAGCTGGTAATCCTATCTTGTCAACACCAAATAGTAAGCGCTTACAAAACGGCATTGAAAATCTCGACTTTATGGTAAGCATTGACTGTTACCTGAATGAAACAACAAGAAATGCTAACGTGATTCTTCCAGCTCCTACACCACTTGAACGCTCACACTATGATCTTTCATTTTATCAACTGTCTGTTCGAAACATTTCTCACTACTCGCCTCCTGTTTTCGAAAAGAAAGAATCCCAGCTGGATGAGTGGGAAATCCTCCTAAAGCTTGCGACATTAGTTGGAGAAGAAGAGCCTGATGACAATGCAGCAGCGAAATTAGATGAGAAATCGATTCATTACCTCATTAAAAAAGACGTGCAAAATGAACAATCGCCCCTTTTCGACCAGGATCCGAAAGAGATTATTAGCGTCCTTGAGGGCAGAATTGGTCCAGAGAGAATGCTTGATTATATGCTTAGGTCAGGTCCTTATGGAGACCATTTCAAAAAGCAAGGTGGTTTAAGCCTAAATAAACTTGAACAAAACCCGCACGGAATTGATTTAGGAGCGTTAAAGCCAAGAATTCCTGAAGTATTACTGACTCACACAGGTAAGGTTGAGTTAGCCCCTGAAGTCATTGTAAAAGACGTGGCAAGGCTTAAAGAAGAATCGTCTGAACAAGTAGATATGGTATTGATCGGTCGAAGAAATTTACGATCAAACAATTCCTGGATGCATAATTTGCCTGTTCTTATGAAGGGGAAGGATCGCTGTACGTTATTGCTTCACCCAGAAGATGGCAAGCGACTTGACCTTCAAGATGGTGACCTCGCACAAGTTCTATCAGATACAGGTAGTCTTGAAGTAAATGTAGCATTAACAGAAGACATTATGCCTGGAGTAGGCAGCATCCCACATGGATATGGTCATAACCTAGATGGGACGAAAATGACGGTGGCTAAGGAAAATAAAGGCGTCAATACGAATATATTAAGTAATGAAAAAAGACTTGATGCTGTTTCAGGAACAGCTGTATTAAATGGTATACCGATTGTCGTTAGAAAAGCAAAAAGTGGGAGGAATGAACATGGCTTTGTACGCTCTGAATCTATTTAACGTAAAAGATGGAGAAGAATATGCTGAATACGCAAAAAGGGCAGAGGAGCCAGTACGTAAGTACGGAGGGAAGGTTGTTGCGATTGGGAAGCTACATTCATCACCAGAAGGGGATATCGAGCCGAGACAAGTGATGATGCTTGTTGAATGGGAATCCAAAGAAGGTATATACAAATATGTAAGTGATCCAGATCTTGAGGATTTGCATCCACATCGTGAGCTTGGAGTCGATGATTTTGTCTGGCATTTATTTGAGAAGTTAGAGAATTTGAGCCCCGTTCTAAAATGAGCAAAGCCCCCGCACTTTAAAACGCGGGGGCTTTGCTTTTTTCTATTCTTCGATTGGGAACCAGCCTGGTACGCTAAAAATGGCATTCCAAAGTGGATCAGGTAATACAAGTTCTTGCTGAGCGTCTTTTCGTAACGTCACTCGAATGCTATCTTCGTCACCGTTTTGAACTTTCTCAACCCAGTTCGGTTCCATAATCATTTCACGGCCAAGAGCGATAAGAGGTACACCAGTCTCAAGCGCTTCTTCCACTTCAACAGGGGTATGAAGTGAGCCGACACCAATGACAGGAACGTTGTGACCAATTCGTTCTTTAATCATCTCCATGCGTGGTGTAGCATCTTCTTCGCGCATTGAACCTTGATAGAAGTCGGATAGTGAAACGTGAACATAGTCCAAGTTCCGTGAAGCAAGTTCATCAACAAACTGAAGCGTATCATCCATTGAGATTCCAGGATTTTCGCGTTCTTCAGGTGAGATCCGATAGCCAAGAACGAAAGCGCCATTAGCATGTTTTTTGATTGCTTCCTGAACAGATTCTAGAACAGCTAATGGGAATTTCATACGATTTTCAAGGCTACCACCCCATGTGTCTTCTCTGCGGTTAGAATGCGGAGAAAAGAACTGTTGAAGAAGGTACGTATTGGCACCATGAAGCTCAACACCAACAAACCCAGCTTCGATAGCTCTTCGCGTTGCTTCGCCGAAAGCACGAATTGTTTCTTGAATTTCGTCTTCTGTCATTGCACGAGGAGTTTTCGAACCTTCTCGCTCAGCGGGTACAGCACTTGCGCTAAGAATTTCTTCATTCGGAACGAGCTCAGGAGGGCACATTCTACCTCCGTGGAATATTTGTAGAATCGCCTTTGCACCTTCTGCATGAATGGTGTCAGCTAATTTCTTCAAACCAGGAATCTGTTCATCACGGTTAGCGCCAATTTCACCAGCAAAGCCTTTCCCGTGTGGGAGCACATAAGCACATGCCGTAATAACTGCGCCAACTCCACCAGAACGCTTTTCATAATAAGCAAGCTCTTGTGCGGATACTGTACCATCATCATTTGATAAGAAGTTTGTCATTGGAGCAAGCATGACACGGTTTTTTAATTCTACGCCAGAAGGTAGAGTATAAGATTGAAGCATTTTTCGATTCATAGTCATTGTTGTCCTCCTTTTAATACACGTACTGTAATTCCAACTCTTACAGTTTAGCATGACAGCTTATTTCTTGTCTTTCAAAGTGCTTTTATGATGTGTCAGTAAAACCTATAAAAAAACCCGCCAATGATGGCGGATTTTAGTATGAGGCTATATTCGTTTAGAAGAGATTGCCTCTCGCATAAGCTGAAGAGAGTGCTTAGATTTTTCTTTTCGAGCGATCATGACGTTCACATAAAGCGCATCAACGAGACTTAGCTGTGCAATTCTTGATGCGAGCGCTTCAGAGCGGAAATCGGTTTCTTGTGAAACAGTATAAAGAGGAATATCAACTTTTTTACTTAGTGGAGATGTCGCCAGGTTTGTGATGGCGATCGTCGTTGCACCTGTTTCTTTTGCGATGTCAGCTACACGAAGCATATCTTTGTTCGTTCCAGAATGAGAAATTAAGACAGCCACATCGCTACTTGATAGCTGAGAAGCGGACATGATTTGTAAATGTGCATCACTGTATGAGGTTGAGCGTAATCCTGTTCGAATAAACTTATGCTGGGCGTCCATCGCAATAATCCCAGAACCACCATTTCCGTAGAATTCAATATGAGTTGCATTTAATAAAATCTGCACAGCTTGATCAATGGTTGCATTATCGAGTATGTGATACGTATCTTCAAGCGTTCGTATGTTGGAACGGAGGACCTTTTCTGCTACCTCTTTCGTTGAATCCGTTTCTGTGATGGTCTCATGGATATCCTGAATGGGATTCACGATTTCCGCAGCAAGGGCAATTTTCATCGCTTGAAAGCCTTTAAAGCCAATTCGCTTACAAAAGCGGAAAACGGTTGCATCTGCAACGTTTAAATCTTCTGCCACCTGATTAATGGTACTATGGATAATTTTATTAGAATGGTTCAAAATATAATCCGCCACCTGTCGTTCTTTTTCGCTAAATTGCGAATAGGAAGAGCGAATTCTTGGAAGGCAGTGACGGGTTTCCGTATCGGACATTTACATTCTCCTCTCTATCACTCCTGATTGTATAATTGTAACCGATTACAATTAAGATGAAAATAGATTCCACTCAACCAATTGAAACAAAAAATATTTAATGTATAATTAAATTATAGGAAAAAATATTTCATTCACTTAAGGAGTTTTTAATATGAACGTCGGATTAATTGGTTTAGGTAAAATGGGATACAACCTTGCTTTAAACTTACGTGATCATGGACATAACGTTGTTGTACATGATGCCAATGATGAGCAAGTACAAAAAATGAACGAAGAAGGTTTTAATGGTAAGTCTTCTCTTAAGGACGTTGTAGAATCGCTAGAAACGCCTCGTATTCTTTGGATGATGGTTCCTGCAGGTGAGATTACTCAAGCTGTGACAACAGAATTGTCGACACTTCTTGATCGTGGTGACATTGTCATTGATGGAGGAAACTCTCACTACAAAGATTCAAAAAGCCGAGGTGAGATGCTCCTAGAAAAGGGAATTTCTTTCTTTGATGTTGGGACAAGCGGTGGTAAGTCAGGAGCTCGTAATGGCGCTTGTACAATGATTGGTGGAGATAGCGAAGTTTTCAAAACGATCGAACCACTGTTTAAAGATATTTGTGTTGAAGATGGTTACCTTTATGCCGGAGAATCAGGTAGTGGACACTTCCTAAAAATGGTTCATAACGGCGTGGAATACGGTATGATGCAGTCCATTGCAGAAGGCTTTGATCTATTAAGCAAAAGCGAATATGATTTCGACTACGAGAAAGTGGCGCGCGTATGGAACAACGGTTCTGTTATTCGCTCATGGTTAATGGAATTAACAGAGCAGGCATTCTCTAAAGATGCTAACCTAGATGAGATTCGTGGTGTTATGAACTCTTCAGGTGAAGGGAAATGGACAGTAGAAACAGCTCTTGATCTTCAGACAGCAACGCCTGTTATTGCTCTTGCATTAATGATGCGCTATCGTTCTTTAGAAGACGATACATTTACAGGTAAAGTTGTAGCTGCGCTTCGCAATGAGTTCGGCGGTCACGCAACTGAAAAAAGCAATTAATTTGGAAGATAAAGGAGGAAGCATGTTTGTATAAACATGCTTCCTGATCTTTTCTTACCAAAACATCTTGCGTTAATTGAACGCGCTTACAGATCTTCATCATAGGCAAGTTCGTAATAAGGACTACGAAAAGCTATACTAGTCAGTGAATAGGTCAATTACAATTACGATGTAGGAGGAATGGCTCATGACGATGAACAAGCAATACATGATCGGTGTAGATATCGGTACGACGAGTACAAAAGCCGTTCTATATAAAGAAAATGGGCAACCCGTTTCAAAACATAATGTGGAATATCCATTGTATACACCAACACCAGCAACAGCTGAGCAAGATCCTGAAGAAATTTTGTTAGCTGTAGTAGAGTCGATTCGAAAAGTGATTCAAGATAACTCATTAAAAGGGGAACAAGTAAAATTTGTTTCATTTAGCTCAGCGATGCACAGTTTAATTGGGGTAGATGAAAAAGGAAAACCACTTACAAACTGTATTACGTGGGCAGATAATCGAAGTGCGAAGTGGGCAGAGAAAATAAAAAATGAGATGGACGGTCATGAAATTTACCGCCGCACAGGAACGCCTATTCATCCAATGTCTCCCCTGTCCAAGCTTGTTTGGCTAAAAAATGATGAAACAGAATTGTTTCAGTCAATATCAAAGTTTATTTCCATTAAAGAATATGTTTTCTACCGCTTTTTCCAGGAGTATGTCATTGATTATTCCATTGCTTCAGCAACAGGATTATTTAATTTGGAGCAGCTCGACTGGGACGATGATGCGTTAAAAATCGCTGGAGTGACAGCAGATCAGCTATCAAAACCCGT
Organism: Anaerobacillus sp. QJM3NY_32; assembly: GCF_056173645.1. Lineage (NCBI taxonomy): Bacteria > Bacillati > Bacillota > Bacilli > Caryophanales > Bacillaceae > Anaerobacillus > Anaerobacillus sp. QJM3NY_32. The sequence continues at coordinate 4,263,915 of NZ_CM149684.1, read as the reverse complement.
TTCAACTACTCATATGATGAGTGGTTTAAAAGCGCCGTATATTGAAGAGACAGGATTAACTTCTTCAACGAACTTTATAGTTGGTGCAAGTGATGGTGTGCTTTCAAACCTTGGCGTTAACGCAATTGAACCAGGTGTCGTTGCTGTAACAATTGGAACAAGCGGAGCGATTCGAGCGGTAACAGATCGCCCTGTAACAGACCCTAAAGGACGAATTTTCTGCTATGCATTAACAGAAGATAAATGGGTAGTTGGCGGCCCTGTGAATAATGGAGGAATCACATTCCGCTGGGTTCGTGATCAATTCGCCGCATCCGAAACAGAAACGGCGAAACGACTTGGGATTGATACGTATGAAATCCTAACAAGAATTGCAGAGCAGGTTAACCCAGGTGCCGATGGACTTCTCTTCCATCCTTATCTTGCGGGTGAACGTGCACCACTATGGAATTCCGATGCACGCGGAAGCTTCTTTGGTCTTGCCATGCACCATAAAAAAGAACATATGATTCGAGCAGTACTAGAAGGCGTAATTTATAACTTATATAGCGTTCTTCTTGCATTAGAAGAACTAATCGGAGAGCCTAAACAAATTAAAGCAACAGGCGGCTTTGCACGATCCGCACTATGGCGTCAGATGATGGCTGATATCTTTAACCAAGAAGTAACCGTTCCAGAAAGCTACGAAAGCTCCTGCCTCGGTGCAATCGTTCTCGGTAAAAAAGCACTCGGCGAAATCGATTCACTAAGCATCGTATCCGACCTCGTCGGAGACACATTCAGCCATCAACCCAAAAAAGAAAACGTAGAAACCTACGCCGAACTACTACCAATCTACATCAGAATCTCAAGAAAACTAACCGAAGAATACACAGCCATAGCCAACTACCAAAATAAAAAATTGGGGAAAAACTAAAGCGGAAACACACCGTTTAGGACCGGCAGGCGCTGGAGCCTTTCAATATGAACACGTTTTTTGTGTTCAGGTTGAATGGTGAAGCGACCGAGGTTCTGGTGTGTTGTAGCTGGATGAAACTAAAGCGGCAAAACCCCGTTTAGACCCGGCAGACACTGGAGCCTTTCAAAATGAACACGTCCTTTGTGTTCAGGTTGAAAGGTGAAGTGGCCGAGGTTCTGGTGTGTTGTAGCTGGATGAAACTAAAGCGGCAAAACCCCGTTTAGACCCGTCAGACACTGGAGCCTTTCAACGCCACACAAAAAGACAGCCCGATTGGGCTGTCTTTTGTTATCCATCGAGCATTAATGCTTAATGGCTTCCTTCAATATTACCGTTGCTTGATCTAACTCGACGTCTTTCGTCAAAACGATCTCGCTTATGAGAAACTGCTGGGCATTCTCCAGTAGTTTTTTATCGTCAGTTCCGAGCGGTCTTTTCTTGTTAAGGGCAACGAGCTCACGGATCACTTCCACGTGATTGTGGATGTCTCCCGTTTTAAGCTTGTTCATATTATCCCGGTAACGCTGGTTCCTATTAGCACTGGGCTCTTCTACGTCAACTTCTTCATTAAAAGAAGTTAGCACTTCGTCCATCGTACTGACATCAGACACTTCACGAATCTTCAGGTTTTCCGTCTTACCTTTTGGAATCATCACCTGAATATCACGAAAAGGCATATTAAGAATATAATAGATCTGAGTTTCGCCCAGTATTTCTTTTTCCTCAATTGCTTCGACTATACCTGCACCGTACATGGGATAAAAAATCTTATCGCCTACCTCAAACAAGCGCCCACCCCCAAATTTATAAATTATAGCACATCTACTATTATAACATAAACAATTAATTTGTACGAATGTAATATTTTTTTCGTTGTAGCGGTATGTTTGATTGATCAGTGTAAACTCCATTACAATAATAGACATATATGGGTTTAACTAATAATGGAGGCGTTTACAAAATGAGGATTGGAATGATTAGTTTCTGGCACGTTCATGCAAAAGATTATGCCAAAGAGTCGCAGATTCACCCTGATACAGATATAAAAGCGATCTGGGATGAGAACGAAGAACGTGGAAGAAAAGAAGCGCAGGAAAGAGCGGTGGAGTACATAAGTGATCTAGACGTCCTTCTTAATCGAGAAGATATCGATGCTGTTGTAGTGAGCTCACCTACAAACATGCATAAGGAGATCATCATTCGAGCAGCGAGGGCAGGAAAGCATATCTTTACTGAAAAAGTCCTAGCGGCTAAAGAAAATGAGGCGCTGGAGATTCTAGAAGCGGTGAATGAGACTGGGGTAAAGTTATTTGTTTCTTTGCCCCGCGTTTATGATGGTTATACGGAAGCTATTCAGCAGTTGATTGAATCAGGTGATCTTGGCGACATCACACAGACACGTGTACGCCTTGCTCATAATGGAGCGACTGCTGATTGGCTTCCACAGCATTTCTATCAGAAAGAAGAGTGTCAGGGCGGAGCATTAATCGACCTTGGCTGTCATCCAGTGTACTTAACGAGGCTATTCCAAGGAATGCCGCAACGTGTCACAGCTCAGTTCGGTTATGTAACAGAGAAAGAAGTAGAGGACCAGGCTGTCGTGACATTTGGATATCAAAGCGGTTCCTACGGTATTGCAGAAACAGGGTTTGTAAATGATCACTCCCCATTTACCATTGAAATAAATGGCACTAAAGGATCAGCGGTATATGGCATGCCAGAGAAGGTTTTACTAAAGAAAGTATCTGATCAGTGGGAAGAGGTAGCGGTTCCAGATGACCGCCCATCCCCATTCTTTCAGTGGATCGACCACATTCAAAAGGATATCAAAACTGATGAAAACCTAGGACTTGCCCTTGAATTAACAGTGCTGATGGAGGCTGCTTATCGTGCGGAGGAGCAAAGACGTGAAGTCGTCGTCACTAACCGATAGTTTAACGTACGTTTTTAGGAAGTGAATGTGTTACACTAACTTCGACTAACGATAATGAGGTGTCTTATGAATACATTTTTACAATACAATCCAACTCGTCTTTATTTCGGGAAAGATCAGATCACTCAATTGCAAGGTGAACTTAAATATGGTGCGAAAGTTCTTGTTGTATATGGTGGAGGAAGTATTAAACGAAACGGCGTATATGATGCTGTCATGTCAGAACTTAAAAAAGTAAATGCAGAGGTGCATGAGCTTTCTGGTGTTGAACCAAACCCACGTTTAACAACAGTTGAGAAAGGTTCTGCCATTTGTAAGAAAGAAGGAATCGACTTCCTTCTAGCCGTTGGTGGTGGCAGTGTAATTGACTGTACGAAAGCGATCGCGGCAGGTGCCCATTACGAAGGTTCTGCATGGGATTTAATCACGCAGAAGGAGCCGATTGAATCAGCTCTCCCATTTGGTACGGTATTAACCCTTGCTGCAACTGGATCTGAGATGAATTCAGTTTCAGTTATTACAAATTGGGAAACAAAAGAGAAGCTCGGTTGGGGTTCTCCTCATGTATTTCCGACGTTTTCGGTACTAGACCCTACTTATACATTCTCGGTTCCGGAGAATCAAACGGTGTATGGCATTGTTGACAGTATGTCACATGCGCTAGAGCATTACTTCCATCGTACAAACAATACACCAATGATCGATGGATTTATTGAATCACTTCTTCGCACGGCAATTCAAACTGGTCCTAAGCTACTAAATGATCTTGAATCATATGAACATCGTGAAACGATGATGTACATTAGTACAACAGCCTTTAACGGAACATTAAGTAATGGTACAGATGGTGGGGACTGGGCAACACATCGAATCGAGCATGCGGTATCTGCTGTTTACGATATTCCTCACGGAGGCGGATTGGCGATTCTATTCCCGAACTGGTTAGAACATGTTCTTAAAGAAGATCCTTCCCGCGTGAAACAGCTAGCGGTAAACGTTCTTGGCGTTTCATCAGAAGGGAAAAGTGATCAAGAAGTAGCAGTTGAAGGGGCGAAAGCGCTTCGTGAGTTCTGGAATTCACTTGGCGCTCCATCACGTCTTGCTGATTACGAAATTGACGATGCTGAATTTGATGGTATGGTTGAGAAAACATTTATTAAGCCAGGCGTTGGCACTTATAAAGAACTGGATCGTGAGAGCGTTCGAGATATTTTACAACGTTCTCTATAATTCAAAAGCAGCATGGCGATTTTGCCATGCTGCTTTCTTCATATCGTCTATTCATCTATATTAATATGGCGAAACTCTCCTACATGAAAAAGTCCGAGGTCCGTTAATTTTAGCTCCGGAATAACAGGGAGGCTTAAAAACGAAAGGGTAAGAAAAGGATTGAAGTGATCTGGAGCACCAATTTCCTTTAATGCTTTTTCGATTTCTTCAAGTTCCTCTATGACAGTAGGATAGTCTTTATCCGAAAGTAGTCCAGCTATTGGCAGCGGTAGCTTACCAATCACTTTCTTTCCTCGAATAACAGCCAACCCACCTTGCATTTCCTGAATGACTTCTGCAGCCTTAATCATGTCTTCATCGTTCGTTCCTGCCATAATTAAGTTGTGCGAATCATGACCGACGGTTGTTGCTATTGCCCCATCATGAAATTGAAAACCTTTCACAACCCCAAGGCCAATGTTGCCTGTATGATGATGGCGCTCAATCACAGCCAGCTTCATAAGGTCTTTTCTAGAACAAGAAACAAACCCACCATTTTCATCATGATCAACCGTTAATTTTCTGGCCTTTGTAACTATTTGATTAGGAATGAGTTCAATAACATTCGCTTCTTCCTTCGAAACGGCTAGTTTCAGGTGATCTTTTCTTAGTGTGGGGAGATGAACAGAGCTTGTAATCCGATTCGAAGGAGTAACCTTTGCTCCCATTTTTGTCTTTCCAGACTCTGCAACAAGTTCTCCAGCACGATAAACATGAGAGATAGAAAAGGACTCAATGTCATCGAGCATAAGAAAATCAGCATCAAGGCCAGGCGCAATAGCCCCTTTCGTTGATAACCCAAAACATTCAGCCACATTTAATGATGCCATTTGAATGGCTAGAAGTGGATCTACCCCTTCTTGAATAGCAAGTCGAATATTATGATCGACGCTTCCTTCATTGATCAGGTCATCGATATGTTTATCGTCTGTACAAAACATGAATCTTCTAGCATTTCGTTCAGTTACAGCGGGAATGAGTTGTTTTAAGTTTTTGGCTACGGACCCTTCGCGAATGAATACATACATCCCACGTTTTATCCGCTCGAGCGCTTCTTCAGCCGTGATGCATTCATGATCCGTCGTAATTCCTGCCGATTTATAAATGTTTAGAGCATTGGAATGGAGCCCAGCGGCATGTCCGTCTATTTTCTTGTTTTGTGCATCGAATAACTTTTGCATCATAGAAGGTGAAGTATGAGCGACTGAAGGATAATCCATCACTTCAGCTAGGCCAAGGACGCGGCTGTGCTCATAGAAAGGTTTGAGATCTTCGGCAGAAAGGGTGGCGCCTGAATTCTCAAAGGAGGTAGAAGGCACACTTGAGGGAAGCATAAAGAATATATCCATCGGAACGTTTTCAGAATCCTGAAGCATATAAGAGATACCTTCGGATCCGCAGACATTCGCTATCTCATGGGGGTCAGTGACAATTGTCGTCACTCCACAAGGAAGAACAGCATTGGCGAATTCGGAAGGGGTGACCATTGCGGATTCGATATGAACATGAGCATCGATTAGTGATGGTACGATGTATTTCCCATCCGCATCAATAATATGATGACCTTCGAAATCTCCAAGTCCAGCAATCACACCATCAACAATAGCTACATCTGTCTTAATCAGCTCTAGGTTGTAACTATCTAATACAATTCCATTTTTAATCACAAGATCTGCAGGGCGTTTCCCCGCAGCTGCTTGAACTCTTCTGGTTAACTTCTCCATTATTATTCTCCTCTCATTTAGACAGAGGATGACATATTCACATTGCCAGAATTGTCATCGTAGTCAAACCATTTACGGTAGTTTGGTAGAAACCTTTGGACCTTATCTCCAAATTTATACGAAACCTGGTACGCATTATTAGCGTATTCTATAGATCTCTTGAACTCTCGTCAATAGCATCTGTCATCATCTCGAAAAAATACTTTCATATTCATATTGATAAATGGGTGGAATACAAGTAAACTACAAGTAAGAACATCTAAATAGACAAAAGAAAGCGTTTTTTTATCGAAAATTAGGCAAACGTTTGCACTTTACTAACTTTAACTAAAAGATGAGGGTGTAGAGACATGAATAGAATCTGGTGGAAAGAAGCAGTAGGCTATCAAATTTATCCTCGTAGCTTCCAGGATTCAAATGGTGATGGTATAGGTGATTTACAAGGGGTTATTCAAAGACTCGATTATATAAAAAATCTTGGCATTGATGTGATTTGGATTTGTCCCATGTACAAATCTCCAAACGATGACAATGGATACGACATTTCTGATTATCAGGATATAATGGAAGATTTCGGTACAATGAAAGATTTTGATGCGCTTCTAGAGGAAGTGCATAAGCGAGATATGAAGCTGATTATTGATCTCGTATTGAATCACACAAGTGATGAGCATCAATGGTTTATCGAGTCACGGTCCTCGAAGGAAGATCCGAAGCGTGATTGGTATATTTGGCGTGACGGTAAGAATGGCAAAGAACCGAATAACTGGGAAAGTATCTTTGGCGGCTCAGCATGGGAATACGATAGGAAAACAGATCAGTACTATCTCCATGTTTTCTCAACAAAGCAGCCGGATGTAAATTGGGAAAATCCCGCTGTTCGTGGAGCGCTTTATGATGCGGTGAATTGGTGGCTTGATAAGGGGATTGATGGTTTCCGTATTGATGCCATTAGTCACATTAAAAAACGCCCAGGATTCCCGGATATGCCCAATCCTGCAAATGAAAAATACGTCTCTTCCTTTGATATGCATATGAATCAGAAGGGTATTCAAGAATTTCTTCAAGAATTTAAGGATGAAACGTATTCTAATTATGACGTGATGACGGTTGGAGAAGCCAACGGCGTAAGCATTGATGAAGCTGATCAATGGGTCGACGAAAAAAATGGGAAAATGAATATGATTTTTCAATTTGAGCATCTTGGATTATGGGATGCAGTAGATAAACCTGAACTTGATATCGTATCTCTCAAGTCAGTGCTGACACGCTGGCAGAAAGGGCTTGAAAACAAAGGATGGAATGCATTGTTTGTTGAGAACCATGATAAGCCACGTGTAGTATCAACATGGGGGAACGACAAGGAATACTGGCGAGAAAGTGCGACTTCAATGGGAGCGATGTACTTCCTCATGCAAGGAACGCCTTTCATTTATCAGGGACAGGAAATCGGCATGACAAATGTTCAATACCCTTCTATTGAAGATTATGACGATGTTGCAGATAAAAATCGCTATCGCATCCAACGTGAAGCTGGTGTATCACACGAATCGATCATGAAAGTAATTTGGGCTTCTTCTCGTGATAATAGTCGCACACCAATGCAGTGGAACAGCGACTATAATGCTGGGTTTTCTTCAGGGACCCCTTGGCTAAAAGTCAATCCGAATTTTGTAGATATTAATGTACAAAAGCAAGAGAATGATGCCAACTCTATTCTAACTTTCTACAAAAAAATGATTCAGCTGAAGAAAGAAAACCTAGTTTTCACTTACGGGACCTATGATTTGCTTCTTGAAAAGCATCCGCAGCTTTATGCCTATACGAGAACAACAGAAGAAGATCAAGTTCTTGTTGTGACGAACCTATCAATAGAGCCAGCTGTATTTGAAACAAGACTGGTTCTAAAGCAAGATCAATTGCTTCTGAATAACTATCCTGTTGTGCAAGAAGTAAATGATTCGATCAATTTAAAGCCTTATGAAGCGAGAGTTTATCGAATAAATCGCTAATACAGACAGCCGATTCAATCGGCTGTTTATTTATTTTGTAGAAATTATTTACATTTATAAACGATAAATGTAATCTAATAATTTCCAAAAACGTCGAATAAAGAGGGTAAAAAAGAATAGATTTCTTGAAAAATTTACCGTATAGTGTTGATTAGTGGGAAGTATGACCCAATTCTATCTTTTCACAGAATACGAGTTTACTAGGGGAGGATTAAAATGAAAAAGTTAATCGTAGCTTTATTCTCAGTAGTTGCACTATTTATGTTCATGGGTACTGGAACTTTTGCAGCAGAAAATGATCACAGTGATATTTTACAGAAAATTGAAGAAACAAATGTTAAGATTGAAGAAGAGATTCAAACAGCACAGGTTAAAGGTAACAAACTATTGTCAACGCTTTCTCTTGAAACAACTAAGCTTGATGCAACACTCGCTACCGCTCGTCAGGATGGGAAATCAGACGCTGAAATTGCTAAGATTGAGAAAGAAGTAAAGACTAAGAAAGCTGAACTTACTTCTAAATACAATCAAGAACTTGATAAACTAATTGACAATCTAATTGATAAAACAAACAAAATGACTGCAGACATGATTGCAGAAGCTGCTAAAGAGGGCATTCAGGCTGAATGTTCATGGGTGTACGTACAAATTGGAGACCGCTGGGTATGGGTTGATCCGATTCAAGTAGTGGGTCCATGATATAAAAAGGTTGGTACACTTGAACCTGAAGTGTACCTTTTATTTGATTTTTAGGTATTATATAATAGATTTACGTGTATTATTTGGCTTTTTATTCAAAGGGGAGATAAGATTTGGAAGGATTGGAGTTTCGCCGTAAAAATGAATCTTTAGATAAAGCTGAGCAAGAGTCTGCATCTTTAAGTCTTTTAGCTAAAGGTGCTGGCTTGGAAATAATGGAACATAAAATTAAAGCCAAGACAGCATTTTATCTATACCCTGCCAAAACATATGAAACCTTTGAATTTTTTTATATAATTGATGGGGAGATATTCAGTGAAGATTTAAACATCAGATTAACTCGAGGAGATTATTTTACAGTTAGAGGTTTGTATGAACTTGTCTTTTTTGATGTAATCAAAGAAGTTACTTTTTTATGGGTAATAAATGAAGCTACATTCCGATTCCTAAGTGAAAAGATAGTAAAACTCATATCGAATGTTAAAAGTGTTGGTGAAAAAGATAGATATACAAAGGAACACAGTGAAAGAGTTCAGAGTATGAGTATTAAAGTAAGTAAAAAAATGCATTTAACGCCAGAAGACACTGATAATCTGATAGTTGCATCAATCCTCCATGACGTTGGTAAAATTAACGTACCTGAAGAAATTCTTAATAAACCGGGCGGTCTTACAGACGAGGAGTATGACATTATAAAAAAGCATCCTACCGATGGTGCAGAAATGGTACAAGATACGTATTATGCTGATATTAGCACGATCATTAGACAGCATCATGAGCGAATTAACGGATCTGGTTACCCTGATGGCCTTAAAGGTGATGAGATAACGATTGGCGCAAAAATTATTGGAGTCTGCGATTCCTATGACGCGATGACAGACGATCGTTCTTATCGAAAAGCGTATACGCCAGAATATGCCATGAATGAATTAAAGCGTCTTTCAGGTGTCTTATATGACGCAGAAGTCGTTGATGCTCTTGAAGAGGTTTTAATTGAAGATGGCATACTTAATAAGGTTTAACAAAAGGGGAGATGGGATAACATCTTCTTTTTTTGTATGTTCATCTATCTTCTACAAATTTTATAGTGAAAGAAACAGTATGATATTTCCATTGTTTCACGTGTAACATCGAAGCTGGTATGATAGTAAATAGAAAAGAATCGATATTTGAGGAGATTGGTATTGTGGGTAAACAGCTTATTCTTGCAGAAAAACCCTCTGTTGGACGTGATATTGCGAGGGTATTGAATTGTACAAAAGGTGGAAATGGTTTTCTTGAAGGAGACCGTTATATCGTCACATGGGCGCTTGGTCATCTTGTGACACTAGCTGATCCAGAAGTTTATGATGAAGCATACAAGACGTGGAAGCTAGAGGACTTACCGATGCTTCCTGCCCCACTGAAGCTAGTTGTTATTAAAAGAAGTGGGAAGCAATTTAGCGTTGTAAAAACGCAAATGAATCGGAAAGATGTTAGCGAAATTGTCATTGCCACTGATGCGGGACGAGAAGGGGAGCTTGTGGCACGATGGATTATTGAAAAAGCACGTGTCCAAAAACCGTTAAAAAGACTTTGGATTTCTTCTGTAACGGATAAAGCGATTCGTGATGGTTTTAAGAATTTGAAAGAGGCAAATCAGTACAAGAACCTATACCAGGCAGCTGCAGCTAGGTCTGAAGCGGATTGGTATGTAGGTCTTAATGCGACTCGAGCGCTTACGACAAAATACAATGCACAGCTTTCTAGTGGCAGAGTACAAACACCAACGCTTTCGATTATTGCAAAGCGAGAGGAAGAAATAAAAGCCTTTGAACCTGAACGCTATTATGGGATTTCTGCTGTTGTGGATGGTTTTACATTAACTTATCGCGATGCGAAATCGAATGATTCGCGGGTATTTGATCGAGACAGAATAGATACTTACCTAAAGAATTTATCGGGCAAACCAGCTCAGATTGAAGAAGTGAAAAAAGCAAAGAAAAATACGTTCGCTCCAGGTTTATATGATTTAACGGAGCTACAGAGAGACGCTCATAAACGCTATGGTTTCTCTGCAAAGGAAACTCTTTCAGCTACACAACGACTGTACGAGCAGCATAAGCTCGTCACATATCCTCGAACAGATTCTCGCTTTTTGTCTTCTGATATGAAGGATACGTTAAAAGAACGACTAGAAGCAGTGGCACCTTATGAGAAAACGGCTCGAAAAGTACTTGGGAACCCAATTCAAACTGGAAAGCACATTGTTGACGATCGAAAAGTTTCTGATCATCATGCCATTATTCCTACGGAGCAAACACCCATTATTCGCGAGCTTAGCGATAAGGATCGTAAGGTTTATGATCTCATAGTAAAGCGATTTGTTGCAGCACTATACTCTCCATTTGAATACGAACAAGTCACGATTGTTGCGAAGATTGGCCAAGAGCGTTTTGATGCGAAAGGCAAACGTGTTCTTTCAGCCGGTTGGAAAGAAGTTTACGATACTGAAGAAGAGGATGTCATTCTTCCAGAGCTAAAAGAAAAACAGGAACTTCGCGTTCTTTCTCTTACAAGAACAGAAGGGAAAACAAATCCGCCGTCTCGTTTTAACGAAGGAACTCTTTTAACTGCAATGGAGAAGCCAGCTCAATTTCTTGGTAATCAGGATAAGAAGCTAGCCCAAACACTTGGTGAGACAGGCGGGCTAGGAACCGTTGCAACGCGTGCAGATATTATTGAGAAATTATTTAATAGCTTTTTGATTGAAAAGAATGGCAAAGACTTAACAATTACATCTAAAGGAAAGCAATTGTTAGACATTGTCCCAGACGAATTACAATCCCCGGCTCTAACGGCAGAATGGGAACAAAAGCTTGAAGCGATTGGAAAAGGCGAACTATCGAAGCAGGCATTTATTGAAGAGATGAAGGCTTACGCAAATGAAACTGTTCAGAAGATCAAATCAAGTACGAAGAAATATAAGCACGATAACGTGACGGGAACCAAATGCCCCGACTGTGGGAATTTAATGCTCGAAGTGAAAAGTAAGAAGGGGAAAATGCTCGTTTGTCAGGACCGAGAATGTGGGTACCGTAAAGGTAAAAGTAAAGTAACGAATGCTAGATGCCCTAAGTGTAAGAAAAAGCTCGAGCTTCATGGACAGGGAGACGCACAGACATTTATATGTAAGTGCGGTCATCGTGAAAAGCTATCGACGTTTAATGAACGACGAAAAAAGGAAAAGAATACCAAAGCAACAAAGAAAGACGTATCAAAATATATGAAAAACCAAGGCCAGGATGAACCAGTTAATACCGCTCTTGCTGATGCTTTAGCGAAATTAAAACTTGATCAAGATAAATAACAGGAAGCAGGGGGACCTGCTTCTTTTTTCATACCGATGTTATTCTTGTAATGAGAAAATAATAAAGTGTGGAAATGGGTTCGTTTTGTAGATTGAAGGGTAATACTCCATTCACAACACATACCTTGTCATTGGGGATTGATTGGATAGAAAAGAGTAGATAGTTGCCTTGAAGCGGTGATTACGTATAAAATGACGGCAGGTAATAGATGTTTCCTTCTTTTTTACTAATATCTACAAATTTGAGCATATTTTCAAACATTTCTGTTCACTTCGATTATAGTGAAGTTATATACAAAGGACAGAATAGAAATGAAGAACTAGCAGTTGTTAAACATAAGGAGGCTATCCATGGTCGATTCGATTTTATTTAATATTATGCTTGTGGGTGCCCTTGGCATCTTTTCACAGTGGATTGCCTGGCGTTTTCACTTCCCTGCCATTGTCGTTATGTCCATCATTGGATTGCTTGTCGGTCCGCTTTTTGGATTACTTCATCCAGAAGATGTATTTGGTGACTTATTTGACCCGTTTGTATCTATTGCAGTTGCCATTATTTTATTTGAAGGAAGTCTAAATCTTGATTTTCGTGAGATTAAAGGGCTTGGAAGACCAGTCGGAAGAATTGTAACGATAGGAGCTTTTCTAGCGTGGCTCCTTGGTTCGTTATCAGCCCATTATGTTGCAGGTCTATCCTGGGGCGTAGCATTTGTTATTGGTGGATTATTTATTGTCACTGGCCCTACGGTCATTTTGCCGTTATTGAGACAAGCCAAACTAAAACCAAGACCCGCGAAAATATTAAAGTGGGAAGGAATTATCGTTGATCCACTTGGAGCTCTTCTCGCTGTGTTTGCATTTGAAATTATTAAATTCTTAAAAGTAGAAGAAGCAACGGCAACCGTCCTTCTTGTCTTTTTCTTAGGATCCCTTTTTGCGACATTATTTGGCTTCTTATGTGGTCGCGGAGTAGGTTGGATGTTCGAGAAAGGTTATGTACCTGAATTCTTGAAATCTCCAGTCGTGTTCGCAGTGGTGATTCTTTGTTTCGCAGTGGCTGATGAAATCACGCATGAAACTGGACTGCTTGCTGTTACGGCAATGGGTATTACTCTTGCCAATATGCATATCTCTTCGATTGATGATATGAGGCATTTTAAAGAAAATATATCAGTGCTATTGATCTCTACGATTTTCATCATGCTAACAGCTTCTTTATCAGTTGACACTTTGCTTGAAATTTTCCATTGGCAAATTCTGGTATTCGTAATTCTGATGTTATTTGTAGTAAGACCACTATCCATTTGGTTATCAACCATTGGAACGGATTTATCATGGCAAGAAAAAACGCTTGTTGGCTGGATCGCGCCACGAGGTATTGTGGCATTAACTGTAGCGAGCTATTTTGCTAGTGTTTTACTTGATGCAGGATTTGAGGATGCAAAAATATTAATGTCACTTACGTTTGCATTAGTATTCGCTACTGTTGTAGTTCACGGCTTTTCTATTCGTTGGACTGCTGAGAAGCTTGGACTAGCGAGTGATGGCCAGCCCGGTGTTCTGATTGTTGGGGGTAGTACGTTCTCTACGGCGTTATCCAAAACGCTGAAAGAACTTAAAATCCCTGTATTAATAACAGACTCATCATGGCAAAGGCTGCTTACAACGAGAAAAGCAGGAGTACCTTTTTATAGAGGAGAAATACTCTCTGAGCAAACAGAGTATCGCCTTGATCTCACCCCTTACGAGTATATGCTTGCAGCTACGGAGCTTGATTCTTATAATGCGCTCGTTTGTACGACTTTCGTTCCGGAGATTGGTCGTAATAACCTCTTCCAGTTAAGCTTACGTAACGATCGAGGAGATGATCTTGAGGAGCTTGTTCACACGATCGGTGGACGTGTAGCCTTTAAAGAAGGAGCTACATGGGAAAGCCTGAATCGTAAGGTAGAAAGTGGTTATGTTTTCCGTAAAACAAACATCACTCAGCAATATGCTTATGATCAATACCTGGAAGAAAGAGATGATGAAACGATCATGCTCTTTGTGAAAAAGCCCTCTGGAAGTTTGGAGTTCTTCGCCCATGACTCTCAAACTAGAGCTGAAGCAGGTGATGTTATTGTTAGTTTGATGCCACCTAGTAAAGAATTTAATCGGATTAGAGAAAAGCTTGAGAAGCAGCGATCCGATGAGAAACTAGAAAAAGATAAAGAACAGAAGAAACAGAAGGAAGAAAATGAGTAAAAGCCCCCGTTTGGGGGCTTTTACTCATTTTCATTTAGTGTTTAGGCTCATTCGAGTGACAGGCACCGGCCAAAAATTCTTTTAAAAATCGGTCAATTCTTTCTTTATAAAATTCACGCGGTCTCGGATGTATTGAAGTATAAAGTCAGGTTCTGAATCAAAGTAGCTTAGTTTATTTTTTAGAAAAGTATCGTTAATGGCATAAGGTCTCAAAATTTGGTGAAGTTCATTGATCTCTTTTTCAAGTTCTTTGGTGGTAAAGAATGTTTCTATTGTTTGCTCAAGCTTTAATCGGTATCGAGTCCTAAAAGTAGGACAGGCTAGTAGTCTCGCTGTAAGCGTATTGTAGCCACTGATGGGGATATAGTCATGTTCCATCATTCTTCCGTTAATATCTCGCCCCCACGTAGCGTCATAATCCCATGGAATAACTTCAAACCGATTGGTTTCTCTGTTTTGGTAAAGGGCGTAGTTTTGAATAAAGGCGTCAAAGTTTTGTGTGCAAACGACGCCACATAGCCAGTTTAAATATTTTTCAACGTCTATTAAATTGTTTATTTCAGTTATAAACTTTTCTTGTGATAATGTGTTGATTTTATATAGAAGAATTTCAACTGAATGATCGTCTGATTCCAATCCATATTTTCTCATATATCCATCAAGCAATGATTTCTTCGGTTTGTAATCATCAGGTCGAAGGAGTGAAAAATTGGCGTCATCATTTTGAGCATAGTAAATGGGCCCATCTGGTAGGTTATGATTGTTAAGGTAAAATTCATCTATCGAATCCAGTTTTAAATAGATGCTTGAGAAGAGGTTATTGTGTGTGAGCATAATGTGTTCAGCATTAGGAGTTAGTACATTCAATTTATGAAATAAATTGAAAGAAAGCTTACTTCTTAATAATGAATAATCATTGAATTCGGCATTTAAGTGCAGTGTTTTTTGATGGTGAAATAAGTTCTTGTCATTAAACTCAACCATATAGGATTTTTTTTTGAATTTTCGCGTGTGTGCGCCACGATAAGTTGTTTTCACCTCATAATTCGTTTGGTCTACTTGTAAAACAGCTGGTACAAGTTGATCGCTCCATTTATCTTTCTTTAGCTTTTTCATACCTTTTTTATCGATCGATAAATGATAGTGTGGAATGCTCATACGTCACTTCCTTTATCCTTTTCCTACTCATAACAAGATATGAGGTCATATGAGATCATGCCACTTAAATGGGAGAGAGTGGAATTTTCCGTAGGAACTGAACAAGCTCTTCATTTCTTCATATCATATAGTAATGCTAAAGCAGAAGATAAGGGAAGGGAGCAAACAGTGTTGAAGAATGTTTCAATGAATGTAGAGGTGCTATTACAACAAGCTCAGGAAGCAGGTCTTGATGAGTTTCTTATTCAAAACCCGATCGAAGCTAGAGGTGGCAAGCGTAAGTCAGGGAAGAAATCTGGTCGTCGTTCAGGTAAAGGTTCAAGCGGTTGTCGTAGTCGTCGCTCAAGTGGAAAACGTAGCTCAGGGAAGCGTTCACGTTCAGGACGTCGTAGCTCAGGAAGACGTTCAGGTAGGCGTTCAAGCGGCAGACGTAGCTCAGGCAAACGCTCGTGCGGCGTGCGCTCTGGACTTTTCTCGACAGGGAGACGTAGCAACCGTCGCAGCCGACGCTCAGGTAGGCGTTCGAGCGGCAGATGTAGCTCAGGAAGACGATCAAGTGGCAGACGTTCAAGAGGACGTCGTTAGATAATATTTGCTTTCATTTAAAGGACTGATTTTTAGAGATCAGTCCTTTTGATGTGGTATGCTTTTAAATAAAAAGAGTGGAGGTAGTGCCATGTACGATGTCACGATCATTGGAGCTGGAGTTAGTGGTATTTTTATGGCATATCAGTTAACAGAGCTACATCCAGAATATAAAATTATGTTAATCGATAAAGGAAAGAAGCTTACCGATCGAAATTGTAGGGCTCGTTCACAACAAGAATGTTCTTGTGACGTTTGTGACCAATACATAGGGTTTGCTGGGCTAGGTAAATCAGAAGGTAAATTTAATTATACGAATGATTTTGGTGGTAGTCTCGGTAGAAAAATAGGTACTGCTCAGTCGGAAAAATTGATGTGGGAAGTCGACCGCATTCTTTGTTCTTTTGGCGGGGACAAGGCTGAGCTCTATCATACATACAGTTCGGAGTTAGAGGAGAAAGCCAAAAACGTAGGATTAGATGTGTTCACGACATCAGTTAGACACCTTGGAACAAACCTTTCTTTTGAAGTGTTTCAAAATTTGTATGAGTATTTGTTAGAAAGAATCGATTTAAGATTTGAAACGGACGTTTACTCGATTGAAAAAGCAGAATACTTTGACATAGATACATCAAAAGGAATCATGAAAACAAAAAATGTTGTTATCTCGACAGGCAATAGCGGAAGTGAGTGGATGTATGCCCAATGTGAACAGTTTGGTCTCGTGCCTGGTCCTGCTCGCCTTGATTTGGGTATCCGAGTAGAAATGCGAGGTGATCAGCTCACATCCATTTTGAAGGATACGTTCGAAACGAAGCTTCATATCCAACGAGAGGCATTTGAAGGAACGACGTACTGTATGAACCCAAATGGGAGAATCATAAGGAAATATCAACACGGACTTGTTATGCCCGATGGACAGAATAAAAGGGAAAAGAATGCTCCAGGAAACAACTTGAACTTCACTTTATTTGTTCCTTCTTTTTATTCTTCGAAAGAGGAAGCGGATCACACTGCACAGCAAATTATTAGGGGGATTAATAGAGAAAGGGATCGAATTGTTGTCCAGCGTCTGCGGGATTTAAAAAAACATAAGGCTACAACTTCGACAATCCTAAGTTCGAATTCAATTGTTCCTTCCCTTGATGGAGAAGCTGGGAACTTGATAGACGAAGTGCCCAACATCTATCTTCGTGCGCTTCAGGAGTTTCTTGATTGCCTCGAAAAGTTGATCGCTGAGCCAATTGATGAAGAGACGTTACTATATGGTATGGATGGGAAGTTTTATGAAGCTAAGATCCAGACAAATGATCAATTTGAAACAGAGATAGAAGGGTTTTTTTTGATCGGAGATTGCTCTGGTGAAACGCATTCTCTATCACAGGCAGCAGCAAGCGGTTTATATGTTGCAAATTTGATGTAAGAAAAAGATCGGCTCTATGGCCGATCTTTTGATTGCTTATTATGACGCAGATGATTCGGATAGTGCTTTTTCACGTTTTGATAGAAATTTCAACGTGAAGATGGCAAATGCGAGCAGAGCAATACAGGTTAACCCAAGGTACAAGTTACTAAAAATGAGATTACTTCCTGATCGTGTAAGTGGATTCATCGAAAAAGTAACGTTTTTCATTTCAAGAAGCCTTCCGAAAATAGCTGAACTAAAAGCGCCAGCAAGGAAGTTCAATAAATTGAAAACCCCCATACCTACACCATTTTGGTTATCAGGTAGAATGGAAGACAGGAGATCAGCTGTTGAACTCTGGATGAGTGGAAACCCAAGGTAAGCTATTAATAGACACGGTGCAATAACCCATGCGTTGTAACCTGAAAACGTTGAGATGAAAAATGTTCCACTTGCGATCAGAAGAAGCGCTATTTTTACAACAAGTATTGCGCCACGCTGTTCGATGATTCTACCACCGATTTGGCCGATTAACCCAGCAGCCATTGCCCCGGGAAATAAGACAAGACCGATATTTAAGGTTGATAGCCCGTTAAGCTCTCGCAACATAATCGGGATGACGAAGATCAATCCAAAGAGCGCGGAAGTTCCAAGGAAACTAGTTAACACGGTGATCGTGTATTTGGTATTTTTCAATATAACGGGATCGATAAATGGGTGTGTAATCGTAAACGTTCGCCATAAGAATAGAATGAAAAAGACGGTAAAGAGGACGAGTAAATACCAAAGGAACGTTGTAATATAGAACAACAATGATGCTACCGATACGGCCATAAGCGCAGCACCTGGTAAATCAATGGATCCTGAACGCTTTTCTTCATTTGGTAGCCATTTTCTAAAGAGCGGAATGGCAAATACAGTCGCAACAGAGAAAAGGAAAAGGAAGCGCCAATTCAGCGTACCTCCTACAACACCACCGATTATAGGACCGACACCTGAAGCAAAGGCAACGGTGGAAGAGATCAATCCAAACACTCTTCCTTTTTCTTTAGGGAGAAACCGAATTGGAACAATAAAGGCAAGCGCTGGAATTGTTGCGCCACCAATTGCTTGAAGTATTCGTGCTGCTAGAAGAGTAGTATAGTTGGGAGAAAGAAAACCAATAAAGGCCCCTGTAGCAAAAATACTAATCCCTATAGTAAAAAGAGTTTTGATTGGATAGATATCCGCTAGCTTACCGTACATAAGAGAGCCAATGGCAAATACAAGAATATATCCAGTTAACACCCAGCTTACTTCTGATGGACTGAGATTAAAAGATGCAGCAATATCAGGAATGGCAACGTTGAACATCGTTCCATTCATAACGGCAAAAGCTAGAATCGTACAGACAAGAATAATTAGCTTTTTCCGCGCTGATGCATCTAAATTTTCATGTTCATAGTGGTCTGTCATAGCAGCCCTCCTTTAAATAAAGTTATTTTTTTGGAGTATCTATTAACGCTATTTATTTAGTATCACGAAATAACACACACTCTTCTACATCATAGAGGGCATTACATTAGAAGTAAACTGAGGAGACTTACAAAATCGGTCCTCCCTACACATATTTCCAGTTATAGACAACAGCAGTGAGATCGATTATGATGAATTAAGGAAAGACTGTCATGATGGAGGAACGGTTATGCCAACAATTAAGGATGTAGCAAAACGAGCAGGTGTTTCAAGAACAACAGTCTCGCGAGTGCTGAATGACAATGGTTATGTTAGTCATGAAGCAAGGCAGCGCGTCGTTGAAGCAGTGGAAGAGATGGGATATATTCCGAGTGCACATGCGAAAACAATGCGTACGAAGCGTTCGGGCGTTATAGGCGTTATTCTGCCAAGAATCAGTACTGAAACAGCCAGTCGTGTTGTTAATGGGATCGAGAATGAGCTTGCGGCCAACGGTTATCAGATTCTTCTAACCAATACCCAATTACAGCCTGAGAAAGAAATACAAAATATAAAGCTATTAAAAAGTCGTCAGGTGGACGGTATTATTTTGCTTGCCACAAATCGGAACCAAGAATTACTTGATACCATTTCAGATGCTTCTATTCCTTTTGTTGCAATTGGACAGGAATTAAATGGCGTCATGTCTGTCGTATACGATGACTATCATTCTTCATATAGTGTGACAGAGTCACTTATAGAAAAAGGTCACCGCCACATTGGTTTTATAGGTGTACCAGAAACAGACCATGCTGTTGGGATCGTGAGGAAACAGGGTTACCTTGATGCAATGAAAAAGCACGGTTTAACAGTGGAAAAAGGTTGGATTCAATATGGGAACTTTACATTTGAGTCCGGATATGAAGCTGCCAAACAATTAGTGGAGCAATCTAAATTAAAACCAACCGCTATTTTTGCCGTAACGGATCGCATGGCGATTGGAGCGCTTGGCTTGTTGAAAGAGCAGGGGATTCGCATTCCAGAAGATATGGCATTATTCGGTATCGGTGCTTCTGACTTATCCCGCCACGTGACGCCGGCATTATCAACTGTGGACTATTTTAATGAAGATGCTGGACAGAAAACGGCTCAGCTTATTTTAGAGCAGCTATCAGGGAAAGTTTTGGAAAAGAAAAAGCTTAAACTTAACTATAGACTTATTGAAAGGGATAGTGTATAGTAACTAGTGAAAGCGATGTCAATTTCTTTTTAACCAATGTGGAATCGTTCACATATCACTCATTATTTAATTACTTAACGATAGACTAAAAAGAGCGAGGAAATGAAAACGCTCTTATTTCGCCAAATATGGAATCGATACCATGCGCAAGATATAATGTGAAGGGAGTTAATGATATGGCTACAAACCGTGAGATTGCTCAGGAAGTCATTGATGCTATTGGTGGACAGGAGAATATTCAATCTGTTGCCCATTGTGCAACAAGACTAAGAATTATGGTACACGACAAAGAAAAAATTGATCAAGAAAGAGTAGAAGGGGTAGAGAAAGTAAAGGGTGCCTTCTATAATTCTGGACAATATCAGGTTATTTTTGGAACAGGGACTGTTAACCGAATTTATGATGAGGTGACAGCGCTAGGAGCAACTGGTTCTACTAAGTCCGAAATTAAAGAAGAATCAGCAAAGCAAGGAAATGCGTTTCAACGTGCGATCCGCTCATTTGGTGATGTGTTCGTTCCAATCATTCCAGCGCTTGTAGCAACAGGGTTATTTATGGGACTACGCGGTCTTGTGCTTCAAGAAGAGATACTTGCTCTATTCGGCTTAACACCAGGGGATATCTCAGATAACTTTATTCTATTTACACAAGTTCTAACGGATACAGCATTTATCTTCCTACCAGCGCTTGTAGCATGGTCAACCTTCCGAGTGTTTGGAGGAAATCCGACGATCGGTCTCGTACTCGGATTGATGCTTGTTACGCCTGCTCTTCCGAACGCATGGGAAGTAGCGGCAGGAAATGCAGAGCCACTTAAGTTTCTAGGGTTTATTCCAGTAGTAGGCTATCAAGGTTCGGTTATTCCCGCTTTTGTTGCAGGTTTACTCGGAGCAAAGTTAGAAAAACGAATTCGTAAAATAGTACCAGAAGCACTAGATCTTATTTTAACTCCGTTCCTAGTATTGTTAATTATGATTACTTTGTCGCTATTTGCGATCGGACCTATTTTCCATACGGTAGAAGAGTACATCATGGATGGTACGATTTATATTCTTGATCTTCCATTTGGTCTAAGTGGTTTAATCATTGGATTCTTCCATCAAATTATTGTTATTACAGGTGTTCATCACATTTTCAACTTCCTTGAAATTCAGTTGTTTGAAAACCTTGGCTACAATCCATTTAACCCAATTATTTCTGCGGCAATCGCAGCTCAGGGTGGGGCAGCACTTGCTGTTGGCCTGAAAACAAAGTCTAAGAAATTGAAAGCATTAGCCCTTCCATCTTCTTTATCTGCTTTTCTTGGAATTACAGAGCCGGCTATCTTTGGTGTCAATCTCCGGTATATGAAGCCATTTATCATGGGATTAATCGGTGGTGCAGTCGGGGGATTCCTCGCATCACTCTTTAAGTTAAAAGCGACGGGCCTTGCAGTTACTGTTATCCCAGGTACATTACTATTCTTGAATAGTCAGATTGTATTGTATCTACTTGTTAACATTATTTCGATTGGGATTGCCTTTGGTCTTACATGGGCATTTGGCTACAAAGACGGTATGCTAGATAAATAATAGCGAAGGGGATCCTCAATAAAGCGGATCCCCTTTTTCAAAATTTTAATGAACTAGGTGATTTTTATGACGGATCGAAACGAGCAGCTAAAGGATCTTGCAATGAAAGAAATAGAGGCACAACGTGAAACAGTTGAAAGTGACTACCGCCGCTCAGCATTTCACTTAATGCCACCTGCAGGGTTATTAAATGATCCAAATGGTTTTATACAATGGAAGGGCGTTTATCACGTTTTCTTTCAATGGATGCCTTTTAAAACGGATCATGGCGCTAAATTCTGGGGACATTATACGTCGACAGACCTCATTAACTGGGAGCTTGCCCCAATTGCCTTAGCCCCTGGGGACTGGTACGACAAGAATGGCTGCTATTCGGGAAGTGCGGTCGTCTCTGAAGATAAATTGATGCTTTTCTATACTGGGAATGTAAAAGATGAGCAGGGAAATCGTGAAACCTATCAGTGTCTGGCTGAATCTGAAGATGGGATTCACTTTGATAAAAAGGGCGTAGTATTAAACTTGCCTGAGGGATATACCCCTCATTTTCGAGATCCAAAAGTGTGGCAGCATTTAGAGAAATGGTACATGGTGGTTGGTACGCAGAACCTAAATGAAGAAGGTCGAGTCGCCTTATTTGAATCAACCAATTTAAAGGACTGGATGTTGAAAGGGGACGTCACAGCTTCTGGGGAAGAACCGATTGGTGATTTAGGATTCATGTGGGAATGCCCTGACTTATTTGAGTTAGATGGGAAGGATATTCTTCTCTTTTCCCCACAAGGGCTAAAGCCTACAGGATACTTGTACCAAAATGTCTATCAAACAGGGTACCTTTCTGGAGAAATGAATTATGTGAGTGGAAAGATGAATCACGGATCGTTTACAGAGCTTGATCGAGGTTTTGAATTTTATGCACCACAAACGACACTTGATGAGAACGGAAGAAGGCTGATGATTGGTTGGATGGGTGTGCCTGAGCAGGGAGAAGAGCATCATCCAACAATCGAACACAAATGGATACACATGCTAACCATTCCACGAGAGCTTTATTACGAAGGGGATAAACTTATCCAACGTCCTGTGAAGGAATTAGAAGCGATGCGACAGAATGAAGTGAAAAAAGAAATCACGCTTTCTAATGAAGAAAAGGAATGGGAGGAGTTTCACGGAACCACATATGAATTACTTCTTCATGTGCAGAAAGTGGAAAACTCGTTTGCTGTTAACTTCCGAAACAATGCCGAAATGATTTATGATGCTGATAAAGGAATATTAACGTTTAAACGAAAGAGTTTTGTTGATGGAAAGGATGAGTCGCGAAGCTGCTCCATCGATGAAGTTTATAACCTTCGATTCTATGTCGATTCATCCTCGATTGAAGTGTTTGTAAATGATGGTGAGGAAGTGTTCACATCAAGGTTTTTCCCTGAAGAACATGATGTAAGTCTTACCTTTAAAAGTAACGGCTATGTAGATGTGCAAGCGACAAAGTGGCTACTTGAAGCAAAATAGCAGAAAACCCCTCTGACCAAGTCAGAGGGGTTTTCATATTGGGTGGTGCTATTAAACGGAGCGAATAATTCCGCCCTCTACACGCTGAGCTGATCCATTTATCGCTGATGATAATGGTGACGCGAGAAAGGCTACTGTGTTTGCCACTTCTTCGACTCGTGCAAAACGTTGAATTAACGATGTTGGTTCGTTGTCTTTAAAGTAGTCTCGTGTAAAGTTATCAAGATCTTTCTTTTCTTCGGCAGCTGCGCCTTCCATGAAGCTTGCTACGCCATCTGTCCATGTTGGACCCGGTAGTACAGAGTTAACAGTAACATTTGAGCCTTTTGTTATTTCAGCAAGTCCGCGTGATAAGCTAATTAAAGAACTTTTCGTTACCGAGTATGGAAGCATTTGGGATAGTGGTTTAACGCCTGCTTCACTCGCGATATTCAGGATTCGTCCTGTATCCCTTGATAGCATAGCAGGGAGAAATTCGCGACTCAGTCTCACGGCACTAATGACGTTTGTTTGGAAATAACTCATCCACTCTTCATCTGATACGTCTGTGAACGGCTTAACTTCAAATGCCCCCATATTATTAATTAAGATGTCGAGCTGACCAATCTTGTTTACTTCTTCAATGAGTTGCTTGCTTTCGCCTTGCTTTGAAAGATCTCCAACAACGCCGTGTACATTCCCGAGTGATGATAGTTCCTTCACCACATCCTGTACACGCTCATACGTACGTCCGTTGATAATAACTTCTGCACCTTCTTTTAATAGTACTTCCGCAATTCCTTTACCTATTCCGGATGTTGACCCTGTAACAAGTGCTAGTTTGTCAGTTAATTGTAAGTTCATGATAAGCTCCTTTCAAAATACAGTCATACTTTATCAATTAGTCTATTGAACAGACAACGATCGTGCTTGAAGAAAAGCAGAGACAAATGAAGCAAGCGCTGTTATATCCATTAAAGTTAAATCATTCCACAAATTTGAACAAAATATGTATGAAATGTGACAAAAAAGTGATAAATACATGAGCAACTTTTGACATCTTGTGACACCTGTCACATTTATGAAAGGAACCTGCTACAATAGCCAATGGTAACAGTTGTTTCTGTCATTTTTTGTTTAAAATCTACTTAACTAATATATAGGAAGAAAGGAAGGTGGCCTGGCGGTGAAGCGAATGAAATCATTTTTTGCGCTCAGTATGTTTCTTGCAGTGATGGTATTGAGTGGCTGTAGTAACTTAACCGTTCTTGATCCAAAAGGACCTGTAGCAGAACAACAAGCGAATTTAATTCTTTTCTCTATTGGCTTTATGCTGTTTATTGTTTTGGTCGTGTTCGTGCTATTTACACTCATCCTTGTTAAATATCGTGAGCGTAAGAGTGGTCCTGAATACGAACCTCCACATATCGAGGGGAATGTGTTCCTTGAAATTGTTTGGACTGTAATTCCGGTAATTATTCTTATTGTCCTTGCAGTGCCGACTGTACAAACGATTTTTGCACTAGAAGAGGCACCGGAAGCGACGTCTCATAAAGATCCAATCGTGATTCATGCGACATCAGTCGATTGGAAATGGGTGTTTAGCTATCCAGAAGAAAATATTGAAACGGTGAACTATCTTCATATCCCTGAAGATCACCCAATTCTATTTAAATTAGCATCGGCAGATTCAATGGGATCATTTTGGATTCCGTCACTTGGTGGGCAGGAATACACAATGTCTGGCATGATGACAGAACTTTATTTGCAAGCTGATGAAATTGGTGAGTATCGCGGACGTAATGCCAACTTCACTGGTGAAGGATTTACTGAGCAGGTATTTACTGTAACAGCTGAATCTCAAGAAGATTACGATGAGTGGGTAGAAGAGGCGCAAGACGCACCTGAACTTACTCAAGAGAAATACAATGAGTTGATGCTTAAAGGTCATACAGAAGAGCAGACATTCTCAGAAACTCACCTTCAGTGGGTTGATCATGGAATGGACGCTGAATACGCAACAAAGGTCCGTAATGGCGAATCAACTGATGAAGATGAGTCCTCAGAAATGGATCATTCAGAAATGAACCATGAAGACTCTGAAAAAGATTCCGAGGAACACTCGCATTAAGAGAGGAGGAAGACACCATGAAATTGGATGAATTTTTTGTCACCGGGGATCCGCTGATCTATGGGGCGGATGTATCAATTGCACTAACATTGATTGGCGCAATCTTCGCCTTAACGTATTTCAAAAAGTGGAAATGGTTATGGACGGAATGGCTAACCACTGTTGACCATAAAAAACTCGGTATCATGTATATCATCGCAGCAGTTCTTATGCTTTTCCGCGGTGGTGTAGATGCCATGCTCATGAGGGCGCAATTAACGGTTCCAGATTCAAGCTTTTTGGATGCGAACCACTATAATGAAATATTTACAACGCACGGAACAATCATGATTATTTTCATGGCTATGCCGTTCTTAATTGGTTTAATAAACGTTGTTGTACCATTACAAATTGGTGCACGAGACGTTGCTTATCCGTTTTTAAAC
This sequence comes from Anaerobacillus sp. QJM3NY_32, assembly GCF_056173645.1. Classification (NCBI taxonomy): domain Bacteria; kingdom Bacillati; phylum Bacillota; class Bacilli; order Caryophanales; family Bacillaceae; genus Anaerobacillus; species Anaerobacillus sp. QJM3NY_32. The sequence goes on along the minus strand of NZ_CM149684.1, from coordinate 4,238,287 downwards.
GCAGTAAGTTTCTGGACTTTCTTCATGGGGGCTATGCTCTTTAACATTTCATTTGTTATTGGTGGATCTCCATCTGCTGGTTGGACAAGTTATGTTCCATTAGCTGGTCTCGAACTAAGCCCAGGAGTAGGGCAGAACTATTACTTACTCGGCTTACAAATTGCAGGTATCGGTACATTATTAACGGGTATTAACTTCCTCGTTACGATTTTGAAAATGAGAGTACCATCTATGAAGCTTATGCAAATGCCTATGTTTACATGGTCTTCATTAATTACGATGGTTATCATCATCTTTGCATTCCCGGTTCTTACCGTGGCACTTGCACTTATGACGTTTGATCGTCTGTTTGGAAGTCACTTCTTTACAATGATGGATGGCGGTATGCCAATGCTTTGGGCAAACCTCTTCTGGATTTGGGGCCACCCTGAAGTGTACATTGTTATTCTTCCGGCGTTTGGTATGTTCTCAGAAATTATTAGTACATTTGCACGTAAGACACTTTTCGGTTATAAAGCAATGGTTTATTCCATGGTCGTTATTGCCGGACTAAGCTTCCTAGTATGGGTTCACCACTTCTTTACGATGGGAGCAGGTGGAGCAGTTAACTCATTCTTCTCCATCACTACGATGTTAATCGCCGTTCCGACAGGTGTGAAGATCTTTAACTGGCTATTCACTCTGTACAAAGGGCGAATACGATTTACGACAGCGATGCTTTGGTCGCTTGCCTTTATCCCGAACTTCGTTATCGGTGGGGTAACAGGTGTTATGCTAGCGATGGCAGCCGCTGACTATCAGTACCACAATACGTACTTCCTAGTTGCTCACTTCCACTACGTGCTCATCTCGGGTACTGTGTATGCTTGTTTCGCAGGTCTATACTTCTGGTATCCAAAAATGTTCAATCACCGTTTGAACGAGCGTCTTGGTAAATGGAGTTTCTGGATTTTCGTTGCAGGATTTAACTTATGTTTCTTCCCGATGTATTTCCTAGGTCTTGCAGGAATGCCTCGTCGTATTTACACTTATGGAATTGGAGACGGATGGATGAGCTTGAACGTACTTGCTACGTTCGGTGGTATGCTAATGGGAATCGGATTCTTGATTCTTGTTTATAACATCTACTATAGCTTCCGTTACTCTCCACGTGAAACAACTGGTGACCCTTGGGATGCTAGAACACTTGAATGGTCAACACCAGCTCCAGTACCGCATTATAACTTCGCTCATCTTCCTGAAGCGAAAGGACATGATGCATTCTGGATTATGAAAGAAGAGAAGAAACAAGGGAAAACACCTGAGAAGAAACCTTATAAACCAATTCATATGCCTAGTTACTCTGGCGTGCCGATTGTGATGAGTGTATTCTTCTTTATTGCAGGATTTGGTATGGTATTCTCTTGGACTTGGATGTCTATTCTTGGGCTAATTGGTGTCCTTGCAACAATGGTGATCCGTTCATTTGATTATGATAAAGGTTTCTACGTTAGCGTAGAAGAAATAGAAGAAGATGAGAAAAAAACTACTTTATAAAGGAGGCGTGAAGCATGGAATCAGTCGAATATTCTCCTAACACGCCTTTAGAATATCAGTCGGAAACTGGCCGACTGAATATTCTAGGCTTCTGGATTTTCCTCGGTGCCGAAATCGCTTTGTTCTCAACGCTGTTTGCCACTTATCTAGTATTAGTTGGTCGTACAGCTGGCGGTCCAGGACCAGAAGAGCTTTTTGAAATTAGTGGTGTGTTAATTGAAACATTTTTGCTACTAACAAGTAGTTTCACATGTGGACTTGCTATTCACTATATGAGAAATCATTCTCTTAAAGGATTGTTTCTCTGGTTAGGTATTACACTCGCATTAGGTTTAGGATTCCTAGGGTTTGAAATTTATGAATTTGTTCATTACATTCATGAAGGTGCTGCACTAACAACTAGTGCCTATTGGTCTGGCTTCTTTGTATTAGTCGGAACGCACGGTGCCCACGTAACAATGGGTATTGCATGGATTTCACTTATTTTGATTCAATTGAAGCAACGCGGATTAACACCTGACACAACAAGGAAGGTCTTTATTTCAAGTTTATACTGGCACTTCCTTGACGTTGTGTGGATCTTTATCTTCACAGCAGTCTACTTGTATGGGATGGTGATGTAAGATGGCCTCAAACAACGAGCAGACAAATAGTCATAGCCACTTCCCATGGAGCCACTTAGTTGGTTTCGGTCTATCGATCGTTTTAACACTACTTGCTTTATGGGTCGGATTCGCTTCAGACTTTAGTTTTAGAACGATTATGATTATTGTTGTCATCCTGGCATTGATTCAGGCAGCGATTCAGCTCTTAATGTTTATGCATATTACTGAGAGTGATAGTAGCCGAATTCAGGTCGGAACGATTCTTTACGCAGTTTTCATTGCGGTTGCAGTCGTTGCCGGTACAATCTGGGTTATGTCATTCGGCATGCACAATATGAATATGTGATTCAAAAAAAGCTGTTCACCTCTTGAGGTGAACAGCTTTTTTTAAATTGAAATTTTGTAGAGATTTATGAATCTCCACAGTACTGTTGAAAATTTAGTCTTCTATTTGTGACATTTTCTTTGCAAGTGAACGTTCCTTAAGGAATGGGCGAGCAAAGATGAGATAAGCCGCTAAATGAGCGAAAAGAACATTAATCGCGAAAAGAGTAATAAAGAGTGTATGTGCTACTGGAGTCATACCGCCACCAATGTAGAAAATAAGTAGCGCCCAGATTGCCACAATAAACGGTGTGTGTAAGAAAGCAAGCTTCTTATAATCCTGCCACAGAAACAACGGTGTAGCCGTGATAACGAAAAGATAGACCATATAGACATCCATAGTTAACAACTCCTTTTTATGATACCGCTTACAAACTAAGCTTATGTCGAAATAAAGAATAATTTGTGAATGTTTTGTTACAATTAGTATACCACAATTGTTCGAAAATTCTACACATATTTGAGATTTTTTCAGGATAACTTTATGATTTAGAAAGATAAAGAGGAAAGAAGGTGCATGATGAAGAGATTCATCTTACTTATCATATGGCTTGGGTTTATACTGTATTCAGTTTTTCTAGCGCCAGAAGGAAATGGTCCTTATCTTTCTGAATTATTAACGATGAATCAACCCGATCCCAGTTTACTTGCCATGTTTTCACTACTCGGAGTATTTCCTGCTGTTTTTGCTGTATTGCTGTTACGGAGCGACCGTGGTTCAATACCAGCATGGCCATTTGTACTTGGTTCATTTGTAGCTGGGGCATTTAGCTTAATGCTATATTTTATTTTAAATAAGAAGAAGGATGCCCCGAATCGAACGCCAGATAAGTTGAGGATATTACTTCAATCTCGTGGTCTTTCCCTTGTCCTTATTATGATAGCTCTTGGTTTAATGATTTACGGACTAGTTGCTGGAGATGCTTCTATTTATCAAAAAGCTTTTCTAGAATCGAATTTTGTTCATGTGATGACGATCGATTTTCTAGTTTTAACAGGACTCTCTATTCTGGCTTTACGTGAACGCGACCATGTGTCAGGAATACATGGTGTTCTACCGATTATTGGTCCACTCATGATTGTAATAAAAGGAAAACATTAAAATAGGAGGCTTAACATGCGAAGATTAGAAAAAAGCGAAGTAATTGATGCCGTACGACTTTCAGAATATGCTTTTCAATATAAAGTTCCTGATAAAGATTTAGAAGAAAAAATTAGGGGCTATAGTCAACATGAAATATGGGGAGATTTTGAAGGCGACGAGCTTGCCGCTAAGCTTCATTTAATTGATTTTGAAACATGGATTGCTGGGAAAAAGTTCGCTATGGGCGGTATTGCGTCGGTTGCAACATACCCTGAGCATAGAAGAGGTGGGAGAGTAGCACGTTTACTACAAAACGCCCTATTGGAAATGAAGAATAGAGGACAAACAATCTCTTTTCTCCATCCTTTCCAAATTTCCTTTTACCGTAAGTTTGGTTTTGAAGTTCTGAATGACTGGAAAAAGTTAAATTTTAAGAAGGAAGATTTCAAACTGTTACCACGTGTAAATGGTAAAGTTCGACGAATTGCACTAGAACACGTTTACGAAACGCTTAATCCAGTATATGAAGAATTTGCTAATCGATTTAATGGCATGCTTGTTCGAACGGAAAGCTGGTGGCGGGAACGGGTATATTCAGAAGGATTTCAGTTTGCGGGATATCGAAACGAAGAAGGCAGATTAACAGGATATGTGTACTATCAAGTAAAAGATCGTTCGATTGAGATAGAGGAATTGGTTTATTTGGATGGTGAGGCGAGACGAGGGCTTTGGAATTATATCTGTCAGCATGATTCCATGATTGATGATGGAACACTTCTGACGAATGTAGCCGATCAACTTCCTTTCTTGCTAAATAATCCTAAAGTGAAAACAATAGTTGAAGCCTATTTCATGGAACGAATCGTAGACGTAGAGAACTTTCTAAAACAGTATCCATTCAAGTTAGATAAGAATGAATCATTCTTTCTACATATTACAGATGAACATGCACAATGGAATAATGGGAGCTATCATATTAGCGCGGAGGGAGTTAATGTGTACAAGGGAGATAAAGAAAATGCCGCTTGTACGCATCCACCTAAACGTGGACTACGATGTAATATTAATACGTTGACAGCCCTTCTAACTGGCTATCAGATGCCGGAATTGCTTTATGAAGCAGGTTTACTGCAAGGACCAGAGAAGGAAGTAGCCATTCTGCAAAAAACAATACCGAATAGAGAAACGAATTTTATGGATTTCTTCTAATAAGTCCACCTTGGCCTGCTGCTTTCTCAATTGTTGAGGTAAATGAATTAATAATCGCTTTTGTTTAATTGAACCGTTTTTCATTAAAAAATCCCCTCTTTCAAATAATGAAAGAGGGGATTTTTTTGTTGATCTTCCTATGGACCGGATTTTTAAATTTATAATGTGCGAATCTTATCATCTTCTTTCCGTTTTAACTGTTCGTAATCTATATATCAGTTTGTTTGCATGTTTTTTACGTTAAAGCTCAAGCGGCTTCATTCTATAGGAATAAGGGTATGCTTCTTAATTAAGAATAGGAAACAAAGAGTGGTCGACCAACTGAGATTATTGGAAATATGCGAAGGCTTTTTTAACGGAAGCGCTTTGGAAGTCACAAGTTCAATAGAAAACAACATGAGAGGCGAGAAAACAATGACGCGAATAGGAATTGGCTTTATCATCATTGCACTCATTGGATCAATCAGTTTGGTAAGTGCTAAAGGATGGCCTTCATCAAATAATGGTGCATCAGAAGAGAGTGAATGGATCGGATCTTGGACAGCAAGCATGCAGGCGCCTGCTCAGGATGGAAACTCGCATGAAGGTTTTAAGGATCAAACAATCCGCTTAATACTTCGTCCCCATATGGATGGAGATCAAATGCGTATTCGACTGTCTAATGAATTTGGTTCATTACCTTTATCTATGAAAGAAGTAAGGGTTGCTGTCTCAAAAGAAGGTGCGAGCGTAGACGGCGAGACAGATCAAGTTATCACGTTTAACGGAGAGAAATCCGTTACAATTCCTCCAGGTGAAAAGCAGTATAGCGATTCGATTGAATTCCCTGTTGGTGCGGATCAGAATCTTGCTGTCAGTTTATCAGTAGATGGTGAGACTGGACCTACAACATGGCATCAGCGTTCAAACCAAACGGTGTACATGTCGGAGGAAGGGAATCATGCTGGGGATGCGGAAGGTACATCATACACTTCAAAAGAAGAAGCCTGGTTCTGGCTAGATCGATTAGAGGTGGTTTCAAATAATTCAGTAGATGGTGCACTCGTCATAATGGGGAGTTCAATAGCGAATGGCAATTATTCAACTATGAATGCGAATAACAGATGGCCAGACTATCTTGCCAATCGAATGAATGAAGAAGAAGCTCAAGTGAACATGTCTGTCTTGAATGCAGGGGTATCTGCGAATCATTTAATTAATAGCGAAGAAGGAAAAGGCGAGAACGCATTAGCTAGATTAGATCGAGATGTTTTAAGCCAGGAAGGGATAAAAGCGGTTCTATTGCACGAAGGTATAAATGATTTAAGACACTATCCTGAATATGATTCAGAGAAAATCATTGATCGAATGAAAGCAATTATTAAAGCAACTCATGAAAAGGGTCTTGATATTTATGGAGGGACGTTAACACCATATAAAGATTCCGATATGTATACAGAAGAAGGGGAGAAAACACGTCAGGAAGTTAACGAATGGATCCGGACAAGCGGAGCCTTCGATGATGTAATTGATTTTGATAAAGCATTGAGAGATCCTAACGATCCTGCGAAATATCTCTCGAAGTACGATTCTGGAGATCATTTGCACCCAAATGATGAAGGGTACGAGAAGATGGCAGATACGGTTGATTTATCGATGCTTGAATGAGGGAAGGCAACGTTTAATTATTATGTAGGAAAGCGATTTAAACAAACCAGGGGCCTCATTGCAATGAGGCCCCTGGTTTGTTTGTGTATTTGTTTTTTATGATTTAAAACGGATTTGTCGCCCACTGCAATGACTGCTTGATGAAAATGCGAGGGTGCAATTTCAACTGGCCAACCATATATTCAGCGAGATCTTCAGGTTGCATATACTTTTCCTTATCCTGTTCGTCGAGCTTGTCGCCGAAGACGAGTTCAGTAGCAACAAGGCTTGGATTTAGTGTGAAGACGCGAATATTATTTCGGCGAACTTCTTGCATGAGGGCTTCGGTCATGCCCTGGATGGCAAACTTAGAAGCACTATAAGATGTTGAACCAGCTGTTCCTTTTAGGCCGCTACTTGACGAGATTGTGATAATATCACCGCTATCTTTATCGATCATTTGTGGAAGAACAGCCCGCGTTACATGATACGTCCCGTAAACATTTACTTCGAGAGTTTCCTTCCAGTCATCGGGCGCCATTTCTAAGAATGAGCCATATCGCCCCATACCAGCATTATTGATCAAAATATCTGCCGAGCCGAGGTCGTTTTTTAAGTGATCAACGGCTTTATTAACTTCCTCAATCTCTGCAATGTTAGCAGGAGCAACAACGGCTTTAATACCGTAAGATTCTGCTTCCGCAGCGACTTCTTTTAGCTTGCTTTCTGTTCTGGCAATCAAGCCAACATGAACCCCTTCACTTGCAAGCTGAAGAGCCGTCGCACGTCCGATACCGCTACTTGCCCCAGTAATATAAGCGATTTTACCTTTAATGGATTGTCCCATTATTGATCATCCTTTCTTCACGTCTCTATCTAATAGTCTAAAGCTAGCATACCCAGAATTCAAAAATAAGCAATCGCTTACTAAACTTCATAAAAGCATTCGTATGTTTAACTATAGTCCTTAACGGTTACAGTTACTGTGGAAGCAAAGATAAGCTAAATGATATAAATCGATTAAACATAAAAAGGAGTTTTTACATCATGCGTAACCAATTAAAACATTACATTAACGGCGAATGGGTTGAATCTACAGGTTCAGAAACACATGACGTAATCAATCCAGCGACAGAAGAAGTCATCGGCAAGATTAGTTTGGGAACGAAAGAAGATTTGGATAAAGCAGTTAAAGCAGCTCGTGCGGCATTCCCTTCTTTCTCTCAAACAAGTCGAGAAGAACGTGTGAAAATGCTCGAAGATATTGCGGCAGAATACGCGAACCGTAAAGAAGAAATCATTGACGTGATTACACAAGAACTTGGTTCTCCTCGATCCATTTCAGAGAAAGTTCATTACAACATGGGCTATCAACACTTCTCTGAAGCAGCGAAAGCACTGAAAGAGTATTCTTTCTCAGAAGATCGTGGCGATCATACGATCTTTAAAGAAGCAGTTGGTGTAAGTGGCCTTATTACACCTTGGAACTTCCCGACAAACCAATCGTCTACTAAGATTGCGAGTGCATTTGCAGCAGGTAGTCCAGTTGTCTTAAAACCAGCTGAAATCACACCATTTGCAGCAATTATCTTAACAGAAATCTTTGATAAAGTTGGTGTACCTAAAGGCGTATTTAACCTTGTGAACGGTACAGGCGAAACGATCGGTGACGGCATTAGCTCACATCCTGATATCGATTTTGTTTCGTTTACAGGATCAGCAGGCGTTGGTGAAAAAGTAATGAAAAACGCAGCAGAAACAATCAAGACAGTGGCACTTGAACTTGGAGGTAAATCTCCATTTGTCATGCTTGAAGATGCAGACATTACAAAAGCTGCTAAAGCTGCTGTAAGCCACATTGCAACAAACTCTGGTCAAGTATGTTCAGCTGGGACTAGAATGATTGTTCCTGCTTCTAGAAAAGAAGAATTTGAAGAAGCGGTAAAAAATGTTCTTCCTGAATTCCCAGTTGGCGATCCGAATGGAAATAACTATGTAGGACCACTTGTTTCTGAAAAGCAGTGGAATACCGTGCAGTCTTATATTCAAAAAGGAATTGACGAAGGCGCGACACTCATCGCAGGTGGAACTGGTAAGCCAGAAGGTCTTGAAAAGGGCTATTACGCACAACCAACTATCTTTACAGACGTGAAGAATGACATGGTCATTGCGCAAGAAGAGATCTTTGGACCAGTTATGTCGATCATCACATATGAAACAATTGATGAAGCGATCGAAATTGCAAATGACGTTGTATATGGCCTGGCAGGTTATGTCTTTGGTGAAGATAAAGAAACGCTTCGCAAAGTTGCAACAAGCATCCGTGCTGGACGAATTAAAGTGAACAATGCAGATATGGACTTTGCAGCACCATTTGGTGGTTACAAGCAATCCGGTATCGGACGCGAGTGGGGAGACTTCGGAATTGAAGAGTACCTTGAAACGAAAGCCGTACTAGGATTCCCTTCTTAAGTGAATTTGATAAATTATGAAAGAGAGCAGTTGCCATAATGGCAGCTGCTCTTTTTTTGGCTCTATAATATTTGTTGGGGTTTAAGAAAATGAAGCACAAAAATACACGCAAGCTCCTATATCTTTTAAACTTGAATTGACGAGAAACAAGAAAAAGATTGGAGTTGCGTGTACGTGCATTTTAACATGAATTTACCCGGATTAGAAGAAGTGATGGTATCGAAAATGGAAGCCATTAATGGCCAGTATCATGTTCATATTGAAGTGCCAAAGAAGGCGCACCAGTGCCCCCAATGTGAAGAATGGACTGTACGTGTTCATGATTATCGGACTCAGAAAGTACAACACCTTAAAGTATTTGAGCGAACGGCTTTTTTGTTTTATCGCAAGCGCCGTTATGTGTGTGCTTGTGGGAAACGATTCGCTGAAAGGAATTCGATCGTCAATCGCTATCAGCGTCACTCAAAGGAATGGAATCAGGCCCTGGGATTACGCGTGGTACAGGGGAAGAATTTCAAGGATACCGCAGCCCAATTTCGTACGTCGCATTCAACTGCGATAAGGCGGTTTGATGAAGTCGCCGCACCAACGCTTCAAGAAGTGAGTGATCTTCCTCGTGTCATCGCTATTGATGAATATAAAGGAGATACCGATGAAGGAAAATATCAAGTTGTCATTGCGGATGGAGATACAAAGCAGCCTTTGGATATCCTTCCTAATCGCTCCATTGAGACCGTAAAGGACTATCTTCGCAAGAAGGGGTCGCGAGTTGAAGTGGTGATCATGGACATGAGCTATGCCTTCAAGTCAGCTGTTCAAAAGGCACTAGGAAAGCCGATCATCGTGGCTGATCGCTTTCATTTTTGTCGCTACATCTATTGGGCATTAGAGCGTGTACGAAGAAGAGTTCAACAGAATTTCCATGATTATGACCGTAAAAAGTGCAAGCGAATGAAGCATGTTTTTTACAAGCGATATGAGCAGTTGAGTGAGAAACAAAAGTGGTATCTGGACCGTTACCTTGGATTATCCGAGGAATTACGAAAGGCTTACGAGTTAAAAGAAGCGTTTCGAAGCTGGTTTGAGGAAGCGAAACGAATCGGTCAAGAGAATCCTAACCAAGTTAAACAGTCTCTGTATAATTACTACAAAACGGTTGAAGCAGCGAATATGAAGGAGTTCAGACAAGCCGTTCAAACACTTAAGAACTGGCAACCAGAAGTCCTGAATAGTTTTGCCTTGAACTATAATAATGGTTTTATCGAGGGTTTAAACAATCAAACGAAGGTCATTAAGCGAAATGCCTTTGGTTTTAAGCGATATGACCGCTTACGAAGAAAGATCCTTTTACATCATCAGTACAAAAAAATTCGTCATTTTCAACTAGGATAAGGAGTAGGAGATGAATCTCCTACCCCAACATTTGATTTAGAACCCTTTTTTTAGTAGGGTTGTAGTTAAAAGTAGCGGAAATCACTTATTAAGGTCTGTAAAGAAACAACAAAACCTTTTAATTTTGCTCACAACTCCATGTTAGACGTAAGAAATGATAAATTAGTTTTGTATGAATTTAGGAGGTGCGAGATGTTTCTCTTTTTTCTTATCGTAGCGAGCAGCGTAGTTGGACTTATATTGTTGCCATTGAATGAGATCGGACTCATCATTGGATTTGGTATTATCGTAGGTTGCTTGCTCCGAGGGCTTTATTTGCTTCATGAAATTAATCGTAAGCTTGATCGGGAAAAGATGTAATAGTCTGTAAACTATTCTTTTAAATGGAATCGACTATAAAGGTGCTAAGTTTTTATTAATCCAAGAGTTAGAGATGTCCATTAGAAAGAGTTTAATCTTTGGCACGCAAATTGGAATGGCTGATTTTTCAACGTTAGAGAGAATGTATTTCCAATGGCTAGGATCAGCTAGTTTATATGGTAACTGCGGAAAAGTATTTGGCGTAGTATGAAAGAGACCATCCCTTTAATTAGGGATGGTCTCTTTCAATCATCTACATAGCTTCATGTTTTTCTTCTAAATTATTCTTCGCTGAAGAACGTTTAATTAAGCCAGTCCCTACAAATACAGCAATTAGTATCGCAGCAACGATCACAAGGAATAGAACGTTAGAAGATAGCAGTTCAATCAAGCCACCGAGAAGGAGTCCAACTACACCGAAATCTGAATCTCCGAACGTCGTTCCTTGAAATCCAAGTGAACCAAGCACTGGCAGAAGTAGTGCTGGTAAGAAACTGATGATTACACCATTAGCCATCGAGCCAAATACTGCTCCTTTACGCCCGCCAGTCGCATTACCGAATACGCCAGCTGCGGCACCGGTAAAGAAGTGAGGCACAAGACCTGGGACAATCACTTTTAGACCTAAGATCGGTAGAAGGAACATGCTGAGAAGTCCTGCGACAAAGCTAAAGAAGAAACCGATGATGACCGCATTGTTTGCGAATGGGAACACAGATGGAGCATCAAGTGCTGGAATCGCATTTGGTACGATTTTATCTGCAATTCCTTTAAAGGCTGGCACAATCTCAGATAGGAGCATTCTTACACCCGCTAAAATGATGTACACTCCAGCTGCAAACGTTAACGCTTGCATAAATGAGAAGACTAAGAAGTTTGTTCCACCGCTTAGCTCGGATTCGATGAACGCAGGCCCTGTGAAAAGAGCGACTACGAAGAAGAGAATCGCCATCGTAAGAGAAACGGATACAGATGTGTCTCGCAAGAAATTAAAAGACTTAGGTACTTTAATTTCCTCAGTAGATTTAGAGTTTTTACCAACTGCTTTTCCGACAGCAGCTGCGATTAGATAACCGAATGAGCCAAAGTGGCCGATCGCGAAATCATCGCTACCTGTAATTTTTCTTGTGTAAGGTTGCAGTAAGGCAGGTAAGAGGACCATCAGAGAACCAAGAATAATTGAACCAGTGACGATCATTGTTACGCCGCTAAAGCCACCAGTTGAAAGAATAACAGCAATCAGACATGCCATGAACATGGTGTGATGACCAGTTAAGAAGATATATTTAAAAGGGGTAATGCGTGCTAGAAGAATGTTTGCTACCATTCCGAAAAGCATAATCATCGCTGTTTCTGCGCCGAACGCATCCTGTGCTAATGCTACAATCGCTTCATTATTCGGAATGATTCCTTGAATTTCAAAAGCGTGATCAAACATACTACTAAAGTTATCAAGGGAGGCGACAAGCACGCCAGCGCCTGCCCCTAGAATGACAAATCCCATGATCGTTTTTAATGTACCTGATATAACATTTGCGACATCTTTCTTTTGAAGAAGGAGACCAATAAGGGCAAATAACCCTACAAGAATCGCCGGTGTTCCTAGAATATCTTTCATTATAAGATCGACCATGATGTTATGCCCCTTTCAAATTTGCTTCAATCGCCGTCCTTAGTTCCTTTTTATCCATCAAATTATTTAGCTTAATGACATTTCGCTTGCCGTCTTCTAGATTTTCAACAATCTCTGTTGAGCCTAAGAAGTAATCGGCGTTTTCAGATTTACTAGTTGTAAGATCTGTATGATCAACCTCAGCTTCAATTCCAAGCTCGTTTAGAATACTTTTCACGTTCATTTCTACGATAAAGCTGCTTCCTAGTCCATTACCACATACAACAAGAATTTTTTTCATTTTTATTCTCTCCCTTAGTTTGAGTATTTTGATACGAGTTTAATAATTTCTTCTTTTTCCTCTGCACCATAAATCATTTCTAGGTTTTCTTCTTCTGACAGCAGCTCCGAAAGTTGAGCAAGAGCTTTTAGGTGCGTTTCGTTATCTACTGCAGCGAGTACGATTAACAACTTTACCTGATGCTTTTCTTTAGATGAAAAGGGAACCTCTTGATCTAATCGAAGCAAGCTCATACCAACCGTATTCACACCTTCTTCTGGACGGGCATGAGGAATAGCGATTCCTGGAGCGATGACTACATAAGGCCCCAAATCTTCTACATTTTTGATCATGGCATCGATATAAGAAGAGGTGATTTGCTCTGTCGCAAGGAGCGGCAGAGCTGCTGTCTTGATCGCTTCTTTCCAATCTGCTGTCTGCGTAGCAAATTGAATGGTTTCTTCATGTAGTAAGTCATTTAACATAGGTCGTTCAAACCTTTCTATTGATAAGCTGGTTGGTGATGGAGCAAATAACTGATGTAATTCATTTCTTAGTTCTTTCTCATTCGTAATCGTGCCATGTTTCTTCATGATTTCAACGATCACATCTGGGTTCAAGTCAGTTTCTTCATGAGAAGTTGTTTGTACTTCCTCCATCCAATGAAGGATTTTCTCTTTTCCCTGCTGTGTCAAAATGGGATTCACCGTTAAGACAGGTAACGTGTCATGTTCCAATGGTGATGTTGAGAAGACATAATCCACGTCGTAGTGGTTTTGTATGAATTGTCTTCTTGATACTGTCCCGATGACTTCCACATTTGTGAGAAGCTTTTCAAGCTGTCCTCTTAAAATATTTGATGTACCAATTCCTTTTTCACAAACGATAATCGCTTTTCCGAACGTCACTTCCGGAAGCTCTTCCTTCTGCATCCATGCTCCAAAGTGCATCGCTAGATAAGCGAGCTCATCATCTGGTAGCTTTTGAGACATCATCAATTCGATCGGCCAAACGGCACGTTTCGTAATGGAAAAGACATCTGGATATTCCTGTTGTACCGACTCTGTTAGTTCGTTTGTAATTGGAACATGATATTTCAATCGATAGTACGTTGGTTTAAGGTGAAGAAAAAGAGCTTCCTCTAGTTCATTGCGCTGTTCGAATAAGACACAAGCGTAAACTTGAAATTCATTAACGATCTCTCTAACAACTTTTCTAAGCTTGTTACTTTCAAGACTACCAACAGTGCCTACTTCAGAATAATTGACCCTTGAGCCAAGAAGGTGCATCGTGATAAAACCTATCTCATCCATTGATAGTGAGAGTTTGAATTGAACTTCTAATTCTTTTGCAATGCTCTTTGCTGCTTCAAATTCTCTCGTTGAACAAACAGCGTGTTTTTCATCTGGATCGAGCTGGATGCGATGCTCGCCTTTCAAACGTTGAAGAAGAACGACAAGCTGAATGGCTAGAACATGGATCGTATCGTCCGTTAGCTCTACTTTTAGAATCGGCTCAGCATTCATGATGATTTGCTTCATCGGAATGAGGTGTGAATAGGTGTGTTCATCACCGTTCTTTAAGAGAGGATAAAGAAAATTCGTCATTTCGGTTAATTGTCCATTGGTGAGAACCTCGGACAGAAAACGACTCAATATTCTCCTCTTGTTTTCCTCTTTACCTTCCACTACATAGCCGGTTGTTCTTTCAAATTGTAAAGTTAATGTTTCCTCGGCCAGAACTTTTTTAACAAGCTTTAAATCTTTAGCGACTGTGCCGCGACTTACTTGAGTACGTTCCATAAAGTTCTGCATAAAGACTGGCTTATCGTTTGTTAAGAGTTCAACGCCAATTAAGGTGATGCGTTCCGGTTGAGAATAGTGGTACTGCCATTCTTTTAGCTCCTTCATCAATTTAGGAACGGTCTGTTTGGTCTCTTCAGAGAGATAGTACCCCATTCCTTGTTTTGTTTGGATAATGGGTAGCTTGTTCTCATCTAGCCAATCGTTAATTTTTTGTAGGTCATAATGAACAGTTCGTTTTGATATTCCTAATTGGTCAATGACATGATCAACCGTAACTAACTCTGTTGCATTCACGAGCTTTGTTAGTAAAAATGTGCTTCTTTCATCAAGTGACATGGAGATCTCCAACTCCCTTACAATTGCAAAATGATACGGATGAAACAAATCATGATTTGATATTGCTAAGTATATAGGCGATAGGGTTAATATGAAAGGGTTTGCAATGTGTTGTTTTTGTATTTCGTCAATTTGCAAAAGTGAACAGATGTGAAATTGGAACGTGTTTGAAGAGAGAAATTCGAATCAAATTCTAGAAAGAACCGTATATGTATGGAGTCAGTAGATTAACAAATAGGTAGGTGATATACTAACCAAAGAATTAAAAGAATCGATTCACTCTTTGGTTTTTCCACCCCCAATTTTCCTAGAACCTTTTTAGATAATAGTCTTATAACTTCGCTTTATAAGGAGATGGAATACTTATGAACATATCCCAAGAAAACTTTGGAACGTTAAATGGTCAGGATGTAACATTATTTAAGTTGCAAACGAAAAGTGGTTTTGAAATTTCTTGTATTGATTATGGTTGCATTATTACTCGCATTCTCAGCCCAAATAAGAATGGACAACTTGAAAATATAGTACTGGGTTATGACACCCTGGAAGAGTATCTAACTTGTTCCAATTATTTTGGGGCCGTTATTGGGAGAGTAGCTGGAAGAATTGAAGGCGGTTCCTTTGAATTAGGTGGAAAAGAATTTCAATTACATAAAAACGATGCTAACAACCATATTCATGGAGGCAGTAGGGGGTTTAATAGCGTAATTTGGGATGCCAAAGTGATTCAAAATCATCAGGATGAGGGGACTATTGAATTTAAATATCATAGTGCTGACGGAGAAGAAGGTTATCCGGGCAATGTAGAAGTTGTTGTACGTTATACATTAAACAATCAAGATGAATTAACGATTCATTACAGTGCTACTTCTGACAAAGATACGATCATGAATTTGACAAACCATACTTATTTTAATTTAAGTGGGGATTTGAAGGAAGATGTGTTGAGTCATTCTTTAAAGTTGAAAAGCAATTACTATTTAGAGTTAAACCGTGACATGATACCTACTGGAAAGCTATTAAATGTACAGGGAACGTCTTTTGATTTTCGAGACGGGAAAAAATTGAGTGAGGGTGTGAATAATCCTCATGAGCAGAATTTATTAGTAGGTGAAGGGTATGACCATCCTTTTATCCTTGAAGATCATCAAGAAATTGTATTAAGTTCTGCAGGACGGAAGCTGACCGTTGCTACGAGCGAGCCTTGTGTTGTGCTATATACAGGCAACAGCATAAGTGAAGGTTTCAAAATAAGAGAGGTTCCTTCAAAAAAATATTTAGGTGTATGTCTCGAGACGCAAAAACATCCCAATGCTATTAATCAACCAGAATTTCCGTCTGTTGTGCTAAGTGAAAACACACCATATGAATCAAAAACACGCTATAAATTTCAAACGAGGTAACCGTAAATCCTCATCAAGTCCTTTTATATACAATGGTGTTAAAAGTACTATTTGTATCTCATATAGGATCTATCTTGATGTTATTGGAATCTTTTCTGATTCGTTATAGTTTGTCTCTCAAAACCAAGAAGCCTTTTATTCGGAGGCTCCTTGGTTTTTTATATAAAAATGTTTCGATTTATATAAACTGGGAAATTAAGGTATAGGTGAAAGAAACTGGTGATTACGAAAACCATCAGGTAGTTCCATACATAATGTAACGTCAGATCCCTAGCCTTCTCTTGCCAAAAAAATGAATTGGAGTGTTTGGATGTTAAAGAAATTAGCCCCACTATCGTTAGCAGCAGTTGTTTTTGTAGGTGCCCCGTTTCACACCTCTGCAAAGGAAATGAGTGCGACGGACATTCTAAAGCAGTCGAATGAAGCAATGACTGAAATCGAGAGCTATTCTACAAAAACAAATATGGAACAATCGATTCCTCTTAAAGGTGAAACGATGTCCATTTCTAGCGAATCTGAAGCGGACATAACGCTGAAGCCTTTCGCAATGCATCAGGTTGTGACAACACAATCGCCTGAGGAAGGTGAAGTCTCACTAGAGTCTTATTGGACAGAGGAAGGTTTCTACCAGGAAGATCCTGAAAAGGGCTGGATTAAGATGCCTCAAGAACTGACGCAAGGTTTAGAAGAGCTTCAAAGCATGACGATGGTGGAAGGCCAGATGTCGCAAGCCGAAGAACTTGGTGAAGAGATGAGCGTTGAAGAAACTGGCGAAGGATTCGTTTTAACATATGAGGGCGACGGCAAGACGTTAATGGAAGCATCTATGAAAATGTTTGAAGAGAGTATGTCAGGTGAAGACTCCGGGTCAATGAAAGGACTTATGGAGCAGATGACGATTAATGATTTTAACTATGAAGTGACGATCGATAAAGAGACTTATTACATGAAGCAATTATCAATGGACATTGATATGGATATGGAAATCGAGGGAGAAAGCATGAATATGACTCAATCGATGGAAATGTCGGTAGACAACTATAACGGTGTTGATGAAATTACCGTTCCAGCTAATGTGATTGATTCGGCGAAGCCATTGGAGGGCGGACAAATGCCTGAAACGGCTACTGCCAATCCTATGCTTGCCTTAGGTGGAGCGTCTCTAGCTGTAATAGCAGGTGGCCTATTGGTTTTCAGAAGGAAAACACGTACTCAATAATCTATTGTGAAGAACCGCAAAGCATGATGCGGTTTTTTCCCTTTCTATAGGACGAGCAATTGAGGTGGAGAAATGAACAAAGTTTATGTTGTTTTGATGTGTGCAGGTCTATTTATAGCAGCCTTCTATGGCTATGAGTGGTGGCAGTCCACGCAAGCAGTTGAGCAAGTAGATGCTGAAGAGACTGAGAGGTGGAATACCGAAGAAGCAAGCGAAGTTCAGGAAATAGAAACGGCTAGTAGTCATTCAAAAGAGCAAGCGGTGGTAATGAGTAATGAAATAAATGCTTATGAGAAGGGCGAGGAAGTTGGTCGATTAATTATCCCTGCAATTGAAAAAGGATTTACTACTTATTGGGGAACAGATGAAGAAACGTTAAGTCAAGGTGTTGGGATGTACGTAAGTCAGTATACAACGACACCTGATCAGGGCCGCCATACCGTATTAAGTGGACATCGGGACACCGTTTTCACTGGTTTGAATAATGTTCAGAAAGATGATCCAATCTTTTTTGAATTCGATGGAAAACGATATGAGTACATCGTTGTCGGAATAAAGGTTGTTGATGAGGACGACAGGACGGTTATTGTCGACAAAGAAGAGGCGACATTAACGTTAACGACGTGCTATCCTTTTGAATTCATTGGGCACGCCCCTGAACGATATGTGATTCAATCTGAACTAGTGAACGTGATGGATATGTAGGTAACTCCGCCAGATAAACGAATGAAGCATATAAAAAAGTCCTGCCGTCTAGCAGGACTTTTTTATATGCGGGAAAGGGATGTAGATGGTCGTAAACGCGGTCTGATCTCTTGGACAAGATGATCGCCTTTTCCTAATTCATTTAATTGTAATAAAGTATGCGCAATGTTTTCTTCTACTTCATACGTTAGCCCTGTGTTGTAATCAATTAGAAAATACATCTTTCCATCTTCAACTGTTCCGGATAAGAGCTCATACTTATCGTATTCAAAATGGACCTCTGTTCCGTATTGGGTCATCTCAAGATACGTTTCGAAAGGGGTGACGGGGAATACTTCTAATTTACTCATGTTCATCCTCCAGCTATTTTAATAGATTTTAGTAAGCAGTCTATCCGAGTTTATCCTTCTCTATACATGAAAAAGAGATTTAAAGAATGAAAGTTTTGTAGAGTGGGTTATGCTCAGATATTTGGAGGTTAAAGCTAAGATTTTGACTTATAGCTTATAGTGCTGTATCTTATTCCCTAGTAATTATATATGAATAATTAACATTCCTTTATTAGGAGGGAAATTATGAAGAATGTAATGAGAGGCTATTTGAATGCTTCGTTAATAGTAAAAATCACCGTTGCGCTAGTTCTCGGTATTATAGTTGGTCTTGTTTTTGGCAAGGATGCGGCCATTCTCGCTCCGCTTGGAGATTTATTAATTAAATTGCTATCGTTTCTTATTATCCCATTAATTCTATTTACATTGATTGTTGGTGTCAATCAAACGAAATTGAATAATCTCGGCCGTATGGGAGGTAAGGTGTTTCTATACTATGTTTTAACATCTGCTTTAGCTATCATCGTTGGACTAACAGTAGCGACATTATTTAATCCAGGTGCAGGATTATCAATCGATCCTAACCAATCATTTGACGTTCCGGATAATCCTGGGATTGTAAGTGTTCTTTTAAATATCGTACCATCAAACATCGTTACAGCGTTTAACGAGATGAACCTACTTGGAATTATTTTTACTGCTTTTGCTTTTGGTATCGCGATTTCTGCGCTGCGAAACTCAGAAGAACACGGTCAGCTCGGTGAGCATCTATATAAAGTAGTTGAAGGCTTGAATGAAGCGACTTTTAAAATTATGAATGTGATTCTGCAGTACGTTCCAATCGGAATTTTTGCAATCATTGCGAAAACAATTGGAAACCAGGGGTTGGATACGATTCTCTCACTCGGAAACATGATAGCTGTCCTTTATATTGCTTTAATTGTACAGATCGGAATATATGTACTGTTCTTGCTATTCTTCAAAGTAAGTCCGAAAGAATTTTTTAGTAATGCAAGTAAGCCGATGATCACCGCTTTTGTTACGCAAAGTAGCTCTGGCACATTGCCACTTACGATGAACGCGGCGAAAGGGCTAGGGGTTTCGAAAAGTTTATATAGTTTTAGTTTGCCACTAGGCGCCACGATTAATATGGATGGAGCGGCAATCCGAATTGCGATATCTGCGGTGTTCGCTGCAAATGTCGTTGGCTCACCGCTAAGCTTTACAGACATGTTGATGGTCGTCATCGTTGGAACACTTGCCTCAATTGGTACAGCAGGTGTCCCTGGTGCAGGAATCGTCATGATCGCCACCGTGTTTGCTCAGGTTGGGTTACCGATGGAAACCGTTGCTTTATTAACAGCCGTGGATGCCTTAGTTGGAATGGGTGCCACTGGTCTTAATGTAACGGGAGATCTTGTTGGTGCTTCGATTATTAATCGAAAAGAAAGATTGGCAAAAGGGAAGACAGCTGAGTAATAAAAAGTCGGGCGATGCCTGGCTTTTTTTTCTGCTAAATTTTATCTTAAAAAGGATAAAGACGATAGTGCATGTATTTGTATCCGCTTCCTAAAAAAATTCAGGCTAAATCTCACCCCGTGTGTAAGAATAATCCATTTACTTTTAAGAATCTAAATATTAAGATAACAATAACTTTAGAGCTTTCATGCAGAAAAGGAAATGGGGGATATGGGTGTCAGATCAACTTAAGGGGATTTGGAAAGATTGGAGATTGCATTTACTTGTGTTTGGAATTGTTGCGTTAACAGAATGGATTGGCGTTTTTCAATTTACAGTAGGGCCAGGCGTTATTCTATTATTGCCAATGCTGTACGCCATGCTTATTGGACTCGGTCTGTTTTTTACACCAGTTGTTAAAAAAACGCAGGCGCTTCATGCTGAACCGTTAATTGTGCTTGGGGTAACGTTACTTATCGCAAAAATCGGCGTGATTATTGGACCGTCCTTACCGAAATTAATCGAAGCAGGTCCCGCTTTGCTTCTGCAGGAATTCGGAAATTTAGGTACGATATTCATTGCTTTGCCAATTGCTGTTTTTCTTGGACTGAAGAGAGAAAGCATTGGCATGGCGCATTCTGTAGCAAGAGAGCCAAACGTTGGGCTGATTGTTGATAAATACGGCTTTAATTCACCTGAAGGACGAGGCGTTATGGCCATTTATATATTTGGTACAGTCTTTGGAGCTGTATTTATGGGAGTGATATCTGGGTTCCTTGCGACAATTACACCGCTCCATCCATTATCGTTCGCAATGGCTTCTGGTATTGGAAGTGGAAGTATGATGGCCGCGGCAAGTGGTTCGCTCGTTGCTGCTTTTCCTGCATTTTCAGACGACATTATTGCATTTGCAGGTGCGAGCAATTTGCTGTCGCTCTCAACAGGCTTATACATGAGCATTTTCATAGGTCTTCCTTTAACAGAAAAAATGTATCAGCTGCTAACAAAAGAAAAGTCACCTAAGGCGAGCATGAGGAAAGGAGCATAAGATGCTATTAAAAAATGTACAAGAGTGGACGTTATTATTAGTGATTTTCGGCTTGATTGCAGCTGTGGGAAACTGGATTGGGTATAGTGTGTTTCCGGTTTCAGCATTACCTGGTATGCTCGTTTTAATTGTCATTTGTTTAGCTGGGCTTATTCTTCAGCACGTTCTTCCTGTGAATATTCCAAGTGTTGCTTACATTGGTATTATTGGAATTCTTCTTTCGATGCCAATCATGCCAGGTTCTGAATATGTCGTAAAGTGGACGGAAAATCTTAATATCCTTGCCCTTGCGACTCCTATATTAGCTTATGCTGGTATAGCAATCGGACGCTCCTGGACAGATTTTGTTAAGCTAGGCTGGCGAAGCGTAGTGGTCGCTATGTTTGTCATGGTAGGAACGTTTCTAGGTTCTGCCCTCATTGCTGAAGTAGTTTTGAGAATGCAAAACATTATCTAATCAGAAAAAGCTTCCCGTGCGGAAGTTTTTTTATTGGAAAAGAACGGGTCTTTTATATGCGACAGAGTTTTTCGAGGCATTCAATTGAGTGACAGTAGGTTTTCGCGACGTTTCCTGTCAAATCGGGAGCGGGTAACGAAAATAGAGACAGGGCTGAATCATTTGTAAACCAATCCTCTCGATTGGGGGGCTCGTGACTGACTTCCTTCCAAACAGATAAAAGAGGGCTATAAATACGCGGGCCTTCTGTTACCTTGCACTTTTCGATGGTGCGCTTTTCTCCTGGTATTCCTTCCTTTACCGGATGGAAAAAATGTGGCCAAAAGTCTTTACGTGAACCAGTATGCGGATGATGTGATGCCCAATCTAAAATGTCGTTGAGGATTTCTTGCTTAGAAAATAGAATCTGGTAGAGACGCTTTCCAAGATGGATTCGTTCCTTAACATAAAGAAAATGATTGGCAGTTTCACCAATTAGCTGAATAGAGGTATTATCATTCCTCGGAAATAATATCACGTTCATATTGAAAACATTTTGTAGTTGAAAAGGCAATGTTTTAAAAACTGATTTATGGAAGACATCATCCTTTATTATGCGTGAATCGATGTAGTGTTGTTCATTGATAATCAGGGCTGTTGAAAGGATATCACGGTCTTTTTCAATCCAGAACCTTCTCCATACAACACTCATAAAAGAAGAGACGTGAAAAGCAGATAGTAGGTGAAAAAGTGGTTTCCTTCTTTTAATACTTTCTTGATAAACAAGAAGCTGAGGATAGGCATCCTGAAAAATAAGCCAGTTTCCTCGTTCCAAAAAAGAGAAGAAGGATATCTGCTGATCTACTGATAATAGGTGGGGGAGATATTCACCTTGTAGATCAGTCATTGTCCATCCTGCATTCCGAGATACGAGATGGGCAAGGAAAGCCCAATGAATTTCTGGATGTTGGAAAAAGAAACTCAGATAAGCTTTGGTTCGAGTGACGTTATTTGCATTTGCACGCTCTGTTTTTTCAAGAATGAATTGAACGAGCTGCTGATCCTCCGCCGAAAATGAGGTGGGAGTTGAATGAGTTTTGATCGCGTTTTTTAACTCGTATATGAGAGGAGCAGATAGACTCTTTTTCTTTTGTGGTAGAAAGAATGATATTAAGGACTTCACAACTTTTCCACTCCCTTGTTTGCCTTTCTATATACGTATGAATGTAGAATCAGGAAAGAAGAAAGTCTTTCGAATGGTTTTGTTAACAAGGGATGCCTACTTGGGTGAGTGAGATCAAATTGTACCTATTTGCAACACAAAAACTGGGTGTGATTGTGGGTTTTCTATCTTCCTTTATCTACCACTAAACTTTGGATAAGTGTATGATAGAAGTATTCATAACAATTGCACGTTCATATTTTACTATTTGGCTCATTCACACGAGTAGAAATGAGCACGTTGAAGGAGGCCTAATTGCTACATGTCTCATGGCCGATTAAAAAGAGAGCTTCATTCTGAAGAGCTTCTCGAAATTATCTTTGATTATGCGTCTCGTATCACGATTGAGAACAATCTGGACCGACTTCTGATGCTTATGGCTGATATGGGGAGGGATATGACGGTTGCTGACAGATGTACGCTCTGGCTATATGATGAGAAAACAGATGAATTGTTGGCAAGAGTTCCTCATGGTATGGAAAAAATTCGTGTTCCTGCTACGAGCGGACTTGTAGGCTACGTCTATCAAACAACAAAGTCACTCGTAATCGATGATGCTTATGAGGACAAGCGGTTTTGTGCAGAGTTGGATGTGAAGACAGGCTACCGAACGAAGTCAGTCATGATCATTCCTCTTACGAATAAGAAGAATCAAAGACTTGGAGTCTATCAGGTCATCAACAAATTAACCGCTGATGAAGTATTTACAGCTCAGGACGTAAAGTATTTGAGCCTTGCAGCTTCTTATACAGCTCAAGCGCTCGAAGCTGTGTTAATGAACATAGAGATGGAAGAGGCTCAACGAGAGATCATTTTCAAAATGGGCGAAATTGGGGAAGTTCGTTCACAGGAAACAGGAGCTCATGTTAAACGAGTAGCGGAGTATGCAAAGTTTCTGGCGATGAAATCCGGATTGAGTGAAGAAGAAGCAGATCTCATTAAAGTAGCTTCACCGATGCATGACATCGGGAAGGTAGCCATTGCCGATGCGATTTTAAATAAGCCTGGTAAACTATCGGAAGAGGAGTTCAATGCGGTAAGGGAACATGCTAATATCGGCTATAACCTTTTGAAAAATTCTAATCGCAGTATACTAAAGGCAGCGGCCGTTATTGCCAAGGAGCACCATGAGCGTTGGGACGGCAAAGGTTATCCAGAGGGACTAAGTGGCGACGACATCCACATCTATGGCCGGATTGTTTCTGTTGCTGATGTTTTTGATGCGCTTGCTACGGATCGTCCTTACAAAAAAGCGTGGAACTCAGAAAAAATTCTCGCTCATTTTAAAAAGGAGCGAGGAGGCCAGTTTGATCCCAATCTTATTGACGTTTTTTTAGCAAATATAGACGATTTTCTCCAGATAAAAGAGCAATACAAAGATTAAGAAGCAAGAAGAGCGCCCACGGCGCTCTTCTTTATTTTTGTAGAGAATGAAGGTTAGAAAGTTCCTGTGCAAGCGTTTCAGCGATGGCTTTCATCCCAGAAATACCTGCTTTTTTCTCTGCATCGGCATTGTAGTTCGTATTTGTGTTCACATCATAAGTAAACAAATCGCCACGCTCATTTTGAATGCATTCAATTCCTGCAAAGGCGATGCCGTTCGCTTTTAAGAATGCTTCATAATTGTTCAAAACAGGATGATCGAAGTTTTCAATGATTTCAAATTTAGGAGCGGGTTCTTCTGTTGTCGGACAAAAAGAATCCCCAACCTGACAAGCATCAGCTGGACATAACTCAAAACCTTCAGATGTATCGACACGAACGGCATAGAGGAATTTTCCGCCTACAAACTCACAGCGAGTAATCGAAGCGTCAGGAGCCTGAATGTACTGCTGAAGCAATGTGATCCCATCAATCGAATCTTCAAACGCATCACTCATCACATAGCCCTTCAACGTCTCTGGATTGTTAAATAGCTGAACGCCGAGTCCTTTTCCAGCTCGGTTATGCTTCGTAATAAATGGCTCAGAAAATGCATCAGCTGCGTTCACAAGATGATCCTTTCCGACAGCGGCAATCGTTTTTGGTGTAACGACCCCATGTTTTCTAAGGGCTGCGTATTGGGCAACTTTACTGACTTCAAGGGCTAGTGCGCGGCTATCGTTTAATACTCTTCGCCCATGACTCTCAAGCCATGATAGTACTGCTGCAGTATATTCGGGTGCATAGCGATGATCACGAGTGTGGGAGGATGCACTCATCCGATTATAGAAAACACCATCTGGTGGTACGTCACTTAAGTCGAAATTTCCTTCGCTCAGAAACCAATCTTCATATGGGACGTTAAGCTGTTCAAGTTCATGCTTAAGGGGCTTTGTCCATTCCTCGTTCTCATGAATGATATATATTTTTGCGCTCATGTAATAACCTCCTTTTTTATAACCGTTAAAACCTATCATTTTACTCAAGTATAAAGGAGTTTTCATCATAATCCCAGTGAAAACGTTCTATCACCTGTCCCAAAATAAAAAGCAGAGCTCGTTTGCTCTGCTTTAAAAACTAAATTGCCCAGTTTCCTTTGCGGAACACTGGTTCACTTGTCCCGTCTTCTTTAATTCCATCAATATCCATTTCTTCTGAACCGATCATAAAGTCGACATGCGTTACACTTTCGTTAGCTCCTGCCGCTTTAAGCTCTTCTTTAGACATGTTTTTTCCACCTTCAAGACAGAAGGAATAAGCATTCCCAATCGCAAGGTGATTCGAAGCATTTTCATCGAAAAGCGTGTTGAAGAAAATGATTTCTGCATTCGAGATCGGTGAATCATGAGGAACGAGCGCTACTTCACCGAGATAGTGAGCGCCTTCATCCGTTTCGATTAGATGCTGTAGTGTTTCATTGCCGTTCTTCGCTTCTGCTTTTACAATGCGTCCTTTTTCAAATGTAAGCGTGAAGTCCTCAATGACTGTTCCGCCGTAGCTAAGGGGCTTTGTTGAGGACACAACACCGTTCACACCAGTTTTATTCGGAATTGTAAACACTTCTTCTGTTGGCATGTTCGCAACAAAATGATCGCCTTTCACATTCTCACTGATTCCGCCAACCCACTGGTGAGCCTTTGGAAGTTCAATAGAGAGGTCTGTTCCCGGCGCACGATAGTGAAGTTTGCTGTAATGCTTATTGTTTAGGTAATCTACCTTTTGTTCAAGGTTAGCACTGTGCTCTTTCCATGCCTGAACCGGATCGCCAGTTGAAACACGAGTGGCCTGGAAAATAGCTTCCCATAACTTGGCTTCCTGTTCTTCCTCTGGTGCGTCAGGGAACACTTTCTGAGCCCATCCTTTAGAAGGAACGGCAACAACTGACCAGCTACTATGATCAGACATCATATAGTTGCGGTACCCTTCCATCGCCTTGCCTGCTGTTTTGCTTGCATTCGAAATGCGTTCAGGATCTACACCTTTTAAAAGGTCTGGATTAGAAGAGGTGATTGAGAGAAAAGCCGCTCCGTTTTCTGCCATCTCTTCAAAGCCCTTCGCTTTCCAGGTCGGAAATTCTTTGAATGCTTCGTCAGGTGCTTTGTCAAACTTAATACGAGTTAAGGTTTCATCGTTCCATTCAACATGGACATTTTTAGCTCCAGCTTCATAAGCGCTTTCAGCAATGTTTCGAACAAATTCGGCTGATGTCAGAGGAGCGTTTACAACAAGAGTTTGTCCTTGTTGAATATTTACTCCTACTTTAACCGCTAGATCTGCGTATTTCTGTAGATTCTCTTGAAACGTAGCCATAGTCGAAGATCTCCTTTTTTCACGTAGTTATACTTCTAAATTGTAGCAGATTTCTTGATTTTTAGTAAATTATTCCCTGATTACCTACTCATAAAGCAAGTTTCTGGCAATAAACCGTCCATTTCGGATATGTTATATGTAAAGTGAATACTTCCATCAGGAGGAGGTGGTTCATTTCCTTCTGATGGTTAGACGAACCAATCGAACCTTTAGTAGCACTTAAGGGTAGAATAAATCTTCTATATTGGAGTGGTAGAGAATGAGTATGAATTATGAGCTTGCAACATTTGCTGGAGGATGTTTCTGGTGTATGGTTGAGCCATTTGAAGAAATGCCAGGCATTCAAAGCATCGTATCTGGCTATACAGGCGGAGAGAAGCCTTATCCAACATACGAAGAAGTCATTTCGAAAACTACCGGTCATGTTGAGGCCGTTCAAATTACATTTGATCCTAACGTCTTTCCATACACTAAACTACTTGATCTATTTTGGCGTCAAATTGATCCAACAGATTCAGGCGGGCAGTTCTTTGACCGCGGTGACACGTACATCACAGCGATTTATTATCATAACGAAGAGCAAGAGAAACTGGCTGAAGAGTCTCGAAAAGAGCTAGAAGAAAGTGGACGCTTCTCAAAACCGATCGTGACAAAAATCCTCCCAGCCAAGCCATTTTACCCGGCTGAAGATTATCATCAGGATTACCATAAGAAAAATCCTGCCCACTACAATCGCTACAAAAAAGGATCAGGTCGCGCTGATTTCATAGAGAAAAACTGGGCGTATGAGAAAAACGATGACGAACTTCGCAGTCGTTTAACAGATATTCAATACGAAGTGACACAAAAAAATGGAACAGAGCGTCCGTTCCAGAATGAGTATTACGATAATGCCAAACCAGGTATCTATGTTGACGTTGTTTCTGGTGAACCACTGTTTAGCTCAACGGATCAATATGATGCTGGCTGTGGCTGGCCGAGTTTTACGCAGCCGATCAACAATCATTTTGTGAAAGAAAAGAAGGATTTCAGTCACTTTATGATTCGAACAGAGGTGCGAAGCAAGGAAGCCGATTCTCATCTCGGTCACGTATTTAATGATGGTCCTTTAGAGAATGGTCTTCGCTATTGCATTAATTCAGCAGCAATGAAATTCGTTCCAAAAGAAAGTCTTGAAGAAGAAGGATACGGCGAATACCGAGTTCTATTTGAATGAGAAAAGTTGATGTTGCGATTGTAGGCGGCGGTGTTGCTGGAATTCTTGCAGCAAGGAAATTAACCGAAGACGGGATTAATGTCTTAGTACTTGATAAAAGCAAAAGTGTCGGTGGCCGGCTCGCAACGAGAAAAATAGGAGATGGTCGAGCTGATCATGGGGCACAATTTTTCACCGTTCGAACAGATCAGTTCCAGCAATTTGTCGATGAATGGGAACAGAACCAATGGATATCAAGGTGGTTTGGAGACAAACATGCAAGATACAAAGCAACAAACGGTATGAATCAATTAGTAAAGAATCTTGCTAGTGGAGTACCGCATCAATTAAATAGTAAAGTTGAGCAAATTGAGCGGGCTGAAGAAGAGTACGTCGTTATTTCGGAGAAAGGTGAGCGAGTCCAGGCAAGCCTTGTACTACTTACTCCACCAGCTCCCCAGACGCTTCAGCTTCTTGAAGCGAGTGATGTTCAAGTATCGGATCAATCGCTTCAATCGCTCAACCAAATAACATTCGATCCTGCGGTAGTTGGCCTTCTGACTTTTAAAAAAGAAGACGAAACCAGGCTACCTCCTGAAGGGCATAAGGATTCAGATTTGCCTGATGGCATCGAGCGTATGGTTGATAATCGTGTAAAAGGTATTTCGGATGAACGTATTATAACGGTCTATGCAACTCCTGATTTCTCAAAGAGTTTTTATCATTATGAGGATGAAGCTGTTTTAGCTGATATCCTGAAAAAGATAGAGCACTTGCTTCCCCTTGAGTCGTTGGTGTCTCAACAATTAAAAAGATGGCGATATGCTCAAGCAGTTCACGTTCATAATCATCCGTTTCTAAACGTTTCTGATAAAGAGGCTATCTTTGTAGCAGGGGATGCATTCTTACATGAAAATGATCAAACCGGACGAACGCGAATCGAAAGTGCTGTATTATCAGGATTAGCTGTAGCAGAAGAAATAAAGCAGTTGATGAACAGGAAGACTTCCACGTGAAGTCTTCCTTTTTTCTGTATTCATCTTGTTCGAAAGTTTTGAAAACAGCCTATTGTTTCGTAACTTTTGCGTTATAATAAATGTAGTGGAAAAATTTTCATACTTGAAATAAATCAAGGTGAAAAGGGTGAAATAATGAATGTGATAACAGAAAACGACCATATAATTGAAAAGATTTTATCGCTTTTTCGATGGGTTTTTCTCCTCATTGCAGGGGCATATTATTATATTTTATTACAGGGAAATAGCATCGCTTTTTTGAGTTTGCTTATATTTGGTTTTGTTTATATGGCAGTCGCTGAATATGCGCTTCATCGAACGCCTTTAAATTCAAAACGATACCACTATATGACGAAAGTGAGTGTCGCTTTTGATTACGTCGCTTTTCTATGGCTTATTGTGTTAACTGGAGGCGGAGGGAGTCCACTCTTTCCCATCGGATATTTAATTATCCTCCATGTTGCAGTGTATTGGAAATTTAGCGGAGGTATGATTGCAGCGCTTTTTCTAGGTGTTGGTTATACAGGAGTTCTTATTTTTAGCGGTTATTCGTTTACGGGTGAGGACCTGATTTCATATCTTCTAGATTTTATGTTCCTTATATTTATGGGGATTCTTGGCGGGATTATCGTTTCAAGAGAACGGAAGATGCGCTCCAAGAATACTCAATTAGAAGACATTGCGCGGAAAGATTTTTTAACAGATCTATACAATCATCGCTCCTTTCAAGAAGATTTACGTTACTGTGCTGAGCAGGAGAAGCCAATTCTTGTTGTTCTTGCCGATTTAGACTATTTTAAATCGGTGAATGATCAATTTGGGCATCTAGTTGGCGATAATGTGCTCCGTAAAATAGGCGAAGTATTAAAGAAACAAATTGGAACAAAAGGCAGAGCATATCGATATGGCGGAGAGGAATTAGCGCTTTTGTTGGATGCTGAGGATGTAGAAGAAGCGAGAGAATGTTTGCTACATATTCAGGTACTCATCAGAAACATGACCTTCACTGCAAAGGGCGAATATTTCAGTGTGACAATGAGCTTTGGAACAGCACTTTATCCTTTAGAAAATGGCATTATTCCATGCATGAAACTCGCAGATGAGCGGTTATATCTCGCAAAAAAACAGGGGAGAAATCGAATTTATTGGTATGATCAATATACTGAAAAGGATCACGTCTACTAGCGTGATCCTTCTTTATTTATGATCGAGGTAACGATATGTTTAGATGAATTTTCGAAAAGTGAGAAGTAGTTCAGCACATGGCGACTTGGAAACAATTCTTTCTGAATGACGGATGCCGGCTTGCCATCCTTATGTTTTGCAAGAACCTGGTCTTGAATGGAAAGAAGATAGTAAAGCTTTTCCTCTAATCGTCTGCGCCCGTTTGGTAATATACCAGCATGCGAACAAAAAACAGTCTTAAAGTCTTGTGATAGTACTTTTTGGAGTGATTGAATGACGTCTGGAATTGATTCAAACGCGAAAATACTTTTTGGTTGACTCATGACGTAGAGATCACCTGTAAACAGCCACCCTCGTTCCTTCTCAAGAAGAGCCAAGTGATCTGGCGCGTGACCAGGCGTGTGAAGTAAATCAAATGTATGATGCTTTGTTACGACTCGGTGCTCGATTCCCCTAGCTTCGAATGGTTTTCGGGAGCCCCAGAAAACGCGCCTATAGAGTGGGAGGTGAGGTCTCGCACGACACAAAGGAATGCCTTCAGGATGAATATACATCGGTATTCCTGAAGAAAGCATCGAAGCATTGCCTGTATGGTCCTCATGGTGATGCGTTAAGATTATTTGGGTATAGTTCTCCTTAGAGAGAAAATCCATTATTTCTTTTTGAAGGCGGCTAGGTCCGCAGTCGATCAAGAGCTCATCTACAAGGTACATATATACGTTCATCCGAACGCCCCCAAGCTGAAAAGTCCCTTTTACAGCCTTAACCCCCTCGAATTCTGAAACGGTGAGCACAATCCATCACACCTTCCGCTAATCTACTTCTAGTATAGCGATTTTTGAGGAGAAAAAAACCTTCTCTCCTAGTTGGAGTGGTGTGTTTCTGGTGGAGTGGTGTGGATATTGGCTAAAATTTGATTTTATTGTCCGAAATCGAAATTTATTGGCCAAATATAGATTTTATTAGCCAAATTCCATTTTTATTGGCCAAAACGCTCAAACAGTAAAAAGAGCTGCCGACACTCGGCAGCTCTTTCCAGTGATTGAAGCTTACTTCGCGATTGCTTCTAGCTCCACTTCCATATTTCCGCGCGTTGCTCTTGAATAAGGGCAAGTTTGGTGTGCCGATTCAACAAGTTCGTTTGCTGTTTCTTGATCGACACCTGGAATTGTAACGTGTAGCTTCGCACTAAGTCCGAATGCGCCGTCTTCTTCTTTTCCGATTGATACGTGCGCTTCTACTACCGTATCTTTGATTTTAATTCGCTTCATGCGTGCGACCATATTTAAGGCGCTATCGAAACAAGCTGCATAACCTGCTGCAAACAATTGTTCAGGATTCGTTGCTTCTCCTCCCTGACCGCCAAGTTCTTTTGGCATACGAAGGTCCATGTTGATGACGCCGTCCGATGATTCTACTTTACCCTGTCTGCCGCCGTGTGCTGATGCTTTTGCAGTATATAACGATTCCATAATAAAATTCCTCCCAATAATTTAAGTTGTGCACAATTTAATTTTACAAGATTAAATATATCTCATCGTTATTTATCTGTCAACAGAAAGCGATCATGTTGACATAACAGCCAAATCGGGATAAGTTGATTGTGCACAACTTATTGTAAAGAAGGGGTTATCATGAACCATAACGAACAATTAAAACTAGAGAATCAGCTCTGTTTTTCTGTATATGCTTGTTCAAGGGAAATTACGAAGATGTATCGTCCTTATTTGAACCAGCTTGATATTACGTATCCTCAATATCTCGTTCTCCTTGTTCTTTGGGAAAAACATGAAACAACCGTTAAGGCGCTTGGCGCGGAGCTTTATTTGGACTCAGGCACGTTAACTCCCCTGCTAAAAAGAATGGAAGAAGCGGGTCTTGTGATGAGAGAGCGTTCGAAAGAAGATGAGCGCAGAGTGATGGTTCGTTTAACATCAAAAGGGGAAGGGTTGAGAGAGGAAGCTTCGATCATTCCAGACGCTATGGCGGCAAACAGTGGTTTATCAAAAGAGGAATTCACGAAGGCATTATCTGGCTTTCAACAGCTGTTGGACCATATTCATTCCGTGAATGAAAAATAGTAGCAATTTTCCAGATTAAGTTGACATAAGTTATTGGAATTAAGTATAATTATCTCGAATTCAAGATATTAGAAGTTAAGGGTGAACGTTATGAATGATAAAGATCGTGAGCTTTCACTAAAGCTATTCATTGTCCTGGCTAGATCGAATCGCTCTGTTACCGATCATATTAAAACGGATATTCAAAGCTATGGATTAAATCCAACGGAATTTGCCGTGCTTGAGTTGCTTTATCACAAAGGAAATCAGCCGCTACAGCAAATCGGTGAGAAAATTCTACTTGCGAGTGGAAGCATCACCTACGTTGTCGACAAGCTTGAAGGAAAAGGGTATTTGAAGCGTAATCCATGTCCGAATGATCGTCGGATCACACATGCCGTTATAACTGATGAAGGTAAAAAGTTAATGGATCGTATTTTTCCTAACCATGAGAAACAAGTCCAGTCAATCTTTGCCGGTTTGGATGAGTCTGAGAAAGAAACGGCCATTACACTACTGAAAAAACTCGGTCACTATGCAGAGGAGCTATAATTTCCTCTTTATTTCTTAATATGGTCCAAAAAACCAGCTTCTCACATTATGTAGAGAGGCTGGTTTTTTTGAGTGCTTTTGTTTCCTGCATCGCTGTCACGCCAAGCAGGCCAAATAAAGAGAAGCCAAATGTGTTCACGAACCCATGGAAAAAGACCATTAAAGGGATACCGAGAATAACGGTTTCATTCACATGAGCAAACCCATAAATCATAGCGGAGCTCATCGAGAATAGCAGAGAAGCGAATGAAATTGATAGCAACATTTGAACGGAATAATCCAATGTTGGCACTAAATAGACGAGACAAAGAATCGAAAAAACGATGAGCGGTGTTACGAATTCAATGACTGAAATAAACTCAAGAACGGGCAACGAATCCGATAGTGTAATACCAACCGCAATGAAAGGTGGTCCGAGTAGAACAAAGATCGCAATCGTTTTAAACCACGGCTGAATGGAAGGTGCTTTTTTTAGAAGCATTTTCCCGATGAACGCCATCGTAATAGGTGTAATGAAAGCGGCATAGTGGAAATGAATAGATGTGAGCAGGACGATTACATCACTAAAATGGAGAATCTGGATGCCTGACCGATGTAGAATGAGCCAGAGTCCCCCAATGCTTATGTACATCAACCCCAGTTGAATGAGAACTTCAAAAATCGTGCTTCTCTTCCATGTTTGGAGGAGACGAGAAAATCCGTAGAGCGCAATTAAAATCGTCGTAAGAAACCACGGAACGGCTAGAAGTACAGCGAGCGTTCCCTGTTCAATAAAGAAGGAAACACCAGCAAGAACAGCTGATGGAAGCTGAGTCCAGGTGGTATAACGATAAAAGGAGTTCTTTCTCTGTGAGACGAGATTTAAGGTTAACGGCACAAGTACGAGATAAGCGAACATTAATAACATCATGACATATTGAAGTGTGTCGATTGGAGTTGTGAGTAATTTCGTGACAACGAAGGCTACCCACAGAAATAGACCGGCAAAACTGCTTGTTTTCATTATGATTTCACCTCTCTTTTAGTGTACGATGAAGAGAAGTGATAGAAAAGGAAATTCTGGGAAGAGAGGCGATTGAAATGGATCGAAAGCCAGTACTAGGTTTTGTTGGGATTGGTGTAATGGGAGAAAGCATGGTTCGGAACTTAATCAAAGCGGGATACCACACGCTTATCTCAACGCGAACAAAAAGTAAGGCAGAAGCGCTTATTCAAGAAGGGTCAGAATGGCACGATGAAGTGAAGGACGTGGCAGCGAATGCTGACGTGATTATCACTATGGTCGGCTATCCTAAAGATGTGGAAGAGGTCTACATAGGTGAGAAAGGGATACTAGAACATGCTAAGCCGCATTCGATTCTAATTGATATGACAACTTCTAGCCCGGCTCTTGCTGAAGAAATCTATCAGCATGCTCTATCAAAACAGCTCTACGCGCTTGATGCTCCTGTATCAGGAGGAGACGTTGGAGCGAAGGAAGGGCGACTATCCATTATGGTCGGTGGAGAGTTAGAAGTGTTTGAAAAAGCTCGACCGATTCTCGAAGTAATGGGACAAAATATTGTTCTTCAAGGCCCAGCAGGAGCGGGACAACACACAAAAATGTGTAATCAAATTGTCATCGCAAGTAACATGATTGGCGTTACTGAAGCGATAGTTTATGCGGAAAAGGCAGGGTTGAATCCGACAACAGTTCTTGAAAGTATTGAATCTGGCGCAGCTGGCAGCTGGTCGCTAAGCAACCTTGCGCCAAGAATGGTTTCAAATCGATTTGAGCCTGGCTTTTACGTGAAGCATTTTATTAAAGACATGACGATTGCTCTTGAATCTGCCAAGCAAATGGGCATGCTGACACCTGGCCTTGAGCTTTCAAAAAAGCTCTACGAAGATCTTGCTGAGCGTGGAGAAGAAGATAGTGGTACACAGGCACTTGTGAAACTATTTCGCGATGCCTAATTGAAAACGAAAGACCCGGAGCATATGCACCGGGTCTTTCGTTGATTATAAAGGGAAGTTTCCCTCTGCTATCGAATAAACTGTGGTAAACGCTTATTTATCTTCTTTTTGGCGTTTGTCGATTTCTTCTGTTACAACAAATGCAAGATCATCATTTCCGAAAAGAGAAAGGACGCCAATCACCGTTTGATCTGGGATATGCTCTGATTCTTCTTTTGGTACAACGAGTTCAATGCTTTGTTTAAGAGGAGGGTTATTCACCTGATCTGGATAAGCTTTTGCGTAAAGCGTTTCTGGATTTAAGTCATTGTTTACACACCACTGAGCAAAAACAAGAATCATCATGTTTTCATCGCGCTGATAGTTTTCAATAACTTTGTCTTGAATTTCTTTTTGGTCCATAGGACGACCTCCGTTTCATTACTCTACCGCTAGTGTACTCGCAGCTAGAATATGTAGCAAGTCTGTCATTTGTAAAATGATCATGAAGAATGTTCCAGCCTGAAGAAAGAGGTGTCACGACCTGCTATGCTGAAAGGAATTGAACATCATGGAGGCAAAAAGATGAGAAAAAAAGAGATTCGTAGCTGGATGATGTATGATTTCGCTAATTCTGCTTTTGCAACGACGATGATGGCAGCAGTACTCCCTGTCTTTTATTACGATGTCGCTGCCAAGAATATTGACCAAAGCCTTGCCACATCATATTGGGGCTATTCGCAATCCATTGCCGTTCTAATCGTAGCTTTTCTTGCCCCGATCCTTGGTGCTATTGCTGACTATTCTAATTCAAAGAAAACATTTTTGCGCTTTTTTGCTTATATGGGAATGATTGCGAGTGTTTTAATGGCTTTCGTTGGTGAGGGCGGATATTTATTTGCTTCTATTCTACTAATCTTTGGAACAATCGGTTTCTCAGGTAGCAACGTCTTTTACGATGCATTCTTACCCGAGATCGCAAAAGGGGAGGAGATGGACCGCATCTCAGCAAGAGGCTACGCTTTTGGCTATATTGGCGGCGGGCTTCTGCTTCTCGTTAACCTGATGATGATCTTAAATCCATCCTGGTTTTTTCTTCCGAATACGCTTGTCGCGACGCAGCTTTCATTCGCAAGTGTTGGGGTCTGGTGGTTTGTTTTCTCGATCCCAATGTTCAAAAACGTGCATGAAGTTGAGCATAGTCAGCCTAAATTAAGCGGCTCCTACATGACAATCGGTTTTAAAAGACTTCGCACAACCTTTAGGGAATTGAACCACTATAAACAGCTGCTTCTTTTTCTAGTCGCTTTTTGGTTATTTAATGATGGCATTTCCACTATTATTAAAATGGCGACGATCTATGGAAGAGATATCGGAATAGGAGCGAATGATTTGATTGCAGCGCTCCTCATTACGCAGTTTGTAGGCATACCGTTCGCCTTCTTGTTTGGCTACTTAGCGAAGAAAATTCGCCCGAAACGAGCGCTTATGCTAGCACTATGGATATATGTGGGCATCGTTTTACTAGGATACTTTATGACAACTGCTACGCATTTCTATCTACTTGCGATCATGGTTGGCTTCGTTCAGGGGGGTGCCCAAGCATTAAGTCGTTCGATTTTTGGAAGTATGGTTCCGGATCATCGTCATGCGGAATTTTACGGTTTCTATGGGATTTCAGCTAAATTTTCAGCGATATTCGGTCCGTTTCTCTTTGCCTTCGTTGGTCAGGTAACAGGCTCAAGTCGACTTGGGATCGTATCGCTAGTTGTCTTTTTTCTAGCAGGCATCTATTTACTTAGTAAAGTGAATATCGAAAAAGGGAAAGAGCAGGCGAAGGTTGTGATGGTGAATGAAGGGGTGGATATGTAATTAGCAGAATCGCGGAATTAAACTTATATTCCCGGAATTAATGATGGTTTTCGCGGAAAAAAGTGAGATATCGCGGAATTATCGAGAAAATCGCGGAATTAAGTGGTTTTCTCTACAGTTCGCACCAGGTAACAGACCACAAATAAGGCTCTGGGCAGAAACACTGCTCAGAGCCATCCTATGATATGAAACCCCTTACAAAATGGGGTCGAAGTGCTTTAACTCAAGTGAAAGCGTGCAATCTTTTCCTGTGTCATACGAGCGGTTGCCGATTTGTGTTTTTAATTCAGTTAGGCAGTTTTCTTCGTTGTGCCAGTAATCATGAATAAGAGGCAGGATACTTGTTGCTTCTTCTTCCGCTTGCTCAAGCAGCTCTTCAAAGGTCGCGGTGGATTCCTCGTCTTTAATAGCTGGATGGATCCAAGTGGTGCCTTCACGATTTAAATAATCTTCATTGCCAATTTGTTTTCG
The DNA here is from genome assembly GCF_056173645.1 of Anaerobacillus sp. QJM3NY_32. Classification (NCBI taxonomy): domain Bacteria; kingdom Bacillati; phylum Bacillota; class Bacilli; order Caryophanales; family Bacillaceae; genus Anaerobacillus; species Anaerobacillus sp. QJM3NY_32. Next base: position 4,201,748 of record NZ_CM149684.1, on the reverse strand, counting down.
ATAGGAAAAGGAAGAGACTTGTTTCTTTAAAAGTTGATTTTTCCATCCGTGTGGATCGAATAATATTTTTAGCGCAAGTACCATATCCCGATAAGATTGAGTAATATAGTCGTCTGGCATACGTTCAGCTGTTTCTGGATAAAAGGTTTGGATCAATTCATACAGCATGAGTTCAATAGGAGGATAGAGTGATTTGCCAATGTGAATCTCTTGGTAAACGGGTGTTTTCCACGTTTCTACATCTTTGTATTCTTTCATCAAAATGGTATCTATAATAATTTCAAGCTGTTGATGTCGGTTGCCTTCAAGACCGGCACGATAGTGGATATAAGGATGCGTGTTTCGATCAAGAATATGATGCGTCACAAAGCCAAGAATATATGCGCGAAGCATCGGATCGTCCTGCTTTCCGTATTCAATCATCTCCATGAGGAATGAACCGCAATGATCTTGATGAAGAACAGATCCCGCTTCCTGAACAGGCTTATTCTTTTTCCAGGGCCAGAAATTATGATAAAAGAAAGGGTCAGGTCCCTGTGCACCAAGTCGAAAGAAAGGCAGGTCACCTTTGATCGTATTCCATATGCCGGCTTCCATCGCAGCTTCTTCTCCGAATAAAATATGTGTCCAGACATTTGGCATCGATTTATCCCCTCCTTATATGTCTTTCTATTAGTATACCTGAAGAGAACCTGTCTTCTTGCCATAATCTTCAGAAAACATTTCTCTTTCTTTTTCCCTTAAATTCATAAATTCAAGCATATTAAAAGCCCGGCGCAGGCCGGGCTACACTTATTTCTTTATTTACTTAGAAAAACGTCTTCAATATCATCAAGCATCAAGTTAGCCGAAATGACGCCACCAGACGTATTCCAGATCGCATCACTCACCTCATGAACGTTACCGTCTTTGACAACTTGAAGATTGTTCCATAATGGATCATTTGTCCATTCTTCCGCAGTGGAATTCGCTTCGCCATCTCCCGCTTCATACGTGAAGTAGAAGAGCACGTCGCCATCCATTTCTGGAATACGTTCTTTCGTTACTTCTTCAGCAAAATCTTCTTTTTGCTGTGATTTTGGACGATCAAAGCCTAGCTGCTCAAGGATAACGCCAGAGAACGAGTCTTTGTAATAAATTCTTGTTTGTCCAGCTAGAAAACGAACAACCGACACTTTTTGATCAAGCTGATCGCCAAGTTCTTCACTCATGGAGTCAATGCGGTCGGTGTAAGCACTCATCACTTCTTCGCCTTTGTCTTCCATATTTAGTGCTTTAGCGTAGAATTTGAAATTCTCCTGCCAGTCGCCTTTCAACGTTTCTGAGTAAACGGTTGGAGCGATCGCGCTAAGCTGATCATAGATGTCTTCTTGACGTAATTTATTTCCGATTATGAGATCAGGTTTAAGTGCAGCGACAGCTTCAAGATTCACTTCACTTTCTGTTCCAACGACTTCAACATCTTTCATATCGTCCGAAATATGCTCATACCACGGGTCGCCGAGCCATGATTGTACTGCCCCAACTGGTGTTACTCCCATAGCAAGTAGTGCTTCTGTTCCTTCATTAGTTAAAATAACAACTTTTTCTGGCTTCTCTGGCACTTCTGTTTCACCCATTGCATGTGAAACCGTTCGAGTAGACTCTTCTTCTTGCCCACTAGAGTTAGTAGCGTTCTCATTATTACCACCTGTGCCGCATGCAGCAAGGATCATAAGTACACTTAGACTAACGATGAGCCATCCTTTTTTTAACATATGTATATCCTCCTTGTCATTGATAATCGTTTTCATTTACGATGTAATCATACTGAATTGTCACAAATTAGTCAACAGGTAAATGAGAGTGATTCTCATATTCATTGACACGTTTTCATTCTTTTCTTAAACTTAAAAAGGATGATAAAGAAGGGGATTAACCTTTATGACGCATAAATTACACTCGATGAATAAAAAATGGTTCGGATTAGCAGTTGGCTCGTTGCTTGTCATAATACTCATGCTTGCGAGCGTGGTCTATGGCTTAACAAGTATTACATGGACAACGGCCTGGCAAGCCTTTACGCAGTTTAATGGAAGCAATGAACATATTATCATTATCGAAAATCGCGTTCCGAGAGCACTGATCGGGGCTGCCGTAGGCGCAAGTCTTGCTGTCGCTGGTGCTTTGATGCAGGCGATTACTCGAAATCCTCTTGCTTCACCGTCCATATTAGGCGTAAATGCGGGGGCGAGTTTTGTGATAGTGATTGCGGTCACCTTTTTCTCTGTTACGTCACTTGCAGCATTTAGCTGGTTAGCGTTTCTTGGAGCTGCGTTCGCCTCCATCGTCGTGTACGTGCTTGGCTCATTTGGTAGAGAAGGGCTTACACCGATGAAGCTGACCCTTGCCGGTGCGGCCATTGCGGCGATGTTTTCCTCATTAACGCAAGGAATGCTTGTGTTGAATGAGAAAGCGCTTGAAGATGTTCTCTTCTGGCTGGCTGGCTCGATTGAAGGGCGCAGTCTAAATATGCTTTACTCGGTTATTCCTTATATTGGACTTGGCTTAGTCGGTGCGCTTTTGATCAGTCCGAAAATTAACACTCTGGTGATTGGAGAAGATGTCGCAAAAGGACTTGGACAACGTACCCTGCTTGTCAAAGCTTTCGCAGCACTTTTTATCGTTTTTCTTGCCGGAGGATCAGTAGCCGTAGCCGGACCGATTGGTTTTATTGGCATCGTCGTACCACACGTTGCTCGTTTTTTTACAGGACCGGATTATCGTTGGGTCATTCCGTATAGCGCAATCATTGGGGCGATTCTTTTGTTATCAGCTGATATTGCCGCCCGGTACGTAATTATGCCACTTGAAGCGCCGGTTGGTGTACTAACGGCTGTCATCGGAACGCCATTTTTCATTTATATTGCTCGAAGGGAGTTTAAACAGCTATGATGAGATACACTTCCTTTCGAATGAAAGCTGTTTCTTTTCTACTAGATCGCCGCTCGCTTTGGGTAATAGCAGGACTGACTGGCGCTGTTATCATCATCGCATTACTTAGTATTGGCCTTGGGGAGATATTTATGACCCCGGATGAAGTGGTGAAGGCGCTATTTGGTTATGGGAATGAGATGAATGAGCTTGTTGTGAAGCAGTTCCGCTTTCCTAGGATCGCCATGTCCATATTGGCTGGCGCGGCCCTTGCAGTATCTGGCGCTATTCTTCAAGGAATGATTCGAAACCCACTTGCGTCACCTGATATTCTTGGCATCACTTGGGGCGGTGCACTTGCGACGATTGGTTTTCTTACGATCTTTAGTGATAAAGCGAATGCCCTTACGGTAAGCATTCAATGGTTGCCGCTCGCTTCCTTTATCGGCGCTATTTTAGCAGGATTTCTTGTGTTTGGATTATCATGGAAAAATGGTATTTCACCGATTCGATTAGTGCTGATTGGGATAGGGTTAACGGCATTGTTGCAGGCGCTAACGACATTATTGATGATTATCGGTCCTATTTACAGAGCGTCTGATGCAAACATCTGGATTACGGGCAGTGTCCACGGAACGAACGGCCAGGATGTTATGACGCTGCTGCCGTGGGTAGTCGTTCTGATGATTATTTTAATGGTTTACTCAAGACGGGTGAATTTGCAAGAGCTTGGGGATGATGTAGCAAGAAGTGCAGGAGCGATGCTTTTAAAAGACCGCATTGCGTTACTGTTAATTAGCACGGCGCTTGCAGGAGGGGCTGTTGCATTTGCTGGTGGAGTCGGATTCGTAGGTTTAATGGCACCGCATATTGCGAGAAAGCTCGTCGGATCGTCTTTCGGTGTAGTTGTGCCGGTGGCTGCGCTTGTTGGTAGTATACTTGTGATGATTGCTGACTTAATTGGCCGCACGCTTTTTTCACCTTTGGAGGTTCCGGCTGGTGTATTCACAGCGGCGATTGGAGCACCGTATTTTATCTATTTATTGATTCGATCGAGAAACAAATGATGAGGAGGTGGCGACGTGTACGCACTGCAAACGAAAGATTTAACGCTTGGATATGGAGAACAAACCGTTATCGATCAGCTGAACTTATTGATTCCTAAAGGAGAGATGAGCGTTCTCATTGGTGGAAATGGATGTGGCAAATCAACGCTATTACGAAGTCTAGCTCGACTTCTAAAGCCGCATTCTGGAGGAATAGTTCTTGATGGAGAGGCTATTTCGAATAAGCCAACAAAGGAAATCGCTCGGAAAATGGCTATCCTTCCACAGTCACCAGTCGCACCTGAAGGCCTCACAGTTCTGCAGCTCGTTAAGCAAGGACGGTATCCTTATCAAACGTGGTTTAGTCAATGGTCTGAAGCGGACGAAGATGCCGTTCAAAACGCGCTAAAAGCAACGCACATGGAAGAGTTTGCTGAGCGTAATGTTGATTCCCTTTCTGGAGGACAGCGGCAACGTGCCTGGATTGCGCTTACCCTTGCTCAGGATACGGATATTATATTACTTGATGAACCAACAACGTACTTGGACCTCGCTCACCAAGTGGAGGTACTCGATTTACTATTTGAATTGAATAAAGAGGATAACCGGACCATTCTAATGGTTCTTCACGACTTAAACCTCGCTTGTCGCTATGCCGACCATATTATTGCTGTGAAGGATAAGGGCATTTATGATCAGGGGAAACCTGAAGAGATCGTGAATGAAGAGCTTGTGAAGCATGTGTTTGGGCTTCAATGTGACATTATCGAGGATCCGCTATTCGGTACACCGCTTTGTGTACCACATGGCAAAGGGAGGAAGGTAAATGGTCGCTGAGCACCCGGTGTTTACGAGAGACGAGAAAGAAAGGCTGAAACAGTTTCGCCTGACTGTAGGTGAAAGCAGTGCAAGTTTAGTGCAGCTACACGATGAGCATCACTTAAAAGGTCTTCTTGAAAAGCTCGTGGAGGATGGCCATTTTCCATCTATAATTGTGGCGGGATCACAGTTTATGAAAAGATATGGGTTTATGACGGTTGTGCCGATACTGTATGCTTTTACGATGTGGGATAAAGCGATTCTGGCTGGAACTGATGAGCTTTGCTATGAAGTTGATACAGATGCGGAGCTCTGGATGATGAAGCTTATGATTGATAACGACGTAGACGTCACCATTATTCAGAAAGATCGTGTTGAAATAAGAGCAGCACTTGCCAATAAACTGATTAACGAGAACCTTGCTCCGTTTGTTGAAGCAATGGTGAAAGCGACGAAATTATCAGCGGCGATTCTATGGGAGAATGTGTCCATTTACTTGTTCTGGCTCTATGAAACTCTGATGCCATCTGAGGGAAATGAGGTACAAGTGCGTCGAGCTAAAGAAGACTTTCATTTCCTTCTCAAGAAGTTTAACTGCACAAGTTTCACCTGCGGCGCAAACCCGTTCATGCCGTATTATGCAGAGAAAGTGAAGCGTGAAGAAGGAGAGATCCGCTTCCGCCGTACTTGCTGTTTGTACGATCAAGTATCGGAAGGTGGCGCGTGCTGTAAGACGTGTCCTAAAGCGCGCTAGGAGTGGTGACAGGCACCACCCGGTTTAGCTCGAATACTGTCGAAATAGCTTGGCGTCCCCCGAACGGGGGTCGCCAAGCTATTTTTTCGGTTTTCTTTTGTAGGTGTAGCTTCTTATAAAGAGATAAAGACCGGCAATGATTATTCCGCCACCAATCCATTGCATCGTATGCAATGTTTCGCCAAGGATAAAATAGGCGAGAATACTAGCGCCGATCGGTTCAAATAGGATGCTCATTGAAATGACATTCACGCTCACCCACTTCACTGCCCAATTTAATAGAGAATGACCGAGAAGCGTTGGGAATATCGCGAGCAAGATGAAATATCCCCAGTCTGTAGCTGGATAAGAAAAGAACGGGTAGCGTAATACAACGTTATAAATGATAAGCGTAAGAGCAGCGATCCCGTAAACGATAAAGGTGTATGGCATCAGATCCAGACGCTTTCGAATGTTCTGACCGAACAAGAGGTATCCAGTTACCATGGCACATGCCGTCAGGGCTAAAAGATCTCCCCACAGAGCCATTCCACTAATCTTGAAATCCCCCCAGCTGATCACAATAGAGCCGGTCACAGCGGTCACCCCTCCAGCAATAGCTAGAAGGGTGAGTTTTTCTTTGAAGAAAAGATACGTACCGATAAAGGCAAACAGCGGCTGTAATGTGACAAGAACAACAGAGCTTGCAACGGACGTGTAGTTGAGCGACTCAAACCAGAGAATAAAGTGAAAGGCGAGACTAACGCCTGCAAGACTTCCGAATCCCCAATCAGAAGCTTTAATATGACGAAAGGCGTTTCGATAGCTTCGTAGGATAATCGGTAGCATAATAAGTATGGCAAAAACGAGACGGTACATCGCAATAATCGAAGCTTGAGCAGTTGCTAGCTTGACGATGACGGCGGAAGTGGAGATAAATAGGATTGCGATAATAATGGCGATGTATGGCTTCGTATGTTGGTTTTTAAACAATGGGATTCAATCCTCCATTACGACTTAAACGAGTTCTGCTTCAGCCTCGGCTTTTTGATCATGCTGCACACAGCGGTTATACCCGCCGATGCGCTGTTCAATTTGCTCCCCTAGCTGAAAAAGCGCTTCTTCATGACCAACGCGGCTTACTAGCTGTACACCGATTGGAAGGCCTTCTTTACTAGTTCCGATTGGAATTGTAAGAGAAGGGAGCCCCCACACATTCGCATACGCAATGTAAGGCATATAGTTCAAGAAAGTTTTACGAATGGAGAAAAGTTCTTGATACAATTCTCCGTGAAGCGGTGCCGGTGAATGATAGACTGGCATAATTAAGATTCGGTCGTCCAAATAATCTTCTAAAATTTCATCTCCACGCTTTAGCGAAGCATGGATTTGTTTAATTTGTTTTTGGTTAGGCTTGAAAAGCTTCGTTCCAATAAGCGCCCACGATAAGTAGGGATGTACATCTGAACTACGGAAAAGCTTTTCCTTCATGTATTCACCGATTGGACTTGCTTTATCGTTTTCTAACATAAGCTTAGCCATATCGGCTCCCCCGTCGATCGACATCATTTGTTGCCACATAAGAGCGGCTTCTTCAAAAAATGGGGGATTTGCCTGCTCTTCAGAAAGCTCGCCATCAAACGCATCCTTTATGGTTGTGATCAATTGAAACGTTTCACGATTAATCGGATAGCGATGGTGAGGAACTGGGTAGACGAGTTTAAAATCTTCAAGGTTACGTTCAAGTGGCTGTTTGTGAGCGATAATCTGGTTAATCAATCTCGCATCTTGAACAGACTTGCTCATCGCACCAATTCCTAGCATGCGTTCTTGCTCTGGCTTATCAACAAAAGGAAAATTTCCTTCTTGAGATACCTGACGATTGCCGGATTTAAAGCCAATAATGCCATTAAAATGTGAGGGGAATCGAATCGAGCCGCCGATGTCAGCACCGAGACCAACTGCGGCACCGCCTGCAGCGATCAAAGCACCTTCCCCACCGCTGGATCCACCTGCTGTTCTTAAGGTGTCCCACGGGTTATTCGTTCTGCCGTAATGCTTATTATCCGTTTCCTGACAAAAACAAAGGGAAGGTGTATTCGTTTTTCCGAGTATAATGGCACCTTCTTCGCGAAGGCGTCTGACAACCTCAGCATCTTTCTTCTCGCGAGATCCTGCACGATACCCGAGGCCACCTGTTGTCGTCATGTTCGCTACATGAAAGCACTCTTTTACACTAATTGGAACGCCAAACAGTAGCCCTTTAGCATCTCCTGTAGTGAGGGTATAATCTGCTTTTCTAGCTTCTTCTATAGCTTGATCAAAGCGATCTTCTACAAGGCAATTTAAGGCTGGGTTAATGGCATTCAGGTGATCAATATACGTTCTAACGGCATGGTACGATGAAATTTCTCTGTTGGAAATCTTCTTCGATAGGGACAAGGCATCCATTTCTAATAGTTTCATGCTATCCCTCCATATTTTACCGGCCTACCCTCCGGCATCAGTACATTACTGTATTCGTCTTGAACGTACAAAATCCTTTAAATCGAGACGTCACTCAATAGAAAAGGCATTTCATCTATGTCGAAATGCCTTTTCCCTTCAGCCTTACAACGCAACGGAAGATTCTGAAGGAAGAACACCATAAAACACGTTACGCTCATTTGTTTTCGGATGATAGTAAACGAGTAAAATGGTTTTCTGAATTTGCCCGTCTTCTGAGCTCGGTAACAGATCGATTACTGTATGCTTATATAGGTCTCGTTCTGATAGGTTTAACGCTTGATAGTCTTCTCCAAGCACAGCAGGTTGTTCATTTACAAGCTTCAACAGGGCGTTTTCTTCTTCTTTCTCAAGGCGATCATGCCACCACACCGTACGAGGCTTCTTTTTGGACTTTGATAAGTAATCGATTTTCATAAGCGATGTGACACGCTCATGATGAGCTGGAGCATGCTTCTCAATAAAGTCAGCCAGGCGTCGGAATAAATCTTCTAGCTGATGCCCAATTCGTGACCAGCCTTTTCCTTCCCAATGGCTGCCGAAACCTTGGAAGAAATCAAATGGAGATTGGAAAACTTCTGTAACAAGATACTCAATTGTTGCGTCCATACGATGATCATTCCAGTATTTTTCTAGCACGTCTTCTACCTGCTTAATGCGAATAACGTCATCAAAGGAAAGAACGTTATTTCCAAGAATTTCATAAGGTGCATGATCCATGTAAAGATAGCCATGTTTCTCAGCGCTTAGACGGACACCTGTGCCGCGTAGCATTTTCAAAAAGCCAAGCTGCAGCTCTTCCGGACGGAAGGAGAAAACGTCGTTAAACGTTTTTCGGAAAGAAGCGTAGTCTTCTTCAGGAAGTCCAGCGATTAAATCAAGGTGCTGATCAATTTTGCCGCCGTCTTTCACCATTGTCACCGTTCGTGCCAACTTCTCGAAGTTTTGCTTTCGCATCACGAGTTCATTTGTTGCATCGTTGGTTGATTGAATACCGATCTCGAATCGGAAGAGTCCGGGCGGAGCTTCGCGATTGAGAAATTCTAGTACTTCAGGTCGCATAATATCAGCCGTGATCTCGAACTGAAACACACAGCCAGGGCGGTGTTCATCAATAAGGAATTGAAACATATCAATCGCGTAGTTTCGTCTAATGTTAAATGTTCGATCAACGAACTTAATCGTTTTTGCCCCATTATCCATTAAGAAACGCAGCTCTTCCTTCATTCGATCTACAGGAAAATACCTTACGCCAACTTCAATAGAGGATAAACAGAATTGACAGGAATAAGGACATCCCCGACTCGTTTCAACGTAAGTGACGCGGCGACCGAGATCAGCAAGGTCTTCTTCGAATCGAAAAGGCGATGGAATCTCACTTAAGCTTAGTTTTGGTGCTGGTGGATTAATATGATTACTTCCATCTTTTCTGTAAACAATCCCTTTTACGTTTTCAACTGATTCTCCTGTTTCAATTGATTGAAGCAGTTCTTTAAACGTCACTTCTCCTTCTCCCATAACAATATAATCAGCCTGAGGAATACGATCGAGCCACTCATACACATCATATGAGACTTCAGGACCGCCAAGTACGATCGTGAGCGATGGATTTACTTTCTTTAACATTTCAATGACAGGAATCGTCTCTTCAATGTTCCAGATATAGCAGCTAAATCCAATGACATCAGCCTTCATACTGTGGAGGTCACTTAAGATATTCATAATCGGATCTTTAATCGTATATTCTGCCATTTGTACATCATAATCTGGGGCAGCAGAGGCCTTCAAATACCGTAATGCGAGACACGTATGGATGAACTTCGCATTTAACGTACTTACTACAATCTTCATTCTTTTCCAACTCCTGATCGTTAATTTCTCTATTATATCACCTTCATCACAAATAATTTAGATAGGTTAGTGTGATCATTTGTCAGCATATTCGGAAAATATTTGTAATGAAAGCGTTTCCGTGAGAAAATAAATGAAAAAATAAGGAGTGAGCTAATTGGAACTTGCTTCATTAACGCCTGAACACCCTTTTTCGGAACAAGACTTTGAATACACAGCTTTACTGCCGAGTTATCGTGTCGATTTAAGGAATCCGAGGAATGAACAGCTCGATCGCTTTGTGAATGCAAATATGGTAAGCGACTGGTCGCAAATGTCTTGGAAACAGGTAGGAAGGCCGTTTGAAGTGAAGAAGCTCGCGAAAGAGCGTCTAGATTGGGAATCTGAACATAAGCAGGATATGCCTGTGAAAACCTCGTGGGAGTTTTTTAATCGCTCATTTCACAATCTATTTATGCAAGATGTACCTGCCGAACAGCAGCGCTTGAAGTCTTCTCTAAAAGATAGCTTCAAAGGCTTTCATCTTCGTGATGTCAAGAATGGCCTGGGGGAGATGGTACGCTTATCTCTCTGGAATTATGTGCACCGCATCGAGGATGGGATTTGGGATCCGCGTGGAAAGCGAGCGCTTTTTGAAGGACTTGATGTAAAAAATCCTCGTATTCTCTTTCTTGGTGCTGCCGAAGGGTATGAAGCGATGCAGCTTCATGCGATGTATCCGGGTGGAGAAGTTGTCATGGTAGATTACGATGCCTTCTGTAAAACAGATCGTTTTGCTCATTTTCCGAATACGTATCCCTTTCTTGGAACAAATCTACAAACGGGCGGACCAAAAGTTTGGTACAAAGATCAAATGAACATTAGCTATCTTGTAAAAGACATTCGTGATCTCGATTTTCATAAAGAGTTTGATATCGTTCTAAGTGTAGGCTTGCTTGAACATGTGCCGGATGAACATAAACCAGCTATTTTAGATTGGCATCGCAAATTTGTAAAAGATGATGGATACGTTATTATGACAACACCTCGAAATCAGATGAAATCGCGTCTTTATTATCATGTGATGGCTGATATGATGAATCATACGTATCGTGAGCTAATGGATATCCGTCAAATGGGACTCTATGCGTATGAAAACGGCATGGATATTGTAAGGCACGGCTATATTAAAGTGCATAACGGCATTATTGCAAGAGCGCGCTGATTACTAGCGATTCTTGCTTAACTATGATAAAAGTGAGGTGAGACAACGAATAGGAGGGATAAAATGAGTGTGCATTCATTCACTGCAGAAACGCTTCAAGGGAAAGACATGCCGCTATCAGAATATAGCGGAAAGGTTCTTTTAATCGTCAACACAGCTAGTAAATGCGGGTTAACACCACAGTATGAAGGACTTCAGGGGCTGTATACGTCGCTTGAGGACAAGCCGTTTGAAATTCTAGGCTTTCCTTGTAACCAATTTGGAGAGCAAGAGCCTGGATCGAAGGATGATATTGAGGAATTTTGCTCCATTAATTATGGCGTGAGTTTCCCAATGTTTGCGAAAATCGATGTAAACGGTAGCGATGCTCATCCTCTTTATCGCTATTTAACGCACGAAGCGCCAGATGTTGAACACGGCGACATTCCCTGGAATTTTACGAAGTTCCTCGTAAATCAAGATGGTCATGTCGTGAAACGCTATGAGCCAAAGACAGAACCAGCCGCTATTAAGAAAGATATTGAGGAAATGCTCTAAAAAGGTTCGGAATTTGTCGAAACGGGGTATATCATTTCTGAGGTGATAAATCAAAATGAAATGGTGGATTCCGTTTTGCTATATGATTGGCACGTTTTCAGGAGCGATGCTCAGTGGATGGAGCATGGACCGTGAATGGGATGTGTTTCCTTCATTTGCGATGGCAATTACAGCATTTTTCTTAAGCACTTTATATATTGTCGTTCGCGACGTCGTTCCAAAAGTCTTTGATGAGACCCTACGCAATTAGTGCGCAGGGTTTTTTAATTACCTATTAACAGCTCATGTCGAATGGATGGAAAGGTGGTTTGGCTTCGTATAGAAATTCCGATCGACCATGATCCCATCTCCACGCAGCATAAGCAGCAAGACACGCATCAAAAGAATGCGATGATTCGAGTGCTTTTTCTGGAATTCCTGTTACCCCATCTTGCTCGAGAAAGTACTTTAGCTGATAGCGATGTTCCATTTCTGATTTATAAGCGAGAATAGATTCGATATTGGGTGCTCGCAAACCGATCGCGGCTCCAGGATGCACTTCCACAATAGTAGCATGTGGTGAAAGCGTCCTCGAGAGTGAGATTCCTCTAAGCGTTAAATAAACCATTCGCGTCATCGTTGGCGTCATAATCGATCCGCTTCGCATCCCGATTTTAACGACCGCTTTTCTAAGTGCTCTGTCTGCAGGTCGATCGCCACCACCTGGTTGGTAAGAAAGTGGGGCATCGATTCCAATGATTGTTTTATGTGTGAGCTTTCCTTGCTGATAAATGTCCTCATCTGTTGCCCCTTCGATGAGCTGATGAAAGGAAAGCTCGGAATCATCTCCATGGAAGATCGCTAGAGAGGTATCCTTTGTATTAGATGGTCCTGATAAATCAATTCCGATAAAGCGTTTCATAACATCTCTCCTTTCGCTTAATTAAACAATAAGTGGAAAATGGGTTCATGTAAACGAGTAGTGTACGTTATAATGGAGGAATAGAAACGGACTGATTCGTATGATAGATATCAAGCACAAAGTATTTAAATTTGTTGGTGGACGAATTCTTAAGACGGGACTGGCTGCATTTCTGACGGCGTGGATTTGTGATGCGCTCGGCCTTCCTGTTCTCTTTGCTGTGATTACGGCAATCGTAACGGTTGAACCCACCGCATCGGATTCCATTAAAAAGGGTATCGTGCGTTTTCCAGCCGCTGCAATCGGGGCTGGATTTGCAATGCTATTTGAATCTATGCTCCATCAATCACCCTTCACTTATGCGCTAGCCGCAACCTTCACACTTATTGCCTGTCATAAGCTTGGACTTGATGACGGTATGCTTGTTGCAACGCTAACAGCAGTTGCGATGATTCCCGATACATCAGGAGAGTATATGATATCTTTTGTAGGAAGATTGAGTACGACGCTCATTGGGATTGTTGTTTCAACAGCAGTAAACTACTTTGTTATGCCACCGAAATTCCATACTATGATCAATCAAGGTGTAAAGCGACTGTATCGCAACGCTGGTGATTTACTAGATCAAATTATCGCAGATCTTCCGCATGCCAAAAGACAAACACTCGTATATCAGCGCTTAAGTCGTGACCTTGAACGAACATACAAATTAATTGCCTATCAGCGGGAAGAGTGGAAATACCGCAGGCACAGCATTCATGAAGTTCGCACCTTTTCTGTTGTTCTTAAAAAACTGGAATACTTGCAGAAGATCCTTTACCATCTTGGAAATATGCTATTTACCGATACGAAAAATGGCATTGATCCCGAAGATCATCGCATCATTATTGAAGCCGGTCGTTCGATCTCCAAAGCTTTTCATAACCCTTCTACGCAGCTGACACAGGAGCATATCGATAGCATTGAAAAGCTCGATCAGCTATTTCATGATCTTGATGATTCAAGAGATGAAGCGACAGACCCCCGCCATCATTTTACAGGAAAAATGATTGTGATATTTGAGTTGCTTTCCTTGAATGATGTGATTGATGATTTGTCGATTCTAGAAGAAAAAGAGAGTCGGTACATGAACAGAGGTGAAAAACGTGACGCTGATCTTTGAAGAAAAGTGGGACCGTACGATAGCTGACAAAGATCGTAAACGAATCCAGGAAATTTATGAAGAGAACCCGATCCAAGAAGGCAAGCTTCAGTTTGTTCCAATTCGAGTGGCTTTTAATCATCGAAATGAACTGCTGGCTTCTGTTTGTATTCTAAATGGTATGGGTGATTGGAAATTAGATGATCGCCTGCTCTCTTATTTTGAAAATAACCACTTAGTGGCAACAGAACGGTTTACCCATAAGTTAACCGTTCCATCTCATTCAGCTGTACCATGGACGTTTATTTTTCCGCCAGAGACGATGATTCGACAAGCTTCTCTCAAGAACTGGAGTATTTCCTGATTATTTTACAAACGAAAACAAATTTTAGGCCACATTTTACTATATTTCGTTTTCATTCGACGTTATTGATTTGAATCGGTAAAGTCGAATGCAAACGAAACGAGTAGAAATGTGGCTTTTTTTGTTTTATAACAGTTTTCCTTTTTGGAGGGTGTTCTAATAACCTGTACCAATTAAAGGAACAATATGATATAGTAAATTTGAAATTTTCTAACTATTAAAGGGGGAGAAGTTGCATGGGAAAGAAAAGAAGACTTAGTTTATTCGTTATTGTACTATCTATAGCGATGGTGCTTGGAGCTTGTGGAGGTTCTGATTCAGACGGAGAAGCAAACGGATCTCCTTCAGAGCTTAGTTTATTAACGGGAGGAACGGGAGGAACGTATTTCCCACTTGGCGGTGAACTAGCAAATATAATTCAAGATGGAACTGATATTGAAAGCGCCAATGCTCAGTCATCAGGTGCTTCTGTTGAAAATATGCAAATTCTCCAAGATGGAGATGCGGATATTGCATTTACTCAAACAGATATCGCGGCATATGCAACAAATGGTGAGTTAATGTTTGAAGATGGAAAAGTGGACAATATCCAGGCGATTGGAACACTATATCCTGAAACGATTCAAATCGTAACCCTTCAGGAGAGCGGAATTGCTTCTGTGGATGAATTGAAAGGAAAGAAAGTTTCCGTTGGAGCACCAGGTAGTGGAACATATGCGAATGCGGAGCAAGTGCTAGCTGCTCATGATATTACGATGGAAGACATCGATGCTCAGCATCTTGCATTTGATGAGTCTACTGAAGGCATCCAGGATGGCACAATCGACGCTGCTTTTATTACTTCTGGTACACCGACTGGTGCAGTAGAAGGCTTGTCTGCAGTGAAGCCAGTGAACATTCTTCCAATCGAGCAGGATAAAATTGATAAGCTGATTGAAGAGCACCCGTATTATGCAGAAGATACGGTGAAAAGCGGAACGTACGGTCTTGAAAGTGATGTGAAAACTGTCGCAGTTCTTGCGATGCTTGTAGCTCGTTCAGACCTTGATGAAGATTATGTGTATCAAGTAACGAAAGCGATCTTTGATAACTCTGATAAAATTACGCACGCTAAAGGTGAGTTTATTACAGCTGATACAGCGCTAGAGGGTGTTGGCATTGACCTTCATCCTGGTGCTAAGAAATACTTTGATGAAAAAGGTGTCGAGTAAAGTAGCGAATCTACAAAAAAGGATGTGATAGACGCAGGTGAAAAGCCTGCGTCTTCTTACTATGAAACCTTCCGATTCAACGAAACAATTCATGTACCAAACGACAATTGCAGTTGCCCTTATTTTAGTCGTATTTCTTTACCCATTTTTTCCTGTGATGGCGCTCGAAAAAGGAGACTCAGGCAAAGTTCTGGCATATGTTCCTTTTGAGGATGATCCGGCTAACTTCGACATTCGCTATACGCATTCTGTGCACAAAACACCTGTTCAGGAGTCTTATTATGTATCTGAATCTGGTGAGATTGTGCAATACGAACTCTCATACGAGAATTTTGCCATCGGAATGCCTTCAAATGCGGATGCAGGGGAACGATTTGTCCAGGATAAGGATGGATACAAGATTAAAGATATGAACAGGAAATTTCCGTTTATTGATATGAGAACGGGTCAGGTCGTCGCAAATCACGTCCTTCTTGTCCAAGATAAAGAGATTGAATTAAGTCGGATCATTGAGCCTGGTTCATGGCTTCACCTTGAATCAGAAACAATCAGTTTATGGCAGTGGATGAAAGGAGTGAACGTGCTTGAGTGAGAAAGATCAGCCTCCGAAAACGAAGCAAGACAAAGAGCAGATGACAGATGAACAAACGCAGGAATTAATGGCGAAATTCGATCCCGAAGCAGGTCATCGTAGGCTGACAGGTATAATCGGATGGATCTCACTTGCTGGTCTCGTAGGCTTCTCCGTTTTCCAATTATACACAGCTATTTTCGGCGTTTTTACAGCACAGCTTCAGCGATCCATTCATTTAGCGTTCGCGCTCGGACTAATTTTTCTATTATTTCCTGCTTCCAAAAAGAAGCTGCGTAATAAGACAAAAGGGAAGTTTCAGGTTGCCTGGTATGATGGTTTACTAGCCATTATTGGTGTTTACGTTGGGATGTATTGGCCTTTAAATTTCGATGAACTTGTGTATCGGATTGGACGCCTTACAACGCTTGATTTAATTGTAGGGCTTTTAGCTATCCTGCTTGTTCTTGAAGCAACGCGACGAGTGGTAGGGCTTCCGATTACCGTGATTACGTCTATTTTCTTGCTTTACTCTTATTTCGGACCTTATATGCCGGGGTTTTTGCAGCATCGTGGATTAAGTATTGATCGCATTATTCGCTCGATGTACTACACGACAGAAGGAATTCTTGGAACGCCGCTTGGGGTCTCTTCCACATTTATTTTCCTTTTCCTCCTCTTCGGAGCTTTTCTCGTCAAAACAGGGGTTGGTCAGTACTTCAATGATCTTGCTCTCGTTATTGCAGGAAAACGGGTTGGAGGACCGGCAAAGGTAGCCATTTTCTCAAGTGCGCTTCAAGGAACCATTAGCGGAAGCTCAGTTGCGAATGTTGTGACCTCAGGTTCATTTACGATTCCAATGATGAAGCGACTTGGGTATCGGAAGGAATTTGCTGGTGGAGTAGAGGCAGCAGCATCTACAGGTGGTCAGCTTATGCCGCCAATTATGGGCGCAGCGGCGTTTCTAATGGTCGAATTTATTGGTGGTGGCATCACCTACTGGGAAATTGCCAAAGCGGCTGCGATTCCTGCACTCCTATATTTTACGGGTATTTGGATCATGACTCACTTTGAAGCAAAGCGCATTGGATTAAGAGGTTTGACGGAAGATGAAATGCCAAACCGAAAAGCTGTACTTGCGCGGATTTATCTTCTTTTTCCAATCGTCGCTGTTATCTTCTTCTTAGTGTCAGGCACGTCCGTTACGCGTGCAGCTCTTTATGCGATTTTGTCAGCGATTATCGTTGGAGCAATTAATAAGGAAACTCGTATGGGAATCGGTGATTTCATTGATGCCCTCGCGAATGGGGCAAGAACCGCACTCGGAGTGGCGGCTGCAACCGCTGCAGCGGGGATGATTGTAGGTGTAGTAACTCTAACAGGACTTGGGTTAAAGCTTGCGAATAGTCTTGTTTCGCTTTCTGGTGAAAATTTGTTGCTCACCCTTTTCTTTACGATGATTGCCTCCCTTATTCTTGGGATGGGATCTCCAACGACCGCAAACTATGTTATCACGTCAACAATTGCTGCTCCGGCCTTGATTGTATTATCTGTCCCTGAGCTATCGGCGCATATGTTTGTGTTCTATTTTGGTATTGTCGCAGATATTACACCTCCGGTTGCACTCGCTGCTTTTGCGGCTGCAGGTGTATCAGGGGGTGAGCCGCTTCGGACGGGGGTTCAATCAGCTAAGCTGGCGATTGCGGCGTTTATCATTCCATACATTTTTGTGCTCTCACCCGAGCTCATGATGATTGATACAACGTGGCAAAGTCTTCTTTGGGTACTTTTCACGTCATTAACGGGAATGATTAGCATCGGCGCAGGAATGATTGGTTATTGGTACCGTCGAACTGTTTTAGTTGAACGGATCGCTGCTGTAGCGGCAGGCGTAATGCTTATTTATCCAGAAGGTTCTACAGATCTCATTGGACTCGGGCTATTTATCACTCTGTTAGCTCTTCAGTTTTTGATTAAGCAGGACGGTGGAAAGAAAGAAGTTGCGAATGCATAAATCGAAAAGTCGCTCCTACTAAGAGGGCGACTTTTTCTATGTAAAAACGCTAAGATCTGCTGATTCCCGGTAGAAGAAGAGTGTGATATGATGAAAGCGTCGTCATAAAACAAATTCGTTTGAAGAGAAAGGACTTCCCTTCTTTTTATCGAAGTGGAACCTGTTAGCTTATACTCTGAAGGAGGATCACAATGGATTATCGAATTGAACGAGACACAATTGGAGAAATCAAAGTACCAGCAGATAAAAAGTGGGGTGCTCAAACTCAACGAAGCAAGCAGAACTTTAAGATCGGTAACGAACAAATGCCGCTTGAGGTTGTGAAGGCATTTGCGATTTTGAAGAAGAGCGCAGCACTTGCAAACCAGCGTCTTGGCAAGCTTGAAGATGAGAAAGCTGAAGCCATTGTGAAAGCAGCGGACGAAGTGATCAACGGCGATCATAATGAACATTTCCCACTTGTTGTGTGGCAGACAGGAAGCGGTACGCAGTCCAACATGAATATGAATGAAGTACTTGCATTCCGTGCAAATGAACTTCTACAAGAACAAGGAAGCGAAGCACGTGTTCATCCAAATGATGACGTGAATAAGTCTCAATCTTCCAATGATACATTTCCAACAGCACTGCACGTTGCGGCAGTTCTTTCTGTTGAAGATCATCTTTATCCAACCCTTATTGAATTAAAAGAAACGCTTTATCAAAAAATGAAGGATAATGAACATATTATTAAAATCGGACGTACTCATCTTCAGGATGCTACGCCACTCACGCTTGGACAGGAAATTAGCGGCTGGCATCGCATGCTGGTAAAATGTGAAAACATGCTGCTTGAGAGCGTTAAGTATATGAAAGAGCTTGCGATCGGCGGTACGGCGGTTGGAACAGGATTGAACGCACATCCGAAGTTCGGTGATATGGTGGCCGAGGAAATTAGCAAAATGACGGACAAGACGTTCGCATCTGCTGAGAATAAATTCCATGCGCTTACAAGTCATGATGAAGTAGTGCATGTCCATGGCACGTTGAAAGCTCTAGCGGCTGATCTTATGAAAATCGCAAACGATGTGCGCTGGCTTGCAAGTGGACCGCGCTGTGGTATTGGAGAAATTACAATTCCAGCTAACGAGCCAGGAAGCTCGATCATGCCAGGGAAAGTGAACCCTACGCAGAGCGAGGCGCTCACAATGGTAGCGTCCCAAGTGATGGGGAATGACGCAACAATTGGTTTTGCAGCAAGTCAGGGGAACTTTGAGCTGAACGTCTTCAAGCCAGTCATTATTTATAACTTCCTACAGTCTTCTCGCCTGCTAGCGGACGGCATGAAGTCGTTTAATGATAACTGTGCAGTTGGCATTGAGCCAAATGAAGAAGTGATCCAAGATTATTTGAAGAATTCACTTATGCTTGTGACAGCTTTGAACCCACATATCGGTTATGAGAACGCAGCGAAAATTGCGAAGAAAGCCCATGAAAATGGAACAACGCTACGTGAATCTGCCCTTGAGAGCGGTTTGCTCACAGCGGAGCAGTTCGATGATATCGTACGTCCTGAAGATATGATTGCACCAAAAGAATAATAGGAAAAAGCGGGATCTCTTTGATCCCGCTTTTTTGTACGGCGAAAGCAGCCCAAAACCTCCGGCTGTTTCACCTTTTAGATTGAGACAAAAAGCGTCTCATTCTAAAGGCTTCCAACATCCTACGGTTTTAAGCGGGCTGCTTTCGCTTTTCATGTCTAGCTACAGCAGCCCAAATCCTCTGGCTGTTTCACCTTTTAGATTGAGACAAAAAGCGTCTCATTCTAAAAGGTTCCAACATCCTACGGATTTTAACGGGCTGCTTTCGCTTTTCATGTCTAGCTACAGTGGCCCAAAACCTCCGGCTGTTTCACCTTTTAGATTGAGACAAAAAGCGTCTCATTCTAAAAGCCTCCAACATCCTACGGTTTTAAGCGGGCCACTTTCGCTTTTCTTTCAGGAGTGGAAAACGTTTACACTTTCCGAGGTAAAATGGCCATGATGCCTTTGTAGATCAAGACAAGTGCAAATAGCAGCGCTGCTAGAAAGCCAACAACTTCGAAGACCGGATTAAGACTCTCGAGGAATGAATCTGCCTCAGACAAACGAAGTAATGCAAACCCAGCAATCATAGCGGCTACGAAAAGCAATGTTCGATCCAACATATCAGCACTCCCTTTGAAAGAAATATTTTTAGTGCCCTACAAATATATGCAGTGTGAGACGAGCGAAGAACTATTTTATTTTGGGGTCTGCCCCCTCTCTGTCCCCCTTTACGTACATTTATTCTCTTCCAACAGACAAAGAGTAAAATTCTTTTCATTTTGTTGACGGAATGAAAGAGTGCGAGACGTCTATATAAGTGAAAGCAGCGAGGTGAGAGTAGTGAAGCAAAAGCTTGTAGAATGGCAGACGGAAGAAGGATTTCGTGATGTGGTAAGCAACTATGCGAATGGACTTTATGCGGTCGCTTATAGTGTTCTTGGGGACTATCATCTTGCACAGGATGTTGCGCAGGAAGCGTTTATTAAGGCCTATTTGAAGCGAAACACGTTGGAAAGTCCTGAGAAGGTGGGGAGCTGGCTAACAAGTATCGCTCGAAATTTGAGTCTGGATATGAAGAGGAAACGAAAACGAATGGTTCAACTACTGGAGCATTCATTTCATGAGAAGACACTTGCAAATATGCTTGAAAAGAAAGAGACAGAGACAAGCGATTTGGTTTGGCATGCGCTGAATGAATTAAATGAAGATATTCGCATCCCTGTCGTTCTTTACTATATGGGTGGCTATTCGATGGGGGAAATTGCTTCGATGTTAGAACGCTCCACCTCTGCAATTGAAAGTTGTATTCGAAGAGCTAGATCAAAAATGAAAAAGGAGCTGTTTGAAATGGTTGAAAAGAATATGAGCGAGCAAAACGTTGGGGAAGAATTTGAGCGAAAAGTGTTTAAGGAAATACGTCTCCGTAAGGCGCTTTTCGATCAAGTTGAATTAACGAACGCAAACTTCATGAATTCGAACTTAGCACAATCAATCTTTTCTGACGCTTATATGGTAGAAGCGACCTTTACAAATATGAATATGAGCGGTATTTCTTTCCGAGATATTGACCTTAGCGATCTTAAAATCGAAGATGCACAAATGGGAGGGGCTGTTTTTCGTAATATCGGATTACCCCCTGAAGATCACTTTGCGGCAGGAAGAAGAGAGGAGCACATGCCAATTCTTTTCGAAAACTGTGATCTGCATGGGAGTACGATAACAGATTGTAACTTAAAAAATGTGAAGATCGAGAAATCTGAGGTAGAAGGTATGACAATTGATGGGATTTCGGTGGAAGAGCTGTTGAAGGTTTATAAGGAGAAGAAGAGTGAGTGAGCTTAGTGTGTCGATTGAGCAATATCGCGGACCCTCAGTTGAGATCGGATATAGGGTTGGATCACATGAACAAATGGAAGTAGTACAGGAGCGGTGTGAGAATTTTGTTCAACCGACAAATTTAGAAGAAACCCAACAGGTTTATCAACGCTTCGCTCCGCATCTGCTAGATGAGATAATGGGGATAAGTGAAGCGTTAATGATCTCTCCTCATAAGGCGCTCTCGCTTTTTAGTGGATATGATCTTCCTATACTAGAAGGGTTGGGCTGTACGGCTGTGATGACGAATCACGGTTATGTAAGAAATTATGATTTTGGTCCCGCTTTTTATGATGGAAGGTTGATTTTAAGACAGCCAGAAGAGAGCTATGCTACATGTGGTCACAGCTTATTCGGCATTGGTCTGCATGATGGGATGAATGAACATGGGCTTACGGCTGGGCTCCATTTTGTATCTACTCGTTTTCATCAAAAAGGACTAATGGCGGGGATCGTTGTAAGAATGGTGTTGGATACCTGTCGAACGATTGAAGATGCCATTTCGTTATTAAAAGTTTTGCCTCATGCGGACGAGTATAATTATTCTCTAACAGATGCATCTGGTAAATCAGCCATTGTCGAAATTGGGCCGTTTGGTAGCGAGGTAAGATGTGGAGAAACGCTTTATTGCACAAACCATTTTCAAGTGTCTAACAAACCACAGACCACTGAAAATTCCCTTCAAAGGTTAGCGTATTTAGAAAAACATCCTAACGTAGAGGTTAGTGAATGGTTTGATGAATTTAGAAATCCAGCATCTCTATTATTTTTTAGAGAATATGAAAATCTATTTGGTACGCTTCACACCGTAATGATGAATCCGAAGGAATGCTTATTCAAAACGGTGATAGCGGGAAGTGATGAAGTAATGACGATTTACTTTAAGGATTGGGTTAATGGAAGTGCAGTAAGCAAACGTGAGCTAATTGCAGACCTTTAAGCAGCGGGGGTCAGACCCGAGCGACCCGCTGCTTTACTGCGTAAAAGAGCCGTTGATCTCAACTGAGATCAACGGCTCTTTCTATATCAATCATTACTTCTTACTTCCACTCTTTCACTTTATCAGTGTCTGTTACAAATAAGAAAATCTTACCTTTGTCCATTTCTTCTTCATAGCGTTCAGATTCATCTTTGGAAAAGCCGATTTCCTGCATTTTGGTGCGCAGTTCGTCGCCTTTTTTACTAAAGACATTTTTCAAGCTGCTGAGACCCATTTCCTTTTTGCCGATTGTGTTCGCATCAACGCTATCTGCCACGCGCTCTGTGCGGTCATCGTCATGGGAAAGCACGTAAATATCATCGTTAGCTACACCGATATTTTCTAGCTCTTCAATGTCGCTTTTTAATTTCTCATCATTCTGGTATTCGCGTACTACTGGTCTACTCACAATATTGCCTCCTTCAAAGACTGTTCTGCTTTTTTTGATCTCACATGTACTATACACGCTCAGAAAAAGTTCTAAACGGGAAATTTGCACATCAATGTGCTGCGTGATTGTAGCAATGTAAGGCATAATAAGTTCAAAAGGTAGTGAGATAGGGTATAGAAAGATTAGAACAATCCAAAACAGGAGGCGATCGAAATGAGTTCAGAACAATTAGGCGTAAAAGAAGGGAAGCTTGCTCCGTGTCCAGATAAACCAAATTGTGTGTCGAGTCAAAGTACGGATGAGAAGCATGGGATGAAGCCGATGCCATACAATGGGACGGCAGAGGAAGCAATTGCAAAATTAAAAACAATCCTAATCAATCGAAAGCGAACAGAAATTGTAGAAGAGGGGACAGACTACATAAGAGCGGAGGAGAAATCAAAGCTGTTTAAATTTGTCGATGATATTGAGTTTTACATTGATACAGCAAATGAGAGCATTCACTTTCGTTCTGCTTCACGGACTGGATATTCAGATATGGGAGTTAATAAGAAGCGAATGAATGAAATTAAAGAAGAATTTCAGAAAGCATAAAACAACAGGTGCCTATGCGGCACCTGTTGTTGATTTATCAGAAGTCATTCGCTTCCTCATTTTCTTCTTCTAGCGTATCTTCATTCTCATCTTCTCGGTCATCTTCTTCTCGTTCTGAAGAAAGGAACCAGCCTCCTAGTGCAATCGCAACAAGAACGCCCCAGAATGTGATTTTCCATGCGGGTTCTTTCGGGAAATCCTCAGCAAGAATGCCGAGGTTTGGATGAGCGAGCGTATAAATCGCAAGCTTTCCCCCTACCCATCCAACAATCACGAAAGCAGCGGTTTCTAAACCTGGCTTACGGTGCAAAAGCTTCACAAAGTAATTAGCAGCGAAACGCATAATGATTAGCCCGACAATTCCACCGGTTAGAATAACGAGAAATTGTCCACCATCCATACCTCCAATTTTCGGTAGCGTTGTATGAGGTAGCGTTAGAGCTAACGCTACAGCAGCTAGAATGGAGTCCACGGCAAATGCGATATCAGCAAGCTCCACTTTTAAAACCGTCGTCCAAAAACCAGGTCCCTCCTCGGACTTTTGATTTTCCTTGTTCTTCTCTTTTCGATCGCTGAGTAAAAATTTTTTCACGATGTGATTTAAACTGAGAAACAAAAGATAAATCGCTCCAATGGCTTGAACTTGCCAAATATCAACGAGAAAGGAAATGATGAAGAGAGAACCGAAGCGGAAAACAAATGCTCCTCCAAGGCCATAAAACAATGCTTTTTTACGTTTTTGTGGGTCAAGATGCTTCACCATTATGGCCATGACAAGGGCGTTATCTGCTGCCAGCACACCTTCAAGACCGATTAGAACAATGAGCACCCACCCGTATTCCAGTAAAAGACCAACATCCATGGTTATCTCTCCTTTACCTTCTCATTAGTATTCCCAGTTGGACAGTCCCATACTAGAAAATACATGCTTTAAAAGGTAGATCTATCCTATATACGATTTCACTCGGAAAATCCTTTGAAATCTTTTATCGTTTTGAAATGATGCCAAAATGGTATAAGGTAAAGAGTGGAGGTGGAAACATGCGTTTAGAAAATAAAAAAGTAATCAGTCTTGTTCATCATGAATTTGAAGATTTGGAGCTTACTTACCCGTACTATCGTTTAATTGAAGAAGGGGCAACGGTACATTACGTTGGTGAGAAAGCAGGAGAGAAGTATATTGGTAAATATGGTGTTCCCGTGGTTGCCGATTATGCTTATGAAGATATTAATCCTGCCGATTACGACGCGATCCTTGTTCCTGGTGGATGGGCGCCTGATAAGATTCGCCGTTTCCCTGAAGTGTTGAAAATGGTTCAGCATATGGAAGAAAATAAGAAGCCAATCGGCCAGATTTGTCATGCTGGTTGGGTATTAATTTCCGCAAAAGTACTAGAAGGAAAGAAAGTGACAAGTACGCCAGGCATTCGTGATGATATGGAAAATGCCGGTGCGACTTGGATTGATGAGCCCGTTGTTGTTGACGGACATCTTGTATCTGCGCGTCGCCCGCCAGATCTTCCACAGTACGGAAAAGCCTTTGCTGATATTTTAGCGAAATAATATAAAAAACTCACTCCTCATAAAATAGGAGTGAGCTTTTTATATTATTCTGTTACGCGATCCAGTTTTCCAGTTGCAGGGTCAATCACAAGCCCGTGAACAGGAAGATCCTTTGGAAGAAGCGGATGATTCTCAATCATTGATACGCTACCGCGCACGCCATCTTGAACCGTTGTAAATCCTTGTAGCCATGAGTGAAGGTCAATCCCTACGTGCTTCATAGAAGAAACAACTTCTTTTGTTACACTGTCTTCCATTTTGTGTAGCAACGCATCAGGATCTACTTTGCCCATTCCACAGTCATGATGCCCAATAACCCAAACTTCTTCCGCCTGAAGTTCATATACGGCTACAAGAATACTGCGCATAATACTGCCAAATGGGTGACTCACTACAGCACCGGCATTTTTAACGATTTTCACATCACCGTTTTTTAGATTCATCGCACGTGGAAGAAGCTCTACAAGACGCGTGTCCATGCAAGAGAGGATCACGATTTTTTTATCGGGAAGACCTGTTGTTTCATAAGGGACATACTCTTTATTAGCGACAAATTCCTCATTAAATTTTAATACTTCATGAAGGGTATCCATAATATTATCTCCTTGTCCTTTTAATTTTTTTCATTTGGCATGCAGTTTGGTACACTAGTGATAAAGATCCTTCACTTAAAGGAGTTTATCGATATGAAAGATATACCAATTGATCAGCTGGTTCAACAAATGAATGCACGAATGAAACAGCTCACATACAATGTGGAAGAAAATGATGCAGATGTCGATGGCATTCGAGAAGAGCTGATTGCCATTAAAACTTACTGTGACATGCTGCTACAAGCATCGGGAAGTCATAGGCCTAAGCCTGCCGCCAACGCTGGAGTTAAACCGCTTCAGCAGCAAGCTGCCGCACCAGTTCAACAGTCGCTTTCATCAAAGCCGATGAAGGACGATGATGCGAACGAGGACTCGATTTTTGATTTTTAAGCGAAGCCGCCAAAGAGCGGCTTTTTTGTTTGCCGTTTTTAAACGCCGAACGCATTCGGATAAATAACTTCTCCGCTAACATCTTTTAGCGCGTCTTTCTTAAGTTCTTTTACCATGAACGCATCTCCTGCATCAAATGGACCAGAAATGTTCTGTTCAGAAGCAGGGACAAAGCCGAATCGTGGATAATAGTCTTGGTGGCCAAGCACGAGTACGTGACGATATCCAAGCGAAGTAGCTCTCATCATGCCATCTTTGATCAACATGCTCCCAACTCCTTCTCCCTGTAATTCGGGAACGACTGCGACAGGAGCAAGGGCTAGGGACGTGAGCTTTTCTTTTTCTGTTGAAATGGTGATTTCACTAAAAAGGATGTAACCAACTGCATCCCGTCGATTATGTAGCGCGACAAGCGAAAGCTCAGGAACAAAGTGCGCAGACTCCCGAATCCTACTGACTAGCTTAATCTCATCTTCTCCACCAAATGCTTTTTGTAAAATGGTTGAGATGTCCTCATGATCTTGTAACTTTTCTTCACGAACTTCAATCATGTTTCCATCTCCTTTTCTCTATCTTATTTTTTCAAAAATGAAAATAAAAAGCAACAATATTGCCGTACATATCTTCTTACCACTATTTCCCGGGGAACCAATTCAAATTCAAACAAATTTACGCTAGCGAAAAAAAGCCCTCGAACGAATCGAGGGCTTTCATGTGCTTATTGGAAAAATGGATATTGACGGCGTTCTTGTTGAACGGAAATCCATTTAACAGTTGTGAATTTATCGAGTGCCCATTCACCACCGAAGCGGCCAAGGCCTGACTCTTTTTCACCACCGAATGCCATATGTGCTTCATCGTTCACCGGCTGGTCGTTAATGTGGACCATGCCCGTTTCGATTTGCTGAGCAACCTGAACACCGCGGTTTAAGTCGCGAGAGTGAACAGAGCCACTAAGGCCGTATGGAGAGCCATTTGCAATTTCGATCGCTTCGTCTACTGTGCTAAATTTAAGGATTGGCGCAACAGCACCGAAAATTTCATCTTTTGCGATCGGCATGTCATTCGTTACGTTTGTTAAAATAACCGGATGCATCACGTTACCTTCTACTTCGCCACCAAGAATCTTCTCAGCGCCCTGTTCAAGAGAAGCGTTTAGTGACTCTTGAATGCGTTCAACTGCGTCATTGTTGATGAGTGGGCCAACAGCTGTTTTCGCGTCAGAAGGGTCGCCTACTTGAAGAGAAGCTACTTTTTCTTTGAAGGCTTCAACAAATTTGTCGTGAATGCTTTCATGCACGATAATGCGGTTGATCGCCATACAAATTTGACCCTGGTGCAAGAATTTACCGAACGCCGCTGATTCAGCTGCCTGATCGATATCCGCATCATCAAGAACGATAAACACGTTGTTACCGCCGAGCTCTAGCGCCGTTTCTTTAATGTTCTTACCTGCAAGCTCACCGATATGTTGACCAACTTCAGTTGAACCTGTGAAGGAAATCAACTTCGGAATCGGGTGTGTGACGAACGCATCGCCGATTTCAGAACCTCGTCCAGCTACGACGTTTAGTACGCCTTTCGGAAGTCCTGCTTCTTCAAATAGTTCAGCAATTAAGAACCCAGCAGTTACTGGCGTTTCAGATGCTGGTTTTAGAACAACCGTGTTACCTGTTGCGATCGCTGGTGCAACAGAACGCATAGAAAGGTGAAGCGGGAAGTTCCACGGTCCGATGACACCGATGACGCCTTTTGCGCTTTTATATATGCGGTTTTCTTTACCTGGTGTATCAGAAGGTGCGATTTGTCCCTTCATACGGTATGGGAACGATGCAGACTCTTTTACAACGCGAGTAGCTGCTGCCCATTCAACATTTGCTTTGATTTTTGTACTGCCAGATTCTTTCACTAGCCAGTCAACGATTTCTTCTTTTCGTTCTGTCATGAGCGCCGCTACTTTATCAAGAATTTGCTGGCGCTTGCCTGGTGTTGTTTGTGCCCATGATTTTTGTGCTTCTTTTGCCGTTTTATAAGCTTTATCTAGATCTTCTTCAGATGCTGAATTTAATGTAAAAATTTCCTCGCCTGAAAATGGATTATAATTTGTTACAGTTTTGTCACTAGAACCCTTAACCCATTCACCGTTAATATATTGCTTTGTATATGTGTTAGCCATGAGTCATCCTCCTTTAGTGTACGTTAGAGAAGGTTCCCGAATGCTTAAAGGATTAAACATACTAGCGTATAAGAATGTTTTTCCAACATAAAAAAGGCGTGAAGGGACAAATTGATAGTAATCCCTAAAGAAAGGAGGGAGACAGAATGCCGGAACCAATCCCGTTTTTTTATCCAGCAGAGGCTGATGCTATAAAAAATGCACATGATGCTTATAACGTATATGTAAACGACGATTATGTGGGCGATAAAATTTTGTTCTCTCACTGTGAGAAAATTGAAGATCTAAGCGAATATTTGAATCAAAAAGGCTTCTATAATTTCCAAGCGGAGGTTGAAGGAGATCATTACCACCTGCAAATGAACGAGCAGGATCAGGGGGAGCTTGTGAAGGATGAGCTCCACAGCTACCTCCGACTGCACTAGCGATGGATTCGCTCCCAAATCCGAAGCTTTCGCTCAGTCTGTCTTGCCGCTTCCTGTGCTTCTTCCACCGTTACTTCTGTAAAACGGATCTTCCCACCAGGTGGCAGCTGAGCAATAAGTGGCAAATCAGGACCAATCACCGTTCCAATCCGTGTGTACCCACCTGTCGTCTGTCGATCCGCAAGCAAGATAATCGGCTGACCGTTCCCAGGCAGCTGGATGCCGCCAACCGGAACTCCATCAGAAATGACGTTCGCTTCATGATTTGTTTCCAAATCAGAATGAAGTCGATAACCCATTCGGTTGGATTGAGGTGAAACTTCATGAGTGGAAGAGAAAAATTGTTCCATAACTTGAGCTGAAATCTGTTCATGGTGTGGTCCTTTCACGACGCGCACTTCAATATCACGATCATAATCAGGAATCTCGGTGAAAAAAAGCCCGGTTCCTGCTTTTTGTTTCACAGGTTTACCAACGAGTTCATCTCCCTTTTGAAGGGGACGTCCGAGTCCAGCTGGCTCATAAACGGAGCGACTTCCCATATATTTTTCTGAATGGAATCCACCTGAAACGGTCAGGTAGGCACGAACCCCTTGTCGCGGCTGACCAAATTCTAGTACCTGTCCTTTTTTTATATGCACAGATTTCCAGAGCGGAATGCGTTTCCCGTTCACCATGGGAGACAAATCCCCTCCCGTTACAGCGACCACAAAAGACTCTTCTGCAATCAGCTCAGGTCCTTGCATCGTAACCTCAAGTCCTGCCGCATCGCGCTTATTCCCGACTAGAATATTGCCAACCTGAAGAGCAAAGCGATCGAGTGCTCCCGACGCTGGCACTCCGTACTTCAAAAATCCAATGCGTCCTAAATCCTGATACGTTGTATACAATCCTGGTTTTTCTACTGAAAATAACTTCACCGGTTTCCGATCCTTTCCATCACGATGTTTTCTTCACTAAATCGTTTCCGTAGCGCTTTAATAAACGCAAGTGCCGACGGTTCATCACCGTGAACACAAACGGTATCGGCTTCGATCGGAATGATCGAACCATCCACAGCCGTTACCGTTCCTTCTTTCACCATTTGAATCACTTGTTCAATCGCTGCTTGCTCGTCTCGGATCATCGAATTCTTTTCAACGCGAGGAGTAAGCGACCCGTCAGGCTGATACGTTCGATCCGCAAAAACTTCAGAAGCATAAGGAAGTGCAGCGTCCTGTGCAGCGCGAATCAATTCTGAATTCGCGAGCCCAAATAGAATGAGCTCTGAATCAAAATCCTTTACGGCTTGCGCGATAGCATTCGCAAGCTCAGGATCCTTTGAAGCCATATTGTAAAGCGCCCCATGCGGTTTCACGTGCTGAAGCGGCACTTGATGCGCCCTGCAGAACCCGTGCAGTGCCCCGATCTGGTAAAGAACAAGGGAGTAAGCATCCTCTGGCGTGATGTTCATGTTTCGGCGTCCAAACCCAACTAAGTCTGGAAATCCAGGGTGCGCGCCAATCCCAACGTGGTGCTCTTTCGCCCACTCCACTGTTTTATTCATAATATGCGGGTCGCCGGCATGATAGCCGCACGCCACATTCGCTGACGATACGAGCTCAAGAACCTGTTCATCCTGACCGACCACATAGGTGCCAAAGCTTTCTCCAAGATCGCTGTTTAAATCAATGCGAAACGTCATTCGAACCCCTCCCTGCGTTCAAGTTCGTAAGTGCCATCTTCAACCTCCCGCTGAATCCGCTTGTACTCTTCTTCATTAATCGATTTAAAACGTAAATAATCTCCCTGTTCAAAAAGAAATGGCTCGTCTTCTTCAGGATCGAACAATCGAAGCGGTGTGCGGCCAATTAAGTTCCATCCTCCTGGGGAGTCAAGCGGATAAATGCCCGTTTGACTCCCTGCGATGCCAACAGATCCGGCAGGAACAGACTTCCTTGGACTCTCAAGACGAGGCATGGCGATCTGTTCATCAAGCCCGCTTAAATAGGGGAAGCCTGGTAAAAAACCAATCATGTTAATAAGGTAGCTTGCACCTGTATGTAGGTTAATGACGTCGGTAAGACTTAGGCTGTTGGTGTTGGCGAGATTTTCGAGATCAGGTCCATAGTCGCCACCATAAAAGGTAGGAATGGTGATCACATTTTTTACTTGATGGCTCTTTGTGTCCATTCCAACCGCTATGTTTTGAAGCAATGCAGTGATCTTCTCATAAGAAGTATCCCATGGATCGTAGTAAACAGCGACAGAATCATAAGCAGGAACCCATTCTATAAGACCAGTACCTTTTTGTGAACGTAGCTTCCGACAAAACGCTTGAATTTGATCAGTAAGAGCAGGCGATATATCCTCCTGAAAACAGCATTTCACAGCCGCTTCACCGAGTGGATGAAAGGTGATCTCCATGACTAGTGCTCCTTTCGTTAATATCTTTTTATAAGTTAAGAATAGAACTTCGAAGGGATTCCATTTTTTATACCAGTTGATCGAATTTCTGTCCCTTTAAGTTTACCGAAATTTCAAAAAGACAACAAATTATCCATGGAAAAAAGCGCCATAAGCCTTATAATGAGGGTAGACACTGATCAGCAAAGGAGATCGCTATGAAATTACATACTGCACGCTTTGGAGAAATGGACGTCACGGATGATCGTCTGATCACATTTGAAAGTGGCATTCCCGGCCTTGAGCACTTTAGAACTTACTGTCTTTTACCCGCCGACGACAAAGATGAGTCTCCTTTTTACTTTTTACAATCAACTGAAGAAAGCGGTCTTTGCTTCTTTCTCGCAGATCCGTTTTCCTTTTATCCAAATTATGAAGTAAACCTTGATGACAGCACGCTCGCTCAGCTCAACCTCACCGATCCATCCCATGCGCTCGTACTCTCGATCCTTACCGTTCAAGGATCATTAAAAGACGCAACGATGAATCTAAAAGCTCCGCTCATCTTTAATACAGCGGAACACACAGGAAAGCAGCTCGTACTGAAGCAGGAGTATGGCATCAAAGAACCTCTTTTAAAGCAAGTAACGACAGAGGAGGGGGAGTAAATGCTCGTACTCGGACGTAAAAAGGGCGAATCGATTGTCATTAACGATGAGATTGAACTCAAGATTATTAGTATTGAAGGAGATACGGTGAAACTTGGGGTGGAAGCGCCAAAGAATATCGCCATCCACCGAAAAGAAGTGTATGAAGCGATTCAATCGGAGAATAAGTTAGCGGCGATGCAGGAGTTTAGCTTAGAGGATTTGAAGGAGTTTCAGAAGAGTAACAGTTCAAAGGGACCGAAGTCATAAGGCGGCGGTTCTTTTTTTATTTCCTAAGAATGATTCTCCATTTTAGGACTAAATGATTAGCAAAACGATGGCTATCGCTAGAATTTGACACCAATCCAAGTTTTTCTAATTATTTTTCAGAAAACTATTAAACATCTAAAAACCCCTGCCGATAATAGTGGTGTTAGGAAGTCCAAACGGATGTGGATTTTCTTGATAAAACCAATTACATGGAGGTAGATTTAGGGATGATTATTAATCACAATATTTCAGCATTGAATACGTATCGACAAATGGGTGTTAACCAGAATGAAGCTACAGGGTCTATGGAAAAATTGTCTTCAGGGCTTCGTATTAATAAAGCTGGTGACGATGCGGCAGGTCTTTCCATTTCAGAGAAAATGCGTGGGCAAATTCGTGGTTTAGATCAGGCTAGTCGTAATGCACAAGACGGAATTTCTTTAATTCAAACAACAGAAGGGGCCTTAAGCGAAACTCAAGATATTCTTCAGCGTATGCGCGAATTATCTGTGCAATCCGCTAATGATACAAACACTGCAGATGACAGAAAAAGCGTTCAGGACGAAATTGATCAATTGTCAAAAGAAATTGATCGAATTGCATCTACAACAGAATTTAACAAAAAAACATTGCTTGATGGGTCTATGGGTAAGGGCATAGATACAGCAGTTGCTAATATTAATACAAATACGGCATTGAATTCATCAGTTGATGGTACAACAGTACTTAGTAGTTTAACGGATTCAAATGGAAATAGTTTAGGAATAGCTGTTGGAGATACAATTGAAGTTTCTTATGTAGTTAATGGCGAAACGAAAACTAGTTCCTTAACAACTACTGACAATGGTGGTGCTACTACTCAAACTCTTCAAGCCGTTATGGATTTAGTATCAGACGGAACTGCCTCTTACAATGGTGCCTCAGGTCTAGATATTGATGCAGATATAGATGGTTTTTCTGGAGCGGTTAATGGTTTAACGATTACCGTTAAAGACTCGAATGGATTAAATAGAGGTGCCGCGACCAATGCACTTTCTAGCTTTTCAGAAACAACTTCAGCTGCAAATGTAAGAGCTGATGGACAAGCGACATTACAAATTGGGGCTAATACTGGGCAGAATATTCAATTGTCTGTTGGCGACATGAGTGCAACAGCATTGGGTGTAAGTGACCTTAAAGTAGGGAACCAAGGTCAAGCAAACGTAGCAATTAAGGTCATTGATAATGCACTCCAAAAAGTCTCTTCTGAGCGTTCTAACTTAGGTTCTCAACAAAATAGACTTGAACACACAATCAACAACCTAAACACATCTTCCGAAAACCTAACAGCTGCGGAATCTCGCATCCGTGACGTAGACATGGCAAAAGAAATGATGACAATGACGAAGGAAAACATCAAGGCTCAAGCAGCACAGGCAATGATGGCGCAAGCCAACCAGGCTCCACAACAAGTACTTCAACTTCTTCGTTAATTAACTAAACACACCGATAGACCTTAGATCTTCTTCTAAGGTCTTTTTCTATAAAAAGGAGTGACGCCACATGGATATCGCAGCCCTTTCAATCGTCTTAAACCAAGCCAAGGTACAACAGCAAGTACAAACATCCCTGACGAAAACCGCTATGAATCAGGCTGAAAATCAATCAAATGATCTTATTAAAATGCTGGAGCAATCGGTTCAGCCGCATCTTGGGAGTAACGTGAACATCAAAGGGTAGAACCTCGCCTCCTAAGATAGGGAGAGAACACGATGGAAGTATCCAAAATCCCACCTACTTCGGGGTTGATACTAAACGTAAAAAAACCGGAAATTCCAACTGAGCCCCAAAACACTGATAGTGAAGAAATTTTATTTACAAAAGAAGCTTTGGTTACTCGATTAAAAGAACTCAATGACTTTATAGAACCTGCAAAAACAAACCTCAAATTCCAGCTTCACGATAAATTAAATGAATACTACGTCCAAATCATCGACACGAACACGGACGAGGTGTTAAAAGAAATTCCTTCTAAAAAATTTCTTGATCGCTATGCAGCCACTGCTGAACTACTCGGTTTTCTAGTCGATCAAAAAATATAACTTCTCTGGAACTCTCAAGTTGAGAGTTCTTTATTTAGGTCTAATTACACCTTAAACTCTTAGGTTCCCCTGCCGATAGTATGAATAAGAGGAATGAACGGAGGAGATGTTCATGAGGATTTCCGGCTTAGCGACGGGAATGGATATCGATCAGATGGTGAAAGATCTGATGACGGCGGAGCGGGTTCCGCTCGATAAGCTATCTCAACAAAAACAAACGTACGAGTGGCAAAAGGATTCGTACCGTGAGCTAAATACAATGATGTCTGATATGCGAACTGCAGCTTCATCGATGCGTTTGCAGTCTGGCTACAATGCGTATAAATCGACTTCATCTAGTTCAGCTGTAAAAGCAACGGCAACATCGGCCTCGCTAGCAGGTTCCTATGACGTAACGGTGAATGAGCTAGCGCAAAGTGCGAAGCTAACTTCTGGACAGGCGATTACGAATGAAGCAGGCACATCAGCAAAAGGAACAGATAAAGTATTGAAATCAACTGAGACAGCATCGTTTCAGATAACGAACAGCAAAGGTCAAACGGCATCGATCAACATTACCGCTTCTGATACGTTCAAAAGTCTTGCTGAAAAAATTGCTGGGGCTGTAGATGATGGCACAGGTGAATCGCTCGGTATGAGAGCGAGCTTCGATAATACAACGTCGCGCTTTTTCATTTCTTCTAAAGCAATGGGTGGAGATGAATCGTTTACGCTAAGCGGGTTTAGCGATACCACTATAGAAAATCGTATCCTCGGTGGTGTAGCGAATACAGCTCAGGGAAAGTACGGTTCTGTTACGTTTGATGGAATTACTGTCGATAACCTGAAGACAAATGCGACAACGATTAATAACCTGAAGCTCGATCTCGTTCAGAAAGGAACAGCAACTGTATCCGTTCAAAGTGACACGCAGGCGCCATTCGATATGATTAAATCGTTCGTTGAGAAATACAACGAGTTCGTTGATAAAACGCAGACCCTATTAACGGAAAAGAAGTATCGAGATTTTCCACCACTAACGGATGCGCAGCGAGAAGATTTAACGGATAAAGAAATTGAGCTTTGGGAAGAAAAAGCGAAAAGCGGGTTACTTCAAAGCGATTCGACCGTTCGAGGCATTGTAAGTGATTTGCGTAATGCCTGGATGTCTCCTGTAAGCGGTGTTCCTTCCGGTGAGCTAAATATGCTTTCGCAAATCGGAATTAACACCGGCGCTTATCAAGATGGCGGGAAGCTATTTATTGATGAGGCGAAGCTAAAGAGCGCACTTGAACAGAAGCCTGAAGAAGTAATGAATTTGTTTACGAGTGGGACTGATGGCATTGGTGACCGGCTTTACGATAGCGTCAACAAAGGCATCGATCAGCTTGGGAAGAAGGCTGGAACGCCGGGAACACTCATTGATAGTAGTTTTCTAACAACGAGATTAAAAAACTTAGATGAGCAAATGAATACATGGGAAGATAAGCTTGCGACAATTGAAAGTCGTTACTGGAAACAGTTTACGGCAATGGAAACGGCAATGGATAAAATGAATCAACAAAGTATGTGGGTACAACAAAACTTATTTGGTGGGATGTAGAAGATGAGAAGAATTGATGCACTAAATCAGATGCACGTTGTGACAAATCAAATTGCAAAATCGCTTGAAGAATTGAATCCTTCGATGGATGATAATGAACTAAATCAACTTGAGGGGATTAATCATATGATTAACCGTCGAGAAGAGACGATTAAATTGCTTGATTTAGCTATGAAAAATGAAGGAGATCAGTGGTCAGAGGATGAGAAGCATTTACTTGAGCAACTAAGTGGTCTTGAAGAAACCATTCAACCAAAGCTTTCTGAGCTCTATGCTGCTTTTTCAGATCAGATGAGACGATTTCAGCAGAGCAAATCAGCTACGAGTAAGTATAAGAGCGGACAGGCTTATAGCGACGGCGCATTTTTCGATCAGCGTAAATAGGAGGAACGGATATGGCAATGAAAAATCCTTATCAAACGTACCAGCAGAATGCAGTGACAACGTCATCTCCACAGGAATTAACATTAATGCTGTACAACGGATGCATTAAGTTTATTCGTCTTGCGGCGATGGCGATGGAAAAGAAGAACATCGAAGCGAAGAATACGAACATCATTAAAGCGCAAAACATTCTTCAGGAGCTTCGAAGTTCGTTGAATATGGAAATTGAACTATCATTGTCGCTCGATCCACTCTATGAGTATATGATTTCGGAGCTCGTTTCAGCTAATATAGCAAATGATCTAGATAAGTTAAAAGAAATAGAGGGGTTAGCTGAAGATTTCCGCAACACGTGGAAAGAAGCAATGGAACAAATGAAATAACGAGAAACAAAGAGGGTGAATGCAATGGAAAAAACATCTCTGTTTGGAGTACTGCTTGGCTTTTTCGTTCTGATAGGAGGACTTATTCTAAAAGGTGCGAATCCAGCAGCTCTATTAAACCCCGCTGCCCTCGTCATCATTTTTGTTGGGACAGCAGCGGCCTTATTAATCGCTTTTCCATTCTATGAAATTAAGAAGTTTCCAACGCTATTAAAAATTATTTTCTCAAATCAAAAGCTTGTAACCGAAAAAGAGCTGATTCCAATGTTTCGTGAATGGGCAACGGTTGCTCGACGTGAAGGACTGCTTTCACTTGAAAATAGTCTTGAGAAAATCGAGGATCCTTTTTTGAAACGTGGCTTTCAAATGGTGATCGACGGGCATTCTCATGAAGCGATTGAGGAAATTCTAGTAGAAGACATTGAAGCGATGAAAGACCGCCACAAAATGGGAGCGGGTATTTTTACACAAGCGGGTACATACGCTCCTACGCTCGGAGTACTCGGGGCTGTTGTTGGGCTTGTTGCTGCGCTTAGTCATCTTGGAGATATGGAGCTTCTTGGTAAGTCGATTGCGGCAGCTTTTATTGCAACGTTGTTTGGGATTTTCACAGGGTATGTGCTCTGGCATCCGTTTGCGAATAAGTTGAAGCGTAAATCAAGCGCAGAAGCGCACATTAAGATGATTATGTTAGAAGGATTGCTAGCTGTGCAATCTGGCGCATCCCCTACAATGGTTGAGGATAAACTACTTGTCTATTTACCAAGTAAAGATCGTAACCTGGAAGAACCGAAGAAAGGGAATGAGGCCGGAGTGGGAGAAGGGGTAGGCGCTGATGCGTAAGAAACGGCATGAGGAGCATGAAGAACATGTTGACGAAAGCTGGCTCATTCCTTACGCAGATATGCTCACTCTTCTTCTAGCGCTCTTTATCGTTCTTTTTGCGGCAAGTACGGTTGATGTGAAGAAATATGAAGCGATTACTCAATCTTTTGAAGAAGTGTTGAATGGCGGAACTGGAATCATGGAAAGCGAGCCTTCTACAATGCAGCCACAGGATGGATCGTTCGTCGGGTTAACAGAAGACGAAGACCCGGATGAGAATGACGAGAAGGAAGAAGAGCGGGAGGAAGAAAAGCGGGAGGAAGAAAAGCTAGAGCAGGATCTGAATAAGCTTGAAGCGCTTAAAGGGCGAATTGATGAGTATATCGCAGATCAAGAACTCGACTCGTTCCTTCAAACGAAATTAACCGAAGAGGGCCTATTGATTACGATTAAAGAAGCTGCATTATTTAAAAGTGGGAAAGCTGATTTAACCGGAAATGCGAAGGAGCTTGCGAAGGAAATCTCTTCTCTTCTTGTGACAGACCCACCTCGTCGTATTACTGTTACAGGTCATACGGATGATCGGCCCATTAAAACGTCTCAATATGAATCAAACTGGCATTTGAGCTCTGAACGAGCGCTGAATTTTATGACAGAGCTATTAGAAAATAATAAGTTAAACCCAAAGCTATTTAGTTTTACAGGTTATGGAGAGTATCGGCCGGTGACGACCAATCAAACACAAGAAGGAAGAGCGAAGAACCGTCGCGTTGAGGTTTTGATTCTTCCATATAATGTTCAGAATTAACATAATGGGGTGGATAAGGTGAAACGAGTCGTAATTATCCTCCTAGCGGCACTAGGAATCGTTGGTGCAGGAGCGATAGCAGCCGTGCTTTTTCTTGATATCAATTTAAAAGAAGTGATTGCACAGCAGGAGAAGGAACCAACTGCGGAAGAACTGGCAGAAAGAAGTTACAGTATGGAACCATTAAC
This sequence comes from Anaerobacillus sp. QJM3NY_32, assembly GCF_056173645.1. NCBI lineage: Bacteria > Bacillati > Bacillota > Bacilli > Caryophanales > Bacillaceae > Anaerobacillus > Anaerobacillus sp. QJM3NY_32. The sequence continues at coordinate 4,163,834 of NZ_CM149684.1, read as the reverse complement.
AACAAATTTATCTTCAGAAAACTATGCGGTTGTTCAATTAAATTTACTTGCGGATAACGAAAAAAGTTACAAGGAGTTAGAAGTACGTAACCCTGAATTAAAAGCTATCGTTATTTCGATACTGGCTGGTTTATCGAAAGAAGATCTCAAGGGTTCAGAGGGTCTGAAGCAGTTTACCTTAGCAGTTCAAGCAGAGATTAATACTGTTCTACAAGATGGAAAAGTAGAGCGTGTTCTTGTAACGGACTTTAAAATTCAGTAAGCGGTTAACTTTTTAAGAAATTTTCCGATAATAACGGTATAATCCTCAAATTAGGGTACGAATAATAGAATAGGAGTAGTATTATAAATTGTCGGAAAGAGGTGACCGGATATGAATGTAAATAAACCGTCAGCACCACCTATTGTAAACCCTTACCAGAAGCATAATCCTGTTACGAAAGTGGAGCAGGTCAAAAAGGCTCCTCGAGAAGATGAGCTTCAAATCTCAAACAAAGCGAGAGAACTATACGACATGAAAACGGAACAAGAGCGTGAAGCCAAAGTAACCGCAATAAAGAAGCAGATAGAAGACGGTACGTATCGTGTCGACAGTCAGAAAACAGCGGAAAAGCTGTTTGATCAGTGGTTCTAACAGGAGGCGGCACGATGGGGCAAAAATTAATTACGGTTTTGAGCGAAATGATTCAATTGCATGAGACATTAATACCGCTATCTGAACGGAAGCATGAAGCGATTATTGAACGGGACATGGAGAGCTTAACAGATATTATGAAGAGTGAAAAAGATCTTCTTCTCCAGTTGAATTTATTAGAAGAACAACGCCAGCAGCTAACCTCTGAACTTGCAGGAGATCAGAAGCAAACGCTCAAAGAAGTATTGGGTAAGCTTAGCCCAGCTGTCAAACGAATGGTCGAAAGTAGAGCAAACGAGTTAAAGCAGCAAGCGGAGAAGCTAAAAGGATTAAATGAACAGAATGAGGAGCTTTTGAAAGACGCAATGGCTTTTATTCACCATATGATCGGTCATTTGACGACTCCGAGAGAACAATCGATCACTTACGGCAGGCCCAATCAAAAGAAGACAGCAGCACCAAGAGGTTACTTTGATACAAAGGCCTGACAGATCAGGTGAGGAAAGGGACGTGAAAGCATGACATCAACATTTCATGGTTTAGAAATTGGGAAAAGAAGTTTATATACGCAGCAGGCTGCTTTAACAACGGCAGGTCATAACATATCGAATGCAAATACACCTGGGTATTCAAGACAGCGTGTTGATATGCAGTCAACTTCTGCCCTCCCTTATTCCTATCAAACAGGAAGTGTTTCCTCTCAGCTTGGTACTGGTGTAAGTGTTCAATCGATTGAAAGAATTCGTTCCGAGTACCTCGATGGTCAATACCGCGAGCGGAACGCCATGCTAGGTTCTGAATTTATGAAGCTAGATACGCTGCAGCAGATCGAGGCGTTATCGGGTGAGCCAGGAGAAAATGGACTAAGCGCTTCATTGGATCGATTTTGGTCAGGGTGGAAAGATCTCGCTTCGAATCCAGATAGTAACGCAGCCAGATCCGTTGTTGTGAGTCGAGCTGAAGAGCTTCTTGATCAAGCAAAATCATTTCAATCAGGACTAACAAACGTAGCAGATAGTTTAAGTAAACAACAAGCTGCTGTAAAAGACCAAATCAGCTCAATTAATTCTCAGATTGATAGTTTAAATAAAGAGATCGTGAAGAACGGAAACGCGAACGACTTAATGGACCATCGCGATCAGCTTATTGATGAATTATCCGGCCTTATCAACGTTAATGTTCAAAAACAACCGAATGGAGAAGTGTCGGTTACGTTTGATCAAACTAATCCTAGAGGCGGGAAATTGAAGGGAATTCAAGATTCCCTTACGACAACAAATCAGCTTAAAAATGACCTGAACGGAATGTTTGAGCAGCTTGTTAAAGGACAGGATACGGTCGATGCAAGTGGGAAAACCGTTCATACTTCAGGAATGAATGAATTGTTATCTTCAGGGTTTTCGTTGGTTAGAAATGCAGATGGAACAATGCAACAAGGTAAGCCCCTCTTTGACACGAATGGGACTGGAAACACGTTTCTTGAACAAACGACCATCACGAAAGACGTGAAAGCGAATCCTGCTACGCTTGGCGCCTCTTCAAGAAATGATGCTCCGAGCAATGGTGACATTGCAATGGCGATCAGCAATTTGAAAGATCAGAGCTTTACGTTTGATATCTCTGGATCTAACGATAAGGTACATACGAATGTCAACGATTTTTATAGCACGCTTGTTTCACGTCTTGGCTCAAATGCGCAGTCTTCTGAGCGTACGGTGAATAATCATGAGTCCGTTCTTCAGTCCATCAATAACAACCGAATGTCAATCAGCGGTGTTTCACTTGATGAAGAAATGGCCAACCTCGTTCAGTTCCAACATGCTTATAACGCTGCAGCACGATATGTTAGTACGACTGATGAACTTCTAGATGTGATTATTAACCGGATGGGCGTCTAGCCGGAGAAGGAGTTATCGAATGCGAATTACTCAACAAATGTTATCAAGTAACATGGTGACACAAATGAATCGAAACCTTACCAATCTCGAAAAAGCCAATCAGCAGGTTTCGACTGGTACCCGTATCAACAAGCCATCTGATGACCCAATGGGTACGGAAAAATCACTGAAGCTATCGTCGCAGCTGGCTGATAATGAACAGTATGAGAGGAATACCGATTATGCGATGTCATGGATGGAGATGACGGAACAATCGCTTAGTAGTATTTCGAACTTGATGCAGCGAGCTAGTGAGCTTGGCGTACAGGCTTCGAATGGCACAAATTCAGCTCAAGAGCTGGAAACAATGGCAAAAGAATTTAAGCAGTTAAGGAAAGAACTCAAAGGTTTAGCCAATACGAAGCTTGATGGAAAATACATCTTTAATGGACAGAAAACGGATCAACCCGTCGGAATTGACCAGGATGGGAATGTATCTTTTGATAATCAGTCCATCAATCAGCGAATTTCTCCATTTAGCGATGTGAAGATTAACGTTGATGCGGGGGAAGTATTTGATGGTCAGGTAAATTTATTCAAAGTACTTGATGAATTTTCTACGGCATTATCAAGTGGAGATAAAGAAGGCATGAATACCGTCCTTGGAAAAATAGAAGAAGGCGCAGAACAGGTTCTGACAAGCTGGACCGGTATGGGCGCTCGTCAATCTCGAGTGGAAAGTATGAACCAGCGTCTGAAGGATGAGAATCTAGCCGTTCAATCATTCCTTTCTAAAAATGAAGATGTGGATCTTGCGGAATCCATCATGAAACTTAAAACAGAAGAAAGCGTCTATCAGGCATCCCTTGCGGCAAGTGCCAAGATCATTCAGCCTTCTCTATTAGACTTTCTTAGATAACCAAAACCCCTCTCACATTTGTGAGAGGGGTTTTGGTTATCTAGTTCATTTATCTCTTAATCGTATTCGCCAGTCCCATCATTTCATCGGCCATCTTTATCGCCTGGCTCTGGAATTGAAGTAACCGCTGGGTTGAGATCATCTCGGTCGTTTCGTTCGCTAGATCAACGTTCGACATTTCGAGAAATCCCTGTCTCGTTTTAAATTCTTCCCCAGGAGCGACAAGCTCAAGCTGCTCATTATCTTGAAGAGAGAATTCATTTCCTCCCACATTGGTGAGAGCCTCGGGCCGATTAATCTTGACGATGCTAAGTTGATAGGTTTGTACATTTCCAGTTGCATCCGTCGCCACAATTTCTCCAGTATCAGAGATGGCAAGTTTAGCCGGATCGCTGTTAAATGTAATCGCATTTCCGTTCGTGTCTAGAATCGGGTTACCGCTACTATTTACGAGTGACAAAGTCCCATTCTGATTTTGTAGTTCGAATGATCCGTCCCTTGTGTAGTGAATACTATCACCATTTTGAGTTCGGAAATAGACGTTCTCTCCTTCAAGCATGACGTCAAGATCTCTGCCAGTTTCTTGTGCTGATCCTTGTTCATTACGAAGGGTTGTTAAGCCGATTTTTGAGCCGAAACCAACGCGAAGATTTTCTGGTGTTTCTCTTCCAGGCTCCGTCGCCTCACCTGTTTGGTTCGCATACGTTTGAGTTAATAGATTTTGAAACGTCGCTTCACGGCTTTTGTACCCTGCTGTATTCACGTTCGCAATATTATTTGCGATTGTATCTATTTTCTTTTGTGTCTGACTAAGTGAAGAAGAGGCTGTGGCCATCTGGATATTCAATCGTAACCCTCCTAGTAAACGCGACCAACATCATTGACTGACTTGTCGATGCTTTGATCATAAGTTTGTAGTACTTTTTGGTTTGCTTCATATAAACGATAAGTATTCAGCATATCGGTCATCGTGGTCGTCATATCAACGTTCGATCCTTCGAGAAATCCTTGCTTCACGGCGTACTGGTTGATGTCTGTCGTCTGGATATTTCTCGGTGCATCATTTTCATTACCTTCCCATTCGAAGACACCATTTCCTTGCTGTGCTAGCTTGGATGGATCGCCCGTATAGCCAATCCATATTTGTTGCTCATTTCCGTTTCTTTCACGAATTGTGCCATCGTCGGTCATTGTAAAAGAATCATCATTGAGTTGAATTGGCTGAAGATCTTCCCCAAGAACTTGGTATCCTTCGCTCGTAGTTAGAAATCCATCTTCATTTACTGAGAAATTTCCATTTCGTGTATAGCGAATGTCATTATCTTCAAGGCGAACACCGAATAAAAGTAGGCCTTTTTTACCGGTTTCTGCATCAATTGGAAGGTTCTCATCGTTGAGAGCCATGTCTGTTTGTTTGCTTGTTTCTTTAAGGGAACCGTTTGAGAAATTAGGAATGCCTTCTTGTGTATAGACGCCTTGTTGAAGAGTGCCAATGGAAGAGTTAGGGGTAGGTGTGTTCGTATTTCTTTCTTTTAGTAGATATTCAGGGAAGGAACGGAAGGTTGCTTCATCCTGTTTGAAGCCCGGTGTTTCGGCATTTGATAAATTATTCGTTAAGAATTGTTGCTTTCGCTCACTTGCCATCATACCGGATGTTGCCGTATACATGCCTTTAAACATTATTTCGCTCCCATCGTAGTACTATCGAACGCGTACATTGAATTTTGTAACTCTATTATACCGTTTAAATATGGGAAAATTAAGTGAAAAAAGTCGTTTTTTAGGTTAAAACACTCATTTACTATTATTTTTGACAATGCTATGCTATCACTAACGAAAAAATTGTCGAATGAGTATAACTATGGTTTTGTATCCATTTTTTAACTTTAAAAACAGTTTTATACAAGGAGTGTGAAAAGCTTCGTGAACGTTTTTCAATCGATTAGACCGCTTGAACAAGCATTGAATGCGTCGATGGTGCAGCAGCGTACTATCACATCAAATATATCAAATGTTGACACCCCTAATTACAAACGTCAAACCGTTTCATTTCAAGACACCCTGCAGGATGCAACAAAGAATCTGCAGAGCTACAAATCCAACCCCAAACACGTCCCTTTTAGTAACGAAAATAATGCATCAAAGACCGTTGTCAAAACGGATCAAAATACACTTAATCAATCAAATGGCAATAACGTCGACACGGATGTTGAAATGGCCGAACTTGCCAAAAATCAACTCTGGTACAATGCGATGATTGAAAAGACCAACAGCCAGTTCCGTGATTTACAGAAAGCAATTAGAGGGAGCTAAATCATATGAATTTATTTAATGGGTTCAATACGAGTGCTTCAGCTTTAACTGCAAACCGTCTTAGAATGGATGTTGTTTCGTCCAATATCGCAAACGCTGAAACGACTCGCTCTGAGCTCGTCGATGGGGAATGGCAGCCATACAAGCGAAAAGTGGTAGAGTTTAAGGAAAATTCGTTCGAGAGTAAGCTTCAAGCCGCAATGGGAAATGGCGAAGCGCCAACAGGAGTGAAAGTGTCGAACATTAAAGAAGATAATGCTCCTAATAAACTTGTTTATAATCCCGCTCATCCCGATGCGAATGAAGAAGGTTATGTGGAAATGCCAAACGTGGATATGGTGAAAGAAATGGTTGATATGATGTCAGCATCTCGTTCCTATGAAGCGAACGTAACAGCGTTAAACGCAACCAAAAGTATGTATATGAAAGCGCTCGAACTTGGTAAATAACGGTCGGGCATAGGAGGATCTTATGAACACAATTAGTGCACTTCAGCAGCTTCCAACACAAGCGAAGTCTCAGGTTACTTCGGGTGAAGCAACGGCTGATTTTGGTCAGATGCTTCAGGATGCGATCAAACAGGTGAACAACAATCAAGTGGCATCTGAACAGATGACGAATAAGCTTGTGACTGGAGAAGTTCAGGATGTTCACGAGGTTATGCTTGCAGCACAAAAAGCCTCACTATCTCTAAATTTAACGGTAGAAGTGAGAAATAAGGTTATTGAGTCATACCAAGAAATCATGCGTATGCAAATGTAGTATGTCAGGGATGGATAAGAGATGAACCAACAACTACTAAATTTTACAAGTCGCTGGAAAGAAACATGGGGTAGCTATTCAACGAAAACCAAATGGCTCATCGGAGGGACTTTTCTGGTCACTCTTCTTCTGCTTCTATTCCTTGTTTTTTGGATGTCTAAACCTAATTTAACGCCGATTTATTCTAATTTAACGCCGACAGAAGCTGGTGAGATCAAAGGGGCCATTGAGCAGAAGGGAATTCCGGTAGAAGTTTCAGCGGATGGAACAACGATCAGCGTGCCAAAGGATCAGGCGTCTGATTTAAAAGTAAGTCTAGCGGCTGAGGGTATTCCAAAAAGTGGTAACGTTAACTACAGCATCTTTAGTGAAAACATGGGCATGGGGATGACAGATCGCCAATTCGATGTTGTAGAGCGAGATGCGATGCAAAATGAACTGAGTTATTTAATTGAACAAATTGGCGGTATTCAGGAATCAAAAGTGATGATTACCCTACCGGCTGAAAGTGTTTGGCTTGATGAAACAGGTGAGACAGCTTCTGCCTCGATCGTCCTTACGAGGGATCCTGGTGCTCAGCTTGACCAGGGCCAAATCACAGGCCTTTATCATCTTATAAGTAAAAGTGTTCCGAATCTCCCTGTTGAAAACATTGTCATCATGGACCAGAACGGAACTGCTTTTGATTACGGCGAAAGTGGCGGCGTTGATACAACTTTATCCGCTTACCAGCAGCAAGAGGACATTCGTAACGGCATCGAAAAAGACATGCAGCAAGAATTACAGCAAATGCTTGGCATGATTCTCGGACAAGATAAAGTGGTTGTTTCTGTAATGGCTAGCGTGGATTTCACAAAAGAAAAGCGCACGGAAGACCTTGTCGAACCTGTTGATGAAGAAACAGGTGAAGGCATTGATATTAGCGTTGAGAAAATCATGGAATCCTATTCCGGTGATCAAGCTGCTGCCCAGGATGGAACGGGTACAGATGAAGGCGAGATTCCAAACTATAATGCAGATGACCCAGATGCCAAGGGCGACGGCTCTTATGAAAAAGTAGAAGATCGCATCAATCGTGAAGTGAATCGTATTCATAAAGAAATCGAAGAAAGCCCTTATATGATTGATGATATTACAATTAACGTTGGTGTAGAGCCACCTGTCGCTGACGATATGACTAGTTTAACAGCAGCTCATATAGAAGATATTCGCACTGTGCTCAAAAATGTTGTCCGTACGTCTTTGAGTGAAAGTGATGTACCGCTTGAGGATACTGCTCTTGAAGAACGTATCTCTGTATTTGCGAATGAATTTAGAGGGCGTGCGGACTATGAAGAGCCAAAGCCAGACATCTTTTCTTCTGTTCTAGACAGTGTTCCAAGCTGGGTGATTTATGCGGTAGCTGGTGGCGTTGGTATTCTTCTAATTGGTGGAATCATTCTTCTCTTCCGCCGAAAAGGAAATAAGGATGAGGACGACTTCATGGAATTTGAACAGGCGTACAGTGTACCAGAGGATCACTACTTGCCGAGGGAAAAAGAAGAACGTGAAGTGGATATGACACCTGATGCACTAATTGGAAAAGATGAAATTGAAACTCTCGCAAAAAATGATCCGGAAGAGTTTGTGAAACTACTAAGACTATGGATGAACGAAGAGTAGGGGGATTGGATGGTGAGTAGTTTAGAAGAATTAACAGGAACTCAGAAAGCAGCGATCCTTCTCACTTCGTTAGGTGCTGACCTTTCGATTCAAACATTTAAACACTTATCTGAGAAGGAAATTGATCAGCTTGCGCTTGGCATTTCAGAGCTTCGCAAAGTTGAGCCCGATGAGCGAGAAGCCGTCGTGGATGAGTTTATCCAGATGGTAAAAGCAAAGGATTACATTGCCGTCGGAGGAATTGAATACGCAAGACATATCCTTGAGCAAGCGCTAGGACCGAAAAGGGCAGAAGAAATTTTGTCTCGCTTAAGCATCAATTTAAAGGTAAAGCCATTTGCATTCGCAAAAAAAGCAGATCCTGATCAAATTCTAAACATTTTACAGCAGGAGCATCCCCAAACGATCGCTCTTGTCTTATCTTATCTTGATGCGAAGCAATCTTCCAAAATTTTATCCTCGCTACCTCAAGAAAGTCAGGCAGATGTAGCAAGAAGAATTGCGCTGATGGATAGTACCTCACCAGAAGTGATTAGTCAGCTTGAAAAGATCATTGAAGGTAAGCTTAACGCTAGCGGTTCGCAGGACTATGCGTTTACTGGTGGTGTGGAATCAATAGTTCAAGTTCTAAGCAGTGTTGATCGAAGTACGGAAAGAACAATTCTTAGCTCGCTTGAGAAAGATGATCCAAGCCTAGCAGAAGAAATTAAGAAGCGGATGTTTGTCTTTGAAGACATTGTTACGCTTGATGACCGATCCATTCGCCTCGTCATTAGTGAAGTGAAAGATGAAGATCTTTCTATAGCGCTTAAGGTAGCGAGTGACGATGTGAAGGATACAATTTTCCGAAACATGTCTAACCGCCGGGTAGATACGGTGAAAGAAGAGATCGAATTGATGGGGCCACTTAGGCTTCGTGAAGTGGAAGAAGCGCAATCACGCATCGTTTCTGTCATCCGTTACCTTGAAGAAACAGGTGATGTCATGATTGCACGCGGTGGAGGAGATGATCTGATTGTCTAATATCATCAGAAAAACCTCTGGAGAGAAGCGAGCCGTTCCGAAAGTAATTGAGCAGCGAACGGTCGCAGAGCCAAAGCGAAATCGCATATTGCCTTCTCGTACTACGACAATTGAAGAAAAGAAATCGCAGCTTCTTGAGATGATGATCCGGCTAGAAGATCTTTATCATACAATTCGAACAAGACTTGGAGATGAAGAAGCGAACGTTCATCAAAATCTTGAGAACAAGCAGGAACAAAAAGAGCTTGAGTGGCAGGAAATCACGAAGAAAACGTATCGAGAAGCAGAAGAAAGCGGATATGCAGCGGGTTATGAAGCAGGCATGCAGCAAATTCATTTCGAGCTCGATGAAAAGAAGAAGGAAATGGAACACATGGTAAAGGGCGCTTATGACAAGAAGGAAGAATTAATTCAGGATGCTGAACCGTTTCTTCTATCGCTAAGCACAGCCATTGCGAAGAAAATCATTTTAAAAGAAATGGAACAAAATCCAGAGACGCTGCTTGGCATGGTGAAAGATACGCTAAAGAAAGTAAAGGATCGTGGAGAAGTCATTGTTCAAGTTTCAACAGAAGATTATCAGCATGTGATACCAATGGTTGACGAGCTTGAAAAACAACTTGATGTGAATGCGAGCTTAAAGCTTGTGCCGATGAATGACTTGGAAGTCGGTTCAGGACTTGTTCATACGCCGAGCGGGTCGTACGATATTTCGATTAACAGCCAGCTTTCTGAGATGAAGAAACAGCTGCTTGCTATGTTTGAGGAGCGAACTGTCGATGAGCATTAATGTTGAGCCATATCTTTCGCAGCTTCATTCGATGGAAACGGTCCAGAAGTATGGCAAGGTGACACAGGTTATTGGGCTAACGATCGAATCACTTGGTCCAGAGGTTAAAATTGGTGAGCTTTGCTACCTTTATCCAGGACCATCAAAGGAACCAATTGAAGCAGAAGTAGTTGGCTTTCGCGAAAATCGTGTTCTGCTCATGCCGATGCATGACCTATCAGAAATTGGTCCAGGTTGCCTTGTAGTGGCGACAGGACAGCCACTTGAAGTGAAAGTGGGCTATTCACTACTTGGAACGATTCTCGATGGGCGCGGCAGACCTCTTGATTACTCGGATCTCCCTGGTGGACTGAAGGCTGTATCCACAAATCGAAAGCCACCAAATCCAATGACGCGTCCGCGCATTACGACCCCCTTTCAGCTTGGTGTTCGCGCTATTGATGGGCTGTTAACAGTCGGTCAAGGACAGCGGATCGGTATTTTTGCCGGAAGTGGCGTTGGAAAAAGTACGTTAATGGGAATGGCGGCTCGAAATTCAGAAGCCGATGTGAATGTGATCGCCTTGATCGGTGAACGAGGACGGGAAGTAAGGGATTTTATTGAGCGTGATCTTGGTGAAGAGGGTCTTAAAAAATCGGTTGTCGTTGTGGCAACATCTGATCAACCTCCACTACAGCGGATCAAAGGAGCGCTTACGGCAACGTCGATCGCAGAGTTCTTTCGTGATCAAGGAAAGAACGTCATGCTAATGATGGATTCTGTGACACGTTTTGCCATGGCACAGCGGGAAGTTGGACTGGCAATTGGAGAGCCACCAACTAGTAAGGGATATACGCCAAGCGTATTTGCTCTTTTACCCAAATTGTTAGAACGATCTGGCACAGCTGAGCAGGGATCGATTACAGCTTTTTACACTGTTCTTGTTGATGGTGACGATATGAACGAACCGATTGCAGATGCGGTGCGAGGGATTCTAGATGGGCATATTGTTTTGGATCGGAAGCTCGCTCAAAAAGGCCAATATCCAGCGATTAACGTTTCAGAGAGTGTTAGCCGTGTGATGAAAGAAATTGTGACTCCAAAGCATATGAAGTCTGCAGAAGAATTTAAGCGACTTCTTGCTGTGTATGTTTCTTCTGAAGACCTTATTAATATTGGCGCTTATAAAGCTGGAACGAACAGCAATATTGATAAAGCGATCTCGATTCATCCGGAGATTGAGAAATATATTAAGCAGGGCATTGATGATCAGGCTTCATTTGAAGAAAGTCAGGACTGGCTTTTATCCCGATTTGGAAAGGATGACTAACCATCGCAGCTTTTCAATTCCCATTTCAACGGATTTTGGATGTAAAAGAAAATGAAAAATCACAGGCACAGCTAGACATGGCTGAATCACTCAAAGCACAAGTGGATATCGAACGTTCCATGCGTGATCTTGAGCAAGCGGTTCTTTCCATGCGTCAGAGACTGGAAGAGCGTCAACAAGAAGGGGTTTCCATTATAGATCTTCTTAAGGAAGAAGAGCATATTACCTATCTTGAGGGGCAGCTCCACCAGAAAAGAAATCAGCTGATTCAAGTTGAACATCAAGTGAGTGAGCAGCAGGACACGCTTGCTTCTAAAGTAAGAGAAGAGAAAACGTGGCAGTCAATCAAAGAGACGAGAAAAGAAGAGTTTTATCACGATATGAAAATGATTGAACAAAATGAGCTAGATGATTTAAATACCGTACGTGCGTATATGCTTGCAAGAAACGGCTAAGGGGTGAGGGGAATGCGAAAGCGACAGAAGAGTTCATGGAAAGAACGCATCATCCACGGTTTTCTCTTGCCGCTCGCGTTTATCGCTACGGTTATGCTTGTTGTTCTTCCGTTTCTTGGATACGATCTGTTCGCAATGGCCACTTCACTTAGTAAGAAGCCGATCGCATATGTAGAAGATAATTTTACAGCTGAGGCTACTGATCAAAATCAAGATGAAGTGCTAGAACAAGAAATCAATCAAAAGGATGGCGAAATCTCAGACTTGAAAAAGCAGTTAGATGAGCAAGAAATCGAGCTGAAGAAAAAACAGTCTGAGCTGGAATCGTTAGCTGAAGAAATGAAGAGCGAATTAGCTGACAAGGAAGAGCGACAGAAGAAGCTCCAAGAGTTAGCAAAAACGTATGAAGGAATGTCAGCATCAAAATCCGCGACGATTATGGAAAACCTTACGTTAAACGAGGCAGCTCTCCTGCTTGATGCAATGGGAAGCACCGAGCAAGCAGCTGTACTAGGGAAAATGAATGCAGCTGTAGCAGCAGATTTAACGATCGCGTTAAGAGATATTGAAAAAGCAGACGATCCTGAGATTGCTGCAATGCAAGAGAGAGTAACGCTCCTGATGAATGCGATTGATCGCGAAGATAGTTCGCTTTCTGTTTCAGACGTAGCTGATAATTTGTCAGAAATGACTGACGAAGAAGCGGCCCAAATCCTATCGGAGATGGCTCAGTCTAAAGAGGAGAAAGAAGTAGGGCTTTCCATTCTGAAAGAATTTGATAAAGAGAAGCGTACAGGGTTACTTGGAGAAATGGAAGAATCGATTTCTTCTAGTTACATAGCTGATTTAGCCAATTAAAAGGAGGTGAAATAGTGAACGCTATCCAGTCACTTGGAAAAAACATAATCGTTCAGCCTAAGGTTCGAACTGAAAATAGTCCAACTGGATTTTCAACGTTATTAAGTGCTTTAGGAAAAAAGCTTAATGTGAGTGAAAGTGAGTATTCAGAGACACATAACGAAAGCGAGTTAGAAGAGGGAGACAATAAGCCAACAAATAGTAGTGGTGAAGCCCCCGTGCACCTTCTCATGATGGGTGCTGTCAATGTTCCGCCAGTTCAACATGATCAAAACTCTTTATCGAAATCGCTTGCCCAACAAGGAACTGACATGAGTGGTGAACCACTACAAGTGAATGCTAATCGTATACAGGAGGAAGTAAGTCTACCCGGTTTTACAAAAAGTGAGTTTGTAGAAATCGAGCAAGTCTTACAAAATGAAGAACAAGTTCTTTCTGAAACGTTTGCGGTAGAGACGAAACTTCCATCTAATGTTATGAAACTTATGCAAGAGTTGAAGATGAAAGAGCCGAAAGAGCTCCTTTCAATGATGGAGAGAATGGCGACTGAACCGAAACAAGATCAGAAACTTGTTATGGACTCCGATCAAAACGTCCAGTTAGATGGAGAAGCTATTGAAGTTCAAGTAGAGACTCCAAAACATAGTGTTCCTGAAGGAAAAGAAACTAAGGCACTCGTCGAAAAGAGCGTATCTGGAGAAGTAGCTGATAATCAAGAGAAGCTTGTGACAGATCAAATGTCTGGAGATGAAATTCAGATAGACGAGAAGCCAGAAGCGCTTCCGCTAGCAAAAGGTAATGAATCTCAAACAACCATCAAGGAATCGACTACACCAGTTCCGGCTCGTTATGTTGCATCGGAGCTAAGTGAAATGATTACCGAGCGCATGCAACTATCGAAAAATGGAGATGAAACAAACATAAGAATTAAGCTTTCTCCAGAAAATCTCGGTCAACTTGATATTCGGCTAACAACTTCTGATGGGAAAGTGACAGCGCACATTATAACAGCGACTTCAGGGGCAAAGGACATGATTGAATCACAGCTTCACCAGCTACGTCATACGCTCATTCAACAGGGCATCCAACTTGATAAAGTGGAAGTCGTTCAACAGCCGCAGGGCTCACAACAATCGTTCATGCAGGATGGTCGCCAGGAGCAGGGTCAGGCGTTTCAACAAGGAAAGCACCGACAAGGGCGAAAAGGTGAATATGAATTAGAAGAGAATCCACTCGTAACGAATGAGCAAGAAGAAGGCGCATCTAGTGGGATTAATTACGCTATTTAGGAGGGGTGACATGAATACAGGTTCTGTCACAGCAACATCAGCTGTTCAAACACCAAAAACAGAGGCACCTGGTCAGTTAGGAAAAGATGATTTCTTGAAAATTCTCGTTGCTCAGCTCTCAAACCAGGACCCGATGCAGCCGATGCAAGATACTGAATTTATTGGGCAGATGGCGCAATTTAGTTCACTCGAGCAAATGACAAACATGAATAAGTCGATGAATAAATTTTTCGATAGTCAGTTACAAAGCTCGATGAAGGATTACGCACATTTAATTGGTAAAAGCGTTCAGTGGCAGGAGAATAACGAAGCGAACGCAGGTAAGGTAGAAGCTGTTTTATACAAAGAAGGCAAAGTACTCGCAGAACTTGATAGTGGCAAACAGGTAGATATCTCCCTATTAGAGCGTATCGAAACGGGGGAATAGTATGGTTCAAATCAATCAAGTTTATTATCCAAAGCAACCGATTCAACTAACTACAAAACAGGAGAATTTAAAAAATTCTTTTGCTGATCAACTAAAGCATTCGATCGATTCACAGATTTCATTTAGTCACCACGCACAGGTTCGACTTAAGCAAAATGGGATTTCCCTTTCGGACAATCAGCTCCAAAAGCTAAATGATGGAGTAGAAAAAGCGAGAGAAAAAGGATCAAACGAGTCGCTTATGTTAATGAAAGATCTCGCCTTTGTTGTTAGCGTCAAAAACAATAAAGTCATTACTGCTATGAAGCAGGATAGTATGGAGAATCAAATCGTCACAAACATTGACTCAGCACTTATTTTATAATGGCCGGACCGAGCAGGAGGCCGATTCGCTGTGGACCGATTGAAGCAGCGAAACAATTAGAGGGGGAAACAACTTGTTAAATTCAATGTACTCAGGCGTTTCAGGAATGAGAGGCTTTCAAACAAAGCTAGATGTTATCGGGAATAATATTGCGAACGTAAATACAGTAGGTTACCAGAAAAGTAGAGTGCTGTTTGAAGATCTACTCAGTCAGAGCGTGGCAGGAAACTCCGTAAATTCGAAACAGGTAGGTCTTGGTTCATCCGTATCGGCGATTAATATGGTAGATAGTCCCGGATCACCTATGACGACAGGGGTACAGACGGATTTGAGTATTCAGGGGGATGGGTATTTTACAGTAAGAAGTGACGGAACTGATTACCTTGCTCGTTCTGGGTCTTTTCAGGTTGATGCGACAGGAAATCTTGTGACAACACAAGGCTACGCAGTGTTAGATGATCAAGGTAACCCTATTCAGCAGATCGGTGAAATCAAAAGTATTGATCGTAATGGGGTTATCACTTATACAGATACTCAAGGAAATGAACAACAAACTTTGAATCTAGGGATAAGCACAGTGCCAAATCCAGGTGGGCTTAATAAAGTAGGTAACTCACTTTTTCGTGAAACAGAAAAATCTGGGGATGCAGTACCAGGGCTTCCTCAAGACTCACGCGTCGTCGCTGGTCAACTCGAAATGTCCAACGTTGACCTAACCGAAGAGTTCACGGAAATGATTGTAGCTCAGCGTGGCTTCCAGGCGAACTCAAGAGTGATTACAACTTCAGATGAGATCCTTCAAGAAATCGTCAATTTAAAACGATAGGGGGTAAGGGCTGAGGAGTTTCCTCGGCCTGCTCTGTTCATATGATACCGTTAACTAAATTAAACCGTGAAGCGATGATGTTGAATGCCATTTACATTGAAACGATTGAGTCAACGCCGGATACGATGATTCTATTAACGAATGGAAAACGCTACGTTGTGATGGAGACAGTCGAGGAAGTAAAACAGCTTGTTACGGAATTCTATCGTGATATTCACGTATTAGAGAAATAATAGAAGAACGGGGGTGACCATGTTGTCTGATATGCTATCGCCAGCAACAGTTGATGCACTTCTTTCTGCCATCGACGATAAAGGGCAAAAGAAGTCAATGAAGGATAGAAAAGTGCAAACATATGACTTTAAAAGAGCGCTTCGCTTTTCTCAAGATCACATCAGAATTTTAACTCGTATCCATGAGAACTACGCACGTCTCATGACGACGTATTCATCGGCTCAGCTTCGGACGATCATTCAAGCCTCCGTTCATTCTGTTGATCAGATGCCATTTGAAGAATTTGTGCAGTCGATTACAGAGAATTCAATTCTTAGTCTCTTTGTTGCTTCACCATTGCAAGGACAAATGGTGCTTGAAGTAGCACCGGAGCTTGCCTATGCAATGCTGGATCGAATGCTTGGAGGTCAAGGGAATCAGCCTGAAAAACTGACACACTTAACGGAAATTGAAACGGTTGTTATTGAGCGGATTTTCGGTAAAATCTTAGAAAGCTTTCAAGATGCCTGGACATCGGTACTGAAGCTAAAAACTGAGCTTAAAGAGCTTGAAGTTAATCCACACTTTCTTCAAATCGTATCTCCAAATGAAACAGTCGTCACCGTGACACTGAATGTAAAAGTAGGCGAAGTAACAGGTAATATTCGTCTTTGTCTTCCACATGTTGTACTTGAGCCGATTATGCCAAGGCTTTCAGCTCATCACTGGCTTTCGAATCAGAAAAAGGATCGGGAGCCTCAGGAAAGTAAGGAACTTGAGAAGAGACTGAAGAAAACTAATTTAGGCATTATCGCTGAGCTAGGCCACTCTGAAATCACGATTGAAGAATTTTTAAATCTAGAAGATGGAGATGTGATTCGGTTGGATCAAACCGTCTCAGATCCATTGATTGTGAGGGTCGATAACCGGGTGAAGTTCCATGGACAGCCAGGGACTTCGAAAGGTCGGATGGCCGTACAAATTACAGAAGTGAAGGAAGAGGAGGAAGTAGGCCATGACGGATAATCGCCTTTCAAAAGATGAAATCAACGCATTATTTCAAGAGACAGCAGCAGGAAGGGAGGAACCTAACGTGTATTTTCATTCAATTGAAGAAGAAGCATTAAATGAACTTTTTAGCGTTGCGATCGGAAGCCTTACAACAACATTATCTTCCGTTTTCATGCAGGACGTTTTTGTATCAAATGTTCAGATGAACATCCTTCCTGACGATCGCTTTAAACAAGAATTAGCCCTTCCTTATGTTGAGGCCGCGATTCGCTATGAAGGGGCATCTTCCGGCGAATCGATCATTATGCTCAATCCACCTGATGCCCAAGATATGGCTGACATCTGGCTTGTGGCAAAGGGTGAGGAAGGTGACGAGAGTGTTGATAAGAGTTTAACTGCTGTTATGACAGGAATGATGGAGAGCATACATAAAGGACTGAGCATGGCATCAGGTTCTTCATTTACAGGAACATTTACGAATCTTCAAGTTGTTTCAGAACCTACTAATTCTATGTTATTGGAAAAAGCCGCTGAATCAGTGTATATGAACGTTTCGTTTGAACTTTCCATAGGATCGATTGTTCAAACGGTTGTACACCATGTCCTTCCTGCATCTGTAGCAAAGCAAGTGAGTGAATTACTAATAAGTGAAGAAGATCTTCGGGAAGCCGTGCAGGAACAAGAGACACAGCAGGTAAAGGAGCATGAAGCTGAATTGCAGCAACAGCACCCATCGTCACATCAACAAAAGAATCATGAGGAAGAAGAAAGAGAATCGATGGATTCATTTGCGACGCGCGTGAAAGAACCTGAACCGAATATCCAAAACGTGCAGTTCACAAATTTTAGCCAGCAAGATCATCCGTACGGGGAACAAAGAAATTTGAACATGCTCCTAGATATTCCCCTTCAAGTAACGGTGGAGTTAGGGCGAACAAAGCGTATTGTAAAAGACATTCTTGAGCTCTCACACGGATCGATTCTTGAGCTTGATAAGCTTGCGGGAGAGCCAGTTGATATTTTGATCAATAGTAAACTCATTGCCAAAGGCGAAGTTGTCGTCATCGATGAAAACTTTGGTGTGAGAGTAACGGATATATTAAGTGCAGCAGAGCGTTTATCAAAGCTGCGTTAGAAGGAGTGCTTAAAAGTGAGACACCTTGTGATTGGCATCATGACACTCCTCAGCCTTGTCTTAGTAATGCCGCTTAACGCCATCGCAGCGGCAGATAATGGAAGTGTGAAAGACTGGCTCACGGAAAACGGGGATGACCCTGCTGATATAGAAGAGCAGCCTGCTGAAGTAGAAGGAGCAAACACAAATATTTTCTTTCTACTAATCAAGCTCGTTTTCTATACGATCGTCGTGGTTGGCCTCATTTATTTGCTGATTCGCTTTCTGTCCAAACGCCAACAAAAGCTTCAGCACCATTCCGTTTTCACTCAAATTGGCGGAACACCGCTTGGTAACAATAAATCCGTTCAAATGGTCAAGGTCGGGGATTCCCTCTACATGCTTGGGGTCGGAGATAACGTGAACCTTCTTAAGGAAATTCAGGGTGAAGAAGTGAAGCGTATTTTAGATCAAGCTGAAGAACAGCGGTCGGGCTTTTCGTTTATGAATCAAAAGCAAGCAGGAATTCAAGAGATGATTCAGGCAAGTTTGAAGAAGCAAAGAAACAAACGTAAGGATTATTGGGATGACGGAAGCGGAAGGGACGATAAGTGATGGATTTACTCATAAACTTAACGATCCCAGGACTAGATTTCGGTTCAAACGCAACAGAAGATGTTTCCGTTACGATTCAGCTTGTCCTGCTTCTAACTGTGCTATCGCTAGCTCCTGCCATTCTTGTATTGATGACGTGTTTTACACGAATTGTTGTTGTCCTCTCCTTCGTACGCTCGGCGCTCGCAACACAATCTATGCCGCCGAATCAAGTGTTGGTCGGACTAGCACTCTTTCTAACTTTTTTCGTGATGTCCCCTGTTCTTTCAGAGATTAATAGCGAGGCGTTACAGCCTTATATAAACGAAGAGATTGGACAGGAGGAAGCGCTCGATGCCGCAGAGCTTCCGATTAAAGAGTTTATGGCAGGACATACACGAGAGAAAGACCTTGCCCTTTTTTATAAATACGCTGAGCTTGAAAAGCCCGAGTCGATCGAAGATATTCGGTTAACCGCACTCGTTCCAGCTTTTGCGATTTCAGAACTGAAAACGGCGTTTCAGATTGGATTTATTATCTTCATTCCATTTCTTATTATTGACATGGTTGTGGCCTCAACGCTTATGGCGATGGGAATGATGATGCTGCCGCCTGTCATGATTTCACTACCATTTAAAATTCTACTATTTGTGCTTGTCGATGGCTGGTATTTGGTCGTCGAATCACTTCTATTAAGCTTCTAAGGAGGACGACGATGACGCCGGATATGGTCATTTCACTTGCAGAAGATGCTGTTTATACCGTGATTATTATTTCAGCTCCGCTTCTCTTAATCGCACTTGGCGTTGGGTTAATCGTGAGTGTGTTTCAGGCGATGACGCAAATTCAGGAACAGACGCTTGCGTTCATTCCCAAAATCGTTGCCGTTCTGTTAACGATCGTTCTGTTTGGACCGTGGATGCTCACAACGCTACTCGATTACACAACGAACTTATATCAAAATCTTTATAGGTTTATCGGCTAGATATGGAAAGTGTCATTAACGCCCTTCCCTTATTTTTGCTTGTGTTTATGAGGGCGACATCTTTTTTTATAACAGCGCCGATCTTCTCAACACGAAGCGTTCCAAACCGCTTCAAAATTGGACTTGGTTTCTTTTTTGCGTTAATCGTCACGGCCGGATTAGGTTCTGATGCAGAGCTAACGCTTGATCTCGCGTTCGTGATCATTATTTTAAAAGAACTTTTTATCGGGCTATCACTTGGATTTATTGCCTCCCTTATCCTGTATACAGTTCAGGTTGCGGGAGCGTTTATTGATTTTCAAATGGGCTTTGTTATGGCAAACGTAATCGATCCCCAGACAAGAGCTCAAGTACCGATTATCGGGAATTTCAAATACATGCTTGCTCTTCTCTTTCTAGTCTCCGTTGATGGTCACCACATGATGCTAGACGGGCTTGTTAGAAGCTATGAACTTCTACCAGCTGATGAGCTGCTGAGTCAGGCGGATAGTCAGTCCCTTGCAAAGTTTATCGCTGAAGTATTTGCAGGGATGTTCTTCTCAGCATTTCAGCTCGCGCTACCGATCGTTGCTTCCCTTTTTCTTGTGGATGTGGCGCTCGGCCTTCTTGCGAGAGCAGTACCTCAGGTGAATATTTTCGTTGTCGGTTTGCCGTTAAAAATCTTTGTCGGTTTCGTGCTTATTCTAGTGACGATTCCTACATTTTTCTTTTTACTGCGAGGGATTTTTCAAGAAATGCTCGCTACGATGGGGCAGCTTATTCAAATACTGGGTGGGTAGTACGATGCGAACTTATCGCTTACAAATGGATCTCCAATTCTTTTCACAAGAAAAGACTGAGAAAGCAACACCACAAAAGAAGCAAGAATCTCGTAAAAAGGGTCAAGTGGCGAGAAGTGCTGAGATTCCATCCGCCTTTATGATGATTGGTGTGTTTTTGTTTATGTCTTTCATTGGTGGGTGGATGATTGAAAGCCTCGAGTCCATGATTCGAGGCAATCTTGTTCAGATTACAGATTGGACGCTCACAGAACAGAATGTTGATCGCATGCTTAAAGAAAATGTGTGGCAGGCGGCAATGATCGCAGCCCCGCTTATGGGAATTTCGCTCGTCATGGGAGTTCTAGGAAATTATATGCAAGTGGGATTTCTCGTTTCCACAGATCCCCTTCAGGCAAAGCTTGAAAGAATTAACCCATTAAAAGGTGCGAAACGAATATTCTCAGCTCGAACGCTCGTCGAACTATTAAAGTCGTTAATTAAAATTACGTTTATCTCAGCTTGCACCTTCATTGTTCTTTGGAATAAACGAGACGAAGTGATGCTCATTTCGCAAAAGTCGATCGGTGAAGCAATGGCACTTGTTGGTTCATTGATCGTTCAAACGGGCTTAGCTGTTGGAATTCTATTATTATTCCTTGCCCTATTAGACTATGTTTATCAGAAATATGACTTCGAAAAAAACATCCGAATGTCGAAGCAGGACATTAAAGATGAATATAAAAAGAGCGAGGGCGATCCGCTCATTAAATCAAAAATTAAAGAAAAGCAGCGCGCACTTGGAATGAACCGGATGATCTCGGAAATTCCCCATGCTGACGTCGTCATTACAAATCCAACACACTTTGCTGTTGCGCTTAAGTACGATCCAAAAGAAATGGATAAACCGACAGTTGTGGCAAAAGGAATGGACTTCGTTGCGCTAAAAATTAAAGAAAAAGCAAAAGAGCATGACATCATAACATCAGAGAACGTCCAGCTAGCTCGAGCGCTCTATCACCAGGTAGAGATAGGTGACGGCGTCCCTGAGGATCTTTTCAAAGCTGTTGCAGAAGTGCTCGCGTACGTTTATAGCATAAAAGGCTACCCGGGAGGAGGGAACTAACAATGAAAATAAAAGATTATGCCGTGCTCGTTTCTGTCATTATGATTGTGATCATGATGGTTATTCCGTTCCCTCCGCTCCTACTTGATTTTCTTATTATGCTGAATATTAGTCTTGCTTTAACAATTATCCTTGTCGCCATGAATACGAGAGAAGCGCTACAATTTTCGATTTTTCCATCGCTTTTATTGCTGACTACGCTCTTCCGACTTGGTTTGAACGTCTCGACTACAAGATCCATTCTGACGAATAAAACAGGTGGACAGGTTATTGAAACGTTTGGTTCTTTCGTTGTTGGCGGAAGTGTTGTCATCGGACTCCTTGTTTTTCTTATTCTTGTTATTATTCAATTTATCGTTATTACAAAAGGATCCGAACGAGTAGCAGAGGTTGGTGCTCGATTTACACTTGATGCCATGCCGGGGAAACAGATGAGCATTGATGCTGATTTAAATGCAGGAATGATATCAGATCGCGATGCAAAAGAAAGACGTCAGAAAATTGAGCGCGAAGCTGATTTTTATGGGGCAATGGATGGGGCCAGTAAGTTCGTAAAAGGGGATGCGATTGCTGGAATCGTCATTACGTTGATTAACATTATTGGCGGATTGATTATCGGCATGGTTGTGCACGGCATGCCAGTTGGTGATGCGGCAACTACTTTTACGCTGCTGTCGATTGGTGATGGTCTTGTCAGTCAAATCCCAGCTCTTCTTATTTCGACTGCTACAGGTATCGTCGTAACGAGAGCGGCATCAGACGGCAATCTAGGTTCAGATATTACTGCACAAATTTTTGCATATCCAAAGCTGCTTTACGTTGTTGGAGCGGTTATTACGCTCCTTGGACTTGCAACTCCCATAAACCCGCTTCTCACCTTTCCAATCGCAGGATTACTCGTCTATGGCGGCTGGACGATGCAGAAGAATCTTGATCAGACGAAGGAAGTTGAGCTAGCTGCTGGTCAAGAAGAAGTAGAAGAAATGAAGAAGCCTGAAAGCGTCACAAGTCTTCTTCAGGTCGACCCGATTGAGTTTGAATTTGGCTACGGATTAATTCCTCTTGCTGATCAAAAGCAAGGCGGTGATCTTCTTGATCGCGTGATTATGATTCGAAGACAAATCGCACTTGAGTTTGGAATTGTTGTTCCAGTTATTCGCATCCGCGATAATATTCAGCTTGAGCCAAACGAATACGTTATTAAAATCAAAGGAAACCGTGTTGCAGGTGGAGAGGTGCTATTAAACCAATATCTTGCGATGAGTAGCGGACTTGAAGATGAAACAGTCTCAGGGATCGAAACAGTTGAACCAGCCTTCGGACTTCCTGCTTTATGGGTAACAGAAGAAATGAAGGATCGCGCTGAGCTATCAGGATATACGATCGTGGATCCACCTTCTGTAGTATCAACGCACTTAACGGAAGTTATTAAGCGTCATGCGCATGAGCTGTTAAGTCGCCAAGAAGTGAAGCATCTTCTTGATAATGTGAGAGAATCGTCTCCTGCAGTGCTTGAGGAGCTAATCCCTAATATCCTTACAATCGGGGATGTTCAAAAGGTGTTGATGAGACTACTGAAGGAGAAAGTATCCATTCGTTCGCTCGATATGATTCTAGAATCGTTAGCTGATAACGGAGTTCGAACGAAAGATACGGATGTGCTAGCTGAATACGTGCGGCAGTCGCTATCACGCCAAATCACATCTCAGGTCGCCGTGCCTGGCGAAGCGGTTAAAGTGTTAACAGCTGGGGCCAGATTGGAGAAGCGATTCGCAGAATCTGTTCAGCAATCTGATCAGGGAAGCTACCTTGCGCTTGATCCTGAAACGTCACAGGCCATTTACCAGGAAGTACTTCAACAAGTAAGCCGCCTGCAGCAGTCAGGTATTCAGCCAATTCTACTAACGTCACCAGCGATACGCATGTATTTACGTCAGTTTCTCGAACGTTACATGCCGGAGCTGATGATCCTTTCCTATAGTGAATTAGAACCCGATGTAGAAGTCCAAAGTGTAGGAGTGATTAATCTACCATGAAGATTAAACGCTATGTAGTCAGCCATCTTCGCGAAGCAATGCCGCTGATAAGGCAGGAGCTTGGTCAGGAAGCCGTTATTTTAAATACAAAAAAGGTGAAAGTGGGCGGGATCTTTGGTTTTTTCCAAAAACAGCGTCTAGAAGTGCTCGCTGCCCTTGATGAAAAAAAGGTAGAGAAGGAAGAAACTCGAGAATTTGCCACGCTATTGCAATCTGAAAAAAAGCGTCGTGAAGAAACGCCTGAACGGGTTGAAAAAAGTCCAGAGGTGATTCAAGAGAAACAAACGCCGCCACGACGGGAGGCGCTTGAAGCCAATGTACTTGATGAGCTGAAGTCTATGAAAGAAATCATGATGCAGCTGATGGAAAATGAACGGCTACCAAAACAGTTAAAGCCAGTTCAAACGTATTTAGAAGCACAGGAATTCTCTCATGCGATTCGTTCAGGAGTGATGGCGGAACTAATGATTAAATCAAAATCATACCCTACTTACACGAAAGAAGATGCTTTTGAGTGGATGAGACAGGAATTCGCAAAGCGAATCAAGAATTATCCTGATATAGGAATAAAAAAGAAGAAGCTAAGATGCTTCGTTGGCCCAACAGGCGTAGGAAAAACCACAACGATCGCAAAACTAGCAGGTCATTTATTATTAAAAGAGCGTCAATCTGTGGGACTGATTACATCAGATACTTATCGGATTGCAGCAGTTGAACAGCTTCGGACGTATGCTGATATTCTCGGTATTCCACTAGAAGTCGTTCAGTCTCCTGCGGATTTGGGTCAAGCTCTAGCGAACCTTTCATCATGTGATGTCATTCTAATGGATACAGCGGGACGCAACTATCAGCAGTACAGCTACGTTTCACAGCTTGAAGAACTGCTATCCGGTCAAGAATTATCGATCACGCTTATGTTAAGCCTCACACATCGCTATTCTGATATGAAATCGATCACCGATAATTTTCACTCTCTTGGTATTTCTGAGGTGATGATGACAAAGATGGATGAAACAAAAGTTCGCGGCCCCATTTTTAACTTGATGGAAGAATACAAACTTCCGATCTCGGTTCTAACGACAGGACAAAATGTACCTGATGATATGGTGACAACAACACCGGATTTCCTTCTTGATCTGGTCATGAGGGAGCGAGTGAATGTCTGATCAGGCAAACCAATTGCGGGAAGAAGTGATGAAGCGAATTCATCCGAATGCTAGTGGGAAAAAGACG
The DNA here is from genome assembly GCF_056173645.1 of Anaerobacillus sp. QJM3NY_32. Taxonomy (NCBI): domain Bacteria; kingdom Bacillati; phylum Bacillota; class Bacilli; order Caryophanales; family Bacillaceae; genus Anaerobacillus; species Anaerobacillus sp. QJM3NY_32. The sequence continues at coordinate 4,139,256 of NZ_CM149684.1, read as the reverse complement.
AAGGTTATTGCTGTGACAAGTGGAAAAGGCGGCGTGGGGAAGTCGAATGTATCACTGAATTTTGCCCTCAGTCTTGCAGCGCTTAATAAGAAAGTGATGATTTTTGATTTAGATGTTGGCATGGCGAATATTGATGTGCTCATGGGTGTAACGCCTAAAGAAACGCTTATTTCCATGCTGGAAAAAAAACTCTCTTTAAATGCTGTCATTGAAACAGGAGTAAATGGTCTTCAATACATTGCTGGTGGAAACGGAATTGGAAAGATCCTAACTTTAACAGGCAATCAGCAGAATCACTTTTTCCAGGAATTTGGCTCTCTTCAAGGCAAAGTCGATTACATTATTCTCGATACGGGAGCGGGCCTTTCCTATGAAGGGATCCGGTTTTTGCAGGCAGCGGATGACGTTTTTCTTGTGATTAATCCAGAGCCACCGTCTATTACAGATGCCTATGGCGTTCTAAAAGCATTACATACAAGAAATGCTCAGTTACCTGTTAAGTTAATTGTGAATCGATCTACTAATACTGAGGAAGCAGAGCGTACAGCGCGCAATTTCCAAAAAGCCTCTGCAAAATTTTTGAATAAGTCGATTGATGTACTCGGATGGATTCCGGATGATCCTATCGTTCGTAAGGCGGTGATTGCTCAGTCGCCTTATCTACTAGAGTATCCAAATTCCAGAGCAGCGAAGGCCATAGATGATTTAGTTCATGCTTATCTAGATTTTCCTTCAAATTATAAGCTTGGTGTAAAAGGATTTCTAACAAAGATGCTGTTTCATAAATAAGTGGGAAGAATTTTTCAGGTGGTGAACTTCATGAAACCCAAAATGGATAAACAGACAATCGAATATTGGAGAGCATGGAAAGAGGAGAAGAATGAAGAGGCTGGTAACAAATTGATTGCCCTTTATCGTCCGCTCGTTGATTTCGCTGTACAGCGCTATGCGGCAGCTCTTCCGTCATCCGTTCAGCGTGATGATCTTAATAGTTTCGCGTATCAAGGGCTTCTTGATGCACTTGAAAAATTCGAGCCAGAACGTGATTTGAAATTTGAAACTTATGCCAGCTGGCGCATTAAAGGGGCCATAATTGATGGGCTTAGGCAGAATGATTGGGTGCCACGCTCCGTTCGTGACAAAGCACGTAAAATTGAAGAAGCCTACGCTGCTTTAGAACAGCAAAATCAAACGTCAAGCAGCGACCATGATGTAGCAGAGTATCTTGGTATGACAATTGAAGAAGTACAGCGGGTGATTCAAGATGCTTCTCTGTCTACAATGGTTTCCGTAGACGAGCCCGTGCACGATGACGATCAGCAGCAAATTGAGCGTTATAGTGTAATTGAAAATGAACAAGCTGATTTACCAGAAAAGCATTTGCACCAACATTTTATTAAAGAGTTACTAGCTGAAACGATTGAACGTCTACCTGAGAAAGAAAAACTTGTTGTATCTCTTGTTTATTTTGAAGAGTTAACACTTACAGAGATTGCAAGAATCTTAGGTTTATCGACAAGCCGAATTTCGCAACTACACTCGAGAGCGCTCCTTCGGATGAAGGGTGTCCTCCGAGCTAATAAAGAACACGTTCAATCAATGTAATCGGAGTGATTTCCATGTATCCATTCATCTTTATAAGTATTGCCCTTCATCTCGTGAGCTTTCTATGTATTGTTCTCTTGTTTCTAAAGCAAACGAAGAGTTCAGATGTAAGTGAAGAGATCGCCACGGGTATGGAAGTGTATATTGAACAGCTAGAGGAAGAAAATGATCGACTGATGACTGAGGTGAAATCTTACGTCGATAAACGTGAAAACCAGCTTGATACGCGCCTTCGTGTGTTAGAACATGGGAAGACTGTATCGCCTGAGGTGGAGGAGCAAAGAAAGCCGGTCATCATCCAGCACCCTTCAGCTAACAACGAACGAAATCAAAAAGCTCTTCAGCTTCATTCACAGGGTTTTTCGGTGACGGATATTGCAAGAATCCTTAATTGCGGTGTCGGCGAAGTTGAGCTGATTGTGAATATTCACGGAAGGTCTGAACAGCGATGAAAATTCAGCAGCATGGCCAAACGTCACTGGACTCTTTAAAAATGGATCTCCCAAAAGGTAACAAGCAGGTAGCGTTTCAATCGGTGATTCAGGAAGCATCAAAGGAACTGAAGGGAGCAGAACTAAAGCGACTGCTACAGCAAATTGATCGTCAGGGGGAGCTGCTTGGAAAGGAACGAACGTTTCAGAACTTATCGGCATACAAGCGAATGGTGAAACAGTTTCTTGAGGAAGCAGTAAGTCAGGGGCTAACGCTATCAGAGAAAAACAGCATGGACCATTATGGAAGAAATCGAACGTATAAGCTTGTGGAAACAGTAGAGAACAAGCTGGTTGAACTGCAAGAAGAGATGAGAGAAAAAGAGAAGAATGGAATGACCTTATTATCGCTTGTTGGTGAAATAAAGGGACTACTTGTTGATCTTTCTCTCTAGTTCAAACGACCCACCTAAAAAAGGAAGTATTGACTCATGGTCATTTGCATGAGTTTTTTCTATAATTAAAATAAGAACATACGTTCGAAATGATGGTTGTGATTTCTTGCTTTCAGGATACTTTCATTCCTACAGACAGAGAAAGGAGAGGTGAGGATGAAGAATGGATGCCGTTTAACAAATGAGATGTATGATGATTTAAAAGGAAATCTCCTATTTAAGTCATTCATTCAAGAAGAGAAGCATTGGACAAGTTTTATGGAGGCATATGCATCAGAGGATCGTGAGGCGGTAAATAAGCTCAATTCACTTTTTCAAAAGTACTATACAGAAATTCGTTTTATTGCTTACGTCACGAAGCTGATTCGCTACACGGCCATCAACTTTGACCGAAAGCGAAGACTTGGGCATCTTCGCTTTCCTCTTATGCTCGATCAGCCTGTAGGTATGTCTGGTGATGCCTGGATTGATTTCATTGAAAGTACGGAAACGTGTGGTGAAACGATTTCATTTGCCGAAAGTTTTCAGCAGAAATCACTTTATTTAGGATATACCCGATTAACGCCAAAACAGAAGGAAGTTCTTGAACTTTTTTACCGATATGAAGCTTCTGATACGGAGATTGCAAAAATGGCGGGGATTTCTCAACAGGCAGCGAGCAGAAGGCGTAAACGTGCGCTTGAGAAGCTAAGAGAAGCAGGAAAGGAGGGGGATAAATGAGCATAACTACGGTGATTAATGCCATTATTGGAGATCTTGGATTTCCGATCGTCGTTTCACTATATTTACTCGTGCGGCTAGAAAAGAAAATTGATGATTTAACAAGTGCGGTGGCGGATCAGGAAACTGACAAGAAGGGATGACTATGGAGAAAAGACTATATACGCTTTTACAACAGGCAAAGCAGGAAGAGAAAGAAGAACTCGGCGCCATTATTCATCAATTTGAGAAGAAAATTGAAGCAGAGCTCAGGCAAACTTCCCCTCAAAACAGAGATGATTTGCGTCAGGAATTAGTATTAAAAGTTCTTGAAGCGGTGGAAAAATACAATATGGAGGATGTGCCAAACTTTGAACAATTTATTGAAGATCAAAAAGGGAAGGGGTAAGAAACTTTTTCCCTTTTTCTTCCGTATAAAGAGGTAGAGGTGAAGCGGATGCTTAAGGTTGAAATCGAACAAGCAGGTTATGAAAAGAAAGATAGCGCCATTCGTCTGATCGAATTTGAAGTGAAAGGCGGCGAACTTCTGGGGTTATTAGGGTCAAATGGAGCTGGGAAAAGCACAACAATCAAGACGATATTAGGGCTACTGAAAGAGTGGAAAGGAAGCGTGACGTTTGAGAAAGGGTCGCGCTATGCGTATGTGCCAGAGCAACCCGTCTTCTATGATAGCTTAACGCTGTGGGAGCATTTGGAGCTTGCTGCAGCGGCGGTTCTTGGAGACGAGGAATGGGAAGAGCGAGCTCAAGAACTGATTCGCTATTTTCAACTGGAGCACGTAATCCATAACCTACCGTCAAGCTTTTCAAAAGGAATGCGACAGAAGGTGATGCTCATAACGGCTTTTATGCTCAAGCCGGATATTTATATCATTGATGAGCCTTTTCTTGGACTAGATCCGCGCGCTACGAAGGATTTTCTCGCGCTTATTGAAAAGGAGCGGTCTCGTGGAGCAGGTATTTTAATGTGTACGCATGTGCTTGATACGGCAGAGCGAATTTGTGATCAATTCGTTCTGCTCGCAAACGGAACGCTTCTTGCTCAAGGTACGCTTGAAGACATGCGTGAGCAGTCAGGCGCTCGGGAAAGTTCACTTCTTGATTGTGTTGATGCCTTTATGGAGCAACGAATATGACGTCGTTCCAGCTATGGTGGCAACGCGAACGTGACGATCAGCGTTATAAAATCCGAGATCTTCGCTCAGCACTCGATTGGACGGTATGGCTGTATATTCTTATCCCAGGTCTCGTGATTGGAGTGGAGTACTACCGCTCCTGGTGGATTCTTCCGCCTGAATGGCTCGCGGAAGTACCGCAACAGTTGGCGGTTCTGCCGTTATTTATAGTTGCAACTTTCTGGACATTACGACTGTATACAGAAGAAGCTGATCAAGTCTATTTGTTGCAAAATGTGAGTCTTATGGACGGATTAAAGAAATGGGGAATATGCTATTCTCTTCTAAAAGGACTGGTCGCGACGATCATTGGAATGACCCTTGTTTTACCCTTGCTTATTACAGGATGGGGGTTGGGCATAGAGCAATGTGCCGTCACAGGCCTATTTGTCCTTTTAGTCAGTTGGAATATAAAAACTAGCCGGTATTTTATAGAGTTATTTGTTCCTTCTATTTGGGTGAAATGGCTCCCGATTGGTTTAGTGAACCTGATCTCGATCATCGTATTGCTTCTCATGAGTGGGATAGGATGGCGGTATGAATGGGCAGTTGCTCTTGGAGGAGGAAGTTTGCTTCTCCTTTTACTTGTTCAGTTACGAGCACGAATGAATATGCAAGGGACTTTTTTCCATGATGTGGTGATGGAGCGCGGGCATAAGCAGAGCGTGACGAAATTTTTGATGGGGCGAGTAGGTGTTGCGCCAATGCCCCTTTTCACTCGAAAGCAGCCTATGCTTTTTAGAGGATCTGGGCGAATCAGTAAGAAAAAGTCTCCAGAAGTTAGAATGAGAGACGTTTATTTGAAATGGCTTCTTCGATCAATGGGGAAGGTTCAGTACTATATACAAGTCATTGGCTGGGGTACAGCGGCGATATTACTGTTACCTCTTATTGTCAAAGTGGTCGTGCTTCTATTTGCGCTCTATGCGCTGATTGGCCTTTCAAGGGCAGACTGGAGTGAATTCTCATCTAGCAGCTACGCCAATCTATTTCAATGGCATCAATCGATCCAAGAGGAAGCGGGGAAACAAGCATTAAAACTAGTGTCGATGCCATGTTTTCTTCTACTGTGTATCGTGACGGGGATTGCCTTCCCAGGTTGGCTAGGAGTCGTACTCTTTCCGCTAGGCGGATGGTTTGTATTTAAGGAGAGTCTCCAGATCGTTCATAGAAACATGCAATCATAAAAAGTTTTTTATCATAAATCGAAAGGTGTATGAACAATTCGAGATTTCGTTGCTTCGATCAAGCGCTTTCCGCTATGATGGGAGAGTAGATTCAGATGAAGGAGCGGATAATGTGATAAAGGTATTTTTAATTATTGGTGCGATTAATGCGGCACTTGCAGTTGGACTAGGCGCATTTGGGGCACATGGATTAGAAGGAAGACTATCAGAAAAAATGCTAGAGACGTTTAAAACCGGTGTACAATACCACATGTATCACGCTCTTGGTTTAGTTGGTGTAGCCATTGCTGCTGACAAGCTTCAATCAGCAGGGCTCATGCAATGGGCTGGATGGCTCATGTTTGCTGGGATCGTCCTCTTTTCCGGAAGCTTGTACGTGCTTAGCTTGAGCGGAATTAAGATCCTTGGTGCAATTACTCCACTAGGCGGCGTCGCGTTTATTACAGCCTGGATTTTGGTTGTTGTGGCTGCGTTTAAGGCGTAGAGGTGCGGGGGTCGGCGGTTGATGGTGCCTGTCACCGCCCGCTATTTGTCGAACCGTGGCAGGCCGGTGCGGTTTATTGGCCAAAACAAAAAGCTGCCGGAAATCCGGCAGCTTTTTCTATACCCGCTATCGCGGAGAATATTGCGTCGTTTGTTGAAGAGGGTAGTTGTATTCAAGCTCTTCATCAAATGTAATATAGTCCAAATAAACCATGAGTAGAATATACCGCTTGCCTGTTTGAGGATCGGATAGAATAATGTGATCTCTTCCGGCTGCTTCTACAATTCCTTTAAATACTTTGGCGTTCCATTTCTCATTGTTCTCGAAAGTCATGTACACGGTGGCGATTTTTCCAAGGTTTAGGCGCAGGATGTTTTCAATGTATGATTGCTCGACGGGTAGCTGTCCTGGAAAGCCTCCGCCTCCCTGTGTTGATGCTCCCTGAACCTGCTGGCCTTGAGGATAGCCTGAAGGATACTGTGCCATCTGTCCGCCTTGCCCTTGCTGCGGCATTTGACCATAGCCGCCCCCCTGGTTTTGTGACGGTGAAGTGTTCCAGTATTGATTGTTCATCATAACCCTCCTTAAGCATTCTCTTAGAAGCTGTTGTACACGTCTGCACATTCACTTTCGGTAGGCTTGTAGAAACAGTGGGATTTGAAGCGTCCTGCATTCCACTGGTTATACCACTGGTCAGGGCAGGTGCCGCCTGGTTTAAAGAACCAGAGAGAGTTGCTGGCAGGATGGTATTTCATCCCTTTGATGGCTTTGCGAGCAAGACGCTTATCTTTTTCGCGTGCTCGTTGGTAAAAGTAGCCTTTCTGAGTCGCTTCAAAACCGCCGGGACTCTGATAAACCATGTTGTTCATCGTGTTGATGTTCTTAAAATCAAGGCATCTCACCTTTACACGGTTTACCCCTACATTGCCTACCATCAGCATACCTAACTGCCCCTCACCTTCTGCTTCTGCACGCATCAAGCGAGCCAAAAGGTTTACATCATTTTCGTTTGTCTGAATCACCGCCATAACAACACCTCATCTCAGTTGTACCCATGTGCAAGAAGTAAGAAAGATGCCATGACTCTACGTAACTCATTGTATGTACGATTTGAAGGAATATGACTTTGACATAGACCACTCAAATACACAAAAAATCCCTTCAGACAATAAAGTGTCAGAAGGGATTTTCTCTATTAAACGTATAGGAATTGAGGCAGGCGCTCTTTCGGTAGGTGCGTTCCAACGTAGAAGCTACCAAATTCACCAAAACGAGCGCTTACTTCATCGAAGCGCATTTCGTAGACAAGCTTTTTAAACTGAAGCACGTCGTCTGCGAAAAGCGTAACGCCCCATTCCCAGTCATCAAAGCCAACAGAGCCTGTGATAATCTGCTTTACTTTGCCAGCATAGCTACGGCCGATCAGTCCGTGACTACGCATCATTTCACGACGCTCGTCCATTGAAAGCATGTACCAGTTGTCGTTTCCTTCGCGCTTTTTGTTCATTGGATAGAAGCACACGTAAGGAGCTTCTGCTAATTCTGGCTTCAAACGGGCCTGAATGCGCGGGTCATTATCAGGGTCGCTATCTTTTCCAGCCATATAGTTACTAAGCTCAACGACAGATACGTAAGAGTATTCTTTAACCGTATATTCAGCTAATGCCGTTTTATTAAAAGCATTTTCAATTTCATTTAACTCTTCCATAGTTGGGCGGAGAAGCATTAACATAAAGTCCGCTTTCTGACCAATGATGGAATAAAGCGTATGACTTCCTTGTTTATGGCCTGCTGTGACTTCCCATTTTTCAAGGAACGTTAGAAATTCATTCATCGCAAGATCACGTTCTTCGCTTGAAAGCTGTTTCCATGCCGTCCAGTTCATAGTACGGAAGTCATGAAGGCAATACCAGCCATCGAGAGTAACTGCTGCTTGATTCATATCTGATTCACTCCTTATCTTTTATCACACCAATAAGGCAGGTTACATTCATACAGCAACTGCCCCTAATGGTCCGATTGGTTCAACTAACCATCAGCGCAAATCATTCAATGCCCACTTTGATGGAAGTTTCCCTATATCCACTACCTACTATACCAATACTTGTACCTCTTTAAAAGCGATTGAGAGTGACGATTGAATGAAAAAGATATTCAGAAATCCGATGGTAAATCAGTATCAATGTTTAAATACGATTACGTTAGCTTATATTTAGAAGAGAATTAAGATTGAAAACTACTATAGTCCCTTTTGATTCGTCTGAAAAATAGAACTTTTTCATGCAAAGGCTTACACTTGCGGATTTATTTTCGTTTTTCGGGAAAAAGGGTTATCGTAGGAGTTGGATATTAAAAATAATGAGGTGAAACCAATGAGTGATCTTTTTACAAACATGAAAGACCAGGTTAAAGCAGGTTATCCGACAATCGTTTTCCCTGAAGGAACAGATGAGCGCGTATTAGCAGCAGCAAACCGCCTAGCAGAGGATGGCATCCTTAAGCCAATCGTTATTGGAGGAGAAAATGCAATCCAGGATAAAGCGTCAAGCCTAAGCCTTACATTGCACAGCGACCTTACAATTATGGATCCAGCAACGTATTCTGAAATGGATGCCCTTGTGGAATCATTTGTTGAGCGTCGTAAAGGTAAAGCAACAGCTGAACAAGCGCAGGATATTCTTCTTAACGTGAACTACTTCGGTACAATGCTCGTTCACACAGGCAAAGCAGATGGCCTTGTCAGTGGTGCGGCTCATTCTACTGGTGATACAGTTCGTCCAGCGCTTCAAATCATCAAAACAAAAGAAGGTGTGAAGAAAACATCTGGTGCTTTTGTAATGGTAAAAGGTGATGAGAAGTACGTTTTTGCTGACTGTGCAATTAACATTTCTCCTGACAGCAATGATCTTGCTGAAATCGGTGTAAGCAGTGCTGAAACTGCAAAAATGTTTGGAATGGACCCTAAAGTAGCGATGCTAAGCTTCTCTACTAAAGGTTCTGCAAAATCTCCTGAAACAGAGAAAGTTGAAGAAGCAACACGTTTAGCGAAAGAAATGGCGCCAGATCTAGTGATCGACGGCGAATTCCAATTCGATGCTGCTTTTGTTCCAGAAGTAGCACAAAAGAAAGCACCTGAATCACCACTTAAAGGACAAGCAAATGTATTTGTATTCCCAAGTCTTGAAGCAGGTAACATTGGCTACAAAATGGTTCAACGTCTTGGTGGATATGAGGCCGTTGGTCCAGTCCTTCAAGGATTAAACAAACCAGTAAACGACCTATCTCGCGGATGTAGCGAGGAAGACGTGTACAAGCTAGCATTGATTACAGCAATGCAGAGCCTATAATAAATGAAAGCCCCTGAAGGCACGCCTTCAGGGGCTTTATTTATTAGCCAAGTGCTTTTTCATTTCGAGTAAACACTCGCTGGTAGTTGAAATCGTAAAGAGACAGCTCTGGAATGGAAAGATGTGCCGTTGTTAATGATTCGGTATATTGCTTAAGCGTTTTAAGAGTTTTCATCATGATGTCGGAAACGCTTAGCTCTTCCCCAATGAGTTCACTTAACGAAGCCATCGTTTCGGGAACAATTTCAGGATAAGTGAATTTTGTTGGTTCTCCGTTCACGCCCCGCTTATAGAATTCCTGAATGATAGATGCGCGCTCTGATCCACTTCCATCGACACAAAGGTAAACTTGAACAGCGACTCCGCCGCGAAGTCTGCGTTGCGAAATGCCGGCAAATTTTTTCCCGTTAATGCTTAGGTCGTATCGACCCGGACAGTAAGATCCTACAATTTCCCTATCTTCAATTGTTACGTTATATGGCGACAAAATTTCCTGAATGAAATCGACCATTGCTTCGTACCCCGTATCAATGTCAATATGCTGCTGCTTTTCAGCTAAAACAAGTGAGAGATTTAACACTCCTGCATCAAGGACGACAGCAAGACCTCCAGAGTTTCTCACAATTACGCGATAACCTAAACTTTCTAAATAGTGAACGGCTTCCTCAAAGTTGGGAAGGCGTGTATCTTGTATACCGAGAACTATCGTATTGTGATGCACCCATGAGCGCAAAATCGGTGGGGATTCACCACTTCCAGCAGAATTACAAAGGGTATCATCCATTGCAAAAGATTGCAGCGCATCAAAGGATGGGCCTAGTGTTGATTGATCTATAATTCGCCATTTTGGCTGAAAAAGTATGGAATCGTTTGTTGGCATTTTCTTATCCCTTCTTCACTAACTAATCGTATTTATTATAGCAGAAGAAATGAGACATTAGACATCATCCGACAGTATTTCCCGGGTGATGACAAAACACTCGTCCTTTTTTCCTAATTTACTTCTTATTTTCCCTTTAAAACTTTGATTTTATAAAGAAATATATCTATTACGAAAAAAAGGAAATTGCGAGAATTGTCTAAAATGATATAATCATAATTACGGTAGTTTCAAGTTAGCGAGCGAGCGGGTATATACAGTAAAGAAATGGGAATGTATGTAAGAGCTTTCATATATGACTAAGATCATACGAAGAATCTACATATAGGAGAAACAACCAGCGTTGGATCGTTCTTCATGAACAGGAAACGGTGGTATTTACGTCGATTTGACGAAAGGGGACATGTTTATGAAGCTAACAGTTAAAATTATTGCAGGTCTAGTTCTAGGTATTATTGTTGGTGTTATCTTTAACTTATTTGCACCAGATGCATTTGGACCTGTCGATCAATATCTATTTGGTCCTGTTGGACAAATCTTTCTTAACTTAATTAAGATGCTTGTTGTACCAATTGTATTCTTCTCAATCGTGGTAGGAACGGCTGGAATAAGCGATCCGAAGAAGCTTGGACGTATGGGTGGGAAAACCGTTGCGTTTTTCCTTGTTACAACAACCATTGCTATTTCCATTGCGATGGCGCTTGCTTACTTAATTAAACCGGGTGTTGAAGGTTCATTCTCAGGAAATGCTGATTTTAAAGCAGAAGAAGCACCTCCTGTGTTGGATACTATTATTAATATTATCCCAACGAATCCGATATCGGCCATGGTTGAAGGAAACATGCTCCAAATTATCGCATTTGCTATCTTCGTAGGTTTTGCCCTTGCGATTCTTGGCGAGCGTACGAAAGCCTTAAGTAATCTTTTTGAACAGGGTAACGACGTTATGATGTATCTTGTTAAGATTATTATGGAAACAGCGCCATATGGTGCATTTGCACTTATTGCTTCCGCTGTTGGTGGACAAGGTAAAGAAGCGTTACAGTCAATGGGAATGTATTTCCTAGTAGTACTTGGCGCACTCCTCATCCATTTTCTCTTCACATATGGTAGTGCGATATATTTCCTTTGTAAAGAGAATCCAATTAAATTCTATAAAGCTTTTGCACCCGCAATGGCTGTTGCCTTCAGTACATCTTCAAGTAGCGGTACGCTTCCTGTATCTATGAAAACCGCTCAAGAAAATCTGAAGATTCCTAAGCAGGTGAGTAGTTTTGTACAACCGCTTGGGGCAACAATTAACATGGACGGAACGGCAATTATGCAGGGTGTAGCTACGATCTTTATCGCTCAAATTACCGGGGTTGATCTTACCTTTACACAGCTCATCATTGTTGTCGTCACAGCAACGCTCGCTAGTATAGGTACAGCTGGTGTGCCAGGTGTAGGACTTATCATGCTCGCAATGGTTCTAAAGCAAGTTGGATTGCCAGTAGAGCCAATTGGATTGATTCTAGCAGTTGACCGTCTACTTGATATGACACGTACCGCTGTTAATATTACAGGTGACGCGGCTTGTGCGATGTATATTGCAAAATCCGAAGAGAAGCGTGAAGGAAAAGAAGCAGAGACTGTTCTATAACATCATAAAGTATGAGATTCGAACCTTTTAAATGAAAAAAGGAAACATTTTCTCGTATATATAGCTATTGTTAGTCGTTCCATTCTTTCCATATGCCCGTTCAACAGGAGCCTTCCCTCATGATGTGTTTGATCACAAAGTGGGGGAAGGTTTTCATTTTGGAATGGGTGTTATATAATGAATGAATGATTTTGACGGAAGGAGCCTATCGCGGAATGCTCGAACGATTAAGCGAAGAAAAAGTATTTAAAGACCCTGTCCATCGCTATATTCATGTCCGATACCGTTTAATCTGGGAGCTAATTGGTACTAAGGAATTTCAGCGTTTGCGAAGGGTTCGCCAGCTCGGAACAACGTATCTAACTTTTCATGGAGCAGAACATAGTCGCTTTAGTCACTCGCTCGGTGTATACGAGATTGTAAGGCGTATTAACGAGATTTTTTCACAATATGATAGCTGGAACGAAGAGAACAGGCTATTAAGTATGTGTGCTGCGCTGTTACATGATGTAGGTCATGGACCTTTTTCACATTCATTTGAAAAAGTGTTTAACCTGGACCATGAAGACTTTACTCGGATGGTTATCCTTGGGGACACTGAAATCAATCAAGTGCTTCGAAAAGTAAGCGATGATTTTCCGTTGGAAGTGGCTGATGTAATCGCCAAAACACATAGCAACAAGCTTGTGGTTAGCTTAATTTCAAGTCAAATTGACGCCGATCGAATGGATTATCTTCTTCGTGATGCCTATTTTACTGGAGTGAGCTATGGACAATTTGATATTGAACGAATTTTACGCGTCATGCGACCTGGTGATGATCAAATTGTGATTAAACAAAGCGGTATGCATGCAGTTGAAGACTATATTATGAGCCGCTATCAAATGTATTGGCAAATTTATTTCCACCCTGTGACACGAAGTGCAGAAGTGATTCTAAGTAAAATTCTCCATCGTGCGAAAAGACTGTTTGAAGAGGGTTATCATTTTCAACACGATCCGATTCACTTCTATTCACTATTTAAAGAAGATATCCGTCTAGAAGACTTTCTTAAGCTAGATGATTCTGTCGTTATGTTCTATTTCCAGATCTGGCAGGAGGAAGAGGATGATATCCTAAGAGACCTCTGTGAACGATTTATGAATCGAAGACTGTTTAAGTACATTGAATTTAACCCAATGCAGCAAATGAATGCGTGGAGAGAGCTTTATGACTCTTTTCATGAAGCAGGTATTGATCCAGATTACTATCTTGAGGTTGATTCATCTTCTGATTTACCGTATGATTTCTATCGGCCTGGAGAAGAGGAAGAACGTTTGCCGATTCATTTGTTGAAACCAGGTGGAGATTTGCGTGAGCTTTCTCGTGAATCTGATGTGGTTGAAGCGATTTCTGGTAAGAAGCGAACAGACCACAAGCTGTATTTCCCTGCAGATTTCATTCTTGAAGGGAATACAGATGCTACTCGTCGTATTAAGTCATTGCTTCAAATCGATTAGCTGTTCAAAAAGAAAAGTGATCCTGGCATGAAGACGACTTCCGCTACAGGCATCGCTAAATAGTGGTGTTTAAAACGTTGAGTTTAATTTGGGAGTGAGCTCCCGTTTCAACTGAACGTTTAAGCATCTTCTAATAGATAAGAAAGCTTTTTGGACAACCTGTAAAAAGTACATGGGAGGGGTGCAGGTTGCTAGAAGATCACGCGAAAGTGATAGCTGTGTTGAAGGAAGCCGGAGAGGTCATTGGACGTAAGAAACTTCAGAAAATCATTTACATTTGTAAGAAGCTACAGTTTCCATTTAACGAGAAGTATCAATTCCATTTCTATGGACCGTATTCAGAAGAATTGACGCTACGAGTGGAAGAGCTTTGTAACCTTGGTCTTGTTACAGAGGTGAAGGAAAGCAAAGGTGGCTATTACCAATATAAATACACGGTAACAGATGAAGGTCATGAATTTCTCGGTCATTATGATTTCCAAATGCCGGAATTACATCAATGCATCGATGAAATCAATAGTCAAAGTTCACGTTTTCTTGAGCTTGTTTCAACCATTCTTTTCTTCGATCGCCTTTCAAAGGAAGAAGTGGTTGAGAAGGTTCATACCATCAAACGTAAACAGAATTATTCTGATGATGAAATTACTGAGGCCTATACATTTATAGAAAAGCTAGGATGCTAAAGGTCATTTGTATCTAGTTTAATAGAATAAGATATTTCTACAAACAAAAGGTGCCCTTAGGGGCACCTTTTGTTGCGGAAATTAACTTTTTATCGAAAATTTCTTCTGACTCATTTCAGAGAGTTTTGTAAGGTCGACTTTTGAAAGAATGACACCAGCAACAATGATTGCAATCATTTGGAGAAAAGAGAATGCCAGTGTGCTGATATAAGGAAATAGAAGTTCGGATATGTTAGGCAAGGTTCCTGCCATCATAAAGACTAGCGTAAAAGAAGAGACGGTATGGAAGGTTATCCCTGAAATCAATGCAATTGTATGTCTCGTTTTAAGAAGGGTAGGAAGCCAGAATGTCGAAAGTAGAAAGTAGCCGACTAGGATAATAAGTAGTGAAAAGAAACCTGCTAGTCCCGTATACTTATAGCCTCCGGCTGCTAAAATAATCGTATAAATAAGGGACGCAAGTAGGCCAATTGAGAAGCCAATTGCGGGGGAAGAATAAAGATATTTTTTCATAATCATACCACCTTTTACAAATACTTCGAGTTCACTACATAAATACCCGTTTGATGATTAGTATAATCGTTTCTCTATATCAAAACTTGGAAAAACAAGTCGAGAAAATAGAACTTATTTGTCGAATAACAAAAAGGGTTCAAAAGTCTTACATTATTGAAATGGAGTGAGGGAGATGAAAGAAGTGAAGGTAGGGTTAGTTGGATTTGGTTTTTCGGGAGCGACTTTTCATGCGCCAGTGATTGAATCTGTACAGGGGTTAACCATCACAAAAGTGGTTTCTTCTAATCCGAAGAAAGTAATTGAGCAGTTTTCAGAAATAGAAGTGGTCGCTTCAATAGACGAGCTTTTAAATGATAGAGAAATAGAGTTAGTCATTATTACGACACCGAATGAATTTCATTTCCCAATGGCGAAGCAGGCTCTTGAAGCAGGGAAACATGTTGTTCTTGAGAAACCATTCACGGTAAGTGTAGAAGAGGGAGAAGAGTTAATTCAAATAGCTAAAAACCATGACAGATTGCTAAGTGTGTATCATAACAGAAGATACGATAATGATTTTCTTACAATTCAGAAGCTCATAAATGAAGAGGAGCTTGGAACGGTCCTTTCGTACGAGGCGCATTATGATCGGTATAGTGCGGAGGTACATGATCGTTGGCGAGAGCAGGATAAGAAGGGATCTGGTATTCTCTTTGACCTGGGTTCTCATTTAATCGACCAGGCACTGACTCTATTTGGCGAGCCTGAGGCCGTATATGGAGATGTTTTGACTCAAAAAGAAGAAGGGAAAACGGACGATTACTTTCACTTGGTTTTGCATTACGGAAAAAGAAGAGTGATTCTCCACGCTGGCTCTCTCGTAAAAAAACACGGACCTCGCTATCAAATTCATGGGATAAAGGGATCGTTTGTAAAATGGGGTATTGATCCTCAGGAAGAAGCGCTGAAAAAGGGACAATTACCAGGGGATGAGCACTGGGGAGAAGACGAGAGCGATCAGTACGGCGTGCTAACGAAAGATAATCGCGATAGAGTGATTCCAACCACACCTGGTTCTTATCAAACATACTACATAGAACTGCACCGAGCGATTTGTGAACAAAGTACTGCGCCTGTAACAGCAAGAGAAGCCCTTAAAGTAATTAAAGTGATCGAGCTTGCATTAAAGAGTAGTGAAGAGAAAAGGTTAGTGAAATGGGTATGAAAAAAGATCTGCCCTGAATAGGCAGATCTTTTTGGTTAAGCATGTGGGAGGAAAGCGAGCTGGTAGAAGAATAACACAGCGAAAAGATAAAGAAGCGGATGAACCTCACGCCATTTCCCTTTTACGATCTTTAAAATGGGGTACGTAATAAACCCAAGCGCGATTCCTGTTGCAATACTTGCCGTAAGTGGCATTGTGAGAATGATCAAGAAGGCAGGAAACGCCTCATCAAATTCACTCCAATCAATTTTACCAACGGCGCCAATCATTAAGCTTCCGACGATGATAAGAGTGGGAGCTGTGATGGCGGAAAGTCCAGATAGAGAACCGACAAGTGGTCCAAAGAAAGCTGAGACGATAAAGAGTACAGAAATGACGACTGATGTTAACCCAGTTCGCCCGCCGGCAGCAACACCAGCAGAGGATTCAAGGTAAGCACTAGTTGGGCTTGTTCCAAAGATCGCTCCGACAGTTGTTCCGATCGAGTCAGCAAGAAGTGCCTGACGTGCACGTGGCATTTTCTTTCCTTTCATCAAACCAGCCTGTTCTGCCACACCGACCATTGTGCCCGTCGTATCAAAGAGTGTGACGAGTAGGAATGAGAAGACAACGGCATATAATCCGTATTCAATCATATCCTTAATGGCCTGAAGTGGACTTCCGAAGATGAAAAGTTCGGGAGCAGAAGGTGCTTGCATGAAGCCTTCCTTAAATTCAAGCTGTCCTGTAAAAATAGCAATGATAGCCGTGATGATCATTCCGAAGAAGAGTGCACCTGGAACATTTCGGGCCATCAGAATAAGTGTAATCATAAGTCCAAAAAGCGCTAGAAGAACTTCAGGGGAATGAAGATTTCCTAGACCAACAAGGTTTTCTTCATCCGCGACGATAATCCCTGTCATGCGAAGTCCGATAAACGCGATGAAAAGTCCGATACCTGCTGTAATACCAAGCTTCAAATTCGTAGGAATGGCTTCGATAAGCTTTTCGCGAAACGGTGTTAATGAAAGAATAATGAACAGTAGTCCGGCAATAAATACGGCACCAAAGGCAACCTGGTAGGATACGCCTGCTTGTCCACCTACAACGGAGAACGCAAAGTAGGCGTTCAGCCCCATACCTGGAGCGATCGCGATTGGATAATTCGCGAAAAGTCCCATCCATAGTGTTCCAACAACAGCTGCAATAATCGTGGCAATGAAGACGGTATCGAATGGCACGCCTGTTGAAGATAGTATAATTGGGTTAACTATTACAATATATACCATTGTCAGGAAAGTCGTTAATCCTGCAAGGAATTCTGTTTTAACGTTTGTTCCATTTTCTTTTAAGCGGAAAAAGGAGTTAAACATGATAATACCTCCATTAAATACGAACGTTTTTTAAACACAAATACTATAATATTCGTAATAAAGCTGTTTGACAAGGGGTAATCTAAAATAGTTGATGATAAAGGTGTGAATGGCTGTCGGATGAATACACAAGTGTAATTGTGATAAAATGAGAGCGGACAATTGTGAATGAAGGAGGTACAAAGAATGGCAAATGAAGAAGAACAAAAACCAAAAAAGAAGCCTTCAACAGGTTTTAATATTTTAAGTGGGGACTCCACAGATGGACACGGCGGTTATGGAGTAGGAACGATCAACCTCGATAACGTTTCCCCTGTGATTATCGATCCGACAACGGATGAAATTTATGTTGATGTTGGCGCATTGCATGCACGTAGTGCCCTTGAGAAACGGAAGAAGCTCGTTAAGACACGTGAAGAAGTACCTGATGGCCATACTGCTTGGATCGTATGGGTTACCCTTCAACGAAGTGAAGAAGGACCTTTCTATTATGGCATTGGTGCCTGTGAATTCTTCTTAAATGCCGAAGCGAAGCGGGCATGGAAAAGCATGCCAGAGCATGTGAATAATATGGATAAATCCATGAAAGGTAAAGTGGTCGTGGACCATATGGATGACAAATCCAAGAAAATGCTTCGTGAGTATTTGATTGAGTTCGATAAAGACGTCTATGAGCGTTCAAGTGATGACGTGAAATTAGGACTTCAAGACTAACTTTCATATCGTTTTCTGACTAATTGATAAAATCACTTGAGGTTTCCTAAAACTGAGCGTAAACTTATGTATACGCAACACATATAGCTAGGACCCAAAGCAGCCCGGGGAATCTTCCCCGGGCTGTTCTGGTTGTCCCCGAAAATGAAGTGAGCGCTTCCATGTTATACTCTTATATGTAGAAAGGGTGAGCTAAATGTGGAATCAAATCCCTCGTGAGAAAAAGAAAGAGCTTATTGAGCGCATTCAATCATATTTCTATGATGAACGTGATGAAGAAATAGGTGAGCTCGCAGCAGAGAATTTTCTCCATTTTGTTATGGCAGAGATCGGGCCAACTCTATACAATGCCGGTATTTCAGATGCAATTGGCATGACAGAGCAGAAGTGGATGAGTATTGAGCAAGACCTTGAAGCATTAAAGAAAGCAGATCCAAAATAAAGGGCTAATCAAAAGACGGATGTACTCATCCGTCTTTTTTAACGGACCCATTGGAAGAATCGCTCCAAAAGTCCTTTCTGTTCATTTTCTTTTCCATTAGGGACCGTTCCGGGATGATCTTCACAAAGGTGAGTTGGTTCGGTTCCTTCTATATAATAAGTTAAGCGTTTCACAGGACAGTTTTCAGTAGCGATTAAACCTGTTTGCGTATCAATTTCAACACCGACAACATTTTCAGGCTGCTCGAAATCGGTCGCTTTTTCTTCCGCCAGTGCATCCTCAATGAAATTCACCCAGATTTTCTTCGTATACGAACCATCGTTTCGATGATTTAGCTTCTCTCCTCTGTCATAACCAACCCAGACGGCCGCTGTTAACTGAGGCGTAAATCCAACCATCCAGCTATCAGTTGAAGTAGAACCTGTTTTAGCGGCAGCTGGACGTGTTAATAGATGATCAACGCCTGAGCCTGTTACACGCGTATAATCATTTAAGGATTCATCGAAAACACCCGTCATCATGCTTGTCGTGACAAAGGCAGCATCAGGATCCAATACAAGTTCAGATTCAGATTTGTGTTCGTAGATGACCTTTCCATCTCGATCCGTGACTTTTTCAATATAATAAGGTGAGACGCCATATCCACCGTTAGCAAGCATACTATAGGCTTCCGTCATTTCCATCATACCTACGGGCTTAGTGCCGAGAGCTAATGAGGGAATAGCAGACAGCTTACTTCTAATGCCGAATGATTTGGCTGTATTCACAAGCGTTTTTTCTTCTAGAAACATGTGTGTTTTCACAGCGACTATATTATCTGAAAGGGCAAGTGCCTGGGCGAGTGTGATTTCATCATTCGCGTAAACATCCCCATAATTATGAGGTGAGTAGGTTTTGCGTTCATTATCATAGTAAAAAGTTGTAGGTTCACTGCGAATAAGCGTAGACGGCGTAAAGCCATTTTTGATTGCGGCATAATAAAGCAGCGGCTTAAACGTCGATCCTGGTGTCCTTTTGGCCATTGTTGCTCGGTTGAATTTACTTTCTGTATAATCGCGGCCACCAATCATTACTTTTACAGCTCCTGATGTAGGCTCCATCGCTACGAGAGCAGCTTGTATGTCGCTTTTTTTATCAATACTTGATTCTACCCATTTTTCGGCAGCATTTTGCATTGATGTATCAAGCGTCGTATAAACGTGTAATCCTCCTTGCTCAATAACACGTTCATCAAGTGAAAGTACGGATTTTAATTGCTTCTTAACCTCTTGTGCAAAATATGGAGCAATTTCAGGCTTAGTATCTTCTGTAAAGGTTTCGAGAGCCATCTGTTCCATATCTGCCTGTTTTGCTTCTGATTCGGTTAGAGCATGATTAGTTACCATCGCTTGAAGTACCGTGCTTTGTCGTTCCTCTGCTCTTTCTGCATCAGCATATGGAGAGTAATAACCTGGTCCTTTTGGAATGCCGGCGAGCATGGCAGACTCAGCAACCGAAAGACCCTCAGCTTTTTTTCCGAAGTACGTTCTTGCGGCTGATTCTATTCCGTATGAGCCGTGACCATAATAAATCGTATTTAAATATCCTTCTAGAATGTCTTCCTTTGAATAATGAACTTCAAGTCGATAAGCATAGAAAGCTTCTGCGATTTTTCGTTTCCACGTCTTATCATGTTCCAAAAATAGATTACGGGCGTATTGCTGCGTAATCGTACTTGCTCCTTGAACCTTGGCCATCGCTTTTATATCAGCGAGAATAGCCCCGCCAATGCGTTTGAAGTCAAAGCCCATATGATCATAGAAATGCCGATCTTCAATGGCAATCGTGGCATCTATGACATGAGGAGAAATGTGATCAAGGTCAACCCAGTAGCGATTCTGACCGTCTTTATTACTCTCGCTAATTACATTTTCTTTATGATCATAATAAATCGTTGTTTGCGGTACTTGAAGCTCAGGAGCTCCCATGAAAACAGTTAGCAAATAGAGCGATCCAACGGATAGCCCGATTATTACAATACATATCATCATTAGCCTACTTAGAAGCATTGTCCAACGCTTCCAATAATGGAATCGCTCAGTTCTGAGCCATTTCATGTGGTTCACCCCCACATCATCTTAAATCTAGTATGTGACAATCTAGAAACTCTTAAACACGTTTCTCTTCGGTAATTGTCCTTTTTATCCAACGCGGATAGGCTAGAATGGGCGAATGCGTTTCTTCAGATGAACAAGGGAAAATATTTGTCCAGCTTTTGAATAGGATGAACTATAATGAATGTTACTGAGAGCAGGGAGAGAAGAGTATGGAGATGATGATTGCGATTATCCTTGGAATTGTAGAAGGGATAACGGAATTTCTGCCCGTTTCATCTACAGGTCATTTGATTTTAACGGGATATTGGCTTGGTTTTACTGGTGAACGGGCAAAAACATTTGAGATTGTGATTCAGCTTGGCTCTATTTTAGCTGTGGTCGTGATGTATCGGCATCGATTTGCGGATTTATTATCACCAAATAGCGAGAGAAAAGGATTAACCCTGATTCATCTTATGCTTGGAATGATTCCAGCTGTCGTAGCAGGATTTCTTCTTCATAGCTTTATTAAAAGTTATCTTTTCTCCCCTTACACGGTTGTGATCGGACTTGTGATTGGTGGCGTGTTAATGATCGTAGCTGACTTAAAGAAGGAGGCGCCAATTAGCTCGAGCCTGGATGAATTAACATGGAAGCAGGCTTTTTCTATTGGAGTATTTCAATGTCTTGCTCTCTGGCCTGGATTTTCAAGGTCAGGTGCAACGATTTCAGGCGGCGTCTTGCTCGGAACAACTCATAAAACAGCTGCTGAATTTTCATTTATTCTAGCTGTACCAATGATGGTGGCGGCGAGTGGATATGATTTATTGCAAAGTTATCAGTATTTATCTGTATCCGACATTCCTGTGTTCCTAACAGGCTTTTTAACAGCCTTTTTAGTGGCGCTTTTGGCTATTGTAACATTTATTAAATTCATTGAACGCGTCCGTCTCATCCCTTTTGCGATTTACAGATTTGTGCTTGCTTTTTTTGTTTGGATGATTTTATTTTAGTGTTAATAGAGTCGTTCACTTAAATAACTTTTTGAGCCGACAGTTGAAAGTATAAAATTCTCTTGCTTTTTACACAGAGTCGACTATACTTTTCTTGTACTTTAAGAATGCTTAGATACATTTTTTTGCTACATACTAATGGTGTTTGGACCTATGTGGTTCGGGAACGGACTTAGTGTAGCAATGACATAGAGGAGTGGTTTACATGGAATTATGGTACACAGAGAAACAAACGGAACGCTTCGGCATTACGGCGAAAATTAAGCAGACGCTGCATACGGAACAAACGGACTTTCAGCGTCTTGATATGATTGAAACAGAAGAATTCGGTAACATGCTCGTACTCGACGGTATGGTTATGACAACGGAGAAGGATGAGTTTGTTTACCATGAGATGGTCGCACACGTGCCCCTTTTCACACATCCAAACCCAAAACACGTTCTTGTTGTTGGTGGCGGTGATGGAGGCGTTATTCGTGAAGTATTGAAGCATCCATCTGTTGAAAAAGCAACGCTTGTTGAAATCGATGGCAAAGTGATCGAGTATTCGAAAAAGTACTTGCCTACTATCGCAGGAGCGCTAGATGACGAGCGTGTTGAGGTTCTTGTTGATGATGGCTTTATGCATATCGCGAAAAGCGAAGGCGAGTATGACGTGATCATGGTTGATTCCACTGAGCCGGTAGGACCAGCTGCAAAGCTTTTTGAACGTGGCTTCTATGAAGGCATTTCAAAAGCACTAAAAGAAGATGGTATTTTCGTTGCGCAGACGGACAACCCTTGGTTTAAAGCGGACTTAATTACGCAAGTATCAAAAGATGTAAGAGAAATCTTCCCGATTACGCGCGTATACACAGCGAACATTCCAACTTACCCGAGTGGCCTGTGGACGTTTACGATTGGATCTAAAAAGAATGATCCGCTTGAAGTACCTGAAAGTCGCTTCCACGAGATTGAGACTAAGTACTATACGAAAGAGCTTCACAATGCTTGCTTCGCACTTCCGAAATTCGTACAGGATCTTGTAAAATGAGCATGAAATTCGATGAAGCTTATTCAGGTAACGTGTTTATTCTAAGTAACCCTTCCTTCGACGAAAGTAATGTGGTTATCTATGGTATGCCAATGGACTGGACAGTTAGCTTTCGTCCCGGATCTCGCTTTGGGCCAGGACGCATTCGTGAGGCTTCATTAGGACTTGAAGAATATAGTCCTTATGCAGATCGTCATCTTGAAGAAATTCGTTATTTCGATGCAGGAGATATTCCACTTCCATTCGGTAATCCTCAGCGAAGCATTGATATGATTGAAGAATATCTTGATTCGTTGCTTGAAGCGGGAAAATTCCCACTTGGTATGGGTGGGGAGCACCTTGTAACGTGGCCCATTCTAAAAGCTTTTCACAAAAAATACGATGATCTTGCGTTGATCCATATCGATGCACACGCGGATTTGCGTGAAGAGTATGAAGGAGAGCCTCTTTCTCACTCCACACCTGTTCGTAAAATTTGTGGATTGATTGGTGCTGAGAACGTATACTCATTCGGCATTCGTTCTGGTATGCGTGAAGAGTTTCAATTCGCCAAAGAATCCGGTATGCACATGCACAAATTTGAAGTAGCAGAACCACTTAAAAAAGTCCTACCAACGCTTAAAGGACGCAATGTGTATGTAACGATTGATATCGATGTTCTTGACCCTGCTCATGCGCCTGGGACAGGCACAGCTGAAGCAGGTGGGATCACATCCAAAGAGTTGCTTGAGGCGATCTCAGCCATTGCTGGTTCTGAAATAAACGTCGTTGGTGCGGATCTTGTTGAAGTTGCACCAGCTTATGACCCATCCGAACAAACGCCGATTGCGGCTAGTAAATTTATCCGTGAAATGCTTCTCGGCTGGACTCACAAAAAATAATCCAGAGAGGCTGTATTCATTTTGAATACAGTCTTTTTTTGTTTGGATGCTCTGTATGTTCCGTGCGCGACTTTTAGCTTATTTGAGTGAAACCTTAGTTTTACACTGCATATATGAGCTAAAAATCAACACAGAAAATGAGCTGGGGTGGACAAGGCGCTTCCGCTTCTGATGATCTAGCTTCAGCGCCTACCCCCTCGAGGTCTTAAGTCATCTCTCATTGTGACAAAGAACGTCACATTGAGAGCCGCCTTAAGCTGGTCGGGGGTGGACAAGGCGCTGCCGCTTTTGATGATCTAGCTTCAGCGCCTACCCCCTCGAGGTCTTAAGTCATCTCTCATTGTGACAAAGAACGTCACATTGAGAGTCGCCTTAAGCTGGTCGGGGGTGGACAAGGCGCTGCCGCTTTTCTTATAATAAGAAAGTTAATGATTTAGTAAGGACGTGAAGTGATGAGTGATCATCCGATTGAAATAACCATTGATTCCCGTATCCAATCGGGAAAAGAAAAAGAATCTACAAACTATTCCGTGCAGGGAAACCTCGTTGAAAAGGGAGAGGCGCTTTATTTACGCTATGAAGAAAGCCTTGAGATTGGCAAGGTTTCAACTACTGTTAAAATAGATAAAGAGCAAGTGACCGTGATTCGAAGAGGAGCGCTATCGATGCGTCAGCAATTTGCGCCAGGACAAGTGTCAGAATCTCTATATAAAACGCCGTTCGGATCGATGCCGATGCAAATTCGGACGGAACGAATTGAGCAATTGGTGGACAAGGAGAAGCACAAAGGACGCCTAACGCTTCGCTATTTGCTTAATCTCGAGGAAGATGAAACGCAGCGACACGAACTGTCGCTAAGCTGGAAAGGAGCAAGTCAATGAACAGTGTGGAACAAAAGAAAGAACAGCTAAAAGAAGAAATCAAGCAGGCCGTATTAAAGGCTAGTCTTGCATCAGAGAGTGAAATGCCGGAAGTGATTTTGGAATCACCTAAAGACAAGGCTCACGGTGACTATGCGACGAACATGGCGATGCAGCTTGCTCGTATCGCGAAAAAAGCGCCGAGAGCTATTGCTGAGGATCTTAAAGCAAATCTTGATATGACAAAAGCAGGGATTAAGCAGATTGATATCGCTGGTCCTGGGTTTATTAACTTTTTTATGGATACTGCTTATTTAACAGAGCTCATTCCAACGATTCTTGATAAAGGAAACAACTATGGCCGATCTGCAGACAAGAATGAAAAAATCCAAGTAGAGTTCGTTTCAGCGAACCCAACTGGAAGCCTGCACCTTGGTCATGCACGAGGAGCGGCTGTAGGTGATACGCTTTGTAATGTGCTTGATCGTGCCGGTTATGATGTTTCGCGTGAATATTACATCAATGACGCTGGGAACCAGATTCATAATTTAACGGTTTCTCTTGAAGCTCGCTACATGCAAGCACTTGGAAAAGAAAAGGACATGCCTGAAGATGGCTATCAAGGTCAGGATATCGTTCAGTTCGGGAAAGATCTTGTCGAGAAGGAAGGCGACCGTCTACTTCAACTCGATGAGAAAGAGCGCTATGCTTACTTCCGCGAGTACGGTCTTGAGCGCGAGCTTGAGAAGCTAAAGAAGGATTTGAAAGAATTTGGTGTTGAATTCGATGTCTGGTTCTCTGAGACTTCTCTTTATCAATCAAGCAAAATCGATGATGTTCTTGCGAAGCTAAATGAACGCGGTGAAACATTTGAGCAGGACGGTGCTACGTGGTTCCGCTCGACTACTTACGGCGATGACAAAGATCGCGTCTTGATTAAAGGCGATGGTTCTTATACGTATCTAACTCCGGATATTGCTTACCACCAAGATAAACTTTCTCGTGGATTCGATAAGCTGATCAACATTTGGGGAGCTGACCACCACGGCTATATTCCAAGAATGAAAGCGGCAATCGAAGCACTTGGTTATAAGCGTGAGCAGCTAGAAGTGGAAATTATTCAGATGGTGAACCTCTTTAAAGATGGCGAAAAAATGAAGATGAGTAAGCGAACAGGTAAAGCTGTTACGCTTCGTGAATTGATGGATGAAGTTGGTATCGATGCAATGCGCTATTTCTTCTCAATGCGCAGCTCAGATTCTCACCTTGATTTTGATATGGACCTTGCCGTATCACGCTCGAATGAAAACCCTGTGTATTACGTGCAATATGCGCACGCTCGCGTATGCAGTATTCTTCGTCAGGGAGAAGAGATGGGGCTAACAGAAGATGCGGATCTATCTCTCATTACATCTGAGAAAGAAATGGACCTTCTTAAGAAGCTCGGTGAATTGCCTGAAGCGATTGCGGAAGCAGCGGATAAGCGTATGACGCATCGCATTACAAACTATTCATTTGAACTTGCTCAAGCACTACACAGCTTCTACAATGCTGAACGAGTTCTTGATCCAGAAGATCTTGCGAAAAGTGCGGCTCGTTTCAAACTTATGAAAGCCGTTCGTCAAACGATTCAAAACACCCTTGAAATCATTGGCGTCACTGCACCAGAGAAAATGTAATAAAAAAATCCTATCGCATGAGCGATAGGATTTTTCTATTTATGCGAATGATACGTTGATTAATTTTAAACTGGTTTCGTAGGTTAAAAACTCTTACACGCTCACATTTTTTATAATGAATCGGTCATTCGGTCATACTTTAAAAAAGGGGTGATGTGATGAAGACAGTTTTGATTGCAACATTAACAGGATTTTTGGTCGGGTTAATTTTTGCGTTTTTGAAGCTACCCATCCCAGCTCCACCTGCATTCGCAGGCATTGCTGGGATTGTTGGGATATACCTTGGATTTAAGGCGTATGAATGGTTATCAGGGTTCTGGTCACTGTAGATTGAGCTTTTTGGTAGCTGCATCGATAGCGAAATGATTTTTTATTTCCATAATACAGAACCTCCACTAAGTCTTTTGACGCCACGTATCGCTGAAAGATCGTCGACAAGCTGCAGAGCTGCGAGGTCTTTTTTCTTTGCTTCAATCATGATGTCAGCATCTTCTCCGTATTCCTTCAACATGTCTATAAACGGAATGGCAAACTCACTGTCCACATAATCTGCATGACTCCGGTAGGCGCTAGCAGATTTGGGAGAGGAAAGGTGGTATTTCGGTAGAAGTCCTTTTGGCTTCCATGTTTCATGAACGCGTTCAAAAAAGCGCTCAGGTAGTCCGTCGCCTGGATTCGCTAGATGATGATGGTAATCGAAAATAAACGGGACGCCTGTTTGCTCACATGCCTCGAGCGTTTCTTTCGCATTGTATGTTTTATCATCATTTTCAAGCGTCACATGCGAGCGAAGATGAGAAGGAATGGAATCAAAATTCGCGTAAAAACGCTTAAGGGTTTCCTCTTTATCTCCGTAAGCTCCACCAATATGTATATTAACGATGGAGCGAGAGTCTAGTCCCATCGCATCTAGCATAGCAACATGATAGTTCAAGTCACCTATAGCATTGTCCGTTACGTGTTGTTTTGGGCTTGTAAAAAGAGTGAATTGGTTCGGGTGAAAGCTCACACGAAGGCGGTGCTTTTGAACAAGCTCACCGATCTCTTCAAACATGTCACGGAAAGGCGTAATGTAATCCCACTTTGCTTCAGGATGCGTCGCAAGCGGAACAATGGAAGAAGACATACGATACAAATCAATTTCATGTGCAATATTGTAGTGCAGCGCACGTAACGTACTCTTTAAATTCGTTTCTGTAATTGTATGAAGCTTCTCTGAACGTTCTTCTTCAGAAAGCTTTGACCAGGTGGAAAAAGTCATTGTACGCGCCGGTGAAGCTTCGTGCAACGCAAGTGCGTTTGATACATATCCAAATCTGAGCTTCATAATAAGTGGTCTCCTTTCAAAAAAAGGGCTGGTCATTTCTTTCCCTGTGCAAGCGAATTGAAACAAAGGAAAGCACATCGAACTTTTTAAAGAAACGGACTGAAGAGTCTTGCTAGTGGGGCAAGCACTCGGTTTCCGATCGTTCGATCTTGAAGTCTCTTCAAGTCCAGACGTTCACATTGTAGAATGTCTTTTTGGATCGCTTCTTTGATTTCAACAATGAGAGAAGGAGTGCTGATAATGCAGTTGATTTCCCCATTAATGTGGAAACTTCGTTGATCAAAATTCGCTGTACCAATGTCACACAATGTCTCATCAATGATCATAACTTTGGCGTGGTAGAAGCCATTCATATATTGATAAACTTCTCCACCGGCACGAATCAGTTCAACGAGGTATTCATATGAAGCTTCTTTTACAAGAGGATGGTCGGCACGCATTGGCAAAATAACCTGGACTTTAATACCGCATTTCAGGGCGCGTAGCAGGCTCGTTTGAACAGTTTGTCCTGGAATGTAATAGGGGGAGCCAATGATAATAGATGTTGTAGCTTTATCAATATACGAGGCAAAAGCTTCCTCTACGCTATTACCATTCGTAATATGAAACGAGACTTTATGCTGACCTGTTTCGAGCGGCGGTATATAAACGTTATGCTTATTAATAGGGGAATGACTCTCTTCCCAATCAAGGAAAAATTGATCTTGAAGTCCTTGCACGGCTTCGCCAGTCACGCGAAGGTGATAATCTCGCCAATATCCAAACTTAGGATCCTTCCCTACATATTCGTTTCCAACGTTAAAGCCACCAACGTAGCCAATCTCTCCATCAATAACAGTGATTTTTCGATGATTACGCTCATTTATGGAAGTGAAAAATCGTGTGAAAGAAATTTTTCTGGAATAGGAAAAAACGATGCCACAGGAGGTCATTTTTCTTATGGTGGCTTTCTTTAAGCTGTGACTACCTCCATAGTCCACGAGTAAATAGACAGAGACGCCAGAGGTTGCTTTTTGACAAAGATGCTCGATAATCATATGTCCCGTGGCGTCATCTCGAAAAATATAAAACATCATATGAATTTGATAGACTGCAGCATCAATATCATTTATTAGTGCTCTAAAAAAATCATCTCCATCATTAATGAAAGTCAGGTTTCCCGTCATTTTTTGACGTGAAGAGGAAGGAGCGAGTTTTCTTTTCTTATTGCCTGTATGAAGGTCGGTTATTAACCACAATATGAGTGCGAGTAGGACTGTTAAAAAGATCTCCACGATTTTCCCCTCCTTTCAATAGTTACTGTTGACTTAGTTTGTCCTAAACTTAAAAAAAGTAAAAAAAATTCTCTGACTGAATGCTCATTCAGTTATTTATGTGTTATACTAAAGTCAGAAAATTACTTTCATTCTGACTTAAAAGCGTTTTCATAAATTGTTTGAACTGTCGGGGAGCATCTTTGTTCAAGCATCACGAAGCGGCTAAGAAGGAATGACACGAAAGGAGAGGTTTGCCAGCATGGATGTTTTATTGATCGCTAACTGGATTGCTTTCATTCTTGTAACCGCTTACGCATTCTTCTTATTTGGGTATGTTGTGAAGACTCGATATGAATACATTAAGCTTGGAAAGAAAGCAGAATTTGATCATTCCATGAAAGAACGACTAGAAGCTATTGTAGTCAAAGTGTTTGGGCAAAAGAAATTACTTAAAGATAAGAAGAGTGGAACCATCCATGTGATGATGTTCTACGGTTTCCTTCTCGTTCAATTCGGTGCAATCGATATGATTGTGAAAGGTTTATCACCGGGGTCACATCTTCCTCTTGGACCGCTTTACCCAGCGTTTACGTTTTTCCAGGAGCTCGTGACGCTAATGATTTTAACAGCAGTTGTATGGGCATTCTACCGTCGCTATATTGAGGCGATCGCTCGTTTAAAGAAAGGTTTTAAAGCGGGACTTGTACTATTGTTCATTGGACTTTTAATGATATCCGTTCTTTTTGCAGGCGGTATGGAAATTATCTGGCATGATGCTGGTTATTCTTGGAGTGCGCCAGTTGCTTCGGGAATTGCTTTCTTATTCTCATGGATCAATGAAACAGCAGCGATTGCGCTATTCTTCTTTTTCTGGTGGATTCACCTGCTCGTGCTTCTTACGTTCATGGTGTATGTACCGCAATCCAAGCACGCTCACTTAATTGCAGGACCAGTCAACGTTTTCTTGGGTCGTACAAACAAAGTAGGGCAGCTTGCATCTATTAACTTTGAAGATGAAAGTCAAGAAACTTACGGCGTGAATACGATTGAAGATTTCAATCAAAAGCAGCTTGTTGATTTGTATGCCTGTGTGGAATGTGGACGCTGTACGAATATGTGTCCGGCAACGGCAACAGGAAAAATCCTTTCTCCGATGGATTTGATCGTTAAGCTTCGTGATCACCTGACAGAAAAAGGCGCAGCCGTTACATCAAGAACGCCGTGGGTTCCTGCATATGCATTTTCTAACACAGCAGGAAATCAAATTGCTTATCAATCACGTGCTCAGCAGGAAACAGCTGCAGCAGCTGAAGGGCTTGTGAGCGATGGATTAATTGGTAACGTGATTACAGAAGAAGAAATTTGGGCTTGTACAACGTGCCGTAACTGTGAAGATCAATGTCCAGTTGAGAACGAGCACGTTGATAAAATCATCGATATGCGTCGTCACCTTGTCTTAATGGAAGGGAAGATGGATAGCGATGTACAGCGTGCGATTACGAACATCGAACGTCAGGGCAACCCGTGGGGGATTAGCCGTAAAGAGCGTGAGAACTGGCGCGATATGCGTGATGATATCGTTGTTCCAACAGTAAAAGAAAAAGAAAAAGCAGGCGAAGAATTCGAATATCTCTTCTGGGTTGGCTCGATGGGCTCTTACGATAATCGTAGCCAGAAGATTGCCGCTTCCTTTGCGAAGATCATGAATGAAGCTGGCATTTCGTTCGCTATTCTTGGTAACAAAGAAAAGAATTCTGGCGATACGCCACGACGTGTAGGAAACGAGTTCTTGTTCCAGGATCTTGCACAGAAAAATATTGAAACGTTCCAAAAGCATAATATTTCAAAAATCGTTACAATCGACCCTCATGCTTATAACTCACTTAAAAATGAGTATCCTGAGTTTGGACTAGAAGCAGAGGTTTATCACCATACCGAATTATTGTATGACTGGATCAAAGAAGGAAAACTGAAGCCGAAACACGAAGTAAACGAGAGAATCACGTATCATGATTCCTGTTATCTCGGACGTTACAACGAAGTATACGATCCACCACGTGAAATTCTTCGCAGTATTCCAGGCGTTGAAGTGATCGAGATGGACCGCAACCGCGAAAATGGTATGTGCTGTGGCGCAGGCGGCGGTTTGATGTGGACGGAAGAAGATACAGGATCTCGCATTAACGTAACGAGAACGGAACAGGCACTTAGCGTGAAGCCATCCGTTATCGGAAGTGCGTGTCCTTACTGCTTAACGATGATGAGTGATGGTACGAAAGCGAAGGAAGTAGAAGAAGAAGTAGCAACACTAGATATTGTCGAGATTTTAGAACGCTCCATTGTTCAAAAAGAAACTGTTCTCCAATAGACTGTTTGGCAAAGGGTTAGCTTATGCTGGTTTTTACGACCGGCATGAGCTCTTTCCTTTGTTACTTTGTCGGTAAGGTGAGCGAGCGTTCAGTCGCAATTTAATCAATTATGGTAGCGTTTTCAAAAATGAGAGGAGAGGTTTTTGTGGGCAAAACGGTCATTGTTAGCGGTGTGAGAACGCCGTTTGGAAAATTTGGTGGGGCTCTTAAATCAATAGAAGCATCTAAGCTTGGTGGAACAGCGATTAAAGAAGCTTTGGTTCGCGCTGGAATTGATCCGGCAGATGTAGGAGAAGTGATTATGGGGTCTGTCCTTCAAGGTGGTCAAGGTCAAATTCCATCTCGTCAGGCAGCAAGACACGCTGGTATTCCTTGGGAAGTAAAGACGGAAACGATTAACAAAGTATGCGCTTCAGGTCTTCGTAGCGTGACGCTCGCTGATCAAATCATTCGCTCTGGTGATGAAGAAGTCATTGTTGCCGGCGGAATGGAATCGATGAGCAACGCCCCATACATCATGAAGGACGCGCGCTGGGGCATGCGAATGGGCGACAAACAAGTGGTTGATCTCATGGTGCATGATGGCTTAACGTGCTCGTTTGATGGTTGTCACATGGGCGTTTATGGAAACACGACAGCGGAAGAGTATGAGATTTCTAGAGAAGAGCAGGATCGCTGGGCGACAAGAAGTCAGGAGCGTGCTGTGAAAGCGATGGAATCGGGGATTTTTGCAGAAGAAATTATCCCTGTTAACGTGCCACAGCGAAAAGGAGATCCTCTCGTCGTTGAACATGATGAAGCACCTAGAAAAGGCACAACAGAGGAGCAGTTAGGAAAGCTAAAGCCAGTCTTCGGTGCCGACGGAACGATTACAGCTGGGAATGCACCAGGTGTAAATGATGGAGCTGGGGCGCTTGTCCTTATGTCTGAAGAACGTGCTTCAAAAGAAGGCAAAGAAGTCATGGCCACAATTCTTTCTCATACAGCAATTGCTGTTGAAGCAAAGGATTTTCCTAAGACGCCGGGTCTCGTGATCAATGAGCTATTGAAGAAAACAGGAAAATCAATTGAAGAAATTGATCTATTTGAAATCAATGAAGCGTTCGCAGCTGTAGCGCTAACGAGCGGAAAAATTGCCTCACTCGATGAAGAAAAGGTCAATGTGCACGGTGGTGCAGTGGCGCTTGGTCATCCAATTGGAGCAAGTGGTGCACGCATTTTAATAACACTTATTCATGAATTGAAGCGACGCGGCGGTGGCATCGGAATAGCAGCGATCTGCAGCGGCGGTGGTCAAGGCGACGCTATTATGGTTCAGGTATAGAAGGGAGCATGATGATGGAAATAAAAACAATTATGGTGATTGGTGCAGGACAAATGGGAGCTGGAATTGCACAGGTGTGTGCAGCTTCTGGCTATACAGTTTATTTAAATGATTTGAAGCAGGAGTTTCTTGATAAAGGACTTGAGAGAATTGAGAAAAACCTCTCGAAACAAGTTTCCAAAGAGCGGATTACGCAGGAAGATCTAAGCGGAACGATGGAACGTTTGAGAGCGACGACAGATCTGCAGGATGCAAAGCATGTAGACATCGTCATTGAAGCAGCTGTTGAGAACATGGAAGTGAAGTGTAACCTTTTCGCACGGCTGGATGAAATTGCGCAAGATCATACGCTTCTTGCAACGAATACATCCTCTCTCCCAATTACGGAAATTGCAGCATCAACAAAGCGCCCTGAGAAAGTGATTGGTATGCACTTTATGAATCCGGTGCCTGTCATGAAGCTTGTTGAAATTATTCGCGGTCTAGCAACAACAGACGAAAGCTACCAGGCCGTTGAAAAGCTAGCGATGGATCTCGGTAAGACAGCGGTTGAAGTAAACGACTTCCCAGGATTTGTTTCCAACCGAATTTTGATGCCAATGATCAACGAAGCGATCTACACCGTTTATGAAGGTGTGGCATCCCCTGAGGATATCGATAGCGTGATGAAGCTCGGCATGAATCATCCAATGGGACCATTAACTCTCGCAGATTTTATCGGTCTTGATACGTGTCTTTATATTATGGAAACGCTTCAAGAAGGATTCGGCGATGATAAATACCGCCCATGTCCGCTATTACGTAAATATGTAAAAGCTGGCTGGCTCGGACGTAAGACAGGAAGAGGCTTCTACCAATACCAGGATTAACACCACGAGGAGGAACGAGCATGGAGCTTGTATTTACGGAAGAGCAGAAGATGATGCAGAAAATGGTGCGTGATTTTGCGGAAAAAGAAATCGCGCCAATCGTTGAAGAAATGGAAGAGACGGATCGTTTTCCACGCGAAGTGATTAAACGAATGGGCGAGCTTGGTTTAATGGGGATTCCGATTCCAGAAGCTTATGGCGGAGCGGAAATGGATTATACGTCATACATCATTGCAATCCATGAGCTCTCAAAAGTGAGCGCCACGGTCGGCGTAATTCTATCGGTTCATACATCCGTTGGGACACTGCCGATACTAGCGTTTGGTACAGAAGAACAGAAAAAGCGCTACATTCCGAAGCTAGCAACCGGAGAATACCTTGGTGCGTTTGCGCTGACGGAACCGAGTTCAGGATCAGATGCAAGCAGCATGAAAACGCGGGCTGTCCGAGATGGCGATCACTACATTTTGAACGGCTCAAAGATTTTCATTACAAACGGCGGCGAGGCGGATACGTATGTTGCCTTCGCAAGAACAAATCCTGAGGAAAAAGGAAGCAAAGGCGTAACTGCTTTTATTATCGAACATGACATGCCTGGATTTAGCGTTGGGAAGAAAGAAAAGAAAATGGGGCTAAACGGCTCGAATACGGTTGAAATCATTTTCGAAGATTGCCGTGTGCCAGTTGAGAATCGTCTCGGCGAAGAAGGTCAGGGATTCAAAATTGCGATGGCAAACCTTGAGAGCGGCCGCATCGGGATCGCGGCACAGTCACTAGGAATTGCTGAAGCGGCGCTAAATTACGCGACGGCTTACGCGAAAGAGCGTCACCAGTTTGGTAAGCCGATCGGGCAAAATCAAGGTCTCGGCTTCAAGCTTGCCGATATGGCAACAGAAGTAGAGGCAGCGAAACTCCTAACCTATCGTGCGGCTGATCTGAAAAACCACGGGATCCCTTGCATGCAGGAAGTCTCGATGGCGAAGCTCTTTGCATCGAAAGCAGCCGTGAAAGCCTCGATTGAAGCGGTTCAAGTCTATGGCGGTTACGGTTACACGAAAGATTACCCAGTAGAACGCCTATTCCGAGACGCGAAAGTATGCGAAATCTACGAAGGAACGAGCGAAATCCAGAAAATCGTCATTAGTCGGAACTTGATGAAATAGAGAAAAGCGGAAGTGACCGTGTAGACCCGTCAGGCACTGGAGACTTCCAAACCGAACATGGTCTTTGTGATCGAGTTGGAAGGTGAAGTGACAGAGGGTCTGGTCACAGCAGCTGGATCAGAAAAGCGGAAGTGACCGTTAAGACCCGTCAGGCACTGGAGGCTTCCAAACCGAACATGGTCTTTGTGATCGAGTTGGAAGGTGAAGTGACAGAGGGTCTGGTCACAGCAGCTGGATCAGAAAAGCCAGGTATATCCGTTTTATTGTCCAAAAAACCATTATATTGGCCAAACTTCATTTTTATTAGCCAAATTCGAGATATATTGTCCAAAATCAACTTTTATTGTCCAAACCACCAAAAAGGAGAGAAACAAGATGAATTTTCAACTATCAGAAGAACATGAAATGCTACGGAAAATGGTGCGAGATTTTGCGAGGAAAGAAGTAGAACCAACAGCGGCTGAGCGTGATGAAGAAGAGCGCTTTGATCGAAAGCTTTTTGATCAAATGGCTGAGCTTGGTTTAACGGGCATCCCATGGTCAGAAGAGTACGGTGGTATTGGCTCAGATTATTTAAGCTATGTGATTGCAGTGGAAGAGCTATCGCGCGTTTGTGCATCTACAGGTGTAACGCTTTCTGCGCATACCTCCCTTGCAGGCTGGCCGTTGAATGCATTTGGTACAGAAGAGCAGAAGCAGAAGTTCTTACGTCCAATGGCAGAAGGTAAGCTAATGGGAGCTTACGGTCTCACAGAGCCAGGGTCAGGATCAGATGCGAGTGGGATGAAAACGACGGCGAAGCTTGATGGCGATCACTACATCTTAAATGGCTCGAAAATTTTCATTACAAACGGCGGCGAAGCGGAAATATATATCGTGTTTGCTCAGACCGATAAAGAAAGGGGTCATAAAGGGATTACAGCGTTTATCGTTGAAAAAGGAACGCCTGGTTTCTCAATGGGTAAGAAAGAGAAAAAACTCGGCATTCGCTCTTCTCCTACGCTCGAAATCATTTTTGAAGACTGCCGTGTGCCGGTTGAAAATCGTCTTGGCGACGAAGGACAGGGATTTAAAATTGCGATGAAGACGCTTGATGGTGGGCGTAACGGAATTGCGGCTCAAGCTGTCGGCATTGCACAGGGTGCGCTTGATGCGGCAACAGCTTATGCGAAGGAGCGTAAGCAGTTTGGCAAGCCGATCGGCGCAAATCAAGGCATTGGCTTTAAGCTGGCAGATATGGCAACGAAAATTGAAGCAGCTCGACTATTAACTTACCAGGCTGCATGGAAAGAAAGTCAGGGTCTTCCTTACGGCAAGGAATCGGCGATGTCTAAGCTATACGCTGGTGATATCTCGATGGAAGTGACAACAGAAGCGGTGCAAGTCTTTGGTGGCTATGGCTATACGAAGGATTATCCAGTTGAGCGCTATATGCGTGATGCGAAAATTACGCAAATCTATGAAGGTACAAATGAAATTCAGCGTCTTGTTATTTCAAGAATGCTGATGGCTGATTAAGAAGCACTATGCATCCACTCGCAGAACGACTTTCAAATCAGGATGAACGTGCGCTCGCAAAGGCGATCAGTCTTGTTGAAAATGATGCTGAAGACAAACTGGAATTACTGAAGGATATCCACCCGATGACGGGGCGTGCCCACTATATTGGGATGACCGGATCACCCGGTGCCGGTAAAAGTTCGCTAGTTAACAGGCTGATTACCCACCTTAGAAAGCAGGATCTCACTGTTGGTGTTGTGGCCGTTGATCCAACGAGTCCGTTTAGCGGGGGTGCCCTTTTAGGAGATCGTGTCAGGATGGCGGAGCATTTTACCGACCCTGGTGTCTTTATCCGAAGCATGGGAACACGAGGGAGCCTTGGGGGGCTTTCTCGAACGACGAAGGAAACGGTTCGCTTAATGGACGCTTTTGGATTCGATGTCATTTTAATTGAAACGGTTGGGGTTGGGCAATCAGAGCTCGATATTATGAAGATCGCGGATACGATTGCCGTAGTGTTGAACCCAGGTAGCGGGGACGTTGTGCAAGTCTTTAAAGCTGGCATTATGGAAATTGCGGATCTTTTTATCGTCAATAAAGCAGATTTACCTGGTGTCCCCAAGCTACTGGCTGAGCTTGAAAGCATGCTCGATCTGGTGAAGCATGATGCGCCTTGGCGTCCACCGATTGTGAAGGCGATCTCTGTTCAAAATCTAGGTCTTGAGAATGTTTGGAAACGAATGCAGGAGCATTTTGAATACAGTAAGGAGTCTGGTGAGCGCGATGCTAGACGCAAAACCTCACTTGAACGAGAAGTGATCGAAGTGGTGCATGATGAAATGATGAAGCAGCTTATGGAGCGCGAAGCAGAAGATAATGGCTGGATTGATGAAGTGAAAAGTGGCGCCATCGACCCTTACTCAGCCGCTGTGAAGCTGCTTCAGGATTATATGGGCAGCCTTGAGAGGAAGGGGATGGGAAGGTGAAGAAAAACGTTCCTTCGATGGTAAAGGATGAAAAACTCATTCAGAAACGACGTGAGCAAATGATCAAAGCAGCGGTCTCCCTTTTTAAGGAAAAAGGGTTCCATCGTACGACAACGCGAGAAATTGCGCGTGTTGCTGGCTTTAGCATTGGTACGCTGTATGAATACATTCGCAAAAAAGAAGATGTGTTATATCTCGTTTGTGACAGCATTTATGATGAAGTGAGAGAGCGTCTAGAAGATCAGCTTAAGCCTGACATAACAGGAATCGAGCGTTTAAGGCAGGCCCTTCATGCGTTTTATCATGTGATGGACGATATGCAGGATGAAGTGCTTGTTATGTACCAGGAAGCAAAGTCCCTTCCTCGGGAAACGCTCCCTTATGTATTGAAAAAAGAGCTAGGCATGGCAGAAATTTTTGAGCGATTGATTGAAGAATGTGTAGCAGAAGGAAAACTTCGGCTTACAGAAGAGGAAATTTACGGAGCTGCTCATAACATTCTCGTGCAGGGACAGATGTGGGTGTTCAGGCGCTGGGCGCTTCGGTCTCATTATTCCATTGAAGAGTATACAAGAATGCAGGAGGCTTTTTTGATTCAAGCTTTAAATCCTGTAGAAACTACGAACCGATAGAGGAGGAACAGCAGTGAGTGTAGTCGAAACGTATAAACCAGTGAACCATGTTCGTTTTGTAACCGCTTCAAGTTTGTTTGATGGTCATGATGCATCTATTAACATTATGCGCCGCATTCTGCAGGCGAGCGGTGCAGAAGTTATTCATCTCGGACATAACCGCTCTGTTGAGGAAGTCGTGAACGCTGCCATACAGGAAGATGCGCAGGGAATTGCAATCTCGTCTTATCAAGGCGGTCATATGGAATACTTTAAATATATGTATGACCTTTTAAAAGAAAAAGGCGCTTCACACGTTAAGATTTATGGCGGTGGGGGCGGCGTTATTATTCCTAAGGAAATTAAAGAGCTGCATGCTTACGGAATTTCTCACATTTTTTCACCTGATGATGGAAGTGATCTTGGTCTGCAAGGGATGATCGATATGATGATCAAGGAATGTGATTTTCCGACGTTTAAACAAATTGATAACCAGATTGATCGCTTGCATGAGCGCGATCCGCAGGCTGTTTCGAGTCTCATTACCCTTGCTGAAAGCTATGGAGGAGAACGTACAGAAGAGACGGCGGCCGCTGCTGAGCAAGTGTTTGATAAGCTTAAGAATATGGCAACCGACTCTCCAGTTCTTGGGATTACTGGTACTGGTGGAGCTGGGAAAAGCTCCTTAACTGATGAGCTCGTACGCCGTTTCATTAATGAATTTGATGATAAGACGGTAGCGATCCTTTCCATTGATCCGACAAAACAAAAGACTGGCGGCGCACTGCTCGGTGACAGAATCCGTATGAACGCTATTCACAATGACCGCGTGTTTATGAGAAGTCTCGCAACGCGAAAATCAAAAACTGAGCTTTCACTTTCAATACGTGAAGCGTTAACCGTTGTGAAAGCGGCTGGATATGACTTGATCATTATTGAAACAAGCGGAATCGGCCAGGGGGATGCCGAGATCGTTGAAATTTCTGATGTTTCGATGTATGTGATGACAAGTGAATTTGGTGCGCCTTCACAGCTTGAGAAAATTGATATGATCGATTTTGCGGATTTGATTGTGATTAATAAATACGAACGCAAAGGCTCTGAAGATGCTCTGCGTGACGTGAAGAAGCAATATCAGCGTAGTCACATGCTGTTTGAGCAAAATCTAGATAACATGCCTGTCTACGGCACGATCGCAAGTCAGTTTAATGATCCGGGCACGAATACGCTTTTTAAAGCATTGGTTGATACGATTCATCGTAAATGTCGAAATGACTGGGCAACAAACATTGAAACAAGTGACATCGTAGAAAAGCTGAATCTCATTATTCCACCGCAGCGTCAGCAATATTTACAGGACATCTCTGGTTCCGTTCGTCGTTACCATGAATACGTTAAAAAGCAGGTTCAGCTTGCAAGGAAAGCATTCCAGCTTCAAGGGACGATTGAGATGCTAGAGAGTGCGGGAGTCAATGACGAGACGATTGCGATGCTCTCTAAGATGAAAGATGAAAACATGGACGATATGCATGGAGAAACGCGTAAGATTATCGAAAGCTGGCCTGAAGTGAAAGAGAAATATAGTGGGAAAGAATTCATTTCCGTTATCCGCGAGAAAGAAATTGTAACAGAACTAACGACGAAGAGTCTTTCAGGATTGGATATTCCAAAGGTTTCTCTACCGAAGTATGAAGATTGGGGAGAAATTGTGCGCTGGGTATTGAAAGAGAACGTGCCGGGCTCATTCCCGTACACGGCAGGCGTCTTTCCATTTAAACGAAAAGGAGAGGACCCGAAGCGTCAATTTGCAGGCGAAGGAACGCCTGAGCGAACGAATCGACGGTTCCATTACCTCTCTGAGAACGAAGATGCGAAGCGCTTAAGCACCGCTTTCGATTCTGTGACGCTTTACGGAGAAGATCCTGACTATCGTCCTGATATTTACGGAAAAGTTGGCGAGAGTGGCGTGAGTATTTGTACACTCGACGATATGAAAAAGCTTTATGCAGGCTTTGATTTATGTGCACCATCGACTTCAGTATCTATGACGATTAATGGCCCTGCGCCGATCATACTCGCAATGTTTATGAACACGGCGATTGAGCAGCAAATTCAAGGGTTTGAAGAAAAAGAAGGTCGTAAAGCAAACGAGCAGGAGCTTGCCGATATTAAGGCAATCACGCTTAGCACGGTTCGTGGTACTGTTCAGGCGGACATTTTAAAAGAAGATCAGGGTCAAAATACATGTATTTTCTCAACAGAATTTGCGCTTCGGATGATGGGGGATATTCAGGAGTACTTCATCAATGAGAATGTGCGCAACTATTATTCAGTGTCAATTTCCGGTTACCATATTGCCGAAGCGGGTGCGAATCCTATTTCACAGCTGGCGTTCACGCTTGCGAATGGCTTTACGTATGTCGAGTATTATTTAAGTCGCGGTATGGATATCGATATGTTTGCACCGAATCTTTCCTTCTTCTTTAGTAATGGACTTGACCCAGAATATACCGTTATTGGAAGAGTGGCGCGCAGAATTTGGGCGACGGTAATGAGAGAGAAGTACGGGGCAAATGCTCGTAGCCAGAAGTTAAAGTATCATGTGCAAACGTCAGGACGTTCTTTGCATGCGCAAGAGATGGA
Organism: Anaerobacillus sp. QJM3NY_32; assembly: GCF_056173645.1. Taxonomy (NCBI): domain Bacteria; kingdom Bacillati; phylum Bacillota; class Bacilli; order Caryophanales; family Bacillaceae; genus Anaerobacillus; species Anaerobacillus sp. QJM3NY_32. The sequence goes on along the minus strand of NZ_CM149684.1, from coordinate 4,099,332 downwards.
CTTTAATGATATACGCACAACATTGCAGGGCTTAATGGCGATTCATGACAACTGTAACTCGCTTCATACGAATGCTTACGATGAAGCTGTCACAACACCAACAGAGGAATCCGTTCGTCGAGCTATGGCAATTCAAATGATTATTACGAAAGAGCATGGACTGACGAAGAATGAAAACCCACTACAAGGTTCATTCATTATTGAAGAATTAACAGACCTTGTGGAGGAAGCTGTTCTTAGTGAATTTGAGAAGATTAACGCGCGTGGCGGTGTATTGGGTGCAATGGAGACACAGTACCAGCGCGGTAAAATTCAAGAAGAGTCTATGCATTATGAGATGCTAAAGCATAGCGGTGAGCTTCCGATCGTTGGAGTGAACACGTATAAGAATCCAAATCCACCTGCAGAAGAAGAGTGGAACATGGAGCTTGCAAGAGCGAGTAAGGAAGAAAAGGAACAGCAAATTACAAACTTAAAGCAGTTCCAAGAAACGCATTCGGATACGACAGAAGATGCGCTGAATCGCTTAAAGAAAGCAGCGTTAAGTAAAGGAAATATTTTCGAAGAATTAATGGAGACGGTGAAAGTAGCAAGTCTAGGACAAATTACAACCGCACTCTATGAAGTTGGTGGAAAATACCGTCGAAATATGTAGACCGTTAAGAACTTGTCAAATGCAAGCGTTCATATTATTGTAGGAGGAAGGAGTAGCCTTCCTCCTTTTCGTACGAAAAGGTACATCATTTGAAGGTGAAATCCTTCTATTTCAATAGATTTGTTTGAAAATCGTAGCATAGATTGCGTAATTTTGTTTATAATGAATGGTATGTTTTGTATTAGGATTTACAAGTAGCTTGAAATAAATGCTATCGTTTAAAAATAGTGATAAGCTAGTTTCTCAAATTAGCAGCTATTATTCATAGGAGATAATTGAAAGGGAGTGCCGATATCGTGAATAGCTTAAAGCAGCTGTCTGCTGAAGACATCCAAGAAACATCCATGATTGATATTATGTATTTCATCCTGCAGGACGAGAAAAAACCTGTTTCTTTCTATACGTTAATGGAACGAATTGGAAAAATGAAAGGTCTAACTTCTTCTCAGCTTCAGGACATGCTTGCAGAAGTTTATACAAACTTGAACACAGACGGTCGTTTCGTAACGCTTGGAGATAACCAGTGGGGCCTTAAGGGCTGGTATCCTGTTGAGCAATCTCAAGAAGAGCTTGCTACGACGATTAAACCAAAGAAACGCAAGAAATCAACTGACGATGAGCTTGGTTTCGACGAAGATGATGAAGACGATCTTGAAGATCTAGAAGTAGATGATCTTGACGACTTTGACGATGATGACTTCGATGATGATACAGAAGATTTGGACGATGAAGACATTGATGATGACGATGATGACGACGTGGAAGACGACGAAGAAGAAAAGAAATAATTTCTGTCGCTTCTTGACTTTCGGTAGTGAAATCGGTAGAATCATTTTTGGGCTTCACCAAAATACTAAACTAATTTATAGATACGATATGAAAACAAAAGTGCCCCCTCATTTATGGGACAGGTGCCACTTTTGTTTTTTTTGTTTTTTATACTTTAAGGATTTTAAGCTTTTTAAAGGGCTAAAGTATAAGAAGAACGATGGCTTCTGTTAGAACCTGTTGGCATGTTCTTCTAATAAGCTCATTGATGAAATGCATTGAGAAGCTGGAATTTAGCCAGTACGAGTGGACCTTCCGATTAAGTTAAGAAAAATGTAACCATCTGCATTGATTTTATTAAAAAACATAAAATCTCTCGTTTCAGATGAATCCCCTTCCTTTCTTGAAGGGCAGAATACAAACCATGAGGGGGCAGAAAGATGACAGCAAAACATAAGAAGTACATCTTTGTAACAGGCGGTGTTGTTTCTTCGCTTGGTAAAGGAATTACAGCAGCTTCATTAGGACGACTTTTGAAAAATCGCGGCGTGAGCGTAACGATTCAAAAGTTCGACCCGTACATTAACGTTGACCCAGGGACAATGAGTCCTTATCAGCACGGTGAAGTATTCGTAACAGATGATGGCGCTGAAACGGATCTAGATCTTGGACACTACGAGCGCTTTATTGACATTAACCTTTCTAAGAATTCAAACGTAACAACAGGTAAAGTCTACTCTACGGTTCTTCGTAAAGAGCGTCGTGGCGACTATCTTGGAGGAACAGTACAGGTAATTCCTCACATTACGAATGAAATCAAAGAGCGCATCTTCCGCGCAGGTAACGAAACAAGCGCTGATGTAGTTATTACTGAAATCGGTGGAACGGTTGGAGACATCGAGAGTCTTCCATTCCTTGAAGCGATTCGTCAGATCAAGAGTGACATCGGCAAGGAGAACGTTATGTACATTCACTGTACGCTTCTTCCTTATCTTAAAGCAGCTGGTGAAATGAAAACAAAGCCAACACAGCATAGTGTGAAAGAGCTTCGAAGCCTTGGTATCCAGCCAAACGTTATTGTTGTTCGTGCGGAACAGCCAGTTCCACAAGAAATGAAAGACAAAATCGCTTTGTTCTGTGATATTGATGAGCATGCGGTCATTGAAGCGCAAGATGCTGATACGCTTTATAAAGTTCCTCTTGCTCTACAAGCACAAAAGCTTGATGAGATCACTTGTCAACATTTGAAATTGAACTGCCAAGAAGCGGATATGACTGAATGGAATGAGCTTGTTGAGAAAGTTCAAAACCTCTCAGGCAAAACAAAAATTGCGCTTGTAGGGAAGTATGTCGCTCTTCAAGATGCTTATATTTCCGTTGTAGAGTCGCTTAAGCACGCTGGCTATGCATTTGATGCTGACATTGACATTAAGTGGATTAATTCTGAAACAGTTACGCAGGAAAACGTTGAGGAACTTCTTTCTGACGTAGATGGCATCCTCGTTCCAGGTGGATTCGGCGATCGCGGAATTGAAGGGAAAATTACTGCGATTCAGTACGCGCGTGAAAGCAAAGTACCTTTCTTAGGAATCTGTCTTGGTATGCAGCTTGCTTCTGTTGAATTTGCACGTAACGTTCTGAATCTAGAAGGTGCTCATTCAGCTGAAATTAAGCCAACAACGAAATATCCAGTCATTGACCTTCTCCCTGAACAGAAGGATGTTGAAGATCTTGGTGGTACACTCCGTCTCGGTCTTTATCCATGTAAGCTAACGGAAGGTACGAAAGCATATGCAGCTTATAACGATGAAGTAATTTATGAGCGTCACCGTCATCGCTATGAGTTCAGCAATCAGTATCGTACTGAAATGGAAGAAGCAGGCTTCATCTTCTCTGGAACTAGCCCTGATGGCCGTCTTGTAGAAGTCGTAGAAGTGAAGGATCACCCGTGGTTTGTTGCATCACAATTCCACCCTGAATTCACATCACGTCCAACTCGTCCACAGCCGTTATTCAAAGAATTTATTGGCGCTTCTATCGCTAACAGCAAATAATTACAAAAAGCCTCTTCTCCGTTCGGAGAAGAGGCTTTTTTAGAAGAAGATAGCATTAAAATTTGTAGCCATGCTCTTCTAATATTTCTCTTGTAGTTAAATAAAGGGCATGATAAATGTACAAAGAAGTGAGTAGAGAAGGGTAACCGATTCGTTCCCCATCATCATTTGGAACGAGACCGGAAGTAAGCCCAGTGTTAATGTGAAAATGAACGCTTTGCTCAAGGAGAGGATCAGTTTCTTTTTTCGTTGCTGATATGCCAACAACCTGAGCTCCTGTTGCTTTGAATTTCTCAGCATGCTCAGCCGCTAGTTTGTCATCGTTAAACCGTGAAAATAATATCACGCAGTCATTTTCAGTTAATGCGGCAGGGTCATGGAGAATCGCACTTGAAGGAAGCTTCTCAGATCCGTACACTGCTTCAAGAGCAGCGCCCTGGAGCTCATGCTCGCCATAAAAATAAACCGTACCGCCTCCTGTTATCGTCTGTGCGAACAATCGGGATATATCTTCAATCACCATCTCATGCTGATCCTGAATAATCTTAAACTTCCCCATCAGCTGAGTCGTAAAAATTTTAAGCATCTTATCACTGCCTTTCAAAGTTTTTATAAAAAAAGAGAACTGATTTTTGGCTGTATTTTGGATATAAATATATGAATGAATCTCATTATACCGAAAAAGAAGATGAACAATTTTTTTGCTCATCGCAGGTTCCTATTATAACGAAACTACATGACACTTGCGAATTACAGCCCTCGATGTATAATCAGGAAGGGATTCAACAATTTGAAGCGAACATAAACAGTAAGACTAACTGAAAAGAAGGTGCTCTCACATGAATGAAAAAATTTTAATCGTAGATGATCAATATGGAATCCGTATTCTTCTAAACGAAATCTTCCAAAAAGAAGGATATCAAACCTTCCAGGCAGCGAATGGGGTTCAAGCACTATCGATCGTAAAAAGTGAGGATCCCGACTTAGTCATTCTCGATATGAAGATACCAGGAATGGACGGACTTGAAATTCTAAAGAGAATCAAAAAAATGGAAGCAAGGGCGCTTGTCATTATTATGACTGCCTACGGTGAACTAGATATGATTCACGAAGCGATGGATCTAGGAGCAATTACCCATTTTGCGAAGCCTTTTGACATTGACGAGATACGAGCAGCAGTAAAAAAAGAATTAGCATCGCTTTCATAAAGAAAGGTAACGCTTACATAAACAAATCCCATTAAATCAAGCTTTTCCCCTTCTTTTATGAAAGTGATATGCTATAATAGAACCGTGTTTTTGGAGAAATTGTAGAGCAAATGAATTCAGTTTAGCGGGAAATTCTTGGACGACGGCATACATAAAAACATCGCGTTTGTGCCATCTTGAAGAAGACAGTTTTTCTGGATACATCTGCATGCTTCAATGACAAGTATTCGTTATTAAGATGTTCCAGGTATCATCCTGGCAATTTTAAATTATATTGAGGAGGATTTACCATGCCTTTAGTTTCTATGAAAGAAATGCTCGAAAAAGGTAAAGCAGAAGGCTACGCAGTTGGCCAATTTAACCTTAACAACCTTGAGTTTACTCAAGCTATCCTACAAGCTGCACAAGAAGAACAATCACCAGTTATCCTTGGTGTTTCTGAAGGTGCTGCTCGTTACATGGGCGGATTCAAAACAATTGTTACAATTGTAGAAGCGCTTATGGAAGAGTACAAGGTTACAGTACCAGTTGCTATTCACCTTGACCACGGTTCTAGCTTCGAGAAGTGTATGCAAGCGATCAACGCTGGATTCACTTCTGTTATGATCGACGGTTCTCATTACCCACTAGACGAAAACATCGCTCTAACTACAAAAGTAGTAGAAGCTGCACATGCAGTTGGTGTTTCTGTTGAAGCTGAGCTTGGACGCATTGGCGGACAAGAAGACGATCTTATCGTTGACGATGCTGAAGCTGCATACGCAATCCCTGAAGAGTGTGAGCGCCTTATCAACGAAACTGGTGTAGATTGCTTCGCACCTGCACTTGGTTCTGTTCACGGCCCTTACAAAGGCGAGCCTAACCTAGGATTCGACCGCATGGAAACAATCAGCAAAATGACTGGTGTTCCTCTAGTACTTCACGGTGGTACTGGTATTCCAACTGCTGACGTTAAAAAAGCGATCAAATTTGGACATGCTAAAATTAACGTGAACACTGAGAGCCAACTTTCTTCTGCTAAAGCAGTTCGTTCTGTACTTGAAGAAAAGCCAGATCTTTACGATCCTCGTAAATACATGGGACCAGCACGTGACGCGATTAAAGAAACAGTAATCGGCAAAATGCGTGAGTTTGGTTCTTCTAACAAAGCGTAATAACTTCTTAAAATCGGATCATCAAAACCGCTCTATTATGAGCGGTTTCTGATTTCCGTTTTTTAATCCCCTAACTACTACCTTGCGACTATTTTTCATTTATTTACAATCAAATCAGCTAACTTAAAACAAAATATGTTAAAATCTTTCTCGTAACCGCTTTCTAAAATTAAAGGAGGACGAACATAATGAAAATTTTCATAGATTCTGCAAACCTGAATGATATTAAAGAAGCACACGATATGGGAGTAGTAGCTGGAGTAACTACGAATCCATCTCTTGTTATGAAAGAAAAGGTGAATTTCCATGATCGTCTTCGTGAAATTACAAGCCTAGTATCTGGCTCTGTTAGTGCAGAGGTTGTTTCAACAACTGCTGAAGAAATGATTGAAGAAGGAAAACAATTAGCTGAAATTGCACCAAACATTACAGTAAAGGTTCCAATGAATCGTGAAGGGATGAAGGCGGTCAAAGCATTCTACGAAGCAGGAATTAAAACAAACGTAACGCTTGTTTTCTCTGCTAACCAGGCTTTGCTTGCAGCACGTGCTGGTGCGTCTTACGTTTCGCCATTCCTTGGACGTCTTGATGATATTGGCCAAAATGGTCTTGATCTCATCTCTGAAATCTCCGAACTGTTTGCGGTACATGGAATTGAGACTGAAATTATTGCTGCATCCATTCGTCACCCAATGCACGTAACAGAAGCGGCTCTTCGTGGCGCTGACATTGGCACAATGCCACTTAAGGTCGTTCTTCAGATGCTAGAACACCCGCTAACTGATAAAGGGATTGATCAATTCCTTTCTGACTGGGAAGAAGCGAAGAAAGCAAATAAATAGTCATATTAAATTGGCATGAACTTCCTGTTTTTGCCCATACTATTCTTAAGAAGTATCAAAATTCGACAGAAACATGAACAGGAATGAGATGCGGACGAAGAAGGGAGACCGTTATGGAAAAGTTGATGATCGCTGGAGGCCACCGATTAAGCGGTACAGTTCAAGTGAGCGGCGCCAAAAATAGTGCGGTTGCATTAATTCCGGCGGCTATTCTAGCAGATTCCACTGTCACAATTGATCATTTGCCGAACATTTCTGACGTGGGAATTCTCCGTGATTTACTAGAGGAAATCGGAGGACAAGCTGAGCTTGATGGAAATACATTAACTGTGAATCCACAGGACATGATTGCCATGCCACTGCCGAATGGAAAAGTAAAGAAGCTACGTGCTTCTTATTACTTGATGGGTGCGATGTTGGGTCGTTTTAATAAAGCGGTTATCGGACTTCCAGGCGGTTGTAACCTTGGACCGCGTCCGATTGATCAGCATATTAAAGGATTTGAAGCTCTTGGTGCAAAAGTAACAAATGAGCAAGGTGCAATTTACCTTCGTGCTGATGAACTGAGAGGGGCCCGTATTTACCTTGACGTTGTAAGTGTAGGAGCTACGATTAATATTATGCTTGCAGCCGTTCGTGCAAAAGGACGGACAGTCATTGAAAACGCAGCGAAAGAACCAGAAATTATTGATGTTGCCACACTGTTATCTAGTATGGGAGCGAAGATCAAAGGAGCAGGGACAGACGTCATTCGTATCGATGGTGTTGACGAGCTAAGTGGCTGTTACCACTCGATCATACCTGACCGCATAGAGGCGGGCACTTACATGATTATGGCAGCGGCGATGGGAGACGAAGTCGTCATCGATAATGTCATCTCGCAACATCTTGAGTCACTTATCGCGAAACTGCGTGAGATGGGTGTAAAGGTAGAGACGAATGAAGACCAGGTTTATATTCGTTCACCACGCGAAGGCTGGAAAGGCGTTGACCTGAAGACACTCGTCTATCCTGGCTTCCCAACAGACTTACAGCAGCCGTTTACATCGCTCTTAACGAACGCAGAGGGTAGTAGCATTGTGACCGATACGATTTATGGCGCAAGGTTTAAGCACATTGATGAACTTCGCCGAATGGGTGCGAATGTGAAGGTGGAAGGACGGTCTGCCATCATTAATGGAGCTGTTAAGCTTCAAGGTGCGAAGGTGCGTGCTTCTGATCTGAGAGCTGGTGCTGCCCTTGTCGTTGCTGGATTAATGGCAGAAGGCGTTACAGAAGTTTCAGGACTTGAGCACATTGATCGTGGGTATGAACGACTTGTAGAAAAGCTGAGCAATCTTGGCGCGAGAGTCTGGCGTGAGAAATTAGATCAAGAAGAGCTTAAAGAAGTGGAAAGCTCTTAAGAATGCAGAACAGGCGGTGAAAGCCGCCATTCTGTCATCTTTTCGTGTAAGCGTTTAAAAAATAGAGATCGTGTAAACTTAGGGGGAAGCATGATGGAAAGAAGTTTATCGATGGAACTTGTTAGAGTGACCGAGGCAGCTGCGCTTGCTTCAGCGCGTTGGATGGGAAGAGGCAAGAAAGAAGAAGCAGATGATGCTGCAACGACTGCTATGCGTGACGTTTTTGATACGGTTCCGATGAAAGGAACAGTTGTCATCGGAGAAGGCGAGATGGATGAAGCACCAATGCTTTATATCGGTGAAAAGCTTGGAACTGGATATGGTCCGCGTGTCGATGTTGCTGTTGATCCTTTAGAAGGAACAAATATTGTTGCGGCAGGAACATGGAATGCCCTCGCTGTTCTAGCGGTAGCCGATCACGGAAATCTTCTTCATGCTCCTGACATGTATATGGACAAAATCGCAGTTGGACCAAAAGCAGTAGGGAAAATCGATATTAATGCCTCCGTACACGAGAATCTAAAAGCAGTAGCTGAAGCAAAAGGAAAAAATATTGAAGACTGCGTGGCGGTCATATTAGACCGTAAGCGCCACGAAAAGATTATAGAAGAAGTGCGTTCTGCCGGAGCTAGAATTAAGCTTATTTCTGATGGAGATGTAGCAGCAGCAATTAACACAGCGTTTGATGATACGGGCGTCGATATTTTGTTTGGATCTGGTGGAGCACCAGAGGGTGTCCTTGCTGCAGTAGCACTGAAATGTCTTGGTGGAGAAATACAGGGTAAGCTGCTACCGCAAAATGAGGAAGAATTAAGCAGGTGTAAAGAAATGGGGATTGAAGACGTCTCCCGCGTGCTTCATATGGAAGATCTTGTGAAGGGCGATGACGCCATTTTTGCAGCGACAGGTGTTACTGATGGTGAATTGTTAAAGGGAGTTAGGTTCCAGGGAACTTCTGGTACAACGCAATCCGTTGTTATGCGTGCAAAGTCAGGAACAGTTCGTTTCATAGACGGAAAACATAGTTTACAAAAGAAGCCTGATCTGGTCATTCGACCTTAAATCACTATAAAGTAAGCGAGATCTCATGCAACATTGGTTTTTACATGTTGAATATTCCTAAGGAATCTGGTAAAACTATAAGGTGCTGTATTATTGTTAGTACGTTTAGTTACCGAAACTATAATGTGAACGAAATAGATAGTAAACTAATCCTGGCTCATTCGATCTGTGGAGAAGAGGTACTTATACTCGCCGTGCTTTCTTTTGCAAGTTGATCATGAGCCAAAGATGACGCTCGAACAAGCCGAGAATTATCAGAGTAACGATTGCTAAGCAACACCTTCGTTGTGCACTTCCTCTACTCTCACTTAAGAGATGCCTGAATGGATAGCCTCTCACAGGATCTCAACAAACTCTTTCTCTCTTTATTTATTTTCTCAACCGTCAAATTGGTCAACTCTATACAACGTACTTACGTTGTGAAAGCAAACCTCTTTGCGCACTCATATCATTTTCCAGCCGTTAGGGTCAAACCTATTATTATATAAAAAGTGTGGTGTCAACATGGCAGTAAATATATCAGAATTAGAACAAATGACGTTAAAAGATCTATATGAACAGGCAAGACTATACAAAGTCTCATACTATAGCAAGTTGAACAAGCGAGAACTTGTATTTGCCATATTGAAAGCGCAGGCTGAACAATCTGGCCTTCTTTTCATGGAAGGTATTCTAGAGATTATTTCCTCTGAAGGATTTGGATTCCTACGACCGATTAACTACTCAGCTAGTGCAGAAGACATTTATATTTCCGCTTCACAAATTCGTCGATTCGATTTACGTAACGGTGATCGCGTATCGGGTAAAGTAAGACCGCCTAAAGAAAATGAGCGCTACTACGGTCTCTTACACGTAGCCGCAGTAAATGGAGAAGACCCTGATTCTTCTAAAGAACGCGTGCATTTCCCAGCGCTAACGCCGCTGTATCCTGAGAAGAGAATGAACTTTGAGAACAAATCAGGCAACCTTTCAACTCGTATCATTGATATGATCTCGCCTGTCGGCTTTGGACAGCGTGGTTTGATCGTAGCTCCCCCAAAAGCAGGGAAAACAATGTTGCTGAAAGAAATTGCTAACAGCATTACAACGAATCATCCTGACACAGAACTTATCGTGCTTCTCATTGATGAGCGTCCTGAGGAAGTAACGGATATCGAGCGTTCTGTTGATGGCGATGTTGTTCATTCAACTTTTGATGAAACGCCGGATAATCACATTAAAGTAGCTGAGCTTGTGCTAGAGCGAGCTATGCGTCTTGTTGAGCATAAGAAAGACGTTGTGATTCTTCTTGATAGTATTACACGTCTTGCTCGTGCTTATAACCTTGTAATTCCTCCAAGTGGACGTACACTTTCAGGTGGTATTGATCCTGCTGCTTTCCATCGTCCAAAACGATTCTTTGGTGCGGCAAGAAACATCGAAGAAGGTGGAAGCTTGACGATCTTAGCGACAGCTCTTGTGGAAACAGGCTCTCGTATGGATGATGTCATTTATGAAGAATTCAAAGGAACAGGCAACATGGAATTGCATCTTGATCGACGTCTTGCAGAACGACGTGTCTTCCCAGCGATTGATATTCGTCGCTCTGGCACGCGTAAAGAAGAGCTACTTCTTCCAAAAGAACAGCTTGAAATGCTTTGGACAATCCGTAAGAGCATGGATGACTCATTTGAATTCGTTGATAATTTCTTGAAACGCCTTAAGAAAACAAAGGAAAACAAAGAATTTTTCGATCTATTTGAGAAAGAAAAAAGCGGTTCATCTCGCTAATTAGGGATTGTTTCGTCACAGGATGATCAATTGCATTGTCTCTACCTCCCTGCTATAATACTTCTATGTGTGCAGAAGCTAAAAGGTCATGCCTTTTAGCTTCATTTAACTCTGGTTCCTCAGGAATCAGGGCGGAAGGAGATGAAATTCATGAAACAAGCAATTCATCCTGGTTATGAAAACATCAAAGTTAGATGTGCTTGCGGTAACGAATTCGAAACTGGATCTACAAAACAGGACGGCGTCAGCGTAGAGGTTTGCTCTGAATGTCACCCGTTCTATACTGGACGTCAGAAGTTTAATGACGCTGGTGGACGCGTAGATAAGTTTAGAAGAAAATACAACCTAAAAGGTTAATGATAGAACAGGCAAGTTTTTACTCCTTGCCTGTTTTTTTACTCAATATTCTTAGTGGAAACAACGCTTTTTTTATAAGGTAGGGGAAGATTTTTGACTCACCTCCGCACTTGTAGGAAGAAACGGCTCGAGCAAATAAATTTGCTCACTCGTTTCTTCCTACAAGTGAGTAAGTCAATGAGTGAGATCATACCCGATGAAATTATAAACGTTTAAAATCAATAATTGGATGAAAGTATACGCAAAATAAAGACTGTGCTGATCAGTCATTTTTTAATGCTTATGCTGGAGAAAGGAGAAGCGGTTGAATGCATGTCATGAAGCACAGCGGCTGGATTGAGGTTGTTTGCGGAAGTATGTTTTCCGGAAAGTCGGAAGAATTGATTCGTCGAGTGAAGCGAGCGACTTATGCAAAGCAAAAAGTCCAGGTGTTCAAGCCTAAAATTGATGATAGATACAGCGAAGAATCTGTTGTGTCTCATAATGGAATGTCCGTTATCGCTGTCCCAGTTGATCATTCACAAGCGATCCTGGACCGCGTCTCAGAGGATACAGATATGGTTGCGGTAGATGAAGTACAGTTTTTTGATGAAGAAATCGTAGATGTGGCTCAGCAGCTTGCTGATGAAGGCGTTCGTGTAATCGTCGCAGGACTGGACCAGGATTTTCGCGGCGAAGCATTCGGGCAAGTTCCTAAGCTTCTTACGGTTGCTGAATCAGTTACGAAGCTACAAGCAATCTGTGTTGTATGTGGTTCTCCAGCAAGCCGTACCCAGCGTTTGATTGATGGGAAGCCCGCGCATTATGAGGATCCAATTATCCTTGTTGGTGCGTCAGAATCCTATGAACCACGCTGTCGTCATTGTCACAAAGTACCAGGGAAACCAACGGCGCGAGACAATAAAGAGCAGCAAATATCAAAATAAGTCCGGGAAACCGGGCTTTTTTAATGCGCGAAAACATCTGGTTTCATTTCGATAGAAGGAGAGAAGGAGAATCTAACCTGTCATCTTTGGGCACCTTAAAACGAGGAGGTGACTGACTGATGAGAAAGGCTTCAACTTTGATGATTGCATTCCTTTTACTTGTAGCTGCTTGTTCGCCATTAAAGCCACCAGAGGCGGATGGACAAGCGGGAGAAGGTCAGAATTTAAACACAGATATTAACTTAAATCCTCAGTCTTATCGCAATATGAGTGTTGATAAGCCAACAATTAGTGACGATCAAGATAAGATTCGTGAAGTCGTCGAGACAGAAGGTTACGATGCTGGAGTCGTTTCAATTACAGGAAATCACGCGTGGGTCAATGTGAAATTTAGCAATAAAAATGATGCGAGTTTAAATGAACAGAAAAAAAACCTCGCTGCTAAAATTTATCAAGCCGTACCCAGATACAAAATTCATGTGCGAGCAAGATAAACCCTCTCATACGAGAGGGTTGTTTTGTTTTATATGTTTAGTGCTGGGCACGTCGGGCTGCCTGTTGCAATGGATCCCATACGCTATTGTAAGGCGGAGCATAAGCGAGATCAAGATCTTCAATGTCATGAAGCGTCATCTGGTGGTAAAGAGCCGTTGCAAGCACATCAACTCGCTTATCAACGCCGTACTTTCCAATAAACTGTCCACCGATAATTCGTTCGTTATCATCTCGGAAAATAATTTTCACGCAAAGTTCACGAGCTTCTGGGTAGTAACCCGCAATGTCAGTTGCCTCGGTTGAGCAGCTTGAGAATGGTAAATTTAATTCTTTTGCTTCGTTAGTAGAAAGGCCTGTGCGGCCAAGAGTTAATCCGAAAAATTTAATAACAGAAGTGCCGACAATCCCTTTAAATGTGTTTGGTTGCCCAATCATGTTAAGACCAGCAATGCGCCCCTGCTTATTTGCCGTTGTGCCAAGAGGAACAAAGTCATCTCGTTCTTTAATGCGATGATAATGCGTCGCACAGTCTCCAGCTGCATATACGTCCTCTTTACTTGTTTGCATGTAGCGGTTCACCTGAATAGCACCGTTAGAAGTTGTATGAAGACCGCATTCTTTGAGGAAACCAGTATTCGGTTTGACGCCGACTGAGACGAGAACAAGGTCTGCATCATATTCTCCTTTGTCAGTCACGATTTTTTTGACGCGCTTATCCCCTTTGAAAGACTGAACGCCTTCATTTGTATGAACCGAAACACTGTTTTGCTCGGCTTCTTCGTGTATAAGCTTAGCCATATCGTCATCAAAAATACTGGCAAGGTGCGGTCCTAACTCAATGATGCGTACATTTTTACCGAGTTCACGGAACGTTTCGGCCATTTCGAGTCCAATGTATCCACCGCCAATGACCGCCACATTTTGTACGGAATCATCAAGATCTTTTATCACTTTTTCAGCATCGGGAATGGTCTTTAATGTATGTATGCCGTTAAGGTCGATGCCTTCCCAGTTTGGTTTAACAGGACTTACTCCTGTAGCGATCAGGAGCTTATCGTAATTTTCTTCAAAGTGATCATTCGTTTTTAAATTGATTCCTTTTACAATTTTGTTTTCAGTATCAACGTTTGTAACCTCATGGTAGACACGTGCGTCAATTCCATACTTTTCTCGAAATGTATCGACGGATCTTGCAATCAGTTTATCCGTAGATTCAATTTTTCCGCTAATGACATAAGGTAGCCCGCATTGGCCATACGAATAAATATCTCCCTTTTCAAGCGTCACAACTTCCGCTTCCTCATCGTTTCGAATAATTTGCATTGCTGCACTCATACCAGCCGCATCTCCGCCAATAATAACAAACTTCATCTATAAGCAGCCCCTTTCCTAATCGTTCAGTCTAGCCTACTTTCAGTTTACCCTTAAAAAATGATGTTAAAGCTATTTTTGCTTTTGACTGGCGAAATGTCCTATACTATAATTAGAATGTTATGCAACGAAAACGAGGTGAAAGATCTTGTTAGACCGTTTAGAAATTGTAGAAGAACGTTATGATAAGTTAAATCAGTTGTTGAGTGATCCAGAAGTCATTAATGACACGACGAAACTCCGCGAATATTCCAAAGAGCAAGCTAGCCTTGAGGAAACCGTTCAGGTGTATCGTGAATATAAGGAAATTCTCGAAGGCATTCAAGACGCGAAGGCGATGCTTGAGGAAGAAAAAGATGCAGAAATGCGTGAAATGGTGAAGGCAGAGCTTTCAGAGCTTACACCACAAGAAGAAGAGTATGCAGAGCGCTTACGAGTGCTACTCCTTCCTAAAGATCCGAACGATGAGAAGAACGTAATTATCGAAGTTCGAGGAGCTGCGGGTGGAGACGAAGCCGCATTATTTGCTGGTGACTTGTACAAAATGTACAGCCGCTTTGCTGAAATGCAAGGTTGGAAGTCTGAAGTCATCGAATATAGTTCAACGGAGCTAGGTGGTTATAAAGAAATTATCTTTATGATCAACGGTGCCGGCGCATATTCCAAAATGAAGTATGAAAACGGCGCACACCGAGTGCAGCGTGTTCCTTCAACAGAATCAGGTGGACGTATTCACACGTCTACGGCAACAGTAGCCGTGCTTCCTGAAGCGGAAGAAGTGGAAGTTGAAATCCATGACAAAGACATTCGTGTTGATACATTTACTTCAAGTGGACCAGGTGGACAAAGTGTTAATACAACGATGTCAGCTGTTCGCTTAACCCATACGCCAACAGGTGTTGTTGTATCGTGTCAGGATGAGAAGTCACAAATTAAGAACAAAGAAAAAGCGATGAAGGTTCTTCGTGCTCGTGTGTATGATAAGTTCCAACAAGAAGCACAGAAAGAGTATGACGATAACCGTAAATCCGCTGTTGGAACGGGCGACCGTTCCGAACGAATCCGTACGTATAACTTCCCACAAAACCGCGTGACGGATCATAGAATTAACTTAACGATTCAGAAACTTGACCAGATTCTTCAAGGGAAGCTTGATGAGTTCATTGATGCGCTAATTACAGAAGAGCAAACGCGCTTAATGGCAGAAGCTGGGGAGTGACCTTATGAAGACTGTATTCGAAGCCCTTAAATGGGCTTCTTCTTTTTTAGAGAAGCATGGACGTGAAGCGTCAGCAGCTGAGTGGCTGATTAAGCATGAGTTAAATGTAACGAGAACGGAATTGCTCCTTCGAATGCAAGACGAAATGCCTGATTATGAAAGTTTTGAAGAAAAAATCCAGGAGCATGCAAGCGGCATTCCTGTTCAGCACATTGTCGAAAAGGAAGAGTTCTATGGTAGAACGTATCGGGTCAACCATCATGTTCTCGTTCCAAGACCTGAAACAGAAGAGCTTGTGGAAGGCATCCTTACAAGATTGAAGAAGCTATTTCTCGATCCGACAAAGGCAACGATTGCTGACATTGGAACGGGAAGTGGGGCAATTGCAATCAGTCTAGCGCTTGAACTTCAAAATCGAGAAGTCACTGCGGTCGATATTTCTGAAGATGCTCTAGAAGTTGCGAAGGAAAATGCGCGACAGCTTGAGGTGCCAATCTCGTTTCTTCATGGCGATCTACTTCAGCCGTTAGCAGGACGTAAGCTTGATATCGTTGTCTCAAATCCTCCGTATATTTCTGAAGAAGAATACGCAACTCTTGACCCGTTGGTTCGAGATCATGAACCTATTCAGGCACTCGTTGGAGGAGAAGATGGATATGAGCTTTATCGAAGACTTGCGGAAGGTCTCCCTAGTTTGATCTCGTCTCCAGGATTAATTGGATTTGAAGTAGGAGAAAAGCAGGCGAGAACCGTTGCTACAATGCTTGAATCCTCTTTTGGTGAGGACATTGAAGTGGAAGTTGTGAAAGATATTAGTGGGAAAGAACGGATGGTATTTGGTGTTGTAAAATAACCCTGTCGATTCTACTCGCATTCTGGTGAAGAGTTCTACGTTTAAAACGTTCGATTCTGGCCAGAATGAGAGCTAGAAGGGACGGGATACAAGATGAATCAAAGAGGACTTATTAATCTATTAATCTCATTTTTTATTCTTGCTTCAAGTCTCCAGAGTTCGGGAATAGTAACAGCAAATCAACAGGTTATTCCAGACGAAGCGATTCGTCTTCGCATTTTAGCCAATAGCAATAGCAATGAAGATCAAACCGTGAAACGCAGCATTCGTGATGAAGTCAATGAATCGATTAATGAATGGGTTGCTGATCTAACTTCTATTGAAGAATCTCGTCATGTGATTAAAAGTCGTCTGGCCGAGATTGAAGCCATCGTAAGCAAGCAATTAGAAATGATCGGTAGTCGTGAATCTTTTTCCGTTACGTTCGGAGAAGTGGCTTTTCCAACGAAGCTTTATGGCGACTTCGTGTATCCAGCAGGTGATTACGAAGCTGTGCTCATTACGATTGGTGAAGGGCTTGGGGATAACTGGTGGTGCGTACTGTTTCCACCGCTTTGCTTTCTTGATTTCTCAAATGGTGATGCCGTCCAAGCTGAAAGTGATGTAGTGGAAGAACCATCTGAAGAAGTAGAAGTTGAATTCTTCCTCGTCAAAATAATTGATACGATTGTTGAATGGATTAAAGGGATTTTCAGTTAAAAGGTCTATTTTCCTCCTTCAAAGCATAAGACCATAACAGAACGGTATTGTGCTCAAAAAAGAATTTGAAGGAGGAAGATTCAATTGTTTCTAGTTAGAAAAGCAACTACTGAAGATGTCGCCGCCGTTTGGGATTTTGTGAAACGCTCTGGACTCGAAGTGGACGGGCTACCTAAGATTGAGTCCTTCCTTATCGCAGAATCAGAAGAGAAGGAGCTATTCGGTGTCATTGCCCTTGAAACGTTTGGTAATGCAGGTTTACTTAGAGCTCTCGTCTTAAACAGCTCCGAATCCACCTCAGAGCGTTTGCTACGTTTCTTTGATCAGGTGATTCAATTGGCGAAGAAAAACCAATTGGACGAGTTATACCTTACGTCAAAAGAAGAATCCTTTTTCTTTCAAGTTTTCGGTTTCTCGACAATTCCTGTAGAAAATATCCCGACAACGTTGAAGACAAATGAGTTATTTACAAATCATTCAGATCAGCGAGTGATTATGAGAAAACGGTTAACGTAGGGGATCTCATCAACAAGGTTATACACAAAACAAGCATTCCTTATCCACACAATGTGGATATTAGTGTAATAAGACGAAGGAAGCGTTTTTACGAATCGTGTAGAATCCTGTGGAAAGATCACATATCTCCCCGAAATAACCGGGCTTATTAGCATTTATGATATAAGAAGGTGTATAACATGGAAGGTATCCACACAAATGTTTGGTATGTGGATGAAAATGTGGGTAGCGAAAAAAGTTATCCACAAATTGTGGAAGCAGCAGAATGTTTAAAACAAAATGAAGTCGTTGCTTTTCCTACTGAGACGGTCTATGGGCTTGGTGGGAATGCTTTATCTGAAGAAGCCGTCGCAAAAATTTTCCAAGCGAAGGGACGGCCGGCAGATAATCCGCTTATTGTGCACGTTGCCTCTCGTCCACATGTGGAAAAGTTAGTAACGAGTATTCCGAAGCAAGCGGATGATCTGATGGATGCATTTTGGCCGGGACCACTAACAATTGTTTTACCTGGTGGACAGAGTGTGGCTAGAAATGTAACAGCGGGACTCGATACGGTAGCCATTCGCATGCCAAATCACCCTGTAGCACTGGCCATATTAAAAGCTGCGAACTTACCTCTTGCAGCGCCAAGCGCGAATCTATCAGGCAAACCAAGTCCGACGTCAGCCGATCATGTCATTCATGATTTGAGCGGAAGGATCGCTGGCATTGTGGATGGAGGGTCGACTGGTGTTGGTCTTGAGTCTACTGTTGTGGACTGTTCTGGAGATGTCGTGACAATTCTCCGTCCAGGTGGTGTCACGAAGGAGCAGTTAGAAGAAGTGGTCGGCGAAGTGAAGGTTGATCCAGCATTAAGTGATGATCGCCAAAAGCCAAAGTCTCCTGGTGTAAAGTACAAACACTATGCACCGACAGCTCCTGTTACGCTTGTGGATGGCTCAGAAAAGCATTTGCAAACGATCGTGGACAAGCGTAGAGCAGAAGGATTGAAAATAGGCATCCTCGCAACAGAGGAATCAAAGTCATTATATCAAGCAGATATCATCATTCCATGTGGATCAAGAGATGACCTTATTTCTGTAGCGAATCGTCTTTATGATGTATTGAGGCAGTTCGATGAATCCGATGTGGATGAAATTTATAGCGAAATATTCACACATGAGGGAGTAGGAGCAGCGGTTATGAACCGGCTATCAAAAGCTGCAAACAATCGTGTGATGAAAGAATAGTAAAAACCCGCTCATTTGAGCGGGTTTTTTCATCGAGGCTAATTATTATTGCGTTTCTTTTCCACAAACTCTTCTACCATTTTCGTTGTTACGTAAGTTCGTGTAGGGATACTTCCTTGTTTAGCAAGTTCATTAATTTGAAGTGAAAGTTCATTGATCCGTTCAGTTGTATAAGATTTGTTCGCTTCACATTGTTCAACAGCATGAGCAATCGCTGCTTCGCGCTCTTTATCTAACTGAATAAACAATTTAATTTCACGATTTTTTTCATTAAGCTGATTTGAAATACCTTTGTGAACGCTCATCTAATTAGTTCCTCCATTTCGGCTCATTCCATACTAGAACATTACCCTTAACGAGCCCTTCTTAACCTATTATTCCTCCTTTCCCTTCTATTTTCAAGAGGACGTGCATAAAAGTTGAATAGCACGTCCCGGGAGGAGATGAAATGTTTTCCACTGCATTAATTGGTGAGCTCGCAACGTTAAGTATAATGGCATTTGCTCTCGGCATGGATGCTTTTTCAGTTGGACTAGGCATGGGTATGATCCCGCTCCGGCTTCGCCAAATTGCCAAAATCGGCGTTGTGATCGGACTATTTCATATGGGGATGCCACTTGCCGGCATGATCATCGGGCGCGTGCTTTCCGAGCATTTTGGCACGATTGCAACAATGATCGGCGGCGGTCTATTGCTTTTACTAGGTATTCAAATGGGACTATCATCACTTTCATCGAGCGATAAACCATTTGTCACTCCAGTGGGGTTTGGTTTACTTATTTTTTCTTTAAGCGTTAGTCTTGATAGCTTTTCCGTTGGGCTAAGTCTTGGCATTTACGGTGCAAGAGTGGTTATCACGATCTTATTATTTGGGCTTATTAGCATGCTCTTAACGTGGTCAGGCTTAATGATGGGTCGGAAATTTCAGAGCTGGATCGGCTCGTACAGCGAACTTCTCGGCGGTTGCATACTATTTGGGTTTGGGCTGAAGCTTTTGATTTTGTAATGTGCAGTTAAGTGTGTTTGGCCAATAAATCCAAATTTCAGCCAATAAAAAGCTCCAGGGAAGGCTAAGGTACTTGCGGACACCCTCCCTGAAGCTTAAGATAAGCTGAATTACTCCGTTATCCCCTGTAAAAGCCTCGCATAAGGAGAGTTTGCTGGGAGCATGATCACTGTTTCGTCGTTCAAAGTCGTTTTATACGACTCAAGCGTGCGATAAAGCTCGTAGAATTCAGGATCTTTACTAAATGCTTTGTTGTAGATTTTAGCCGCTTCAGATTCTCCCTCTGCGCGAATTTCTTCCGCATCGGCATCTGCTTTAGCAATTATGGTATCGACCTCTTTATCTGTTTCCGCCTTGATTCGATCGGAATCCGCGTCACCTTGAGATAAATACTCCTGTGCTTTGGATTCACGCTCTGAAATCATTCGCTGGAAAACGGACTGTTCGTTTGCGTCAGGGAGGTCGGTGCGCTTCATGCGCACATCCGTTACCTGAATGCCGTACGCATCGCGATCGAGGAGTTCATTTACTCGCTCCCGAACGTTATCGTTGAAGCTACCACGGTTAGATTTCTCTTCGTTTATGATTTCCTCATATTCAAGCTGACCGAGCTCAGATCGGATGACTGAGAAAATAAATTCACCCATTTTCGCTTCGGCATTTTCAATTGTTCGTGCATTAGTGATCATATCTTGTGGATCGCTGACAGACCAAACGGCGTAGTTATCCACAGTCATCCTCTTTTTATCTTTCGTTGTAATTTCCTCTGGATTGACATCGTAAAGCATTTGATACTTTGGTAGCGTCGTAACTGACTGAATGAACGGTACTTTAAATTTTAGTCCGGGTTCTGTTTCGATTTTAACGACGTCACCAAATTGACGAATGACCTTGTACTCGCCTTCCTTTACAACAAATAGTGTGCTGAAAAGCCCGCCAATCATAATGAGAAGGAGAACGATAAGTATTGCGGTTTTTACAATTTTTCTAGGACTCATCTTACGCCGGTGTTCATCCATATTAAAAACGTTCTCACTCATTCTTTTCACTCTCCTTTGGCTTTGGGGTTTCAGCTGTTTTTTCTTTTGCTGGCTGAATCGGTAAGTATTTGACGGTGTCTCCACCTTCGTCGGTAATGTAAATTTTCGTATCAGGAAGAACTTCTTCTAACGTCTCTAACACAAGGCGCTGTCTTGTAATATCAGGATTGGTTTTATATTCATTATAAAGAGCATTGAAGGTAGCAACGTCACCACGGGCTTGCTCGATTCGCTGAGCCTTTTCACCCTCAGCTTTCGAAATACGAGCATCCTTTTGACCTTCTACAACATTGAGCTCCTGGTTTTTGTATTTCTTCGCACCGTAGATTGTCGTTTCTTTTTGTTCACGGGCATCGACGACGTTTGTGAACGCTTTACGTACTTCATCATTTGGCAGTTCAACGTCTTGAAGCTTCACATCAAGAATGGAAATTCCTATTTCGTAACGATCAATTAATTGGGTGAGAATATCGCGAACATTTCCTTCGATTTCCGCTTTACCTGACGTAAGGGCTTCGTCTATTTCTGAGCTACCGATCACACCTCTTAATGAAGCGGATGTAGCATTATAGAGAATTTCTTTCGGTTCATCAGAGTAGTACAAATATTGTTTAGGATTCGTAATTCGCCATTGCACAACCAGGTCGGCGAGTACGATGTTTTCATCTCCAGTTACCATTTTTGTTTCCTCTGGAAAATCCACAATTTCTCCATCTTCCTCATCATATCCAAACGTTAAGCTGAACGTCTCTCTTGGTAAAATATCCACCTGTTGGATCGGCCATGGCAGTTTAAAATGAAGACCAGCCTCGCTTATTTCTTCATCTACTTTCCCAAATGTCATAATGACAGCTTGCTCTGATTCATCCACTGTATACCAGCTTGTAACTAGAATGACCCCCAGGATAAGAAATAGAACAACCGCACCTGACAGGATGACAATTTTTCTTTGTGACATCTAACTTCCCCCCTCGATTTTCTTATAACAAGTATTACGTGCAGATAACAAAAAGGTTTCGTAATTCCCATATTTTTTCACAATAACGGTTGGGCGATAGAGGGTGGATTTATCCCCCTTCATCTCTCATAATAGGAGGAGAAGGGAAGTGGACATGGTGAGAGTTTTATTTGTATGCACAGGTAACACATGCCGCAGTCCAATGGCGGAAGTGATTCTAAAAAATAAAAGCAAAGAAGTTGAAGCGAAATCAGCAGGTGTTTTTGCAGCGAACGGTGCTCCTGCGAGTCGTCAGGTTGAAATACTTCTAGAAGAGAAAAATGTTCCATTTGCCCATACGGCAAAAATGCTAGATCGACAGTTAGCAGAATGGAGCGATCTCCTTCTTACGATGACTAGTAGTCACAAAGCACTTGTACTTCGTGATTTTCCAGAGCTAGCTGATAAGGTTTATACATTAAAAGAATATGCAGCAACAGAAGATGAGAAGAAATACGATTCTTATCAAGAGAAAGCGGCTGAGATTGAAATGAAGCGAGCGGCTTTTCATCATGAGATCCAAAACGTTACAGGAGAAGATGAACAGCAGAAGCGCAATCAATTCGAAGCGGAAATGAAAAAAGATCTTGGAGAATTGCAAGCGCTTGAACAAGGTTTGCCTTCAATGGATATATCCGATCCATTTGGCGGTACAATAGAACAGTATCGAACAACTTATACAGAAATTGAGACAGCGATTGAGCAAATGATGGAACGGATCCGTCAAGAAGACATGGAGGGGTAAGAATGAAAGTAGCCATAGGTGCAGATCATGCGGGCGTTAACATTAAGGGTGACATCATCAAAGTAATTCAGGAGCTTGGTATGGAGGTCATCGATCTTGGGTGTGATTGTCACGATTCCGTGGACTACCCCGATTATGCGATTCCTGTCGCAGAAAAAGTAGCTTCAGGAGAAGCGGATCGCGGCATATTGATTTGCGGAACAGGGATTGGAATGTCGATTGCAGCAAATAAAGTCAATGGTATCCGATGTGCGCTCGTACATGATCTTTTTAGTGCGAAAGCGACTAGACTACACAACGATTCCAATGTTCTTGCGATGGGCGAACGTATCATTGGCCCTGGCCTTGCCACGGAGATTGCCAAGGTCTGGCTTGAAACCGACTATGAAGCAGGACGCCATGCTAGAAGAGTCGGCAAAATTACAGAATACGAAGTAAAAGAATAAGGGGGGCGTTACCTGTGGATGAACAAACAGCGCGTCAAATTACTCGGCATACGCTTGAAGCGCTCTCAGACCTTCAGAAAGATGCCCGTCTGACAGATCGTCACTTGCTCGTCATTGGGATGAGCTCTAGCGAAGTGATCGGTCAGCGCATTGGGACTGCTGGGACCGTTTCGGCAGCGGAGGCTATTTATGAAAGTATTGATGTGTTTCAAAAAGAAACAGGTGTTCAGCTTGCTTTTCAATGTTGTGAGCATTTAAATCGAGCGCTTGTCGTTGAGCGAGAAACGGCTTATGACAAGGGTTATGAAATTGTAGCGGCTATCCCGACTGCGAGAGCAGGCGGTTCGATGGCGACGCATGCTTATGCTCAAATGAATGATCCAGTTCTCGTTGAGTTTATTTCAGCGGACGCAGGAATCGATATTGGCGATACGTTTATTGGTATGCACATCAGGCATGTGGCAGTACCAGTTCGAGGTAGGCACACGTCAATAGGTGAAGCTCACTTAACAATGGTTCGCTCAAGACCGAAGCTCATTGGGGGAGAACGCGCCTCATATCTTGGGAAAAATGAGCATTGCTTTTAGCCTCAAAACCGAACAATAAATTAGTTCGTTTAAGTAATATACGGATCCAAACTTCTGTGGTACAATGCAATCGAGATTGCATCACAACTGTTCGTGTTGACGAATGGAAATATGTGTGGGATGGAAAGGGGATATCAATGCAAAACCTAGCAAAGCAGGATCAAGAACTTTTACAGGCAATGAAAGACGAGCTTGGTAGACAGCGCAGCAAGATTGAACTTATCGCATCAGAGAATTTTGTATCAGAAGCCGTTATGGAGGCGCAAGGATCAGTACTAACGAACAAGTACGCGGAAGGCTATCCCGGTCGTCGTTACTATGGTGGCTGTGAATATGTCGATGTCGCTGAAAATATTGCAAGAGACCGTGCGAAGCAGCTCTTTGGCGCGGAGCATGTGAATGTTCAACCTCACTCAGGGGCACAGGCGAACATGGCTGTTTATTTCACGATTCTTGAGCAGGGAGATACTGTTCTCGGAATGAACCTTTCTCATGGTGGCCATCTTACACACGGAAGCCCTGTTAATTTCAGTGGCGTGCAATATAACTTCGTCGAGTATGGTGTAGATAAAGAATCACAGCGTATTGACTATGATGACGTTCTTGAGAAAGCCAAAACCCATCGTCCGAAATTAATTGTAGCAGGTGCAAGTGCTTATCCACGCGAAATTGATTTCAAACGTTTCCGTGAAATTGCGGATGAAGTGGATGCTTACCTTATGGTCGACATGGCTCATATCGCTGGTCTAGTGGCGACAGGTCATCATCCAAACCCTGTACCACATGCTCATTTCGTTACAACAACAACACATAAAACCCTTCGTGGACCTCGTGGAGGAATGATTCTTTGTAAAGAAGAATTCGCGAAGAAAATTGATAAGTCTATTTTCCCAGGAATTCAAGGCGGTCCGTTGATGCATGTGATTGCAGCGAAAGCCGTAGCATTTGGTGAAGCACTTTCTGAAGAGTTTAAAACTTACTCCGAAAAAGTGATTGCGAATGCGAAGAAACTCGCTTCAGCACTTGAAAAAGAGGGGATTAATCTTGTTTCTAATGGTACCGATAATCACCTTGTTCTTCTAGATCTACAGAGTCTTGATATGACAGGGAAAGTAGCTGAAAAAGCACTTGATGATATCGGGATTACAACAAACAAGAATACGATTCCTTTTGATCCACAAAGTCCTTTCGTAACGAGCGGTCTCCGTATTGGAACAGCAGCTGTTACCTCACGCGGCTTTGGTGAAGCAGAGATGGAAGAAATCGCTAGTATTATTGGTGACGTATTGAAGCATCATGAGAACGAAGACGAGCTTCAAAAAGCAGAGAAACGTGTTCAGGAACTTACGGATAAATTTCCAATGTACGAAAGTATTTCCTACTAATATAGATGTACACGCCGGGAGCCTATGAACTTCCGGCGTTTTTATAGAGAAAAAACGACGAATCGACACCAAGAAAGAGTCTTGCTAACTTAATAGGAAGAGCGTGAATATTTCATCATCTTATAAAGCCTTGAATCAAACCGTGTTTTTATGTAGAATTGCGAAGAAGATTTAGGAACGAAACCAAAACGAAAAGGGGAGTGCATACGATGGGTAAAGTATACGTGTTCGATCATCCGTTGATTCAGCATAAGCTTACATACATTCGTGATGAGAAAACAGGAACGAAGGAGTTCCGTGAACTTGTAGACGAAGTGGCAGCACTTATGGCTTATGAAATTACAAGAGAACTTCCGACTGAAGAAGTGATGGTGAAAACACCTGTAACAGAAGCGAAATCAAAAGTTCTCTCTGGTAAGAAGCTTGGACTTGTTCCAATTCTAAGAGCCGGTCTTGGCATGACAGACGGCATTCTGAAACTAATCCCAGCTGCAAAAGTTGGACACGTAGGGCTATATCGCGACCCTGAAACGCTTCAGCCTGTAGAATACTACGTGAAACTTCCTGCTGACATTGAAGAGCGCGAATTTATCGTGATCGACCCAATGCTTGCAACAGGCGGTTCAGCTGTTGAAGCCATCAACTCCCTTAAAAAGCGCGGAGCTAAAAACATCAAAATGATGTGTCTGATCGCAGCACCTGAAGGCGTGGAACTTCTGAACGAAGCTCACCCTGACGTTGATATTTACATTGCTGGTCTTGATGAGAAGCTAAACGAAAAAGGATACATTGTTCCAGGTCTTGGTGATGCAGGAGACCGCTTATACGGAACGAAATAAAGGATTCCAAAACCTCTTCCCTAAACGGAAGGGGTTTTTTGATTGGAAGTAAGGAAACACGATTTAAGAGGAGTGTCTGAAAGGTCAAGAATGGTTCAATGAATCGGTGAAATAATGTGCGGATGACGACAAATGTGAAAAAAAGGTGACAAATTCCGCTGTATTTAATAGGGAATGATTCCCTGTTTCGTCTAAATAACACATCTCTGCTCGTGTAAGCGTTACTATCCTTGGTATTACTGGGTTTTTTGAGTGTTTTTCTATTTGTGAATTTGATCACACCATTTCCCCTAAACGCATTGACATCAAGTACACCCTATTGTAGACTTACAAAGGGTATAGTGATAAGGTTTTCATTTGCTCAAAATATGCTTTTCAATGACTCACCTTTATAGCAAAGGGGCGCTTGATTTGAAGGCGATGGCACTCTATACAACCATTCTATCTTATCTAGTTGGATCGATCCTTACTGGGGTGTTCCTAGGCAAGTGGATGGACAGCCTATTCGACACCTTTCCACTTTTTCTTATTATTGGCCTTTTGCTCGGTTTGGGCGGAGGGATTTATGGATTGGTTCGTCTTCTACATAAGTTTACAGGGGAAGATTAGATGACAGAATATACTCAAAGTTTCCGCCGTTACATGCAACTCACCCTGTATTTGCTCGCCATTTTCGTGATGGGTTGGGGAATTACCTCATATAAAGCATTATTCCTCGGGTTAATTCTTGGCACTATTTTCAGTATTTACAACCTATTCAATATGTTCCGAAAGATTAATCGTCTTGGTGAAGCGGCTGCAGAGGGTAAGAAGGCAAAGTCACTCGGTTTTTTAACGAGACTGGCCGTTGCTGGACTAGCCGTTGCAATTGCAACAAGATATCCGGAACACTTCAGCTTGCTAGGTGTGGTAATTGGGTTAATGATCACCTACATTATCATTCTCATAGATTCAATATCCAAAATACGCTTTAAGTAGGAAGAGAGGTGAAAAGCTGTTGGAACATCATGCACCTACACATGACTTTCTAGGACTTACTTTCAATCTTTCCAATGTTCTTATGATTACAATTGCTTCTGCTATTGTATTTATCCTTGCTGTTGTAGCAACTCGCTCGTTAGCAATGCGTCCTACGGGATTGCAGAACTTCATTGAGTGGGTGATGGACTTTGTTAAAGGACTTATTGGAAGTACGATGGACTGGAAAACCGGTGGGCGCTTCCTGTTTCTTGGGATGACGCTACTCATGTACATTTTTGTATCAAATATGCTTGGTCTTCCATTCGCCATTGCAGTCGATTCAGAACTCTGGTGGAAGTCTCCAACTGCAGATCCGACAATCACGCTAACACTAGCAACGATGGTCGTGGTTCTTACACACTATTACGGTGTGAAAATGAAAGGACCTAAGGAATATGGAAAAGGATTTTTCAGTCCTCTTAAATTCTTATTCCCGTTTAAGTTAATTGAGGAATTCTCCAATACATTAACACTTGGTCTACGTCTTTACGGAAACATTTACGCCGGTGAAATTCTGCTTGGACTTCTCGCAGGACTTGGTGGAGCATCATTCGCTGGAGCGCTTGGAGCCTTTCTTCCTATGCTCGCATGGCAAGGATTCAGTATCTTTGTCGGTACAATTCAAGCGTTTATCTTTACAATGCTAACGATGGTTTACATGGCACACAAAGTGGCAGATGACCATTAAAAAAAGGTATCAATGAGTTTTCATTATATAAAAAACTATTTTATGAATTATAAGGAGGAAGTTTAGCATGGGTTTAATTGCAGCTGCAATTGCAGTAGGTTTAGCGGCAGTAGGTGCCGGTATTGGTAACGGTCTTATCGTAGGACGTACAGTAGAGGGAATCGCTCGTCAACCAGAACTTCGCGGAACTCTTCAAACAACAATGTTCATCGGTATCGCACTAGTTGAAGCATTGCCGATCATCGGTGTTGTTATTGCCTTCATCGTACTAGGTCAATAATTTAAGAACTTTATAGTAATTTTGGATCGTTTCATGATGGCGGAGAAAGTTTCGAAATGAAACCTTCGCCATTCGTTTTGTATGACCTCTGAAGGGAGTGAACACGGTGTTCAATAGTTTAATTCTAGGAGCAGGATTTGCTGCAGGAGATATTATTTTCCAACTTTTTGCATTTTTAGTGCTTCTTGCATTATTAAAGAAGTTTGCATGGGGACCTCTTATGGGCATCATGAAAGAGCGTGAGCAGCACGTTGCGAACGAAATTGATGCGGCTGAGAAGAACCGCAAAGAAGCGGAAGCATTCTTGAATGAGCAGCGCGACGAAATGAAGCGTGTTCGTCAGGAAGCAAAAGCTATGCTTGAGAACCAAAAGCAAATGGCTGACCAAAAAGGTCAGGAATTGATCGAAGCGGCTCGTATTGAGTCTGAGCGTTTGAAAGAAGCAGCTACTGCTGAAATCAAGCGTGAGCGTGAAAGTGCAGTTGCCTCTCTACGTGAGCAGGTTGCATCACTATCCGTTATGATCGCTTCAAAAGTTGTCGAGAAGGAACTGGATGAGCGCGCTCAAAAGCAGCTGATCGATGAGTACCTTGATCAGGCAGGCGATCAGAAATGAGTAGAGATCTTGAAGTAATCGCAAAGCGTTATGCCGGTGCTCTTTTTGACATCGCTCGTGAGAACGATAACGTCGAGCAAGTCAAGAATGAGCTTGTCGTAGTAAAGGATGTTTTTCATCAAACACCGAACCTAATGAACGTGTTTGAACATCCGAAATTTACAGAAGCACAGAAGAAAGAGCTTATCCAAACAAGCTTTGGATCTTCTCTATCAGCACCTGTTATGAATACGCTTCTTACATTGATCGAACGAAAGCGTGTTGCAATCGTTTTTGATCTTGTTAGTCAATTTGAAAGATTTACTTATGAGCAGCAGCAAAAAGCGGCAGCGAAAGTTTATTCTGTGAAGCCTCTAACGGAAGAGGAGCAGATGAAGGTCTCTGCAGTATTTGCGAAACGAGTAGGCAAAACAACGCTTCTGATCGAGAATGTGATCGATCCTACTTTAATCGGTGGTATTAAAGTACGTATTGGCAATCGCATCTTTGACGGTAGCATTAGCGGAAAACTTAAACGCATGGAACGAGAATTAGTTTCAGCGAAGAGCTAGAAGATAGGGGTGAATATGCATGAGCATCAATGCTGAAGAAATCAGTGCGCTGATCAAGCAGCAAATCGCAAATTATCAAACTGATGTTAAAGTTGATGATGTTGGTACCGTTATCCAAATTGGTGATGGTATTGCTCGTGCCCACGGTCTCGATAACGTGATGGCAGGAGAGCTTGTTGAATTTTCAAACGGTGTTATGGGTATGGCTCAGAACCTAGAGGAGAGCAACGTTGGTATCATTATCCTTGGACCATACACTGAAATTCGTGAAGGCGATGAAGTACGTCGTACTGGACGCATCATGGAAGTTCCAGTCGGTGAAGAGCTTCTTGGCCGTGTTGTAAACCCACTTGGACAACCTGTTGATGGACAGGGCCCACTTGGAACAACAAAAACTCGTCCGATCGAAAGCCCAGCACCAGGGGTTATGGATCGTAAATCAGTACATGAGCCACTTCAAACAGGAATCAAAGCAATTGACTCTCTTATTCCAATCGGACGCGGACAGCGTGAGCTTATCATCGGTGACCGTCAGACTGGTAAGACTTCAATTGCGATCGATACAATTTTGAACCAAAAAGACGAAGATATGATTTGTATCTACGTTGCGATTGGTCAGAAAGAATCTACGGTACGTGGCGTTGTTGAAACGCTTCGTAAGCAGGGTGCCCTTGATTACACAATCGTTGTAACAGCTGGTGCATCTCAGCCATCTCCGCTTCTTTTCCTAGCACCATATGCTGGTGTAACAATGGGTGAAGAATTCATGTATAACGGCAAGCACGTTCTTGTTGTATACGATGACTTAACAAAGCAGGCTTCTGCTTACCGTGAACTTTCCCTACTACTTCGTCGTCCTCCAGGTCGTGAAGCATATCCAGGGGATGTATTCTATCTTCACTCACGTCTTCTTGAGCGTGCAGCGAAGCTTAGTGATGCAAAAGGAGCAGGTTCACTAACTGCCCTTCCGTTTATCGAAACACAAGCTGGTGACGTATCAGCTTATATCCCAACTAACGTAATCTCCATCACAGATGGACAGATCTTCCTTCAATCTGATCTCTTCTTCTCGGGTGTACGTCCAGCGGTTAACGCCGGTCTTTCTGTATCCCGTGTAGGTGGTTCCGCTCAGATTAAAGCGATGAAGAAGGTTGCGGGTACACTACGTCTTGACCTTGCATCATACCGTGAGCTAGAAGCATTCGCTCAGTTCGGATCTGACCTTGATAAAGCAACTCAAGCGAAGCTGAACCGTGGTGCTCGTACGGTTGAAGTTCTAAAGCAAGGACTAAACAAGCCACTTGCAGTTGAGAAGCAAGTTGCTATTCTTTACGCACTAACTCGTGGATTCCTTGATGATATCCCAGTTGGCGACATTCAGCGTTTTGAATCTGAAATGATGACATGGATCGAACACAATAAGAAAGACATTTTCAATACAATTCGTGAAACAAAAGCTCTTCCTGATGAAAAAGAATTCAACGGTGCAATCGAAGAATTCAAAAAGAGCTTCGCAGTATCTGAATAAGAGGGATGCGGCGGAAACGCCGTGGCCAGCTTAAAAGGTGGTGAAATGAGTGGCATCTTTACGCGATATTAAGTCGAGAATTACGTCGACTAAGAAAACAAAGCAGATTACAAAAGCGATGCAGATGGTTTCCGCTGCGAAATTGAACCGTGCTGAAATGAATGCGAAGTCATTCGTTCCATACATGGAGAAAATTCAAGAGGTTGTCGGAAGCATTGCAAATGGATCAAGTGGCGTACGTCATCCGATGCTAGAAAGCCGTGAAGTGAAGAAAACGGGCTATGTGGTTATCACATCAGACCGTGGACTTGCTGGAGCGTACAATAGCTCGGTACTACGTCATGTGTATAGAACAATTAATGAGCGTCACAACTCTACAGATGAGTACGCAATTATCGTAGCTGGTAAAGTAGGACTTTCCTTCTTTAAAAAGCGCGGAATGCCTGTCGTAGAAAGCATTGTTGGTCTTTCAGATCAGCCTGCCTTCGCAGACATTAAGGATATTGCATCTCGAACAGTAGGTATGTTTGAAGACGGAGCTTTCGATGAGCTTTATCTTTATTACAACCACTATGTAAGTGCCATTCAGCAGGATTTAACGGAGAAGAAACTTCTTCCGTTAACGGATATTGAGACGGGCGAAGGCAAATCACTCGCAAGCTATGAGTATGAGCCATCTGAAGAAGAAATTCTTGAAGTACTACTTCCTCAATATGCCGAAAGCTTGATCTACGGAGCGCTTCTTGATGCGAAAGCAGCCGAGCATGCATCTCGTATGACAGCGATGAGAAGTGCGACGGACAATGCGGACGATCTTATCGGCGATCTTACACTTTCTTACAACCGTGCTCGTCAGGCTTCAATCACTCAGGAACTTACTGAGATTGTAAGTGGAGCGGCAGCGTTAGAATAGCGGAAGTGGCCGTTTAGGCCCGACAAGCGCTGGAGGCTTTTGGAATGAACACGCACTTTGTGTTCAATCGAAAAGGTGAAGCGACTCGAGGGCCTGGCCACTGTAGCTGGACAGACGAAAAGCGGAACGAGCCCGTTTAAATCCGCAGGTTGTTGGAAGCCATGAGAATGAGACGGTTTATGTCTCAATCGAATGGGTGAAACAGCCGGAGGATTTGGCTCGTGTAGCTGGACAATACTACGATAAACCATAAATGCTATTTGAAAGACTTACTTTCAAAGGCAGCTTAAAGCAAGTTAGGAGGGAACAGGATGAACAAGGGATACATTACCCAGGTTATGGGTCCGGTTGTAGACGTTAAGTTTGAGAGCGGAAAGCTTCCAGAAATCTACAACGCCCTTAAAGTTAACTATATCGCTCAAACTGGTGCCGAAGAGAGCATCGAATTGACGCTTGAAGTCGCGCTTCACCTTGGCGATAACTCTGTTCGTACCGTAGCAATGGGTTCAACAGACGGTCTTGTACGTGGAGTTGATGCTCTAGATACAGGTGCACCAATCTCCGTTCCAGTTGGGGATATTACACTAGGACGTGTATTTAACGTACTAGGTGAGAAAATTGACCTTAATGAAGAACTTGGCGAAGTTCGCCGCGATCCGATTCATCGTCTAGCACCAGTATTTGATGAACTTTCAACAACTACTGATATCCTTGAAACAGGAATCAAAGTAGTAGATCTTCTTGCACCATACGTTAAAGGTGGTAAGATCGGTCTATTTGGTGGTGCCGGTGTAGGTAAAACGGTACTTATCCAGGAACTGATCAACAACATCGCCCAAGAGCACGGCGGTATCTCGGTATTCGCAGGTGTTGGTGAACGTACGCGTGAAGGTAATGACCTTTACTACGAGATGACTGATTCTGGCGTTATTAAGAAAACAGCAATGGTATTCGGTCAGATGAACGAACCACCAGGTGCACGTATGCGTGTTGCCCTTTCAGGTCTTACAATGGCAGAGTACTTCCGTGATGAGCAAGGACAAGACGTTCTTCTCTTTATCGATAACATCTACCGCTTTACACAAGCTGGTTCAGAGGTATCGGCATTGCTTGGACGTATGCCATCAGCAGTAGGTTACCAGCCTACACTTGCTACTGAGATGGGTCAACTTCAAGAGCGTATTACTTCAACTAACAAAGGTTCTGTTACTTCAATTCAGGCAATCTACGTACCAGCCGATGATTATACTGACCCGGCTCCGGCAACGACGTTTGCTCACCTTGATGCAACAACTAACCTTGAACGTAAACTTTCTGAGCAAGGTATCTACCCAGCGGTGGATCCACTTGCTTCAACTTCCCGTGCGCTTTCTCCGGAAATCGTTGGGGACGAGCACTATAATACTGCGCGTGAAGTGCAACAAACACTTCAGCGCTACAAAGAACTTCAAGATATCATCGCTATCCTTGGTATGGATGAGCTTTCTGACGAAGATAAGCTAACTGTTTCCCGCGCTCGTCGCATTCAGTTCTTCCTTTCTCAGAACTTCCACGTAGCTGAACAGTTTACTGGACAAAAAGGCTCTTACGTACCAGTTAAAGAAACGATCAAAGGATTCAAAGAAATCCTTGATGGTAAACACGATGATATTCCAGAGGACGCATTCCGTCTTGTTGGAACAATTGAAGAAGTAGTTGAGAAAGCGAAACAAATGGCGTAAATAAAAAGTAGGGTGGAGACCTATGGGCCTTCGCTCCCACTTTTGGCTATTTGGGCGATAAGCCAGCTTTTCTAATTACGATCACACCCAGGGAGGGGTACAATGAATACATTGGATGTCAGTGTAGTCACCCCTGACGGCCCGGTATACGAAGGGGAAGCTGAAATGGTCAGCGTAAAAGGAACTAGCGGTGAGCTAGGAATTTTACCAGGACACATTCCACTAGTTACCCCTCTTACAATCAATGCAGTTCGCTTCAAAAATGGAGCTGACACGCATGTACTGGCCGTTAGCGGTGGGTTTGTTGAAGTAAGACCAAAGCAGGTAACGATCCTTGCTGAGTCTGCAGAGCTACCTTCCGATATTGACGTGGAACGTGCACGTGCTGCGAAGGAACGAGCAGAAGAACGCTTAAATCAAGCGAAGCAGGATAATGTTGATTTCAAGCGTGCTGAGCTAGCGCTTAAGCGTGCAATCAACCGCCTGGATTTGGCAGGTAAATAAGGAAAAAGCACCAGAGGAGACGTTCCTCTGGTGCTTTTTTTCGCGGAAATATAGGTGTTAAGTTACATTATTAGGGAGCATGTCAGCTATCTTATTAATGGTTTTCCAATTTCGAATTGTTGCATACTCATTGACTCGAGTTAAGTAGGTCGCAAGCTTTGAATTTCGAATACTATCATGAAACAGAAGGAAAACGTCTCTTCCGATCAGCTCACATTCTTCTTTCTCAGAAGCATATGAAACAAGTTTTTCTTTAGCATCTGCCCGGAGTGGTTCCGCTAACATAGCTACATAAAGGCTTTCTCCAACAGCCTTTTCTTGCGCTTTTGCAATTTGTTCCTCGTGAAACGGACAACTCTCGATCATGCTTTGCCACTCTGTTGCAGATCTTATTAATACAGGCACTTTCAATCCGAACTCGGTGCTGATGATTTGTTCCATTCTTCTCCTTGAACCATCTTCCGATTCTTCTGAATCAAAAAAGACATTTCCACTTTGTATATACGTTTTCACATGTAGAAAGCCTTCCTTTGTCAGGGCATCTCGTAACTCAGCCATCTTTAGTTTGTTTTTTCCACCAACGTTAACCCCTCTTAATAATCCAATATAGCTCGTCATTCTTGTCCCACCCTTTATTCACTTTGATATGCCTCAGATTTGAAACTAGTCATGATTTAATTACGATGTGCTAAAGCGATAATCCTCCACAATTTCAATTATTTCATTCAGAATAATCATTTCTAGAAATTGTTTTTAGTTGTTTTTGATCATATACTTCATTCCACTTCCTGCTCGTTTGCACAAAGCTGCTTTGTAACAAGTAATCGGATGGGTACTTTTTAAGTAATACGGCAAGATGGCTACGAATGCTTTCAATGTCTTGATCGGTTAGGGGCGATGATGGAGTGATTCGTAGATTCAACGTTATAAAAAAATCTTCTTTTTCCTCACTTGTTGCCTGTTTTTTGAAATAGCCCCACATATGTTGGAGTGTTGTCCGCATACCTTTTTTAGTATAGGGGAGAGTTAAGCTTTCACTGATGAGATCATAAACATCAACTAGCTCTTCATGAGACTGAGCGTTTTTTAATGCTTCTCCCACCTTTTGATAATGTTCATATCCCTTTGCCATCACGGTATATTTGTTTTTTGCCCACAGTTTCTCTGTAAGCGTTCTGATTCTTTTGTCTGGCATACGATCACCTCTGTTCGAAATTTTAAAAAAACTTACAAATAAAAGCAAGAATAAGAGTTGGGATGTTGAATTAGTATACAAGACTAGCAACTTTACAGCACGATGAGAGGAGAGACCTGAATGGGTGAATCGCTTAACGTGTACCAAAATAGTTATCTCTTCGTAATGATGTTTCTTTTACTTGGCCTTCTCCTTCCAGCTGTTGCCCTAACAGCAGGAAGATTCCTTCGTCCTTCAAAACCAACACCTGAGAAACAAACAACCTATGAAAGCGGCATAGAGCCGTTTCACCAAAGCTGGATCCAGTATAACGTTCGCTATTATTTATTCGGACTGCTTTTTGTGATATTTGATGTCGAAACCGTTTTCTTATATCCGTGGGCGGTAGCTTATCAAAAGCTTGGTTTCTTTGCGTTCATCGAAATGATGATCTTTATTGTCATGCTCTTAATTGGCTTACTATACGCATGGAAAAAGAAGGTGCTGAAATGGATATAAATTTAGAGAATATTACACCGGAAGAATATGAAGAAATGAAGCAGAATGTGTTCCTGGCAACGCTTGAAAACGTAAAGGCCTGGGCCAGGAGTAATTCGCTTTGGCCGCTTACTTTTGGTCTCGCATGCTGTGCAATTGAAATGATGGGTTCAGGGGCTTCCCATTACGACCTTGATCGCTTTGGAACATTTTTTCGAACATCGCCAAGACAGTCTGATGTCATGATTGTATCAGGAACCGTAACGAAGAAAATGGCTCCTGTGCTAAAGCGTCTCTATGACCAAATGCCTGAACCTAAATGGGTTATCGCCATGGGTTCGTGTGCCACAGCTGGTGGCCCTTATATTCATTCCTACGCGGTCGTCAAAGGGGTCGATCAAATCGTACCTGTCGACGTATATATACCTGGATGTCCACCTAATCCAGCAGCACTTATCTATGGAATTAATAAATTACAGGAAAAAATTCGCTATGAAGCTCGAACCGGAAAGCGGGTGACCAATCGATGACAGATGGCAAAACACCTGAAGAGCTAGCAGAAGAAAAGCGGATAGCGGTCGAAGAGGCAAAACGGAAAGCCGCTGAGTTACGACAAAAGAAGGCTGCTGAAGCTGAGAAACCTGCAGACGACCTAGAGCTTCAGAAGAAAAAAGCAGTGGCTGCTGCAAAGGCCAAAGCAGCTGCCCTCAAGAAGAAAAAAGAACTGGAAAAAAATGAATCAGTAAGTGAAGAGTCAGACGACCTAGCGTTAGCGAAAAAGAAGGCTGTCGCAGCAGCAAAAGCCAAAGCAGCAGCTCTCAAGAAGCAAAAAGAATTGAAGAAGGATGAAACAACTAGCGAAGATGGAGCCGCTGATCTAGCGAAAAAGAAAGCAGTAGCAGCCGCAAAGGCGAAAGCGGCGGCTATCAAAAAGCAAAAAGAAATGCAGCAGAATGAAGCAATAAGCAAAGATGGGGATACCGATGCCGATCTAGCAAAAAAGAAAGCAGTAGCGGCTGCAAAGGCGAAAGCAAAAGCATCTGAAGAAAACGAAGAGCCTGTAGAAGAGACCCCTTCACCGAATCAACCTGTCCTTGACCGCTATCTTCACATCATTCAACAAAATCTTGGTGACGATCTTTTAGAAGACGCTTATATTAATCGTCTTGCAAAAGACGTTCCGACGCTCGTTGCTAAAAAACACACGTACTTGAAGCTCGCCCAATTTCTTAAACACAATGAGCTTCTCGCTTTTGACTATCTTTCAGAAACACATGGAACAGATTTTGAATCGCATATGGAAATTTACAATCATCTTTACTCCTATCAGAACAGCCAGAGCGTAGCGCTCAAGGTGAAGATAGATCGAGACGAACCAGTTATTGATTCCCTCACGTCCCTCTGGGTAGGGGCGGACTGGCCCGAACGTGAGGGATTTGATTTACTTGGCATCGTGTTTAAAGGGCATCCCAATTTAACACGAATTATGATGCCTGATGACTGGGTAGGGCATCCCCTTCGAAAAGATTATGAGCCGTATGATGTGGAGGTGTAGCAATGATACGGACAGAGGAAATGCTTTTGAATGTAGGACCTCAGCATCCGAGCACTCATGGTGTCTTTCGCATTGTTCTCAAAATTGATGGAGAAATCATTAAGGAAGCTAAGCCGGTTATTGGTTATCTGCACAGGGGAACAGAAAAAATTGCGGAGAACCTTCAATATACGCAGATCATCCCATATACCGACCGGATGGACTATTTGGCTGCGATGACGAATAATTACATCCTCTGTCATGCCGTTGAGACGATGATGGCAATGGAGCTTCCAGAGCGGGCAGATTATCTTCGCATTATTGTCATGGAGCTTGGACGAGTAGCGAGTCATCTCGTTTGGTTCGGAACATACCTTCTCGATATTGGTGCGATGAGCCCATTTCTATATGCGTTCAGAGAGAGAGAAGTCATCATTAACCTACTAACCGAAATTTCAGGTGGTCGTCTTACCTTTAATTATATGCGCGTAGGCGGAGTGAAGTGGGATGCGCCAGATGGATGGCTTGATAAAGTTCGTGCTTTTGTTCCTTATATGAGAGAACAGCTTGCTGGCTATCACGATCTTGTGACGGGGAATGAAATTTTTATGGCAAGAATCAAAGGAGTAGGTGCTTATTCGAAAGAAAAAGCATTTTCGTATTCCTTGAGTGGAGCGAACCTTCGGTGTACGGGTGTGAAATGGGACCTTAGAAAAAACGAATCGTATTCGCTTTATAACCGCTTTGAATTTGATGTTCCAGTCTTCCGTGAAGGCGATGCGCTAGCGCGTTACCATTGTCGCATGGCTGAGATCGAAGAAGCATTGAAGATTGTAGAACAAGCGGTAGAGCAAATTCCAACTGAAGGTCCTGTTATGGCAAAAGTACCGCGGATTATTAAACCGCCTGCAGGAGAGACTTACGTTCGAATTGAATCACCACGTGGCGAAATCGGGTGCTATATCGCATCAAAAGGAAAGAAGGAGCCTTATCGACTAAAGTTCCGCCGTCCCTCCTTTTATAACTTACAAATACTACCTGAGTTGTTAGAAGGGGAAAACATCTCGAACTTGATTGCGATCCTCGGGGGTATTGATATTGTGCTCGGGGAGGTGGATGGGTAATGATCAACGACATGCTTGGATCTACACCGAGCTACTGGCAGACACTTGGATTTTTCCTTGTAGGTGCTGCGATGTTGATGGTCGTACTCGGTTTTGTAACGTACGCTATTTTGGCAGAGCGAAAAGTACTTGGCTTCATGCAGCTCCGCCATGGTCCAAACAGAGTAGGGGGAAGGTTCGGTTTACTGCAAACGGTAGCGGATGTGCTGAAGCTGTTACTTAAAGAAGATACCATCCCGAGGGATGCAGATCGTCCATTGTTTATCATTGCACCGGTTGTCGCGTTTGCCCCAGCCTTCATTGTGATTGCCGCCCTTCCATTAACAGAACGGGTTTCGTTTGCGAACATTGGCGTTGGCTTGCTTTATTATATTGCGATTTCTGGCATTTCTACGATCGGAATCCTGGCAGGTGGATGGGCATCAAACAATAAGTACGCTCTTCTTGGTAGCATGCGTTCAGCGGCTCAAATGATTTCCTATGAAATTCCACTTGTCATGAGTGTGATCGGCATCGTGCTTTTGACAGGTTCGCTTAATTTAAACACGATTATTGCCGAGCAGGAGAGTGTGGCATTTCTTTTTAAGCAACCGCTCGCCTTTGTGATTTTTCTAATCGCTTCTGTTGCTGAATTGAACCGTACGCCGTTTGATTTACCCGAGGCGGAATCCGAGCTCGTAGCCGGATATCATGTTGAATATTCTGGCTTCCGCTGGGCGTTCTTCATGCTTGCAGAATACGTATATTTATTCGCTATGGCTTCGCTAACGACGATTCTATTTCTTGGCGGCTGGCAGGCGATTCCTTACTTATCTTTTATTCCAGGACCAGTCTGGTTTGCACTGAAATTTATCCTAGTCGTCTTCGTGATGATCTGGATTCGCGGTACATTCCCTCGACTAAGAGCGGATCAACTCATGTCCTTTGGCTGGAAAGTACTATTGCCACTCGCACTATTGAACATTTTTCTAACGACCGTTGTCATTGAAATCATTCGTTCATTCTAGATAAGGGAGGAAGCCCAACATGCGAGGACTTGCGAAAGGTTTAGCTTACACCCTCAAAAATATGACGAAAGAGAAAGTAACCTATAACTATCCGGATCAGCCACTAGCCTTACCAGATCGATTTCGTGGCATTCAGAAGTTTTATCCTGAAAAGTGTATTGTCTGTAATCAATGCGTCGCCATATGTCCAACTGACTGCATCACCTTATCAGGTAAGAAGCATCCAGACCCAAGCAAGAAAGGAAAAATCATCGACACGTATGATATTAACTTCGAAATTTGCATTCTTTGCGACCTTTGCACAGAGGTATGCCCGACCGAAGCGATCATTATGACGAATAATTTCGAGCTTGCCGAATATAGCCGGGATGATCTTTTTAAGAATTTAGAATGGCTCGATGAAAATGACACGAACCTTCGAAAGGAAAATAAAGTATGACCGGAGAGCTGCTCGTCTTTCTTTTCCTATTTCTTGTGACGATTACTGGCGGCTTGCTGATGATTAATCTAACGAAAGTGATTCATATGATGATGGCGTTAGTGCTAACTTTTCTCGGCATTGCTGGACTTTACGTGATGCTTTCAGCAGAATTCGTGGCTGTTGTGCAAGTTCTGATTTATTCTGGCGCTATTACGATCATCATGTTATTTGGCATCATGCTGACGAAACATTCTGAAGAAGAAACGAAAACAAGCTGGGCAAAGAAAGGGCTCGTTTTAACTGGGATCACCGTATTCTTTCTGATCGTCTTTAAAGGCATTCGTACTGTTTCTCTCGGGCCACAAGCAGAGAGCTTGCACGAAAATAATACGGAGCAAATAGGTATGATGTTGTTCACAGATTACGTTATTCCATTTGAACTTGTATCTGTGCTCCTACTCGTCGCTCTTGTCGGAGCAATCATTATTGCAAAGAAAGATGATCCCGATGATAAAGAAGGTGAGCAGTCATGAGCTCAATCCCGCTTTCGGCTTTTCTATTAACGGCGTTGATTCTTTTTTGTATCGGTCTCTACGGGGCGTTAACGAAGCGGAGCGCCGTCATCGTCCTCATCTCGATCGAGTTAATGCTGAATGCAGTGAACTTAAATCTTGTAGCTTTTGCAAAATATGGCGTAGGTGCTTCGATTCGGGGTCAGGTATTTTCTCTTTTTACCATTACAGTCGCTGCAGCGGAAGCCGCTGTCGGCCTTGCCATTCTTATGGCGCTTTATCGGAACAGGGCTACCGTCAATGTAGATGAAATGAATACACTCAAAAAGTAGCGAAGGGGGTATAAAAGTGGACTATGTCTGGCTTATACCAATGTTGCCGCTTCTATCGTTTCTCATCATTCTATTCACTAGGCCGATTCTTTATCGAAAAGCCGGCGTTGTGGGCACCGTTCTCGCTGGTGCTGCCTTTATTTGTTCCCTTCTCGTGCTTTACAGTCATTTCGTTCAAGGGAACTATCTCGTAGAACACAACTGGCTCTCCATCGATTTAGTGGTGATTACGGTGGGCCTTGAAGTGAATCCGCTAAATGCTTTGATGCTCGTGATCGTCACGCTTGTCAGCTTTCTCGTACATATGTATTCGATCGGTTATATGGCGAATGACGAGCGCTATGCAACGTTCTTTAGTTATCTTGGTCTGTTCACTTTTGCAATGACGGCTCTCGTTCTCTCACCAAACCTTCTTCAACTTTATGTTTTCTGGGAGCTTGTTGGTGTTTGTTCCTTTCTACTAGTAGGTTTTTATTTCTATAAACCAGAAGCAAAGGCAGCTGCAAAAAAAGCTTTTATCGTCACAAGGATTGGAGATATTGGTCTGCTTGTTGCGATTTTTCTTCTCTTTTGGCAAACAGGAAGCTTTGAACTCGATGTCATTTTTGAAGCGGCTCAGGCAGGTGATATTGCCCCTTCAATGGTCACGCTCATAGCGATCCTTATTTTCGTAGGGGCGATAGGGAAATCTGGTCAGTTCCCGCTCCACACATGGCTTCCTGATGCGATGGAAGGTCCAACTCCAGTCTCGGCTCTAATCCATGCAGCGACAATGGTTGCTGCGGGTGTTTATCTAGTTGCTGCCATGTATCCACTCTTCGCAAGTACAGAAACGGCTATGACAACCGTTGCCATAACAGGTGGATTCACCGCCATTTTTGCAGCGACAATCGCCATTGTCCAGAAAGACATTAAACGAATACTTGCCTACTCAACCATTAGTCAACTAGGGTATATGATGCTGGCCCTTGGTGCAGCGGGCTATACAGCAGGGATTTTCCACCTGACAACTCATGCGTTCTTTAAAGCCTTACTCTTTCTTGCTGCAGGAAGTGTGATCCATGCGGTCCATGAACAAAACATTCATAAAATGGGGGGGCTTCGAAAAAAACTGCCTATCACAGCAGTTCTCTTCTTAATAGGTTGCTTATCCATTTCTGGATTTCCGCTATTTGCAGGTTTTTTTAGTAAGGATGAGATACTTGTCGCGACTTATGCGGATGGGCGCTACATTTTATTTGCGATTGCTTTAGCAACCGCTTTTCTGACAGCGTTTTATATGTTTCGCCTTTACTTCCTCGTCTTTTCTGGCACAGGTTCGAGTGAAGCGAAAGAGTCTTCTCGGGTGATGTTGATTCCAATGATTGTCCTTTCGGCTTTGGCTATTGTTGCAGGGTATATTCAGACAACGTGGTTCGGTTCGTTTCTTGGTGACTGGCTAGAAACGAGCCCGTATCCGATATTAGCCAATCATCATTCAGGACCCTCGTGGATTCCGGTCAGTGCGAGTTTGTTAGCCATTGCAGGAATTGGACTCGCCTGGTTCATGTATGTAAGAAAAGGCCTGGCTCCAGTTGGAGGGAGCGAAGTGCATAAGCTGTTAACGCATCAATATTATATCGACGAAATATACGAAGCTACCTTTGTAAAAGGAACCCGTGTGATCGGTTACTTCTGGTTGTATTTTGATCGCTTTATTATTGAAGGAGGCGCTCAAGGCATAACGGGAATTGTAAAGCACTTAGGAAAAGTGGGAGCAAGAATTCAATCCGGTCAAGTTCAATCATACGGCACCGTAGCATTCTCTGGTTTAGTGGTCGTGCTCCTATTAATTGCAGTATTTGGGGGGTATTTCTAATGGATGAGTCTTACTTGCTAACGATCTTGATTTTCTCCCCACTACTTGGTGTCATCGTTCTTGCTATGATGCCCTCACAGCATCAATCAATCAAAACAGTTGGTATTCTTGGCACAGTGCTACCACTAACGTTAACGATTTTTGTATTTAGCTTATACGATCGAACATTATCAGGCGTTCAATTTGCGGAAACACATCAATGGTTTGAGTTAATGACCGCGATTAGTCCCAACGAGCCTTACCCAGTGACTTATGACCTTGGGGTGACAGGGCTATCGCTTCTTTTTCTAATGCTATCTTCATTGATTACGTTTCTCGCCTCACTTGCAGCCCTTCGCATTCAAGAAGGTGTGAAAGGCTTTTATATCCTGTTTTTGATACTGGAACTTGGCATTCTCGGCGTTTTTTCAAGCGAAAACTTGTTTTTGTTTTTCTTATTCTTT
The DNA here is from genome assembly GCF_056173645.1 of Anaerobacillus sp. QJM3NY_32. Taxonomy (NCBI): domain Bacteria; kingdom Bacillati; phylum Bacillota; class Bacilli; order Caryophanales; family Bacillaceae; genus Anaerobacillus; species Anaerobacillus sp. QJM3NY_32. The sequence continues at coordinate 4,056,982 of NZ_CM149684.1, read as the reverse complement.
GAAATGACTCTTGTTGCGATGTTTCTACTTGTAGGGAAATGGGGCGGATATGAGCGGGAAAAAGCAGCCTTCTCTTTCTTAGTTTACAACGGGATAGGCTCGATCCTATTGTTGATTGTCATTATCGTTCTCTTTGTTGAGACGAGAACGACGAATATTAGTGAGCTAACCTCGCTCTTACAAGAGACAGAGTCCTATGAAATTTTATCTGGAAACACTAGAATGTGGCTGTTTGCCCTGCTGTTACTAGCATTTGGTACAAAGCTTCCAATCGTACCGCTACATACGTGGATGGTACGAGTACACGTGGAGGCTCCAATCGCCATTGTGATGATTCACGCCGGTGTATTACTTAAAATAGGCGCATATGGGCTCATACGTTTCGGAGCGGGATTCTTTCCAGAGCAGCTAAAAGAAACGGCAGTTCTTCTAGCTATTCTTGGCGTCATTAATTTGCTGTATGGTGCTTTTATTGCCCTAGTTCAAACAGAACTTCGCGCTATTCTAGCCTATTCCTCGATTTCGCATATGGGAATCGTCATTCTGGGCGTTGCTTCATTTAATACCGCGGGTCTTCAAGGGGCAGTGTTCCAAACAATTTCTCATGGTCTTATTGCAGCGCTGCTGTTCCTGCTTGTTGGTGTACTGATCGACCGTTTTCACACGACAAAACTTGGAGAATTAGGTGGTATTGCAAGTCAGACGCCCCTTTTTGCAGGTTTTTTCCTGGCAGCCGGGCTGGCATCACTTGGATTACCTGGAATGAGCGGTTTCATCAGTGAATTTCTAGCTTTTTTAGGCTTATTTGAAACGATGCCTGTAATCGGAAGCATAGGCGTGATTGGTCTCATTTTAACAGCGGTTTATATGCTTCGCGCCGTTCTTGCGGTTACCTTTGGTGAAAGACGCCCAACGTTTGATAAGGAAAGAGATCTATCTGCCGTTGAGCTTGTTCCAGCAGCTATTCTTCTCAGTATGATTATTTGGATTGGTGTCTATCCTGCAGTGTTATCTAACACACTTCAAATCGCTCGTACACTCGGGATCGGAGGTTAACGAATGGATATCGATACGTTGCTAGCGTACCAATGGAGTAGTATGATGCCAGAATTCACTATACTAGTAACAGCAGTTGCACTCTCGTTGATCGATCTCTTTATGGATAAAAAGCGAGATAGGTCTATTCTCGTTTGGCTCGCAATCGTCGGCATCGCACTGGCCATTGTCTTTCTTATTTTTCAGTTTGATAATGGAGTTGTCACGATTCTAAATCAAACTTACCGACTGGATTCTTTTGCGAAAGCGTTTAAGCTTCTTATGCTAATTGGGACTGGTTTCGTTATGCTTCTAGGCTTGAAAACGAATGATCTAAGCGAAGTGAAAGGTGAGTACCACTACCTTCTTCTAACGGGTTTACTAGGTGGTATGATGATGGCTTCGAGTGCAGATCTGATTACGCTTTTTGTAGGTCTAGAATTATTAAGCTTATCTTCATATGTTCTAGTGGGAATTCGAAAGAAAGATAAGCTCGCAAATGAAGCGGCGTTTAAATATGTCGTTAATGGCGGTATAGCGACTGCGATCACGCTGTTTGGGATGAGCTATTTATTTGGACTTACTGGAGAAACGAATATATATGAAATTCAAGCGCTAATGGGAAGCGAAGTAGTAACGGAAAATCGTTATCTTGCCGTTTTTGCTTTTCTCATGATATTCGTTGGTCTAGCCTTTAAAATTACGGCTGCTCCGTTTCATATGTGGGCACCAGATGTATACCAGGGAGCCGAAACACCGATTACAGCTTATCTTAGTGTTGTTTCTAAAATAGCTGGATTTGCAATCACACTTAGACTGCTAATGGTACCGTTTGTCTTTGCACCTGGTACAGGAAAAGTGATTACGCCAGAGGGAATCAGCTATGAAACGCTACTTGTATCGGTTCGACCTTATCTTGTTCTATTAGCTGTTCTAACGATTCTTATAGGAAATGTGATGGCACTCAGACAGCTGAACGCAAAACGACTTTTGGCTTATTCCAGCATTGCGCACGCAGGGTATCTTCTCGTACCGTTTGCCGCTCTTTCTGAGTTAGTCTTTGATGCTGTGTGGTTTTATCTCGCCGCTTATCTGTTGATGAATCTGGGGGCTTTCGCTGTCATCCATGCCTTGGCGGAAAATGACGAGGAGGTCACGGTGGCTTCGTTTGCAGGACTATTTCAGCGAGCGCCGTATGTAACCATTGCTATGACGATCTATCTTCTATCTCTCGCTGGTATCCCGCTCACAGCTGGTTTTATCGGTAAGTTTGAGATTTTCATGAGTGCTCTTGGTACCGAACCGAAGCGATATTTTTTAGTAGTCGCTATGCTAGCGGGCACAGTGCTTTCCTATGTTTATTATTTTGGGCTGTTTATTCAAATGTACTTTAGACCTTCCCAAACAAAAAGGCCGGTTTTGGCATCAAATGGCATCGTCACCGTGCTAGCTATAACGGCAGCTGGAACCGTTTTGCTTGGGGTTTTCCCTTCCATTGCGTTATCCTTTATACATGATCATTTTCAATTTCTAGAGATTTTTAATCCTTAGAACAGCAGATCATTCTGCTGTTTTTTTCATGAATGAGTGCATTCCTACCAGATTATGACGAAAATGACTTATTTTGAATTGAAATAATCCCTTTTATAGTGGGAAAGTAGGGTATTCATTTGAGTGGAAATCTTTTATAATAGGCTCTTAGATGGAAAAATGTACGTTTGTCGAATGGTGCACTTGCAGATGGGGGGTAGAGAAGATGACAGAAGCACTGGCGCAACAATCGATTTTAACGATTGTCATTAACCTGGTTTTCATTATGATCACCTGGTGGGCGCTACAAACCGTTCGGTTCGATGTATTCTTTAAAAAACCGAACAGTCCACAGGCGAAAGTCCTCATGATCTTACTAACCCTAAGCATCGGCTCCCTCGCAAGCAGTTTCTTCCTAGATTACTACAACTGGTCACTCCGTCTACAATATTTCTTTTGAAAAATGAAAAGCGAAAACCCCCGTTTAGGCCCGACAAGCGCTGGAGCCATTTAGAATGAACACGGTCTTTGTGTTCAATCTAAATGGTGAAGCGATCGAGGGACTGGGGGTTGTAGCTAGACAAAGAAAAGCGAATGTGCCCGTTTCAACCCGACAAGCGCTGGAACCATTCAGCACGAACACATGCGTTCAATCTGAAAGCCGAAGCGACTTAAGGGACTGTGGCGCAGCAGCTAAACAAACACACCAGCGTTAACATACAGAAGCTTCGTACGGAATTTGTCGGGAACTGACTACAACTTCCATGTATGCACTCCCTCCTCGTGGTCACACTGAAAGATAAGAAGACCTGAACGGGGAGAGGGTTAAGATGAAGCTTCTAATCGGAGTATTATCTATTTTACTTTTAGCGAGTTTTTCAAATGGTACATCGGTCTCAATTGAAGATGACACGGAAGTAAAAGTAACCGAAATGGCGAATGTTTTATTAACCCACAATTATTCAATTGAGGGCTGGTCTCTTTACACACGAGAAAAAGTGAGTTTCATCAAGGAGTCCTTAGGGTACAAAGGTATTACGTCTAAGCTTACAGAAAGAGCACCCGGTTTTTCATGGGGTGATCTGGTAAAAAATGATGGAAATGTAAAAGTAAGTGGGACAAGAATTGATTCTAAGCTAGGTACGAAAGAAACACTGACACTCGTGTCTTATCCAGAAAACAATCGCATTAGCTCTTATCTTATTTACAAAATGGAAATAACAGGATTTTCTCAGGAGGAATGGCGAACAACGTACGAACGTTTTAAGGCACAAAAGACACAATTATATCCGCAAGAATCACCAGTTTTCACTTGTTTTGTAGGCGAGAAAAATGATACAATGAACATTGTTTTGTACAATGAAGCAGACAAGCTGTTAGGAGCTTTTTCCGCTTCAAAAGTAGAAGAAATCAATGAAGAGACGTTTGTATCTCTTTCCGCATACCATGAAGAGTGGGAAGAAGATCTTGTAACGAACAACAAGAGAATGAACATACAAATAGCATTACGCAATACAGGAATAGGCGGCGGAATAACCGCAACAATTGGCACACCAATAATTACGACTGAATATTAATATACAAATAGGACGCGGAGGGGAATACGTTGGAAAAAATCATCGTCCGAGGTGGCAGGAGATTGTCTGGCTCTGTGAAAGTTGAAGGAGCTAAAAATGCAGTCTTGCCCGTCATCACAGCATCTATTTTAGCAGGAGAAGGCACGAGCACGTTAAAAGATGTGCCTGCCCTTTCAGATGTACACACGATAAGTGAAGTATTAAGCTATCTTAATGTTGAGACGCAAATAGAAGGCAACACGATTAAAGTAGACGCAACAAAACCTTTGGAAACAGAGGCACCATTTGAAGCAGTTCGTAAAATGCGAGCTTCGTTTCTTGTAATGGGACCACTTTTGGCCCGTGTGGGTCATGCTCGTATTGCACTACCTGGAGGTTGCGCAATTGGTTCAAGACCAATTGATCAACACCTTAAAGGGTTTGAAGCGATGGGTGCAGAAGTTACGATTGGTAACGGCTTTATTGAAGCAGGCATCAAAGGAAGACTTCAAGGAGCAAAGATTTATCTTGATTTCCCAAGTGTAGGCGCCACTGAGAACATTATGATGGCTGCTGTACTTGCTGAAGGTACAACAGTAATGGAAAACGTTGCTCAAGAGCCTGAGATCGTTTGTCTTGCAAATTATTTGAACGCTATGGGTGCGAAAGTTCGCGGTGCAGGTACTGCTACAATCCGCATTGAAGGCGTAGAGAAACTAGTTGGAGCAGAGCATGCTGTCATTCCAGACCGTATTGAAGCAGGAACATTCATGGTAGCTGCTGCAATTACTGGTGGTAACGTTCTGATCGAGAATGCTGTATCTGAACATCTTCGTCCACTTATTGCGAAAATGGAAGAAATGGGCGTAGAAATTACAGAAGAAGGTCAGGGACTTCGTATTGTTGGACCTGAAACGCTCAAGCCTGTTGATTTGAAAACAATGCCTCACCCTGGATTCCCGACGGATATGCAATCCCAGATGATGGCGTTGCTACTTCAAGCGAAGGGTACAAGTGTGATTACTGAAACAGTATTTGAAAATCGGTTCATGCACGTGGAAGAATTCCGCCGCATGAATGGTAACATTAAGATTGAAGGACGCGCTGCTATTATCGAAGGGCCTTCTACACTTCAAGGTGCAGAAGTATCCGCTACTGATTTGCGTGCTGGAGCTGCTTTGATTCTTGCTGGCCTTGTAGCTGATGGCTACACTCGCGTTGATGAGCTTAAGCACTTGGATCGCGGTTACGTGAACTTCTCCGGAAAGCTTGCAAGTCTTGGAGCTGACGTTGAACGCGTAACAGTTGATGAAGATGCAAAGCCTGCAACAGAATCAACTGAAGAGCAATCAGTTAACATGAAACCAAAATTTGCATAATCTAATAATAAAGAAAAAAAGGAGGCCACTGGCCTCCTTTTTTGTATGCAACCAAAATAAATACTATATTTAATGACTGACAGATTATTGGGAAAAAACGTTTTGGCTGCTAGCATTTCTGTTCTAAATGGTTGTCCAACTCCATACGATGATAGGGGTAAACAATCGAGAAGGAGGCATGCGGATGAAGCGAATGGTAGGTTCACTTATTCTATTTGCAGCGATTCTAATCCTTCTTCCATCTATCCTGGTTTTACCTTTTGGAACAACGGAGATGAAGCAACCAGTAAGTGAAGGAAATCAGATGGCTGAGAAGAAGGTGGCAGAAGTGGTGGAAGTGGAAGTCCCGGTCTATCGTTCAGCAAAGACTGTGACGACGAGCATACCGATCGAAGATTATGTGAAAGGCGTTGTTGCTGCTGAGATGCCTACAGATTTCAATATGGAAGCTTTAAAGGCTCAAGCTCTCACAGCGAGAACATTTGTCGTAACAAAGCTCACAAACCCTCCTGCGGACCTTCCCGATCAAGCGGTTGTAACGGATACGGTTCAGGATCAGGTATATAGAGATGAAGCCGAGCTTAAGAAAGCATGGGGCAAAGACTTTGAAGAGAAATATGCAAGAATAGAAGAAGCAGTTCAAGCCACGGCAGGGCAAATTTTAACGTATGATGGGAATCCGATTTATGCTTCCTTTTTCTCAACAAGCAACGGCTATACCGAGAATTCGGAAGATTATTGGGAAAATAAAGCTCCGTACTTAAGAAGTGTCGAAAGTCCTTGGGACGTTGATTCTCCAAAGTATGAAGACAAAGCGACGTTTACAGTAGCCGACTTCGAAAAGAAGTTAGGAGTCACGCTCACTAATGACCAATCGATTGGAACGATCAAAAACTTGACGGAAGGTAAAAGAGTTGCGGAAGTTTCAATAAATGGGAAGCAGTTTACAGGAAGAGAAGTCAGGGACCTTCTTGGCCTTCGTTCTTCTGACTTCACATGGGACCGGAGCGGCGATACGATTACTGTTTCCACGAAAGGATTTGGGCACGGCGTAGGCATGAGTCAATATGGAGCTAATGGAATGGCTGAGGACGGCAGTGCTTACTCTGATATCGTTAAATATTATTATCAAGGTGTTGCCATTAGTGAAATGGAAAAATACGTGACGAATTTTACAGCCCAAAGATAAAAGGCCGCATTTAATGCGGCCTTTTATCTTTGGGTAAGTTTTGTGAATAGCTATTATTTGAAGAAGGGTAACTTAAATTTTTTCTCTTGTTTTCCGATAAGTGTTGTCCAATTTTTTACGAAAGCTGGCTCACGGTACTCCTTATCTACTTCGATCTTGCCAAATAATTTATCCTTAACTTGTACCATTGCTTCAGACAAAGCCTCAATATTATTTTTTTCAACCATAAGTCCGTTTTCCTGGTCTTTTATTAAATCTCTTGGTCCGTATTTAATATCATAAGCTACAACTGGGCAACCATTGTTTAGGCTTTCCATGATAACGAGTCCAAACCCTTCGTACTGACTTGGCAGGAAAGATGCTTTTGCAGTAGCAAATACGCTTTCTGGGTCATCTGTTAGCCCTTTTAAGAAAATGTGCTTTTCAAGCTGATATTCTTTGATTTTTTCTTCGAGCTTTTCTTTCATCGGGCCTTCACCATATATATCAAGAGTGAAAGTAGACAGCTGTTCTCTAGCCAATTGGAAGGCTTCGATTAAATGGTCAGGTTGCTTCACATCAGTTAAGCGACCGATGAAAACAAATTTATTTTCACGCTCTCCTTTCAGATTTAAGGTTGATGGCGCGATAGAATGCGGGATAATGCTAATCTTTTCATTGTTAAAAATTAAATGAGAGAGATCGTTTTTTTGCTCTTGGGTTAACGCGACGATATGATCAACTTCATCTGCATGGTCGATAATATATTGATAAGATGATTTGATATCATTGATATCTTCACTTTGTAAGTGTGTATTATGAAGAATTGCGATTTTCGTAAGATCGTTACCTTTCAGCTCACACATAGGTTTATCAAGAAGACGAGCGTCATTGATAATGGTAGAAGAATCCTCAATCATCTGCTCCAGGCAATAGCGGAAGAAATCTTTTTCTGTTTTAAATTCAAGGATGCCTTTTTCAGTGAAATGATGGATACGGATAATCTTGTTGTCACTCGTCCCATCGTATGTTTGGTTAACATAAGCATGTCCGCGATCATCATAATAGATTTCTTCAAGCTTATTTGTCGTCCCTTGTTTGTAATTGATCTTCCGATGGCATTTTCCTCGTTTATTAAATTCCTTTCGACACGCACGTTTGCGATTATAAGGATCCATAAAATCAATGAATTTAAGTGATCCATCTTCCGAATCGTAACTCTTATAAAGAACGTATTCGCCGTTTTCAAAATAGCGATAGGCTTTATTCTTTTTAATTTCACGATACGTAAGTCCTTCTTCCTCAAGTGGTTGTTCGACTCTATCACCAGAATAAGAACGATCGGCAAGATAGTCGTAGATGTTCATCATTTTCACCGAACGCGGTACTTTGTTTTCACTATAATATTGCTCATATATGTCCCCATAGTAAGGATTATAATTTGTTGTAATAATGGTATAGTTCAGGTCAGCCTGTTCTACTAATTTCTTAGTACGATCGAGGAGGGACTTTGTTCTGCCTCCAAATTGCTCGGGCAGTGTTGATGTAATGACGTAATTCATAATAGAGTAATCCCCTTCATTCTCGTCTTGAATAAATCAAAACGGATTTTAGTGCCAAAAGTGTTGTTAAAGGTTATATACCCTCATATTCAAGTAATCATTCTTACAAACAGATAACAAAATATAAAACAAGAAATAATGGCATATATAGAAAAATACGCCTAAAATCGTAAGTAAATACTGGGAAAACCGAATTCATGAATAAAAACATCCCCCTTATCAAAAAATAAATAGACATTTTTTTAGGAACATGTATATAAATCTCGCAACCTGACCACAATGTTGCTGAGGTGATGAACAAATGGGAGACGAAAAACAACGATCTCATCCTGTTGAAAAAAGCGCTTCTAAATGGCAGAAGCTAGCAAGGAAACGCTGGATCTATCCGGCAGTCTATCTTGGTTTTGCAGCAATTGTTCTTGCAGCCGTTCTTTGGATGCAAGGTGGGCAAGAAAATGCTGGCCCGAAAGATTTAAGCGGAATTGATGAAGAAAGAAGTGCCTTTGACACTAATGACGAGTCCGTTCCAGTCCTTGGTGATTCAGAAGTCTTTAAAGTACCTGCATCCGAAGATAGTGGTGTATTTGTGCAGAAACAATTCTATGACACATCAGCTAGCACGCAAGAACAACAAGCAGCCCTTGTTTTCTATAATAATACCTACTACCAAAATGCAGGAATTGACTACGCTAGTGAAGATGGAGCAAGCTTTGAAGTTAAAGCTGCTATGAGTGGAAAGGTTGTTAAAGTATCAGACGACCAGCTGCTAGGAAATGTAGTTCATTTAGAACATGCAGATGGGGTTGTTACTGTCTATGAATCGCTTGAAGCAGTTGAAGTGGCAGAAGGCGATAAAGTGAAGCAAGGCGATAAGCTTGGTAAGGCTGGAACAAACACATTTGATACAGACGCTGGTGTACACGTACACTTTGAAGTTCGTAAAGATGGTACTCCAGTTAACCCACTTGATGTTTTTAATCAACCTTCTTCAGCAATTGAAGGTCCAGAAAAAGCTGGAAATGAAGTTTCCAACCCATCAGCCTCAGAAGGTACTGATGTTGAGAACAAAGACAACAGTACAGAATCCGAAATGGATGCTGAGAAAGACGCCGAAGATGATGCAAAGAGTGCTGACGAGGATAAATCCGACGAGCAAAATAACAATGAGCAGAAATCGGATGATCAAAAATCAGATACAAAGGATTCAGAGTAACAGAAATCCCCGAGCAATCGGGGTTTTTTTATTTGTTTACAATTCAACATGACATCGTTCGACCTTTCCCGGGAAATAGCATGCTAATTCCAGTTTTATTGCTTAAAAAAGCATTGAAATTGCTCTGAATCTTGAGGATTAAAGAAATCAATTAGTAAATAATCGCATGCAAAGATGCGAAGAGAAATTCTATAGAAGAGGTTCTTTTAGGAAATGATTTAGCATACAAAAAAGGCAAAAATCGCTCATTATAAGAAAATTTAAATAAAATCCCTTGTCCCTCTTGACTTTTTGGTATATAACCACCTTTGCCTTAATAAAATGTTACAAAACTTAGTAAATGAGGGGCAGAGGTGAGAAGTTGTGGTAAGGCTTCGAAGTATTCTTGCATGCAATACTCCTGACATCATGTAGGTCGACCTGATGACTAGAGCTTCGTAGCATGATCACTTTATCAGTCTCATTTCGCATCTCTCACATCCAATTTAGGGAGGCGAGTGGTGTGCACGATTACATCAAAGAGCGAACCATCAAGATTGGAAATTACATCGTGGAGACTAAGAAAACGGTGAGGGTGATCGCCAAAGAGTTTGGAGTGTCCAAAAGTACCGTTCATAAGGATTTAACAGAACGGCTTCCCGAAATTAATCCGGACCTCGCCAATGAGGTGAAGGGGATTCTCGAGTATCATAAATCGATACGCCATCTCCGCGGCGGCGAAGCGACGAGAATAAAATATAGAAAGGATACGGAAAAAGAAGAAGCTGTCAAATAATACGCCTAAAAACGACATTTTTTTCTAAATACTTTCTTCCTGGTTCTTTATTTGTGGTACAATATACTAATGGATAAGTAGTTTAAACATACTAGGACTGAGACAATAGATGAGTGAAAGAATACAGGGAGGATAAGTCATGTTTTCACGTGATATTGGGATTGATTTAGGTACCGCGAACGTACTGATTTATGTGAAAGGCAGAGGCATAGTGTTGGATGAACCTTCTGTCGTGGCATTAGACACTGGTACTGGAAGAGCACTTGCTGTAGGTGAAGAAGCAAGACAAATGGTTGGCCGGACTCCTGGAAACATCGTTGCAACACGTCCATTGAAAGATGGCGTTATTGCAGACTTCGATATTACAGAAGTGATGCTGAGACATTTCTTGAACAAAATTAATGTAAAAAGCTTTCTATCTAAACCGCGTATTCTAATTTGTACGCCAACAAACATTACGTCTGTTGAAAAGAAAGCGATTAAAGAAGCTGCTGAAAAAAGCGGTGGAAAACAAATTTTCCTTGAAGAAGAACCAAAAGTAGCAGCGATTGGCGCTGGTATGGATATATTTCAGCCAAGCGGTAATATGGTTGTGGACATTGGCGGTGGAACGACGGATATCGCAGTTCTTTCAATGGGCGATATTGTCACCGCCTCTTCCATTAAAATGGCAGGGGACAAGTTCGATTACGAAATCCTGGATTACATCAAGAAAACGTATAAGCTTCTCATAGGGGAGCGGACAGCAGAACAAATTAAGATTAACGTAGCAACGGTATTTCCAGGCGGCCGGAAAGAAGAACTTGATATTCGTGGACGAGATATGGTTTCAGGACTTCCACGCACGATCACAGTGAAATCTGATGAAATTCAGCAGGCCCTTCAGGAGCCAATTACACATATGGTAATGGCCGCGAAGAGCGTACTTGAAAGAACTCCTCCAGAGCTTTCAGCAGATATTATTGACCGTGGTGTCATCATGACAGGCGGGGGTGCTTTGCTTCACGGTATTGATCAGCTATTCGCTGAAGAGCTAATGGTACCTGTACTCATTGCCGAAGAGCCAATGAGCTGCGTTGCAAAAGGGACAGGCCTCATGCTTGAGCATATTGACAAAATTGCAAAGAAAAAATTAGTCTAAATTAGAACGGAAACTATTCGTAAGGGTGTAATCATAATGGCGAACAACCATGAAAAGGTGAACCAGACCTCAGAGCATAAGGAACTTCCTAATGAAGAGGCCATAAAAACGAATAAGAATAAAGAAATTAAAGAGCGTAAGCCAAGGATTCGGTTAATTCCAATCTGGCTACGCCTTCTTCTCGTTGCCCTATTGCTCGTCGCTTCACTTGTAGCAGGTGCGATGATCGGTTACGGTGTCATTGGAGACGGAAGCCCTGCAGACGTCTTTAAGAAGAGTACATGGGTAAAGATTAGTGATATCGTCAAAAAAGAAGAGTAACAGTTAGGAGAATGAATTATGTTAGATAGTCAGGACATTAAGAAGATTATCCCGCATCGTTACCCTTTTCTGCTCGTTGATCGAATTCTTGAAGTAGAAGAAGAAGTAAGAGCAGTTGGTATTAAGAACGTAACAGCGAATGAAGAGTTCTTTAATGGACATTTTCCAGATTACCCTGTTATGCCAGGTGTGTTAATCGTTGAAGCACTTGCTCAGGTAGGTGCTGTCGCGATGCTGAAGAAGGAAGATAATCAAGGCAAGTTAGCTTTCTTTACTGGTATTGACAAATGTCGCTTTAAAAAACAGGTTAAACCGGGAGATCAGCTTCGTCTCGAAGTTGAAATCATTCGTATCAAAGGACCGATCGGCAAAGGTAAAGCAACAGCAACAGTGGACGGCGAAGTTGCAGCTGAAGCCGAGATTATGTTTGCATTGAAGTAGGACAAGCAAACCCCTATTTCCGTAATTTATACGGAAATAGGGGTTTTTTGGAGTGTGAAGTTCACTTTAGTAGAGGCTCGATGATGACTCAAATGTTGATGTAATGTTAAACGATCATAGAGACTATGTAAATTCTAACAAATACCCTTTTTTACCTGCTATGATTTACTCAACCGCTACATAGCGGTAAAACTTATCGAGTTCAGGGAGGAATTTTGGAAATGAATAACAAGAAATTCATGCTCAAAATTGCAACTTCGTTAGTAGCTGTAATGTTAATCACAGCGTGTAACAGCGGTGAAAATGATTCTGAGAACGGCAATAACTCTATGAACAATGGAACCAACACCGAAGAGCCAACGGCTAACGAAAACTCTGAGAACTCTGCTGAATAAGAACTTTCTCTCCTGTCCTTCGTGGACAGGAGTTTCATATTTCAATAGAAATTCGATTTTAAGTAGTTGTTTTATTCATCATTGCCATGATGGAGTTGCCACTTTTTAAACTCTAAATAGTCTGCGAAATCTTTTTTTGTAATACCTGAGCGCATCGCTTCTTCGATTAATTCTTTCCACTCCGTGTCGAGTGCCGGCTCCTCGTGATCTTCTTCTAATATGAACACTTCCATAGGAACCTTTAATTCTGCCGCTATTTTTTCAAGAAATTGAATAGAAGGATTAGCCTGTTGATTTCGTTCAATCGAACTTAAATAAGACTTGGCAACCCCTGCCCGTTTAGCGAGTTCAGTTAAAGACAGTCCCATACGATTCCGATAAAGTTTAATTTTTTCCCCTATCATCCCTTTACCTCGACTTTATCATTATTTATTGTGTTAATTTTATCAAGAACAATTTGTTCTGTAAACAGAACAAATGTCGTGTTTTTATATTAATTTTCTAAAAGTCTCTTTGAACAAAATATTTAAAATTTAAGAACGAGAGAGTATTTGGTAGGATATAGAAGATTATAAGCTGATAACAGTCTTATATAAAGAATTTTCAGTCTTTTTAATCTTCCAAAATAAGACTATATTAGATGTACATTCTAAATAAAGAACAAAACGTTCTTTATTAATGTCGTTTATTGCTGAATTATATAAGGGGGATGGGGAATGAAAACGTATACTGACGAAAAATTGGATCAGGAATGGGTGACCCTTATTTCAATTGCAAGAAGAATGGGATTATCTAAGGAGGAAGTGAAGGATTTTCTAATCAATTCCTCAAAAAAATAAGGAGGAATGATGGTGATCAAATTAGGGGAAGGGACTTTTGTCTCTTATATTTTAGGGAAGAGGATTAAAATCATTGCGGTTGATAAACAGATCGCCAAACTCTACATCAATGACGAATATAAAGGGAAGTGCGATTTATCTTTTATTCTAGAGAAAATCCACGGACTTGAAAATAAAGAACAAGACATCAAAGGAATAATCCGAGATGAACAGAAAATGTACGATGAACTTAGGGAGATTATACAAAACCAAAATATATCGTCTCATTATGAATAAAGGGAAAACGTAGGAGCAGTTTTTTGTTATTTATTTAGCATGGATTAACGCTCTTGATGGATTTATCACATATTGTGGAGTTCAAAATGGATGGATCGGAGAAGTGAATCCATTAATGCGAATGCTATTTCAAATGGATCCACTTGTTATCCTAATGTATAAATAGGTTTGTCTCTTTTTTTGATCGCCTTACTTTTAAAATTTCATCACTTTAAATCCGGTTTAATACGGATTTTATTAATCGTGGCTTCAACATTATATTCTTTCATATTGTGTATCCACGGCTATTAGGTATATATCCTGTTAACTAAATAGATAAGAGCCTACTGGAAGATGTCGGCTCTTAAAAAAACAATTTATTGATCAGATCCCTGTTTGGCACGCCACTTATTAAACTCCAGAAACTCCCTGAACTGGTCCTTACTTATACCAGACTCCATTGCTTCTTTAACGATCTTTTTCCATTCCGAGTCTAACTCACTCTGATGAATAGGATCATCTCCCTGAAGTAGTACCTCTACCGAAACATCAAGAACATTAGATATTTTATCTAGGAATTGGATAGAGGGATTTGATTGTATATTTCGTTCAATTGAACTCAGATATGACTTGGCCACATTCGCACGTTCCGCTAATTCTGAAAGAGATAACCCTTTGCGTAAACGATACTTCTTTACTTCTTCACCTATCACGTGTATCCCTCCGATGCTTCGACAAAATTCTTTGATTGTATGTAATTATACCAGTATGTTATTGTTCCGTAAATAGAACGAAAGCGACGTCCGTTCCGCCGCTTTCGTTCAGGTTACATTCCCTCATTTTTGAGAAACGCTTTGATTTCAGAAATTTTGATGCCCAATTCCTTCGCTTCTTTCATTAATTTAATCCATTCCTCGTCCAGATTTTCTTCCGTATGTACGCCCATGTAACTCCTCCTTAAACTCTTTCCAGGTAGTTCAGCCATCATAGAAGCCTTCTATCAACAAGCTTCCTTAGATCTGTTTACTTTGCGCCCACTTTTTTTCAAAAATGGTTGCCCTTTTCTGGAGGATACTTTGTACGATCCATCATATATTTATGAAAATCCTACTATTATAATAGGCCATTAAACCTACGAAATGTGTTGTAATTTGTAAAAAATATCAAAAATATATGACTTTTTTTGTAAATAAATAGCTTTTTTTAAATTTGGTGTTAGGAAAATACATACATCCACTTGAGATGGTCAAAATAGGACTATTACAACGATGGAGGTTTTTCTATGAAAAAGTGGATGTTGTTACTGATGACGATGTTTCTTTCCCTGAGTATTGCGGCTTGTTCGAATGCAAATGAAGAAGAAGGACCGGTAGAAGATCCCGAAATGCAAGAAGATACACCAGAAGATGAAGAGAATGTTAACGAAGACGATGGAACGATTGATCAGGAAGACGATGATACAATGAATAAGGATGGTTCAGAAGAAGGCGATAAAGATGAAGATGGTAACATGGATGAAGGGGACATGGACGACACTGAAAAGCAACCGAATGATGAAACTGAAAACCAGCAATAGGGACCTTAACGGGTCTCTTTTTTTAATTCTCTTATAATGATGTTTCAAATTATATATAATGGTATTATATATAATTTGAAACATCATTTATAAACATTTTTTACTCGTTACAATGTAAAAGCTTTTAATACTATTTGAAAAGGGTTGGGAAAAATGGAAGAACGAAAACCAAGTAAACAATCGTTAGTCTCCTTAAAGGATAAAGTTAAAAAAAATTTAAGAGATGATATTATTTTAAACAATCTAAAGCCTGGAGATCGAATAGTGGAAACAGAAGTAGCAAAGAAGTTTGGAATAAGCCAGGTTCCTGTTCGAGAGGCCTTAAGAGGATTAGAAGAAGAAGGGCTTATTCGCACGGTTAAGTATAAAGGAGCTTTCGTTACTGAAATTGATAAGGTGGAAATGTACCATATATTTTCAATGAGAGCAGAAATTGAAACGAATGCATTAGAAATTATTTTACCTAATTTGAGAAAAAAAGATATAGGAGAACTTTATGACATTGTGGATCGAATGAAGTTCGGTAAGCCGGAATATTTATTGCAATCTGATTTAGATATGGAGTTTCACCGAACCATTATTCAATGGTCCAAAATAGAAGTCTACACTAGAATATGGAATATGCTAACTGGACATATCAGGAGGTATATTACAGCGCTCAATCCTAAAGTTCAAATCCGTCCTGATGAAGTATATAAATATCATTTAGATCTGGTGAAATTAATGGAAAAAGGTGATGTAGAAGAAGTTCAGGAAGCTTTCAGAGAACATATTATGAAAATGGTTAAATAAGAAGTCAGAAGAAATCATATAAAAAATCACTAATATAATAGTGGGATTATATATATAAATTATGTTTTTATATATAATCCCTAGACATGCCATTAATTATTATATATAATCACTATATATTATATATAATGATTAATGGCTTTTATTATTGCATAAGTAAAGGGTATAACAATGATTAAATTTTCTACACTTTGTAAGCGCTAACAGGTTTGCGCAATAAGGGTTAATCTACATAGTGAAAGGTTTTTGAAATTTGGTAGCTACAGTAATTGACCATTGCTGTTTTATACAATTCTATTTACCTGGAGGGAAAAAGATGGGGAGAAAGTTTAAGGGTATTTCAATTTTCTTGTTAACAGTCGTTCTTACGATCAGTCTAACGGGGTGCGGTGCGAGTGAAAGCAGCACATCAGCTGGGGATGGAGAAACTATTAGGCTTAAGTTAGGACACAATCAACCTACTAGCTCCCAATTTCATGCTGGTGCTGAGAAATTTGCAGAATTAGTTGCAGAAAAGACAGATAGTCAAGTGGAGATAGAAGTATACCATGATAGTCAGCTAGGAGATGAGGGTGAGCTGGCAGAGGGCACTAAGATGGGGACAGTGGATATTTCTCTAGTTGCTTCAGGTAGCGTTACAAAATATTATCCGCGATATTCTATATTCGATCTTCCCTTTCTTTTTAGAGACGCAGAGCACGTAGATAAGGTTTTGCAAGGAGAAGTTGGACAATTACTTGCGGAAGAGGCTGAAGAAAAGGGTGGCTTCAAAGTCATGAGTTATTGGGAATCGGGGTTCAGACACTTTTTGAATAGTGCTAGACCTATTGAATCTCCTGAAGACCTTAAAGGATTAAAGATTAGAACGCCAGAATGGCCAGTATTGATTTCAACGACAGAAGCTTTGGGGGCAAATCCTGTGCCGATGCCATTTTCTGAATTATACATGGCTTCCCAACATGGTGTAGTGGATGGACAAGAAGGACCAGTATTTGCAATTAAAAGTTCTAAGATGTATGAAGTACAGGATTATATGGTCCTTGATGGCCACACGTATACGTCAATGTTGCTCATTATGAACCCTAAGAAATTCGATAAGCTCCCTGCCGATATTCAAGAATCTTTATTGGAGGCTGCCAAGGAAGCGGGAGATTATGAAAGAAAATTGATCCGTGATAAGGAAAAGGAAGAGATCAAGTTTCTTGAAGATACTGGAGAGTTACAAATTGAGAAGGACCCCGATAAAGATGCATGGAGGAAATCCGTACAGTCTGTATACGAAGAGTACGGTGAGGAATTTGGAGAAGATTTAATTCAAAAGATAATTGATACAAAATAACAAATCTAGGGGCGAATTCATAAGCGCCCCATCTGTTATTTCATTATTACAGTCAGGGGGGAGAAGCTTGAATAAAAGTGCCGCAGTAGGTAATCGAATAGAAAGCATTATGGGGAAAGTTATTTTAATTTTAATGTTAGTCCTTGTGACTTTGGTGTTTATGCAGGTCGTTCTCCGATATGTTTTTTCAAGCGGAATGGTGTGGGCGGAAGAGCTCGAAAGATTTATATTTGTGTGGTTAATGTTCTTAGGCATAACGATGGGGATCTATAAACAAAGACATATCGCGATAACATTTGTTGTTGAAAAGATTGAGAAGTATTTTAAGGGAGTGAACGTGGTTATTCACATCATCACAGGGGCGTTCTTCTGTGTGCTAACCTGGCAAGGGACTATGTTTGTGATTGAAAACTTTTCAGGAACTGCTTCGGTATTGCCTATTGGAATCGGTTATATTTATTCAATTATTCCCCTATCAGGCATTTTGGCGATTATCTTTATTATTCTCATAAACGTTAGAGGGAAGGAGAATTTATGATAGCGCTTTTATTTATTTCGTTTTTTCTACTCCTTATTTTCGGTGTTCCAGTAGGTATTTCTTTAGGTGTAGCATCCATTTTTACAATATTGTATGAAGGTTCAATTCCGTTATTGGTCGTTCCACAAAAGATGTTTATTTCAATGGATAGTTTTACGTTATTAGCCATTCCTTTCTTTATGCTGACAGGTGTCATTATGGATAAAAGTGGATTAACGCAAAAGCTTGTAAACTTTGCTGACTCGATCATTGGATGGACGAGAGGTGGGATGAGTTATGTAAGTGTTTCCTCGGGTATGCTGATGGGTGGAATATCTGGCTCAGCACCTGCTGACACGGCTGCTTTAAGCAGTGTTATGACGCCAAGTATGGTGAAAATGGGCTTTCCTGCAAGGTTTGCTGCTGCTCTACAAGCGGCATCTGGTTCGATCGGGATTATCATTCCCCCGAGTATACCAATGGTTGTCTTAGGTGGAATAGCCAGTATTTCAGTTGGAAAACTTTTTCTAGGCGGGATCATCCCAGGGTTACTAATTGGTATTTTGCTTATGGTAGTGTCCGGATTTATTTGTTCGATAAAAAACTATGGATCTTCTGAAAAGAAAAGATTTTCTATTTCTTATTTTATAAAGAGTTTTAGAAAAGCAATCTTACCTCTAATGGCACCAATTATCATTGTGGGAGGAATATTAACCGGGATTTTCACACCTACTGAGTCTAGTGTTATCGCAGTAGTCTATACGCTAATTCTGGGTTTGGCCGTCTATAAAAGCATAAAATTTAAAGATATGACTGGGATTTTTGTTGAAGCAATTATCAGTTCTGGAAATGTGTTGCTTATCATTGCAGCTTCATCTTTGTTCAGTTGGATTCTCATAAGTCATAATTTCCCGCAGATTTTAAGCAATCTTATTTTGAGTATATCAGATAACCCTATTTTTATTATTTTAGTTATCAATGTCATTTTCATAGTCGGTGGGATGTTTATTGAGGGACTTGCTTTATTGATTATGTTTGTCCCTATTATGTTACCGATCGCTATGAGCGCTGGTATGGATCCTGTTGTTTTTGGTGTGATGATTGTTATTAATATTGCGATTGGCACGCTAACTCCACCAGTAGGAGTATGTTTATTCGTCGCATGTTCATCTTCAGGTGTAAAACTGGACCACGCTATGAAGAGTGCAGTTCCCTTTGTAGGAGTTCTATGTGTCGCGCTATTACTTATTGTCTTTTTCCCGACAATTGTTACCTTTATACCTAACTTAATAGAGTAGTGGTTAATAGAAATCGAATAGTCAACTAAAAAGGAGAATGGAAATGAGCTTACAGTTGTTTAATCTAAAAGGTAAGGTAGCTGCTATTACAGGAGCTACAAGAGGGATAGGCAAATCAATGGTAGTAGCATTAGCGGAAGCGGGAGCAGACATTGCTCTCCTTCAAAGAAACCCGGAGCAATTAGACATAAAGAATGAAATAGAAACTCTAGGAAGAAAGTGTGTGATTATTCCCTGCGATTTGGAAGATCAAGATCAGGTGAAGAAAGCAATTCCAAATGTCATCAATCATTTCGGTAGAATCGATATTTTGATCAATAATGCTGGAATTCAAAGAAGGTCACCTTCTATAGACTTTTTAGAATCAGACTGGGACGATGTGATTAATATTAATCTAAAAGCCGTATGGCTTCTGTGCCAGGAAGCTGGTCGATACATGGTGCCTGAAGGACATGGGAAAATTGTGAACCTGGCTTCTTTACTTTCATTTCAAGGGGGGGTTACCGTACCAGCTTATGCGGCCGCTAAAGGTGGGGTGGCTCAGTTAACGAAGGCGCTCTCAAACGAGTGGGCAAAACATAACGTGAATGTGAATGCGATAGTCCCAGGTTATATTGCAACGGATATGAATACGGCAATATTAGAAGATGCTACCCGAAACTCCCAAATATTAGATCGTATTCCAGCCGAGAGATGGGGCGATCCAGAAGACTTTAAAGGTACAATTTTGTATTTAACTTCCGCGGCGTCTGATTATGTACATGGACATCTATTGGCAGTAGATGGAGGATGGTTAGGTAGATAGAATGAGAGAGGCAGAAAAGTGTTCCGTTTATCGATAGTGGATAAACGGAACACTTTTTGTTCGATCAAACAATCTTCGTTTCTTGATAAATATTGGTCTTAAAAAGTTGGATTGCGGGAATAGTCAGAAAAAAGGAGAGTGCTAAATATGAAGAAGGTAGCCGTTATAACAGGTGGTGGATCTGGAATTGGAGAAGCCGCAGCTAAACGCTTTGCAAAAGAAGGCCTTCGAGTTTGCTTATTTGATTTGAAGGAAAGTCGAGCTGAACAAGTGAAGGAGTCGATCGTAAAAAATGGCGGAGAGGCGTTTGTCCTTGATGTGAATGTGGCCGATGAAGAACGAGTTACATATGGTTTGAAGGAAGTTGTTAACAAATGGGGACGCATTGATATTCTGTTTAACAATGCAGGAATTAATGGCACACTGAATCCGATTGAAGAAATGAAGGTTGATGAGTGGGATCAGACGATTGAAACAAATTTAAGAAGTACTTTTCTAATGGTGAAACATACAATCCCTTATATGAAAGAAGATGGAGGGAGTATCATTATTACTAGTTCCATAAATGGCAATCGGACTTTTTCGAACTTCGGTATGTCTGCTTATAGTACTTCAAAAGCAGGACAGGTAGCCTTTATGAAAATGGCTGCTCTTGAACTAGCTCAATATCACATTCGCGTAAACGCCATTTGCCCTGGGGCAATCGATACGAACATTGATCAAAACACAGACAAAAAAGATGGTGTAGAAGAAATTGAAATTCCAGTAGAATATCCTGAAGGAAGTCATCCGCTTGAGCAAAAACCAGGTTCGTCACAACAGGTGGCAGACGTCGTTTACTTTCTAACTTCTGATGCATCCAGTCATGTAACAGGGACAGAGATGTATGTAGATGGGGCGGAATCGCTGTTATAATGACTAGCTGCTCGGGTTTCTTATTGACGACGCTCATTTGTCAGCTTATCGTTTAGGGTGAGGTGAAGCAGATGTTTACTAAAGTGCACCATGTTGCGATTATTTGCGGAGATTACGAAAAATCAAAAAAGTTCTATGTAGACACACTCGGTCTTAAGGTTATCGAGGAAACTTACAGAGAAGAACGAAATTCATACAAACTTGATCTTGCCGTCGGAGATCATACAAGAATTGAATTATTTTCATTCCCGAATGCGCCAGAGAGACCAAGCTACCCTGAAGCAATGGGATTAAGACATATCGCTTTTGAAGTATTAGACCTTGATAAGACCGTTAATCATCTAACAGAAAGAGGAGTATCTTCTATTGAAGATGTAAGAGTGGATGAGCTTACAATGAAGCGCTTCACCTTTTTCAGTGATCCAGATGGTCTACCGATCGAGCTGTACGAAAAATAATGAAATTTTCTAAAAATAAGTTGATTACTTCCAAATCCTGTGGCAAAATAGATCTTGAAAGCGTTTGCTGGGATTTGGAACAGTTAGCTTATTTTTTTATTTGTAACTGCAAACGGTTTCCTAAAATTTACGGTTTTGTGCAAACGGTTTCACTAATCGTATTTTCAAGGGGGAAAAGGATGAAAAGGGGTAATCGAAGGAGATTTTCACTGTCACTCGTCGTCGTTCTGTTGATTCAATTGCTTGCTGGAGCTATTCCTGGAGCAGTGAAAGCGGCAGCAGTTAGTCCTCTCATAGACGGATCATCAGCTACGTTTATTTATGAAGGAGAAGGGAGCGAAGAATCGGTCCTTGTTGCAGGTGATTTTACAAATTGGCAGGAAGGGGCACTTCCACTCGAGAAGGTAGATGACGTCTGGGAGTTAACGATAGATGGTCTATCCGATGGACTTCATCAGTACAAATTTATCGTGGGAGATGAATGGATGAAAGATCCTTTAAATCCAAATGGTGGCGATAATAGTACCTTTACGATTGGCGAGGTGACAGACGAACGAATTGTCACCCTTGTTGGCGATTTGCAGGACGAGCTCGGTGCTTCAAAGGAATGGGATCCAACAGCTGAGGAAACAAAGATGGAAGCCATGGGAGGAGGATATTATGAATTCTCTGGTGAACTTCCAGCAGGGAGTTATGAATATAAAATAGCGATCAATCAATCTTGGGGAGAGAGCTATGGTGATGGTGGAAACAATCTTAAATTAACGCTGGATGAGAAAACAAAAGTAACGTTTTATTATCATGATGGAACACATGCGATTGCAGATTCAACTACTTACACACCGCTAGAAGAAAAATCACCTAGACTTGTTGGCTCGATCCAGCCTGCCATTGATGCAGGAGCAGAGTGGAGCCCTGATCAGTCAACAGCGCTTCTGACTGATGATCAATTTGATAATGTCTATTCCTTTACGACAAGCGTACCAAAAGGGAATTATGAGTATAAAGTGGTACTTGGCGATAAATGGGGAGACGATTATCCTGCAGAGAATGCAAAGTTGAACGTCATTGAAAAGGCAGACGTCACGTTCTTTTTCAATGCCGATTCAAAAGAAGTAAGCACAGATTATAGTGCTGAAGGGTCAGATGGTGCAGTAAATAAGGCAAGTCTTCTACATAACTCATGGGAAGAAGCTTATCGTGCTCCGTTTGGTGCTGTGAAAGAAGGAAAGTCGGTGACGCTACGTCTAGCAGCAAAGAAAGATGATGTAGCGAAAGCCGACCTCTACATCAAGAATCAAAATACGGGTACAAGCAAGCTGATCTCAATGGAGAAGGCAGCCACAAATGATGGGAAAGATTTTTGGGAAGCGAAAGTAACGCCTGAAGAAAAAGGACTTTACGGCTATAAATTTATTGTGCGTGATGGTTCAGCAAAAGCGGAGTATGGAGAAGATACGAAGCAAGGAGCGGCTGGAAAAGCAGTTGATACGAATGCTGAACTTTATCAATTAACGGTCTTCGACCCAGGATACGAAACGCCAGACTGGATGAAAGAAGCTGTTGTGTATCAAATTTTCCCTGATCGATTTAATAATGGAAATGAAGAAAACGATGATGCAAAGGAAACCGCACGTGGTCATGAACCAATTGAGCACCAGGAGTGGGGAGAGCTTCCCGATAATCCAAGGCTTTCGGACAGTGCAGATTATGATGGAGATAAGATATGGAGTAACGATTTCTTTGGTGGGGATATCCAAGGCATTCAAAAGAAGCTTGATTATATTCAATCCCTTGGTGTAAATACCCTTTATTTAAATCCAATTGCGAAGGCAGCATCAAATCATAAATATGATGCAGCGGATTGGAAAACGATTGATCCAATGTTTGGAACACCTGAGGAATTTAAAGCATTTACCGATGAACTTGAAAAACGTGACATGCACCTGATTATGGATGGCGTATTTAATCATGTTGGGGATGACTCCATCTACTTTGATCGCTATAGTAAGTACGATGTCGTTGGGGCTTATGAATATTGGTCTCGTATTTATGACCTAATGAATGACGAGGACATGAGTGAAAAAGATGCGAAAGTAGAAGCACGAAAACAGCTTGAAAAAGAAGGCCAAACGTTTAATGACGAATATGGCTTTCATAACTGGTTTAATATCAAAAATGAAAAAGTGGAGGATGAGAATGGGAAGGAACGCTACGACTATCAGGCGTGGTGGGGATATGATTCTCTTCCTGAAATCAAAAGCGTTGAAGGAGACGCAGTTGATTATGATAGTGAGTTAAACAATGAGAAATTCTCTGATTACATTATGTATGACAAAGATTCTGCATCGAAATCATGGTTAACAAATGGGGCTTCCGGATGGCGCCTTGATGTCGCAAATGAAGTCGATATGGAATTCTGGCGTGAGTTCCGTGATGAATTGAAATCTGAAGAAATGGCCGGTGCCGGAGCAACGCTGAAGGATGGGGAAGAGCCGCTGATTCTAGGTGAGATCTGGGATGACGCATCAAAGTACTTCCTTGGGGATCAATATGATTCCGTGATGAACTATCGTTTCGAAGGTGCTATTCTTGATTTCTTGAAAAATGGGAATGCAGCAAGTACAGATGAGAAGTTGATGGCAGTACAGGAGGATTACCCTGATGAGGCGTTTCATGCGCTCATGAATTTAATGGGGTCTCATGATACGCCGCGTGCAATCTATGTACTTGGTGGCGGAACTGACACGTATGAACGAGCTGAGTTTGATCCGAATTACGATCACGAGCTTGGCGTGCAGCGCTTAAAGCTAGCTGCGGTTCTGCAAATGGGTTACCCAGGTGCCCCAACGATTTATTCCGGTGATGAAGCAGGTGTAACAGGTTCTAAAGACCCTGATGATCGTCGCACGTATCCGTGGGGAGATGAAAATGCAGAGTTAGTAAAGCACTATCAAGCTGCAGGAGCTGTTCGTACTGAAAATGCAGATCTTCTTGCATACGGGAAGCTCACAACCCTGCATGCAGACGGGGATGTCTATGCATTTGCTCGTACGAATGATGAAGGTGCAGCAATCATTGCAGTGAACCGCGGTACTAAGGCGCAAACGATCGAGCTAAATGTGAAGGAAGTTGTGAAAAACAACATATCATTTACAGATGGACTCGCGAAAGATGACAGCGTAACGGTGAAGGGTGGCAAGGTTTCGGTAACGATTCCTGCGATGACTGGCCGCATGCTAATAGCTGACGAAGGTCAGAATTTTGAGCGACCAAAAGCGGCTAGCGATTTGAAAGTTTCTGCCGGAGAAGGAAGCGCAACCCTTTCTTGGACAGGAGATGCAGCGAAATACAAAGTGTATCGCTCAACGCTACAAGGGGCGATGTATGAAGAAGTGAGTGTAACGGAAGACAAGGAACTTACCGTTGATGGATTAACTAATGGCCAATCTTACTTTTTTGCCGTAACGGCGATCGATGAGGATGGCAATGAATCGGTAAAAGTGGAAACGAAGGAACCAACGATTCCGCACATCGAGTGGAAAGAAGGAAAATACGAAATTTCTTCAGTTTCAGTCATTGATGATCAAGTGTTGGATCTATCAAACACTTTCGCAATCGAAGCTAGTGTAAAAATAGATGGCGCAACGGAATCAGGCCTTGCAGAAGGATTAATTGGAAAACTTCAAGTGAAGCGTGACGGTGAGTGGCAAGAGTCTAAAGCGACTTACACAGGACAGGAAGAAGAGGCTAATGGATTTAAAGCGGAATTCCGCCCAATTGAGAAAGGAACATACGCTTACCGACTAGCTTTTTCAACTGATCGTGGGGCTACGTGGAAAACAACGAATACAGAAGAAGTCACGTTCTCTCAAAATGAGGATGATACGAAGGCCCCTGCAGATGCTGTGAAGCTTGAAGAGCCGTTAAAGGAATCTGGACAGGTAACATTAAACTGGGCACTTGAAGGAGCAGACAACCCTTACTTATTAGCGGTTGAGCGGGATAGTCAAACGGTTGAACTTCTAGATAATGCAGAAGCAGTGACGTACACCGACTTCGCTGTTGAGAACGGCAAAGCGTACACCTATCGCATCGTAGCGTATGACAAAGCTGGAAATCAAACCGCTTCTAATAAAGTAACGGTAACTCCGGATATTGTGATGGTAGACGTAACATTTAAAGTGCATGCGCCTGACGATACACCGCTTAGCGCAAAAGTAACGATGCCTGGTGATCAAAATGGGTGGAGTACAAGTGCATGGGAAATGTCTCGTAATGGAGCGGTATCACCGGATTGGGAACTACAAAAATCTTTCCCGGAAGGAACGGTCTTAACGTACAAATATGCAAAAGGGGAGTCATGGGATCAGGAAGGACTTGCCGACCATACGCGTAATGATAAGTCTGATGATGACGTCAGCTTCTATGGTTACGGAGCAGAAGGTACAGATCTTAAAGTGACGGTAACTAACCAGGGCAGTAATAAAATGGTTGTACAAGATGAAATTTTCCGTTGGATCGATATGCCCGTTGTCGTAAACTCTCCTGAAAATGGTGCCGTTGTGGAAGGCGATACGGTAACTTTTAAAGGAAATGCGATCAAAGAAGGAAACCTAACAATTAATGGTGAGAAAGTAAAAGTGAATGAAGATATGACGTTCACACATGAAGTAAAGCTAGTAAATGGTGAAAATGAAATACCAATTACAATTGAACCATCTGAAGAAAATAAATCTAAAATTTTCAATAACGATGGTGGAGCGATTGGAAAGAATACGAAGAAATATACGTGGAAAGTAACATCTGATGCTGGTGAAGCGGAATCGAAGGAACCAGTGAGGATATTTGGAGATAATCGCTATGATACAGCTGTTGAGATCTCAAAAGAAGGCTGGGACGAAGCGGATACTGTTGTTATTGCACGAGGAGATAACTTTGCAGATGCGCTAGCAGGGGCACCACTCGCGTATAAATTAGATGCACCTATTCTTTTAACGCGTGAAAAGGGGCTTGAGAAATCGGTCATAAACGAAATTAAGCGCCTTGGTGCGAAGAAAGCGATTATTCTTGGCGGGACATCAGCCGTACCGAAATTTATCGCATATCAGTTAGAAGGACTCGATTTGAAAGTGAAACGAATCTATGGAGATGATCGTTTCGAAACAGCTGCTAATATCCAGGCGAGTCTTGGTGGCAATCCTGATAAAGCTGTCGTAGCAAGTGGAATGAACTTCCCTGATGCTCTTTCTGCGGCATCTTACGCAGCAGAAAATGGTTATCCAATTCTGTTTACAAAGCAGGACGTTGTGCCAAAAGCAACGGAAGTAGCCCTTCGCAGTGTCGACCAGGCGATCGTCGCTGGTGGTGAAGCAGTGGTTAGTGAGAAAGCGTTCAGCAAGCTACCGGATGCGAAGCGCTATGCTGGAGAAAACCGCTTTGGTACAGCGGCGTCAATTGCAACTGAACTTAACTCATCTCAGCAAGTGTTCATCGCAACAGGCATGGACTTTGCTGATGCGTTAACAGGTTCTGTTCTAGCTGCCAAACAAGGTGCAGCGATGCTTCTTGTAAAGCCAGATGAATTGCCGTCTGAAACAGCTGAAGCCATTGAAGAACTAAAAGCAGATACGTACACCATTTTAGGTGGAGTCAATGCGGTTAATGATGATGTGGTGGAGGGATTGAAGTAGGCAATGCTTAATGGGGTCAGGCTCGCGCCTGACCCCATCAAAAGACAAAACACCAAAAAGTGTCCGCCACAGGTGGACACTTTTTTCGTTGCAAATGAACCTTGAATTGCATTGAACCTATAGTGGATAAGGGTTTAACGGTATGGGGTGAATGAGGGGGTCAGGTACGTACTTGACCCCCTCATTCACCTCTATTACCTCCCTCTCCATTTTCCTTCTAATGAATTAAAAAATATTTCTGAATAATTTACAAATTAACTATTCCCAAATTCTTGAAAGGTGGTATACTACAATTATTAACCCCGATATGGTAGAAATTCCCCATTTTCCTTACTAAAGGAGCAATTCGAATGGCTCGTAAGAAACGCAATTGGTTCCCTGGTGCTAAGTACCATATTATCTGTCGAGGGAATCGAAAAGGACCACTTTTTGAAGAGCGTATTGATCGTCTGAAGTACTTATTACTTTTAGAACAAGCTCGTCTCGTTTTTCCGTTTCGCCTACACGCATACTGTCTCATGACTAACCATGTGCATCTCTCCATCGAAACCTTCGATCATCCCCCTGGTGAAATCATGAAAGTGATCAACTCCAACTATGCAAGATATTTCAACGACAAATATGAGTACACAGGACATGTCTTTCAAGGTCGCTATTTCGCTGAACTTCTCGATTCGATTGATTATGAAATTGACGTGAGTAAATACATCCACCTTAATCCAGTTAAAGCTCGTATGGTAGTAAAGCCAGCGGACTATATGTGGAGCAGTTATCGTGCGTACATTTCTGATCGCAAGAATCCACACGCTTTCCCGGATTACATACTCTCACTTTTTCAGGAACCTTCCCGGGAAGCTTACCAGCTTTATGTCGAGAATAGTGAATCCTCAACACCACCAGATCTTGTTAAACAATGGCCAGAGCGAAAAGGTAGCAAAGTGTATGTGCTCTCCAAACTTCCAGAGTAACGATGGGAAAAAATCCTGCCATAAAAATTAATCACGAAAGAGAAGTGAACGAATGGAGCGCTGGATCTGGCTAAGTTCGATTCCGCATGTGGGTCCGGTGACACAAAAAAAGCTGTTGACCGCTTTCGGAACTCCTGAACGAGTCTATGATGCCTCTCTCTCTGAACTTCAGAATGTCCGTGGAATCTCTCGTCTTGCACGCGAAGCAATAATGGCTACCCGTTCACTTGAGAAACCAAAGCGCATTCTCGAACTTGTTCAGCAAAAGGAGATCTGGCTATTACCCCGAGATGACCCGCTTTACCCTGTTTATGCAAAAAATGTTCCTGAATCGCCCGTTCTCTTATATTACAAAGGTCATATCAAGCCAAGCTTACCTTCTGTCGCAATAGTTGGTTCCCGTTCTTGTTCTAATCAGGCGCGACGTGCTGCGAAAGAGTTATCCACCAAACTCTCAAGCCTGAACATCCCTGTTATTAGTGGTCTCGCTAAAGGAATCGATCATGCTGCTCACACTGCCTGCCTCGCAAATTGTGGGCAACCGATTGCTTTTGTTGCAAATGGAGTTGATACTTGTTACCCGAAAGAGCACCGCTCGCTCTTCGAAGCAATATCAATTGAAGGCGCTGTCATATCGCAGTATCCACCTGGCACAGCACCTACACCAAAGCAATTTATTCAGCGAAATGCGTTAATCAGTGCATGGTCAAGTCATGTCGTGATTATGGAAGCTAAAGTGAAAAGTGGTGCTATGACGACAGCTCACTTTGCGCGGAAGCAAGCAAGAAACGTCTCTGTTTTCAATAGCAATGATGCTCGATTTAGGCAGGGGACAAACTGTCTAATGAAGCAAGGTATACGTCCTTATATTGATTTTCATTCAATTGAAAACGAATTAGAAAACCCACATACTCTTGAGTCACCAAACTAGTATACTCTCCGCTAGACTAACGTGTAATGATCCCTCAAGGATCTTCAAGATCATCTCCCCGACTAGAGCATGATGGATCCAACCCATCAGGGAAGAGATGTAAGAAAGAAGAAGATAAACCTGCCTCTTAACCATCCAATCGAGCCATCGATAGGGTGGTTTTTCTTTGTGATTGGAAACTAGTACTTTAGACTAGTATGTGAGCAGAAAATGAAAGAGTAAGGAAAAATGAAATCTATCGTTATATATTAATTTCACCGTTTCTTTACAATGTGAAAGATTGAAGAAAGAGTTTTCTAGGAACAATTAGTGTCCCGTGAACGCGGACAAAAGCAGCGAAAACAGCGGTTTTGTATGTGAAGGGGGTCAGGCTCGCGCCTGACCCCTACCACAAAATGAAAGCGCCATCTAAATTTAGACAATTTACGCTATTTTTACACATCTGGGTCAAAAGTTATTGTATACTGACAATTGGTGGTATCATCACCAAAATTCGACTACATATCCGGGGGGATGAAATTTGAAACGAAGGTCAACCAGTCGTTTTATTAGCTTTGCGCTAATATTCTCAATGGTTCTTAGCTTTTTCGCGCTTCCTGTTTCTCAGTATGCTTCAGCAGCTGAAGACACATTTCAGGACTTAATCATTTCAGAATACATTGAAGGTGGGAGCTTCAACAAAGCGCTTGAACTTTACAATGGAACAGAAAATGAAATTGATTTAGCAAACTACACTCTTGAACTTTACTCCAATGGGGAGACCACTCCACAATATTCTTTACCATTAGAAGGTAAGCTTGCCGCTGGAGAAGTCTTTGTACTTGCCCACGAAAAATCCAATCAGTCAATTTTAGATCAGGCTGATGTAACAAATCAATCCGTCGTTAATTTTAACGGAAATGATGTTGTTGTCCTCAAAAAAACAGACACTGTTATTGATTCTATTGGCCAAATTGGTTCAGCCGGCGATTTTGCGAAAGATATGACGCTTGTTCGTAAAGGTTCAGTTAAATCTGGTGATACAGATACTACTGATGCAGTAGACATTACGAAAGAATGGACTCAATATGCAAAAGACACGACTGACTACCTCGGTGCCCACCAATCTGACGGCACAGCTCCAGACCCAGATCCAGAACCTATCGAACTCTCAACAATCACTGATGCTAGAAAAGTAGAAAACGGTACAAAAGTGAAAATAAAAGGCATTGCCACAGCATCCTTTGAAACTGGCGGCCAAACGAACCTGTTTATCCAGGATGACACTGCTGCCATTATTGTGCGTGCTGCAGGCATTACGGCTCAACCAGGTGATGAAGTAACTGTAGAAGGCGCCATGTCAGATTATTATGGCATGCAGCAAGTACAAACTAGTGCCTCTAATGTAGCCATCACAACGGAAGACAAAGGTATCCCGTCCCCTCAGTCACTCATATCCACTGATCTTTCCAAAGATAACGGTGAACAGCATGAAGCTGCATTCACACAATTTAATGATGTCACTGTTAAGTCAGTCGATGGCAATGGTAATTTCACTGCTGAAGACGCTTCAGGTGAATTTGTCATTAAACCAACAAATAAGTCTCTACTTGAAGTAGGTAAAACCTATGAAATTCTTAAAGGTGTTATTGACTACAACTTTAACGAATACAAACTCGTAACTCGAAGCGCAGCTGACGTTATCGAAACAGCTTTCTCAGTAACGGCAAATCCTGCATCAGGATCTGTTATTGAAGGCACGATGGTGAAGCTTGCGACAGCAGAAGAAGGTGCGACGGTTCATTACACAACAGATGGTAGCGAACCGACAGCTGAAAGCACAGAATACACAGCGCCAATTGAACTAACTGAAGATACAACGATTAAAGCCGTAGCAGCCAAAGACAATAAATTAAGTGAAGTCGCCACTTTTGATTACACTGTTTTAAAGTCTGCTGATGGCATTAGCATTCACGATATTCAAGGTTCAGACCACACTTCTCCTTATGAAGGAATGGCTGTTACGAAAATTGCTGGGATCGTTACGGCAAAAGACGGCAATAACGCCTTCTACATGCAAGAAGTAAATCCTGACGATAGCAACTCCACTTCAGAAGGAATCTATGTTTATAAAAGCGGCGGCGCTGGCGTAAACGTTGGCGACAAAGTAGAAGTAGACGGTCAGGTGAAAGAGTATAAAGAAGGTGGTTATAGTGACGCGAAAGACCTTCTAACTACTCAAATTACTGCCTCTTCCATTACAGTTGCTTCTTCCGATAACACATTGCCAGAAGCGATCGTAATCGGAACAGACCGCACGCCTCCAACTGAAATCGTAGAAGATGACGAAATGAAATCTTTTGATCCTGAAACAGATGGACTGGACTTTTATGAAAGTCTTGAAGGAATGCTTATTGAGATTCCGGATGCAAACGTAACAGGGCCTGTGAAATACGATGAGCTTCCTGTATACGTAAACACAAGTGAAGATCAACTTCTTACTCGTGCAAACGGACTGCTGCTTTCAGCAGAAGATCCAAACCCTGAACGTCTCTTAATTGACGTTGAAGGTATTGATATTGACGTAACGACTGGTGATCGTCTCGATGGCTCCGTCACTGGAATCGTGAGCTACGATTACAGTAATTTCAAAATCCGTCCAACGGGCACATTCCCATCCGTGATTGATGGTAATACAGAACGTGAAGTAACGAAAATGGAGTCATCAGAAGGCGATCTAACTGTTGCTTCTTATAACATTGAAAACTACTATCCTGGTGTTGGGGAAGAGAAAACAGGCAAAATTGCTGAATCGATTGTAAAGAACATGAAAACACCAGACATCGTTGGTTTAGTCGAAGTACAAGATAACAATGGTCCTACAGATAACGGCACGACAAGTGCAAACGAATCTTATGAAGCGATTATTCAAGCGATTGAAGAAGCAGGCGGCCCAACATACAAGTTTACTGAAATCGCACCTGAGGATAAAACAGATGGCGGACAGCCTGGTGGAAATATTCGCGTTGGGTTCATCTATAATCCTGATCGCGTTAATTTCTCTGAGAAGAAATCTGGTGATGCAACAACTTCAGTTGGCGTCGATGAAAACGGACTAACGCTTAATCCTGGACGCATTGATCCAACAAATGAAGCGTTTGAAGATTCCCGTAAATCACTTGCTGCTGAATTTGAATTTAATGGTGAAAAAGTGGTTGTTGTAGCGAACCATTTTAATTCAAAAGGCGGAGATGGCGCACTCTTTGGCGCTGATCACCCTGTTGTTTTAGGAAGTGAAGTACAGCGTGTGAAACAGGCGTCCATCTTAAACAATTTCGTAAATGACGTCGTGACGAACATGGATAATGGCAAGGTTGTTGTTCTAGGTGACTTGAATGACTTTGAATTCTCAAAGCCAATCCAAACGCTTGAAGGCGACGTACTAACGAATATGGTCAAAAAGCTTCCAACAGAGCAACGCTACTCCTACAACTATCAAGGAAATGCGCAGGTGCTCGATCATATTCTCGTATCGAACAATCTAGCAAACCGTACGATGATTGATAGCATTAACATTAACTCTGATTTTAGTGAAGCAGATGGCCGCGCAAGTGATCACGATCCAATGCTTGCGAAGATTCAAATGAACAACAGCGTTGACCGCACTTCAGGAGAAACACGTTATGAGACTGCGGTTGAAGTTTCGAAAAAGGGATGGGAAAGTGCTGAAACAGTAGTGATCGCAAGAGGCGATAAGTTCCCGGATGCCCTTGCAGGAGCACCGCTTGCGTACAAATATGATGCACCAATCCTTTTAACGGAACAAAACAAGCTAAACACTGCTACTAAGAAAGAAATTAAACGTCTTGGCGCGAAAAAAGCGATCGTTCTTGGTGGAACATCCGCAATTTCGTCTTACACAGAATATGAACTAAAAGGCCTTGGGCTGAAAGTTGATCGTATCGGAGGAGAAACGCGTTACGAAACAGCTGTGAACATTGCAGCGAAGCTTGACGGGACGCCTGAAAAATCGATCCTGGCGAATGCCTTTAACTTCCCAGATGCCCTATCTGTTGCATCTTATGCAGCCAAAAATGGCTATCCAATCGTACTAACGGATAACGACAAGCTTCCTGCTGTGTCGAAGAAAATATTAAACACAACAGACGAGCAAATTGTCGTTGGTGGAAAAAGTGCAATCAGTGAAAAGGTTGTAGACAGTCTTTCCAATGCCGTTCGAATTAGCGGAGATGACCGCTATGCAACATCAGCAACGATCGCAACCGCTCTAACACCAGATGCAGACACAGCTATAGTAGCAACAGGAATGAAGTTTGCTGATGCGCTTGCTGGTTCAGTTCTTGCTGCGAAAGAAGATGCAGCGATCCTGCTCGTTAAGAAAGATAAGGTTCCAGAGAAAATTGCTGAAGCCATTAACGAAAATGACATGCACAACTTCCACATCCTTGGTGGCACGAATGCTATTAGCGACGACGTAATGAATGAACTAAAGAACAACTAAACTGGGAAAAAGGCGGGAATTCTCCGCCTTCTCCTTTTCTATGAAACTAGTTATAAAGTAATGTTTTGAATATGTTAACTATTGTGACAAAAAGGAACATTCACCTAGTAGTCTAGTATATAATGAAAATCGCGGAGACATTCCGACAAAATTTGAGTTTTCGAAAGGGAAGGGATTACTTACATGAATATGAAAAAACCTCTTTTCGGCGTTCTATCAACAGCGGCATTAGCAATGGGAATTGCAGCAGCTTCACCGTCCACACCTGTTAAGGCGGCAGCGGGCGATTTTGATCTTACAATTATGCATACAAATGATACACATGCGCATCTAGATAATGCTCCAAAAAGAGTAACAGCTGTAGAAGAAATTCGTGCAGCTCGCGCCAATACAATTTTATTAGATGCTGGTGATGTTTTCTCTGGTACGCTTTTCTTCAATAAATATAAAGGTCTCGCAGACGTACAATTTATGAACATGATGAAATACGATGCGATGGTACCGGGTAACCACGAATTTGATGAGGGTCCAAAGACGTTCTCTGAGTTCGTCAAGCAAACGAAATTCCCGATCGTAAGCTCAAATATTGATTACAGCAAAGATCCTTATCTTAGCCCTCTATATAAAAATGAAATGGCGATGACTGGTGATGATGGTACCATCTATCCAGCCGTTATCCTTGATGTAAACGGCGAAGAAGTGGGTGTGTTCGGTCTAACGATTGAATCAACAGATGAGCTATCAAGCCCTGGCGAAACGATTTCCTTCCAAAATCATCAGGAGCAAGCTGAAAAGATGATTAAAATGTTCGAGGATAAAGGCGTAAACAAAATCGTAGCCCTTACTCACCTCGGAAAAGCGGTTGAAGTTGAACTAGCTAAATCAGTAGAAGGCATCGACGTTGTTGTTGGTGGTCATAGCCACACAACAATTGAAGAAGCGGTTGTAGTTGATACATTTGAAGATCCAACTCTAGTTGTACAAGCAAATGAATATAGCAATTTCTTGGGTGATCTTGAAGTGACGTTTAACGAAGAAGGCGTGCTAACTGATTGGGATAATGAACTTCTTGATTTGGGTAGTAAAAGTAAGTTCGAGCCTAACGAAGAAGCAAAAGCTCTCTATGATGAACTGAAGAAACCACTCGAGGAAATTGAGAAAGAAGTAGTCGGTCAATCTGACGTTTATCTTAATGGAAAACGTGCATCCGTTAGAACAGGTGAAACGAATCTAGGAAACTTAATTACAGACGGCATGCTTTACAAAGCTCAGCAGTTTACTGATGCAACAATCGCAATCACGAACGGCGGAGGAATCCGTGAATCAATCGATGAGGGACCAATTACGTTAGGAGAAGTTCTCACAACGATGCCATTCGGTAACAACCTCGTCACGCTTGATATGACTGGTGCAGAAATCATTGATTCATTGGAGCATGGGGTAAGCGGTGTCGAAACTCAGGAAGGTCGTTTTGCTCAAGTAGCAGGACTTCGATATTCCTTTGATAAAGATCTTCCTTCTAGTGAACGAATTTTAGATGTAAATGTGAAAACTGAAAACGGCTATGAAGATATTGATCTAGAAGCGACTTACACTGTTGCAACTAACGCATATATCGCTCAAGGTGGCGACGGATACGATGCAATGGGTGAAGCTGCCGCTGACGGTCGTATGAACGAACTTTTCTTCGTAGATTTTGAAGTATTTACAGAGTATCTCGATGAAATTGGAACAGTTAAAGCGAAAGACGAAGCACGTATCGTTGAAGCAGATGCTGAGCGTATCCAGGGTGAAACGCGCTATGAAACGTCTGTGAAAATTTCGCAAGAAGGCTGGGAAACTGCAGATACGGTTGTTCTCGCACGTGGCGATTCCTTCCCGGATGCACTAGCAGGAGCACCACTTGCTTATAAATACGATGCGCCAATTCTTTTAACAGAAAGCGGATCACTGAATAAAATGGCGAAAGAAGAAATTGCACGTCTTGGTGCGAAAGATGTCATTATCCTTGGTGGCACAAGTGCGGTAAGCAATTACGTGAAATTCCAGCTTGAAGGTATGGGAATTGAAGTTGAGCGTATTGCAGGGGACAACCGATTCGATACAGCTGCAAACATTGCAGCGCGTCTTGGCGGATCTCCAAATAAAGCGATTGTAGCAAACGGCATGAACTTCCCGGATGCTCTTGCAATTGCGCCATACGCTGCACAGAAAGGTTATCCAATTCTATTAACAGAAGCGGATGAAATTCCATCAGCAACTAGCAATGCGCTTAAAGGCATTGATGGATCGATCATCGTTGGTGGCGAAACAGCTGTTAACGGTAAGCTCGATGCGAAGCTACATGCTGAAGATCGCTATGCAGGGGACAATCGTTTCGGTACAGCGGCTGATATTGCTACAAATCTTAACCCTTCAGCACGCGTTTACGTTTCCACTGGCATGAACTTTGCTGATGCCCTTTCAGGATCTGTTCTTGCAGCGAAACAAAATGCTGCAATGCTATTAGTGAAGCCGAATATGCTTCCGAAAGAAACAGCAGAAGCGATCGAGGACATGGAAGCTTATGACTTCAACGTTCTTGGTGGAGAAAATGCTGTAAGTAACGACATTTTAGATCAGCTCAAAAAGTAATCCATTTATTAAGAAAGCGCGGGGAACGTCTCCTGCGCTTTTTTGATATTTATTTTATGAATAGGCAGGTATTGAAGAAAGGAAAGCTAATTGTATACGTAACGATTCGTTATAACGAATTATTTTTGGGGAGGGTTCTGATTGAATAGGTCGGGAAAGCGAAAAATCAGTCCGCTGTTGCTATTGATTCTCGTGATAACCATGCTTATGCCGTCTCAAGCGTTCGCCACTGCCAGTCTCGATGAAGAAAAAAATAATGTCTATTATGCTGCCCTTGGTGATTCACTCGCGGCTGGCGTCATGTCGAACAATACTCTCGGTTTAAGTTATGGCGACTACATAGCTCAGGATCTAGATCGGGTAGGTTTATTAGGAAGCTACGAAAAACCTTTTGCGGTGCCTGGAGCGACTTCTAAAGATTTGTTGAACGCTTTGATGGATCGTGACATGCAAGTTAAGATCGCCTCCAAAAATATGATAACGATTACGATCGGTGCGAACGATTTTCTTCAAGTACTCGGTTCGGAACCGGAACGATTGAAGGACCCAGAAGAAGTCAAAGAGATCATCACTGAGCTATCGGAAAATTACGCTTCTATTATGGGAATTATAAGAAGCGTTAATGCGTCCGCAGATGTTTATTTAATGGGATACTACAATGGTTTCTACGCGTTCCCTGAGGCTGATCAGCGTCCGCTCGTGGAACTGACAAAGACGGTGAATGGGATCATTAAGCAGATCGCGGCCGATTCATTCAGCCACTATGTTCCTACCTATGATGCCATTTCAACGGATTATGCAACCTATTTGCCAAATCCTAAAAACGTCCATCCGTCGGCAGCAGGTTACATGGCGATCGCCGATGAATTTTGGAAGCAAGTGAAATTGAATTTGCCAACAAATGTTGATAGAATCGCTGGAGCTAATCGGTATGAGACAGCAGTGAAAATTTCTCAGGAAGGGTGGAAGCAAAGCGCGCAAGGAGTTGTGATAGCAAGAGGCGATGATTTTCCTGATGCGTTAGCTGGTGCTCCGCTTGCCTATGATTTAAATTCCCCTATTTTATTAACACACTCTGACGGTCTTGATCAAATTGTAAAGGATGAGATTGAACGACTCGACCCAGAGTTCGCGATTCTTCTTGGAGGAGAGCAGGCTCTTTCCAAAGATGTGGAAGATGAATTAGGCAAAATGGAAATTCCAGTTGAACGAATAGCAGGAGCGGATCGCTATGAAACAGCTGCAATGATTGCAGTGAGTCTTCCTCCATCAAATAAAGCTGTTATTGCGAACGGCATGAAATTTCCAGATGCTCTTGCAATTGCTTCTTACGCAGCGGAAAATACGTATCCTATCTTGCTAGCAAAACAGAATCAGCTTCCAGAAGATACGGCCGAAATTCTCAAACAATATCCTGAGAGTATTGCCGTGGGCGGTACGGCTGTTATTTCGGAAAGCCTTTTCGAAAAGTTACCAAAAGCAAAGCGATACGGGGGTAAGAATCGTTATGAAACAGCTTCAATTATTGCAATGGAATTAAATCCATCGCATAAGGCTTTTGTCTCAACGGGTCTTGAATTTGCAGATGCGCTAACCGGAAGTGTTCTTACTGCCAAAAGGGACAGTAGTTTTTTGTTAGTAGATCCATATAATATGCAGGATGCGGTCATTGAAGCAAAAGAAAAGTTAGGCATCTATCATTTTACGATTCTAGGAGGTCCGAAAGCGGTTAGTCCTTCCATTGAAAGGGAGCTTATGGGAGTTGAATAGTCGAATAATGATTTCTGAGGGATCAGCTTACGAGCTGGTCCCTTTTGTTACCGAAAATTGCAGAATTATGGCAATTTTTTACTCGCTAATGGTAGACTTGTAGAGTATAAAATCTACTGAAACACTTTGGTCAACTATAGGGGGAGCAGGATGAAGAAAAGCATCTATGGAATCAGTTTACTTTTATGTAGTCTGTTCATCATTTTGGGAGCAGGCAAGGCAAATGCCATGCCTGCGTTACAAGAAACGCAGGAGCTCGTTCAGCCTTCAGGAGAGACATTTAAGGCGTCACTCAGCGGCAATGAGAATTTTCATTGGTGGACGGCGAACGATGAATCTGTGATTAAAATAGGGGAAGACCAATACTGGTATTACACTCGTATTGTTGGTGAACGTCTAGAAGTTACACAAGCTAGATTTGCTATTAATAAAAAGCCTTCTGACGCGGCAGAGCTTGAAGATGTGAAGAAGCTCCAACCGACTGAAGGAATGAATACAAAGCAAAAGGAGATTCCAAATACGGATGATTCATTTGATTTATTGAGTGCAGGAGCGAAGGAGAACACGCTTGTTTTATTAGTTGAATATAGCGATGCAAAAATCACTTATTCAGATGCAGACTGGCGTAACCGATTCTTTGGCACTAGTGGGAGTACGCTTAATCACTATTATGATGAAGTTTCAAAAGGAAAGCTCGGATTTAAAGGGGCTGCCGAATCAAGCGGAACAAATGATGGGATCGTAAGGGTCACATTACCGTATGCTCACCCTCGTCCTGAGACGGCAACAAATCCAGATAGTACATACTCACAAATCATAAAAGATGCGCTAAAGGCATCGAATGATAAAGTAAACTATGCTCAATTTGATCAAAATAAAGACGGTTCTATATCCTCAGAGGAATTACATATTGTCACCATTGTAGCCGGTGGTGAAGCAAGCTATGGAGATACGGGGAAAGTGGTTTGGGGTCACATGTCGAGCCTTTATGAAAGCGAAGCTCCTCGTATTGATGGAGTAAAAGTAGGCTCTTATCAAGGGAACGGCGGCTACACGATGTTTGGGGAGAAACATGGCGGACATATGGCAACCGTTGGAATTATTGCACATGAAATGGGCCACGATCTGGGGCTACCGGATCTTTATGATACGGACGGCACTTCAGATGGGGTTGGCATCCACAGTTTAATGGGGAGCGGTTCTTGGACAACCCATAACAATGAGTACGAAGGAGCTTATCCAACTCATCTCGATCCATGGTCCAAAATGGTGCTTGGCTTAGAGCGACCTATAGAAGTGCAAAATAATGGCTCATATGAAGTAGGGAATTTCACTACTGACGACTATTCCGTATTGAAATTAAAAACAACCGATGAATCGGAGTACTTTTTAATTGAAAATCGTCAGTTTACTGGCTTTGATATCGGCTTAGCTGATCAGGTGACGTCGCCTGGAATTGCCATCTGGCATATTGATGAGCAGCAGCTGAAAAATCGTCAAAACAATAGAGATGAATCACATAAAGCGGTGGATGTGGAAGAAGCAAATGAAAGTAAATTGGGTTACCCGGAATTAGATCAAGATCCAAATACGCGATTATACTACGATCATTATTATAGCGGGAATGGCTACAGTCGCTTTAATAGCTCTACATCACCAAATAGTAAAGTGTATTCAGGGGCTAGTTCAGGCGTTTCAGTTACGGTCGTTGATCCGAATAGCGATACGATGACGGTTTCAGTGAAAGTGCCACAGGGAGACGATCAGCTTCCACCTGTATGGGCTAAAAACGCAGAGCTTACGGCTAGCTCTATCAAAAATGACAGACTTACATTAAATTGGTCAGAGGCGACAGATGCTTCTGGCGTTGAATCTTACATCGTCTATAAAAATGATCGCGTGTTAAAAGAAGTGGAAGCCACGACAAGAAAACTTACCGTTCAGGGGCTTACCAAGAATAAATCCTATGATTTTCGAGTAGAAGCGGTGGATAAGAAAGGCTATGTTACAACGAATGGCCCAGAATTGACCGTGAAAACGTCAGCAAACACAGTAAAACGAATTGAAGGTGCGACTCGTTTTGATACGGCAGCGAATGTGAGTGCGAAAACGTATGATAAGGCGGAGACGGTTTTGATTGCGAGAGGTTTAGATTTCCCAGACGCTCTCTCTGGTGCGCCACTTGCTTATCAACTAAAAGCGCCTATTCTCCTTGCGAAAACGAACGAACTTCCAAAAGAAACGGTAGATGAAATCAACCGACTCGAGGCGAAAAAAGCGATTATCTTGGGTGGAGTTAACGCGATTTCACCTGCAACGGAAAAGAAGATCAAGTCACTCGGACTAGAGGTTGAGCGGATTAGTGGTGATAATCGCTATGATACTTCCGCAAAAATTGCGAAGCGCATGGGAGGAGATCCTGAGAAAGCCGTGATCGCCTACGGTCTTAATTTTCCAGATGCTCTTGCGATTGCACCATATGCTGCGCAAAATGGCTATCCCATTTTGTTAGTGGATAAAGAGACAATCCCTGCGGCAACAAAACTCGCAATGAAAAACATTGATGATACGATTGTCATTGGTGGTGAAAGTGTTATTACAAAAAAAGTGTATCAAGGTCTTTCGTCACCAGAGCGTATCTCAGGTGCCAATCGGTTTGAAACGGCAGCTAAAGTGAAAACCACCTTTTATCCAGAAGCTAAATCAGCTTATTTGGCGACAGGATTCGGCTTTGCCGACGCCCTTGCAGGCTCTGTGCTAGCGGCGAAAGATGGCGCACCCCTTTTGCTAGTAAAGTCTGATGAGCTTCCAAAAGGAACGGTAGAAGCTATGAAAGGTATGAACGACTTCAACTTGTTAGGCGGTCAGTCAGCAATCAATGGAAAAGTTGAACAGCGCTTATATCAGGAATAATGCGACAAAAAATACTTTCCAATAGTAAGAGATACAGGGAATTTGACCTGTATCTCTTATTTTTTGTAATAAATAACAGGATATCTCTTAAACTTTGTTGAATTATAGCCGATAGTAAAGACAGAGTGTCGATATTTGTGGCAGCAATTTAATTGGAATGAGGAGGATCTGGATGCAACCTTCATTGGTCAAGAAAGCAATAACTGGTTCTGCGCTTGTCGCTGGAGTAATGTTTGTTCAACCTGATGGTGCAGAAGCAGCGTTTGGGGATCAAGAGCTTAAGCAAGGCATGAAAAATCAGGACGTCAAAGAGCTACAGGATGTATTGAAGGCGAAGGGGTATTTTACTTACCACACGTCAACAGGATACTACGGTCCAATTACAAAGGATGCAGTCA
The DNA here is from genome assembly GCF_056173645.1 of Anaerobacillus sp. QJM3NY_32. Lineage (NCBI taxonomy): Bacteria > Bacillati > Bacillota > Bacilli > Caryophanales > Bacillaceae > Anaerobacillus > Anaerobacillus sp. QJM3NY_32. Next base: position 4,015,864 of record NZ_CM149684.1, on the reverse strand, counting down.
GCCAGTTCCAACAGGCTGTCGGGTTAAAGGTTACGGGGGTAGCGACAACGGATACCCTTCAGAAGCTAGGAGGAACATCAAAAAGTCAATCGTCAGCTGCGTCGTCTTCATCCACTTTGCAAGTCGGATCCCGCGGGCAAGAAGTAACTGATCTTCAGTCCAAACTGAAAGCGGCTGGCTACTATTCCTACAACGTGGATGGGATTTATGGTCAAATTACTCAGAAAGCTGTACAGGATTTCCAAAAAGAAAAGGGGCTTTCCGTAACAGGGAAAGCAGATTCTACAACGATCAGTGCCCTTGCAAACGCAAGTTCATCAAGCTCAAAATCATCAAGCTCTTCTTCCGATATTTCCATCGGGATGCGGGGGAGTGCAGTAACGGATCTTCAGTCAAAGCTGAAAGCAAAAGGCTATTATACATATAATGTAGATGGCATTTTTGGTCAAATCACGAAGAAAGCAGTACAAGATTTTCAAAAGGCAAAGGGACTGTCACAAACAGGCGTAGCGGATAGTAAAACCTTATCGGCCCTCTCAGAGAGTGGGAATGCAGCAAAACCTGCGAGCGGCCTTACCATTGGCTCTCGAGGAAGTGCCGTAACAAATCTTCAGCAGCTATTGAATGATCGTGGCTACTATTCCTATAACATAGACGGGATCTTTGGTAGTATTACGCAAAAAGCGGTCAAAGAGTTTCAAAGTATCGTAGGTTTACAGGCTACAGGCATTGCGGATGATAAAACGATCGATGCTTTGAAATCCAGAAGTCAGCAAGAGACGTCAACAGTTCTTAAAGTTGGTTCAACCGGGAGTGCTGTAACGGATCTACAAAATAAACTTAAAAAAGCAGGAACGTTCCACGTTGAGGCGACAGGCTACTTTGGCCCTGTCACTGAAAAAGCGGTCAAGGACTTTCAGAAAGCAAAAAAACTGCAGGTGACAGGCACTGCAACAAAGGAAACAATGAATGCGCTTGACGGCTTAACAGATAAAGTCGAGTCATCCCCTTCAACTGGAGAAGATTATGGTGATTTGTTAAAGAAAGGCTCAACAGGATCACTTGTGAAAGAGCTTCAATCTAAATTACAAGCGATTGGTTTATATAGCGGTCCGCTTGATGGCGATTTTGGAAATGGAACAGATCGAGCTGTTCGAAACTTCCAATCACGTAACAAGTTAACGGTTGATGGTATCGTCGGACCAGCAACATGGGAAAAGCTAAAGCAATCGACAGGATATGAAGGGAATAGCAATGGGGACAGCGGGAGCAGCAGTTCCAACTTTAGCGTGATGGACCTTATTGCAGATGCATCTGTATACATAGGTGTTCCTTATGTGTGGGGTGGAAACACGCCAACACAGGGCTTTGACTGCAGCGGATTCCTCGTCTATGTGTTTAACAAGCAGGGCGTTTCATTGCCAAGAACAATGGCACAAATGTGGAACGTTACAACAGCTGTTAGCTCTCCATCCGTAGGAGATATCGTGTATTTCACAACATACAAACCAGGTGCGTCACACGGAGGCATCTACATCGGAAACAATAAATTTATCCACGCCGGCTCTTCAACAGGCGTCACCATTAGCGACATGACATCAAGCTACTGGGCACCGAGGTATTTAGGGGCGAAGCGCGCGCATTGATTTTTCAAAAGGGGTCAGGTACGTGCCTGACCCCGCTTAAAGACAAAACCAGCAAAAGTGTCCACCTATAGCGGACGCTTTTGCTGGTTTTTTTATTCATAAGATCACCTTGGGGTGGGGGTCAGTGAGGTACCTGACCCCCACCCACACATAAACAAAGGAGACGATCCGATGTTCAAACTCTTTCTTTTCCTTCACATTTTCGCAGGGTTTAGCGCCCTTCTCACATTTTGGCTACCCCTTGTTCTAAAAAAAGGCGGTAGGTGGCACATACGAATCGGCTGGTTCTTTGTTGCGATGATGGCGATTGTAAGTGTGACAGCAGCTGGAATGGCTTTTCTTCGTATTTTCATTCAGCCAGATACTTCCCCAGAACGTTTTTCTTTTTCGATTTTCTTGCTCTTCATTGCAGTTCTTAGTTCATCGACCGCGTACTATGGTTTGCGCGTTCTTCGCTTTAAGCGCAAAGCCGATCAGCATCGTCACCCTGGTGATCTTGCTTTCGCAAGCTTACTATTTCTATCAGGACTCGCCTGCTCCATTTACGGTTTTACATCAGGAAATACGCTCATCTCATTTTTTCCCTTTCTCGGTATTTTTCTAGGTCTTGGTCAATTAGCATATTGGCTTTGCCCAATGCCTGTGAAAAATAGCTGGTTGCTCGAACACATACAAGGCATGATCGCCTGTTCCATATCAACCGTGACGGCTTTTACCGTGTTTGGAGCTCCCCGACTATTAGGTGGAGGGTTTCGGAGTATTTACCTTTGGATTTTGCCTACGATTGTACTCGTACCGCTTATTTTTTATTTTAGTCGGAAGTACTCAGCTCCTAAAAGATAAATCTATTAATTTTATTATAAAAATTGGAAAAGAAACCAGTGAATGCTAGAATGAGAGATGAGTTTACGTATGAAGTCGATAAGGGGGAAATGATGGGTAAAAAAATGAAGAGTTTACTAGTAATGATGCTGATTCTGACGCTTGCCTTGCCATCAATGGCAGGAGCTGAAGGGAAAGAAAAGGTTACATACAATGATATCAATCGGATGATAACAGAGAGTGCGTTAGAACATAATATTCCACCAGAGATTGCGAAGGCAGTGGCGCTGAAAGAGAGCGCGTGGACGCAATGGTCGGATGGCGCGCAAACGGAGCCATTCGTTAATGCGAAAGATGGCGGCATTGGTTTAATGCAAGTAACCAGTCACGTATGTGAAGGTGATGAAACAAAGGATTGCTATAACCCTGAACAGCTCGGAAATGATGTACGATACAACATCGATGCCGGTTTAGATATTTTAAATGAAAAGTGGAGCTATGGTGTGGATGGGATTATTCCAACGATTAACACAAATGATCGAGATATTCTAGAACACTGGTATTTTGCGATTATGGCCTACAATGGCACTGTCCCTGTTAATAGTCCATATTTCCGCGATGCTGAGGACGGTACGAGAAATCTAGATACGTATCAAGATAGGGTCTTTACTCTTTTAGAAGATCATAATTATTTAGATCTGAATACGGAAGCGATCATCTTTGAATGCGATGATTTTTCTTATGACCCTAAGGAAGATGATCCTATAGAATTTAATAAAATGCATTATGCCGTTGATGAAGAATTGACTCGCTCGAGAACACTATTAAAAGAAGGCGATAAAGTTTCAACGGTAGCAGGTAAAATAATGAAGGATTCTCCAAGCGGTACGAATGAGGGTAAGATTAAAGAATCACACATTGCAACTGTCTTAGATAGCCAATTTTATGTGGATGAAACAAAGAACAGTCCTATTGAACATTGGGTTCGCTACCATGTACAACTCGCTGATGGAAGAACAGGATACATGGCTTCAAGCAGTCTGAATCCGATAACTGAGCGTCTGTCAGGTAGCAACCGATACAACACATCCATTGAAATCTCGAAGGATGGTTGGCAAGACGGTGCAGAGACAGTCGTGATCAGTCGTGGTGGTGACTTTCCAGATGCTTTAGCAGGAGCGCCTCTTGCTTATCAAGAAGATGCACCAATTCTGCTAACACCAGATAATAAGCTAACGAATGAACTTAGAAACGAAATAAAACGTCTCGATCCGAAAACAGCCATTATTCTCGGAAGTGATAATGCAGTTAGTCGAAATATTGAAAACGAACTTTCCAAGATGGGAATGACAATTAACAGAATCGGTGGCGACGATCGATTTGAAACAGCTGAGCTTATTGCGCAGCAACTTGAATCAGATAGCAAAGAAGCAGTTGTCGCATTAGGAATGGATTTTCCAGATGCTCTTGCAGTAGCACCTTATGCTGCAAAAGAAGGCATGCCAATTCTATTAACGAAAAAAAACTCGCTCCCGGAATCGACTGAGGATGCCCTATCTGATATTAACAAGACAATTGTTGTAGGTGGGTCAGATGTTGTGAACGAGAGCGTTTATAACCAACTGTCGGATGATCGCATTCGCCTTGCAGGCGATGACCGATTCAGCACGGCTGAAGAAATCATGAATTACTTCGGGGATGCAGCTAAGACTGGCTATGTAGCAAATGGCTTAGGATTTGCTGATGCTCTTACAGGAGCCGTCCTTGCTGCTAAAAATGACGCGCCGTTAATTCTTTCAAAGAAAAATGAGCTGTCTGCATCAATGGAAAAATCAATCGGTGCTCAGCAACTAAACCGCTTTGTTCTTCTCGGCGGTCCGGACGTTATCCATGTTGATGACGACCTCGCTAAACTTACGGTAAAATAATCTTAACTGCCTTCTGATTTCGGTCAGAAGGCTTTTGTATAGCGTAAAGGGGTCTGCCCCCTCTCTGTCCCCCACTACAGTAAAGGAGTGAAGGAACAATGACAATAGCCGGAAAAACACTTAAACAGTGGAAAAGTGACCATCCATTATTAAACGACCTTCTTCAATTAAAAGAAGTATATTGGAGAAATCCGCAAAAAGGAAAAATGGCTCAAACAACTGAGCTTTCGATGACAGACATCCAAGATGCTGAAGCTCGTATGAAACGCTTTGCTCCTTATTTTCGCAAAGTATTTCCAGAAACGAATGGCATCATTGAATCTCCTATTTCAGATATTACCAAGATGAAAGAGAAGCTAGAGAAAGAAGAAGAGATCAGCCTTCCAGGGGATCTTCTTCTAAAACGGGATGATATTCTCCCAATCGCCGGCAGCATTAAGGCGCGTGGAGGCATTTATGAAGTGCTCAAACATGCAGAAAAACTTGCGATCGGACATGCGATTTTAACGAAAGATGACGATTATTCCATTCTAGCTGACAAAAAGTTCACTGAGTTCTTCTCAGCCTTTTCGATTGCGGTCGGTTCAACAGGAAACCTCGGTTTAAGCATCGGAATCATGTCAGCGAAACTCGGCTTTAATGTCACGGTCCATATGTCGAGTGACGCAAAGCAATGGAAGAAAGACCTTCTTCGCGAAAAAGGCGTTCAAGTTGTGGAGCATCAAGCAGACTATGGTGCTGCTGTAGAAGAAGGGCGGAAGCAGTGCGAGAAGAAACTGACTTGTTATTTTATTGATGACGAAAATTCGAAAGACCTCTTTCTCGGATATGCAGTAGCAGCGCTTCGTTTGAAAAAGCAGTGCGATGAGCGAGGCATAAAGGTGGACGCTGAGAACCCGCTTCACGTGTATCTACCATGCGGAGTAGGCGGCGGCCCTGGCGGCATTGCTTTTGGACTTTCTCAGGTATTCGGAGAACACGTGCATTGCTACTTTGCAGAACCGACGCATTCCCCGTCAATGCTTATGGGCTTAATGACAGGCTTACACGATCAAGTGTCCGTTCAAGACTTTGGGATCGACAACATCACTGCGGCAGACGGTCTTGCTGTAGGAAGACCATCAGGCTTTGTTGGACGCGTCGTTCAACCGATTCTTAATGGTGTTTACACCGTCACGGATGAGCGAATGAAAGAAATGCTCCGCTGGATTTATGAAACCGAGCAAATTAAGCTTGAGCCTTCCGCTCTCGCAGGAATGAGCGGGCCACAAGTAACAGCGGTAGATGGAAAGAGTATGCGTGGTACGCATCTTGTATGGGCAACAGGTGGGAGCCTTGTGCCGGATAAGGTGTGGAGAGAAGAGTAAAAGGGGTCAGGTGCGAGTCAGACCCCCAATAAAGACAAAACCACCAAAATAAGCTGAAAAGTCCCCACATTGAGGACACTTCAGCTTATTTACTTCCTGCAACTTATGAAACAATACGACCTCCAAATTCGTATCTATATAAAGATTGGTCAAAAATGTAAAATGATCTTATTTGAGGGGGCGAGGAGTTGGAATTGTTCTTAGAGATGTTAGGATTAGCAGGTGATCTTATTTTTTGGAGAGATCCTCCAGATGGGCAGCGGATTGAAGCGAATATTGCCGCACTCATGGCATATAGCTGGTTCGTCGAGCTTATTGAGAAACCTCAATATAACAAGTTAATTCAAGAAAATTCTTCTGTACGAAATGTAATTGGAAAAATGAACATAAAAAAGCTTGAAAAATCACCGATGTATGAAGATCGAAAAGAACGGAAATTGAAAAATGTAATCCAAAAACAGTTAGCATCCGGTTGAGAAAACAAATGAAACGGATTTCTGTTTCACAACCGAATGAGTGCGGAGGGAAACAAAGTGAACTTTTACATTGCATCGAGTTTTCAAAACAAACAACACGTGCAAACACTCGCTACAGAATTAAAACGTCACGGCTTCAAGCATACATACGATTGGACGAAAAATGAAAAAGCCGCTACGTTCGATGAACTTGCTTCAATCGGAGAAGCAGAATTAGAGGCAGTAAGAACAGCTGATTTCCTAATTGTTCTGCTTCCAGGAGGAAAGGGAACTCATATTGAACTTGGGATTGCGTTAGGTCGAGACACCCCGGTTTACCTATTCAATGAAGATGGATTCCATAACGCAAAAGAAGCGAGCACTTTTTACCATACTAGCGGGGTAACGAGAGTGGAAGAGAGTTATGAGCAACTCGTTAAAACCATTTTAGAAAAGCAGCATAGCTAAGGGAGAAGGGGGGCCAGGTTCACACCTGGCCCCCTTCTAACGCGCCTTACTCATCAAACCGCCTCCGCTCTCACTCTCCGCCCACGCACCTCACGCACTACTTTCCAAATTACAAACACACCAAGTCCAATAATTAAAATACTGAGCGTGTACGTCAGCTGCACTGGTTTATCATCTTTCACAAAGATGCCAAAGTAGCCCCATAAAAACACGATTGGATAGATCAAATCGTCGTTGTAAAGACTGAAGTAGACTGCAAGTCCTGCACCGATAATGAGCATGATAATCGTCCAGGTTAACTCATTCATACCAAAAATCAGCGATACGTTATTTTCTTGCGCGACGACGAATGCATCCACGATCGTTGCAATCGATGTCCAAGCGAGATAGAAAGAGAACGGTACGCTAAAAAAGGAAGAGCGCTCAGAATTTTTCGTAATAATAGCGTAAAGGATAGACAGAGTAATTAATGAACCCGCGATAAACAAGAGCGCAACCGATTTACTTACAAGGAGAGCTGTTCCTGATAACAGCATGCTAGATGCAAAAAGATAGGAAACTTTCACATAGAGGACCTGATCACACTCACTCGCTGTGAATTGTCTAACGAGTGAAATGAGCAAAAGTAAATAAATTAATAACCAAATCGCGAATGTATAGCCGGCGGGGGCAATCAGTACATCATTAGTACCCGACATATCTCCTGAGAAGAGGAGTGAAGAGGCGAGCAAATACAAGTAAGCAGCAATCGTAACGAGCTTCATGGTCATGACCGTTCCTCCTTCATAGGTCTAGTTACTCGTATGCTACCCCGATTGGAGGATTCCTATTAAACGAAAAAAGAGAAGGGGGTCAGGCGCGAGCCTGACCCCCTTCACAAACAAAAGCAACAAAGTGTCTTTTACAGAAAGCCATTTTGCTTATAGAAAGTTTCATTTTCCCTAAAATAACTCATCTCTAATAAATGGAAAACCAGAGGGGGAAACTAAATTTATCTCCCATACTCCAATTCATCTAACAACTGCCCTGCATGCTTTATAAATAGCGCTTCAAGCTCGCCGTTCAATTCTTCACGCCAGCTGCCGATTTTTCCTTTTCGGAACGTAACGGATTCCTGTGGTTTGATGTTTGCCGTCATTTTCGTGATCAGTTCTTCACGATTGTAGCTATGCGCTGTATCACCCCAAAGAAAATCAATAATCTCACCAGCGGCTTTTCTTCTGTTCTCTTCTGATGACATCAGGTCTTCAAATCGAACAGAGTGAACGTTTGGACGCCCCATCCACTCACTAAAACTTCGGTACCACTCAGCAAAATGAGGTTGCACGGCAACAAAAGGCGTGATCGGAACGCCCCCTTCGATTAGAAATTGAATTCGATCGTTGTGCGTAAATCCTTCCTGCATAAACGTTTCATAGAGATGGTGAGCTGGCACCTTTGGAATAAAATGTGCGTATGAAATGAGCACGTCACGTGGATCTCTCAGTACAAAAATTTGTTTTAACTTTAAATCTTCAAAAAATGTCTCCCACTCTTTGGAATAATGGAAATGTCCATTTAAGAAGCTGTGGTTAGGAAACGCTCTTGCAGTGGCCAATTTTTCTTCCGTTTGGTAATGATAATGTCCGTACATACCAATAAACGGATCATTTTGCATACCAGGTACACCGAGCAGTAGTTGTTTTAAAAGATGCGTCCCGCTTTTCGGAATCGAATTTAATAAAAAGCGTGGTAGCTTTGTGTCAGTCAATCGTGTAAACCTCCTTTAATAAGCAAACGTGGTGGACTTGCTTTACTATCCTATGAAGAAGAATGGTAAGAGGAGTGGACAGGGGGCCCGCCTGTTTACACATTTAAGTACCCGTTTTTCACCAAAAAGGATTTAATCGATTGAACAGCTTCTTCAATCGTTTCCGTTTCCGTATCGATTGTAAGCTCTGGCGAAACCGGAGCTTCATAAGGCGCGTCAATTCCTGTGAACTGACGGATCTCACCTTTTCGTGCTTTGGCGTAAAGGCCTTTAGGGTCACGGTTCTCACACGTTTCCACACTGGCTTTCACATAGATTTCAATAAATTCTTTGTCTCTGAAAAGTCCTCGAATCTTATCTCGCTCTTGCTGAAAAGGGGAGATGAACGCAGCAAGTGTCATAAGGCCAGCATCAACAAAGAGACGAGACACTTCACCGATTCTTCGCATATTTTCAATCCGATCCGCATCAGAAAAGCCAAGGTCTGCGCTCAACCCGTGTCGAACGTTATCACCATCTAGCCTGTAAGTATGCACGCCTGCTGCATGTAAGGCATTCTCAAGCTCAACCGAAATCGTTGATTTTCCTGACCCGGATAGTCCTGTGAACCAGAGGACAGCGCCTTTGTGCAACTTCATTTTTTCACGATCCTGTTTTGTCACGTTTCCTTCATGCCAGGTGACATGTTTTTCTTTCATTTATTCGTCCTCCTTTCATTAAATCATCACAATAAACCGAACGATTAATAGCGTCGTTACCATAACGATCAGCGTTAATGGGAAACCAATTTTCAAAAAGTCGTGGAAGCGATAGCCGCCGGCGCCATAGACGATCAAATTCGTTTGATACCCAATCGGCGTCATAAAACTTGCGGAGGCTGCAATTGCGACAATCATCGCAATGGGGAGGAGGTCAATCTCAAGCGTATGGGCAACCTCGATGGCAATGGGAAACATAAAGACAGCGGCAGCACTATTTGTCATCATTTCTGTAAAGATATTCGTTAACACATAAATGCTTAGCAACGTTGCAAGAAGTCCGAGCGGCGCTGTTAGTTGGATAAGGAGACCTGCCATCGAAGCGGCTACACCTGAATTCAGCAGCGCTGTACCAATACCAAACGAACAAGCGATCATAAGGAGAACGTGCCATTGAATCAAATCACGCGCTTCGCCTGGCGTCACAACCTTTGTTAAAAAGAGAAGCAGCGTCGTAACGGCCATAGCAGTTAGCATGGAGAGAACGCCAATCGTAACGAGAATAATCATGACACCAAGCAACCCGATCGAAAGCCAGCCTAATCTGATTTGACGCTGCGTAACGAGCTTATGATCGATTGGTGTAATGTCGTAGAAATCCTTTTTCTTATGAAACTGCTCACCCGCGATCATTAAGAGAACGTCACCTGGTTTTAAGACAATATCACCAATTTTCGATTTCAGGCGCTGATTTTGGCGATGAACAGCGATCACGGCTGCTTGATGCTGGTGTCTGAAATTGGTGTCCTTTATCTTTTTGAAAAGGTGTGACGAATGAGGTGTCACAATCCCTTCAATAAGCTGGTGATTTTCTGGAAAATAAGAGCCGGAGCTTCCCTGTAGCTGTAGTCCCTTCATCCGCTGGATCTCAGCGATCGTTGAGATGTCACCACTAAAAACAAGCCGGTCTCCTTCCTTCAGAATCGTCTCGCCTGATACAGGCGCGATCGCACGCTCGTGACGCATAATGCTGACGAGAAATAACCCCTTCAAGCTCCGTAGCTGCGCTTCTTTTACAGTGCGATTGATATAGGGGAATTGTTCTGTAACAAGCACTTCACCGGTGTATTTTTTGAGCAATTCAGGTTCAGTGAAGGATGAAGAACGTCGATCTGGAAGCAGCTTGTTACTAAAGAAGATCAAATACGCGAGACCGAATAGCGTGATCGGGATTCCGACCGCACTAAGCTGAAAAAAAGAAAAACCAGCATAGCCGTTTTCGAGTAGCAGTCCATGAACGACAAGGTTTGTCGACGTACCAATTAACGTAATGGTGCCGCCAAGAATCGTAGCGTAGGAAAGCGGAATAAGAAACTTCGAAGGAGACACCCTGTTTTCATCGCACCATTTTTTCACCATTGGCGTAGAAGCGATCACGATCGGAGTATTGTTCACAAATGCCGAAATGATGGAGATTGGAAATAGCAATGTAGTCAGGCGTTTCTTTGGCGAATGCGAGCTTTTTAGGAGACGTTGAAAGAGGCGATCCACAATGCCACTTCGCTGAATGCTTCCAGCCACGATGAATAGAAGGGCAATCGTAAGCATCCCTTCATTCGAGAATCCGGCCGTTGCTTCCTCAGGCGTAATAATGCCAGTGAATAGAAATAAGACGAGAACCGAGGCTAGAATGACCTCAGGTCGTCCTTTTTCAAAGAAAAGACAGAAAAGCATGATGCTCATCGTGATCATAACGAAATAGAATGCCATCATTCAGCGCGCGCGGCATCATTCGTCTTCATGATCGTGCTGCACCTCATCTAATAAAATCTCAATCACTTCAGGGCGAGAAAACTCTTTCGGAGGTCTTTGGCCATTTTTCAGCATCTCTCGAACCTTTGTGCCGCTTAGATGAATGTGAAATTCGCCATCGTGTGGACACGTTTTGGCAGTAGCCATGCTCGAACACTTGATACAATAAAACGCGTGCTCGAAGGCCATAATCTCAATGCCGATTTCGTCTTTTGCAAATTGGTGAAAAATGTTCTGCGCCGCGAACGTATCGTAATAATCGCCAACACCTGCGTGATCACGGCCGACGATAAAATGTGTGCAGCCAAAGTTCTTCCGAACGAGACTATGAAAAATCGCCTCGCGCGGGCCAGCATACCTCATCGCGGCTGGGAATACGGAGAGAATGACGCGATCAGACGGATAATAGTTTTCTAAAAGAGCGCTGTAGCTTTTCATCCGAATATCCGCTGGAATGTCATCTTTCTTCGTTTCGCCAACGAGTGGATGGATGAGAAGGCCATCAACGGTTTCAAGTGCCGTCTTTTGAAGGTATTCATGTGCGCGATGAATCGGATTGCGCGTTTGAAAGCCAACGATTGTTTTCCAGCCGCGCTGTTGGAATGTTTCTCTTAATTCTGCCGGCGTTTGAAAATGGTCTTGAAGAGCTGTTGGGTGCTGAAGGAGCGTGATTGGGCCACCGAGGTTAAACGCTTCCTGCTCGTACGTTTTTTGAACGCCTGGATGCTCAGCGTCGTTCGTTCCATAGACGCGTCGAGCTTCTTCTGTTTTGTCTGTTTCATAAATATCTTCTACTTCCATTAATCCATAGATTTCCCCGTCTTCACCCTTCAGGCAAACAGTAGGACTAGTAAAAATCTTGTCACGCGTTTCTTTGGATACAGAAAGCGTAATAGGCAAGCTCCAGATTGTCCCATTTGCGAGCCTCATTTTAGTTAAAACGTGCGTATAATCTGTTTGATTCATAAAGCCCGTTAACGGACTAAAAGCACCGATTGCGATCATATATAAATCGGATAAATTCCATGGTGTTAAGGTGACGACCGGAAACATTGTGGCCTTCTCGAGAAGCGCCAGGCGATCCTCTTCACATGGAATGCGGTTTATTAGCTGACCGCCATGTGGTTCTATCATAAATAAATCTCCCTTCTTGCTTGTTCACATATAGAGTTGCTACTAGCTTATGAAAGAAGGAGAGGAGAAGAGAGGGCTAATGAGAAAAATGGATGAGGGGTGTGTTTTTAAAGGGGGTCAGGCGCGAGCCTGACCCCCTTTAAAAACAACTGTCTCCGCACGAAAGACACTCCAACACATTCGAAGATATCCTCTCTTTTCCTTCTTGACCCTACTATCCTTTTGGACTACACTGTGTAGTGTGAGGTGGAAGCGATGAAAATTCATCAGTTCAAAACGAATGAAACAGGGTTAAACCGCTTTTTCGGCTCTCTTGAAGCGAAGGTTATGGACATACTCTTTGAAGGTCCAGAAATGACGATCAAAGATGTGAAACAGAAGCTTGATCAAGAGAAAAGTACGAACTTTAACACGGTTATGACGGTCATGAATCGTCTCGTGGATAAAGGAATTCTAGTAAAACGAGTTGAAAAGCGCACGTCAATGTTTAAGCCGCTTCTATCGAAAGAAGATTTTTTACAAACGCAATCGAAGGAATTAACAAAGGATCTAATGGATGAATTTGGTCCGCTTGCTGTGAATCATATGCTTGATGCGCTCGATGAAGCGGATCCAGTTTTGATCGAAAAGCTTGAGCAAAAAATCAAGCAGCTAAAGGAGAAGTAAGATGAGAATAAAACAGCCGCGATTTTTGTTTATGCTGTCTTTTTTTCTTGTAGCCACGATGATTGTTCAAATGTCACTATACAGTCTGCATTTATATTCGAACTGGACGCTTATGTTAAGCGTACTTGAAGCCTGCCATAATATGCTTCGCGCGATCGGTTTATCATCTATGAACATGCTATTAGAAGTTCTGATTCTCTCAACATTTTCATTAATCGTGATGATGATCGTGAAGCAAATTTATCGATATGTCACCTTTTCGAAACGGCTGTCGCTTCTTCGTGAAGACACTGTCACACAGGTAGTCATTCGGAATTTCGATTTAGGAAAGCAGGCACTCCAGGTGATTAGAAGCGATGAGCCTATCGCGCTTACATATGGAATGATTAAACCCAAAATAGTTCTTTCGACTGAACTAGTTAGCCTGTTGAGCAAAGAAGAGCTGCGCGCCGTGATTTATCACGAAACTTTTCATCAGCAGCATCGTGATCCATTGAAAAAATTTATCATCACCCTTCTCGTCCACGCGCTTTGGTACGTGCCGATTTTGAAATGGGTATCAAATCACTATCACACGCTACGCGAAATTGCCGCGGATCGGTTTGCGATGAAAGAAGCAAATATGCTTGATCTTAGTAGCGCGTTATTAAAACTATTAAAAAGCGATCACAGACAGCGTCATGCTTTTGCTGTATCTTTTGCGGAAACGTCTGTGAACGATCGCATACAACATATTCTTGCGCCAGAAAAAGAAGTGCACGTAACGTTGCCTGTTGGGACAGTACTTTACTCACTTTATATTGTGTTAGGGTTATCCATCATGTTTATGGTGGCGACACCCTAATTCTTTTTCGGAAACAAACACTACATATCGTAGTGTTAAAATTAGGAGGGAATTAATTTATGAATTTATCACAAAACGTTGCCCTTGTCGTACTACGAATCGTTCTCGGTCTTATTTTTACGGTTCACGGCCTAGATAAATTTGCTGGAGGGATTGGAAATACCGCTGGATTTTTCGAGAGCATTAGCATTTTGGGTGGTTTAGCGTATGTCGTTGCAACGATTGAACTAGTCGGAGGTCTTCTTATGATCGTAGGACTAGGCACACGCATTGTTTCTTTGCTTTTCATGATCGTCATGCTAGGAGCGATCTTTACGGTTAAACTAACGACAGGATTTATCGGAGGGTATGAATTGGATCTTGCTCTTCTCGGTATGTCAGTCGCTGTTTTGATTAGCGGAGGTGGAGCCATTTCCGTTGATTACAAATACTTTTCGAAACAATCATAGGAGGAAGAATCATGGCAAATAAGAATAAGAAAAAGCAACCGAACAAGCAAACAATAGCTAATGCGCAGAAAAAATCGAAAGCATGGATCTACTGGTTAGTGGCCGCTGTCGCTGCAGTTATCGTAATCGTGATCGTCGTTTCAAGCGGCTCGAGTTCTGATGGTTCAGAGGAAAAAGCGATGGAGCAACCATTTCTCGGTGATGAAAATGCGCAGGTAGAAGTGATTGAATTTGGAGATTACAAATGTCCTTACTGTAAAGCATTCGAACAGTCTTTTTTCCCGCAAATTGATCAAGAGTTAATTCAAACAGGGGAAATCAAATTCTCGTTTATCAACTATCCATTTATTAATGTTGATTCCGATCGCTCAGCGGAATTTGCTGAAGTGGTGTACCAGGAGCTTGGGAATGACGTGTTCTGGGAATTCCACTCATTAATGTATGAAAAGCAAACAGAAGGCACGGAAAAGCAGGACATCTACACAGAAGATTACCTTGTAGACACGCTAAAAGAAGTGACTGATGAAGAAAAAGCTGAACAGGTTCTTGCAGCTTTTAAAGATGGCGAAGGAGAAGCGGCGATCGACTACGACTTATCGAAAGCCCGTGATCTCGACGTTACTGGCACACCAGCTCTCTTTGTGAACGGCGAGCCGTTTGAAGGACAAACAATTGATGACCTGAAGAAAATGGTAGAAGAAGCGAAGGAAGAGTAAAGGAATTACCATCATTGTCCACCGTGGGTGGACAATGATGGTTTTTTGTTTGTGAAGGGGGTCAGGCTCGCGCCTGACCCCCTCAAAACACAACTGTTCCCCCCACTCCCGCAATCATGTATAATAAACCTGTTACCAATTACATAGTGATCGATTCAGGTGTCTTTTCAATGAAGACTTAATAGGGAAGCTGGTGCAATTCCAGCGCGGTCCCGCCACTGTAAATGGTCGCCTGCTGCAGAATCCACTGTTCGTAACAGCGAATGGGAAGGAGCAGCATGCGATAACCATGAGCCAGGAGACCTGCCTGAGTCTAGCGCGAACAGCCTACGAGGATAGGGATGTGCGAACGGATTCAGGTGCTGCCTTTGGCACACCGTTACTTCCATTCGACCATCTCCATGCCCTCGTGCGTGGGGATTTTTTAGTTTAGAGACATCAGAAAACAGGAGGAGAAACACACATGAAAAAGCTTTATTCACTACTCGTTTTACTTTTTCTCGTTACAGGAATCATCGCAGGTTGCGGAGCGAGTGAAGAGAACAGCGCGACAAATGAAGGAAATGCGAATACAGAGCAAGCTGAACAGTCAGAAGATAGCGCTTTCCCAGTAACGATAACGGATGCATTGGACCAGGATGTTACGATCGAAAAAGATCCTGAAAAAATTGTCTCCTTAATCCCGAGTAACACTGAGATCCTTTTCGACCTGGGAGCAGGGGAAGAAGTCGTTGGCGTATCTGACTTCGCCAACTATCCGGAAGAAACGGCTGATATCGAAAAAATCGGCGGCATGGAATTTAACGTGGAGAAAATCATTTCTCTAAAGCCTGATCTCGTACTTGCACACGGCTCAAGCGCACATAACTCAGAAGCAGGTCTACAGCAGCTTCGTGATGCTGGAATCACCGTACTCGTTGTGAACGATGCGAAAAGCTTCGATGAAGTGTACGCTTCCATCGAAATGATCGGACAAGCAACTGGTGAAACGGAAGAAGCGGAAACAACGATCGATGAAATGAAGCAAGATCTTGAAGACATTCAAGCAAAAGCAGAAAGCATTAGTGAAGAAGATCAGAAAAATGTCTTCGTCGAAGTTGCCCCTGCGCCTGAAATCTACTCTCCAGGGAAGAATACGTTTATGGATGACATGCTAACGATGATTCACGCGAAGAACGTGACGCACGATCAGGAAGGCTGGAACCAGGTGGATCAGGAAGCGATTATCGAAGCGAATCCTGACGTGATCATCACAACGTACGGCTACTATACAGAGAAGCCAGTTGAACAAGTGTTAAGCCGCGACGGCTGGCAGGACGTAACGGCTGTCAAAGAAGAGCAGGTTGTTGACGTACACTCTGACCTCGTTACGCGCTCTGGCCCTCGTCTTACTGAAGGAGTAGAGGAACTTGCAAAAGCGGTTTACCCGGATGTTTTTGCTGAATAAACGGTTCATTGCCTATCCGATTGCGATAGCACTCTTAATTGGTGCCATGCTCCTTGGCATTTCAATCGGTACTGTTTCAGTTCCAGTGCTTACCATTCTAAAATTAATCGGAAGCGAAGTTTTGCACCTTCCATTCATAGGCAAAACCGATCCAATGTTTACAACAATTGTGATGGATATTCGCTTGCCGCGCGTCATTTTGGCAGGTCTTGTGGGGGCGTCTCTTGCGATAGCAGGGGCCGCCTTTCAAGGTCTTTTGCGTAATCCACTAGCGGATCCGTACGTGCTCGGCGTTTCATCCGGAGCATCAGTTGGAGCGGTACTCGTGCTGTTTTTCAACCTGTCCATTCCGTTTGTCGGCATGTTCACCCTACCAGTTATGAGCATCGCTGCATCGATTCTCACGATTTTTCTCGTGCTCTTTTTCGCACGACAAATAGAGCGATCGATGCGCGTGGAGACGATCATCCTAACAGGAATTGTGTTTAGCTCATTTCTTGGCTCACTTCTGTCACTTATGATCGCTTTAACTGGAGAGGAGCTTCGTCAAATTATCGGCTGGCTCCTTGGAAGCGTGTCGATGCGAGGATGGGAATATATCGGAATTATTCTTCCCTTTTTCATCATCGGCTCAGGGATCCTGCTCTTTAGCAGCAGGGAGCTGAACGCAATGTCGTTTGGTGAAGAACGCGCTCAGCATATCGGCGTGAACGTCGCGAAACGAAAGCTTTGGATTCTCATCGGCGGCTCGATTTTAACAGGGGCAGCTGTTGCGGTTTCAGGAACGATTGGTTTCGTTGGCCTTGTGATTCCGCATTTAACGCGCCTTCTATGGGGCCCGGATCACAGGCATTTACTGCCACTATCCATTTTACTTGGAGCTGCTTTTCTGATCATCGCTGATTTGATTTCACGAACGATCATTTCACCAACTGAACTACCGATTGGCGTCATCACATCGCTCATCGGTGCCCCGGTGTTTGCCATTATTTTAATACGAAGACGTAAGGAAAGAAGAGGATAAGCATGCTAAGCGTACATTCTGTTACAGGAGGATACCCCGGTCACGACGTACTTGATGACATTTCGTTTGATGTGAATCAAGGTGAGCTTCTCGGGATCGTTGGACCAAACGGAAGCGGCAAAACGACTATTTTTAAAATGGTTAGCGGCATTCTAAAAGCAAAGTCCGGCTCGATCTTGCTTAAAGATAAGCCGCTCTCAAGCTACTCAGCGAAACAGCTAGCGCGCGTGCTCGCGGTTCTTCCACAGCATGCGGATCAGGCTTTTCCTTATACCGTTAAAGAAACCGTTTCGCTCGGACGCTACGCCCATCAGACGGGATGGTTTCAAATGTGGAGCGAGCATGACGAGGCGGTTGTACAGCGTACAATGGAGCAAACGGGAATCGCCGCCTTCGCGGATAACTACGTGAACGAACTCTCAGGCGGTGAGCGTCAGCGCGTCTTTCTCGCACAGGCGCTTGCGCAGGAACCCGAGATTCTCTTATTAGACGAGCCGACGAACCACCTCGACCTTTCTTATCAAAAAGAACTGCTCGATCTCTTAAAAAAATGGACGCGCGAACAGGGGCTAACAGTGATTTCGATTTTTCACGACTTGAATCTGGCAGGTCTGTACTGTGACCGCCTGCTTCTTCTTGAAAATGGGAAAATCAACATGCACAACAAGCCAAATGACGTCCTAAACGAACAGCGCATTCAATCGGTTTATCGCACAAAAATTGAAAAGCATCCGCATCCGACCGTGCCAAAGCCACAAATGCTCTTATTACCAGAAAAACAGGCAGAGGATCAAAGCGATCTTACCATTGATGAGCGCTACCTTGAGCGGTCAGAAAACATGATCACTCTCACGACACCATTTCCGCTTCGGACGATGTCTTCGGGTGTCGTAGGATCTGGAACTGGCTGGTATGGTACGTTCGTCAACCGCCACGTCCCTAAAAGCTACAGCTGTTCAGATCATAAAGAAGAAATGGCGACGTTTTTAGAGGAGCACGGCATCGATCCGACAGAAACAGTTGGCATGATGACGGCCGTTCGATTAGAGGATGTCTCTTACCGCTTAGTAGAAGATGAAGGCGTTTCGGTATTTGTCGTTGTAACGGCAGGCGTTGGAAACGCCGTTGATGCCTCGAAAAGCGCAGAGCACGTATACGAGCCGCTCCCTGGAACGATCAACACGTGGATTTTCGTAAACGGAACGCTCACAGATGAAGCGTTCATCCAAAGCATCATGACCGCAACGGAAGCAAAAGTTAAGGTCATGCACGACCAGCAAGTAAAAGACTCGGTGACAGGCACCATAGCAACAGGTACTTCTACAGACAGCATTCTGGTCGCCGCGACACAGCGTGGACAGCATCAGGCATACGCGGGCACGATTACAACGCTCGGAAAATTGATTAGCCTCGCCGTTTACAACTGTACGACAGAGGCACTTGAAAAGTACCGTACGAGGCTCTCGCTATGATCATGTATCACCTTCTTGCGATTAGCCTCGCTTTTTTTCTAGATCTGCTGATTGGCGATCCACCAAAATGGCCGCATCCAGTGAAGTGGTTTGGCTCACTTATCAGCTTTCTCGACAAACGCTGGAACTATGGTGCGAACCGCAAACAAAAAGGTGCCCTCATGACGCTCACCGTTCTTGTCGTCGTGATCACTCTAACCGGTTTGACCGTTTTTCTTGCTTACACCCTTCACCCGCTTGTGGGGATTTTCTTTGAAGGCATTCTCATCGCAACTACGATTTCGCAGAAAAGTTTGCGCCAGGCGGCACTGGACGTATATAAGCCGCTCCAGCAAGGTGATATGACAGAGGCGCGACGCAAGCTTTCCTGGATCGTTGGACGTGATACAGATCATCTCGATGAAAGTGAAATCGTGCGAGGCACTGTTGAAACGGTCGCTGAGAACACTAGCGACGGCATTACGGCACCGCTATTCTGGGCGCTTATCGGCGGTAGCGTTGGGGCGGTGGCCTACCGAGCGATTAACACGTGTGATTCAATGGTTGGCTATCGAAACGAAAAATACGAAGCATTTGGCTATGCCTCTGCGAAGCTTGATGACGCTGTGAACTGGATTCCAAGTCGCATCACAGGCTGCTGCATGATGCTTTCCAAAAAGCCGGAGCATACCTCAAGAAGCCGCGCCTGGCACGTTTTATTTCGCGATGCAAAACAGCATCCGAGCCCAAACAGCGGCTGGGGTGAAGCGGCAACGGCAGCGCTTCTCGGCGTGCAGCTTGGCGGGGTGAACACATATAAAGGCATCGTCTCAAACCGTGCGCTTATCGGTGATCCCATTATTAAGCTAAGCGCCATACATATTCCAAAAGCGATTGCGATCATGAATCGCACGAGCATTCTTTTTCTATTTATCTTATGGATCGGAGGGCTTTTCATTGCTACCATCACACGGCTCTAATCCGCACTATTTATATGAATCGCTGAGTATCGCACAGCCTGAGGAGACGCTCGATTTCAGCGCAAACCTAAATCCAATCGGTCCTCCAAAGGCGCTGATCGAAAAGTGGCCTGACGCTTTCAACCTCATCACAACATACCCTGACCCCCACGCGTCCTCGCTAACGAAAAAGCTTGCAGCAATGCACAATACAGAAGAAAGTCGCGTTCTCGTAGGTAACGGTGGTGCTGAGCTAATCACGCTCGTCGGCCGTTTTCTTTTTCATAAACGAGTTTGTATTGTGCAGCCTGCTTTTTCAGAGTATGAAGAAGCGTGCCGTAGTGCAGGCTGCGAAATTACTTACCATACGCTTGAAGAGGGGTGGCGTCTCGACCCAAACCCACTTATTGAAAAAATGAATCACCTTGACGCCATTTTTCTCTGTACGCCAAATAACCCAACCGGTGTTTCGTACGATGCTGAATCAGTCAGAACCTTGATTGCTGAAGCGGAAAAGCAAGATTGCTACCTCATCATCGATGAGGCCTTCGCTGACTTTTTACAAAAAGAGCCCCGCTATACCGTCGAGCTCATGACAAATAGGAACCTCATCATTTTGCGCTCGTTAACGAAAATGTTCGCCATTCCAGGCTTGCGTTTAGGTTATATGATGGCGCATCCCGAAGTGATTCGCGCGATAAAAAAGCTCAAGCCACACTGGAGCGTCAACGCCTTGGCACTTATGTCTGGTGAAATTTGTATCGAAGAACAGGCGTATATGACGGCAACGCGAAAGTTCATTGAGGAGGAGCGTGAAAAGCTCCAGACTTTTTTCGAAAAGCATCGCTATATTTACTCACGTTCGAGCGTAAATTTTTATTTGCTAAAAGATCCTGATCAAACCGATCAAGCGCCGCTCATGCACTACTTGATGAAAAACGGCATCGTCCCAAGGCATACGGAGAACTTTCCAGGTCTTAACGGGCGATGGCTCAGATTTGCGATTCGAACATCTGATGAAAACGACCGACTCATGGAGGTGCTAGCATCATGGCGAAGCTAATCTTTATAACCGGTGGCGTGAGGAGCGGGAAAAGTCGTTTTGCGGAAAAACGAGCAGCTTCGGTCCGGACAGCAAATAGCACGCTTCATTACATCGCCTGCGGTCAGGCAAGTGACGTAGAGATGGAAGCGCGAATTCGTCGTCACCAGCAGGATAGGGAAAAAGCCATCGTTCCATGGCAAACAGTCGAATGTCCAAAGGATGTAGGAAGCGCGACCTCGCAGCTTGGGGCAAACGCGGTTGTTTTGCTAGATTGCGTAACGACGCTTCTATCTAATGAATTGTTTCAAAACGGAGACTGGTCAAACGCCATTTTTCAGGAACAGACGAAACAGAAAATTCAGCTTGATATCGAAAAACTTAACGAAAGCTCAGAAGCCCTCGTCATTGTTAGCAATGAACTTGGGCATGAACCGTTAGATGGGGAACTTGTCTCCGTTTATGCGCGATTGCTTGGTGAGATTCATCAGTGGATTGTTAGCCAAGCGGACGAAGCTTATCTGATTGAAATGGGCCTGCCGCAGGTTATGAAGGGAGACGGAATCACATGAAGGGTGTCATGATTCAAGGCACGGCATCAGACGTTGGCAAAAGCTTGATCGTGACGGCCCTCTGCCGTCTTCTTGCAAACGAAGGCTATGCCGTCGCTCCGTTTAAATCACAAAACATGTCGAACAATTCTTACGTAACAATGGAAGGAAAAGAGATCGGACGGGCACAGGGCGCGCAGGCAGAAGCGGCTAGAACCGAAGCGAGCGTCTGGATGAATCCGATCTTATTAAAACCAAGATCCGATCAGCATGCGGAAGTGGTTCAGTTCGGAACCTCTTACCGTACGCTCTCGGGTAAAGATTACCGAGAATCGTACTACGAGATGGGCATAGAAAGCATTGAGCGTGCGCTCGATCACCTACAGCAAAACTATGATGTGGTTGTGATGGAAGGAGCGGGCAGCCCGGTTGAAGTCAATTTAAAAGATCGCGAGCTCGTGAACATGAAGGTGGCTGAAATGGCTGATGTTCCTGTCATTCTTGTGGCGGATATCGATCGCGGCGGCGTGTTTGCAAGCATCGTCGGCACGCTTGCGCTCCTGGATGCTCACGAACGCCAGCGGGTAAAAGGCATCATCATTAACAAATTTCGTGGCGATCCAGCGCTCTTCGAAGATGGCATCACATGGCTTGAAGAGCGAACCGGTCTACCAATGATCGGCGTCCTTCCTTACGTAGAGCATCATGTGGAAGGGGAAGATTCTCTCTCACTGACCGATCGGTTTACACAGAAAAAGGGTGCGCTTGAAATCGTCGTGCTTCAGCTTCCGTTTGTTTCGAACTATAGCGATATGGAGCCGTTTAACGATGAGGACGTCACGGTTCGCTGGGTGCAGCACTCGGATGAAGTTGGCGATCCAGATGCGGTCATTATTCCTGGAACGAAAAGTACAATCCGTGATTTGGATTGGTTGAAGGATAGAGGTTTTGATGACGTGTTACAAAGCTACATAGCACGTGGTGGAAGCGTTGTTGGCATATGCGGCGGCTATCAAATGCTGACGGAGAAGCTGATTGATCCTTATGGCGCAGATACCGGTGAGTCTGGGAAAACGGTAAAAGGAATGGGCCTCATTCCCGCGCAAACGTCGTTTCATAAAGAAAAAACTACCGTACGAGTGAGCGCTTCACTTCATTCAGCTACTAATCTAGCAATGCCAATTGAAGGCTATGAAATTCATCTAGGGGAAACACGTTTTGCTCATACATCAAAACCTTTTCTCCAGATCGAGGGTCGGCCTGAAGGCTACTATGGCGAAGAAGGTCGTGTGATTGGCACGTATTTGCATCATCTTTTTCATAATGATGAATGGCGAACCGAGTGGCTGAATCGTCTGCGAATGCGGAAAGGATTGCCGCAACAAGAGCAAATCAACCGTGCCAGCATGAAAGAGAAAACGTACGATCATCTCGCCAATCAGCTGAAGCCACACTTGAACTGGGAGCTTATGAAAAGCATCATGTTTCAGCGTGAGCGCCAATGAGTTTGTGGCAAGGTTTTCTCATTAATGTGCAATTTTTCACCGTTATCCCGGTGCGACGCGAACTTTCAATGGAACGGGAGCCGTTAACGCGCTCCATTCAAACGTTTCCGATTCTTGGACTGCTTCAAGGTATGCTATCGGCAGCGCTTCTCTACGGGCTCATCGAATGGACGCCTTTTTCATCACTAGCGATTGCGTTCATTACATGGGTGTTTCTGATGGCGCTAACGGGTGGTCTTCATCTTGACGGCTGGATGGATGCAAGCGATGCGTTTTTCTCGTATCGCGATCTAGGGAAACGTCTTGAGATTATGAAGGATCCACGGACAGGGGCTTTCGGCGTGCTGTCGGTGATTGTGCTTCTCTCGGCAAGGTTTCTTTTTCTTTATGAAATCATTCAAATGGCGACGTTCAGCTCGTATCTCCTCATTGCGTCCATCCCCTTTTTTAGCAAAAGTGTGATGGGATATTTTCTGTTAAGCATTCAACCTTCGAAACAAGAGGGGCTTGCTTACTTTTTTCAGAAATCGATTCAGCGATCAAGCTTATGGATTTATCCGATTTATTGGATCATGCTCATCGGAATGATGGTGCTACTCTCACCGGAGGTTTCTCTAGGCATGCTGTTGTTAAGTGCAATGACAGTTCTTTTTACGATCGCGATGAGAAGAAAGATACTTAGCTGGTTTAACGGCGTAACCGGAGATGTGCTCGGCGCGAGCGTTGAAGGGATGGAGGTGATCTTATGGATGAGCGTGTGGCTATTACATTATTTCGTCATGGGATAACGGATGATAACAAGCGCGGGGCTTATATTGGCTGGACAGATACACCGCTTAATGAAGCCGCTGAACTTGCTACAGTCGACGCTGATCAGTATGATCTTATTTTCACGAGCGACTTGCAGCGATGCATGCAAACAGCGAAACGCCTCTTTCCGAATCGGAAAAGAATTCCCGTGCCTCTGTTGCGGGAAATCCTGTTTGGGGAATGGGAAGGAAAAACGTATGCCGACCTTGAACATGATATCCAATACAGAAGCTGGATTGATGATCCATTCACCATCTCTCCACCCGGAGGTGAGAACTACGCTCAATTTGGTCAGCGAATTGAGGAAGGGTTTAAATCGGTCGTCGAACAGGTCATTGAATCACCGAATCAGAGAGGCATCGTGATTACACACGGAGGCGTTATTCGCTATTTGCTTACCAAGTATGCCCCAGATAAGCGTTCGTTTTGGGAATGGAAAGTTCCCCACGGTTCAGGAATCGAGCTTGAATGGAAACGAGATGATTTAAGGAGGGATATGCGATGCACTTCGTTACAGGAGGTGCCTATAACGGCAAATCGAAATGGGTGAAAACGTTCTACGGATTAACGGAGGATCACTGCTGGAGGTCCGCTTATGACCAAATGAAAATCCCGCTTAATGTAAGCCGCTTTTACGGAGATGTCGTTGTACTTGAAGGTGTGGAACAGTGGATCAAAGGACTTACGGCTGACTCAGGACATGAAGAATGCCGGGCAATATGGCAGTCGCTGCTAGGTATCTGGCGCTCGTGGGAAAGCGAGCAACATGAGCGAACGGTCGTGATCATAGGCGCGGATATTACTAAAGGAATTGTACCAATGGAAAAAGAAGAGCGTGAATGGCGTGATTTAACAGGATGGGCGTACCAGGATTTAGCGGCCTTAGCGGACCGTGTTGATGTGATCTGGTACGGACTCAATCAGCAGCTAAAATAATCGAGGGGGAATAGGGATGAGAATTTATACACGAACAGGTGACGAGGGAAAAACGAGCATTATCGGGGGAAGAGTCGATAAAGACGATGTACGAGTAGAAGCTTACGGCACGGTAGATGAAGCGAATGGCTTCGTTGGACAGGCGATCGTTGAATTAAGCGAGCTTGGCTCAGATGAATTTACGGATCTTTTAGAAGATTTGGAGAAAATTCAGCACGAGCTCTTTGACTGTGGCGGCGACCTTGCGAACGTCTCACCAAAACGAGAAATGAAGCTAATGGAAGAGTCGATTACGTACCTTGAAGGACGGATCGATGAGTTTATTGAAGAAGCGCCAGCGCTTGAGAAATTCATCTTACCGGGTGGAAGCAAGCCGTCCGCAACGATTCATATCGCTCGCACAATTACACGGCGCGCCGAGCGCCACGTTGTTACGTTAAATAAAGTAGAAGAAAACATTCCACCCGTTCCAATGAAATACTTGAACCGCCTATCAGATTACTTTTTCGCCCTTGCTCGCGTGATTAATTTCCGTTTGAATGTAAAAGACGTGGAGTACGCAAGAAGCGCAAAAGTGTTCCGCGGCGGCAAGCGTAAAGGAGAGTAGGCATGTCGGGAAAACGCGCAAGCCTTCTCGCCATGTTCGTTGCACTATCCGTTGTTGGCGCGCTTATTAAAATCCCATCCGTTATCGGAAGCGTTGCGCTCGATGCGTTTCCGGCGCTCGTAGCTGCGGTTCTCCTCGGAAGCAGGAGCGGTGCGCTGATCGCAGGATTCGGTCATTTACTATCTGCGCTTATTGTCGGCTTTCCGCTCGGTCCCATGCATCTGCTAATCGCGGCAGAAATGGCGGTGCTTGTTTGGTTGTTCGGTGCGCTTTATGAGAAAAGTAAACGAAAAATAGCTGTTGGACTCTTTTTAGTAGGAAACGGAGTTATTGCTCCACTACCGTTTCTTTTTATGCTCGGCACGGGCTTTTACATGGCGATTATGCCAGGGCTAGTTGTTGCGTCAGCGATCAATCTCGTACTTTCAATGGCTCTCATCCCACGCTTAGCGACGATTTTTGAGAAAAAAGGACTTGCGAGCTTATGAGAGACGGTACGATGATTCCGCTCGATAACGAATACCTCGTGATCACAAGCGATAACAGCGGAGGCATTGGAGAGAAAGAGCATGATATCGTGAACGTGCCATATGATGTGCTTTCTTACTTCGCTTTTCGCGTAGCGGTAATGGAAAATATCGCGCATGGAGCAACGCCACTTTCTGTCGTTTTACATAACTTCTGCGGCGGCGCAAAGTGGGAGGAGCTTGTAAGCGGCATCGAGCGAGGAAAAAGAGAATTAGGCATGAACGAGCTTACGATCACAGGAAGCTCTGAAACAAATATGGCGCTTCTTCAATCAGCACTTGGTGTTGTGGTAATTGGACGGAAGCAACGAAACGAACTTCCTGAAGTATCGCTAAGTGACGGTATCCGATTCGCCGTAATTGGGAAACCGCTCGTTGGCGATGAAGTGATGAACGAGCCGAATGCGATAGCACCACTTGATCTTTTTCAGTGGGTGAGTGAGCAGGAAGGTGTTCGGGCTGTGTTACCTGTTGGATCAAAAGGGATACTGTATGAGTTAAATGAGCTTCTATCTGATGATGAAGTGACGGCTGAAAAGATACAGGTAGAGCTAGATGTTCATAAATCATCAGGACCATCGACGAGTTTTATAGTTTCTTATGATGAAGAGGTAGAGAAGCAGCTACGTGATCGAGCGGGTGAGCTTTTTCATGTAGTGGAAATCGAAAGGGGTCAGACACGTGCTTGACCCCCCATACAAACAAAACCCGCGCATTGTCCGCCTCAGGCGGACAATGCGCGGGTTTCTATCTATTGAACTATTGTTTACAATGTTTTCATACGATTTTCTCTCTCATACTTCTTCTCAAGCTCAGTTAAGGTAAGGCTATGAAGTTGAGTAAGGTCTTCTCGATTTTGTGGTGAATTTAGTAACTTACGAATTAGGTAGGTTCGACGATCAATCATGCCTTTACGGAGTTGAACTCCCATGAACACAACCTCCTTCCTTTACTATCACGTTTGACTCTAGCATAACGCGTTTTGCTTCTTTTGTGTGTTAAGAAATTGTGAAGAAATTAACAAAGAATGTGGGAAAGAAGTGGAGCGGGGTGCGGTGAAGGGGGTCAGGCGCGCGCCTGACCCCCTTCACAAACAAAAAAGGAGCAAAGTCCATCTCACACGGACTTTGCTCCTTCACTTTTTTCAAACTCTCTCTATTGCCATCTACCGCGCATACACATGCTGCCCAATCGTCTTAATCACATCACGCGAAAAAATCCACTCATCTGTTACGCCACCTGGATTGTAGTAATACGTTGCACCTCCAGATGGATCCCAACCGAAGTAAGCATCCTTAGCAGCGCGATAAGAAGAAGCATCAGGCGTGAGCCAGTACTGGCCATCATTCAAAGCGGTAAACGCATTCTGCTGATAAATCACCCCGTATGTACTCCCTGGAAACGAAGAGGATTGAACGCGATTCAAGATAACAGCGGCGACCGCAACCTTACCTTCATAGAGCTCACCACGAGATTCACCATGAACAACATGTGCGATCATCTCAAGATTACTTAGCATGTTCAGCGTATTCGTACCCGCTACGCCATCTGCGCTAAGTCCAAAATCCGCCTGGAAATCACGAACTGCTTCCTTCGTCACCGATCCATAATAGCCCGTTGGCGTCGTATGGAAGTAATCGAGCTTCTCTAAAATTGACTGCATGTGCTGAACTTCTGATCCTCTTGATCCCGTGTCCATCATTGCCGATGCATTGTCCTCTAAGACGAATAAATAAAAGCATGATGCAAGGACAAGAGAACCAAGTACATGTAAGAATTTCATTAGCAAGCCCCTCTCGAATAAGTTAACCCTCATTATAATACAGTGAATCAAGGGAAGATATGGAACGGAGTACCTTTCTTCTTTAGCATCAAATCCCATCGAAAGTCTAGTTTTATCCAGTTTCTAACTTTCATAAAGGCACATGGACCTAAGAAAGAGAATAGTCCTACACGCTCCTAACTCCTTCACGAAAAATATTCCCTTGATTCCGCACAAACAGTTCCCTAATCCACGCATTCCCATCAGCACCTGGATTCGCACAAACAAACTCCTGTCCAATCCCAGTCGAAACGGTACATCCGTCAACATCCTGTTGCCAGGTTCTATGATGAACTTGACTCAAATTCTTATACAAAAACGACGGTAACTCCCATGTGCCATGACGCCCATTAAGCTGAGCAGACAAGCGCAATCCTTCATTTAAAGTCTTAAAATATCCACATCCCGGTATCCCAAGATCTTCAAACAGCCATTCATCCGGCACATACACATAATTTAATTTCGAAAAGGCATCCTTGGTCACATGAGGATGGCGCCCTAGTCCGTACTCATCCGAAGCCACCGTGGCATCAGCATACGTTTCAATCCGCTTCTTTACCTTCATCCATCCATATAAAAAATGTCCTTTCCGAGCTTTTCCGATCACCTTAAATCCGCCAAAGAAAAGAAACAAATCCCCATCCCCTACATTCATTTTCCGCAAATGCGGTGCCGCATTTGCTTGACCAAAGCCTCTTCCAATCGCAAATTGACTCTGCTCTGGAATCCACGGGGGGCGACCAAGCATCGGGTCGAAGTGCGCATAAATATCCGGATCATTGATGTCACGCTTACCCTCATTCCCTACCTTAATCTTAGACGTGTTGTAGATCTCCTGATAAACATCACTCACATTCATCCCTTCATAACCACCTAAATACCCTTTAGCCACTGGAATTTCATCATATCTAATCCTAGCTTGAAAAATTGCTTTTCGCTCTGGAATCGGTAACCACACGTATTTACCCGTCTGTTCATTGTATGGCGATAGTCTTCCGCCGCTTCCCGCATCGAATCCTTTACGGCTTAGCACGAATTTCATCGTAGCCCTCCTTTTTGGAAGTGATTGGATACTTCTTTCGCCGTATTTCGCTCACATCCTTTTTATATCGGTTGAATTATCTGAAAATAAATAACCAGAATGTTAGTAGTCTTGATAATGAAATAGTAGGGTGTCATAACAAGTCGTTCTTTCTAAAAAAACTTCCCATTCGACAAAAACAGCCTATAGCGCAACCCTTGTTTCTCCTATATAATCCTCTTAGTGTAAAGAAATGGAAGGGTGATGAAGGAGCAGGGGACATGCTCGTTTTGCTTAAAAAAATGAGAATGATAGGGGAAAAGATCCGAATGAAAAAAGTACTTGGACTAGTATCAACCGCACTCCTGGCAGGAAGCCTCATCGGTGGGCCTGTTGCCTCTGCCTCCACCCACGATGCGCTTTTGAAAAAAGCGCAGAAAATGACGATGAACGACGGTTATGATGACTGGGAGTACATCTCTGAAGTCGAACCAAATAATAGTTTCAAAGAAGCAAATTCCTATATGAATGATGACGTCATGACCGGTAAATTAACCGATCAGGATCAAGATTTCTATAAATTCGAAGTCGAAGCAGACGAGCCGGTATCATTATCTTTCGGTGCAGGTACGGATGAAGAAGAGCCAACAATGGAGCTTTGGGTTGACCTTTATGATGAGAATCAGAAGAAAATCACACCAGATTATGAAGAAGGCGAATACGGTTACTACGGAGGTATCGAGGAGCTCGAGCCTGGAACCTACTATTTCAGAGTCACGGATTCCGCTAATAAAAATAATAACGTAGACTACTATTTTTCCGCCTTTACGTACTCCAATGATCCAATCGTTATGAGGATCGCAGGGGAAGATCGCTACGAGACAGCGGTTGAAATCGCGAAAACGGGATTTGAAGAAGGCTACACGCGACACGTTGTTCTTGCGACAGGACAAAACTTCCCTGATGCCCTTGCCGGAGCGCCACTTGCTTATCAGTTTAGCGCGCCAATTCTTCTCACCCAAACGAAAGAGCTACCAGTTTCTGTGAAAGAAGCGCTAAACTATTTTGGAACAGAGCACGTCACGATCCTTGGTGGGCAAACAGCTGTTTCAAAAAATGTAGAAAAGTCCCTCACAAAAATGGGCATTACGTTCGATCGTATTGAAGGAAAAGATCGCTACGAAACAGCCGCCAAAATTGCGAAAGAAATCGATCCCTATTTCAGTGATACGGCGTTTGTCACCTACGGAGGTAACTTCCCAGATGCGTTATCTGTCGCTTCTATTGCGGCCGCACAGGGGAGCCCGGTTTTATTAACAAAAACAAAAGAAATTCCAGCTGTAACAGCAAAAGCATTAAAAAATTACAATGACACATACGTTATTGGCGGAACGGCCGTTGTCAGCAATACGGTCTTCAATAAGCTCCCACATCCAAAGCGGATCTCAGGAGAAAACCGCTATGATACATCTGTTCAGGTGGCAAGGCAGCTCGATACGTCGGGGTATGCGGTTAACCTCGCAACGGGTGAAAACTTCGCAGATGCTCTTTCCGGCTCCGTTCTTGCCGCAAACTTCTACGAACCTGTTCTCCTAACGAGAAAGGACGAGCTACCTAAGGAAGTTAAAAAACTATATATGGATAAAGATACATTCTTCTTCACGATCTTCGGTGGACCGAATGCGATTAGTGAAGACGTAGAGGATGAGATTTGGGAGATGTTTGGAGAATAGGAGAGCATAAACAAAATATAAATAAAATGAAAGAAGGACAGTGCCCAGGCACTGTCCTTCTTTCATTTTATATCAACTTACTACGCTTAACATAATCTTCGCCCACCCAAACAATGCGATCCAGAGAGGAATACTTAATGAGACGCCCCATACCATTCCTTTAGCAAAATTGCCTTCTTCCTGGTAATGCATATGCTCATCCCCTTTGACTGAAAGTCCATCCGGTTTAAGGCAGGGTGACTTTCATCTATCATACATGAAAACGCAATCATAATCTGTCGTTCTACGAAAAAGAATCAGGCGTGTTTTGGTTCAATTTGTTTAAACCCTCTTACTAGAGTATACCCCGTTTAAGCAATTGATATACCGGTTAATAGAATGTAGAGAAGAAGCGCTAAATAAATTTACAGATAATTAACAATCATTCTATGGAAATTACTTGAAAACGGTGGTATAATCGCCAAATAGTTTACTAGAAAACGGAGGATTTGGAATGAAAGGGAAAGAGAATCAAAACCCAATGTGGGATGAATTACAGCAATTTGTGCAGCAGGTTGAGGGAGAAGCGAAGCAGGCAGGCGAGGCGAAGCCTTACATAGACCAGATTCGAGAGATCCTATCAAAGAACATGTCACTATCAAAACTAGAAATAGAATAGCAAAAAGAAAGCCTCTTCCATTTCAATTGGAAGAGGCTTTCTTTTACTAATTAGCTAGCTAATTTCAAGATGGTCCTTCAGCTTCTGTGTAATCGACTGCTTCTCTTGATCAGATACGATGTAATACCAGAGACCGTCAATCATCTCACCGCTGCCATCAATTTCGAATGTCTCCATGTTATTGCGAGCGCCTTTGTAGTTCTTGAAAATATCATTCATTTCTTTAAACGTCATGTTCGTCTTAACGTTGCTGCCGACGGCTTCAAGCAGGTCGTCGATTTTATTAATGCTTCCAACGTTCGCGCCTTTGTCGATAATGGCCTTAATGATTTCACGCTGGCGATCGTTTCGTCCAAGGTCACCTTTCGGATCTTCATAGCGCATGCGAGAGAAAGCGAGAGCTTCGTCTGCATTTAAGCTTACTTCACCTTTAGGGAAGGTGTAGCCACCGTAGTCGAACGCAAATGGATTGTCTACTGTAACGCCATTCAATGCGGATACCACATCTTCAAATGCTTCCATGTTTACTTTAAAATAATAGTCAATCGGAACGTCGAGGAAATTCTCAACTGTATCCATTGCCATTTCAACGCCACCGTATGCGTAGGCGTGGTTCATTTTTTCAACTGTACCACGACCGATAATTTCCGTTCGCGTATCGCGGGGGATATTGAACATGATCATTGAATTGTCATTTGGGTTTACCGTAATCATGATCATTGTGTCGGAGCGCCCCTGATCATTCTCTCGTTCATCAACCCCCATTAAGAGAATCGAGATCGGGTCTTTCTCCTTCGTCTCTACTTTATCCGCTCTTAGTGTAGAGGTTTCACGGCTAATGGGCTCATGCATATCGCTTGCGGTGTCTTTTACGGAGTCATATAAATAATAGGCGTAGCCACCGCCGGCTATTACAAGAACACCTAGAATGACACCAACAATAATAAGGAACTTCTTCATTTTACATTCCAGCTTTCCATAGAGTAGTTGTCTGTTTGAAAGGTTAAAAGTCTATCTTTCATTATAAGTCGAACTATTTTGTAAAGTAAATACCTACCAGAAAATGATCAGCTCGAGATGCACAAAGTTGAAGATTATGGTAACATCATAAAAAGACGTTCTTCAAAAAGAACATGCCGGTTTCTATAAAACAATGAATAGAACATGCTACAGCAAAGAAAGGGGAATGGGGAAATGATTGATATCCACTGTCATATCTTACCCGGGATCGATGATGGCGCCCAAGACTTAAACGATAGTCTTGAAATGGCACGTCAGGCACAATCGCAGGGTATTACCCAAATTGTCGCAAGCCCTCACCATAAGAATGGAAGCTATAATAACAACTTGCAAGACATTCTGTCAGAAGTAAATCTACTAAACAAAGAACTAGTGAGGGAAGGAATTGATCTAGAGATACTTCCTGGTCAGGAAGTTAGAATATACGGAGAGATGGAAGAGGATCTTGATGTGGATCTTCTTACCGTTAACAATTCAGGGGTTTACATGCTAATTGAATTTCCATCAAGCCATTTGCCGCGCTATGCAAATAAGCTCCTATTTGATCTTCAGTTAAAAGGGATCGTTCCCATTATCGTTCATCCTGAGCGAAACCGTGAGATCATGGAGGATCCATCCAAACTCTATCGTTTGATTAAAGAAGGCTCGCTTAGTCAGGTTACGGCATCCAGCGTAACGGGAAGAATGGGAAAGAAGATTAAGAAGTTCTCGCTTGATTTGCTTTCGCATAACCTGGCTCACTTCATCGCATCCGATTCACATAACACGACAACGAGGCCGTTTGATTTAAGGGACGCTTATGAAACGGTTGAAAAAGAGTTAGGGACATCTTTCCGGTACATGATTCAAGAAAATCCAGAGGATATGATCAAAGGGAAGATGATCGACAAGGACATTCCGGAACGAATCAAAAAGAAAAAAGTTCTTGGACTGTTTTAATAGCGAAAAAACACGAAAATCCGCTTGTTTAAAAATGAGCGGATTTTTCCTATGAAGAAATTTCGTTAAATTTTTGTAAAGGAAGCGTTTTCTTCGACACTATTCGACACCGTTCTATGTATCTATCTTACTATTTAAGGAATTAATGGTTTTGACGTAAAAAAAACCCTAAATTTTACTGATTTTCTGTGTTATAGTAAAACCTGTAATTCTTTCTGTACCAAAATAAATTACGATTGCGTTGGAGGCACCTTATGGAAGAAACGATTAGTTTAAAGGAAATATTCGAAGTACTCAAAAAACGTCTTGCACTCATTCTACTTATTACTCTACTCGCTACAGCAACGAGCGGTGTTGTCTCTTATTTCTTTCTTACCCCAATTTATGAAACTTCAACCCAAATTCTAGTAAATCAAAAAGCAGATTCCGAAAATGGATTTGACTATAACCAAATAAAAACAAACGTGGACCTTATTAATACATATAGCGTCATTATTAAAAGTCCAACGATTCTTGACGATGTAAAAGAAGAACTTTCATTAGATATGACAACAAGTGCGCTAAATAACAAAATTTCAGTAAGCAATGCGCAAAACTCTCAAGTTGTTTCATTATCTGTTACAGATCCTGATCCTGCGGTTGCGGTTGATATCGCGAATAAAACAGCAAGCGTATTTGAAAAAGAGATTAGCAACATTATGAATGTCGATAACGTTAGCATTCTTTCAAAAGCTGGCTTTGAAGGCACACCTTCTCCAGTAAATCCGAATCCAGTTCTAAACATGGCGATTGCATTCGTCGTTGGTTTAATGATTGGTGTTGGACTAGCATTCTTACTTGAATACCTGGATAACACGATTAAATCCGAGGAAGATATCGAGAAAGTCCTTGGCGTTCCTGTACTTGGAACAATCGCTGTCATTGAAGACAAAGAAGCAGGTATCTCCAAGAACAAAGGCAAAAAGTCAGTAAGGGGTGAAGCAGTTGAGTCGTAAAGAGCGTGGAGCTATTAAAGTTGACAAAGAAAGAAGTCTTTTAACGCATCAAAACCCTAAGTCACCAATTGCAGAGCAATACCGAACGATCCGAACGAATATTCAATTTGCTTCCGTAGAAGAAGACATGCGTACGATCATGGTAACCTCTTCTGGTCCAATGGAAGGGAAATCTACAACGATCGCGAACCTTGGTGTTGTGCTCGCCCAGCAAGGAAAAAAGGTTTTGATTGCTGATACGGATCTTCGTAAACCAACAGTTCACTATACATTCCGCGTGATGAACACAAGAGGATTAACAAATGTGCTTACGCGTCAAGCGGAGTTAACGGATGTTACGACGGCAACAGAAGTACCGAATCTAGACGTGCTAACAAGCGGTCCAGTTCCACCGAATCCATCTGAACTTCTTGGTTCAAAAGCAATGGATGCACTAATAGAAGAAGCACTTACGCACTATGACATTATACTCTTCGACTGTCCTCCAGTACTTGCGGTGGCAGATTCGCAAATTATCGCGAATAAAGTTCAGGGAACAGTACTTGTCATTAGTAGCGGAACGACAGAGCGAGAAGCAGCGGTAAAAGCAAAAGAACGACTTGATTCAGCTAAGGGGAAGCTGCTTGGGGTTGTGCTTAACCGTAAGAAAATGAAAGATGGTAGCTATTATTACTATTACGCGCAGAAATAAATAGGAAAATACTTCTTTAGGGAAGTATTTTTTTGGGAGAATAGCGTGACTTAAGATGCGCGCCTTAAGTCACCGAAAGCGTTTATCAAAAGGGGGAGTGGTGAAATGAAGGGGACGGATCAATTGCCTAAATCGATTCGAAAAGCCATTCGGTACATTAAGCAAGATGCACCAGATCAGAAGCTGCTAGAAATTCAGGGGTTATTGAACAGATCCATTGAAGAGCGTATAACAAAATCAAAAGTGGGGTGCAAGTAAATGACATATCGAAAGCGGTTATCGTCGTTAATCGTGATAGATTCATTGATTGTAGCTTTTGCGATTTTTATTAGTAGCTTTCTTTTAAATTATCATGATTTTTTATCATCAAAACCTATCATTGCTAGCTCGATTGTACTTTTACTTGGTCATCATTTCTTTTCATACTATTACAAGCTATACAAACGAGCATGGCAGTATGCGAGTATCGGGGAGTTAGTCGTTATTTTCCGAGTCGTGACGTTCTCGATTGCTCTTGCAGCATTAGCACAGTTCGTCATGTTACAGGATATCTACTTCCGAGCTCTATCGATTACGTGGATGATTCATATGCTACTGATCGGTGGATCACGCTTTGCATGGCGAATGTTCCGAGATACGTATATGAATACGAAGAATAAGAAAAAGCGCGTTCTCGTTATCGGTGCTGGCTCAGCAGGTCGAATGATCGTTAGGCAGTTAAGGCAAAGTGTTGATTCTGACTTGAATCCAATTGGCTTTATCGATGATGATATCCGAAAACAAAACTTAGAAATCATGGGCGTTCCTGTACTTGGCTCTACGGATGATATCGAAGGACAAGTGAGAAAGCTTGAAATCGATAATATCGTTATTGCGATTCCATCTCTCTCTAAAGGTGAGATGAAACGTATCTATGAAGAATGCTCGAAAACAAAAGCGAAAACGCAAATCATTCCAATGATTGAAGACTTAATGACGGGTAAACTGTCGATCAACAGCTTCCGTGATGTAAAAGTAGAAGATTTATTAGGCCGCGAGCCGATTAAATTGGATACGGATAATATCGCAGAAACGCTAACTGGGAAAACCGTTCTCGTAACGGGTGCTGGCGGTTCAATCGGTTCTGAAATCTGTCGCCAGGTATCGAAATTTAATCCAGATCAAGTTGTTCTACTCGGTCACGGTGAAAACAGCATTTATACAATTGAAATGGAACTCCGCAATACATATGGTGATACCATTACGTTCATTCCAGTGATTGCGGACGTACAGGATCGTGAACGCCTTGGCGAAGTGATGAAAACGCACCGTCCAAATGTTGTGTATCATGCAGCAGCACATAAACACGTGCCTTTAATGGAAGCAAACCCGCATGAGTCGGTGAAAAATAATGTCATCGGGACAAAGAATGTTGCCGAAGCCGCAAGTGATGCGGATGTTGATACGTTCGTGATGGTATCAACAGATAAAGCCGTTAACCCAACAAGCGTCATGGGGGCAACGAAGCGTCTGGCGGAAATGATCGTCCAACAAATGGACAACATTAGCGCAACACGATTCGTAGCGGTTCGATTTGGTAACGTCCTTGGAAGTCGCGGTAGTGTCATTCCACTCTTTAAGAAGCAAATTCAAAAAGGTGGACCGGTTACCGTCACACACCCAGATATGGTTCGTTACTTTATGACAATTCCAGAAGCTTCAAGACTTGTGATCCAAGCTGGCGCTATGGCACGAGGCGGAGAAATTTTCGTTCTTGATATGGGAGAGCCGGTTAAGATTGTGGATCTTGCGGAAAACCTCATTAAATTGTCCGGTTACTCCGTTGATGAAATTGGGATTAA
The DNA here is from genome assembly GCF_056173645.1 of Anaerobacillus sp. QJM3NY_32. NCBI lineage: Bacteria > Bacillati > Bacillota > Bacilli > Caryophanales > Bacillaceae > Anaerobacillus > Anaerobacillus sp. QJM3NY_32. The sequence continues at coordinate 3,979,530 of NZ_CM149684.1, read as the reverse complement.
GTTTGCTGGTGTGAGACCTGGTGAGAAATTGTATGAAGAGCTTCTTGGTAAGGATGAGGTTCATGATGAGCAGATTTATCCGAAGATTTATGTTGGGAAGTCGGTTAATGCGGATTTGAGTGTTGTGATGGATTTTGTTGGTCGGTTTGAGGATATGGATAAGTTGGGTGTTAGAGAGAGGGCTTTGGATATTGCGCATAATCGGGTTGATATTAGTGAAAAACAACTTTCATATGCTAAGTAGTAAGTCGAACTTGAGTATTTTTTATAATTTAGACTTAACACAAAAATAAGTTATTGAGTTAGAAAGAAGGTGTTTAATCTGTATTTAAAAGTTAAGAGAACGATAGATGTCGTATTGTCTTCACTAGGAATTATTTTATTATCGCCAATTTTCGTCATTTTAATTATTGCAATTAAGGTAGATTCTAAAGGGCCAATTCTATTTAAGCAAAAAAGAATTGGAATTAATAAAACTCATTTCTATATCTTGAAATTTAGAACGATGAAAATTGATACACCTAAAGATACCCCAACTCATTTATTGAATGATCCTGAGCAGTTCATTACAAAAGTAGGTAAGTTTTTGAGAAAAACTTCTTTAGACGAGTTACCACAAATCATTAATATTTTCAAAGGTGAAATGTCTATTATCGGACCTAGACCAGCTCTTTGGAATCAATTTGATTTAATAGAAGAAAGAGATAAATTTGAAGCAAATAGTATTTATCCTGGTCTAACTGGTTGGGCTCAAATTAATGGAAGAGATGAACTTCCAATAGATATTAAGGCGAAATTAGACGGTGAGTACGTGAAAAACATTGGCTTTTTAATGGACACTAGATGTTTTTTTGGGACCTTTATAAGCGTCTTAAAAAGTGATGGAGTAGTCGAAGGAAAGTCTCAAAAAAATAAAAAGTTGTGATCAAGAAGGGCTTATTCATAATTGAGGTGGCTTAATGCTATTAGTGACAGGAATTACAGGGCATTCTGGGAGATATTTTTTAGATGAACTAATCAAAAATAACTATAAAGGAAGAATTCGTTGCGTTGTCAGGAAGTCTTCTGATACTACTTCTTTAGATAATAGTGGTTTAAGCATTGAGAAGTTTGAAGGAGACTTAACTAATAAAAATCTGTTTGATGAAGCAATGAATGATGTTGATACTGTTATGCATATTTATAACATTCATTACTCTCCAATGATTGTAAAAGCAGCAATAGAAAATAACGTTTCCAGAGTGATCTTAGTACATACGACTGGAATATATTCTCAATTCAAATACGCTTCTCAAGAATATAAGAATATTGAGAACGAAATCACTAAATTAATAGAAAGTAATACAGGCAAGACAGAAGTTACAATACTTCGACCAACTATGATTTACGGCGATTTATGTGATGCAAATATGAGTAAATTTATTAAACTTGTTGATAATTTTAGATTTATGCCCATTGTCGACAAAGGTAATAGCTTAATTCAACCAGTCAATGCAAGAGATTTAGGAGTTGCATACTATAAAGTTTTGGTATCGCCTAATGAAACTTCCGGAAAGAATTATACACTTTCAGGTGAGCAACCAATAAAAATGATTGAAGTATTTAAATTAATTAGTAATGAATTAAATAAGAAAACGACATTTATAAGTGTGCCATTAAAAGCAGGAGTACTAATTGCTAGCATTATTAAAATCATAACACTCGGAAAAATCGATTATATTGAAAGGGTTCAGAGAATGGGTGAGAATAGAAGTTATTCCCATGAGGCTGCGGTGGTTGATTTTAACTATGAACCCCTTTCATTTAGTAATGGAATTCATTTAGAAGTACAACAATACCTCAAAAATAAAAAATCTAATCAAACGTGATTTTAGGAGTTATATTATGAAAATTGCAGTCCTTTCAAGTCATACGTCATCGCTCTTTTGGTTTCGTATGGATATGATGAAAGATTTTATCAAAAATGGAAATGAGGTTATTGCACTAGGTTCCGAGCCTGAAAACGAATGGAAGGAAAAGTTTAAGGAGTTTAATATTCAATATAAACAAGTTCCAGTAGACAGGAATGGAATTAACCCAATTAAAGATATAAAAACACTTTTATCACTTTATAAATTTATGAAGCAAGAAAAGCCAGATAAAATATTTGCTTATCAAGCCAAAACCGTTGTTTATGGTAGTGTTGCTGCTAAATTAAATGGTGTTTCAGAATTTTATCCATTAATAGCCGGATTAGGCTCAATTTTTAGAGGGACTGGCCTGAAAAACCGTATTATAAAAACAATTATGAAAACTGAATATTGGATAGCTTGTAAATTCAGCAAAAAGGTTTTCTTTCAAAACCATGATGATAGGAACGAGTTTATTAATCATGGTTTGATAAACATAGATAAGACAACCATTATTAATGGATCTGGTGTTAATTTAAACAAATTTAAACCTACTCCTTTCCCAGAAAAAAACGGATTTCTTTTCATAGGAAGACTAATAAAAGATAAAGGAGTAATTGAATATTTAGAGGCTTGTAAAAAAATAAAAAAGAATAACGAAGAGGTTCGTTGCTTACTCGTTGGCCCCTATGATAGTAATCCCTCTGCTTTGAAACCTGAAGAACTAAAACCTTATATTGAAAGTGGAATTATAGAATATTTTGGGGAGCAGAACGACGTGAGACCATATATTTCTCAATGCAGTACTTTCGTGTTGCCATCTTATCACGAAGGAACACCAAAAACTGTACTAGAAGCGATGGCAATGGGACGGTCTATTATTACAAGTAATGCTCCAGGTTGTAGAGAAACTGTTCAAGATGGTGTGAATGGATATCTAGTAGGGGTTAAAGATACTCAAAGTTTAATCGATAGAATGCAAGATTTAATTAATGATCCGGAAAAGTGCCACTCTATGGGTGTATCAGCTGCCTCTATTACAAAACAAAAGTATGATGTAGAAATTGTAAATAAATCCATTATGGAAACAATGGGGATAAAATTGATTGGAGAGAACCGATATGAATCTGTATGAAAAAATTATTAATAGAGAAGAAAAGGTTTCAATGATTGGGTTAGGGTATGTTGGCATGCCAATAGCGGTAGCTTTTGCTAAAAAGATTGATATTATTGGATTTGATGTGAATGAGGGGAAAATTCAAAGCTACAAAAATGGTGTAGACCCAACTAAAGAAGTTGGCAATGAGGTAATAAAACATACTACTGTGGATTTCACTTCAGATGAAAAAAGGTTAAGTGAAGCTAAGTTTCACATTGTAGCTGTACCAACCCCTGTTAAATCCGATAGAACACCAGACTTAACACCAGTTGAATCCGCTACACGTACATTAGGGAGAAATTTAACTAAAGGTTCAATTGTAGTATTTGAATCAACGGTTTACCCAGGGGTAACAGAAGAGATATGTGTACCAATTCTAGAAAAGGAATCTGGATTGCAATGCGGAGTGGATTTCAAAGTAGGGTATTCTCCTGAGAGAATTAATCCAGGTGACAAGGAACATAGGCTTGAAACAATTATTAAAGTAGTTTCTGGTATGGATGATGAAACGTTAGAAACTGTAGCGAAGGTATATGAATTAGTAGTTGATGTAGGCGTACATAAAGCAGAAAGCATTAAAGTTGCTGAAGCTGCTAAAGTTATTGAGAATGCTCAGCGTGATATAAATATTGCATTTATGAATGAGTTATCTATTATCTTCAATAAGATGGACATCGATACAAATGCAGTATTAAAAGCTTCGGGGACAAAGTGGAATTTCTTGAAATTCTCACCTGGACTAGTTGGGGGCCATTGTATTGGAGTAGATCCATACTATTTAACTTATAAAGCTGAACAGTTAGGATATGATTCTCAAATAATACTTTCAGGAAGAAAGATTAATGATGATATGGGTAAGTATGTTGCTGAAAATACTGTTAAGAAGATGATTAAAGCAAATAAACAAATTAATGGGGCGAAAGTAGCTGTATTTGGCGTAACGTTCAAAGAGAATTGCCCTGATGTTAGAAATACAAAAGTAGTTGATGTAATCAAAGAATTAGAAGAGTACGGAGTCGACGTCAAGGTTGTAGATCCTGAAGCGGATAAAGAAGACCTATTGAATGAATATAGAATTAATCTATGTGAAGTAGAAGATATTAAAGACATGGATGCAGTGATTTTTGCAGTTCCTCACAATGAATTTAAAAGTATTCAATTAGAAGAAGTAAAAGCAATGTTTGGATCAAGAGGGTATATAAATTCACAAGTTATGAATGAAGTAGCTGCAACTTCTGAGAATGGTGCAGACATTGATAGTGAAGATTGTGTATTGATAGACCTAAAAGGAATCTTTAATAAAGAAGAAGCAGAAAATACTGGATTTGCATATTGGAGGTTATAGAAATGGGTTATGAAAATATTAAGTTTCCTGAGGAAAGTACATTCTTAGTTACTGGCTCAGCGGGATTTATTGGTTCTAATTTAGTAGAAGCGATACTTAATTTAGGCTATAAAGTTAGAGGGCTTGATAATCTTTCAACTGGAAAAAGAGAGAATGTAGAGGAGTTTCTAAACAATCCTAATTACGAATTCATCGAAGGAGATATTCGGGATTATGACACCTGTATGAAAGCATGTGAAGGAGTCGATTTCGTTTTAAATCAAGCTGCTTGGGGCAGTGTTCCGAGAAGTATCGAGATGCCTTTGTTTTATGAAGAGGTTAATATAAAAGGGACCTTAAATATGATGGAAGCGGCAAGACAAACAGGTGTAAAGAAATTTGTCTATGCTTCTAGTTCATCAGTTTATGGCGACGAGCCGAATCTTCCAAAACAAGAGGGACGAGAAGGTAACGTATTATCACCTTATGCACTTACCAAAAAAGTAGATGAGGAATATGGAAAGCTCTATACAAAATTGTATGGTCTAGATACTTATGGTATGCGTTATTTTAATGTTTTTGGTAGAAGACAAAATCCTGAAGGGGCTTATGCAGCCGTCATTCCAAAATTTATTAAGCAATTATTGAATGATGAAGCACCAACAATTAATGGAGATGGTAAACAGAGTCGTGATTTTACTTACATTGAAAATGTAATTGAGGCTAATTTGAAGGCTTGTAATGCCCCCCACGAGGCGGCAGGACACTCTTATAATATTGCTTATGGTGGAAGAGAGTTTTTGATTGATATATATACGAATTTATCAAATGCATTAGGAAAAGATACTCAACCTGTTTTTGGGCCTGATCGTAAAGGTGATATTAAACATAGTAATGCTGATATTAGTAAAGCGAAAGAAATGATAGGTTATAATCCGGACTGGAGCTTTGAGCGGGGGATTGAAGCAGCAATTGAATGGTATAAAAAAAATCTATAAATAATCTAATAATATTATTTCAAATGAGTTTACTAGTACTCATCTTAGTATAATTTTGTAACAATACCTAAGATGAGTACTTTAAATTAGAATACAGTAGAATAGAATTAACTACTTTAAAGTGTAAAATCATGAATATAACTAAAGGAAATTGAGGTGGAGTCTGTGAAAGGAAAAGCTTTTTTACCTAATATTTCATGGACTTTTTCAGGGAATATAATATATGCATTCACTCAATTTATGATTTTGTCTGTTATCGCGAAATTAGGTGGTCCTACCGAAGTCGGAATCTTTACATTAGCTTTATCCGTTGTTTCTCCGATATTTTTATTTCTAAATTTAAGGCTTAGAACTGTAGTTGTTACAGATTCTAAGAAAGAGTATAATTTTGGGGATTATCTGAATTTAAGAAGTATAACAGGTGTTGTTGCTTTTTGTGCGATTCTGTGCATTGTTATAATTGCTAAGTATAATTTATATATTTCCTTAACGATCTTATTGGTTTCGATAGCAAAGTTTTTTGAAATGAAAATAGATTTATTCTATGGTTTTTTTCAAAAAAAGCTATTATTCAATATTATGGCAAAATCTGTAATGATAAGAGGTATTCTTAACCTGTTTTTGATATCTATTATTTATTGGTATAGTGATAATTTAATATTTGCTATGGCAGGAATGGTATTAAGTAACTGTGCAATATATCTTTTTTATGATAAAAGAAATATAAATAAGTATACGAATGTTAATAAGGATCACAAAAAATTTGAATTTAAAAAACTAATATCATTATTTTGGCTAGCCTTACCTCTTGGTCTTTCTACAATAATAGGCTCTTTAAATACGAATGTGCCAAGATATATTATTGAGAATAAACTCGGACTATATGAATTGGGTATTTTTTCAGGTATTTCTTATCTGTTGGTCATTGGAAGTACATTGTTAAACGCAGTATCTCAGGTATTTATGCCGAAACTAAGTAATTATGTAAAAAACGAAGATTATATACGTTTCACATCCTTAATAAAGAAGATGGTAATAATTGGGGTGTTACTCAGTGTAGTAATGTTTATATTTTTTTACTTTGCTGGAGAGTTAGTTTTAACAATTATGTATTCAAAAGATTATTTAAAATATACAAATATCTTGATGATATTAGTATCGGGCATTTCCTTATTGTATAGCTCTGTTTTTCTCGGTACAGGTATTACAGCATTAAGGGCATTTAAAATACAACCCTTTATACATCTAAGTAGTCTTTTGTCAGTTTCCTTAACAGCCATTTTATTAGTAGATGATTATGGCTTGGTGGGAATGGCTTGGTCAATAGTAGTAGGTTATTTTATAACATCTTTAGCTTATTTAATTATCTTAGTAAAATTGCTTAAAAAAAGGAGAAGTATTTAAGGATGATACGTTTACTTAAAAAACTTAATAGGGAGTATAAGATAAAAAAGAATCCTATCAAGTACGCTAGAATAATTGGTGTAAATGTGGGTGAAAATTGTAGGTTTCTTGGTGTGAAAGCAGGAACATTTGGTTCAGAACCTTATTTGGTTAAAATAGGGGATCATGTAACATTAACAGGAGATGTTCAATTTATAACACACGATGGTGGGGTTTGGGTATTTCGCGAGGAATTTCCGGAAATTGATGTTTTTGGGAAAATAATAATAGGTAATAATGTTTTCATAGGAATTAATTCCATAATAATGCCGGGAGTTACAGTTGGTGATAATGTTGTGATTGGTGCAGGTTCTGTAGTAACTAAGAATATCCCTTCCAATACTGTTGCTGCTGGTGTACCTGCAAAGGTAATTAGGACATATGAACAATATAAAGAAAAATCAATTACTAACACCATGAGTACTAAAAAACTACCTCATGATTTAAAAAGAAAAACATTGGTTGATAAATTTTGGTGAATAAAATTATTGAATATTGTTATGGAAGGAGTGTTTAAATATACTGTGAAGGTGCTACATGTATTTTCAAAATTAGATAAAGGTGGAGCGGAATTACGGACAATATCTTTAGCTCAAGAATTAAAAAAGCATGGCATTAGTTTCGACTATTTATGTACATCTGGTGAAAAGGGAATTCTTGATGATTCGCTAATAGAACAAGGTTCAAAGATAAATTATCTTAAACTAAAAGATAGTCGTTTCTTTTCAAAATTAGATGAATTATTTAAAAAGGAAAAGTATGATGTTGTACATTCTCATCTACTCTTTGCTTCTGGTTTAATTCAATTCATTGCTAAAAAAAATAAAGTCCCAGTTAGAGTAAGTCATTTTAGAAGTACAGGAACTGGAAAAAAAGAACCTTTTATAAAGAAGAAAAGGGATGAAGTATTACTAAAGTTATTAGTAAAACAATCTACTGATATAATTTGTGTTAGTGAAAGTGTTAAAAATGCAATTTTTAAGAAAGAAGTACCTACCAATGTAAATGTAATTTATAATGGATTTTCTGAATCAGTAATTTATAAGGAAATAGCACAAGAAAATCCTAAGTATATTTTACATGTAGGAAGAATGATACCTGATAAAAATCATATAAAGGTATTAGAAATCTTCCGAGAAATCTACAAAGTTAATAATAATCATAAATTACTATTCGTTGGTCAAGTAAATAGTACTATTAAAGCAGAACTTGATGAGTTTATATCTGCAAATTCATTAAAAGGCAGTGTTAACTTTTTAGGATTACGGGAGGACATTCCCAAATTATTAAGTTCAAGTTCATTAATGATCTTTCCATCTAAAAGAGAGGGTCTACCTGGTAGTGTTTTAGAATCTTTGATCAATGGTGTACCAGTCTTAGGAAGTGACATACCTTCAATTAAAGAATTAGAAGCACATTATTCTAAACTAATATGTTTAAATGTTAATGATCCTTTAGAATTATGGAAAAAAAAGGCATTAAATCTTCTGGAATCCAATGATTCTAATAGAAGTGTAGAATTCTTAATAGATAATCTAAGAAATTCTCCTTTTTCTATGGAGAAAAATGTAAAGGAAATACTGAATATTTATAATAAGTTATATAATCATTAAAAGCTTAAATTATACCCAGAATTATATAGAGATTATTGATTATATCACTATGGAAGGACAGATTAGAAGAGTACAATACTCAGTATATATAGTTTTGCGGAAAATATAATGGATTATGGAGAAATTTCACAAATGATTAAAAAGGAAAATATAGTAATTATTAGTGCATTAATTATTATTGCGTTGCTTTTTTTTATTGAGGTTCAACAAGTTACAAGTAACCAAAGTTATCTCACAATTCTCATATTACTTGCTTACTTACTAACATCATACTTTTTGTTTAGAATGAAATTAGGATTAACCTTAGTGTATTTTACTTATCTATTTTTTACACATGCTGGAATTCAAATAGTGGATTTATTTATAAAAGATCCATTTATTAATACTACGTTAAACACTAGTTGGTATGATTATTCGGAGAATAAAGAAAAGGCTGTTTTGATAGCTTTCGTTTTTATTATATTTTATTGTATAAGCGCTGTTCTTTTAAATTTATTTAATAAAAATAATAATTACAATAAAAACTATAATAATATCAGCATTGAAAACATTGGTGATAAAAAGTGGATTTTTACTGGAACTTTGTTAATAGTAATATTTACAACATATTTTCTCTTTCAAGGTGTAACCGGAAATCTACCCTTGTTTGGTTTATATAGTGATTTTCATAATTCCCTTAATGAATTAGAGTTTTATTCTACAGGGATTTTCCTTTATGCCGTTGGAATAACTATGATATTATCAAATATTGACAATCTGTCAAATAATAAAAAATACCTTGTTTTAATCTTAATCCCTGCTATTTTATTGGTGATAACAGGTAATAGAGGGGAGATTTTCTTTCCGTTACTTGCAGGATTGGGTGTATTGATAACTAGGAAATTTAAACCCAACTTTAAAATAATCACATTGCTTATACTTATTGTATTTCTGTTAATTCCTACTGTGAAAGAATTAAGAAATAGTGATGAAATTTCGCTGTCCCAAATTGATATTTCAGTAGTAGACCCCTTTGTAGAAATTGGATATACTTTAAGACCACTTGTCTACACAGTTGGTTGGGTTGAAAATGGGGAAGAATTAATACATGGTGAGTCGTTTTGGGTTCCTTTTCAGAGAGGGTTATCAAATTTAATCCCATTTATGTCTCCTATTGAATATGATGGAAAACCATACTCCTTTAGGGATAGATTACCTACAATGGGTTATTCAATAGTTGCAGAATCTTATTATAACTTTGGTGTATTTGGTGTGATTGTGATTCCTTTCCTTATAGTATTTTTTCTTTCGAAAATTGGTGATAATTCCGATAGATTTTTGAATTTAACTTTAGTTACTGGAATGTGTGCTATTTTTATAAATAATATTAGAAATGCATTTTCTTTTGTTCCTGGACAAATGGTAATGCTGATATTTATTGTCGGTAGTGTATTGTTAATAAGTGGAATTATAAGTAAAAATAAGAAAATCAATATAAAATAGAAAAATATAGAGTCTATTAATTAGATAATAGGAAAGTGAAAATACCAAAAGAATGAATTGAGGTAAAATATGAAAATTGCTTTTGTAACGGATAACGGTTTCAGTCAAAATAATGGAGAATATTACTACAATGGTGCAAATATACAACATTATAGTACAATTACTCAGATATTTGAAGATGTTACATTTATTGCGAGAAATAATATTCACGAGTCATCTGGTAACTTGATTTCAAGTGAATACCAGGTTTTTTTACTGGAATCATTATCTAATCGAAGGGGACTTTTTGGTAATTTAAGGAAAATGAATCGTGTGCTTGAAGATGTAATCAAAAGAAGTGATATTGTAATATGTTTCGGGTTAAATGGCTATCTTGCTTATAAAAAAGCATTGAAATACAATAAACCCACTATAGTTTATATAGGAGGGTGTGTTTACGATATATTAATAAATATGGACTCGAAGTTTAAAAGAGCTATGGCACCTATAATGAAATCAATGATAAAGGAAATGTCAAAGAATGCCGATTACGTTCATTATGTTGATGACTACTTAATAGAAAGGTATCCTACAACTGGTGAAAAGCTTATTTGTCCAAGCGCTAAAATTAATATTGATCAGCGTGTAATGAAAATTCGAGAAGATCATATAGTGAGGGAACCTAGTAAAAGTGAAATAACTATTGGATTAATAGGATATACGTACAACAAAATAAAGGGAATTGATACAGCAATTAAGTCTTTAAAGATTTTAGGTCAAGAATATAAATTACAAGTTGTAGGTCGTGGTGATCATACTTGGCTAGTGAATCTTGCTACTTCAATAGGGGTAGAAAATCAAGTGGAATTTCTAGGTGTTTTGGAAAGAGAAGAGATATTTAATTGGCTAGATGAAATAGATATTTATATCCAACCAAGTATGACTGAAGGCGTACCGAGAGCTACAATTGAAGCTATGTCAAGGGCTTGTCCTGTTGTATCTTCCCATGCAGGAGGGTTGAAGAATATTATTGATAGGGAATATAGAATTAATACAGGAGATTTTACCGCGTTAGCTGAAAAAATAAAAATAATTAGTGAAGATGCACCTTTAAAGCTAAGATTATCTCGCCAGAATTTTGAAAAAGCAAAGGAATTTGATTACCATGTGTTGAGTGAAAAGAGAAATTCATTTTATAAAAAGATACATAACAGTTTACTAAAATAAAGGAGATTAATTCTAAGAAATTCAATATCCGAACTATATGGGTTCTAATTTAATACTATGAAAGGACAAAATACGTTGAAAGTTCTACATATTATCCCCACCTTGAGTAGTGGGGGTGCAGAAAAAATGTTGATTGATATTATGGATGAAATGACAAAAAAGAATGTTCATGTTGAGGTACTGGTATTATCCCGAAATAAAGCCTTTTTTCAAGAAAAACTATCCGATTTAGGAATTCCAATACATTTTGGTATTAGTGACAAAGTTTATAATCTTAATCAATTATTTACTGTTCGACAACAAATGAAAAATGGATTCGACATTGTTCATGCCCACCTTTATGCACCTCAGCTTTATGTGGCAATAGCAAAAAAGTTTTTGCCAAAAAATGTTACTATAGTTACAACAGAGCATAATACTCATAATAAACGACGTGGAAAGAGATTTTTTAAGCTATTAGAAAAATGGATGTATCATCAATATAAGAGAATTTTTGCTATTACTGTAGGTGCAAAGGAAGAGTTAGTAAAGTATATACCTGAAACAAGAAACAAGATAGAAATTATTGAAAATGGAATAAGTCTCAATCAATATGAAGAAGCTTTGCCATTAAATAGATATGAACTTGTACCAAATTATAAAGATGGTGATAAAATAATACTTATGGTTGCGGCTATGCGCAAACAGAAGGATCATGAGACCCTTATTAGGGCTTCAATGCTTTTATCAGAGAAATATCATGTTCTATTTGTTGGTGATGGAGAGCGTTTCAATGTAGTCAAAAATTATGCTGAAAAATTTGGTAGTGGAAATATTCATTTTCTTCGTAGTCGTTCCGATGTACCATCTATAATGAAATCGTCAGATATATTTGTTTTATCGTCTCATTGGGAAGGCTTTGGATTAGTAGCGGTTGAAGGTATGGCGGCTGGATTACCAATTATAGGGAGTGATGTACCTGGATTAAGAGAGGTAATTGGCGACTCCGGTTTACTTTTCCAACCGGGTAACGAGGAAGATTTAATTAAAAAAATTCATATCTTAGATAAAAGAGCTGAATTACTACAAGATATCCTTAATAAAAGTAATTACACCAAACAAAAATATAGAATAGAAACTACCGTAAACAAATATTTAGATAGTTATGAAGATATACGAGAGAAGATTAAATAAACTGAATTTTTTTAATCTCTATTGAATATTGCATAATAAATGAGCCACTTATGCGCAAAATTAAACCACCAATTGCGGAAGATTGAGCCACCGTATGCGTAATATAGAGCCAAAAACATATTTTCACGATAAATACCTCCGGTATACTTAAGTAACATGCTTAAAAAGCATGACACTTGTGTAGAAGGAGGATTTTTTTATGGTTAATTATCGGAAGATTCTTGGGATGGAGTTCGATGGTATAAGCCAGAGGACGATCAGTTCCAGTACCGGCCACTCGCGAAATACTATTGCTGAAGTTATCCAGCGGGCTAAAGAAAGAGGGTTAAGGGAGTTAGAGGATTCCATGAATAATCAGTGGCTTGGGACTTACTTGTTCCCTGAAAAACAAGCTATTGAAAAGGGATACTGCCCCGTTGATTTTGAGTGGGTTCACAAAGAACTTCAAAAGAAAAATGTCACCCTGACGCTTCTGCATAACGAATATGCCAGTGCAGCTAGAGAAGATGGAAAAGTCCCTTATGCCTATCGAACATTCGCTGAAAAATATGGGAACTTCGCAAAGAAGTATAAGCTAACCATGCCAATCAGAAGAAAGCCAGGCGAGATCTTAGAGGTGGACTGGGCAGGAACGACGCTTAAGATCATAGATAATTCGACCGGCGAGGTTATACCAGCGTATGTATTCATTGCAACCCTTCCCTACAGTCAGTTGAGTTATGTAGAGGCATTTCTTGATATGAAATCAACTTCCTGGCTGCGTGCACATATTCATGCATTCGAATATTTTGGAGGCGTTACCGAGGCTTTGGTACCTGATAATTTGAAGACAGGCGTGACTAAGCCCCATCGGGGCGATCCAATGATCAATGAAGCTTACCGGGAATTAGCCGATTACTACCGGGCGGTTGTGGTGCCCAGTCGCGTCAGAAAGCCGAAAGACAAAGCGAGTGTAGAAGGAACTGTCGGATACATATCAAGGCAGATCATTGCATCACTACGAAACTATCAGTGTTTTCATCTAGAGGATTTAAATGCACGAATCTTTGAAAAGCTGGAAGAAATCAATACGATGAATTTCCAAAAGCGCGAGGGTTCTAGGTCCAAAGTGTTTGAAGAAGAGGAGAAGAGCCACCTTCATCCTCTACCTCCAACACGGTTCAAGATGACGGAATGGGCGACTGCCAAAGTTCAACCGAACTACCACGTTCAAGTGGACTATAAGTTCTATTCCGTCCCTTATGAATACGTCCGCGAGGATGTCGATGTCCGAATCACTGCGGATGTAATTGAATTGTACTTTAAAGATGTGCGGATTGCATCCCATCCACGTAAACAAAAAACAGAAGATTCATATGCCACAAATCCGGATCACATGCCAGACCACCATCGGCTTTATCTCGATCACAATCCAGAAAACAACCGGAAATGGGCAAGGACTGTCGGACCGAATACGGAACGACTAGTTGAACATATCTTGAAAACAAATGTCGAAAAGAAAGCTTTGAATATATTGAACGGGTTGAGAAGTACAGCCTCTAAAAGAACGGAATCTGAGCTTGAGGAAGCGACCAAGACCTTACTGGAGATATCCTCCCATCCCACTGTTGCCGTTCTTAAAAGTATCTTGGAGAGGCAGAAGAAAAAGCAAGTGAACAAACAGCTAGTTGGAGAACCGCAAACAGAGGACTATGGTTTTACCAGAGGCGCTACCTATTTTGGGAGGGATAAAAAATGATTAACCAAGAAACCTTACGAAAGTTAATGGACATGAAGATGAGTGGAATGGCGGAGTTATATCAACTACAGAATGAAAATAAAGACTTCCAAGGCATGGATTTTGATGATCGTTTTAACCTATTGGTGGATACAGAATATGATCGCAGAAGATCGAATAAGCTGGACCGATTGATTAAACAAGCCACATTTGATGACTCGAGCGCAGCCGTTGAACTGATCGAATATCACGCTGACCGTAAGTTGGATAAGCAGTTAATTTTAGAGCTGGCGTCCGGCACCTATCTTCAGAAGCATCATAATATTATCCTTATGGGCGCTTCAGGAAATGGAAAGACATGGATATCAAATGCTTTCGGCATTCAGGCCTGCCGGCAGTTCTACAAGGTGAAATATATCCGATTGCCCGAATTATTGGATGAACTCGCAGTTGCCAAACATGAGGCAGATGGAAGTTTTCGCAAACTGATTAAAAAGTACAGATCGATTGATTTATTGATATTGGATGAATGGCTCCTGAGTGAGCTGTCTCAAGATCAAGTGCTCCACGTTTTAGAAATTATCGACGCGAGGCTCAAGCGGACTTCTACCATCTTTTGTTCCCAGTTCTCACCCGAAGGGTGGCATTCCAAACTCGGACAAGCCCAGGTAGCTGATGCGATTCTTGACCGGATTGTACATGACTCTTATAAAATAATAATCGATGGCCACATATCAATGCGTGAAAGGCATAGTTTAGTCGCTCCTCGTTGACCATATTAAAGAAGAGAGTCACTAGTGAAATTTACCCGGTGGCTCTCTTCTATGCATTCACTGGCTCCATTCTCCGCAATTGATGGCTCAAAACTTCGCACAAGTGGCTTTTTCGTTCCGCAATACTCAATCTCTATGACTGAAATCACGAAGACGGTTCGAGATCAGTGAAAAACCATTGTTTTTTTCACCAAGAAAATAACGATTGGTCCATAAGTGGCGATTTTACACATTTTAACTGAAGAAGGACATGGGTTAGACCCACCTCTGCCATCTTTTTGATCCACTTAAGACAAGAAATTGATCCACTCGTGCCATAAGTGAGCCACTATCATAAATGATAGTGGCTATAATACTATTTTTGTAGACCGTAACGTTCTCTCATAGATTTTTCACCGTCAATGACAATACTATATGAATCGTGAACAATTCGATCTAGGATGGCATCAGCTAGTGTACTTTCACCTATCTTTTCATGCCAGCCTCGCGGATCAAATTGAGAACAGAAAATAGTAGACCCTTGTTGGTGACGTGCTTCCACAATTTCCAAAAGATCTCTCGCTTCTGTTTCGTTTAACGGAGTTAGAAGCCATTCGTCTAATATAAGTAGATTTACTTTTTTATATTTTGCCATGACCTTTCTATAAACTCCTTCGCCTCTGGCGATGGCTAATTCGTCTAGTAAGTCTGGCAGTCGAATGTATTTCACCTTATAAAACTGACGACATGCTGCGTTTCCAAATGCGCATCCTAAGTAAGTTTTTCCGTTCCCAGAAGCCCCCATTAATATGATATTATGATGTTCTTCAATATAGTTTCCGGTCGCCAAGCGCAAGATTTGTGCCTTATCTAACCTTCGGTCAGAAAAATACGTAATATCTTCAATACATGCTTGAGTATCCCGTAGTTCAGCTGCTTTTATCAAACGCTCGAGTTTACTATTTTGTCTGCGTGACCATTCAATATCTACTAATAAACCGAAGCGATCCTCGAATGATAACTCTTGGTATTCAGGGTTCCTTAATTGATCTCTAAAAGTATCTGCCATCGCAGACATTCGCATTTCATTCAACTTCGTTAAAGTATTATCGGTTGTCATAATCCTTGCCTCCATAATAGTTCGCACCACGTGTGAAACCGTAAGCGTTCTCATTTTCTTGTTTAATAGATTTCCTCAACGTTTTCTCGCTAGGTAATTTATCTTGTCCGGTTTTTAATATCGTCTGTATGCTCTTCAGTTTAGGTCGAGGTGTGTAAGAAAGGATTCTTTCACAAGCCAGTTCAACACGTTCAATTGAATATTTATCGGCCAACTTGATTAAACCGAAGGTTGCCTTTAAACCTTGCTTTTCGGAGGGATAAGATTCGAAAATTTTCTCAATCGTTAATGATGTGAAAGGTCCTACGGACTCGCCCCATTTACAGACATACTCTCTATCAAACTCTAAATATTGCTGATGCTTTCTAGGCATATGATCTGGTATCGTTTGATAGGCATCACCTTTACCAATCACTCTTTTGTGAGAAGCAATGCGGGCATTTTTATAGAACACTTCAATAATCGTTCTTGTTATACGAACGTCCACCGTACATTTGATATAATCATAAGGAACAGAATAAAACTTGGCATCAGCTTTTATGTGATAGTCGGGTTGGACAACCGTCTTTGCCCAGCTCGCCATCTCATACGGTGAAGTAGGCAGGGGCATGAGAGCGAACTTCTCTTCTTCTAAAAATGCTTGCTGCCTATTTCCACTTTTTTTCTGAAAAGGCTTCGTATTTATCTCTTCTAATTTACCTTTAATCGCCTTGTTTATTTCTGCGAGAGTAAAAAACTTCTCATGGCGGAGAGAAGCAATAATCCAGGTTGATATATGACCCACAATACCTTCTACACTAGGCTTGTCTTTCGGATGACGAACTCGAGCTGGGATAATGGTGGTCTGATAATGCTCGGCCATTTCTTGATAACTGGGATTAATGATGGGCTCAGTACGAGACGCTTTCACAATACCTGTTTTTAGATTATCTGGAACGACAATTCTTGTTACTCCTCCAAAGAATTGAAATGAATGAATATGGGCTGTAATCCAGCTTTCACTGTTCATGGATAAAAAAGCTTCGACATAAGCATATTGACTACACGGAAGTGCGGAAACAAAGAGATAGACAGGGATTTCTTCTCCTGTTAAATGATCTGTAAGACACATCGTTTGGCCAGCCCAGTCGACTTCCATCTGTTCTCCAGGTTTCCTTTTAATACGCATAGTGGCTTTCGTTTTCCTAGCGTAATCGTTGTAGAACCGGCAGAACTGGCGGTAACTGTATGGAATTTCGTTATTAGCCCTGCACGGGAGAGAGTATTCATCCCATAATAGTGATAGGGTAACACCTGATTTCGCTAGTTCCTTATGGATGTATTCTCCATCTGGCTTGCGGCGATGATCAGAAGGAAGTTGTTTTTCCGGAAAGAGAATGGATAGTAAATCTAAATCTGTCACATCCTTCTCCAGTGGCCACACCACACCTATTTCCTCAGCCTTTTTAATAACATCTCTCACTGTATTCCTTGAATGACCACAACTAGAAGCGATCCCCCTTTGTGTGACTCCCTGCGCATGAAGCCTTAGAATTTCTCGATATTTAACCATGAAAAACCTCCTACATAATAAAAATAGCACCGTTAAGGTGCTTCTTTATTATATAGGAGGCTGGATCAGCTTTGTCTCAAGTGGATCAATATGATGGCAGAGGTGGATCAAAAAGATGGCTGACCTGGTTCAATTCAATGGCTGTAATCATTTTAACCAAATAAACATAAAAAGAGAGGTCGCAATCGCTGCGTCCTCTTTATATTTACCGCAATTGCTGCTGAATATTGCATGATAAATGAGCCACTTATGCGCAAAATTAAACCGCCAATTGCGGAAGATTGAATCACGGTGACGGTTCTCATGATTCACTCTTTTATTTCTTGATTATTGAAAAAAAGAGGTGACATTAACAAAATAATCGGCTACTCGTTAAAAATAGTGGAGAAATTATATGCATGTAATAAATTAATTTTGGGGTAAGAGTCAGTAAAAACTTTCCAGGCATTGATCCTATTCCTCATATTTACCTGGAATACGTTATAGTATTAACGTATTTATTGAATATAAAGTAAGGTAGGTTGATAGAAATGAAGAGAAAAGTAATGACGGTTTTCGGTACAAGACCTGAAGCTATTAAGATGTGCCCTTTAGTTAAAGAATTGAAAACACGTGATAATATTGAAACTGTAGTTTGTGTTACAGGTCAGCATAAGGAAATGTTAACCCAAGTTCTTGAGGCGTTCAATGTTACTCCTGATTATAACTTGTCAATTATGAAAGAAAAACAGACACTGTTTGATGTAACAGTAAATATTTTAGAAAAAATGAAAGCGGTGCTTGAAGATGTTAGGCCTGATGTGGTGTTAGTCCATGGTGATACTTCAACAACTTTTGTTACGTCATTAGCATGCTTTTACTTACAAATTCCAATTGGCCATGTGGAGGCTGGACTAAGAACTTATAATATCTACTCTCCTTACCCTGAAGAATTTAATCGTCAATCTGTAGGAATTATAGCGAAGTATAATTTTGCACCAACAGAGATGTCTAAAGAAAATTTATTAAAAGAGGGAAAAGATTCATCTTCTATTTATGTAACGGGAAACACTGCCATAGATGCCCTTAATACTACAGTTAGATATGATTATTCTCATGAACAGATCGACTGGGCATCAGATAGTAGACTTATTATGATTACAGCACATCGAAGAGAAAATCTTGGAGAACCAATGAGAAATATGTTTAAAGCAATTAAAAGAATTGTTGATGAATATCCAGATATTAAAGCGGTATATCCTATACACATGAATCCGACTGTTAGAGAAGCAGCAAATGAAATTTTAGGTAATAATGATAGAGTTAGAATCATTGAACCATTGGAAGTACTAGATTTTCATAACTTCCTTTCAAGATCATATTTAATACTTACTGACAGTGGAGGTATCCAAGAAGAAGCTCCAAGCTTAGGTAAACCGGTACTAGTTATGCGTGATACCACTGAGAGACCTGAAGGTATAAAAGCAGGAACATTGAAATTAGTAGGTACAGATGAAGAAAACATTTATAAGAATTTTAAAATCCTACTTGAAGATAAAGAAGAATATGAAAAAATGAGTCAAGCGAGTAATCCATATGGTGATGGTTATGCGAGTAAGAGGATTGCTGATATATTAGAGCCATAAGGAATATGAATCAAGGCGGATAGTTTTTGCGAATCATGGGGACGGTTCTCGTGATTCTATATTGCAATAACACTTGTTAGAATATAAAGGACAGACTAGCTCAGCATTGCAATATTACTAATCAACTTAGGAGAGGCTTTGTTTTCCCTATGCCATCGTAGACTTGTCTCTGATGTAATAGACTAGCTGTGACTGCTAAACTAAAGTGGTTCTTACGCTCTTTTGGTGAATTAATTGAACTTACTATATAGTATTCCAGAGATGTTTTTCTAAAATATCTACAATTGATAGAGAACACGGTTTCTTAATACTTCAAATCCAGCGCGACCGTACATCATTCGTTTGATTGTCTTCAATCGATTGACATGGCCTTCAGTTACACCATTGCTCCAGTTTTCTTTTATACCCAATTTGATGGCTGAAATATCTTGATCCATTCCATTAATAAAAGATTGAATATGGTCGAACTCAACTTGACGATATCTCTCCATCCAGTTTCTTAATTGATCGGCCTTTTGCTCACGCATCAACGTTCGAAACGAATTTACAAGTTTATCTAGTATCAGAATATAAGGGAACGTATTAGTTAGATCAGGATGTAACTTTTCGAATCTATTCAAATGGTCTTCTGATTTAAAATCCCATATAATCTTCAATATCTTTTGCCTCAGCGACAAGACTTCATGGTTTCCTTTATGTTTTAACTGTTGTCTTTCTTGAGCTATGAGAGCATTCAATGTAGACCTTGCACCGTCAAATCCATTATTTCGACATACGTTTTCAATTTGATTGGCGGTTTGCTTATCTGCCAGTAAGGAGCGAATGATTGGACGTACAGAGTCGAAACGAGAACGACGCGTATGTACGGGTTTCTTTTTTAGTTTTAAGTCCTTATAAACCGTTCCTCTTGAAATACTTAATTTCTTTGCAATTGATGTCACGGTATACTTTTTTTGATGCAATTTTTGAACTCCTTTGATTCGGTTCCACCGTTTTTGCTCGTTATTCACTCTAGAAATATCCGTTTTCCGATGAGGAGGAAACACTGATTGGTCTTCTTCAATCGGGATCTTCTGATTGTCAGGTGACCATCTTGATGGAATTCCACGATAAATGGTTTTCTTAACTGCCTCAAACAGTTGACTAAGAATATGCCATCGATCTGCAACCTGCAATATCCGTTCTGACGCATTATGAACTGCTTTGGCATAAACCTTTGACCCATCACGACTAATGAGCTCTGTTTCCGAGTGTTTTTTAAGCCATTTTGTCACATCTATATGTTTCCGACTATTCAATAGGTCAATGGGTTTTCTCGTTTTCAAGTCAACAAATATCGTTCCATATTTCATTCTCTTTTTGAACGCAAAATCATCTATGCCCACAAAAGGGAGATGGGATTACATCACTCACACCTTTTTTCACAAGTCGAAGCAAGGTGTCGTGACTAACAGGAATATGAAGAACACGACAAACCTTTTCGGCAGTTAAGCAGTTATTAGAAAAAGCGATCTTTCGCATGACACCTTCTAACCTTTCGGTATATCTTTTATAGGGTTGCAGCCAGGATAGTCTTTGTGTAAAAACTTTCTTATGACAATCTGGTTGGTTACAGAACCATTTATGAAGAAAAATTTGTATGTGAACACGGTATTGGGAAACGGGGAGATCTCGAACATGACGAGAGTATCTACTATGAGGTCGGTTTGAAAAAGAATTACAAGAAGGGCAGTGTGAAGAGGTCGACAAATCTTCAATAATAAAAAACAATTCATTGGCGGTTTGACTTTGATGAAGAATTCGAACTTCTTCTTCAAATTCAAAGACCTGATCTTCAAAGAAGGAACACAACTGCCTCACCACCTTTGAGGGTTTTAGTCTACTATACCCAGAAAGTATTGATTAGAATCTTTCACCAAAAGAGCGTAAGAACCCATTCTACTTGACGGTCACACATAGGTGGTTGTTCAATAGAATTTTTCGGAGTAAATTTCCATTTATTCTAAATATAAGTATAATTATAAGGCGTAGATCACTGGAAATAAGTACTAGAAATTAGCTAGGGGGACTCAACTATGGCCGTTTTTAGAGCAATAGGAAGAGGGTTAGGAACAGCTACGGGAACAGTAATGGGGGGAGGAATAAAATTTATAGGTAAAAGGGTTAACAATAGATGGGTAGAAGAGGTCGGTGAAGGGGTTAAGCAAGCTTCTTATATCGCCTTTGATAATACGGGTCAATTTATAGATGGTGTTACTCAGGGAACGTACGGTCTGATTAGTAAAAGCGAGGAATATAAAACTAAGGGTTTAAGTAATCTATATGATGCATCAGGTAGGACTGTAAAAGGACTTGGCAGTACATTAAAGTATACAAGCGTTCATGCTGGGATTACGTTGAAGGGGTTCCTGTACAAGGATCGAGATCTAATGATAGAAGGTGCTAAAGGTGTTGGTAAAGTAGTCGCTGTCTCTACTTTAGCTATTGGCGTATTAGAGTACGCAGATGGTATTGATCTAGTTGAAGCAGAGACCGTTGAAACAAGAAATGATCACCTTTCTGGTAACGTTCATTTAGAGACAAATGTCCCATTCGTAGAAAAAGAGGTTGATCTACCAAGTGGTGTAACATCGGGTGTTTTCCCTGTATTCGATTCAGATTTTACAGTTCTCCTTTCCGAAGACATCTATACTGCAAGTGACCATACTCATTTCCAGGTAGCAAATAACACTCTACTTAATGCGATTCAACAGGATCCTGGTGTAGCGGAAGAAATCGGGTTATCTTCTGAAGATATTGCTTGTTTAGAGAGAGGGGAAACACCAGAGGGATACGTTTGGCACCATAATGAGG
This sequence comes from Anaerobacillus sp. QJM3NY_32, assembly GCF_056173645.1. Classification (NCBI taxonomy): domain Bacteria; kingdom Bacillati; phylum Bacillota; class Bacilli; order Caryophanales; family Bacillaceae; genus Anaerobacillus; species Anaerobacillus sp. QJM3NY_32. Next base: position 3,957,624 of record NZ_CM149684.1, on the reverse strand, counting down.
AACCGGGAGTCATGCAACTTGTTGATCGAGAGGTTCATGAAAATACTGGGCATACTGGGGGGAGGATTTTGTGGGGAGGGGGAGAGAGTAGTAGGTAATGAAAAGTGAAAAAAGTTCTCGTGTGAAATTTTTGAAGTGCTATAACAATTCCAAATGAAGTTCATAAAAAACTTAAGCAGGATAACTATTTGAAAAACGTCAATCTTCGAAAATACTATTGAGGATTGACTTTTTTAATTCCTTCAATGTTACACTTCAATTTAAATTTCAATAGGGTTGAGTCTACCAGACTAGGGAAATCATGTCTTTCTTTGTCGAATATTACAAATATAGCTAAAACTATCCGATAATAGTAATGACCCATTATACCTAGATGGAGGAGAGCGAATGTCATTATTATATTATAATGCTTTATATTCAAACGGTAAAAAAGCTGAAGCTTTAGTTCATGCAGTCAAAGAAAATTTTTCATCTTTTGAAAATTATTTAAAAGTAGCCATAGACGCGCAAAATTCTAAGAGGGTCTCTTTTAGATGGAGAGAGATAAAAGAACCAATTGAGTTAAATTTGATACCCCAGGTCACAGCAATTGAAATAGAAACTGTCACTCATATTTCAGTCATATGGGAAGATTACTGGTACCGACTTGAAAATTTTACTATTAATGACATAGATACGACTGGACTTTGTGTCACTTCAGCACATGGCTCATTTACTATAGCTAACTCAGATGATCTCATTATTCAAGAAGAAACCATTTATGTTCGATTTGATTTTCTACTTGAAGAGGATGAACAAGTGTTTTGGGATTTTAAACCGGTGAATTTAACGCTGCTCAAACCCGAAATAAATTCACTACAGCTCCATCAACAGGAAAGAAATCTTTTGGTAAGTGGAGTGAAAAATCAATCCGCCGATAATCAATATCTACTTTCTGTTCAAGGGGGAATAGTAGAAGGTGAAGATTTATTCTTGAATGGAATAAAAATAAGGAAATGGTCATTTGAACAGATAGAAGATTTACCAAATGAAATCAGACTTGGGGATAGGGTTATACCAATTCTGTTTCATAGCGGAAGCCAAATTTATGTTAATGAAGTTTTGAATGATCATGAGCCATTATTTATTAATGACGTTGAGACACCTTATAAAATTGTGGAATTGAGACAACCGTCAAGGATTAAAACAGAAGAAAAAGAGTATCTTCTGTTAAGAGATAAAATGAACTATAAAGTTTTTGATGGAGAAGATTTACTAAATCATCATTTGGTGTTCGATGCAAATCTTCCATTTATTTCATACCAATTAGATATAAAAAGAACAAGAGTAACCAATGACCAAGTTATGATTGAATTGATCGACGAAGATGAGCTGGAAGATGGAAACTTAATGAGCCTATCAAAGGTTGATTTATTCTTTCAAGAAGACTTTAACGAGCTAGACAATGGGCAATTTGGTCCTCAAAGAGTAACATACAGAGTAAAGAAATGGCAGGAAGAAAGGAAAGTAGCTGTTTCCTTAAAAAGTGGCAAATTCAAAGAAAACCCTCTTAATGTCGGTGATCTTCCTGACCGTTTATTTGTATCAATCAGCCTTCATCAACTTAAAATGCAGTTGAATGCAATCGAATCATTGAAGGCAAGGCCAATTTCATCACAACTTCCACTTCTTGCTTTGTCTGAAAATAAAGAAATTAGCAGACCATGGACGCATAATAGAGAAGAACACATTTCAGATTGGAAGGTTTTGACGAATACGGACCGACCAGGAACGCTATCTCAAAGACGCTTCGTTGAAAAAGGTCTAAAAACAAATGATTTTATGTTGCTTGAGGGGCCGCCGGGGTCTGGTAAGACAACAGCTATTATAGAGCTTATTTTGCAATTGATAAAACGAGGTAAAACAGTCTTATTAGCAGCATCAACTCACGTAGCCATTGATAATGTGCTTGAAAGAATCAAACAGGATAATTTATTAGAAGGAATATTACCCATTCGCATAGGTGGAATTGATAATATTGCCGAGTCGGTAAGAGAATTTTCAATAGATCAAATTGCCCCAACACAAACCGGTTACAGCGATCTGATTATTGAGTCAGCAAATTTAGTATGCGGAACGACCATTGGTATATTAAATCATCCATTTTTTCACAAGAATAGCACGCGTGAAAAACCGGTTGAACCACTTTATGACTATTTGATTATCGATGAATCGAGCAAGACAACGTTTCAGGAGTTTTTAGTACCTGCATTGTATGCTGAAAAATGGGTTCTTGTAGGGGATGTTAAGCAGCTATCACCTTATACAGAACGAGAACACATTATAGCTAACTTAGAAGATTATAGGGAAGGAAATGGTCGATCATTTTTTAGTAGAGATGCACAGATGGCATCACTATTAATCTTTCAATATCTATTTAAAAATAAAAGCAACAATCCTCCATATTGTATTGTCTATCATGATAACGTCATCGAGCATATAAAAGATGAGCTTATAAAAATGAATGAAAAAGGAATCAGCCATCATAAGAACGTCACTTTTTTAACTCAATATGCTGTCCATGCAGTTTGTGATTCTTTTGCAGAAATTCCAATTCAAAGCTGTATCGATGGAAACGCTTCTTCATGGTTACTTATGACGACGGATATTTTGTTTATTAAAGAATCAGAACTAGCAATAGTAAAAGATTTTATTCCGACTAGCATGTTAGTTCTTAGTAGAACTGACTGGGAGACGAGCCCACAGTTTTATCAAATGATAAGCTTCTATGAACGAGATTTTAATCGAATTCAATACCGCGATCCAAAATCTAAAAAGTCGTACTCAGATGTTCAGGATATTATTAAATTGCATAATAAACTACTGAAGACACAGCGTTGGAGTGAGGAAGTAGCCTGGAGAATAATTCGTCTCTATGAGCTCTCCAACACTAATAAAAGTAAACAATGGATTGAAAACGATTTAATGCAGCTTATGCCATTTATTAATAGAGAAAAGGTTGAAAGGCGCATGAATCTTGTCCAAGATATTGCTTTACCATCCGTTCTTGAAGCATTACAAACTGGTATTGGTCATCAGCGGAAGAACAGTAGTCATTCACCTCCAACAGTATTAAATAGTGGATTTAATGAGAAAGACCTTATGAGTAGGTATGAGTGTCTTGATTATCAGCATCGTATGCATCCAGAAATATCTGATTTACCAAGACGTCAATTTTATAATAATGAAGCTTTAAGAGATGCTGATACTATTGATCGAACTTGGAGTTATGAACGGTATTCTGGTCGAAGTATTTGGATTGATGTAAATGGACGGAAAGAAAAGAATTTCAATCGAGACGAAGTAAGAAAATTAAAAGAAGAGTTAAAAGAATTTGTAAAATGGGCAGAAAAAAACCCTAAGAAAAATAATGAAAAATGGACGGTAGCTTGCTTAACTTTTTATAGGGGACAAGAAGGGAAGATACGTGAATTCTTGCGTGATTACTGTGCTTCTCCTCGAAATTTTAATAGTTTTGAAAAAAACAATGTGTTCATTTCAGTTTGTACTGTTGATCGCTTTCAGGGAAGAGAAGCTGATCTCACCTTTATTTCAATGGTTCAAGTTAACAAAGAGGGCTTTATGGATAATCCAAATCGATTAAACGTTGCTATTACGAGGGCACGTTATCAGAGAGTTATTATTGGTAAGAGATCATTTTATTTACAGACACAATCGGAACAGCTAAGAAACCTGGCAAGAGAATCTAACTCGATCAGTGGAGGCGGTGCAAAATGAAATTAAAGCTTAGGCGAACAGGTGAAATTCAAGTTTTTGACGCGTTGTGTTCACTTGTACAATTTCAAAAAGGTCGAAATGATATATACAACCTTCTCTCTTTAATTGAAGAATATGGTGTGAATTATGAAATGATAAGTGAGCTAATTGGTATGACTTCGAAACCATCAGTAGCAGTAGGGATTGTTAAGCACTTAGTTAGAGAAGAATTCCTCAATCAGGATCACGAATTAACAGAAAACGCCAACGTCTTTTTGAAAACAAAACTTTATCCACTTCGACAAAAAGGAAAATTTAAACTTTGGTTCATACAAGATAAGTTATTAAATGACATGCTGATTCATTTTAGAAGAGAGAAAAGTTATGAGAAACATGTGCAAAGTGGAAACGTTTTAAATATAGAACAAATTGAAGGGAAGCAGTTTAAGGCTGTCTTAGAAAATGAACTTTTCTTTATGGAAAGATTCGAAAGGTACCGGTTTAATACGCCAGCTGTGACTTTTGTACCTGATAATAAACTTAAATCGACCTACTTTATGGAGTGGGAAATGGATACAGACTTAGACGAATCTAAGCTGTATTTAAACGGAGAAATCAAAGACAATCGTTCATATCCATTTAAAAGGTATTTGATAGATAAGGATATAGAAATCAATATGGAAGAGTGGGTAATTCAATTAATCTCGCTTGAATACCCTGAGTTAGTATGGAACTATGAATGCAAAGCGTTTGAAGTGAATTTTTCAGATGTAGAATCAAACCATGAGTTGGAGAAAATGCAAAAGACTTTTTCCATTCATCCAGATGATACGCAATTTGGGAGTTTTGAGTCCTCAAAGATCACAGATGTACCGATCATGCCAAAATCGGAATTAGACGCACACAATTGGATGTTGTATTTATTATCTCAAAAGATAAAAATGGCTTTCATAAGTGAAGTGGAATTTAATCAACTATTAGAAGAGTATTGCCAGTATGATCAATTTAAACCTTTTAAGGAATCACTTGTACTTATTACAACGAAACAGTTAACAAGTATGTACAAACAAGAAAAAAAACCAGAGCATTATTGGCATTTACAAGCCCCTATGGACTTACAACCAGAAATGAATCATAAACAAGTAATTACAACAAAAAATATTGCGATTGGGCAACACTACTCTATGAAAGAAGTGGTGGATTCTATATTGGGGGATAAAACTCCGAGCGCTCTCGTTTATTCAAGCAAATATTTAAAGAACCGAACGCAGGTTAAAAAGTTTGAACTCTTCGCTAAAAGTTTCCAACACCATGGCGTTGAAAAAGAACAAGTTACTGTACTTTCCCCTGAAGTTGTTAAGTATTCGGATTTTAAATATAAGACAAATCTGTATTCTGAACTTTACACCAGTACTTACGACTGGCCACATGATCGTTATTTTGCTTTTAAAACAGATGACCGATGGCATTACTTTAAGATGACTGCAGAACTAGACCAATACAAATTCCCTCCTCATCTTTCTTTAGTAGACCTTACAATCGATACAATTGGATATTGGAAGGATATTTCTTTTATTCAGTTAGAGTCGAATTTATTTCCAAAAGAACTAAAAAGCTTTATTTCAGAAAAATTTCAAACGACTGGAGTGATATAAGGTGCTCAACTGGCATAAAATCGAACCTAGATCGGGCAGTGAAACCGTATTTTATGGTGAAAAAATAATTTCTGAAATATGGGAGAAAGTTGATAAAGAAACAATTCCAGATGAGTTAACTCTTCTAAACTATCTAGAACTTCATTTACCGGAAGCTAAACATACTGTGTGCTTGATTGTAGATGAAGAACTTCCCTATTCTATTCAATCCGTACTCTCAGATTTAGCAGAAAAACAGGTCCGAATATATTTGTTAACAAATCAGTGGTACGACTCATATGAACAAACTCTTCTAGGAAAAGTTTTGATACGCTATCATTCGAATGTAATAGGGACGATGGTATTGGTCGACCCCGGTTATCAGAATTTTTCTAGAGGTGTGATAGCGAATACCCATGCGCTAAGTAACTATTCTCATATAAGCCACTTTAAAATTCAGGCTCAGCAAGTGAAAGAGGCTTTCAGCTACTTTTGTTGGAATTTTTGGGAGCTTGACTCTTATGAAGTCAGTTTACCACTGCATATGAAAAATAAGGAAAAATCAAAGAAAGCCCCATTTGATCTCTTTCCTGTGTACGGTACTGAGACTTTCTTATTTAATAATTCCATTAAACAAGAATTGACAGAAAAAATAAAAGATATTATAAATAGATCTAGAAATCAGATTGTAATCAGCTTGGATTCATGGAATGTGAGTGAGGATATTTTTGAACTTTTAATTATGAGATTAGAAGCAGGAACTAAATTAACTCTTTTCATAGGATCCTTTTCCGATGAACAGCACGTTTTACAAAAGTTGAACTCTTTCAAAGTTGAGGTTTACGGACGGAAACGTAACCCTCTTAACTTTTTCATTGCTGATGGAGAGGATGGAGTATTGACTGTTAGTCATCTAGCTTCAGAACATACAGATGGAAGCAAAGAATTCTTTGGAATGAAATTAGATGGCCAATCAATCAAGTTGGCGTTTAAACATATGAAAGAACAATCCGATTGGTGGAAGTACCATTCAAAAGTTGCCCTTAATCAAATTAAATCAAATAAGCTTATCCAAAATCGAAAAGGAATGAACTTTGATCAACAAGTTATATTACATTCGAACGTTCAAAAAGATTTAGGTAATATTACAGCTACTAAAATTCATGATATTAAAGATGCATCTTTTAAACCAAATTTTGAATATGAAGGACTTGCTCGAGAAGTTACCTATCAGTGGATAATTCACCCCAAGTATCGTAGTGAAAAAGTGACAGTAGATGTTTTATATGAGCAATGGGATAACGAGTTAATACGATTAAAAAATTATTTGACGAATTTAATAACCAACATGAATAAAGAAGAGAAATTGGGAGCGAATATTGCAACTAAAACTATTATGAAGCTTAAATCAATGCTTTCAACAAGTGGTGAAAAAAAGAGAGAGTATTTAAAAAGGGTGGAGGTGATACTTTCTCAAGTTGAAACGATTGATAAACCAACTAAAATACAGTATCAGGAAATAGTTGGCGAGCTCAATAAAATTGTAGATGAGTATAATCAGTTGATGAACAGCACCATTGCTGAAGTTGCACGGACAGTTGAGTTTGATAGATGGGAAAGCAAAAAAAGTGATTTGCGTAACCAAAAGGTAGCTTATGAAAAAGAACAGGATTTAACGATTTTGAAAAATAACGAAAATGAAGCAAATACTCAAGAGGAAGAAGAAAAATTACTCTCAGAAATACGAAATAAGCAATTAGAAGAGGAAGAAATTACAAGGAAGATAAAAGAACTAGAGGAAGACCACCCTGAACTACTAACCTCAATGAATGTAGATGAAATGAAGGCAAAGCAGCAAGAATTAAAAGATGCTATAGCTCATTCCATTGTATTTATTAGTAAAGGCAAAAACAAAGCAAAGAAAAGGTTTGCATCCGAAAAAGCGAAAATTGCATCTCTAGTTAATAATTTAACCGCAAATACCAATTATTTTGAAGAAGAAATTATGTCACAAATCAATACAAAAATCCCTTTGCAAATCTTTCAACAGATACAGACCATCGCACAGAATGATCAAAAGCTTTTCGGTGAAATACAAGTGAAAGAAGTTGATCATGAATTGGTCGAACAATATCAAGCTATCATTCAAGAAAGAGAACTGATAATTGAAACACTGGCTACTTTAAATGAAGATTATGAGAAAAATAAAGTGGACCAAAAAAAGATGCGATCGGAAATGGAGAAATTGTTAAATTCAATAACTAAGAAAAAAATAGAAGCTGAAAAAGAGTTGGAAAAGCTGGGTGCTACTTTCAAATATAATCCTCAGAAAGAGAATGGGAAGAAAAAGGACAAATCGGAAATACAGCGTTTTGTAGCAAAGATACCTTCTTATTCCATTCCAACAGTTGGTCAGCTTTACACGAATAAATCGCAACGAGAGCTGTCTATTCAATATTGGGAAGAATTAGAAGAAGCTGAAAGAGCTGCTAGGGAATTGAACGCAGAAGTCGTTGTCGAGAAAACAGAATAAGTTGATATCAACGTTCACTTAAATAAAACCGTAATAAATCCTTTATAACGTTAATTTAATAAGCTGTGAGTCATATTCCGATTTTGGGATTTATTGGGGATGAGTAGCACGGAAGAAAAACTAAAAAATCGGTAGGTTTAATCGTTTTGCAAAAAGCATTTTAATATATGCTAGCGGGAAACGCCGTTCTCCACCTTTCTCTCCATGCCCTAAAGTTTATTACTTTGAATAAAAGATTGTAACAGGGGTTAGTTCTCGCTTTTAGAATGAGTAAAAACATTAAAAGTAAAAGAAGCTCAAGAATCTACTGATTCTTGAGCTTCTTTATCTTAAAAAGAAAAATCCGTTCAGCTAAGACACCACATCCAAATAGCTAGTGTTTTAGCTTTACCTTTCTCTATTACTTCCCTGGCACAACATTAGGATTATGACAAAACACATTTCTAGGATCATACATATTCTTAACGCTCACTAGACGCTCGTAATTCCCACGGAACGCAGCTTTGACCACATTCTCGCTTGGCGTAATGCCATTTAAGTAAGAGGCTTCGTGATGGGAGGATGGCAGTAGACTTCCATAAACCGAATCTGCCCACTGTTTGCATAGATCGAGTTCCACATCCATTGCCATAATATCGGTAAGTAGAACGAAGTTGGCATCACGGATGGCGTATGGCGTTGCGTTTGAAGCAACACGGTTTATTTTGCCGTGGAGAGACCAGAGTTGAACCAGTATACTTGGCGCTGGTGCTTGATCAACTTTTGTTAGCAGCGTATCGATGACGTCATCTGTTAGTCCTTTGAAGTAAAGAGAGGTTCCATGTACGGGAACGTGCTCTGGGACCATGACGTCGAGCTTGCTTTGAAGCTGGGCATACGGCATGATGCCTCTTCCATCAACGATCGGCTCTGCTAGTTCTCTCAAGGGACATGGGGACAGGCTGAAGCCACTGAAAAAAGAGGTGTTTTTTACCCCCTAATTTGAGCCTAAGAGTTTTTGTGGTTTGATAATCCAATAAATTGGAAAAAGATATACCATATTTAGCTTTATCAGAGGATAGGATTTTACCTATCCTCTTCAGATTAACGGCTATAGCCGTTAACTTGGCTTGTTTAGACATACTTAATCGACTGTACCACCTGGCACAATCTAATCCGTGGAAGTTCTTCATCTCCCCATTTTTCCATTCCTGACAAGCTCGTTTTCGATACTTCTCTTTAAACTCATCAGACTTTTGACGCTGACTATAATGATAGAATTCAGGTGTGTTCACGCCGACTTCCATAATCTTCGCCAAGGTGTTTGCAGTTATGCATTCATCCCTAAGAGGGCAGTTCCTACATGTCTCACGATCAAAATAGTATTTGAGTGATTGCTTTCCACTCTTTCTCACTTTATGATACTTTTTGATGGTCTTGTTCCCTTGATCACAAAACCATTCATCTGAATCCTTATTGTAACTAAAGCGGTCTTCATCAATTTTATAAGCCATTTCGCTAACTGGAATATATGGTGTAGCTCCCAATGATTCAATGCTATCTAAAATAGGCTTACGAAAGTAAGCTTTATCACCGAAAAATTCGGTTATATTTAACCCTGATTTCTTGGTTTTTTCTAATAGTTCGTCAAACACTTTTCCATCTACATAAGCTCCATGATCTACATGAACAGCCGTAATAATGCGTGCTTCGGTTGTCATCATATACTCCATTTTGTAACCAAAAAATCGTTTCGTTTTACTCTTGTGACCTACTCGTGCTTCCTGATCAACAATAGAACGTACTCCTTTAGATTGGAGGAATTTAGGATCATCAAGTATTTCTTTGGCATTCTCAATAGTATTTTTGGTTTTCGGGTGATCGGCAAGTTCTATGGTTTCTTCTACCTGTTGCATCGTTTTTTCTAAATGATCTTTCATCGTCTGTTTAGCTTCTCGGTGGTTCTCAATATCCTTGTAATTTGGAATGTCTTGGTCCACTTCTTCTGGAACAGAACCATTTTCTTCATCGAGGTTTCGATAGATTTTCTTTGCCAGACGTTTCATAACTCTTTCAGGCGTGGCCTGGAATGTATGTGCTGCTGTATGAGTTGTATCTATGGTTAGACCTGTACATTCAATGATTCCTTTATCCACACACTGACGGTTAATCGTCTCCAAAATTTCATCTAGCAATGAATCTCCTAACCGGTGAACTCTAAACTTTGATAATAAACTCGGATCAGGCAACTCATCCTCTGGGTTTATACCTAAGAAGTATAAATACGCCAGATTTAAGGAAGCTTCTTCTATTAAGCGTTCATCGGATAAATCATATAAATATTGTAGAACTAACAGCTTCACCATTAGTTCAGGCTCTTTAGCTGGTCTACCGTAGTATTTAGAATAGGAATCTTCAAGTAAGTCATTAATAAAGCTAAAATCAATGGATTCATTAATGACTTTAAGCGTATGATTTTCGGGAATTTTATTATATAATATGGAGTATAAACTAGCTTGCTTATTATGAGTGAGCATAAGAAAAAGCCTCCAATTTGGTAGATGGTTTCTAGTCAATTCTATCTTACCAAATTTGGGGGCTTTTTCTTTCGTATTTTATTATTTTCCTATTTTTAGGAGTCGTTTTTCAGTGGCTTCTATCTGTCCCTTTGTCCCCCAGGTGTTCTCGCTTAGCCTTTATGAGTGGTCTCGAACCCCCCCTGAAGGTTTCAACTATCTATATTATAGATTGCAATTCAAGAGAGAACGTTATTCATAGTGTCTAATTTATAGGTTATAGTTTAGTATGAAGTAGGTGTCTCCCTCTTCCCGAGTTCTTCGATAATGTCTTTAAGGTAGGAATCTTCTCCAATGTTGCCAGGGAAGATGATATATGGGAAGTTGGGGAATTTGCTTTCAATTCCAGTGATCCAAACTGGTACTCCTTTCTTTATTTGACCTAGAACTTGAGCTTTTTTTACGTTTAAGCCCTTTTTGGCTATGTCACTAGAGGTAATTCCTCCCTTGGCAATAATAAAAGAAGGTGTGCTTTCAAGCTTCATTACAATACTACTAAGGGCATTGGATATTTGAACGGAAATTTCTAATAGGTCCTCATCGTCCATATCCTTCGATATAAATACTTCTCTGCTTGTAAAGATAACTACATTCTGCCCCTTTTGAATTAAATTCTGTGCTTGATTTGATATAGTTTGAATAACCTTTTTTTCATTTTGCTTAATCACTTTTTGAATATTAAATTCCAAAAAAGTTACTGGTAGATTTGAATCCATTAGTGCTTTCAGTTGTTTAGTTGTTTTGTCTACATGAGAGCCAACGATGATTAAACCACCGTTTTGATTGTTTGTATTCAGTAATTCCTTACCTGTTAATAATGGTTTGTCAGGAATTCTTCCAAACACTTTAACAAAAGAAGCTGCAGATCTGATGATGAAATTTTTCTTGTTTGCAAGGGACAGTCGCAACGATTCACAAAAAAATTCTAACTGACTATACTCAGTGGCATTCACAATTACTTTTTTTTCATTTGTTATGGAATCTAGTTTATTCATTAATGGATATATGTTTGCTTTTTTCAATTCTTTATGATCAATATACATACACTCATTCTCTTTATATAGTCCATTGGTTTTTTCCTCGATATACAATCCAAGGTGCGAATGGTAATAACCAAAGGTCTTATCCTTGGAAAATTCAGTTTCTGCTATAGGAACTAATTTATCATTTTCTTTTAAATAATGAACATTGTCAATCGTGATACGTCCGCCCTCAAAAAAGCTTGGACAAATGATTTGTCCATCCATTTCGCGTCCTGTTAACTCTCTAATAGTCGCAGAGATAATATCCATCTCCAAGATATAATGGCCGCGAAGAGTGGAGTCTCCTCTACAAATAATTACAAACTCTTTGCCACTTTCTTTCGAAACCTTAACGATATTTTTAGCTATTTCTTGATGTGTTTTAATCGTTTTTTCTTTTGAAAAACTCCTTGAATTAGTTAAAATAAAAAACATTTCCTTAGATTCATTGAAACCTTCCCTAACGGAATTAATATCCCAGCAGGTATATACGGAAAGATTGTGAATGGTTTGAACTCCGGTTGGATCATCGTCTAAGACAATTATTTTCCTGTCCATTAAATTCATTACCACCTTTTGTTGTTTTCTGGATTTCAAAATAATTCAATTACTATTTTATATGAGCTCCATAAGGCAAGGACTGTAGTTCCAATCAATACAATATTTTCAAACCAATTATTAAGAAATTGAGTCGGTAAATATTTTTTTCTTGTAGCTAGAAACAGCAATCCAATTGCTATAGCAGGAAGGCATGCTGCTTGTAGAATTGTGGTCATTAAGGTTAATTCAATGAAGCCGGGCATTCCAGGTATAAACCAAATAAATGCTGAAAACATGAAAAATATAGCAATGTACTTGTATAAAGGATCGCTCTCAGTTGTGGAATACTTTTCTTTTCTTTCGGGTTTTATAATCCATAGGTTATCCATGGCAACATTGTTATAGCCGTGGATAATGCCAAGTATTGTACTATATAATGCACCGAAAACTCCTAGGTAAAATGCAAGTCCACCTATACGTCCAAACTCTCCTTCTAATGCCCTTGCGATGTCACTTAATGATGTTACTTCAATACCTTGCGGACGAAGAATTTCGGCACCAACCACCCAAATAGATAGATTGATAACAACCATTATAATTATGGTGAAAAGCAATTCATTTCTTTGTATTTTCTTATATGATGAATTATTCCAACCTTTTGCACGGATGGAACGTGGATATAGAAAGTTAACTATTGAGCCAGCTACTGCACCAATCATTGATAATGTTATGGCTAACGAACCAAACAAACCGGTTCCCTCTGGCATTTCAAATGTAAAAACGCCTTTTGCTAATTCATTTGGATCTGGAGTACTCGTAAGCGCTAGGTAGATAAATGCTATGGTCATAACAGCCAATAAAACTTTCATGACGTTCTCAAGTTGAGAATAAACGTTCGTTCTCAATAGGAAAAAACAAGAGATAATCACAATAACTGACCAAAAGAAAGGGCTTCCAAAACCGTTGAAAATATAATAGAGTGCCTCACCAGATCCCTTCACCATATTTGAAATAGCCATATGCCCTAATACAATAGCCATTGTCATAAATAGGAACGGATAGATTTTACTAATTCTTGTATAGGCTTCAAATAATGATATTTTTTCGATGTTACAAAGTTCGAAACGAGTCAGAATATTGACAACGATAAATCTAATCATACAAGCAATTACTAAAACCCACATTAGAGCATATCCGTAATGTGAACCTGCAACCGAGGAATCTACTAAATCTCCAGCACCAAGCCCTGTTAACATAAAAATTACCCCAGGTCCTAGAGACTTCAGTGTTTGTTTCCACGTCAATTTTTTGAATTCAACTTTTTCCGGTTGAGGATTATACTGTGGTTCCGTGTTAATCATTATTATCCCCCCATAACTTTCTTAATGTTTTGGATATAATTCATTGAATTTTGATACTGTGTTTTTTGCGAGTTCTCCTAGAGTCGTAGTATCAGACATCATAACCACAATACGATAACCTTTTTCATATAAATCCTTAGCTTGATGAATATTACTCGCAACCGTTGCCAGGGCTTTGTCTGATTGTAATACTAACTTTTCTATTTTACTAATTGTCTCCTTAACTTCGTATGCCTGGGGATTCCCAAAGTAACCCATAGATGTAGATAAATCCATTGGTCCTATAAATATCCCATCAATTCCTCTTACATTTAAGATTTCTGGTAAATTATCAACTGCTTCCTTCGTTTCAATTGCAACAAACAAACTGATTTGTGCGTTTGCGTGTTCAAGATAATCTTTACCATTCATAGCAAACCCTCCAGCCCTCGGACTTGGCGCAATCCCTCTAAAGCCTTCGGGAGGGTATTTACAAGCCTTTACTGCTTGTTTGGCTTCTTCTACGGAGTTGACATAGGGAACTAATATTCCGTGAGCTCCGGCATCGAGAACTCTTTTAATTACTACAAAATCATTCCATGGTACTCTTACAAAAGGTGTTACTTCATAACCTGATAATGCATGGAGCTGATGAAGCAATGACATTATATCTCCTGGTCCATGCTCCATATCAATTACTAAAATGTCAAAACCAGATTTCGCCATAATTTCTGCAGTTATGGGACTTGAGGCTTGTAGCCACCCAGCGGACATTTTTTTATTACCTAACAGCTGATCCTTTACACGGTTTTTAAATACATTGTTTAACTTTAGCACTTGAAACCCTCCTCGATTGTTTTCGTTTATATAAGTAGCAAGAAGTATGCCAACTTTTATGATTTTATATATTATTCAAAAAGCGCAGTTTAAAAGGGTTGTGAGTTTATTAAGTATAAATTTAGTACTTCATTGGTTCATAATATTGTTTAATGAGACATATTTGTTTCAACAATTTGTGTCATTAAACGAGAAAGGAAGGGTAATTATGTTACGATTAAGAAAACTTTTAATTGGGCATCTTCCTATGGTGTTCTGCGTTTTTTGTAAGCGCTATCTCTTGCGTTCATTCGTTTTTTAATAGTGAAATATAGTTACTATCCCATGGCCCCATAATAAAAGCTACTATACGAACTAGAAGGGGGAAATTAAGTGATTAAAATTGCTTTAGTTGTTCCGTGCAAGGACTTTATCAAAGATGCTGCTACTATTTTTAAAGAACATGATGAATTAGATTCAAATCAACAAAAATATCTATTTGAGTTTGAGGAGATTGTAATTGCTGAGGAAAATCAGCATGCTAAAATCCATGCAGATATTATTATTACTCGGGGACTACTAGCTGAAATTTTAAGGAGAGTTTCTGGGAATATCCCAATTGTTGAAATCGCTGTTTCTTCTTCTGATATACTTCGCACCATTCGTAAGTGTAGTGAGCAATTTGGTAGAAGGAAAATAGGTGTCATTGCTGCAAGCAACATGTTAGCAGGTTTAAATAATATATATGATTTACTTGATGCACCTATCGAAACGTATAGACTGGGTACTAATTGGAACGGGAGTTATTTGGTAAAAGAAGCTCATGCTAGTGGTTGTGAAATTATCCTAGGTGGAATTAAAACGTGTAAATATGCGGAAGATTTAGAAATTGATAATATGGTAATTGAATCAAGTCCCGAGGCGCTGTGGCAAGCAATTACACAGGCGAAGATAATGGTTATCACAGCTTTAAGAGAACAAGAAAAGGCAAAAAGATTACAGGCGATCCTTGATGGTTCTAGCGATGGGGTTATTGTGATAAATGAGAGTAACGAAATCGTAATGTTGAATCCTAAAGCAGCCCAATTAATGGACCTCGACAAGACTACTAATGAACAAAAAATAGAAAACACAACTATTTTACCGGAGTTTAAAGTATTAATGCAAGATACAAATGAGTATACAAATGAGGTTTTTCAATACAACAAAATAATGCTAAATATCAATAAACGCTTTATTAAAGTTAAAGAAGTAGTATCTGATATTGTATTTACAATTCAAGCGGTTCAAGACCTACAATTACTAGAGGGCAGTATAAGAAAACGAATTTATAGTAAAGGTCATACAGCGAGTTTCACTTTTTCAAAGATTATTGGAGAAACAGAAAGAATGAAACAAATTATAAAAGTAGCAAAAAGATATAGTCGTACGAATTCGAATATCCTTTTAATAGGTGAAAGTGGTACTGGTAAAGAAGTATTTGCTCAAAGTATACATCGTGAAAGCAACAGATTTTCCAATTCGTTTGTGGCAATTAACTGTGCGGCTATACCTGAACAGCTCCTAGAAAGTGAACTATTCGGTTACGTGTCTGGAAGTTTTACTGGAGCTAATAAAAATGGAAAGGCTGGACTTTTTGAGATCGCTCATCGTGGAACTATTTTTTTAGATGAGATCGCCGAAATACCGTTAACCCTTCAGGCCAAACTCCTACGTGTTCTACAAGAAAGGGAATTTATGCGGGTAGGAAGTGATGAGGTTATTAAAGTAGACATTCGTCTTGTCGCTGCAACGAACAAAGATTTAAGAACTTTAGTGAAAGAGAATCGATTTAGAGAAGATTTGTTTTATAGATTGGATGTTTTAAGGATTGAATTGCCTACCTTAGAACAACATAAAGGTGATATTCCTTTCTTGGTCGAAGATTATTACCATAAAAATTATCCTGAGATTGAAATTACAGAAGAAGCGAAACAATTATTAATGCATTATTCATGGCCAGGAAATGTGCGACATCTCTATAACATTTGTGAGCGATTAGCTGTGCTATACACGCCTAATATTACTCAGTCAGATGTAAAAGCAGTTCTTCACAACACCTCACCTGGAAAACTTGATGACCATCCAACCAATGAAAAAGAACGCATTCTACAAACATTAATTAAAACACAATATAACCGTAGCAAAACTGCAAAGAGTCTAGGTATGAGTCGATCAACACTCTGGAGAAAAATGAAAGAATATCAAATTACTGTAGATAGAGGTTTGTCTTGAAATGAAGGAAATTGGAAATCACGGGGGTGGTGCTCATGAGGCACTTGAAAGTATAAACAGATTTTCGCAAATACTAATCAAAAAACCAGTTAAATCACCACCTCATTGATGAGCTAACTGGTTTTCTATTAGGAATAGAGAGTGAATCAGTAGAACCGTCTCGGTGATTCTTTACATGCTAAATCAATGTCTTATCTTGGTCCACTCGCTGAGGCTTCGCTTGAGGATTATCATGTTAATAAAGCCTTCATTTCTTGTAAAGGTATCCATCTAAGCCGAGGAATTAGTGAATCAAATGAACAGCAAGCTCGCATTAAGAGGAAAATGTTAGATAGTGCGGATATTAATTTTGTGATGGTGGATTATAGCAAGTTTGGTCTCCAGGCATTCGCTCGTTTTGCAGAGTTGGATATGATCGATCACGTTCTTTCCGATCAAAAGCTGGATAATGATTATGTTCAGCAATTATCCGAACGTGCAATGAATGTGATTCGTGTTGATACTTAAACTACTCAGTATCCTCCATTTTGAACCCATGCCGATTGGCTTTGGGTTTCTTACTTTTTATAAATGAGAGCGGTGGACTAATATGAGGGAAAACCATGTTTTTCACAGTTCTTGAATGATACTAATGGTTCATTTTAGAGTTAAAATCTCTTACATAAGTAGGGAAAAGGGCTGTTCTTAGTGAACTCTCGTAAGCTAAAACTGATCTCCATATAAAAAAACAGGAAGCTATTACTTAGCTTACCTGTTTTTTTTATAATAAATTCAGTTAATCGGTAGAACTATTGTTCATAAGATCTGTGCTACCGTTTTTAAGTTTAAAAATATAAACGATCGAAATTGGATAATGATGATCGTACCCATTCAGACTAGGTAAATGGCATATTAAACAAACGTTTGATTAATATGCTTTTTAAACTAACCCTACTAATCATATTCACAAAATCCTAGAAAACCTCCCTCAACGTGATCTGACCACCCCTCAACATATAGTCAGAGAGATAATGTGACATGATTGTTGTAGACAATTTTTGTTCATGCAAAAATACTTATAATAATAAATGTCAGATTAATTAACATTTTCTAAAAATAAGATTATGGTTCTGAAAAGTGAAAGGGGAAGTTGGAATGGATTCGATGTTTTTGATGAATAGTCTTTGGGTGATGTTCTCAGCAGTACTCGTTATTTTGATGCTAGGTGGCTTCATTTTACTTGAAGCTGGGTCAACACGAATGAAAAATGCTGGCCATATTGCTGGTAAGACGATCTTCACATTTGGGATTGCTTCGTTAGTCTTTTGGGCAGTTGGGTATGGGTTAATTTTCGGTGAAGGAAATGCTCTCTTCGGTTTAACGGACTTTTTCTATTCAGGTTATGAAATTGAGGGATTAGGACTTTCGGCGCCAGTTTTCTTCTTATTCCAGTTAGCGTTCGCAGGTATTTCATTAACGATCGCATTTGGTGGCTTTGCTGAACGTGCGAAACTAACAGCTTATATTCTGTTTGCGGTTTTATTTTCGGTCCTCGTTTATCCTGTGATTGCCCACTGGATTTGGGGCGGCGGCTGGTTAGCTGAGCATGGGAAACAGGACTTTGCGGGTTCAACGGTTGTTCACCTTACAGGTGCAATGGGCGCTTTTGCCGCAACGATTCTTTTAAAACCACGGATTGGTAAATACAATAAAGATGGTTCTCCAAACAACATTGCCGGACATAATCAGGTATTTACGGCGCTTGGTGTGCTTGTTTTATGGGTAGGTTGGTTCGGATTTAATGCAGGTAGTACGTTATCTGCTGACGCTGCATTCTTTGGATTTGTTGCCATGAATACAAACTTAGCAGCAGGTGCTGGAGCGGTAGCCGCTTTGGTTGTGGCGTGGGCCGTAACAGGAAAAGCGGATGTGCCAACGATGTTAAACGGTGGATTAGCAGGATTAGTTGCCATTACAGCTTCCTGTGCCTTTGTCGACACATGGGCAGCGGTTGTGATTGGATTAGTTGCCGGAATGATCGTATTTTACAGCATGAGATTTTTCGAAAAACGGAAAGTGGATGACCCCATCTTTGCTTTATCTGTTCACGGTGTAGCAGGCGTTTGGGGTACGTTATCAAACGGTTTGTTCGCAACGCCAGAACTTGCGACTGTTGGGAAACCAGGACTTTTCTACGGAGGCGGCTTCGAGCAGCTAGGCGTTCAAGCGCTTGGTGTTGGTGCGAGTGGGGCTTATGCCTTTGGTGTTTCATTTCTTCTTTTAGTGATCATTAAGAAAGTGCTAAACGGATTACGTGTCACTGAAGAAGAAGAGATTATCGGTCTTGATCTGAGTGAACACGGTAGCTATGGCTATCCAGAATTCTTGCAGACGAGCGAACAGCCAGTACAACAAGGTGGAAAAAGCTCAAAATCCGGTTAATTGAGATGCAAAGGGGCTGTCGATATGGATGACGGTGTTGAAACTTATGAGGATCTAAACAAAATGAGAGAACAACAAATCAAGAACGTTGCGACAGATCATTTTGCACTGAATCATTTCCATGATCAGCTGATGAGTCAAATCGTGCATCTAGCAGTAGAGAAAGTGAAAAAAGAGTGGGGGCCACCTCCCTCTCCTTTTTCATTTTTTTTAATGGGAAGCGGCGGGCGGTTTGAGCAAGCGCTATGGAGTGACCAGGATCATGGGATTGTCTATGAAGTTACGAGCGAAGAGGCGAGCAACTATTTTCTTAAGCTTGGAAAAGAAATCTCGGTTGGTCTCAATACGATTGGATATGAATTCTGTGATGGAAATGTGATGGCGTCTAATCCACTTTGGTGTAAATCAATAGAAGAGTGGAAAAGGCAGCTTGAAAATTGGATGGATGATGAAAGTTTTGAAGCCATTCGTCATTTATTGATTTTTATTGACGCGAGAGTGTTAGTTGGTCGGTATACGTTTATTGAAGATTTAAAGCAAGTCATTCACTCTAATATCGAGGAATCACCATACTTATTAAAAAGAATGCTGAAAAATACGATGAGGCTTCAAAAAGGGATCGGTGTATTCGGACAAATACTCGTCGAAACGCATGGTACTCATACTGGAGAAATCAATTTAAAACAGACGGCTTTATTTCCCTATGTTAACGCAGTGAGGCTTCTTGCATTGAAGGAGAGCGTGATGACGACGTCTACTTTAGCAAGACTTGGTGCTTTATCAGACATTAGCCGCTCGGAGTGGAAGCAGTATGAAGATAAATTTAGGCAGCTTTTACAGTTTCGACTTCGTTATGGAAAACAAGAAGATTATGAAGCCGTTCATTATGTGACGATTGATTCCCTTCCTAGAGAACAGAAGAAAGAGCTTAAGGAGATTATGAAAAAAGGGATTGAGCTTTACAACGACACCACAAAGCACATCGAAAAAGGGTGTTCTAAATGAAGATGAATCAAATGGTTCAATATTTAAAGCAGCTGTCCGGTAAGGTGAATACGAGCATGTACGCATCAATTCAAGATCAATCAAATCCTCATCATATTTCCATGCTAAGACAGATGCAAAAAGAAATAAAAATGAAAAACACGTTAGAAGTACCCTTAAATCAATTACGAGTCGTTGTGTTTGATCTTGAAACAACTGGTTTTTATCCGAATAAAGGGGACACCATCCTGTCGATTGGGGCGGTGAAAGTAACCGGTGAAACCATCGAAAAAGATACTTTTTATTCATTAGTTCAGTCTAGTAACGCCCCATCCGGAGAGGTTACTGAATTAACGGGCATTAAGGCGGAAGATCTGGATTCCGCACCGCCCCTCTCAGATGTGCTCGCTCGATTTTATGAATTTATGAAAGGGCACACTTTAGTTGCGCATCATGCGAAGCATGAACAGTCTTTCATGCAACAAGCCACCTGGAGTTTGATGCGTGCCAGTTTC
This sequence comes from Anaerobacillus sp. QJM3NY_32, assembly GCF_056173645.1. Taxonomy (NCBI): domain Bacteria; kingdom Bacillati; phylum Bacillota; class Bacilli; order Caryophanales; family Bacillaceae; genus Anaerobacillus; species Anaerobacillus sp. QJM3NY_32. Next base: position 3,937,234 of record NZ_CM149684.1, on the reverse strand, counting down.
GATCATCGCATTGTGGATACTTCCTTTTTAATACGAATTGCTGATCCTGAGCTAAAAGGATTTCAATTAGAAGAGTGCTGTACAAATTGCGGAATTGAGGTGAAAGATCGCCATCATGCCCTGGGAGATGCCAAAATGACAGCTGAGCTGTGGTGTCATTACTTGAAGAGAATTCAGGAGATGGGGTTTACGAATTTGCGTGAGGTTTATGAGCGGTTGGCGCGGATGGGGTAGTGGTGACAGGCACCATGGAGACTGATCTATGCCATTAAATAAGTCATCACTTTTAGTAAAGAGTGTCTTTCTATAGTACAAAAAAGCCTTGGAAGGATTCTAGAGGCTTTTTTTGTTTTGCAAATGGTCTTTTTCGTCAGGCTAGGACTTTGAAGGTGATTTTAATAATCATAGATAACCATTCTACTGATCTATTTTGTATGCACTTTTTCATTTTATATAAATAGCCGATTTTAAGAATTGAACCACCAAGTAGAAAACCTACATTGATTACTACAATAAGGCACTACAAACAGTTACTAGCCCATTCATTCGTATCAATCCATACATATAATAATTAAAATGTGGTGAGTAGACAAGCAACGAAAGGGTTTTGGGATCATCACATTTGTAATCATTAAGAATGGAGTGGTGTTGTGAGCAGTGTAAATGCAGATCTTTTCTCTGGTTCTAATGATTCTCAAACCGTACAAGCAGCGATTGACTTTGCTTATGGACAAAATATGAAGACGGTCGAATTATCGGATCGAGATTATATCATTACCTCAAAAATAATTGTGAAGGAAGGGGTAAAACTTCAATTTGGCTATGGTTCTCGATTTGTTGTTTATGGAAACTTCAATGTAATTGAACTAGAAAGAGGTTCTTCCTTATCAGGAGCGTATGTAGCAATCGACGATTCTAAATTCAACTCCGCTGTTATTTATCTAGATGGAAAGTACAAGTATTATAATGTTTGGTGGAGATCAGTTGTTCAGAATGTAACCATAGTAAACTGGAGTGAAAGTCATAAAGGAATCGGTGTCTATTTGTACTCTAATGGACCAGGTCATGCTATATCTTTTATGGACTTTGAGAATATAAAAATAGTTGGAATGAACACTGCAGTAAAGTTAGAGGCTGTGCAAGCTACTAGCGGTTTTAGTTATGTGAATGCAAATCGATTTACTAATTTTTCATTGGATGATTGTGTTAATAATATTACGATTATTGGTGGAGAAACGATTCCTTACGAATGTACAGGCAACTACTTTACCAATATGCAAATTCAACCAACAAGTGCTACAAAAAAGTTATTTATTATTAATGGACAGTACAATTTCTTAGATGGATTGGTGTGGGACTTGGCTAGTATTACTGCAACGGGTGCCCTGGTCAACTTAACAAATAAGAGCTCTGTTAATACTTTTAATGTAAAAGGGGTCCCGAATAATAGAATTAGTGACAAAGGTACTAGCAATGAATTAAACCTTTTGTTTATTTAATTGTATTATATTCATTTCTTATATAATGTTAGCATTCTTTGAATTAACATAGAGTGCTAGCTTTTTTTGTGAATTCAATTTTTTAAGAATAGATACCAAGGTCGGACTTTATAAATAACACTTTATTCTTTATAAAGAACATGGTAAGATAAATAAAACATTGTTTTGGTTGATAAAAGGGGACTGGGGAGTTGAGAGCTAATAAAAACAAGTTATCATTGGTGCAAATTTCCAGAGCCGTTGCCATTCTCTTTGTCTTAATCGGTCACGCGAACGGGTTGTTTTACAAACAGTTTGACTACGATTGGTTCAACATTGCTCAGTGGGATCGAACAGGTGGTGTGGATTTTTTCTTTGTTGTTAGTGGTTTTATGATTTATTATATATATCACAAAAACAGAGGAAATCCTTTCAAAGCAAGAGAATTCTTGTTAAAACGAGTAATAAGAATATTTCCTTTGTACTGGTTAATGTTATTGGCTACAATTGGTTTATTTTTGTTAGTTCCAACGTTGGATTCGGGGCCTCCTTTAACAAGTTTAACATTTGTCAAAAACGTATTCTTGTTTACAACTGATCCAATACTTGCCGTAACCTGGTCTCTTAGCTTCATTCTATTTTTCTATCTTATTTTTGCTGCGTACTTGTATCAACCAAAGATAATAAAGTATGTTGTCCCGATCTGGCTCACAATGATATTGTTTACCCAATTCTTTACGAAGCATGAATCCTTTTTTCTCAGTTTTAATCATTTGGAAATCTATTCAGGTTGCTTTGTAGCTTATTTGGTTCTTCACTTCAATATTCGATTTGAAAAGGTACTCGTCATCGCAGGAATACTTGGCTTTTTGTTTCTCTGGGTAATGAATGTTAACAAAGTTCTAGGACATGAATTACTATTCACGTATTCTGTGTTTTCTTTGTTGATAATTTTAGGAATAGCGACAATGGACCTTAAGACAAATAGGGAAATTCCATCTAAACTTTCATTACTTGGCGATGCTTCTTATTCAATATATATTTGTCATGGTCCAGTCATCCAATTTTTTCTGCTGCTTTTTGCAAAGTTCCGAATTTATGAGCAGATTGGTTTTTTGTATTCTTAACCTTGATTATTTCTTTAACAACAGTATCATGTGTTTGGATTTATCTTTTTGTTGAAAAACCAATGACAACATTTTTGAGGAAGCGTTTGTTGAAAAGTTCAATACTTTTACAATCAAGCAAGTCTCCTAAAGTCGAAAGAATTTCGTAGTGGGTACAGTAGACTTCAAGTAAGGGTAAGACGCACCATGTTGTTCTTTATAATGAACATCCAGGGTGTGGGATGTTTAATTCCATACAATAAAGTGGCAATCATGATGAACTACTTTAATTAAAGTTGAATGTTTGGAGGGTGGCATAATGGTAGAAGAAGGCGTAACGCTGAAGAAACTAGTAAGTATATTACGGAGACGAATAGTGACCATTTTAATCGTGGCCATGAGTATTTCGATGGTCACGTTACTAAGTGTATATTATTTTGTGCAACCTTCCTATGAAGCCAATGAGTATATATTAATTGGGAACTTAGATAATGATTCTAAAGATTACTATGAAGAGAATCAAAAAATCAATCGAATGGTAGCTTCTTCAATTGATTTTATTACGAGTCCGATGGTTATGAATACAGTACTCCAAAAAAATAACATAGGTAAATATGATTTAAAAGACAATCTTGTTGTTACCAATACTAAAGAATCTCAAATCATTAAAATTACGGTCACTGGTGATAATCCAAAAATAGTTAAGAATGTGACGCAAGATGTGGCAACGACATCTGTGGATAAAATGGATTCAGTACTTAAATTCAAAGAAGTTCAAGTTTTAAGTGAAGATAGTACTTTGGTAACGAACTCGAATAAATTACTTGGTAGTATTATTGGTTGTATTATTGGTCTTTTTTTAGGAATTGGTGCTGCAATTGTTAAAGAGAGCTTTGATCCAACGATTAAAGAGTCGAAGGAGATTGAAATTCATCATGGATTAGCTATTCTAGGGCAGGTAGACATAAAGAAAAAAAGATATGTATCTTTCTGGATTAAGGAAAGGTTTATAAGTAGTAAGTCAGAAAGGGGGCAAAATAATGGTCGTAAAAAGGGAGAGAAAGACAAAAATTTACAAGCAATTAAGTGAAATGTATGAGAGTACAGAACAAATTCGCTTAGCTTGCAGAAATCTTGAACATACGATGGCTTCCACTAATGATGCAAAATTCCTCATGATCACTTCCTCTGTCCAAAATAAAAAGAAGTCGTTAATCACTGTTAAACTTGCGGCTGCTTTTGCCGAACAAGGTAAAAAAGTATTGCTCGTGGATACAGATTTTCGTTCCCCCCATCTTCATCACCTATTTCAGGTAGAAAACAACTTAGGATTCACTGATGTTATTGGAAATCCGATGATTACTCACAATTGTATTTTGAAGACAAAGATTCCTTATTTAACAATTATGACAGCTGGATCAATATCTTATGAATCATTTCGAAGTTCGCTTTCAGATCGTTTCCAAAATATTCGAGACAAGTGGAAGCGACAATATGATCTAGTGCTATATGATGCTCCTTCTCTAACCAAATCTTCAGAGGCTCATGATTTAATGAAGATTTGTGATGGAGTGGTGTTAGTTGTGAAAAAGCAGCTTACAACAAATGAAGAGATATCATTATTGAAAAAAGATGTTGAAAGAGCCAATAATCGGATCCTGGGGGCTATTTACCAGATAAACTGAAAATAGGTGAGGTTATGAACGGAAAAAAAAACTCAATAGGACTTAACGTCATACACATGTTTTACAGTACAGTGCTATCGAGTGTATTTAATGCACTTGCCCTTATTATTCTAGCAAACTACCTTGAATCTCAAAGCTATGGATTATTGAGTGTAGCATTAGCTTTTGCGATGATTATGAGCTATTTCACTGATTCTGGCTTAAGCGAAATTGTTTTAAGAGAAGGATCGAAAAAGAAAACTTCGGTTCAGTCTGTTATCTCTTCTTACATCAAATTAAGGATATTATTGCTAGGAATTACCTTCATTTTGGGTTTTATGGTAATTCACTTTACAAATACAAATGAAGAGTTAATTCGTACTGCCTACTATCTTGTTATTCCGATGGTAATGGGGGTGGCGATGCAAGGAATTGGAACTACCTATTTTCAATTAGTAGAAAAGATGCAGTATGCTGGATTCATTCGAATGCTTTCATCGATTTGTTTAATTATCACCATTGTTATAGGAATGGCGTTGTCACTACATCCTTTTGTAATTAGTTTCTTGTATGGCTTCTCCTATTTCCTGGCGGGGGCTTGTGCCATTGTACTTGTTCATCGCCATATCAAAATCAATTTAAAATCCATTTTTCATAAAGGGCTTTTATTCCAACTCTGGTCGTTTCTTCTTAGTGGGCTTTTGTTTGTTTTACTACCTCAATTAGGCCCAATTATTCTAGAAAAGACAGTAACTTTAAAGCAGGTTGGGTTCTTTGCAGTAGCATACCGTATACCACAAGCATTAAACCAGTTACCAAATGTGGTAGCAGGGGCCTTCTTTCCCGTCCTATTCAGATACTTCAATAGCAAAGAACTAAATAAACATCTGAACTTGAATATTTTACAAGTGAAAATCATGGCATTAATTGGTATGGGCGTAGCTATTCCTTTTTATTATATGTCAGATCTGATTATTCAATTGTTATTTGGAGAGGAATGGATATTTGCAGCTGGGTTGTTGAAGGTTCTTTCGTTAATGTTGATCTTTCAAAGCATGGGGATTGCACTGGCAGACGGCTTGACGTCAATGGGGCGACAGAACAAAAGGACTCTTATTCAGTCGATATCAGTGATAGCAGGCATTTTTCTCTACTTTTATATGAGTAAGTCTATAGGAGTCATGGGTGCTAGTTATGCTGGTGTCCTGATTGAGGGAATGGCTCTATTCGGATTCTGGTTGTTAAATCCTAATCGTAATGTTATTGCCAGAAGGGTTCTTATACCTTATCTGTGTTATTTCACCGTTTGTCTTGTAACTTTAGAGAATGTTCTTAAAGATTATCCAATCGCAGCAGTCATGGTTCATGCTATTTTGTTGGTGATTCTAGTCTTATTAGATAAGGAACTAAGTCATCAAGGGTTAGCTAAAATCAAATCTTTAAGAAAATCATTTGCAAGAGGAAATGTCGGAAAATCTAGGGAGGCTGGGGGTGGATTATAAAAGTAGCGACCTAAAAAAACAGTATATGTTAATCATCATGTTTTTTCTTGTTACATTAACAAATTTTAATCTTTATATAGGTTTTTCAATTAAGCCATTTATGATTTTTTTGCTCATTTATCTACTTTTCCACTTATCAACCTTTCAAATTAGAAAACTGTATTGGTTTGAAGTGTTTCTTATTCTTTTCTATCTTTTTTATTGCTACACAGGTGCTTTTTCGAGATATCCTGCATCTAGTATTCGAATTTTGCTTGGTTTTTCCATTCTTATCGTCTGTTATTTCATTATGAAATTTGCTATGGAAGGTGTTACTAGGAATATCATTGAACGCTCCATTGCCATTGCTGGAATTTTGTTTAACCTAACTAGTCTTGGATTATATGTAATTGGGATGGCGAGCCTAGGTTTTCAATTCCAAGGAGACCGAGTAAGATCTTTTGGCCTTATGCTTGATCGAGATTATCCCAGGTTAATCGGGAGTGTCCCTGATCCAAATTTCTATATTTTTTATAACACACTATTTTTCACATATTTTCTTTGTAATCGGAAAGGTTCGATCAATAAAGTTGGGTTGCTTCTATGTATACTTACAAACTTCCTTACTTTTTCTAGGGGCGGACTTCTTGCTATGTTCCTAATTGTTGCTCTATATTTTGTAATGAATAATCCAATTGCACAGATGAAATTGCTGTTTGGTTTTATTACATCAACTCTTCTATTTGGTTATATTCTTATTTATTACTTAAAATTCGACGTGCTAGGAATTATTGAGTCACGAATTTCAGATTTCTCTAATGATGGCGGAAGCGGACGTTTTGTTTTATGGGAACGCGCCTGGGATTATTTCACCTCGCATTTCTTAATAGGTATAGGTGCTTATAATTTTCCTGATTATAATGAATTTTATCATGGGGAGAACATTCAAGTTCATAATATGTTTCTCGATATTTTATCAGAATCAGGGATATTTGGATTTCTTCTTTTTGTAATATTCCTCTTTACTGTAGGAGTGTCTCTCATAAAACATCCTTTGGTGAAACCAAACACTTATTTAATCCTTGCGCTGATTGGAATTGTATTCCAGATGATGTCTTTGTCTCTCATTATTAATGAAATGATATTTATGTATTTAGCAGTGGTATCAGTATTGCTTACTCATAAAGTGCGATCGAACGATACTAAGTTATTAAAGCCCATTGATTATCAGATATCTTATAGTTCAATGGAAGGGCGTGAAGGAAGTTGAGAATATTACTAATGACCGATAAATTAATCATGGGTGGAGCAGAAATTTATTTTTGTAAACTGGAGAATTTGCTAGAGAAAGAATTCAGTAAGGATGCTAGCTTTTTTACAGCAGCTGCAGGTGGAGAGCTGATCGAAAAGATTCGTAACAGGACAAACTTCATACCATTGACCCGTAAAAGACACTTAGTCAATCTGGTAAGACTGTGTCGTGAAGTGAAAAAGCGAGAAATTGATGTTATTCATGCCAATAGCTTAAGAATGGTGTTCTATGCTATTGGTATCAAAATGATGGTTCGTAAGAAGTTGAAAATTATCTACACTAAGCATAATGTTACTTTTTTCGAAAAGCATAACAAGAGATTACTAGCTCGGCTTCTCAATTCTTCTATTAATCGAGTGATTACTGTAAGCGATCATGAAAGGGAGAATCTTCTTAGGGTAGGGGTTAAACCTGAGAAAGTGATAACAATCCACAATGGTGTTGACTTAAGTCAGTTTTCCTACCACCAGAAAAATAGTGAAAAATCGGTTTTTCATATCGGCATACTCGGGAGACTGTCGGAAGAAAAAAACCACAAATTATTTCTAGATATTGCCAAATCTTTAAAAGATGTTTCAGGATTGATGTTCCATATTGCAGGTAACGGACCGGAGCTTAGTAGAATTAAAGCAATTATAAAAGAATACGACTTAACAGACAGGGTTGTGCTACTTGGGGAAGTGAATGACCCAGAGAAATTCATCGCGGATATGGATGTCTTGTTATTAACCTCCCATCGAGAGGTATTTCCAATGGTATTACTGGAGGCAATGGCAGTAGGTACGCCTATTATTTCTGTGAATACTGGCGGGATAAGTGAAGCGATTGATGATAACGAAACTGGATTCCTAATATCGAGCTATTCTGTTCAAGCATTTATTGAAAAAATCATGGAGATGAGAGCTAATGACATGGTTCGGGATTCTTTTTCTAGAAGTGGGCGAATTAAGGTGGAAAGTCAGTTTACTTCTGAGAACATGACTAAGTTAACACTAAATGAATATTTGAATCTATAGTGAGGAGCGCTCTTTTCATGGTGAATAGTAAAGGTTTGAATTACGGAATTATCATCGATTCACATTCTTTAAGTAAGTGGCAGTTATCATGTATGAACAAGTTAAGTGAGAAGCACGATAATTTATCTCTCGTACTCATTGAAAAAAATAATAAAACAGAAAGGTCAGGAAAAAATCTTCTGTTCAATGTTTCAGAACAACGATTGGATAGAGTACTAAGTAGGGGGAAAGCACTTAGTCACTTAAAAAATATCTATCCGGATATGTCTGTTAGATGTGTTGATTCAAAAGATGTTGGTGGTTTAGTTATGTATTCATCTGAGGACTTAAAAGTTATTCAGGATCATAATCTGGACTTTATTATTCGTTTCACACGTTCCCAACTAGCAACTGATGTCTTAACTGCTCCCCGCTATGGAGTATGGGCTTTTCAATTTAGTGATATTACTAAATACGGTGGAGAAGTACAAGGGTTCTGGGAAGTTTATAACGAAGAGGCCGTGACAAAAGGTTATTTGGTTAGGTTAGGTCATAGTAAGCGAAGAGTAGAGGTAATTAAAATGGGGATTTTTTCAACCATATCAAGTTCTTACTTTAAGAATAGAAAACATCTTCAAACAGTGATTGCAGACTGGGCAGCTTTGGTTAGTTTAACAATAAAGACGAATACATTTTCACCAATGTTGGTTGAGATCAATGACAGGATAATCCATCACCAAACACCTACAAATCAAGACTACTTGATCTATATTGGCAAAGTTATTAAGCACCGTACCAAGAAGTTATTTGATCTGTTTTTCCGATACGAATACTGGAATGTTGGGATTAGTAATAAGCCAATTGAGTCATTCATAAGTCATTCTGAAGCAGAGGTGACCTGGCTATTAAAAGAAGATAATTTATATTATGCTGATCCATTTGCTTATAAAAAAGGCGATGAATGCTATCTAATGGTGGAAGAATTAGATGAAAAGGTCGTTTCGGGTTATTTAACAAGGTTTACTCTAAAGCACGGCGAACTTTCTTCCATTGAAAAGTCAGTGCTAAAACTTCCAAGTCATATGTCATACCCTTTCATCCTAGAGGATAAGGAAGAAACCTATTGCATTCCAGAAACTTCAGAAGAGCGCGAGGTTGCGATCTACAAGTTAGATAAGGAGACAGGCGAGTGGAGGAAAGTAAAAGTATTAATACGAGATTTCCCTGCAGTTGACTCTACCATTATTAAACATGATGGCAAGTGGTGGCTTTTTTGTACGAATGCTGATCATGGTTCTCTAAGGGATTTATACATTTTTCATTCGAAGGATTTGTTTGGTCCTTGGACACCTCATCTTCTAAATCCAGTAAAGCAGGACGTCCGATCTAGTCGTCCAGCCGGTACAATTTTTCAAAAAGATCGTATTTTATACCGACCTGCGCAAGACTGTTCATTAACATATGGTGGAAGGATTAGTATCAATCGAATAAACGTGTTAACGACTAATGCGTACCATGAGGAGGTGTATACTTATATTAATCCACAAAGTAATAGCTTATACTCTGATGGAACGCATACGATTTCTTCAGTAGGTAATTTGACCTTATTTGATGGAAAGCGAGTAGACTATAGTATTTCAAATATAGTAAAAAAGTTATTTATGATCAAACATAAACTCAAAAGACGTGCTTATAACATGATTTCAAAAGTATTTTCTATTCATCATGTAAATGGACACAAAAATGTTAGTAAAACGAACTCTTAGAGCGATACCTTCGTTTGAATGTTCTTTATTAAGAATTAATTATTTAATAAAGTAAGAAAGGTGGAAGGTGGAATGGATCACGATCATACTGGACGCTTAAGAAATATTACCCTTGTGTTGTCAGATATGTTACTAATCAGTCTAAGCACCTTCATTTCCGGATGGGTTTATTTGGGGGGGAGTTTCGGAACGGTAGAGAATCCAATCGCCTGGTTTATGACATGTAGTCTATCTATTACATTTTTGTATCTGTATAACTTGTACGCGGACTGGAAACGCAAAAGTATTAAGAGATTATTGTTATCAGTGAGTATTGCGGTGATTATCTCATATACCGTACTGCTTTTTTTATCCATGATCTATCAACCGTTACTTAATGGAAATGGGATCACCCTGATGACAACATTGGTAATCCAATTACTTCTTCTCAATTGTTCTAGAAGTCTTTACTGGTATATTGGAAGGCGTACAAGAGGTAAAAAGAGGGTGCTTGTTTTAGGAGCTAATGATAAAGCAGATTATGAGACGATTTTTAAACTGCTCAATCATTCCAAAGGCTGGTTTGAACTCAACCATTATATTCCATCATATGAAAAAGAAAGTTTTCCTTATTATTTAAGCCAAACAGACGTTATTGTACTTTGTCCTTCGCTTTCCAGAGATGAAAAGAGCGAAATTATTTGCACTTGTTCTAGAAGAGGAATAGAAATCATGATCGTTCCAGAATTGGAAGAACTGTTTATTCACCAATCATCACTTCAACAAATCGATGATATGCCAGTTCTATCCATTAATCCGCTTGGATTGACTTCTTCTCAAAGATTAGCAAAAAGGGTATTTGATATCATGGTTGCATCTGTTCTATTAATAATAAGCAGTCCTATCATCTTGGTGCTCTTCTTTTTTATTCCAATAACATCAAAAGGTTCTGCATTATTTAAACAAGAACGGCTTGGTGAAGGCGAAAAACATTATTTTCTGTATAAGTTTAGAAGTATGGTAAACGATGCTGAGAAACAAACTGGACCAGTACTAGCAAGTGATGCTGATCCAAGAGTTACCAACATTGGTCGCTTTATTAGGTCGACGCGACTTGATGAATTGCCACAATTGATTAATGTGCTAAAAGGTGAGATGAGTCTAATTGGACCTCGACCAGAAAGAGAGTACTTTATCAATCAATTTAAAAATGAAATTCCTAATTATTCCTATCGCATGGCTATTAAACCGGGACTTACTGGGCTTGCTCAAATTCTTTCAAACTATTCTACTACAGTGGATAACAAGCTCAGATTTGATCTTCTATACATTAGAAACTATTCATTCCTCCTTGATATGAAGATACTTTTCCAAACCGTTTCAGTTGTTCTTCAACGAGAACAAGCAGGTGGTGTAAAGAAATTTGAGAAGGAAATAAAAGAGCAAGTAATTGCAAGTGAAGGAGAACAAACAAATCCAAAGTCACTTACTCAAATTTAGTAACACAATGAAGAAGGAGGACAATGTTAATGAAGTCTATCCAACCACTTGTTTCCATAATCACTCCTTGTTATAACGCTGCTCAAACTTTAGAGGAAACAATAGCATCGGTCAAAGGGCAGACTTATAGTAATTGGGAGCTATTAATTGTAGATGATTGCTCAAGTGATGAGTCTGTTTCTATTTTGAAACAAGAAGCTGTAAATGATCCTCGTGTTCATTACATTACTCTTGATACAAACATTGGGCCTGCAGGTGCTAGGAATGAGGCGTTGAGAAGGGCAAAAGGTAAGTATATCGCTTTTCTCGATAGTGATGATTTATGGGTTTCTGAAAAGCTTAGTAAACAAGTAGCTTTTATGGAGGAATATGACCTACCGTTCTCTTTTACGAACTATAGGATAGTGAAAGAGAACGGAGAGAAAACAGATCGAGTTGTTATTGGTCCAGATAAAATTGACTTTGAATATCTATTAAAGAACACAATAATTGGCACACTTACGGTAATGTTAAATTCAGAAATGGTTGGTCCAATTCAAATGACTAGTGTTAGGAATTGTACTGAGGACTTTGCGCTATGGTTATCAATCCTGAAAAAGGGAATCACTGCTGTAAGGTTAAACGAAGAACTTGCTTATTACCGTAAATCCAGTCAATCAGATTCAGGTAATAAGTTGAAATCAGCAAAAAAAACATGGAACACGTATAGAAAAACACAGGAATTGAATATTATTAGGACCATCTGGTATTTTTCCCACTACTCCGTAAATGCCTATAGAAAGCATGCGAGGATATAAGAGTAATAGAATAGGAGACTAACATGTGTTAGTCTCCCTCTTAACAAAACTCTTTTATTTAAATGAAGACAACTGATTTTTTTCACCTTCATTGTATATATACTCTGGATCAAGATTGAACTGAATAACGTTCTTATATGATTGATTTGTAAGAAACAGAATAGGTTCGGAATGAGATAACGTTTGCACATCCCATACTACTCCATCAAATCGGTTGTCGGAACCGTCAATAGTTAGGAGTGTTTCCGTAGATTTATCCAGCTGTACTTGCATATCTGTAAATAGATTTCCGCTTGATTCATGAGGAATTGTTACGTTTCCCTCCAATACGATGAAGTTCACACAATGTTCCATAGAGAAGTTTTGAAATCGATTGCCATTAATCCAACTATACTCACCGTTTTTAGGATCTTCTGTTAAGAGTTTAACACCTGTTTCAAAACCTGAAATAGAGATGTCTTGAAAATTAATGAATGAGATAAAGTGTGAAGGCCCGCTAGCATATAGAGAAAGTGCAGTACCTTGTATGTTACTAACTGAATTAACGATTTTCACTTCTTTAATTTCAGTTGAATCCCATATTCCGTAATATTTATTTTCTCCATTAAGTCGAATAACATCAGAATCAAATGATGAGTTAATGATTTCTATAACTCCGCCTTTAATTGAAGCACCTTTTTCTAATTCGATCGCATTAAAATTACCATTTACCTGCAATCTAGCATTATTTCCTAGCTTAAGTTGTACACCTTCTTTTAACGTTAGGGTAGATGTAATAACATACTCTTTACCAGATGATAAATATACTGTTCCTGTTTCGTTCTTACTCAAGTTATCGATCGTACTTTGAATCGCAGATGTATCATCAGTTACGCCATCCCCCTTAGCTCCTTGAGACTCAACTTGAACAGTTCCAGGTGGAAGAGAAAGAGTAGTGGTATTTTCATGAAGGAGTAAAAACAATAAAAGACTAATCAGCGAGATTATAATTAAGGATAGTATAAGAGTCGAGCGTTTGAGGTTGTACAATAGCTTCAAAAGTTATTCATCTCCTTAATAGAGGAATTAGGATGATTATAAACTAATTTCCGTTCTTTTTGAAGAACGGAATTGTGAATAAGAAAAAAATTTAGATATATATAGATATTCAAGCTGTTAAATAGTTGTATTGGTTTTTTATCAACTAAATGTGTGTAACTTCCGAATGCAGTCTTAATTAAACGATTTTTCAAGTTGGGTTATTTAGTGATTAAAAGAAGAGGTGAAGATGGGTATGATTGGAGAAAAGATTAAAAAGTATCGACATGAAAAAGGAATTACTTTAACTGAATTAGCTGAACGATCCAATGTATCGAAATCTTACTTGAACAGTTTGGAAAGAAATATTAAAGACAATCCTTCTATTAATCTTATTAAGCGAATTGCAAAAGAATTAAATATTGATATCGCAAATATTCTAGATGATGAAGATTTATATAAAAAATCTTCAAATGAAGAATACGATTGGAATCATTTTATTGAAGAAGCAAAGAAAGCCGGGATTGAAACCATACATTTGAGTGAGTATAAGGAATTGATTGAATTTATTAAATGGAAGAAAGAACAGAAATTAAAAGAACAGTAATTTTTAATAAGTTGCTTCTGTATGAGGTGATAGATAGGTTACGTTAAGAATGGGAAACTTGAAAAAGAACATGACACTGACATATCTATAAGTTTAACAGTATATGGCGTAGAACTATTATGACGGTAACTCCTCCTTAGAATGCTCAATTAATAAGTAATCATAGTTAAAGAAAAACCAGGTGATCTGGTTTTTCTTTATTTGCAAGAATAAGAATTAACTACATCTCACTTAATCCAAGATATGCGTCATCTACTCCGCATACGTCTCCTTAATAACCGGTACAGACAACGCCCCCACTACAAGTAACACACCTGAAAGCAAGATCATAAACGGCATAGAAGAGCCGATCAATGGGAATAAAACAAAGCTTAAGCATGAAGCAATGATTTGTGGTAAACAAATGCTACCGTTAAATAACCCAAGATATGTACCCATATTCTTTCCTTTCAGCGCGTTCGTTAAGATCGTGAATGGGAAGGTCATCATCGCAGCCCAAGCGATTCCGATTAACGTAAAGGAAATAACGAGTGCCCACTGATTGTGCACGAAGAAGACAGATCCAAATCCGATCCCACCTAACAATAAGCTCATGGAGTAATAAAATTTACGTGAATTGTTTGGAATTCTGGATAACGCGAGAGACCAGAGTACGGCGCCAATCGACTGAACGGCTGTTAAAATCCCAAACCAGTTCCCGGCATCTTGGTACGCTGCGCTAGAAGGATCGCTCGTATTCCAAACATTTAACGCAATGGCACCGGTGCCATACGTCCACAAGTATTGAAAACCCATCCAGCAGAATAATTGAACGAGTGTAACGGTCCAAAATACTTTTGGAGCGCTTCCAAGTAATTTGAAAATGTTTACCTTTTCTTTCGTCGATTCTTTCGAAATGCCGTGATAAACTGCGAACTCATCTGGTGTATACTCTTTTACTTTCCATACCGTTATCATACTACAGAAGATGAGAACTCCTGCACCAACATAAAATGAAAGGACGACAGATTGTGGCACGACGCCTTTTGGCGCGCTGTTCGAAACGCCGATAATTGTTAATAGAAACGGGAAAATACTAGCTAACACAGCACCACTATTTGATAAAAAGCTTTGGATTGAATACGCAAATCCTTTTTGTTCTTTGTTCACCATGTCCCCAACCATCATTTTAAACGGCTGCATCGCCATGTTTGATGAAACATCCATAAATAGAATGGCGATGGCACCAAACGTCATGGCTGTTACTGCAGTAAATCCGAAACTACCCGAATTGGGCAAGAGACACATGACAATGACAGCAACTACAGCTCCAACGAGTAGATAAGGAATTCGTCGACCAAGCCCTGGAATCCAGGTCCTATCGGAAAAATAACCAACTAGAGGTTGGACAACTAATCCTGCAAGCGGAGGTAGGATAAAGAACAAACCGAGATTATGAGGATCTGCCCCAAGGGTTTGGAAAATGCGCCCCATATTCGCGCTTTGTAATGAAAAGGCCATTTGAACGCCTAAAAAACCGAAGCTAATTAACCAGATTGTAGTGAGAGGTAGAGCTGGTAATTCTTTTTGATATCTTTTTTCATTCGTTGTGGCAACTTGTTCTTGTAGCATAATTTCCTCCTGTATATGTATGGCGTGTAGATGAAAGAGCACAGTTAATGCAATCGCTTGCATGTAATTCGAAAAATAAATGCTGTACTCGCGAATGTTAGCGATCAGCTGTCTGTAAAGTGAATTAGCTGTGATAACGCTTTAGAAATAAGCTATATGCCTCACCAGAATCGTGAAGTAGTAAAGGAATGCATCGTTAATATGTTAAAGCGTTTTCTTTGAATAGTATATACCAACCTTTAACATTTACGCAACCGTTTGCATTGTAATTTTTATGAAAACCGTTGCGTAAATGTTAAATCAATTTCATACCGGCCGTTATCAATTTGTAACTTTTACCTATTTTATCCGTATATAAAAGTGTAAATGTACAGGAAAGAAGGTTACGTCTATGAAAAAGGTGTTAGTTTTAGGCTTCTTTCTTTTTATCTTACTCATTCCTGTAAATGTATGGGCGGTTGAGTTTTCTATTGAAGCGACCGATATCACTGCCCAACTACACGAGGACGGTCAGGTAGATGTAAAAGAAAGCCACACGTATGAATTTGATGGAGATTTTAAGGGCATCACAAGGAGACTTATCTCGAAAGAAAAGACGACAATTAAGAACTTCCAAGCTACTGAAAATGGGAAGGAACTTAAGGTAGAGAAAGATGGAGATGTGTATAAAGTATACCGTGGTGGCTCTGATGAAACCGTGACTGTCGACATCGCCTATACGATTACTAATGGCGTGGAACGATTCGAAGATGTTGCCCAGTTTTATTATCCTTTTTTTGACGAAAGCAATGAAACGACATACGAAAATATGACGATAGCGGTTGTACCTCCCAAACCTGCTGATGTGAAGGCAGCGTACGGATATGATGAAGCTTATGATGCTGTTGAAACGATTGATGAGGAGACAGTCGTTTTCAATCTCGGGGAAGTATCGAGTGAGGAAAACGGCGATATTCGCGTTGCATATGATGCCTCACTTTTTTCAGAAGCAACTTTGACAGCTGAAATGCCAATGCTTGGTGACATTCTTGCTGATCAAGAGAAAACGGACGCGGAAGTAACTGCCGAAAGGGAGGCGAGAGAGCGTTGGGGTGGGGTTGCTCCTGTTATTGTTGGTGGATTGCTTCTAATTGTAATTGGATTGCTCGTTCAAGCAATCAGAAGAAAGAGGTTGACTGGTATTGAGATTGAACGGCAGATTAGCGGAAATGGTCGCTTTCCAGATACAGAAATGAGCTTGCCTGCGATTCTATTGCTTACAGGAGGTAATCTTAAAGCATCAGCGGTTATTGCTTCATTACTTGAACTTGTTCGAAAAGAAAACATCAAAAAGATATCAGATGAAGAGTTTGAACTCGTGAGTAGAGATACTGATTTTAAGCATGAAAGAAGATTAATCGAATGGCTATTTGATGATATTGCTTCAAGTCATATCTTTCACGTGAAGGATCTGGAAAGCTATGTGGAAGAGAAGAAAAATCATGAGAAATATCAAAAAAGCTTTTCAGGCTGGAAAGAAGCGGTACGGAGAGAGTATAAGCAGTATGACCTGACTGAAAAAGCAGTGAAAACCCGTTGGATTTCAGGATTAGCCGCACTTGGATCCTTCATAAGCATCTTCTTGTTTGCTTATCATGAACTGTTTCTCTGGATGCTTCTGGTTAGTTTGCTTTTCCTTTTTTTTTCATCTTTCCCATCGCCTACCGACCGTTAAATGAAAAGGGAAGAAGAATTATGGAAACAGTGACGCCGCTAAAGGTCAGCGATCAATGGAAAGAGTGGGATCAGGATGAGCAAGTTCCGGCTCTTCTATACCAAATTGGAGCAGGAAAGCGAAAGGTGTCCGCTCAATTTGCTTCTACGTCACAAAATAATGAGTGGATGATTTACCTACTTTTAGCTGAAACGTTTCAGTCAGGCTTTGAGAAAGCAGATCAACATACTGCCGTATCAGCAGCTGGTTCTAGCGGTGGCGGTGGATCAGGCGTAGGAGGTGGGGGAGGAGGTTCAGGG
This sequence comes from Anaerobacillus sp. QJM3NY_32, assembly GCF_056173645.1. Lineage (NCBI taxonomy): Bacteria > Bacillati > Bacillota > Bacilli > Caryophanales > Bacillaceae > Anaerobacillus > Anaerobacillus sp. QJM3NY_32. The sequence continues at coordinate 3,919,908 of NZ_CM149684.1, read as the reverse complement.
GCGTTTTAGAAAAAGCCCGCTGAAAAAGAAATCGTTTTTTAAAATTAACTTACAAGATTATACAGAAAAACCAGGGGCTAATCTGTTAATTGATTAGTTTACCTGGTTTTTTTGTGGATTTTTGAAATTCATTTATTAACTTTCGTTTATCTGCTTTATGTGATGAAAGACAAAAGAAAGATGGGCATCACTTTTTAGCTACCTGAAATCGTAAAAACAAATCATTTCCATACTAAATAAAAATCGTAAAATCGGAAAATTTCTATTAACAATATGATAGCAAATCCTAATGACAATGAAGAAGAACACGGTGATGAAAGCATTGGAATTTGCTTGGAGTTGAAAAAATCACAATCACCGTCAAATGTCCTTTTCTTTTTTATAACGATGTTAAAATCCCCCATGTAAATCGACCTATTTTCTCCATAACCCTTAGTCCAAACGTTTCGTTTTCGCCAGATTTAAAAGGGAAGGAGATGGAAATCGAGAATGACGGAGTGGTAGAGTCTTTAAAAACGGAGGAGGAATGAGATGAATCGAAAGAAAAAGGTAACGTTGTTGTGTAGCACGCTGTTATTGACATCAGTATTTGCTAGCCCTACGATGGCAGCGCCGAACGCCAAACCAGTGCAAGCGCAAAGCCAAGAATACGCGATCTCTGGTTTTATTAGTCATGCGGAGCTAAGTAAAAAACTTCAGCAAATTGATAAAAGCAGTCAGGGACAGGTTAATGTGGAGGTTGCAGGTTACTCCAATCAAGGCCGTGAAATTTATAAGGCGACAGTTGGATCGGGTGACAAAGTCATTTTAGTACAAAGCGAAATTCATGGAAATGAAAAAACGGGTACGGCAGCACTATTGAATTTACTGCAGAAGCTTGGCTCGAATTCCCCAGAAGCAAAGAAAATCAGGAATGAAGTGACGATTGTTGCCATGCCGATGGTGAACCCGGATGCGACAGAGTTAAACAGACGGGGAAATGATATGTCCTGGAGTGAAGTTGTGGAAGATTTCCCTCAGCTCGCTAGTGCGTTGCCATCTTGGAATTACTACACGTATACGAACCAATATTGGGATTATGATTCGAATCCGGGATTTGATGTGAACCGAGATTTTAATCCAAATCTTAACTATGTGCCACAACCTGAAGATTTTCCAAATAACTCTTCAAATCCAGGCTGGTACATTACTCCTGAAGCCCAAACGGTTCGTGATGTTTACAAAGGGTTGTTGAGTGAGTATGGAGTAGTCGATGTGTTCGTTGATTTGCATCATCAAGGCGAATATTTTGTTGAAGGCACAGATGATAAAGTGACGCTTTCGATTTCAGGGGATTTTGTTCCTGATCCTGAAAGTGAAGAAGGCTCGAAATACAGTGAGTATGCTGATACATATGATGGCGATTTTTCAAAGCAGTTAAATGTTGCTGCTTATAACGCTCTGCAAGAACGAGGGAATTCCCCATTTGATCATATTAGCCTGTATCCACAGAATCTTGATTTACCTGGTACTGCACTTGGTTCTTTTGCACTTAATGGAAGCGGCGCAGTGCTGTTTGAGGTAACTGGTCAAACGCAAAGCTATGGTCAGAAGGAAAAAGGAAGGCTGATTAAGGCCGTTGAAATTGGACTTAATGGCATTATTGACAGCGTAGTGAGCGAAGATGTTTATGAAATTGACCCTGAGGATTATGATAGCATCCCATTAACAGAACGATAGTCCAGTTAGATACAGAGTTTTATAAGCGGAAACACAACCAATCATTGATGATTTAGAGGAGGATATATATGAAAAAACAAATTCTTACATTAACAGTAGCAGGAACGATGCTTGTGTCTGGTTCGTTTTTAACAGGGAATACGGCTTTAGCGGGAGATAACGGACCGAATGGACCGAACTATGGTGGCAATGAAACGATAAAAAATGAACGCCTGCATTCTTATGAAGAAATGGTGAGCTTTTTAGAAAAAGTCGATAAGCGCTCTGAAGCGTTGGAGCTTGAAGTGTACGGTCAGTCGGTTAAAGGGAGAGATCTTTACCTTGCTAAGTTTGGTACCATGAACCCAGATAATCCAACAATTCTATTCTTAACACAGCAGCACGGAAATGAAACGTTAACGACGGAAGGCGCTCTTGAGATGATTAAGTATTTATCGTCGAATGGAAACAACGTGCAGAATATCCTTGAGAACGTGAATGTGCTGATTGCACCGCGACTTAATGTCGATGGGGCAGAAGGCGATGTGAATTTTTCCTTAGAAGACTATGTTTCTGGTACGCATACACGCTATAACGCAAACGAAGTTGATCTTAACCGTGATCATGTGGATCGCGAGCAGCCTGAAACACAGGCGCTACACGAGAATGTACTACAAAAATATTCGCCGGATTATATGATTGACCTTCATCATCAGGGGACACAAACAACGTTAGGCGACACGGGCGAGCTTGTGTCTGGTTCTATTCTTTATCCTACAAACGGAGACGTTGATCCAGAAGTGGTGGAGCAGTCTAAAGAACTCGGATCCGTTGTGTATAACGCGGTTGAAGCAAAAGGATATGGCCTACTGTCGAAGTATCCGGGAGGAAGTGCGCCAACAATTAGTCGAAACGGACTCGCGATTGAATATGGCATTGCAACACTTCTTTTTGAAATGCGTGGTATGGCCGATCATTATCGCGATGATTATGTTCTCGGGCAGAAGAGCAATGGTTATTTAATCCAACAAGCGGTTACGGCAATGAAAGCGAGTCTAAATGCACTGGCAGATGATTCGATTGATTCAGCCGACACTACTTTCTGGGATACGCTTCCGGAAAGTAATTATGATGGGGAGTAAGTAAAAAAACCTACGATATAAGAAAAAAATAGTTTAAATGTGCGAGATAAACCTATTAGAGATTTAATAGGTTTGTCTCTTTTTTCTTGTTTTTAATGTAAAAGGAGTTATAGAGGTAACACTAATCCGTGGTTAATAAGAAAATTTTCCTTTATTAAAACTTTAATTATCATTTAAAGAGAAATTTCTCTTTAAAATACTTGATATTGAACTACTGAAGGCTTAAACTAAACGTAGTTAAACAATTATGAAAGGTGGCTAGATGGAGTATGAACCCCGATTTAAATCAAATTACTGATTTTACGATGGATTTTTTTAACCTTAAAGGAAAAGTTGCAATTATCACTGGAGGCAATTCAGGTATAGGGCAGGGGTTTGCACTTGCATTAGCTAAAGCTGGTGCCGACATCTTTGCGGTTAGTATGGCAGAAGATGATGACCAGACGAAGAAACTGATTGAAGCAGAAGGTGTTCGTTATCATTTAATGCTTGGAAATCTGACAGAAGACGGTTTTTGTAAAGCGATTGTTGATGAATGTTTAGAAGTTTTTGGACAAATCGATATTCTTATTAATAACGCTGGAATTAACATCAATGAGCCTGACGTTACAAAGTTTACGAGATTACATTGGGATAAAATGGTGTCGGTTAACTTGGATGCGCCGTTTGAACTGTCACATGAAGTAGCGAAGCAATTGATTCCACAAAAAAGTGGAAAAATCATTAACACTTGTTCACTGTTTTCGTACCTTGGGGGTCAATGGTCTCCGGCCTATGCTGCTACAAAACATGGTTTAGCAGGTTTTACAAAAGCGTATTGCGATGAACTCGCTCAATACAATATTCAAGTAAACGGCATTGCGCCGGGTTATTTTGCAACAGACGTAACGAAGGCGACAAGAGAGAATGTAGAAAGCAACCAGCGTATACTCGATCACATTCCAGCGAATCGCTGGGGAAACATTCAGGATCTCATGGGAGCAGTTGTTTTCTTGGCATCTGACGCTTCTAACTATGTAAATGGAACGTTACTTAATGTCGATGGTGGTTACCTCGTTCGATAAATCTATTAAAAATGATAACTAAAAAGGAGAATCAATTATGAAAAACCTATTAGAAGAGTTAAAATCTCTACTTTCTGAGGATCAAATCGTAACAAATGAAGAGGCGCTCTACGATGCATCAGCTGATCGCTATAAGAAATACGCAAAAACGAAAAATGTACTCGATGTTCCAGCACCACTGGCGATCGTGTTCCCTCATTCAACGGAAGAAGTTAAAACGCTTCTCATGTTCTGTAATGAAAATAATATTAACGTGATCCCTAGAAGTGGGAAAACAGGCACTGAGGGTGGACTTGAGAACTGGAAAGAAACGACGCTCGTCATCGACGGTTCTAAGATGAATGAAATTATTAAAATGGATACGTACAACATGCAGGCTACGGTTCAGTCTGGGGTGAAGCTTCAAACGCTTGAAGATGAGCTACGTAAATTGGGCTATACGACTGGTCACTCACCACAGTCCAAGCCAGTTGCTCAATATGGTGGCCTTGTTTCCACAAGAAGTATTGGTCAGCTTTCCACTTTGTATGGTGCGATTGAAGATATGGTTGTTGGTCTTGAGTGTGTATTCCCAGAAGGACAAGTTTCAAAAATTAAAAACGTTCCAAGACGTTCTGGTGGTCCGGATATTCGCCACATCGCGATTGGGAACGAAGGCGCGCTTTGTTATATCACAGAAGTAACAGTGAAGATTTTTAAATACACACCGGAGAATAATAATTTCCACGGCTACCTTGTAAAAGACGTAGAAACAGGCATTAAAATTTTAAGAGAAGTGATGGTGAACGGCTATCGTCCATCGGTTGCGCGTGTTTATTCTGAAGAAGATGCAAGACAGCACTTTGAGCATTTCTATGATAATAAATGCGTGTTGATCTTTATGGCTGAAGGCCCTAAAGGTATTGTAGAGGCAACGAATGCAGGGATTAAAGAAGCAGTCGAAACATTCAAGGATGGGGTAATTGAAAAGGTCGATTCTTCTATCATTGAAACATGGTTCAACAACCTGAACTGGGATGAAAGCCGCATCGAGCGTGAAATTCAGGATATGATCGACCACAACACGCATGATGGTTTTACAACAGAAGTGTCGGCTGACTGGGAGACGATTCCGAAACTTTATAACAATGTTATCGAACGGATTAAAAATGAGTTTGATCGTGCAGATGAGCTAACGATGCTTGGCGGTCACTCTTCTCATAGCTATCTGAACGGAACAAATATGTATTTTGTTTACAACTACACAATTAACTGTGCACCAGAAGATGAAATGCGCATTTATCACCACCCGATTCACCAAATCATTATTGAAGAAACGTTGAAGCTTGGCGGATCTATGTGTCACCACCATGGTATTGGGAAGTATCGTTCTGAATGGACAAAAGAAGAGCACGGTTCTGCATACTATATGCTTGAGAAGTTAAAAGAAGCGTTTGATCCAAAAGGCATCATGAACCACGGAACGATTTTCCCTCAACCTAGCGAAGTGAAAAAGTATATTAGAGGCTAGGAGGCAAATCATGGCGAATCGATACATCATGGGGATTGATAATGGATCACAAAGTACAAAAGTAGTGATCTTTGATTTAGAAGGGAATGAAGTCGCTTATGGTTCACAGGCGTTAAGGGAAACCTTAACACCTGAACCAGGCGTCGTCATTCACCCAGACGATGACTTATGGGATAGTGTTTATTACGGTGTGAAAAACTGTTTAGCGAATTTTGACGGTAATCCGAAAGAAATCGAAGCAATCGGGTTATGTACAATCCGATGCTGTCGCGTTTTACTTAATGAAGACGGTGATTTAGCCCATCCAGCGATTAGCTGGATGGATGCTAGATTATCAAAACCGTATGAGCATAAAGACGATCGCGTACAGTATGTGACAACAACTTCTGGCTATTTAGGATTACAGCTGACGGGAGAATACAACGATACGGCTGGTAATCAGGAAGTATTTTGGCCAATTGACCGTGAAACGTTAGATTGGTCGACGGATGACGCCGTAATTGAAGCGAACGGCTTACGAAGAGATATGCTGTTTAACCTTGTGAAACCAGGTGAAAATCTCGGTTCCATTCGTAATGAGCTTGCAAAGGAATTTGGGTTAAGCGAAGGCATTCCAGTCGTTGCTACTTCGAACGATAAAGCGGTGGAAGTGCTTGGATCAGGTATTCAGAACGACAGTTCAATCATGATTTCATTGGGTACCTTTATTTCTTCCATGTTATTAAGAGACAACTATTATGAGGACGCGAAAAACTTTTTTCCAACCTTTGCATCCATTCCTTTTAAATACGTCTATGAATCTAACGGTATTCGACGTGGATTATGGACGGTTAGCTGGTTTAAGAAGTTAATCGGTGAAGAGCTTGTAACGGAATCAGAGAAGTTAGGGATCTCGGAAGAAGAGTTCTTGAATCGTAAGGCGGAAGAAGTTCCTGTTGGTAGTGATGGGTTGATTACGATCCTAGATTGGTTAGCTTCACCTGATAAGCCGTACCGAAAAGGGATAATGCTAGGCTTCGATCAAAGACATTCCAGGTACCATATTTATCGATCGATCCTCGAAGCGATTGCATTTAATATTAAAAACAACATTGAAGAGATGTTAGATGAAATTGATGTTGAGTTGAACGAGGTTGTCGTCATTGGCGGCGGTTCAAAGAGCGATGTGATCATGCAGATTATCGCTGATTTGTTTGGTTTACCTGTTCACCGACGCATGGGAAGTAGTAGCGCGTGTCTAGGTGCCGCGATTAGTGCAACGAAGCATTTAAGAGTGTATGATACGTTCCCAGAGGCGATCGAGCAAATGGTAAAAACGGAAAAAACGTTCACTCCAGTGCAGAGTCATTATGAATTCTACAACAAGTTGAACGAAACAGTTGTGAAAAACGTTAGAAAGCATACGGATGAAATATTAAAGCTTTCTTATCCGATTTTTAATTAAGCCTTCTTAGGGAATCATGTTATGGTAGACCTATTGTAAATTGTGACATGAGCGTTTCAATTAGGAGAAAAGCAATCGTTATTTTCTAATAGGAAATGACGGTTGCTTGTTTTCGCTGCGCGAGTCAGGAGCAAAGTGAAAGGACTGGAAGAAGTATGATCAAATTAGATACGAATCATTTAACGAAATTAGAAGAAGAAGTTCACGGCAAATTATCGGATGTTGTTGCTACAAACGATAAGTTGAAAATCATCGATGCCGCTGAGCTATGTGAAGTCTCCCCCTCAAAAGTGTCGAAGCTCGTACGTAAATTAGGCTTCGATAACTTTAAGCAATATAAGCTTTACTTTAGCGGGCAGCAAATCAACCTTGAAAAACAAAAAAAATCAAACGAAATTGAGCGCTTAATGCAGTTCCTAGAAAACTTCGATCCTGCCCTTATTGATGATTTTGTTTCTGTATTTCAAAAGTATAAGAAGGTGATCATCTACGGTCTTGGTCCATCTTTTATTAGTGCAGAGTACTTTGCGTACAAGCTGACAGTTGTCACAAATAAAAATATTACCGTAGCGCAAAGTGAAGACTTTGCGAGCCGACTGGCAGATGAAGACACGTTACTGATCGTTCTTTCCGTTACAGGGAAATTCTCATCGTTTGAAAATTTATTTACAGAAACAAAGCAAAACGGTGCAGATATCATGCTGATTCTAGAAGAGTATGTGAACACGTTAAACTCGATGGCGGATTATATTTTCTATTTATCGAAGTTTAATCAGGATAACAGCCTGCTTCCTTTTGAAAAAACGAGAACGGTGTTTTTTATTTTTATTGAAGAAGTGATTGCGAGGATTAGTGGGGGAGGCGAAAGGTGAACACGGTATTAGAAAAGCGTCTTACTTCATAGGGGAATGAGGTGAGACGCTTTTTGTGTACAAGTTAAGCAGAAGGAGTATCTTCATAAGTAATCGTTAGACTCTGAACCTTTAGATCATCTGCCTGTCTGTCTAAAGATTTGACAGCCTGTTCAGACTGGTTTTCTAAAGCTGTTAGCAGAGTGCGGTTTGTCATTGTATAACGCTCGGTTTCCTCTACCATTGCTTTAACAATTTCGCCTTGCTGATCTTCGCTAATGATAATAGTCCGTACCAAATTTAGAAACTGTTCGTCGATATGATGAATGTCGTCAATGGCATCCTGAAGCTGTTTTTGCTTATGTAATAGACTTGTGGATTCAAGAATTCGTTCTCTTACTGTTAATGAATGTAGTTCTTTCAAGAAAAACCCTCCTTAGGCAACTCATTAAATGAGTGAAAAAAGCGTAGAAACTCGGTCATCTTCGTGAAACAAATCTTCAATAGCTTTTCGATACTTTTCGATATAGTCATACCCCTTAGTTACTTGTTTACGAAGAGCAGACAGCTCATAGTCGAAATCAACACCTTGAAGAGGAGGAATAGATTCGTGAACAGAGATATGACGAATGGTTTTACTTAATCGACTGAAATAGATGTGCTTTCGAAGATACATGCTATAATGAGCTGGATTTTGCTCAATATCATTTACTTTCGTAAAAACTTGATGCTTTTGTTTTAAGTATTCTTCCTCGATCTCTCTATTCACAGCGAGCTCAAACCTTCGGATTGCCTCTTCTTTTTCCTGAATAACCGTTTTTCCATCCCGATACATGCGGAGAGACGCGGATATATTCACCAAAATGGTCTCACCATTCTGACTTGTGGAGTAAACCATATCTGTACCCTGATAGGATTTATTACCAGACCTAATGGCCTCAAGCATTTCAGCTATGCTATGACTGGATACGATCGTATCCATAAGTTTCTTGTATTCTTCTTTATTTAAAGTCTCAAGCTGCGAGAGAATCTGCGTGTAATTATGATAAAGTCTGGAAGTCAAAATTGCATCTCCAGCGATAGGCGGTGGTTGGGGAATCACTGAATCGAAGCGAATCTGATCCATTTTCCAAATAATATCCTCAATGTCTTGTAAATCTTTCTTTACTTTCTCAAAGACATGCACAAGCTCGGTTTTTTGGTCAGTTGTAATATAGTTGGCTTCTACTAACTTTCCGAAAATGGTGTCGGCGTTTTGAGTAATGACCTGAACATTATCGAGAAGGTCAGGAACTTTTTCGTTCATGCTTTCGACCATATCACTAAATTTTGATTGGTCGAGCAGATATGTGCCAGAAATATTTGCGATTGGGTTGCCGTTTAATAGTTCAGGATCGAAACCTACCAAATCCTTAATCACTTGATCATTTCCATCTTTTTTAGAGGCAACCGTATAATTAATGGCAAGCTGCTGAAAGTCTTCAATAACATGGTCAGGAATTTCATCAACCAATTCACGAATGCCTTTATAAGTTGGGTTTGTATCGATCATGTCTACTTCCCCAAGAGTAACAAATCCTCTTACACCACTTGCCCCATATAACGGATCATCATAGGAGATGGTTTGATGAACCCTTTTTGCTTTTTGGCTGTAGTAATCTTTGGTGAAGGCTTCGAGGGCTTTGGGGTCTATAGTGTAGATAGCATTTCGGTTATCAGGCGAAATGGAAAATGTTTTTGCAAGTTCTCTTTGGAAATTAGTATCAGCCTCAAATAACTGATAGTAATTAGTTTGTGCACCATTTACACTATAGACTTCATCAAATGTGTTGTATAAAAGTAGAGCAGTTGTATTATTGTTATGTGCTAGTGAATGAGAAAGTCCGATTATCGGGACAGTATTGTCTTTCTCTGAAATTTGAAATTCATTTTTTACATCTTTAACAAATTCATTTGTCATCTGCGCTTGTGAATAATCTTTACCAGCAAACATAGCTTTAATGTTATAAGTCCAATCGTCATTTCCTTGGGAGCCCTGTGAAATAACATATATTTCATTGATATCATTTTCTTTTGATTTAAAATGAATTGCTGTACCGTCATAACCTGAAGTATCTCCTTCAAGTCTGACAGACTCCGATGAGTGGAAGATATCTATGTTAGCAGGAAGAACTTCCCCGAATTCTTCAAGATAAATTTGTTGTACTTCTTGAATGAACTCTTTATCGGAAAGATTGCTATACTCCAATTCTGTTATTCTTAGACGAAACTCGCGAGAATTTGATAGTTGAATCGTCATAAGTTTACTCACTTTCCGTAATGAATTTAATGGATTCTAGCCAATGATAGATAGTGGTTTTGTAATCTTTCTTAACTTGATTACAGTGACTGTCGGCATTACCCTTACTACACTCTGAAAGTGTTGTCACTTCAATAGCTCCATTATTTTCTGTGTTCTGAACCATGGCGACTACTCCAAAGTAACCATCTTCATCTTCATAAAAAGCTCTTTGTATAGTGCGTCCATCAAGTTTTTTTTCTTGAAATTGAAGAGGGAGGTCAAAATTTTCTTCAAGCGTTTGCAAGCTAGACTCCATAAATTCAGCTTTCATAAATTGATAGTATTTAATATTGATTCTGGTACTGACATTATTATCTTTTAGACCAATACTATATTTTTCAGTACCGTCTTGTACATAATATCCTCTTTCATCTATAACGCCCTCTTGAGGAAAATTCATACTATAAGCACCAGTTTCAGAAAGAAAAGGATAAAATCCTTCTTCTGTTTCGTTAATTGATTGAATGAACCCCTTAGTAAATTCATCTTCAAATGCTTTTACATTCGGCAGTTTCTCTGTATCTACTTTCTCTGGATCCGTTGTTTGATTTTCTTCACTCATTTGACAGCCTCCTAAAAATATAGATAAAACCATGAGTAGACTAATAATTAATCTCATTGTGATCCTCCAGCTTCATATGGTTGTTATAGGGCTCTTATTAAAAGATACAATAGATATCCTTTTCTTGGAATGTAACTGAGAGATTTTTTTGTTTGGTCAGCGAAGTAGAGACATTAGTACTAGCTGTGCTATGTTTGATTTATTGTCGTTTTGATGAATGGATTTTTTCTGTTAAGTGTTTTTTCTCCTATTGCTTTCTGTACAATCTGGAGTATTTGCTTAGACTAATGAGAGAACTCTTAGAGTAGAGAGGTTAGTTGGTTTGGCGATAACCTCCCCATTATTATAGTGAGATGCCTGTTAACGTTCGCGGTGTTTTGATTTGTGGTTAATTGGATGTTTCGTGTGTTTCTTGATTAATAAAATGAATGCTTTCAATCCAGTTAGTGAAGGAATTTTTTTTACTTTTTATCACTTCTTCACAATTTGATAGGTCCACTTTACATTCTGAAGTGTAAGTTACCTCAACAGCCCCGTATCTTTTAGTATTTTGGACTAGGGCCACGTATCCATAATAACCCTTATCAGTCTCGAAGTAAGCTGTACTTATTGTACGATCATCCAATTCCCTTGTTTCAAAATTAAGTGGGGATTTTGAATTTTTTATTAGCGTTTCAATTCTTGATTCTCTCAATTCTTTCTTCATAAATTCAAGGTATTTTATAGATATTTCAGAATCAGTATTTTTACCTTCTACACCAACAAGGAAACTTTCAGAGACTTTTTGTATGGAATATCCCATCTCACCTATTACTCCTCCGGAAGGGAAGTCCATTGTGTAGTGGTTGGTATCTGATCGAAAAAGATAGTATCCCTCCCTTGTCTCTTTAATGGATTGTAAGAAACCTCTCGTAAACTCATCTTTAAAAGCTCTTACTTTAGGTAGTTCTTTAGGATCAACTTTTTCAGGATCAGTTGTTTTGATCTCATTACTTATTTGACAACCTGTTATAAGAAAAGAGAGAAGAATGATTAGAGTAATTGGTTGTTTCATTGATACCTCCAAGTTAAAGGTTATATGTCTCTTCTATTAAAAGATACAATAGATTTACTTTTATTGGAATGAATAGTGCTAATCCTACTTTTATTTTATTTATACGAGAGGAGTAATTAGTGAAAAACTTTCTTTTTCTCTTCAGGATTCTTAGTCTGTTATTCATAAGTGAGTGTGCCAATAAAGAAAGCAGCACCATAAAAGATAGAGTAGAAGAAAAATACTTTCTCTCTGTTCAAGAATATACAGGGGAAGGTTATACGCTTGCGAAAGGTGAAAGAAACGGTGAGATTGCGGAAGAACATAGCGAAGAGGTTGATCGGGCAGTAAAGCAGTATTTTAAGAGAAACTATCAAACCAAAGTAAAGGTACATAGCATCGTGGGAGCAGTAGACGGTGCAATTGTTTTTGTCGAATCGGTGGGCAAACCACATTTCTACTCCTATGCAATTATCTCTGTCGATCAGCAATCAGAGACAGTAGATTCTACTGGGGTTTGGTCGCAAGAAGGTCAGGTTGGAGCTGCTATTAGTAGTGGATTATACACGTGGATCTATGAAGATGAATTTCAGAAACTTGATCAGTATTTAGATGGAAAAGTGAAAGAGTATCCTGTAGTAGGTATCTCTGAAGAAGCTAACCAAAATGGTGTGGGTAATTATCATACAACCCCTTATTATAAAGTAGTCATTTACGGTGGTGTTGTGCAAGAAAAACTTTTGAACGAGTATCTTGAAAATTCGGATCTCCCAAAAGATGAATGGGTCAATATGTTAGAAGGGGAATCAATCAATCCGGCTATGGTTAGTGTTCTTATTCAACTGTATATGGAGGAACCTGGTGTTGAACCAAACAAGGAAATATTCGATCAAATCGTGAGTGATTTATCCGATATGGACGGACTACCGATTGGAAAGTATAGTTTTTTACTGCATGATAATACAGTTGATAAAACGAATGGACAGAATAATAAGGAAAACACCCTGGAAAGAAAAGCTCCGAATTATATAATAAAGAGGTAAAGGTGTTTTTATTGATCAATTGTATATTTTAACAAATATCTTAAAAGCGGCTAGTTTATGAGTTTGTCATAAAGCTAGCCGCTTATTTTATCTCTCAAATAATTTACTCAAAACAACATCATTTAGAGTTATCTGGTTCATTTTTTAACTTGTTCTTCCACGCTTCAAACCCATCCCGCTCGACCGATAATTTCTCCATAATCGTTTGCCAGGCATCGACTTGTTCAGGCTTTAGTTCTTGGAAAATGGAAGTGAGGTGCTGTTTTTGTGTGTTGCTCAGCTTTTCCTCTAAATGTTCGCCTTTATCCGTTAGAAACAGCTGTTTAACACGGCGGTCGTGTTCCGCTTCTGATGTTGTGACAAGTTCTTTTTCGATTAAAGTTTTCATTGGTCGATGAAGCGCCTGTTTGCTTACTTCTAACAATGATAATAATTCATTCACACTAAGTCCAGGAAAACGTGCAATGAAAAAAAGAATGCGGTGGTGCACGCGTTGGATGCCGTACTCTTCAATCATAATATCTGGTTCTTCTGTGAACGTTTTGTAGGCGAAGTAAAACATGGCTAGCACTTCGTTCATTTGTTCGTTCGTTTTTTCCTTCATCACTACCCCCTGAAGCTTTGAACATATCGCATTAGTTGTATTTCTTAGTATACCACTGCGCTCATTTCGTCACCAATAAAGAGTCAACAAGTTTGACCTATATCATTCTGTTTGATACCCTTTTATTGAGTCAACATAGTTGACGTTATTAAAGGAGTGTTCAATGATGCAACAAACATATACAGTGGGAAATTATTTATTAGATCGTTTATCTGAATTAGGGATTCGCCATATGTTTGGCGTACCCGGAGATTATAATCTTGCGTTTCTTGATACGATTCTTGAGGATGGAAAAATGGAGTGGATTGGAAATGCTAATGAGCTGAATGCAGCTTATGCTGCGGATGGATATGCAAGAATGAATGGTGCGGGTGCACTTGTCACAACGTTTGGCGTTGGAGAACTCAGTGCAGTGAACGGAATTGCTGGCGCATACGCTGAACGCGTGCCGGTGGTAAAAATAACAGGCACACCAACAACGGCTGTGATGAAAAATGGATCGCTTGTTCACCATACGCTTGGTGATGGGAAGTTCGATCGCTTTGCGAGAATGTTTGAAGAAGTAACGGTGGCGCAAACGACGTTAACGGAAGAAAATGCGGCACAGGAAATCGACCGCGTCCTGCAAACATGCTGGATGGAAAAGCGTCCGGTACATATTAATCTTCCAATTGATGTGTACAATAAGCCGGTTAACAGACCAGCTTCACCATTGAATTTATCGTTTGAAGGAAATGAGGAAGTGCTGGATGAAATGGTGCGTGAGATTACGAGAGAAGCAAATGAATCGACTCAGCCAGTCATTTTAGCTGATTATGAAGTGGACCGTTTCGGAGCACGTGAAGCATTGCTTCGTTTTGCAGAAAAAACAGGTTACCCTGTTGCGACGTTAAGCATGGGAAAAGGAGTCTTCCCAGAATCTCATCCTCAATTCATCGGGGTTTATAACGGTGAACTGAGCTCTCCGGAGGTACAAAAACGAATAGACGAAGCCGATGTTATTTTTCAGATTGGTGTAAAGCTTAGTGACTCGATTACGGGTGGTTTCTCTCATCAATTTACGGAAGAACAGGTTGTCGAGATCAATCCGTATGGCGTGAAGCGGAAGGAAGCAAAATACGCTCCTATTTCAATGATTCAGGGGATGGATCAATTAGCTGCTCGTCTGGATCGATATGAGGGGGAAGCGGAGGCAACGCGATTTGCAGAGGATGATGTTTCTTCAAGTTCAAATGAAATCACGCAGAAGTGGTTTTATGAGCGAATGGCTCAATTCTTGAAGAAAAACGATGTCCTTCTAGCTGAGCAAGGAACGTCTTTCTTCGGTGCAGCGACGATGCCTTTACCTGAAGGAGCGCGTTTTATCGGTCAACCGCTCTGGGGTTCAATTGGTTACACATTGCCCGCTTTACTTGGCTCTCAGCTCGCAGATACTGATCGACGAAATCTTTTGTTTATCGGGGATGGCTCATTCCAGCTAACAGCACAGGAACTATCGAAGATCATGCGTCATCGTTTAAAGCCAATCATTTTCCTCATTAATAATGATGGTTATACGGTTGAACGCGCGATTCATGGACCTGAGCAAGTTTATAACGATATTGCGACTTGGGATTATCAAAAACTTCCGCATGCGTTTGGAGCGGAGGAGCACTTCACGACGTTTAAAGCAGTGACGGAGGAAGAGCTTGATCAGGTGCTCGCTAGTGCTAATGCAGAAGATGAGAAGCTTTGCTTTATCGAAGTTGTCATGCATCGTGACGATACGCCGGAGCTGCTATCAAAGTTAACGAAGAAGTTTGCGGCGCAGAATAATTGATGGAATGAAAAACGTAAGGAATGAATGATAGGGAGTTCGAATCATTGTTATTGATGATTCGGGCTCTTTTTTTCATATTTTAGTAGCTCATCTAACTGACATAGATTGACACTAGGTCACCCTTATTCCTCTTTCATATTTCCTATGCTTCGACAGAACCTCCCATGGTTTCTGGTTCCTAGTGCCTATATAATAGAGTGGTGCTTATGACACTATTTGGGAAAAACGGGGGATGGTTGAATGAGGAAAGTGGTTTTCTATCTAGTAGCTAGTCTTTTAATATTAAGTGGATTAACGTTTCCGGGAAAAGGTTATGCAATCAACGATGGTCATGACGAGTTGAAAAATGAAATTAAAAAGGTGGAGCAGAAGAAAGGAACGACTTTTACTGGAGAAGAACTTGAGAAAATTCAATCACAAGTAAGAGACAAGCTTGCTACTGATCCCAATAAGGTAAAAACTCTAACGGATTACTGGGAGAATGAACCCAATGATACGTTGGATCGAGCGAATCTATTAAATCTCGATGATACGGTGTATGGCACGTTTGAATGGGATGATGTTGACGTCTATCAAATTGAAGTGAAAAATCCGATAGAATTGGTTGTTTCAGGCGCTTCACAACGTGGGATTGACCTCGGTTTCCTTCTTGCTGATGGACATGGGGACTGGTTAACTCCAGATGTTAATGAGGTTTACGACGGAGTTCAAATTCAACTATATGTGATTCCAGAAGGAACTTATTATATAGGAGCTCTTGATTTAAATGGCGGTGGTTCAGATAGCATGTATGCTTTATCTGCCATGAATATGGAGTATATTGATCGCATCTCAGGTGACGATCGCTATGAAACGGCGATCGAGATTGCTAGAGCAGGGTGGCCAAATGGAGCAGATAATGTGGTTCTTGCGACCGGTTCTACTTTTCCAGATGCACTAGCAGGGGCACCGCTAGCATTCCAAATGGATGCACCGATTCTTCTAACTCCAAAAGCCAAGCTTGATAAGCGCGTAAGGAATTTAATGAAAGATTTCGGCGTGAAGAAGGTAACGATTCTTGGTGGACCGAATGCTATATCGTCAGCGGTAGAAAATGAATTAAAAAAAGATATGAAGTTAACCGTTAATCGAATTCAAGGAGAGAATCGATACGAAACAGCAGCTGCGATCGCGGAGACGCTTCTACCAAATCGAACGGCAGTCGTAGTTGATGGTGGGAACTTCCCTGATGCTCTTTCCATGGCTCCATATGCAGCTATGTACGGTCACCCAATCTTTCTAACGGATACAAATGAATTATCAAAAGCAACAAAGGATGCGATGGCAAGTTATACGAAAACGTACGTGATTGGCGGCCCGAATGCGATTAGTGAGAAAGTGAAAAAACAACTTCCATCGGCAACAAGGATACAAGGAAATGATCGTTATGAAACATCAATAGCTGTTACGAAGAAGCTGAAGCTACCCACATACGGCGTCTTTGTAGCGACGGGTGAAGGATTTGCTGATGCTTTGACTGGGTCTGTCTTAGCAGCCAAGTTTGGTGCACCTACGATTCTAACTAAGAAAAATCAACTACCAGAGTCTACTTATAAATTCTTCAAAGAAGAGCAAACGACTGATTATATTATTTTAGGTGGAACAAGTGCTGTTGGACCTGGTGTAGAGGATGATATTCTTTCGTTGGATTGATGGTGAATGGTGCCTGTCACCGCCCGAAGTATGAAAAGTTATGTCGAAATATAGGATGATTCATGAACTTCTCCTTCCCAAAATACACTAACAGTATAGTCTGCTGCATAATTGGGAGGAGATTCAATGGCGGTCCACACAGTAATAATGGGGGATAATCTTTGGCGCATTTCAATGACCTATGGTGTCCCAATCTCCACTTTGAAGACAGTGAACGGTCTCGTTTCTGATCGGCTTGTCCCTGGCTTGAATTTGTATATCCCCGATCAGGAGTTACCTGAGCGATATTATCAAATTAAAGAGGGAGATACGTTTTGGAACCTTTCTCAAAAATATAAAACATCCGTGCTAGCAATCGTTGCGGCTAATCCTAATATTAATCCGACAACGATTCCAATCGGTGCAAGAATTCGGATTCCTACTATGCAGAAATATCCTATGGAAACCCTCGTCTTCTTTGATGCAATAGAAGGCTCACCTTACTTAGAAACGTTGAATGAATTAGCAGATTCTATAACCTATTTAGCTATCTTCACTTACTCATTCACGACTGAAGGCGAGCTTATTACAATCGATGATGATCTAATCTTAAAGCAAACGAAACAGTTGAACATTAAGCCATTACTTGTCATCAGTAACTATGACGTGCAAATGTTTAGTGCGGAGTTAGCCGCTACGGTTCTTCAAAATAAAGAAAGAAGAGCAACACTCGTTCGAAATCTCGTTGCGAAAGTAAAAGAAAAAGGCTATGCAGGAATTAGTATTGATTTCGAATTCGTTCCACCTGAGAGAAGAAATGATTTTACCTCCTTTTTAATGGAGTTAAAGAAAGGGCTGGGTAATCTAACACTCCAACTCAATGCGCATGCCAAAAGCAGCGACATACCAACAAACCGTTTAGTCGGTTTTCTTGACTACAGGGCGGTTGGTGAGGTTGTGGACATAGTTTCCATTATGACGATTGACTACGGTTACGCGATTGGTCCAGCTGACCCGATCTCACCTGTGTGGTGGATCGAACAGGTATTAACTTACGCCACTGGGGAGATCGATGCTCGCAAAGTCATGATGGCGATGAGTTTGTATGGATATGACTGGACGGTGCCGATTCAGTCTAAACCAGCTCAAATGATTTCTGCGCAAATAGCCCAGAATCGAGCAGTCAATGCGTGGATTCCGATTCAATACAACCAAACCGCACAGGCGCCAAACTACCGCTACACCTTTGCAAATACGTCGCACTCAGTTTGGTATGAAGATATCCAAAGCGTCACAGCCAAATACAAACAAATGCAAGTTTATGGTTTGCTGGGTACGACTTACTGGAGGCTTCGCTTTTCGTTTCCGCAGAACTGGGCGTATGTGAAGAAGAATATGCTTGTGCGAAAATAAAAGAGCTATTCAAAATTGTATCATTCGTTCTTTGAAGAGCTGATCATTTGGTTGAAAGAATGTCAGTACTTGAAAACGAAATATCAACTCAAGAACCCCAGGAACCCCCGAACTTCCTGCGGTTCTTTTTTGTGTTGAATATCTTTAGCTAGATAAAATTTGATATTAATTCTGGTCGTAAACTGCTAAAGATGGTATATTTTTGAACCGATAACGAAAGGTAAGTCGTCTATCATACAGGTGAATCCAGGGGGGAGCTAGTTGGGGGAGAAAAAAACAGACAATGAGTTTGAGAGAAATGAAATCGTTAGGGAGTTGATTGATGACTTTGCCGAGCAGATTAAGCGGCTTGCTTATACATACGTGAAAAATTGGGCGGTAGCGGATGATATTACGCAAGAAGTATTTATTTCTTGTTTTAAAAACATAGATCATTTCAGGGGAGAAAGTAGCTATAAAACCTGGTTGTTTAAAATTACGGTCAATCGATGCAAAGATTATTTGAAAAGTAAGTGGTTCAGGTCGATAGTACCTTTTCGCGAGGATGAAAAGGTGGAGGTGGCCACTGGGCTTGATGAGATACTCGTTCAAAAGAGCGAAGGGGAAGAGATTTCTCAGAAGGTTCTTTCGCTTTCGGTGAAATATCGAGAAGTGATTATATTGTTCTATTATGAGGATTTAAGTCTTCAGGAAATAGAAGAATTAACAGGTATTAAAACAGAGACGGTTAAAACAAGATTAAGGCGTGCTAAATTGCAACTTCGTGAGCTTTATAAGGAGGTTGAGTAGATGGAGGACAAGCTGAAAAATCTTCGTAAGGATATGGATGGAACGGTATTGAAGAAGGGCGAGGTGAGTGAGAGGGAGAAGGAGCGGATTTATTACACCGTAATTCATAGTCGTTCTTCCAAGCGGAAACCAAGACGATTGGTCCCAGCTCTATCTTTCGTTACTTGTTTACTTTTGGTATTTATTCTTGGGTCTAATGGAGTTGCTAATTATTTTGGAACAGAACAAGGGCTGGAAAAAGAAGAACAAGAACAACCAGATTTATCTGTTGGTGATGATGAAGTAGAGAAAAAAATGGAGAATGAACAAGCTGAATTTGATAAAAGGAAATTTCCTGATGAGCATTACCAAAAAATTTATGACTATTTATTGAAATGGGAGTTGCCAGAAGAAAATCGCATTTCATTGGAGGATTCAGAAATTCCGTCCAATATTGAATACGAGAATGGTTATAGTTTTTCGAAAGATACTGGATATATTTCGAGTATTAATTGGGGGCAAAGAGACCCTGAAGTTGACGATCAACCTCTTCCGACAGAAGATCAATATATGGGCGTCGTTATGGGATATATCAATGAAAAGGCAGCTGACATAGAAGTCGAACTTTTATCGCCTCCTGTCGTGGGAGTCTATAATAATGAAGTTGATTTTAGGTGGGTTGTGAACGTTGATGGTATTAAAGAAATCCATGATCGGAGTGCGTTAGTGAGAGATCGGATGGAACTAGCGATGAACTATTCGGATGAACTTCCGGCATTAAAAAGCGAGATAGATAAAATCTATACAAAAGCGGACACTCTTGCAAACGACTCCGCATCTCTTGAAGACGATAGCATTGAAAAAGCGAGAGAAATTGAACAACAATATGTCGTCCTTAAGCAAAGTATCGTTAACCTGGCTGGAATCATAGATCTAGCACGAAAAGATAAATTGAACGAACAATCATACTAAGGAGTTGTCCCAAACATGCCATCCACTAAAACAATACTGATTTCAATCGTATCAATCGTCCTTTTGGCTCTTGGACTTGGCTATTGGTTTATCTCAGATATGAATACAACTTTACTAGAAGACAAAGGCGTAACTGAAGCATCTGATGAGGGCTCAGCAGAAGCGGCAGATGAGATTGATCATGAACGCTATATTGATGATGGATCGGATTCAACAGCGAATAATGATATACCGAGTGAACAACATTTTATGAACACTCTTCACGGCATGACACATCAGAAAGTTTTTGCTGATGAAAAATGGACGCTTGTTGAAATGACCGATGAGCGTATTGACGACATGCTCGCCATTCTGGATCAAGTCGAAGGTAAGGGAGAATATGAACATTACGACTTATATGAGCAAGCGTTAATGAAATGGAAAAACGGAAATTTTGAAAATGCGGTCTACGTTCATAACGAGCTCTGGAGCTTGAATAACGGGTCAGTCGGAAAGGCGAGTCGGTTATTGTCTGCTGATGAAGAGCAGGTATTTGTTGATGAGCACTACTAAACTAAAGAAAGGATTGAGAGATAAATGATGAAACTAGAAGTTTCCGAAACAGAAAAGTCCGTTTTTCTTGATGGATTAAGGTTGTGGTACAACAAGGAAAGCGGAGCAATACACCTGAAGGTACCTGGGGTGAAGGAACTTCATTATGTAAAAAAAGGTTCAGACCTGTATGAGCCGTTGCTTCAAGAGGTTAAGAGGGTTTCAAAAGACGATTAAATGAATGGTGCGGGAGTTAAACAAACGTTTGTTTAACTCCCGCCGTTTTATTTTATGTAAAGCAGTGGACTGGTTTGAGTTGCAGGGGGAGTTAGAGTGGAATACTAGTTTCATTCATAACGATATAAGTCATTCGCCATTTGACGAAACACTTCTGGAGTTAGAGAATGAATACATGAAGCGAAATTTACTGACTGAGTGGGTCTTTTTCTAAATCAACTTTAAAAAGGAGCTCTTACATGCTAATTCAATGTACCAAAAAACTATTAGATGAAGTGAAAGACGACGTAGCGATAGATGTAGATGAGGAACCTTTACATTCCTGGCATGCTAACGTCATTAAGCTTGGACGGAAAAAGGTAGTAGTTTTCGTTAATGATCAAAATCGCTATGCAATTGTACTATATGGTGTAAAAGCGAAAGACTTTAAGCAATTGGATCAGCTATTACTTAAAGGAATTGAACGAGTGTATGCGGCAGAAGGGATTAAGAAAGAGATTATTGATCAAGTCGTTCAGAACGCGGGACAGACGACTTATGCCAAAACTAAAAATCGCACAACGGTTGCGAGATTAAACAAAGCTTGTGAAAACGTGGAATTCGGTGAAGATATGATTGACCCTGATACAATTATCCAAGAAGAATTGAGTCAATGGGTTAGCAATACGTTGTATGGAAACGGAAAGAATAGCTACATTGTACCAAATGAGGAATTGTACAAAGACTTAGAAGAGCTTTCAGGTGGGGAGATTTTTAGTATAGAGGCGGTAGTTCTGAAGGTAACGCTGCAACTCAGGGATTATAATGTATGGCGAAGGTTAAGAGTACCGACGAATACAACCTTTTCGAGTTTCCATAGAATTTTACAAACCACTTTTGGGTGGATGAATGCTCATCTTCATGATTTCATGATTTATCCTTTGGAAGCAGATAAAAATAATAATCGTCCACTTATGAACTTAGTCAGTAGTAAGCATGCATTTGACTTTCAAGGAGAAACGCCAATGGCATTAGAGGGAGGAAAGAAACTTTCGGATTATCTGCCTGCTCGCATGGTGTATACCTACGATTATGGAGATTACTGGGTGCATGAAATTGAGGTAGAACGAGTCATTCAAAATTCAGATTTAAATTATTCTGTTTGCCTTGATGGGGGAGGAAATGCTCCTCCTGAAGATGTAGGTGGAGAAGGAGGATTTGAAGAATTCCTCCAAATTGTTAATGATGTGAATCATCCTGATCGTAAGGATATGATGGACTGGGCTATATCCCAGGGGTATAAGTCGTTTGATAAAGATGTTATTAATCGGTTGTTGAAGAAATAATGACAATTCGAAAAGGTATATTAAAGCATCTCTGGGTTACTTCCAGGGGTGCTTTTTAGTTTGATAGAAACGAGTTCTTAGTGCCTTCTTTCGTGTTAGATGGTTGCTATTCATATCCAGTTATTTACCAGTTCGTGTTAAAATAAGAAAAAAAAGAGGTGCTATCATGAATACAAAGAGAGACAGTGGGATTAAAGTGGCCGCCTTCTTAGTGGGTTGGATGATTCTTATTTTTGGAGTAATCACTGGGATCATTGTATGGAATGTATCTCAATCCTGGTTTGGTGGTGTGAACGTTATTGGGAGTAGCTTATTCTTTGGGGTTATTCTGCTTGGACTGTCTCAGATCATGACTTACCAGGAGCAACAGCTAAGTGAAACAGAAGAACTAAAACGTATGATAAAAGATCGGCGAGAATGAAGAAGGTTAGTTCATATATGAGTGCTAAGGGGTAAAAGGAGTGAGTCGGTTCTACATAAATGGAGGTTAAGGATACGCTGAATTCACAAATTCATTATCTCTTTTCAGTTACTCTTCCCACTAAATTCTTCTTCAAGATAATAAAAAACTTGACCCTCCAGTTACTGGAGGGTTTATGATTGTTCTGTTATAAGATATTGAGGGGAGAGCAATTATGAAACAAGAAGAATTAACAGCGACCTCAAGCGGTTCAAAGAAATCCATCTATTTCTTTATTTTTATACTTGGTGCTCTTAGTGCGTTTGGTCCTTTAACAATTGATATGTATTTACCGGCACTTCCTACGTTGGCTGATGATTTGCAAACCAATGCGTCTATGGCACAACTAAGTTTAACAGCTTGTTTAATTGGTTTAGCGCTGGGGCAAATCGTGGTTGGACCATTTAGTGATATACAGGGAAGACGTAAGCCTCTCATCATTTCACTAACTATTTATACGATCGCTTCGTTACTTTGTCTCTTTGTGACGTCGATCTGGCCATTCATTGCCCTTCGTTTACTTCAGGGACTTTCAGGTGCAGCCGGAATGGTGATTTCAAGAGCGAGTCTACGTGATAAGTTCTCAGGAACAGAGATGACGAAGTACTTTGCCCTACTTATGCTTGTGAATGGAATTGCACCAATAGCTGCGCCAGTTGCAGGCGGACAGCTTCTCCAATTTTTATCATGGCGTGGTGTTTTTGGCGTATTAACTGTGATCGGCGCCATTATGTTTTTTGCGGTTCTATTTGGTTTAAAAGAAACACTGCCTGTTAATAAGCGAAAAACAGGAGGGTTCAAAGAGGTTCTTCAGACGTACGGACTTCTTTTTAAAGATAAAATCTTTTTCGGTTATGTGCTCGTACAAGGATTTGTGATGAGTGCGATGTTTGCGTACATTTCAGGTTCCACATTCGTGCTTCAAGAAGTGTATGGACTTTCTGCTCAAATGTTTAGTCTTGTTTTTGCGTTGAACGGCGTTGGACTAATCATCGCGACCCAAACTACAGGAAGGCTTGCCGGAAAAGTAGGAGAGAGTCGCCTGCTTGTTTACGGTTTATCGCAAGCTATGATCAGCAGTGTTTTATTGCTAATGGTGATCGCAATGGATGCACCTGTTATCTATGTTTGCATTCTTTTGTTTTTCACCGTCTCAAGTGTAGGTGTGGTGAATACATCCGTCTTTTCACTAGCACTTGAAAATCAAGCTGAGCATGCCGGAAGTGCTTCAGCATTACTTGGTTTATTACCATTTCTTCTCGGTGCTATTGTTGCCCCAATTGTAGGATTAGGGGAAGGTGGTTTATCAATGGCTCTTGTGATTGCAGCATGTGAACTGATTGCCGTAGGAGCATATGTCTTTCTTGTTAAAAGGAACAAGAAAGTGTATCTTGTTGCGAATGAAGCGAGTTGATGGAATGGAATAAGACTGCTAAGCGTAGCTTAGCAGTCTTATTTTTGCTGTCGGTGGTGCGGTTGCGGCTCGCGGTGCCTGTCACTCCCCGATATTTGTCGAAGGCTATTCTTGCTCTTTCGAGAATATTATTTAGTGCGGATCAAGGCATTGTAAGGATCATGTCAGCTCTATTAATGTTTTGTAAAGAATAGCCATTATCCCTCCACAGCGAGAGTCACATCCTTATAATAGAGGTATCAAGTCAAACCACAACGGGATGTGAGCTCATGCAGAGAACGAATCAAGGTCAAAGCGAAATCATTTTTCTAAGTGCGATTACTTGTTTATTTCTAATACTCGTTCATGTTTTGGAAATGCTTTTCTTTGGAGAAGGACAGTCATTGAATGAGATTAGCTCTATTACTTATCAACTCAGTCAATTTGGGATTGCGATGTTTGCAGTGATCGTTAGCTTATATCTATTTAAACCATCGCCGAAGAAGGAGAAGCGATTAGGTGCTTTTGAAGTTTCTAAGGTTATTCTTCTATTCGTTCTCTGGAGCCTTTTCTATCTTGTTCTTGCAAAAGTAGCCATGAACGTAGAGATGTTTACCGGTTGGAAAGATTCTATTCTTACTTTTGCCATGGGGGATTCATTCTATCACTTGTCTTTTATTTCAGTCGTTCTACAATTTCTTCTATTTCTCCCTTTACTGAAGCTTGTTCAAACTAAAGTTGGTTGGTCGATTCTATTAGTTATTACTGGACTGGTTCATTACTATTTCGTATCTCCAGTCTTAACGGAAGGTAATGCATTTCTGGCCCAAGACGGTTTGCTTTTGAAATGGCTTTTCTTCTTTGTTCTTGGAGGTTACTTAGCTCGGCACTGGGATTCTGTACAGAACTTTCTAGAGAAATTCAATCGATTCGGACTTGTACCATTGATTGGATTAATTGTTTTCGAGGTTACCTACTATTTGATGAATGGCTCTATCTATCAGGCAGAATGGTTTCTTATGATAACGGTGCCTGTGATAACGATAACCTTGGTAGGGATTTATCGATCAGTTAGAAAAGTGGTGCTGTTGGATATTTTCTTGCACTCCATTGGGGAAAACACAATAGGCCTCTATTTTATCTTTCCATTCATGATTTTCGCGTATTCAAGTATTTTGCCAGATGCGGTATGGCAAAAAGAATATATTGTACTTATCTTCACCCTAGTGCTTGGAACGTCGGTTTTCATTAGTAAGCTAGTAAGGTTAATTGTCATCAACATCGAGGGGATAAAAGGCCCTGTTGTTAAAACAAAGATGCTGAATCAACAGGAACTTGGAATTAATTAAACGTTTGATTAATCCATTCCAATGAACGTAAAGAACCCATCATATTTAGGTGATGGGTTTTTTTTGTATCAATATCTCCGTTAAAATTAGTGTGATAAGAAGCGGATCTCAATCTATGAGAATAGACACATGCATGACTAATTGACTAGTTTTTAGTCAGATATGCTTGAAAACGAATCTATAAGTGGTAATATTAACGTTATGTGTTGGTTATCATTGGTTTTAAATGGGTATAAATGGAATCCGAAAACGACTATCCAATCATTCGACTTTACATCTCTTTTAAGGGAGTAGAGTTTTTTACCGTTATTTCAATCAAACGATCTTTTGTTTTGAAAATAGAAAACGAGGTATTTTTTTAATTTATTCTTTGTAAAGAAATTGTAAATTACGTTCAGGCTATTGTTATGGATAAAGATCTATGATGCGTCTAGTTGAGTGTGAAAATAAATAGCTGTTTTTGCCTAATTAAAAGGAAAATTAATGGTACAAAGGAAGAGATATATGCTTGTTAAACGTCATCAAGTTGAAAAAAGAACTATTGCACTAAACGATGTGCGATGGGATGGAGAGATGTTAAGTTTCCAGATAAAAAATGAAGAAATTCATGATTTAGAATCTCTCAATCTATGTCTTATAAATCGTAAAAATGAAGAATATATTTGGCCGGATTTTAAACAAGAAAGAGTAGGTTCTTTTATTAATTTCAGCTTATTTAAAGAGAATTTCAGTGGGTTAAGCTCAGGAAAATGGGATTTCTTTATAATAAATGGTCGAAGTAAAAGTATGGATAGAAAGAGGATTGGTGTCTATCAAGCTCCGATAGCTTCTAGAGCACAAAGGTATTTGAAACCGATTGTTGAAATGGAGGAGAACTCTTGGATTCCTTATCTTACGGATCGGAATGAACTTTCCTTGCATATAGGGAGTATAAGTGAGTTAGAAAAAGTTAGTTTTGAAGTTGTTCATTTCCAAAGTCAGGTCATCTCCATGAAAGAAGAAGACAACCGTCTCATTCTACATATCAATCAGTACTTTCCTTCTTCACCAGTAATGGTTCACACGAATGATTTAACTTCCCGAAAGATCCCTTCATCTTATCATCCAGAAGATAAATCTGTAACAATGCATAATGAAAACACGAATGACTTTGTAAATGGAGAAGGTGAGCTTCAACTTCATTTTAAGCGTGGAAATATTCTTGAAGTTTATTCGTTAACTTTTGAGAATAGTCAAGTGACCCCAATCGTGCAACCTTTATCTACAAAAATAGTGAAGGGGCAGCTTCATGCTCAGAACTTACGTGTTACGCACGATAGCATCTTATTTGATGTTTCTACGAATTTCATCGAATATGCGAATGAAATTCAATTTTATTTGAAGAAACGTAAAAGAGATGAGATCGTGAATTTGGAGGTGTCCCGTCATTTACATGGTTCAGTGGAAGAAATCGGCGTGTCTATAAGCCAATTCAATGGATTATTTACTAACACAAGCCGTTGGGATCTTTTTGTTGAAATTCGGCACGCTAACCTAGTTGAGGTAAGAAGAGTCGGTGAGTATAATAACCCTCTCAACCACCTCGAACGGCATGTCGGTCATCTTCCTATAACGGAGGATCTTTATCTTTCACCTTATTTAACAAATGATCATGAATTTTCATTTTACGTTAGTACTGAGGAGCAATATTTAAAAAGTAAGTATCCTGGTAACGTTTCTCTTCATCGTTTGAATCTTAAACAAAATGGTGAACTGCAGTTGACGGCTACGGTTTCAATGAAAAGAATAAAAAGCTTCGAAGTGGAGGAGCTCGTCTTAAGGCTACGTAGTGATAAGAGTAAACGAGTAAGTGTACCTTATCATAAAGTGGTGGAAACGTCCGCTAATAAACAAAAAGTAAGTTTCCGCATTCAATTAAATGAAGTTGAATTTGAACAGTTTTATTGGGACTTTTTTATTTCAGTAAAAGTAAATAATCACGAGACGAGATTAATTAGAGTAGTTAGTGATAATTTACTTATTCATAAGCAATTGAAACATCGGATGGGGAAATACACTTTAAATCAATCCAATGGCTACATGATCTATCCCTATATCACGATTAATGGTGGGGTTAGTATCACTTATCGCTATAAAGGCGAATATGAGAGCATAAAGTACAAAATGAATGAGTACATTGCGTACTATTTGTATATCCTTTTCTACTGGAATGCGTTTTGGAAACCTACCTGGTTAATTCATGAGAAATATTCAGAAACAGCGCAAGATAATGCCTATTACTTCTTTAAACATTGCTTTGAAGAACATAAAGGTAAGAAGGTTTACTATGTTATTAAAAAAGGGTCTGAAGATGAACGCAATTTAATTCCTTATAAGGAACGAGTCGTTTATTTCATGAGCATTAAACACCTTTTCTTAATCCTATCTTCCAAAGTGATTGTTTCATCTGAAGCGAAGGGACACGGTTATGCCTGGAGGGTGGCTCGTGGACCGATTCGTGATTATGTGAATAGTAAGCGCTACGTCTTTCTACAGCACGGTGTGTTGGGACTGAAGAAGGTAGAAAATACGTTTAAGGTTGGTTCAGCGAATTCAGCTGATTTATTCGTTGTGTCCTCCGATTTTGAAAAGCAAATCGTCATGGACCACTTTGGATATAAAGCGAAGAACATTATTGTGACGGGCTTATCAAGATGGGATGTAGTAGAAGACCGTTCCCAAGAGCCAACCGATAGCGGGAAAAAAGAGGTCTTTCTTATGCCGACCTGGCGGAATTGGCTTGATGAAGTAGAAGAAGGCGAATTTGTGCTATCCGATTACTATAAAGCTTATAATGCTCTGCTAAACTCTAATGAGCTACATGACACGCTAAGGAAAAATAATTTGCTTCTCAATTTCTATGTTCATCCTAAATTCATGCCCTATGTCGCCCATTTTACTAGTGAAAATGAGCATGTAAGAGTCATTCAATTCGGTGAGGAAAAGATTAATGATCTCCTGATGCGCTCCAGTATGTTAATTACGGATTATTCCAGTGTCGCCTGGGAAATGTATTATCAAAAGAAGCCAGTGCTATTTTTCCATTTTGATTTGAGTAAGTATAATGAATTGCAGGGAAGTTATATGGATCTTAACAAAGAATTATTTGGAGATGTCGCATACTCTTCCGCAGCGTTAGTTTCAAAATTCGAAGAGTATGCGAGCACGAATTTCGCTGAAAAACCTGAAATTAGCAGCAAGCGATTTGAGTACTTTAACTATATTGATGATGGTAACAGCTCAAGGATCTTTTCTGAAATTAAGAAAAAAGAGAAAGAAGTAACAAGAAGAAAAACGCTCAAAGAAGTGTTGAAGAGCAGCGATGCTGTCTCCACAATGTGGAGAAGGTATAAAAAATACCCTATTGTTAATCAAGTAGGTGGCAAACTTCTCGCAACGTTAAGGTCACATTAATTTTGAGAGTCCAATGGTTAGGTTACGTTGGGCTCTTTTTTGTGGATTTGTTTAGAATGAATTTTAGATCCGAGGAGAGGGGGATCTAAGTATCGTAAGTGCATTCTAATTAATTTAATTAAATAAATTTTCTGAAATCTATTGAAGTTTGCCTATTTATTCTCTATAATGAGCATCAGTTGCAGGAAATAGATAATCGGTTCACTAAATGTAATCCATTACATTTTGCTTGAATTCTCACTATCAGCCATTTATAGTTTAAAATAAAGATACTATTTTAAACACTAGGGAGATAATTGAAATGGCGAATATGACAGATGTAGCAAAGCTTGCGAATGTATCAACAGCTACTGTGTCCAGGGTAATTCAAAATCCTGATGCTGTAAAAGAAAAGACGCGAACGAAAGTGCTTCAGGCAATTGAAGAATTAAACTATCAGCCAAATGTTCTGGCTCGTTATTTTAGAAGGACTGAAACAAAGACAATCCTCGTGATGGTTCCTTCTATTGAGAATAATGTTTTTCCGCAAATGATTGCCGGAATTGACTTGATCGCCCATCAATCGGGTTACAAAGTGCTTCTTGGAAATACCTATCAAGATCCGGATAAAGCTTACAGTTATCTTGAAGAGTTGAAGCAGAAACAGGTAGATGGGGTGATATTATTAACAACGAGGTTGGATAACAACGTTATTACCGACATTGCTGACAAATATCCTGTTGTGCTTACATCTGACTTTATTGCAGGTCTCAACGTTCCTACTGTAGCCATTGATAATATTAGCAGTGCACGTAATGCTGTGGAGCATTTACTGCAGCTTGGACATCAACGAGTTGGAATGATTACAGGTCCGTTAGATATTTCGTTAAGTCGGGATCGATTAAAAGGTTATCGACAGGCGCTTCTTGAGCACGGCATAGGAGTCGATGGTGTACTTATTCAAGAGGGAGATCATAAGTACGATTCTGGTTACAATCAGATGAATAAGTTTCTTGCATTGGAAAACCCTCCTACAGCTATATTTGCTGCAAATGATAGCATGGCGATGGGGGCCGTTAAAGCGGTAAAAGCTCACGGGCTTAGAGTACCGGAAGACATTGCATTTGTTGGTTTTGATAACATTCAGTTCTCAGATATCTTTGAGCCGTCGCTTACGACAGTAGCGCAACCTTTTATGGAAATGGGACAAAGATCTATGGAACTCCTTTTGAAGCAAATTAATGGTGAAACCTTAACGAAAAAGCAGCACGTGCTTGATACGAAACTTATTATCAGAGAGTCATGCGGTTATAAAAAGCAGGTTTAGTCTTGATGACTATTCTGTTTCACTGAAATGTAATCGTTTACTTTATAAGAGGTGGAGAAACCTTTATTTACAAGCCCTTTAGCAAACAATTATATTCATAAATGTAATCCATTACATTTATGAAGTCTACTATTTCCAGGAGGTGAAGAACGGACTATCAGCTGATTTAAACTAATCAACTATTAAAGGAGAGATAGTAAATGGCAAATATACCTGTTGCAGTACAGATGTATACGTTACGAGAGGAAAGTGAAAAGGACTTTATTGGTACTTTGAAAAAGGTTTCGGACATCGGTTATCAAGGTGTGGAGTTCGCAGGGTATTACGATATGTCTGCAAAGGATTTGAAGAAAGTAATGGATGACCTTGGATTAATGGCAGCTTCTAGCCACATTCCTCTCGATAAACTATTGGAAGATTTAAGTAGTGTGATAGCGTATCAGCATGAAATTGGAAGTACCAAGCTTGTTTGTCCGTTTCTTGCACCTGAAATGCGAACAGAGGAAGGATATTCGGAGGTCATTCGAAGCTTGAATGACATTGGACAAGAGTGCTCGAAAGAAGGGATCACGTTATGTTATCACAATCATGATTTTGAATTAGAGAGGCTGTCGAATGGTAAAACGGCGCTTGAGACCATTTTAGATGAAACGAATCCAGAGTGGGTGAAGGCGGAGTTTGATATTTATTGGCTCACTCGGGCTGGGGAAAATCCGGTAGAGTGGATGAAGCGATATCAAGATCGCACGCCTCTTGTTCATTTGAAAGACATGACCACGGATGGGGAGCAATTCTTCGCTGAGCTCGGCACAGGAGGGGTTGACCTTAATGGAGTCCTCAATCAAGGCGATGTGTCTAACGTTGACTGGTGGATTGTTGAACAAGATAAATGTAAGCGCTCTCCTATCGAAAGTATTGAAATGAGTATGAACTATTTCCTTAGTAAGCATTCTTGATCAGTTGCTATATAGTCATTACTACAAATTAGGGGGTAAAGCATGAAGAAAGTAACGGCTTTATTATCAGTTTTGGTGTTGTTGCTGTTAGCGGCATGTGGGGGGAACCAGGGAGCATCTGGAAGTTCTGATTCTGGCAACGGGGATGAGAAGGTAATTGAAGTTTGGCACATTGAAACGGGTGAACGGGAAAAGCTTTTTCAGGAAGTAGCGAAGCAGTTTGAAGAAGAACATGATGGTGTGAAGGTGAAGTTACTCCAAACACCAAACGATGCTTACAAGCAGAAATTAGCTGTCTCGATGTCGGGTGGAAATCCACCAGATATCTTTCAGAGCTGGGGTGGCGGCTGGTTGAAGCATTTCGTTGATCAGGGAAATGTGCAAAATATTACTGAAAATATCGATCAAGATCATTACTTAGAAATGGCATTAAATAACGGGACATTCGATGAAAAGGTGTACGGTGTACCATTGGGTTTATCGCTCGATGTGATTTTTTACAACAAAGAAATCTTTGAAAAGTATGATCTTGAAGAACCAAAGACGTATGAGGAATTTACTGAAGTGATTAAGACGCTGAAAAAGAATGATGTGACGCCACTTGCGTTAACGAATAAAACGAAATGGCCAGGAGCGTACTATTTAATGAATTTTGCAAGTCGAATTGGTGGACCAGATTTATTCGAGAGCGCATTTAATCGCGAAGGACGCGGTTTTGATGACCCTGCTTATGTTGAAGCGGGTGAGTATATTCAAGATCTCGTCAAGATGGATGCATTTAATGCTGGATTTAACGGTATTCCTTACGATGAAGGCCGCGGTCGACAGCTCATGTACTCCGGGCAAGCTGCGATGATGGATATGACGATTTCTTTCTTAAATAACGTGAGAGAAGAAGCTCCACAGTTCGAGGATAAACTTGGATTCTTCGTATTCCCGACGATTTCAGGTGGGGAAGGAAATGAAACGCAAGTCGGTGGTGCCACTGGACCGGTTTGGTCAGTTGCAAAAGAATCTAAAAATCCTGATTTAGCAGCTGAGTTTATTCAAGCGTTAACGAGTAAAGAAACAGCACAGAAATTCACGGATCGCACGGGAACGCTGTCAGCTGTAAAAGATGTTGTTCCTGAGGATGAATTTGTAAAGCAGTTCTATGATGTAGCTCAGAATGCTTCTCATATTCAAATGCCTTATGACCAGACACTTCCTCCAGAGCTTGCTGAACTTCATAAAGATACGACGCAGGCACTATTCGGTCTATCAATGACGCCAGAAGAAGCAGCTAACAAAATGGAAGCCAAGGCAGAAGAGCTTCTTGAATAAGTGAAGGAGGGGATGAGTCCCCTCTTTCTTATCTACAGAAGGGAGAGCTTTACATATGGAAACAGCTGAAGTGGCGAGAAGAAGCGAGACGGCGAGAGTGGCTCACGGAATGAAGAAGCGCAATATGAGAAAAGCGGTCACGATTGGTTTATTCACAGCGCCAGCCCTTATTGTTTATCTTGTCTATGTGATTTACCCCATTTTATCGACATTAGGTTATAGCTTCTACAGCTGGGATGGAACGAATGACAAAACGTTTATTGGCCTCGATAATTACGTTCAATTATTTAACGATGCCGTCTTTTGGACTTCGCTTACGAACAATGCATGGGTTGTTCTGACGTCTGTCTTTGTCCAAATTCCACTCGGCATGATCATGGCGCTGATGCTGTTTGCGCCTATACGAGGCATTCGCTTGTTTAGTAGCGTTTATTTTCTTCCATTCTTAATGTCTACGGTTGCGATCGGCCTCTTATGGGTGTATATGTTTGACCCAATCAACGGGATTATTAATCAGATTGTGAATTTACTTGGCTTTGAAAATGTAGCATGGCTTAGTGATGAAAACACATCGTTGATTGCGATCTTATTAGTAGTCGTTTGGCAGTTCTCACCTTTTTATATGATCCTATTTAAGGCAGCTATGGTCGGGATAGGAGAGGAACTCTATGAATCTGCCCAAATCGATGGAGCGAATTCCTGGCAGAAGTTCTTCCACATCACGTTACCTTTGCTTATGCCAACCATTGTGAGTTCATCCATTCTAGCCATTGTTGGATCCTTAAAGGCTTTTGATATTTTCTATATTATGACTGGTGGTGGACCGAATCACGCAACAGAGCTGATGGGCACTTATATGTTCAAGCAGGCTTTTATTAACTTCAATATGGGCTATGCAAGTGCGATTGCGTTTCTAATGTTTCTCATTGCGCTCGTTGTTACTGTACTGATCCAAATCGTTGATTATAACCGCAAGAAGAAAGGAGCTTTCTAATGGTGCAATCACTCAGGAAGATGCCTTTGTATCTAATCGGATTATTGCTTTTGGTTTTCACAGGTTATCCATTTGTTTATATGATTTCGACCTCATTAAAAGATCAAAGCACTTTCTTTGAAAGACCATTTGCTATTTTCACCTCGATCGAGTGGGGTAACTACGCGGATGTATTCCAGATGGGGCTAACTCGTTATTTTTTAAACAGTATCCTAGTTTCGGTTGTGGCAGTTGTGGCGGTTATGTTAATTGCTGCTCTAGCAAGTTATCCATTAAGTAGAATGAATTTCAAGTTTAACCGTGGTTTATTTCTTCTTTTCATATCAGGAATGATGCTACCAATTCATGCCACGCTTATCCCGATCTTTAAGCTGTCTCAAAATATGGGGTTGTATGATTCATTGCTAGCTTTACTTGGACCTTATATTGCTTTCAGTTTACCGATTTCGATCTTTATTTTAACGCAATTTATGCAAGAAATTCCGAAGTCATTAGAAGAAGCTGCTAAGATTGATGGTTGTTCTCATTTCGGTATTTTTTGGCGCATAATTCTGCCGATGTTAACGCCGGCTCTTATGACGGTTTTTATCTATAATTTTATTCATTTGTGGAATGAATTTATCTTTGCGCTCGTTCTCGTATCTAGCCCTGAGAACATGACCCTACCATTAGGATTGCAAGATTTCTATGGAGAGTTTTCAGTAAATGTCCCTGGTTTGATGGCGGCATTAACACTTGCGAGTCTTCCAATGCTCGTTGTGTACCTGTTCTCACAAGAAAAAGTAGTAAAAGGACTAACGGGTGGTGCAGTGAAAGGTTAGGGAACCTGGAAAGGAGTGGGAGATTATGGAGAAAATGAAAATTGGTGTCATCGGCTGTGGCAACATTAGCGACATTTATTTAACGAATCTTCGCGAGTATGCGAATCTTGAAGTGGTTGCAGTAGCTGATTTGAATCACGAAAAAGCAGTTGAGAAAGCAGAGAAATATGAGATTGCTCGTGTTCTGGATGTGGATGTCCTTTTGGGAGATCCGACCATAGAACTCGTTCTTAATTTAACGATTCCTGCGGCACATGCGGAAGTTAGTTTACGCATATTAGAAGCAGGAAAGCATGTGTATTCTGAGAAACCGCTAGCGATAAAGCTTGAAGACGGGCAAAAGGTGCTAGCGAAGGCGAAGGAAAAAGGTCTTTTAGTAAGTGTTGCACCTGATACATTTCTCGGTGGTGGACTTCAGACGTGCAAGAAACTAATCGAGGATGGCGCAATCGGGGAACCGGTTGCTGCGACCGCCTTCATGATGGGTCACGGACCGGAAAGCTGGCACCCTGATCCAGCCTTTTTCTATCGAGAGGGAGCGGGGCCGATGTTTGATATGGGTCCTTATTACTTAACTGCTCTCATTCATTTAATTGGCCCGATTCGTCGACTGACTGGATCGACAAGGATCACCTCGCCTGAACGGATGATTACAAGCGAACCGAAGTCTGGACAGACGATTAAGGTTGAAACGCCGACGCACGTTGCAGGCATTTTGGATTTTGAAAATGGTGCGATCGGTACGATCATCACGAGCTTTGATGTATGGGGAGCGAAAACTCCTTTTCTAGAAATCTACGGTACGAATGGGTCGTTAAGTGTACCTGATCCGAATACGTTCGGCGGTCCGGTACTAGTAAGAAATGCGGGAGAAGTTGAATGGAAGGAAGTTTCCCTTACGCATGGATCGATTGAAAATAGCCGTGGGCTTGGTGTGGTGGACATGGTGAACGCTTTACGAGAAGAGCGGAAACCACGGGCAAATGGTGAACTTGCTTATCATGTACTAGAAACGATGCATGGTATACATGAATCCTCAGTGAAAGGTAAGCATTATGAGATGACGAGTAAGTGCAAGCAACCTGATGCAATGCCAAGTGACAGTTTATCTGAGACGATGGAGGGATAGGGAATGAAAAAATTGAAAGTAGCGGTTATCGGTTGTGGAAGTATTGCGAGACGGCGTCATTTGCCAGAGTACAATGCAGAGGAAAATGTGGAAATTGTAGCGGTTTGTGATGTGGTGAAAGAGCGCGCAGAGGAGATGGTTAGTTTGTATGGCGGCACGGCATATACTGATTATCTCACGTTACTTGAAGATGATGAAATTGATGCGGTGAGCGTTTGTTTACCAAACGCGTTGCACGCACCTGTATCGATTGCGGCCTTGAAAGCAGGGAAGCACGTTCTCTGTGAGAAGCCGATGGCGACTTCAATTGAGGAAGCGAAAGCAATGAATGAAGCTGCGGAGATAAATGGCAAAAAGCTAATGATTGCTCATAATCAGCGATTCGTCGCGTCACACGTGAAAGCGAAGGAATTGATCCAAGGCGGCGAGATTGGAAAGATCTACAGCTTCCGCACCACGTTTGGTCATCCT
The DNA here is from genome assembly GCF_056173645.1 of Anaerobacillus sp. QJM3NY_32. Taxonomy (NCBI): domain Bacteria; kingdom Bacillati; phylum Bacillota; class Bacilli; order Caryophanales; family Bacillaceae; genus Anaerobacillus; species Anaerobacillus sp. QJM3NY_32. The sequence continues at coordinate 3,884,225 of NZ_CM149684.1, read as the reverse complement.
GGACCTGAACGGTGGAGTATTGATGGAGCGGGTAGCTGGTTCTTCGATAAAGAGCGAGCGTTTATCGGAGCGATGGGAGACCTTGGCGTACATAAATCAGATCTCATGCGCTATTTGCTTGGAGAAATTGTGGAGGTAGGCGCGTTTGTAGAAACGAAGGCGAAGGATAACACGGATGTGGATGATAACGCGGTGTGCATTCTTAAAATGGAGACGGGAGTGATTGGCACACTCACAGCAAGCTGGTCTTACGTTTCTGGCGGTGATAATTCAACCATAATCTATGGGGAAAATGCGGTGCTTCGCCTAGAGGATGATCCGGAGCATTCACTGGTTGTTCAGTACAAAAACGGTGATGTCGTGAATTATGAGCTTCAGAAAATCCAAACGAATGAAGCGGGGGGACAGCAAACGACGCACGTGGTTGAGAATTTCGTGGATTGCATTGCGAACGATACTGTACCAGCCGTCAGTGGTGAAGAAGGAATGAAATCGTTGCAGGTGATTCTAGCTGCACTGGAAGCGAATGAAACGAAGCGAGTGGTTGAGGTAGAGGGTGAGCGGGCGGTTATTTAGGGGGTAGGTGGTATGTTGGTGCGCGGTTGCGCGGTGCCTGTCACCACCCGAACTATGTCGCTAAATGTCGAACAGGCTGACGAGAGGAATTGTCAGCCTGTTTTGAATTAATGGATAGAAGTTTTAGGAATAATTTTTGTACGGGCATCTAGCACTCGCTTTGCTTTTCCTTCGGAGCGAGGTATTGAGTGTGGCTCTTTCAATTGGATATCCACTGATATAAGCGTTTTGATTTTAAGAGTTTTTCCAAGACTCTCAACAAGCTTCACCGCCATAGGATGGTTAAAATTCATTTCTAGCTTTTTATAAAACTCCTGCTCTACTTCGACATGCAAGGTTACGTGATCTAAGTGGCCTTTTTTCTGCAAGTGGATTTGATAGTGCGGGACGAGTTCTTCTAGATTACAAATATACCGTTCGATTTCAGAAGGAAAAACGTTAACTCCTCTGATAATGAGCATATCATCAATACGTCCTTTTACACGGCTCATTCTTGTGGTTGTTCTGCCGCAAAGACACTTTTCTCTCGTAATGGATGCAATGTCGCCTGTTCGGTATCTTATTATTGGAAGAGCTTCTTTTGTAAGGCTAGTGAAAACCAGTTCGCCGTATTGTCCCTCGTCGACTTGATCGAGAGTATCAGGGTTAATGATTTCAGCGATAAAATGATCGTCTGCGATGTGGAGGCCATTCTGACATTCTGCACATTCCATTGCAATGCCCGGTCCCATTACTTCACTTAATCCATAAATGTCCGTTGCTTTCAGGTGAAATAATTTTTCGATCTGAAATCTCATTTCTTCCGACCAAGGCTCAGCGCCAAGAATGGCGAATTGTAATGAGGTTGAAGCTGGATCAATGCCTTGCATCATCATCGCTTCTCCAATGTTGAGGAGATAGGATGGAGTGGAGCAAATAATTCTGGGCTTAAAATCTTGAATTAGGGTAATTTGATTAGCTGTATTTCCGCCTGATATCGGGACTGTTGCGCAGCCAAGTCGCTCTGATCCTGCATGGAGACCGAGACCACCCGTGAACAGTCCATATCCGTAGGCGTTATGAAGGATGTCTCCCTTTTGTCCACCTGCGAGTGTGATCGATCTTGCAACAATATCAGCCCAATTTTGAATATCATTGTTTGTATAGGCGATTACGGTTGGTTTACCGCTCGTCCCAGATGAAGCATGGATGCGGACAACTTCGTCCATAGGACAGGCGAGCATCTTGAAAGGGTAATTTTCTCTTAGGTGATGTTTCTTTGTAAATGGAAGTCGTTGCAGGTCGTCGAGTGACTGGATATCATCTGGGGTTATATGTATGTTCTTGAAAGTCTCGTGGTAGAAAGGGATGTTCTGGTAGGCGTGTCTGATTGTTCGTTTTAATCCTTCTAATTGATGGGCGTGCATTTGAGCGGTGCTCCAAGTTTCTCGTTCAGAATAAATTGCCATACGGTAGCCTCCTTGTATGATACAAAATAAACGACAGCAAGGATAAGTGTCATATTAAAGGTACCTTTTTATGGAAGCGTGGTCAATGAGATTTAGTGGAATTGTGTCTTTGGTCGTGGTGTGGAGGACGGTGCCTGTCACTGCCCGATATATGAAAGAATTTGTCGAATGTTTCTCTCTTCACTATTGTTTTGATATTAGGCAGTTATAAAAGAGGGATATGCTGTTTAGTAGCGAACTTTGTAGGAGTTATACCATAACAAAATTCATATTAAAGGAGATGGTTTACCGTGTCGTTTATCGAAGTGAACGAAACACCGCTCTATTATGAAGATTATGGTCCAAAGGATGCACCGGTTTTGGTTTTTAGTCATTCGTTATTTTTTAACTCAGATATGTTTCAACATCAGGTGGAGCATTTTTCAAAAGACTATAGAGTCATTTGCTATGACCACCGCGGTCAAGGGAATAGCGGGAGGTCTTCTTTAGCAAACCTCGATATGGATACGCTTACAAATGATGCTGCTGCGTTGATTGAAAGTCTTGGGATTGAGAAGTGTCATTTTATCGGTAATTCGATGGGTGGTTTCATAGCTCTAAGACTTGCGGCTAGAAGGCCGGATCTTCTTCATTCGTGCGTTGTTCTTGGAAGCTCTGGTGAAGCAGAGTACAAGAAAGAGGAGTTCCAGCCGCTTGTTACACAGCTTCAGAAGAATGGGGCGGAGGAAGTTGTGGATACGCTGATGTACATCATGTTTGGTGATGCATCGCTTGGGTCGATGGAATTCGAAAGAGAGCGTACCTACTGGAGAGATTATATGAAAAAACTTGAGCCATCCATAGGGGATGCGGCTCACCAGGTTATTCATCGAAAGAGTGTGCTTGAGGAGCTGGAAGGCGTAACCGTGCCGGTTCTTGCTGTTGCAGGCGAGCAAGATCATGCGTATACGATTAAACTGTCCGAGAACATTGCGAAAGCAGTTGAGAATGGACGATGCGAGGTTATAGGTAGAGCGGGTCATTCGGTAGCGCTTGAGAAGTCTCCGGAAGTGAATAAAGTGTTGGAGAAGCATCTTGTAAGATTGAAGGTTCGTCAGGGAACTTAAATATTTATACTTAATGGAGAGAATTCTCCATCTAATGTTTGGAAGAATTTTATTTCATAGAATGATTTTGAGAGCCTCGGTTTGATCGAGGCTCTCTTTTTATTTGGGGGTAGAAACGATTAGGATGTGATCGGTAGATAGGGGAATAATGTAATGGTATTTGTAGCAAAATAATTAGGTAGGTATACCATTTGTTGGGAGGTTCTTAGTGATGTGGAAGAAAAGAAACGGTTTTTGGAGTTTAGTGACTGCTGCTCTCCTATTGCTTACTTTTTCTACGAGAGCAAGAAGAGGAACTAGAAAAGCCATTCTTAAAGGAGCGGATGCAGCAATTGACTTAACGGATCAATGGAGAGGGAAGGCTTCTAAAACGACTATGAGAAGTGAAGATGATATCGAAGTGCCACGATATCCTTCGTATGTAGGTTATGAAGCGAATCGAGAATTAAACGATAGAAAGGGTGCGGAGAAGGTTCGTAAAGTAAACCCCACTCGCTTCAAGAACGCTAAAAACGTTATGAACGATGAAGTGATGCCTTATCATATGGCGGAGATTGCTGAGGAGTTCGATTTAAATTAAGAGGTGCCTGTCACCGCCCGAACTGTGCAATTATTTGTCGAATGAAACAGAGCCCGCTCTCGGGGAGAGAAGGGCTCTGTTTGTGTATGATCGACCTATTGCGAGAATAAGTTATGGCTTTAATAAGATGCCATCTAATATCTTGTCCCACATTAACGTGTTATCTGGTTGGTTAGGGACTTTTAGAATACAAATATCCTCCATTGGAACGTGTGTATCCTGAACGATTTCGAGGTTTGGATCAGGGGTCAGCAAGAGAATATGAAATGATCCGTTGACGCATTTTTTTAACGTTTGTTGCATTTCGATCGCTTCTGCATAGTTACCAGACCATCTGATAAATAGAATGGAGGAAGCCTGTTGTAATTGCAGAAGAAATCGTTCAATCCGTCGCTCTAGCTTCTGTCGATAGGCCGGATAGGTATCGCTCCATTCTTTATTAGGAAGAATGGGGAAATCATGAACAGACAGCATATTATTATGCGTATCTTGAACAAAATAAGCTTTTGAATTTTGAGCAACTTCGTTATCGTCGAGGAAGTTTGCTTGTCCATCTATGCGTTGTAAATTTTCTAGTAACATGAAATCCTTAAACTGATTTTGAATCACTCGATTAATGTCAGATAGTTTCGGAGTAACAATCCAGTCAAAAGGCATTGAAAATTTCCTTAAGTGATTTCTTCTAAGATGACCTGCAGGACTGCATGAACTACCCAAACTCACAATAAGATCATACGGTTTTTTAACCTCGTCTAAATTCAATAAAGCACCTCCTATAAAATGAATTACTACTAGTAGATGCTTTATTGATCGAGTTGGTTTGTGTTGGTACCTAAAATGTTGATAAGTGGATGTTGAAATCGAAGTAAAGGAAGATTTCTATTCCATTTCCACCGCAACTGCCCTCACAGGTGATCCATCCAATCCTTCAAGTTTTAACGGCAGCGCAATGATGAGCGGATTTTCAAAATCGATCTGGTCGAGGTTACATAAATTCTCTCCGATAATACCGTTGTTGGAGGTTATGGCTTCATGAACTGGAAATGTTGAACCACCTGGTTGATCAACATTAAGCGCATCAACAAAGAAAGTGGTGACGCCTTTTTCTAGTAGTGTATTAATAATGTCGACGGATAGGTAAGGGTAGTTAAAATAAGTCTGTGTTCCTATATGTTTAGACCAACCTGTATGGAAAAGAGCGATCGTTCCTGGAACGATGCTATCGATTTGGTGTGCTACATCGTTTAATGTGATTTGTTCGCCTGGCTCTTTGCCTGTTACATCAATGACGTGGCCGGGTCCCATCACCTTCGTTAAACTTGATTGATCGATGGGATCGCCATCTTTCTGGAAGTGGAAAGGGGCATCAAGGTGTGTGCCGGTATGTGTGCCGATATTCATTTGGGTCACCTGATATCCGTCTTTGTCATGCTCCGCTACAGGATAGATGTTCGGTTTCGGATCACCTGGGAAAACAGGCGTATCGTTATTAACTGGAATCGAGAGATCAATGATTTTTTTGAAATTCATTTGGGACTCCTCCTTCTTAAACAAACGTTTGATTAAAGGTGAGAATAGCAGGATACGTCTACAGTCTTTCCTTTTCTTCAGTTTGTCATGAAGTTTGTTTGATCACAAGTTATGCCATGTTTGAGTCTCCTCCGACATTCCTGTAAAATACCTAATCAGACAAACGACGAAAAGGTGTAAGATATGAAATCAATGATTGTAATTGGATCTGGTATTTTAGGAGCGTCAACGGCTTATCATCTGGCTAAGCAGGGAGCGGATGTGATGCTCGTTGATCGGAAAGATGCAGGACAGGCGACAGAAGCGGCGGCTGGGATTGTATGTCCATGGCTAACGAATCGACGTGGAGGGGCTTTCTATCGTCTCGTTGAAGCTGGGGCGCGTTATTATCCGGAATTAATTGAAGAGTTGAGAAAAGATGGCGAAATAGATACGGGCTACGCTCGCGTTGGCGCGATTAACATTTATTCAGGTGAGGCGAAGCTTGAGAGAAAGCTTGCGCTTGCGATGGAGCGACGGAAGGATACGCCTGAAATGGGAGAGGTGTCACGGCTTTCAGCTGCTGAAACAAATGCGCTGTTTCCTCCGCTTTCAGATCATTACGCCGCTGTTCATGTGAGTGGGGCAGCACGTGTAAATGGCGGAGCTTTACGAAATGCACTCATTCGAGGAGCAAAAAATCACGGTGCGAAGGTGATTCATGGGGATGCCTCACTTTTATGGGGTGATGCGAAGGTCAACGGAGTCGAGGTGAATGGCGAGAACTATTTTGCGAACAATGTGATTGTCACTGGAGGTGCTTGGGCGCGTGAACTGCTTCAGCCACTTGGGATGAAGTTCCTCGTTTCACCTCAAAAAGCCCAGATTGTGCATCTCGATCTGCCTGAAACGGATACAGGAAAATGGCCAATTGTCATGCCACCTTTTATTCAGTATTTCCTACCATTTGAAAATGGGCGAATTGTCGTCGGGTCCACACAGGAAGACCAGGCTGGCTTTGATCTGCGCGTTACAATGGGGGGGGTTCAGCATATTATTGATCGTGCGTTGAAAGTAGCTCCGGGTCTATCGGATAGTACGTATGTGGAGACGAAGGTAGGCTTCAGGCCGTTTACGCCAGGGAATGTTCCGATTGCAGGAGCGGTTCCTAGCGTGAGAGGACTGCTGGTGGCGAATGGTCTTGGAGCTTCGGGATTAACGAGTGGACCGTTTCTTGGCGCTGAGCTTGCGCGGTTGGTGCTTGGGGAGAGGAATGAGTTGGATCTAGGAGAGTATCATCCTGGGAGTGCGTTTGGGTGAGCTGTCTCGTTTGTGGAGAAGAATTTGATAAATGACCGAAAAATAAAAATATTCTAAAGAAAACCTTTTCATCCAAGGGAGCTTCCTATATAATGGGAAAATCTCTGAGGTATGAAGAGGTTTCTTTTTTTATGGATTTTTTGAGATTCGGAAATAGTGCTTAGCTTATTCATCTCTACATAAATCGAAAGGAGCTTTTATAACAATGACAACTGACTACTTACATTATCCCTATGCTTCTCAGCGCATGACAACAGTAGCGAACAAAGGAATGGTAGCAACATCCCAGCCGCTAGCGGCACAGGCAGGACTAGATCTGTTGAAAAAGGGAGGGAATGCGATTGATGCGGCGATTGCGACTGCGGCAGTATTGACGGTAGTGGAGCCGACGTCGAACGGGATCGGCGGAGATGCGTTTGCTCTTGTTTGGACGAAGGGTGAATTGCACGGTTTGAATGGAAGTGGACCTTCGCCACAATCGATCTCCATTGATTCAGTCAAAGAACGTGGGTATAATGAAATTCCGAAATACGGTTGGATTCCTGTTACTGTGCCAGGCGTTCCGGCATCGTGGGCTGCTTTGTCGAAACGATTTGGGAAACTTTCCTTAAAAGAGGCGCTTGCGCCGGCGATTCACTATGCTGAGGAAGGTTTTCCGGTTTCTCCGATTTTAAGTAAGTTTTGGAAGAATGCTTATGCGCATTTTGAAAAAGAGTTAAAGAAAGAAGAGTTTCAGCACTGGTTTGAAACGTTTGCACCGGACGGTCGTCCGCCTGAAGTAGGCGAGGTTTGGAAGTCGATGGGTCACGCGGAGACGTTAAGGCAAATCGCAGAAACCGATGCCGCTTCTTTTTATAAGGGAGAAATTGCAGATAAGATTGATGCTTTTTCGAAAGCGTATAATGGGTATTTGACGAAGGAAGATCTTTCGGGGTTTGCACCTGAGTGGGTCGATCCGATTTCGGTTCAGTATCGCGGATATGACGTTTGGGAGATCCCGCCGAATGGGCAAGGACTGATTGCGTTGTCTGCGCTGAATATCGTAAATGGGTTTGATTTTGATCATAAAGATTCCGTCGATACCTATCATAAGCAAATTGAAGCGATGAAGCTCGCTTTTGCGGATGGACAGAAGTACATTACTGACGCGCAGGAAATGTCAGTCGCGGTTCAGGGTTTGCTCTCGCCTGCTTACGGTGAAAGTCGCCGTCAGTTAATTGGTGATGAAGCGTTTTTGCCCTCTCCTGGCCAGCCTCCAAAAGACGGTACCGTCTATTTAGCGACGGCTGATGATGAAGGAAACATGGTCTCGTTTATTCAGAGTAATTATATGGGCTTTGGTTCAGGACTCGTGGTGCCTGGCACCGGGATTGCGCTCCAAAATCGCGGGCATAATTTTTCAATGGATCCTGAGCATGACAATGCGCTAAAAGGTGGAAAGCGGACGTATCACACGATCATTCCTGGATTTCTCAGTAAAGATGGTAACGCGGTTGGCCCGTTTGGCGTGATGGGAGGCTTTATGCAGCCGCAGGGGCATTTACAGGTGATTACGAATCTAATTGATTTTCATTTAAATCCGCAGTCTGCCCTTGATGCGCCGAGGTGGCAGTGGGTTGAAGGGAAGCGCGTGTGGGTGGAGTCGACTTTCCCGCCTCATCTTGCCGAGGCGCTTAGCCGAAAAGGTCATCAAATCGAAGTTCAGTTGGAAAAGGGTGCGTTCGGCCGCGGACAAATTATCTGGCGTGATCAGCAGTCAGGGACCTTATTTGGAGGCACAGAATCAAGAACAGACGGAACGATCGCCGCTTATTAAAAGGGGCGGGAGGTTTCGGAAGGTGGTGGGTCATGCAACAGTGGCATCTTTTTCTCGCTTTTTTTAGAGTGGGAATGCTTGGGTACGGAGGAGGACCTTCTTCTATTCCACTGGTACATAAAGAGGTAGTTGAGAAATACAAATGGATGAACGATGATGAATTTGCAGATGTTTTGGCATTGGGGAATTCACTTCCAGGACCAATTGCGACGAAAATGGCGGGGTATATTGGCCATCGAGTGGCAGGAATTACGGGGATGCTGAATGCTGTGCTGGCAACGATTGTGCCGACGATCGCAATTATGATTTTCTTACTAACGTTTCTATCCACGTTTCGAGAAAAAGCATGGGTACAGGGGATGACGCAGGCCGTTGTTCCAGTGGTTGGTGTTATGCTAGCCGTGTTAACGTATGATTTTTTCAGAAAAGCACAGGGCAACTTAGGGTGGATTTTAACAATTGCGTTGACGGTTGCTTCCTTTTTATTTATTGAAATTGCGGGGATACATCCGGGGATTGTAATAGGATGTTTGCTGCTTTATGCGTTGCTTAAGCCGACTCGTAATGCTGGGAAGTCCGATGATGATCAGGTGAGAAAGGGGCCGTCCTCATGATTTACTGGGATATCTTTGTGGCGTTTTTCATACCTGGAATTGTTGGTTACGGAGGCGGACCTGCGTCTATCCCGCTTGTAGAAAATGAAGTTGTTGGTCGGTTCGGCTGGATGAGTGTGAATGAATTTAGTGAAATGCTAGCGATGGCCAATGCGCTACCTGGACCAATTGCGACGAAAATGGCAGGTTACATAGGGTTTCAGCAGGGAGGGGTTCTTGGCGCATTTGTTGGTGTGTTTGCGACAGTGGCACCTTCGCTCGTTCTGATGATTGTCTTACTAAGTTTATTAAATCGGTTTAAGAACTCACCAAAAGTGAAGAAAATGACGGCCCTCATTCGCCCGACGATTGCGATCTTGCTTGGCGTGATGGCATTTCAGTTCTTTGCTAGTTCGTATGAAGGTGCGGGGCTGGTTCAAACGATCTTTCTGATTGTGGCTAGTTTTGTACTGATGGAGAAGATGCAAGTGCATCCGGCGTTTGTGATTGTCGGGGCACTGGCGTATGGGGCAGTGTTTCTGGGGTAGAGGTGAGTTCGCGAGTGCCTGTCACCGCCCGAATTAGCACGAATAAAGTCGAGTTTTGCGTTAGAGCGATTCCTTTTTAGAAGGAATCGTTCTAACGCATTTTTTAATGTGGATTTAAGAAGAAGGAAGTCTTGCCATGCAAGGTTGCAGTTTCATACGAGTAGGTTTAAAATATGAGTATACTCATAAATGAGCGCAGTCATAAATTAACTGAGCTGTTAGGAGGTTATGATGAGCGGACTACGTGAACAAAAGAAGCAGGCAACGAGAAAGACGATCATGGAGGTAGCGAAAGGTCTTTTTCTTGAAAAAGGATATGAAGCGACATCAACAGAGCTTGTAGCTAGGAGGGCCGGGATCGGTTCAGGAACGTTATTTAATTACTTTCCTTCTAAAGCAGAGCTTCTCGTTGAAGTGATGCGAGCGGAATTTACAGGTATGGAAGAGAGGAAGGATCTAAGTTTTGAAGTTCAGGAGACAGCTGAAGCTACCGTTCGAAATTATTTAAAGAAGCGTTTGGAAGGCTTCAGTTTGCTAGAGAAGAAGCTTTTTCGAGAATTGATTGTGGCATCATTGAATGCTTATCAAAGTAAACCAGAATTCCTGCAGAGCTTGATGCAGCTCGATTTTATGTTTATTGAAGAGCTGGTTGAACTTCTTAAGGAAATAAGGCGACTAGGTAAGCTTCAGGATTATTTCGAAGTAGAAATTGCCGCTGAGCTTATTTATAGCTCAGTGATGTTTGAAACGCTTATTTACCTTTACCAGGAGGAGCGCAGTCTTGAAGAAGTGTTAGAGCAAACGGGTCGTAAGCTTACATTTATTTTAAAGTGAGGTGAATCGTGATGGACGTATGTATTGTGGGTGGCGGTATTGCAGGATTAACCCTTGCTTATTGTTTGAGTGAAAGAGGAGATCAAGTCACGATTGTTGAGAAATCTCCTTCGATACGAACGGAAGGGTATATGATTGATTTCTTTGGAGCAGGTTATGACGTGGCTGAAAAGCTGGGCATGCTCGATGATTTAAGTCGTATTCATTATCCGATCGATTCACTTGCTTTTTTGAAGGGAAATGGCTCGGAGAAATACAGGGTTTCCTATCAGTCTCTGCGTGAGTTATTAAATCAAAAGCACTTCAATTTTATGCGCGGAGATCTTGAGACAGTGCTTTATGAGAAGGTTCGAGAACAGGTTACGTTTCGGTTTGGGGTATCTCCAGAGCTAATTGAACAGGATGCGGAAAAGGCGCATGTGAGTCTCTCAGATAGTACGAAGTTTACATGTGATTTAGTTGTAGGTGCGGACGGTATGCGATCGAAAGTGCGCTCTCTTTTGTTTAAGGAAGAGAAGGAGCCAATTCGCTACATGGGTTATTATACAGCGGCTTATATTGTTGAAGACCCTGCTTTTCTTGAAAAAATTGATAAGAATTTTTATACGTATTCGGAACCGAATCGCCAGGTTTCTGTGTATCCGATTCGAGGCAATAAAGTGGCGACGTTTTTCTTATATCGCTATCCAGAACAACAGGGGCATGTGCAAAAGGAAAAAGCACTGGAGCAACTGAATGAATATTTTGGTCATATGAATTGGATTGTTCCAGATTTGCTCGAAGCAGGCAAAGAGGCGAAGGATTTTTACTTCGATGAGGTGTCGCAAGTAGGATTATCCCAGTGGCGAAACGGCAGGATTACTTTTGTGGGTGATTCCTGTCAGTGCATTTCGTTACTAGCCGGGCAGGGTGCTTCCATGGCGATGGCGGGAGCATATACGCTTGCAAAATCGCTTGATCAACATCCAAATGATTTGGAAGCTGCGCTTACGGATTATGAACGGTCTCTCCATCCAGATATCGATAAGCTTCAGAAGTCGGCTAGAAGGTTTGCGAGCTTCTTCTTGCCTTCTTCCTGGTGGGGGATTTTTGTTAGAGATGTATTGACGAGGGTATCGGTATGGCCTGGAGTGAGGAAGTTAGTGAACTTTAGTACGGTGCGGCTGCCGAAGTGAGTTTGCGTGAGTTCGCAAGTCGCGAGTGCCTGTCACCGCCCGGAATAGCGCAACTATTGTCGAATATTGAAAACCCCAGCTAAAATTAGTTGGGGTTTTCAATATTAAATACTAATAATTTACTGTAATACGGAGGTGTCATCATACGAATATCTCAGCTATTATCGAAAAAATTGATCTTACTAGTTGTTGGCTTACCTTACCTAGGAGGCAATACTGCAGTAGGTACTTGATTATTCTTGATTACCGTTTTAAGAAGTCCACTTGGTGTATCTTGGTTTTCGGATAAGCATTCAAGATCTCCGAAGGTAAGAAAACTATCTTTTGCGCGGGATACCGCTACATTTAATAAACTAGCATTTGAGTCAATGAAATAACAACCATCATCTCTTCCGTATACTGTGGACATAAGGATGATTTTTCTTTCTCCTCCTTGAAAGGTATGGACAGTGCCTACACTAATATTTTCCCTAACTGAAAGTGGTAAAGCCTTTTTGATTTTGGAAACTTGCATCTTAAATGGCGTAATTATACCTAAAAGATTATTAGGGTTTTCATTTGGATAAGCCATTTTAATAAGATCGAAATTTTCTTCTATCCAATTAGCGAGTTCAGTTGCTTCATAATGATTTATTCTACTTCCGGAACTTTTCTTGGATTTTTTTGAAGTTATTTGATAGTGACCGATATAAGGAATCGAAAGGGCTCTTAAAGAATTCTTTTCATCCAAGTCACCTGAACCCCTTGATGGCTCCAAGTTCCCTCTGTAAACCAGCTTGTTGCAATAATCTATGATTTCATCATAGCACCTTCGATGTTCGCTTAGAAATAAACCTCTTTCTTTATTCTTTTCATAATAACAACTTTTTGCGGCCACTTTCATCACACTTGATTGGGATGTATTTAGTCCGTTTTTTCCCAAATTATCAAATTCACTTTTCTTGGTTATGAGCCCTGAAGAGTGTGCGAGTGAAAGATCTAATCCAGGGGAAATGTTCCAAACTGGCTCTATTTGATACACATCTCCAACGACAATTGCCCGCTTAGCGAGAGCAAAAGAGCAGGCAGCTATTTCAGGACTTACCTGTCCGGCTTCATCCACAATTAGTAAGTCAATTTCATTATAGAGATAGTAATCATTACTTCCATTATATGCAAGCAATAATTTTGGAAGTTGGAAAAACGTCATAACATAGCAAGGAGTGATCATACTTAAATTATTATGGAATTGGTTTAGTATATTTTCGAAATTTTTCCCTTGTTGTTTTTCCGTTAACCGTTTCTCTAATATCCATTTGCATTCAAAATAGTGAACAGAAAGCCAGAAAGAAGAGTATCGAATGGTCGTATCGAGAAATTTATTGATCTTGTCTAGAGAATGAATTTCTTCGACTTCTTTATTGTGAGTATAGTAATAAGTGATTACGTTTAGTAACCCGCGGTAGGTTGTCTTTATGTTTGTTATTTTCTCAAATAGTAGTTTCTTCTCGTGCATTTCTTCTCTTAATTTTTGAGAATAGTTACCGTAATAATCCAGAATATCTTCTCTTGTCATGGCAACATTTAGAGGCATTTCATCATGATTCAAATGAAGTTTTATTAGAGATTTCACATGACGTTTGGAAGCAGGAAGAAAGGGAAGAAGTCGGAATAAAAATGGGGTTTTCATGAAAATCATATCCCATTCACTTACTCTTGATTGATTGTATTCTATTTGATTTACTATATCCTCTTGATCTGATTCAATTTGACTTAGGAAAGTGTCCATACTAATAGGCTCAATACATAGTTCTTCATATTCTTTATAAAGCTCTATAAACATTTTTTGTACTTGATTCAAATGAAGTAATTGATCGTGTATTGCGTTTTTACATTGCTGAACGGTTGTAAACTTGGTTTGAAAAAATTCACTGCACTCATTAATCATATTCTCATAAGAAGATTGTAAGTTTTCTTCACTTTCGACGTTAGTAAAGAAGTTTTCACCCTTCGCATTGGTATAATGAAAATTCTTACTCAGGGCTTCTTTTTCTTTGCTCTTCGAAGGGAAATATACTGCGAAACTATCGACTCCTGTTATCCACCTTTTCTCGAGGTTATGTTCTTTCCACTGTCTTTTTATTTCGCCAAATGATTCAATAATATTTGTAACTGCCTGGTTGTTTGTTGAAGAAGCCACAATTAAAGGAGCCTTTTCTTTCTTTAAAGCTTTTTCAACATATAGGTTTGCTACTATAGATTGTAACAACGTGGTTTTTCCAGTGCCGGGTGGTCCATTAACTGCCAGTATATCTCCGTTTTTCATATGATTAAAATGATTTACACATTCTCTTTGAGAAGGTGAGAGAGGGTATTCCCCGCCCATTTGAGCAACGTGGTTCATCATTTCATATGATGAGTTTTGAATGAGTTCCTTCTGAGGGCTGAATTTTGTATTAATAAAGTTTTTAAACAGTGGTACATTATCTAAGTTACTATTCAATAAATGATCATAAAGGGAAAGAATACTTCGGTTAGCGTTGACTGTTTTATCTTCAAAAATAAAAATATTTTTATTAAGGTTAATATTCCCAACTATTAAATCCATAATAGAGGATTTGGTAACCTGTTCATACATATCTTTGGCAAAATGAAAATAGGTTGTCCAAGATACATCATTAGTTAGTTTATGGAAGTTGTGACTTAAGAAATCATCAAAATCACTCAGGTGACCTATCGCTAGCTCTTCTTCTAGAATTGGGTAAAGATGTTCTCTTGGAATCCACGGGTATTTTCCTTCAGGAGGATGTAAATTTCCATTCTCATCCAAGGTTGCTGGAACATAAAATATACCAGTCAAATCATCGGTGTCGGAGCTTCTTTTTTCTTGAGCTATAAATTCAGTTTTAATCGTTTTTGCTACTATAATAATATTTAATAGATTAGGTTTATTTTTTTTTGTCTCAAAGAACTTCTTGGAAACTTCAACATCGATTTTTCCATTAATAAAGTCTTGTTTGTTCACACTTTCAAAAGTTTCATTTTTAAAGTCTATTTTAAGTTTTGCTGCGAGACTATCTCGAAAATAGTTTGTTATTTTTATATCTAAACCTATGTTCATAAATTCACCTCTGATATTTTGGGTAAAAATGGTACTTGTGATTTAATAAACTATATCATAGAATCCCAACGTGATAGAAGTAACAAAATAAAAGAAAAACCCTGAGTGATTTAACCTATGGGCTTCTCTTAGTCATACCTCAGTTTATTCAACTGGAATTAACTTCACCGGTCCCAGCGTTTCGATCACATCCCCATCACTGGTGAAGAAGACGAAATCCCCCGTTCCAACAATGCTGTCTCCTAGTATGGTGTTTACTGTCGGTAATCCACTAGGGTTATAAACGAAGAAGTTTGTGCCTTCTCCAACGTTCGTTACTTGATAACGACCTTCTGGGATATCGCTGCCAACAATATATTGGCCGGCGCTGAGTTTAATAGGTTCTTCGTTTTTCTTTACAATGGTTTCTTCGAGTTGATCAATCTCCTTTTTCTTTGCTTTGATTGTGTCATCTAGTGTGCTCACTTTATCCTTTTTCGCTTTAATGTCATCTTCAAGCTTGCTCATTTCTTTTTTCGTGCTTTCCTTTTCTTTTTTTAACTTTTCAATATCTGCAGAGACATTTTCCTTCTCATCGAGTAACTTTTTTACTTCCTCAGCTTTTACTTTAGCTTCTTCTAGATTCTGAGTTTCAGTCGCAAGCTTCTCTTCTGTACTGCTCATTTCATTTTGAATCGATAGAAGCTTCTCACCTTCTTCTTTCGCTGCCTTCTCAGATTCAGTAATCTCTGCTTTGATTTTCTTCAAATCCTCGGTGTAGTTTTCTTCAAGATCCGCGTTCCCAATTAACACTCCGATTAAAACGCTGACAAGGATGGTTGCGATTACGCCTCCAATGGAGAGGGTAAGGATTAGGCCTTTTTTCAACACACATTCCTCCGAACATGTCTTAGTAAGCTACTATCCTATGTATATTGCTGGGATAGGTCATTTATCACATAAAATGGCGAGTCTGTGTTTCGGAGGGACATGCTATACTGTGAAAAAAGTCATTTTACAAGAGTGTAAGGAAAGGATGAGAGATGGTGATTTTCCAAATAAAAGTAAGCCTAGTTGAGATGAAATCAAAGATTTGGAGACGACTTGAGGTAGATGATTCGATCTTTCTTAGTGAGCTACATGAATACATACAAATTGCTTTTAATTGGTCGAACGCACATCATCATTATTTTATTATGGATCATCGCGATTTATTTACATTAGGTGATGAAGAAAGTGAATTATTCATTGGTCCCACACAAGTAGATTCTCAAAACGCTGGAATGGAAATGCGTGATGAACGTAAAGTTCGGATTTCAGATGTTTTAAATGAGGAGCAGGTTTCATTAACATACGTTTATGGTTCGGAGGAGAACTGGCTGCATGAGATTTTTCTGGAAAAAGCGTTTAGCGGTCGGAAGGATGCAACTTTTCCAACATGTTTAATGGTCTATAAAGGCGCACCTGAAGAAGGGAAGCGAGATCAGTATGAGCAAGGAAAAATGCTTTCTGCAGGTGAGATGAAGCGTATTAATGAGCAAATTGCTGTTTTTAGGGAGAGTGAGGTAGGTGAGCATGATCTGTGGAAAGAGCTTTTTGAACTTACGATGGCCTATAGAAAGCTTCAACCTTGGAAGTGGATTCATAGCAACGAGATGTTCATTGTAGAAATACCGGGAACGGGTGAAGTTGCTTATTGTTCGGTGCTCGGGATGAATGGGCAGCACTTTGGGCTTGGCGTCCACCTTGGTAATGACGGTCTTGCTTATAAAATGGCGGTAAGGGATGGCCGTGATGATATTCAGACTGTAATTGAATATGAGCCTAGCTTATTGCTGGCGTTTCAGGCTCGCGATGAGTTAAAGACAGAGGATCTTCGGTGGATTAAAAAGCTGGGGCTTCGTTTTCGTGGTCGGCAGGAATGGCCGGTTTTTAGAAGTATGTCATCCGGATATTATCCGTGGCATTTCTCTCGAAAGGAAGTACGGACGTTTTGTGAGATCTTAAAGCAGGCGATTCACGTGGTAGAAGAGACGGAGAAGAATGACGCCTACTTGTTAGAAGGTTATGATGGGCGGTGGCGTGCACGGTTGCTGGAATCAGGTCAGTGGGTAAATGGCGTGATGAATGCTGTTATACAACCTGAAGAGGAAGAGGCGGTGCTGATTTCCGAGATTGAAATGAGGCGGATTCAGAAATATAGACAGGTGAAAATGCGTCTTGAGTTTGCATCATACTTTGAAGAAGAAGCGATTCAGGAAAGAGATGGAGAACGTCCGTTTTTTCCGAATGTTGTTCTTGGGGTTGAAGATGAAGGGGCTATGATCGTTTATTATCAGGTGTTTGAGAGAGTAGATTATGGAAAACAGCTACAGGCTGCACTAGTAGAAATGCTTAATAAACTCGGTTTCTTGCCAGCTGAAATCTGTGTGGATTCAGAACGAATTGCACTCAAGATCTCAGCTCTGACAACCAAACTCGGTATTAGATTAATGCGTGTTAATCGTCTACTTAATGTGGAAGAGGTTAGGCGGTGACAGGCACCGCTCGATGTTTGTCCTTCTTTGTCGAACGAGTGGTATATCAAAAAGGGATCCTAGCCTCAAGAATGGTACTACTCTTTTAAAGCGAGCTCCTTTTTAGCTATAATGAATGTATGAACCGAGCCAAACAGTTGGCGGCTCAAGAGGAGAGGCTTATATGTCATCAGATAAACTCAATCATAATAAAGGTGAAGCACTATACCTTCAAATAAAAGATGTTCTGATCAAACGAATTCAAACCGGTGCCTGGAAGCCGAATACGTTGATTCCTACTGAACAGGATCTCATCAAAGAATTTGATGTAAGTCGAACGACAATCAGGCAGGCGATTTCGATTCTTGTGCAGAATGGCTTGTTAGAGAAAAAGCAGGGGCGCGGAACGGTAGTCAAACCACAGAATTTGATCGGAAATCTTGGGAAGCTTAGGGGCTTCGCTGAAGAAGTGCTGGAACGTGGACAAACTCCCCATTCAAAGGTGCTGAGAGCAGAATTTCGTGATGACCTTTACCATGAGAACGATATGCTGAAGGTAACGGAAGGTGAGGCAATCCTTCTTGTGGAACGTATTCGTTTTGCGGACGAGGTGCCGATAGCTCTTGAACGAACGTGCTGGCCAAAGGAAATTGGCGAGATTTTAATTAAATTTGATCTTAATCAGGCGATGTATTATGAAGTACTTGAACAACATCACTATTATCTCAAAAAAGCGAGTGAGCGAATCACGGCCATTAACGCCACGATCAACGAAGCAGACGCACTAGGTATTCGCCCTGGTGAAGCGCTCCTGGAAATGACGCGTCTAAGTCTTGGTATAAATGATCATCCGATCGAATATACGAGAACGAAGTACCGGAGCGATCAATATCACTATAATATTGAGCTTGAGAGGTAGAGTGAGGTCTGAACAGAAATATATTGTTTATCGATAGTAAGAACAGTGAGGAATTAATAGAAAAGGGTTTGCTCTCCATTTGGAGAGCAAACCCTTTTTTGACTAGCCTATTTTATTGGTTTAGTTCATCTGCTTAGCAACATGATCCTCATTAAATTCTTCAAGATGCATGAGTTTTTGTAGCTTCTTAGAAAGCAAGAGCAGGATCACACCTAAACTTAGAGCAGCGACACCTAAATAAATGAAGATTTCAAGATAGCCCGCTGATGTTGTGAGTGAAGCGATGTAACCTGCCAGGTAGTTAGCAGCAGCGTTACTTAGGAACCAAACACCCATCAATAGTGAAGCGATTTTAACTGGAGACATTTTACTAACTAGAGAAAGTCCGATTGGTGAAAGCGATAGTTCGCCAAGTGTATGGAAGAAGTACGTCACAACCATAAATAGCATGCTAGCTTTCACTGCAATGTTTCCTTCATCACTACCGGTCATCATAACCGCCGGAACCATTACCATGAATCCGACACCCAGTAGGATTAAACCGAATGCCATTTTTGTAGGAATGGCAAAATCACCGCGTTTTGATTTTGCTAGTTTTAGCCAAATGGCTGAAATGATTGGTGCTAGCAATAATACAAACATGGGGTTCAGTGATTGGAAGAAGGATACTGGTACTTCGTAGCCAAAGACCGTTCTATCTATGAAATCCCTTGTATAAAGCGTAAAGGAAGCACCTGCTTGTTCGAATCCTGCCCAGAATGTAACGGTGAAAATGGCTAGGATTAGAATGACTGAAGTACGCTGCTTTTCGATTTTTGTAAGCGGCTTAGCTTTTCCTTCAATCGTTGGTGTTACACGGTTACTGGATGGTGTTCTTCCAATATTACCAAGATATTTTTTAGAAAGTAGATTAAAAGTAATTTGTCCGATAATCATCCCAATTGATGATGCTAGAAATGCATATTTAAATCCAAATGTTTCAACGCCGCCTGTATTTGTATAGAAAACATTAGCGTATAAAAGACCGGCAATTAATGGTGAAATCAAGCCACCAAGGTTAATTCCCATATAGAAAATGGTGAACGCTGAATCTTTTCGCTTATCGTTCTTACTGTATAGCTCTCCAACAAGAGTGGAAATATTAGGTTTGAAAAAACCATTACCGATAATCAGTAACAATAACCCGGTATAAAGGCCCCATTGTTCTTGGACAGCAAACAGTGTAAAATCACC
Organism: Anaerobacillus sp. QJM3NY_32; assembly: GCF_056173645.1. Lineage (NCBI taxonomy): Bacteria > Bacillati > Bacillota > Bacilli > Caryophanales > Bacillaceae > Anaerobacillus > Anaerobacillus sp. QJM3NY_32. Next base: position 3,864,973 of record NZ_CM149684.1, on the reverse strand, counting down.
GATGGCCATTGTAATACCACCAATGGTAATGGCCGTTCTTAATCCGATGAATTTATCGGTTAAATAACCACCAATTAATGGTGTGAAATAAACAAGACCAGTGTACATACCGTATAGCAGTAGTGCTTTATCTTGATCCATCCCCAGTCCTCCGCTAATTAACTCAGCGGTTAAATAAAGAATGAGAATTGAACGCATACCATAAAAGCTATAGCGTTCCCACATTTCTGTGATAAACAAAAGATACAAGCCAGGAGGGTGTTTTAGCTTCCCTTTTTTCGTTGGCTTCTCGTCTATGGTGGTGTCCATAATCAAACCTCCAATTTTTTATAACTTCCCCATTTTAGCAAATTATTTGTCAATTTAAAGCGTTAATGAAAAAGTGCACCTTTTTAAAATGTTTTTAAATTTGTAAAAATTATAAGGAGGTATCACGGATTCACTGTCGAAAATTGGAGGTTTTTTGATTCAATAATGCCTTTAAATCGTTAGTTTGGTTGCATTTAAGAAGGAATGTAAAGACTTATGAAAATTAGACGAAGCATTCTAACGATTACAATTGAATTAAAAAGATAAGGAGAACGACCTAGTCGTTCTCCGGTGATATTTGTCTAGCTGACAAGCTCAATATCGTATTCATCAAGCCATGCGTTGATTTGAATCAAGTAGTCGAGTAGACCTTTCATTTGATCGGTATTCAATCCTTCTGCCTCATTCGAAGCAATCGCACGAACTTTTTTCGTATCAATTAATGAAAGAATAGGGGAATCTGGATTGTCGAGAATGTCGATCATCCAATTTTGTACGCCCTCAAGATAAACTGGGTCTTTATCACTTGGATACGCACTTTTCTTACGATAAAGGACATCATCTGGAAGCGTTCCTTTTATAGCGCGACGTAGGATTCCTTTCTCGATGTCATCGACGTTTTTGTAATCAATTGGAACGTTCCACAGGTATTCAACGATACGATAATCACAGAAAGGTACGCGTACTTCAAAGCCTGTTTTCATACTTGCGCGGTCTTTGCGATCAAGCATAAACGGTAGGAAGCGTGTGATGAAAAAGTAAGACATTTGACGCTGTTTCGCTTCAAACTCACTTTCCCCTTCAAGGAATGGAATTTCTTCATAAGCTTCTGCAAAACGCTCTTTCTGGTATTGCTCAGGCTGAATTTGTTTTTTCGTTTCTTCAGAAAGCACGGAAGAAATGCCTTTTAGGTTCACGAGCCATGGATATACTTCAGCATCCAGATATTTTTCCTGATGGAACCATGGATAACCTGAGAATACCTCATCGGCAGACTCACCAGAAAGCGCCACGGTAGCATCCTTTTTCATTTCTGTGAAAAGAAGATAGAGCGATGTTTCGATTTCACCGACGCCGGGCAGATCTCGTCCTCTCATTGGTTCAAGGAGATTTGAAAGCAGCTGGTCCGCTCCGAACGTGACAGAATGATGGTCTGTTCCAACATGGTCAGACACTCGTTTGACCCACGGCTCGTCCATATCATGTCTGAGGAAATCCTTTTGGAAGTGATCTTCGTTTTGGTCGAAATCAATTGAATAGGTTCCTAGCGTTTTGTCCGATTGATTGAATTCTTGAGCGGCTAGACTTGTTAGGGCACTAGAATCAAGTCCTCCTGAAAGCATTGAAACAACAGGCATATCAGAGATGAGCTGACGTTGAACAGTATCTGTTAAAAGCTCACGAATTGTTTCAGTAGTTTTATCAACATCATCTGTATGAGGCTTTGATTCTAACTTCCAATAGCGGTGCTCTTCGATGGAATCGGCTGTTGCGATCACGTAATGCCCAGGACGAACTTCATCAATCCCTTTGAAAATAGCCTGTCCAGGTGTTCGCATAGGTCCCATTCCGAAAACTTCAGCAAGGCCTTTACGGTCGACTTGTGGCTGCACGGATGGGTGCGCGAGAATCGCTTTCATTTCAGAGCCATAGAAGAGTGAATCGCCCTGTTTTGAATAGAAAAGCGGCTTGACACCGAGGTGGTCACGGCCAAGGAAAAGCTGTTGTTCCTTTTTATCCCAGATCGCAAATGCGAAGATGCCGTTAAAATGTTTCACGCATTCTTCTTTCCATTCCATGTAAGCGTGTAGGACTACTTCTGTATCTGAATTAGAAGTGAATGTATGCCCTTTCTGCTGTAGTTCCTGTGTTAATTCCCGATAATTGTAGAGTTCCCCGTTATACGTAAGAACAAGTTGTTGATCTGATGACGTCATCGGCTGTTTACCGCCGCGAGGATCAATAACGATCAAACGACGATGAGCGAGTGCCGCCTGTTCTGATAGCCAGAATCCTTCTTCATCAGGTCCACGGTGAGCAATAGAATCTGCCATTTTCTTTAGCGTATCTTGCTCCGTTGAGAGGTCACCAGACCAATTAATCCAACCTGTAATGCCACACATAACAATTCCTTCTTTCTTAATAGATTGCTTGAATTTCTAAAGTACTTTCCAATCGTATTCCTCTTATTTGGGGAGGGTCAACATGTGAAAGAGCCTGTAAAAATGGTTTTATTTTCCTTTGTTGGAAAAACAGTAGTGTAATAGTCTTGCTCTTTAGGAAGAGGTGGGAAATAATGGTGCCTGTCACCGCCCGAATAAACTCAAGTTTTGTCGAGTACTTCTATCGTGCGTTGTCTACTTGTGGACAAATAATTTCAAGCAGTGATAAAATTAATAAGATGTGGATAAGTATGACAGGGAGAGGAGGGTTTGAGATGAGACAGGTGCTACTGCTGATGTTATTTGGTTTTCTCGTGTTTATATATCCAGCACAGCAATTAAATCAATATGATTATCATTCTGCCGATAAACCGACGATCAGTGAATTTGCTTATCTCCCAGATGCAAAGTTGATTCCTCCCCCGACATCAGTTTCTCTTCAGAAACAAAAGATCATTGGCCCTTTTGTTCCGTTTACGAGTGAGCAGAACTTTCAGGATCATCTTACATATCCTCAAAAAAACATGATGCAAATAGAAGCTTTTCCTGATGCGAGAGGCTTCCTGAATGTATATGCTGTTCACTCTAATTACCTCATCAACCTTCTATAAACAATCATTCACTAATAGCAATGATGCCGAACTACTATGTCATTTTCTTGAAAAGTTTAAAATGGTGAATGCCCATAGTTGAGCGAAATAATGATGGCAAAGCAAGCTTGAACGTTTCGGATGGGCTGTTCTTTTAACCCTCCCAATTATGGGGAGGATTAAGCTCTCAGGGAACTGTCTAGTCATCGTGTACTGCAGTTAGTGTTATCTTATTTTAAATAAGTACAATGTTTTGATAGATAAAGAGGAGGCAATATTTTGAGTGAAAGTAAACCGTTAGAAGAGTTAATTAATGAAACGAAAATTCATAAAAAAACACCGCTTCAAGAAAAAGCGAGAAGAACGTTTATGATTACATTAGGTGCCGTTATTATGGCTGTTGGTCTAGAAGTTTTTCTAGTACCCAATCAGGTTATTGACGGAGGGATTGTTGGTATTTCCATTATGCTCTCCCATTTAAGTGGCATTAGCTTAGGAATTTTCTTATTCGTTCTTAACCTTCCGTTTATTTATATTGGCTACAAACAAATTGGCAAGACGTTCGCTTTCTCAACGCTGTACGGTATCGTGATTTTATCCATATCGACTGCGCTATTGCATCCTGTCCCGGCTTTTACTGATGACATTCTCTTAGCCACATTGTTTGGCGGAGTGGTCCTTGGAATTGGGGTCGGAATGGTCATTCGTTTTGGTGGATCACTTGATGGAACAGAAATTCTTGCGATTCTTGCGAGTAAAAAGCTTCCGTTCTCTGTCGGAGAAATTATCATGTTCGCGAACCTGTTCATTCTTGGTAGCGCAGGATTCGTATTCAGCTTTGATCGCGCGATGTATTCATTGCTCGCCTACTATGTTGCTTATAAAATGATCGATATTACGATCAAAGGTCTTGATGAATCAAAGTCCGTTTGGATTATTAGTGATAACCATAAAGAACTCGGCGATGCTATTTTAAGCCGCTTAGGCAGAGGGGTAACCTATTTGCACGGCGAGGGTGCTTTTTCTGGTGATGATAAGAAAGTGATTTTCTGTGTGATCACTCGACTAGAAGAAGCGAAATTAAAAGACATTGTCGCTGACCATGATGATTCGGCTTTCCTTGCGATGGCCGATATTGCAGAAGTAAGAGGCGGTCGCTTTAAGAAAAAAGATATACATTAGTGATGATATAAAAGTCGTTTGAGAGTTGCAGGGGATGATCCTCTAGCGACTCTTTTTTTTGTGGTGTAATTCACGCATTTGGTTTATTTCGTGGGTGAGTGTAAATTCCTTTTGATCCTTTGCTCCTTTTATTGGTAAAATAATAGAAATATCTATTGAAGGCAGGTGTGTCGCGTGGTAGTTATCGTCGTTAAACTTTGTATATCAGCTTGTCTAGGACTCATGATTGGAATTGAACGCGAGTTAAAGCATAAGCCTCTAGGTTTAAAAACGTGTATGGTTATTGCAGTGAGCAGCTGCTTATTAACGATTGTTTCCATTGAATCCGCTGAAACGTACTCTCAGATATCTGACAACATCCGAACAGATCCAATGCGACTTGCTGCTCAAGTTGTTTCTGGGATTGGTTTTATCGGTGCGGGCGTTATTTTAAGACGAAATAATGATGCCATCTCAGGATTAACAACTGCGGCGATTATATGGGGAGCTTCTGGACTAGGTATCGCCGCAGGAGCGGGATTTTATTTTGAAGCGTTTGTAGGGGCAAGCTTGATTCTGTTTAGCGTAAATATCCTTCCCTGGATTATCAAAAAAATTGGCCCTAGCCAGCTAAGACAGCGTGAGATGAGAGCAAAAATTACGCTTCGAAAAGGAACGAACATTACCGCATTTATGAAAACCATCCAGGCGGCCGATTTTGAAATCAAGCACGTCCGCGTTCGCGATACGAAGGAAAAGAACCATCAAATAGATTTGCGTCTGCTTACCTTTGAAGCGAATCATACGACTAGTATTTATCAGCAGCTAAGAGACATTGACGGCGCAACGTTTGTGGAGGTTGAGGGGTAGCGCGTAGCGGGGCGCGAAGGTGCCTGTCACCGCCCGATTAAGCTCACATTTTGTCGAACTATCAACTAAGTATTTCAAAGTGACTAGTGGTCTTATTCTAATATTTCCTTCTCCTGAATAGAGTAATACAGAGGTGCGCTACTTCTATTTTACGACGTTGGAGATGACGAACGATGGTAGTTGTGCTTATTAAACTAAGTATTTCAGCTTTGCTTGGATTACTGATTGGAATTGAACGCGAGTTAAAGCATAAGCCACTCGGTTTAAAGACTTGTATTGTCATTGCAGTAAGCAGCTGTTTGTTAACGATCGTGTCGATTGAATCAGCGGAAACGTTCGCGGAGCTTTCCCCGAATATTCGAACGGATCCAATGCGATTGGCCGCTCAAATTGTTTCTGGGATTGGTTTTATCGGTGCTGGTGTAATCTTGCGGCGTAATAATGATGCGATTTCTGGGTTAACAACTGCAGCGATTATTTGGGGAGCATCTGGATTAGGAATAGCAGCGGGTGCCGGTTTTTATTATGAAGCTTTTGTTGGTGCTGGATTGATTCTGTTCAGTGTGAATATTCTTCCATGGATCATCAAACGGATTGGACCAAAGGCACTTAGACAGCGGGAAATGCGTGCCAAAATCACGTTAAAGAAAAGTGTAGATGTGACTCATTTTATGAAAGCCATTGTGGCAAATGATTTTGAGATTCGACACGTTCGTGTGCGAGATACAAAAGATAGAAACCCGCAAGTTGAGTTGAAACTTATGACGTTTGAAAAAAATCATACGACGGATATTTATCAGCTTCTTCGAAAAGTGGAAGGCGTAAATGAAGTAGAGGTTGAAGGGTAAATGAGTCGTTGCGTGATCTAAAAAGGGAAGGAGGTAGCCATTTATGAGCCACCTCCTCTTTTTTATTTTTCCAACGGTGGTAGTAAGGAAAATTCATAGCCCTCGGCGCGGATTTTTTTGATTAGATCTGGGAGCACCTGGATAGTTTGTTGTAGTTCATGAAGGAGAATAATGGCACCATTTTCAAGGTTCTGAATCACATTTTGTAAGATTTCTTCCTGATGGCGTGCAAGTTCCCAATCCATTGAGCTAATTCGCCACATCACCGTTGTTAAGCCAAGATCCTTAGCTGCTTTAATTGTATCAAGGTTATATTGACCAAACGGCGGCCTAAAATAAGTCACAGGTGAGCCGGTGATTTCGTGGATTTTTAGCTTGCTGTATTCAAGCTCCTCAAACTGCTCGGCATAACTAAGTTTTGTTAAATTAGGATGTTTGCAAGAGTGGGTGCCAATTAGGTGACCTTCATCTAGCACTCTTTTCCAAGGTCTTTCTTTATAGAGGAGGCGTGACTGCCAGAAAAACATGGCTTGTACCTCTTCCTTTTTTAAAATATCGAGAAGTTTAGGAAGCACACGTCCTGGACCATCATCAAAGGTTAAGATGACTGTCTTATTTGCTCCTTTTTCTCCTGATGTAATGACGTTTTGATCAATAGAGTCGTACACAACCCTGGAGCTGTCAACGACTCATGGACTTTTAATCATCATCGTTTCCTCCTTTCTTTAGCTCTGCCAGACTTTTTTCGTACATGTTAACCATAGCTGAGATTTCTTGTGTCGCAGAATGGTGCTCTTCAACATACGCAGCTGCATTTTCACCTAGTACTTCTCGGAGAGACGCTTTCTCGATTAAACGAATAGCATATGTTAAGAATTGATTGATGCCGTCATAAACGAATCCAGTCTCTTCGTTCGAAACGAGGCTCATGTTTCCTTTGTTTTTTGAGACGAGTACAGGTAAACCGAAACTCATCGCCTCGAGGATGGCAGAGGATTGTCCTTCGCTATGGGATGTATTAATCACAGCATCTGCATTTCTGTATAATGCTTCCATGTCTTTATGAGGAATCACTCCTTTATAAGTCACCCAGCCACTGTTTTCTAAAACTAGCTGTTGAACGAGCTCTCCCTCATCAGGCTCTATTATTGGGCCGACAATTGTTAAGTTAATGTTTGGGTGAGTTTTGCGTAATTCCAGTAGACTGTTAATTGCGAACGGAATGTTTTTTACTTTTCGTATACCTGCGGGAAGAAGAAAATGGAACGTGTCCGGTGTGGTGTTCTCTGGTACGTTTCTTTTTCTTGAGGTAACCGTTCCTTGAGCAATCACATAAAGCTTATTTTCTAACTTCGGTAAAATATCGAGAACAATGCGCCTAGCCTTTTCATCAAAAACATGGACTGCTAATGCATTTGTTAAACAGGCAATAACATCGTTTTTTCTAGTTGGGTTCTTTAGATCATGGTTCAAATCCGTTCCCGTTAGTGTAACGGTATAATTTGTGATTGGAAGGCTTATTGCTTTTATAAATTGATAAAAACGATAAGCATTAAAGCCGTGAATCAAATCAGCATCTTTAAGGGAATGATGCTGATCGTCTTGCTCTGTTATGGAGATCACTTCCGTTTCGACACCAGAATGATTCAATCCATCAGCGATACGCTGAACGGTGATCGTATTTCCACGAAGCTGGTGAAAGAAAGGGGTAGCGAGGATTACTTTCATGCATGCTCATCCTTTGTTCGTTTGGGTTGTGTGGGTGGTGACAGGCACTCCCCGATATTTGTCATATCATGTATTCTCAACTTCCTTCTGATAAAGTTTGATTGAAGGAACAGTTGTGATTTTGGTTCGTACTGTATATTAGTTTACTAAAGATTAGGAGTGTGACAAATATGAAGGGGTTTTTTCGAAGGTTAATTGGATTAGAGAAATGTATGATTTGTCATAGGAAACCTACACGTCCTCAATATTATTTAGATGATGAGGGAAATCGGAAGCCGGTTTGTTTTAAATGTGTGTCCTATGCGGAGAGAAGGGCTTATCGGAAGGCGTAATGGGTGTTAAATAAACGTTTGTTTAATATCAAAATAAAAGAGTGAAGCGTCCTATGAATAGGGCGCTTCACTCTTTTAACGTAGGCTAAGCTTGCCTGTACTTATTTAAACTAGTTTACTGAGATATATAAAGAAAAACATGGCAGCATGTTATTATTTCTTTTATCCTTATAATGTTTCACTGCTATACTCATTAAGGAGTCCGCTGTGATAAACATTTCATTATGGTTGAAGAAGACCTTCTGGTTATAATAGAACGAGGTTTGTTTTGAAGGAGGAAAAGCATGAAGCAACACGAAGAAACGCCTAAAGATGATCCGCGATACCTCGTGGCCAATCGTGAAGCGCTTATTGGCGTTGGGCTTGTTTTAATAAATTTTATACTCTGGTATGGATTTGCCTACGGTTTTGGTTCAAAACCAGTAGAGGAGTATAGCTATATATGGGGATTACCAGCGTGGTTTTTCTACAGCTGTCTGCTTGGAACTGGGATTGTGATTGTCCTTGTGATTTTTGCGGTTGTCTTCTTGTTTAAAGAAGTTCCGTTTGATGAGGAGGAGGACGAATGAATTGGCAAGTTGTGATTCCTCTCCTTATTTTTCTTGTTATCATTTTTCTTATTGGTTTTTATGCCTCAACACATTTGAAATCGACTTCGAACTTTTTGCAAGAGTACTTTCTAGGTAGTCGGCAACTTGGTGGATTTATACTTGCGATGACGATGATTGCTACATATGGAAGTGCCAGTAGTTTTATCGGAGGCCCTGGTGTAGCTTACACGATGGGGCTGGGATGGGTGCTTTTATCGATGTCTCAGCTTGCCACTGGTTATTTCGTATTATCTGTTCTTGGGAAAAAATTCGCGATTATGTCTCGGAAAATTCGGGCAGTAACGTTGATTGATTTCCTGAAGGAACGTTACCAAAGCAAAGCGGTTGTTATTTTATCTGCGCTTAGTATCATTATTTTCTTATTTTCTGCGATGGCTGCCCAGTGGGTCGGGGGTGCAAGACTCATTGAATCGCTGACAGGGTTGCCTTATACGGGGGCACTGTTTATTTTTGCGGTGTCTGTTCTTGTGTATGTTATTATCGGAGGATTTCGCGCGGTTGCGATCACGGATACGGTTCAGGGCATCGTGATGTTAGGTGGAACGCTTGTTATCCTAGTTGGAACGGTTATAGCGGGTGGTGGCGTTGAGAGCATTGTTACCACGCTTGCGTCTGAGAATCCTGACTTAATTTCTCCTTTTGGTGCTGATCGATCTTTAACACCACTTTATGTATCGTCTTTCTGGATTCTCGTGGGTGTTGGGGTCGTTGGTTTGCCACAGGTGGCCGTTCGAGCGATGTCTTATAAAAGCTCAAAAGGCATGCATCGTGCTTTAATAATTGGAACGATCGTAGTTGGCGTCATTATGCTCGGAATGCATCTCACTGGGGTGTTTGCACGCGCGGTGCTTCCTGGAATTGAGGTAGGAGATACAGTTATGCCGAGAATTGCTCTAGAAGTGCTACCCTCCTGGCTCGCGGGCATTGTTTTAGCTGCTCCTATGGCTGCTATCATGTCGACAGTGGATTCGCTGTTGTTACTTGTTAGTTCTGCCATCGTGAAAGACGTCTACCTGAATTACGTGAAGCCTGAAGCGAGCGATCAAACGATCAAGCGAATTAGCGTAGGTGTGACAATGGTATTGGGAATGTTGGTGTTTGCAATGGCTGTTAACCCTCCGGAACTTCTCATTTGGTTAAACTTATTCTCTTTTGGAGGCCTTGAAGCTGCGTTCATCTGGCCGGTTGTGATGGGACTTTATTGGAAGAAGGGAAATGCGAGCGGTGCGATGGCTTCCATTCTTGTTGGAGTTGGAAGCTATATTGGATTTAATACATTTATGCCAAATGCATTTGGGATGCATACGGTTGTGTTGCCGGTACTGCTTTCGTTTCTTAGTTATGTGAGCGTGAGTTTGATGACGGAGAAGAAACATGCTGTGGTTCAGGAAGATGTAGTATTGAGGTTATGGAAGGTGTGAAATGGTGCCTGTCACTACCCGCTTTTTGAGAGAATTTGTCGAATGATAAATAAGGAAATATTAATTAGGAGCTCTTCTTCATTGGAGGGCTCTTTATTTATATTTGGATAGCATTCTATAGTAAGCGGACAAATAACTGCAATGGGACAGTAATTAAAAGTGTTTTACGAAAAAAATAAAAACAATTAAAAAATGACCGAGAATGCTCATTTTCTCTACACTTATATACAAATTTCGACTGAAAAAGGTTGAGATTGCTCAATTTTTTGTAGGTGAAAAGTCCATATTTTGGATTGTTAAGCTCTTATTAGGATTAAATGAGTAATTTACTAAACATTCAATTAATGGAATAATTATGCTGATTACTTCATCTTAAGGAGGAATACTATTTGAATAAGAAAGCGCTAACAATTACTTTGGCAACAGGTCTGGTTCTAAGTCCAATGTCTTTCTCGGTTGATGCAGCTAAGCCTGTTCCAAATGAACAATCTGACCACGCATTTGACAACAAAGTGATAAAGAAAATTAGCAGCGAAAACATGTATAACAACATTGCCTTATTATCAAAGCAACCTCGTGCATCAGGTACAGAAGGGGAATACAAAGCGGTACAGTACATAAAAAGTGAGTTTGAACGCTATGGCTATGAGACGGAATTACAGCCTTTTACCATTCAGGAGTGGGATGGTGGAGCTTCATCGCTTTCTCTTAATGAGCAAGTCTTTTCTGGCGATGTTTATACGTTTGAAGGATCCATTAACGATCACGCCACAGGATCTCTTGTTTATGTAGGACTTGGTTCTCAGGATGAAGTAGGTGTTGAAGTTGCTGGGAAGATCGCATTAATTGAGCGTGGGACTTATAGTTTTTATGAAAAGATTCAGAACGTCTATGATAAGGAAGCAATTGGCGTCATTATGTTTAACGGAGAAGGACGCTCTGGCAATTCATTTGGCTACGCTTATGAAGGACAGGATATCCCGGCGGTAGCGATAACAAGAGAAGCTGGCCTTCAACTTGTGGAGCAGCTGAATAATGAAGACGTGAAAGCTACTGTAAGCGTAGAAAATGCTGGGACAATTGATAAAACCTCTTATAACGTCATTGCGAAAAAAGAACCGCACCCGAATAAGGATAATGGACAAATTGTCAGCATTGGTGCGCATCACGATTCCGTCCCTAATGGTCCCGGAGCTAACGATGATGCATCTGGAGTAGCGGCAACGCTAGAATTAGCCAGAATCATGGCGAAAACCCCTACAGATACAGAGCTTCGATTTGTTACATTTGGTGCTGAAGAAAAAGGATTAGTCGGTTCTTACCACTATGCAGACTCTTTGACTGATGATGAAATAGAAAGCACGGTTGCTCATTTCCAAATGGATATGGTGGGAAGTCGTGATGCTGGGGAACTTATTATGTTCACGCCTGATGGGAACAAGAATCTTGTAACCGATCTTGGTGCTTCAGCTGGAGCGAGGATTTCAGGCGCAGTTGATTATGGAGAACTCGGAAGAAGCGATCACGTGCCTTTCTTTCTAAAAGGGATACCGGCTGCTCTCTTTATTCATGCGCCGCTTGAGCCGTGGTACCATTCTCCAGATGATACGATTGATAAAATAAGTAAAGAGAAACTCCAAAATGTTGCGGAAATTGTAGGAGCAGCCGTCTATCAGATTGCACGACCAGATACTCCTGCACTTGAGAAGGCGCGAGTTGCGCCGAATCCAGCAGACTATGATTTTGATGATCGTCCATTGTAAGAGAAAAGGCTTAACGAGGTGGGGTGGCCCCGCATCGTTAAGCCTTATTTAGAATCTTGGCATATTTTGTTTTGACACTAACATAGGTAAATGGTCTATCCAAATAGGGTAGATGTCTATGATAAAATGAATAGTATCAGCTGCAAAGCAGGGTGGGCGGCGGTACCCCGTTTATGAAAGGGGGTGCTGCCTATAATGATGAGCACATACGAGGCGCTTGTATTGATGATCAGTTTTGCTTCTCTCGTGGTCACGATTATTACTGTTTCCAGTAATAAAAAGAAGTAACCCACCCTGCCCCGGCCAAGGATTAAGGTGAGTTACTTTTTGCCTTTTGAGCCGCCGCTCGTCATGCGGAGCAGCTGTATGGACGCTGGTGCGAAAGCACCGGCGTTCTTTTTTTATACTTTATGTTATCTAGCTCTATTATATGCAATGAAGGGTGCTGTGGCAAGAGGGTGATGGTATGATGGTGCCTGTCACCACCCGTTTTATGGTGGATAATGTCGAATGCATACCATGTCATTTGGGGCAATATCTTGCCTGAATAGACGAAGTATATATAATAACCAGCTAATACCTTACGTTTTGTATAATGTGCGATGGCATTTGCTTTGCTATAGTGAATAAAAAGCCGAAAAGGATGAGTGTGAATGGGGATTAACCGAAGTCGTTTACAGAGTCATCTTGAAGAACTCGCTAAGATTGGAAAGATTGGGGAAACAGGAGTCTGTCGTCTTGCTCACTCGAAAGAAGATCGGGAAGCTGTGGAAGTTGTAAAGGGATGGATGGAAGAGGCTGGACTAACTGCTCGAATTGATGGTTTTGGGAATTTAATTGGCAGAATAGAAGGCTCAGAAAAAGATAAGGCAATCCTCATGCTTGGCTCTCACATCGATTCTCAACCTTATGGAGGTCGCTTTGACGGCACGGCTGGAGCTCTTGGAGCGATTGAAGTTGTACATACGATGAAGGACAACGGCGTATTACCAAAGCGAACGATCGAAGTGGTTTGTTTCTCTGATGAAGAGGGTTCACGTTTTAATAAAGGTGTTTTCGGAGTTCGGGCTCTTGCTGGCCTTTTAGAAGATGGTGAACTCGAGCGAAAAGATAAGAAAGGGATGACACGAAAAGAAGCACTGAAAGAATTCGGTGTCGAGCCTGATCTTTCACAAAGCCCGGTATACAAGAAAGGCGATATTGAAGCGTTTCTCGAGCTTCATATTGAACAGGGACCGGTTCTGGAATCTAAAGACAAACCTGTAGGAATTGTTTCGGGAATATCAGGTCCTATCTGGTTAACCGTTACACTTGAAGGATTCGCTGGACATGCAGGCTCTGTTCCGATGCCGTTACGAAAAGATGCGATGGTTGGAGCCAGTGAGATCATTACGAAATTTGATCAGTTAATAAAAGAAGAGGGGAAAGAAACAACGGTTGGGACTGTGGGAAGTGTGCAGGTATTTCCGAATTCACGTAACATCATTCCTGAAAAAGTTGAATTTACAATGGATTTGCGTGACATCGACCTGGAGCACCGTACGATGCTTGAGAAAAAGCTTTACACGATCATTGAAGAAGCCGCCACGACTTACAAACTTACCTATACGATCACCGAAGATACAAGAAGTGAGCCGCGCTATTGTGCTGACTGGATTAAAGAAATCATGAGTGAAGAGGATAAAGCGCTCGGTTTCGAATCCCCTGTTTTAATGAGCGGACCATTCCATGATGCTCTGTTTATGTCGTATATCAGTGATTATGGGATGATTTTTGTTCGATGTGAAAAGGGGATTAGCCATAACCCGCTTGAGTTTACGGAAATGGATGATATTGAGAAAGGAGTGCAATTGCTTTATCAAACAGCAGTGCGGATTGCTCAGAAGGAGTAAAATTCGCAGATAATGAAGTTGTTTCATGAAGGAGTTTCACATTTTCAACTTTTTTGGTCACCGTAGTAAATAGAAAAGTCGGTATGCTTTCATTAATATGTACCCTGTGTAAAGGACAGTTTAAAAAAGACTAGGCAACATTAAGAAGATGATTCCTGTATTGAACAGGGGTCATCTTTTTTAAGTTCCACTGACATCTATCCAGGTTGTAATACATCATATAACTCTTAACTTCACGTTTTAATTCGATTAGTGTTTGACAAGGTTTTATTGAGGCTTCGTCTTTAAAGTGACCAAAGAAAGATTCCTGTGGGGCATTATCCCAACAGTTTCCTCTTCTAGACATAGACTGATCTAAACCGTATTTCTTTAGCTGTTTTTGGTAGGTAGGGTGAGTATAGTGAAAGCCTTGATCAGAATGAATAAAGGCATTCGCATCTAGTTTTGCTTTACGGTTGTTTTTAAGTTTTACTAACGTATCTGTCGCTAGATCGAGCGTAATTCGGTCAGACACATGATAAGCTAGGATCTCATTCGTAGAGCCGTCCTTTATGGTAGATAGATACGCTTTCTTCTTATTTCCATAAAACAAATAGGTAATGTCAGTTAGAAGTACTTTCCCTGGGATGCCTTGTTTGAAGTTTCGCTCAAGTTTGTTTGGTACAACGCTGTGCTCTTTCGTTGCTTTCGCCATACGACGATAGGGATTCGCTCTTCTGATCGGACATACGATTCCGTATTTTTTCATGATTCTGCGTATGCGTTTTAAGTTATAGGTTATTTGATACTGGTTAGCTAGCGTCATCTTGATTTGACGTGCCCCTTTTTTTCGCTTTTTAAAGGCATAGGCTTTTAGGATCCAGTCTTTTAAAACTTGGTCTCGCGCCTCGTTTTCTGTTCGACGCTTTCGAGCACCTTCAGTGAAATAACGATAATAACCAGATCGTGAGACACCCACTACGGAACATAAGTATCGGACCATATTTTTAAGTTGATACTCATGGATGATATGGCGGATTAATTCAAACTTGAGAGAAGCAGCTAATTTTATCTCTTTTTTCCCATCCCCTTTTCCATCATTTCGAGCTTTTTTAGGAGATCATTCTCTGCTTTTAATAGGTTATTTTGAGCTTCTAAACGTTTGTATTTTTCCTCTAAAGACAGTTCCTTATCTTTGGATCTTCCGGAGCTTTCTTTACGAGTGTCAGTAAGTCCATTAATCCCTTTGTTTTTATAACCCTGTCTCCACCTTCTCGCGGCAGAATGTACTCTTTCGTGTCCGAGAGTATCGACATCAAATCCATTTTCTTTAAAAATCTGACTCGGTAGTTTTCCTTTTTCATACTCCGTAATGAATATTCGCTTAAATTCATCACTGTATGTGATTCCTTTTTCACTAACTGATTTCACAAATTTATTAGAGGCAAGTGTTTTGACATCTTCCTCTGAGAATACTTTCTTACTCATTAATAATCATTTCCCATCGTAGAATTTGTCCTCATTATACATAAAAGTACCCTATAGGGCAGACTTTTTTTAAGTGTCTACTCTATAGGGTACATATTACATTGGCATGCCGACTTTTTCTGTAAATCCACAAAATGATGAGAAGGTTAATGATCACTTATCTTATCAAAAATAGTAATCGCTTGTTTAATTTCTTGAGGGATCGCTTTTGCATGGCCGGTAGTTGAGTCAAAATTCACCTGTATGACCTCTGCTTTTACAAGAGTTTCCTCATTTCTTGTTATAGTGTGCTCAAGTTGAAAACTACTCTGACCTATTTTAGTAATTCGGCAGTACACATCAAGGAGATCATCCAATTTTGCTGGTTTGATGAATTCAATCGTTATTTTCCTTAATACCGGATCAAACAACCGATCTTCAGCAAGTTTCTGTAATCGATCACCTAAGACGTGTCGGAAATACTCAGTGGTAGCAATGTCAATATAAGTAGAATAGTGGGCATTGAATACAATTTTTTGACCGTCGATTTCGGAGTAACGAACGCGGATGGGAAAAGAAAAGTGATAGTTATGTAACATGGTTTACCTCAACTTTCGATTTTCTTTATTTTATCACAATATTCCGTTATTATTTTGCGTATCGCTTCGAAATTTCCCGGGTAATGTCTCTATGTGGAAGAGGAATTTCGTTTTTATTCGTGAAACATGTAGGATAGAGACAATTTGAGTTAAGGAGTGGAATGTGGATGAAACCCAAAGTGTATATTACGCGGAAGTTGCCAGATGAAATTGTGAAGCCTATTCGTGAAACATGTGAAGTAAGGATGTGGGACAAGGATAAAGAACCAGTGCCGCACGCTGTCTTAGAAGAAGAAATTAAGCGTGTGGACGGGCTTTTTTGTATGTTAACTGAACAAGTAGATCACTCACTTCTAAAAAAAGCCAACAACCTGAAAGTAGTAGCCAATATGGCTGTAGGTTATAACAACATTGATATTGAAGCAGCTAAAGAATGCGGGATTGTTGTGACGAATACTCCGGGGGTTCTGACGGAAACAACAGCCGACTTAACCTTTGCTTTACTAATGGCTACCGCACGCCGAATTCCTGAAGCATCCAATTATTTGCGTGAAGGAAACTGGGAAGCCTGGTCACCTATGCAGCTAACAGGGCAGGATATCTATGGGGCGACATTAGGGATTATAGGCATGGGGAGAATTGGGGAAGCTGTGGCGAAAAGAGCTAGAGGATTTGATATGAATGTGGTTTATCACAACCGTCGTCGGAATCAGGAAGCAGAAAGTAGATTAGATCTTCAGTTTAAAGAGTTTGAAGATCTTTTAAAGGAGTCTGATTTTGTATGTGTTTTGACACCATTAACGCCTGAAACTGAGAATTTAATTGGGGTAAAGCAGCTTGAAACGATGAAGAGGAGCGCTGTTTTAATCAACACAGCAAGAGGAGGAATTGTAAATGAAGATGCTCTTTATGAAGCCCTAACGAATGGTGTTATATGGGCTGCGGGTTTAGATGTTTTTAAAGAAGAGCCAGTACCGCTTGATCATCCCTTGCTTCGTCTTTCAAACGTCGTTACCCTTCCTCATATAGGGAGTGCAAGTGTAAAAACGAGGTTGAGAATGGCAGAAGTCGCTGCTATGAACTTATTGAAAGTACTTGAAGGAGAAGAGGCGCCAAATAAGGTGTAGAGGCAATAGTGCCTGTCACCACCCGATACCACCGGATTGGTGCCGAATGCTATATAAAAGAACAGGCACAATGGCCTGTTCTTTTATATGGCATAAAGTTAGTTGATTTCCATCACATTCTTAAAGTCTTCAATTGTATTATAAGGTCTCACGGAATTTCGGCGAATCTGTAGCATGTCATCTCCGGGCTGAACGTAGCCAGCTTGTACAGTAAAAGCAAAGTCGATTCCAGCAACATCCATTGCTTCCATCGTCTGTTCATCGTAAGCCCCATAAGGATAAGCAAGTGCGTTTGTATCACCAATTAATTCAATGCTTGTTTCTACATCTTCTTGAATTTCAGGAAGAGATTTTGAGATTAGATAAGGTGGGCCGTTATCCAAATTGTGAAAACTGTTGGTGTGGCTTGCATATTCGAAGACGTCGCTTGCTGCTTCAATTTCTTGATGACTGAGATATTGATTTGTATCAGTATTATATGGAACGGTTTTGTCTTTATTTCGATTCGTAATCAAAAATTCAACAGCGTGAAAATCATATTTCTTCAATACCGGATAAGCTTCTATGTAATTATTCTTATGACCATCGTCAAACGTAAGTAAAACACTTTTTTCAGGGACAGGTATTTCGCTAGTTATATATTTTTCGAATTCCTCAAGCGTTAACGTAAAAAAACCATTTTCATGCAAAACATTCATTTGTTGCTTAAAGTCTTCAAGTAAAACAATGGTGCTTGATAGATTACCATCATCGCCATAGTGTCTCTCTTTCAAATTTTCTTTTGAGATTATATTATGATAGGTTAACACAGGTATATGAGGAGCAGCTCCTCTTTCAGCAGCTTCTTCTAGTTTTCGAATTCTAAGTTCTTGCTCATTAATTTTTTCTTCTTCATGATCTTCTTGATGAGAAGCTTCAGCTGTAGAACTGCTTTCATTAGTAGATAATGTAACTTGATCTAGATCAATAGTGCCCATGTCGCCCCATCCAAACCCTACTAAACTCCCGATTATAGCTAGTAAAACAAAGCTAAATAAGTGAATTTTTTTCATTTATATCCCCCTTTTTGCCCAATACTTCCCTATACTACCATTAATTTGGTTTAATTTGGTATTAAAATTGCGAGTGCCTGTCACTCCCCGAATCCTGTCGATAAAATTTGATTGACGAGTAAGAGAGGGAAGATTATTCTTGGAGAAAGAGAAGATTACTGACAAGGGAGGAAGAAAAATGACGAAGCTACTTTGTTACAGGAATCTATTAAATCCACATGCAACAACACTAATGGTATGGTGAGAAAACCAAGAGTTTGGCTTCCGAATCATTTCTATCACATCGTGAGTCGAGGAAATCGTAAAGAACTTTTGTTTTACGATAACAGAGATTATCGAACGTTTTTGTCTATCCTCGATCAAGTCTTCGAAACACACCCGTTTGAGTTAGCTTCTTATTGTTTAATGAACAACCACTATCATCTTCAACTTCGCTCCAAAGAACATTCCATTTCAAAGATCATGTCACTCATTAACAAACGATACGCGACTTATTTCAATGGAAGATATGAGTTAACTGGCCACGTTTTTGAAAAACGCTATTTTGATGAACCGTTAAATAGCTCATCAAACATGCTTGAAGTTAGCCGTTATATTCATTTGAATCCCGTAAAAGCAAACCTTGTCTCAGACCCAGAAGATTATCCATGGTCGAGCTATCACTACTACCGTTTACGTAATAAACCTAATAAACCCTACCTTTATTTACTTCCGTTAATTGAAGGCTATCCTGGGACTATCCATCAAAAGAAAAAGCAGTACTGTAAGTTCGTGATGGCACGAAGAGATGTTATTGTGCAATCCCTTTTATCACAGAAGGAAGGTTTAAGCTAAATTCAAAATAAAAAAGATGCCGACTTTATCCGGCACCTCCCCTTAATCAAACGTTTGTTTAATCTTCTATTTCTACTTGTAATCCCACAAGACCTTGTATTCTCCCTCTTCTTTTATTACAAACACTTCCTGAACGAGATCAAAATTTCCAAACTGATCGTGAAACTGAAGCGTGACTTTCATTGTGTAAACTTTTTTCATGATCACTCCATTTACTCCAGAACGCCAATTTTTCTTTGTTTTTACTTTGCCAATATCGAACGTAAACGAGGTAGCGCCAATATCTTGTGTAATCAACTGGGAGCGTAATTGACTGTACTGTTCATCTGAAAACCGATTCTGCATTTCTGGATGAAAAAGGTTCCAGGCTTTTTTGAAATCACCACTTTGCTCATATAAATAGAATTCCTTTACAGTTGCTACAGCTTGTGATTTAGGCTGTTGCCAGATCCAAATAGCGATGCTGCCACCGAGAAGCAGCAAGACGATTAAGCTAAAAATAACCTTTCCTGAACCTCCGCGCTTCCTCCTCGTTTTAAAGTATGACAACGTCTCGTCCTCCCTGAAGCTTGACTATTAAAGTGTATGACGGGCGGAAGTTGTCCCATTCGAAGACATATTTCACTAAATTTTAATCTTTCCTCAGAGAGTTTCACGATATAATGGTTTAGGAATTGACTTTTTATAAAGTTGGAGGGAAACAATGAAGCGAAAGTTACTTTGGATGATCATGCCTATGTTGATCGTGGTAGCGGCATGTTCTGAATTAAATCAAGATAAAACGACGTCTGAATCACATAAAGAAGCTAGTGCAGAAAATCAAGGAACAGACACCGACGTTCTTACAGAAGAAGACCAATTGTGGGAACTCCTCTATCAGAATCGTTCAGATGAAACGACATTAAAGGAGATGGAGGATCTTTTTCATGAGGGCGTTTCGCCAGATACAGTAAACAATGATGGCGTATCACCAATCACTTATGCGGTCATGGAAGGAGATAGCAAGCTTGTTGAGTTCCTACTTCTGAATGGGGTAGAGGTACATGATCATGAAGAATCGGATCACGATGGGGATGCTGAAGTAAATCATGAGAAAAATGAGAACCTTCTAGAAGTAGCAGTCGAACAAGGAAATAACGAAATTGTTGACTTGCTATTAAAAATGGGTGCTCATTTTGAAATCGGAAATGAGAAAATGTTAGTCAAAGCTGTAAAGGAAGAAAACATCGAGCTCATCAAAATTTTATTACACAATGGTTATAATCCGAACCTAGAAATAGAAGTGGAAGGCGAGCATGATACTTTATTAACTTATTCCATCGCACAAGGAAATGAAGAAACAAGTGCATTACTCCTTGATTCTGGAGCAAATCCAAACTTTACGGTAGAAAAAAACGATGAAAGTGCACTAGTTACGGCAGTCACCAAAGAAAAGTCTACCGAACTTGTTTCTTTGCTACTAGGTAGAGGTGGGGATGCGAATGCTCGTTACGAAGGAGATCCATTGCTATTTGAAGCAATCAAACAAGACAATCCTTCACTTGTTGAAGCTTTCCTCGTAGCGGGAGCCCTTCCTTCTTCTATTGAGGAAAGTGAAGAGGCATTTGCGTTAGCGGAAGAGAGCGATCATTCTGCGATTGCAGAGCTGCTTCAGCAATATGGCTGGTAAACGTCAAAAAGGTATTCGTTGGTAGTTACCAACTGATACCTTTTTTTGTGATTATTTACCATGAAGTACATCACTCAAACGATCAGGGTAGTTCGTAAACATCCCCGTTACGCCCCAGTCTAATAAGCGCGTCATTTGGTCTTTCTCATTCACTGTATAAGGATGAATGAGTAAACCAGCGCTTTTTACTTTTTGTACGTACGTTTCGTCAATTTTTGAAGCAGACATTCCGACGCCGACTGCATACTCAGCTAGTTCTTGAAGTTCTCCCTCAGAAATTGTTGCTGGCTCTTTATATGAGATGAGCTGAATAAGCGGTAAATTAGGATTGAGGTTATGCATTTTCAATAGACTTTCCTGACTAAAAGATTGAATAAGCACTTTACTAGATCGTTCATTAACACCTGTTAAATTGTACTTGTTAAGAATGCGAAGGAGCTCTTCTTCCATACCAGGATATACCTCGGGAGATTTCGTCTCAATATAATAGCGAGCATCCTTCCCGAATGTTTGGAGTACTTGTTCAAGAGTAGGCACTTGAAGCCCTTCGTAAGCAGGATTAGCTTTCTCAGGATATTTTTCATTAAACCAGCTACCTGCATCTAACTCTTTTAGCTGCTCAAGTGTATAGTCTTTTACAAGGCCTGTCCCGTTTGTGGTCCGATCAACTGATTCATCATGCATGGCAATGAGTTTACCATCCTTCGTCATCTGAAGGTCGATTTCAATGTAGTCGCCTTTCATTTCATCCCCAAGTTTATAGGATGCAAGCGTGTGTTCAGGAGCATGTCCAGAAGCACCTCTGTGAGCTACGTTTAATAGTTTGTTAGAGTTCATGCCTGGAGACTTGTCCTTTTCAACTGCTGAGGCAGCTCCAGTCGGGAGCATACTTGCAAATAAGAAAATGCTCATTGATAATGCTGCAATTTTAAATCTCCGCTTCATCTTCATCACTATCATCCTTTCAAAATCGATTCAACTGATAGTATATTCAATGAATGTAAATGGTGATTTACATAAGGCGGATTTTTAAATAGAAAAGGGCGAATTCAATTGTTTTGTTAGAAGCGTTGAAGTGGAGGTTAGGAGGGATGGACAGGAAAAAATGAGGGGAAGGTCTCTTGAAAGAGGCTAATAAACCTGTAACGTGGTTCAAAAGTGAGGGGAAAATAGCACTCGTGGTATCAGGACTTTTAGCATGAGAATATTAATAATTTCGACATAAACCGCGGGTGACAGGCACCATTTAACCACCGCAGGCACGCCCCGCGGTGGTTTGATTTTAATCCTTCCTAGCAACAGACTTTCTTTCAACTAGTTCTGTAGGAAGTTTATAATAGCGATCCACTTTCTCGAGTGAAAGCTGCTGGAAGATAAGGTGAACGGCAAGAGCGCCGGCCTCATATTTGGGTTGTTTAATCGTTGTTAGCGGTGGTGAGACATATTCGGATAGCTGGATGTCATCAAAGCCAATGATGGAAATATCATCTGGGACAGAGATTTTCTTTTCATTAAATGCCTGAATGCCTCCGATCGCCATTTCATCATTTCCGTAGAAAACAGCTGTGGGGAGGTTGCCTTGAGCAATTAGCATTTTTGTTGCACGATAGCCACCTTCTCTAGTGAAGTCACCTGAGATTTTCCATCTCGTTTGAAAACGAAGCTCGTGTTCCTTTAATGCTTGTTCATATCCTTTGAAGCGCATTTTATTGTCATGAGAATTATATGGGCCGCTAATATAAGCGATATCCTTGTGACCATTCTGAATTAACTGTTCCGTTGCGAGATAACCACCCTGAATGTTATCGACCTCTACTTGAATAACGTGATCATTGTTTAATGTTCGATCAAGTACGACCAGAGGAAAGCCTTCACGAGCTGCTTCACTGATGATTTCATCAGTTATGTTGTGAGCTAAAATAATTGCCCCATCAACGCGCTTTTCCGTGAGAAATTTTACCGCAGTGGATTGAGCGCCACCTATTGAGCTACAGGCGATCAAGTCAAAACCATTTGTCATGGTTACTTCTTGAACGCCCTTAATCAGCTCAGAGTAATAGGGTCCTGAAAGATCCTTTAGAATCAATGCAATCGTATTTGTTTTTGTTCGCTTTAGGTCAGAAGCAAAGCCATTTTTTTGATAGTTTAGTTCTCTGGCGGCGTCTTGCACTTTCTTCACCGTTGCAGGACTAACTTTTTTTATGTTATTCAATGCGTAGGAAGCCGTTGAGACGGCTACACCTGCGCGTTTTGCTACGTCCTTTATCGTTGCCATCTTTTCACATCCTCTATCTAGACAACTTTATAATATGTTTACTTTAAGTGTACAACTAATTGTTAGCAATTGTCAGGTGAATCATTTGCCCGACTTCTTCCAGCTCACTTTTATTTAAGACCTGACATTGTAAATCCTTCCACAATGTATTTCTGAAAGAAAGAGAAGATGATGACGATCGGAACGACCATAATAGCAGCTCCTGCCATTTGGAGGGCGTAGTTATTTGCATATTGTCCCTTCAGTAGTGACAGCCCAACAGAAAGCGTATATAGTCTTTCATCATTTGCGATAATTAACGGCCATAAGAAGCTGTTCCAAGCGCCAATGAATGTTAAGATTCCCTGCACAGCAAAGATTGGTTTTGCGATAGGAATGATAAGTTTAAAGAAAATATAGAACTCACCAGCGCCATCAAGGCGGGCCGCTTCAATTAAATCCGTCGGAATCGTCGTCATGAATTGCCTGAAGAGAAAAATACTAAAGGCGACGGCGAGGCCGGGGAGAATGATTCCGGTCATTGTGTTCGTTAGCCCCATTTCATTTAATAGAAGGTAAACAGGGATCATCGTCACTTGGGCTGGGATCATCATTGTAGCAAGAACGATGTAAAAGATCTTTTCTTTTCCTTTAAAATTAAATTTCGCAAATCCATATCCTGCCATTGCGTTTAATAGAAGACCAAGGAAAGAGAAGAGTACGATAATCAGCGTATTTTTCAAATAAAGCCCAAAGTTTAAGCTTTGAAAAAGGTTTATATAGTTGTCTAACGTTGGATTACTTGGAATGAGTTGTGGCGGTATGTTTAAGACGTCACTTTCTTGCTTGAACGAGCTTGAAAGCATCCAAAGAAAAGGGATGGAGACAACCACGCCACCTACGATGAGCAGTAACGTCACAAAAGGCTTTTCGATTTTTTGTAAAAAGGATCTTGATTCCATTCTTTTCACTCCGATCCTGTCTATTAATATTCTGTATCCGATTTTCGCACCTTAAATTGAACAAGCGTGACAATGATAATGAAAATAAAAAGAACAAATGAGCCTGCAGCTGCATAGCCAAATTCGCTGAACTGGAAGCCGTTTTTGTAAATAAAGAGCGCCATTGATATGGTTCCATCTAGCGGGCCACCATCGGTCATGACGAACGGCTCTTCGAAAAATTGCATCCAACCAATCAATGTTGTTACGGTCACAAAGAATGTGGCGTATCGCAGTAAAGGAATGGTGACATTGAATAACACCTGAATCCGATTGGCGCCGTCAATTTGTGCCGCTTCATAATAAGATTTTGGTATGCCTTGAAGAGCGGCAAGAAAGATGATCATGTTAATCCCGATTCCTTTCCAGACGGCAAGAATAATAAGTGATAGTTTTGCAATCGTAGGTTCTGTTAACCATGGAATCGAATCGACAGAGAGCAACGAAAGGATATAGTTAAAGAGCCCGTACTCGGTATTGTAGAGGTAGCCCCATACGACTGCGATCGCAATAATATTAGTAATGGATGGCATGTAATAGACTGCCCGAAAGAACGTAAACAGTTTTGATGTTCCGTAGTTTAATAGAAGGGCGATACCGAGAGAGAAGAAAATGACGAGTGGTACCCCAATTAACACATAGAAAATCGTGTTAAAAACAGATTTATGAAACAGATCGTCTGAGAAAAGATCCACGTAGTTTTCGAATCCAATAAAGCTAATATTTGACCAGTCAGCAAGCCCTTTAAGGTTCAGATCCGTGAAGCTGATAAAAAATGCGATGAGAATCGGAACAATACTGAAGACAATTAATATGAGAACTGCAGGGGCGATGAACATTAGTCCATGTCTTGCTTGAAAGGCATTTCTTAGTATACTGCGCATGTTATCCCACCTATCTGAAGAGCGCTTTTCTTTCGATAAAACGGAGTTCAGACGATATACGCCTGTAACTCCGTCAGTGATTAGTCTTCTAGCATTTCATTTGCTTTTTTGCTAAATTCATCAAGCTCTTTATCTACATCAGCACCGCCAACATTAATTCGTTCAATTGAGGCTAGTAGTTCCTGAGCCATTGCTTCAAATTCCTTCATTTGTGGAGCACCTTCTGTATTCTCAAGCTGCTCACCTAGCGTGGCGTACATTTCATTATCGCTTAAAGCAGGGTCTTCCCAAGCTTCCACTCGAGATGGAAGAGTGTTCGATACATCAAGCCATTCCAATTGTGTATCCACATCGTTCATATAGGAAAGATACTTTAGCGCTTCGTCCACATTTTCAGAGTTATGGAAGATAGAGAAGTTCGATCCTCCGATACTTGATGTATTTGTTTCCTTCTCAGGCATAACGGCTACATCCCACTTGCCTTCAAGATCTGGAGCCTGGTCGTTCAAAATGTTAATCATCCATGGCCCGCTGAAAAACATTGGTTTCTTGTCGTCTTTGAAAGCCTGGACAATATCAACGCCTTCAGCTGTTTGACTGAGTCCTTCTTTAAAGTAGCTGTTATAGTACTTCATTGCTTCGCGGAATTCTGGACTGTCGAAGTTTAGATCTTTGTTCTCAACGTCCATCTCGTATCCATTTTGCCATGCGAAAATAAATGGGGTGATTTGATCGTTCATATCAATATCAAGTCCATAGTAGTCGTCTCCACGATCGGAAAGCTTTGTTGCTGCGTCTTTCAGTTCATCCCACGTTGCAGGAGGTTCTTCAAAACCAGCTTCCTTCAATAAATCTGTACGATAATAGAGGACGCGTGTTTCAACGTACCAAGGAACGCCAATGACTTGATCATCGAATGTCATGGAATCAGCAGCACCCTCGAAATAATTCTCTGGCTTAAATTCAGGGTAGTCTTCAAGATAAGGAGAAAGATCAAGTAAAGCACCGGCATCTGCGAATTCAGGTACCCAGGTTGTTCCTAATTGAACAATGTCTGGTCCTTTTTGGGAAGCGACAGCTGTTAGCAGCTTATCATGGGCGTTTTCCCAGGGGATGGCCTGAACCTTTACTTTTATGTCGGGATTTTCTTCCTCGAATTTATCACTGAGCTCACTAAGTTTTTTTCCTTCTTCACCCATTGCCCATACCGTAATTTCCTTTTTGCCATCACTTGAACTACTGTCATCGTTTGAACAAGCTCCAAGAACCATTGAAATTGTAAGTAAGAACGTAGCCAATAGTGCTGCGGTTTTCTTCTTCATGCAATCCATCTCCTTTTTCACTCTATTTTCCATGCCTACTAACTTGCGACTGACATACAAACTTTATTGAAACGTTTCGATATTTCGATTATAATCAAATGTGTATCCGCTTTCAACACTTTTGTTAAAATTATTTGAAAACGGTGATTAGAAGCTTTACTAATATGGTTTTATGAAGAAATTTAATGAAATCACTCTTTGACTAATTATTTTAGACATGCTTATAATTCAACTAAGATAAAATTGAAACGTTTCGATAAAAGGTGAGGAGGAAAGAAATGAAACCTAATGAATTGAAGAACTTACTTAGTCAAATGACGATACATGAAAAAACAGCTCAGTTGATGCAGCTCGCAACGCCTTTCTTTAAAGGGGCGAAAGAAGCTGGGGAGATAACGGGTCCATTAGAACAGCTAAACCTTGATGAAGAACAGGTTCGTCATAGTGGTTCTGTTCTCGGAGCATCCGGAGCGGAAAATATCCGCAATATCCAGAAGACTTATCTTGAAGAAAGTAGATTAGGGATTCCTCTTCTTTTTATGTCTGATATCGTTCATGGCTATAAAACGATTTTTCCGGTTCCACTTGCCATTGGATGCTCATGGGATCTGAACCTTGCAGAAGAAAGCGCAAAAGTGGCAGCTCGGGAAGCGGGCGTTTCGGGCATTCACGTAACCTTTGCTCCGATGGTTGATCTTGTTCGAGACCCTAGGTGGGGACGAGTGATGGAATCGACTGGAGAAGATCCACATTTAAATAGTGAATATGCACGGGCATTTGTGAGAGGTTTTCAGGGAGAAGATTTGAGAAACGATGCTGAACGAGTTGCCGCTTGTGTGAAGCATTTCGCTGCATATGGTGCCGTTGAAGGCGGTCGTGATTATAACTATGTTGATTTATCAGAACGAGAGCTTCGCGAAACCTATTTACCTGCGTACAAAGCTGCCCTTGATGAGGGTTGTGAAATGGTGATGACGGCATTTAATACGGTCGATGGCATCCCGGCAAGTGGGAATAAGCGGTTAATGCGCGATTTACTACGTAAAGAATGGGGTTTTGATGGTGTCGTGATCTCTGACTGGGGGGCCGTGAAGGAGCTCATTCCTCATGGTGTTGCGGAAGATGAGCGAGAAGCTGCATTAAAATCGATTGCTGCAGGAGTGGATATTGAGATGATGACCTCGACTTATGTTCACCACCTACCACAGCTTGTCGAAGAAGGCGCTATAGATGAAGAGGTCATTGATGAAGCTGTACTTCGAATTCTAGATCTGAAGGAGAAGCTCGGATTGTTTGAAAATCCATTCAGAGGGGCTGATGTTGAACGGGAAAGGGAAGTTGTTTTATGCGAAGAACATCGGCAAGTGGCAAGAAAGCTTGCTCAGAAATCAAGCGTGCTGTTAAAAAATGATTCTGTGCTTCCTCTAAAGAAAGAGCAGAAAGTAGCGCTTATCGGACCATTTGGAGAGAGTAATGACATTCTTGGCCCGTGGTCTTGGTTAGGGTCAGGAGATGAAGCCGTTCTTTTAAAGGAAGGATTGTTATCAAAAATAGACTCTTCTCTTTTGCAAGTTGCTAAAGGGTGCGATATCGAAAATGGCTCAAAAGAAGCGTTAAAAGAAGCGGTTGAGGTTGCAAAGGATGCAGATGTGATTGTGCTCGCTCTTGGAGAGGATTCAGATATGAGTGGTGAAGCAGGTTGTCGAAGCGACATTCGTCTTCCGAAGGTTCAGCTTGAGCTCATTGCTGAAATGAAGAAGCTGAATAAACCTATCGTTGCTGTGCTCTTTAATGGACGGCCGCTTGATCTTCACGGTGTGGTTGAGGAAGCTGATGCGTTACTTGAGGCGTGGTATCCAGGAACGGAAGGAGGGGCGGCAGTTGCTGATCTTCTTTACGGAGATGCGAATCCTTCTGGACGGTTAGCGATGTCGTTTCCACATTCAGTTGGACAGGTACCTGTTTACTACAATCACTTTAACACGGGACGTCCGAAAGATGCGCCGGATGCGCAAGTTCGCTATGTGTCGCAATATCTTGATATTCCGAATGAACCGGTATTTCCGTTTGGTTTTGGATTAAGCTATACAGACTTTACTTACCGTAATGCGACACTATCCGATTCTATTATGAGTGAAGAAGATTTAGTCGTTCACGTGACTGTTGAAAATGTTGGGTCATATGAAGGTGAGGAAGTCGTTCAGCTATATGTAAGAGATATCGCTGGAGAGGTTGTACGACCAATGAAAGAGCTGAAAGATTTTAAGAAAATTACGTTACAACCCGGTGAGACAAAGGAAGTTGTCTTTACAATAACAGAGACGCAACTTCGTTATCATCATAGTGATTTATCTTTTGAAAGCGATCCAGGAAACTATATTGCTTTTGTTGGTTCTAACAGTCATGACGTTCAAGAATTGCCATTTAAATTAGTGAAGTAAAGGAGTGGGGCTCGAGTGATAATGATCGATCGAGGAAAAGCATGTTTACGAGCTGGAGACATGGAAGCCATTTTTCTAAAAAGTGGAGATCTTTATGAATTAACGACGGGAAATATTATGATCAATCAAGTGCTATCGAATGCTATTGATGGTGCATTAAATAATTTATATTTACGAGTGTTTACGAATGAAGAAATTAGCACATACCCTTTAATCGGAACTAAATCCAATAGTACTTTTCAATTTGGAACGTCTGAGGCAATTTGGAGAGGGAAAGTTGCGGATGTGCACTATACCGTTGCTTTTCATCTTACGGAACAGAATCTTTGGTTCTGGAACGTCACGCTTGAAGGAAATGATGTTGAAGTAGACGTTGTATACGGACAGGATCTTGGACTTGCTGAAAAAGGCGGTGTTCGAACAAATGAAGCATACACGTCTCAGTATATGGATCATACCGTTTTTGAAGAGGATGGTTACATCGTTTGTACACGTCAAAATCAACCACAACAGGGGGGATTTCCTTACCTTCAACAAGGTTCACTCGGGAATACAAAAGGCTATTCTACAGATGGTTTTCAGTTCTTCGGGTTATCTTATAAGGAAACAAATGAACCAGAAAGGTTGAAGGAAGAGTCGCTAGCAAATGAAATCTATCAATATGAATTCGCCTATACAGCTCTTCAAACAGATCGCGTGAAGTTAAATGGAGAAAAAGAATTCACTTTTTATGGACTATTTCAAAATGATCATCCTCATTCGACTTCAAAGCCTGTTAGTCGAGATAACATTATCGCTTCTTGGGATTCGATTAAATTGGACCCACACCTAGAAAAAGCACAAGAACGAGTGCAGCATCATGTCGGACAGCCTATTCAATCTCTTGATATGACAGAGGAAGATATCATCGAGCTATTTCCTAATCGTCAACAAGAAGAGCGTGAGAATGGGGCGCTACTATCTTTTTTCACCGATACGTATGAGCACGTCGTATTAAAGCAAAAAGAACTTCTAGTCGAACGGCCACATGGGCATATTTTGATGTCTGGGGAAAATGATCGATTGAATCGGAATGTTATTTCGACAACGTCCTATATGTATGGTGTCTTCAATTCCCAAATTTCTTTAGGAAATACATCGTTTCATAAGATGATGAGCAATCAGCGTAATCCCCTTAATGTTCTAAAAACGTCGGGCCAGAGATTGTATGTGGAATACGAAGGAACCTATCGACTTTTAACAATGCCTTCATTATTTGAAATGGGATTTAATTACGCGCGCTGGTATTACAAATTTGAGAACGACACTATTATCATCACAAATTTTACAACCGTTGATTCTCAGCAAGTGCAGTTAGATGTGAGTTCGAAAAGTGGTAAAGAATATCGCTATTTGGTTACGAATCAAATCTCAATGGCTAACCATGAATATGAAGAAGTCTATGATGTGGAGCAGAAAGGTCGTGTTTTAACGTTCCGACCACATAGTTCCGAAAGTACAAAGGTCAATCCTAACCTCACTTATCAGTTGTCCGTCTCCGGTACTGATATGGAAGTGGGAGATGAGCGTCTACTCGTTCATCCTATTGAAGAAGGGGATGCTTCGCTTGTTGTGCTTCAAATTCAATCTACACAACAGTTCTCATTACATATACAGGGGACACGTGATGGAGAGTATGCTCCTTCTGAACGAGATGCAAGTGCTGAAATTAAACGCTACCGGGACTATTTAGGAAAGGTTATGAATCAGTTTCATCTCAGTCATAAAGAAAAGAATGCCGAGTTAGACAGAATGAACGCACTTGCTTGGTGGTACACGCACAATATGCTTGTGCATTATTCTGTTCCAAGAGGTCTTGAGCAATCGATTGGGGCAGCTTGGGGAACACGAGATGTTTGCCAGGGGCCAACTGAATATTTCATGGCGACGCAGAATTATGACTCTGTGAAAGAAATCATTCAAACAGTATATGCTCATCAATATGAAGATGAAGGTAACTGGCCACAGTGGTTTATGTTTGATGAGTATGGGGGTGTTCAGCAGGAGGAAAGTCATGGGGATGTTGTGATTTGGCCGCTAAAAGTCGTCGCTGACTACCTTGCTGTAACAGGTGATCATACAATTTTAGCTATGGAATTACCATATACCCTGCGAGAAGATTTTACATTTAGCGAAAAGAAACATTCATTGAAGGAACATATTAAAAAACAGATTGAGTATGTGAAACGACATTTTCTCAACGATACCTTCCTTTCTTCTTATGGTGATGGGGATTGGGATGATACCCTTCAGCCTGCGAACGCTCAATTAAAAAAATACATGGTGAGTAGCTGGACGGTTGCGCTGACTTACCAGGCTGTGCGTAAGTTTGCGGATGCACTAGTAGAGCCTGAATGGAAAAAGGATCTTCAGGAGCTTGCACTTGGAATTGAACGCGACTATCAGAAATTTCTCCTCGATACAGGAGTTCTTCCAGGGTTTTTATATATGGAAGATCAAAAGCGTCCTGAAAAGATGCTTCATCCAGAGGATAAGAAGACAGGTATCCATTATCGTTTATTACCGATGATTCGAGGGATGATCAGTGAGCTTTTATCTGCAGAGGAAGCAGGAGATCATTACCAAATTATTAAAGAAAAGCTCACATGTCCGGATGGTGTTCGATTAATGGATAAGCCTGCGAATTATAAAGGTGGAGTGAGTACTCATTTCAAAAGAGCGGAGCAAGCAGCGAACTTTGGAAGAGAAATTGGACTTCAATATGTTCATGCACATATTCGTTTTATTGAGGCAATGGCGAAACTTGGCCAAAGGGAAGAAGTTTGGAAGGGGCTACAAGTTATTAATCCGGTTGGTATTACGGATGTGGTGTCAAACGCAGAGAAACGACAAAGTAATGCCTACTTCAGTAGTTCAGATGGGAAATTCAATACGCGTTACGAGGCGCAGAATCGGTTTGATGATCTTAAAAGCGGATCAGTTCCGGTGAAAGGCGGTTGGCGGATTTATTCAAGTGGACCAGGAATTTATATGAATCAGCTTGTAACAAATGCACTTGGCATCCGCCAGGAAGAAGGAAACATGGTGCTTGACCCTATCCTTCCTAATAGACTAGATGGCCTTCAATTGCACTATCAGTTCTGGGGGCTGGACGTTACTTTTCAGTATCATCTAACAAATGAAGAAAGAAAAGTTCATATTAACGGTCAGCGAGTTGAAACAGCTCTTAGCTCTAATCGTTATCGTGAGGGCGGAATGGTTGTTCGAAAGGCAGTTGCTGAAAAGTATTTGAATAGCGGCATGAACACTATTGAAATTTGGTTATGATGTAACATTTGAGGTAATTGTGGAATAAAATAATGAAACCGGGATATCGATACGTTTCGATATCCCGGTTTATTTTTACCTTATTTAATTGAGAAATTCTCTTTTATTAATAAATCTTCTGGTTTTTCGCCAATGCCATCTTCATGGAAGTATTCCTTAATAATGCCATCTTCCAGGTAGTTTGCGATCGCAACCATAGACATTCCTTGATCAAGCGCGAGGTACGCTTCTGTTACTTCTCCAGTTAGGACATTTACCGAATCATAAAAGCCGTATTTCCCGTAAGTACCAAAGTCTTTAAGTGTTTTTAAGTTCTTGTACACTTCTTTAGGTGCGTACTCTAATGCAAGGAAAGACGCGTGTGGTGTTACAATTGCTCCTTCTGCACTATAACCTTCCATACCAAGAGGAGTTGCGCCAAATTCGGAATAGTCTTCAGGAGTTGCGGCAGGAGATAATCCCCATGCAGGATAGCCAAGCTCTTCTTTTGCATACTCGATTTGGATATCCACATGCTTTTGATTATTTAAGCCGAGGGCATTTCGGCCAAGTTCCTTTTCTTTCAAGACAAGACCCGGCATCAAGGCTTCAAACATACTACCTCCCCAGCTTGGTACATACTTTTGGTCATTGTATGTATAGTGACCTTCAAATACATCAATCCCATCATATGTTTTGGTATAGCCTTCTGGTACTTGAGATTGCCAATCCCAGCTTGCAGGCATTGTCCGGTACATTTTCCACCAATGTTCTACAGGAACGTCTCCTTTACCAATCGAGATATAGCTCGCAAGGCGTGGTTCTGTATAAAACGCTCCGTAGTGATGCTCTGTAACACTTTCAGTTGCTACATCGTACCCTCCGCGCATTTGGCCAACCTCTGAATCGTAGAGCTTAGAATAGTCCATCGCTTCCACTAATTCACTTGTTTGATCATTTAACTCAGGATAAGCTTGTCCGGCTACGATTAAACCAGCGGATAGCCAGCCGTTATCAACGGTTGAGATGAACTCACCCCAGTCGGTCATAAGTGAACCATCCTTAGTGAAGTACCAGTTATAATATAAACCATTCCACGTCTCGAGTTCTTCTAATGTTTGAAGTGTAGTTTGAATCCTGTGGACTGCTTCATCTCTTGAAATTATCCCAATTTCTTGAGCAGATATTGTACTCATGAAATACATGCCGATGTTTGTTGGTGATGTAAAGTCTTGTACTGTCTTTTCACCATTCTTCATTCGAACGGCATCATACGTTAATCCAGTCTTTTCATCCGTGAAATCTTCAAAGTACCGATACGTCGTCTTTGAAATCGCTTTCAATTGTTTGGAAAAGGCATGATTCTTTCCTTTGGTAGAACTTTCAGCATTAGTGACTGGCAAGGATCCGGTTAAAACAATGGCTGCTACAAGAAAAAACAAAAGAAATTTTCTCATGAATCCACTTCCTTTCAAAATTAGTGAAACGTTTCGATTTTAGTATATATAAGGAACGGAGGATAGTAAACGGATTGAATGTAAAATATCAGAATTTACTAAAAACAGACCGATAGACATGGGAGAAAGGTTGGATAGTAAGGGGGAGAGAGATTCGACATAAACCGCGAGTGACAGGCACCATCATAAGCCGATAGGATCACTCCTATCGGCTTCCTTTATACCCGAGTCTTCTCGATATTTCTTTCCCGGCTTGTTTCAGAATGGGTAAATATTCAGCTAAACGCTCTTCTGACATTTGAGGAACGGTGCCTGTAATGCTGATCGCGTACGTTGCACTTCCGAGATGGTCAAAGATCGGAACAGCGATGCAACGAATGCCTTCTTCGTGTTCTTCGTCGTCAATAGCGAAGCCATTTTGACGAACTTTTTCTAATTCGTTTTGAAATTCTGTAGCGTCCGTGATGGTCCGATCTGTTAGCTTAAATAACT
Source organism: Anaerobacillus sp. QJM3NY_32 (assembly GCF_056173645.1). NCBI lineage: Bacteria > Bacillati > Bacillota > Bacilli > Caryophanales > Bacillaceae > Anaerobacillus > Anaerobacillus sp. QJM3NY_32. The sequence goes on along the minus strand of NZ_CM149684.1, from coordinate 3,831,402 downwards.
CTTTAGTTGAAAGGAAATCGTTTAGTTGCTTATCACTCGAATATGCTAAGATCGCTTTCCCTACACCTGTGCAATGAAGCGGAGCTTTTCGCCCAGTACGGGAGTATATTCGAATTGTGGATTGTGTCTCTACTTTATCAAGATAAATGACTTGATGATCTTCTTCGATCATAACAAGGTGAGCGATTTTTGAAGTTCGTTCACTTAATTCCTCAAGAACATTCCGGGCGACTTCTAAAATATTTAATTCATCGACAACCACATGGTACATCTCAATGAATTTCAACCCAAGTCGATAAGATGTTTGATCAGCCGAGCGCTGGATATATTGGTGTGACTCAAGGGTAGAAACTAGTCGATGTATCGTGCTTTTTGCCACATTAAGCTTGTTAGCGAGCTCTGTAATGCCCATTCCTTCTGGTTTTTCTTTCAATAGCTCTAAAATTTGAAGTGATCGATCGACAGACTGAATCATAACATCTTCCTTTCCTAGACCGATCACGACAATCAGAACGATTTAATTCGAATTGACAAGGACATGTCGGCCTTTTTGTACTTCAACACAATATTGCTTTGCGAGGGATTGTAGTTCGCTGTATCGCTTTTCTGCAATTAAATCTTTTTGTAATAGGGAGCCACCAACACCAACGGCAGCTGCCCCAGCTCGTATATATTCCGCTGTATTTGAAAGGTTTACTCCGCCGGTTGGCATCATGTGCACGTGAAAGAGAGGGCCTTTTACATCTTTAATGAAAGTTGGTCCAAGTACGCTTGCAGGGAAAATTTTCACTAGATCTGCCCCAGCTTGTTGGGCTTGCAGTATTTCTGTCGGCGTGAATACACCAGGTATCACAATTTTACCATATCGATTAGCGGTCAAAATGGTTTCTGTATTCATTGTTGGAGAGAAAATGAATTCGGCACCAGCGTGAATCGCCATGTTTGCTGATTGCGCATCAAGAACGGTACCTGCCCCAACAACTGCCTGACCTTTAAAAGCAAGATTTGCTTCACGAATCACATCAAGTGCCCCATCAGAATCAAGTGTGATTTCAATCCCACTAACCCCGCCATCTACGATCGCTTCAATCACTTGCATCACTTTATCTCGGTCAACTTTTCGAACGACGGCTACAACACCACCGTCAATCATTTTTGTTAAGATCGCCTGTTTCATTCTCCCACTCCTTTTATCTTAATACATCCTGTTTCGTTGCATTTAAAGATTCAATTTCTTGAATCGTTGGAAGCCCTTCAATATCGCCAAATACAGAAACAACGATGGAACCAATTAATGAGCCAAGATCAACAGATTCTTGAAATGTTTTCCCCTTCAGAAGGCCAGAGAGAACTCCTGCAGCAAAACCATCTCCTGCTCCTATGGGATCATTCACTTTAGAGACAGGATAGCTTTTCACAAATCCATTCTCACCATTTGCTGTGGCAAAGGTGGTCCCAATTGCTCCGTTTTTTATCGCGATTTTCTGAACGCCAGAGGCTAGAAAAAATGAAATGATTTCATCAGGATCACTTGTACCTATCAATTGTTCAGCTTCGTCTAGTCCTGGAAGAAGAATATCCGCTTGTCTTGCGAGGTCTAGCAATTTTTCTTGTCCATTTGGAATATTCTTCAGCAGTTTTATTCGAATATTAGGATCAAATGAAACCTTAATTTCATGTTTTTTAGCAAAGTGGAAAACCTCATTCACTAGCTCATAACAAGATTCACTCAACAGAGGAGTAATGCCAGTTAAGTGAACGATTCTCGCCCTTTTTATGTAGTCCCAGTTGATGTCTGCTGTAGTCATAGTGCTTGCAGCGGAACCACTGCGGTAATAGTAAACTTGATTGTGATCTGTTCGCTTTTCTTTAACATATAAGCCCGTTTGTTCTTCAGGGTCCATAAGGACATTCGTTGTATCGACCCCTTCGCCACGAATGGCATTTAATGTAAAATGACCTAATTCTTCATCGCCCAGCTTACTGATCCAGCCTACAGAGTGACCAAGCTTTGAAAGACCGATCGCTACGTTTGATTCAGCCCCGCCGATTCGCTTGTTAAACTGATTCGTATATCGAAGAGGGCCGGTAGAAGCGGCATCAAAAAGCACCATGGTTTCACCGAGTGTGACGACATCCAATTGTGATTGCATAAACTGCCTCCTCCTTGTTCCTTAATAAGGAACGGTGTTCTTTATTATGATTTAACTTTACTGAATTATGAAAACGATGTCAATTTAATTATGTTAGAATTTTCAAAAATATAGATCGTGAGTATCAATTTTCTGTAAATACATTGCGTGAAAGTCAACTCTTATAAGACAAATATGGTAGGATAACGATATTACGACTTACAAGTATTGGGAAGGAGCGGTACGATGAAATTTGATTACCATACGCACCATGAACGATGTGGTCATGCAGAAGCAGGAATTGAAGATTACATAAAAGCAGCAATCCAAAATGATTTGCAGATGATCGGAATTTCTGATCATTCACCGTTTTTTGCAAGTGAGAAGGATCGAGCGTTGCCTCGCATTGCTATGGCCAAGAGTGAGTTCGCTTCTTATGTAGAAGAAGTGCTCTCGCTGAAGGAAAAGTACCGTGGCAAGATTGACGTTTTGCTTGGTGTTGAATCTGACTTTTTTCGAGACCATTACCCGTTATATAAAAGCATTTATGATCAGTACCCGTTTGACTATATAATTGGCTCTGTTCATTTTAGTAATGGAACTAACATCTTTGATAAAAGTCGATGGGAAAATTTAATTGAAGAAGACATACGCAAAGAAAAAGAGCATTATTACAAGCTAATCGTAGAATCAGCTGAAAGCGGCGTCTTCGATATTCTAGCCCATATTGATGCCATGAAGGGATTTTATCCAGACTTCGCAAACGTTCAAACACCTGAAGTCGAAAAAGCATTGAAGCGACTCGGAGAGCTTGAGTCAACGATTGAAATCAACACATCTGGTAAGCATAAAGACTGCGGCGGCTGGTATCCCGCGAATGACATGCTCGAAATGGCCTGCCATTATGGTGTTGGAGTTACTTTCGGATCTGACGCTCATTGGCCTTTACGCGTTGGAGAAGAATTTGAAGAAGTTCGAACAAAGCTGAAGGAGATTGGATTTAAGAATTGGACGGTGTTTCGAGAGAGGAAGAAGGAGTTTGTTGGGATGTGAGGGCTTAGAGGAGTGGGGAAGACAAATGTCTTTCCCACTCTTTTATTTTTTCCTTCTCTTTTGTACCGTAACCGTAGTATTGACTAAATAATCTGTCGATTTTAAAATCAAGGGTTGTAAAACGCTTACATACCCTTTATAATACAACTAAATCGATTTACTAAATCGGTTTAGTAAAATCACTTTAGATGTGGAGAATGATTTATGAGAACTGTAACTATGGCAGACGTTGCAAAAAAAGCACAAGTATCGAAGAGCACCGTTTCGCAATATTTAAACAAACGATATGACTATATGAGTGAAAAAACGAAAGTAAGAATTGAAGAAGCGATTAAAGAGCTTGGTTATCAACCAAACATTGTAGCCAGGAGCTTGAAACAAAAATCTACGAAAACAATTGGAGTCATTGTTGCTAATATTCTCCATACTTTTTCAACAGAAGTGAGTAGAGCAGTAGAAGATTTGTGTCATGAAAAAGGTTTTCATACAATCATTTGTAATGCTGATGATGATCCAGTTAAAGAAAAGCGTTACATTGAAATGCTTCGTGCCAAACAGGTGGACGGATTGATTATCTTTCCAACGGGTAACAACCGTGAACTCTACAAACAAATGTTGGATGAAGAATATCCGCTCGTTTTTCTAGATCGTCTAGTTCCAGATATTCCAGCATCCTCTATAATGCTCAACAATGAAAAAGCTTCCGAATTAGCTGTTGAACATTTTGTTCGTAAAGGGCATAAGCGTATTGCCATTATGACTACATCTTTTATAGATAACATCTCTTCACGGTATGAGAGAGTAGAAGGTTATAAAAAAGCTCTGATTGAACGAAACATTGAATTAAAAGAAGATTATATCCAATGTGTTGATCCAGATTTGATTGCTTCATCACTTGAAAAGATGTTAGCACTTCCTTCACCTCCAGATTGTATTATTGCAGGAAATGATTTTGTACTAAAAGAAGTGCTTCGTTTTGCCAAGCAGCAATCTTTGCGCATTCCTGAGGACTTATCTGTTATCGGAATTGATGATGTACCGTATGCGAGTTTCTTTACTCCTCCCATCACGGCAGTTGCGCAGCCTACTTTTAAAATGGGTAAAATGGCAGCCGAGATTTTGTTGGATAAAATTAACAAAACGACAAGGATAAATGATCAGCCAGAGTATCGTTTTGAACCAAAATTGATGATAAGAGAATCAGTTAACTAAATAGAAGGGAGATCGGGCATGAAAAAAGATGTTGTTACGATTGGAGATGCGATGATCACATTTGATCCTTCACATCATGGCCCAATGCGGTATGCTTCCAATTTTGAAAGAAAAGCAGGTGGAGCTGAATTTAATTTCGCTGTTGGATGTGCAAGGCTCGGGTTACAAACAGGATGGATTAGTAGGTTAGGGAATGACGAGTTTGGAAAATATATTCGTAATTTTGCTAGAGGTGAGGGAATCGATGTTTCAGAAGTGCAGTTGCTCGATCGATATTCAACCTCGTTGAATTTCAAGGAGATTAGAGAAGACGGTAATGGTCGAACGTTCTATTATCGTCATCAATCACCTACGGAGGCACTGACAGAGGCTACCCTTGATGAAGCTATGCTGAGACGTTGCAAGGTGTTACATATAACTGGCGTTTTTGCTGCAATTAATCCGGATAAGAATATTTCACTTCTCCAAAAAGCTGCCACGATAGCAAAAGATAATGGAGCGATAATCACTTTCGACCCTAATATACGATTGAAATTGTGGTCTCCCGAAGAAGCTAAGTACGGCTTAACAGAACTGCTTCCATATGTAGACGTACTGCTTACTGGTGAAGATGAAGCTGAATTACTTTTTGGAGTTCATGAACCTGAACAAATTGCGCAGGATTGTCAAAGATACGGTATTTCAACAATAGCGATCAAAAAAGGTGAGCATGGAGCTAGTGCTTATAAGAATGGTCAACTTGTTCATGCGCCAGCAATACCTCCAAAAAAAGTGGTCGATACGGTAGGAGCAGGAGACGGGTTTGATGCAGGGTTTGTTTATGGATTACTAAATGGCTGGACTCTTGAAAGAACTCTTAAGTTCTCAAATGCAATTGGTTCTATGGTAGTGAGCGTTTATGGAGATAATGAAGGGTTGCCAGAACTAAGTGAAGTTCTTACACAGCTTGGAGAAAGAGAATTTATTGAGAGGTGAGATAGATGAAACTTCAATTAGCATTGGACAGGCTATCCCGTGAAGAGTGTTTAGACATTTTGGGAGAGACATATGATTCCATCGACTGGATTGAGATTGGAACTGGTGTTATCAAAGAATACGGAATGTCAATTGTAACGGAAATCAGAGAGTCCTTTCCTGAATTAATCATTGTAACAGATATGAAAACATGTGATGCGGGCAAACATGAAGCTGCTCAGGCTTTTGAAGCTGGGGCTGATATTACGACAGTCATGGCTTTCGCAGCAGATCAAACGATTTCCGATATGTTAGACGTAGCCTTAGAGCATAAAGGCAGAGTAATGGTTGATTTACTGGGCGTTACTAATAAATTGCGCATCAATCAGCTCCAAAACCTTGGAGTCGATCTCATTAGTCTACATTTTGGTAAAGATATGCAGAAAAAAGGAAATATCACCGGTGATCTCTTTGAACTTGTAAGCGAATCCTCAGGTATAGAAATTGCTGTAGCAGGTGGAATCAACCTTGATTCTCTGTCATCAATTCTTTCTTACGCTCCCGATACTTTAATCGTTGGGGGAGGCATTACGAAGCAGGATAACCGTAAACAAGCGGCTGCACAAATTAAGGAGGCGATCAAGGAATATGAAAAAAGTCATTCACACTGTAGTTAATGAAGTTAATCAGGTGTTATCAGAAGTGAACGAAGATCAAGCGAAGCAGCTTTCAACTCATATAGAAGAAGCTAAAAGAATTTTTGTGACTGGTGAGGGACGTTCTGGACTAGTGGGAAAAGCATTTGCTATGCGATTAATGCATGGTGGATATGAGGTATATGTTACAGGGGAAACCGTTACTCCGAATATCGAAACTGGTGATTTGTTAATCGCTATCTCTGGATCAGGTTCAACTCAGTCTATCTGTTTTTATGCAGAAAAAGCAAAAGAAATAGGAGCATGTATTTCAGCGGTTACAACGAATGGCAGCTCTAGGCTTGCTGGAATAAGTGATCATGTGTTAGTCGTTCCTGCAGCAACTAAAAAGAGATTACCAGAAGAGCCTAGTACGATTCAGCCGCTTGGAAACCAATTTGATCAATCGCTGCACTTGCTCCTAGACGCTATTATCATCTACACAATTAATCAATCAAAGCAAACGGATAACGAAAGAATGACTTCCAAACACGCAAATATGGAATAGAGGTGTACTAAATGGCTAACCTGCTAAAAGTACAGGAGGCAAAAATTATTCCTGTCATCCGTAAAGCAAATCAAAACAATATATTACCAATTGCTCAAGCTTTATATGAGGGTGGTATTAAAGCAATCGAGATAACAGCTGAAACACCAGAGGTTGAAACGTTGATTAGGAAAGTTAGAGATAGTTTTGATGGGTTATTAATAGGTGCAGGAACTGTGCTCGATGGTGAAACAGCCAGAGCAGTTATTATGGCGGGTGCCGATTTTATTGTTTCTCCTACGGTGAATCTAAATACAGTTAAAGTGGCGAAAAGATATGGAGTCCCATGCATTATAGGTGCCTTGACCCCAACGGAAATGGTGACAGCTTATGAATCAGGCGCTGATATGGTGAAAGTTTTTCCGGCGGACACAATGGGCGCTCGTTATATAAAAAATATTCTCGGTCCTCTACCTCAAATTGAAATAATGGCAACTGGTGGAATCGATAAGGAAAATATGCTTGATTATTTCCAAGCGGGAGCTAAGGTTGTTGGGATTGGAGGCCAACTTGTTCAATGTGATCATCTAACGTCAGAAGACGATTTCAATAGTTTAAAAGAATTGGCAAGTCAATATGTTGAAAAGCTAAGAGGAGCAAATCATACTTCATTATTTGAAAGCGGATTCAGAAAATAAAGGGGGAGCTTTTATGAAATATGTATTTACATTATTGTTAGTTATGATTTTATCTCTAGGTTTTTTGACGGGGTGCGGTAACAGTGAAAATGCTGGAGCAAACGAAAATGGCAAGATTAAAATTATTGCGGCACATAACCAAACTTCACCTGAAAATCCTTACCAATATGGGATGAAGGAATTTAAAAAAGTAGCTGAAGAAAATGGAGACGGTAATATTGAAGTAGAAGTCCATGCAGGAACTCTGGGCACAAGTGAATCAGAACTTGTGGAAAAGCTTAAGCTTGGCGGTGCTGATGTTGTTCTCGTGTCTCCTGGTTTTATGTCGAAAACGGGTATTAAAGAAATCGATCTATTCGCTATGCCTTACGTATTTAATAGTTATGAACATTGGGAGAAAGCAGTTGAGGGAGAAGTTGGCGATCAAATTGCTGAAACGATTAATGAGAAGTCTGATAATACATTCAAAGTTTTGGGCTATTGGACAGCTGGAGTTCGTCATTACTATGGGAAAAAGCCATTGAATTCCATGAAGGATATTGAAGGGATGAAATTCCGGACGCAAACTTCTGGTGCTATTGCAGAGTACTGGGAAGAAACTGGAGCTGTACCAACATCGGTAGCATGGGGAGAGTTATATCAAGCTTTACAACAAGGTGTCGTTGATGCCTCTGAGAACGCTTATCCATACTTCGTTCAACAAAATCACCATAAAACTGAAAATGGAAAGTACATCACAGAAACAGCGCATGACTACACGACTCGTTTATTACTCATTAATGGAAAGAAATTTGATTCTTATACAGATGAGCAAAAAGATGCCGTATTAAAAGCAGCTGAAGCTTCAGTAAAGAAAGAGATTGAGGTCCTTCACAAGCAAGAAGAAGAGTACAAACAAAAAGCTATTGATGAAGGGGCAGAAGTAAATGACATTGATCGTAAACCGTTCATTGAATTAGCGAAGCCTATTCAAGACAAAACAGCAGAAGAAATTGGTGCGACGGATCTTTTGAAAAAAATTCGTGATTTGAAATAAGTAAAGAGTGAAGCGAGGGTATAGTCGGTACCTTCGCTCTTATTCTAATCATTAGCCTTGCGCTTGTAGAAAGGGGAAGTTAGCCGTGCTCGTTAAGCTGCTTGAGAAAATTCAATTAACTGTTGGTGTCTTGTTTCTAGTTGTCTTTTTTATCACGATCATTATCCAGGTTATTACGCGGTATATGGGGGTTTCAGCTATTTGGACGGAAGAAGTTGCGACTTATTCCTTTATTTGGGCCGTGTTTATGGGGGCATCCGTCATGCTCAATCGAAGAGAGCATTTTAAATTCGATCTTCTGTTGAATAAGTTAACTGGCAAAAGTAAGAACAGCCTATATCTCATTAATGATCTTATTCTTCTAGTATTTAGTACAGGTTTATTTTATTTAGGAATAGAAGCTGTTCAAAACTTCTGGAACTATACCTGGGTTTCTATCCCGGAATTAAAAATGGGGTATGTATGGATTTCAATTCCGATTATGGGTGGAACGATGATGATATATACGTTTGCTCACATTTTACGTAACGTAAGAAGCTTCTCTAAGAAGGAGGTAACCGAATGATTGGTATTCTGTTAGTTGGTCTCTTTATTATCCTGATGTTTCTTGGTATTCCTATTGCTTTCGTAATCGGAATTGTAGCCCTGCTAGGAATTATGAACGTACCTTATATTCCTGAAGTAACAGTACCAGTTAAAATGCTGAACGGTCTCGATTCGTTTGTTTTATTAGCCGTTCCTCTTTTCATACTAGCAGCTAACTTGATGAATAGCGGCCAAATCTCCCAAAAGTTAATAGACTTAGCACTAGCAATTGTCGGGCACATCCGTGGTGGATTAGCGCACGCCAATATTCTCGTATCTATGCTCTTTGCAGGGGTTTCAGGCGCCGCTCAAGCTGACACGGCCGGGGTTGGTAAAATCCTAATTCCTAATATGAAAAAACAAGGATATGACACTGAAACAGCTGTTGGTATTACAGCGGCCTCTTCTACAATCGGTGTTATCATTCCCCCAAGTATCCCGATGATCATTTTTGCGGGGCTAACAAATGTATCAGTTGGCGCTTTGTTCTTAGTAGGAATTATCCCTGGTATCCTCGTTGGACTCGGTATGATGATCCTTGTTTATATTCTTGCTAGGAAGAGAGGATATCCCACATATCAGAAAGCTTCAATGAAAAATTTCATGAAACAGTTTGTTGGCACAATTCCTGCACTAATGACACCCGTAATTCTGATTGGTGGGATTATCACCGGAATTTTCACAGCGACTGAAGCAGCGGCATTTGCTTCACTTTATACAGTCATCATTGGCCTTTTTTATTACAAGACACTAAAAATAAAAGATTTCCCTAAAATTTTAGTGGATACGTTAACACTTAGTTCATTATCCTTATTCGCCTTAGCCGCAGCAAATGCTTTAGGAGAATTGATGAGTTACTACCAATTATCATCATGGGCGGAACAATTTTTCGCAAATAATATCGATAGTAAATGGGTTTTTCTATTAATTATCATTGCATTCTTCCTCTTTGTAGGAACATTCATGGATGCTATACCAGCAATGATTTTATTTATCCCAGTGATCTTGCCAGTTGCGATCGGTTTTGAGATTGATCCCATTCTATTAGGTATCGTTACAATCATGACTTTAGCTGTAGGTCTAGTGACGCCCCCATATGGTTTATGTTTACTCTTAGCTGCGAAAATTGGAAAATTACCAGTTGAACGTTCACTAGGTGCCGTTATGCCATATATAGCTATAGTACTCGTAGTACTGCTAGTAGTTGCGTTTGTACCGGATGTTGCTTTTTACTTACCAAAGGTGATTAATTCTAATTTGTTTTAATTATAGAATTTATATAGAACGGTTTTGCTTTGTTAGCTTTCACTTTATTATTTTATTTATAACCCTTATATCACGCTAAAAGTCGAGTGAATCAATATTTTATTTGAAGGTGTCAAACCTATAGAAATCAACAAGTTTTATTAGCATAGAATAGTTAAAAAGACAGTAAGAATGCGAGGTGACTAATTACACCGCGCATTCTTTTTTAGGAAATCAGTTGAAATTTTCAGATTTTTGATTTATTCTTTAAAGTGAAAATACGAAAAATTGTATATTGAGGTGAGGATATGGAAGGCAAATGGGAGAAATTATACAGCAAGAATGGACTGGCAGCTAGGAGAATTGCAGCTAATCTAATAGCGATCGAGCCAGGAAGCCGTATTCCTCGCGTAAGTGATTTTGTTACAGAAACATCACTTGGAAGGGGGACAATTCAGGGAGCGTTACGTCTACTCGAAGAAATAGGAGCTATTGTTCTTGAAGCAAGAGGACACCTTGGTACGTTTCTTGTTAGAACGGATCGAGAGCTACTTTGGGATATTGCAGGACTTGGTTCTGTTATGGGGGCAATGCCTTTACCATATTCGCGAAAATATGAAGGCCTTGCTACTGGTTTAGTTCAGGTGCTTGAAATGATGAAAATACCTTTTAATTTGGCTTTCATGAGAGGCTCATCGAATAGAATAGAGGCATTGAAAGCTGGAAGATATGATTTTGTGATTGTTTCAAGGCATGCGGCTGAGCTTGCTGTTCGGAATGACGCTCGTATCGAAATGGCAAAAACATTTGGAAATAACTCATATGTTTCCGGACATGAAATCTTTTTTTCAGACTCTAAAACAGAGCGTATTCAAAACGGCATGCGGGTAGGTATTGATTATTCTTCAGCTGATCAGCATCTTCTAACGGAGTATGAAATAGAAGGTATTGATGTTCAGCTAATTGAAGTGAACTACATGCAGATGATGGAGATGCTTAAGAACAATGAAATTGATGCAGCAGTTTGGAATAAGGATGAGATTATTCATTCTGAAGGAATGGGTAAAGGATCGTTTCGTTCGATAAAAGCTCAGGAATTAAGTCGAAAGGTGAATGAAGCAACTATGCTCTTAAATAGGGAGAGGATAGAACTTAGAGATGCACTACTCGACCTGTCAGTATTTAACGTCAAGGAGCTACAAGTTCGAGTAGAAAAGGGGGAAATTTATCCTCGATATTAGGCGGGATTTCATTTTGAATCCCTATGATTTTAATATACTAAATCCTGTATATTGGAGGTTGGTTTTTATGTCAACGATTAAGGAACGACTAGATATTCTGAAAGCTGGCGATGTGATTAGTGAGGAAGCATCAACTATCGCTGAGGAAGCGGTGCAAAGATTAAGTGACCATACGCAAAGGCCGCTTCCTCAAAATAAAATAGAAATGCTCGTTACTCATCTTGCATCAGCCTTAACGCGTATGTCCCGCGGTGAATCGGTCGACGGCCCACCTGATGAGCTTTTTTCAGAAATAGAGAAATCTGAGCAAATTGATCTAGCGAATAGAGAGATTAATTGGCTTAAATCCAATTGGGGTGAGGAAATTCCAAAATCTGAGATCGCTTTTTTAAAAATGCACTATGTATCTATTTTTAAAGAAATGAAATAGGAGGAGATTTTTTATGAAAATTGTTATTGGTGGACAGGTAGATAAAAAGGAAGTCGAAGCCCTAGTGAAGGAACATGGACCAAATGGAGTGGAAACTTCCATTAAATCAGATGTAGAAGCGGCAATGGCAGTAAAAACAGGTCAAGCAGAATACTATGTTGGAGCGTGTCACACTGGTGGTGGAGGTGCGTTAGCAATGGCGATTGCTATTATTGGAAAACCAAGCTGTGAAACTGTTTCAATGCCAGGAAGAAAACCGAGTGAAGAGAAAATTCAACAGGCTGTTAAGGACGGAAAGAAAGCATTCGGTTTTACTGCTGATCATATGGAAACGGTCGTTCCAATGATTATGAGAGCAATTAAAGCACTTTAATTTAGAAGGGGGTTCGGCACATGGAAATGGTTCTCGTCATTTTGATCGGGGCTATGGCAGCTGTTCTTGCAAATTTAAATTTAGCTGTGTTTAATGACGGCTTACGACCAATTGTACCTGAAAATACTGAAGGGCGAATGGGACGTAAAGAGCTTGGTTTAACGGCTTTTGCTATGAGTTTTGGACTTGTAGTTGGTTTTGGGATTCCGTTTACCATTACAGCGAGTATTATTCTTATCCATAGCATTCTGCTTGGAACAGATATTATTGGATTAATCACCCCGCGAAATAAATGGGGTACGCCTGTTGCAGCAATTGTTGGTGGCGCATATGGTGCAGGTTTGTTAGTTGGACTAGAAGGATTTGTCACCTTATTTGAAAAACTACCATTGAATTTTCTAGATGCGATGGGGCAAGTGGGATCGCCGGTCGTGGTAACCTTCATGGCATTTCCAGCTCTAGCAGTGGCGTTGCAATTCAGTGTTAAAAAAGGTGTTTTGACGTTTATTACATCAGCCATTATTCGGCAATTAGCTGTATGGTTAAATGAAAGCGGTGCCATGACTTTTGGTGATACGACGGTTACGTTAAATCAAGAAGGAATGGCTCTCATTACTGGAATGATTTTCTTAATTACATATGCTGTGCGTCAAAAACCTGAAGGGGACGGAAGCGGGATTGATCTTGCTTCGGTTTTCAGTGAGAGAGTCGATCGCATTAAAAAGCATGTGGTTTATTTCATGATTATGGGTGGGCTTATTGCTGCGGCTACGAACCTTCTGATTATGGCTGGAGATCCAATATCTTTAAATTTAATAGCAGACGGAAAAATAACAGATGCTGCTATCGCTGCAGGAGCCCGAGCGCTGGGATTCATCCCACTTGTTGCTAGTACGGCGATTGCAACAGGGGTGTATAGTCCAGTTGGGTTTACAATCATTTTCGTTGTAGGGTTGCTTGTTCCTAATGTATGGGTTGCGGCTATCCTTGGTATTATTACTGTTTTTCTTGAGGTTATGTTATTGAGTCAGATTGCACGTTTCCTTGACAAATATCCCGGAGTACGACAATCAGGAGAAAATATTCGTACAGCGATGAGTCGAATTTTAGAAGTGGCTCTTTTAATTGGTGGTGCAAACGCAGCTAATGCTATTGCTCCAGGGCTTGGATTTTTTATCATTGCAGGGTTCTATTTGTTAAATGAGATTGCAGGCCGTCCAATTGTGCGAATGGCAGTAGGACCGATTGGCGCAATAGCAGTTGGTATCTTGGCGAATGTTCTTGTCGTACTTGGCCTCATGCAAATACCACAGTAGAAGGAGGAGATAAGATGATTCAAACGGTTAGAGGACCAATTGATCCTACTGAGCTCGGGATTTGTTCCGCTCATGAACATCTTTGTATTGATTTATCACGAATTAAAAATGATCCTGACACTATTCTTGACGATATAGGCGGAATGGAAGAAGAACTTCGCTATTTTAAAGCTTCAGGTGGGCAGGCGATGATAGAAGTTACGAATGACGGAATGGGTCGTAATGCAAGTCTCCTTAGAAAGTTAAGCGAAACGACAGGAGTGCATTTGATCGCAAGTACCGGTTTTTACAAAGACCCATTCCTTCCAAACCAAGCGACTGAGTGGAATCGCGATCAGTTTGCACAATACATGATTGATGAAATAAAGAACGGAATTGAAGGAACAGACGTTTATCCTGGCGTTATTGGAGAAATAGGGAGCAGTCACTATGAAATCAAGCCTATTGAAGAAGAGCTCTTAACTGGTGCGGGAATCGCAGCAATGGAAACGGGGCTTCCGCTCACCACACATACAACGCTCGGAACGATGGGAGTCGAGCAAGTTGAACTTTATTCTGCCCTTGGATTGCCAATGAACCAATTGATTGTGGGGCATCAAGACCTTAATCAAGATGATGAACGAGTACTTTCTGTTGTGGAAGCAGGGGCATTTGTAGGATTTGATACGATTGGAAAAATTAATTATCGACCTGATGAAGAGCGAATTCATACAATTTGTCGTCTATTTGAAAGAGGATATGGTGCGCAGATTTTATTATCAGCTGATTTAACTAGAAAGTCACATTGGCATAAGCACGGAGGTATTGGATATGACTATGTTCTCAATGAATTTGTTCCTCGTTTAAAAGAAGCAGGCTTGTCTGATGAGAATATCAGAATGATGCTAATCGATAATCCAGCTCATGCTTTCAGTCGAAAGGGGATTGCATAACATTGAAATACCAGGAATCTGTTATACCTCAGATGTCACTTGCAGAAGCAACAAATAAACAATTTGAAATTGTGGATTATATCACAAAGGAATTTAAAGACAATGAAATGTTCCATGATGGCGATCGCGGTGTGCATCCGATCTATAAACGACCTAGAACAACTGCGAAAGTTGAGAACGTTCTTGCTAGTATTTTTGGAGGTGATCAGGCAGTACTTGTGCGAGGATCGGGTACCGGTGCAATTCGATCTCTCTTAAGTGCCCTCCTTGAACCGGGAGAATCCATGATGATTCACACTGCACCTATTTATATGACGACTAAAGAAACGATCCGAATGCTTGGGTTACGAACGGAAGAAGTGAATTTCAATGATTTAGATGCTATTAAACAAAGTCTTCCTCATTCAGAAGCAAAGGTTTTCTATATCCAACATGCAAGGCAGCAACCAATCGACACTTATCGTCTTAAAGAAGTGATTAAGTTAGTTAAGACGATCAACCCTGAAATGATTGTAGTTGTTGATGATAATTATTGTGCATTGAAAATGCATGGAATTGGTGTAGAGGCTGGCGCTGATTATTCCACTTTTTCCGGATTTAAGCTACTTGGACCTGAAGGAATTGGAGTAGTGATAGGGAAGAGCGCCATTAAAACAATTCAACAGCGAAATTATTCTGGAGGCAGTCAAGTTCAGGGACCAGAAGCGATGGAGTTACTTCGATCCCTACCTTTTGCACCTGTCTCATTAGCTATTCAGAGTCAGCAAGTTGAAGTTCTATGTGACTTGTTAAATAAAGGTGAAGTGTATGGAGTAAAAGAGGCATATATTACAAACTCTCAATCAAAGAATGTCATTGTTGAACTGAAAGAGCCAGTTGCCCGTGAAGTAATCGAGCGAAGTAAGGCCTTTGGAGCAGCAACATATCCAATTGGAGCAGAATCACGTTTTGAACTTGTTCCAATGATTTATCGAGTTTCTGGTAGTTTCCTCGAAAGTACACCCGCATTACTTGAATATGGTTTACGGATTAACCCTATGAAGGCTGGAGCAGAGACTGTTATTCGTATTCTTCGAGAATCATTGCGAGGAGAGTAAGTATACATCAAGACATAATCTATACGCTGTTGTTTAGGAGGCTACTACATTGTTTCTTTCACTTACAAAGAAGAGAAATCCAGAACTCATTAAAGCGGGAGTAAAACTTCACCAATCTGGGCTTATTCCTCCCAATACGTATGTTCTCGACCTTGACACAATAGCCCACAATGTCAGAAGAATGGCGCAAGCTGCTAAAGAGAATGATTTTACATTGTATTTTATGAGTAAGCAGCTTGGTCGTATAGGCGATCTCGGGAATTGGATTGCGGAACATGGAATTGAAAAAGCTGTTGCCGTTGAATTTGAAGAAGCTTACCGACTATATCATTCCGGTGTCAGTATTGGTAACGTGGGTCATCTTGTCCAACCTGGGAAACATCAGTGGGATGAGGTTCTTAGTTTCGATCCAGAAGTTGTGACGGTTTTTTCGATTGAGCGAGCAAGACAAGTATCAGATGCAGCTATGAAACTGGGAAAAAAACAGGAGGTCATTCTGCGAGTAATCAATTCATCAGACACGATTTATCCTGGACAGTGGGGAGGATTTCAGGTAGAGGAGCTTCAAGGTTTTATTCCAGAGCTAAAGCAGCTGAAAGGAATCGAAGTAATGGGCGTTACTTCATTTCCGTTATTGCTAATGGACAAAGAACGTAAGGAGCTATTGTTTACGGAGAACCTGAAAACAATTCTTTCGGCAAAAGCAATCCTTGAAGCATCGGGATTTCATATTCGTCAGGTAAATGGTCCAAGTGCAACAAGTACAGAAACGATTCCAATGCTAAAAAAAGCCGGGGTTACACATGGGGAACCTGGACATGCTCTAACAGGGACTACCCCACTTCATGCGGTGCGAACTCTTCCTGAGGATCCTGCTATTATCTATGTATCTGAAGTCTCTCATGAAGATGAGGAGAATTTTTATGTGATTGGAGGAGGGTTTTACGAAAGGGGAAATATGACAGGCGCTTACGTCGGAAGCTCCCCTGAACGTATTTTTGATACATTTTTAAAAGGCAAGCCTCTAAATTCTGAGTACATTGATTACTATGGAAGACTTGAACGTGAATCAAGAGTATCTATCGGTGATACGGCAATATATGCTTTTCGGACGCAAGTGTTTGTAACAAGGGCAAATGTTGCCCTTGTTCGTGGGTTACATGATGGTGTTCCAGAAATTGTACATTTTGAAAGGAGAGGTTAACGATGGGACGTATCGTAGTGCTCGTTCTCGATAGTTTTGGGATTGGAGCAATGGATGACTGTGCAGATTTTGAACCAGGGGACTGCATAGCAAATACGTACGAGCATATTCGAAAAAAAGTACCGATGGCCATTCCCACCATGTATTCGCTTGGACTTAATCAACTTGTAGATGAAACCGGAACACCAAAAGGAGCTTACGGAAAAGCACGACTCGCACACTACGGAGCTGATACTTATATGGGACACCAAGAGATTGTAGGAAGTCTTCCGAAACGTCCCGCCAAACGATTGATGAAAGACGTTCATGAGAATATAGCTACGAGTCTACTAAGGGAAAATTTCAAAGTAACCTATCCTTTTGAAGATTTGCCAATATTGTTAATTGACGATGCAATCATTATTGCAGATAACATTGAATCAACCCCTGGAAATATTATTAATGTTACGGCAGACCTGACAAAGGTTTCGTTTGAGTATGCGCTTAAAGTAGGAAGCGTTGTAAGGAGAGTTGTTGATACAAGTCGAGTTATTACATTAGGCGGTCCTCACACTTCGGTCGAGCGACTTCTATCAGTAGTAAAAAAAGGGGAAGCGGGGCAGTGGGGAATTGATAGCCCTAAAGCAGGCTTGTATGGGCCAGACTATCAAGTTCGTCACCTGGGATATGGTGTTAACGTACAAAGACAATTCCAGACCCTAGCTGAATCTAAAATTCCAGTTTATCGAATTGGGAAAACGGCAGATGTACTCGAAGGAAAGCATTGGGCTTATTCTATTGTGAATACAGCGGAGGTGCTTCAACAACTAAAAGAAACATTTAGTAAAGAAAAGCATGGGGCTTTTCTAGTAAATGTACAAGAAACGGACCTTGCTGGTCATGCAGAGGATACGAATTGGTACGCATCACTTCTTGAAGAAGTAGATAATTGGCTGGAGAAATTTATTCCTCTACTTAAAGAAGATGATATTTTAATAGTAACGGCAGATCATGGGAATGACCCTACGATCGGGCACTCAAAACATACAAGAGAGTATACTCCTCTTATGGTTACTGGTCCTAAAGTGAAGCCAGTATCGATTGGGATAAGAAATACTATGGCAGATATAGGGGCAACCTTGAGTGATTATTTTCGTATTGAATCCACTGAAGCAGGTACTAGCTTTCTTAATCAAATCCTCAAAAACTAAGGAGGAGTATATATGAAGAAACGAATTTTTATAATACCGATCGTGGTTCTGCTGTTGAATATCTCTGTCTTTTCCACAGCTTCAGCTACTGCCAACGGAGAGAAGCTGAGTCATGGTAGTCCGAAGAGTGCTGGAATGAATGCTACTACACTTGAGGAAATTGATGACGTAGTGCAAGAAGCTATAAGTAATGATATAACTCCTGGAGCAGTGGTACTTGTGGTTAAAAGTGGTAAAGTCGTAAAAGAGTCTGCCTATGGAGATGCACAAAAATATGATATGGGAAATCTATTAGAAAAACCAAGGAAAATGAAAAAGAAAACAATGTTTGACCTTGCCTCTTTAACTAAAGTAATGGGAACAACGCAAGGAATTATGAAGCTTGTCAGTGATGGGGAATTATCAGTAAATGATCGAGTAGCAAAATATATTCCTAATTTTGCTTCTAATGGTAAGGAAGATATTACAATCGCAGACCTTTTAACACATACCTCTGGCTTAACTCCTTGGCAGCCGACTTATTTTCATGCTAAGAATTCGGAAGAAGTTCTAAACTATATTAATGCACTTCCACTCGAATACGAAACCGGCACAGATCGTCGCTATAGTGATTTTAGTTTTATGACGCTAGGGTTCATCATTGAGGAAATAAGCGGAGAGAAGCTTGATGATTATCTTCAGAAAAATATTTATGAGCCATTGAAAATGAAAGATACGATGTTTACTCCTTCAGATCACCTTGATGATAAAATCGCAGCCACCTCATGGGGGAATCCTTTTGAATATAAAATGGTTGATGATCCTGATTTCGGCTACAACGTTCCTGAGCGAGCTGAGGACTTTGGAAGGTGGCGAACTGAAACACTTGTTGGAGAAGTTAATGACGGTAATAGTTTTTATGCAAACGAAGGTATAGCTGGACACGCTGGCTTGTTCTCCACGGCACGAGATCTTGCCGTACTTGGACAGGCGATGTTGAATGGTGGGAGTTACGGTAAAGTGAAGCTATATGATCAGGAGGTTATTGAAGACTTTACAACCCCTCAGCGTTTTGGACAGGGCTATGGATGGGAACTCGACAAGAGCTGGTACATGGGTGACAAACATTCAGAAGCGACTTTTGGGCATACAGGTTTTACAGGGACCCAAGTGATCTTTGACCCATCTAATGATCTCCAAATTATTGTGTTAACTAATAAACAAAATAACGGCCCTCTCGAATCTGGATCCTATCCAAGCACTGGAGGACTTTCGAAACATATCGCGAATATCGTATACGAGTCTATTCAATAATAACTCAACCCTGATTAGCTTCCTTTCTTGGAGGTGCTCAGGGTTCTTCTATTTTAACAACGAGGAGAGATGCTGAATGAGGGAAAAGAGAAAAGTGATTTTAGATTGTGATCCAGGCCATGATGATGCGATTTCGATTATTCTTGCAGCTTCTAGTGATCAGATTCAGATTGAAGGCATTACGACGGTAGCGGGGAACGTAGATGTTGGGAAGACAACGCTTAATGCGTTAAAAGTATGTGATTTCATAGGGCTCGACGTGCCAGTTGCTCGTGGAGCTGAGCAGCCACTAGTTAAAACGCGTGAATTCGCACCAGACATTCATGGAGATTCTGGTCTTGATGGACCAGAGCTTCCGGAAGTTCCAAAGAAAATGATGATCGATCAGCATGCTGTCGATTTTATCATTGAGAGATTGTTAGATTCTGATGGAGAGATTACGCTAGTTCCGACAGGTCCCCTCACGAATATCGCTTTAGCGATTGAAAAGGAACCTGCGATCGTTGGAAAGATTCGTGAAATCGTACTGATGGGTGGAGGGACGTTTGGAAATTGGACACCTACGGCGGAATTTAATATTTATGTCGATGCCGAAGCGGCGGATGTTGTTTTTAACAGTGGAGTGCCTGTGACAATGTTTGGTCTAGACGTTACGCATCAGGCGATTACAACGCCGACGATTCTTCAGGAGATTTCTTCGATTGGCACGAACGTTTCGAAATTTGTGGGGGATCTTCTTGTATTCTTCACGAAAACGTATAAAGAGGTTTTTGGTTTTGAAGGAGCTCCTATTCACGATGCATGCACGATAGCGTATTTAATTGATGAATCGATTTTTGAATTCGAGACGGTTCGAGTGGATATTGAGACAAAAGGAGAATTTACATACGGTACAACGTGCGTTGATCGTCTGCATGTGACGAGAAGAAAGCCGAATGTGAAGTTTGCGCATGGCATTAATCAAGAGAAGTTTTGGGGATTGTTGATTAATGCGTTGAAGTGAGAAGGGCGGAATTCGTGGTGCCTGTCACTCGCGAATTCGCGAGTGACAGGCACCACCTAATATACCGCTACTAAACAAACGTTTATTTAACGTATACACTCATATTCTGAAATAAAGCTACGGAAACGAAATAAATAAAACGGTATAAAACTCCAAAATCATTCCAATGACCCGGGTATAAAGATAGATAAATCAGGGTGTTTTTCTCTTATCTATGACTTAAGTGGTATAGACGACTATAAAGGAAGAGGTTACGATTTGAATAGAATATTCTGAATGTTATTTTGTTTCATTGAGGAGGTAGCTCGTTATTACTTGTATTCAATAACAATGGGGAGGGCACTATGAAAAGAAAAACGCTGTCACTGCTTTTGACCACCGCGCTTGGTACGTCACTTTTAGCTCCAGGATCTGGTTTGGCTGCACCTGGTCCAACGATTGAGAAAGCGGGTAAGATCAACATGAGTCAAAGTAAAAGTCATCCAACTTTTTCGTGGGACAATCCTGGACCGACATCGCCTGTGCTGCATCCTGGTTCAGTCAAAGGGGCCGGAATGCGAGTAGAACCACTTAATGAGATTGATGATTTGATTGAAGGCGCCATCGATGAACAGGTTATGCCTGGCGCGGTTGCGTTTGTAGCGAGAAGAGGACATATCGTAAAGGAAGAAGCTTACGGTTATGCTGCGCAATACACAGATGATGAGTTTACTGAAATGAACAACCCAATTCCGATGAGTAAGGAAACCATTTTTGATCTTGCCTCAATTAGCAAACTTTTCACAACAACGGCGGCAATGACGCTCTATGAAGATGGGGAATTTAAGTTGGATGATCCGGTAGCGAAGTATATTCCGGAATTTGCAGCGAACGGAAAGGAAAGCGTTACCATCGAACAACTGATGACACATACATCGGGATTCAAACCATGGATTCCACTCTATACGATCGAAGGCGATCGAGAAGATCGCCTGGAGTATGTTTTTAACTATCCACTTCAATCAGAGCCGGGGAGTGAGTATACATACAGCGATCTTAACATGATTACACTCGGTGCTCTCATTGAACGATTGTCTGGGATACGTCTAGATGAATATGTAAAAAAAGAAATCACCAATCCGCTTGATATGAAGGATACGATGTACAATCCTCCTGCTGAATTAAAGGAACGAATTGCGGCTACGGAATACCAGGCATGGACGAACAGAGGGCTTGTCTGGGGGGAAGTTCATGATGAGAGTGCCTGGTCATTGGACGGAGTCGCTGGTCATGCAGGTGTTTTCTCGACAGCATCCGATCTCGCTAAATTTGCTCATATGTTTCTGATGGAAGGACGCTATGGTGGGACACGCATTCTTCAACCGGAGACGGTGAAACTTTTAACAGAAAATCGGATTCCAGAGTTTCCAGGTGACGATCATGGCCTCGGTTGGGAGCTTCAACAAGGTTGGTTCATGGATGCTCTATCTGAAAGCACAACGCTCGGTCATACAGGTTATACAGGGACGTCAATCGTTGTCAGTCCAACGAATCAGACAATTGCGATCTTATTAACGAATCGGGTTCATCCGACGCGTGAAACCGTATCTACTTCTCCAACGAGACGGAAGTTTGCAAGAAAGGTAGCCGATGCGATTCCAGTTGCGATGAACAAGAAAGCTGATCCCTGGTTTGCCGGCTATGGAGATAACGAATCGAAGTATCTGACTGCTAAAGTTAACGTGCATAAAGAATCTACTATTACTTTTGATACGTGGTACCAAATTGAGGAAGGCTACGACATGGGAACAGTAGAGGTTTCAGAGAATGGGAATGAATGGACCGAAGCGCTTCAGCTAACAGGAAGCAGTAAGAAATGGGAGGCGAGAGAAGTCGCTCTTCCTGCAAACACAAAGTACGTTCGCTTCACATATAAGACAGATGGCTCTACAAACAAACGTGGTTGGTATGTTGATGATTTGAAGGTGAATGGCTCAACAGTCACGCTGACGAGTGATGAATGGATGAAGCGATCATATTAAAAACCAGGAGGGATAGCATGCGAACGAGACAGAAACGGATGATTGTCACTTTTCTTGCATTGTTAATGATCTTTTCCCAGGCAGTTATGTTACCGGGGAAAGCTTCCGCAAAAAAAGCAGGTTCACCCGAGTTGATTTTAATGGAAAATGTTCCTGAAGTGAGTTCAGAATTTGATGGGAAAAGCATTGCATTGCATGCGCTTCACATTTACGATGATGGTCACTTTATGAAAACAGATCAAAATCTAAAGTGGAAGTCATCCAATAAAAAGGTGGCAAAAGTAGATCGTGAAGGGAACGTAACGCTGACAGGTAAGCGTGGCCGGACGTTCATTACGGTTTCAGATGGTAAGAACAAAGATCGGATTGCCCTTGATTATAAAGTGGATAAATCAAATGAAAAATCATCCGCTCCGTCTTTGATTAAACAGAAAGGGCACCAATACGACATTATCGAAAATGCGATTGACGGTATGACGATGGAAGAAAAAGTCGGTCAAATGCTGATGCCGGACTATCGAAATTGGAACGGTGAAAATGTAACAGAGATGCTTCCGGAAATTGAAGCGCAAATTGAAGAATATCATCTTGGAGGCGTGATTTTATTCAGAGAAAACGTGGTTACAACCGAGCAAACGACAAAGCTTGTTGCTGATTATCAGGAAGCATCCGAGAAGTACGGTCTGCTTATGACAATTGATCAGGAGGGAGGCATTGTAACGCGTCTTCAGTCGGGCACAGATATGCCAGGGAACATGGCGCTCGGTGCTACGCGTTCCAAAGATCTGACGAAGGAAGTTGGAAATGCGATTGGGGAAGAGCTTGCCTCCCTCGGTATTAACATGAACTTCGCACCTGATATGGACGTGAACAACAATCCCGATAATCCTGTTATTGGTGTTCGCTCATTTGGAGAAGATCCAGAGCTTGTTGCGGACCTTGGTATTGCGTATACAAAAGGTCTTCAGGAAACTGGCGTTGCAGCAACAGCTAAGCACTTTCCAGGACATGGAGACACAGCAGTTGATTCACATCTAGGACTTCCAGAAGTGCCTTATGATAAAGAACGTCTCATGGAAGTCGAACTCTATCCATTTCAGAAGGCAATGGAAGCTGGGATTGACGCGATTATGACAGCGCACGTGACGTTCCCTAAAATCGATGATACGAAAGTGATTTCCAAAAAAGATGGTACAGAAATTTCTCTTCCGGCCACACTCTCGCACAAAGTTTTAACAGAATTAATGCGTGATGAGATGGGGTATGAAGGCGTCATTACAACGGATGCGATGAACATGGGTGCTATCCAGGATCACTTCGGATCTGTTGACGCAGCGATTCGCGCAGTGAAAGCAGGAACCGATATCGTCCTGATGCCAGTTGGACTTCAAGAAGTGGCAGAAGGATTATATGGAGCAGTTGAATCAGGTGACATATCTGAAGAACGGATCGAAGCATCAGTGAAACGAATCCTAACATTAAAAGTAAATCGCGGAATCATCAAGTCGGAGAACCCGAGTGACGTAAATAAACAAATTCAAGATGCGCTCGAGACAGTAGGGTCAGACGAGCATAAAGCCGTTGAGAAAGAAGCGGCGGATAAATCCATTACGCTTGTAAAGAATGACAATGTCCTTCCTCTTGACGGGAACAGTGATGATCACGTTGTCGTTATTGGACGAAGTTTTGTTGAATCACTCGGTAACTCAGTAAAAGCAGCGCATGACAATACGACGGTTATTGAAGTAAATGCAAGCTACACACTAACAGATGAACAGCGTGAAACTCTTGCGTCCGCTGATCAAATTATCATTGGCACGTATACGTACAGTGTGAGTACGCGTTCGCCTGAGCATCCACAGATGATGATGGTCGATACGATTATGAGTGAAACGGATGCGGATGTGATTGCGATTGGAATCAGAAATCCATATGACATTATGGCTTATCCGAACGTTGACAGTTATATTGCTCAGTATGGTTTTAGAACAGCTAGCTTTGAAGCAACAGCAGCTACCATTTTTGGTGAAAATGCCCCGTCAGGTAAGCTACCAATAACGATCCCGGGGGAAACGGGCGGCGTGCTTTATAACTTTGGTCATGGGTTAACGTACTAAAATTGTGGTCGGGAAGACTTGTTCTTCCCGATTCTTAAAAAATGGGGAGGCGTTTTAAACATGAAAAAGTGGCTTGTGATGGTGTTAACTACGATGCTTGTCTTATCATCATTATCTGTGGCATTCGCTGATAACAATGGGAAAGGACACGGTCATGATAAGCGTAAGAAGTTTAAGCTTGGTGTGGAAGTTCTACTCGAAGATCAAAAAGAGCTTATCGAAGGAAAAAGCGTTGGCCTGATTACAAATCCTACAGGGGTAGATCAGGAGCTTAATAGCATTGTTGACTTGCTTCACAATGATTCCGATGTTGATTTAAAGGCACTTTATGGACCGGAACATGGCGTTCGTGGAAGCGCACAGGCAGGAGAATATGTCGAGTATTATACGGATGAGGAAACAGGGTTACCCGTTTACAGTCTCTATGGATCTACTAAAAAGCCGACGCCAGAAATGCTAGAAGGCATTGATGTTCTTCTTTTCGATATTCAGGATGTAGGCACGCGTTTCTATACGTACATTTATACGATGGCCTATGCTATGGAAGCTGCCAGCGAGAATGACATTGAATTTATCGTGCTTGATCGTCCTAACCCTCTAGGTGGGGAAGCGGTGGAAGGTCCCGTTCTTGATGATGAATACTCTTCGTTCGTCGGAAAATATGAAATTCCACTTCGTCATGGCATGACAGTAGGTGAGCTTGCTTCACTTTTCAATGAAGAATTTGAAATCGGTGCTGATTTAACAGTCGTCGAAATGGATAAGTGGAAGAGGGATATGTATTACGATGATACGCCACTTGAATGGGTATTGCCCTCGCCTAATATGCCAACGCTCGATACAGCACTCGCTTATCCTGGAGCTGCCTTGATCGAAGGAACAAACGTATCTGAAGGTCGAGGCACCACAAAGCCATTTGAATTAATTGGTGCACCATTTATTAACGCAACAGAACTTGCCAGTGAACTGAACGAATTGAAACTTCCAGGCGTTGATTTTAGGGCAGCTTCCTTTACTCCTTCGTTTTCGAAGCATGCGGGAGAGTTAACACATGGCGTTCAAATTCATGTGACTGATAAAGAAGCGTTCAAGCCAGTCAAAACAGGATTAAGCCTAGTGAAAAACATTCACGATCTCTATCCTGAAGACTTTGAGTTTCGCGCAGAAAATAGCGCAGGCGTCTCATTCTTTGACCTTCTCGTTGGAAACGGATGGATTCGAGAAGGCATTGAAAATGGAGACAGCGTGAAAAAGATGGAGAAGCAGTGGGAAGATGATTTAAAAGATTTTAAAGAAGTAAGAGAAGACTATTTACTATACTAGATAGATTGATAAGCACTCGCATAGCGTCGAGTGCTTTTTTTATTTTATGTAATAAAACTTCACAAAAACACTTACATTATTAAATAAAACTTGTTAAACTGAAATTATTAGAAAATTCAATTCGATGAACAGATATAAAGGAGGGCGGATCACGAACGAAATAAACAGGATTGATTAGGGCACATTTGTAGGCAGTTACTACATAGCCAGAGGCTCCATCAATATGAGGAAACGGAATACATCACGAAATCATAAGAAGAAATGGGGAAGGCTTGTGAGAAAAGAAGAACGCTTAGCAGGGGAGATTCTACCGCATTTAGGTGGACCATCGAACATTAACTCATTAACAAGTTGTATGACAAGGCTCAGGGTAACACCGATTGATGATACAAAAGTAGATCTTGATCGATTGAAAGAAATTGACGGCGTGCTTGGCGTTGTGGAAGCTGAAACAATCCAAATTATTTTAGGTCCTGGCATTGTGACAAAGGTAGCAGAAGAAGTTTCAAAGCTGAGTGGTGTTGATGCGGAGGATTTGGAAGATGATGAGAACATTTTTGAAGGACTCGCAGATCAAACAAAATCAGATCTTAAGCAAAAGAATGCAACGCCATTTAAGTTATTTTTACGAAAAATAGCTAGTATATTCATTCCACTTATTCCAGCTATTGTTGCGTCAGGATTAATTGCTGGAATAACGAATATTGTGATTCGATCAGGTGTTGATCCGGAAACGTCACTTGTTTCTATTCTAAACTTTATTGGTTGGGGCTTGTTTAGCTACCTTGGCATTTTCGTTGGTATAAACGCAGCCAAGGAATTTGGTGGAACCCCTGCACTCGGCGGTATCGCTGGTATTTTAATCATTAACCCAGCACTTGCTGATATTACGCTTTTTGGTGAACAGCTTGTACCTGGTCGAGGCGGCTTAGTAGGCGTCATGCTTGCAGCGTTTTTCATGGCATGGACCGAGCGCCGCGTGCGTCGTTTTGTTCCATCGTCTCTTGATATTATCGTGACGCCAACGATCTCTGTTTTGATTACGGGATTTGCGACATTAATTGTCCTACAGCCAATTGGTGGATTTGTATCAGACCTTATCACAAAAGGGCTACTAGGATTGATTGACGCAGGAGGTATTTTCTCCGGATTGATTCTAGCAGGAACGTTCCTTCCTCTAGTTGTTACAGGGCTTCATCAAGGGCTTACGCCTGTTCACATGGAATTAATCAACACGATTGGTGATGATCCATTGCTTCCGATCCTTGCCATGGGAGGCGCTGGTCAAGTAGGGGCAGCCTTCGCGATATATTTCAAAACGAAAAATAAGAAACTAAGAAAAGTGATCAAAGCTGGCTTGCCAGTCGGCATTTTAGGGATCGGAGAACCACTGATTTTCGGTGTGACGCTACCACTTGGTCGTCCATTTATTACGGCATGTCTTGGCGCAGCCATTGGAGGCGCGTTTGCCGCATTCTTTAAAGTGGCGACAATTGCGATCGGAGTATCTGGCTTACCGCTGATCTTCCTCGTGAATTCAAATCAAATTTTATATTATATTATTTCTCTCGTTGTTGCTTATTTCTTTGGTTTTGTCTTCACGTATCTCTTCGGGTTTAAAGAAGAAATGACCGTTGCGATTGATAAAGGGGCTTCAACGAACACAGCTGCATAAGAAAATGGAGGGTCAGATGTCATGCTTGGAATATCTGTTTATCTTGGAAGTGATGGAGGAGATGTTGAGCAACGCTTAGAAAGAGCTAAATCAATTGGATTCGATGCTATCTTTACATCCCTCCATATCCCTGAAGATGATCATTCGCTCTATCAAACTCGTTTGAAAGAGCTTGGTCAATTAGCAAGGAAATTTGAGATGGAGCTTGTCGCAGATATTTCGCCAGAATCCATTATCCATTTAAATATTCAACATTATGAAGAGTTATTGGACTGGGGAGTGAATGGCGTTCGTCCGGACTATGGTTATACCGATGATTTAATTGTTTCTTTATCTCAGTTGATGAAAGTGGGCTTGAATGCAAGTACTGTTTCGAGAGAGGAAATTGAGACGTGGCTTGAAATGGGTGCAAACGTTTCGAACCTAGAGGCGTGGCATAACTACTACCCAAGACCAGAAACTGGATTAGACGTTGATTTTTTTTCAGAACGAAATCGTTTATTTAGAGAATATGGCATTCAAACAATGGCATTTATTCCAGGCGATCAAAACCTTCGAGGACCGATTTACTCTGGCCTTCCAACACTTGAGAAACATCGTTCTATGTCTCCTCATATGGCCTGTGCTGAGCTACTTTATCATTATCAAGTTGATAAAGTTCTGATAGGAGATATTTCAGTAAGTGATAACCAATTAGAAAAGCTTTCACTCCTTGCAAAAGGAGTGATTCCGCTTGAGGTTTCGAAAGTGGATGATCAGTTTGAAAGTTTTCAGGTGAAGGGAAAACATAAGAACCGTCCCGATCCAGCGCGGGATGTGATCCGTTCAGTAGAGTCGAGACAGTTACAACATCGTCCTGAACCAATACCTTCATTAAAAAGAAAACGCGGCGCCATCACGATTGATAATATGAACTATGGCCGCTATGCTGGTGAAATTCAACTTGTAAAGCACGATCTTCCGGAGGACGATCGTGTGAATGTTATTGGAAATGTGATTAGAGAAGATTTGCCTCTATTAAATTACATTGGGGCATCTCAACCATTTGAATTACTTTTGAAAACTGATGCTACTCATGAAAGGAATTAAGACAATGAATTTAAATAACATCCAGACCGAGCGTAGAAATCAAAACACACTGAACATTGATCAAATGACAACATATGAAGTTCTTAACATCATAAACGAGGAAGATCATGTTATACCAGACGCTATTAAAGAAACCCTACCAGTTATTGAACGTCTTGTTGATCGAATTGTAGATGGCTTTCAACATAATGGTCGCTTAATTTATGTTGGGGCAGGGACGAGTGGGAGACTTGGCGTTCTTGATGCCTCTGAATGCCCTCCAACGTTCGGAACGCCGTCAGATCAGGTGATTGGTGTGATCGCGGGTGGCGATAAAGCTCTTCAATATGCGCTTGAAGGTGCTGAGGATGATGAAGAGCAGGCTGTCTTAGACATGAAAGAGCTGTCGCTTACGAAGGAAGACGTGATCGTAGGGATTGCAGCTAGTGGACGCACACCTTATACGGTAGCTGCAATGGCTTATGCCAAAGAAATTGGTGCAACGGTTGGAGCGGTTACGTGTAGTGAAAATACAAAGATGGAAGAAGTGGCTCACCACAGCATCGTTGCGAATGTT
This sequence comes from Anaerobacillus sp. QJM3NY_32, assembly GCF_056173645.1. Lineage (NCBI taxonomy): Bacteria > Bacillati > Bacillota > Bacilli > Caryophanales > Bacillaceae > Anaerobacillus > Anaerobacillus sp. QJM3NY_32. The sequence continues at coordinate 3,802,445 of NZ_CM149684.1, read as the reverse complement.
GGACCAGAAGTTGTCACTGGATCGACGCGGATGAAAGCGGGGACAGCCCAGAAGCTTGTATTAAATATGTTAACGACTGCTTCGATGATTAAAATTGGAAAAGTTTATAGCAATTTGATGGTTGATGTTGTACCAACAAATAGTAAACTTGTTCAGCGTGGTAAGAACATTGTTGCAGAAATTTCAGGTGTATCTGCTGAGGAGGCGGAGAAAGCTCTTGAAGAATACGGATCAACGAAAGGAGCGATTCTTTCGTTACTAACAGGATTAAAAGGAGAAATCGTTCATTCGACATTAGAAAGGTATGATGGGCATTTGCGAAAAGCGATTGAATCTGCTTTTGTGACAAGCTAAGGTAAGAATCGCTAAATAAGATATGCTAAAATGAAATGATTGAAAATCTATTCAGGTAAAGGTGGGCTAGGAATGAACGGAGGCCTGATCAGTATTCAGGAATCAATCACTTCATTAAAACCTTCAGAACGAAAAGTAGCGGAATATATCATTCATTATCCGGAAGAAGTAATCAACCTTTCCATTCAGAAACTCTCGAAACGAACAGAAGTGAGTGAAGCGACAATTATCCGCCTTGCTCGAACGCTGAACTACAAAGGGTTTCAAGAATTGAAGCTTCGAATCGCAGGTGATCTTGCAACGAAGCAGACGAGCAAATCTTATCAAGAAATATCGATTGATGGGACGGTGGATTCGTTTATTGAAAATGTATCAAACAATAATATTCAATCGATTAATGATACAATTTCTGTTCTATCAAAAGAGGAAGTAGAGAAAGCAATCACTGTTTTAAGTCGTGCGAGGAAAATTGCGCTGTATGGTATTGGAGCATCAGGATTAATTGCCCAGGATTTCAAACAAAAACTTTCTCGTATTAATCGCTGGTGTGAAGCTGCAGTCGATTATGATACACAAGGGACGATTAGCGCAAACCTCGGAGAAGCTGACGTCGTTTTCGGCATTTCTTATTCTGGCCAAACAAGAGACATTATTGAATCTCTGAAAATCGCAAAAGACAATGGTGCCACTGTGATTACCTTAACCAAATACGGTACAAATCCAGTTTCTGACCTCGCTGATATTAAGCTTTTCACAAGCTCTCTTGAAAAGAGCATTCGAAGTGGTGCGATGAGCTCACGTATTTCCCAACTGAACGTCATTGATATTCTATATGTTGGCATGACCAGTCGAAACTACGATGAGAGCGTTGCTGCACTTGAGCGAACGCGAAAAGCAGTTGAGGTTGTGAAGAAGCATGTATGATTTTGATGCTTACTTAAAAAAATTAATTGACGAAAAGGAGCTCCCTGGCGCTGTTCTTCATGTTCAACATAAAGGGAGCACTGTTTTTCATCAAGCTTACGGTCGTTTTCAAGACAGGATACAACAATCTCACACCATGAATATCACAACGCTTTTTGATATAGCCTCCCTAACAAAAGTGGTGGCAACCCTTCCTTCTATCTTATGGCTGATCGACAACACGTCAGTTGAATTAAATCACACCATTCAAACCTACATCCCAGAATTGAACCATTCAGATATCACGATTCACCAAGCACTTACACATACAACAGGCTTACCTGCAGACATTGATCCGCCTATCAAAAGAGACGAAAAGCGGTTGATTTTGCAAGAAGTTGTCAACGCAGATCTTATCCATCAACCAGGGAGCGTTGTGCAGTATAGTGATCTAGGCATGATTTTACTTGGAGAAGTAATAGAGCGTGTGAGCGGCGTGGATTTACCTACCTTCACGAATACTAAACTCTTCAAGCCATGGGGGTTAACGAAAACGATGTTCAATCCTCCGCAACACCAGGGAATTGCTGCAACAGAATGGCATTACGATCATTACGTTCAGGGGGAGGTGCATGACGAGAAAGCGCTCCACCTAGGCGGAGCAAGCGGAAGTGCAGGTGTATTTTCTACAGCTAAAAATGTCGGAAAATTCGGTCGATATTTTCTGTATCCAGAAACGCAGCAGGTGCTGTCACCAGAGACGATTAGGAATGCTAGAAAGCATGTGATACAAAATCGTGGGCTTGGCTTTGAGGTTTGGAACGGAGAAGGAAAGGCATTATCATGTGGAAGGGGGTGGTCAGAAGGAAGCTTCGGCCACACGGGGTTTACTGGTACTAGTTTATGGATTGATCCTAAAGAAGAGCTGATCGTCACTTTTTTAACGAATATCGTGCATTACGGAAGAAACCACAACATGAGACAGATTAGACCTCATCTTCATTCTTTGATTCATGACTCTTTTACTAATTAAATGAGGGGGAAATATTATGGATAAAATGAAAGTGTTTACTTTTTCTGGTTTTCTAGCGTTGATTCTTGTTCTATCTGCGTGTAGCTCAGAAAGTGGTGGGAATTCGGGAGACTCTGAAGCAAGTGAAGATAGCGTTACGATAACGATCGGAAGCTGGAGAACAGAAGACAAAGCAAGCTATCAAAAAATGATTGATGCTTTTAATGAAGAAAATCCGGATATTAACGTGGAATTCAAACCTTCAAAGAATACGGAGTATAACACGATCTTAAATACGGCCCTTCAAAGTGGGGAAGGTCCTGATATCATTCACCTTCGCCCTTATACACCGGGCATCGAGCTTGCGGATGCTGGATACCTTGAGCCGCTAGATGATCTGGAAGGACTAGATCAATATCCAGAGGAAACCCTTGCTGCTTCGAAAGGATCGGATGATAAGCAGTACGGTGTGCCGCTAAATATGAGCACGACGCAAATGTTCTACAACAAGAAAATGTTTGAAGAAATGGGTCTTGAAGAACCGCAAACGTGGGAAGAGTTCATGACGCTAAATGAAAAAATAAAGAAGGAAGGTACTACACCGATCGCTCTTGGAACAAAGGAAGGGTGGCTCTTATCATTATCGCACGGAATTATTGGTCCAGCTCACTATGGTGGTAATGAATTTGTTGATCAAATTACAGCTGGTGAGACGGATTTTACAAGTGATGAATTTCAGAGTTCGATTGACGCGATGGATGAACTGAAAGAATACTTCCCAGAAAATTACGAAGGTCTTGGAATGGAAGATATTCGTACGATGTTCTTTACAGGTGATGCAGCGATGTTCCCACTTGGAAGCTGGGAAATTGAAGTGCTACGTGAAATGAATCCTGATCTTGAACTTGGCTTCTTCCCAATGCCGTCTGCTGTAGGAAAAGAACCTACGATTACAACTTGGGTAGATGGATCTTATGCAATCAATGCAAGCTCGGAGCATAAAGATGCCGCGAAGAAATTTCTTCAGTTTATGACAACAGAAGAGTTTGGCACGATGTTCACAGAAGAATTTAAAATGATCAGCGCAATCCCTGGTATTGAGTCGGAAGATGAACTTGTCAATGCGCTTGGAAAAGCAGCAGAAGAACAGTCAACACCGTACATGATGCTCGTTCATTTCGCTGGTGGAAATCCTTCCACAAAAGCGACGATCGAAACAGAGCTTCAGGGGATGTATCTTGGCGAACGTACACCAGAGGAAGTAGCAAAGACTATTCAAGAAAGCGCACAGTCCTGGTATGAGCCACTACAGTAATAAGGGGCGGACAATATGAAACTAGCTACAAATTCAATCGTGAAAATCAAAAAAGAAAGGAACTGGAAAAGGTGGACCATTCACCTTTTCCCGATTCCTGCCCTGATTATATATGGACTTTTCATTGTTTATCCTTTGTTTGCAGCCTTAACCTACAGCTTTTTTGATTGGAAAGGAATTGTACGTGGGGAGTTCGTGGGGCTGAAAAATTTTAAAGATCTGTTTACGCTGGAGCCTTTTTCGGGACTGTTTTGGGGCGCATTTGGCCATAACATTCTTTATTTTGTACTACAGATGATTTTCCAGAACGGCCTTGCTTTTGTACTTGCCTATATTATTTATAAAAAAGTGAAGGGATCGGAATTTCTTAAAATTGCTTATTTCCTGCCGCGACTTCTATCCGTCATCGTTGTCGGTTTTCTCTGGAAGCTGATTCTAAATCCTAACTACGGTGCACTGAATGTGATTCTTGAAAAGCTCGGTTTGGAACAGCTTCAAAAAGCGTGGCTTGGTGATCCAGATACAGCTTTGATTTCTATTATTCTCGTTAACTGCTGGTATGGTATTGGGTTCGGTGTCCTTATTTTTCTTGCCGGTCTTCAGTCGATCCCGAAAGAACTGTTCGAAGCAGGCAAGCTTGATGGCGCAGATGGTTTGTCGATGATACGTAAAATCGTGCTTCCGTTAATGGTTCCTTCGTTCATGATTATGACAGTCCTCACATTTATTCAGTCATTTGAAGCGTTTGAACTCGTCTACGCGATGCAGGGATCGCAGGGAGAACCTTACCATTCTACTGATACGCTTGCGATTTACTTTTATCGTCTCGCATTCGGAGGTTCTGCAGGAGGATCGACAACGGCAGTCGGATTAGGATCAGCACTTGCGGTGGTGCTCTTTCTCTTTATCTCATTCTTTACCGCACTCTATTTACGCTATATGCAGAAAAAACAAGTGGACATGTAAGGAGGCGATACTATGAACCATACGATTTGGACGAGACCGTTTTACTATGTATTTGCTTTTCTCATCGCATCCATTAGCATCTATCCAATTCTATTAATGATCCTCTCTTCCTTTAAAACAAGCGCAGAGATTTTCACAAGTCCACTCTCATTCCCGAAGACGTTCACGCTTGATACGTATCGGAATTTACTAGAGATTATACCGTTTACAACGTATTTCATGAATAGCGTGTTTGTGAGCGTCGTTTCTGTTCTATTAATTTTGATTACCTCGTCACTTGCAGCCTTCTATATCGCACGCTTCACGTTTGTATGGAATAACATCATCTTCTTTTTCTTCTTAATGGGAATGATGCTTCCGATCAAACTAGGCATTGTGCCGCTGTTTATTTTAATGAAAGATCTTAATCTACTAAACTCGCTCTGGTCACTGATCTTTATGTATGTTGCCACGGGAATACCACTGTCGATTTTGATTTTGACTGGATTCTTTCGAACGATGCCTCGTGAACTAGAAGAAGCTGCACGTATTGATGGAGCTGGAAACCTTCGTATTTTATGGAGTGTTGTGCTACCACTGATGAGACCGGCGCTTGGAACCGTGATGATCATCCAATTTATCCAAGCCTGGAACGATTTTTTCTTCCCACTTATTTTTATTACCGATGACATGAAAAAGACAATCCCAGTTGGCATGCTTTCCTTATTTGGCGAATACTCTGCAGATTGGGGATCCCTTTTTGCAGGTCTGACCCTTGCGTCACTTCCGATGATTGTCCTGTTCTTCATCGCATCAAAACAATTTATGGAAGGACTTACTCAAGGTGCAATTAAATAAGCGATTCTACATTGGCATAGACGGCGGAGGAACGAAAACTCTTGGGTTATTGTGCAATCAAAATGGAGTGATTTTAGCTAAAAGTACGGCAGGTTCGACAAATCTAAAATCTCGCGCAGAACAAGAGGTGCGATCTGCCATTCATCACGTGATTACAGAATTAACGTCGGGATTAAAAGATGGAAAGCTTGCAGGAATCTTTGTTTCAACGGCGGGTGGTGACCGAGAAGAGGATCAGAAGCGCTGGGAAAGATGGCTGAGGGAAAGGCTTCCGAGTTTTGAAGGGATTCTCAAGGTTAAGAACGATGCTTACGGTGCGCTTGCAAGCGGTACATTTTCGATGGAAGGGACCGTTCTCATTGCGGGTACTGGTTCGATTTCCTATTCGATTGATGCAAATGGTTCCCGTCGTGTGGGAGGCTGGGGCTATTTGTTTGGTGATGAAGGAAGCGGCTACGATATTGGGCGGAAGGCGCTCCGGACAGTTGCGATGATGCATGATGGAAGAATGATGTTGGACGAAGCTTTTTGTAGTAACATCCTTTCCTTCTTACAGGTAAACGGTGCGCCTGAAATAATTACGGCGATTTATGAGGATTCCTATGCGCGTATGAAAATCGCTTCTGTTGCTGAGAACGTCATCGAGCTTGCTGAGCGACAAAATCAAACGGCGTTGAAGATCGTTCAGAGAGCTTGTGAAAGTTTGAGTGAATTAGTTCGTGCTATCGAGATTAGGGGCAATCAACTTGTGATTTGCGGAGGGCTAATGCAATCCTCCTTCTTTCGAAATGGGTTTCTTGAAGAATTGAAAACAAGAGGGGTAAGCGATGTGTATTACCCTAACTTATCTCCAGCTGTAGGGGCATGCATTTGTGCACTGCTTTGTTGTGGCGTACCGATCGTAGACGAACGAAAAGTAAATCTGATGTCGTCTCATCACGTAATGGACGGCTAAACTAGGGGAGAGATGACGTTGACAGATGTGAATGAGATGAAGACAGAAATGCGAAATGCTAAATCGGAAAATCTGCACCAATTTTCAACGCTTCAAATAATCGAACTGATGAACGAAGAGGATGGGAGCGTAGCCGGAATTGTAAAAACCGCCCTTCCCGAGATTGAGAAAGTGGTTGGTCAAGCTATTGCTGTGATGAAAAAAGGCGGAAAGCTCTTTTATTTTGGAGCTGGTACGAGCGGGCGTCTCGGCGTGTTAGATGCTTCTGAGTGCCCGCCGACATTTGGTGTTGCGGCTGACCTAGTGAATGGGGTAATTGCTGGAGGAGACCGAGCGCTCAGGTATCCAATCGAGGGGGCCGAAGATAGTCGGGAAACGGGGGGAGAGGATATAAGGAAGCATGTAAGTGCACACGATTTGGTTATCGGTATTGCTTCAAGCGGAAGAACCCCTTATGTGCTTGGCGCTATCGAAGAAGCGAATAAAATGGGTGTAGTGACAGCAGGGATTTCGTGTAATACAGGCGCATCGCTTTCAAAAATGGTTACATATCCGATTGAATTACCAGTAGGTCCCGAAGTGGTGACAGGTTCAACTCGACTAAAAGCAGGAACAGCACAGAAGATGGTATTAAATATGATTACGACAGCATCGATGATCAAGCTTGGGAAGGTCTATCGTAATTTAATGGTGAACGTTCAAGCATCGAATGAAAAGCTACGGAAGCGAACAGTTTCGATTATTCAGGAGTTAACGAGAGTGAGTGAAGCAGAAGCTGAACGCTACAGTGAACAGGCAGAAGGTGATGCGCGGGTAGCGGTGCTGATGATTTTGCGGAGAGTTGATGCGGATCGAGCGAGGCAACTGCTTGAGGAGAAGGATGGGGATTTTGTGGCTGCGATGGAGGGGTGAAGATAGGTAAGGGGTCAGGTGCGTTACCGGTGACGTACCTGACCCCTATTAAATACATCTGTTTTCTCAACAAAGACACATCGCATTCTTTCTATTAAAACAGCCCCTGCGGAGTTACCGCAGGGGCTGTAAATATTTATTACATCATTAAGTCCGCTGGTGAGTCATCAAAGTAGAGCCAGTGAAAATATTCTACTTCCGCATCAGACATTCTCAGAACTTCTTCTCTGTTCATTGTCGTTTTGTCGCACAAAAGATCAATAAATTGGTTTCGTGCTTGCTGGCTCATTGTAAATCCTCCCTGTATTTTAAGCGGCAATTCCTGTTTGGTAACCGCTTTCAATTTGTTAATTTTATTATACATCTCACAATGAGATGATTCAAATACCAAAATGAGATATATTGCAGGGAACCGATGTGAAATTGCTATGAAAGTGAGCGGAAGTTCGGGGAATAAGAGTAATAAAGAGAATGTATGTTCTTGTTTTTTGGATTTGGCTTGAAAAAAATGTGTATTTTGGTTGTTTCCTCCTTTTAAACAAACTGGATGAAGTGATCTTTATTCTAGAAGAGATGGTTAGAATCAAAATTAGAGATGGATTTAGAAGGAGATTTGTTCCCTCTGCAGGAGTTTTTTCCTATTCAATGGAAGTAGAGAAGATGTAGAAAGGGAGTGTGGATGATGGAAATAGAAATTGGAAGTGCCAAGAAACAAAAGAAATTGGAAGAAAGCCTTTATGATTTTACTTTTGTTGGTGATCCCCAACTTTCACCGGATGGGAGCTACGTTGTTTATGTAAAGAAAGTAATAAATGAGAACAAAGAATATACTTCAAATTTAGTCATAGTAAATCGCGATACTGAAATTGAGCATGATTGGACATATGCTTCTGGGGAGAAAAAAGATCACTCTCCGCGCTGGTCGCCTGATGGGAAGACGATTGCTTTCGTTTCGAATCGATCAGGAGAAAATCAAATATGGCTTATCTCAACTGATGGTGGCGAAGCGCGACAACTATCTGATTTTAAAAGTGGTGTTTCCGCTCCTGTTTGGAAACCCGATGGTTCTTCGCTACTTGTTTTAAGTAAGGATACAAAAGAGAAAGAAGAAGGACGTAAGCCTCTCGTTGTGACTGACTTACGCTATAAAGCAGACAGCAGTGGTTTGCTTGACAATCACCATATGCAAGTTGTCTTGATCGAGGTAACCTCAGGTGAAAAGAGAATAGAATGGCTAACAGATGCACCATTTAATCATTCTAGCCCTAACTGGTCACCGGATGGACAATCCATTGTATATGTGAGAGATCGATATGAAGAACAGGGGTCCTACATGCGAGCCGACATCTTTATTCAGGGTCTGAATGAAGGATCAGAGCCTGATCAGTTAAATCGTGAGGGTGGGAGCTTTAGCACACCGAACTGGTCACCAGATGGGAAGAAGCTCTCATTCATTGGGCATAACTTTGAGCATGAAGGAGCTACGTTGAATAAAATCTGGACTGTTGACATAGCGAAGAAAGAGTTTACTTGTTTAACAGAGGAGGTTGATTTAGAGTGTTCGGATGTATTGATTTCAGATATGCACTGGGGAGGCGCTTCTCCTGGTGCGATGTGGAGCCAAAATGGAGATGGACTCTATTTCCTTGCTAGTAAAGAAGGAAACACTGGTGTTTATTTCGTCGGAGAAGATTGCACGGTTCGACAAATAGCGGGTGGTGACAGGCACCATTATGCATTTCACTACTTGCCAGGCGCGAATGAAGCGGCTGTTGCAATTAGCGATCCACTTAACATTGGCGATATTTATACGCTTTCGTTTCATGGAGATCGGGTAAATGAACTGTGTTTGTCTCAATCAAATGCTGACGTTCTCGAATGCCTGGATCTCTCGACACCAGAAATGTTTACATACGCTGGGAAAGACGGTTTGGAGATTCAGGGCTGGCTCATGAAGCCAAAGGATTTTAAGGAAGATCAGGAACATCCCCTTATTCTTGAAATTCACGGTGGACCACATATGATGTATGGTAATTCATTTATGCACGAATTTCAGCTTCTTGCAGCAAAAGGATATGTTGTCCTTTATACGAATCCACGTGGTAGTCAGGGATATGGACAAGAGTTTGTGAATGGTTGCCGAGGAGATTATGGTGGGGGTGATTATGAGGATTTGATGGCGGGTGTTGATGCCGCTTTGAACAAGTATTCCTTTATTGATGAAGCTCAACTTTTCGTGACGGGAGGAAGCTACGGTGGCTTTATGACGAACTGGATTGTTGGGAAAACCGATCGATTCAAAGCAGCGGTTACCCAGCGCTCCATTTCGAATTGGCAGAGTTTCTATGGCGTTAGTGACATCGGATACTTTTTCACAAAGTGGGAAGTTGGAAGTGATTTAGATGAAAACCCTGCTAAGCTATGGCATCATTCACCGCTTAAGTATGTGGACCAAATCGAAACCCCACTTTTAATTCTTCATAGCGAAAATGATTACAGGTGCCCTATAGAGCAAGGAGAACAGTTATATGTGGCTTTAAAGCATCGTGGGAAGGAAACGATGTTTGTAAGATTCCCAGATTCTGATCATAATTTATCAAGAAGCGGTCATCCAGAACTACGAGTGGAACGACTTAAGCATCTAGGAAACTGGTTCGACAATTACCTAGAAGGAAGACAATAAGAAATCTTTCGACAAATAGCGGGCGGTGACAGGCACTTTTTGAGATCTTCCCTTGACGCCCTTCGAGAAAGATACTATACTATTGAAAATAGTTAAATAATATTGAAAACTCTTATCAAGAGTGGCAGAGGGACTGGCCCTGTGACGCCCAGCAACCATCTCAGTTCGTGAGAAAGGTGCTAATTCCAGCAGACGAGCAATCGTTTGAAAGATGAGAGAGAGTTCAGCGCTGCTGATAATGATGAAATGATACAACTCTCTCTGTACTTTACAGAGGGAGTTTTTTTATTGGGAGGGGATTTTAGCAGATCGAAGCACTTTTGCGCTTTTATATTTTAGCGCTAAAACGCTTTACATTACTATATGAACTTTAAAGGAGATTGAGAAATGAAGAAATCATTGTATTTATTAGGTGCACTTATTTTAGTCTTTTTGGCAGGTTGTTCTGGAAATGAGGCTTCTGGAGATTCAGAAGATGGCCCACTGAAGGTAGGGGTAACGGCTGGTCCGCATGAAGATGTGATGAACAAGGTGAAGGAAATCGCAGCGGAAGACGGGTTTGAAATTGAAGTGATTGCGTTTAATGATTATGTGATGCCAAATACAGCCCTTGATGAAGGGGAATTGGATGCGAACGTATTTCAGCATGAACCTTATTTGAATGATTATGTAAAAGAAAGAGGACTCGAGCTTTCCAAGGTAGCAACTACGATTACTTTCCCAATGGGAATTTATTCTGACAAATATAAGAGTCTTGATGAATTGCAAGAAGGCGACAAAGTTGGCTTGCCTAACCATTCAACAGGTGAACCTAGAGCGCTAATGTTGTTTGAGCAAGCTGGCATTATTGAGTTGAAAGATGGCGTTGGTGTTAAAGCAACGATCAAAGATATTGAGAAGAACCCTTATAATCTCGAATTTGTTCCATTAGAAGCTTCACAAATTCCAAGACAGCTTGGTGAGCTTGCGATTGCAGCAATTAATACGAACTTTGCAATGGAAAGTGGACGCGTACCGAAAGAAGATTCTCTTGAAATGGAACCCGAAGATTCCCCGTGGGTGAACGTGATTGCAACACAAACAGAGAACAAAGATGATGAACGTATTCAAAAGCTAGTGAACTACTATCAATCAGATGAAGTGAAGCAATTTATCCAGGACGAATTTAACGGTTCTGTTGTTGCATCCTGGTAATTCGAAAGAGGAGTGAGCACGATGATTCGATTAGAAAATATAACGAAAACGTATAAAAGCGGTGAGACGATTACGAAGGCGGTTGATGATGTTTCCATAGAAGTTGAGAAAGGAAGCATCTATGGCGTCATCGGTTATAGTGGTGCTGGAAAGAGCACGCTTGTCCGAATGGTGAATCTTCTGGAGCGACCGACAGATGGAAAGGTATTTATCAATGACATTGAGCTCACTTCTTTGTCTACTGGAAAGCTTCAAAAAACAAGACAGCGCATCGGGATGATTTTTCAGTCTTTTAATTTATTGAAAACAGGCACTGTGTATCAAAACATTGCTATTCCGCTGAAGCTTACGGGTCTTCGTAAAAAAGAGATTGAAGCGCGAGTTGATAAATATTTAGGTATCGTTGGGTTATCGGATAAGCGGGATGCTTATCCTTCCCAGCTATCAGGTGGTCAGAAGCAGCGTGTGGCGATTGCCCGTGCGCTTGCTCATGAACCTGAAGTGCTACTGTGCGATGAGGCAACGAGTGCCCTTGACCCAGATACGACAGAATCAATCCTATCTTTATTGGAACAAATCAATCGTGATTTTGGAATCACGATTTTACTCATTACGCATGAAATGCACGTTGTCCAGAAAATATGTCATGAAGTGGCTGTGATGGAGAACGGGAAGGTGATTGAACAGGGGCGAGTGATCGATATCTTTAGTAAGCCTGCTACAACGACGGCCAAACGATTTGTTCAGTCGTTATTCCAGGATGAGCTTCCAGAGTCGCTTGTGTCTCGATTGAAAGAGCGTGGTCAGATCGTGAATCTTTCATTTATTGGGGAGAAATCAGGTAGTCCCGCTCTTGCGCTTGTTAGTAAGAAGTTCGACGTGTATCCGTCCATTTTAGCAGGGAACATTACACAACTGAAGGATCAGCCTTTTGGTAGGCTAGTCGTTCATTTAGATGGGGAAGCGGAAGAGACGGCTCGGGCCGTTGCGTTTTTAGAGGAAAGTGGCGTCGTAGTAGAAGGCTATGTTCAGGAGGTGGAAGCTCATGTCAGCTAAGGTATCGGAGTTTATTGATCTTTGGGGTGCAGACATTTGGAACGCGATTATTGAAACATTTCAAATGGTTGGGATCTCACTACTGATTTCAGTGTTGATTGGGCTCCCGCTTGGTGTGCTACTTGTTTTAACTAGACCTGAAAAAGCATTAGAAAATAAAGTTCTTTTCCGCATATTAAATGCGGCTATAAACGTGATCAGGTCGATTCCATTTATCATTTTACTGTTTTTCATTTTACCTTTTACAAAAATGATTGCAGGTACAACAATTGGAGTAAAAGGTGTGATTGTGCCGCTCGTTGTCTTTACGGCGCCGTATATCGCAAGGTTGATGGAGTCCGCTCTTCTTGAGGTCGATCGTGGAGTAGTAGAAGCCTATGAAGCAATGGGGGTAAAAACCAGACACATTATCTGGCATGTTCTTGTAAGGGAGTCTCGTTCATCGATCGTTCTTGGATTAACGATTGCGACAATTGGACTGATTGGGGCAACGGCAATGGCTGGGCTCGTTGGAGCAGGTGGGCTTGGTGATCTCGCTTATCGATACGGTCATTTGCGATATGAAGTCGATGTGATGTACGTTACGGTATTTCTCCTTATTGTCCTTGTTCAGGGACTCCAATCGTTTGGGAATGTTCTCTCCGCTCGTTTGAAGAAGGATTAAGTTAAAAGAAGATCTTTGTATTTCATTGTCATTAGCAGGTGTGTCTTCAATAAATGAACTTCATGATCAGTTTGTTCATCAGATTTAGGAGGAAGAAAAGATGGAATCAATTCAGGTAAGAGCAACGCCAGGACATTATGAATGTCGATCAGGTATCCTTCAAGAATTACCACGATTGCTTAAGGATGGGCAGTTTCAAAAAGTGTTTGTGATTTCTGGACATCAATCTTGGGGAGCAGCTCAGGGTTATTTTCCAGATCTATCTGCCTTTCATGTAGCTTATTCTACGTACAGTGGTGAATGTTCAGAAACGGAAATTAAAAGACAGTCTGAATTAGCCAATATTCACGGTGCCGATTTGATACTCGGTGTAGGTGGTGGAAAGGTTCTGGATGTAGCGAAAGCGGTTGGTAATGAAGTAAACAAAGATGTGGCTCTTGTGCCAACGCTCGCGTCTACTTGTGCCGCAACGACGCCACTTAGTGTGAAGTATTCAGACGAGGGAGAGTTTATTGAGTATACTATTTTTCCAAGAAGTACATATCTTGTTCTTGTAGAGCCTGAAATTCTTGTGCAGTCACCAATCGCTTATTTGAAAGCAGGTATTGGTGATACGCTGGCCAAATGGTATGAAGCGAGAGCACTCATTGAGGAACTGCCTTCAACGCCAATTCCCATAAAACTAGCGTATGAAGTAGCAAGAAGCTGCCGTGATGTCCTTGTAGCAGACGGAGAAAAAGCGGTTAGGGATCAACAGAATGGTCGTTTGAGTGATGCGTTTATCCGGGTGATTGAAACAAATCTTTTATCAGGAGGAATGGTAGGAGGTCTTGGCGATCGCTATGGTCGGATTGCAGCGGCACACTCCATTCATAACGGTTTAACACACTTATCTGAAGCTCATTCGTTTCTTCACGGTGAGAAAGTAGCTTATGGCATACTTGTGCAACTTGTACTAGAAGGTGAGTGGGAAGAGGTGAGAGGTTTATTTGCCTATTATAAAGAAATAGGTTTGCCCCTCTCGTTAGAGTCAATTGGCATTGAACCAACAAATGTGGAGAGCATAGGTCAAGTTATCGCAGAATACGCTACGAGAGATGGGGAGTCCATTCATTTCCCTTCAGGTCATGTGACGAAAAATGATGTAGTGGAAGCAATTCTTGGATTAGAAGCATTACAAGTTACGTTAAGTTGATTAGGCATATCTAGTGAGAAAAAAAGTCCCCTGGAAGTTACTGTTCAACTTCTAGGGGGCTAAATATGATAGATGGATTTTGCGAGTAGATCAAGATGGCGATTGCGATGTTCCTTCCATTGACATTGTTGATCAGCACCTGGTTGAAAATAGTTCTTGATGAGTAATAAGATCATTGAAATGTTCCCCTCCGATTCAACGAATGTGTTGGTTAGCGCCTATTAATAATTTCCTGTTCAAGAACGTAAATGTTCTCCATGTCCAGCACCTCCTTGTTTCTCTCTTTCCTTGTTAATTACAGTCTACGCCGTATGCTTATCAAATAAACCAGTCACCAGTTCGGTTTTCAACTCATACTTAAGATGGAGATTTCCTAAGCCTTTTCCTCCATTCGACAAATAGCGGGGAGTGACAGGCACCAGCGCTTGACAGTGCCACAAATTGGTAGTATTTTAGATTAATGCCGACTAAACTTATATGGATTATAAAGTTTTGGTTTTATAGAGAAAATAAAAGGGGGAAATAGCGTGGATACATTTTTAGTCATTGTGAATATTGCCATTTTACTTGTTCTTATTGGTGTTTTAATTAAGATGCAACAGAAACATGTGTCTTTTAGTAAGCGTGTGTTTGCTGGTTTAGGATTTGGGGTTGTGTTAGGTGTTTACTTGCAAGCTGTCTTCGGAGCTAGCTCAGAGATTGTGAGTCAAACATCAGATTGGTATAGCATTGTAGGGAGCGGATATGTACGCCTTCTAATGATGATTGTTATACCCCTTGTCATGGTTTCGATCATTCAATCGATTACGAACCTTGAGAAGACTTCAGAGCTTGGCAAAATGTCAGGCTGGATTATTGGAATTCTTGTATCAACCGCAATGGTTGCAGCGATTGTTGGTGTAGGTAGCTCGCTCGTCTTTGATTTAAATGCAGAGCAAATTGAAGCAGGGCAAGCGGAACAGGATCGTGGAAGCTATCTAGAAGAAACGCTTGGTAGTGTGAAAGATATGAGTACGCCAGATAAAATTCTTGCGTTTATCCCTGCAAATCCGTTTGAAGATATGACAGGAGCTCGCCCGACCTCAACGATTGCCGTTGTTATATTCTCAGCTATTGTTGGAATCGCGGCACTAGGTGTACGTCGTAAAAATCCAGAGCAAGCAGCCATCTTTACGAAAGGTGTGAATGCTGTCTATGCGATCGTTATGAGAATCGTCACACTAGTTCTTCGGTTAACTCCATTCGGGATTATGGGCTTGATGGCAACTACCGTCGCTCAAACGAACGTAGGCGGTATTCTCGAACTCGGGAAATTCGTTCTTGCATCCTATTTAGCACTGCTTGTGATGTTTATCATTCATTTGATTTTGGTTGCGACAGGTGGATTAAATCCACTAACATATTTGAAGAAGGTATTACCTGTTCTTACGTTTGCCTTCACTTCTCGTTCAAGTGCAGGGACAATTCCTTTGAATATTTCCGCTCAGAAAAATAGCCTTGGTGTTGATGAAGGAACAGCGAACATGTCTGCATCCTTTGGTGCAACGATTGGCCAAAATGGTTGCGCGGGAATTTATCCAGCGATGCTCGCAGTTATGATTGCGCCAACGGTAGGTATTGATCCGCTCAGTCCTGGCTTTTTAATCCAACTTGTCTTAATCGTTGGCATTAGTTCGTTTGGTGTGGCTGGAGTGGGAGGCGGAGCGACATTTGCTGCGTTAATCGTTCTTTCTTCTATGAACCTACCCGTTTACTTAGCCGGTCTTCTCATTTCTGTTGAGCCACTCATTGATATGGGGCGGACGGCGTTAAATGTGAATGGTGCGATGACCTCAGGTACACTCACATCACGAATTCTTGGCAAGTTGAACCACGATAAGTTCAATGATTCAAATGCTGTTGAAAAAGATATTGCCGTTTAACTAACGGATGAAGCCCGCTTTCCATAGAAGGCGGGCTTTTTTTTATGAGAAGAATAACTCGATTGACATAGTGCATCGTCATAACCCGGTCAGTTTGTTGTTAGGAATTTTTCCATGTGAAGGAAGTGCAACCACCACCGTCGAAAAAGATAAAGGTACAAACGGTCAGGGGGAGAAGCGTATGTATGGGATCAGATTACTCATCGTGGTTTTGATAATGTTGATGGCCGCTTCATGTTCGTCTAAGGCTACAACCGTTCATCATGAAAAAACAGATACCGTTCATTTAGTTCCTGAGGGGTTTGAGGGGAAATTGATCGTGATTTACAACGTGGAAGGCGCTCCGAAATTAAAACAAGAAAAAGGATTTACAGTTATTCCCTATAGCGAAGACGGTACGTATTTAACTTCAACGGAAGATATGAAATACGGGGCAGTAACGGATGAATTTTATTACGTGGATCAAAAAGACAAACGTACTGAAATTGATACAAGCTGTACGTATTTGTTCCCAAATAGCGGAATCACTATAGAAGATCGCCGCCTCCTTTATAATGCTTTTTATTTAACAGAGTCACACTGTAGTGAAGATTTTCATGGTAAAGGTCCTGAAAATGAAGGGAATCGAAACATTCTCGCTAGCGTAGAGGAGAAGTTAAAGAAAGAGGGGATTTTAGAGTAAGGTTCTTTAAATTGAGACATATCGAGGATTCAAGCTTTTCACAAGAAAGTAAACCACACACTTGAACAGCATAAAAAATGACGGCGCATAAGGGCCGTCATTTTTTATGCTGTTCTTTCCCAAATACGCTCCACCTTCATTAACTCTTCTCCTTGAAAGGTGAGGCAATAGACATCAGGCATATCGAGATTTTCCCAAAAGTGTCTATCGTACTGATCATCGAAATGACTCATCATGAGAACCATTAAATTCCCATGAGTACCAATCACTACGCTTTTTCCTTTGTATGTTTTTAGTACGTTTTGTAGGGCGCTCACTCCTCGGCTACGAGCGAGTTCGTTGGATTCACCACCAGGGTAGCTAAACGTTTCATCTTGCCAAACAGCGTCGATCGCGGATTGAAAATCATCAACAGGTTGTCCAGCAAGTGTTCGCTCTTTAAATGCTTCTATAACTTGAATGTCTATCGAGTGATGTTTTGCGATGGCTTCAACTGTATGAATCGCTCGATTATAAGGGCTAGAAAGCACAACATCAATTTGTTTTTCTTTCATTAGATGTGTAAGGCTCTTTTCATCCCTGTTGCCCTTCGGTGATAATCCTCGTCCGTATTCATCAGGTGTATAAGAAGAATGAGCATGACGTACAAGATAAATTTTCGTTTCATTCATTTAGCGCTTCACCTCTTTAAAGGAGCGGGGGTCAGGTCCGCACCTGACCCCCGCTCTTCCATTATTTCCTCTCAAGCATAATACGCGTTAGCTGCGTGCGGTTCTTTACACCAGTTTTCTCATAAATTCGACTTAAATGCTTTTTGATAGTCACTTCGCTTAAGGAGAGTTCAGCAGCAAGATTAGCATTTGAGTATCCTTGGATGACGAGTGTAACAACTTCTTCTTCACGCGGAGTAAACTGAAATGGATGGTGTGGTGTTTCGGTTAGATTTACGCCGAGCGCCTGGGCGAATGTTTCAAGGTACTGGGAAAGACGAGCGTTTCTTAAATCAAGTTCATAAGTCCTGGAAGGTCGGTCTGGACCATAGTCAAAATGCATTGCCTCGTGTACTTCGCTGAAACGGAACTGCTCTAATAAATCTTGATAAAAAGGAAGCGGTGTCGATGCAACGAGAATTCCTTCTGTTAGAACAAGAGGCAGAAGATGATACAAAAGTGCCTGGCGATCTTCCATTTGACTCACATTTTTAACACCGAGGTATCGAATGACCCACCCTGCCGGCTTATCCTGAGACAAAATACTTTTTTCTTCTGCAGAAGACAGCCTCTTAAAATAACTTCTTGTAACAGGGCTTTGCTGTAGCTTCTTAAGCGTGCTGGACTGGATTGGAATAAGAAACGCGATTCCAATGACTTTTCCACCACGGTGACGTAGCAGTTTCACATGCTGAATCCCTACAGACTCAATCATTTCCTTCGTTATATAGGCTGATTGCTTATCACGGCTCTTTGGAACATGTTGCTGAAAACCCTTGGTACTTTGATCATCATCAAACAACGCTTCATTCATCGTGGGAGGACTCTTCAAATAAGGTAGGACCACGTCCCAATCGTCTGAGCTAGCAGATGTCATGCTATAAGTAGAGAGCGTGTCATGATCAAATAAAGAAGCACGCATCATTGGTTCACCAAGCAAGTAGAAGAATTCGCTAATTTCGGTGGAATCCATGACACGGTCATGCTTAAAAAAGGATCGACAATAGAGCAGGGCGCGTTTCCATAATTGATGATAATACGTGGGTTTTCTTCTACGCAGGTCGTCTCTCATTGCCCGTTGAAAAAGAGTGTTAAGCTGCCACCCTGACTCTGTTTCCTCAAAAAAGGAAAGGGATACGAGTGCTTCAAAATCTTTTCGCGAGATCGTTTGATCCAGCATTACTTCAAGCTTTTCCTGTTGAATGTAGTGACCAATCGACGCCACTTCTATGTAGGGAAGGAGGCGATCATCTTCAAGTTCACTTAGCCATTCTTGGACGACGGTTCTATAAATTTTCTGCTCATCCTTTTCATTCCATTCCTGCGTCTCGTTTAGTTTCTGAACGCAAAGCGATAATGCATAGGGATTACCAATTGAAAATTGCCAGGCTAACTTAGTGAGCTCTGGTTTAAGAGTGCGAAAGGCAGAATCATACTGTCCGATGCTGAAACCTTTTAATTCAATGGAAGTAATGAACGGATACCAGATCGATGCCCTCCAGGATTCCCTGAGCTTTTTACGTCCGCAAAAAATAAGAATGCTTGAAGAGGGAAGAGATGGAAGGAAAGATTGTCTAAACCATTCATCTAATTTCTCAAAGCGTTCATAGGAGTCAATGGCTATGACGAAACGAATTCCTTGTTGTTCAAGATGTTGAATATGCATATTAATTGCCTCAAGAGGCGAAATGTATAGGTTAGATGCTCCCATTTGCTCCAATAGTAATTGGAGAAAAGCGGATGGTTCAGCCTTTGAATACTGTGCGTTTACAAGGTAGAAAACAATATCTCTGTCTGACGCTTCCTTTTGATAATGCGTCATTAGCTCACTTTTTCCTGTCCCGGGCTGTCCATATACGGATAGAATGCTGCTACCGTTTTGATCTAGCAAACGAGAAAATACGGCTAACTCTTTTTCTCTCGTAATATTAAACGGAAAAGCCTTCGACTGAATTTGTTCTTGATTGGGGTTATCTGGAAGGTTCATCCTTATCACACTCCACTGAAAAAGTACTCGATTTTTGTCTAAGTAGTATACTTTCGTATACTACCCTCCAATTCCTTCTTTTGATAAAATTAATTTAAACAATATTCAGAATTTACAAAATAAGGGAGGTATCGCAGTGGAAACAGGGAATAACCCTGAAAAAATGGGCCAAACCCCTCGCAAAACATCGAGTGGTATGGAGGAAAATGTCGCAGGACTGTTGACCTATGTGCTGGGGTTCGTGACAGGTATTATTTTCTTGTTGATTGAAAAGGAAAACAAGTTTGTGCGTTTTCATGCCATGCAGTCGATCGTTGTGTTCGGAACATTATTTGTCGCAAGTCTTGTTATGAATGTGATTCCAATTATAGGATCGCTTGTCTCTCTTCTTATATTGCCACCGCTAAGCTTAATTGTTTGGATTGTCTTAATGGTAAAAGCTTATCAGGGACAGATGTATAAGCTACCGATTGGTGGTGAATTTGCAGAGAAACAGCTAGAGAAAATCAAATAATAAAAACCGCATTCCTCTATTATGGGAGGAGTGCGGTTTTTGTCTTACTTACTTATTTATTTCTTTGTTGTGAGTTCTTGATCCACAACTTGTTTTAAATAGTTCATCACATCTTTTTGGAGATCTGGACGATTAAGGGCAAAATCAACTGTTGCTTTTATGAATCCAAATTTATCACCAACGTCATAACGCTGACCTTCGAACTCATGAGCAAAGACTGCTTGCTGCTCATTTAGCACCTTAATCGCATCTGTAAGCTGAATTTCTCCGCCTGCACCTTTAGGTAGGTTCTCAAGAATGGAGAAGATTTCAGGAGTTAAGATATAACGTCCAAGAATGGCATAATTAGAAGGTGCCTCTTCAAGGGATGGTTTCTCAACGAGTGACTTAATTGGAATAATGCCGTTGTCAATTTGTTCTCCCTTAGGAGAGATGATTCCGTATTTAGAAACAGCATCGTCAGCCACTTGTTGAACACCTACGATTGAAGTGCGGTAACGATTGTAGCTATCCATTAGCTGGCCGATACATGGTTGGTCTGATTTTACAATGTCATCACCAAGGAGAACAGCGAAAGGTTCATTGCCGATAAAGCGGCTAGCACAATTAATGGCATGCCCAAGTCCTTTAGGTTCTTTTTGACGAATGTAGTGAATGTTAGCGAGATTAGAAATTTGTTGTACTTCTTTTAACATCTTGTCTTTTTGCTTCTTGATAAGCGTTTCTTCGAGCTCATATGATTTATCGAAATGATCTTCAATAGCACGCTTTCCGCGACCGCTAACGATGATAATGTCTTCAATTCCAGCAGCGACAGCCTCTTCTACAATATATTGAATCGTTGGCTTGTCCACGATTGGTAGCATTTCTTTTGGCTGTGCCTTAGTTGCTGGTAAGAACCTTGTTCCAAGACCAGCGGCAGGTATAATCGCCTTTCTAACTCTCATGTTGAATCCTCCCAGTAACTAATTGTTTTCAAAATCCCAATAAGTGCTTACTAATATTAACATATATCATGACTATTTTCCTGCATTTTCATAATGAAAAGACATGACGATAGGAAGACTTCACTCGAATTAGCCTAAAATCAAGAATCAACAATTTAAGCTAACGTAGCTTTCCAAATAAGAAGCCATTCTTCATTATCGTTAGCCTCCATAACAGATTTTTCGACAGCGATAGTCGGTATCCTTCTCATTTGGGTAATGTTATGATAAAGCATAACGAAATAACGCTTTCCTTTGTATTTATTGGGTCTTGTTTGCTTTTATTGACCTTTACTTCTCATTTCTTCATTGTTTTTAATTACATCTAAAAGGGTAATGTAGGTTAACTATGTATAAGTCTGTTTAAGCATAAAATGGATCATTTTTTTCAACGATAGAATCTCCTATTCCCATAGCAATCAAAAAGTATGTGCCGGATTTAGATTGCATAGGTCACTAAAGTACGTGATTCTAACTAAGCATCCATTTATTGCAAGTGATTGTAGGGCCACAATCTTAATGAGAGTGACGAAGGATGTCAGTATGTTAATTAAGACGTAAATGCATTATGAAATATTAAAATACTGCTCATTTCAAACTCGCTTTTCTGCGATAAGTCTTTGTTTATTCTTAGAAAACGACAGCAATGGCCAATGATTGTTCACACAATTGAAAGAAAATAAATTACTTTTCCCTTATTTTTACAATGATTCTTTAACCTGTATCATGTATACTTAAATATTAGATTGAAAAGGTTTATGTAAGTCTCTTAGATTAAAAGAGAGATAAGGCGAAGTTGTGAAGGGATGAAAAGAAATGAAAGAATTGTTCTTTTCCGTGCTTCTCGTCGTGAAGAATGAAGAGAGGTATATACGAAAGTTGCTGGAAGGTGTCTTGCAACAGGAGTTTCCTCAAGATTCATATGAAATTCTAGTAGTAGATGGAATGTCGTCCGATCGAACGAAGGATATTATAGAAGATGTTAGTAGTAAGAACCCGGGAAGAATACGGTTGTTTGAAAATCCGAAAGAGACGTTGCCGACAGGATGGAATCTTGCCATTCAAAACGCGAAGGGGCAATACATTCTTCGAGTAGATGGTCATACTATGATTCCAACTAATTTCCTTACGAGTTATTACGACTTAACTCAGCGTCAGCCAGATATGGACTGCGTTGGTGGAGTCATTCGAACAGAAGGAAAAGGGTTCTGGGGAACGATTAATGCTTATGTTTACTCACATCCTATGGGCGTTGGGAACTCTATGTTCCGCATCACAAAGAGCTCTAGCAAATGGGAAGGGCGAGTAGATACCGTGCCCTATGGCGCTTACAAACGTGAAGTGTTCCAGAAAGCCGGATTATTCAACGAAAACTTAAGAAGAAGTGAAGATATTGAATTTCATGCGAGAGTACGGAATCAGGGTGGCAAGTTTTATTTATCAAGCGAAATTGCTTCCACTTACTACGCAAGAGATAGTCTGAAAGCATTTGTTCAGAAATCCTATGCAGATGGAAAATGGGGTATTATTGCATCGAGAAGTACTCGAGGTGTGATGAGATTCCGACAGCTTGCTCCGTTAATAGCATTTCTAACTGGAACAGGTCTTGGAATTGGAGCGCTATTTAACAATGGGTTTCTAATCAGCTTAATCACGCTCGTTACTATTTATATGATGATGATCGGCATTTCTTCGCTAGGAGTTATTAAAAAACATGGTTTCCGCGCTTATTTCCCAACTGTGATGCAGTTCTTTTTGCTTCACTTTACGAGAGGACTTGGACTAGTAGGCGGATACTTTAGCAAACAATACTGGAAGGTGAAGACCGGTCATGAAAAATGGGCAAGAATTACTACCGACCACATTTCTTGATAATGAGACGATCCTTGCATATCGTAAGCAGTCTCAAACATTAAGTTACAAAGAAGACCTGTGGTCATGGTACGTACTGCGTCGAATTTCGATTTACCTTACAATTCTTTTTTGTAAGATGCGTATAAAACCAAATACGATAAGCTGGATGAGTGTATTCTTCATTCTCATTTCAGGCTTATCACTTGTGATCGCTACACCACTATCCATTATACTTGCGGCGCTCTTCTACAATCTCGGTTATCTACTTGATTGTGTAGATGGTGAAGTTGCTCGCATTACGAAGCAAACGTCGTCGAAAGGTTATTATATTGATATTATTATCCAAGCAGCTGCTCTACCTGTCTTTTTATCGATGGTTTTAACGGTATTAAGACAAGCTGGAATGCTAGATGTTAGTATTCTCGAAATGGTTCTTGTTTATGCGACGTTTGTTGCGATTATTATGGCATTACTCGTTCCGATTGCTTATCAATTAACGAAGCTGACGATGTCACAATCAACCACTCAAGATCCTGTTAATTCGATTCGAGATGGATCATTATTCTTTGATATTGTAGCTGTTCTGCTCGGTCTACCTGGTTTCTTTGTAGCTGTCGTTGTTATCATCATTGTTGAACAACTAACAGGAGTAGATCTGCTACTTTACTATATATCCTTTTTCCTTGCCATGCTTGTATTAAAGACAGGCCTACGGGTCTTCATTACATCACGTTCATTTGATAAAAGCTAATATTCAATATAAATCCATTATAAATCATAATGAACTCGCGTGATGTTAAGTGTTATTAAAGATTGTAAATTGTATGTTAATTCACGTCTCGTAAAAATTATTAAACACTACTAACTGGAGGGGTCGAAATGAAGAAGGTTTTGACTTACGGTACATTTGATTTATTGCATTGGGGCCACATTAATATATTGAAGAGAGCGAAAGATCTTGGTGATTATCTTATTGTAGCTATTTCAACAGATGAATTTAATGAAATTAAAAATAAAAAAGCATATCATAGCTATGAAAATCGCAAAATGATATTAGAAGCAATTCGCTATGTTGATGAAGTGATTCCAGAAGAACACTGGGAGCAAAAAGTAGATGACGTAAAAAATCACGATGTAGACATCTTTGTGATGGGTGATGATTGGGAAGGGAAATTTGATTTCTTGAAAGATCATTGTGAAGTCATTTATCTTCCTCGCACAGCGGGAATTTCGACATCGAAAATCAAGAAAGAGCTACTTGTATCTAACGGATAAGCAATTGTAGAAAGAAAGAATAAATAGTTGAGGTGCTAGGAATTGTTATGGGACAAATTAGTGTAATAGTAACCGTTTATAATAAAGAAGACTATATCGAAAAATGCCTTGATTCCCTATTACAGCAGACTTTTCAGGATATAGAAATCATTCTGATTAACGATGCATCAACTGATAATAGTAAGGGGATTATTGAGCGTTACAGCGATTCGAGAATGACTTGCTATCATCTAGATAAAAATGTTGGTGTCTCAAAAGCGCGCAACATGGGGATCGAGTACGCTTCAAGCGAGTTTATCTATTTTGTTGACGGTGACGATTACCTGGCGCCATACACACTAGACCTTCTCCTAAACAACATAGGAGAAGATCACTTCATTGGTGGTTCTATTTTCAAAGCTGGAAAAATTGCTATTCCAATGGAAATCGGGGAAGATTCCTACTATTTGCGTAGATTAAGTGGTGGAAGAAAAATCAAAGCACTTCGTCGTAGGAGTGCTACTAACTTGTTGCTACGCAAAGACTTTGTGGATGTTCATGAGCTTCGTTTTGATGAACAAGCTACCTTTTACACGGACCTTACCTTCTCCATTCCAGCAATAGTAAATACAGAGGAGATTCCGATGATTACAGGCGTTCCCACTTATTTAAAAGGAGAATGCTATGATCCGATCGACCACCCAACTCTCATGCTCCATTCTGTAGAGGAGAAGTTGCCTGATTTATTTTATGTCTATCATAAAATGAAGATGTCGTACGCTGATACGAAAAGCATTAGTCGCTATTTGGACCTTCTCTTGTTAAATTATTATTCAAAGAGCATAACTAATAAAGCCGTGAAGAACTCTAACGTTTTGTTTGATCATTTCACTGCTTTAAAGAACAGTCTCTCTTTAGTAGCACCTGGAAGGATTAAGAGACGGAATATCATCGAACGAAGAGAGCATCGTCTTCTACAAAAGGGGAAAAAAGAAGCCGTTCTGAAGTCAATGATGTTTCGAGTACGCTTAAGGCAGTGGCGTAGATCATTGAGGAAGAAACACTTACTCATGCGTCAGCTTTACCGAACGGTTCTTGTGAAAATGCCAATGAAACCGAAAAAAGTACTTCTTGAGAGCTTCGGTGGTAAGGGGTATTCAGATAGCCCTCGCTACATTTATGAAGAACTGTTAAAAAGCGATCATAAGTATGATTATTTATGGGTTTATGATAAAAAGAAAAAGGATATACCGGGGAATCCTAAGCAGGTGAGACGCTTAAGCCCCGCTTACTATTACCATCTTGCGACTGCCAAGTACTGGGTATCGAATGCCAGAATGCCAAACTTTGCGATTAAACGTCCTGAGACAGTTTATTTACAAACATGGCATGGTACACCGCTCAAAAAACTGGCAGCTGATATGAAAGAAGTACGTATGCCTGGCACGACAACAGAAAAATATAAGCGGAACTTTTACAATGAAGCACAAAAATGGGACTATCTCGTTTCGCCAAATGATTATTCGACTTCTATTTTCAGAAGAGCCTTTAAGTTCGGGAAAGAAGTTCTTGATGTGGGCTATCCGAGAAACGATATCCTCTATCTTGAGGATGAAGAAAAAGCTAGACGTCAGCAGGAAATAAAGGCTAAACTTGGTATTCCTGCTGATAAAAAAGTCATTCTTTATGCCCCAACGTGGCGGGATGACGAGTTTCACGGTAAGGGGAAGTATAAGTTTGATTTAAAGCTGAACCTTAGCGAAATGCAGGAACGTCTTGGTGACGAATATGTGATTGGTCTACGCATGCATTATTTAATTGCAGAGCATATTGATACGACTGGAATGAGCGATTTTGTATACAATTTATCTGACTACGGAGATATTGCGGAGCTTTATTTATTATCAGATATTCTGATTACTGATTATTCATCCGTATTCTTTGATTTCGCAAATTTACGTCGTCCCATTTTATTTTTCACTTATGACATTGAAAAATATCGCGATTCTCTTCGCGGATTCTATATGGATTTTGAGAATGAAGCACCAGGTCCGCTTCTTAAAACGTCGGACGGTGTCATAGATGCGATTGAGCATATCGATAAAATAGAAGCTACCTATCAAAGCAATTTTGATGCATTCTATGATAAATATTGTCATCTTGATGATGGGCACGCTTCTAGAAAAGTAATTAATAGGGTATTTGAGCCCGAGAAAGCTGAAATGTAGATAGACTTTAGAGAAACAGGGTACTGCCGCTGGTGAAGGCGATATGGCACTATCCTGTTTTTTCAAAGCGACAGCGCATTTCGAATAGAGGTAATCTACTACTAGTCGGGAGTATGGTGTCCATTTCATGAAAAAGCTATTGAGAATGTTGAAAATATATCCGTTAATGAAGGCGTTTAGTCGACTTCTTTTTGTGGCGTTGGGCCGTTTTCCAGCAAACAAGCGCCTTGTTATTTTTGAGAGCTTTTCTGGAAAGCAGTACAGCTGTAATCCAAGGGCGATCTACGAATATCTGTTAGAGCACGACTATGATTTAGACATGATTTGGAGTGTTGAAGAATCTCATGCTGAGTCTTTCCGTAAAAGGGGTATACCTACTGTAAAGCGTTTTTCGCTAAGATGGTTTTATCTCATGGCTCGTGCTCGTTATTGGGTGACTAATAGTCGGATGTCGCTTTGGATTCCTAAGCCTTCTCACACTGTCTATGTACAAACTTGGCATGGAACGCCGCTTAAGAAGCTTGCAGGTGATATGGAAGAAGTGTACATGCCTGGAACAAACACGCTTTCCTATAAAGATAATTTCTATAAGGAAGCAGCGAAGTGGGATTACTTAATCTCGCCGAATCGGTACTCATCTGAGATTTTTGAGAGAGCATTTGGTTTTAAGAAAAAAATGGTAGAATCGGGCTATCCACGTAATGATCGTCTTCATCTTGAAAATCATCAAGAAAAAATTGATGCATTGAAAGTGGAGTATAGCATTCCTACAGAAAAAAAAGTGGTTCTTTATGCCCCAACCTGGAGAGATGATGAATTTTATCAACCGGGGAAATATAAACATGAGCTGAAATTAGATCTTGATTTATTGAGACGTGAAATCGGCGAGGAATATGTTATTGTATTAAGGATGCACTATTTAATTGCAGAGCAGTTTGATCTTTCTCCATATGAAGGATTTGTTTTTGATTTATCACTTGGTGTCGATGTCAATGATCTCTATTTAATTTCTGATGTGTTGATTACAGATTATTCATCTGTCTTTTTCGATTATGCTAATTTGAGGAGACCAATTATTTTCTTCGCTTATGATCTTGCTTCATATCGTGATAAATTGCGTGGCTTTTACTTTGATCTTGAAGAAGAGGCGCCAGGTCCTGTCGTGACAACATCTGAAGAAGTTTTACACGCCATTCAAACGTTTGAAAATGAAGGATTTGGCGTATTTGAAGAAAAGTATAACGATTTCTATAACACTTATTGTTACCTTGAAGGAGGGTCTGCTACCAAAAAGGTTGTTGACCAAATTTTTGTTAGTGAGGCAAAATAAGCATGAATTCTATGATTGCAGTTTTAAAAGAACAAGTTAGCAACTTCTACCTAATTAATCGGCTTTCGGTTTATCAGGTAAAGAGCACGAATAGCAATAATTATCTTGGTATGGTTTGGGAGATTCTAAATCCCCTTTTCCAAATGAGTATTTACTGGTTTGTATTTGGCTTTGGAATACGAAACGGGAACCCGGTTGATGGCGTCCCATTTGTTCTATGGATGTCCGCTGGTCTTGTTGTATGGTTCTTCTTTAATCCTGCTGTTATTCAAGGATCAAAGTCGATTTATACTAGGATATCAATGGTATCCAAAATGAACTTTCCAATGAGTACGATTCCGAGCTATGTGATTATGTCAGTCTTTTATCAACATTTGATTTTACTTGGTATATACTTTGCAGCAGTGTTATTAACTGGCCAGGGGGTATCCTGGCATTTGCTTCAACTACCGTATTATATGTTTGCTTTAATTATTCTCATTTTTGCCATCTCTCTCATTACGTCGACGCTATCGACAATCGTTCGAGATGTGCACAAAATGCTTCAGTCGTTTATTCGGATGTTTCTTTATTTAACACCAATTTTATGGACAATTGATGATCTTCCTGGATTTATTCAGATTGGGATGAAACTTAATCCGCTATACTATATAGTGGAAGGCTACAGAGATGCACTTCTCGGCATGGGCTGGGTTCATCAGACACTGCAATATACCCTTTACTACTGGGTAGTCGTTGTGCTCTTACTGATGATTGGTTCCTACCTGCATATGAAGTTCAAGAGTCATTTCGTAGACTATATTTAATAAGGACTGTCGTTTATGAGTTATTCAGTTAAATTAAACGGGATTACGAAAAAATATAAAATGCACAGGCAGAACTCTGATAAGCTCAAGGATATTCTTCTCCCTGGTGGCTACGGGGAGGATTTCTATGCCATTCGTGATTTAACATTTGAAGCAGGTGAAGGTGATGTCGTTGGTATCATCGGAGTGAACGGGTCCGGGAAATCAACGTTCTCAAACCTTGTCGCTAATATCACGCCACCAACTAGTGGGGAAATTGACGTAAAAGGTGATGTTTCCCTTATCGCTGTTTCTGCTGGCTTAAATAAAGAGCTAACAGGGCGCGAGAATATCGAATTGAAGCTGCTTATGATGGGATATAAGAAAGACGTTATTGAAAAGATGAAGCCTGACATTATTGATTTTGCAGATATCGGTAAATTTATCGATATGCCTGTTAAAAAATATTCCAGTGGTATGAAATCACGTCTAGGTTTTTCAATATCCATTAGCGTTGACCCAGATGTTCTGATCGTCGATGAGGCCCTTTCTGTAGGTGACAAGACGTTTGCCGATAAGTGCCTTGTCAAAATGGAGGAGTTTAAGGAACGAGGAAAAACAATTTTCTTTGTTAGTCATTCAAACGGCCAGATGAAGAAGTTTTGTAATAAAGCAATCTGGCTTGAACATGGCACGATCCGTGAGTATGGCGCAATGAAAGATATCATGCCGAAGTATGAAGCTTTTATTAAAGAGTATAAATCGTGGTCGAAAGAAGAAAAGCGTCGCTTCAAAGAAGAAGGAATGAAGAAGCAGGAAGGTCTTTTAGCTGCTGATTCAGAAGAGAAAGGAAAACGAAAGAAATCCAGACTCTTGTCTAGATGATTTGCTTCCTTCTATAGCAGAATCGCTCTCATAGAGAGCGATTTTTTCATTATTTGCGCTGAATTTATGGGAATGAATGTGATATGATGAGAAGGAATTTTTTGGTGACATAACAAGAAGTGGGGGAGTAAGAATGGCTATATTAGTAACAGGCGGTGCTGGATATATTGGAAGTCATACGTGTGTTCAGTTACTTAATCAAGGTTCCGATATTGTTGTCGTGGATAACTTTTCGAATAGTAAAATGGAATCGCTTGATCGTGTGAAAGAGTTAACTGAGCGAGATTTTCCGATTTATGAAGTGGATCTACTTGATCGATCTTCTTTAGAAATGGTGTTTGAAGAAAATGAAATTGAAGCAGTCATTCATTTTGCAGGCTTGAAAGCTGTTGGCGAATCGGTTTCCATGCCACTTCATTATTACCATAATAACTTAACAGGGACGTTCATTCTTTGTGAAGTGATGGAGAAATTTAACGTTCGAAACATTGTGTTTAGCTCATCTGCAACCGTTTATGGTATGCCTGATCTTATGCCAATCACTGAAGAAGCCCCTTTAAGCGCAACGAATCCGTATGGACAAACGAAGCTCATGATTGAACAGATTCTTCGTGATCTTCATGTTTCTGATTCAAACTGGAGCATTGCCCTTCTTCGCTATTTCAATCCAATCGGAGCTCATGTGAGCGGAAGAATTGGGGAAGATCCTAACGGGATTCCAAATAACCTCATGCCGTATATTAGTCAGGTTGCGGTTGGAAAACTCGAAAAGCTTAGCGTGTTTGGAGATGACTACGATACAGCAGATGGTACAGGCGTTCGTGATTATATCCATGTGGAGGATCTGGCTAACGGGCATTTGAAAGCGTTAGAGCATATCCTAGGTACAACGGGAGTAGAAGCGTATAACCTTGGCACGGGAAATGGGTATAGCGTGCTTCAGATGGTGAAGGCTTTTGAAGAAGCGACTGGGAAAGAAGTGAAGTACTCCATTGCTCCGCGCCGTCCTGGCGATATTGGAGAATGCTATGCAGATCCGGCGAAAGCTGAAGCTGAGCTTGGCTGGAAAGCGGAAAAAGGCATTGAAGAAATGTGCCGCGACACGTGGCGCTGGCAGTCGGAAAATCCTGATGGGTATAAGAGGGGTCAGGTGCGTACCTGACCCCCACGGAGGACAGCTGTCTTTCTATAGAGGACACTAAAGCCCGCTCATTAATGAGTGGGCTTTAGTGTTTAAATATTGTATATCTGCCAGTAGGGTTGTGAAGAATTAGAAAGAAATTCTAAGGAGGTTCTCGTTGTGGCTGGTAAACGATTCAAACCAGGTAATGCGGATCGACTACTTGATCCGAAACGAAAGGAAATTATTTCACCTGAACAAGTTATCGCTCATCTTGGTGTAAAGGCAACCGATCATGTAGCTGATTTAGGAGCGGGTAATGGGTATTTTACATTGCCGTTATCGGAAGCAGCTGAAAAGGTTTATGCGGTTGATATTGAAAAGCAGATGCTAGATCTTCTTCAGAAGCGTGTTTCAGAAGAAGATCTAGCTGGACATATCGAGTACGTTGTCAGTAGCCTAGAGCAGATGAATTTGGCAGATCACGTCGCTGACAAAGCGATTGCGGCGTTTGTGATTCATGAAGTGCCCGATCTTACGAGAGCATTCCAAGAATTTAAGCGAATTATTAAGGCGGGACAGAAATTGCTTGTACTTGAATGGGAAGCCATTGAAATGGATATGGGCCCACCACTTCATGAGCGAATTTCTTCTGAGAAGATGATGCAGATTTTTAAAGAGAATGGACTTGAACCTCAAATACACCATTTTCATGAGTCTGTATATGGGGTAACTGCGGAAGTATGAGGGGAGGGTCAGGTGCGTACCTGTCCCCAACAAAAGACAGCTGTTCTCAAAACAAAGACAAAAAAACCAACTCTCTTCATTGAGAGCTGGTTTCATTTATTTTGCTCAACTAAAACTTCGTTCGATTTAGTCTTCCATTGGTGTTGAGAAGCGGAAGGATTCGCCTTGAAGCATGGCGTCATTATACAAGAACAGGACTACATCAAAATCCTTATCCGCCATATACTCTGTTAATATCTGATCATCGTTATAACGGATATCATAAACAGTCGTATTGGAGAAATGCTGGGCAATGTGGAACGCAATTGGGTTTGCGTAGGAATCTTTTAAAATCAATAGTCGACTTTCTTCTTGAACGGCAGGGTTCTCGATTGTAATTTCAGCTGTATTGTTCATGTACAGCCCACCAAAATCGATAGGATCGTTATCTCTAAATATGTCTGTACCATAGACCTGTTTAAATGTACGCTCTTTGCCGTTCCAGGTAATTTGATAGTTATCAAATAGATTATCTTTAGGTAACATGTGACAGATCTTTTCACCTGTTGCATCAACCGTTAAATAAAGCTGATTATTATAGCTTCCAATAAATTGTTTGTCGTTATAACACTTTAATTCATAGTCACTGTCGTCTTCGTTCATGTTTGTGTAGTAAGTTGAATTCTCAGAGAGAAGGTCTGCTACTTTTTGATAGCCTTCAAACGCCCCAAACATGTTCCAGTGATGGTCTGTCTTGAAGTAGCGCTCTTTCAATTCATCATCAGTATATTCTTCTTTAAATTCTTTCCCAACATCAACTGTTGGGATGCTCTTTTGGTTAAATTTTGAGAAAAAGTAATCTTTCTTTTCTATTCCTGTTCCCTCTTCAATATAAGACGGCAGGATGTCGATGGTATTCACTTTATGAGGAAGAGAAGCAAAATAAACTTCCTTACCCTCATCCTTTATCGTTGTCGCAAATTCATTTAAGTTATCAACTGCCTCATCAATATGGGTAGAAGGCTTACTATAACTCGGTTTTGGGATGATCCAATTCGAGTCAGATACATAGTAATCAAAAATATAGGTTTTGTTCGTCATTTGCTGATATTGAAGATATGATTTCAACCAGATATTTCGACCGGGAAACTGATCAAGAAAATACGATTCAAAATCGTTCATGTATTCTCCGTTCGAAACATTCTCAATTGAAAGATCAGGGTTTTGAGCTAGTTCTCTTTTTTCTACGTCAGATACTTCAATATCTGCTGAAACTGTAAGATAGAAGAAAACGGTAAAGATAAACGCAAAGAATAAGATAATGAGCATCCACTTCCTTGCCTTTTCAAGTCGCTGAATCATAGCAAAGCTCCTTTATTGGCATTAAAACCTGAAATAAATAAATGGGTTGTAACTAGAATTGACTAATCGAACCATAGCGAAAATCATTAGCGTCATATAAATCGCTGGTTCTGAGAAAAGCGTGACGACCTGTAGTCCCTTTGCTTTCGTCGCCATTCGATTGTAAATGTTGCCGATATTCGCTATGAAAGGTGTGCTGAAAATAACGCCAGCTAGGAATAACACCCAGTTATCATTCCACTGCAATAGGAACATTGAATCTGCGAAAGCAGCCTGATTAAAGCCGAACATCGTTTGTAAGTATTCAAATGAATACGTAAAGTTATCAGCGCGGAAAAAGACCCAGCCGATCATGACGAGCAGTAGGACATAGATATGTTGAAGAGGCGACCATAGGCGACTTAACCATTTACCAAATCCGAGGCTTTCAATTACGATAATTGCCCCGTAGTAGAATCCCCAGGCCATAAACGTCCAGCTAGCGCCATGCCAGAACCCAGTAATCGTCCACACGATTAGAAGATTACGTACCTGCACAAGCTTTCCATGGCGATTCCCACCTAGTGGGATATAAACGTAATCTTTGAACCATGTCCCAAGAGAAATGTGCCATCTTCTCCAGAATTCTGAAATGCTTTTAGATATGTAGGGGTATCGAAAGTTCTCTAGAAAATCAAAGCCAAACATTTTTCCTAGACCAATGGCCATGTCACTATACCCTGAGAAATCAAAGTAAATTTGTAGTGTGTAAGCAATAACACCAATCCACGCCATCATCACGCTCATTTCACCTGCGGGAGTGTTAAATGCCTGATCCGCAACAACTGCGAAACTATTAGCTAACAGTACTTTTTTTGATAAACCAATAATAAATCGTTTGATTCCTTCGTGTACCTTATCAGCAGTTATAGAGCGAGAATGAATTTGTTGATCAACGGTGTTGTATCGAACAATTGGCCCTGCAACGAGCTGTGGGAAAAGAGAGATATAAAGAGCTAGTGAGAAAACATTTTTCTGAACGGGTGCGTCTTTTCGATAAATATCAATGACATAGCTCATCGCTTGGAATGTAAAAAACGAGATTCCAATTGGAAGAGGCAGCTCTCCAAGTTCAAAACTTGTCCCAAAGGAGCCATTAACATTAGCTAATACGAAGCCTGCGTACTTAAAGTAACCAAGAATTGCAATGTTACCGACGATCGATAACGTTAGGAGGAATTTTTTTATTGCGAGCTGATTATGAAAATAGCCAATTCCTCTCCCAAAACCATAGTTCATTATAATAGAGAAGAGCATCAGAAAGACATACTGTGGTTCTCCCCATGCGTAGAAAACAAGACTAGCAATAAGAAGCACGATGTTTCGAAAACTTTTTCTAGCAAAAAAATAAGAAAATAAGACGATCGGCATAAAAGCAAATAAGAAAACGAGATTACTAAATACCATATAGCTCCTCCAATAATTAAATATAATCCACCTAATACTATAGCATTTATACCTTTGAAATTTGCTTTTCTTCAATATTTTACAAAAACTTAAAATACATGAGGCAGAATGAAAAGAATATAGCCGTCAAAAAAGTAAATTAATCAGTAAACATTTACTTGACTAAGTTTTGAATGTACCTTAATCTATAAACATGAATGCGCTTTCATTTTTGTCGTTCAATATTTTTTAGTAAACAAACAGGAGGGGTTATTTTGAGAAAGGTAATCGGTCGAGTTAGTTTCTTGCTTGTTCTGATGTTAGTTCTCGGTGCTTGTTCTAGTGATAATAGCTCAAGTGAAGGGTCGGCGGGAGACGGAGATAGTAATGGTAAAAAGGTGACAGCATGGGCATGGAACATTAATGTTCCAGTTCTTGAAGAAGCGGCAGAGAAGTTTAAAAAAGAAAATCCGGATTTTGAACTAGAGGTTGTGGAACTCGGTCGTGAAGATGTTTATTCGAAATTAACGACTGGCCTTCAAGCTGGAGGGAAAGGGTTGCCAGATATCGTACTTGTCGAGGATGATCGTATTCAGGGTTATATGGAAACATTCCCCGATGCGTTCGTAAATGTATCTGATAAGGGGTTTGATGAAAGCAAGGATAGCTTTCCTACTTATAAAACAGACCTTCTTTCAAAAGAAGATGCAATGTATGGTTTCCCATTTGATGGTGGTCCAACGGGCGTTTTTTATCGAACAGATTACTTTGAAGAAGCTGGTGTAAATCCCGATGATATTAAGACATGGGATGACTTTATTGAAGCGGGGAAAAAGATCAAAGAAGCTACAGGAAAAGCAATGCTTGGCCTTGATTTGAATGGTGATGACGGTCTTTATCGTATGATGATGACGCAGCAAGGAACATTCTATTTTGATGATGAAAAGAATGTGAACTTCACTTCTGAAGAATCTAAAATGGCGGCAGAAAAAGTACAAATGATGAAAGAAGCTGGACTAGTTAAAGATACAGTGGGTTGGGACGCGTGGATTAGTGCAATGGCACAAGGTGATGTTGCGACGGCTCCTTCTGGCGCGTGGTTGAGCGGTTCTATTACACAGCAAGCTAAAGACACAGAAGGTAACTGGGGAGTGTTTAAGCTTCCGGCGTTTGAAGAAGATGGAAACCGTGCAGCGAACCTTGGTGGAAGTAACTATGTGATTACAAGCGCGAGCAAGAATCAGGATATGGCTTACGATTTCATGGAATTCTTTACTACTAGTGATGACGTACAGCTAACGGCGATGGACAATGGTTTATTTCCAACGCTGAACACGATTTATGAAAATGATGCATTCACAAAGGATGTGGAATTCTTTAGCAATCAGTCAATCTGGGAGCTGTTTGCAAGCGAGATGAATGATATTCCTTCTGTGAACTATACAGGTAATTATGCGCTTGCAAGTGATGAGTCAATCAAAGCACAATCCGAAGTGATGAATGGTCAGAAATCGATTGAAGAGGCTTATAAAGCGGCTGAAGATCGGTTGAGGAATCGGATTCAATAATAGTGCGGGGGTCAGGTACGCACCTGACCCCCTATAAAGACAAAAAGAAGAAAGTGTCCGTCATAGATGGACACTTTCTTCTTGTGTAACAACTTCCATTAATTGTTAAGTAAATAAAGTAGTAAACTTTTAGTAAAAGTTTACTTGACTATGTTTACCTCTTCGACTATTCTAATAAGTGTAGACGCTTTCATTACGAATTTTGAAAGTTTTCAGTAATTAATTGGAGGGGTAGTCGATGAAGAAGGTAACGGGTCTAGTTAGTATAAGTATGATGCTTGTCTTAAGTCTGTTTCTTGCGGCGTGTGGGAATGGTGGAGATGATAGTGAAGGATCAGGCGATAGCAATAAAGTAACGGCCTGGGCTTGGAATATTAATGTACCGGTGCTTGAAGAAGCAGCCGAGAAATTTAAAGAAGAAAATCCGGATTTTGAACTAGAAGTTGTTGAAATGGGTACTGACGATGTTTACTCGAAGTTAACAACTGGTCTTCAAGCAGGAGGTAAAGGTTTACCAGATATCGTTCTTGTGGAAGATGACCGCGTTCAAGGTTATATGAGTGCTTTTCCGGACGCATTTGTAAACGTTTCCGATAAAGGATTTGACGAAATGAAAGAGAGCTTCCCGTCTTATAAGACAGAGCTTGTTTCAAAAGACGGCGCCATGTACGGATTCCCGTTTGACGGTGGACCAACAGGAGTTTTCTATCGCACCGATATTTTTGAAGAAGCTGGCGTAAATGCGGAAGATATTAAAACGTGGGATGACTATATCGAAGCTGGTAAAACAATTAAAGAAAAAACGGATAAAGCAATGATTGGTCTTGATCTGAACGGTGATGACGGTCTTTATCGTATGATGCTCAATCAGCAAGGCACATTCTACTTTGACGATGAGAAAAATGTAGCCCTCACTTCAGAAGAGTCAAAAAAAGCAATGGAAGTACAAAAGAATCTAAATGAAGAAGGACTAGTTAAAGAAACAGTAGGTTGGGACGCATGGATTAGCGCTATGACTAGTGGAGATGTTGCGACAGCTCCATCGGGTGCATGGTTGTACGGTTCGATCACTCAGCAGGGCAAGGATACTTCAGGAAAATGGGGATTAATTGAGCTACCGGCGTTTGAAGAAGGTGGCAATCGCGCATCTAACTTGGGCGGAAGTAACTACATGATTCCTAGTGCAAGCGACAATGCTGATCTAGCGTATGATTTTATGGAATTCTTCTCAACAGATGAAGATGTTCAATTAACTGCAATGGAAGGTGGTTTGTTCCCTTCACTAAACACGATTTATGGTAACGAGGCATTTACAAAAGAAGTTGAGTTCTTTAACAATCAGCCGATCTGGAGTCTACTTGCTGACGAAATGGATAGCATTCCTGCTGTTAACTACACAGGAGACTATGCCGTAGCGAAGGATGAAGCTGTTAAAGCGCAATCTGAAATTGCGAACGGTAAAGGCATTGAAGAAGCATTAAAAGCTTCAGAAGATCGTTTGAAAAACCGTATTCAATAAGCTACAGAAATCATCAGGGGTTGATTCATTTCGACCCCTGTCATGTTAAGGTGGGATATTCATGAATCGAGCGAAACGTTTTCCATATTTATTCGCAGCTCCGGCCATTCTGCTTTTCCTAGCATTTACCGTCTATCCGATTATCGCTTCCTTCGTTCTCAGTTTTCAGGAACGAGTTGGTGGAGAATACGTTTTTGCAGGATTGAAAAACTATACGCGTCTCTGGAATGATGATATTTTCTGGACGGCGATGCAGAACACATTCATTATCTTTGTTGTTCAAGTCCCAGTTATGATCATTCTTGCAATGGTACTAGCCAACGTGTTGAACAACCAGTTGTTAAAGCTAAAAGGATTTTTCCGCGTCTCATTCTTTCTTCCGGCTGTCACATCGCTTGTAGCTTACTCGATTTTATTTTCGATCATGCTTCAAGAAGAAGGAATTATTAACACGGCATTAAGCTACATTGGGATTACCGCAATTCCGTGGTTATCTGATCCGTTTTGGGCAAAGGCTTCGATCATTATCGCCATGACGTGGAGATGGACAGGATATAACATGGTTATTTTCTTAGCAGCTCTTCAAAACATTCCAGAAGATTTATACGAAGCCGCTTCTCTTGATGGAGCGAATAAGTTTAAGCAATTTTTCTACATTACTGTTCCACAACTAAAACCCGTTATTCTTTTTGCAGGTATTCTGTCAACCATCGGAACGCTTCAGCTTTTCGACGAGCCATTCAACTTAACAGGCGGTGGACCGGCGGATTCAACGATGACCCTTGGACTTTATATTTACCAGAGTGGATTTGAATACTTTGATTTCGGCTACGCTTCCGCAATTGCATACGCGGTTGTTGTGATGGTTGGTATTCTCTCCATTATCCAATTTAAGATAGCAGGTGATGATTAATGGCTAAGAACCTTGAGGTAATTGAACAGTCGACGAATAAACTCACCCTTGCTCAAAGGCAACAAAAGAAACCTAAGAAAAAGAAAAATAAGCTAAAAGCCGTTTGGATGTATACGCTACTAAGCATCTTCCTTGTTGTTTCGATCTTCCCGTTCTACTGGATGTTTATCGGGGCGACGAACGACTCTAGTAAAATGTTTACGAACCCGCCAACGCTTTTACCTGGCGATCAGTTTATGACGAACTTAACCAATCTAAATGAGTCAATTGGTATTTTCAGAGTACTGTTTAATTCTCTCTTCGTCTCAGGACTTTATGTAGTGATTTCCCTTGCAGTTTGTGCGAGCGCAGCCTACGTTCTAGCGAAGTACAACTTCAAAGGGAAAAAGTTCATCTTTACTGCATTCTTGCTTTCCATGATGATTCCTTACCAGGCAACACTGATACCGTTGTTCCAAATGATGTCTGATTTTAATCTATTAAACACGTACTTTGCAGTTATCGCACCGCAATTGTGCTTCCCATTTGCGATTTTCTTATTAAGACAGAACTTCCTGGCATTCCCTACAGAGTTGATGGAGTCAGCACGTCTTGATGGCGCAAGCGAAACGCGTATCTTTATCTCGATCGTCATTCCATCGATGCGACCAGCTTTAGCAGCTGCTTCGATCTTCCTTTTCATGACGCAGTGGAACAACTTTATGTGGCCGCTCGTTGTATTGAATACGAACGATATGTACACATTCCCTGTTGCGCTATCTAGCTTAATGGGACTCTCTTATATCGACTACGGTCAAGTGATGATGGGCGTTACGTTAGCGACTGTTCCGATCATTGCATTCTTCTTAACACTGCAAAAACAATTTATTTCAGGTATGCTCGGAAGCGCCTTGAAATAGTAGGAGGCTGTTATGCTGGAAGCGAGAAAGAACCACTTTTACTTAAATGACGAACCCTTCCAAATTCTTTCAGGAGGTCTTCATTACTTCAGAGTTGTCCCTGAGTATTGGAGAGATCGCCTTCAGAAGCTGAAGGCACTTGGACTGAATACAGTAGAAACGTATATACCATGGAATTTTCATGAACCGAAGAAGGGTCAGTTTCATTTTGAAGGAATGGCTGATGTGGAGCGGTTCATAGCTGAAGCACAGGACGTTGGGCTTTATGTTATTGTTCGTCCTTCTCCTTATATTTGTGCAGAGTGGGAAATGGGGGGACTTCCTTCTTGGCTACTAAAAGAAGATGACATGGCACTTCGCTGTAGTCATCCTGCTTTTCTAAAACATGTAGAGGAATACTTTAATGACCTTCTTCCACGGTTGAAGCCTTTCTTACAAAAGAACGGCGGTCCGGTGATTGCCTTTCAAATTGAAAATGAATATGGCGCATATGGCAACGATCAGAACTATCTTGAGTTTCATAAAGAACAGTACGAGAAACATGGCATTGATACGTTTTACTTCACATCAGACGGACCGGATTTCATTAAACAAGGTTCAATGGATAATGTCGTAACGACGCTGAATTTTGGCTCAAGGCCAGAAGAAGCCTTTGCGGCACTTGAAGCGATGAAACCTGATTCACCTAAAATGGTCACGGAATTTTGGATCGGCTGGTTTGATCACTGGAGCGGCGAGCATCATACACGTGACGCAAAGGAAGCAGCGGAAGTGTTCCAGAAGTTAATGGATATGGGCGCATCTGTGAATTTCTACATGTTCCACGGTGGAACAAATTTTGGTTTCTATAACGGTGCGAATCATTACGAAAAATATGCTCCGACGATTACTAGCTATGACTACGATTCGCTTTTAACAGAATGGGGCGACGTGACAGACAAGTATCTCGCAATGGCGGAGGTGTTGAAAAGCGTAGCAGACGTTTCGATTGAAGACGTTTCTAAAGTTGAGACGAAAAGCTATGGAGAAGTGAAGCTAGTGGAGAGCGCAAGCCTGTTCGATGTTCTCCAAGAAGTAGGAACCAGGGTAGAGCACGTTGCACCACGGAGCATGGAGAAGATTGATCAGAGTTTCGGCTACACGCTTTATCGAACGTCGATTAACGACACTGGAACGTTTGAGCTTGATACAACGCCAATTCATGATCGAGCTTTTCTTTACGTCAATGGGAAACATGAGGCGACGGTTTCAGTAAATGATGAGTCAAAATCGGTTATGATTCCGTTTCCGAATGAAGTAAATGCTCTTGAAATACTTGTTGAAAACCTTGGAAGAGTGAATTATGGAAAACATCTATCTGACCAGAAGGGGATTGTGCAGAATCTCTGGCTAAACAACCAGTATTGGTTTGACTGGGAAATGATCAAAATTGAAGGAGATCGTTTACCGAAGACGTATTCATCAGGAGAACGTTATCCGAAATATTTCAAAGGCGAATTTCATGCTGATCAATGCTATGATACATTTGTTGATTTGGAAGGGTTTACAAAAGGGAATGTTTATATTAATGGCTTTAGTCTTGGTCGCTACTGGCAAACGATGGGACCACAGCAGCGCCTTTACTTGCCAGGTCCACTGTTAAATGAAGGTACAAATGAAATTGTCGTTCTGGAATTAGAAGGACATACTGCAAGCAGCGTAAAACTAGTGAACGAACCTAAACTCGGATAAAGGATCGATGGCAATGAGCATTCTGATTAACCAACAGCAGTTTCATCTAACAAATGGAAAGATCAGCTACATCTTTCATATTTTAAAAAATGGTCAGCTCGGTCATTTGTATTTCGGAAAAGCGCTTCGTCCTGATCGTGATTATGGTCATTTTCAGAACACGAACAATCCAACGCCGGCTAGCTGTCATTCATATGAGAACGACGCGGCTTTTTCGCTTGAAACGATTAGGCAGGAGTACCCGGCCTATGGAAAAGGAGATTTTCGAGAGCCTGCCTTTATGGTGTTAGCAGGTCAAAAGCCTATAGCGAACTTTGTTTATAGATCACATGAGCAAGTGAAAGGGAAGCCTTGCTTGAAAGGTTTGCCGGCCACTTATGCGAATGCGCAAGAAGCGGAGACGTTACTTATTGTGTTGGAGGATAAGTATCAGAAGGTTGAGCTTCATCTCAGCTACACGATTTTTGAAAATGAATCTGTGATTGCGAGGAACGCGCGTCTTATTAACAACACAGATAGCGAGCTATCCATTGATCGAATGATGTCACTGTCTGTTGATCTTCCTTATGCTGATATGGAAATGGTGCACCTCTCAGGAACATGGGCCCGTGAGCGTCATGTGAAAACGAGGAAATTAGAGCAGGGCATTCAGTCCGTTTCG
Organism: Anaerobacillus sp. QJM3NY_32; assembly: GCF_056173645.1. NCBI lineage: Bacteria > Bacillati > Bacillota > Bacilli > Caryophanales > Bacillaceae > Anaerobacillus > Anaerobacillus sp. QJM3NY_32. Next base: position 3,761,338 of record NZ_CM149684.1, on the reverse strand, counting down.
AGTATACGTGGAGCAAGCTCTCATCATCACAATCCATTTCTTGCACTAAAAACAATGGATGCAACAGAACATACGGGTGAAGTGTTTGGATTCCAGTTCGTGTATAGCGGGAATTTTCTAGCGCAAACGGAAGTTGATCATTATGGCGTGGCACGTGCGCAGCTTGGTATTCATCCGCTTGGTTTTAAGTGGAATCTTAGTCCCGGTGAATCGTTCCAATCACCAGAAGCGATTATGGTTTACTCTGATCAAGGATTGAACGGGATGAGCCAAACGTTCCATCATCTTTACCGCAATCAGTTGATTAGTGAACAGTGGAAAAAGAAAGAGCGTCCTGTCTTAATTAATAACTGGGAAGCTACTTACTTTGATTTTAATGAAGAGAAGCTTATTCATTTTGCGAAAGAGGCAAAAGAACTTGGTGTTGAACTTTTCGTCCTTGATGATGGTTGGTTTGGGAAGAGAAACAATGACCGATCTTCACTAGGAGATTGGACGGTTGATCTTAACAAACTCCCAGATGGCATTGCCTCTCTAGCTGAAAAAGTGAAGGAAACGGGTTTGCAATTTGGTTTATGGTTTGAGCCTGAAATGATTAGTCCTGATAGTGAGCTCTACAGAGAGCATCCTGAATGGGCTGTAGGTATTCCAGGTGAGCACTTTACGCTTGGCCGGAATCAGCGCGTACTTGATTATACGCGTACAGAAGTAGTGGACTATATTTTCGGACGAATGAAAACGATCATTGAGTCGACGAATCTGGATTATATTAAATGGGATATGAATCGGAACATTACGGAGGCCTACTCTGCAGGTTTAGAGCACCAGGGAGAGTTTTTCCATCGTTACATTCTCGGTGTCTATGATCTTTATGAACGGTTAACATCAGAGTTTCCAAATGTACTGTTTGAATCGTGTGCGGGCGGCGGTGGTCGTTTTGATCCGGCTCTCCTTTACTACGCCCCACAAGCATGGGCGAGTGATGATACAGACGCGGTGGAGCGTCTGAAAATCCAATATGGTACCTCTATCGCTTATCCTATCTATAGCATGGGTTCTCACGTATCAGCCGTACCAAACCACCAAACGCTTCGTTCAACTCCGCTGTCAATGCGGGCAGATGTTGCGTATTTTGGAACCTTTGGTTATGAATTGGATCCTTCAACCCTGTCTGATGAAGAAAAAGAAATTGTAAAAGAACAAATTAAACGATACCAGTCATTTCGACAGCTTGTCCGTGATGGTGATTTCATTCGCTTACAAAGTCCATTTGAAAGCAATGAAACGGCCTGGATGGTCGTTTCGTCGAATCGAAATGAAGCGCTTGTTGGCTGGTATAAATCATCAAGCACTCCGAATCCACGCACCAATCAGTTTGTGAAATTAAAAGGTTTAGCTCCTGATCGTCATTATAACGTCGATGAGGAGACATACTTCGGAGATGAACTGATGCAGCACGGCATTCCGCTTCCGGTTGAGTTCAATGGAGCGAATGGCGAGCAAGCTGAGCGCGGTGGTGACTTTCAATCGAAAGTGTTTTATTTAAAAGCAGAATAAAAAAGGATGATGACCATGGCAACGATTAAGGACATCGCACAAAAAGTGAAATGTTCACCATCGACTGTTTCACGCGTCCTTAACTACGATGAAACGTTATCTGTTTCAGATGATACGAAAAAGCGGATTTTCGAAGTGGCAGAAGAGCTTTCCTATAGTAAAAAACGCGGAAAAAAATCACTAACACCGAAAATTGCAATTATCCATTGGTATACCGAAAAGGAAGAGTTGAATGACCTGTATTACATGTCGATTCGACTAGGAGTCGAGCAGCGCTGTCAGGAAGAGCGGCTTGAACTCGTGAAAATTTTTAAAGATAACTATGATGAATTAGAAAAAGAAAACATTCAGGGCATGATAGCCGTAGGTAAATTTAGTAGTCAAGAAATAGCTTCATTAAATAAAGTCACCCCTAATATCGTATTCGTTGACTATGATCCAGACAATGAAAAGTACGACGCGGTTGTCGTTGATTTTGAAAAGGCGACCAAAAAAGTGCTCGATTATTTTGCGAGTAAAGGTCATGAGAGAATTGGCTACATTGGTGGCAGAGAAACATTTCGAGATGCTAGTGCTGAAATTGTTGATGAACGCGAAATCACGTTCAAGCGCTATATGACGGAACGTGATCAGGATCATGAATCTTACGTGTACACAGGATCGTTTACGGTAGATGATGGTTATTCCCTTATGAATCGTGCGATCGAAGAGCTTGGAGAGAAGCTACCGACTGCGTTCTTTGTAGGAAATGACACAATGGCGATTGGGTGTCTCCGCGCTCTTCATGAGAACGGCGTAGCTGTTCCTGATCGCGTTAGCTTAATTGGAGTGAATGACATTAGCGTTTCGAAGTATGTTTATCCTGCTTTGAGTACGGTCAAAGTGTACACAGAACTGATGGGTGAAACGGCTGTTGGCCTTTTGATGGAGCGTCTATTGAGAAGGAAAGTAGCCAAAAAAGTGACGATGTCGACAAAACTGAAGCTGCGGAAGAGCAGTAAATAAACGAGGCCGGGTGAAATTAATGAAAACCCTATACGAAACATTTCGAGAGATGTATGGAGAAGGTGGCGAGATAAGAAGCTTCTTCTCGCCAGGGCGCGTCAATTTAATTGGCGAACATACGGATTATAATGGGGGACATGTTTTTCCATGCTCGCTTAGTATTGGTACCTATGCCGTTGCTAGGAAAAGAAAAGATAATCTTATTCGGTTTTATTCGCTGAACTTCAAAACGCAAGGTGTGATGACAGTTGATTCAACAAGTCTTGCGTATGATGCTGAACATGATTGGGCGAATTACCCGAAAGGCGTTGTTTCGATCTTTAAGGAGTCAGGTTATGACGTTAGCGGATTTGATGTCCTTTACTTTGGAAACATTCCGAATGGAGCGGGACTTTCGTCTTCAGCGTCAATCGAACTTGCGACGGCTGTTCTATTAAATGAACTAAATCACCTTCATCTTGAGATGGTAGAAATGGTGAAGATGAGTCAGCGTGCTGAAAATGAATTTGTAGGCGTAAACTGTGGCATCATGGATCAGTTTGCCATTGGGATGGGGAAAGAAAAAGCAGCGGTTCTTCTTGATTGCAACACGCTTGCTTATAGATACAGCCCGGTAGTTCTAGAAAAAGCTTCACTCGTTATTGCAAATACGAATAAACGAAGAGGGCTTGCTGATTCAAAATATAATGAGCGACGTTCTGAATGTGAGCGGGCACTCGCCGAGCTTCAAGAACATGTTTCGATTCAATCACTTGGTGATTTAACAATTGACTCGTTTGAAGCGCATAAACACCACATCACAAATCTGATTGATCAGAAACGTGCGAAACATGCAGTTTATGAAAACGTTCGTACGATTGAAGCGGCTAAACGTTTAAAGGCTGGAGAAATTGGAGCATTTGGTCAGTTAATGAATGAGTCACATGTTTCCTTGCGCGATGATTATGAAGTAACTGGTCTTGAGCTTGATGCTTTAGTAGAAGCTGCATGGTCAGAAGAAGGTGTGATTGGCTCTCGGATGACTGGGGCAGGATTTGGTGGCTGTACGATCAGCATTGTGGAGGATCAATTTTTAACATCATTCCAAACTAATGTAGCGAAAACATATAAAGAGAAAACGGGCTTAACACCTGAATTTTACGTTGTGGAAATAGGTGCAGGAGCAAGAGAAATAAATCAGCTTTCGGAAGCACTGTAATTCTGGAGAGGAGTGGAGAGAAACCATGACGAACATCGATCAAGAGATTAACCGTCTCCTCCAATACGGATTGAATAAACATCTTTTTCGTGAGTGGGATTTATCATATGTTCGCAATCAAATTCTAGAAGTTCTTCAGCTTGAGGAGATTGATACAAGTGATGTTCCTGCGGATATTCCAGATAGCCCTGTTTCTATTTTAGATCGCATCCTGAATTGGGCATATGATCATGATCGACTAATAGAAAATACGGTAACTTATCGTGACTTGCTCGATACAAAAATTATGGGGTGTTTAACCGAGCGACCTTCAGAAGTGATTGAGAAGTTTGAAGCGACTTATGAACATGCCGGCCCTGAAGCAGCAACGGCTAACTTTTATCAATATTCAAAAGACGTTCATTACATTCGTACCGATCGCATAGCAAAAAATGAAGACTGGCTTACGGAAACAGAGTATGGTGAGATGGAAATCACGATCAACCTTTCTAAACCAGAGAAAGATCCGAAAGCGATTGCGGCAGCCAAAACGATGAAGTCAAGCGGCTATCCTGAGTGTCTGCTTTGTAAAGAGAACGAAGGGTATGCGGGACGATTAACTCATCCTGCGCGACAAAATCTTAGGATGATCCCTATAACCCTTGAAGAGAAACAGTGGTATTTGCAGTACTCTCCATACGTTTACTATAACGAACATGCGATTGTGTTATACGGTGAACACGAGCCGATGAAAATTTCACGAGGTACGTTTGACAGACTACTAGAGTTTGTTGGCAAGTTTCCTCATTATTTTATCGGCTCGAATGCTGATCTACCAATTGTAGGCGGTTCGATATTAAGTCATGATCATTTCCAGGGAGGGAAGCATGAGTTCCCGATGGCGAAAGCAGAGATGGAGCGAAACGTCGTTCTATCAGCTTATCCGAACGTGAAGGCAGGCATTGTGAAGTGGCCGATGTCTGTGCTACGACTTCAAAGCAACGATCGAGATGAACTTGGTGAACTGGCTGATGCGATTCTTCAATTCTGGAAGGGATATAGTGATGAGAGTGTTGATGTTCGCGCGGTTACAGGTAATGAGTCTCATAACACGATTACACCTATAGCTCGTCGAAATGGCGAGCGCTATGAGCTTGATCTTGTACTCCGGAACAATCGAACAACGAAACAGCATCCAATGGGACTTTTTCACCCCCATGGAGAAGTGCATCATATAAAAAAAGAGAATATCGGTTTAATTGAAGTAATGGGGCTAGCTGTGCTTCCTGGTAGATTACAAGAAGAGCTTCACTTGCTTGGTGAATCTCTTATAAGTGAAAATCCGCTAGAAAGTATTAAGCAAGATGATCGCATTCAGAAACATGTTACATGGGCTGATTCTCTTCTTAAGAAGTATTCAGACCTGAATTCATCGAATGTACAGGGACGATTGCGTCATGAGGTTGGGTTGATCTTCTCCAATATTTTAAGCCATGCAGGCGTTTTTAAACGAACGGCTTCAGGTCAGGAAGCATTTGACCGCTTTACACATGAGTTTAACAACCATTTAAACCAATAAGAGCTTGCCGATTCTGGCGGGCTTCTTTTCTCATTGATGTAATACTCAAAAAAATAGATCGGTAAAAGGAGCTAACATGATGTATGTAGGTGTTGATTATTACCCGGAACAATGGCCGAAAGAGCGTTGGACAGAAGATGTACGATTGATGAAAGAACTCGGTGTGAATGTCGTTCGAATTGCTGAATTCGGCTGGCAGCTGATGGAGCCTGAGGAGGGAACGTTTGATTTCTCGCTTTATGATGAAGCGATCGACCTAATGACAAGTAACGGCATCGAGGTAGTTCTTGGGACACCAACGGCCACGCCGCCTGCGTGGATGGTTGAAAAGTATCCAGAAATTTTACCTGTGGATCCTAACGGGACAGTCATTTCATTCGGAGCGAGACGTCACTATACCGTGAACAGTGAAGTATATCAAGAATTGACAGCAAAGATTGTTGAGAAAATGGCGAAACGCTATGGTCAGCACGAAGGAATTATTGGCTGGCAAGTAGACAATGAATACGGTCATGAAAAATCTGATCGAAGCTATGGAGAAGTGGATCAAAAAGCATTCCAAATTTGGCTACAGCAAAAATACGAAACGCTTGATGCTTTAAATGAAGCTTGGGGTACGGTTTTCTGGAGTCAAACGTATACAGCGTGGTCACAAATCCCTGTGCCTCGTAAAGTATTACAGGAACATAATCCAAGCTTGCTTCTTGATTTTGATCGTTTCTGTGCGGATGCGTATACGTCTTATAATAAGATTCAAACTGACATTCTTCGTAAACATATTCGCTCGGATCAGTGGATTACGCATAACTTCGTATTTACAGACTTAGCGATTAATCAATGGGATATGGCAAAGGATCTTGACTTCATTTCATTTGATAACTATCCGGTATGGGGCGGTTTACCAGAACCGATTGCGCCTGCTGCGATCGCACATCAACACGACCTTTGTCGCTCTTCAAAGGGTGGAAAAGGCTTCTGGGTAATGGAAGAACTTTCAGGAGCGCAAGGGTGGAGTCGCATCGGTTACTTACCTCGTCCAGGTCATATTAAACTTTGGACGTATCAGGCGATTGCTCGTGGAGCGGAAGCAATTGTTTATTTCCGCTGGCGTGCGGCACGCTTTGGGACGGAAGAGTTTTGCCATGGTGTGCTCGATCATGATGGTAAGCCAAAGCGTAAATATAATGAAGTAAAAGAAGTAATCGATTCTCTTAGCGTGTTTGGAGATGATTGGATTGCGTCTAAGTACCAGGCGGATGTCGCTGTGTATTATGATGTAGAGAACGCCTGGGCATGGGGTATTCAGCCACAAAGCAATGCATTTGAATACAAGCGAGAATTCCTCCGCTTCTATAGCCCTGCGCACCGTATGAATGCCATGACGGACATTGTGACGAAAGAAAGCAAGCTGGATGGGTACAAAGTGCTCGTTGTACCGGTTTATTTCCTTACAGACCCAGTTGTAAACGACAAAATTTCACGTTTTGCTGAGCAAGGTGGAACGGTGATCTTATCCTATCGCGCCGGTGTGAAGGAACAGAATAACTTTGTTGTAGAAGATACGTTGCCAGGCGCATTACGTGAGCTTGCAGGAGTAGAAATTAATGAATATGAATCACTTCAGCTCGGACAAAACAACGAGGTTGAAGGCGTTCAAGGTGCAATGAAAGGTATGAGCTCCGTTGCTTCCATCTGGTGTGATCTTGTTGAGCCGACAACTGCGGAAGTACTTGCTGAATATCGATCTTGCTTCTACGAAAAAACGGCGGCGATTACAAAAAACGCATATGGAAAAGGAACGGTCTATTACATCGGCTCTGCACTCCAGGAGGAAATAATGGATGCTCTTTATGCAGAAGTTTTCCAAGAAACAGACGTAACAACGATCGCTTCAAGTAAAAACGTAGAAGCTGTCACGCGTACAGGACAAGACGGGGCGGTATTCTTATGTGTTGTGAATCATTCGACGGACGAAAAAGGGTCGCTAACATTGCCGAAAGGAACCTGGGTAGATGCCGTTTCTCATGATGAATTTAGTGGAGAAATGTCTATTAAACCGCTTGGATCGTCTGTACTAAAGCTTAATTAGTATTTTCCGGGAAATAACGATGGATATCGACGAATTTTTACTAAATGGAGGGAATAACATGGCGATTTTAGTGACTGGTGGAGCCGGTTATATTGGTAGCCATACGGTTATGTACTTGCGTGAGCAAAAAGAAGACGTAGTCGTGCTGGACAATCTAACAAAAGGTCACGAGCAAGCTGTGCTTGACGTTCCTTTGTATAAAGGGGACTTAACAGATGGGAAAGTGATTGATCAAATTTTCGCCGATCATTCGATCGATTCTGTCATTCACTTTGCTGCGAGCTCGCTAGTTGGAGAAAGTGTTTCGAATCCGCTTGAATATTATCGAAATAACGTAGCGGGTTCTCAGGCGCTTGTTTCAAAGTTAGTTGAACACGATGTAAAGTACATTGTGTTCTCCTCGACAGCGGCCACCTATGGGAATCCAGAACGTACGCCGATTCAAGAGAGTGACGCTACTAATCCAACAAATCCATATGGCGAAACAAAGCTAGCGATTGAGAAGATGCTTCGCTGGTGTGATGATTCTTATGGGCTTAAATCAACTTCTCTTCGCTACTTTAATGCTGCTGGTGCTGATCCAGAAGGAAGAATTGGGGAAGATCATCAACCCGAGTCTCATCTTATACCAATCGTTCTACAAGCTGCACTTGGTCAAAGAGAAAAGGTATCTATTTTCGGTAATGATTATGATACGAAGGATGGCACGTGTGTGCGCGATTATATTCATGTGCTTGACCTTGCGCAGGCTCACTACCTTGCTTTGAAAAAGATGAAAGAAACGAATGAGAGCGGCGTATACAATCTTGGAAATGGAAAAGGGTTTACGGTTAAAGAAGTGATTGATACGTGTCGAATCGTGACAGAAAAAACGATCGAAGCAGAAGTAGCGCCACGCCGTGCCGGAGATCCAGCGACACTGATAGCCTCTTCGTCGAAAGCAATGAGCGCACTTGGCTGGAAGCCAGTATACCCAGAGCTCGCGCAGATTGTATCTCATGCCTGGAGCTGGCATCAAAATAATCCGAATGGATATGAGTGAGGGGAAAATGTAAGGGGGTCAGGCGCGAGCCTGACCCCCTAAAAAGACAAAAAGAAGGAAATGTCCACCCTCAGAGGACTGAATAGGAACGAAAGAAAGTCCCTTTTTATTGTGTTCGGTATCTCTTCCAATAGGCGCCACAAATGGCTAGGAGAGTTGAGTAGATAAAGCACTTAAAAAATGTAGCAATTGCCGAGAAACCAATGAATAGAAACGGGACTTCTGTTATGTCGCTAATTTCTCCGGCGAAGCTCTCCAAATTAAAGGTGAATCCTGTATTCAAGCCTGCTGCTAATAGCGACATCATAAAGGCGTATAGCAAGCCGAAGATAATCATGCGGTGGAACTGAATCGCTCCTTCCTGGTGCATCCGATAACCTGCCGAAATGAATAAACATAGTGGAATCAGCAAACCAATCATCATGTAGATCTTCGTGTTACCTGGGTCGCTAAATAAGTAGGTGAAAATAGAAATAGATTCATTTGTTTCGATCTTCATCCCACCAAGTACTGAATAGATCATTTGAAATTTCTCGCCTGGAATATTTATATCGAAGGTAAGGGAAGAAAGGTTCAGTGTGTTCCATAGAAGAAACCCTCCTTGAAAAACGATGATAAGAAAATAACTCGCCGGAATATCTTGAAAGCTAATAAGTGAGTTATCTTCGAACATAAAGCGATAAAGGAAGAGAATCATCAAGACGATTGAGATGGAGACCCCTAGTGTGAGTGTGCGCACTCCTTCTTTAAGGGGAGAAGAAGTTAATTCTTTCATTGAACGACTGCCGTACAAACTACCAATAAACGAAAAGATTGTTCCAAGGAATAAACCACCAAATAAAGCTTTCAAAAGCGGATAGTTATTTTCAATTGATAAACTCGAAACGATTCCACCCTCTTGTGCAGAAGCTTCAAAGTTGAATCCAGCGAAAAGAGCGATCATCGCTGTCAGTAATCCGTAAATCATTCCGATAAGAAGTGAAGAAAGCCAGTATTGCTGGAGGGTACACGTTGTTTTTCGTCCATACATATATCCAGCAAGCAGTAGTGCAACGAGAGGTAGTAATAAAAGAATGAGCATTCCTGAATGGAGTTCGATCTCTCCGCTCAATAAATTTCCCGCCCCTTGCGTGTTGAAAGAAAGGGTTGAATTGAGAAGGTGAGCTGACATCCAGTAGTCTGTCATTCCATAAAAAGGTTCTACAGTTAACTGGGAATTTTCGTTGCCAAAGTAATAATAAAAATCATTGATTACTTCCGTTGGACCTAACTCAGTGAATTCTTCAAGGGTTTGCTGAAAAGTAGCGGCTTGTTGCTGAAATCCCTCCGATACAATAAACGACATAATACCAACAACTAGAAATGCGAGAAAACCGCATAGTATCGCAAGCTTTTTATTAATGGCGCTAAGATCTGGTATCGCGTGCGAGGGAGCTGCTACTTTTTCTTTTACGCGTTCTACTTTAAATGGAATGAGAGTGAGTTGAAAAGAACCGCACTGAATACAGTAGGGATGATCACAAGTATTCGATGTACCACAATCTGAACAAAACTTTGGTGATGCAGTCGTGACGGTGTGATGTTCTGTGTGAAGCTGAAATGTCCCATCAAAGGGGCAATAATTATCACCAAACGGAACTTCGTTACCACACGTTGTACAGTACATGACTTTGATCACCTCCTAGCCGTTTTTCGAACCACAACACCCACAAAATAAAGCCGTCTCAGGGATTTCTTCCTTGCAGGTGGTACATTGAACTGTCGGTACTGGTATTGGTGCTTCTGATAATTGAACTCGATTGCCACAGCTGCCGCAAAACGTATCCTCTTCATTAACGGCTGCTCCGCACTCACATACGTCACCACCCGGTTCCTTTCGCAATTGACTCTCTAAAGCTCTGTTCGCTTGATAGAGTTCTAGATCATATTGAAGAAGGCGCTCAGCTTGTTCATTTAATTCGGGTTGTTGGATCTCCCCTTTACGGATCAAACGATAGGTGAGTTCGCCAAGCTGACTAATGATTCTTGTTCGGTTTGTGGCAGCATCGCTCGCGTTTTTCTTAAGTTGTGAAACTTCCTGAGCTGTTTGAAGCTTGCTTTTTCCTTGCTGAAGACCATCTTGAAGTTTTGATAGTCCTCCGCCTATTTTAGTTTGCAAATCTGACATTATCATTCCTCCTTATTAAGTGAAATAAAAGTTTCTTGTCAGGATTTTCAGGGAGCTTGTGCTTTTCACGTACTTTTTCATAGTTATGTACAAAGTCCTTAATCATGTTAAAAAATGCATAGGAAAATAGTAGGGAAAAGTGGTCATAATTAGAAATCTCTCCCATATGATTTGGAATAATGGGTGGAGGTGGGAAGATGAATTGGTGTCATCACTGCAACAGGGAAGAGGCCGGTGCATTTTGTGTAAAATGTGGACAAAAGGTAACAAGAACAGCTCCTGCACAGGTAAAGAAAAATGGGTGGCTGTTATGGGGAGCAATCGTTGTAGGAATTATGATCGTACTAATAGGCAGTTTTTTTACATTAAGTTGGATATCTTCTCCTGAACGTGCAGTTGATCAATTTCGAGAGGCTCTGTTGCAAGAGGATTATGAAGCGATCGGGGAAGCTATTCCAAAGGTTAATCCTGTCCTTTCGCATGAAGCTGAGATTGCGAGTTTTGTATCGTTATTAAAGAATCATCCAGATCAACGGACGCTATTGCTTCAAGATTTAGAACGACAAGCAAGAGCGATAGAGGACCATACACTCCTGAGTCGGAACGAAGACTTGCTTATCCAATTGGAATTAGTAGAGGAAGGGAAAACTTTTTATCTTTTCAATGATTATGTCATTTCACCTGTACCTATTTACGTACAGCTTCATACACAATTCTCTAAAACAGCTCTATTTATTAACGAAGAAGATAGCGGCACAATTGGAGAAAAGGGGAAGAAAATGGGTCCGTTCCTTCCAGGGGACTATCATTTTGAAACAAAGTTAGAAAATGAAGGTTATAAGATGCGGGGAGAAGCGGAAGTAGAATTGATTAAACCGGGCAAACATTTAGAAGTGGACCTTCCTGTAAACGGTGCGTTTCTAACACCTGATTCCAATTATGAGGATGCTCGCTTGTTTATTAATGGGAAAGATACCGGGGAAACGATTAGCAAAACCGGTCAAATAGGTCCCTATCCAACAGACGGTTCGGTTGTGATGCATGCAGAAAAAAACTTCGAAGCTGGCGTAGTTAAAAGTCCTTCCGTTCAATTTGAAGGTGATGATGTTTATTTCGTTATTGATTATAGTGAACAAGAGCCTGTAGTGATCGAGAAGGAAGTGGCAATCGATGTTCCAGAGACTGATCATGATGAGTCGAATGCAGTAATAGCGGCAGTAAACACGTATTTATATGACTGGATAATGGCTTATGAGAATTTAGATACGGGCTACTTTTCAAATCTAACACCTGAGCTAAATTCGTATTTTGAAGATCGCTTTATTTCTGTGAAAGAAAATAATGCGGCCTTTACGGGAGAAGTGTTAGAAGCAGCTTTTGACCTCGACAGCCTCTACATCGATTCTTCCGGAAAGAAAGCAGAAATCGACGTTCTCATTACGATGGATTCAGCGAACCATGACCGAGGCGAGAGCAATGTGAAGACAGAGGTAACCTCAAGTGCGTTTCATTATAAACTTGTAAAAAGCGGAGGGGAATGGTTGATTGATAGTCGAGAAGAAGTGAATAACATCGATTTAACAAATGCTGTGGTATATTAAAGTGGTATCGCAGAGGGGGTCAGGCGCGTACCTGACCACCTCTGTGATATAAATTACTGATAATTTCAAAAAAACCATTGCAATCATGAATACGTTTACAATATAATGTTATAAAAGGTTATGATGTTTAAATAAACATTACTACTTATATCGGAGGTTCGGCTATGATTGAAATAGTAAAGGAACGGAATCCAAATCTGGATGTGCAGTCAGTTGACTCGGCAGCTTTTAAGACGTATGGCAGAATTCTTCATGATTTCCCATATGAACAAATGTCGGAGTTAATGAAGGAAACGGTTATTCCTGAACAAGGAAATCAGTACGTTCCTTCAAAAGAAGAACTTGAGGATGATCGTATCAAAAAGTTCATCGAGAACAGCTACTATGGAGGGATGCCGGTCCAAATTGGGTACTGCAACGGGAATAATTCTTCTCTTGGAGGACTTGAGTTTCATAAGGGCAGCGAAATAAACGTGGCAGTGACGGATTTTGTGCTCCTACTAGGACATATGAATGACGTTGTGGATCATACATACGATGTGAAGAACATCCAGGTATTTTATGTTCCAGAAGGCACCGCGATTGAAATGTACCAAACGACGCTTCACCTTGCTCCTTGTAAAGTAAGTGATGAAGGATTTAAATGTACGGTGATCTTACCTGAAGGCACAAATTTACCATTAGCACAATCGCAAAGAGGGCACGATCCGCTTCTATTCATGAAAAATAAATGGCTTCTTGCTCATCGTGAACATGAACGTTTTATGGCACAGGGCGCACACGAAGGAATAGTCGGTGAAAATATAACAGTTGCTTACAGCAAGCTATAAAGGAGGACAAGCTCATGTCTGGTATTACATTCACATTAGTATCGTGCGTCTTTTTCATGGCACTAGTTGCTTGGGTTTCATACTTAAAAACAAGAAATTCAGTTAATGACTCGGATGGTTACTTTCTCGCAGGTCGTGGGTTAACAGGAGGATTTATTGCAGGATCTCTTTTGCTCACAAACTTATCAGCAGAACAGTTAATTGGTTTGAATGGACAGGCCTATAGAACAAATCTTTCCAACATGGCCTGGGAAGTAACGGCGGCTTTTGCAATTGTCATTATGGCATTAATTTTGCTGCCGCGCTATCTTGGCGGAGCCTTCTCAACATTACCTGAGTTTTTAAGTAAACGATATGATGAAAGCGTTCGCAGATATACAGTTATTCTGTTTATGCTTGGCTATATGTTTGTAACGATTCCATCAGTACTGTATTCAGGAGCGCTTGCTATTCTTCGACTTTTTGATGTACCGGAGCTACTCGGTATTTCCTTTCAATCCTCTGTCTGGGTCGTGATTTGGGTTATTGGTATTATCGGTGCCATCTATGCGATCTTCGGAGGATTAAAAGCGGTGGCAGTCTCTGATACCCTGAACGGAATTGGTCTTCTCTTTATTGGATTAATTGTTCCAGTACTAGGTTTTATAGCACTTGGAAATGGCGACATGTTAGATGGGATAAAAACCATTACGACAGAAAACCCTGAGAAATTAAATGCAATTGGCTCAAGTACGGATTCTGTTCCGTTTTCAACGATTTTTACCGGTATGATTTTTATGAATATGTTCTACTGGGGAACAAACCAGTACGTGATTCAACGAACGCTTGGGGCGAAAAACCTTGCTGAAGGACAAAAAGGAGTTCTTTTATCAGGATTCTATAAATTAACTGTTCCGTTTATGATGATGATTCCAGGTGTTATTGCCTTTCATCTTTATGGCAGTTCAATGGATCCTGTTGATCTAGCTTATCCAACGGTTGTATCAAATTTGCTACCTACATTTATGTCTGGACTCTTTCTAGCTGTGCTTCTTGGTGCCGTGTTCTCAAGTTTTAACTCTCTATTAAATAGTGCGGCTACGATGTTTGCGCTTGATGTATACAAAGCAGGTATTAATAAAAATGCAACAGATCGACAACTAATCAATGTCAGTAAGTATTTTGGAAGCGTTCTCGCACTTGTCTCTTTTTTCATTGCGCCAATGCTGATGAACGCACCTGATGGATTATGGGATTTGATTCGCCGTTTTACAGGATTCTTTAACATACCGATCATTGCGATTGTTCTTGTGGGGATAGTTTCTAAACGCATTCCTGCGCTTGGTGCAAAAATCGCGATTATCTTCCATGTGATTACGTACTACATGCTTGTATGGGGATTAAACCAGCTATTTAGCATTGAGATTACGATGAACTTTATTCATATCTCAGCGATTCTTTTCCTTATTGAAGTTGCTATCATGATGGTTGTCGGTCGCATTAGTCCTCTTCCTGAAGCGTATGAATTTAGAGCAAACCCTAAGGTTGATATGGTTCCATGGAAGTTTACGATTCCAGTCTCTGTTGTTCTGATTAGTCTCGTTGTTATGGTTTATATCCTATTCTCCCCTATTGGACTTGCTTATGCAGGTGGAATGGTTTCAGCATGGTTCTGGCCATCAATACTAGGTGCGGCTGTAGTCGGAACGCTTTGTTATCTTTTCGCATTAAAATCCTGGAATAAAAAATATTCAGGTTTTGTAACAAGAAAACATGAAGAAGCGGTAAACGCTGAGAAAAAATTTAGAAGTGCTTAAACGAAAAGAAGGTAGGGGGAATTACATTGAATACACTAAAGACTAAACCTGGTTTTGAAGTGAAGCAAAATGGAGAAGAATTCGAAGTTTATTTTGACCGTCGCTTATTGTTTCGGCATTCACCTGCCCGCCCGTTTATTTTCATTGGTAGCGGTGAAGAAACGATTGATATGTATAGAGGGAATTTTAAAATAAAGGATTATGTAGTGGAACGAGTAGCTCTTCGTTATGCCACAGTGCGGTATGAAGGCGAGACGTGTCGAATCGGCTTTCGTCACTTCTCTCATGATCATGAATTACTAACAATGGTATTAAAGCAGGACAAAGATGGACTTCGCGTTTCTTTCGAGCTCGTCGATCCACTTTTTAATCGCTTCTGGGTTCGCGTTGTAGCCGATGCAGATGAGAAGATTTATGGTTGTGGGGAACAGCTTTCCTACTTTAATTTAAGGGGAAAGAATTTCCCTTTATGGACGTCTGAACCTGGTGTGGGGCGGAATAAATCTACGTATACAACTTGGCAGGCCGACGTGAAAGATCAAGCTGGTGGTGACTATTACAATACGAATTATCCGCAACCAACCTATGTATCTACGAATAAATATTATTGCCATGTAGAGACAACTGCTTTTGCAGACTTTGATTTTCAAAGAGACGATTTTCATGAGCTGCATATCTGGGAAGCGCCAGCCTCGATTCTTTTTGAAACGGGACAAACATATAAGGATCTCGTTGAAAAACTAACTTCTCGTCTCGGCAGACAACCCGAGCTGCCTGAGTGGACGTATAATGGCATCTGGCTCGGAATGCAAGGAGGAACAGAACGAGTACAAAATAAGCTTGATCGCGCTATTGGTAAAGGGATGAAAATCGGTGCTGTTTGGTGTCAAGATTGGCAGGGAAAGCGTGTGACGTCATTCGGTAAGCGATTAATGTGGAATTGGAAATGGAATCCAGAGGAGTACCCGGAGCTTGACCAAAAAGTGAAAGAATGGAAGCAAAAAGGGATTCGTTTTATGGGCTATATTAACCCCTATGTCGCTGTGGAAGGTGATCTTTACCGTGAAGCTTATGACAACGGCTATCTTGCTACAGCGTTAGATGGCGGTGATTATATCGTTGACTTTGGTGAGTTTTATTGCGGCGTGGTCGACTTTACAAACGAAGCAGCATGTGAATGGTACGAAGATGTCATTCAAAAGAACATGATTGATTTTGGTATGGACGGGTGGATGGCCGATTTTGGTGAGTACTTGCCGACTGATCTAAGACTTCACAATGGTGAATCTGCTACAAAAATGCACAATGCTTGGCCAGTGATGTGGGCAAAAGTGAATCACAATGCTGTAAAGAAAGCTGGACGATGGGGCGATGTTGTTTACTTTATGCGCGCAGGATACTCAGGAAGTCAGGGGTATTGTCCACTTCTATGGGCTGGTGATCAAAGTGTCGATTGGAGCCTTGACGATGGTCTTGCATCTGTTATTCCAGCTGCATTATCTGCTGGAATGAGTGGGAATGGCGTTCACCATAGTGATATCGGCGGATATACAAGTCTTCATGGGAACAAGCGGAACAAAGAACTGTTGCTTCGCTGGGTTGATATGGCGGCATTTACTCCCGTCATGCGAACGCACGAAGGCAACCGTCCTGACGATTGCTTCCAGTTTGATCAAGACGAAGAGACGCTTGAGCATTTTGTGAAAATGACGAACGTTTATACAGCACTTAAGCCTTATCTTAAAGAGCTGAGCAAAGAAAATGCTGAAAAAGGAATACCGATGCAACGTCCATTGTTTATGGAATATGAGAATGATCTAGCCTCTTATGACATTCAATATCAATATATGCTTGGATCAGATATGGTTGTCGCCCCGGTTTATGAAGAAGGAAAAGAAAACTGGTCCGTGTACTTACCTGAAGATGAATGGGTTCATTTATGGAGTGGCAAAGAGATTGGTGGAGGACGAGTTGAAGTAAAGGCTCCAATCGGAGAAACTCCTGTTTTCTATCGAAAGGGTTCTTCTTATGCAGACGTATTCCAAAAAGCAGCCCTTGAGTTAAAATAAGAAAGTAAATATAAAGGTTACTACCTATTTTAAAACATAATAATGTATGATATAGTATTTGTAACAAACAGAGGAGAAAGGTTGTGACCAATCGTGGCTAAAACAAGCATTCTATATGTACCAATTGGTAGAAAAACGTTTGATCTTGAAGCGGGGGAACTACAAAGAAAGAAAAGTTCAGAATTTCTTCATAGTGTGACGGCAAATGTGATTGAGCCTGAAGAGATCATCACATCACCTGAAGATCTAGAAACTTTTCTTGAAAACGTTAACAGCGAAGACATTGTTGCTAGTATTTATCAAAGCGTCACGTTTGCGGACGGTGAATTCATTGAGGCCCTCATTAAAAAAGTAGAAGCGCCAGTGATTGTCTGGTCCGTTCGTGAACCAAGTGTTGGCGGGAGACTTCGCTTAAACTCCTTAACCGGCGGCAATAGCACAAGTCATGTGCTTCGATGTGCGAATCATCCATTTAGCTTTGTATTTGGGAATGGCGATGAAGCGCAGGTGCAAAAGAGAATCAAGATTCAACTAAAGGTTCAAAAGGTGATTGAAGATCTCAAAGGTCTCACCATTGGTGTGATCGGGGAGCATCCTCCAGGCTTTTTCTTTTCAGGAACGGATGAAGAAGCCTTGCAAAAACAGCTTGGTGTGACAGTGAAAAACTTTGATTTAAACAAAGCGTTTGAGGAATGTGTGAAGCTCCCTCGGGAAAGATGGGAAGGCGCGATTGAACGAGCGGAGCAGCAGGTGATTGGGCTAAATCGTAACGAAGAAACCGTTCAGCGATTTGCTCAGTTTACAACGTACGTGCAGGAGCAAATTGATGCGGAAGATGTTTCGGCGCTTGCGATACGTTGTTGGCCTGACTTTTTCAATGAACTTGGCGCTGCAGCATGCTCAACTCTTTCTCAATTTACAGAAGACGGTGTGGTTTCATCGTGTGAATCGGATATTCATGGTTCCGTTTCGATGTTTATTCTTCAGCAGCTAACAGGAAGCGCCCCATACCTTGGTGATATGGTTCACGTGAACGAGGCGAGTAATTCAGTTGTGTTCTGGCATTGCGGCGCAGGCGCGTATTCGCTTGCACATCCTGATCAAGGCGCTCGACCTGGCGTTCATCCAAACCGTAAGCTCGGCTTTACGATGGAATTCGGTTTAAAGCCAGGTCGCGTAACGATGTTCCGAGTTGGTTATACGCCAGAAGGTTATCGCTTGTTGGTTATGAGGGGGAACGCATTGGATACGCCGCAGCGCTTCAATGGTACGTCTGTCGAAGTGGAACTGGAAACGGAAATAAATGATACGCTATACGGCTTAATGGAAGAGGGCTTCGAACCACATTACGCCATTATTTATGATGATGTTGCGGATGAGCTTGTTGAACTTGGTAAGCAGCTTGGGCTTGAGACGACGATCTATACGAAGAACTGAAGGGAGACAGTTGCATGAAAAAGGTCGCCATTGGCCAGGCCGGGGGACCTACGGCCGTCATTAATGCTACCCTCGCAGGGTTTGTGAAGGAAATCGAACGAGATCATGCCCTGCTTTTTATTCAAAATGGTTATGAAGGACTGGCGCACGGAATGTATCTTGACGGAGATAGTGAGATGCTTAGTCGCGTTCATCTACATCAGGATGTCCCGGGTGCGTGTCTTGGTTCTGGACGCTTTCCGTTAACAGATGAGCATATTGAAAATGGTGTGCGCTTGCTTCAGGCGCAGGGTGTCGATGTGCTTGTTTTTATCGGTGGTAATGGAACGATGGAGGCGCTAGCCAAAGTAGAAGCCGAAGCGAGAATGCAAAACGTTTCGCTTCAGGTTCTTGGACTCCCTAAAACGGTTGATAATGACCTTGGAGGGACGGATCATGCGCCAGGTTTTGGAAGCTCAGCACGATATGTCGCCCAGGCCACAAGAGATATGAGCCGGGATCTCGCGTCGATGCAGAACTTTGAAAAGGTCAGGGTTCTTGAAACGATGGGAAGAAATGCCGGCTGGCTTTCCGCAGCGTCAGGGTTATTACAAGAATATGAAGAAGAAGGCCCTCATTTTATCGCTATACCTGAGCGCCCTATAAAAAAAGAAGTCCTTCTCGAGAATGTAAATACGGCTTTGAACCGGTTTGGTTACGCAACAGTCGTTGTAAGTGAAGGTGTTTTATTTGGGAATAGTGGTCAGGTTGAGAGAGGAAATGTGGATGGCAGAACAATACTGGGTGGCATTTCAAGTCAAGTGGCTCACTTTTTAAAAAATGAGCTAAGCGTTATGACAAGGGCTGAACTCCTAGGAATGAATCAGCGAAGCTTCTCCGCAGTCATATCAGATGTTGATCGAGAAGAAGCTTATACGGTTGGAAGAGTTGGCGCTGAATGGATTCGTGAAGGATTATCAAACGTTATGGTTTCAATTCAAAGGAATGCTCATCATCGTTATTCGGTGAGAATGCTTCCGATTGAACTTGAAAAAGTTGTCGCAGCTGGTGAACGTGTGTTGCCTGATGCGTTCATTCAAAATAAGAAGGCTTACTATGAATGGTTGAAGCCGCTCATTGGAGAAGATCTTGCGACGTATCCACCACCTATAAAGGGGAATGAGATCTATGTCGATTAATCAGATTGATCCAAATGGGGATGCTCTTTACCTCCAAATCAAAGATGTCCTTATTGAGCGCATTCAGACTGGTGCGTGGAAATCGAATACGCTCATTCCAACAGAGCAAGCGCTCATTAAGGAATTCGGTGTGAGTCGAACAACAATTCGTCAGGCGATTACGATTCTCGTTCAGAATGGACTGCTTGAGAAAAAGCAGGGCCATGGGACCATCGTCAAGCCTCATCAATTGGTTGGGAATCTTGGGCAGCTGAAAGGTTTTGCGGAAGAAGTAATGGAAAAAGGTCAAGTTCCTTCGTCAAAAGTTATCCGAGCTGAATTCAAGTATAACCTTTTCCATGAAAGTGAAATGCTTCAAGTGGCAGAGGGGTCACCTATTCTACTTGTAGAACGAATACGATTTGCTGATGAGACGCCAGTTGCGCTTGAACGCACATGCTGGCCAGAATCGATTGGCAAGCTACTAATTCAACATGATTTAAATGAAGCGAAATACTATGAAATACTCGAAAACTATCAGATTTATTTAAACAAAGCACAGGAGCGAATTGCAGCGATTAATGCGACGTTGGATGAAGCGGATTCTTTGGCGATACGGCCGGGTGAAGCGCTACTGGAAATGACACGTCTCAGCTATGGACTAAATGACCATCTAATAGAATACACCAAAACGAAATACCGAAGTGATCAGTACCACTACAATATTGAATTGAAGCGATAGAAGGGAGAAATGGTTATGCCATTTATTAACGGAAAAACAATGCTGGATCATGCTTTTCAAAACGGATATGGGGTAGGTGCTTTTAGCGCCCATAATGCGGAAACAGTGCTAGCAATTTTTGAAGCAGCTGCTGAGGAAAAAGCACCAATTATGATTCAAGTTGGACAAAAGGTGATTCAAACGCTAGGTATGGAAGCATTAAAAGGTCTAATTGATACGTACGAAAAAGAAATTGATGTTCCTGTTGCGATTCACCTTGATCATAGTCGTCAGTTCGAACAAACGATGCAAGCTGTTCAAATGGGCTTCCAATCCGTTATGTTCGATGGTTCAGGTTTATCGTTTGAAGAAAATACGGCGACAACGAGGAAAGTGGTCGACATTGCAAGAGCACTAGGCATTGGTTCTGAAGGTGAGATTGGTAAAATCGGTGGAACTGAAGATGATATTACCGTTGATGAAAAGGACGCCCTTATTACAACTACTGAAGAAGCTGTTGCTTTTGTAGAAGCGACAGATGTTGATTATCTCGCTGTATCAATTGGAACAGCACACGGTATTTATAAAGAAACGCCAAATCTTCGATTCGAACGACTGAAAGAAATTGTGGCGGCAGTCGAGCGCCCTGTCGTTCTTCACGGCGGTTCAGATGTGCCAGATGAGCAAGTACAGCGCGCGATCTCTCTAGGTATTGCGAAAATCAATGTTGATACTGAGCTACGTCAAGCTTTCACTAGAGGCGTGCAAGAAGCTTTTGGCGAAAATCAAAATGACATTGTGCTCGCGAGCTCACTTGGTCTTGGCCGTTTACGAATGAAGGAAAAAGTACAAGAAAAAATTCGCGTATTTGGAAGTCAAGGAAAAGCAGAAGAACTTTTGTCAGAGAAAAAGGTAGTAACGTTATAAAAAGGGAGGATGATGTTAAAGTGACAACGCAAACTTCAGTACGAACGTACGGATTATACATTAACGGAGAATGGCGAGATAAAACGACAACGGATGATGTGCTAAATAAATATACCCAAGAAATAACGGCCAAAACGGCTGCCGCTGAAGAACAAGATGTAAAAGATGCGGTCCAAGCTGCCAAAGAAGCTTTGAAAACCACTTTTTCTCCTTATGAACGATATACGGTACTTATTAAAGCAGCTGCAGTGCTCAGAGCTCGTCAAGATGAACTAGGTGAAGTGCTGGCGAAAGAAGTTGGTAAGCCATTAGCCGAGTGTAAGGGTGAAGTAGGAAGAGCTGCTTTAACTTTGGAAGTTTCAGCAGAGGAAGCCAAACGGATCCACGGCGAAGGAATCCCAGTGGAGTCAGCGCCAGGGTCTGAACAGCGTCAAGCTTACACGAGACGATTTCCGATTGGTGTTGTCGCAGCGATTACGCCGTTTAACGTGCCGCTAAATCTTGTTTGCCACAAAATTGGCCCAGCGCTAGCCGCCGGGAATAGCGTTGTACTAAAACCAGCTGAAGTTACGCCGGTTTGTGCGATTCTGTTAACAGAGATTATGGAAGAAGCAGGTCTTCCGGCAGGCCGCCTGAACCTTGTCACTGGGGACGGGGCTACAGTAGGTGAATGGCTTCTATCTAACCAGGACGTGAACATGTTTACATTTACGGGAAGCCCTCGCGTTGGTCAGCATATTCGTGAAAAAGCTGGTTTACGTAAAGTAGCGCTTGAGTTAGGAAATAACTCCGCAACAATTGTGCATCACGATGCAGATGTTGAAACAGCTGCTACTCAGTCCGCACAGAAAAGTTTTAATAACGCTGGCCAGGTTTGTATTTCTGTTCAACGCGTTTATGTTCATGAAGATGTTTATGAGCCGTTCCTTGCAAAAATGAAGGAAGTAACAGAAGGCCTTGTTTTAGGAGATCCAATGGATCAGGCAACCGATGTTGGGCCGATGATTGCTGAGCGTGAAGCCATTCGTGTAGAAAGTTGGGTGAACGAAGCGGTTGAGCAGGGAGCTACTGTTGAAACAGGCGGAGAAAGAAATGGCGTCTTCTACCAACCTACTATTCTTTCAAATGTAAATGATAATATGAAAGTATGTCGCCAGGAAGTTTTTGGACCAGTCGTTGCCGTAAGCACGTACCGTTCCACAGATGAAGTGATTGCGAGAGTGAATGATTCGGAATATGGCCTTCAAGCTGGCCTATTCACGAACGACCTAGCGTTTACGTTAAAAGCGATCAATGAGGTACATGTGGGTGGACTGATTATTAACGATACGTCAGGTTATCGCGTTGACCATATGCCATATGGTGGTGTGAAGAAAAGCGGAACGGGAAAAGAAGGTCCACGCTATGCGATTGAAGAAATGACAGAAGAAAAAATTATCGTTTTTAACGGATAAGCGAAGAAAGGGGGCTGATTTTATCAGTTCCCTTTCATCCTGTTTTATTCGTATTCCAGGGCACGCTATCCTTTTAAGAAGCTGAAGGAGAATGAAGATGTCGATCATAACCATATTGCTGCCGATCTTCTTCGTATTTGTAGTCGGATATATTGCGCAACGTTTTCTTAACTTGGAGACAAGGGTGCTTTCAAACCTCGCTTTATATGTCCTCGTTCCGCTTCTCGTTTTTCGAACATTTTATGAGCAAGAAATTGATTCCTCCTATGGTTATTTGTCGATCTACATGCTTGGACTTTGCTTTGCGCTTATTGGGATCGTGAGCATTCTCTCAAAACTATATGGCTATACCGAATCAGAACGATGCGGATTGGTTTTATCGAGCGCGTTTATGAATAACGGAAATTACGGAACTCCGCTTGTTCTCTTTCTGTTTGGGGCAGTCGGGATGGAAACAGCGATTGTTTTAATGGTGTTGCAGCAACTGTTAATGAGCACACTTGGCGTATATTATGCCGCAAAGGGAAGTCCGGACCACGATGGGATAAAGGCAGCTTTAAAAGCTGTTAGGAAAATGCCGATGGTTTACGGCGCCATTGTCGGGCTGTTGTTTCAATGGTTACATCTTCCTTTGGGTACAATAAGTGATGGCGTGGATTTAATTGCGGATGCGGCTATTCCCGTTATTATGGTGACGCTTGGTATGCAGCTTGCGAACATTCGTATTCGGGCGATTGACTGGCGCAAGCTATCAACGGCATTATCACTTAAGCTTATGGTTGCTCCGCTGATTGCCGCTGGCATTGTGCTTCTTATGCCTGTTGATCCATTAACAAAGCAAATTATGATAATAATGGCTGCTACCCCAACTGCCGCGAACACGACAATGTACGCGATTCAGTTTCATACTGAACCCCAAAACGTTTCAAGCGCAACGCTTGTTTCCACCGTGTCGAGCTTAGCGACGATGCCGGTGGTCATTTATTTAGCGACGACGTTTGTATAAAGTGGGGGTCAGGCTCGAGCCTGACCCCCACTACAAACAAAAAAGGCGAAAGTGTCCACTCACAGCGGACTCTTTCGCCTTTTTGATCATCAAATAAATGAAGCAATCAATAATGCGAGAAAGATAATCGATATTAATCCAAGAAAGATCACGCCCATTTTGCGAATAGCAGGAGGGAAGCGATCGGATAGCGGTACTCGTATAAGAAAAATCATGATGGTAACCGAAAGTATAAGAAGTAAGAAGTAACCCAAGAGTGACACCACCTAATTCGTTTTTAATTGTTGTTCCCTATGAAAGGTGAATTCAATCATAAAGCCCGCTGCGTAAGCGGGCTTTATGATTGAATGACTTTATGGATGTTGAATAGTAATAGGGGATGCTTCAACAATTTCTCCCTTAAATGCTGATTGATAGATTGCGCGAATATCATCCTCATGAAGAGGGAGAGGGCTTCTTGCAAGCAGTCTTTTTTGTTTCAGGCCATCTTCTGTTAAGGACTCCAGGGCGTTAGCTGGAATTTCGAATCCACCAAGAGTACTTGGGATGCCAACGTCTTGAACGAGTCTTTCTAGCATTCGTACGCACTCATACGAGGCTTCTTCTTCTGAAAGGAATTGTGAGTTACCGCCAAGCGCATTCAGAATATCTCCCATTCGTTTCGTACAGCTTTTCCGAATATATCCCATCACGTAAGGAAGAAGAACGGCATTGGAATCACCATGAGCGATATGAAATTGCCCTCCAAGAGGATAGGCAAGAGCATGAACTCCTGCTACGCCAGCATTAAAAAAGGCAAGGCCAGCGATATAGCTTCCGTTACTCATATTGATTCGTGCTTCGCGGTCTTCACCATCCGAAACAGCACGTCTGATCGAGCGACTAATTAACCTAATTGCTTGGAGAGCGAGGCCATCCGTTGTCGGGCTAGCGTTAATCGAGACATAAGCCTCAATCGCATGGGTAAGCGCATCGACACCGGTTGCTGCGGTCACTTTTGCTGGAACGGAAACGGTTAACTCGGGATCAACGATGGCTGCATCAGCTAGAAGATAGTCGTGTGTGACGACATCTTTTGTGCTTTTGAGTGAAAGAACAGATATATTTGTAACCTCTGACCCGGTACCGGCAGTTGTTGGGATTAATATTTTTGGCAAACCTTTATCGGTTATCTGTCTGCTTCCTGATAAGTTGAGGTAGTCAGAAACAGAACCTTCATGTACTGACAGAACAGCTGTTAATTTCGCGAGATCTAGCGCACTTCCTCCTCCGAGTCCTATAACGAGGTCAAATGCATTTTCTTTCGTATAGTTGACGAGTCTTTCGCCGATGGCAAGCGGTGGCTCTGGCTGTATATCAGTATATATATCGACTGAATATCCGGCCTCTTTTAAAGGAATGCTGACGCGATCTACGATACCGATATCATTTAATACAGGGTCAGTTACGACCAAAATTCGCTTTGCAGTATATTTTTTAACTTCAGGTAAGAGTTGTGCAAGTGATCCCCAGCCAGTGTAGCTTAGTGGGGTGAAGACGAGTTTGGAAAAAGTCATTCAAATCCTCCTTTTATTCGTAGTAGCCTTCTGTTGATTTACGGAAATTATTAAACTGGTTTGAGTCATGACCGAACCATACCTGACTATTCGTTTCCTTTGCGAGTCGTCGGATTTTTTCTACTGATGCTGCGTAGCCGAGAGAATCATAGATAATGCCAGGTGGTTTGATCGGTGGCCCAAAACTTTCGGCTGTATAGACGGCATCTGAGGCGAGAATGATTCCACCGGTTTCCGGCATCTGAATATGCAGACCAATCATTCCCCAGGCGTGTCCACTGCCAAAGTTTAATACTTTAATACCTTCTGCAAGTTGCACATTGTCTTCATTTCGCTTAATGGTTTGCCACTGAAGATTGTTTTTAATCCATGCATCAATATCTCCCCAAATATAGGCGCCTTCTTTCTGATTACGCGCATAGGACTGAAGCGTTCCGTTCAATTCATCTTCATGAACAATAATGGTAGCGTTCGTAAACATTTCAAGACATCCTGCATGGTCAAGATGGAGGTGAGAAGCGACAACGAATTTAATGTCTTCAGGACGTACATTCAGCTGCTCCAGCCGATTATGAAGGTAGCATTCCTCACTAGCTTTATAGGGGAAAGTTTGCTGTGTCGCTTCTGTCCAACGGCCTTCTGGTCCCATCGAATTTGGATTACAAGCTGTATCAAAAAGGATCTTGCCGGCCGGGTGATCGATTAGAACTGTGTAAATAGGGAATTCAACAAATTCAGTTTGGGCATTGGGATTCGTAATCGTAGCGGGATTGTGCATCGCAATCATCCAGTTTTTATCCATACTCATACGCCCATTATCCATTACGTACAATTTCGGGTGTTTGTTAATAATGTTCATTCATATTCCTCCTATTATGTTGGTTTAAATTGTGAAAAATTTCATTCAAGGGTTGAGACGCTAACCTTTTAACGCTAAGGGGTATTGAGACCATACAGATGATCTTTGGAATACTTCTTTCTTAAGTAATGGTCTGGTGTGGGTGTGTTCAGATAGCACAGTTAGATCTTTCGTTACGACTTTTAGTGATGCAAGTTTGGTGCCAACTTTTAAAAGCTGACAACATAGCCTTTTTAGATAAATTAACAATTGTTAGGTGATTTTTTTCACCAGTAGGCAGGTATTTGTCTGAATAGATTGAATATTTAAGTGGTGTCGTAGTTCACCATAAGTTGATAAATTTCACCATTAGAGAGGTGGGTTTTATGCTGAATATAGCCAAAACAACTGGTTGGGAAGAGGTCTTTTCTTCCTTACACAATGGGGTTGTTATGATAGATCGGGAAGAACGAATTATTTACATGAATGCATCAGCTGAAGACCTTCTTCGTGTACAGGATTGGAAAGGGGCAACTATTCGTGCTTTCGTTCCAAATTCAAGAATCAGCGAAGTACTTGAAAACGAGCATAGTTTAATAGGTGAACGTCTCCAACTGTTTGATCGTGAATGTGTTGTCAATCGAACGCCTCTATATCAGGACGAAGAGCTTATTGGCGTCATTAGTGTCATTCAGGATATTACGGAAGTGAAACACTACCGCGATTTGCTGCGACAGTTTGAATCAATTATTGAGTTTTCGACAGACGGATTATATGTTGTGGATAAAGAGGGAACGACGATTTACGTTAACTCTGCATATGAAGAAATGACCGGCTTTCCGCGCTCTGAATTAATTGGGCGACATATGAAAGATTTAATGCAAGAAGGGTATATCGATCAGTCCGTTTCTTTGCTTGTACTAAAAGAAAAAGAGCGGGTGTCCATTCTACAAAAAATCGGGGGTAAGAAGGACGTTATCGTGACGGGAAGTCCGGTTTTTGATGAGAATCACGAGATCGAATTGGTGGTAACAAGCGTAAGAGATATCACACAATTAAACGGTTTGCGCTCTGAGCTTGATCGTGCCAAAACTTTCTCCGAGTTGAATCAAAATAGGTATTCCCTTCAATTGAAAGGGGTAGCTGACAAGGTTGTTTTTCGAAGTAAAGAAATGGGCGTCATTTACGAGAAAGTAAAACAGGTAGCTCCATACCCTACAAGCATATTATTAACTGGAGAATCAGGCGTAGGTAAAGAAGTTGTGGCTAATTTAATTCACTATGAAAGTGATCGGAAGGACAAGCCTTTTATTAAAGTGAACTGTGGAGCTATCCCTGAACATTTATTAGAATCAGAGTTATTTGGTTATGAGTCAGGCGCGTTCACTGGAGCGCGTAAGGAAGGAAAAATCGGTTTGCTCGAATTGGCCCAGGGTGGGACGGTTATGCTTGATGAAGTAGGGGAGATGCCTGTTTCTCTCCAAGTGAAACTTCTCAGGGTTTTACAAGAGAGCGAGTTTTATCGAATTGGTGGAAATAAACCGATTAAACTTGATATTCGGATCATCTCTGCTACAAATAAACAGTTGTTAGAAGAAATCGAGAAAGGTTCATTTCGCGAAGATTTTTATTACAGGCTTCAAGTTATTGAGATTTCTATTCCTCCGTTAGCTAATCGCGTCCATGATATTGAAGTATTGGTAGATCATTTCTTTTCTTATTTTTGTTCGAAATATCATATTGAAAAACGGATGACTAAAGAAACACGTAGCGCCTTGCTTGCTTATCGTTGGCCTGGAAACGTTCGAGAACTGAAAAATATGATTGAAAGTCTTGTCGTATCTGTTCCTACCATCTCTATTGAACCGCATCATTTACCAGTTCATATTACGGATTATCGTATAAAAGGGAACGAACCACTTTCATTGAAAGAGCGAGTAGGAAGTTTTGAAAAGAGAATCATATTAGATACGATTCAACAACATCCATCTCTTCGTTCTGCAGCTAAGGAATTAAGGATTGATCATTCAACGCTTGTGAAGAAAATGAAAAGGTGGTAAAAAATGACTATAATTTGAAGGTTAAACCGGTTTGAAAGAGGTAATAGAAAGATGAGTGTTCAGATTATTTGGAGTAATTTGTTATTAAGCGAAAGGGGAGAAGAGAATGAGACCGCTATTGTTGACTGGTTTTGAGCCTTTTCTTGAACATCGTCATAATCCAACTGAGCAAATCGTCAAGGAATTGGATGAGGAAGTGATAGGAGGCTATGAAATTATCTCACGTGTTCTTCCTGTTGATTATGAGCGAGCATCAGAAATGCTGATTGAGTATGTTGAACAATGTGAACCGATTGCTGTGATCATGCTTGGACTTGCCGCTGACCGAACAAAAGTAACGCCTGAGCGAATTGCAATTAATGTGAATGATAGTGTAGAAGATAATGTGGGGCGTGCGCCGGAAGATCAGCCAATCGTGGAAGGTGGACCGGCAGCTTATTTCTCAACTCTTCCTATTAAAAAGATGACTGAGGCACTTGTACAAAATGGTATACCTGCAGAAATATCCAATACAGCTGGAACTTATTTATGTAACAACGTGATGTATAGCGTTTTGTATGCACTTGAACAAAAAGACAGCGATATCCCAGCAGGATTCATTCATGTTCCACCTACATTCGAGATGACGCTCCATCATTCAGCACATACTGGTTTTCCGTTCACTAGCATACGAGACGCCATTAAGATTATGATTCATGCTTTATCGGATTTAGAAGGAGATTAACAGAATTTTGAAACTCTCATGACGTTGAGTTCGTATAAGTAGTATGGGGGTCATAAAAATGACAACTTGTCAGCAATGTCATTCGGAGTGGACGTGGAAAGAATCGTTCCTTATGTTGTTTTCGTTTAAAAAAGCTGTTGTCTGTCCCTATTGTGATAGGGAACAGTATTTAACACGTCGGGCAAGGAATAACTTATCTGTTATTCCAAGTATTGTTGCGCTTCTATGGTTACCAATGATCGCATTCCAAGTTCCCATTTCAGTCATTATCCCAATCGAAGTCGTGATGGCGGTTGGTACGGTCTTCATTCTTCCATATTTTTTTGAAGTAACTGATCATAATGAGCCGTTATGGTAGCGAAAATAAAATGTGAAGCGTTTCTAACGGAAACAAAAAAGCGAATGCGGCCACATTCGCTTTTTTAAATGCTGATTTTGTTTGGTTGTTCAATTGAATGCTTGTGCAGTGGACTTGAATGAATCACCTCAATAAACGCATGAACAAGTTCGGGATCAAACTGCGTTTCAGCACATTTTTGTAATTCGTCTATCGCTTCACTAATTGACTTTGTTTTTTGATAGGGGCGCTCAGTCGTCATGGCATCAAAGGAATCGATAATTGTTAACATGCGAACAAGTCGAGGGATTTCTTGTCCGCTTAATCCGTACGGATAGCCTTTCCCGTCATAACGTTCGTGATGAAGTTCAACGAGTGGAAGAAGATCAGCTAGCTCGCGGTTTGTTGATACAATTTCCCTCCCCCAAATGACATGTTTCTGAACCATCTCCCACTCATCCTTCGTAAGCTTTCCTTTTTTGTTGATAACGTCACGAGGAATCTCAAGCTTTCCGATGTCATGAATGAGTGCTCCCATGACAAGTATTTTCTGATCATTGCTATTCAAGTTAAGCTTGTTGCTGAACTCAATCGCATATTCATAAACTCTTCTGCTATGTTTGTACGTGTACACATCTTTATAAAGAAAGATTTTTAGCTGCTGCTCCAATAATTCCATTTCTTTGTTATTATAAAAGGTTTTAGCAGGTACATTATCAGCGTCAAAAATACAAACGTTGTTCTTTCCTTTAGTCTTGGCATAGTACATCGCTTGATCGGCTTTTTCAAGGACTTCTGAGGAATCGTACATGTCCTGGTTGTATTGGATGATTCCTGCAGAAAACGAGAGACAGCCGTGTGGAAGCACTTCGACTCCTTCGAAATATTGATCATTGATGTCTTTTCGAAAATGATTGATGAATTGATAGGCTTCGAGTTCCGTCTTACCAGGCATTAGCAGTGCAAACTCTTCTCCTCCATAGCGAGCAGCTGTAAACGCGTCGCTCGCACTCTTTTTCAATTCTGCTCCGAAGTGTTTAAGAAGCTTATCTCCTTGAAGGTGCCCGTGCTGATCATTGTATTTCTTGAAGTCATCAAGGTCGATCAAACCGATTGATAGAGGCTGATTTGCTAGTTTTACTGTTTTGATTTCTTCTTCCAAAAGAGATTTGAAATAGCCATGATTGTATAGTTCTGTTAGATGATCAATGTCCGCTTTTTGGGATACTTCTTGATAGAGCTCAAAATATTGTTTGAAGGAAATGGAGAGTAGCACGGCTACAGTTAGAAATAATAGAACGCCAAGTATAATTTGCTGCTTCATGAGTAGGACAAGATTCAAGGAAAGAATTAACGTGATTAAATAACTTGAGATGGTTTCCTTTAACATTCCTTTAACAATTTGAAGAAGATTCTCGGTGGCGGTTAAAACAAAGAAAAACCCAATGAATAACACGTTCAGCAGAAAATAAACGCTAAGCGAAAGCATATACGAAGTTACATTAAAAAATGATAGTGTTCCGATAGTTCCACCAAATAGAAAGAAAGCTTCATACGTTCCAATAATCATGATGCTATAAATAGAGAAATTAAATAAATGCTTCCACCAAACAACGCTTTTTTTATACAGAGCATAGATGATCGAGGTTAGTAACAAGATGGTTAGCGCCATATGAATACCAAATACAAATAGGACTGCCAAATAGATCGCTGAATCCATTGATAGGGAATTGCCGCTTGGTGGCAATAGAATTGTATAGTGATTCAATAGTAAAATTGCCGCTACAAACGTGAAGGCCAGACTCCAGTTAAGAGGTGTATATGTCAAGAAGTACTGAGTGAGAAATAAAGAAATCCCTGTGATAGATGCCAGTGTAATATACACGCTTACAACATTAGTGAATTTCTGAAATATGCCCTTCATGTCTCGATCACTCTCATTTAAATTTAGTTTTTTAGGAGAAGCAATGCCTCTCCATCTTGATTAAACCAATTTAAATCCAGAAGTTAGTGCGATAACAGCAGTAGTAATGATAGCGATATTCACAAGGATGCCTGTTAGCTTAATGCCCTCTTTACGTTCCATGAACGTCACCTCCCTTCATATTCCTTTTTGAGGCGCAGGTGATTTGATGAGGTCTTCTGGATGTTTGGACTTAACCATAACGCGCTGGATGAAAATAAAAATACCAATGTTCATAATGATGTCGCCAATACTAATGACTTGATCTTTTGGATAAGGATCAGTAATAGGAATGATGTCACCGAGAAACCCAAAGGCAGTACTGTCGGTTAGGACTGCATGTTTTCCATAGAGACCATTTTTGATGGCTTCTGCATATGCGGGATCAAGTATGTTTGCCGCTTCAAGTGATACCGGCATTCGCCCTCCATTGATCGCCATTACGATAAAGTTAAGGAGCACTCCTATGAAAAGAAGCATAATGCCGATGTTCATTTTACGATTTAACCAAAGAAAAATGAGTCCTACAATATAAATAACCATAAAGAGTGGTGCGCTCAGCGTGCCGAGCCAGGAATAGGAAGATTGGAATGTGAAAATGCCAATTTCAATAAGAAGCAACAGGGGGAAGATCCAACCTGCTTTAAAGGAAAGAAAAGCAAAGCCTTTTAAGCTACCTTTGCGTAGGTACCCGACAAGAATAGATAATAAAATGCCGTCAAAAACCATTGAGTCACCCGATTTGTGTAGTTTTATTAATAGTTTAGCAGAGGTTTGGATGATTAGGAAGAATTTTCTGAAATAATATATTAATTTCCAATCTGTTAGACTAGGTGCGTTAATATTGTTGATTTCTTAATGCTTGGATCATTGATATAGCCATCTTATAACTTTGTCTTCATTCTAGTTCTTTCATATCTAAAATTGGAGATTCTATCGTAATCGCTGTTTCGTTTCTTATAAAGTGAAAATTCGTGATAATATATAGAAAAGAAAGTTTGGGAGGTAGGATGTTGGAAAATGTATATATAGGAGTTGACCTTGGCGGTACAAATCTCCGCGTCGGTCTCGTAGACGAGAGCGGACGAATACTACAAGTAAAACAAATACCTACAGAGGCAAGCTTAGGTTACGAATCGATTATAACTAGAATGGTTGAACTAATAAAAGAAGTAAAAAAAGCGTATTCAGCTGTATCTATTGGGATTGGTTCACCCGGGCCGCTTAATCCTTTTGATGGAGTTGTTGTATCACCGCCTAATCTTCCAGGTTGGCAAGATGTTCCGATTACAGAAATGGTAGAGGAAGCGATTGGTATCCCTACGTATCTTGTGAATGATGCTGACGCTGCTGCTCTTGGTGAAGCATTGTATGGAGGAGGAAAGGGTCGCGAAAGCTCATTTTACATAACTGTAAGTACGGGGATCGGTGGGGGTTACGTTCAAAATAATCGCCTTATTCAAGGCGAGCATGGCTACAGTGCTGAGGTCGGTAATATGATCATTAAGCCTGGAGGTCAAAAGCATGCCAACATGAACGCAGGATCTCTTGAAGCACTTGCTTCTGGGACGTCGATTGCAAGAGAAGGTAAGGCACGACTTGAAATTTCGGGTGGTGCTGAAGAAGTTTTTGAGCTTGCGGAACAAGAAAATGAGGAAGCTGTTGCTATTATTGACGAAGCTATGGATGCACTAGCGATAGGCATTGCGAACATCGTTCATTCTATTGATCCATCTGTTATTATACTGGGCGGTGGCGTGATGCAGGCAAAGGATATGATTCTACCACTTCTTAAAGAAAAAGTAGATTCTTATGTATACGAAGGACTACGTGGGAAAATAGAGATTGAACCAGTACATCTGCATGATAAGGCTGGGATAATTGGTGCCGCTATGCATGGCCGGCAGAATTTTGAAAATGAAAAATATAAAGAAAATTAGGGGGCACATAGTATGTACCAACATGAACCACTTTTTCTAACGCCAGAATTTAAGGATCGTCTTTGGGGCGGCACAAAACTGAGAGATGTATTCGGCTATACGATTCCAACAGAAACGACTGGAGAATGCTGGGGAATTTCAGCTCATCAGAATGGGCCAAGTGAGGTAAGAAATGGTCCGCTTGCAGGAAAGAAGTTAAATGAAGTTTGGGATAGTCATCGTGAATTGTTCGGGAATGAAGACGGAGAGCATTTTCCACTTTTGATTAAAATTCTGGATGCCGATCGTGATCTTTCTGTTCAGGTTCACCCTGGTGATACATATGCAAGAGAAGTAGAAGGTGAAGCCTATGGGAAAACCGAGTGCTGGTATATTATTGATTGTGATCCAGGTTCAGAACTGATCTTTGGCCATCATGCACAGTCAAAAGAGTCTTTTGAAGAAATGATTGCAAAGGGTGAATGGGACAGTTTACTACGTCGTGTTCCGATTGAGCCAGGTGAATTTTATTTTGTACCAAGCGGAACCATTCACGCAATCGGTGCCGGAACGATGATTCTTGAGACTCAGCAAAGCTCTGACACAACTTATCGCGTGTACGACTATGATCGTACAGACGTAAATGGAAACACACGTGAGCTTCATATTGAACGCTCGGTTGATGTATCCACGATTCCGCATGAAGATCCGCCGTTCTCACCTGTCGTAACGGAAGAAGAAGGATTAAACCAGGTTGAGCTTGTATCATCGGAATATTTCACGGTTTATAAATGGGAACTTGATGGAGAATATTCTCTTTCGCAAGATCATCCTTATTTACTTGTTAGTGTGCTGAGTGGAGAAGGCATGATTATATCTTCGGAAACCTCTCACTCTGTTAAGCAGGGAGACCATCTAATCATCCCTGCCACAATGAAAGATTGTAAGCTAGAAGGCGATCTTGAAATGATTGTTTCTAAAAGTAATAAAGCATAGTTCTAAGCCAGCTCGAAAGTGAGCTGGCCTTTATTATTTCCGATGAATATTCGTAGGGATTATGAAAAAGCTCATTTTTGTTCGAGGCCCTAAATATCCTGTATAATATAAAATTAAGAAAAAGGATGTAGGATGAGGGAGGATGCCATGCAAAAAGTACTATCCTTTATTAAACCATACAAGGTGGCGGCGATTGTAGCGGCCCTTTTAATGCTTGTTGAATTAGCCGTTGAACTTTGGCTACCGCTATTTATGGCGGATATTATTGATAACGGTATTGCGAAGGAAAACCTTAGTGTCATTACTGAACTGGGGATCTGGATGCTTGTTTTAACGGTTGTCTCATTTATTGCTTCGATCGTAAATACTTACCTTGCTTCATACGTTAGTCAACATTTCGGCTTTGACCTCAGAAAAGCTCTCTTTGAAAAGGTACAGTCTTTCGCTTTTGCTGACTTTAACCGCTTCCCCACTTCATCTCTTTTAACAAGACTAACGAATGATGTGAATCAGGTGCAGCTCGTAGTATTTATGGGACTCCGTATTATGGTTCGAGCCCCGCTGCTTGTGGTTGGTGGGGTAATCATGGCCTTTGTTGTAGATGTACAGCTCGCCCTTCTTTTAACAGCAGCGATTCCTTTAGTCATTGTCTTTCTTTATTTTGTGATGAAAAAGGGAGTTCCGCTTTTCAGCTCAGTACAGGAAAAACTTGATCGAGTTAATGGAGTGATGAGAGAAAATCTAGTTGGCGTTAGACTCATTAAAGCTTATCTTCGAAGTAAGCATGAGCAACAAAGGTTTAAAAAAGTGAACGAGAATTTAATGAATCAAACGGTAACATCTCTTCGTTTGATTGAACTTGCTACGCCGGTACTGTTGATTCTTATGAACGTGGCAATTGTTGCCGTAATCTGGTTTGGCGGAGTGAAAGTGGTCGGTGGAACAGCTCAGGTTGGTGAAATTTCAGCCATCATTACATATGGCACACGGATTACAGTAGCGCTAACCATGTTTTCGTTTATTTTGATGCTTCTTTCACGAGCAAGAGCTTCTGCCTATCGGATGGAGGAAGTGTTGGATACAAATACGTCTTCCAAAGAAGCATCAGGTGTTCAGCCATTAGCGTTAGAGAAACTTCAGTTTCACCATGTGAGCTTTCGTTATCCCGATTCAGAGGACGATGTGCTGCGAGATATAAATTTCACTGCAGAGAAAGGACAATTCATTGGTGTCATGGGTGCGACAGGTTCAGGTAAGTCATCCATGGTTCAGCTTATTCCAAGATTGTATGAACCTGTAGAAGGTCACATTACGTTCAACGGACAGGATGAGACGGATATCGGTATTGATGAATTAAGGAGCCGTATGGGAGTGGTTCCTCAAGAAGTTGTGTTATTCAGCGGCACCATTGCTGAGAATATTCGCTGGGGAAAGGAAGATGCTACCGCAAAAGAGGTTGAAGAAGCGGCTAAAGCAGCCCAAATCCATTCGTTTATTAAGACGCTTCCTAATCAATATGAAACGGTACTTGGACAAAAAGGAATTAACCTTTCTGGAGGGCAGAAACAGCGTTTATCGATTGCGCGTGCCCTTATCCGTAATCCGGAAATCCTTATTCTTGACGACAGTACAAGTGCACTTGATCTAAAAACAGAAGCTGAGTTACAAAAAGCGTTAAGGCATCGTGAAAGCATGATTTTATTAATTGCTCAGAAAATCAGTTCAATTAAAGAGGCGGATAAAATTATTTTACTTGAAGATGGCGCAATTATTGGAGAAGGGACTCACGAGCAACTTCTTCGGAACAATGACGTTTATCGTGAGATTTATGTGTCTCAGTACGGAGAGGAGGCGTCCAATGAGTTCAAACAACAAACCCTCTAATAAACAAGCGAGAAAGCGACCAGATGATTTGAAGGGAACTGTTGCGCGCATCTGGCGCTATTTATCGATGCAAAAAGGATTGCTTTTCCTCGTCATTGTGATGGTTCTTTTTAGTTCAGGATTTAGTCTTCTAGGGCCTTATCTAACGAGCATTGCAATTGATGAATATCTTGTACCAGCTGATTTAAATGGATTACTGCTCATTCTCGGACTATTAGTCGGGGTGTACGTATTACAATCAGCAGCTACCTTTCTCCAAAACTACTGGATGATTGGGATTGCACAAGAAACGGTCTATCGAATGCGGAAAGATTTATTTCATCACCTGCATCGTTTGCCGATTCCATTCTTCGATAAGAAGACGCACGGAGAGCTAATGAGCCGATTAACAAATGACATAGAAAATGTGAGTCGAACGTTAAATAGTTCTGTGATCCAGATCTTTTCAAGTGTGCTCACTCTTGTTGGTACGGTAGGGCTGATGTTGTGGTTAAGTCCGCTGCTTACTTTAATTACGTTCACTATCATTCCTCTTATGTTTCTCGGAATGAAGTGGATCACGAACCGAACAGGACATTATTTTAAAGAACAGCAGCGTAATCTAGGTGAGATGAACAGTGTTATTGAAGAGACGCTCTCTGGACAGCAAATTATCAAATCATTTTCTCAAGAAAAGCGTGTGCTAAAGCAGTTAGATCAAAAAAATGAAGCGCTACGTACGTCAGGATTCTGGGCGATGACCTATTCTGGTTTTATACCTAAATTGATGAACGTGTTAAATAACTTAAGTTTTTTACTCATAGCAGCGGCAGGCGGTTGGCTGTCTATTAAAGGGATGGTTTCGATCGGTGTGATTGTAGCCTTTATCCAATACTCTCGACTTTTCACGAGACCGCTAAACGATCTTGCAAATCAGTTTAATACGATACTATCCGCGGTTGCAGGTGCAGAGCGTGTTTTTATTATTTTGGATGAGAAAGAAGAGCGTCCGGATGAGGAAAATGCAGTAGCACTGAAACAGGTAAAGGGAAAAGTGGCGTTTCGAAATGTTTCATTTGGCTATGATAAAGAAGGTTCGACGCTTAAGAATATTTCTTTTGAAGCGAAGCCAGGTGAATCGATCGCAATTATTGGGCCAACTGGTGCCGGAAAGACCACCATCGTAAACTTATTGATGCGCTTCTATGAACTGAATGGTGGCAAGATTGAAGTAGATGATCATGATGTTACGAAAGTGACAAGAGAAAGCTTGCGGCAAAATATGGGATTCGTTCTTCAGGACACGTTTCTTTTCAACGGAACGGTTCGCGAAAACATCCGCTACGGGAGACTGGATGCAAGCGATGAAGAAGTAGAAAAAGCAGCTCAAGTTGCTAATGCTCATACGTTTATTTCCAGGTTATCAGAAGGATATGATACTGTATTGAACCAGGATGGAGGGGGAATTAGTCATGGTCAAAGACAGCTTCTCTCCATCGCAAGAGCGGTGCTTGCCGATCCAGCGATTTTAATTCTCGATGAAGCCACGAGCAGCATTGACACACGAACTGAAATTCAAATTCAAAAGGCGCTCTGGGCGTTAATGGAAGGTAGAACGAGCTTCATTATCGCGCATCGCCTGAATACGATTCAACGAGCTGATCAAATTATCGCCCTCGATCATGGTGAAATCATTGAGAAGGGCACACATGAGGAATTGTTAGAACAGAAAGGTTATTTGTGGGGTCAGGTCGGTACCTGACCCCACTCAAAGATAAAACAAAGCGATTGTCCACCATACATGGACAATCGCTTTGTTTTGTGAATAAACAGAAAAATAGAAGGAATCATATTGCAAGGAAGAAATGAGTATGAGTAAACTAAGAGCAAGAAACAAATTAGGAAAATGTTGTTAATCATTGGAGGTGTGAAAAATGAATGAGGAAGAGAGGGAAAAAGCATTTCAATCTGAGCTGCAAAAGCTCAGGGTGAAAGATTACATATCAGAGCAGACATACGGTACTGTTTCGAACGCGTATCAAAAAATGATGGATGAGGCTATAGAAGCGGAGGAAAAGCATGAGGAAGTAATTGTCCCACGAGAAATAGTTCCAACTAAGTCAGAGGCGCCAAATCCTGTAAAAGAAAAGAAAGTGAAATCAACACAGGAGCTTAGAGATCGAAATTTAACATGGATTCTGGTTATTGGTGTGGTGTTCTTGTTACTTGGTGCGCTGGTACTTGCCACTAGTACGTGGGATGTGATGACATCGATCATGAAGACCGCGCTCATTGGCGGAATTGCGGCTGTGTTCTTTGGGATTAGCTGGCTCAGTGGACATAAGCTTCGCATTGAGAAGACTGCCTTCTCCTTTTTAGTTCTCGGAAGCCTATTTCTGCCTATCGTCGTATTTTCAGCAGGTTATTTTCAACTTTTTGGAGATTGGTTATCTGTGAGAGGCGATGGGAATGAAGTGCTTGGTCTTATTGGTGTTTTGGTTTGTTTGCCTCTCTATTTCCTGCAAGCAAATCGGCAACAATCACGTTTATTTGTTTGGTTTTCTTTTGTGACGTTAAGCATCGGTGCGGCCTTTTTTATCCAGGTATTCAACCCGCATGTAGATCTCTTTTATCTTGGAATCGTGATCTTTAATGGACTGTTGCTCCTAATCTATGCTCAAACAAAAAATATAAAGAGTTTCGCTCTTTTTACGAAAGAACTTCCTATCTATGCGCAGGGGAATCTTATTCTCTCAACGCTGCTCCTACTATTCTTTTATGAAAGTGACGTTTTTTATAGTTTTAATGTGATCGTGACGGCTTTTCTTTATCTTTCTATGATTTTTATTGGAAAACAAAAGGAATATCATTTTGTCTTTACGTTCTTACTTGTGTATGGCATTTATCAGCTTATTGAGCACTCGTTCCTTGAAGCTGCGGACGTTATGTTATACGCACTTGTCGGCTTTATTTTTATTGGCTTACAGTCGGTGGATCGTCTTCAAAATCCATATATGAGAAAAGCATTCCAACTGACAAGTGGTGCTGTATCACTATGTGCATTCTTTTTTATCACATACAAAGGCTTGATTTTGCGCTTTGATGATCCGTCCTGGCTGCTTGTGTTTGGTTACTTGCTCATTAGTCTTAATTATATATACCTTGCTAATCTATCACGCTATCGAATTTTTGGTTTTTTGGCTCCACTATTTCTAGCTGCTGCAGGACTGTATGCGATAAGTTTACTTTATACGAATCCATCGGTTGAAACAGTGATGCTTCATTTGTTTTTTACAGGCGTAACGATATATGTGGGTGGCTATTATTTGAATACATGGAGCGTGACAAAAAGAATTCAAACTGGATCGCTCTTCGTTTCTTTTGGTCCTATGATGCTCTCCCTATTGCTTGGTCTTCTTAGCGAGCTATGGTGGCTAGAAAGTATCCTATTATTCATGTTAGGAATTGTTCATCTATCGATCTATCGAAAAGGGAAGTGGAAATGGCTTCGTCAAACGGGAGCGTTACTGCATTCTATTTCATGGGGAACTGCGCTGTTGGCGCTTTATCCTTTATTGGCGAAAAATGATTTCTATGAAGATAGCTTGGGTGCGCCATTCCATACGGCGATTGCAGCGCTACTCATTATCGGTACTCATTTTATTTGGCAAAAAAGGAATGTAAAAGACCTGGAGGAAATGGCTTTTTGGACCGGTGTCAGCTTCTATGGATTGGCATTGCTTCTCTTGTTCGGCGCGACGGTAGAGGAATTATTTGTTCGCTCGGGACTGTTGGTAGGAGCTATTGGCGTACTCTATCTGATCTTTAAGCGCACAGAGGAAGAGACGTTATGGCCAGTGATCAGTGTATTTACTTTGGGTGCTTATCTTTCTGTTGCGGAAGCATTTCCTATTCAAGGAATGTTTCAGTGGATTATCGGGGCGGTTCTGCTGATCCTGATTGCTGACACGCTTGGAAAAAAAGACGTTGTTATACAGCGTAGTTATTTTTATTTAGGACATGTCTATTTGCCGATCGCTCTCATTTATACCATTTTAGAGCAGGGGAATGAGCCAGTCTTATATATCGTTGGCCTTTTCGTTTATGCTTATTCCGTTCTAACAAGGAAAATCGAATGGGAGGTTCGAACGTTTCTTTATGCAGGTTTTACCGTTCTTCCTTTTCTCTACATGGCGTTAGTTGATACTTTTAATTTAGACGGTGAGGCATACACGTATACAGGATTTGCATCAAGTATCATTATGTTTGCGCTTTGGTTTTTCCTTGGTGGAAGGTGGAAAGAGAGGATTAAGTGGTATGCGGTTCCATTTGCTATCTTAGGATTTCTTCCTTTTATAACCGAATACAGTGAAATCAGTTCTGTGCCTTTTAGTGTTGGTCTACTCTATGCGATTCTGCTGCTTTACTTGATTCACCAATCTGATTGGCAGATCATCACGATTATCCCTCTCCTATTCGTTCAAACGCTGGTATTTCTTCTCCCCGTTGAGACAATGGAGATGCGAACGCTTCTTTTTGTAGGAGTGGCAGTAGGGATGTTAACTGCGGGCTTCCTTATTCATAAAAGGCTCTATTCCTTTAGAGTAAAGCAACTGAAGGAAAAGCATATTGATTGGTACTCCGTAACAGCTCTTTTAACAGTACTTAATCTTTATCAAGAGCTTACATTCGACTCTTTCTGGGCTGATGAGTTACGAGCACTGTTTATCTTTGTTTTTTTCGCACTTCAAGTAAGGAGAGTGCCGACTGGTTTGGCTGCAAAAGTAATGAAAAGCATTACTGCCCTGTCATTATTAGTCCCTTATTACACGCTCCTTCATCACATTGAAATCAATAAGTATATTGTGACAGAAGTTTATGTATTGCCATGGATTGCGTTAACGATTTATTTATCAAAGCGTACGTGGAATCAAAGCAAGCAAATCATGAGTTTCATAGAATGGAGCATTCTTTTAATCGTAGCAGCAGTTCTTGTAGGTGATGCTTTGATGAGTAATACAATATATGATGCGATCATAGCTGGTGGGCTATCCCTTGGTTCCGTGCTTGCAGGTTTTTACTATCGCATTAAATCATACTTTGTCATCGGATGTAGCGTTCTTCTTTTGAACCTTCTTCTGCAAACGCGACCTTATTGGGGGAATATGCCATGGTGGGCCTACCTATTAATCGCAGGAGCTACACTCATTACTGTTGCAAGTTTCTACGAATGGCAGAAGCAAAATAAAGATAAAGAAGGAAATACACTACTTCAGTTAAAAAAACAACAGTTTATGGAAAAGTGGAAGCAATGGCGTTAAAGAACAAAAGCTGTTTCTATCAACGTGTTTTAGAACCGTTTATAGAGGCAGTTTTTTGTTTTGCTGCTAATCTTATATGAAAAACAAGTTGATTCTATGAAGCTACTACGATATATAATGACGTAAAGGTAAGAGAGTCTCGTGAGCGAGAACAAGTGTCTTTTGAGGGGGTCAGGTACGTACCTGACCCCCATCAAAAAAAGGAGGTTGAGCGATGGCACGCTGGATTTACGTTGTTGGGGGTTTTTTAGTGATTTTGTCCTTTTCTTTTTTTATCTTCTATTCTGTAAGGGCTTTCAATATTACGCCTGATCGCCCTTCTGCCTCCTATACAGTACCGGATTATCGTTTCGTTCTTGTAACGGAGGAGATCGATAACGATTACTGGCGACTTGTGGAGGAAGGAGCGCGGGAAGCGGCTACAAAGTACAATGTTTCACTTGAATACACAGGGCCAAAACAAGCGAACCTTGAAGAACATATCAAAACGATTGAGATGGCAGCGGCATCTAAACCTGATGGCATTATGGCACAGGGATTAAATCAAGACGTATCCGCGACAATTATCAATAGTGTCACAGAGAAAGGATTTCCTTTTCTCACAGTGGACACAGATGCTCCTGATAGTAAGCGTGTGGCATATGTAGGCACAGATAATTATTACGCTGGATTTCTCGCAGGTCAGGCGCTTCTTAAAGATACAAATGACGAAGTAAAGGTTGGGATTATTACGGGAAGGTTTGATTCAGCGAATCAAAAGCTTCGTGTAGAAGGGTTTAAAGATGCTATTAAAAATAGCGATCGCGTCGATGTTGTTGCCATCGATGCCTCACAAATTACGCGAATACAAGCAGCGGAGAAAACGTACGAAATGATAAAAGCACATCCTGAAATCAATGCTTTTTATGGGACGAGCGCTCTTGATGCGATCGGTATCGTGCAGGTTCTTGAAAGCATCGGGATGACCGACCAGGTTTATGTTATTGGTTTTGATGTGCTTCCTGAGACGATGCAGCTACTTAAAGATGGAAAGTTAGAAGCAACAGTTGAACAAAAGCCATATGAGATGGGATATAACGCGGTGGAATTAATGATACAAATTATCGAAGGAAAGGATGTTTCAACGTATCATCATACGATGACAGAAGTATTGAGAAAAAAAGACTTAAAGCAACTAGAAAGAACGACGCCGGGAGGGATTAAACTACCATGAAAATCCAGGGCAAATTTATTCTCTTTTTTACCATGCTCGTCATTTTAATGAATGGTGTCGCTTTCTATTTGTTTCATAGCAGTCAACGAACTATTGATGATTACCATACGAGCTTTGAACGCTTTATCGTGCTGAACGAAATATCACAGCAAACAAATAAAGTGTATGAGGCGATGAATACCTTTCTAACAGAACGGACACAGAAAGAATTAGAAGCATACGCCATGGAGAGAAAGATTCTCTCTGAAGAAAAAGACGAGCTTCTTAGCTCGGTAAAAAATGAAGCGAACGATCAAACCGTCACGAATTATGAAAAGATGATCGAAAGCTTCCTGCTTGAATGTGATATTACAGTGCAAGCTTTTCAACGACAGGATATTAATCAATATTCAGGTCATTTAAATGAAGCTGCTCAAATCTCAGCATTTATCCAAGAAACGACGCTAACATTA
Source organism: Anaerobacillus sp. QJM3NY_32 (assembly GCF_056173645.1). Lineage (NCBI taxonomy): Bacteria > Bacillati > Bacillota > Bacilli > Caryophanales > Bacillaceae > Anaerobacillus > Anaerobacillus sp. QJM3NY_32. The sequence goes on along the minus strand of NZ_CM149684.1, from coordinate 3,718,482 downwards.
ATTAATTCTGAGCTAACGGATTATCGCATGTTTTACAACCAGATGGAGGAAAAGAGTACGTATTTGCAGTGGATGGGCATATCATTATTCGTTTCGATGATTTTATTTAGTTTGTTGATGGCATTTTGGTTCTCAAGAGGTATCACAAGGCCCATACACGAGCTTGCAGCAGCAGCTAAGAAGCTATCGAAAGGGGACTTTACGGCGAATAGAGTAGTTGTGAGATCTAGAAATGAGCTACAGCTACTAGCGGATACTTTTTATCGCATGCAAGAGAACATCCGAGGATTAATTAAAGAGATAAAACAGAAATCAGAGTTAGATCAGCTGTTGAAAGAAATGGAGCTCAAAAGTCTTCAAAGTCAGATCAACCCACATTTTCTTTTTAATACGCTAAATACGATTTCGAGACGTGCCTATATCGAAGGCGCGGATCAAACGAGTGAGCTCATTGAATCTGTTGCCGCACTTCTTCGTTACAATCTAGGAAATTTAGCGAAGGATGTCACATTAAAAGAAGAACTGAATATTGTTCGAGAATATTTCTTTATCCAGCAGTCACGATTTGGTGAAAGGGTTACGTTTAACGTAGTGGCAGATGAAGAGGTTCTTGATTGCATGATCCCTGTCTTAACGCTTCAGCCGATCGTGGAAAATGCGTTTATACATGGAGTGGAGTCGTATGAAGAAGGGGGAGAAATCGTCATTCGGGTCTATTCTGATCAAAATGATGTTGTTGTGGAGGTGGCAGACAATGGTGTTGGAATTGATAAAGCAAGACTAACACAGCTTCTCTTCAATGACGGCCGATCGGTTTCTGAGAAGAGACAAGGACATTCGACGGGGCTTGGCATGCAAAATGTAAAAAAAAGAATTGAATTATACTATCAGGAAACAGGCACGATGACGGTGGAATCCACAAAAGGTTCAGGTACGACCGTTCGTCTGAATTTACCTTATACGAAGATGAGAGGAGATGAACAGCTTGCTTAGGATTATGGTTGTAGATGACGAGCAGTTAGAGCGTGAAGCGGTCGAATTGATGATTAAAAGAGAATATGGAGATCAAGTCACCATTCAGAAAGCGAAAAATGGACGAGAAGCCATTGAATTTGCCGAAAAGTTTCAGCCGGAGATTGTCTTTATGGATATTAAAATGCCAGGTATCGATGGGGTAGAAGCAGTGAAAACGATAAAGAGAAATCAACCCGAAATAAAATTTATCATGCTATCCGCGTTCGATACGTTTGACTATGCCCGCGAAGTGATGAAGCAGGGAGTGAAAGAGTATTTACTAAAGCCAGGGGGAAAGCAAGAGATCTTTTCCGCCATTACCCGTCTCTCAGCCGAAATTGAAAATGAACGAGTAGAAGCTGAGAAGCAAGATCATGTACAAGCACAGCTGACAAAAGCTGTTCATCTTCTAGAAGGAGAGTGGATGAACGCGATCCTAATGGATCACGTCACAGAGTTTAGTCCTTCAGAGTGGAGTGAGCTGTTAGGCTTTCAGACGACAGTTGGGTATGCGGTTATCTTTAAATTTCCTGAGGAAAGAAAAGCGATCGTCAATGAAATGGTTCAGTGGGTAAAAGAAAAAATGAAATCCAACGTGCCTGGTGAGGCGATGATTGGAGTGAGGGATGATACGTATTTACCCTGCTTTCTTTTTAGTGAAGATCTTCTGGAGAAGGATAAACGATTAAAAGCGAAGTTACAGCCTACGTTAAGACAACTTCTTCATGAATTTTATCAGGATTTCCGAGAGGTCGTATGTATCGGCGTTGGCAGACCTTATCAGGAAGCTGATCAATTTGTTGAATCTTATCGCGAAGCGCTTCATGCTGTAAACACACTAGACTTTCAACGAGAGGTCACATATGCCTTTTATCAAGAAAGCAAGATTCCTAACGTACCGCGCCAGAGCGGAACTCAGGAGCAGGAGTCTATCGTGATCAACGCCATTAATAATGGTGATTTCACCAAAGCGATGCAAGAACTTGAAGTGTATCTTGGTATGATCTCAGGTGAACAGCCTGCTATATTTGTTCAAAAGGTGAACGAGCTCTTTCTTGTTGCAGAACGAATTTTACAAAATAACGGAATTTTCTTAACTTCCTACAAGTACATTCAAGCGGAAAGCGAAAATGAGGCAAGAAATCTAGCCAGAGCAAAGCTTCGGAAATTGAATGAGAGTGTGCAAACATGGCGTTCGCTTCATGGAGGAGATCGTCTTGAACAGGTGAAGCAATACATTCACACACATTATCATGAGCAGCTAACACTCGAAGAAGCAGCTGAGCATGTTGATCTTAGTCCTTATTATGTAAGTAAATTATTTAAAGACAAAAGTGGTATGACGTTTATAGATTATGTTACAGAAGTTAGAATTACAGCAGCGAAACGAGAAATGCTTGATCCTTCAAAGAGCTTGAAAGAAATTTGTTTCAATGTTGGTTATAAGGACCCAAATTATTTTAGTCGAGTGTTTAAACGAAAAGCAGGTTTTTCACCATCTCAGTACCGTGAACAATTGCACGTATGACAAAAAAAGAAACCGACTAGCGGTTTTTTGTTATTGGAATGGTAGATCCTTCAAAATGCCTTTCTGTATATACTTCTGCATGGAGTGAAGTTCTTTCATGACTCTAGCGTTTTCTCTATCATTCTTCCACCAGTTGTCTCCCTGTCCAGATTCTCTGTCATCGGGGCAGAGAGTATAGGAGATCCAGTCCGGCATATAGGTGGTGAGAGTTAAGTGACACCTTTTCATGTGATAGGGGGAGCTCACAATCAGAAGTCTATTGATGTGATTCAGCCCAAATGAGCGTTGAAGTACCATAAGTGAAGCAATGACGTTTTCTGTCGTATTCGCTGCTTCGAGTTCGAGAAGAATATCTTCCTCGGGTACGCCAAAGTTAAGTAAGTGGTTTTTCATCCAAATGGCTTCTGACTCTTCTTCTTTACCCCATCTTGCTGCAGATCCGGAAACTAAAATTTTTGGAGCGCGCTCGTTATGATATAGTCTGGCTGCTTTTTGAACGCGATGGATCGTTTTTGCACCAAAAACGAGAATGCACTCTCCATCTTTTCCATCATCTACAATGCTATCGAACATGAAAGAAGTAATTTGTTGCCTTGAGAGATTGTCCAGATTAACTTCAGAAAACATCATTTCTCTTTCACCTCGTTAGGACATTTCTTAGTAACTCTCTTCTCCTTTTAATCAAGAGATCCTTTCTTTCGTAGTTCTGTACTAGCTTATGAGCAAGACCACAAAAAAGTGAAGATAACAACAAAAATATGAAGGCGCTTACATGGGTTGGGAGCCATTCAATTTGATAAAGTAAATGTAATAAAAGAAACGGGGGGATTGATTGTATGAAGGGAACGTTGAAAAAACTTACGGGATGGATTCTCGTTCTTGTCCTAGCTCTTGTACCACTTTCTGCTTGTTCAAACTCTGGGGAAACGAATAGCAGTAGTGAAGGAAGTGCTAGTAAAGAAGAAACGCTTGATATTTTTAGCTGGTGGACAGGTGCTGGTGAAGAGGATGGATTGAATGCGCTAATTGACTTATTTAAAGAAGAATACCCTGATATTGAAGTAGAAAACGCAGCAGTTGCGGGCGGAGCAGGAACGAACGCGAAAGCCGTGCTTGCAAGTCGCATGCAGGGTGATGATCCACCAGCAACGTTCCAGGTTCATGGTGGTTCTGAATTGAACGATGGATGGGTTGCGGCTGACAAAATGGAAACGCTTAACGACCTGTATGAATCCGAAGGTTGGGGAGATAAGTTTCCTGAAGATTTAATTGATCTTGTTAGTAAAGATGGAGATATCTATTCGGTTCCTGTGAATATTCATCGCGGAAATGTTCTTTGGTATAACACGAGCATTTTTGAAGAGAACGGTGTGGAGCCGCCAGCGACGTTTGATGAATTTTTCGCTGCTGCTGACCAATTACAAGAAGCTGGTGTTACGCCGCTTGCTCTTGGAGACAAAGAGCCCTGGACAGCAACTCATTTGTTTGAGACTGCGCTCTTAGGAACGCTTGGAGCAGATGATTACAAAAAGCTTTTCACTGGAGAAATGTCGTTTAGTGATCCGAAAGTAAAGGAAGCCGCTGAGAACTTTAAGAAGATGCTCAGCTATGTGAATGAAGACCATAGCTCACGAAATTGGCAGGATGCTTCCCAGCTTGTTGCAGATGGAGAAGCGGCGATGAACGTTATGGGAGACTGGGCAAAGGGTTATTTTGTGAACGACCTTAACTTAAAGGTGAAAGAAGACTTTGGTTGGGTGGCAACACCTGGAACAGACGGTATGTTTATGGTCATTACAGATACATTTGGTCTACCAAAGGGAGTTTCAAATCCTGAAGACGTTAAGAAATTCTTATCTGTTCTTGGTTCTGTTGAAGGACAGGATGCGTTCAACCCATTAAAAGGCTCTATTCCAGCTCGTGTTGATGCCGATCTCTCGAACTATGATGAGTATGGGAAAGAAACAATTGAAGACTTTAAAAATGCTAGTCTTGCTCCAAGTCTTGCCCACGGATCGGCTGCACCTGAAGGCTTTGTCACAAAAGTGAACCAGGCGATTAATATCTTTGTTACACAGCAGGATGTGGATCAATTTATTAGTTCGCTAGAAGATGCTTCAGGCGATCTTAAGTAAAAGAGGATGGGGGGAGAGGGATTGCTCTTCTCCCTTTTTCTATCGTAAGGGGGATGAGGATGAAGACTGAAACAATGATAAACCAATCTGTTAAAGCTGTAACAACTCGAAAAAGACGTTCACTTACGAAAGATCACATAATCGCCATTGCATTCCTTATTCCATCCATCCTATTAGTAGGTGTTTTTGTTTATGGTTTTATCGGATGGACTGGCTATGTCTCTTTGAGTAATTGGAATTCACTTGTACCAGACTTTTCATTTGTTGGATTGAAAAATTACATCTACTTGTTTAGTGATTTTCGTTTTCAAGCTGACTTACGAAATACACTATTTTTTACGATTCTCTTCATTCTAGTCGTGATTGTGGTGGGGCAGTTTCTTGCCATTCTTCTTGATCAAAAAATCCAGCAGGAGTCACTCTTTCGAAATATCTTTTTCTTTCCGATGGCGCTTTCGTTTGTTGTAACGGGTGTAGTTTGGCAATGGCTATTAAACCCTTCGACAGGTGTTAACCTATTTCTTGAAAAGATTGGTCTTGATTCAAAATGGTACACGGATACAACCATTTTCCCTGCAATTGGATGGGGAAAGATTGAATTCGGGATTCCGATAGCGATGATTGCCGTTGTGATTGCTGCAGTATGGCAAATGACGGGCTTCTCTGTTGCCATGTATCTTGCCGGTTTACGTGGGGTGCCTGAAGAAGTGCGAGAAGCAGCGAGAATGGATGGAGCGAATGAATTCCAAGTATATTGGAAAATCATCATGCCGATCCTTCGCCCGATTACGGTTAGTGTCATTATTATTATGGCTCATATTTCACTTAAAATTTTCGATTTGATTTACGCAATGACAGGTCCTGGAGCGAACTTTGTAACCGATGTTCCAGGTGTATATATGTACGAAACGACGTTCCGTGGTAATTATTACGCAAACGGAGCAGCCATTGCTGTGGTCATGCTTCTCGCTGTTGCTATCTTTATCGTTCCATATCTGTGGTCGAGTCGAAAGGGGGAAACTTGATGGCGATTAGAACGATCACCCGTCCGCTTCTTTATGCTCTTCTTATTGCTTTATCATGCTTTTATTTAATGCCAGTTTACGTCATGATCATAACGAGCCTGAAGCCTCTTGAAGAAGTGACCTTAAGTCAAATGTGGCAGTTACCTTCAACACTTGATTTTAGTAGTTATTCAGTAGCGTTTACGAAGCTTGCTCCAAACTTATTAAATAGTTTCTATCTTGTTATCCCAGCTACATTGCTATCAGCGTTATTAGGATCACTTAACGGCTACGTACTTTCAAAGTGGAAGTTTAAAGGCGCAAATACGCTATTTACGGTTATTTTGTTCGGAATGTTTATACCCTATCAAAGTATCCTTATCCCGCTCATTCAGTTTCTTAGAGAAATCGGATTATATAATTCTATTGCAGGGCTTATCTTTGTTCACGTTGTGTATGGGATTCCGATTACGACACTTATGTTTCGCAATTTCTATGCTAGCATTCCTGATTCGATGATTGAATCTGCCAAAATAGATGGGGCAGGGTTTATCGGAATTTACCGTTTCATCATGATGCCTTTATCAATTACAGGGTTTGTTGTAGTCGCAATCTGGCAGTTTACGAACATCTGGAATGAATTTTTATTTGCTGTCACGATCACAACATCTGATCAACAACCTGTTATGGTTGCTCTTCAGAATTTATCCGGCAGTCAAATCGTTCAATGGAATGTACAAATGGCAGGTGCACTCCTTGCTGCACTGCCAACTCTACTCGTTTATATTTTCTTAGGTAAGTTTTTTGTAAAAGGATTACTTGCGGGATCAGTAAAAGGGTGAAATCCACTTTTGATAAGAGCAGCTCATGCTGTTCTTTTTTTTACTCATTTACGTTCTGTGATGACCTTTCACATGGATGATTCAAAAATCGAGAAAACAACATCATGAGATAACATTGCTATTTTTATTTGAATGAGTGTCTTAAATAGAGGGATTTCGATGCTTTATCTTGAAATTTGTTAGAATAGTTAGAAAAATGGTAAAATTAATAAGTGATCTTATAATAGTGGAGGGGGAGTGCTGATGTTTCATTCGTATAAAGTAGATGGTTACTTTGATGAAATGCTTGAAGAAGGCAAGAAACCAAGGGGACATTGCAAACCGTTCCATGAGAAATTAAACGAGGTAGCTCCGGAAGAATTACAGTCGAGGTATGAACTAGCGCAAAGCGATTTTCTTCGCCAGGGCATTACGTTTACCGTTTATAGTGACAATGAGGGTACAGAACGGACAATGCCATTTGATTTTGTTCCCAAAATAATTCCACCAGACGAATGGCAACATCTTGAGCGAGGACTCATGCAGCGATTTGATGCGCTCAATGCTTTTCTTGATGACGTCTATCACGAACAAAACATTCTTAAAGACGGCATTATTCCACGGGATCTGATCGTCAATTGCCAGCATTTTTTCGAACAAGTGGCAGGGATTGATCTTCCGAGAAGGCAGCATATTTTTATGGCAGGAATTGATTTAATTCGGGATGATAATGGGGAGTATCGCGTTCTAGAAGATAATCTTCGTAATCCCTCTGGCCTCTCTTATGTTTTTCAAAACCGTTATGTAATGAGAAAAGTTTACCCTGAATTTTTCAATCAATATTCTGTTCAATCTCTTGAACAGCAATTTTCATATCTTCACTCAGCAATGGCCTCGCTTGCTCCTGATGATAGCACATCACCGACGATTGTATTATTAACACCTGGTGTTCATAATTCAGCATACTACGACCACTCTTTTATTGCTCAGCGAACAGGAATTGAACTCGTAGAAGGCAGAGACCTTGTTGTGAGGGAGCGACAGGTGTTTATGAAAACTGCTCGTGGATTGAAGAAGGTAGATGTGATCTATCGTAGAATAGACGACGAGTTTCTTGACCCACTGGAATTTCGTGAAGATTCGCTTCTTGGGGTTCCAGGGCTCATTGATGTGTATCGTGCGGGAAATGTTTCGATATTAAATGGTATTGGTAATGGAGTTGCCGATGATAAAGCGATCTATCATTTTGTTCCTGATATGATTCGCTATTATTTAAAGGAAGAGCCACTAGTGAAAAATGTCGATACATATCTTCTGAGATATGACGATCAGTTGGAATATGTTCTTGATCATTTGTCAGAGTTAGTCGTCAAACACACGAACGCTTCAGGCGGTTATAACATGCTCATCGGTCCTCATGCTACGGAAGAGGAGATTGAAGCCTATCGAGCGCAAATTTTAAAAAATCCATCTGAATTTATTGCTCAACCGACAATTAAATTATCTCGCCTCCCAGCATTTAAAGAAGACCGCTTTGCTGCATGTCACGTTGATCTTCGCGTGTTTATATTTGGTGGAGAGAAGACTCACGTATTTCCTGGTGGGTTAACACGTGTCGCTCTCAAGGAAGGGTCTCTTGTTGTCAATTCTTCACAGGGAGGCGGAGCGAAAGATACGTGGGTACTAGAAGAGAATCCAATTGTAACGGGGGGGGAGTGACAACCATGCTAAGCAGAGTAGCTGATTCGCTTTATTGGTTAACCCGAAATGTCGAACGAGCAGAGAATAATGCGCGATTGATCGCGGTTAAGTTAACGAGTCGTCTTGAGAATGCCAATCCAATCGAAGAGACGAATCAGAACTGGTATGAACTGATTGAAATAAGCGGATTTCAAGAAGTTTTTGATGAAGAACATGATCGACCGATGGATCGAAATGTGATGGAGTTTCTACTGTTTTCAGCAAAAAATCCTAATTCAGTACTCAATACAATAACTATTGCTAGGGAAAATGCACGCGCCGTTCGAGAAATTATTCCCAATGAACTATGGGAAAGTATTAATTCTTTTTATTTAAAATTAAAGCAACAAAGCCACACGCCATGGACGATGGAAGAAGTTAGCGATATTTGTGAATTTGTTAAGAAGGAATCTCTTCTATTTCAGGGGATTGTTGAAGCAACAATGCCGCGAGGAGATGCTTATCTTTTCATGGAAATGGGTAAACACCTGGAAAGAGCTGAGAAGGCAGCTCGCATATTGGATGTTTATTATCACAAAAATTTAGAGAGCTACCAGAATACAGAAATTGTGGAGTATCATCACTGGTGGTCAGTTCTTCAATCTGTGAGTGGACATGAAGCTTACATTAAAACGTATCGACCGTTGATTAAAAGTCGCAATGTCGCTGAGTTTTTCATTTTAAATGCTGAGTTTCCGAGGTCAATGATGTACTGTATTCAAAAAGTGCGAAATGCATTTGTCGCGCTTGAAGATGGTCATGTCGAACATTATTCAGAATCACTTGCACAAGAGCTCGAGCACCTTGCCAATGATCTTTATGATTTCTCAATCGAAGAAATTTTGAATCAAGGAGCTCATGCGTTTCTTCAGAGTTTTCAACACAGATGTATGACGATCGGCATGCACATTACGAAAACCTATTACCTGGGGGAAGTTGTGATACCATGAAATATGAAGTTACCCAAACGAACACTTATCACTATGAGCTGCCAGTAAGGCAGAGTATTAATCAGTTCAGATTGCGACCACTTCATGATGTGCAACAAACGCTTCATGACTATCGCGTTCGCATCCAACCTGATAGTAAGACTTACGGACATACCGACTATTGGGGCAACTATGTTGAAACGTTCTATCTATGGGGTGAACATCAAGATCTTGAAATTGAAACGATTTCAACGATTGAAATTCATCCACTTGCGCTGGATGTTACTTTACCACTTACGGATAACCAGCTAGCTGAACTTCATTCAGAATCTTTTAAGCAAGCACATGCCGAATATATGATCGAAACGGATTATACGACAATCTCCAAGCACGTGATGGAAGAAGAAACGCGAGAGCTTTGGGCAAATGCTAGAGATGAACTTGACTTCGCAGTGAAGCTTAATGAACATATTTATAACACGATGGAGTACGTGTCAGGAGCCACAAATGTTGAAACGACCGCTGAAAAAATTCTCACTCATCGTACAGGCGTTTGTCAGGACTATACTCATCTAATGCTTGCGCTCTGTAGGCATCGAGGAATTCCAGCTCGCTATGTTAGTGGATATATTTATATTGGGGAGAATTCCGCTTATCGTGGGGACGCGGCAACTCATGCGTGGCTTGAAGTTAAAGTGCCGGGCCTAGCCTGGATTGGCCTTGATCCAACGAATAATGCCGTAGCTCGCGAACAGCACATTCGGATTGCAGTAGGCCGAGACTATCGTGATATTTCTCCTCTAAAAGGGGTATATATCGGCGGAGCTCACACGCTTAACGTTAGTGTAGGTGTAAAGAATTTAGAAGAACGGGTCAGCGGGTAAGAAGCTGCCCGTTTTTTATATTAGAAATTCTTCCATCACTAAAACAGCTTGAAAGCATGGAAATAGTAGTAGCATTCATGTAAGGTTTTGTTTATTAGATATTTTTTTCTTAAGCGATACCTTTACCGCTAATCAAACAGAAAAGAGGCGACAATGGTTGATTATTTCACCTCCGCTAGCTCAATCAATCGTAGAAGAAACAGAGAGGATCATTAGTCGCAATATTAATTTTATGGATAGTGAAGGAAAAATTATTGCTAGTACTGATCCAAATCGTATCGGGCACTTCCATGAAGGAGCCTATAATGTTCTGCAACGGCAACAAAGTTTAGTGATCGAAGAGGATGATGAGTTAGAAGGAACGAGAAAAGGCATAAACCTCCCCGTTTTTTTGCATGACCAGATTATTGGTGTGATCGGTATTACCGGAGCCCCTGAAGAAATCAAACAGATGGGCGAGGTAATCCAAAAAATGACTGAAATTCTTGTAAAGGAAGCTTACTTTGATGAACAGCTCGAACTAGAAGATCGAGCGAAAGAAGCTTTTATTGATGAATGGATCGATGGAAAGTGGGAAAATGATAAATTATTTGCATCAAGAGGATGGATTCTTGGCATCAATGTCCATATTCCGAGAGTCGCTGTCATTCTTGATATGATCGGGATGAATGATCTTATTTATAATAAATTATCAAGCTACCAAGCTGATGTTAAAGGAGAACTTGAAATTCAGCGTTTTCGTCGAGATATTCTTCAAGAGATTCAATCGAGGTTTCCACCCAATAGTCAGCATGTGATCATACCAACAGGAAGTACACGTTATATTCTTTTATTATCCGTTAATGATCAAGTGGCCGAGGTGAATCGTAAAGGAAAGATTCAATTTCGACTGGAACAAATCCAGCAAGCTATCGAATCTTCTTACCCCTTCACAATGGCTGCGGGTATTGGAAGGATGTATACAACGCCACGAGAAATATCAAGGTCTGTACAAGAAGCAGAGAAAGCCTTGCTTCATTCCAGAAAGCAGAGTAATTTGTTTTTCTATGATCAACTTGGCATTGAATCTTTTGTGTATGATCTCGCCCCAGAAGTGAGATTAGATTTTGTTGAACGGGTTCTCCCTTTAGAACAATTAGAGAAAAAAGATCAAATGATTGAAACGCTTGAAGCTTTCTATAAAGCAAATGGCTCCATTCAAAAAGCATCGAGTGATTTATATATCCATAAGAACACTCTTCAGTACCGCTTAAAGAAAATTAGTGAATTTACTGGATATGACCCTAGAAATTATGAGGATGCTGTTCTTCTGCAAGTAGCTCTTGCTTTTTATAAATCCAACCCTACGTAAAAGACACTTTGAAAAAAGTGTCTTTTATTATGTGTACTAAAAACATATGTGTAATACGCATTTTTTTAGTTCTCTGTAACATAGAAAGCTTTCGTGAGATTTAATAAACTAATAGTAGAACATAATTCGGGAGGCATAACAGATGAGAACATCAATTCAAGGGAGCATATACAACAAGTTAGAGCGACTATACGGAGAACAAAGAGCGCTTTCTGTGACATCTGAAGTAATGGAACTAATTAAATCATATAAGCGAAAGCAAATAGAGCCTGAGAAAAAATGGGTAGATGAAAAAGATATTATGATGATTACTTATGGTGATTCTATTAAAGAAGAGGGGGAAGTTCCTCTTAGAACGCTTGGAGAATTTTTATCTGATCACCTTACTAATGAAATCAATGCGGTGCATATTCTTCCTTTCTATCCTTATACGAGCGATGACGGATTTTCAGTAATGGATTATAAAACAATAAATGAAGAGCTTGGTAATTGGGACGATATTCAAGCGCTTTCTAATCAAACGGATCTAATGTTTGACGCTGTTATAAATCATATTTCAAGTGAAAGTAATTGGTTTAAAGAATATTTGAAAGGAAACGAGGCTTATCAGGATTATTTTATTGAAGCTGATCCTGAAGCGGATTATAGCAAAGTGACGCGTCCTCGCGCACTTCCTCTTTTAACAAAAGTTGAAACGAACAATGGAGAGAAGCACATTTGGACGACGTTTAGTGAAGATCAAATTGATTTAAATTACGAAAGTGATCGTGTGCTCCTTGAAGTCCTTGATATTCTTCTCACTTATGTTGAGAAAGGAGCACGCTTTTTAAGATTAGATGCGATTGGCTTTATGTGGAAAAAACTAGGTACGACATCGATTCACCTGGAGGAAACTCATTTGCTAGTGCAGGTTATGAGAGAAGTACTTGAAGAAGCAGCACCGGGAACGATCGTAATTACAGAAACCAACGTTCCCCATAAAGATAACATTAGTTATTTTGGGGACGGTTCAAACGAAGCACATCTTGTTTATCAATTCCCTTTACCTCCATTGACGCTCCATTCCTTTCAAACTGGCGATGCATCGGAGTTAACGAAATGGGCCAAATCACTTGAAGCTACTACGGAAACAACCACTTATTTTAATTTTTTAGCTTCCCATGATGGAGTAGGTGTTCGACCTGTAGAAGGTATCCTATCAGCATCTGAAGTGCAGAGAATGGCGGATAAAGTTCAAGAGAATGGTGGTTACGTATCTTATAAAAATAATGGTGATGGAACAAAGAGTCCATATGAATTGAACATTAATTATTTAGATGCGATTTCAAATAATGGAGAATCGAATGAGAAAAAGGCAAAGCGGTTTATTGCAGCTCAATCAGTCCTGCTTTCATTGATGGGCGTACCTGGTATCTACGTTCATAGTTTACTAGGCTCTCAAAATGATCAAAGTGGCGTCGATGAAACAGGACGATACCGCTCGATTAATCGAGAGAAGCTAACACGATCAACGCTTGAAGATGAACTTCAAAAAGAAGGAAGCTTACGGAATCTAGTTTTCAATGATCTTAAGAAGCTTATCAGAACGCGCAAATCAACTAAAGCTTTTCATCCCAATGCTTCTCAAGAAGTGTTGGAAATGGATCAGCGCATTTTCTCTGTTGTTCGTACGAATGAACAGACAGGAGACAGAGTTGTAGCGATTACAAATGTTTCGGATGACACCGTTACGCTCAAACGAGAAATACTTGATCTTTATTTTGATGGTACTGCTTTCGATCTCATTTCCGAGTGTGAAATTTCTTCGAATATAACGTTATCTCCTTATGAAGTTCTTTGGGTGTGTGCAACATCGGAGGTGAGTGAATGAGAATCGTTATAGCTCCTGATTCTTTTAAAGGATCTATGAGTAGTCTTAATGCCGCCCACGCCATTAATCGTGGGATAAAGGAAGTTATTCCTGATGCAGAAACGATTCTCATACCAATGGCAGATGGTGGAGAAGGAACAGTAGATGCATTAGCTACTATTCTTAATGGGCAAGAGATCGCAGTGGAAGGCATCAGTGATCCTCTTGGCCGGCCAATTAGGGCGACATATAGTTGGGTAGAATCAACATCTACTGCGATTATTGAAACAGCATCTGCTTCAGGTCTCCCTCTTCTTAAAGAAAGTGAACTCAATCCGCATCAAGCCTCTACTTATGGGACAGGACAGTTAATTGAGCATGCTCTGAATAAGAAGGCACGAAAAATCATACTCGGTTTAGGTGGTAGCGCAACTGTTGATGCAGGAACTGGTTGTTTTGAAGCGCTCGGGGTTCAGTTTCTCGATCAGAAAGGTGAAAGAATAAAGGCAGATGGAGCATCTCTTGCTCGTATTTCTTCTATCGACCTTACAGCATTAGATTCTCGTCTGAAAGACGTAGAAGTTGTAGTAGCGTCTGATGTAACGAATCCTTTACTTGGGAAGGAAGGCGCTATTTCTGTGTTCGGTCCACAAAAGGGTGTAAACGATATTAGTAGATTTGAAGCTGGAATGAAAAACTATGCGAATAGAGTGAGTGAAAAATTTGGCATGAATCTGGAGAACAGCGATGGAAGCGGAGCAGCTGGCGGGTTTGGTTTTAGCCTACTAGCCTACTTAGATCCAATTTTTATGAGCGGCTTCTCTTTACTTGCTGAGCATAGCTGTTTAAAAGAACAAATGAAGTCGAGTCACTTAGTGATTACGGGAGAAGGAAAGCTAGATGCCCAAACGTTATATGGTAAAGTGCCTTCGGGTATTTCTCGGCTAGCTAAATCTGTTAATGTTCCTGCGATCGCTTTCGCTGGTACTTCTACGATTCTAGAAGATAGGGAGATGGGCATTATGACCGTTCTACCTATTATTGATGAGCCAATGGAATTGAAAGTAGCCATGACTCGAGGACCAGAGTTATTGTACCGTGCAAGCAAGCGCTTTATGACGCTTTATCAATGGATTAATGAGGGGAAGGGAGAATAGAAAATGAGCCAATTCACAATGCTAGATTACGTGGTTCTTGTTGTTTATATTCTTGGGATTGCTTGGTTTGGAGCGCGTTTTGGAAAGAATCAAAACACGACAAAGGATTACTTTCTTGGCGGAAGAAGCATTCCGTGGTGGGCAATCGGGCTTTCAGTTATGGCAACACAAGCGAGTGCGATCACATTTATAGGTGCACCTGGTTGGGGATATGAAGGTGGACTAGAGCGCATTAACACGTTTATTAATGTGCCGCTTGCAATGGCTTTTCTTATCGCTACAATTGTCCCTTTTTTCTATCGAGCAGAAGTTTATACGGCTTATGAGTATTTAGAGAGACGCTTCGGAACGGGAACACGAACATTATCCGCCGCCCTCTTCTTAGTGGCTCGAGGACTTGCGACAGGTGTCGTTCTTTATGCCCCAGCATTAGTACTATCCGTTGTAACTGGATGGGATATTAAGATAACGATTATTTTAATGGCTGTGATAGCGGTATCATATACCGTACTTGGTGGGATCAGTGCCGTTATCTGGACTGACGTAATCCAAATGTTCGTATTATGGTTAGGTGCGGCTATTAGTATCGTAGTTATTTTAGTGAAAGTTCCGGGCGGAATGACTAGTATTCTTGCCAGCGCTTCAGACGCAGGTATGCTCCAATCGCTCAATTTCTCCTTTGACCTTTCTATTGAATATAGCGTATGGGCTGGTGTGATTGGCGGCTTCTTCCTTCATGCTGCTTACTTTGGAACAGACCAAAGTCAAATTCAGCGTGTTTTAACAAGTAAGTCAATACGCGAAAGTAAACTTTCACTCGTTCTAAGTGGAGTTCTATTAATCCCGCAAATGCTGCTTTTTCTTTTTATCGGTATACTTTTGTTTGCATTCTATCAAACATTTGGTGACCCAAATGTTGATAACTTGAATGAACTATTTCCACTATTCGTTGTAAACCAATTACCAGCAGGAATTTCGGGTCTTATTATTGCAGGGGTGTTTGCAGCCGCTATGTCTAGCCTGGACTCTGCTCTTAATTCATTGTCAGCCGTGTCGATTCGAGATTTCTATGGTCAATTCGTTAAAAAGAATGCATCGGATCAGCATTATTTAAAAGCATCGCGATGGGCTACAATTTTTTGGGGAATTTACGCAACAATTTTCGCTTTCTTTGCAGCTAATCTTGGTCCGGTTATTGAAGCTGTAAATAAGATAGGCTCCTATTTCTATGGTGCACTTCTGGGTGTGTTTATCCTCGCCATTTTTACAAAGCGAACAAACGGCGTAGGTGCAGTGACTGGTATTATAGCGGGGATGCTTTCTGTTTGGGGCGTTACTCAGTTTGCTGAAGTATCATGGTTATACAATAATTTCGTAGGGGCGATTGTTTCAGTAGGGGTTGGATATGTTGTTAGCTTTATTGGAGCAAAACCTAAAGCTGAGAAACTAGCAGGGCTTACGCTGTTTGATTTAGATGACGATATACAAGAAGTGTTAAAAGCACGTTCTGAAGCAGCGTCGTCTCTAAGTGATGAAGAAATTGAAGAAGAACGCCGTACGTCAAGATGGCCGATTTATTTAGTTGGGTATTTCGTTGTCGTTATGATTGTGCTCTATCTCATAGGCCTGATCTAAAGGAGGTTATAGAAGATGACTTATTATATTGAACCAACAATTGATCGGCAGAAAGCTTTGAAAGCGATGAAACAATATACCTCTAGTCTGCTGCTGCGCATCGTTGAAAATAAAAAAAGGATTGAATCGAGTGAACTCGTTTATCTCCCTTTTTGGATGTATGAGTATCATCTAAAAACAACCTCATTAAAAGAAGGAATTACCGGAAGAATTGCAATTGAGTCAATCTCTGAACAAGCAGCTATTCTACCAGTGGACTACCCTCTTAAAGAAGGGAAGGTTCCTGGGGAAATGTTTACCCATTGTTCTCCAGATCCAGATAAAGCAAAACATGCGTTATATTGGGAAGCGTTTGGAAAAGAAAAAAAGAAAAAACAGATCAACATTTCTTTAGAGGAACCATCCAAACTGTATTTGCCTTATTGGGTAGGCTATATCAAAGGAAATAGAAGAGAAGTTTATATGGTGGATGGCGTAACTGGAAAAGTTGATTTACCAATGAAAGATTCTTTTCTCCATCATTTAAAAAATCAACTGAAGCACAGCTCGATATGAGCTGTGTTTTTTTGATTTTACTTAAATGTGATAATCAACACTAGAAGCCTTAATATCTTACGAAAAGCAAGAGCATTTAAATATTTTAATAGGTTAATAAATATTTTTTAGAAAATATTGTCTAAACCAATAATAAGTAGGGAAAGAAATAATTAGTAATACTGAAAATTATGATAAAGGGTGATGTCATTTGTCGGATTCCATCCATGTAACGATTAATGGTAAAAGTGAACAGATTTCAAGTGAGAAAAGTGTGCTTCAAGCACTTAATGATCATAATCTAGACTTGCCGAGCATATGTTATCATCCAAGTCTTGGAGCTATCGAAACTTGTGACACATGTATGGTGGAAGTAAACGGAGAAGTTGTAAGAGGTTGTTCAACGACTCTCTCAAATGGAGATAGCATTAACACAACAGCTTCTCACGTAAAGGAAGCTCAGAATATTGCAATGGATCGTATTCTTCATAATCACGAGCTTTATTGTACTGTCTGTGATTACAATAACGGCACGTGTGAAGTACATAATACGGTGAAACAAATGAAGATGAATCATCAGGCGATTCCTTTCGAACAAAAACCAGACCCTGTTGATAATTCAAATCCTTTCTATCGATACGATCCAGATCAGTGTATTCTTTGCGGACGCTGCGTCGAAGCTTGCCAGGATGTGCAGGTAACAGAGACGTTAACAATTGATTGGGAGAGAGAACGTCCGCGCGTCATCTGGGATAATGACGTTGATATTAATGAATCTTCTTGTGTTTCTTGTGGACATTGCTCAACCGTGTGTCCTTGTAATGCCATGATGGAGAAAGGCATGGAAGGTGAGGCTGGCTTTTTAACTGGTATTCAACAGGATACGCTTCGCCCTATGATCGAATTAACAAAAAACGTGGAAACTGGGTATAATTCTATTCTTGCGATATCTGATATGGAATCGTCCATGCGTGAAAATGAAATTAAAAAAACAAAAACCGTATGTACGTATTGCGGTGTAGGATGTAGTTTTGACATTTGGACAAAAGGGAGAGATATCTTAAAAGTAGAGCCACAAGTAGAAGCTCCAGCGAACGGGATTTCTACTTGTGTAAAAGGGAAATTTGGCTGGGATTACGTGAATAGTGAAGAACGTTTAACAAAACCACTTATTCGAGAAGGTGATTCATTTAGAGAAGCAGAATGGGAAGAGGCACTTAAACTCATTAGCCGAAAGTTTTTTGAGGTGAAAAAAGATTATGGTGCAAATGCTCTTTCCTTTATTAGTTCTTCCAAGTGTACAAATGAAGAATCGTATTTAATGCAGAAGCTAGGAAGAAGTGTCATTGGAACAAATAATATTGATAACTGCTCTCGCTATTGCCAAACTCCAGCAACAGTAGGGTTATTCCGTACAGTAGGCCACGGTGGTGATGCTGGATCGATAAAAGATATCGAAATGTCTGAGCTTGTCATTGTTATTGGATCGAACACTTCGGAATCTCATCCTGTTTTATCAACAAGGGTAAAGCGTTCGAATAAATTGAACGGTCAAAAACTCATCGTATCCGATTTGAGAAAACATGAAATGGCTGAACGCTCTGATTTATTTATTCGTCCTTCTTCAGGTTCTGATCTTGTTTGGCTCTCTGCCGTAACGAAGTATATTATTGATCAGGGGTGGGCTGATAAGGCTTTCTTGAAGGATCGCGTGAATGGTCTTGATGACTATATCGCCAGTCTTGAGAAGTACACTATGAGCTATGCATCTGAAGTAACAGGGATTAAAGAGGCGGAATTAATCCAAATCGCTGAAATGATCCATGAAGCAAAGACAACTGTAGCGCTATGGGCAATGGGCGTCACACAACATAGTGGCGGGTCAGATACGAGTACTGCCATCTCAAATTTACTTCTTGTTACTGGAAATTATGGCAAACCAGGAGCAGGTGCCTATCCACTTCGAGGTCATAATAATGTCCAGGGTGCGAGTGACTTTGGAAGCATGCCTGATAAAATGCCTGGTTACGAAAATGTGACCGATCAAAAAGTGCGTGATAAGTATGAAAAAGCATGGGGAACGCCACTTCCTGAAGAAGTCGGCTTAAATAATCATGAAATGGTCGAACATATTCATGAAGGAAAATTAAAAGCGATGTATTTAAAAGGAGAAGACATGGGAATTGTCGATTCTAACATTAACCATGTTCACGCTGCATTTGAGAAGCTAGACTTCTTCGTCGTGCAAGATCTTTTCCTTACGAAGACAGCGCAGTTTGCAGATGTCGTACTTCCAGCGAGTCCAAGCCTTGAAAAAGAAGGAACGTTTACAAACACGGAACGCCGTTTTCAACGTCTCTATCAGGCACTAGAACCACTTGGTGATTCGAAACCCGACTGGAAAATCATCATGGAAATCGCAAACGAAATGGGAGCAGGTTGGGATTATGACAGTCCGAGTGACATTATGGCTGAGGCTGTTCAGCTTGCTGACATGTTTGCTGGGGTTTCTTATGAACGTCTTGAAGGATATAAGAGTCAGCAGTGGCCAGTTGCGGCAGATGGCACGGATTCACCACTACTCTTTACAGAAGAATTTCCGTTTCCGGATGGAAAAGCAAGACTATTCCCGGTCGAATGGACAAAACCACTCGAGTACGATGAGCAGTACGATCTTCATGTTAATAATGGGCGTTTGCTAGAGCATTTTCATGAAGGAAATATGACGTATCGAAATGAAGGCATTAAATCGAAAACACCAAGTACGTTCGTTGAAGTTTCTCCTGAATTAGCAGAAGAAAGAGGGTTATCTGACGGAACGTTAGTTAGACTTGTGTCACCATATGGAGCTGTTAAGATTAAATGTCTTGTAACAGACCGTGTGCAAGGAAAAGAAGTATACATTCCGCTAAATGATCAAGATGATGCGGCGATTAACTTACTTACAAGTAGCAAGGCGGATAAAGATACTGACACGCCTGTTTATAAAGAAGTGAAAGCGAAGATGGAAATTTTGAAAGACAAAGGGACTTCACCACTTCCAAAGATCAATCATCGCTATGGAAATCCACAGCCTCAAAAAGGGGTCATGGTTGAGCGGAAATGGGCTAGAAAAGATTATCTCTTCCCTGGAGATATGGTGAAAAAGGAGGGCATTAACTATGGCAAAAGCCATTAAGCAAATCAAACGTATTGAAGTTTCTGAAGAAGAGAAACGCGCGAGTGATCTTAGAGAGATTGAAGATGCTTTGATTGAAAATAAAGATGCCCTTCTTGAAACATTAAGCGTTGTAGGTGGGATGAAAGATCGAGGCATCTTAACGCTTTTAAACGGTCTTTTTGGAGAAGGCGACCGCGTTCTGAAGGTCATCGTCGATCTATTAAATGTTCCGGAAAATACAACGGCGTTAAAAAATCTGATGCTTCTCTTTGGAGCAGCAGGAAAGATTAATGTTCAGGATCTTGAGCCATTGCTTTTAAAGGTAAACTCAGGTATTGAGAATGTTGCTGAGCATTCTGAAGACAACGAGAAGACTAGCTATCTGAGTCTTCTTCGCGCACTAAAAGATCCGGAGATTAATCGATCTTTAACCATTCTAATCACTTTTTTGAAAGGGATGGGGAAAGATATTGAGAACGAAGAGCAAATGACCGATAAATCACAGTCCTCTGAGGCGAGACAGGATCTTTAACTTTCTATAATTTCGCTGAAAAGCCCCGCAAATTGAGCGGGGCTTTTCAGCGTGCAGCTTTACTTTTTCTTTGTGAGATGATGACAAAGGCCATAAACGTAAGCACTATACCTAATGAGTCTGGTACAAGCACATCAATTAAATGTCCCGTTCTACCCTCAACGAGACTTTGATGGTATTCATCAAATAATGCATAGAGAAAAGCTGTTAATGAGCCTAGGATAAGGGATGCTTTTCGATTGCTTTCTTTCCATGCCATGATACATAAAAAAGCTAGTAAACCGAACGAGGCAACATGGGCTCCTTTCCTAAGAAAAAATTCAACATATTGATATGGCGCTGAAGGTGTAACAAGTGCACCATCATAGGTGAATTCAATTGGGGGTAAATCCTCTTCTTGGATCGAAATCATTCCTTTAAAGAACGGTTTCATATCCTGTTTTTGATAAGGGGTATTAGAGGAGATGAAAAGTATGATCATCATTAAGAGTGCGAGGCTAAGCCATTTTCGCTTACCGAACCATTTCATGCATTTTCCACTTTCTTTCTTAAGCAGTTTAGTCCCTATCATACCGAATTTCGTGCATAATAGGGAGTGGTTTTCCAAAGAAATATTAAGATTTTGTGTTGATCGAGTGAAGGGGATCTGAAATTATTTCTGCTCACTTATAATAGAAAATAGATGAAAGAGAAAGGAGATATAAGATGAAGATTGCTGTCATCGGTACCGGTTATGTCGGTCTAGTAACAGGAGTATGCCTAGCTGAAATCGGCCATCAAGTAACGTGCGTTGACGTCGACCACAAGAAAATTGCGATGATGACTGACGGCTATTCGCCTATTTTCGAACCTGATTTAGAGAAGTTAATGAAAAGAAATTTATTGGATGATCGGCTTCACTTTACAACAGCTCATCAGGAAGCATTGGCAACGGTGGACGTGATCTATATTGCGGTCGGTACACCACAACGATCTGATGGAACGTCCGACCTTCAATACATCCAGCAAGCTGCCCGACATATTGGGACATCACTTCAGCAGGATAGTATCGTTGTAACGAAAAGTACGGTCCCCGTAGGAACAAATGAACTGATACAAAAGTGGATTGAGCAAACGTTAAGGTCGAACATTAAAATAGAAGTTGTTTCAAATCCAGAATTCTTACGAGAAGGTTCAGCTGTATATGACACGTTTCATGGAGATCGAATTGTTATTGGATCAGAGAATAAAACAGCCGCCGCAGTATTAGAAGACATTAATCAGCCTTTTGGCATTCCAATTTATCATACGGATCGGAAAAGCGCTGAACTAATTAAATATGCGTCTAACGCATTTCTAGCAACGAAGATAAGCTTTATAAATGAAATATCAGCTATTTGTGAAAAAGTTGGGGCAAATGTAGATGATGTGGCTCTTGGAATGGGAAAGGATAAGAGAATTGGGGATCAATTCCTACAAGCTGGGATTGGCTATGGGGGCTCGTGTTTTCCAAAAGATACAAACGCTCTAGTACAAATTGCAGGTAATAACCAACATAACTTTCAGTTGTTGAAATCTGTTATCGAGGTCAACAATACTCAGCAAAATAAGCTTATTCAAAAAGCGAAAGAGGTAGTTGGACCACTTCAAGGGAAAAGAGTAGCGTTACTCGGTTTAGCTTTCAAACCTAATACAGACGATATGCGTGAGGCGGCCTTTATCCCAATTGCTCGCTCTTTAGTAGAAGAAGGAGCAGAAGTTCTTGCTTTTGATCCCATTGCGATATCGAATGCTAAAGGCCACTTGCCTAAAGAAGTGATCTTTAAAGAATCCTTAATAGAGGTTTTAACTGGAGCAGATGCGGCACTCATCATAACAGAATGGAAAGAAATTAAAGAGCTAGATTTAGATGTATATGTGAAACGAATGACTTCTCCCATTGTGATAGACGGAAGGAATTGTTATTCATTAGAAGATACGGCGAAATATCCACTACACTATATCTCTATAGGTCGGCCCACCATTAATCAATTACAAGTCTCTTCAACGGTTTAATAATTCGACAAAGCAGCCTTAGCTGTTCGTCGAATTTTTTTTGAACTTTTTATATTGAGCTATTTACGTAAACATTCTTACTGAGGGGAGGGGGGCTCGCTCCAGGAAGCTTCTTTATACAAAAATTTTACTCAAATGAGCAAAAATCGAGATCTAAATTTGTAAGATAACATAGCTTGAAATTTTAATAACAGATCAAAAATATCTCGAGTTCAGAATATTTTTACTTGAAAAAACCATCCACTTTGGTAAAATATGTTTGTCAGTACACTTTATGGAGACAACTAGGATTTCTGAATGAAATAAAAAAGATTGAATGGAGTGGTGAAATGGTAGAGAAAACGTGTGATAAATGTCAAAAACCTTCTTATAGCAGTAATTATCAAGGAGAATGGATATGTCCATATTGTGGAAAAGATTTAACGGAAATTCAAGTGAACAATGAGGACTACCTTTATAAGGCAGTAGTAGAGAAGAAATAACCTATAATGGACCTACTTATTTTCTTTAGGACGAGCTTTGCGTGAAAAGCTCTGGGTGATGGTTAGTGGTACTTGTCACCTGAATGAAAGACGCCTAGAATAATGAATATTCGACTTAAAAGGATAGTGTGATATGGGAGAGTTTATCAAGTTAATCGTTGCCATTGTTAATGAGCTTCATGATATTGTCATTATGTTAATGTATAGCCTAGGCTTTTCCGTCACAGATAAACAACTACACTTTTGGGTGATTGGCTTACTAGGGATGGCAGGATTTATTGTTGTGCAATTCTTGTTCCGTATACTTGCAAATTGGAGTATCACAGCGATTTCGTTTATTTATACGGTAACTGTATTGCTTGTAGTCGTTTTTGCCATTGAAATTCAACAGAAAATCACCGGAAGAGGAAATATGGAGTTTGCAGACGCTGTTGTTGGACTGCAGGGCTTTATTGTGTTATTTATACTATATGTGGCCATACGCCTTATTTTAATTGGAATAAAAAAGCTACGTAAATCAGTAACAAATAAGAGCGATGCGAAGTAGATGACCTGAAGTGAGGGTTGTCTTTTTTATTTTGTTCAAAAAAGATCAATAAAATAGGAGAGCTACGATTCGCTCCCCTTCCCCGGTTTTAATATGTCATTTGTGTAAGGAAAGCAATAGCTGCTCCAATCACAATAGCTGAAACGGGTAGAAGAAGATAAACCATCTTCTCTTTACGTTGTCGTCTGTACTGGATTTCCTCTGGCGTTAGCCATGATTCTCTCATCATTCATATCCCCCTTGGTTCTTGCAACAATCGCAGTGGAGGCCGTATTCGGCAGCTGGCTGACTGTCGGAAATCAGTCCGCGAAGTCCCTATAGCTTTGCGTCATCATTTTTCAATGATTTTGCCATTCTCGTACGATTAGTAGCATATAAAAATAAGAAAACGAAGTCATAAAAAATTAAAAATTGTCGAAAAATGACTACAGTTTCAAGTATAGCGTATTCTGGAAACGATGTATATTGGGAAAGTGCATTTAATTTGTTTTATCAAATATAGATTTTGTAGAGCAGGTTTCCCAATGTCATATTTAAAGCGTGAATGCTTTCTTTCGAAGATTTCGTAAAGCCCGGTTTTATTGAGAAAGCGTAAAGCAAACGCTAAAATAACAAATAATCGAACTCCTATAGAGAGCCTTCCACCCTTTAAAAACAGAAAACGAAGCAGAAAAAAGAAAACAGTAAAAAAACACTTAAAATCCGCTATTAGCGGCTATCGCAATAACAACTCCTAACAGAATGGATAGGATAGGAATGGCAAGGAAAAGGATCTTTTCCTTGCGTTTTTTTTGAAATTGAATTTCTTCAGGAGTTTTCCAGTTTCGTCTCATATGAATCCGCCCAGTAACGTCACTTTCATGTATAATGCGCGTGAAAGTGATGTGTCTTTTATTTTTATTATCGGTTCATTTGTTTAAATAATTTAGCCTTAAATGTCGAATTTTATGAAATAATCTTTATGGCCTGTTTTTATTCAAAATAATGGTAGAGAATAAGGTCTAAAGAATTATGGAGGTGTTGATACATGCCTGTTATTTACCTGGAAACATTGATTGAAGCTCCTATTGAAATCTGCTTCAATTACGCAAGAAGTGTTGAAGCACATATGAGAAGCACAGAGCAAACAAATGAGAAAGCGGTAAGCGGGGTTACGAAAGGATTGCTAGGCAATGGTGATGCCGTTACATGGGAAGCGACTCACTTTGGCATTAAGCAAAAATTAACTGCCAAAATCACTGGGATGCAGGAACCAGATTGGTTTATTGATGAAATGACAAAGGGAGCATTTAAATCTTTTGTTCATTCTCATCGTTTTGAGGAAATCGATGATGTAACGTTAATGATCGATGAATTTAGTTATGAAGCTCCGTTTGGTTTAATTGGTAGCATCGCAAACCTTTTGTTTTTAAAAAAGTATATGAAAAATCTGCTAGAAAAGAGAGCCCTTGAATTAAAGAAAATGGCTGAACGAACGGAATAACCTTTTCCCCATTAGGCGATACTTAAGAGAGCTTATTTAGGGAGGAGACAATCATGTCGGTGTCTCGGACTATCGTTTCGGTTTGTATTCAGTGCTGGTTAGGAATCGGTTTTTTGATTTCATGTATGGCAATGCTTACACTAATAGGGCATGAACCATCTCCCTTCATTGTGGATAGTGTATCCTCCATTATCCAGTCTAGGGAGTTCCAATACGGACCTTTGACGTTAAGTTTAGAAAAAAACGGAGAACTAGGATTGGCACATTTTGTCGTTCGTAAGCTAGGTCACTTCTTTGTTTACAGTTTCATAGCATTAGTTTTACTACAGCTATTTAAAGGGGAATCATCTGTTTTTCGTACATTCATTGTCATTATTGTTGTAGCTATTTTTGCTGTGACGGATGAATTTATTCAAGCTTTTTTACCAGAAAGGACAGCGTTAATCACTGATGTGATTGTGGATCTTGCTGGATGCCTACATAGCGTTATCCTTTATAAAATATGGCATTACTCCATCTTAAAAGCTCTCGCATAGCGGGAGCTTTTTTAATGTGAAAGCTCAGCTTATACTGTTGAGTTTTGGAACAGAGCGTAGAAGCAAAATGCAACATTTCTCATTAACATATACTCTTTCAAAAATCACTACTATTATTTTTATAGTAAAAATAACCTATAGATTCGACAATGTACCTGGGTATTCTATGTTATTTTTGTAATATTCGTCATTTGGATGATATTTTAATGTAAAATTTATGCTAAAGTGTTAAAAAGGGAGAATAGAACTAATATTTTCTTAAAAAATCTTAGGGGGAAAAGATTTGAAACTTTTTACGTCATTTTTGATTGGCATTTTAGCATTTTCTTTATCCATGAATGGTGTTCAGGCTGCAGGAGAGTCAGTTACGGTTAAACTAGTAAACTATATTAAGGATACGACCGTAATCAAATTTAATGTGACAGGCAGTTATCAGATTGAAAGTAGTAGCATTAAAATAGACAGTTCCCAGGCTGATGAATACAGTGTAAAAGCTGAAGCGGGTAAAGTGGTCCTTTATCGAGGCAATACCCAGCTTGAAGATTTCGGGGACTCTATGACGATTGTTCCAACAATATCCAAAGCGATGGACAGCTATGTGGGAATAGGTGACAAAAAATATCTCGGAGAAATGAAATTTGCAATTGATGGAAAGTACATCCGTCCGATAAATACGCTCTCTATTGAGGAATATTTAAAAGGGGTAGTGCCAAGCGAAATGCCGGCCTACTGGGGAAATAATGGTGGAATGGAAGCATTAAAAGCCCAGGCAATCGCTGCTAGGACTTTCGCTTTACCACAGAAAGATTCTCTAATGGATAGTCAATCCAGTCAAGTTTATAAAGGTTATGACTGGTATCAAACGACAAACGAAGCGGTAGATGCAACTGCTGGAAAAGCACTAAAGTATAACGGGAAGTACATAGGTGCCTTTTATTCTTCCACAAATGGTGGAATGGTTATGTCCAATACGAACTCGTGGGGAAGTAGTTGGATTCCATATTTGCAGACGAAAGTAGATCCATATGATGAGAAGATGATAACAAGCTTTGATTATTGGGACTATACATTAGGAAAGCAACAAATTGACACTAAAAAACTAGATTTGAAAAAGCCTGAGTCCTGGTGGTCTAACGTGACTGAGCTAAGTTCAAACGTAACAGAATTAAAGAATATGAAGTCATGGCTATTATCTAAAGGGAAAATTAAATCTACAGATGAAATAAAAATCACCGATATTTCGAATATTAATTTCACAGTTCCACCATTTAAATCTGATGAAGTATTAAGAGGTAGTGTCGAGATTCAGTATTTTTTAAAAAGCAAAGATGGATTTGTTATGGATACAAATGGGGAATTGAAAAAGCATACGATGAAAATCGAGGATACTTCTTATAATATCCGATTTATGATTGGTACAACGATTATGAAAAGTCCTTATGTGAAAGAAATTAAACAAACGAGTAATTCATTTGTCGTCTCAGGTAGTGGGTTTGGGCATGGTATTGGAATGAGCCAATACGGAGCTTATCAACAGTCCAAAGATGGACGTAATTACGAACAAATTCTATCATTCTATTATCCTGGGACAGAATTAGTCAAAGAATCATTTGAAACAAACTTGATTACACGACTTGCAGGAAATAATAGATATGAAACTAGCGTAGCTATATCAAAAGATGGGTGGAAGCATTCCTCAGATGTTGTTGTACTTGGAAGAGGAGATCTTTCAGTAGATGCTCTTACGGGAAGCGTTCTTGCTAAGAAGTACAATGCTCCATTACTTTTAACAAAAAGTGAGGGACTGCCTTCTGTCGTTGAGGAAGAATTAGATCGTTTACAACCTGAAAAGATTTATATTCTAGGTGGACCAGCAGCCATTTCAGAGAAGGTAATTGATCAACTTTCTACTAAAGGATATATTTCTGATGTAGAAAGAATAAGCGGTCAAAATCGATATGAAACGTCAATCGCAGTTGCTAATGAAGTAGGGAATAGTAATCAAGTGATCGTGACAACAGGAGATGACACTTCCCCTGATGCTCTATCAATCGCTCCTTATGCAGCTTCAAAGCAAATTCCAATCTTATTGACTAATAGTGAAAAGTTAAGTGAAGCTACTGGTTCGTATATGAATACAACGAAACCTGTTGCGGCTACGATTATCGGTGGGCAAAATGCGGTTTCAAGTGTTGTTGAGGACAAACTTGCTACAACTTCAACGGTCAAACGAGTTGCTGGCGATAATCGTTACGAAACAAGCGTGAAGATTGCAGAAACATTTGATTTTGAAAATAAGAGTGTTTTCTTTGCAAATGGAGATGTATTTATTGATGCACTTCCTGGATCGCCCTTTGCTGCTGCCATGAGCGCACCAGTCATTTTAACGAAGCAAAATAAACTATCGAATGAAGCTGAACAGTATGTTAAGAAATCAATGAGTAGAGAATACTACTTCTTGGGCGGGGAAGCTGCTATTAGTAAACCTGTTGAAGAAACAGTTGATAAACTATCAAATTAGCAATGGACACCTCTCTTAAAAATAGAGAGGTGTTTTATGTTATTATAATTAAAATGGGTAATTTCATTTTTATAAGAACGTGGACATAACGAGAGACATATAGCAAAATAAACTCAGATAAGGATGTGATGTCTTGCACCAGGAAAAAGAAATTGAAATACTGTGCGATGCTTTACGAACATATTGGAATGAACATCCAGAGAAAAGTCTCGGTCATTTGTTGAAAGATCTACATAACAAGTACGAAAAAACAGAAGCATTTACGGAAACGGATGATAAGCACTGGTTGCACTGGTTGTTAGAAAATAGTAAGCAGCGAGATCTTATTGAAAAAAAATACCGTAACCAATCTCAAATTAAAGATTTAGAGCATCATATTCGCCCTGAGCTTATGGAAGTGATCAAGCGATTTGTAGATTGAGTCAGTCGTTTTGTTACTGCTAGAGAAGCTCGTAGATTAGTTGCTAATATAAATGAAAACTTACTATGTAAGAATCACTAATTAAAAGAGCCGTACTCGTCATAACGAGTACGGCTCTTGTTTTCCTTATAATCAAAAGGGGGGATTAAAGGGATTACTTAATGTTTCGGTTTATACGCTATTACGCTGGGGGTAGAATGGTAGGAAGAATGAAAGAATTTGATACAGTTCTCTTCGTGGGATAATATGGTAAAATTATACGAGTATACTTAGAAAGGGAGTGCTAAATATGGGAATTAGATTTGGTATTATGGGAACAGCCAATATTGCTAGAAAAGCTGTTATTCCAGCTATTCAAAATGCTCAAGGTGCTGAAGTGGTAAGTGTTGCTAGCGGTAGTGGTCGAGCAAGAGAATTTGCAGCAGAAATGGGTATTGAGCATTATCATGACAGTTATGAAGCGATGCTAGATGATCAATCAATCGATGCGGTTTACATTCCACTTCCCAATACATTACACAAAAAATGGACAATTGCAGCGGCTCAAAAAGGAAAGCACGTACTATGCGAAAAGCCTGCTGCCATTACAGCCCGTGATGCCATGCAAATGGTGCAAGCCTGTGAAGACAACGGTGTTATTTTTATGGAAGCATTTATGTATCAATTCCATCCCCAACATGAAATTGTAAGAGAAGTGATTGCTTCAGGTGAAATTGGTGACGTCAAGCATATGCGTACTAATTTTTCATTTTATATCGGTGACAAACCAAATAACATCCGTCTCAACAGTGAACTAGGTGGTGGCAGCATCTGGGATGTGGGATGTTACTGTATTCACTCCTCTAGGTTCATTATTGGAAGCGAACCATTAAAAGTTTACGCTCAGGCTTCCATTCCTAAGGAAGTTGGCGTAGATCTTTCGGCTGCAGGAATCTTTACGTTTGCAAATGGAGTAACAGCTTCATTTGATTGTAGCTTTGAACGACAAATGAGCAATTCCTATGAAATTCTTGGTACAAAAGGAAGTATTCATGTTCCATTTGCATACCGTCCAGACGCGCCTGGAGCTGGTGGTTTAATTCGAATTAAAAATAGCGAAGGCAACGTGAGAGAAGAAATGGCTGAAGGTGAGCAGTATACACTTATGGTTGAACATTTCACGCGTTGTGTTGAAAACCAGCATACACCATCATATTCCGGCGAAGCGACAGTAAATAATTTGAAAACGATAGAAGCTTGCTATGAATCTATTGATAAAAATCAACCAGTTGAGCTAGTATAATAAAAAAAGCACATTGGATTAGCCAATGTGCTTTTCTAGAAGTTCCTTCGTTCCTTCTGAATAGGACTTCTTGCTTGAAATAGAAGTGATATTCTTTTCTTCTGGTGTTTCACCTTCTCCAACCCAATGAAACGTAATGTTATCTAATTCATGCTCTCTAGCAGTTACAGCCATAACCATATCGCCGCCGCTATCTCCAAAAACAAACACTTTATCGGCAGATTGGATTTCATCAATAATCCACGTCGCTCCAATTTTTTTAGACAAATCTGGATGAATCACATCGACCCCATAAGTGGAAACGACTGTTTTATTACCAGATTTAGAAGAAATCGAACCTACATCATCTGCGTATTCCTGTAGAGCTTCTCGTGTTTTCTTTAAGTGCTCTTTATTACCAGGATCACCATGAACAGCTTCAACCGTACCCATAGATTCTTTTGTCTGATCCCATTGAATAAGACCATCATATTGTTCTTTTTGACTAACTTTATATAGTTTATCTTTTACCTCATCCGCGATCACATATTCCTCATCTAGCTCCCAGGAAGAAATATCGGTTCCGCGCCCTTTTATCGCCCCGTGCTCAGAAACACAATATAGGGAAGACCAATCAATTTCATCATCAAATAGAGGGAAGAGGTGATCGGAAAGCCAGCCTCTAGAACGCCCTGTGACGAAAGAAAGAATATGTCCCTCTGTAGCTAGCTTTTCAATCATCTTAACAACTTCTTTATCTGGTCTAGCATTCTCATCTGTTAGAACGCCATCAACATCAAACATATAAAAAGCCATATTAGCACTCTCCTATTCGAATTAAATTATGACTAGTATAGCGTTGGGGAGGATGGAAGGGCAAATAAAAAACCCGACTCAAACTGAGCCGGGTTTTGGTTATTAGATGTGTACTTCAGCTTTTGCTGGGCTTGAGTCAGGTACTCTATCATGGGAATCAGGTACTCTATCGTGATTTCCAAGTGTAACTATTCCTACCAAACTAGTAATAAGTAGTGCATTTACCATTAGTTTTTTCATTTTATTTCTCCCTTTCTAATTCATGATTTTTTTCCTGGCATCGTTCGCTAACCTAAAATAAAAACTTGAATTTTTATATTGGCCATTATTAAAATAATGGTCTGCCAGCATTTCACCGTACTCTGAAACATAGTACCAATGATTTTTTTCTTCAAAATACTCCACTGCTTCTTTCAGGAGCATTTCTTGATTTTCACTTTGTTTCGTATTAAGTTTTAAAATCAAGACTTTAAAATGATGAATATATTCTAAGTACTCTGTTTTAGTGACTAGTTCCATTCCTTCATCGATTGAATTACGAGCTAGTTCATAGTCACCGCTTTTTGTATACTCAGAAGCAATTAAATAAATTGTTTTAGCTCGATCTTCAATCTCATGGACTTCACTGTTTTGTAATGCTAGTTGATAATATTTTAAAGCCAAAGCAGATTCATTTTGGCAAGAATACACATATCCAAGGTCGTGATAAATAATACTTTTTAATCTTTTATCATTGAAAGACTCTGCATATTTTTGAGCATTTTGAAAGTGATGCTCTGCTTCTCCGTAGTTTAAAATGACTCTATTATTAACGCCTAACAATATTTCAGTATCAGACGCTCTTTTAAAGTTATACTCTTTGTTAAACATCTCCAAGCACTTGATTGCTAGATTGTTGGATAATGTGATTTGACTAAGGCGATTATGAACAAGTGCCTGCTGATAATAAAACTCCGCCCACTCTGCCGAATTCGATTTCATAGAAGTGAGAAGAAAATGCGCCTTTTTGTATTGCTCACCTGCTTCTTTAAACTTACTATTCTGGTAATAGTATAATCCTAAAAAGTAAAAGTAATAAAATTCTAGTTGTTCAGATAATCTTTCTTGTACATGATATAGTCTTTCTAAAATATCATTAGCTTTATCAGATTCTCTTAACAATATATGGTATCTAAATGATAGAAGGAGATATTTAGTTAAAGTATCTGGATCTTCTACACCATCAATCTCTTCATCAATACGGTTTTTAAAATTTATCACTTCTTCAAAATTACGAAGACGCATTTCTTTGTACCAGGCATCAAGATCAAGATGAAGTTTTTTCATTTTATCTTCATCATCAACCTGTTCTAAAGAGACACCTAGCTCATTACATAGATGTTCGACAAGTTCTTCACTTGGCTGGGCAAGTCCGTGTTCAATTTTACTTAGATAAGGAATAGAACAGATACCGGAAGCAAGTTGTTCTTGAGTGATGCCTTTCATTTGTCTGAAGTATCGGATTTTTGCTCCAATCATTCTTTGCTCCCTTTCTCCTAGAACTATTTGATTACAGTTTACTAAAAATTCTCAGAAAAGAGAATAGTTTTGAGGTTGGGAAATATAAACGAATTTATAGGGTTTAAATGCCTATTTTCGACGTAGTTTTCCCAACATGAGTTTGTCGAAAGAATTTTCGAACGATACTGACCATTATATGGTAAAATGATGAAAATGAAAAGGAGGTGTCGAAAATGCAAGAAGATCGGTTAGAACGCGTAGAAACAATGATCACGAGTTTGATTCAAATTATTGGAAGTATGCGGAAAGAACAACATAACCTCGAAGAAAAACTCCAGGCAATCCAGCAACAACACCAAAATCTTCTACATGAACGTGTTTAACCCCTTTTTCAGCGATAAAACTCCCAAATATATGCGACTTTACTCCCCCTAAACCATTTTTTTCTAACTCTTATTGTGATACTATTCTAGTGATTTGTCGAAAAATTCGTTATAGACTAGAGATAGCAGAAATGAAGTTATTCAATCATGGGAGAGGTGTCACAACTGAAGTCAAAAACTATTTTTCTATTGTTATTATGCAGTTTCTTCTTTTCAGTAAATCCTGAATTATCAGAAGCGGAATCTGATAATGAGACAGAGCGTATTCTTGTTACATATGAACAGACTAAAAGTCCATCAAGAGATTCGAAACTTTCTACCAAAGTAGAAGTCATTAATGTACCTGTCAATGAAGTAGATAAAATGATTGAACAGTTTGAAGCAAATAAAGATGTTCAGCATGTCGAAATGGACCAACCAGTTTATTTAATGGATTCAGTACAACCCAATGACACTTTTTTATCATATCAAAAGCCATGGATCGACCAGATTCATCTCATAAAAGGGTGGGAGCTTGCTAATGTTGAATCAAGTTCATTAAAGGTTGCGGTAATTGATTCAGGAGTTGATCTGACTCATCCAGATTTAAAACCAAATCTTGTAGATGCGATTAACCTAGTGGAACCGTCTAAATCGGTTCAGGATATTGATGGTCATGGTACAAAAGTTTCTGGACTTATTGGAGCTGTAACGAACAATCAACTAGGGGTAGTTTCTCCTTCGCGTGGAACTTCGATTATGCCAATTAAAGTGACAGAAAATGGTACTGGCAATTTATCAACCGTTGTTCAAGGTATTCGTTATGCAATTGATCACGATGCAGATGTAATTAATTTAAGTTTAGGAAACTATAATAACTCGTTTGCTCTAAGAACTGTAATTGAAGAAGCGATTTCAAAAAATATTCTTATCGTAGGTGCAGCCGGTAATGATAATGATTCAGGAGTGGTTTTTCCAGCGGCTTATCCTGACGTTTTAGCCGTAGCCTCTGTTAAAACAGGAACTGAAGAAAAAGCTTCCTTTTCAAATTATGGATCATTAGTTGATATTGCTGCTCCTGGCACGGACATTTATAGTACTTCATTGAATGGAGAATATGCTTTTGACAAAGGTACAAGTATGTCTGCGCCAATTGTCGCTTCATCAGGTGTTTTACTAAAGGAATATGCTCCATATTTAACGAATAAGCAAACGTTTAAATTATTAAAGCAAACGGCTAGTGCTCTGACTAGTTCATACGACCTTGGAAGTGGCGTGTTAAATATGGAAGGAGCTATTAACGGAGTAACAGAGTTTAACCGTATCTATGGTGACACTGCAATTGATACAGCAATCGAAATTTCCAAAAATAATTGGACTACGTTGGAGGAACAAACGCTATCCATTGGAGGCGATAACAAGAAAGGTCGCTTCGTAGTACTTGCTCGCTCAGATGAATTTCCTGATAGCTTAGCCGCTTCTCCGCTTGCTTCTATGCTTGGTAGTCCGATTCTACTCACGAAAAAAAATAGTCTATCTATCAATGTAATGAGGGAACTTAGTAGGTTATCTGCTAATCATGTTTTAGTTATAGGTGGGAATAATGCAATTCCTGAAGCAATTACAGAACAGCTTAAAGCGGAAGGGATATCGAGTACACGCATTGCAGGAGATAACCGCTATGAAACAGCGACTAAAATTGCGAATATCGTCGGTAGTGAAAAGACAAAAGAAGCATTCATCGTTTCTGGTGAAAAGTTCCCAGATGCTTTGTCTATTTCATCTTTTGCATCAAGGTTCGGAGCCCCTGTTCTTTTTACGAAAAGTGATTTTTTACCAGCTGAAACGAAGGGTTTTTTGAACGATTTTGATCCAGACAAAGCTTATGTTATTGGTGGAGAATCGATCATAGGTAAGAGAGTCTACTCTCAAATCCCATCTTCCAATACGGAGAGAATTGGGGGAGAAGACCGCTTTGATACAAACTTCAAAGTATTGCTAAGGTTTGGAGTAGCAGAAAATAGTGAGGGAGTTTACTTTGCTACTGGTCTTAAGTTTCCAGATGCTTTAACTGGCGGGGCGGCTGCATCGTTATCAGGTCATTCTATTATTTTGGTTCACCCTACTAGAGAGAATAATTCTTTAGAGAAGTCCATTCTCTATTTGAATAATCAAGGAATAAATCAATATCGGATTCTAGGTGGTCCAGCAGCCATAAATCAAACAAAAGCTTGGGATATTGATCAAATGCTTGTTCAATAAAAAAGAAGCGTCAGTGAAAATACTGACGCTTCTTTTTATGTTATCTAGTTAACTGAGCGTTTGAGAGGATTTATTCACTACGTCATTATTAAGCTTTTATGGACAAAAGTCCTAAAATATCTACAAATTATCAAAAAATTTCACAATTTTAACAGTTAAAGATTGACTCTTAATCTCTTTATAATTAAACTGAAAATAGTGAATTATTATAATAATTCCACTCATAAGGAGGATCGATTGCAGGAACTTCACAAATTACTAAGGGGGATTTAATTAAATGACGTTTAAGAAAAAAGTCCTGACTATTGTTGCGGGCGCTTCTCTTGTTGCTTCTTCATTCGCGGGAATGACGTATAATCCAGAAAAAGCTGAGGCCGCTTTAACAGAAACGAAGAAATTTAAGCTTCCTGTCACACAGGAGATTGCCTCACTTGCTGCAAGTGAACAATCAAAACAGGAATTAATTATTGTTGCAAAAGAACACGGTGGGGCTGATCTTACAAAAGAGCTTGAAAAACTTGGAGTGAAAGTAAAGAAGAATACAAACAACTATTTGTATCTTGCTGAAGTTCCAACAAATAAAGTTCTACAGGTATATCGTTTAGACTCTGTTGGTATGCTCGGGGCGAACAATGAAATCGTGCTGGATGAAGGTCCGAAAGAAGATACTGATCTTAAACCGAAAGTGAAAAACCCTGAAGATGTTGTTAAACCTGCAACCGAAGAAACTCACTCAGCAACCGGTGTTGATGAATTCCACGACAAGTACGATGGATCAGGAGTGAAAGTAGGGATTATTGACACTGGAGTCGATCCAGGCCACGAAGCCTTTACTCAATATAATGAAAAAGGCGAAATTATTTCTTCTAAAATTAAAGGCGTCGTAGATACAGTAGGAGAAGGAGACGTGTGGTTTCAGCAGGAAGCAGCTGAAGGCGACTCTATTACTGTAGAAGAAGACACATATAAAACAGAAGGTATTGATGCGGAAGACGATACATATTATTTCGGTACGTTGAATCCAGCATCTTATGATGTAGATGGAAAAGGCAAGCCGTTGTATAGAGACTTAAATGGAGATGGAACAGGAGATGCTAATTTCGATGTTCTTCTCGTAGATGACAAAGTCTATATCGATATCGATCAGGACAAAGATTTCACTGACGAAAAAGCATATGGCGAGGGCGATGTTGATAACATGGACCTTAACCCCGAAGACAAAGTAGCTGGTGCTAACTTTAGAATTGCAAGTCCTAGTCCTACTTATCAAGGTCATCAATTCCCGGATTCAACATTGTATCCATTCCCAGTTGCAACAATTTTCTTTGATGGTGACGGTCATGGTACACACGTATCTGGTATTACGGCTGCAAATGGGCCAGACCGAGAAAATGAAACTGGCGCTGTAGCAGCTGAAGGTGTAGCACCTGGGGCAGATCTATACGGTCTAAAAGTATTTGACTCCGCCGGCAGAACTTACGGCTGGAGTATTGCGAATGCAATGTATCTTGCTGCTGTACCTGAAGAGTTAGGTGGATTTGGTACAGATGTCGTAAACATGAGTCTTGGCTCCTCACCAGACCTTAATGATGGATCCGGTGCTTATGCGAAAATCATTGAAGATATGGGCGAGCTATTCGATACGATTTATGTCACTTCTGCTGGTAATGATGGACCCGGCGTGGATTCTGTAGGTGCTCCTGGTGATGGAGTGAAAGCTCTTTCGATTGGAGCATACATTAACAGTAAGATGTGGGCAACTGAGTATGGATACTACCCATATGGGAAAAATGCAGATGGATCTCCAGTACAAGGTGAAGGTCTATGGTACTTCTCAGCAAACGGTCCAACTGAAGACGGTCAACAAAAACCAGACTTCGTAGCACCAGGATCTGCTTATGCTTCTTTCCCAGAGCATTTAGGTAATTACGAAGTTCTTCAAGGAACAAGTATGTCTTCTCCATATGTAGCTGGAGCGGTAGCAACACTAAAGCAAGCTGCCCTTAAAGATCGCATTCCGTTCGATTACGAGCTTGCTCGTGAAGCACTTATTCAAACAGCTGTTCATGTGGACGGCTACACGCGTGTTCAAGAAGGTGCTGGTCTAATTGATGTACCCGCAGCCTATGAATACATTCGCAAGCATTTTATTAATGAAGTAAAAGAAGTCAATGTAACGGTTTACCACGGTGAGAAAGTTTCTGGTGGACCAGGACTTTATGTTCGAAACAAAGAAGTACCTGAAGAAGTTAAAGTAACGGTAGAAAACCCAACAGATGAGACGAAAAACCTTAATATTTCATCAAACTCTGATTGGTTTACTCCTTCTGTGAAAAGCATCAAACTTGCACCAGGTGAATTTAAGGAAATGACTGTGAAGTATGATAAGAGCAAGATGAATATTGGTGTTAATGCAGGCACACTTTTGATCGATGATCCAGATACCGCTTATGCAGAAGCACGTTCTTTCCAAACCATCATACTTGGAGAAGACTTTACTTCTGAAGATCGTTTCCGTTTAACACATGAAGATGAAGTGCAGTCTTCGAAGACGAAGAGTTATTTCTTTAACGTTGAAGAAGGCGCACAAGAAGTGCGATTTGCCTTGGAAGCTCTTAAAGAAAACGATGAATTCCAGGGACGTGTTCGCATGCTTGTTATGAATCCTGATGGCGATCAGGTTAACGCATTCCAGGGGTATGCTGGTTATGATGGTATTGGCGTAGAAGACTATGTTGCGAAAAGTCCTAAGTCTGGTGTTTGGGAAGTAGCGGTCTATGGTACTGCAGCTCCAAAAGACGACCTTGATATGAACAAATTTAAACTAGAAGCATTCGTTCAGGATATTGTATCTAGCCCAGGAAGAATTGCGCTTGGTAGCGCTATGCCGGGAAGTGAAGTATCTAAATCTGTCACATTTGAAAACTACTTATCTACGAAACGCTCAGTAGAAGTAGTAGGCGGCGCATTTAGTAAGCCTGAAACAATGAAAAGCCGTGAAACAGTCAAAGGTGAGGGCGGCGTCTATGATAAGACAATGACCTTGAAGAATAATATTTCTCTCGATGTAGCAATCGGCAATACGAGTGATGCGGGCGATGATCTTGATCTTTACCTTTATCGTTCAAAAGATGGTAAAACGATTGGGGATTATATTGCCATTGATGCAGACGGAGATTCTGAAGAATCGTTCTCTGTTAAAAATCTTCCAGATGGTGAATATACAATCCGTGTAGAAGGTTATTCAACGGTTGGAGATACTACAGATTTCGATCTCTCTGTTACAGAAGCGAAGGTGCTTGAAGCTGGTGAAAAAGGTGCCGGTAAGATTGAAGTTACTGGTAAGTCTAGCTTTGATTTAGGGGTAGGTAAGAAAGCAACGACGGATGTGAAAATTACGACACCAGAAAATAGTGGTAAATATACAGCTGGAGTATTCTTGAAAGATAAAGCGACTGGTGAAGTTCTTTCAATCGTGCCTGTTGAAACAGATGGCGATATGGTAGAAGTGGTAGCAGGGGACAATCGCTTTGAAACGGCTATTGAAGTATCAAAGCAAATGTACCCAGAAGGAACTACTGCTGATACAGTATTCATCGCAACTGGATTTAATTTCCCGGATGCACTATCTGCTGGACCATTAGCAAGTGCTTACGATGCACCAATTTTACTTGCTAATAAAGATGGTATGCTTTCAGATGAAGTTCTAAACGAAATTTCTCGCCTAAAAGCTAAAAATGTGATGATTCTTGGTGGCGAAAATGCAATCTCGAAGAAAGTAAACACGCAGCTTGCAAACATAGGCGTAAGTACAGCTGATATCGAGCGCCTTAGCGGAGACACTCGTTATGATACGAACGTTCAAATTATTAATAAGCTTGCTGAAAAAGGTTCAACTAGTAAAGCGGTCTTCCTTGCTACTGGTAAAAACTTCGCAGACGCCCTAAGTGCAGCTTCCATTGCTGGTGCTAACGATATGCCAATTGTACTGACTGATGGAAAAACGCTTACTGAAGATGCGAAAAAGCTAATGAAAGGTAAGCAAGTATATGTTCTTGGTGGAGACGCGGTAATCTCAGATGAGGTAGTTGATATGACTGATGAACTATCGCTTACGACAAAACGCCTTGCCGGAGCAAACCGTTTTGGTACGCTTGTTGAAATTCATAAAGAACTAGGTACAAATACAGATCAACTGTTTGTTGCTAATGGAATGAACTTCCCGGATGCACTTGCAGCTGCACCACTTGTTGTGAAAGATCAAGGTAGTATGTTCCTTGTGAAGAGTGATGAAATCCCGAAAGAGATTGAATCTTATCTTGTTAAGTACTTTACAACAACGGATGTATCTGGAGCTAAAGTTCTTGGTGGAGAAAATGCCGTGAACAAAGATGTGAAGAATCAACTAAACAAATGGTTAAATAAGTAATTATCCCAAAAAGCCGCTCTCCTAAAAAAGAGCGGCTTTTTTAATTTATACTTGCAATCATTTTCCCTTTATTACAATAATATTAATAGATACCATTATTCGACAGATTTCAGGGGGGAATGTATGAAGAATGTAGTATTATTGATTGCGATCATTGGGTGTCTAGCACTTGTAATATCAGGAAAATTTCATTGGGACGATAAGATTGCTCAAACAGGTGAGAGTGTTAGTGCAGAAGTCGATTCAAACTCGAATTTAGATACTCGAAATAGTGAACTTAATGAAAAGCCGGTAAGTGATAAGGATTTAGAAAAACTTGTTTCCAATTTTCCAGAGCAGGTACAGGAAAAAATAATGTCTTCTATTGATCCGATTTCAGTCGCTATTGTTGGGTCTGAATCGATTGGAACAAAGAAAAATGGACTCAAGCAAAGCGTTGAAAAAGGTTTGGAAGAGTCGTTTTGGAAAGGGGCTTTTACTGTGAAGGCGTTCACCTTTGAAGAAGCCACAACAAAGACGATTGTTCAGGATGAGTTATATGATGATGTTATCGACGAAAATCCAGATATTGTTGTATTAGAAGCCTTTACGTTAAATGACAATGGGAAGGTTATTATTGATGAAGGGCACCAGAATCTTTCGACTGTTATGTCAGAGTTAAACGAGTCGTTACCTGGTGTGAGCATTATGCTAATGCCCTCTAACCCAATTGCGGACCCCGGCTATTATAATATTCAAATCAATGCGTTAGGAAATTATGCTGAAGCGAATGACCTCATTTATTTAGATCACTGGTCAGTCTGGCCAGCTGTTGATAGTACAGAAATAGAAGACTATTTAGTAGACTCAAGGCCAAATGATAAAGGCTTTGAAGTTTGGGGAGAATTTATCGTGGATTATTTCAGTGGTCACTAAATAGGTAGCCTTCCTTATGAATAGGAAGGCTTTTGCTTTTTTATGTGTGTTTTAATAAGATGGTACTGAACATGCACCATCATTCGACCAAAAGGAGAGTCAACATGGCACCTGTTAAAGTAATGAGTGTATTTGGGACAAGACCTGAAGCGATAAAAATGGCGCCGCTAGTGAACGAATTAAAAAAGCATCCACAATTTATTACGCCACTTGTTGCTGTAACAGCGCAACATCGAGAAATGCTTGATCAAGTTTTATCTATCTTTGAGATAGAGCCAGATTATGATCTCAATATCATGAAAAGCAAACAGACGCTTGCTGATATTACAACGAGAGCCTTAAATGGTCTAGATTCAATCATGAAGGAAGAAAAGCCCGATCTCGTACTTGTTCATGGTGATACCACGACGACGTTTGCTGCAAGCCTAGCTGCTTTTTACAATCAAGTAGCTGTCGGTCACGTGGAAGCTGGTCTAAGGTCTTTTAATAAGATGTCGCCATATCCAGAAGAAATGAATCGTATGATGACCGGTGTACTTGCTGATTTGCATTTTGCACCGACGATGCGAGCATTTGATAATTTATATAATGAAGGAAAAGTAACAGAACGTATTTATATTACTGGAAATACAGCAATTGACGCTTTGAAGCATACTGTGAAAGAGGATTATTCTCATCCACTTTTAGAACAAATTGATGGCAAGAGAATGATCCTGCTTACTTCACACCGACGTGAAAATCATGGAGAACCAATGAGGAA
The DNA here is from genome assembly GCF_056173645.1 of Anaerobacillus sp. QJM3NY_32. NCBI lineage: Bacteria > Bacillati > Bacillota > Bacilli > Caryophanales > Bacillaceae > Anaerobacillus > Anaerobacillus sp. QJM3NY_32. The sequence goes on along the minus strand of NZ_CM149684.1, from coordinate 3,677,880 downwards.
TATTTTTCAAGCAGTTCGCCGCATTATAAATGAATATGATGATGTGCATGTGGTATTTCCTGTTCATTTAAATCCAGCTATTAGACAGTTAGCGGATGAAGTGCTAGGTGGACAGTCACGTGTTCATTTAACTGAACCTCTTGATGTGATTGATTTTCATAATTTTGCATCAAGAGCTACGTTGATCTTAACGGATTCGGGTGGTGTGCAAGAAGAAGCTCCATCTCTTGGTTCACCTGTTCTTGTATTAAGAGAAAATACGGAAAGACCTGAAGGCGTATCAGCGGGTACACTAAAACTTGTTGGAACGGATGAAGAGACGATCTATTCCACGGCATCAACTCTTCTCACAAGTAAGGAAGAGTATTACAAAATGTCTCAAGCATCTAATCCTTATGGAGACGGTGAAGCATCTAAGCGAATCGTTGAAGCGATTTTATATTATTATGGAGTATCTGAAACGAAGCCCGCCCCATTTGTTGAATAAATGATGAAAAGCCTTTCTGCTTAGAGTGCAGAAAGGCTTTTTTGATGCTAATGTTATATCGTCCAAATCACACATTTTAGAATAATTTGTCAAGGAGCATAGAAGTTCCAGTCATACTATAATAAAATGTAATAGATTACCATGATAGGAGAGTGGGATATGAAGAAAAGGTTAATTGTTCATTTTTTTCTTTTGTTGATCGTGTTTTTGTTCAGTCCGTCATTTGCTGCAGCAGAAAAATACATAGTTATTGATCCTGGACATGGGGGACGTTTTACAGGTACGTCTGGTTATTCTGGGGACCAAACAGGCTTTTATGAAAAAGTTGGGACACTTGAAATCGGTTTAAAACTAAAAGAAAAATTGCAAGGAACCGATATCAAGGTATTTATGACAAGACAAACGGATCGAGATTTTGCGCAAGATTCAAAGGAAGATTTGATTGAAAGAACGAAAATCGCAAACAATTACGTAAAGGGGAATAATGACAATTCACTTTTTATCTCCATTCATCACAATGCCTACCCTTTTAGCACGCTCGTAAAAGGATATGAAACCTACTATTATAGTAAAGCGGCAGCATGGGATGAGGAATACCCACCAGATCCCATTCAAGTTAACTTTGAATCCGAAAGTCGCAGGTTAGCGAGTATCGTTCACCCGCAAGTGCTGAGTAAAACCGGGTTGCTCGATAAGGGTATCCAAAATGATCAGGCTTTCTTTGTTATTCGAAATGCACAGATGCCGTCTGTGCTCGTAGAACTTGGCTATATGTCGAATCCTTCAGAAGAAAATCTGATCAAAACAACCCGTTTCCAAAATGATGCAGCTGATGCGCTTGCTCAGGCTGCAATTAAATTCTTTAAAGTGTTTGAAGTGAAAGACAGTAGCGGAAATGAAATTAAGCAATTCACTTCACGAGATGATGCGATAACCTTCGCTAAGACGCTTAAGAATGTCACGGTATTTGATAAAGATAAGCAGGAAACGATCTATGATTCTACTAAAGTAAACTATGAGGTGTTTAGTAAAGGAAAAGCCGAAGCTGAGTCTTTTACTGAGCTTTCGGATGCCATTATTTATGCAAAAGAGCGAAAAAATACGAAAGTGATTGATAAGAAGCAAGGCACGGTCGAGTGGTCGAATTATTTAACGCGCCCTTATCAAATCCAGAGCAACGATGGCTCAAGTCACGGTAATTATTATGAAAAGGGTCAGGCCATTGCAGCGGCTAAAGTAATGAAAAATGTAAAAGTGATCAATCGATCGTCTTCTGATATTCTTTGGACGAACATTTCCGGAGAAAATGTTACAAAGACTCTTAATAGTAAAGCCCTCTTTGGAAGCGACCGATTTGAAACAGCTGTAAAAATATCAAAAGAAATTTATCCTAATGGATTTAAAAGTAGTAAAGAAGAAAAGACAGTTGTCCTTACGAATGGATTAGGTTATGCAGATGCCCTTTCTGTTGGCCCTCTTGCTGCCCAACTAGGAAACGCGCCTATCCTGTTAACTAGAGGCTCTTCACTTGACCCCTTTTCCGAAAAAGAAATCAATCGATTGGGTGCTAATAAAGCCCTTTTGGTTGGTGGAGAAAATGCGATTTCAGATAAGGTTGAAACGCAAGTGAAACAATTAGGGGTATCAGTAGAACGAATTGGTGGAATCGATCGGTATGAAACAAACTCTATGATTAATGAGAAACTTGATCATGTTGAAGGTGTGTTTGTAGCGAATGGCTTGAGCTATGCAGATGCGCTGGCAAGCGCACCAATCGCTTCATCAACCGATTGGGCGATTATTCTAACTGATAAGAAAAAAATAACAGCGGAAGCTCTCTCGTATGTAAAAGGAAAGAGAACAGCTATCCTTGGTGGCGAAGCTGCAATTTCTTCAAATCTAGAAGAACAGTTGAGAAACTTGAATGGCACTACTGTGAAGCGTTTGGCTGGCGAAACAAGATATGAAACGCTTTCTGCTATTTTAAATGAATTCAGTGATGAAATGGCATCAGACACCGTGCTCCTTTCAATAGGTCAGGACTTCCCGGATGCCCTGGTTTCTTCCGCGATTGCTTCACAAAAAGGTTCGCCGCTAATACTTGTACACGATGAATTGAATTCATCTGTTCAAGATGCTCTATTTGAATTTGGAATGAAGAATCGGGTAACATCACTGTTCACTGTAGGTGGAAAAGTTCAGGATAAGCCTAAAAACCAGGTGGCTAATCGATTGTACTAATTAAGGACTTTTATAGTTATTTTAAGTATGGAGGCCGATATGAAAAAAATAGGAATAAGTTTACTTCTAGTGATACTTCTTACGACTGGGTGTGGGACAGCGTCATTGAAAAATGGCTCAAGTGAAACGAGTAAGGTCAGCGGAGAAACGAGCGAAAGTAGCGAAATGAATTTTATGATGTATCGACCTGAAACAGGTGTAACAAAAACGTTCAAGTCACAAGGGAAACAGCTCTTTACAGAATACATTGTTGATCAAAATGAAGAATATATTCAAAGAGTTATTACCCTTGGTGACATGGAAACGACTCAGGTAGTTCAATGGACGAAAGATCGAGCTTCCATCGTAGAAGAAAGTCAATCAAGTAGTAAGGAAAGTGTACTAAATGGATACGAGTCATTAGAGGAAGTAGAGACGCTGTTCGATCGTTCCGAAAAACAAGATGGAATAGAAATAACAACGGTGGATAAAGTTGAAGTTCCTTATGGCAGCTTTCATGACGTAATTCAAGTTACTAAAAGGCAAGATCAAATGATCATGACGATTTTCTATGCAAAAAGTGTGGGAATGATTAAGCAAGTATATGAAACAACAGAAGAAAACGCTGAAAGAGAAATAGCGGAATTAACCAAAATCGAATAAGACAATAAAAAGCAGCCGACTGGGCTGCTTTTTTATTGTGGGAGAACTCCAAAAGTTATTCGACAAAAGATGGCAATTCAGGTTGAATTATGAAAGAATAAGTTAATCGTTTCTACTTTTTGAGAAACGTTAAGATTTTGTAAATTACGGTTGAATAAAGGGGGAGATGAGCGAAAAAGTGTAGAGAAAAGTCGATATAGCAAGGGTTATTACCTAGGATGCCACGCTTCTGATATTGGTAGACGACAGGAGCGGAATTATATAAAATATAATATGACGTTTGGAAATATAAATGCAGTTAGATTAGGAGTTAACAAGCGAATGATTAAAAAATTACTTAATGATTGGCGAAACAACAAAGATTTGCTTTATCACCTAACCGTATCCGAGCTGAAATCGAATACAGCTAGAACATATCTTGGAACATTATGGTGGATTGTCGATCCGATTCTGTATATGGCGATTTATTATTTTCTCGTAGGGATTGTGTTAGATCGAGGTGGAGACGATTACGCTGTTTATCTTTTTACAGGTTTAATCCCGCTTAAATGGGCAACCGCTTGTATGGTAGATGCGACTACGGCGATTTCTTCAAAAGCGCGAATTTTGCAGCAGGTCTATGTGCCGAAGCTAACCTTTATTCTAGTGAGACTTGGTGTTAACACATTTAAGTTTCTTGTGAGCTCTGTCATTATGATTTTGTTCCTCTACTTTAGTGGAGTGGAGTTGACAGTTAACGCATTGAATTTCTTTATATTAATCGTATTGAACCTTCTTTTATTGCTACCAATCATGATTATTATGGCTCATATTGGCGTGTACTTAAAAGATATTAAGAACATGATGCAATACATTTCGCGCACATTGCTTTATCTATCTCCAGTACTCTTTCGAATGGAATCGGTGCCTGAAAATATAAGAGGTCTTCTTTACTTAAATCCTTTTACAGATTTTCTAGTTTCCTATAGAAGTATCTTACTTTATAAAGGCCAGCCACTGTGGGATAATCTCTTCATCATATTAGCGATTTCACTAGTCCTATTGTTTATTGGACTACGCATTTTGAACAAATACGACAAACAATATGCCAAGGTGATTTAATTGAAAAAGGACATTATTGAACTTAAAGATATTTGGGTTTCTTATCCTGAGCATTCAGATAATCCATTGAAACAATTGCTTAGCAAAGAAAAAAAGCAGTTTTGGGCATTAAAGGGTCTAGATTTCACTGTAAAGAAAGGTGAAGTTCTTGGTATTATTGGTCGAAATGGCTCAGGAAAGAGTACCCTTTTAAAGCTAATGAGTGGCTTAATTGAACCAGATCAGGGAGCTTATCATGTTGAAGGGAAGCGGCCGATGCTACTCTCTCTTGGTGCAGGGTTTCAACCTGAGTTATCCGGAATCGAGAATATTTACCTAAATGCCCTTCTGTTAGGAAATCGCAAAAAGAAAATCGATGATAACCTTGAAGCGATTATTGAATTTTCCGAGCTAGACGACTTTATTTATAAACCGGTAAGAACGTATTCATCCGGTATGAGAGCAAGACTTGCGTTCTCTACTGCTATTATGCTTGACCCAGAAATTCTATTGATTGATGAAGTTCTCGGGGTAGGGGACTCTGCGTTCCAGAAAAAATGTAAAGATGCCATATTAGAGAAAATCCAACAGGATCGGACCGTTATTCTCGTTACGCATTCATCAGGTCTTGTGAAGCAGATCTGTGATCGGGTTGTCTGGATTCACCGCGGTGAGCAAAAAGCGGTTGGAGATACGAAAGAAATTGTCGAGCAGTATGATGAATTTATGAAGGCTAAGAAAAAATGAAGCACATCTTAATGGTTCTTTTTAAAGACATTGATTACGATGCACGGGTTCAACGTGAAGCCATTGCGCTTGCCGAAAGTGGCTATCAGGTAACCATTTGCTGTTTAAATGAATTTGATACTGATCCGCCTTTTTTGCATGAATTGATCAAGATTAATAAGCTAGCCATTTCAACAAAACAGGCAAAGAAGGGAATGGCTACTGGACCGTCGCGAAAACCATCTGTTGTAGCGAAAATGGTTAGAAATCCAGCCGTGAAGCTGGCGAAGGATCAATATGCCAGCTACGAGTTTTACAAAAAAGTAAAGGGAACGATGGCTTCTGAAACCATTCATGCGATTCACTGTCACGATTTAAATACGCTCGATACCGGTAAGCGTTTAGCAGAACATTTTCATAGCAAGTTGATTTACGACTCCCATGAACTTTTTAATGAAATGACCGGTCGCAATCCGCTTGATCGACGTTTTGGTTATTATTTGGAAGGCAAGTTAATGAAACATGTTGATCGTTTTATTACCGTAAATCCGTTTTTGATCGATAAATTCAATAAACGCTATGGCGAACTACCACCCTCAATTTATTTGCAGAATATACCGCTCCTTCGTTTGGAACAAGAGCGTAAAAATGATCATTATTTTCATCATCTTTTTGGGATACCTACTGATAAGATCATTCTTCTATATCAAGGAGGGTTCTCGAAAAATCGCGGAATTGAGCTTTGTGTCAGAGCCATGAATCATTTGCCTGATCCGTATCACCTTGTTTTGCTTGGCGATGGCGATATAAAGGGAGCACTTGAGCGTTTAGTGGACGAACAGAAGCTCACCTCAAGAGTGCATTTTCATCCTAAAGTACCGCCTTCAGAAATACTTTCACTAACAAAGGAAGCAGACATTGGACTCGTGATGTACGAAAATGTAAGCGAAAATAACTATTATTCTACACCGAATAAAATATTCGAATATATGTTAATGGGGCTTCCAGTAGTATCTTCTAACCATCCAGGGAAAGCCTATTTATTAGAAGAATATGACTTTGGTTTACCTGTTGCAGAAGATGAACTAGCCATTGTAAAAGGTATTGAAGCTATTCAGCAAAGAAGCGATTATTACGTACAAAAATGTAATGAAGCGAGTAAAGTATTGAATTGGCCGAATGAATCCCGAAAGTTAATTCAAATGTATGGTGAATTATTTTCGAAGTAAGTAAGGAGAATTCGTAGATCTTAATTTCTGAAGTTACTGTGAGTGAGGAGTTGTAATTATGAAACTTGTCGTAATGGGCCTTGGATACATCGGGTTACCGACTGCTGTCATGTTTGCAAGGCACGGCGTTCAAGTGCATGGCGTGGATATTAATGAGCACGTGATCGAAACGTTAAAAAATAAGACGCTTCACATTGAAGAGCCTGGTCTAGGTGAGATGCTGGTTGAAGCAATTGATTCAGGTCATTTAACTTTTGGAACAGAACCGGTGTCAGCAGATGGTTTTATTATTGCTGTACCAACGCCAGTTAATCCTGATAAAACGGCGAACTTAAATTATGTGCGATCGGCGGCTAAAATGATTCAGCCTTTACTAAAGGAAGGGAACCTGGTCATTCTTGAATCAACAAGCCCTCCTGGCACGACGCTGAAGGTGCTGTCACCTATTCTAGAGTCATCGGGCTTAAAAGTCGGAAAAGATTTGTATGTTGCTTATTCTCCAGAGCGGGTATTGCCGGGTAAATTACTGGATGAACTTGTTCATAATAATCGAATAGTAGGCGGCGTGAATGGTGACTCGAGTATCATGACGGAGAGAATTTACAAAATCTTTGTAAAAGGAATGATTCACCAGACTGATGCAACTACGGCAGAAATGGTAAAATTAATGGAGAATACGTATCGGGATGTGAATATTGCGTTAGCTAACGAATTGGCGCGTATTGCAGAACAGGTGGGATGCGATATTTGGAAAGCTGTCGAGTTGGCTAACTGCCATCCAAGGGTTAACGTACACTCACCTGGCCCAGGTGTTGGAGGGCACTGCATCGCAGTTGACCCCTGGTTTCTAGTTGAAGCAAGCCCAGGAGATGCTAAGTTGATTCAAACAGCGCGAGCAATCAATGATGATGTCCCGAAAAGGATCGCCAACCAAATTAAGGAGCGAACTGAAGGAGTTGCAAACCCAAAAGTATCTTTACTTGGACTTGCTTATAAAGGAAATATTGGTGATGCGCGTGAAAGTCCATCACTGACTATATTGCAGGAACTTGAAGATATGGAAATTGAGTGTGCAGTTCATGATCCATACGTAGTCGATAAGCGGATTAAAAACCAATTTGATACAGTAGAAGAAACTGTACGCCATTCAGATTGTCTCATTATTTTAACAGATCATAATGAATATAAGGCGTTAGACCTTAAATCTCTAGCTCCTTTGATGCGTCATACGTTGCTTTATGATACGAAGAATTTAATAAATAAGGAGCAGGCAGAGAGTGCTGGCTTCCGTTATGAAAAAGTAGGGGAATCCCAAATCAACACGAATTTATTACATTTATAAAGGATGAATGAGATGAAGGAAGCATTGTTAACGAAGTTTGAAACAGGTAATGCACGTGTAGGAGTTATTGGACTTGGCTATGTAGGACTTCCCCTTGCGGTTGAAATGGCACAAAAGGGTTTTGAAGTATATGGAATCGATGTATCTAAAGAAAAAATGGACATTCTAAATAACGGGAAGAGTTATGTAATGGACATTTCTGATAACCAAGTAGAGGCCATTATTGGTAAGAACTTCTTCCCTGGAGATGATTTTTCAGTTATCTCTAAATTGGATGCTGTTAGTATTTGTGTCCCAACACCTCTTGCTAAAACAAAAGAGCCAGACGTTTCTTACATCAATGCCGTTGTTGAAAAATTGGTTGAGTTTATGACAGAAGGAACGCTAGTTGTTCTTGAAAGTACAACTTATCCAGGAACAACAGATGAATTGATTAAAGCTGTCATTGAAGAAAAGACTTCTTTCCGTGCGGGTGAAGATTTCTTCCTTTGTTTCTCACCTGAGCGTGTCGATCCAGGTAACCAGCAGTTTAATACAAAAAACACACCTAAAGTGCTCGGTGGTGCAACAAAGCCATGTCTTGAACTCGGAGTCTCTCTTTATAGCTCGTTCCTTGAAAACATCGTTCCTGTTAGCTCAACAAGCGTTGCTGAAATGGTTAAGCTTCTTGAAAACACTTTCCGTAGCGTTAATATCGGTCTTGTGAACGAGCTAACGATGATGTGTGATCGAATGGGAATCAATGCTTGGGAAGTTATTGATGCAGCAGCTACGAAGCCATTTGGCTATATGCCTTTCTATCCTGGTCCAGGAATTGGTGGACACTGTATTCCGCTTGATCCAGCTTATCTTTCGTGGAAAGCAAAGATGTTTAATTTCTATAACCGTTTCATTGAACTTGCAAGTGATGTGAATGGAAACATGCCACGCTATGCGCTTAATCAAGCTGCAGATATTTTAAATGATAATGAGAAGTCCATTAAAGGATCTAAAATCTTTATTTTAGGTATGGCATATAAGAAAAACATCGATGACCTACGTGAATCTCCAGCACTTGAAATTTATCGCCTTCTTGAAGATAAGGGAGCACACGTGTATTATCATGATCCGTTTGTTTCAAGCTTTAAGAATGGAGAAGAAGTTGTTTATTCCGTTGAGCTCAACGACCAGAACCTTGATGACGCTGATCTCGTTGTCATCGCGACTGATCACACAACAGTAGATTATGATTATGTCATTGATCGTTCTAAGCTCATTTATGACACACGGAATGTAACAAAGAACTACAAAGATTCGAAAGGTAAAGTGACGCTACTAGGTGGACAGCAGAACTTTGATCTACCGACGAATGTTGAAGAAAACTCAAGTGTGAATCCTAAGTAATTGAAGTAAAAGGAGAATTCTACATGAAATTTGATGTTAGCCCATTTTATACAGAAAATATCGAGGTTTCTATTAATGAGGGTTGCTTAAACAACAAAATGATCGCAAGCGGAAGAAAAGCAAATTCCCTTCTTATTCTTTCTGGTAATGGGGAAACACAAGCTTCATTAGAACTAGCAAGACTTGATCAACGTGTGAAGGAGCTTGTTCGTTTTGATGAGGAACTGCAACGAAAGAGTGAGTCATATCAATCACTGCCACGAGAGCTTCAGGAAAATATCATAATTCAAAAAGCGAATTTCTATCGTTCAGAAGAGCTAAGCTCATACCAAACAGACATGGTGCTTTTAGAAGGAAGCTTTACAAAAAGGTTCTTTGAAGAAGCATTTCTTGGAACGTTACATGGTTTAGTTTCCGAAGACATCAATGGTACGATTGCAGTCAAATTACCAATGAATGAAGAAATTACAGAGGACATTTCAGAAGTTGTTCTTTGCTTAAACCAATTTTTCATAGCAACTTCTACGGGGTTTGAAGATGGTTATTTCTTTTTCCTGGGAGAACCCCGGACTGCACTTCCTGAAGAACGGATCAAGCAAGAGGTTACAAGTGGCCTACTAGCTGCGATTTTGAAACTTGAGAAAGCACTCCAAAAGTTGAATCAAAGTCATCCTGTGGTCCAAGAAAAGAGTGACAATCAAGAAAATGATGAGATTGCAAAAGCGGTGGCAAATCAGAATCTTGATCAAATGATTCAGCAACAGTTTCAAATTCGAGAGCTTAGTGAACAGCTTAAGGTTCTTAAAAATGATTCAAAAAAGAAAGAAAAACAGATTACTCAGATCACAAAGAAATACAACCGTGCTCAGCACATCGTAAACCACTTGGATTCAAATGCGTCGGCTAGATATTTAATTGGTGATGCTGTCATGGGATCAACAAAATCATTCGGTCGAGCCATTCGACTTCCGAAGCGACTTGTTCAAATTTACAGGGACGCTAAAAATGGTAAATTAGGTCGAATTAAGAATGGTTCTGGATCATTTGAGATTGAACCGATCGATGATGGAAATGCCATTCTCTTTGTACCAACTAACGGGGCGGGTCTTGGACATCTCACGAGATTACTGGCTATTGCAAGACGAGTAAAGCGTATTGACCCATCTAAGAAAATTATTTTTCATACGACGAGTTCAGCCATGCACTTGATATTGCAAGAAGGGTTTCTAGGTTACCACTTACCTTCCAAAATGCTCTTTCCTAAAGAAATGAGCGCAAAGCAGTGGAATGCGATGCTACGTGATCATCTTGAAACGGTTATTAGTATTCACCAGCCAGAAACGATTGTTTTTGATGGTGCGTTTCCTTATGCGGGTCTTGTTGCCTCAATGCGTAAAAAAGACGGATTGAGAAAGATCTGGGTGAAGCGAGGACAGCATAAAGAAGGTAAAGCAGAGTTAGTGGAATCGAAAGAAGCAGAATTCGACGAGGTTTATGTTCCAGGTGAAGCTGGTGGGGAAAACAGTATGCGAAAAGAAGGAATGAAAACGTACTGTGAGCCAGTGTTATATCTTGATCGAGAAGAGCTAAAGGATCGTGAGAGTGTTCGTCGACAATGGAATATCCCAGAAGGTATGAAGATGGTGTATGTTCAGCTTGGAGCAGGTAAAATCAATGACATTCATTCAACGATTTCTATTCTTCTTAATGAACTGCTAAAGAGAGATGATGTTTTCGTGGTAATTGGGGAATCCATTATTGGTAATCGAATGGATTTAAAAATGGATCGTGTTCTGACACTAAGAGACTATCCGAATTCGATTTACTTCAATGCTTTTGATCTCATCGTTACAGCTACTGGCTATAATACATTCCACGAAGTGATGTATTTTGGAGTGCCATCGATCTTAATTCCCAATGAGAATACAAAAACAGATGATCAGGTGGCAAGAGCCATGATCGCTGGAGACGCTGGGGCTGCAATCGTCTTAAGAGATCCAGGCGCTACTGATTTTGAAAAAGCGATTCGAGAAGCTCTTGATGAAGAGAACAATCGAAATATGAGGAAAAGTGCTCTTTCACTTATGAAGGAGAATGGAGCACAGCAAATGGCTGAAATGATTGTTCAGAATGTAGCAGCTAATAAATAGAATTGGATTTGGGAGAGTGAAGATGATGAAACGAAAAATTCTAGTGCCAATCGCATTTAATAACTGGGCTTTAACAGATGTGAATGAGAGTCGTTTAACGAAAGAATGGATTGACCATCGTATGGAGATTTTCATGAAATACACATGCAAAAGTCTTAAAGCCCAAACGAACCAGGATTTCACTACAATTCTTCAGTATGATCAGCGTTCAGAAGAGCATGTGATGAACGCTCTTAAACAGCACGATCCACTTCCAGATAATATTAGATTCGTGCCTAAGAATGCCTATAACAAAACATTAGAACGTGAAATTCAGGACTATGATGAAGTGTACTTCGCCCGCATTGATTCTGATGATATGTACCACAAAGGTTATTTTGATTTTCTAAAAGATCATCAGCCAGTTGAAGGTACTGAGGCACTTATCAACCAGTATGGCTATTTTTATGACGAGTATTCAGATAAAGTAGCAACTGCCAAAATCAAATCACCACCTTTTTATACACTTATTTATAACGTTGCTGAATATTTAGAAGGAAAGCGCCACCCTGTAAAAGGGCATTTATCGGTGCACAGCCTGAAACATGAATTGTTAGAGCCAAGAAACTATGTGCAAGTTATTCACTCGAATAACATGTCTACATCATTTGAAAATCGCTACATCGATGGATTAGTTGAAGATGAGAATGAAAAAAATCAAATTCTCCGTAATTTCTGGGGATAAACGTTTGTATGAAAAGCTGTCGGGTTGTGCCGACGGCTTTTTTTACTAATAGTTCTTGGTGTTTATGCGCTAAATGAAAGCGACTTAGAAAATAGCGATAAAATAAGTGGAAGCTTATTTGTAAATAGAAGCAAGAACCCTTCATGCGATTGATTTCATAATAAAGAATGCCACCTCATTTTTTAACAGTAGCTTTAAGGAAAGATGTAAAACATTCGAAATTTACCATTTAATCCTTTTTTGATCATGTGGAATCATATATAATTCAAATAAATGGTATTCAATTAATCAGCTGCTTTGGCAGTAGAATCAGGAGAATGGTATGTTGAAAAATCAATTAACACATTTACAAAATGAGTCATTTACCATTCCTGAATCTCAACGCTCCAGACTAAGGTGGTGTGGGTCTAGAGCTTCAGGGCAACATATACTTCACATTAGTCAAAAACCAGGTATTCTCTCGATCATTAATCAAGATCCTCAGCTAGATGTTGTAAATATTTTCGCTAGTGAAGACTCGGTAGTTCTTACTCATCCACTAAGTAAAGATTGTGTAAGTACCTTTTGGTCGGGGGATTTGAAGAGCGAGATTCCTTTTCCTATGAATTACTTCGATGCCATTATTACGGAAGACACGTTAATCGAAGTTATGTCTTCGCAGAATAAAGAAGTCCAGAGATTACTTAAACCGAATGGGAAAATAATTGTAACTGAAGCATTAGAACATGCAGGAGAATTAAGAGATGAGTGGGAAACACTATTTCATAACTTTGAAGAAATTGATATGCGCATTGATGAACACTACGTGAGTTGGGTTGGACGAAATGTTGTAAATCCCCCTACAGATTATGGGGAGGCAGGGAAAGCTTTTCTTGAAGAAATAAGAAAAGTCATAGTGAAAAAGAAAGCTAAGCGTGCTGCCTTGTTACAAAAAGAGCTAGAAACGAAAAGAAATGAGGAAGTAGTTAGGCTTGAAGAAAAGAATAAACTTCTTATGCTGCTCCCTATTATCAAGAAAAAGCACGAAGCGCGAATTGATCAAATCCAGTTAACGAGTGATGAGAAAAAGCGCATTCTTCAAGAGCCGGAAGAAACGATAGTGAAACTTAACAAAATGAGACCTGAAGAGCAATTAGCTCATTTTTCAACGTTAGGAAAAATGACAATTGTCTATTGGGATTCCGAAGTATATAGAAAAAATAGTCTTAAGCTTGCACATCAGTTAGTGGAAACACTGAGGAATAGGGGTAAAAATGTCGTTTACGTCTATGAAGAGGAAAACGAATTGATAAATCCCATTCACCTTGATGGATCGAGGTTCTTACAAATTTCAACTTCTGAATTCTGGAGAAGCCTCCATTTATTTGAAGAGCCAGAAATGTATATTACTCATTCTGATCTCCAAATAGCCAAAAGAATGGGGCGATTGCAGTGGAAGAAATGGAGTATCTTCTATTTACCAGAAAAGATAGTAGATCGTGATGCTCACTTATTTCTGATGAATAGTCTTGATCCAAGTCACTTTCTAGTGTCAATGGGACGCATGCATCCCATTAAATTAAGGGAAGAAAATCCTGTAGTGAACACATTAACTAATGAATCTTCTCGTATTGTAATCGGTTTTGTTGGTGATCTTGGAAAAAACTGCATTGATTATCAAGCAATCAAAGATTTGCTCGTGGAAAACAAAGGTCTAGGTATAGAGTTAATAGGGTACAATCTACCAGATTCAAAGCCTATCAACTCGAAAAGACTTACGATCAGAGAGTATGCAAACGATGTTGATTTAATGAAAAGAGTCGGAAGATGGACAGGTGGCATCCTTCCATTTCGATATTCGGCGTCAACCTCCGCGCTTGTAAAGATGGAAAGCTTAGGCATTCCTATATTTCATTTTAAAGAATGGAGTGCTCCACTAGAAGATCAGGAAGTTATTTCTTATGGTAGTGGAGAGAAAGTCAGTGTCTTGTTAGAGGAAGCTGTCTTACACTTAGAGGGGAGGAACGCTCGTTGAAAATCCTCTATATTTATCGCTATTTATTACTAGGTGGAGTGACGACACAACTTGCGAATAGACTTGGGTTTCTAAAATCGATTAGTGATCCCCACCTTATCTTTCTATCCGATCATGGGGGACAGACGGCCTTTGGAGATTACGAGAAAATCCATGTTATGACAGAACCATTGACCATCTATCAGTATATAAAAGAACATGATTTCGATTTAATTATTGCAATTGACACGAAGGAAATAACGGACTACTTAATAGAAGTTCATTGCAAGACCCCCATTATTCAAGAAGTACATGGTATATCTTATAAGCTAAATTATTTAGTAGAAGAGGATCAACGCCATTTCCAGGGGTATATTGTGCCTTCGAATTATAGTAAAAACAGAATTATAGAAGATTATTCTGCACCCGAAGAGCGAACATATGTCATTCCAAACTGTCTAGATACGACATTGTTTTCCCCCAAAGAAGTAGAACCGATTACAAATAAAAAGATCATTTGTTGGGTTGGAAAACTCAATGATCATAAAAATTGGCAAGGTTTTTTGGACCTCGCAGCACGAATTTCTCAGAAGAGAGATGACTGCGTTTTTTGGATTGTCGGTGGAGAGACTGCTTCGTCAAAAGCAACTAAGCACCTTTTTCAGGAAGCAAACAAGCGAGAGCTCAGTATTCACTGGATAGACCGGATGGAGTATAGTGAAATGCCAAAGCTGTATGCAATGGTGGCCAAAAGCGGTGGTTGTACAGTGAGCACTTCCAAAGGAGAATCGTTTGGGATGAGTTTGATTGAAGCGATGGCTTGTGGATGCCCTGCAGTAGCACCGAGGGTTGGAGCTATTCCTGAAATATATCTGGGGGATTTAGGGCGCCTAACATATGAATTACACGATTTGGTAGCGTGTGAGTCTATTGTGGATAGTCTCCTTGATAATGAAAAGGAACGAAATGAGCAAATTCAAAAGGGAATTCAAAAGGTACAAAAACACTATTCAATTAATCAAGTCGTCACCCAATACTTTGAGCTACTTCAAACATTATCTACTGTTCAAAAAGTCTGGTAAAATACCGGGCTTTTTGTATGTCGTCCGCTTCTACTCGTAAATAGCTATTGTTGTTAGCAAAAATAGTGGATGGAACAAATTTAACAATAGGAATTATGAACTGAGTGTAAATTTTTGTTTACACTTCTGATCCATTCCTCAATCAACTTTTCTTTCGAATCATAACGAAGTATAATGAAAGAAGTGTTTTTATGTCGTATTCTGGTTAAGAGGGAAAGGATTCATTATGAAGATTTTATATATATCTCAACATTTCCCGCCCGAGATAGGTGCAGCTCAGGCGCGCGCCTATGATATGTCAATGAACTTGGTAGAAGAAGGTTGCGATGTAACAGTAGTTACATCATTTCCTAATCATGTTTCTTCCAAAAAAATATTTCAATCGAGCAAGCACCTTGGTTTAAATGTTATTCGTACTTTTGTCGTACAAGATACAAAAAAGAGCAAGCTCAGAAGAATGCTGAATTACTTTTCATTTATGACAACCTCTATCATAGCCGGATTATTTGCTAAAAAACCTGACGTCGTCTTTGCTACTACCCCTCAACTTTTTGTTGGGCTTTCCGGTTATGTATTAAGTAAACTGAAACGTGCCAAATTCGTGATTGAAGTTCGAGATTTATGGGTGGATTTTGCAGAAGTTTTAAATCAAATTAATAATAAAAAATTATTAACGCTGGCTCGGAAATTAGAATGGTTTCTTTTTAAGCAAGCTGATCATATTGTTGTAGTTACGCATGGGTACAAACAATACCTTATTGAAAAGGGGATCCCTGAAAATAAAATCGATGTGATTACTAACGGTGTTAATCCAACTGAGACAGGAGTTCTAGTACCTGAAGAGGGAGTGAGGATTCGTGCTGAGCACGGTCTGGAGAATCAGTTCATTATTTTATATGCGGGTAACATGGGAATTGCTCAAGGCTTGAAAACTGTACTTGAAGCGGCGAATTTTCTGAAAGATGTCTCTTCGATTACCTTTGTTCTTATTGGTGAAGGGGCTGAGAAAGAACGTTTGCAACAGTATCAAAAGGATAAAGCTCTTCAGAATGTTCTGATCCTCGACAGCCGTGCGAAACAGGAATTGAACGGCTTTTATGCGGCTGCTGATTTATGTCTTGTTATTTTAAAGAATCATCCGCTGTTTGAAATCACGATTCCTTCAAAACTATTTGATTGTTTGGCTATGAATAAACCGATTCTATTAGGAATTGGTGGAGAGTCAAAAGAAATTGTCAAAAGTTTAAATGCTGGACTCTTTTTTGAACCAGAAAATGCTGAGTCGCTTGCGAACGTTGTGTTAGAAGCGACTTCTAATCCTAAAATTATGGAGTTATTAGAGAAAGATGTACGAAGTAAAATGTTGTTAAAATATAATCGTCAGGAGCTATCCAAGAACCTGGCTCACTTATTAGAATCTACTCAGGACAATGTAAAAGGTTGGTCGCAATGAAAAAAGTGTGTGTCATCACGTCTATTCATTCTCCATATGATGGACGTATTTATCATAAGCAATGCAAAAGCTTAAAAAGAGCAGGCTATGACGTTGTGTTAATTGCTCCAGAGCCTGAGGTGGCTGAATCTGAAGAAATTCCTCTCATTACCTTTAAACGTCCTTCAGGTGTAAAGGAGCGTCTTAAGTCAACTTTTCATTTGTATAAACTTGCGAAAAAAACAAAGGCGGATCTTTATCATTTTCACGACCCTGAGCTTATGATTGTAGGGGTTATGATCGAGGTGTTTCTTAAAAAGCCAGTTATTTATGATGTGCATGAGCATTACCCGAATACAATCATGGGGAGGGAATATATTCCTTATTTAGTGAAAGTCCCTATGAAATATGCCTATGTTGGCATTGAAAAATTGGCGTTAATGAAAATGAGCGGTGTGATTTATACCACAGAAGAAATTGGTCGTCGTTATCGCCACTATAATGGGTGTAAGATTGAAAATTACCCTCTCAAACAAATGTTTCCAGAAGCAGCTAAAGAAAAAGATAAAAACCAAATTATCTATTTGGGGGGAATTACGAAAATTAGGGGGGTATTGCAGCTGCTTGAAGGTTTTGGAGAAGTTGTGAAAAAAGCTCCTTATGCGAAATTGCTCTTTCTTGGTAGTTTTGAATCGACTGCATTTAAAGAGGAAGTAGATCAACTTATAAACAAGTTGGGTATTGATCTGAATGTAACGTTCATCAGCAGGGTACCATACGAACAGATATCGACATATGTCGAACGTTCTGCCATTGGGGTTCTTCCGTATCTACCTTACCCCAACCATCTTGTTGCCCTTCCTAACAAGTTATTTGAATATATGGCTGCTAGTAATGCTATTATCGCATCAAATTTCTCGCACTATGCGAAAGTAATCGAGAATAGTCAGGGTGGCTTAGTTATTAATCCCGAAGATTCTAAAGATATAGCCATGAAACTAAATCAACTTCTTAGTTCCCCGAGTAAAACAAAAGAGCTCGGTGAAAATGCCAGAAGAGCCTTTGAAAATACGTACAATTGGTCTTGCGAGGAAAAAAAACTGCTTGAATTTTACCATGCTTTATTAACAAGGTAGCGGTGAAATTGGAGAAGCTTGAAAGAAGCGGGGAATTTTAATGAAAAAGCAATCAAGAATAAAAAGAAGACGGAAGAAAAGCTTATTTCGCAGACTGTTAACGTTTGCACTGTTGATCGTTCTTGTCCTTATTGGTTATGGTGCTTATCTTGCCTATAATGCCTATGATGCAGCATCTGGCTCCTATCAGGGATTATCTCGAGGAGAAAAATCAGCCCTTCGTGATGCGGAGGTTGCAGTAACGAAGGATCCGATTTCGATATTAATCATGGGAATAGAGGATTATTCTACAGGCGGCGAAAATGGTCGGACCGATACGCTAATGGTAGCGACAGTTGATCCAGATTCAAAAAAAGTCAAATTACTAAGTATCCCTAGAGATTCGAGAGTAGAGATTGTTGGTAAAGGGATTGAGGATAAAATTACTCACGCTCACGCTTATGGTGGAACAGAAATGACGATTAACACTGTAGAGAATTTCTTGAATATTCCAATTGATTATTATGTGAAAGTGAACTTTGAAGGATTTAAAGATGTGATCGATGAAATCGGCGGTATAACGGTGGACGTCCCATTCGATTTCATTGCGCATACCGATGTACCAGGTGGTAGAGCAACGTTCACAGAAGGCCCAATGAACCTCGATGGAACAGAGGCACTAGCTTATGCACGAATGCGTAAGGATGATCCTCGCGGTGATTTCGGTCGAAGTGATCGACAGAAGCAGGTTATAAAAGCTGCGATGGACGAAGTTTCAACAGCATCTGGTTTACTAAAGTTGGACGACATTGCTCAGCACATTGGAAATAACATCGAAACGAACTTGAAGCCAACTGAATTATTTGCTCTTCAAAAAGCTTATTCTGGTGTAAGCTCATCTGATATCGAAAGCCTTACAATTGATGGTTCGGATGAAAGGATTAACAATGTGTATTATTTTAAACCAGATGAAGAAAGTGTAGCTTCACTTAGTCAGCAACTAAATGCTACTTTAAATTCAACTAAATAAATGAAAAAAAGCATCCGCTTATGGATGCTTTTTAACGTTTCATTGTACTTGTAAAAACAAGTAGTTTTTTTAATGTATTGATTAAAGGTTTCCGCTGATTCCCAATTAAACCAATGAGTTCTGCCGTAAACTGAATCACAACAAGCAATAAGATAAGCAAGAAAAGTGATCCCCACAGCGTAGACGCTGAGAATAGAATGGCAGTAATACCAAAGAAAAAGCTGAGAAGATAAATAATGATCACGGTTGATTGGTGAGAAAATCCAATAGCTAGTAAACAATGATGGATGTGAAATTTATCAGGCGTTGAGATTTTTTGCTTTCTTAATATTCGTCTAATGATAGCAAAGAATGTGTCAAAAATGGGGACTGCAAGAATGATAACAGGGATGATCAAACTAAACACCGTCACACTTTTGAATAATCCTAGCATAGACATTACTGAGATGGCAAACCCAAGAAAAAGAGCTCCGGTATCTCCCATGAAAATGCTTGCAGGGTGAAAGTTGAAGATCAGGAAGCCAAGAGTACTACCTATTAAAATCACGGCTAGTGCAATGACTACAAGTTGATGGTCAAGAATGGCCATTGTTAAAATAGAACCTAAGGCGATAGTGGATACACCTGCAGCTAATCCATCAAGACCGTCGATTAAATTAATGGAATTCGTTACCCCAACAATCCACAATACTGTAATAAAAAAGCTCATAAATCCGAACTCAATTCTACCTACGAATGGAAGTGAAACGAATTCAACCTGAAGTCCCGATGAGGCAACAATGATAGCGGCAATAATTTGACCAACAAGTTTAACTTTCGGTGAAACAGCCAGTTTATCATCAAAAACGCCTAAAACAATAATGAGTGTTCCAGCGATAATAATTTCTGGCATATACGGTGAATAAGGACTAAGATATAAAAAGCCTGCGACAGTACCTGCAAAAATAGCAAGTCCGCCAGCTGAAGGCATAAGCCCTTTATGAACTTTCCGTTGATTTGGTTTATCGGCTATTTTAAATTTAAGTGATACATATTTAACAATTGGTGTAGCAATGATAGCGACGGTTATAGAGATGATAAACGCTATGATATACTCTGTTAACGAATACAATAAAATCCCCCTCTAACTGAGGAATAGTAATTCATTCCTTTCATATCATATCAAAATAAGTGTGTATTGCAAGAGGTTTCTTAGCGTGCATTCTTTCAAAATCACTCATGGCATTACTATCTTTCCCGAATAAGGGACTTTCATGTTGAATGATAGAGGTACATTTAATTACCAATACCCTTTAGAATTAATAAGTAATCTTTTTAGACATCATATTCTTTATAGAGTTGTCCATTTGAAAGGATTTTCGCCTGTCCACTTGTAATATTCGTCATCCATTCAGTAAACTGCTCTTCTAATCCGCTTTGGATAAGAGTTTGAACTTGTACATTCTCCATATAATCAATCTGATCTAATAAGTAATTCGATGAACGAATTTCATTTTCGACTTTCCCTAATAAAGAATAATCAATTTCTGTTGTCATTTTTTCCATTAGTCTTCGCTCTACGATTCCAGTCGCATTCAGCCCTTCTGAAACCGATTGACCGTAAGCGCGAATTAAACCGCCTGCGCCTAGTTTAATTCCACCAAAGTAGCGGGTAACGACTACCGTAGTATCTTTTAGGTTTCGTTTTTTTAACACTTCAAGCATTGGTACACCTGCTGTGCCCGATGGTTCTCCATCGTCGTTAGCTTTCTGGATAAGGTCTTGCTCTCCAATTAAATAAGCTGAGCAATTGTGCGTAGCACTTGCATGCTCTTTTTTGATCGATTGGATGAATTCTTGCGCTTCCTCTTCGGTTGGCGTCCTTTTTACATGTGCAATAAATCGTGATTTTTGTATAGTGATTTCGTTTTTTCCATCACCTTTGACTGTATAATATGAAGTAAGCATTTGGTTAACCTCCAAGATAATCATTGAACATTCTTTAGAATGAAAGGGATTTGTTTCTTACCATCGAATAGTACATAATTAAAGATTGTGATTTAAGAGGGAAAGTAATAAGGCCGGTTAGTGTCTTTCTTATTATAAGTTTCTTAAATTAATCCATCAAATATATATCCTCAAGTCATAAAAAGACGGTCAGATACGAATTTTGTAAAAGAAGTACTTTTGGACTATCTTTTCTTAGTGTCCGTCCCTTGAAGGAATGGAGGGGTTAGCTTGGATTTTCAGAAGCTTGATCCAAATTCATTAGATGTCATTCTTGACAGGACAATGGAGAGTATTAACACAAGTAAATCAAAATTGTTCGAAATTGGAGAGCTGTCTCATGACGAATGTCAGCAGATCAATAATCAACTTCAATTATTAAAAGAAGAATTAGAGACCGTTCAGGGTCTCAGGCAAGAAAGGCTTCATATGGACAGAATCGCTCGAGCTGAGCTTGTAAAGATTAGTAAGAACTTTCAAGACTATGGAGAGCCGGAGATTAGAAACGCTTATGAGAAGGCTTCAGAAGCCCAAATTAAGCTATCTGTTAGTATGGAGAAGGAATCGCGCCTTAAAGACCAGATTGCAGATCTAGAACAGCGGATTTCTTCACTGCAAAATACGTCGGAAAAAGCCGAGTCTTTTATGAGCCAAATCTCAACAGTTCTTAGTTATCTTGGAGGAGAGCTAAGACTCTATGGTGAGGTCATTGAAGACGCTAGAAGAAAACAAGAGTATGGGCTTAAAATTATTGAAGCACAGGAAGAAGAGAGAAAGCGTCTCTCAAGAGAAATTCATGATGGTCCGGCCCAAGTTCTTGCGAATGTGTTATTAAGGTCACAATTAATTGAACGAATTTATGAGAAAAAGGGAAAAGATGAAGCATTCAAGGAAATAAAGGATATGAGATCCTTAATTGAGGATGCTTTAAAAGAAGTTAGGCGACTTATTTATGATCTTCGTCCAATGGCTTTGGATGACCTAGGTCTAGTGCCTACGTTATTAAAGTATTTAAATAAAGTGGATGATCGCTCAGAGGCAACGATATATTTCGATTATTTTGAAGGGATCCAACGACTTCACGTTCGGCTTGAGGCAGCGATCTTTCGACTTGTACAAGAAGCGGTGCAAAATGCGCTGAAGCATGCTGATGCAACTGAAATAAGTGTTGACCTGAATCTTGATGGTGATAAGATTGTGGTAACCATTGAAGATAATGGAATTGGCTTTGATGTGAACGTTCGTAAAGATCAATCTTTTGGATTGATTGGAATGAAAGAGCGTGTCGGTTTATTAAATGGGACAATTCAGGTTCAATCAACGCCGAACAAGGGTACATATATATTGATAAGAATCCCGATTCATGAACAGGAGGGCGTGTAAGAGATGTATGCAGCTAAAACCAAAACGAAAATTATAATAATAGATGACCATCGCTTGTTTCGCGAGGGAGTTAAACGTATTTTAGACATGGAAGATGATTTTGAAGTGATCGCTGAAGGTGATGATGGAGATGAGGCACTTCGTCTTGTCGAAGAAAATAAACCTGACGTGGTCTTAATGGATATTAATATGCCGCATGTGAATGGGGTAGAAGCAACAAGACAGCTTATTGAACAAGTACCGGAGACAAAAGTCATTATTTTATCAATTCATGATGATGAAACATATGTCACGCACGCAGTGAAAACAGGGGCAGCAGGGTATCTATTGAAAGAAATGGATGCAAACTCTCTTGTTGAGGCTGTTAAGGTTGTTGCATCTGGTGGAGCTTATATTCATCCTAAAGTAACGCATAATCTTGTGAATGAATATCGTCGTCTTGCTACGGAAGGTAAAAGACCATCGACTCAAATTGGTTACAAAGAAGTTGAGTATCGTAAACCACTTCATATTTTAACACGTCGAGAATGCGAAGTTCTTCAACTGCTAACAGACGGAAAAAGCAATCGCTCTATAGGTGAAGACCTTTATATTAGTGAAAAAACGGTAAAAAACCATGTTTCCAATATTTTGCAAAAAATGAATGTAAACGACCGTACTCAAGCGGTAGTAGAGGCAATTAAAAAAGGATGGGTTAAGGTGCGCTGAGGCGTGCCTTTTTTCTTTGGGGTATTCTACTTGTTATGAGAGGTAAAGGTAAAGAGAAAACAAAATGAAGACAAAAAAATAGCCTCCAATTTTGGAGGCTATTTTTTGTACCATTATGCGCGCTTTGCACCGAGGTAACGTGGAGACCAGTAAGAGTTATCCATGTCACTGATTGTTACTCCGTATGAAGAAGAAGAGTGAATGAACTGACCGTTACCGATATAAATACCAGCGTGAGACGGGCCGGATTTATAAGTTTCAAAGAATACAAGATCCCCAACAGAAGGTGAAGAAACTTTGTCTGTTGCGTTCCAGATGCTAGCTACAGTACGTGGGATGGATTTACCAGCTTTGTTGAATACGTATTGTAGGTAGCCGCTGCAGTCAAAACCAGATGGTGTAGTTCCAGCCCAAACATATGGTACACCGATGTATTGCTTAGCAATAGATACGACAGAAGAGTTAGATGTTGATGCACTTTTTACCTGTGATGAAGAAGATGAGCTTACAGAAGAACCATTAAGTGCTGCAAATGTGTTTGATCCTGCAATGCCATCGACGCTAAGACCATTTGCACTTTGGAAGTTACGTACTGCTTGTTGTGTAATGGATCCATAAATGCCGTCAACGGAATAGTTGTAGTAGCCTTTTGATTTAAGCTGACTTTGTAGATTTGTTACACTTTGTCCACGATCACCGTGACGAAGTGTGCTGCTGTATGTATTAGAAGAGCTGCTTGATTTAGATGAAGTTGAACCTTTTAGTGCGCTAACTGTTTGTGGCCCTACAACACCGTCTACGCTAATGCCTGCGCTACGTTGGAAGTCGCGAACGCCATCTTCAGTAATATTTCCGAAATATCCAGTTGCTTTATGGTAATCAAAATAGCCTTTATTATCAAGTTCATTTTGTAGTTGAGTTACGTCAGAGTTGCTCATGCCATTGTATAGGGTACGGTCGCCTAGTGCTGCTTCACTTACGTTTGGTGCTAATAAAAGAGTACCTGCGAGTGTAGTAGTGATCACGACTTTCTTAAACATATTATAATTCCCCCTGATTTATAAGTTAAAACCTTTTATTTTCTCTATCACGATTGCTAGTTTACATGATTGAGATAACAGGAGGATGAATATAACATTACAATTATGTAACAGAATACCTGCCTAATTTACTAAAAGTTTCATTTTACGACATTTACATTAAAAAATATGGTGAGTAATGGTTGACAAATTATGTGAAAAATATTATAAGCTTTTGTTGGCACAAAGCCAAAAATGCTCTATCATTAACTTGACTGGTTTTTAACGTAAATCGTATGAAGTACTTAATAGATTGAAGAGAGGCGTTAATATGAAGACAGTTGCTATTGTAACAGATAGTACGGCTTATATACCTGAATCAATGTTAAATGAATACGAAGTGACGATGGTTCCGCTTAGCGTAATATTCGGTAATGAATCCTATTTAGAAGAAAGAGAAATACAGGCAGAGGATTTTTTTGAAAAAGTAAAGAAAGAAGATGAGCTTCCTAAAACTTCTCAGCCTTCTATAGGAAGTTTTGTCGAAGCATATGAAACATTAGCTCGTTCACATGATGAAATTATTACGATTACTCTTTCCAGCGGTATCAGTGGTACTTATCAGTCAGCTCATTCAGCTGGAGGAATGATTGAAGGCGCGGACGTTCATGTTTTTGATTCAGAGATCAGTTGCATGATGCAGGGTTTTTATGTTCTAGAAGCAGCACAAATGGCGCAAGATGGCTTTAAAAGTAAAGAAATATTAAATCGTCTTCATAAGATAAAAAGTCAAGGGACGAATGCTTATTTCCTTGTGGATGATCTTAGCCATTTACATCGAGGTGGCAGGTTGAATGCTGCACAGCTTGTAGTCGGAAACCTTCTTCAAATAAAACCCGTACTAACTTTTGAAGATAAAAAAATTGTTCCATATGAAAAAATTAGAACTCGAAAAAAAGCATTAAATAAACTGATGACGCTATTTGATGACGCTGCAAAAGGCGGAGGTATCATTAAAGCAACTGTCATCTATGCAACGAATAAAGAAGAAGCAGAGCTTTTGAAAGCTGAATTAGAAGAAAAATACGCGAACGTAAGCATTATTTTAAGTTATTTCGGACCAGTTATTGCTACACACCTCGGTGAAGGTTCTCTTGGACTCGGCTGGTATCGTGTATGATCGTTAAAATCGAAAAGGAAGCAAACCCATGAGGTTTGCTTCCTATGTGTTAAATAACCAGCAAGTATATATACCTGAATTGCTTAATCAACCTTCTTACTCCCTCAATTTCGCTCCAATTGGTATGTTCAACTCGATTCCCACTCAACCGCAAAATCCCGATTTTCACCCGAATGTTCAACTTATGAATTTTTTATATGGAAGGCATTTATTAATCGATGAAATCCCTTACTCATTTCTTGAACTTCATGAACACTATTTAAATGGCTATCTTCATTTTGAACCCGGTATTCAAAGCATTGATGGAAAAGCAACTTGTATGAGGTGTGGAAGTACTGATTCATTTTCATTTTTCGCGTGCTCGCGCTGCCATAGTAAGAACTGTAAATATTGTAGAAAGTGTATCAGAATGGGAAAGGTAACATTTTGTTCTCCACTATATTCCATATCCAAGTGGATACCAAAAAATGAAGATAAAGCTGTTTTAGAGTGGTCTGGCACATTGTCGGATGGTCAAAAAGAAGCTTCTAATGCTGTTGTCATGGCTATTCAACATAATCTTACTCTCCTTGTATGGGCTGTTTGTGGTAGTGGTAAAACAGAAGTGTTATTTAATGGATTAGCTCATGCCCTCACCAATCAAAAGTCCGTATGTATTGCTACGCCACGTACAGATGTTGTATTAGAATTAGCTCCACGCCTACAAAAGGTCTTCCCTAGTCTTGTGATTTCTCCCTTATATGCAGGTCATTCCGATGCTCATTCTCATTTTGTTGTTTCTACGACGCATCAATTGATGCGTTTTAAGAATTACTTTGATGTCATGATCATTGACGAAGTAGATGCGTTTCCATATAGTGTGGATTCTTCTCTTCAATACAATGTTGAAAAAGCGAGAAAACAAGGCGGTTCCCTCATTTATTTAACAGCAACACCTTCACCGTTGATTTTAAAAAAAGAAAATCTACAAATCGTACGGATTCCCTCAAGGTACCATGGTTTCCCACTTCCTATTCCATCTTGTCATTGGAGTGGCAATTGGAGAAAGAAAATAAATAAAGGTTACCTTCCTCATATATTAATTGAATGGACAAAGAAACAAGTATCTGAGCGAAAGCCCGTCCTCTTATTTCTTCCATCCATAAAAATCATTAATCAAACAAAAGCTGTATTTGAAAAAAATCACTTCCGATGTGAATCTGTTCATTCTGAGGATGAAAATCGAGCCGAAAAAGTTCTCCGTTTTCGAAAAAAAGAAATCCCTATTCTCCTCTCATCGACTATTCTCGAAAGAGGCATTACGATTGAAAATATATCAGTAGCCGTGCTAGGAGCAGAGGATGAGGTATTTACAGAGAGTGCCCTGGTGCAAATTGCCGGAAGAGCTGGAAGAAGTAAGAGATTCCCAGATGGAGATGTTCGCTTTTTTCATTATGGTAAAACAAATGCCATGTTAGAGGCTATAAAACAAATTAAGAAAATGAATGTTGAAGCGAGGGAGAAAGGTTGGCTCAATTAAATCGTTGTACTATGTGCGGGGAAGATGTAAGTCGAAATGTATCCTGGAGCTGGTTGGTCGGAATAAAAAGTGACCCGGATTGTTGTGAGCTGTGCCGTAAGCAACTTGTGCTAATTGAGGGAGACTTATGTCGGAAATGTGGGCGGCCTCTAAATAAACTTCCTAGTAAATTTGTAGAAAATCAGTTCTGTTCTGATTGTAGAAAGTGGGAGGAAAAAGGATGGGGAAAAGTTCTTATCCATAATAAGTCGTTTTATGAATACAATGCTTTTTTGAAAAACACGCTTGCTCTTTATAAATTTAGAGGGGATGTTGAAGTGGGAAGAGTATTCTCACAGTTGATTCAAAAAGAGTTAAAGAAATCTTATCCCTTTATCGATCAAGTTATTCCAATGCCAACTAGTAAGGAAAGACTCTATGAGAGAGGTTTTAATCAATGTGAGGTTTGGATTGAAGGGACATCATTTGAACAAGAGTCACCACTGATCCGAATCAAAAACGAAGAAAAGCAAAGTAAATTGTCCCGAGAAAAAAGAATGAATCGTACAGAAGACATGTTTCGCGTAACAGAAGGATCTGCACTAAATGGAAAAAAGATACTTTTATTAGACGATCTTTATACAACGGGAACAACCATTCACTATGCAGCGCTCACCCTAAGAAATGCAGGTGCATCTGAAGTTTATTCCCTTACATTAAGCAGGGGATAAAGCAATGTCGAAAAATATTCAAGAAAACGCCTTCATTCGAGTTATATCAACAAAAACACCCCTTTGCCAGTGTGTAAATATAAACGTATAATAAATATGTGGCACTGCCATGAAGATTTTTGAAGGGAATGTTGAACAAGATGCAGGGAAAAGTAAAATGGTTTAACAATGAAAAAGGATTTGGCTTTATTGAAAGAGAAGATGGCGACGACGTATTCGTTCATTTTTCAGCAATCAGTGGGGAAGGATTCAAATCCCTTGAAGAAGGCCAAACAGTTGAATTCGAGATTGTTGATGGAGCTCGTGGACCACAGGCTGCTAACGTAGAAAAAGTATCTTAAATTAAATTAATCGCTTAAAGCTCCTATCATTTGATAGGGGCTTTTTATTTTTAAAAGCTATTTTAGTTTATACTGATGTTTTTTTAGATTAAGCTTATCGATCGGGTTATATAATAGGAGGATAAGCCCTTATATGTATGTATTTGTTAAAAAATGTCGGAATTTAGAGTGTTTTGTGAAAAAAACGTAAAAATATTTGTGATTTTTTAAAGTTTATAGAGGGTAATAGAGGGGGTATAACGAATAATATAGTTATAGCATGGAAGGAGGAGTGCCACATGATGAATTTCAACATCCGTGGTGAAAACATTAAAGTTACACCTGCAATGAGAGAATATACTGAGAAGAAGGTAAGTAAACTTGAAAGGTATTTCGATACTCCACCTAATACCGATGTTCATGTAAACATGAAGGTCTATAACGATCAACAAATGATTGAAGTAACCATCCCTATGCCAAACCTTCTACTTCGAGCAGAAGAAGAGCATCAGGATATGTATGCAGCAATTGATTTAGTTGTTGAGAAGCTTGAACGACAAATTCGCAAGCATAAAACAAAAGTTAATCGCAAATTCCGTCAGGAAGGTAGCGTTAAATATATGTTCCGCGATGAATTAAACCCTACAACAACAAGTGTTGCTGAAGCTGATATGGATGAGGATGACGATCTACAAGTAGTGAAAACAAAGCGTTTTACATTCAAGCCGATGGACGTTGAAGAAGCAATTCTTCAGATGGACATGCTTGGACACAGCTTTTTCGTTTTCTCAAACGCTGTTACAGGAAGCACAGGCGTTGTCTATCGTCGTAAAGATGGTAAATACGGATTGATTGAGCAAGATTAACGAATAAATAAACAAGGGCAGGGGTGATCACCCCTGCCCTTTAAATATGTGCTGAAGTTTGTTTTTTTATCTACATTAATATAGTTGTAAGAAGGCATGGTTTTTTACTTTCTTGTGCCTCTAGCAACTAATTGTTAAAATAACTACATAGTATAAAAAATTCTTAGTTTAGTTAGATATATGATAGCACTCTACTGACAACAAAAGAGGAGCGTTTTGATGAAAGGTTTATTACGAAAAATCATACCCAATGGCAATGAACGTCAGGTTAGTCGCTTACAGAAGATTGCAGATCAAGTAGAGACTTTCTCAGATGAAATGAAGAAGTTATCTGATGATCAGCTCCGTAACAAAACGGAAGAATACAAAGAACGGATTCAAAAAGGTGAAGATCTAGATAAAATGTTACCAGAAGTGTACGCTACCGTTCGCGAAGCATCTGAACGTGTTCTTGGTATGCGTCCATTTCCAGTACAAATTATGGGAGCGGCGTCTCTTCATGAAGGAAATATTGCTGAAATGAAAACAGGTGAAGGTAAAACCCTTAGTGCCACAATGCCTGTTTATCTTAATGCCTTAACTGGTAAAGGTGTACACGTTATTACGGTCAACGAATATCTTGCGAAGCGTGACGCTGAAGAAATGGGAGAACTTTACCACTATCTTGGTTTAACAGTTGGACTAAACATTAGCGGACTGTCAAAAGAAGAAAAAGCCGAAGCTTATGCTGCAGATATTACGTATGGAACAAACAATGAATTTGGTTTCGATTATTTGCGTGACAACATGGTCTTATATAAAGAAGAAATGGTTCAACGCCCTCTTCATTATGCCATCATTGATGAAGTTGACTCCGTGTTAATTGATGAAGCAAGAACACCCCTTATTATTTCTGGGAGTGCTGAGAAGTCCACTACTTTATACATTCAAGCGAACCAATTTGTTAGAACACTAAAAGAAGAAGACGACTATAATGTTGATATCAAAACAAAGAACGTTCAATTAACGGAAGATGGGATTACGAAAGCAGAAAAATTCTTCGCTATTGAGAATTTATATGATTACAAACATGTACAACTAAACCACCATATTAATCAGGCGATGAAAGCTAATTTTATCATGCAACTCGATATGGACTATGTTGTTCAAGATGAGGAAGTTGTAATCGTTGATTCATTTACTGGACGTTTAATGGCGGGACGTCGCTATAGCGATGGACTTCATCAAGCGATTGAAGCGAAGGAAGGTCTTGTAATCCAACGTGAAAGTATGACGCTAGCTACGATTACATTCCAAAACTATTTTAGAATGTATGAAAAGCTTTCTGGTATGACAGGTACAGCCAAAACCGAGGAAGAAGAATTCCGGAATATCTACAATATGAACGTTATTGCGATTCCTACGAATAAGCCAATTGCTCGTATGGACTATCCTGATCTCGTTTATAAATCCACTAACGGTAAATTCCAGGCACTCTCTAGAGAAATTGAAGAGCGTCATAAGCATGGACAACCCATTCTTGTTGGTACAGTGGCGGTAGAAACATCTGAGTTGATTTCGCAATTCCTAAAGAAACGCGGAATTCCTCACAATATACTAAACGCCAAAAACCATGCTCGTGAAGCGGAAATTATTGAATCTGCTGGTCAAAAAGGTGCGGTAACGATTGCGACAAACATGGCTGGACGTGGTACAGATATTAAATTAGGAACAGGTGTACTTGATCTTGGAGGCCTCTTTATCTTAGGTACGGAACGTCATGAAAGCCGAAGAATAGATAACCAGCTTCGCGGACGTTCAGGACGTCAAGGGGACCCAGGTGAATCAAGGTTCTATATTTCTATGGAAGATGAGCTAATGAGAAGGTTTGGCTCGGATAATATGATGAACATGATGAACCGTCTCGGGATGGAAGAGGATCAGCCGATTGAATCCAAGCTTGTATCAAGAGCAGTGGAGTCAGCACAAAAACGCGTCGAAGGTAATAACTATGATGCTCGTAAGCAGCTTCTTCAATATGATGATGTGATGAGACAACAGCGCGAGATCATTTATGCTCAACGTGCAGAAGTACTTGAATCAGATAATTTACGTGAAATTGTCGAAACGATGCTGACTTCTGTTATTACACGTATCGTTGATGCTCATACAGGTGATGAGGATATTCAAGAAGAGTGGGATCATCAAGCAATTATTGATCACGCGAAAGGTATCTTCCTTCAAGAAGGCCAGGTAACAGTGAAAGATATCAAAGGCCTTGATAAGGAAGAAATCGTAGAACTTCTTGTTGAGAAAATGAAAGTAAATTACGATGAAAAAGAAGCTGCATTCGAACCGGAACGCATGCGTGAATTCGAAAAAGTTATTCTTCTGCGCAGTGTTGATCGTAAATGGATGGATCACATTGATGCAATGGATCAGCTCCGTCAGGGAATTCACTTGCGCGCTTACGGACAAAATGATCCTTTACGCGAGTATCAATTTGAAGGATTTGAAATGTTCGAGGACATGGTTACAGAGATAGAAGAAGAAGTCTCTACCTATATTATGAGAGCTCAGATTGAAAGTAATCTAAAGCGAGAAAAAGTAGCAGAAGGCAAAGCCGTTAATCCAAAAGAAGAAGGAAGCTCGAAGCCAAAACCTGTTAAGAAAAAGCAGGATATTGGACGAAATGATCCTTGTCCTTGTGGTAGTGGCAAGAAATATAAGAATTGTCACGGCAAAGCAGAATAATGCCGGGCAGGTGTTCAAAGCTGAACACCTGCTTATTCTATGTAAAATAACGAAAAACTTGAGGTGCAGACGATGGAAATGCATGAAATTAGAAGCGAACTAAACACAATTGAAACACGATTAAACGACTTTAGGGGGTCTCTTTGACCTCGAAAATAAAAGAGCCCGTATCGATGAATTAGACATTCAAATGACTGATCCAGATTTCTGGAATGATCAAAATGCCGCTCAAAAAGTGATCAATGAATCAAATTCTCTAAAAGAAGCTGTTAATGAGTTCGATTCTCTTCAAGAAGAATATGAGAACTTGGAAGTTTCTTATGAACTTGTGAAAGAAGAAAACGATCAGGAGTTATTTGAAGATCTTGAAGTAGAAATTAAAGATCTAAAAAAAGCAGTCAATCAATTTGAACTTACGCTTCTTCTAAGCGAAGAGCATGATAAAAATAATGCGATTCTTGAACTTCACCCGGGTGCTGGTGGTACAGAATCACAAGACTGGGCATCGATGCTTCTTAGAATGTATACGCGTTATGGTGAGAAAAAAGGATTTAAAGTTGAAACGCTTGATTACCTCCCTGGTGATGAAGCTGGTGTGAAAAGTGTTACGTTAAACTTTAAAGGTCATAATGCTTATGGGTATTTAAAAGCAGAAAAAGGCGTCCACCGCCTTGTTCGTATCTCACCATTTGACTCAAGCGGCAGACGTCATACTTCTTTTGTTTCTTGCGAAGTAATGCCTGAATTTAATGATGAAATTGAGATTGACATTCGCACAGAAGATTTGAAGATCGATACGTATCGTGCGAGTGGTGCTGGTGGTCAGCACATTAATACGACTGACTCTGCCGTTCGAATCACTCACCTTCCTACTAAAGTAGTTGTTAGTTGTCAGGGAGAACGTTCTCAGATTAAAAACCGAGAACAGGCCATGAAAATGTTGAAAGCAAAGCTATATCAATTGAAAATTGAAGAACAAGAAGCAGAGCTCGATGAGATCCGAGGCGAGCAGAAAGAAATTGGCTGGGGTAGTCAAATTCGATCTTATGTTTTCCATCCATATAGTATGGTAAAAGATCATCGTACAAATATGGAAGTTGGGAACACTCAATCTGTCATGGATGGCGATCTCGATCCATTTATTGATGCTTTTCTCCGTTCTCGTTTAAATGATTGAAACTAACTTCAAGCCTACCTGTAGAATCAGGTCGGCTTTTTTTATTTAAAGGCTATGTTAGTGTACGTTGTTTACTTTTCGGTCGTTTACCCTTTGTGATCACCAATCGCTTCTTCATGTTTCTGTCATAAATGGGGCAAAGTATAAAGGGAGAAAGAAGTGCTTCAACTTGATAACGCGCTGCTACAATGCGGTTTACACCCCATATGCCCGATGATATACTACTGAAGGCTTTTGCTTAGAAATGAGCAGTGACTTAAATCATAGAGGTAAGTGAGTGAATGCAGTTATGATAGCAACGTTAGCGAAATTTACAGCAAGAAAGGTTTCACCAGCACATAAGATACTTGAATATTTAAGCGTTATGGTAGGATCCGCCCTTGTGGCGATTGCCTTTAACCTTTTCCTACTCCCTAATAGCATAGCTTCTGGTGGGGTAAGCGGGATCAGTACCATTACAAAAGGAGTCTTTGATTGGAAACCGGCATATGTCCAGTGGGCTTTTAATATTCCATTGTTTATAAGTGGTTTAATCTTTCTGGGGAAAAAGTATGGTCCAAAAACCTTGGTCGGAACTCTCTTCTTACCTTTTGTCGTAAAATTGACAGAGAACGTAGAACCAGCGACAACAGATCCGTTATTAGGTGCCCTTTTCGGTGGTCTTGGAGTTGGGATTGGCCTTGGAATTGTATTCAGGGGAAAGGCCTCTACTGGAGGTACGGACCTTGCTGCACAAATTGTAAACAAGTATACAGGAGTTTCGCTCGGAACGTGTGTATTTATGATTGATGGCTTAATTGTCGTTGCTTCAGCGTTTGTGTTCAGCCTAGAAGAAGCACTTTATGCCCTTATTGCTATGTATCTAACAGGTAAAACAATTGATGTTGTTCAACTAGGATTGGGCTACTCGAAAATGGCTCTTATTATTTCAGATAAAGAAGAAGAACTGCGTGAAGGAATCATCACTGTAATAGATCGAGGTGTGACAAGAATTTCAGGTCAGGGTGGATACACCAATGATAAGCGTCCCATCTTAATGGTTGTTGTTGCGCAAAATGAGGTTACAAAGCTAAAAGAGCTCGTGAAGGGGGTTGATCCTTCAGCATTTGTGATTGTATCCAACGCCACTGAAGTGCTAGGA
Source organism: Anaerobacillus sp. QJM3NY_32 (assembly GCF_056173645.1). Taxonomy (NCBI): domain Bacteria; kingdom Bacillati; phylum Bacillota; class Bacilli; order Caryophanales; family Bacillaceae; genus Anaerobacillus; species Anaerobacillus sp. QJM3NY_32. Next base: position 3,644,482 of record NZ_CM149684.1, on the reverse strand, counting down.
GAAGGTTTTAAAAGAGAGTAAGCCGGCTATTGTAAATGAAAGTGAGCTCCATTAGAGGTGAGGGTTTTACTTTGTCCAATGGGTGGCAGTATATATGAGGAGTGAAGATAATGAAGAAGTGGATGGGGTTTCTGTTTGTAGTTGTTCTGATTTTTAGTTTAGCTGCATGTGGTGCGAGTAATAATGAAAATAGCAAGAATGAGGGCTCTTCAAAAGAAGGTAACTTAGAAAATGGGAATGCAGGCCAAGCTTCTGGTGAATATGATGCTAATGCCGCAGAAGCTACATATCAAACGAATTGCTTAAGCTGTCATGGAGACAACCTTGAGGGGAAAGTAGGGCCACAACTTTCAAATGTAGGCTCACGGTTATCGAAAGATGAGATTCTCTCTGTCATTCAAAACGGGAAAGGGCAAATGCCTGGGAATATTTTACGTGGAGATACGGAAGTGGAAGAAAACGTAGCAAGCTGGCTAGCGGATATGAAATAAGTAGAGAAGAAGCACTGAATAGTGCTTTTTTTATTGTCGTATTTTTGATTATAAACTTGGAAAAAGGAGGATGTAATATTACGAAGGAGAGAGGGTATCTCTTGTATTTCCCTTCTTGACAAAGTTAAGCATAGATAATTGTGTAATAATCTATTAGTTATTAATGTATTATTGCAGAAGATGTCAGATCAAGAGAGTCTTGAAATAAAAATGTAATAAAAATTTGTCTTAAAATAGCGAATTTGTTTGTTATAATATCTTCAGATGTAAAGGAACTAATCAAAAATAAAAACACCAATAATAAAACTAACTCCTAAGAATTTGCATCGAGAATTTAAGCAAGTAGGAAGTGGTACAGTTTGATCGAAATGAAAGATGTTTGGAAAACATACGACAATGGAATCAAAGCCATAAACGGTATCGATATTACAATTGATAAAGGTGAATTTGTCTACATAGTAGGACCAAGTGGCGCCGGTAAGTCAACATTTATGAGAATGATGTATCGGGAAGAAAAGCCTACAAGTGGAAAAATCGTAATTAATGGAAAAGATGTTGGCAAATTGAAGAGTAAGTACATCCCTAAGCTACGTCGCGAAATCGGCGTTGTTTTTCAGGACTTTAAACTTTTGCCAAGATTAACCGTTTATGAGAACGTCGCTTTTGCTCTTGAAGTCATCGAGGAAAGTAAAGCAAATACGCGCAAGCGAGTCATGGAAACGCTAAGTCTCGTTAATTTGAAAAACAAAGCAAGGTTCTTACCAGACGAACTTTCAGGTGGGGAACAGCAGAGGGTTTCAATAGCAAGAGCGATCGTCAATAACCCTCACATTCTGCTAACAGATGAGCCTACCGGGAATCTGGATCCAGAAACTGCATGGGGCATTATGGATTTACTAGATCAAATCAACAATCGCGGTACAACTGTTATTATGGCAACCCATAATAAGGATATTGTGAATACATTCAGAAAACGTGTTATTGCAATTGATGGCGGTATAGTTACCCGTGATGAAGCAAGAGGTGAGTACGGGTATGAAAATTAAAACGTTTGGTCGCCACGGAAAAGAAGGTTTCAAAAATCTTGGTCGAAATGGCTGGATGACCTTCGCTTCGATTTCTGCGGTTACCGTTACACTACTTTTAGTCGGCGTTTGTCTCGCATTGCTTCTTAATTTAAATGCTTTTGGTGATCAGCTTGAAAGTGATGTTGAAATCAGCGCATTTATTGATTTAACGGCTCAGCAAGAACAGCAAGATGAACTTAAGTCTAGGATCGAGAACATTTCTGAAGTGGAATCTGTTACTTATCAATCTAAAGAAGAAGGATTGGATAATTTAATTGATAACCTTGGGGATGAAGGTGAAGTGTTCGAGTCATTAAGAGAAGAAAATCCTTTAAGTGACGCATTCCTGGTCAAAACCAAAGATCCTAAGAATGTAACGGCAGTTGCTGAAGAGATTAAGCAGCTAGAAAATGTACAAGATGTTGAGTTTGCAGAAGATACGGTGAACAGACTTTTTAAAGTTCTTGAGATCGCACGAAATGTTGGACTGGCCCTTGTGGTTGGATTACTATTTACAGCCATGTTCCTCATTTCTAATACTATTAAACTAACAATTGTTGCCAGAAGTCATGAAATTGAAATTATGAAGCTAGTGGGAGCAACGAACTGGTTCATTCGATGGCCATTCCTAGTAGAGGGTATCCTAATTGGAATTTTCGGCTCGATTATCCCAATTGGAATTCTAATCTACGGCTATTACTATTTAATTGAATTAATAGCAAATCGTTTCCCAACTTTATTCATCGATTTACTACCGGTAACACCGTTTGTTTACCAGCTATCAGGGTTGTTAATTATCCTCGGTGTGATTATCGGAGTATGGGGAAGTCTTACATCAATGCGTAAATTCTTAAAAGTTTAAAATGAAAATTAAGAGATAAATAGATTCATCTATTTTGGGGGAGGAACAAAGATTGAAGCGTAAAATATTAGCAACGGCTCTAACATTGACTCTAGGTTTAAGCGGACTAACAACTGCAGCACTTCCACAAACGACTGAAGCCGCAAATCTTGATGATCAACTTAATAATGTCAAAGAAAAGCAGTCTTCAAACCAGGAAGAGCTTGAGCAAAAGGAATCTGAACTTGCGGACGTGAAAGCAGAGCAAGAAGATGTTCGAGCAGAAATTGAACAGTTAAACAAAGAAGTAGCTGAAACGGATGAGAAGATTTCAGTGAAAGAGAAGGAAATTAAAGATACAAATGCTGAAATTGATCAGTTGAAAGAAGAAATTAGCGCTTTAGAAGACCGTATTGCTGAGCGTGATAAGTTATTGAAAGATCGCATTCGCTCTATGCAACAAAACGGTGGCGGAACAGTTGATTACATGGAAGTTTTACTTGGTGCTACTGATTTTGGTGATCTAGTAGAACGCGTTCTTGCTCTTAATACAATCGCTGATCAAGACAAAAAGATTCTTGAAGAGCATAAAGCGGACAAGCAGGCAGTAGAAGAAAAGAAAGCTCAAGTAGAAGAGAAACTTGCCTCTCTTGAAGAGAATAAAGCAGAGCTTGAAGATCTTAAAAAAGAGCTTGATTCTAAAAAAGCTCAAAAAGATAAGCTAATGAAGTCCCTTGAAGAAGAAGAAGGCGATCTTCATAATCATATGATGGACTTAAATGAAACTGCTGAACTTCTAGCAGCTCAAGAAAAAGCAGTAAAGCAAGAGATTAAGCGTGCTGAAGAAGCAGCTCGTAAAGCTGAAGAAGAGCGTAAAGCCGCAGCTAAAGCGGCAAAAGAAAAAGCTGAAGCTGAAGCACAAGCGAAAAAGGAAGCAGCGGCAAGCTCAAGCAAGTCTAGCAGTTCAAATAGTTCAAGCAGTTCAAATTCAGCACCGGCGCCAACTCCTGAGCCAGCACCAGCGCCTTCTAGTAACGCAACATTCATTAAGCCTGCTGCTGGTCCAATTACATCTGGATTAGGCCGCCGCTGGGGAACGTTCCACGCAGGAATTGATATTGCTCAAGGTGGTCAAAACCCAGTATCAGCTGCTGCAGATGGAACAGTATTAAGATCTTATCATTCAGATTCATATGGTAATGTAGTATTCTTGACGCATAGTATCAATGGTCAAATGTACACAACAGTGTATGCTCATTTGCAAAATCGCGCAGTTTCTACAGGTCAGTCAGTAAGTCAGGGAACTTACCTTGGTACAATGGGGAATACTGGTCATTCAACTGGACAACATTTACACTTTGAAATTCACAAAGGTTCATGGAACTCTAGTAAGTCAAATGCTGTTGACCCAATGAATTACATTCGATAATTAGATGAGCCTCGCTTCAATGGGCTTTCCCCCTCACAATTTGAGATGGAAACATAATGAAAACAACTGAATCATATAGTACAATAAGATGAAAAGGCATCGCATCGTTATGATGGGGTGCCTTTTCCTTCAAATTAGAAGAGGTGAGTACAATGAAGATACAGGGGAAAGTTGTCGCTTTACTTGTCGTGATCGCCCTCGTAATCGGTTCAGGTGGTACATACGCGGCCTTCACTTTATTACAGGACGAGCCTGAAGGGAGCACTCAATCTTTAACTCTTGGTTCCGGTAATGAAATAGAGACAGAAGAGCTAACGAAAATTAACAAAGCTTATGAATTAATCCAGGATCGCTATGTAAATGATGTCGATCAAAAAGAGTTGTTAGATGGAGCTATTAAAGGAATGGTAGATACTCTTGAAGATCCCTACTCAGTCTATATGGACCCTAAAACAGCCGAGCAATTTAGCCAATCACTTGGTTCTTCCTTTGAGGGAATCGGGGCGGAAGTGAATATGACTGAGGGAAGAGTAACGATAGTGTCACCTTATAAAGATTCACCTGCTGAGAAAGCAGGCCTCCGTCCGAATGATAAAATCATGACGATCGACGGTGAAAGCACAGAAGGACTTGATTTGTATGATGCCGTATTAAAGATTCGTGGGGAGAAAGGCACGGTTGTCACGCTCGGCGTTCAACGCCCAGGCGCTTCAGAGACTATGAAGGTAGAAGTGACTCGTGATGAGATTCCTATCGAAACGGTCCGTGCAAGTACGGTAGAAGAAAACGGAAAAACAATCGGTGTCTTGCAAATCACTTCATTCTCAGAGGATACAGCTAAAAGCTTCTCAGAAGAGTTGACTAAATTAGAAAAACAGGACATTGATGGTTTGGTACTTGACGTTCGTAATAATCCAGGAGGCCTGTTAAATGTTGTTTCGGATATGGCGGAAGAACTGATTCCTAATGACAAACCTTACGTTCAAATTGAAGATCGTGAAGGAGAGAAGCAGCGTTCTGTTTCTACTCTTGAAGAGAAAAAAGATTATCCTGTCGTAGGACTTATTGATCGTGGGAGTGCATCTGCTGCAGAAATTCTTGCCGGAGCGCTTAAAGAAGCAGGCGATTATGATTTGGTCGGTGAAACGTCATTTGGTAAAGGAACGGTTCAATCAACGCTAGACCTTGGAGATGGCAGTAATATTAAACTGACAATGTTTAAATGGTTAACACCAGATGGCAACTGGATTCATAAAGAAGGAATTGAGCCAACGGTTGAAGCAAAGCAGCCTGATTACTTCTATGTAAATCCATTATCTACTGAAAAGACGTTAGAATTTGATCAGAACAGCGAGCAAGTAGAGTCTGCGCAAATCATGCTCAAAGGCCTTGGTTTTGAACCGGGACGCAAAGACGGTTATTTTAGTGATAAAACAGTTACAGCAGTAAAAGCTTTCCAACGTTCGAATGATATAAATATTACTGGGAAAATAGATGAAAAAACTGCGCAGAAACTTCAGGAAAAAATTATTGATTCCATTCGCAATCCTGATAACGATGTGCAGCTTAAGACAGCGGTGGAGCTCCTTGCTAAATAATTTCAAGAAGGAAATGAACTGTTGATGTCGAAGCTATTCCGCAGGAAATCCTGCGGAATTTTTTTCGACCATGATAAGCACGTTGAACAAGTAGAAGACATTTTCAAAATGAGGTAAACTAGATTGGTTGTCTCATGATTATTTGGCAATGTTAGGGTATTTTCGATAATTCTCTCATGACAGAGCGGAACATTCATATAACATAGCCAGTCATTTAGTAACTGCTAACAAGCATGGAGGAATATAAAATGGACACTTTTGGCCTTTCAATACTTAAGGGAATTATTAGTTTTTTCCTTCATCCCCTCACGTATATTACGATTATTGGAGCATTTATGCTCGGCCTTTCACGAGTAAAACGTGATAGAAGAGATTTTCACACAAGAGTACATGATGTTTTGGACGATGTTCCATTTGCTATCATACCTGGATTATTGATTGGAGCCGCTTTTCTGATACTTAATCTTTTGCTTGGTTTAACGATTCCTTTCAGTACCACCGTAGCAATGAGTCTCGGAGCATTTTTGCTTTTAGTAACAGGACAAATTCGTTTTTTATCACCTGCTTTTGTGTTCATCTTACCTACACTAGCAACGTTTTTTTATACTCCAATCGATCTCGGTAACGATACTCTCAATACGATGCAAGAGGGGATCGGGAATGCATCGCCGATTGCACTCGCTATTTTAGTTGGCTTTCTAGTATTCATGGAAGGGTTATTCATTACGATGAATGCCGGGAAACAGACGTCACCAAGACTCGTAGAAAGTAAACGTGGAAAGTTAGTGGGGGCCCATGAAGTCCAAAGACTATGGCTTTTACCACTATTCCTCTTCCTTCCAGTCGGTCAGGTTGAATCATTTACATGGTGGCCTCTTCTTGATTTTGGTGCTGGCACCTATGCCTTTATCTTATTGCCATATCCAATTGGCTTTCGAAAGCTTATACACCATGCATTACCCCTTCCAGAGATGAAGAGTAATGGTAGGCAGGTTGCTCTTCTCGGGGGAGCGACGGTCTTAATTGGTCTAATGAGTTACTTTTTGAGTAATAAATGGATTGCATTAGTTGCAATCATTCTAGTGATTCTTGGACGAGCTGGTATTTTACTTCTTCATCGAGGTAAAAATAAGCCTGCCTATTTCAATGAACGAAATAAAGGACTTGTTATTCTCGGAATTCTCCCTGGCTCACCTGCAGATCAAATGAACTTACAAGTTGGCGAAGTCATTTCTAAGGTGAATGGGCTACCTTTAGGAAAAGGTGTAGATTTTTATACGGCTCTTCAACGTAATGCCGCTTTTTGTAAAATGGAAGTGCTTGATGTTAATGGAGAAGTTAGGTTTGAGCAAAAAGCGCTTTATAATAATACTCATCATGAGCTTGGTTTGCTATTTGTAAAAGAAAATCGTTTTGAGGAGCAAGAGGAAGCACAATAATAAACGAATCGTTAGAAGAAGGCTGAGGCTTTCTTCTTTTTTGTTATGCTATTTTTCGTTAAATAGCAAAAGTTATGTTTCTCTTTGTCACTTATAGAATTAAACCTATTTCAACAATAAAGTTGTACTTGTTTCTATGCCATTTAGTTATAGGTTCTATTCAAGAAATATATGGAAGTTAGAAAACCGTTTCATCCCTTGGATGATTGCGTTTACAGTGATTTTCTATGTCTTGTATGTTAGCAAAACGCTTGCTACACTTTGATCATTCTTAACGTAAAGGAGCATGTCGCAATGACTGGAGAAAAGCAGTTGCAGCAACAATTAATGGATCTTAATGAAAGAGAAATGAAGTTGCTTCAAAAGTTTGAAATAGAGCGTGAGACAATTATGAATCAAATGCACGGTAGCGCGTCTGTCGTTACAAGAGCTCCAATTTCCGAAATCGTAGAAACCCTTGAACGTTCTCAAGTGGCGATGGGGCCGCTTTACCTGACAGATCTACTAGAGAAGCATTATAGAATCACTATTTCAAAGTCATCCCTTTTTAATATCCTTGAAATGCTCGCAGAGTCAAAAGATTATCCTATTACTCGGATTAGTGAAAAAGGATTTAAATATAGTAAATAAGCTATAAAGGGTTGAATTTTGTCATTTGTTACTAACAACACAGATTTACTCGATTAGGGTATAAATCTAGAACCCAGTGTATTAGCAGAGCCATTAAGAAAGTAAAGGTGATTAGAATGGACAATGTATTCGAAGATACAAATATGAAGTCTACCAATGAGTCAAGAACGGCTAAAGCAACCGTAGTCAATCCGACTCATACAAATATTCATGGAACATTATTTGGGGGTCAACTGATGGCCTTCATTGATGACGTTGCTCTTATTTCAGCAACTCGTCATTCAAGAAGACCCTGTGTAACAGCATCAACTGATTCAGTGGATTTTCTTCATCCGATTAATCAAGGAGACATTGTTTGTCTTGAATCCATGGTGACGTGGACACACAAAACATCAATGGAGGTTTTTGTTAAAGCAATTGCAGAGAAAATGTTCACTGGTGAACGTCACGTATGTGCGACTGCGCTGTTAACATTTGTAGCCCTTGATGAAGAAGGAAATCCAGTTGAGGTACCAGGTGTTTACCCTGAAACAGAAGAGGAGAAATTCTTGAATGAAACAGCTGTTGAACGAAAAGAGATTCGTAAAGGTCGCAAAGGTGAAAGTAGAAAGCTAGCTCGTGAATTTGGAACTCCAAAGCCCTGGGATGCAGCTCAGTTTACTACATTGTAAAGTCGTTTCTTATCCTATGTGATAAGAAACGACTTTACAATGATGAGTTTTCTTTTCTGATCATAGCATTCTCTCCCTAACTTGTTGTAAGATGGGGGGAGAAGTTGTGATTAGAGAGGGGAACTTACCAGTATGCAAGGAATATTAATTGCTTTATTCGTTCCGGCAATTATCATGGTCGTGTTTACGCGAGTTACATATAATACTTACGTTAGTTTCGGGTTAACGATTTTATTTATGTGGGCTGTGTTTGGTGGAATCGATCATCCGATACATTTGATTGTCTTAACGATTTTGTCAGCGCTTGTTGGATTTTATTTTTCAATGAAAACACAAAAACAAAATAAGAAAAAAATGAAGTAGCGCCTATTTTAAAAAGAATAGGCGCTTCTTTTTCGTCCAATACTGGTAAATGAAGAGACACATTAGGCAAATAATATAGAGAAATAGAATGAGTAGGCCTGAAATCGACTGATGGAATAGCTGTAATAGAATACTAACTAACGTAAAAAAGTAAAGAATGCCAAGAAGATTTTTTAATGTGGTTTCAGTGAAAGAATCTGTCATTCCTGCTCCGATTCTAGCTCCAATGATCGCTCCAATCACTAAGAGAATGGCAAGGGTGATCGGAATGGTAACCGTTTGAATATATGAGAAGAAACCGGTCAATACAATGAAGAAGATGGAAGTTAAAGATGTACCCACTGCAAGTCGTGGCGGAAGACGTAGTACATGAATTAATAGTGGTACCATGACAAAACCGCCCCCCACTCCAAGAGTAGAAGAAATAAATCCGCCTAGTAAGCCGATTAAAATTGTTCGAAGAGGGGAAACAGAAATAGAAACATTTTCTTCATCTATAGTTTGTCCTTTGGAAAGCATGGATATGGAAAAGTATGCGAGAAGAACGATATATAAGATTGAGATAACTGGACCATCGATTTTGCTCTCTTCCAAATATAAGACAAGTGGTTTAGCAACCTGTGTTCCGATCATGCCACTAATCGATAGAAAAAGAGTCACTTTCCATAGAATTCTTTTACTTTGAATATACTTCAAAGATCCAGAAATCGAAGTGCTCATGCTATAAAGAAGGCTAATGGTGATTGCTGTTGCAGGTGAATAACCAAGTAACAAAAGAATAGGTGTGAGGAGAAATCCCCCGCCTACGCCAAAAAATCCTGAGACAGCACCGATTGAGAGGCCAAGTGGTAAAGCCCATAAAAGCAGCAATGTTAAAACTCCTTTGTAGTAAAACTTAGTACTGCGTGAATTCCGCTACACTGTGAATCAACCTTTAACAGCATACAATAGTTTTGTATGAAGAGAAAGATAACCTTGAAAATAAAATGCGAATATCAGTTCGCTTTAATTGAAGTTTAAACCATATTCTGTGATATAATAAGTGACATGGATGATAGGAACGGAGGCGAAGATGGTGGAAAAAAAGTTCGAGTTGGTATCTGATTATGAGCCTCAAGGCGACCAGCCTGAAGCCATTAAGAAACTTGTACAAGGTGTTCATAATAATGAACGCCATCAAACGTTGCTCGGCGCAACAGGAACTGGTAAAACGTTCACAATGTCTAACGTGATACAAGAGGTGAATAAACCGACCCTCATTATTGCGCACAATAAAACGCTTGCTGGTCAATTATATAGTGAATTTAAGGAGTACTTTCCGCATAACGCTGTGGAATATTTTGTGAGCTATTATGATTATTATCAACCAGAAGCGTACATACCTCAATCGGATACATTCATCGAAAAAGATGCAAGTATTAATGACGAAATAGATAAACTACGACATTCTGCAACATCAAGTTTGTTTGAGCGTAATGACGTCATTATTGTAGCAAGTGTTTCTTGTATTTATGGTCTTGGTAATCCAGAGGAATACAGAAGTCTAGTACTTTCAATTCGAAAAGGAATGGAAAAAGATCGTGATCAACTGTTGCGCGATATGGTCGATATTCAATATTCCCGGAATGATATTAATTTCACACGTGGTACGTTCCGCGTTAGAGGAGACGTTGTGGAAATTTTCCCTGTCTCACGAGATGAACACTGTATTCGCGTCGAATTTTTTGGAGATGAAATTGATCGAATTACTGAAGTGAATTCCCTAACAGGTGAAATTCTTGGAGAAAGAGAGCACGTGGCTATATTCCCGGCTTCACACTTCGTTACCCGTGAAGAAAAGTTAAAAATCGCGATACAGCGAATTGAAGCTGAGCTTGAAGAGAGACTGAAGATTTTAAATGAAGAAGGCAAACTTCTTGAAGCTCAGCGTCTTGAACAGCGAACGAGATACGATATTGAAATGATGGCTGAAATGGGCTTTTGTTCAGGAATTGAAAACTATTCTAGACATTTGACACTAAGAGAAGCAGGAGCAACGCCATATACATTAATGGACTACTTTCCAGATGATTTCTTAATTATGGTTGATGAATCTCACGTTACGCTTCCCCAAGTAAGAGGAATGTACAATGGAGACCAGGCAAGAAAAGGTGTGCTAGTGGATCATGGCTTCCGCTTACCATCAGCAAAAGACAATCGCCCTCTTCGCTTTGAAGAATTTGAAGAGAAGGCTCATCAATTTGTTTATGTATCTGCAACGCCAGGGACCTATGAAGAAGAGCATTCAACCAAAGTCGTCGAACAAATTATTCGCCCAACCGGTCTTCTTGATCCGACGATTGAAATTCGTCCAATCGAAGGTCAGATTGATGACCTATTAGATGAAATCAATCAGCGGTCTGCACGTAATGAACGGGTACTTGTGACGACGCTCACGAAAAAGATGTCAGAGGATTTAACGGATTATTTGCTTGAAATGGGGGTAAAGGTACGATACCTTCACTCTGAAATAAAGACTCTCGAAAGAATTGAAATTATTCGTGATCTCCGATTAGGTGTATTTGATGTTCTTGTTGGTATTAACCTTCTAAGGGAAGGTCTCGACATCCCAGAAGTATCTCTTGTTACAATTTTAGATGCAGATAAGGAAGGGTTCTTACGATCTGAGCGTTCTTTAATTCAAACAATCGGACGTGCTGCTCGAAATTCAGGTGGTCATGTTATCTTGTATGCTGATAAAATCACCAATTCAATGGAAGTGGCAATGAATGAAACGAGTCGTAGAAGAGAAATTCAACAAGAATACAACGAAAAATACGGCATTACGCCTACAACAATTCAAAAGAAAGTGCGTGAAGGTATAAGAGCAACGGTTGCAGCTGAAGATGGAGAAGAATACAAGATTCCTAAGCAAGGTAAGATGACGAAGCAAGAGCGTGCTAAAGTGATTGAAAATGTGGAAACTGAAATGAAGGAAGCTGCACGAGAACTGAATTTCGAACGTGCTGCAGAACTTCGTGACCTACTATTAGAGCTTAAAGCGGAAGGATGACGAACAGATGGCAAACGATGAGATCGTCGTCAAAGGGGCCAGAGCCCATAATTTAAAAAATATAGATGTATCGATCCCAAGAGATAAGCTTGTTGTTGTAACAGGCTTGTCAGGATCAGGGAAATCATCTCTAGCATTTGATACGATTTATGCAGAAGGACAGAGACGGTATGTTGAATCGTTATCAGCATATGCAAGACAATTCCTTGGACAGATGGATAAGCCGGATGTAGATGCTATTGAAGGTCTGTCTCCCGCCATTTCCATTGATCAAAAGACAACAAGTCGTAACCCTCGTTCAACGGTTGGAACGGTAACCGAGATTTATGACTACCTCCGTCTTCTATTTGCAAGAATCGGACGTCCTGTTTGTCCACGTCATGGCGTAGAAATTACGTCACAGACGATCGAGCAAATGGTTGATCGGATACTGACTTATGAAGAGCGAACTAAGCTCCAAATTCTATCCCCAGTCGTTTCAGGTCGTAAAGGTGAGCATGTGAAAGTATTAGAAGATATTAAGAAGCAAGGCTATGTTCGCGTACGAGTAGATGGAGAGATGTTGGAAGTTGCGGATGAGATCTCGCTAGAAAAAAACAAGAAACATTCCATTGAAGTTGTGATTGATCGTATTGTAGTGAAAGAAGGCGTTCAATCAAGATTAGCAGATTCACTTGAAACCGCCCTTAATCTTGGTGGTGGCCAGGTGATCGTAGATGTGATGGGGCAGGAAGAGCTTCTTTTCAATCAACATCATTCCTGTCCGTACTGTGGTTTTTCAATCGGGGAATTGGAGCCGAGATTATTTTCTTTTAACAGTCCATTTGGTGCTTGCCCTTCTTGTGACGGCTTAGGACTGAAACTTGAAGTGGATCTTGACCTAGTCATACCGGATTGGGACAAATCCCTTCGAGAACATGCCATTGCACCTTGGGAGCCGGTAAGTTCCAATTACTACCCGCAGCTACTTCAAAGTGTTTGTAATCATTTTGGAATTGATATGGATACCCCAGTAGACAAAATTCCTAGAGCACAGCTCGATAAAGTGCTTTATGGTAGCGATGGGGAAAAAGTTTACTTCCGTTATGAAAATGATTTTGGGCAGGTTCGTGAAAATAACGTTCCTTTTGAAGGAGTTATTCCAAACGTTGAACGACGCTATCGTGAAACTAGTTCTGATTATATCCGTGAGCAAATGGAAGCCTATATGGCACAAAAACCTTGTCCAACTTGTAAAGGTTATCGATTAAAGAAAGAAGCTCGCTCAGTCTTAATTAATGGGAAACATATTGGCGAAGCAACGGAGTATGCGATTAAAGATGCTGCTGGCTTTTTTGATCAGTTGGATTTAACTGCAAAAGAAGCTACAATCGGAAAAATGATTTTACGAGAAATCCAGGATCGACTTGGCTTCCTTGTCAATGTTGGTTTGGATTATTTAACGCTTAACCGATCAGCTGGTACATTATCCGGAGGTGAAGCGCAGCGGATTAGACTTGCAACCCAGGTAGGATCAAGATTAATGGGTGTACTGTATATTTTGGATGAACCGTCTATCGGACTACATCAGCGTGACAACGATCGTTTAATATCAACCCTTCAGAACATGCGGGATCTTGGAAATACACTTATCGTTGTGGAGCATGATGAAGATACGATGTTAGCGGCAGATCATATTATTGATATAGGACCTGGTGCAGGAGCCCACGGTGGATACATTACGTCAGAAGGCTCGCCTGCTGAAATAATGGATGACGAGGATTCTTTAACAGGGGAATATTTATCAGGCAAGAAATTTATCCCTGTTCCGAGTGAGCGTCGAAAACCAGACGGTCGATATATTGAAATAGTAGGCGCAAAAGAAAATAATCTAAAAAACACTAAGGCGAAGATTCCAATTGGATTATTCACCTGTGTAACGGGTGTATCTGGCTCTGGTAAAAGTACACTTATTAATGAAATTTTATATAAGGCACTTGCTCAGAAACTCCATAAAGCAAAGGATAAACCAGGTGAGCATAAGAAAATAAATGGACTCGAGAATGTGGATAAAGTCATTGATATCGATCAGTCTCCAATTGGCCGCACGCCACGTTCAAATCCTGCAACATATACAGGAGTTTTTGATGACATTCGTGATGTTTTTGCACAAACAAATGAAGCGAAAGTTCGCGGGTATAAGAAGGGACGATTCAGCTTTAACGTCAAAGGTGGACGTTGTGAAGCCTGTCGTGGTGATGGGATTATTAAAATTGAAATGCACTTCTTGCCAGACGTTTATGTGCCGTGTGAAGTATGTCATGGCAAACGCTATAATCGTGAAACGCTTGAAATTGAATACAAGGGTATGAATATTGCCGATATTCTTGAGATGACGGTAGAAGATGGTCTAGATTTCTTTAAAAACATTCCAAAGATTAATCGTAAGCTACAAACGCTTTATGATGTCGGGTTAAGCTATATTAAATTAGGTCAGCCTGCAACAACCGTATCCGGTGGTGAAGCACAGCGTGTGAAGCTAGCTTCACAACTTTACAAACGTTCAACGGGTAAAACCCTATATATTCTTGATGAACCGACTACGGGATTACATGTAGACGATATTTCAAGGTTACTGGAAGTTTTACAGAGACTTGTTGAAAACGGTGATTCTGTCCTCATTATTGAGCATAATCTAGATGTCATCAAAACCGCTGATTACCTCATTGATCTTGGACCTGAAGGTGGCGACGGTGGTGGTGAAATCATTGCAACCGGCACACCGGAAAAAATTGTAAAAGAAGAGCGTTCCTATACGGGAAGTTACCTTGCCCCAATTCTAGAGCGTGATAAGAATCGGATGAAGAAAAGATTAGAACAAACACAGTCAGTATAATTGGAAAAGACAGCGATCGCTGTCTTTTCGTTTTTCTTTTTCATTTTTGAAACTTTCTTTTTGACGAATCGTATAGATAGTTAGAGAATATTGAAAGGGGAAGCAATTATGTCTGTTGAGAAAGTGATGTCCTCCCTTTGTTATTTTAGCGTTTTTTTCGCACCGTTTCTTTTCCCAATCATCGTTTATTTTGTGGTGAAGGATGAAGAAGTTTCTTACCATGCGAAGCGCTCGATTGTTTCTCATCTCCTTCCATTCCTCACTATCCTTCTTGCGTTAGTGGCTGTTTTTATGATGGATATAGGAGTTGTGATCATTTTAGGTTTTCTATTGTTTAGTTTACTAAATGTCATTGTGTTTGTTTGGAACATTGTCAAAGGTATTCAGGTTCTCCGCTGGTAATCGTACAGGGGTTCACACGAATTTAAAAAAGGAGATGTTTTGAATGAATGAAGAACGTAGAATGATTTTGAAAATGATTGAAGACGGTAAAATATCAGCTGATGAGGGTGCGAAACTGTTAAAAGCTCTTGGCACAAACGAAAAATCCGAAGAAACGAAGCAAGAGAAGTCTTCAGATTCTAACGCAGATCGGTCGGCTCCAGCATATAGAGTAGGTCAATTCGTTGAGTCGCTCATTCAAAAAGTAAAGGATATGGATCTTGATTTCAACTTTGGTTCTTCTGAAGAGGTTTCCCATGTTTTTGAACAATCAGAGGTTTCGACGGATACACTTGATGTTCATGTTCGAAATGGGGAAATTACATTTCAGACTTGGGACCGCAACGAAGTAAAAATTGATTGTCGCGCTAATGTTTACAGAGTGTCTAATCAGAAAGATGCCATGGATAAGCTTCTCCGTGAAACGTACTTTTCCGTTGATAATGATAAAGTAACTTTTAAATCAGAACGTGCCGATGTGAAAGTGAATTTAGTTATTTATGTTCCTGCAAAAGAATATCAAGGTGTATGGATAACGACCTTCAATGGTGACGTTACCGGTGAAGGAATGAACTCTGCGAAAGCGAAGTTAAAAACAGGGAATGGTAAAATTGGCATTCGAAAATCTACGGTGAAAGTGCTTGAAGCTGAGACCGGAAACGGCGCAATTTCTGTAGAAGATACAAATGGAGAAGTTTGTGAGCTCGAGACAGCAAACGGCCCAATTACAATTGATGGGACATTTGTTGAAGCGGATGCGCAATCAATGAACGGAGCTATTCGTCATACTCTTACCAATCCAGTAAGCGGAAGTGCAGACCTTAAAACAGTAAACGGTACGATTCAAATTGTTGTGCCGAAGGGTATGAATATTAAAGGTGATCTAAAATCGACGATTGGAGCGATTACGACTGACCTTGATCATATGAGTATTATTCGCGAGAAGAAAGAAATTTCTCACCGATTGAAGAAGTTTAGAACAGAAGAAGAATCAGAACATAATTATCGAATTGAAGCCAATTCGACTGCTGGTTCGATTTCAGTGTCGTATCTTTAATGGCTCGAATAAGGTGTAATTAACAGTTTATACTATTAAGGTCAATTGTAAGGAGGAATCGTGATGCGCCACTGGATTGTAAGCTTACTCGTCAACAGTATAGTATTAATGGTCGTAGCAGGATATTTTGAAGGTTTTTACCTTCAAGGAATCGGGTCGGCTATACTGGCAAGCGTGCTCCTTGCAATTGTGAATGTTTTTGTGAAGCCGATTTTAATTTTACTTACGCTTCCCGTTACGATTGTCACTCTGGGTCTGTTTCTCATTGTCATTAATGCTATTACGCTTATGATAACGGCCTTTTTAATGGGAGAAGCTTTCGTAATTAATGGTTTTATGATGGCCATTCTTGCTGCGCTTATTATAGGTTTGTTGAACTTGTTAATTGATAAAGTGATTATCGAACCTATTCGTAATAAAGCCTAAAAGCACGCCCTCTTGTGAGGGCGTGTTTTTCGTCGCATTCGGAAGTGCTTTTTCTGGTAAGATAATAAGAAAAGGAGGGGTGTGCATGTCATTTCATAACCAGAGCATTTTGCCTGCTGTTAGGAAGATGCGTGATTTTGAAACATTATTGAACAGTAAGTATACATATATCGTGCTTTTAGATACGCACATTGGTCAGTTGAAATCGGTGATAAAGGAAGGGAATCGAGCAGGGAAAAAGATTCTTCTTCATGCTGATTTAGTTCAAGGGTTAAGGAATGATGAACACGGTGCAGAATTTCTCTGTCAGGAAGTAAAGCCTGCTGGATTAATTTCTACAAGATCGAGCGTTCTTTCCGTAGCTAAACGTAGAGGTATTCTTTCTGTACAGCGTTTATTTATGCTTGATTCAATGGCTCTTGATACTAGTTACAGTATGGTTAGGAATACGAAGCCAGACTGTGTCGAGGTATTGCCTGGTATCATTCCACAGGTTTTTGAAGAGCTACATGAACAAATTAAAGTACCCATTTTCGCAGGAGGATTTATTCGTTCAGTAGAGGATGTGGAAGCGGCGTTAAGTGGTGGTGCTGCTGCTGTAACGACCTCGAAGAAAGACTTATGGAAACATTTTCAACCTGATTAAACAACTTGACATCGCTTACATTGTTTTGGTTTAATAGTAGATAAGTTAATAGCTCGTGCCTGAGATGAGGAGAACCACACGCATATCTTATCAATTGATAAGATCGATTGTTGTGGTTTTTTTTAATTTCCCTTTTAGAACGACAGAAAGAGGGAATAGACTCAAAGAAGAGTTTTAGCTAAAATCAAAGGAAGGTGATTAAATTGACCCCATTTATTGGTGAAATATTAGGAACTATGATTTTAATTATTTTTGGTGGTGGCGTTGTTGCAAACGTTAACTTAAAAGATTCTAAAGCTCAGGGAGGTGGATGGATCGTTGTAGCCCTCGGTTGGGGACTTGGTGTTGCGATGGGTGTTTATGCTGTTGGACAAGTTAGTGGGGCTCACCTCAATCCAGCTGTAACATTAGGACTAGCTTCCGTTGGCGATTTTCCATGGAGCGATGTACCGAGCTACATAGCGGCGCAAATGATTGGTGCATTTCTCGGTGGATGTATTGTGTATTTTCATTTTCTACCTCATTTTCGTAGAGAAGATGATAAAGCGCTTAAATTAGCTGTATTTTCTACTGACCCTGCTATACCGCATACGTTCAGCAACTTTTTAAGTGAGTTTATTGGGACGGCTATGCTGTTAATTGGGTTACTAGCGATTGGTTCTAATGAATTTACAGATGGACTGAATCCATTCATCGTTGGTTTTCTCATTGTAGCGATTGGTCTATCACTAGGCGGTACGACTGGTTACGCCATTAACCCTGCTCGTGATCTTGGTCCAAGAATCGCACACTTTTTCTTACCTATTCCAGGTAAAGGTGATTCGAATTGGCAATATGCATGGATTCCAGTTATAGGGCCAGTGTGTGGGGGAATGTATGGAGCCATTCTTTTTAAAGCGGTAACAGAAGCAAGTTATGGTATGATTTTCTGGATAGCTACAGTGATTACAGCCATTTTATTTATTGTGCTGTATCAGCTTAGTGATAAACTTCAAGATTCTGTTCACTCTTCTTCAGAGGCTAAAAATTAATCTTCATAACTATATTTAGGGAGGAATTATTATGTCAGAGAAGTTCATTCTATCATTAGACCAAGGAACTACGAGTTCACGTGCCATTTTGTTTAATAAGAAAGGTGAAATTGTAAACGTTGCTCAAAAAGAATTTAAGCAGTATTTTCCTAAGGCTGGTTGGGTTGAGCACGATGCTCAAGAAATCTGGAGCTCAATTCTTTCGGTAATGGCTCAAGTACTTTCGTCCACTTCTGAGTTGTCTGCGAAAGATATTGAAGCCATCGGGATTACAAATCAACGTGAAACAACAGTAGTTTGGGATAAGAATACTGGTAAGCCAATTTATCATGCAGTTGTATGGCAGTCTCGCCAAACAGCCGGAATCGTCAATGAATTAAAAGAACAGGGTTATGGAGAGATGGTTCGAGATAAAACTGGTCTTCTAATCGATGCTTACTTTTCTGGAACGAAAGTTAAATGGATTCTGGATAATGTTGATGGTGCACGCGAGAAGGCTGAGAATGGGGATCTTCTCTTTGGTACAATCGATTCCTGGTTGATCTGGAAACTATCAGGCGGAAAAGCACACGTGACGGATTATACAAATGCTTCTCGTACGATGATGTATAACATATATGACTTGAAATGGGACGATGAGTTGCTTGAAATGCTGAATGTTCCTAAGTCAATGCTTCCTGAAGTTCGCCCATCTTCTGAAGTATATGCTAATACAGTTGATTACCACTTCTTCGGTCAGAATGTCCCAATTGCTGGGGTGGCCGGAGACCAGCAAGCAGCATTATTTGGCCAGGCATGTTATGAAAAAGGAATGGCTAAGAACACATATGGTACAGGTTGTTTCATGCTTATGAATACAGGTGAAAAAGCGGTTAAGTCAGATAATGGACTTCTCACGACAATCGCATGGGGCGTTGATGGAAAAGTGGAATATGCTCTTGAAGGTAGTATTTTCGTCGCGGGATCAGCGATTCAATGGTTAAGAGACGGATTACGCATGTTTAACGAAGCGCCAGAAAGTGAGCGTTATGCAGAACGCGTTGAGTCGACAGACGGTGTGTATATGGTACCTGCCTTCGTTGGTCTTGGTACACCTTATTGGGATAGCGATGTAAAAGGTGCTGTATTTGGATTAACAAGAGGAACGAGTAAGGAGCACTTTGTTCGTGCAACTCTTGAATCACTTGCTTATCAAACAAGAGATGTTCTTGATGCGATGACAGCTGATTCTGGCATCGACTTGAAAACACTTCGCGTCGATGGAGGCGTAGTAAACAATAGCTTCTTGATGCAATTCCAAAGCGATATCATTGGTGTACCTGTTGAGCGCCCGACTGTTAGTGAGACGACTGCACTTGGTGCAGCTTATCTTGCAGGACTTGCGACAGGATATTGGAAGAATAAAGAAGAGATCAAAAAGCAATGGATGATTGATCACACGTTTGATCCTGAAATGAAAGAAGATCAGAGAGAAGAGCTTTACGGAGGATGGAAGAAAGCTGTAAATGCTACAATGGCTTTTAAATAATCCTTTTCTGTAGGCATAGTCTTCTAACTGTGTTACAATGGAGACAAGTTAATATAGTTCTGGTCGGAGAATAGGAGAAGACCACAGCGCCCAAGCATAGTTTGTTATGCTCTGGTGTGTTGTGGTCTTTTTTTGTCCTTTAAACCAGTTTTCTTAGTAGGAATGTTCAATCTTATGCTTAAGAAACCCTACATTAGGGGTAAAGTACTGAAGAGGTATTAATTAATCATTTTAAAAATGTAAGTGTTTATATAACAAAAGGGAGTGTGTTCATCTTGGTTAAACCATTTTCAGGATTACAAAGAAGCGTTGTGCTTGATCAAATTGTATCAGAGGAGTTAGATGTACTCGTTGTTGGCGGCGGAATTACAGGGGCAGGTATCTTACTTGATTCTGCATCTCGTGGAATGAACTCGGCTGTTATCGAAATGCAGGATTTCGCTGCTGGTACGTCAAGTCGTTCAACGAAACTTGTTCACGGTGGATTGCGTTATTTGAAAAATCTCGAAATTGGATTAGTCGCTGAAGTTGGTAAAGAGCGAGCGATCGTTTATGAAAATGCTCCTCACGTTACAACACCTGAATGGATGCTACTACCAATTATTAAAGGCGGTACATTCGGCAAATTTTCTACTGGAGCTGGTCTTGCACTTTATGACAGACTGGCTGGTGTTAAACGGAAAGAAAGAAGAAGCATGCTTTCTAAGAAGGAAGCGCTAGACAAAGAGCCGCTTCTTCGTAAAAGTGATGTGAAGGGCGGCGGATATTATGTTGAGTATCGAACAGATGATGCCCGTCTCACGCTTGAAATTATGAAAGAAGCCGTTCATCGCGGTGGAAAAGCTGTAAACTATGTGAAAGCAGAACAGCTTTTATATGAAGATGGTAAGATTGTTGGTGTACGAGCTAAAGACGTTGTAACAGGTGAAACACGTGAAATTAGAGCGAAAAAAGTTGTGAATGCAGCTGGCCCATGGGTCGATGAAATTCGTGATCTTGATCAATCGAAAAAAGGTAAGCACATGTTCCTGACTAAAGGGGTTCACTTAGTATTTGATCAATCTAAATTCCCACTTCAACAAGCCGTTTATTTCGACACGCCTTTTAATGACGGGCGAATGATGTTTGCAATCCCACGCGCCGGCAAAACGTATATCGGTACAACGGATACGCATTATACGAAAAATCCTGTACATCCTCAGATGACAGTAGAAGACAGAGATTATATTGTTGATGCAGCGAACTATATGTTCCCAAGCATTAATGTAACAAAAGAAGATGTGGAATCAAGCTGGTCAGGTGTACGTCCGTTGATTCACGAAGAAGGAAAAGACCCATCTGAAATTTCTCGTAAAGATGAGATCTTTCTATCAGATTCCGGTTTGATTACCATTGCTGGTGGTAAATTAACGGGCTATCGCAAAATGGCTGAAAAAGTCGTTAGTCTGATTGCGGATCAATTTAAAGAAGAAAAATATAAGAAATTCCCTGCTTCTACTACAAAGAATATGGTTCTCTCTGGTGGCTATGTAGGAGGAAGCAAAGGCTTTAAAGAATATGCAACAGAACAAGTTCGTAGAGGTACAACACTTGGTCTTAGTGTTAATGAAGCAGAAACCCTCGTGCAGCGATATGGTTCTAACATTGAACGAATTTATCAAATCATTGAAACGGTCGGAACGGAAGCGAATTTCCATAACTTAAGTCTTGAAGTATTCGCTACCCTTATCTATGGTATTGAAGAAGAAATGGTGGCAACTCCACTTGATTACTTCAATCGTAGAACAAGTGCCCTTTACTTTGACATTGATTGGGTTCGTCGCTGGAAAGAGCCAGTTATCGAGTATATGGCTAAGCGACTTA
This sequence comes from Anaerobacillus sp. QJM3NY_32, assembly GCF_056173645.1. Taxonomy (NCBI): domain Bacteria; kingdom Bacillati; phylum Bacillota; class Bacilli; order Caryophanales; family Bacillaceae; genus Anaerobacillus; species Anaerobacillus sp. QJM3NY_32. Next base: position 3,623,034 of record NZ_CM149684.1, on the reverse strand, counting down.
ACTGGTCAAATGACATGAAACAAGCACACATTCAAGAGCTAGATAAGCAAATGCATGATGCTGTTGTGCCATTAAAAGTAAAATAAGCTTTTCAAACCGAAGCATTCGCTTCGGTTTTTTTGTATTTTAAGGAGTGTTAATCTTTTGGAGAGTGAGAGTGGGGTCAAGTGAGAGTGGGGTCAGGTACGTACCTGACCCCACTCACAAAAAGGGCTTTAAATCTGTATGTGCTTTGAAATAGGAAATGGTACAATAGGGGAAGTTGAAATGGAACCGTCTTTTTGGTTCTTACATAGGAGGTTTACGAATGGTTAAAGTTCGTATGAAAGATGTCATTGAGAAGTTCAGTCTTGAGCTTGTGAGTGGGGAGGAAGGGATTCATCGTCCGATCACAACGAGTGATATTTCACGACCGGGACTAGAAATGGCTGGTTTTTTCACATATTATCCAGCAGAACGTTTGCAGCTACTCGGAAAGACAGAGATGTCCTTCTTTCATGGTTTAACAGATGAGCAGAAAGTAGAGCGGATGCAGAAGCTCTGTACAGACGAAACACCTGGGATAGTTCTTTCTAGAGATATGGAAGTTCCTGAGGAATTGATCGCGTCATCTAAAGAAAAAGATGTTCCTATTTTACGATCGAATATGACAACGACTCGCTTAAGCAGCCGCTTAACGAATTATCTTGAGAGTCAGCTTGCGCCGAACACTGCAATTCACGGTGTTCTTGTGGATATTTATGGCGTAGGTGTACTCATTACAGGCTCGAGTGGCGTAGGGAAAAGTGAAACAGCTCTTGAGCTTGTGAAGCGTGGTCATCGTCTTGTAGCAGATGATTCCGTGGAAATCCGTCAGGAAGCGGAAAATACGCTAGTCGGTAGCGCTCCTGAATTAATTCAACATTTACTTGAAATAAGAGGCCTCGGCATCATTAACGTCATGACATTGTTTGGTGCAGGTGCGATTCGAAACTACAAAAAGATCTCCCTAGTGATGAATCTAGAACTTTGGGATTCGAAAAAGGTTTATGATCGTCTTGGTCTTGAAGAGGAGTATATGAAAATCATTGATTCGAATGTGCCAAGACTTGTTGTGCCTGTTCGTCCAGGACGAAACCTTGCGATCATTATAGAAGTAGCAGCGATGAATTTCCGTCTGAAAAATATGGGGATGAATGCAGCAAAGCAATTTTCAGAAAGACTGACAAGAGAGATTGAAGATGGAGACGAGCACGACAGCATCTAATCTTAATCAAGATATGGATAAAGGAGAGACAACGACATGCTAGCCTCAATACAGCCTCTTGATCGCGTCGCGCTAGAGCTGGGACCGATCTCGATTTACTGGTACGGCATTATCATTGCTTTTGGAGCTTACCTTGGCTTGCTTCTAGCTATGAGAGAAACAAAGCGCCAGGGCCTGCCAAAAGAAACCTTTGTTGATCTAATTTTATGGGCTGTCCCCATAGCCATTATTTCAGCGCGTATTTACTATGTTATTTTCCAGTGGAGCTACTACAAGGATAATCCTGGTGACATCTTTGCCATTTGGGAAGGTGGTATCGCCATTCACGGTGCATTAATTGGTTCTGTTATTACAGCTATTATTTTCACTAGAAAGCGTGGACTATCTTTCTGGAAAATTGCTGACATCGCTGCTCCGAGTATTGTACTAGGGCAAGCGATCGGACGTTGGGGTAACTTTATGAACCAGGAAGCGCATGGGGGACCTGTCACAAGAGCATTTCTCGAGAACCTGATGCTTCCGGATTTTATTATTAATCAAATGTATATTGACGGGACTTATTATCACCCGACATTTCTTTACGAATCACTTTGGAACATAGCTGGAGTCGTGCTGCTTGTGATTCTTCAAAGAACGGCCGTTAAGCGAGGAGAAGTTTTCCTTACTTACGTAACATGGTATTCTATTGGTCGCCTTTATATTGAGGGACTACGTACAGATAGTCTAATGTTAACGGAATCTTTAAGGGTAGCACAGGTGATTTCAGTCGTATTAATTATTGTGTCGATCGCTTTAATCATTTATCGACGCAAAGTAATGAAAGCAAAGCCTTATAACGAAAAAGGATAGGAGGAGTGTCATTGTGGGCATTTTGCGACGGGGCTTAAAAGCAGGGCTCATGACAACGTGGGACCTTGGGAAAATTATTTTTCCAATCACCTTAGTAATGACCCTCCTTCGTTATACACCTGTTCTCGAATGGATCGTTACGTTAATCGCTCCTGTCATGAAATGGATTGGCTTGTCTGGAGACGCAGCTATTCCTCTTGTGGTAGGGAATTTCTTGAATCTTTATGCGGGGATCGGAGCCATTCTTACACTCGATTTAACGGTCAAAGAGGTGTTTATTTTGGCTGTTATGCTTTCCTTCTCACACAATTTGCTAATTGAGTCAGGCGTAGCTGCAAGAGTAGGTGTAAAGTTATGGGTTATTCTTGCCGTTAGACTGGGGCTTGCTGTCCTCTCTGCTTTTATAATCAATATTGTCTGGCAAGGAGGAAGCGAGCAGGCAGCGTATGGTTTTGTTTCTCAAACGAATGAAATGGTTACCGGTTGGGGCTCTATTATTCTTCAAGGATTAGAAAAAGCATCGTTAGGTGTTCTTCAGCTCGCTCTTATCGTGATTCCACTTATGATTTTCATACAGGTTATGAAAGATTTATCCTGGCTTTCGACGTTTTCACGCTGGATGGCTCCAGTGACGAAGGGGTTAGGTATGAAAGAAAATACATCGACAACGCTTGCTGCAGGTCTTGTTTTTGGGCTGGCTTATGGAGCAGGAGTAATGATTCAAGCTGTAAAAGAAGATGGCGTGGAGAAGAAAGACCTTTACTTAGCGTTTATTTTTCTTGTGGCGTGTCATGCTGTCATTGAGGATACCCTTATTTTCATTCCTCTTGGAATTCCTGTTATCTGGCTTCTTCTCGTAAGACTTGTAACAGCCATTCTTTTAACGATTATCGTCTCAGTAATATGGAAGCGACGTGAATTGAACGCTTCAGAAAGAAAGGAACCATCGTATGAGCATTAACACAATTTTATTTGATTTAGACGGAACACTAATTAATACGAATGATTTAATTATGGCTTCATTTAGACATACGTTTGAACACTTTTATCCAGGTCGTTATGAGGATGAAGATTTGAAGCAGTTTATTGGAGAGCCACTTTATCTGACATTTGCTAAGCATGATGAAAGTCGAGCGGAAGAAATGGTCGCTTTTTATCGTGAACATAATATCGCAAATCACGATAAGCTTGTAACGGAATTCGATGGTGTTTTTGAAACGGTTAAGACGCTATCTGAAAACGGATATAAGCTTGCGATTGTGACGTCGAAAATGAGAAACACAGTTGAAATGGGGTTAAAGCTAACTGAGCTTGATCAGTTCTTCCCAGTTGTCATCACAGTTGATGAAGTTGAGAATCCTAAACCGCATCCAGAACAGCTTGAAACAGCAATGAAGAAGCTTCGTTCAGTTCGAGAAGAAACGATTATGGTTGGAGATAGCCAATACGATATTCTTGCTGGACAAAATGCAGGTGTTACGACTGTAGGTGTTTCGTGGACGATTAAAGGGAGCGACTTCCTGGCGTCGTTTAAGCCAGATTACCTTGTTGACCATATGGAAGAACTTCTTGCGATTGCTGGAGTCGAAAAGTGAGAAACACGGAGCGGTACCCCGTTACTGGTAGCAACGCTCTCTGGCAAATTTATAAAACAGTTCCCTTTTGGAAGGTAGTTAAGAATTTTATTATTATTCAGCTTGCTCGGTACACCCCTTTTATTCCGATTAAAAATTGGTTATATAAGACATTTCTTGGAGTGAAAATCGGCGACCAAACCGCATTTGCCCTAATGGTGATGCTCGACATAATGTTTCCGGAGAAAATTTCAGTCGGTAAGAATTCGATTGTTGGTTACAATACGACCATTCTTGCTCATGAATATTTGATTGATGAGTATCGACTTGGAGATGTTGTGATTGGCGATCGCGTAATGATCGGAGCAAATAGTACTTTGCTTCCTGGCATTACGATTGGTGACGGAGCGATTGTTTCAGCTGGAACGCTTGTTCATAAAAGTGTGCCAGCAGGGGCTTTTGTTGGTGGGAATCCGATGCAGGTGATTTATACGAAAGAAGAACGAGCAAAGCATGATATATAAAAATCCCGTAGCAATATGCTACGGGATTTTTATTAGTTATTCGTCACCTTGATCAGTTAAAATTACTGGACCGTCTTTTGTAATCGCAAGCGTATGCTCATACTGAGCTGATGTAGAACCATCTACTGTGCGAGCTGTCCAGCCGTCTTCGTCAATTGTGCTATATGGTTTACCGATGTTGAGCATCGGTTCAATTGTAATTACCATTCCTTCTTTCAATCGTGCTCCTGTACCAGGTTGACCAAAGTGTGGAATCATTGGTTCTTCGTGAAGCGTTGGTCCAATGCCGTGTCCTGTGAAGTCACGGACAACGCCAAAGCCTTCTGCTTCTGCGTATTTTTGAATTGCATGGCCAATATCGCCAATACGATTGCCAATGACTGCCTGCTCGATGCCAAGGTAGAGGGACTTTTTCGTAGCTTCAAGCAAATGCTGTTTTTCCTCTGAAATTTCTCCAACTGCATACGTCCATGCAGAATCAGCGAGTGCGCCATTCAAATTGACAACCATATCAATTGTAACGATGTCGCCTTCTTTTAATTTTTTTGAACCTGGGAATCCGTGGCAAATGACATCATTAACTGAAGCACACGTTGCGTAAGGATAGTCCTGGTATCCCTTTTGCTCAGGTGTCGCGCCGCGTTCTTCTAGAAAGAGTTCAACGAAGTCATCGATTTGTTTAGTTGTTACACCAGGCTTGATAATGCTTCGTAATTCTTTGTGACAATCGGCAAGTACTTCGCCTGCTTCTTTCATTAATTGAATCTCTCGATTTGTTTTACGGTGAATCATATTTTCGCCTACTTTCTGCGTATTCATTTGTTCTATTAGGTGTTTCTTCCACCTGCTATTGGCTATTATCGTTTATTTTCTAACACGTTATGCGGAAGAACTTCCCTCAGTTACTGTAACAAAAAAACCCGCAAATTGCAGGTTTATTGTTTAGCTTATATTAATGAATCAAAAATAAAGATATTAACAATATAAGCCAACATAGCTATTGATTAAAGTAAATAAAATCCTATCCCCATGATTAAGTAAGCAGCAAGTAATGTTGCTCCTTCAAACCAATTGGTTTCTCCATCATTACTAATCACAATCATAAGTAAGACAGCTGTTACCATAGTGACAAGCTCTGGTAATGTAAAGACGAGTGGCATTTGTACTGGGAAGAAAAGAGAGATTAGGACGAGTAGCGGTGCAACAAACATCGCAACTTGAAGCGTTGATCCTACTGCAATTTCCACAGCAACATCCATTTTGTTTTTGTAGGCCATAATAATAGCTGAAGCATGTTCAGCGGCATTTCCTACAATCGCTACAATAATCACCCCGATGAATAACTCGCTCCATCCAAACGTTTCTCCAACTGTTTCAAACGTATGAACAAGGCTTTCTGACACGTATGCAACGGCGGCTGTGGAGAGTGCTAGAACGAGCATTGCTTTTTTTCTGCTCCATTCAGGCTCTTCATGTGCATGACCACCTTCTTGGTCTGAGACGTGCTGATATACGCCGCGGTGAGTGACGAGCTTGAAGAAGAGAGCGGCAAGGTAAAGAATGATGAGGATAATGGAAATGCCGGTACTCAATGAAATGGCTTCAGCATCACTCATACCCATTGAAAAAACTTCAGGAATAACAAACGCTACGATGACACCAAACATAAGTAATCCTGAGTTGTGCCTTGCATCATATACATTGAATTTTTGCCTTTTGAATTTTAAGCCTCCAACGAAAAAGGATAATCCAGCAACAAGGAGTAGATTTCCTAGTACTGATCCTGTTAGCGAAGCGAGCACAATTTCAATTAAACCTTCTCTTAGTGCAAAGATAGAAATGATCAGTTCAACAGCATTGCCAAATGTGGCGTTTAATAACCCGCCAATTCTAGGACCAGAGATAACAGCAAGGCTTTCCGTTGCTCTTCCCATAAAAGCAGCTAGAGAAATGATTGTTAAGCAATAGACAATAAACATTAGTGTTTGCGACCAGTGAAGAAGACTTCCCGCAACGGACAATGGTACGCCAATAATAACTAAGAAGAAGAAGATTTTATTGACCACATGACACATCCTCTCTTTTCATTATCTACTCTTTTCCTCATTATAGATTTCCTAAATTGGAAAAGAAAGTTTCTTTCAAAGCTATTACCCTAATTTATCAATAAGTGATCCTGATGAAGACGAGGAGAGTCATAAATCGACATCATTCCTTAAGATTACCTAAAAAATAAAGGGGATTCATATTGGAGTACAGAAAAGGAGTAAAGGGAATAATGCCCCTTATCGGTTGACGAAAAAAATAAAGGCGTGTAAACTACAAATAACTTCATCTTGTTAGTATGTTAGCGAACTAAAGGAAATGTGAGGTGCACAAAATGACAAGACCATTCGTATTTGAGAAGCCGCTCGGTATGCGCGATACGCTACCGGTACTATATGACTTGAAAACAAGCATTCGTGAAAGAATTCAGCGTGTAACAGAGGGATGGGGCTATCGTTTTATGAACACCCCTACGCTAGAGTACTATGAAACGGTCGGAGAAGCTTCTGCTATCCTTGATCAGCAGCTTTTCAAACTACTTGACCAGCGTGGCAATACGCTTGTCTTAAGACCCGACATGACCGCGCCAATCGCTCGTGTCGCGGCGTCTAGTCTAAAGAATGAGCCTTTTCCACTGCGCCTTGCTTATGATTCTAATGTGTTTCGAGCGCAGGAAGACGAAGGTGGAAAACCGGCAGAGTTTGAACAAATAGGTGTTGAGTTAATTGGTGATCGCACGACGAGCGCTGATGCAGAAGTGATCGCATTAATGGCAGCCGTTTTAAAAGAAGCCGGTCTTGAAGATTTCCAAATTGCGATTGGCCATGTTGGATTTATTCAGGAGCTGTTTCTTTCGATCGTTGGTAACGAAGACAGAGCTGCCGTTCTACGCCGCTATTTATATGAAAAAAACTATGTAGGGTATCGCCAGCATGTAAGAGAAATGCCGCTCTCTACAATTGATCAAAAAAGACTTATGGCTCTTTTAACGCTCAGAGGAGATGGTTCAAAACTAGAAGAAGCCATTGACTTGCTACCGACTGACGCTGGTGAAAGAGTTCTTGATGAGCTTCGTACACTTCTACATACGCTTGAAGCATATGGGGTAGCTAAGCAGGTGAAATTTGATTTCACTCTTGTAAGTCATATGAGTTATTACACGGGAGTTGTGTTTGAGGGATATGCCAATAACCTTGGTGTACCGTTAAGCAATGGAGGACGCTACGATGAACTGCTGTCGCGTTTTGATCGTCCGGCACAGGCAACAGGGTTCGGTATTCGTTTAGATCATCTTGCTGAAGCACTTGGTGTAACGAGTGAGGAAAAGCTCCCATATGCGATTATTTTTAGTCCTGAACGAAGAGAAGAAGCGATTCAACAGGCGTCAGAACGAAGGGCTACTGGTGAAAAAGTTGTGGTGCAGGAGTTAAGTGGTGTCACAAACCTTGATGCTTACTCGGAACGTTTTGATGACGTCACGTATTTAATCGGTAAGAACGGAAAGGGGATGTTGTAATGCTGACGATGGCAATGCCAAAAGGGCGTATTTTTGAAGAGGCGGTAGAATTGCTTCGAAACGCGGGTTATCAACTTCCCCCTGAGTTTGATGATTCAAGAAAATTAATTCTCGATATAGAAGAAGAAAATCTTCGTTTCATTCTAGCAAAACCAATGGATGTTCCGACATACGTGGAGCACGGTGTAGCGGATGTTGGAATTGCTGGGAAAGATGTCATGCTAGAAGAAGAGCGCAATGTATACGAAGTACTAGATTTAAAAATTAGTGGCTGCTATTTAGCTGTTGCAGGTCTTTCTGATGGACCAATTAAAGGCGTTGCACCAAAGATTGCTACAAAGTATCCGAACGTAGCTTCTAACTATTTTCGTCAGCAGGGTGAACAGGTTGAGATTATTAAGTTAAACGGATCGATTGAGCTTGCTCCGCTAATCGGCCTTGCTGATCGTATCGTCGATATTGTTTCAACAGGAAGAACGTTAACGGAAAACGGTTTAATGGAAACGGCGTTTATTGAGCCAATCACATCTCGCTTTATTGTGAATCCAGTTAGCTATCGAACGAAGGATGCAATCATTGACGATATGGTCGAGCGTCTTTCAGCGGTTGTGGAAGGAGAGAGCGCAGATGAAAATCGTTAATAGGAGCGAAGGGGTATCTATCAAACGATCGATTGAGCAGGGAACAGAAGAGCAGCGTCAGGCTGTTCTTTCTATTCTTTCGCAAGTTAAAGCAACTGGCGATGAAGCCGTTAAGGAAAATACAAAGAAGTTTGATGGAGCAGATTTGAAAGAACTTCGCGTGTCAAATGAAGAAATCGAACGGGCATATCTCGATTTATCTGATGAACTCATTACGACGATTAGAAAGGCGGCTGGCAATATTCAATCATTTCACGAACGCCAGCGTCGTCAATCATGGTTTACAACTTCTGAAGACGGTACAATGCTTGGACAAAAAGTAACACCGCTTGATTCTGTCGGTGTTTATGTTCCGGGTGGCAAAGCTGCATATCCTTCTTCCGTATTAATGAATGTTATTCCTGCTGTCGCTGCAGGTGTGAAGCGAATTGCGATGGTAACGCCACCTGACTCAGACGGAAATGTTCCTTCAGGTGTACTTGTTGCAGCGAATGAAGTGGGTGTATCGGAAATCTTTAAAGTAGGTGGAGCGCAGGCTGTTGGCGCGCTTGCTTACGGGACGGAATCGATCGCACCCGTAGATAAAATCGTCGGTCCAGGAAATATTTTTGTGGCCCTTGCGAAACGAGAAGTATTTGGGATTGTTGATATTGATATGATCGCTGGTCCAAGTGAAATCGTTGTTCTAGCCGATGAAAAGGCTAATCCAGCTTATGTGGCAGCAGACTTATTATCGCAGGCCGAACACGATGAGCGAGCTAGCGCTGTTCTAGTGACAACTTCAGAGACACTAGCTGAACGTGTTCAAGAAGAGGTGAAGCAACAGCTTGTCGAGCTTCCACGAGCTGAAATTGCATCTAAGTCAATTGATGATTACGGAATGATTTATGTCGTGAATCTTCTTGCCGAAGCGGTCGATGCCGTCAATGAACTCGCTCCTGAGCACCTTGAAATTATGGTAGAGGAACCAATGACGCTTCTTGGGAAAATTCGTCACGCAGGAGCTATTTTCCTTGGTCCATATAGCTCAGAGCCTGTTGGTGATTATTTTGCCGGCCCGAACCACGTACTACCTACGAACGGAACAGCTCGTTTTTCAAGTCCGCTATCAGTAGACGATTTCATTAAAAAATCAAGCGTTATTTCTTATAGTAAAGAAGCAATGAGAACAAACGGTAGCAGCATCGCAGCGCTCGCAAAGCTTGAAGGTCTGGATGCACACGCAAGAGCCGTTGAACTTCGATTGGAGGATTTATAATGGGTGAAGAGAGAAAAAGTTCGATTTCAAGAGAAACATCTGAAACATCGATTAACCTTTCGTTTGGGGTAGATGGAAGCGGGAAAACAGATTTACAAACCGGCGTTCCTTTTCTTACTCATATGCTGGATCTGTTCACGAAGCACGGAAAGTTTGATTTAGCCATTGCTGCGAACGGAGATACCGAAGTAGATGATCACCACACAACGGAAGACATTGGTATTTGTCTAGGGGAAGCGTTGAAACAAGCACTTGGTACGAAAGAAGGCATTAAGCGGTATGGAAATGCGTTTGTGCCGATGGATGACGCGCTTGCGCAGGTAGTAGTTGATCTAAGCAACCGTCCTCATCTTGAATACCGTGTTGAATTGCCATCGAATCGCGTAGGGACATTTGATACCGAATTGGTTCATGAGTTTTTATGGAAGCTTGCTATTGAAGCAAGAATGAACTTACACGTAATTGTTCACTATGGCCACAATACGCACCACATCATTGAAGCCATTTTTAAAGCGCTAGGACGTGCGTTAGACGAAGCAACACTTATTGATCCTCGTGTAAAAGGCGTGCCATCAACGAAAGGAATGCTGTAAATGATCGGAATTATTGATTATGGAATGGGGAATTTATACAGCGTTAGTAAGGCACTAGAACGTCTCGGTTATGATTATTTCGTTTCCGAAGATGAACAGGAGCTTTCAAAAGCAACGGGGCTCCTTCTTCCTGGAGTCGGCTCCTTTCGAGACGCAATGGCGATTTTGACTGAAACAGGATTAAAGGCTTTTATTGAAAAAGAAGTGGAGGCAGGAAAGCCACTTCTTGGGATTTGTCTTGGCATGCAGCTTCTATTTGAAGAAAGCGATGAGAATGGGTATGCGGAAGGCTTTTCTTTTTTGCCAGGAAAAGTAAAGAAGTTCCCCGGACAAGATTCTTTAGGTAACGCTTATAAAGTTCCACATATGGGGTGGAACAAGCTAGTGATCGAGCAGCCAGAATCGTTTTTAATGAATGATGTCGGTGAGGAACACGTGTATTTTGTTCACTCCTATTATGTTGATACGAACGATCGGGATGTTCTTATTGCCACGGCAGATTACGCTGAGGAAGTTCCAGCAGTTGTTGGTAAGGGGAAGGTGTTTGGCACCCAGTTTCACCCGGAGAAAAGTAGCCATGCTGGCCTTGAGATCTTAAAGAATTATGCTCAATACATAGAAGGGAATGACGCATAAGATGCCAATTACGATCTATCCTGCTATTGATATGAGAGGCGGCAAATGTGTACGCCTTTTGCAAGGTGACTATAACAAAGAAACGGTTTACGGCGATTCACCATTTGATATGGCAAAGCAATTTGCAGATGATGGGGCCGAGTGGATTCACATGGTTGATCTTGACGGTGCGAGAGAAGGAAAGCGCGTGAATGATCGTCACGTTCTTGAAGTCGCAAATGGGTTATCGGCGCGAGTCCAGGTTGGCGGCGGGATTCGAACTGAAGAAGATGTCGCTTATTATCTTGAGAACGGTGTTGATCGTATTATTCTCGGTAGTAGCGCCATTTCAGATCCTGACTTCGTGAAAAGAATGCTTGAGCGTTATAAAGAAAAAATCGCGATTGGTATCGATGCAAGAGATGGGTATGTCGCTGTCGAAGGATGGTTGAAAACCTCTGAAGTCAAAGCGGTGGATCTTGGCAAAGAACTCGCTGAACACGGAGCGGAAGTTTTCATTTTCACTGATATTTCAAAGGACGGCACGCTGTCTGGGCCAAACGTTGAGGCAATTGCTAAACTTGGTGAGGCTACAGGGAAAGAAGTGATCGCTTCAGGTGGGATAAGTAATCTTGACGATGTAATTAGTCTTCAGCAAAGAAGTGATTCGATTAGCGGTGCGATCATCGGGAAAGCTCTTTATACAAATCAATTTACATTAAAACAGGCGTTGGAGGTCTAGACATGCTAACAAAGCGAATTATTCCATGTCTTGATGTAAAAGACGGCCGCGTTGTGAAAGGTATCCAATTTGTTGGTCTGAGAGACGCAGGTGATCCAGTTGAATTAGCAAGAGTGTATGATGAAGAAGGCGCTGATGAACTCGTTTTTCTAGATATATCAGCTTCTCATGAAGGAAGAGAAACGATGGTTGATGTGGTAAGACAAGTTGCAGCAGAGCTTGCCATTCCTTTCACCGTTGGTGGAGGCATTAATAAGCTTGAGGATATGAAGCGTGTACTTCGTGCCGGAGCGGATAAAGTATCCATGAATACTGCAGCAGTTCTTCGTCCGGAATTGATCCGTGAAGGCGCCGATTATTTTGGAACGCAGTGCATGGTTGTGGCGATTGACGCGAAGTGGGAAGATGAGACGAAATCATGGCGTGTGTATACGCACGGTGGTCGGACTGCGACGGATTGGGATGCAGTTGAGTGGGCAATCAAAGCACAGGAAATGGGAGCAGGAGAAATATTACTAACTAGTATGAATGCGGATGGCAGTAAAGATGGTTTTGATGTTCCTTTAACGAAAGCAGTTGGTGATGCCGTCTCAATTCCAGTGATTGCATCAGGAGGAGCAGGGTCATCAGAAGATTTTCTTGAAGTCTTCCATGATGCTTCAGCAGATGCTGCTCTTGCGGCGTCCATCTTCCATTATAAAGAAACCTCTCTATCACATGTGAAAGATTACTTAAAACAAAACGGGGTGGCGATTCGATGAATACCGAAATGATCCAATTTGATGAAAAAGGTCTAGTGCCAGCGATTGTACAGGATGCAGCAAGTAAAGAAGTTCTCACACTTGCTTATATGAACAAAGAGTCCCTTACGAAAACGATTGAAACAAAAGAAACGTGGTTTTACAGTCGCTCTCGTGAAGAACTCTGGCATAAAGGAGAGACTTCAGGTAATACGCAACAGGTATTGGATCTACGTTATGACTGCGATCAAGACGCCGTCCTTGTACTTGTGAACCCTGCGGGACCTGCCTGTCATAAAGGAACCTATTCTTGCTTCAATGATTCCTTACTTTCAGAAGAAGTAAAGCCGGACGCTGATCGCTTCGCCATACTCAATACGCTTGAAGAAGTGATTGCGAAAAGAGAAGCAGAGCGTCCTGAAGGGGCGTATACTACGTATCTCTTTAAGGAAGGTGTCGATAAAATACTGAAGAAGGTAGGAGAAGAGGCTTCTGAAGTTATTATTGCAGCGAAAAACCGCGACCACGAAGAACTTACGTGGGAATCAGCGGATCTCATTTTCCACTGGATGGTTCTGTTAAGAGAGCAGGAATGTTCGCTTGATGACGTCCTTCAAGTACTTGAGGAACGACACGCTTCGAAGTAATGAAACTTTATTCTCTTTTGATCGTAGATAAGAGTAAATTCAATTACGAGAAATGGAGAGAGGTCGTATGTTTGTAGGGTTTATGTTTGTGGGACTTGCTATTGGGCTTTTTCTCGGACAGCCAGGACCTGGTGTACTGCTTGGAATGGGAATTGGTTTTATTGCGCAAGAAATTTCAAAGCGCAAAAAAGATATGTGGAAATAAAAGCGAGCCGCGGAGCTCGTTTTTATTTTGGGCAATTGGGACAGAAAGAAACAATTTAGTTAGCTTGAGTGTGCCGCTAGCCAGGTTTTACTACTTATTTTCTTTTATGACTTCACCCTGATGTATGTTATACTTTTGAACGGATATGACTGGTAATAGAATTATTCGAAGCGAAATTATTGGGGGGAAACATGAGGAAAGAACTTCATGCTTCTTCGGAAATGAAAGGCCGACTGATTCCGTTCGTTCAGGACGGAGATTATTTTTATAAAAAGGCTATGAGAGCCTATCAGCAACGGAATTTGGATAAAGCAAAACAGCATCTTGAACGTGCGGTTAAACTTGTCCCCGAAGAAGTCGATTATATATGTCAACTTGCAGCGGTCCTGTCGGAATTAGGCGAATATGAAGCATCAAATGAATGGCTCAAATTTGTACTTGACGATCTTGATCCTGAATACTATGATTGCTACTTTTTTCTTGCGAACAATTACGCACATATGGGTCTGTTTAAACAAACGGAAGAGAATGCGCGAACTTACCTTGAACACGAACCTGACGGAGAATTTATTGAAGACGCAGAAGAGCTCGTAGATCTTATTTTATTCGAGCAGTCGGAAGATTTACCTCAGGAGATTGGTGAAGAAGAGCAGCTGATTCAAGAACATGAAGCTGCACGTAAAGCCATTGAATCCGGCCAATTTCTTGATGCCATAGATTTACTGGAGCGGATGACGGAGGTTTACTCTGAATTCTGGCCTGCCTATAACAATCTTGCGCTAGCTTATTTTTATAGCGAGCAATATGAGGAAGCTATTCAAGTACTAGATGATGTTCTGACGAAAAATGAAGGAAACTTGAATGCGGTTTGTAATCTCACGCTTTTCTATGATTTCCTTGGGCAACATGTCAAACGTGATGTCATGCTTGAACGGTTGAAGAATGTTTATCCGATTCATCCTGATCATTCATATAAGCTAGGGAGTACATTTGGATTCCTAGGTCAACATGAGCTAGCATATCACTGGCTACGTAAAGCAGAAGTAACACGACACACATGGGATGCACCATTCTATCATTGGCTGGCTGTCTCTGCTTTTCACCTCGATCGTCCTGATCTTGCGAGACGTAATTGGAAAAAAATGCAGCAAGTGGAATCATCTAATGAAATGGCGAGCCGCTATCTTGCTGAACTAGAGCAAGGGAAGCTTGATAAAAATCAGCTAAGCTATCGATCCCAGATGTCGGTCGCAGAGGAGCATGAAGCGAAACACGATTATTATTCGAGAATGACGCATCTTATGCTGCTCTATACAAGACGTGATCCTGAAGGCGCATCAATTCTGCAATCGTATTGCAGACGTAAAGATGAGCCCCTTATTGTAAAAGAACTGTCAGCTTATATTGCGCTTACGCTTTCTGATGAACCAGTTCAAATTGTAAATGAAAAAGATGAATATATGGTTTACACACAGACAGACTTCCCTGATCATGTTCTTTCAGGTATGCGTGTGATTGCTGAGCTCGAGCAGGCAGACATCAGTGACTCAGATTTGCATGAGCTAATTGCGATGATCTGGTTACCTTGTTATGTTAAGCTTTCAGAAAGTGGCAAAGCATTTCAGAATCAGAAAGCCACTGCTGCAGCCATGCTCTACATGTGGCATAAAGTTAACCAAACGGATGTGACTCAAATCGACGTAGCAAATGCGTTCGGTGTATCTGGGTCAACAGTTTATGCCTATCGTAAAAAGTTAACTCGATTACTTTAGAACACTAGGTATGATGAGCATCCTATTAGACTTTTTTCTACTAATCGGATATGATTCTAAATAAGAAACATTACTTTTTAATAATGAATATAATTAAATTACTATTAGAAACGTGAAGGAAGTGAAACAGATGAGTGAAAAAATTTATGATGTCATTATTGTCGGTGCCGGTCCTGCAGGTATGACTGCAGCTGTATACACTTCTCGTGCTAATCTCGATGTTCTTATGATTGAACGCGGGATTCCGGGCGGACAAATGGCAAATACAGAAGATGTAGAAAACTATCCAGGATTTGATAGTATTCTTGGTCCAGATCTATCTACAAAAATGTTTGAGCACGCGAAGAAATTTGGCGCTCAATATCAATATGGTGATGTAAAAGAAATTCGAGATAATGGTGATTACAAAACAGTTGTCTCCGGAAATCAAGAATTCCACGCGAAAGCCATTATTGTAACAAGCGGAGCTGAATACAAGAAAATTGGTGTACCTGGTGAAGCTGAGTACAGTGGTCGTGGCGTATCTTATTGCGCAGTTTGTGACGGGGCTTTCTTTAAAAACAAAGAACTCGTTGTTGTAGGTGGAGGAGACTCTGCTGTTGAGGAAGGTGTGTATCTTACTCGATTTGCATCTAAAGTAACGATTGTACACAGACGTGATCAGCTAAGAGCACAGAAGATTCTTCAGCAACGTGCGTTTGATAATGAAAAAATCGACTTTATCTGGAATCATACAATCAAAGAAATTCTAGGTGAAAATGGGAAAGTGAGCAAAACGCTTCTTGTGAACACTGTAACGGGCGAAGAGCGTGAATTCAGTGCAGATGGCGTCTTTATCTACATCGGTATGCTTCCATTAAATCAGGCCGTTAGCGGACTTGAGATTACAAATGAAGAAGGTTATATCGTAACAGATGAAAACATGGCGACGAAGGTTCCAGGCATCTATGCAGCTGGTGACATTCGAGACAAAATGCTTCGTCAAATCGTAACAGCTACTGGTGATGGAAGTATTGCTGCACAATCTGTTCAGCACTACATTGAATCACTAGAAGACGCTGGAAAAGAAGCGTTAGTTTAATACCAAAACGAAGCCGGGAATTTCATGATTCCCGGCTTTACATTTACCCATAAACCTTATTTCGACAGCTTTCGAGCGGTATCGGGTGGTGCCTGTCACCGCGTCATTCGCTTTTAATTTCGCTGTAACAGCGGTGAAATACAAATGGGGTAAACTATAAATAGATTTAACCCCCTTTAAATAGATTCATTCATTGGCACGGGCATATGCTCCGTGCTCTTTTTTTTGTGGAGTTGAGACGGTTCGTAACAGCTTCTCCAAACCGATCTCATTGTTCATGATAAGCAATCATAGTATACTATGTATAGAAAATCTAGAAGTCTGAGCACATAAGGCTTTCATATAAAAATCGGATAATTGAATTGAGGTGACAATTGTGCAACGTGTAACAAACTGTATTTTAAATGACGAAGCAAATGATCGAGTACTTTTACTACAAAAGCCAAGACGCGGATGGTGGGTTGCACCAGGTGGAAAAATGGAATCGGAAGAATCAATCCGTGACTCAGTGATCCGAGAGTTTCGAGAAGAGACTGGTGTCTATTTAAAGAACCCAAAACTAAAAGGCATTTTCACATTCATTATTAAAGAAAATGAAGTAACAAAATCAGAATGGATGATGTTTACGTTTCTTGCAACGGAGTACGATGGCGAGCCAGTTGAGAAATCAGATGAAGGAAAAGTCTCCTGGGTAAATACAAATGATGTTAGTGAGCTTCCAATGGCCCCAGGTGATTATCATATACTTGATTATATGATGAAGGGTCACGGCATTATTTACGGTACATTTACTTATACACCTGACTTTAAACTTCTTTCATATCGATTAGATCCGTCTTAAATAGAAGTGTCACAATAAGAGAAATTGAGAAACGGAGTGGGGAAAATGACCGATTCGATTGATAAACGCATTCATATGGTCATTATTACAGGAATGAGTGGTGCTGGTAAGACAGTGGCAATGCAGTGTTTTGAAGATATCGGCTATTTCTGTATTGATAATCTGCCACCCGCGCTCTTACCGAAGTTCGTTGAAATGGTTGACGGTTCGGAAGGGAAATTAAATAAAGTAGCACTCGTGATGGATTTGCGTGGTGGGGATTTCTTTGACCATCTCGTGGAAGCTGTTGATCACCTCGATTCACATGAGCGTCTTGATGCGGAGATTCTTTTCCTTGATTCAAAGGACTCAACACTTGTCAGGCGCTATAAAGAAACAAGACGTTCTCATCCGCTTGCACCAGAAGGTTTGCCGCTAGAAGGCATTAAGAAAGAAAGAGAAATGCTTGAAGAGCTAAAAGGGCGCTCTCAGCAAATTATTGATACGAGCGACATTAAGCCAGTTCAGCTAAGAGAAAAAATCATGGACCGATTCTCGAACAATGAGAAAGAGAACTTTGGTGTCAATGTGATGTCGTTTGGATTTAAATACGGTATTCCAATCGATGCCGATCTAGTCTTTGACATTCGTTTTCTACCAAACCCACACTATGTGGAGCATTTGCGTCCAAAAACAGGTGTGGAAGAAGAAGTCGCGAACTATGTATTTAAGTGGAAAGAAACACAAACATTTCTAGCTAAATTAATTGATATGCTTGCGTATATGCTTCCTCAATATAAACGAGAAGGGAAGAGCCAGCTCGTCATTGGGATTGGATGTACGGGTGGAAAGCATCGATCTGTTGCATTTGCAGAACACATTGGTCACCATTTCGAAACAGAGTATCGCACGAATATTACGCACAGGGATATCGAAAAAGGGAAGGGTCATAAATAATATGGATGACACTAATCTGCCAAAGGCTGTTGTCATTGGTGGAGGAACAGGCCTATCGGTACTTCTTCGTGGACTTAAAAAGTTTCCTGTCGACATTACTGCGATTGTCACTGTAGCTGACGACGGAGGAAGTTCAGGTCGATTACGTGATGAGTTTGATATACCTCCTCCAGGTGATGTACGAAATGTTATTACAGCGTTATCGGAGGTTGAACCTCTGTTAGAAGGACTTATGCAACATCGGTTTAAAAATGGGAATGGACTATCAGGTCATTCCCTTGGCAACCTAATGTTAGCCGCCATGACGGACATTACTGGTGATTTTGTAACAGGAGTTAGAGAAATGTGCCGCGTTCTTAACGTACGTGGTGAAGTTCTTCCTGCATCAAATCGAAGTATTGTTTTACATGCTGAAATGCGTGATGGTACTTTTGTTCAAGGTGAATCACAAATTCCAAAGGTAAATAAAGCAATTAAGAGGGTATTTCTTTCACCACCAGGCATCAAAGCGCTCCCCGAATCTCTACAAGCTATTCGTGAAGCTGATTTGATTGTTCTTGGGCCAGGTAGTCTATATACAAGTATTCTACCGAATTTACTTGTTCCGGGCATTGCTGAGGAAATTCAGCAGTCTAAGGCAAGGAAAGTGTATGTTTGTAACGTTATGACTCAGCTAGGTGAAACGGAAAACTATACGGCGAGTGACCACGTGCAGGCACTCATTGATCACATCGGCTATAAACTTATGGATACGATTATTGTAAATGAGGAAATGATTCCATCTTTCTATGCAAAACGTTATGCACAAGAACGAGCAGAGGTTGTGCAATATGACGAAAATCGTCTAAAGAGCTTTGGTTTTCATGTAATCAGTGATAAAATCATTCAATACGATGAGAAATATGTACGCCATGATGCGAAGGAAATATCATCGATTCTTTTATCCTTATTAGACGATAAAAGATCATGATGGGTCAGTGGGGCCCCTGCATGAAAAAGGGGGGATGGCAATGTCATTTGCTGCTGATACAAAGAAAGAATTGACGCAGTTAGAAAGTAAACCTTGCTGTGCAAGATCAGAACTAGCAGCACTTATTCGAATGAATGGATCGATCTCGTTTGGTAACAGACAGCTGATTCTAAACATTCCGACTGAACATGCTGCCATTGCAAGAAGAATTTATACGCTCATTAAGCGGATATACAACTTCGATGTTGAACTACTTGTCCGTAAAAAAATGAGGCTGAAGAAAAACAATGTATACATTGTCCGTGTCTCAGCCAAAGCAAGAGATCTCCTTGAAGATCTCGGTATAATGGATAACGCCTTTACGTTCACTAGAGTAATCTCAAAGGATTTTACCAAGAAGTCTTGTTGCAAACGTTCTTATCTAAGAGGAGCATTTCTTGCGGGGGGATCAATCAATCATCCTGAAACCTCTTATCATCTTGAGATCTTCTCAATGTACGAAGAGCATACGGAATCGCTTTGTAACTTAATGAATGAATTTGGATTAAATGCGAAAATGCTTGAGCGAAAGAAAGGGTATATCGTTTATATCAAAGAAGGCGAGAAGATTACGGAGTTCTTAAGTGTTGTCGGTGCCCATCAGGCGCTGCTCTATTTTGAGGATGTACGCATTATGAAAGACATGCGGAATTCTGTTAATCGAATCGTGAATTGCGAAACGGCTAATTTGAATAAAACGGTAGGCGCGGCTTTTCGACAGGTTGAGAATATTCGCTTCATCCAAAAGGAAGTTGGTTTAGAAATTCTTCCTGATAAGTTAAGAGAGATTGCTGAACTTCGCGTGAAGCATCAAGATGTTACACTGAAAGAACTCGGTGAGATGGTTACTGGAGGAGCTATTAGTAAATCAGGAATCAATCATAGATTACGAAAGATTGACCAGATTGCTGATAAGCTTCGTGATGGTAAACCGATCTCCTAAGCCTTTCGGACAAGTTAGAAAAAAGCTTCCACCTATAATGGTGGAAGGTTGTTTTCTAGCAGTACAATAGATAGCATGAATCTTCAAAGAAAAACCCTATTTTTCTTAATGAAAGCATTGGAAATAGCGTTTTTCTAAATTTTTCACCTTTCGAGATAGCGCTTACTTTTTTAGGTAATTTAACACTTTAGTAAATTTAAAATCGAGAGGCCACAAAATGAGCTATCATAGCTTTAGTTTGAAAGTGGCGAGTGCAAGGGAAACTGGTATAGCGCTTCTGGTGTTCTGATCGACTGTTTTAAATAAGGGGAGGAATGAACAAGTGATTCAAAAAGAAGTTGTGGTTACTTTGGATACAGGATTACAGGCACGTCCAGCAGCTCTGTTTGTACAGGAAGCAAACCGATTTAACTCGGATATCTTCCTTGAGAAGGACGGTAAAAAAGTTAATGCCAAAAGCATCATGGGCATCATGAGCCTTGCTGTTGGTACTGGTTCTTCTGTTATTTTAACTGTTGATGGTAATGATGAAGAAGATGCGATGTCTTCATTAATTGATTTTATTCAAAAAGATTAGCAAAACCTGGCTGTGTGCCAGGTTTTTGTTTTGCATTAAATTGTTAACGTTGCGAAACATTCTTAAGAGAATAGAGTTATAGAGAGTGGGATCATCCATTGTGGTTCATTGGCTGCTCAAATAGCAGATGGTTCAAAAACAACGCCTATTCTAAGAAAGAAAAAGCCTTTCCCAACAATGTAGGGAAAGGCTTTTTAGGGTCTATCTTATGCTTTCTTTTCCATTACTTCATCAATCAAGCCGTATTCTTTCGCTTCAGTCGCTTCCATGAAACGGTCACGATCTGTGTCGCGATCGATTGTTTCAAGTGGTTGACCTGTGCGCTCAGAAAGAATTTTGTTTAGCTTCTCGCGCATTTGGATGATGCGTTTTGCGTGAATTTCAATGTCAGAAGCCTGACCTTGAGTACCACCGAGCGGTTGGTGAATCATTACTTCACTGTTTGGTAGAGCATAGCGCTTACCAGGTTCACCAGCAGCAAGTAGGAAGGCACCCATTGAAGCAGCCATACCGATGCAGATTGTTGATACTTTTGGCTTAATGAATTGCATAGTATCGTAAATCGCCATACCTGCAGTGATTGAACCACCAGGGCTGTTGATATAAAGTGAGATGTCTTTATCTGGGTCTTCAGCAGCAAGGAAAAGAAGTTGTGCAACGACTGCGTTTGATACGTTGTCGTCAATTGCTGTTCCTAGCATAATAATACGGTCCTTAAGAAGACGAGAATAAATGTCGTACGCTCTCTCACCGCGGTTTGTTTGTTCAATTACCGTTGGAATTAAAACCATTTTAAATTCCTCCCTTATATTTGTGGAATATGTAGTTGCTGTATGTTCATCATACCTAAAAGGTCAGTATAGGTCAAATGAAGTGCTGTCCTATTTTTTAATCGATGAAAAGGGTTTGATTTTTCTTTAACCACATACACCCATTTTCCCCGCATCCCTTTATTTTAAACAGAGCGAATGTTCCTTTTTTTTAATCGATCGTCTGCTAAAAAGTAGGCTAAAATTCGTCTTTCTACCTGATTACGTATTTGAATGGAAGAATAGCGGTATGTTTGATTGTAACCTCGACAATATACTTTGCAAATCACAACATCTTCTTTCGTATCTTCTATATAGACGCGGATTCCTCTATCATGAAGCATTGCTTTTGCCCATTTTAAGTCAGAGGAGGCTAACGTTATAGCGGCATGAATTAGTTCCAGATAAGGGCGCGGAAGTTTCATTTTCGAATGGTTCACCCATTTCGTGTCAATTTCCAGCACTCTTTTCAGGTAAGGAAGTAAGAGGTAGTTTCTTAATGCCTTCGTTTCTTCTTTACTTAATTGGAACATGATCATCTCCACCTAACAGAACATATGTTTGGTATAACTTTACTATGAGACAGGTGAGACGTCAAGAACTGAAGCGATACCTTTTCTATGATATGAATGAAATGTTTGGATAATAGCTTTGGCCAATATTGTTAATACCTCACCGTTCACCAGAGTAAAAAAGCAACAGCGTTCATTAACATGGTATAGATAAAATGCTCTTATACACTATTGATTACTCATTGATCGTCACTTGGAAGCTATGAAATTCACCTTGCAAAAAAAGGGGGCATATCGTATAATAATCCTTGCGCTAATGAAGCGCGCCCGTAGCTCAGTCGGATAGAGCGGTGGTTTCCGGTACCGCGTCAGTCGGGGGTTCGAATCCCTCCGGGCGCACCAATTACATAATTCCAATCCCTTTCGCTAGTGTGAAGGGGATTTTTTTATGATAAATGTCATCTTTGTTCGCTTAGATCCAGGGAATGAATAATATCCTTCATTTTGAACAGAAAAAAAGAAGAGTAGAACTCGTCCACTCTTCTTGCGATCAGTCTTACCTTCTATCAGGGCTTATCTTTGTCATCGTCATGTCCTTTGCTGATTGCTCCACTCATCGTGTGTTTGAAGCCTGAGTGCATTCCAGTAGCGCATAGTCCAAGCCATAATCCTATAAAGAAGGCTTTTTTGAAGTCTTCCGGTTCAACATAAATGTGGCTCATTACAATTCCGATTCCAATGGAAAGAATCGGTAAGAACCTTACCGGAAAACCAAACACCTTAAAAAGGTGTACAACTCCAATGATGACTGGAAGCAAAGCAATTCCATATACAGCTAAATCCATGGCATTTGCCTCCTTTTTCTCTCTCTATAAGACAGTTTATGTAGAAATTTGACTAAGGGACGGGCTATTTCATCATTTTCTTTAAAAATGGTGTCAAAATCCCCTTTTAAAAAACAGAAAATTCTGGTCATTTTCATTTTTTTCATACCATAAAATGAAGCGATATAGTATGATGAAGGTGGAGGGATTGCGATGGAATTAGGATTGATACAAAAGCAGACAACGAAATTAGTCATGACAACCCAGTTGCATCAAGCGATTTCTATACTCCAATATTCTACGGTCGAATTACTGGAGTACGTGAAAGAACAGGCTCTTGAAAATCCATTAATTGAATTACACTCCCCTTCATGGGATGGTGGCGTTCGTTCTTCAAAACGCTCTTATGATACGGGGCTTAAAAAAGATCCACTCGAATACGCTGAAACAAGAAAAAGTTTGCATGATGAGTTACACGATCAGGCGAGGTGTCTACACTTTCCACGTAAAAGGGAAGCCGTTGTGCATTATTTAATTGATAATATTGATGAAAGTGGTTACTTAAGAATAAATGAGACGGAGGTAATGAATTACTTTGATGTCGAGCACTTTGAGATCACTGAAGCCATTAGAGAGATTCAATTACTTGACCCACCAGGTATAGGGGCGCGCTCTCTTTCCGAATGTCTCTTTTTACAGTTAAATGAGTCGGGAGAAATTTTCGAGCTTGCTCGAGATCTTGTTTCCTATCATTTGAAAGCGCTAGCAGAAAAGAAATATCGTGAACTCTCGAGAGAATTTCATGTTCCGGTGGAGCATATACAGCGGGCTGCGGATATAGTAGCTGATCTCGATCCTCGTCCAGGATCAAAGTGGGGTATTGATAAACCATCCTACATTGTTCCAGATGTCATGATAGAAGAGAAAAATGGTAGATTCTCTATTGCATTACTTGATGACGATTTACCAGCAATGAAAGTGAGCAACGCCTACCGTTCTTTTAAAAATAACGAAGCGGAAGAGTATCTAAAGGATAAATATCAGCAAGTCAGCTGGTTATTAAAAAGTATTGAGCAAAGAAAGCAAACGCTTCGAGCAATAATGGGCGTTTTTATTGTTCACCAACAAAATTTTTTGAGAAATGGGATTAGTGAGCTTTCTCCAATAACCTTGAGGGAAGTAGCGATGGAAGCAGATGTCCACGAGTCCACGGTAAGTCGAGCGATTAAAAGCAAATACGTTCAAACGCCACATGGTCTTTTCGCCTTAAAGGACTTATTTACTTCCAAACTGTCTAGTGAGTCTGGAGAAGCTGCTTCTTCCTCTAGTGTAAAGCTATTCATTAAGGAACTTGTGGAGAACGAGAATAAGATGAAACCATTATCAGATCAAAAGATTGTAGAAGCTCTTCATATCCAGAAAGGGATTGAAGTATCGAGGCGTACGATTGCAAAGTATCGAGATGAGTTAAAGATCTTAAGCTCATCGAAACGAAAACGATTTTCGTAGCGGCTACACTAGTCGCTTTTTTTTTTTGCGTTCGAAAGGCTGTCTGAGTAAACTAGTAAAGTAATGAAGGGAGGTTTAACGTGTGGAAAAATCGGTTATTTTATATTCGAAAGAGACATGCCCACTTTGTGATGAAGCATATGAACTACTTCTTGAGCTTCAGGAAGAGGAAATGTTCTCTCTTCAGATAGTTGATATTTATAAGGATGAGGCACTGTTAGAAAAGTTTATGCTGATGATCCCCGTCGTTGAAATCGATGAGGAAGTAGTGGATTATGGTCGAATTTCAAAAAAATCGATAAGAAAACGCTTACTTTAAAAATTTCAGTATAACATAGTTGCCCATACTTTTGGCAACTGCTACAATGAAAATTGTAAGAAGTTCTTTTTGATCCAGGTGGGACTAAAAATGTCTAAGCGGGACATAATACGTCTCGAGGAAAAGAAGAACAGCAGGGGAGACGAATTATGCGCTCATTATTGTCACTTCAACAAAAATTATTGCCGGACATGTTAGATGTTATGAATAAGCGCTATCGGGTATTAAGACAGTTGAGGCTAATGCAGCCAATTGGCCGTAGAAGTCTTGCGAACAGTCTGGGTATAACCGAACGAGTTCTCAGAAGCGAAGTCACTTTCTTTAAAGATCAGGGGCTCCTACATATGTCTGTACAAGGTATGCAACTGACGGAGGAAGGCGAACAGCTACTTCTTGAGCTTGAACCGGTTATGGATGAAGTTTCCGGGCTCGATAATCTCGAGAAACGCTTGAAAGATAAACTTGGCATTCCGGAAGTATTTATTGTCCCTGGTGATAGTGATGTGACCCCCTGGGTAAAGAAAGAAATGGGCAGAGCCGCTGTGGGACGCTTGAAAAAGTTTCAGCTAAAAGATAGAGTGATTGCTGTAACAGGCGGTACCACGCTCGCAGGTGTGGCTGATATGATGATTCCTTCCTCAGATATGGAAGGAACACTGTTTGTTCCGGCTCGAGGGGGCCTAGGAGAACAGGTTGAAAATCAGGCCAACACAATTTGTGCGAAAATGGCAAGAAAAGCCCATACTGACTACCGTTTGCTTCATGTTCCAGATCAATTGAGCGAAGAAGCATACCAATCCCTTATTGAAGAGCCTGGCGTGAAAGATATCCTTGAGATTATCAAGTCTGCCGGTATTGTGGTTCATGGGATTGGGGAAGCTAGAACGATGGCGCAAAGGCGTAAATCTACGCTTGATGTTATTAATAAGATTGAGCGTGAGGATGCTGTCGCTGAAGCGTTCGGGTATTACTTCAATCAGTCTGGTGAAGTCGTTCATAAAGTGAAAACAATCGGACTGCAGCTCGAAGATTTAGAGCGAAGTGAACTAGTCATTGCGGTAGCCGGCGGCCGTTCGAAAGCAAAAGCCATCGAAGCCTATCTTAAGACGGGGATTCAAAGTATCCTTGTGACTGATGAAGGCGCCGCTAAAGCGTTATTAGAGGGAGATTCCCTTTATTAAATAAACCACACCTCGGGAAACGAGGAAATTCAAGGAGGAACTACACAATGGCAACAAAAGTAGGTATTAACGGTTTTGGACGTATTGGACGTAACGTATTCCGTGCAGCATTAAACAACCCTGGTGTTGATATTGTAGCTGTAAACGATCTTACAGATGCAAACATGCTTGCACACCTTCTAAAATACGATTCCGTACATGGAGAACTTAATGTTGAAGTAGAAGTTAACGGCGAGAACCTTGTAGTTAACGGAACTGAAATCACTGTTCTTTCTGAGCGCGACCCAGCACAACTTGGATGGGGAGATCTTGGTGTTGAAGTGGTAATCGAATCCACTGGACGTTTCACAAACCGTGACGATGCTGCGAAGCACCTTGAAGCAGGAGCTAAGAAAGTTGTCATCTCCGCACCAGCTAAAGACGAAGATATTACAGTTGTTCTAGGTGTTAACGAAGACAAGTACGATGCAGCTAGCCACCACGTAATCTCAAACGCATCTTGTACGACAAACTGTCTTGCACCAGTTGCTAAAGTATTGAACGACAAGTTCGGTATTAAGCGTGGTCTAATGACTACAACTCACTCTTATACAAACGATCAGCAAATTCTTGATCTTCCACATAAAGACTACCGTCGTGCTCGTGCGGCAGCTGAAAATATCATCCCAACATCTACAGGCGCTGCTAAAGCAGTATCTCTTGTACTTCCAGAGCTTGATGGTAAGTTGAATGGTATGGCTATGCGCGTACCTACACCTAACGTATCAATCGTTGACCTTGTAGCTGAACTTGATCAAGACGTTTCAGTTGACGAAGTAAACGCTGCTCTTAAAGAAGCTGCTGAAGGCGACCTTAAAGGATACCTTGGTTATAGCGACGAGCCACTAGTATCAAAAGACTACAACGGTAACCCGAACTCTTCAATCGTAGATGGTCTTTCTACAATGGGTATCGATGGAAACATGGTTAAAGTTATCTCTTGGTACGACAACGAGTGGGGCTATTCTAACCGTGTAGTAGATCTAGTCGACTACATCGCTGCAAAAGGGCTATAATAAGAATTGTTAATAGAGGAGGAGGAAGTCTTGAGCCTTCCTCCTTTTCCATTGTCATTACTAACGATATAGCTATATTTAAAAGGTGGTATAAACGACCTTTTAAAACTTTATGCAGAGGAGGACATGCGTGATGAACAAAAAGTCAATTCGTGATGTCGAGTTAAAAGGCAAAAAGGTATTTTGTCGCGTTGATTTCAATGTACCTATGGATAACGGAAAGGTAACAGATGAAACGCGCATTAAAGCAGCACTTCCAACGATTCAGCATTTGGCTGATCAAGGAGCAAAAGTCATCCTTGCGAGCCATCTTGGTCGTCCTAAAGGTGAAGCTGTTGATGAGTTACGTCTTGATCCGGTTGCAGACCGTTTAAGCGACCTCATTGGCAAAACAGTAACAAAAACTGATGCAGTCTATGGTGAAGAAGTAGACCGTGCGATTGCAGGTCTTGAAGATGGCGACCTTCTTCTTATTGAGAATGTTCGTTTTGAAGCTGGAGAAGAGAAGAATGATGAAGAACTTGCGAAGAAATTTGCTGCAATGGCAGATCTTTACGTAAATGATGCTTTTGGAGCTGCACACCGTGCTCACGCTTCAACAGAAGGCATCGCTCATCATATTCCTGCTGTAGCTGGTTTTCTTATGGAAAAAGAACTTGAAGTTCTCGGAAGCGCGCTAACTGAGCCTTCTCGTCCATTTACTGCAATTATCGGTGGAGCGAAAGTAAAAGACAAAATCGGTGTGATTGATCATCTACTAGATAAAGTGGACAACTTGATCATCGGTGGTGGACTTGCTTATACATTCGTAAAAGCGCTTGGCCATGAAATCGGTCTTTCTCTTCTTGAAGAAGACAAAATTGAGCTTGCGAAAACATTCATGGATAAAGCGAAAGAAAAAGGCGTTAATTTCTATATGCCAGAAGACGTTGTTATTGGCGACGATTTCTCAAATGATGCAAACACGAAAATTGTAAGCATCGAAGACATTCCTTCTGACTGGGAAGCGCTTGATATTGGACCAAAAACAAGAGAAACGTACAGCAAAGTTGTTGCTGATTCCAAGCTAGTTATCTGGAACGGCCCTATGGGTGTATTCGAACTAGATGTTTACGCTAATGGAACAAAAGCAGTAGCAGAAGCACTTGCTAATGCAAATGATACCTATTCTGTTATTGGTGGCGGTGACTCTGCAGCAGCGGTTGAGAAATTCGGCTATGCTGATCAAATGAGCCATATCTCTACTGGTGGCGGTGCTTCTCTTGAGTTTATGGAAGGTAAAGAACTTCCTGGTGTTGTCGCACTTAACGACAAATAAAATACTTATGACTTAAATTTATAAAGGGATGGTGAGTGAACATGCGCAAACCAATCATCGCAGGTAACTGGAAGATGAACAAAACACTTACGGAAACAAAAAGCTTTGTTGACGAAGTGAAAGGACTTATTCCTAATGGCGATCGCGTAGATTCCGTTGTCTGTGCTCCTGCTCTTTTCCTTGATTATTTAACGGATGAGCTAGAAGGAACAGCACTTCAAGTAGGTGCTCAAAACATGCACTTTGAAGAAAATGGCGCGTTTACTGGTGAAATTAGCCCTGTCGCACTTAACGATCTTGGAGTAGGCTATGTGATTCTTGGTCACTCTGAACGCCGTGAGCTATTTGGTGAAACGGACGAAATCGTTAACCAGAAAACTCATTCAGCGTTTAAACATAACCTAACACCGATCATCTGTGTTGGTGAAACGCTTGAACAGCGTGAAAGCAACGTAACAGAAGAAATCGTTAAAGGACAAGTTCAAAAGGCAATCGCTGGTCTTACAAATGAACAGGTAGCTCAATCTGTCATCGCATATGAGCCTATCTGGGCAATTGGTACTGGCAAAACTGCAACAAGCGATCAAGCAAATGATGTATGTGCATTTATCCGCGGCGTCCTTAAAGACGAAACGTCTGACGAAACAGCTAATGCGGTCCGTATCCAATATGGCGGCAGTGTGAAACCTGGTAACATTGACGAGCTTATGGGTAAATCCGACATTGATGGAGCTTTAGTCGGCGGCGCGAGTCTTGATGCAAAATCTTTCCTTCAGCTTTTGGAGGCTGGTCAGAATGCCTAAAAAGCCAGAAGCTTTAATCATCTTAGATGGTTTCGGCCTTAGAGATGAAGAAAAAGGAAATGCCGTAGCTCATGCGAAAAAACCGAATTTTGACCGTTACTGGAACCAATACCCACACGCTACCCTACAAGCGAGTGGTAAAGCAGTTGGACTTCCAGACGGACAAATGGGTAACTCAGAAGTTGGCCACTTGAATATCGGTGCAGGACGCATTGTTTATCAAAGCTTAACTAGAGTAAATCTTGCAATTGAAGAAGGTGACTTCTTCGAGAATGAAACATTTCTAGAGGCTATTGACCATGCAAAGAAAAAAGGGACAAGCCTACACTTGTTCGGACTTCTTTCTGACGGTGGTATTCATAGTCACATTAAACATCTTTTCGCTCTTCTTGAACTTGCTGCTAAGCAAGGTTTAAAAGATGTCTATGTTCACGGTTTCCTTGATGGTCGTGATGTTGGCCAACAATCTGCGAAAACCTACATTCAGCAGTTAGAGGAAAAAATGGAAGAAGTTGGAGTAGGTCGTCTTGCGACTCTCTCAGGACGTTATTATTCCATGGACCGCGACAAGCGTTGGGATCGCGTAGAGAAGTCTTACCGCGCCCTGGCATACGGTGAAGGTCCTTCTTATAAAGACCCAAATGAGTTAATTGATGATAATTACAAGAATGAAATCTACGATGAATTCGTTCTTCCTTCCGTTATGACAGAAGAAGACGGTTCACCGATTGCGACGGTAGATGATGAGGATGCAGTAATCTTCTTTAACTTCCGTCCTGACCGAGCAATCCAGATTTCACAAGTCTTTACGAATGATGATTTCCGCGGTTTCGATCGTGGGGAAGAACGTCCGAAAGATCTTCACTTTGTCTCACTCACTCGTTTTAGTGAAACAGTTGGAGGAGACGTTGCTTTCAAACCAACAAACCTTGATAACACGCTTGGTGAAGTACTAGCTCAGCAGGACTACAAGCAGCTGCGTATTGCTGAGACAGAGAAATACCCACACGTTACTTTCTTCTTTAGCGGTGGACGCGAAGAAGAGTTTCCTGGGGAAGAGCGCATTCTTATCGACTCTCCGAAGGTTGCAACCTATGACTTGAAGCCGGAGATGAGTGCCTACGAAGTAACGGACGCGTTACTGAAAGAGCTCGATGCCGATAAGCACGATGCGATTATCTTGAACTTTGCTAACCCTGACATGGTAGGGCATTCCGGAATGCTTGAACCGACAGTCAAAGCGATTGAAGCTGTTGACGAATGTCTTGGTAAGATCGTTGATAAAATTTTAGAAAAAGGCGGAAATGCGATTATTACCGCTGACCACGGGAACTCTGATGAAGTCACGACGCTTGATGGCGATGCGATGACTGCTCATACAACGAATCCTGTACCTGTTATTGTTACTAAAGACGGTGCTGAGCTTCGTACAGACGGAATTCTTGCGGACCTTTCACCAACCCTTCTTGATTTGCTTGGCGGCAAGCAACCGAAGGAAATGACAGGAAAATCATTAATTAAATAACTTACATTTAAAGGAGATGACACGTTATGCCAATCATTACTGACGTTTATGCACGCGAGGTCCTTGACTCCCGCGGTAATCCAACAGTTGAAGTAGAAGTATTTACAGACGCAGGCGTTAAAGCACGCGCAATGGTACCATCTGGCGCATCCACTGGTGAATACGAAGCAGTTGAACTTCGTGACGGTGACAAAGATCGCTACCTTGGTAAAGGCGTAGAAAAAGCAGTAGCTAACATTAACGAAACAATCGCTCCAGAGCTAGTAGGAATGAGCGTTTATGACCAACTTGGAATCGACCATATGATGATTGACCTTGATGGTACTGATAATAAAGGCAAGCTAGGTGCTAACGCTATTCTTGGCGTATCTATGGCTGTTGCACGTGCAGCTGCTGAAGAGCTTGAACTTCCACTTTACGTTTACCTTGGTGGTTTCAATGCAAAAACTCTTCCAACACCAATGATGAACATTCTTAATGGTGGAGAGCACGCTGATAACAACGTAGACATTCAAGAATTTATGGTTATGCCTGTTGGAGCACCTTCTTTCAAAGAAGCACTTCGCACTGGCGCTGAAATTTTCCACAGCCTTAAAGGTGTTTTGAAAGAAAAAGGCCTTAACACTTCTGTAGGTGACGAAGGCGGATTCGCTCCTAACCTTGGTTCAAATGAAGAAGCGATCCAAACAATTATCGAAGCAATCGAAAAAGCGGGCTACAAGCCTGGTGAAGAAGTAATGCTCGCTCTAGACGTAGCATCTTCTGAAATTTACAGCGACGGTAAATACAACCTTGCTGGTGAAGGCGTAGTGAAGACATCTGAAGAAATGATCGAATTCTACAGCCAGCTATGTGAAAAATATCCGATCATCTCAATTGAAGATGGTCTTGACGAAAACGACTGGGAAGGCTGGGAGAAACTTACTCAAGCTCTTGGTGAGAAAGTTCAACTTGTTGGTGACGATCTTTTCGTTACAAATACAAACAAACTTTCTGAAGGAATCGAGCGCAGTGTAGGTAACTCTATCCTAATCAAAGTGAACCAAATTGGTACACTAACTGAAACGTTTGATGCTGTTGAAATGGCGAAGCGCGCTGGATACACAGCTGTTATTTCTCACCGTTCTGGTGAAACAGAAGATACAACAATCGCTGACATCGCTGTTGCGACTAACGCTGGACAAATTAAGACAGGCGCACCGTCTCGTACGGACCGCGTAGCTAAATACAACCAGCTTCTTCGTATCGAAGATGAGCTTGAACACCTTGCAATCTACGGTGGCCGTAAAAGCTTCTACAACTTAGATAAGAAGTAAGTTGAAAAAACCCCCGCGTGAAAACGCGGGGGTTTTTGATGGGTTCTTTTCTTTTTTAACCTATGTTAATGAACAGTGTTGATTTCTGGCTGATTTGCGTGAAGTTGAGATTTCACGCAAATCAGCCACCACTCTTATCGGAACAACGTCTACAAAAACAGTCGTTACCGTTCAAGAAGTGTTAACACAATGTTAAGAAGGTATGAGAATGTCCTGTATTACCGAAATAGATTGCTTTTACTGAAAAATTTATGGTAAATTGATAGTATTGGAAAGGCTATAGTCCGGGAGGTGGAATCATGCATCTTGCAGCTACAATTGCATTAGTTATCGTTTCAATCTTACTTATTACTGTCGTATTGCTTCAGTCTGGTAAAAGCGCCGGGTTATCAGGAGCCATTACAGGTGGAGCTGAGCAATTATTCGGAAAGCAAAAGGCCCGCGGCTTTGAAGCGGTTTTAAATAAAGTAACGGTAGTACTTGCCGTATTGTTCTTTGTTCTTTCAATTCTCGTTGCGTATCTCGTGTAATGTGATAAAGGAAGCAGCAGGTGTTGAACCACTTGCTGCTTTTTTCATTGGAGGAAATGAAAGTATCAAATTCAGTGAAGTCGAAATCTGGCGCCGGCAAGCTCCATTGTGGCAAAAAGCGCTACATTGAGGCTCGTATTAAGCATGTCGCGTGTGAAATAGGCGCTTGTGCTTTTTTAAAGAAGAAAGAAAAGCAAGTTTTTTGTCGAATGAAACAGGGAAATAAGCTAGAAGAACACATTCCTTTTTACTGAGGACGGAAACCGTTAAAATGCATATAAGGACTTCAATAGACAGGATAAATCGTTTTTTGAAGGTCAAACTAATGAGTAGGACTGGATTATTTAGAGGAGGATCACATCATGAAAGTAGTAGCACCCAAGCCATTTACATTTGAAGGAGGTAATCGCTCGGTACTAATGTTGCATGGCTTTACTGGTAATACAGCAGATGTCCGAATGATGGGACGTTATTTGCAGGAACAGGGGTATACGTGTCATGCCCCACAATATGAAGGACATGGCGTTCCCCCAGAAGAGTTAGTACATACAGGTCCTCAAGACTGGTGGAAAAACGTCAAAGAGGGGTATGAATTGCTTAAAAGCATGGGGCATGAGGAAATAGCTGTTGTGGGATTATCGCTTGGAGGCGTATTTTCTTTAAAGCTCGGTTATACTGTTCCTGTAAAGGGAATCGTACCCATGTGCGCCCCAATGGATATGAAGGATGAAGAAACGATGTATCAGGGTGTTCTTTCTTACGCAAGAGAATATAAGAAATTTGAACGGAAGTCTCCTGAACAAATTGAAGAAGAAATGGAAGCGTTCAAAGAAACCCCAATGAACACGCTCGGAGAACTTCGAGACCTGATCTATGATGTGCGTGATAACATTGATATGATTTATGCTCCGACATTTGTCGCTCAGGCAAGACACGATGAGATGATTAATACGGAGAGTGCGAATGTTATTCATGATCATGTAGAATCAGATGAGAAGAGTTTAAAATGGTATGAGAATTCAACACACGCCATTACGCTTGGAAAAGAGAAAGAGGAACTTCATAAGGACGTGCACGCATTTCTTGATGGACTTGATTGGTCTGAATAATCTACGGATATATTTTACTAGAAAGAAGGTGGAAGACAATGGCAGAAGAACATGAACAGAGAATATTGAGCTTCATGAAAGAGGAAGCATATAAACCACTAACTGTACAAGAACTTGAAGAAGTTTTTGGAGTGAAAGATTCCAGTGAGTTTAAGGAGTTTGTGAAAACCCTAAACGGGATGGAAGAAGAAGGTTTAATTGTAAGAACAAGAAGTAACCGCTATGGCATTCCTGAGAAAATGAATCTTGTAAGAGGAAAGCTACAGGTTCATGCAAAAGGCTTTGCATTCCTGATTTCAGATAGCGACACTGGCGAGAAGGATGTTTATATTAACCAGAGTGACCTTGAGGGAGCGATGAATGGAGACCGTGTCATCGCACGACTACATCAAAAATCATCAGGGACACGTCCAGAGGGGACCGTTATTCGTATCATTGAGCGTGGTGTTAAGCGCACAGTTGGTACATACTCTGACAGCAAGCATTTTGGTTTTGTGATTGCGGATGATAAACGAATCCCACATGACATTTTTATTCCAAAAGGGTCTACTGGTGGTGCGGTTGACGGCCACAAAGTCGTTGTTGAAATTACGAAGTATCCTGAAGGACGTATGAGTGCTGAAGGACGAATTACAGAAATACTAGGACACAAGAATGATCCTGGAGTAGATATTCTTTCCATTATTTATAAACATGAATTACCAGGTGAATTTCCGGATGCAACGATGAAACAGGCCAATGACACGCCTGATCAAATTGATGAGAAGGAAATTGAAGGTAGACGTGATTTGCGTGAAGAAACGATTGTCACGATTGATGGTGCTGATGCAAAAGACCTTGATGATGCGGTTAACGTTGTTAAACTTCCAAACGGGAACTATAAATTAGGTGTTCATATTGCAGACGTCACGTATTATGTCACTGAGAACTCTCCAATCGATCAAGAAGCGCTTGATCGTGGTACAAGTGTCTATCTTGTCGATCGTGTAATCCCGATGATTCCCCACCGATTATCAAACGGTATTTGTAGTTTAAATCCTCAAGTGGATCGTTTAACGATTTCGTGTGAAATGGAAATTACAACGCAGGGTGAAGTTGTGAATCATGAAATTTTCCCAAGCGTTATTCGTACAAATGAGCGAATGACATATACGGATGTACGTAAAATTCTTAAACGTGAAGACGATGAAGTACTTGAGCGCTATAAATCTCTAGTTCCATTCTTCGATGGCATGGGAGAACTAGCTGAAATCTTAAGAAAAGGTCGCTTTGAACGAGGGGCTATTGATTTTGATTTTGCGGAAGCGAAAGTTCTTGTAGATGAAGAAGGGGCACCACAGGAGATTGTTCAACGAGAACGCTCGGTAGCTGAACGCTTAATTGAAGAATTTATGCTTGTAGCGAACGAAACAGTTGCACAACATTTCCACTTCATGGAAGTTCCGTTTATGTACCGTATTCACGAAGATCCGGATTCAGACAAACTCAATACATTCTTTGAGTTTATTACAAACTTCGGCTATGTCGTACGAGGTAATGCTAACACGGTGCACCCGCGTGCGCTTCAAAAGCTTTTAGAAGAAGTGAAAGGTGAGCCAGAAGAAGCGGTCATCAGTAAGGTTATGCTTCGCTCTATGCAACAGGCGAAATACTTCCCTGAAAGTCTCGGCCACTTCGGTTTATCGACAGATTTCTATACGCATTTCACATCGCCAATTCGTCGTTATCCTGACTTAATTGTGCATCGTTTAATTCGTACGTACCTGTTTGAGAAAAAAGTCGACAATCAGACAACTTCTAAGTGGGGCGAAGCGCTTGGTGAAATCGCTCAGCACGCTTCAGCGATGGAACGACGTGCAGTTGACGCTGAACGCGAAACCGATGATCTGAAAAAAGCTGAGTTTATGAAAGATAAAATTGGGGAAGAGTTCGAAGGCGTGATTAGCGGCGTAACAAACTTTGGCTTATTTGTTGAATTGCCAAATACGATCGAAGGGCTTGTCCACGTTAGCTATTTAACCGATGACTATTACCATTATGACGAAGGTGCTTATGCGATGATCGGCGAACGTACCGGTAACGTATACCGCATCGGTGACGAAATCGCCATTCGCGTCTTAAATGTTAACATTGACGAACGAGCGATCGACTTCGAAATTGTTGGCATGAAGCCACCGAAAGAACGTCGTCGTAGAGAAAGTCCTAAAGTTATTGAAGGCGGAAAGCGTAAAAAACGTGGGAAGTCATCGAATAAAACAACTGATGCAGGACAGAAAAAAAGAAAGTTCTCTCCACCTAAAGATGGTCAGGGAACGAAAAAGAAAGCAAAAAACAAAAAGAAAAAACGTCGAAATAATAATGCTTAACTAGGGATATTTCAATCATGTCGGTCGGAGTAAGTCATCTTGACTTATTCTGACCAAATTGATATACTGGAATTCGACGTTTGAGAGGGGGGACGGTCATGCCAAAAGGTGATGGTGGACTCATTGCACAAAATAAGAAAGCAAGACACGATTATTCTGTTATTGAAACATATGAAGCAGGTCTAGTTCTACAAGGAACTGAAATTAAATCCATCAGGGCAAGACGCGTAAACCTGAAAGACTCTCACGCCATTATTCGTAAAGGCGAAATTTTTCTTATCAATATGCACGTCAATGAATATGAGCAGGGAAATCGTTTTAATCACGATCCAACCCGTACTCGTAAGCTATTGATGAAGAGGAAAGAGATTGATAAGCTCCTTGGCTTAACGAAAGAACAGGGCTATACAATTATTCCACTTAAAGTATATATTAAGAATGGTTATGCGAAAGTACTTCTAGGTCTTGCCAAAGGTAAGAAAAAGTACGATAAGCGCCAAGATCTGAAAGATAAAACGATGAAGCGTGAAGTGGATAAAGCGTTGAAAGAGCGTCAGCGGATATAGTTTCCATTTGATTGGAAGCTGATCTGTGTTATACTAACTATTACCGAAACAACATATGAAGCTTAAGTGCTTTCCCGTTTTCGGTTCTCATTTCTTATATGGGGACGTTACGGATTCGACAGGGATAGGTCGAGCTTAAGTCGCGAGTCGAGTTGGCGAGCTACGTTAAAAACGCCATGCCTATAACTGGCAAAGAAAACAACAACTTCGCACTAGCAGCGTAAGCTGTTTTGCGGTTCCTCCCTCCATCGCCCATGTGGTAGGGTAAGGGACTCAACTTAAGTGGGATACGCCAACAATCCACCGTCTGAGGAAAGTTGGAAGAGATTAACCAGACTAGCTACAAGGACGCCTGTCGTTGGGCAGAATTGTAGTGAAACACTAATATAACGACTACACTCGTAGAAGCTTAAGTGCCGATATCTCTGGACGTGGGTTCGACTCCCACCGTCTCCACCAAATACATATTTGGTGGTTTTTTATTTACAAAAATCACTTCACTAAAAAAGCGGAGAACATGAACTTTCACGTTCTCCGCTTTTTTAGTGACGAATTTGTTTCCCCTGGAGTCGTTTAGTGAAAGAATCAGCTTGAGGGGTGACCGCAACATGGCCGAGTGCTTTTCCTAATCCAAAAGAAGGCATATTTCCATAAAGGGTTTCATAGTGAGAGCTCGGAAGGACGTATGTTTCATGATAAATACCGACAGCACGGTTATTTCCGATCTTTTGATTGAAGTTTTTCCATGCTTTTAAATGAGCTTGACCATGCGCATAATGGCGTAGGTCATCAGATGAGCGCCAGTATTGAAGAAGTAGCGTTGTACGGAAACTAAAGAAGTTTTCCATAGAAAGGCATCCTAACTGTTTATTGGTGCTAAGCTCACGAATCATGCCAGGCATCGCAAGAAAGACTGGAAGCCATTTATGCACAGCCCACCACTGATTGATTCGCATGCCGATGAGAAATACTACTACGTCCTGTCCTTTATCCACCGTGTAGCGCCCGCTAAAGACTTGATTTGCCATCTGAATTTCCTCCTCTAGCGCTTTATTTTCGCAACCTTTGCCCATTCAATAGCAGCTTTTGTCGTTCGTTTCCCATAGTCAAGAGTCATAAGCCAGAACTTTGCATCCCCTTGATCACCATACGTTTGTACAATCATCTCCTCGATGGTTTCATAAGTCTTGAAGCGATCGAGTAGTTTGGCGAGATAGCTTTCCAATTGCTTTTCAACTGCTTCATCACTTTGATGCTGACTAAAAAATAGCTTAAGCAATAACTCATTTTTCTCTAAAGCTACTTCCTCAACAGGCGTTTCCATCCACTTTTTGAGCGCATCCCAGCCCAGTTGTGTTAATTCATATTCCTTTTTGTCTGGCTTACCGGATTCGCTTTGTTTTTGGACCGTAATAAGTTCTTCATCCAAAAGACTTTTCAGCGTCGGATAAATTTGACCGTAGCTGATTTTCCAAAAATGATTCAAGCTACCATCCATCATTTGTTTCATTGAATAGCCAGTGCGACAACCGGTAGTTAGTAAGCCTAAAATAGCAAATTTCGTATTTGACTGTTTTTCCATATTTCTCACCCTATATCTAAAAGATATGTATCAATTAGATATATAATAGCACGTTTTTTTTAAATATGGAAATTGAATAATGGCTTTTATTTACAGTTGGCATTATGTTTATCAACTTGTTCAAATACAATCTAAAAAAACAAGCCGCCCTTTTGGACGACTAGTTTGGTTTTCTATTCAGATGCTACTTTGGTTTCTTCGTGGACTGAAACTTCCAGGTTGCGTTGAGTAAACACTTTTTTGGCAAGCGTAAGCGCATTAAGAACTCGTGGAAAGCCTGTATAGGGAATGAGTTGTATGATAGCTTCCACAACCTCTGATGCCATCAGCCCGGAGGTGAGTGTGGTATTGATGTGAAGTTCAAGCTGAGGTTCTGTTCCTTGAGTCACAAGTGATGAAAGAGTAACGAGCGCTCTTTGCTGATTCGTTAACCCATCACGAGAGTAGATGTCTCTGTAAGCAAATTCGATAATATATTTACCAACATCAGGAGCAATTTCCTTCAGATCATCTGAGATTTTCAAATGAGTTGATATGTCGTCATTTGACGATAATGTGTATTCCATTAATTTATCTAGAACTTGCTGCAGGAGATCTTTTTCCATTGTAAAAGCATCCTATAATATATCCTTTAGTAGGATCAGGTGTCCTACTATACCGCGCGGAAGCTTTTGTGTGAAATACCTCTTTTCATTAGAGTCTATTCGAATGAGATATACAACTAGATAGAAGACTTAATGTAGTTTATAAAAGCACGGGATGCGTAAGAGATATATTTTTCTTTTCGGAGGATAATCCCCAGGTCCCATGGGATTGAAGGATTTACAATCGGGACAGAGACCACATTATCTTGATTGATTTTTCTTAGAATAGATTTAGGAAAGAACGTAATTCCTAAATTGTGACTAACCATATCGCTTATGAAATCCCATTGAGAACTAACATACGATATTTGAGGCTCAAAACCTGCTTGGCGACACTGTTCAATCATCTGATCATGGAGCATGAAGTCTTCACTAAATAGAATGATCTGCTCATTTCGTAAATCACTGATTGAGACCTCACTTTTTTCGGCGATTGGATGCGAACTGTGCACAAAAAGCATTAATTCTTCCTTTGTAAACGGAAGTGTTTCAAATCTTGTATCATTGACAGGTAAGAGGCCGACTGCAAAATCTAGTTCTCCATCAAGGATTTTTTGTTGAGCAATGTTAGCTCCGTGCTCCATTAGTTCAATCGTAATGTCGGGGTAGAGTTCTTGAAATCCTTTCAAAATACCTGGGAAGTAGAGGGCGCCGATGAGTGGCGGGAGGCCAACTTTAATGTGCCCTTTCTTTAAATTCATCATGTCATATAAGTGAGAAGAAAGATCATCCACCATATTCAGTATTTTTTCACCTTGAAGATACACGATTTTTCCTGCATCGGTTAGTTCGCTCGATCGTGCCGAGCGATCGAGTAGTTCAACATCTAACTCGGCTTCTAAACTTTTCACCATTTTACTTAAAGTTGGCTGTGAGATGTAGAGCGAGTGTGAGGCTTTCGTAAAGCTTTTTTGCTTCGCAACTTCAACGAAATAGGCTAACTGCTTAATGTCCATATGAAAGCTCCTGTCTCTATTCCCATCAGAATGAGAAATGCATTATGGTTTATTGTAGTAGCAAATCATACGCGAATTCAACCATAGACGGGGATTCTAGACCTATTTTATACGAGAGCTGTTACATATGTAAAAAAGAGGGGTAATGAAGAAGGCAATTAAATATCTTATGGAGGTGCTCGTTTTGAGTAAAAAAGTATTAATCATTTCCGGTGATGCTGTTGAAGCACTTGAGATTTTCTACCCTTACTATCGCTGTCTAGAGGAAGGTTTTGATGTGACGATCGCATCCCCTACCGCTAAAAAACTACAAACGGTATGCCACGACTTTACAGATGAAATGGAAACGTTTGTTGAGAAGCAAGCCTATGGAATTGAATCACACGCAGCGTTTGCAGAAATTAATCCGGCAGAGTACGATGGTTTAATTATTCCAGGCGGACGAGCACCAGAATACATTCGAATGGATGAGAGCGTACCTGGCATCGTAAGACATTTCTTTGAAGAAAATAAACCAGTAGGTGCAATTTGTCATGCGGCACAGGTTCTTAATGTGGTTCCTGATATTATGAAAGATCGCGAGTATACCGCGTATCCAGCTTGTAAACCAGATGTAACCGCATGTGGCGCTACATACATTGATGAAAAGGTCCATACGCGCGATAATCTCGTCTCAGGGCAGGCATGGCCAGATTTACCAGGCTTCATGAAAGAATTTCTCCGTTTATTAAAATAATGATACACGTAACCCCCTGATTGATCGATCAGGGGGTTCTTTAAGAGGAAGGATATTTCGTTTGGCCAATAGCTGAAATAACAGAGCCAACCGCCTGAATCCAGCTTCCTACGACATTAATATTTGTTGCTTCTTCATTGTTAAGCTCTTTAATTCCTGAAATCGCTTGAAGCGAATTGCCGACCGCCTGAAGGAAGTTTCCATAAATGCTATACAACGCTGAAGCCGAGACTTCTCCGTCTAATGCATCTGCAAGAGATACCCCTCCACCAAGAGCTTGAAGCCAGTTTCCGTCAATATTCAGTATTTGCTTCACTTGATCATCAAAATCAATCAGAATCCCTGTCACAACCGTCGAATTCCCAATTGCCTGAAGCTGATTGCCAATCTTGTCTAATGAAGGGGGAGTAATCGTATCAGCGATTAGAGCGTTTCCTGTTCCCTGCATCACATTTCCAATAAGATTTAAACTATCAAGTATTGAGGAGGGGATTTCTTTTATAGGTGTACTTCCAATAGCGGCTAAGATCGTTCCAATTGCCTGTACCCATGATCCAAATACACCTTTTACTTCATTGTTCATGATGTGATCGCCTTCTTCAAAAGTCGCCCTATTGCATTCTATACAAAATAGAAAAATCGGTTAATCAAATGAGAGGATTTGATTGGAAGCTAACTCACATCAACATTCAAAGGCTTAACATAGACGTTCTGTCGATATTTAATGAAGAAAATAGCTGTGATTGCCATCGACATTATTCCAAAGATGACAGACATCATTTGAAGTCCGATCAAATCAAGCATCAATCCCGTTAATAAGAGCACAACTTGAAAAATGATGCGATCAAGCATGTTACGGAATGAGAAGAAACGACCGTGATATTCTTTAGGTACCCTCGTTTGGAAAATGGTAGCAGCTGTTGGAAAGAAGCAGCCGACTGAGAAACCGAATACCGCAAATGCTACAACGGAAAGCATCGGGCTGTTTGCGAAAAAGAGCAGCAGTTGAGAGAGGCCAATAATAAATGAAAAAAGAAATAAAATTGTGTATGGTGATTGTTTCCTAGAAAGCCTTTTGACTGCGAAAGCACCGATCATGAAGGAAAGACCTTCAGCGGTGTAAATCCAACTTTTGATGAGAGGATTATCTTGAAGTTCACTAATACTAATAACAAGCAAATTAAAACCACCAATAAACAAAAGAGGAACCATCGTCATAATTAGTGTCATTGTCACAATTGGCAGCTGTTTGATAATAGGGAACAAATGCTTGAAGCCACTTTCTGCTTTTGAACGATGCGAAACAGAGGCGGTCGGTTCATCGATCGCAAGAAAAAGCGTAAAGATTACAAGTATAAGGTAGGCTCCTAAAGAAAGAATATACATAGTCGATAAAGACATAATCACAAGAAAGATTCCGGCAATAGCTGTACCCAGTACTCTTGAAAGTGTAGCGACATTCATATGAATCCCGTTCATTTGCAGGAGCTCTTTTTCTTTCACGACAAGTGGAATGGCGGCTTGGAGAGCAGGAAAGTAAAAAGCCGCAGCGGTCTGAATAAGAATGAGAAAAACAACCATCCAGAGAACGGACCCCGTTTGAAGAGCCACTAACATAAAGATCACGCTAATGGCTCGTGCAAGTCCAGCTGCGATCATCACCGTCTTCTTTTTCACTTGATCGGTCACTCGTCCTGCATAGGGGCCAATCGCTACACCAGCAAGAAGTCCGATCGCAAGTATGACAGCTTTCATAAAATCAGAAGGCACTTTCTCTTGCATAAATTCTAAGTTACCAATAATACCGAGCCATAAGCCGAGTCCAGCTACAAATTCACCGGTTAATAAAATCCAGACATTTTTGTTCTGCCACATCATTTTGACCTCGATCTTCTTTAGTTTCTAATATCATACCATGAGCGGTAAACATAAATTACGGAATTCGAAGAAAGTTTTAATGCTAACGAATGGTAAACCACCTAATATAATCCGACCGGTATGCCTTCAGCTTATTTTGTTTATGCTAGAAAGAAGGAGGTGAAGGGAATGGCTATGGATGTATTGTGCGAGGTATCAAATTGTGTCCACAACCGAAATGGTAAGCAGTGTGGAGCAGACGAAATCTACGTTGTCAGTCATAAAGGAAATCAAGCAAGCAATAGTGAAGAAACGGATTGTAAAACATTTGAGCCTGGAACCCTTTAAACTCTTTGAGGCGTTACCATTAAAAAAGCCGTCCTCAAGCGAGGGCGGCTTCTTCTTTATGCTTCCAATAGTTGTTTTAAATGAGCATAGTCTTTCTCTATGGAGCGCTGAACCAATTTACTCAGAACAGGACGAGCAAGTGAAAAGAGTGTTCCTGGAGTTCCTTCAACGACAGCCTTAACAACACAACCTTCACCTGCAACTTGTACTTCTCTAGTGACTTTAATCGGAAACGTACTATCAACGCTTTCGATTTGAATTTTGTGGTACGGATTGTATTGACGAACAATAAAAGTGGTTTTGATTTCTTTCCCGAGAAATTTAGCTACTTGATCGTATGTCGCCCCTTCTCTCAATTCCCCATTCGTAAACGTAGCCGAAACCATACCGCTTTGCCAATCTGAATTGTTTTCGAAATTTGTGATGTAGTTAAAAACAACTTCAGGTGGCCGCTCAATCAAAATACTTGTTCTCACTTCGATTTTTTTAGTTTGCATTGTATCTTTTCCCTTGCTCTACATAATTTTTAAGGAATGTCCCAAACAGCTCTTTCCACCCTTCCTCATGAGCGGAATGCCAGTTGGGATCAAGTAGACCTGATGTTTGATGAGAAAGGGAGAGGATCGTTGCTTCACGATCTTCTTTTAGTGTATATGCGTAGCCACTCGTAACTGCCCCTGTCATGCCAAGAAGGCCATTTAAGCGAATTTCATATGGTGCATGTAGATAAGTGATGGTACCCCAAAGAGCCTGACTGTTTTTTCCCTTTTCTATAAATCGACCACCTATTTCATTTTCAAATGAAAGTGTTGAGTCATCTCCACATAAGCGATAAGCCCACCAGGAGTTAATGTCTTCTGTCAATGAAGAAAAGACTTTCTCGATCGGTGCTTCAATGCGCACTTCCTGTTCAATTTGAAACGTATCGAGCTTAAAGTTGTTATCCATTTGAGTAATGCCCCTTTCAATAGTTGATTGTAATGTTAATAAAGAGGAAGTAACGTTTGATTGAACATGACTCATCCACCGATCAGCCATTTTTTGTAGCGAGACAGCGTTTAAAAAATTCAGCCGCTGTCTTCCTTTGCGGCGAACAAGCATAAGGTTGGCTTCTTCAAGGATTGTGAGATGCTTCATAACTGCATAGCGACTTATATTAGCGAAAGCCTCACTTATTTCACCCGTTGTTTTTGGACCGTTATTTAGCAAGTCCAAAATCTCTCTTCGAATGGGGTGCGTTAATGCTCTGAATGTGATCGATAGTTCTTCTTCTTTGTTCATCTCATCACTCCGAAATGTGACTATAAGGTAACATAATAAGTGGCCCAATCGTAAGCTATTCTAACCAAACCAACAAGTGAGAATGACAGGTAATGAATGGAATATTTACTTGGCTATCAAATGTTTATAAGAAATTTCTGATATTTGTTTGCGTTAAAGCATGAAAACTAGTATCATCAAAGAATATAAATTTGGAATTGAATCAATTATCTAATTTTATAGGTGATGTGGAAGGGTGATTGGAATGGAAGGCAAAAAAGATCTTCGAATCAGAAGTAAAGTAATCAGTGAAGGTGTAAATCGAGTACCTAACCGCTCCATGCTTCGAGCAGTCGGTTTTACCGATGAAGATTTCAAAAAACCAATGATTGGTGTAGCGAGTACGTGGAGTGAAGTTACGCCGTGTAACGTACATATTGATTCACTTGCGCGTGAGGCGAAAGCGGGCGCTAAGGATAACGGCGGCGCGCCAATGATTTTTAATACGATTACCGTTTCTGATGGTATTGCGATGGGTCATGAAGGAATGTTTTATTCTCTCCCAAGTCGTGAGATTATCGCTGACTCGATTGAAACGGTCACAAATGCAGAACGTCTTGATGGCATTGTAGCGATTGGCGGCTGTGACAAAACAACGCCAGGTTGCTTAATCGCAATTGGTCGTATGAACATTCCGTCCGTATACGTGTACGGTGGTACGATTCAGCCAGGTAAACTGAATGGAAATGATATCGACATTGTTTCATCATTTGAAGCGGTTGGACAATATCAAGCTGGAACAATTAACGAAGAAGAGCTACACAAAGTTGAATGCTCTGCATGTCCTGGAGCAGGAGCGTGTGGTGGAATGTATACCGCAAACACAATGGCCTCTGCGGTTGAAGCTCTAGGGATGAGTATCCCAGGATCATCCTCAACACCTGCAGTGAATGATTATAAAGAATCTGAATGTCGTCAGGCTGGAGAACTAGTGGTTTCTCTTCTTGAAAAAGACATCTACCCTCGTGACATTATGACAAAAGAAGCATTTGAGAATGCGATCACAGTCGTAATGGCCCTTGGTGGTTCAACTAATGCCTTCTTGCATCTAACGGCAATGGCTCACTCAGCTGGTGTCGACTTATCATTGGATGATTTCGAACGCGTTCGCGAACGTGTTCCATACATCGCAGACATGAAGCCGAGCGGTAAATATGTGATGCAAGATCTATATGAAATTGGTGGCGTACCTGCTGTCATGAAGCTTCTTCATGAGCATGGC
This sequence comes from Anaerobacillus sp. QJM3NY_32, assembly GCF_056173645.1. Classification (NCBI taxonomy): domain Bacteria; kingdom Bacillati; phylum Bacillota; class Bacilli; order Caryophanales; family Bacillaceae; genus Anaerobacillus; species Anaerobacillus sp. QJM3NY_32. Next base: position 3,578,272 of record NZ_CM149684.1, on the reverse strand, counting down.
TTGCTTCACGGAGATTGCCTCACAGTGACTGGAAAAACGGTCGCAGAAAACTTGGCCGAAGCCCCATCGCTAAAAGAAGGACAAGAAATTATCCGTTCTCTTAATGATCCGATTAAAGCAAGCGGACCACTTGTTGTACTTCGAGGTAATCTAGCTCCTGAAGGTTCTGTTGCAAAAATGTCCGGTCAAAAGATTAGCCACTTTGCAGGACCAGCTCGCGTTTATAATAACGAAGCAGAAGCAACTGCAGCAATCGAAGCGGATGATATTAAAGAAGGTGACGTTCTCGTTATTCGTAATGTAGGTCCTAAAGGTGGACCAGGAATGCCGGAAATGCTATCCATTACTTCCATGATTGTTGGGAAAGGATTGAATGGGAAGGTAGCGCTTATGACAGACGGTCGCTTCTCAGGTGGATCGCACGGTTTCGTTATCGGCCACGTATCTCCGGAGGCATTTGTTGGTGGACCGATTGGCCTCTTAAAAGAAGGCGACACCATCACCATCGATAGTGATAAGCAACAAATTAATTTTGACGTGACAGATGAAGAACTACAGCGTCGCCGTGCAGAATGGGTACGACCTGAGCTTAGATACAAAACAGGAATTCTAGGTAAGTACGCAAGACTCGTTTCCTCATCCGCAAAAGGTGCCGTAACGGATTTGGATATTGAATAAATTTTCGTCCAAAAGCCAGCTTTCTTCTGTATGAAGAAGCTGGCTTTTTCATTTTATTCAGCAAAGGAAATGATTGAGCGGCGGAGAATGAATTTGTATAGGTAAAATAAAAGCTAGAGGAGTGAGTACCCATTTGATAATGAAAGAACACGATCCCCCGCTACATCTCCACAAATTAAGTACCTTATTGGATCGCCTCCCTTCTCATCATCTACGCTTTGAAGAAGTGAAGGAGCAACTTTCCATGTACCAAGCAGGAATATCAGGTGAGAAATCCATGGATTTCCCTCTAAGTTTTTTAGACGATAAGCTGTTTTCAATCTATCATGACTTGCGTATTTCTGACGGTGTTCATCATTTTCAAATAGATACGCTTGTAATCAGCCAGCACTATCTTCTGATTCTTGAAGTGAAAAACATTTCAGGCATTCTTCATTTTGATCCTACATTCAATCAATTAATACGCATTTCTGACACGAAAGCAGAAGCCTTCCCAAATCCCCTCACTCAGGTGGAACGTCAGCGTTCCCAACTTCGCGCTTTACTTCAAAAAATGAATATCCCAGAAGTACCTATTGAAACGCTTATTGTCATCGCTAACCGAAGAGCAGTTATAAAAGCGACCGAGGCGGTTCAATTCATTTCTTCAAAAGTCATTCGAAGTGAGTACCTGCCTACAAAAGTGAAGTCACTGGATCAACGATATGGGGAATTATGGTTAACGATGAAGGAAGTAAGAAAGCTGGGGCGTACTCTTGTTAAGCTACATGAGCCGCTTGACCGAGATGTACTGAAGCGATTTTCAATTTCTCGGAATGACTTGCTAGTTGGTGTAGCTTGTCCAGAGTGTGCTCGCCTGGCTATGAGGAGGCTGCACGGTAGGTGGTATTGCGAGAGGTGTGGTGCCTATTCGCGTGATGCCCACTTAAGAGCGCTTCAAGATTATGCGTTGCTTGTGTCTAGAGAGATTACGAATCAGGAGGCAAGACGGTTTTTGAGGATGGATTCCGGAGATGCTGCTACTCGTTTATTAAAATCTTTAAAAATGGAGTCAACTGGATCCACAAAAGGAAGACGCTATAAGTTAGATTTTCGGTTTTTTGATGTTTCGCGGAATTAATTGAATTTCCGCGGAAATAATACGTGTTTTCGCGGAATAAAATCGAATTTCGCGGAATTATCCAGAAAATCGCGGAATTAACTGGATTTCCTCCACCAAGCAACCACAAAAAAGCCCCCCACACGCGTGGAGGACCCCCATTACTATTTAGACGACCCGGATTTCTCAAAGTTAAGATCCCAAATCACTCCATAGGCATCCTTAACCTTCGCAAATGTCGCTCCCCAGAAGGTATCCTGAAGCTCCATATAAACGGTGCCTTTTTCTTTCAAGCGCACATAGAGCGCCTCAATTTCTTCAGCGCTATCCAGTTCGAGGGCAAGAGAGATGTTATTACCTACAGTTACGTTTTGGTTCAAAAAAGTATCCGATACCATGAAAAAGAGCTCATCTTTTTTGAATCGTGCGTGCATGATGTAATTGTCCATTTCTGGTGGTGTTTCGAAGTCTGCTTCTCCAAACGTTTGGAGATCGGTTATCTCGCCTTCGAAGACTTCCTTGTAGTATGATAAAGCCTCTCGCGCTGTGCCTTCAAATGTGAAATAAGGAATCGGATGGTGCTTCATAGCCTTCACTCTCCTTTAAATGAGGTCGCTTGTCTATCTAAATCTAGTATAACGTTATGAATAGAAATACTAAAGAACATTCGTTCGTCACGAAATGTCACAATTCAACGAGGGTTTTTCGTAGGGCATATGAAAGGAACTCACGCTCTTTTAAAGAAAGGAAGAGTGGCTTTTCAGAGCGAATTAGTAAAACAATAGGAGGTGTTCTATGTATCAGAAAGTAATTGATCCAAGGGTCTCAGAAACAGATGGAGCAGGGCATATTAATAATACGGTCATTCCAGTGTGGTTTGAATCTGGTCGAGATCCGATTTTTCGACTGTTTAATCCAGATTTAACCTTTCATGATTGGCACTGCGTCCTTTTAAAAATGAATGCGACATACCTCTCCCAACTCTATTACGGAACGCTGATAACCGTATACACTTGGATCAAGAGAATTGGGCGAACGAGTTTTGAGGTTTATGAGGAAATTCATCAGAAAGAAAAAGTTTGTGTAACAGGATCGGCCACGTATGTGAACTATCATTTTGATCAACAAAAAAGCATGCCAATACCAGATGACATACGAAATCAGCTTGAAGCACATCTTTACACAACTCAAAAAGCCACTAGCGAGTAACTTCGCTAGTGACTTTTCATAAAAGTTAAATGTTGATTTTAACGTCAGCATCTTTCTTTAATTTCTCAACTAATTCTTGAGTTTTCTTCGATTTTTGTTCATCTTCTAGACCTTTTTTGATCTGAGGTTTCACATCTTCATAAGCTGGCATTTCTTCTGAAGTACCCTGTTCTTTTGCTTGATCATAGTATTCTTTCATTTCTTCTTCAGTCACTTCATCCACTTCGATTTCCTGGTCGATGTAAGTTGTATATTGGATGTTCTTCGCAATTTCTTTTTCAAGATCTTCCATTGTCATGTCGCTTTGTTCAAGTGCTGCTTCGAATTTCTTCTCATCTTCATAGCCCTCTTTAATACCAGCAAGCTCTTCTTTGACCTTATCGTCGGAAGCTTCAATGCCTTCTTTCTGAGCGGCTTGGAGAATTAATTCCTGTCCAACCATGCTTTCAGCGACTTGTTTTTTCATTTGGTCTAGCTGATCTTTAGGCACTTCCTGGCCCATTTGTACGTACTGCATTTGGCTCTGGCTATAAAGGGCATTGAAATCTTCCCCTTTAATTTCTTCACCATTAACGGTTGCTACTACCTTATCTGCATCAACTTTATCAACTTCCGGTTGTTCCTGCTCTCCGGATTGTGCTTGTTCTTCTGTATTTGTATCTTCTTCTTTCTTGTCATTACTGCTTTCTTCATTTCCTCCACAGGCAGCTAATACAACGATTAGTAAACCTGTTATGAGTAAGTAAGTTAATTTACGCAATTCACATGCTCCTTTCAAAAGGCTGTGTCTATTGTTCCACAAAAAGATAGAGTTGAAAACCCCTAACAGTAAGTATGGGATAAATACCACATTCTTATTACATTCTTTCGTGATTCAGGTGGAAGCACTAACTTCTAGGATGCCTAGCGCATAGAGTAATAAGAAGTTTATTACTAAGAGGTGAGACTCCATGATTAATGGGAAGCAGTATGTTGAGCGTATTGATGCGCTCAATAATGAAGTATGGATTGCAGGAGAGAAATGCACAGGCAAAATATCGGAGTTAGCACCATTTAAAGGAATAGTGAAAAGCAAAGCTGCTCTATACGAGTATCAGTGTAAGGAGGAAAATGAAGAGCTTTTTCGTTATGCGTTACCTCATTTAAAGGAAGCATATGGGTTTTCCTATCATCAACCAAAACGAATAAAAGATTTATCCAATCGTCGAAAAGCAACACAGGAGTGGGCAAGGTTGAATGCGGGGTTAATGGGGCGCTCGCCTGACTATATGAATACATTACTTATGACGCTTGGTGTTGCGGCTAAACATTTTGCTGAGGACCGGGAAGTCTTTGGTGACAACATCAAAAGATTATATGAAAAAGCAAGAACAGAAGATCTATCCATAACGCATACATTTATTAATCCCCAGGTAAATCGGTCCATTGGTCAATATTTTGATGACTCTACGATCACAGCTGCTAAGGTTGTAGAAGAAAAGAAGGAAGGCATTGTCATTCATGGTGCAAGATTGTTAGCGACACAGGGGGGATTGACGGATGAACTGCTTGTCTTGCCCGCAGGTGGGCATACGTTAGATGATTCGTATATCTTTGGTTTTATGATTCCATCAAATACAAAAGGGCTCAAATTTCTATGTAGGGAATCATTTTGCTATAGCGATTCGAAGTTCGACCATCCATTAGGCTCACAATTTGAGGAAATTGACTCTATTGTTGTGTTTGATCAAGTGCTTGTACCATGGGAATGTGTTTTTATATATAAGAATATCCAGACCGTTGCTGCAATGGAAGATGCGACTGGTATGTACACGTTTCTGCAATTTCAATCAGTGTGCAGGCAGGTTGTGAAGTTAGAGTATATTCTTGGGCTGTGCGAATCAATGGGAGATGCCATTCAAATTCAAGAGTATGAGCATGTGAAGCAAAAAATGAGTGAAATTATCACAACTCTTGAGATTATGAAAGCTCTGTTACTAGCATCGGAGGTCAATAGTCAGCTCAATCACTATGGAACGCTTGTACCTGATAGTCAGCCGTTGAAAGCTGCCAGTCAATACTTTCCAACTGTTTACCCGAGGTTAATTGAAATTATTCAGTTGCTCGGCGCAAGTGGATTAATTTCCATACCAACTGAAAAAGATTTCAATTCCGATATCCAAGAAGATTTAGCACAATATTTGCAAGGAGCGAATATTGAAGCGATAGAGCGAGTCAGGTTGTTTCGAATGGCCTGGGACCTTGGTATGAGCGCCTTTGGTTCTCGTCAAACACAATTTGAAAGGTTCTTCTTTGGGGATCCCGTCCGTCTTGCAGCTGTTCATTACAACCGATATTATACTCAGCCATATGTCGATATGGTTGAGGCATTCTTAAATAAAGTAGGAGAATAAAGTCGCCGCTGTGCGGCTTTTAATTCGATTTGTAAGCGTTTTCTTGAGTGTGGAAGGAGACGGGATTGTTATTAACGAATGATGTGAAGGGGGCACAATACATAGAGGAGTTGAAGATATGCTAAAAGCATCTATTTCATTTTCGAATCGCATCATGCAACGCTATTTACCCGATCCGTTTTTATTTGTGATCATCCTCACTTTCGTGGTATTTGCATTTGGACTTGTTTTTACTGGAAGTTCACCGGTTCAGATGGTGCAATACTTTGGAGAAGGGTTTTGGAGTTTACTAGCTTTTTCTATGCAAATGGTACTCGTTCTTGTAACAGGATATGTTCTTGCGAGTAGTCCTCTTTTCAAGAAAGGCCTCCGTTTTCTTGCGGCGAGAGCGAAAACGCCTGGACAAGCCATTGTGTATGTCACACTTGTTTCGCTAGTGGCAAGCTGGATCAATTGGGGATTTGGTCTTGTGATCGGAGCGTTATATGCGAAAGAGCTTGCTAAAAAAGTAGAAAAAGTAGATTACCGATTGCTAATCGCTAGCGCCTATAGTGGATTTCTTGTATGGCATGGTGGGTTAGCTGGATCGATACCATTGACTATTGCAACACCTGATCATTTTACAGCCGATCTCATTGGAACCATATCAACGAAGGAAACGATTTTTTCCCTATTTAATCTTGTAATTGTTGCGTCATTATTTATTCTGTTACCCATTATTAATTACTTTATGTCTCCAGCTGAAGAAGAGCGTGTTCAAATTGATCGCACTTTGCTAGAAGAAGGGAACTTTCAAGCTGCAACTGTGGAGGGCGATTTAACACCTGCTGAGCGTCTCGAGAATAGTCGCGTCATTTCAATAATCATTTCATTCGTTGGGCTTGCTTATCTTGTTTATTATTTCGTAAACGCCGGATTTGAACTGAATTTGAATATTGTGAATTTTGGTTTTCTCTTCCTGGGAATTCTTTTTCATGGTACACCACGTCTGTTTCTTGAATCTGTAGGTAATGCAGTTAAAGGAGCTAGCGGGATTATTATTCAATTTCCTTTTTATGCAGGAATAATGGGGATGATGGTGGCTTCAGGTCTTGCCGCTCAGCTATCGGAGGGGTTTGTTTCCATCTCAAATGAATTTACTTTCCCGTTTTTTGCTTTCTTAAGTGCAGGAATTGTAAATTTCTTTGTCCCTTCTGGTGGGGGACAATGGGCGGTTCAGGCACCTATTATGCTAGATGCAGCTAAGGCGCTTGAAGTTTCGGTTCCTAAAACGGCAATGGCTGTCGCATGGGGAGACGCATGGACAAACATGATCCAACCGTTTTGGGCATTGCCTGCTCTCGCGATTGCTGGATTAAAAGCAAAAGACATTATGGGATACTGCTTTATTGTTTTAATCGTAAGTGGAGTGGCGATTTCGTTAGGGCTTGTTTTCATAAGTTAAGGGAGGGGATTTCCTCCCCATTGCAATAGGGTAGTGAAATGATTTAATTCGCACGATCTAGCTTTTGGTTTCGAATGATCCCATAGATCGCGGAAGAACTGAAAAAGAGACAAAGTATAACAAAAGTGAAAGTGTAGGCTAATTTGCTCTCACTATACATATCATAGGCAAACATCCCCATTGCCACGGCGCTAATGAATAGATTGATCAGCGTGAAAGGATGAAATTTCGGTTTATCCATTACTCCCCCTCCTTTTTCTGTCAGTTTAACATAATTTATCAAAAGAATTAGGTGGAAAAATAAAATCCACAGGAATGATAAATTACTATCAATCCAAGGACATGTATAAGAATATTGTTTAGAGTTCGTCAAAGGTCGTTCATACTCCATTCACAAAAATGTGGTACCGTATGTGGTGAGAGGATGATTTCAGTATGAAGAAGGAATTCCAAGAACGAATAGAAGAATGGAAGAATTTTTTATTTATTTATAAATTTGCTTTGGATGAAATTAATACAAAGTTAACTATCTTAAATGATGAATTTCAATTTGTACATCAACATAACCCTATTGAGCATGTGAAGTCTCGCATTAAGTCACCAGAAAGCATTATGGCAAAGCTTGAGCGTAAAGGTCTTGAAGTGACAACTGAAAATGTAAAAAAACATATAAACGATATTGCTGGAGTACGGGTGACGTGTTCCTTTACAAATGATATCTATCGAATCTATGAAATGATTGAAAGTCAGGATGACATTCGTTTAATTGATGTAAAAGATTATGTTAAGAATCCAAAGCAGAATGGATATAAAAGTTTGCATCTGATTGTTGAAATTCCGGTCTTTTTATCAAAGGGTCCTGAATTAGTAAGAGTTGAAATTCAACTGCGTACAATTGCAATGGATTTCTGGGCAAGCTTAGAGCACAAAATTTATTATAAATTTGAAGGTGAAATACCTGGAAATCTTAGTGATGAATTAAAAGAGGCAGCCGAAATTGTGCATTACCTTGATGCCAAAATGATGAGAATTAAAGACGAAGTAAATGAATTTAAAGAGCATGAAAAAGAAGAGAAGCAAACAATAACTTAATCTAGGGGTGTTCGTGTGAAGAAAATTCGCTGGGGAATCATCGGTTGTGGGAATGTGACAGAGAAGAAGAGCGGCCCTGGTTTTCAGAAAGCCGAGAATTCAGAGCTCGTTGCTGTTATGCGACGAGACGCAACACTTGCTGAAGACTATGCTAGAAGACACAATGTTCCAAAGTGGTACACAAATGCAGAAGCACTCATTCATGATGAAGACGTAGATGCGATTTATATCGCTACGCCACCATCAACACATAAAGAATATGCCATTCTTGCAGCTAGAGCATCAAAGCCTGTTTATGTTGAAAAGCCAATGGCACTAAATACAGTGGAGTGCGAAGAAATGATTAAGGCATGCGATGAGAACGACGTGCCACTGTTTGTTGCCTTCTATCGCCGTGCTATGCCTGCCTTACTGCAAGTGAAGCAAGTAATCGAGAGTGGAGCTCTTGGTAACATTCGCTTTGTTACAACGGTGCACCATAAGAAAGCTTCTGAACAAGAAAAGAACGGAAACTTGCCATGGCGCGTGCAGCCTGAAATTTCAGGCGGTGGTCACTTCTTTGACCTTGCAAGTCATACGTTAGATTTTCTTGAATATGCTCTTGGACCGATTGAAAGTGTAAATGGATTTGCAACGAATCAGGCGGAGCTGTATCAGGCTGAAGATATCGTCTCTGGTTCATACGTCTTTGAATCAGGAGTTCACGGTACGGGGCAATGGTGCTTTAATTCTTATAAGAATGAAGATTGGAATGAGATTGTTGGTGATAAAGGTTCACTCCTCTATTCCACTCTCCAAGAACGTCCAATGATTCTGAAAGATGAACAGGGCGAACGTGAAATCGAAGTTGTCTACCCTGAGCATGTTCAACAGCCATTGATTCAGTCGATCGTGAATGAGTTGAATGGAGAAGGTCATTCACCAAGTACTGGTAAGACAGCCTTACGAACAAGTAAAATAATGGATCAGCTTGTGGCAAATTATTATCAGAAGAATGGAAGCCTATAATAGTAGGCTTCTTTTTTATTCGTTAAAAGTGATCTAAGTCTCAAAATTCATAATATGATGATTCCCCATTTGACATTGATAATCATTATCAATAAAATAAGTGTAAGAATAGTATATCTGAATAAATCTAATTGCCACAATATTAAGCAGGTATATATAGAAAGGGTGCTATAGACATGTATGAGATGATTCAGGATACAATTGTTTCGAGAAGAACGATTCGCAAATTTCTTCAAGACGATATTCCTCTACATACAATTGTTGAAATACTTGAAGATGCCAAGTGGGCTCCAAATCATAAATTTAGAGAACCATGGGAAGTTGTCCTATACAAAGGGGATGGAAAAGGTCAACTCATTGATCAAGTGCAGGAAAGCATTGTCCGTAATGAGTTGGATGAAGAGAAGAGCGAGAAGAAGAAGGAGAAAATCAATCAATTCATTAATGAAATCCCCATTCATTTAGTTGTTTATATGAAGTCCTCTGAATCAGCTAAAGAAAGACATGAAGATTTTGCAGCTACATGTGCGTTCATACAAAATGTTCAGCTTCTTTCTTGGTCAAAAGGACTTGGAGTCGTGTGGAAAACAAATGGATTTATTTTTGATCCGGTTTTTCGAGAAGGAATCGGACTAGAAGCTGATGATGTTATTGTTGGCATGCTTCATATTGGAAAGCCCGCCGTTATTCCGAATCCTAAAGAGCGGAAATCCATTAAAAACAGCCTCACAATTTGCGACACGGCGCCCCAATCTAAAAAAGAGCATTCCTCTTCTATGTGAAGAGGAATGCTCTTTTTTCTATGCTACTTGTTCGACTGGTACGTTTTCTTTTTTGCGTGCGTTCCACAGCTGATAACCAAACCATCCAGCAGTTAAACATGTGATGGCTCCACCCAAGAACATGGATGTCGCATAAGGTAGCTGAAATCCTTCTGGTGCAAGAAAGAGATAGGTAGCTACGGTCATTGTCATGAAAAGTGCTGGAACGCTACAAATCCAATGGAATTTTTGCTTTTTAACTAGATACATGGCCGCTGTCCAAAGCATCACAGTGGCAACAAGCTGATTCGTGAATCCTACGTATCTCCAAAGGAAAGTGTAATCAATTTGGGTTAAAAGAAAAGTTGGTGTGGCAACAGCAGCCGTTAACAAAAGCGTTTTGCCTTTTCCATCTGCCGCTTCTGACTTTCCTTTTTTAGTAAACAAATCAGCTAACATCATTCGAGACGATCGAAGTGATGTATCCCCCGTTGTAATCGGAAGTATGATAACACCTACGATTGCTAAGATGCCTCCAAACGTTCCAAGTAAGGATGAACTGATTTCATTTACAACCCCAGACGGTCCTCCTGCTGCAAGGGCACCTTGAAGTCCACCTGTACTTCCAAAGAAAGTCATTCCGGCAGCCGCCCAGATGAGAGCAATGACTCCCTCTGCAATCATCGCTCCATAGAAAACCTTTTTTCCATCGCTTTCACGTTTCATTGTTCTTGCAATGATTGGGCTTTGAGTCGAATGGAATCCTGAAATCGCTCCACAAGACACTGTGATCATTAAGAGTGGCCATAATGGCAAATTATCTGGATGAAGATTGGCTAATGTTAAGTTTGGTACAGGATTGTCCATAAAGAACAAGCCGATTGCGATTGACACGGCCATCAGTATAAGAATGACGCCGAAAATCGGATAAATACGCCCGATAATTTTATTAACTGGAAGAATGGCTGCTAAAACGAAATAAGCAAAGATTAAGACTAAGCTCATTGTAAAATTAAGCGGTGTAACCTGCGCCATCAGCTGGGCAGGTCCAGCTGTAAAGGCAGCAGCTACTAGAATCATCAGAACGATCGAGATAATATTGATTGTTCCTTTTGCGCCCTTCCCAAGGTAACGACCTACGAGAGATGGATATTGTTCACCGTTATGTCTAAGCGACATCATACCGGAGAAATAATCATGAACAGCCCCTGCGAAGATGGAACCAATGACGATCCAAATAAACGCAACTGGTCCATAAAGAGCACCAAGAACGGCTCCAAAAATAGGACCTAGTCCAGCAATATTAAGTAGCTGAATCAAACTTCCTTTCCACCAGCTCATTGGCATAAAGTCCATGCCGTCTTGCTTTGTATATGCAGGCGTTTCACGATCATCGTCTATGCCGAAAATTCGTTCAACCACCTTAGAATAAACGTAATAGCCAACAATCAATAAACAAATGGCTCCGACAAATGTGATCATGTCTCCCGCCTCCTTTTCGATGTATGAAAATATAACATTCATTCTACTCACCACCGGGAGAAAAAACAATAGAATTATTCAGAAAAAATACATTTTTCTATTAATTCAAACGTTTTCACTAAAAATTGGTTCGTTTGACCTGGTGTTAACTAGTAAAAAGGGTGTGAATTACACGAAAACATCATCTGAATATTCTTTCTTTTGGTGATATTGACAGATTAATATAGGTAAGGTGCGAATAACTTACAAAGATATAGGGTGAAAATACGAAAAAGTGGGTATATAGAGAAAGACGATACGTGTGATCGTCTTTCAATCCTTTGAGGAGGTTGTTTTTCGTGTCAGAACGTATTGCGTATTTTGATAATAGTAAAGCTATATTAATATTGTTAGTAGTGGGCGGACATATGCTGACTCCATTTATTGACGATTCACGTTTTTTGTATAGTCTCTACCACGTTATTTTTATTTTTCACATGCCTGCATTTATTTTCCTAGCTGGTTATTTCACTAGAAAAGCATCTGGAACTAGGTATTTCTGGAAAATATTCACAACATTTTTATTACCTTATGTGATTTTTCAAGTTGTTTATTCGATTTATTATACAAACCTTTATCAAAAGTCATTTGCAATCGAGTTTCTAACGCCGCGATGGGCAATGTGGTTCCTTTTATGTATAGCCGCTTATAAACTGATTTCACCGCTTTTGCTTAAAATGAAAGCAAGCATTTTGCTTCCATTAAGTATTGGTGCAGGGCTCGCTGTGGGTTATTTTGATGTTGAGAGATTTTTATCATTAGATCGACTTTTTGTTTTCTTGCCTTTCTTCGTACTTGGGATGGTCATGGGATGTCGAAAAAAACCGATCAGATTTCCACATATGAAGTGGATAGCCCCTGTTGTGCTCGGCGGATTGTTCCTACTGTTTTATTTATACAAAATAGAAGGACTTGCTGATCTACTTTATGGTACGTATGTTTATGAATCAAACACAGACTTGTTGATTCGACTAACTTATTATGTTGGTACAGCAATTGTGATGTTCTTGTTCTTTTCAATGATTCCAGAGGGACCAATTGTATTTACACCACTCGGATCAAGAACTTTTGCGATTTACTTGTTCCATGGATTTGTTATTAAATGGTTCTTAGAACAGCAGTCGTCTGAAGTTATCGCCACGATATGGGGCGTACCTTTTATTTTAGTCTTTACTTTATTTATTTCCACTTTGTTCGCAATGCCTTTCTTTTCGAAACTATTGGCGTTCGACAGGTGGCTACCATCTCCTGACAAATTGACATCTGCACGAAGATAACAAAAAAACGGTACGTCACTATTGAGTGGCGTACCGTTTTTTATATGGGATGGTTGATTCTGATATGAGCTCCGTGGAAAGAGTGGCAATTAGGCTTTCATTGTGTCACGCTCTTCAGGCTGAAGAAGAACGTCTTCTTTACACGGATAGGTTTTCTCAATATGTTGTTCTCCCCAAGCGCAAAGTGAATCCAGAATTTCTTTTAAAGACCATCCATAGTCCGTAAGAGAATATTCAACCTTAGGGGGGATTTGGTTATAGACCTTTCTTAGTATCACACCATCTGTCTCTAACTCACGTAGCTGTTGGGTCAGCATTTTCTGAGTAATGCCAGGCATCAACTTTTTAAGTCCACCTGTACGCTTTGTGCCTTCTATTAAATGACAGAGTATGACGACTTTCCACTTTCCTCCGATCACTTCCAGGGCAGCTTCGACAGGAATATTATATTTTTTCATCGTATATACTCCTTACAATAAATATATGGTTGAATTCTATACTCATATCCTATCACCTATAGCTTTGTTTAACCAGAAAAATGATGATACACCCGGACCCCTTTTCAAAACCGATCAAACATCTACGCAACGTTTAAAATGAGTTACACTAGAGAAGAGTTAATCAAATCGTAATACTTTCTTCAGGAATCACTAATTTTTATTTCTTATGATGAGGATATCCTATAAGAGGAAGGAACGATGTTGATGAGTAAGAAAGGATGGATTGGAAGTATCTTTCTTGTGCTTTTGATCGTAGTTGGATGGTGGATGGTTTCTCCTCTTTTTCTTGATGAAGTGGTTGATGAAGATCTCCCGACAACGATTGAAGCAACAACTAATGCTGAAGAGACATCCGATGAAGAATCACCAGCTGTATCCCACTCAGGGATATTCGTCGATGGTGATGATACCCATCATGCTTCAGGTAACGTCACATCGTTTTACACCGATTCAAAACAATGGGTTAGGTTTGAGAACTTCGAAGTGACGAATGGTCCTGACTTATATACTGTACTCGTAAAAGAAGGGCAGTCAACAGATGAAGGAACGATACTTGGGAAATTGAAAGGAAATGTTGGCAGTCAGAACTATCGCATTCCTGATTCGTCTTCACTTGAAGAAGGCGATCGGATTGTCGTTTGGTGCAAAGCTTTTGAAGTTGATTTCGGCTTTGCGGAACTGTTTCATAAGGAATAGAGGTGAAGTGCATTGGCAGAGAAAATCCTACTAGTGGATGATGAAGAATCCATACTTGACGTTAGTAGGAGGTATTTGGAGAGAGATGGGTATCACGTGATTACAGCAGCAGATGGAGAAGAGGCTATAAGTAGGTGGGAAAAAGAGAAGCCAGATCTCATTGTACTTGATTTGATGATGCCGTTAAAAGATGGAATGGAAACGGCGGAGGAGATTCGAGCGGTCGATGATGTTCCTATTATTATGCTGACAGCTTTAGGTCAGGAACGAGATCGTCTTTTAGGATTAACGGTCGGCGCGGATGATTATTTAACTAAACCGTTTAGCCCAAGAGAGCTTGTTCTTAGAGTGCGAAATATATTGCGTCGGACGAAACGACAACATGTGGAGAAGGCCTCTTTCTTAACGTACGGTGAGCTTACAATTGATGAATCTCGAAGAAAGGTAACAGTCGATCGGAATGAAGTGGAATTGACTGTTAAGGAATTTGAACTTCTCTATTTGTTAGCCAGTCATCCTACACGTGTCTTTCCTCGCTCACAATTGATTGAAGCGATATGGGGATATGAATTCGACGGTGATGGCAATACGATAAATGTTCATATAAGACGTCTACGTGAAAAAATTGAAAAAGATTCAGCAGAGCCTAAATGGATTAAAACCGTATGGGGCATCGGGTATAAGTTTGAAGGAGAATCAACATGAAATTGCGAACGATGCTAATGCTTGCCAATGGGATATCGATTGCTTTTATCCTAGTCTTTCTCATTATTAGTTACGTAAGAATGGTCCTTTCACCTGAACTGATCCTCACCCTTACGTTCATTACGATTGGAGCTGGTTCTCTATCGATGTTGGCTCATTTTATATTCACATCGCAAATTTTGAAGTCAGTGAATCAGATGACGGAAGATACGAGCAGAATCGCTGAAGGAAAGTTCGATGTCAAGGTGGCAGAGCAAGGGCCAACAGAAATACAGGAGCTTGCACAGCATTTCAATGTGATGTCCGAGAAGCTAAATCTAATGTTTTCAGAAGTGAAGCGTTCGGAGCAATACAAAACAGAATTGATTGCGAACGTTTCTCATGATTTAAGGACACCTGTTTCTTCGATTCGATCCTTTGCTGAAGCACTTCAAGATGGCGTCGTTACAGATGAGAAAACAAAAAGACAGTATCTAGATACGATCGAAAGAGAAACAGAACGGCTTAGCCACTTGATTGAAGAGCTGTTGAATTTATCTCAACTAGAAAGTGGCACTTTACCATATGAACCTAGATTCGTTCACCCTGACGTCGTTTTAGTTGAAACGCTACAGCAGTTCGATCGCAAGCTACAAGAGAGAGAGATTGAACTTGCAGTTGAAATTGATGAAGAGCTAGGTGTCATCCCTATGATGCCAGACCATATCAAACGCGTGCTTACGAACTTAATTCAAAATGCAATCGCGTTCTCAGATGATCATTCTACGATCCATATTACACTGAAAAAGGTTGAGACAGCTGCTCTCTTCTTTATAAGAGATGAAGGAAACGGAATTCCGAAAGAAGAACAAGAACGGATTTTTGATCGTTTTTACCGTGTTGAGAAATCGCGTAACACAAGGTACGGGGGTTCCGGACTGGGTCTAGCCATATCGAGACAATTGATTGAGCTTCATGGAGGGAAGATAGGCGTTGAAAGTAACGTAGGTCATGGCAGCGAATTTTGGTTTATGCTTCCACTTGAGAAGAAGGAGGAATAATGAATGAAGATAACGAGATGGTTTCTGTTAATTGGAATTGCGGCAGTGCTCGTATTTGCTATTCCAAAACTTTATGATGTGATTTTTAAACGTTCTTATGGAAGCGAGCCAGCACAAGCTGTACAGGATAATGAAGCGGTGGCGACTTTTGCAGGAGGATGTTTCTGGTGTATGGAGCCGCCGTTTGAGAAATTAGATGGCGTAAGAGAAGCGGTCTCAGGCTATACTGGCGGGAATACAGAAAACCCTTCTTATGAAGAGGTATCTTCTGGTGGAACCGGGCATGTAGAAGCTGTCCAAGTATATTATGACCCTTCCGTTGTGAGCTATGATACATTGTTAGATGTATTTTGGAGACAAATCGATCCTACTGATGATGAAGGACAGTTTGTTGATAGGGGAGACCAATATTTATCTGGAATTTTCTATCATAATGAAGAGCAAAAGAAAGCTGCTATAGCGTCTAAGGAAGAAATTCAAAGGTCAAACAGATTTAATAAACCTATTGTCACGCCTATCGAACAAGCAGAAACATTTTATGTAGCGGAAGAGTATCATCAAGATTATTACAAAGAAAATGAACTGCGTTATAAATATTATCGAAATAATTCAGGACGAGATCAGTTTCTTGAGAAAGCATGGGGAGATGATCTTGAGGTAGATGCACCAGAAGCGAAGACAAATCTCACGTATTCTGATGAAGAGCTAAAAGAGATGCTTACACCGATTCAATATAGTGTGACGCAAGAGGACGACACAGAGAAAGCTTTTGATAATGAGTATTGGGATAACAAAGAAGAAGGAATCTATGTCGATATCGTTTCAGGAGAACCTCTTTTTAGTTCAGCGGATAAATATAAATCAGGAACAGGATGGCCTAGCTTCACAAAGCCCCTTGTACCTGAGAACATTGTAGAGAAAGAGGATAAAAGCTGGTTTACGGTTAGGACGGAAGTAAGAAGTAAGAACGCTGACTCTCATTTAGGTCACGTGTTTGAAGATGGCCCTGAACCAACAGGTCTCCGCTATTGCTTAAACTCTGCAGCGCTTGATTTTATTCCAAAAGACGAAATGAAAGAAAAGGGTTACGGAGAATATTTGGATGAATTTGAAGAAGGGGCAGAATCCTAATGGATTCTGCTTTTTTTGTTCATGATAGAAGAATAAGAGTAGTTGAATAAGATTTCTACATTGAATACATACACTAAGGGGTATATAATACAGATCATGTGAGGTGAATAAGGGTGGAAAATAAAAAGGCAGATGGACGTGTGCAACAGTTATTAGCGAATGAGCGCACGTTTCTAGCATGGGTTCGAACTTCTATTGCGATCATTGGTATTGGTTTTCTAACAGCAAGCTTACATTTTACTAGAGCTGCTGGAGAGAGAGCTGATGATCAGGTCGCCGTGTTCATTAGTTTCTCATCTTTATTTTTTGGATTATTAACGATCGCTGGAGGAGCGGTGCAGTTCTACCGAACGAAAAAACGCATTATGAAATTTGAGGTTCCTTCTTCTTCATGGATTGTTGTGTTTCTTCTTATAGTAGTGTTGTTAATGATTGCACTGATCGCCACGTATTTTATTATTCAAATCAATTGGCTTTCTTAAAACCAGGGTGTTGACATTTCATACAGGTGCGTTATAATACCCCTATAGGTATTAAAAAACACAAACGAATTCGATTTACAGATAAATTTTTTTACTTGATTTTATACCCCTTAGGGTATAAGGTGAGGAGGAAATGAAATGCAATACGATAAAGCAGTTATGAATCGATTGAAGCGAATTGAAGGACAAATTCGCGGTGTTATCCAGATGATGGAACAAGAGAAAAGCTGTGAAGACATTGTAAATCAGCTTTCTGCCACTCGTTCTGGTATCGATCGTTCGATTGGATTAATTGTAAGTTCAAATCTTGAACAGTGTCTTCACCAACAGATTGAACAGGGAGAATCTACTGATGATGTTGTGAAGGAAGCTGTTAATCTTTTAGTAAGAAGTCGATAATAAAAAAATTTAACACATTATATACCCCTAGGTGTATAAGAGGAGGAAATAGAATGAGTGAACAAAAGAAAACAACGATTGTACTATTTAGTGGAGATTACGACAAAGCAATGGCTGCCTACATTATCGCGAATGGTGCCGCCGCATATGACCATGAGGTAACCATTTTCCATACATTCTGGGGGTTAAACGCTCTTAGGAAAGATCAGCAAGTTGAAGTCAATAAAGGGTTCCTAGAGAAAATGTTTGGCAAAATGATGCCCCGCGGTGCTGATAAAATGGGTCTTTCAAAAATGAACTATGGTGGAATGGGTAAGAAGATGATTAAGAACGTCATTAAGAAGCACAATGTAACAGAACTTCCGCAGCTGATTGAGCTTGCGCAAGAACAGGAAGTGAAGCTCGTTGCTTGTACGATGACAATGGATCTTTTAGGTCTTCAAAAGGATGAGCTGCTAGAAGAAATCGAGTATGCAGGTGTTGCTGCATATCTAGGCGACGCTGAAGATGGTAACGTCAATCTCTTCATTTAAGGAGCGAAAAGAATGGAACTTTTGCTAATAGCTGTCATTGTGATAGCTGGATGGTTCATTTATAAAAAGGTAGGACCAGGAAAAGGTGTAACAACGATCACCTCTGAAGAAGCAAAAAGGAAGTTTGGCGATCGCAATGTTCAATTTATTGATGTTCGTACACCTGGTGAATATAAAGGTCAAAAAGTGAAGCAATTTAAAAATATGCCGCTCAACGAACTTAGCAAACGCACAAAAGAACTGGATCCTAATAAAGAAGTCGTCGTGATTTGTCAAAGTGGAATGAGAAGTTCAAAAGCTTGCGGAGAATTGAAGAGACAAGGATTCACGTCTGTATCGAATGTTCGCGGCGGAATGAATATGTGGAAATAGGAGGAATTAGAATGTCTGGTTATGTAAAAGATGTAACGCCAACTGAAGTGAATAACATGTTGAAGGAAAATAAATCAATTAGTATTGTCGATGTTCGCGGACCTGAAGAGGTGGCAGAAGGAAAGATTCCTGGTGCCTACAATCTACCGGTTAATGAATTACAGGGAAGAATGAATGAGCTTGATAAGGATACAGAGCATATTATCGTCTGCCGGTCAGGTGGCAGAAGCAGCATGGCTTCTATGGTTCTAAAATCAAACGGGTATTCCGTGTTAAATATGACAGGCGGCATGCTTGAATGGACTGGAGAAACAGAATAACGACTACAGGAGGTAGACTAATGATACAAACTGATCACGTACTCGATGCAAAGGGTCTAGCGTGCCCGATGCCAATTGTGAAAACGAAGAAAATGATGAAGGATCTTGAATCAGGAGTCGTTCTTGAAATTCTAGCAACAGATAAAGGATCAAAAGCAGATCTTAAGGCATGGGCTGACAAAGTAGGGCATCACTATCTTGGAACAATTGAAGAAGGTGACGTTTTGAAACATTATCTTCGTAAGGCTTCAGATGGTGAGACGACACTTGAGCAGAGTCATCCACATGTGATTTCAAATGCAGATCTTACAGCTAAACTCTCAGATGATGAAATGACGATCGTTGACGTAAGAGAGCCAGCAGAATATGCGTTCAGTCACCTTCCAAATGCGATTTCTTTGCCACTTGGCGATTTAGATAACCGTATGGCAGAGTTAGATAAAGGGAAGAAGATTTATGTAGTTTGTCGTACAGGTACAAGAAGCGATCTTGCGGCTCAAAAGTTAGCTGAAAATGGCTATGATGTGATCAATGTTGTGCCAGGAATGTCCGAGTGGGATGGTCCTACTACATCTGATCTTTAAAAGATAAAAGGGCGGGGATTTTTTCCCCGCGTACAACTTAATTTTTTTTGGAATCATAAATACGGATGGGGGTATATGAGGTGGATTTGAAACAAAAACATGCAAGTGAAGTAGCAAAAAAAGTGATTAATAAGCAAGAGCTTTTTATTCTCGATGTAAGAAATGAAGAAGCTTATGGCGATTGGAAAATCGAAGGTGAATCTGTTACGTCTATGAATGTTCCTTACTTCGATTTAATTGACGGCGTTGAAGAGATCCTGCCAAAGCTTCCAAAGGATAAAGAAATTCAAGTTGTATGTGCAAAAGAAGGTTCTTCGATCTTTGTAGGTGAAGAACTCGTTGAAGCGGGAATGGAGAATGTATCTTATCTTTCTGGCGGAATGAAGGCATGGAGTGAATACCTTGAGCCTGTTAAAGTAGGCGATCTTCCGGGAGGAGCACTCTATCAATTTGTTCGCCTTGGTAAAGGGTGTCTTTCATATTTGATTGAATCAAATGGAGAGGCTGCTATTGTGGATGCGAACCGAATGATTGAGAATTACACAACCTTTGCAGAAAACAAAGGTCTTACGATTAAAGCAACATTTGATACACATCTTCACGCAGATCACATTTCTGGGGGGAAGTCGTTAGCTGACCAGGTAAATGGAACGTATTACCTTCCAGAAGAAGATGCTGGTGAAGTAACATTCGAATATTCAGCACTTAAAGAAGGAACTTCAGTGTCTATTGGAAGCGTAACAGTTGAACCGATCTACTCTCCAGGACACACCATCGGAAGTACGTCACTTATGATCAATGATGCTTACCTTTTAACTGGTGATATTCTATTTGTTGAATCAATTGGTCGCCCGGATTTAGCTGGCAAAGCTGAAGATTGGGTACTTGACCTTCGCACAACACTTTATAACCGGTATAAAGAGATGGCAGGGGAATTAGTTGTTCTGCCAGCTCACTTCTCAAAAATGGCTGAGCTTGATGAAAATGGAGCCGTGTCTGCAAAACTCCAGGATCTTTACCAAAAGAATGATGGTCTAAATGTGGAGAAGGAAGAAGATTTCAGAAAAATGGTAACCGAAAATCTTCCTCCACAGCCTAATGCTTATCAGGAAATTCGTGAAACAAATATGGGGAAAATTACCCCTGATGAAGAAACAAAAAGAGAAATGGAAATTGGACCAAACCGCTGTGCGGTTAACTAATAAGGAGGAATTACAAATGGATGCACAAAAAACATTAGATACAAAAGGGCTAGCATGCCCGATGCCAATCGTAAAAACAAAAAAAGCAATGAAAGACATGGAGTCAGGTGAAGTTCTTGAAGTTCAAGCGACTGATAAAGGAGCTCAAAGTGACCTTACTGCATGGGCGAAATCAGGTGGTCATGAACTAATGAAGTCTGAAGAAACAGACGGCGTGTTCTATTTCTGGATTAAAAAAGCTTAGTAAATGATAGGAGGTACTGGATAAGTACCTCCGTTTTAATGTAAGGGGTGAACAGGATGGATTTGAGTTTTATAATAACGATTTTTGCAATTGGATTTATTGGATCTTTTATTTCAGGAATGGTTGGAATCGGTGGCTCGATTATTAAATACCCGATGCTACTTTATATCCCACCACTACTCGGTTTTGCGGCATTTAGTGCCCACGAAGTTTCTGGTATTAGTGCAGTTCAGGTATTCTTCGCAACCATTGGTGGTGTTTGGGCTTACCGTAAAGGTGGTTATCTTAATAAGCAATTGATCCTCTACATGGGGGTTAGTATTCTAATCGGTAGTTTTATTGGAGGATATGGTTCGACCATTATGTCCGAACAGGGAATCAATGTCGTCTATGGACTGCTTGCTGCGATTGCAGCTGTCATGATGTTTATACCGAAAAAAGGCATTGATGATATACCGCTTGATCAGGTGAAATTCAATAAACTACTTTCATCAGCTCTTGCCTTTATTGTAGGTATTGGCGCTGGGATCGTTGGCGCCGCAGGAGCATTCCTTCTCGTTCCGATCATGCTCGTCGTGCTAAAGATTCCGACGCGGATGACGATTGCATCTTCTCTTGCGATCACGTTTATTTCTTCGATAGGTTCGACGGTTGGAAAACTCGCAACAGGGCAGGTTCTTTTACTTCCTGCTGCGATAATGATTGTCGCAAGCTTAATTGCTTCGCCACTTGGTGCGAATGCTGGTAAGAAAATAAATACAAAAATTCTTCAATGGGTGCTTGCTGCCCTTATTCTTGGAACGTCTATTAAGATTTGGATTGACCTTCTCTCATAATCGAAAAAAGCTGTCTCTCTCATTGCTACATGCAATTTGAGGAGACAGCTTTTTTTATACTTGTTGCTTAATTTCTAATTCTTTAATCTGATGTCCATCAACTTCACGAACTGTAAATTGATAGCCGTCTACGGTAAATGATGTTCCTTGTTCCGGTTCTATATCATGAGTTAAGATCCAGCCACCAATTGTATCCACTTCAGTATGATCAATTGATGTTCCGAGTAGCTCATTGATATCACTAATTAAAGCTTTTCCATCGACGATTGTTTGTCCATTCGAATCTTCTCTTATAGGCGCTTTTTCATCAAAATCAAATTCATCTTGAATTTCGCCAACAATTTCTTCAAGTATATCTTCCACAGTAACGAGTCCGGCCGTTCCACCATACTCATCGACTACGATCGCGATATGATTATGACTCTTTTGCATTTTCGCTAGCAGTGTCTTAATATGAGCTGTTTCAATAACGTGATTAATGGGGTGGATGTATTCATTAAGTATAAGCTCTTCGCCCCATTTGTACTGTGTTAAAATTTCTTTAATGTTTACGACCCCAACGATTTTATCTTTATCCCCATCAGCGACAGGATAACGTGTATATTTACCGTTCTTCATGATCTCAAGATTTTCTTCAGTAGTGTTGTCCAAAAATAGACAGGTCATTTCCGTTCTTGGAATCATGATTTCTCGGGCCATTCTTTCATCAAATTCAAAGATATTATTCACAAATTCCATTTCGGATTTATTGATTTCCCCACTTTTGTAGCTTTCAGATAAAATGAGTCGAAGTTCTTCTTCAGAATGGGCTTGTTCATGCTCATTCGCTGATTTAAGACCAAATAACTTTACCACGCCTCTAGCTGAACCATTTAATGCCCAAATAAACGGATACATTATACGATAGAACCAGATAAGTGGACCAGCTAGAAGTAAACTAACAGCTTCCGCTTTTTGAATTGCAAATGTCTTCGGAGCAAGCTCACCAAGAACAACGTGTAGGAAGGTTATAATCGCAAAGGCGAGCGCAATCGTAACAGGTGTAGCGATTGAGTCAGGAAGGTTAATAAGCTCAAATAAAGGATGCAGAAGCTGTTCAACGGTTTCTTCACCAAGCCAACCAAGAGCTAGCGCTGTAATGGTAATACCTAATTGACATGCTGAAAGATACCCATCTAAGTTACCAAGTACCTTTTGAACGGCTTTGGCTTTCTTATTTCCTTCACTCGCAAGTGCATCTATTCTCGTTCTTCGAATTTTTACGATCGCAAATTCAGATGCTACGAAAAATGCCGTTAATACAATTAACAATAGAACAGCAATTACTTTGATTAGTTCCAATAAGGCCCTTACAGAGTTGTAAGGGTTCACCTCCTATGTAATAGTTATTGTAACGTTATTATAACGATGTTTTCCTCTTTTGGGGTAACGTAAAACAAAAAATTCTACCTCAATGAGAATGTTTGAACGCTCCAGGTTGTAAGAAATAGATTTTATCATTCATAAGATGCTATGATCATTTTTGTGACCATACCTCACCAACCTGATAATGATATCGTGAGCGTTTATGTTATAGTTTTTTCAGAATCGGGGTTAATTATGAAAAAGTCCACCAAACCCTTGATAGGGATAGGAGTATGTCTCCTAATCGTTATTATAATCACCTTTTTAATCAATCCGCCATGGTTGGCTCAAATGCGTTCATTTATTTCGCTTGATTCACTCCCTCTTCTCGCTGATTACTTTCGCTCCTTAGGAATATGGGCGCCTGTTATTAGTATTGCTTTAATGATTGCGCAAGGAATTCTCGCGCCGCTCCCATCCTTTGTCATTACAGCAGCTAACGGTCTCGCTTTTGGAATTCCACTTGGCTTCCTCGTTTCTTGGTCAGGTGGAATGGCAGCTGCTCTCGTGATGTTTTGGCTGGCAAGGTGGTTTGGAGCCGCATTTGTTGAAAAAGTAACAAAGAAGAGCGACCTTCTTGAGAAGGCCAATCGGTACAGTGGGAAAAATGGTTTTTTCTTAATACTCGTAGCCAGATTAGTCCCGATTGTATCGTTTGATTTTATTAGCTTTCTTGCAGGGTTAAGTCGCATTTCATTTCGATCGTTTGTGTTAGCTACTGCGCTAGGTCAAATTCCTGGAACCATTTTATACACAATTGTAGGTCATGATTTAGCAAACTTAGAAAAATACCAAACGCGGTTTATATGGGCAAGTGCGATCATCATTGTTCTGCTTCTATTCGGGAAAAAGAGGTCGAATCGAAAAAAGCTAAGCGGATCAGTATAAACTTTAGCGGTGCATATTACTTTCTTATCAGCTTCACTGACCTTATGATGTAGATGAATAACTAAATCAATGGGAGCGATGAAAAGTGGCAAAAATCATAGTGATTTATCAAGAACCGAAAGATGTCGATGAGTTTAAGAACTATTATGAGAACAATCATATGGCTCTTGTAAAGGATGTCCCGAACGTTACGAATGCTGAAGTTAACTATGTGACGGCAGCAATGAATACAGACAAGAACTATTTCTTAACAGCTACTATTGAATTTAGTTCAAAAGAGCAATTAGAAGAAGCAATGCAGTCACCGGCATGGGCAAAAGTATCAGAAGATGGACAAAACATGATGAAGTTCTTAAATGAGGCTCCATTATTACTTATAACAGAATAGCAAAGGAAAGAGCACTTGAATCTTATTTCAAGTGCTCTTTTGTTTAAGTTTTTTTCTAGGAGGTAAATAGTTGGTAGGAATAACCAAAGGTGAAGGAGGAGTTTATTAATATGAAAGCACTATTTCTAAATTGTTCTCTTAAAACGAGTGAAACGACTTCTAACACGGATGCTCTTTATCAAGAAGCAGAAGCGATTTTTAAGAAAGAGGGAATTGAATCTGAAAGCATTCGCATAAGCGATTATAAGATCGCTTATGGTGTTTCGGAAGATGAAGGTCATGGAGATGAATGGCCAGTTATTTTTGAAAAAGTAAAAGAAGCGGATATTATCATACTAGGTACTCCTCTCTGGCTAGGTGAAAAGAGTAGTGTCGCTACGCTTGCAATCGAGCGATTATACGGAGGAAGCGGATTAACAAATGAGAAAGGGCAGTCGTTATACTACAATAAAGTAGGCGGCGTCGTGATTACAGGAAACGAAGATGGTGCTAAGCATGCAGCGGCTTCTGTGCTATACGGGTTTTCTCATATTGGCATTACCGTTCCTCCAAACGTAGATGCTTACTGGGTTGGAGAAGCCGGACCAGGCGCTTCTTATATCGAAGCGAACGGTCAAAAGAATGACTTTTCTACCAGTCATGCGAAAACAATGGCGTATAACTTAATTCATTTTGCACGAATCTTTAATGAAAATCCTATTCCTGCTAAAGGGAACACGATGGAATAATGCAATGAGCTAAGCCTCTTCCAATAGGAAGGGGCATTTTTTAGGCTATGGTAATGATTATTGAATGACGGCTCATTCGAGATCTCAATAAGATGATCTGGTTATGAATTGGAAAACGAGAACGCGAATTCACCGGCGCGCCCAGAGTCACATATGTTATTAAACGACCAAATACGGGGGGATCTCAG
Source organism: Anaerobacillus sp. QJM3NY_32 (assembly GCF_056173645.1). Taxonomy (NCBI): domain Bacteria; kingdom Bacillati; phylum Bacillota; class Bacilli; order Caryophanales; family Bacillaceae; genus Anaerobacillus; species Anaerobacillus sp. QJM3NY_32. The sequence goes on along the minus strand of NZ_CM149684.1, from coordinate 3,553,150 downwards.
TGGATGAACTGATTTTGTTTCTGATTCTTTTCATTCTTCTTGTCATTATTTTACTTGCTGTAGCAGGCATTATTTAAGCGTGACAAATAAGTAGAAATGATAATTCTATCTAACTATGGACACCAGCCTAATCCTTCTTTTTCTTACGACATATAGTATTAGTAACCTTCCAGGAAAGGGGGTTTTCTAATGAGTGGTGGAAAAGAGCAAGGGCATGGCGGAGGCTACGGTAAAGGCTTTGCGTTGATCGTAGTATTGTTTATTCTTTTGATTATCGTTGGAGCTGCGGCAGTTGGTGGAGCTAACTACGGCGGTCAGTGTGGTGGTTACGGAAAAGGTGGCTACGGCGGTTACGGCGGAGGATATGGCTACTAAACCTTTCTTGTTAAATTAGCATGAAGGGAGGGATACGCATGAGTTACGGTTATGGTCAAGGTTTCGCGCTAATCGTTGTATTGTTCATTCTTTTGATTATCGTTGGCGCAGTATGGGCTTACTAAAATAAGCAAAGCACCCGATTCGGGTGCTTTTTCTTATGGAACATTATTGAAAAACAATTGTTTTGTTGCCGTGAACAATAACACGCTTTTCAAGGTGCCATTTCACTGCGCGATAGAGGACGATGCGTTCAATGTCTTTGCCATGTCTTTTCAAATCGTTCACATTATAACGGTGAGTAATACGAGTGATGTCCTGTTCGATGATTGGACCTTCATCAAGCTTTGCATTCACATAATGGGCTGTTGCCCCGATGATCTTGACGCCTCGATCAAAGGCCTGTTGATAAGGGTGACCACCGATAAAGGCTGGTAGGAATGAATGATGAATATTAATGATGTCGTTGTGATAAAGGTTAATAATTTCTTCAGGTATGATTTGCATGTACCTTGCAAGAATAACCGTATCGATCTGTTGCTCTTCAAGTAAATGAAGATGTTCAGCTGTTGCTTGTGCTTTCGAATCTTTTGTCACTGGAACATGATAAAAGGGGATCCCAGCGCTTTCCGTTAATTCTTTAAAGTCTAGATGATTACTAATAACCATTCCAATTTCCGCATGTAGCTCCCCCAATTGCCATCTCCATATCAACTCTTGAAGACAGTGATCTTCTTTCGTAGCAAAAATAGCGAGACGAGTTTTTTTAGAAGAAGCCGTTATGGACCATTCCATTTGAAATGGAGATGCCGTTTCTTCAAAAGCCCTTTTAAGTTCTCCTAATTGTTCGTTTAATTGAGGGTGGCTAAATTCGATGCGCATAAAAAAGTGTCCCAAAACAGGATCGGTCGAATGCTGATCAGAGTGAATAATATTTGCACCATTTGTGAATAAAAACGTTGAGACAGCTGAAACAATTCCTTCTCTATCTGGGCAAGATATTAATAAAATGCCTTTATCTAAATTTCCCTTCATCATTAGCCTCCATTTATCTAGTAAATATTTTCAATAATACATTATTTCAAGGTAAAGCGCAAAAGGATTTTATGGTCTAGGATTTTTCTGTGAACTGACTGTTTAAGTTCTATCTTGTTTACCATTGTAATGATGCGAAAAATCATCATGGGGCAATAAGAGGAAATAATAAGAATAAGCAGAATTACTTATAAAAACTTATATAAAATCGAAAACACTTAATAAATATTGATTTATTACTTACGAAAACTTATAATGTAAGTGCATGGAAATGAGGTGTAGGAAGTGTATCAAGAAGAAAGAATGCTAGCGATTTTAGATCATCTAAAAAAACACGGAAGAATATCTGTAGATCAAATTTGCGAGTTATTTCAAGTGTCAAGAGACACGGCGAGACGTGATCTTGTGAAGCTTGAAGAAGAAGAAGCCGTTACGAGGACAAGAGGTGGAGCCGTACTTCCTCAGCTTCGTCATGAGATCCAGTCGTATCATGACCGCTTAAAAGTTGTGTCAAAGGAAAAACAGCGAATAGGCAAAATGGCCGCAGGATATGTTAACGCTGGTGACGTCGTTATTCTTGATGCATCCACAACCGTTCAGTCATGCGCTGAATTTCTAATTGATAAACAAGCAACAGTGATTACAAATTCCATTCATCAAGCAGATATTCTATCGAGCGGAAGTCATATTGATATTCATCTTCTTGGAGGCAAACTCGAGAAAGATCATCGTTTCCTATATGGTTCGGCTGTAGTCGAAAAGGTGGCGACCTACAATGCAGATATTGCTTTTATAGGAGTCATAGGAATCTCAGAGCAGGGATTAACCATTGCTCATGAAGAAGATGGAATGGTGAAAAGAAAGATGATTCAACAATCTCAGTATGTTATCGCACTTGCTGATAATTCAAAGTTCTATCGTTCTGAGTTTTTTACTTTTGCTCATCTTGAAGATATTGATCTTATTATTACGGATCAAATTCCTGAAGAGAAAGTGCAGGAAATGCTAAGGCGACATCAGGTTAAGCTCGTTGTTGCAGAGACTTAAGTTTCTAGAATGACGTCATATAAAGAGAGCTTATGATTTTCTAAAGAATGGACCGGCGTAACCAATTGGGCGTGACGGTCCGTTTTTTTGTGTCTTAAAAGGGTAACTACTAGTATGAAGAGGTTCATCTAAAAGTAAGCATATTTATTGGTCAACAATTTTTCATCTGATAAGATAAACTGTAATGATGATTTTTACATTAAAGGAGCGGAAAGAATATGAAGTTAAGCGTACTTGATCAATCACCTGTATCAAGAGGCAATACGCCAACAGAAGCACTTAGAGAAACAACAGTACTTGCACAAGAAGTTGAGAAGCTAGGCTTTCATCGATTCTGGGTTTCAGAACACCATAGTACGAAGAGTCTGGCTGGGTCTAGTCCTGAAGTCCTGATCTCACATCTGGCAGCGAACACAAAGCGTTTGAGGATTGGCTCTGGTGGAGTGCTGTTACCACATTATAGTCCATACAAAGTAGCGGAAAACTTCCGTATGCTTGAAACGTTAAATCCCAATCGTATTGATCTTGGGCTTGGACGCGCTCCAGGAGGGATGCCGAATGTTACAAAAGCTCTCGCTGGGGGGAACAGTATGGGGATTGATAACTATTTAGAGCAGGTGAACGAACTAGCTGCCTATTTGAAAGGGGAAGACCCTGAGAGAATGAACGTACGAGCAACACCGCTTGGAAGCACGGCACCTGAGATGTGGTTGTTAGGATCAAGTGGGGCAAGTGGAATGATGGCAGCGCAGCGCGGACTTGCGTTTACCTTTGCACATTTCATTAATGGATATGGTGGAACGAATGTGGTTGACAAATATCGTTCTCGTTTTGTACCATCTGAATTTAACGAGACACCGAAAACAAATGTAGCTATATTTGTCATTTGTGGTGAAACAGAAGAAGAAGCAGAATATTTGGCATCTAGTTTGGATTTATCGATCTTATTAATCGAACAAGGAAAGTCAGGTGACGGATTTCCATCCCCTGATGAAGCGCGTAGCTTTCCATATACAGTGTTTGATAAAGAACGGATTCGGGAAAACAGAAAAAGAATGATCGTAGGTAGTCCGACCCAGGTGAAAAAACAAATTGAAGAATTAGCAAATGCTTATCAAACAGATGAAGTGATCATTAATACGATTACACACGATTTTCAAACTCGACTGAAGTCTTATAAACTCATTGCAGATGCATTTCAAATAGATGAGAAACCCTCTTCTTGACAAAATGAACTGTAATAATTAGAATTACACTATACCTTGACTCAGTTGGAACACAAACTAGTCTTCCAAATAAGGAGGTAAATGATGATGAATCAATTACATCAACAAACTCAATATCAAAAAGGTGATTGGGTAAAAGGAAAGTCAGTCCATGATGAACTAATTCATGGATATGTTGAATCTGTAAATAACTATCTTGGAACGATTAAAGTATTTGTTCTAGAATGTGATAATCCTGAAACTGTAGGAAAAGTAATCGAAACTTTCCAGAATCGTATTTCCCAGCTGGAGGAACCAAATTTTGAACAGGATGAATCCTTCTTGTTAAACCTTATTGAAGTTTCTTTAATTACGAAAGATAAACAATGGTTCATGGAACTTTCTGCACAACTTAAGCAGCTTCGACATGAGTCGGAGGAAGCAGTTCCCTGTTAAAATTTTCTTGCCAGCTACAAAAGAAGTACGATAGGATGGAAGTGGAAGAAAGTGTTGGGAGGCGCTGCAATTGAATAGTGATTTTACTCTCGCCGTACACAGTCTGGCTTTGCTCGCAATTAAGCCAGGGCAGATGGCAACTAGTGATTATCTTGCCGGAAGTGCTTCTGTCCATCCCGTTCGTATGAGAAAAATTCTTAGTTTACTCAAGAAAAACGGTTATATCGTTTCAAAAGAGGGTGCTGGAGGTGGGTTTACTTTATCTTGTCGTGTAGAAGATGTCACGCTTGATAAGATCTATAACCTTACCTCTATAGGTACTCTCCAACCAAGGTGTCCTGATTCGAATCAGTATTGTCTTGTGGGAGCGAATTTATCAAATGTACTGGGCGATATTTTCACAGATGCTGAGAATCATTTAACAGCATTCTTGAAACAATATACGATTCGTGATATTATTCAAAGCCTAAAACAAAAACAATTATAAGTAATTGTTTTTGTTTTATATCTTAACTGTAACAAAAAAAGTTTCAATAAAATTATTGGGGGTGAGCAGACATGAGTACAGGTCTGGTGGTAAGAAATGAAGGAAGCAAGCTTAATATGAAAGATTGGAATCGATTAGAAAGATCCGGTCAGCTAATTAAGAGAAACAACGGAAGATTTTTGATAAAGCCAGAACATACAAATCGCGATGTATACATTATTAAAAGTGGTAATATTGCCATTTATCATGCGGATAACATGAATGAGTCTCTAGCAGTTCTTGGGCCGAATGATGTTTTGGGCAATCGCTCTATTTTTGTACATCAAAACTTGTATGCAAAAACAATAACTAATGTTGAGCTCATTCAACTTGATCAAACGTCCTATCGTGCTTTGTATCTGGCTTACCCTGAATTAGCAATTAAACTAACAACGGAGCTTTCAAGATTAAAATTAATCATTGATTTTCCTGAACGCACAGCAACTTCTTTTGTGAAGCAGGTTAAAAATGGATTTCAGAATTTGATTAATAAAAATACTAGCAAAAAGGGAAGATACTGCCACAATTGCTAATGATTTTTTGTTTTCTAACTGTAATGATATATGTTACATTATAGTATAGGTGAGATAGGTTATTAGACCATCAATTGAGAGAAATTTTATGGATAGAAAAAGGGGAGAAATAAACGATGTCTGTTAGTGTACAAGAGAACAATCGTGTTCTAGATGTTATGAAAGATCGTCATTCTGTAAGAAAATTTGAGAAAGGAATCGAAATTCCTGAGGAAGTTATGAATGAGATTTTAAATGCTACGATTGAAGCTCCGTCTTCTTGGAACCTTCAACATTGGAAGTTCCTTGTTATTGAAAGTGATGAGCAAAAAGAAAAGCTACTTCCAATTGCTTTTAATCAGCAGCAAATCGTAGATAGCTCTGCTACTATTGTTATTCTAGGAGACCTTGAAGCTAATCTACATGCTGAAGAAATTTATGGCCAGGCAGTCGAATTAGGATTTATGGAAAATGCTATAAAAGAAACGCTTGTTAGCCAAATCAATGGCGCTTACGAAAGAGAAGGCTTTGCTTTAAGCGAAGCAATCAAGAATAGCTCGTTGGCTGCAATGCAATTGATGCTTGCTGCAAAAGCAAAAGACTATGACACAGTGGCAATGGGTGGTTTTAATCCAGTTGCCCTTGTAGAAGAGTTTAACATTCCTTCACGTTATGTTCCAACAATGCTTATTTCTGTTGGTAAAGCAGCTGTTGAAGCGCATGGAACAGCTCGCTTCCCACTTGAGCGTGTTGTCGTGAAAGAAAGCTTCTAATCTTAAATCATGTTAAAGGAAGGGCACTGTCCCTTCCTTTTTTCTGTCTTAACATAGTCTTGATAGCTAAACGCAATAGTCTCACTACACTTATTTTTCATAGTGTTTCTAGCGAGTGTGTATTTGAGAAATGATGAAACGTCGGAATGATTTCCATTCCGTTTTCTGATTTAACGATAAGACAAGGTATACTAAGGAGAGATCGTAAGGGGGAATATAATGGAACAAAAAGCAAATACGGAGAAAAAAATGAATTGGCGCGGACTATCAAAATTAATTCGTGATACAAATCCTTCAAAGTCTCTTGTAGCACTTGCTATTGCATTGAGTATGATTGGAACCGTAGCTGGATTAATCGTGCCATTTTTCACGAAAAATCTAGTTGATCAGCTCTCAGGTAGCTCGCTTTCTTCGGGAGTTATTACATTATTAATTGCTGCCTTTGTTGTTCAGGCGATCTTCTCTGGTTTATCTATGTACCTCCTGTTGTATATAGGGGAGACAGTGGTAGCTCGGTTGAGAGAGCGTTTAATGAAGAAAGTCCTTTCCCTTCAAATAACTTATTTTGACAGCAATAGGGTTGGGGATACGACAAGTCGTATTGTGAATGATACTGGAGTAATAAAAGATCTTGTCTCGAATCATTTAATTAGTTTGTTAACGAGTACGCTGTCGATTGTCGGTTCTATTGGGATATTACTATACCTTGATTGGAAATTAACAGCCATTTTACTTGCGGTTGTCCCTATTATGATGATTGGGATTCGTTTTATCGGAAAGCGAATGTATAAAGTATCAAAGGGATTGCAGGAAGAAACGGCTAAGTTTACAGCAACAATCACACAAGTATTATCAGAAGTTCGTCTTGTGAAATTCTCGATGGCAGAGAATGTGGAAGAAGAGAATGGGAAAAATGGCATTAAAAATGTCTTCTCTTACAGCATGAAGGAAGCGAAAATCTATGCCCTTCTTATGCCTCTTATGACGTTATTGTTAATGGGGGTTCTCGTCGTCATTGTAGGCTACGGTGGCGTTCGCGTATCAACAGGAGAACTATCAGCTGGAGAGCTTGTCGCTTTTCTTTTATACCTTTTTCAAATCATTATTCCATTCAGCTCAATGGCAAGGTTCTTAACAGCAATCCAAAAAGCAATGGGCGCAACAGAACGTCTGCAATTTTTACTTGATCATGATAGTGAAGAACGACTGAGCGGAGATGAAGTTGAAGATCCAGCAAAGGTGCTTTCATTTCATAACGTTGAATTTTCCTATGGGAAAGAACTTGTGTTGAAAAAGGCTTCCTTTGAAGTACCACCCGGTAAAATCACTGCAATAGTTGGTCCAAGTGGTAGCGGTAAAACGACTACATTTTCATTAATTGAACGATTTTATCAACCTCAAAAAGGTGAAATCGCACTTGGCGGAAAAAATATTCATGACTTTTCACTTGTCTCATGGCGGAAGCAAATTGGATATGTCTCTCAGGAAAGTCCGCTCATAGCAGGAACCATTAAAGAGAATATTGTCTATGGGCTAGAAGAAGATGTTTCGGATGAGAAAATTGAAGAGGCAGCAAAGCAAGCTTATGCCCTGCCTTTCATTCAAGATCTTCCAAACGGTTTTGATACAGAAATTGGCGAAAGAGGAATCAAGCTTTCTGGTGGGCAGCGACAGCGGATTGCAATTGCAAGAGCGATTGTTCGAAATCCATACATTCTCTTGTTGGATGAAGCTACATCTAGTCTTGATAGTACGTCAGAAGTTCAGGTTCAACGTGCGTTGAACAATTTAATGAAGGGACGTACGACGATTGTTATTGCTCATCGTCTTTCGACCGTTGTTCATGCCGATCAAATCTTAGTTATGGAAAACGGTATTGTATCAGATCAGGGCACACATGAAGAGCTATATATGACAAGCCGTCTTTATAAAGAGCTTGCTCAGCAACAGTTTCAAATTGAAGAAAGTTTATAAGAAAAGGTGTCGGGATCTCCCGACACCTTTTTTAAGTATTAATTAGATACACCCGTTGAATGCGCTTCTCTTTTTTCTTCCTTCACTTTTTCAAGGAAGCGTTTTGTCTCAGCGACAACAACTCCTGAAAGACCGAGAAGTCCAATCAAGTTTGGTAGTGCCATTAAGCCATTGAAAATATCAGCAAGAAGCCAAACAACGTTTAGTTTTAACGTTGTTCCGACAAAAACGGCCAATACGAAAACGAAACGATAATATTTAATCGACGCGTCTCCAAAAAGATAAGAGAAGCATTTTTCGCCATAGTAGGACCATCCGAGAACAGTTGAATAAGCAAATAAAATAAGTCCAATTGTAACGATGAGCGCTCCAGGAACACCCAGGAATTTCTCGAACGTCGCTGTCGTTAAGGCTGCTCCGTTCAAATCTCCACCATAGAGATCACCCATAACGAGCGCGATTCCAGTGATGGAACAGACAACAATCGTATCAATGAACACCTGTGTCATAGAGACAAGTGCCTGACGTCCTGGGTAATCGGTTTTAGCAGCCGCCGCCGCAATTGGCGCAGAGCCAAGTCCAGCTTCATTCGAAAATACCCCACGTGCTACACCATAACGGATTACGGCACCAATGGCACCACCAGCAGCAGCTTCACCTGTAAAAGCGTCTGAGAAGATAAGGGAAACAGCAGCAGGAACAAGACTAAGATTCATAAAGATCACGACTAATCCACCAATAACATAAAATAAGGCCATAACTGGAACAAAGTAAGCCGTCACTTTACCGATGCTTTTAATTCCACCGAGAATAACCATTCCAGTAAAGAACATTAGGACAAGTCCAGTAATCCACGGAGCGATCCCGAAAGTAGCGACAGCATCTGCTACTGAGTTGGACTGTACCATATTTCCGATTCCAAAAGCTGCGAAAGCACCAAAAAAGGCAAAAATCATCCCAAGCCACTTCATATTAAGTCCTTTATCAAGGTAGTACATCGGCCCACCGGACATTTCACCATTCGAATTCACCGAACGGTACTTAACAGCAAGGATTGCCTCAGCATATTTCGTTGCCATTCCAAAGAGAGCACTGATCCACATCCAGAGAACGGCACCAGGTCCACCAACAAAAACAGCCGTTGCGACACCGGCAATGTTTCCTGTTCCGATCGTAGCGGCAAGTGCCGTCATCAAAGCCTGGAAGTGAGAGATATCCCCTTCTGCGTTTTTATCTTGTTTCTTCGTGAAGGCTTGCTTCAACGCATATGGAAGCATGGTAAACTGGAGAAACCCAAGGCGAATAGTGAGGTAAATACCCGTTCCCACAAGTAGGACGAGCAGAGGCCACCCCCATACAAATCCACTAATGTTATTTAATGCTGCTTCCAATAAGAACTCCTCCTTTATGTATCTTAATACTAAATATTCTAACAAATTACCACAATTACCTTTCAAATACAAAATAATTATTTTAGGATGCTGTCGAATAATGATACAAATAAGGTTTTTACATCATCTTTGAAGCACTCTAATGGATGGAAATAAGAATATTTTGTATGGTAGATAAAGTAGAGGAGGATGCTAGATGAAGTATTTTGATTTCACAAATAAAGTGGCCGTCGTTACAGGTGGAGGCAGAGGCATTGGTAAAACAATTGCACGTGCTCTATCCGAAGCGGGAGCTACTGTGGCCATTGTTGGTAGAACAAAAGAAGTTCTTGAAGATGCAGCAAAAGAAATAAGTAAGGAAACAAATAGATCAGTCGTTGCATTTGTAGGAGATGTCACGAATGAGGGAAGTATTCAGCAAATCATAAGTGACATTCATGAAAGCATAGGGACAATTAACATTCTCGTTAATAATGCTGGGAAAACTGTTCGAAAGACAATTGAAGATCTTGAACCGGATGAATGGGACGATGTGATGGAAACGAATGTGAAATCAGTTTATATGATGACTAGAGCAGTTCTCCCTGATTTAAAAGAAGGCGAAGGATCTAGGGTTATTAACATTGCATCGATGGCAAGTGAAGTTGGACTCCCTTTTTCCACCCCGTATGGTCCAAGTAAAGCGGCTGTAGTGCAATTAACAAAACAGTTATCACAGGAGCTCTCCCCACTCGGGATTACTGTTAATGCGATAAGTCCTGGCTTTATTAAAACGCCGTTTAACGAAATAGCATTAGAGAATCCTATTCTTTTAAATAAAATCAAAGGAAGTAATCCTATGCATCGAGTTGGTCGGTTAGATGAATTGATTCCAGCCTTTTTATCTCTTGCATCACCGTATGCGAGCTATACGACCGGACAAAATATTGTTATTGATGGCGGAACGACTTCACACGCTTTCTAAAAAGCAACTTGAAAGAACAACGATTCCCATTTATAATAAATGTAACCTGAAAAGTAAAAGGGGCAAATTTTATGTTATCGGTGATTCTTAACTAACGTAATTTTATAGATGGATTGGCTTTTAAAGTAGCATGTATTCTATGCTTATTTAAATATGCCTTCTGTCAATTTAGTTAAGAACACAGAAAAGCTCAAGAATGACAACAACCATTCCAGCTGCGCTCTGTGCGCAGCTTTTTGTATGCTTTTTAAGCATGGGGAGGATGGGTGTCGTCTACCCTTTTATAGAAGAGCTACGAATGAACCTGTGTTCATTCGTAGCTCTTTTTTTGTTGGAAAGGAAGTGACATGAATGTTAATTGAATGGAAGTTTTTCTTAAGATGCGCGAACATATACGAATCGAGGAGGAAGAACATTGAACGAACAAACTATGGTAACACTTGAATTTGATAAAATTCGAAGCGAAGTAGCTCACTATGCCCTTTCAGAAGAAGCAAAAAGTGAGATCCAGAAAATGAGACCGTTGCATGATAAAGAGGTTGTGCAAAATCGATTAAATGAAACGACAGAGGCGAAAGAAATTATTAAGAAAAGTTCAAGCGTCCCTCTTCATGGTCTTCATGGCATTATCCAGGTGATGAAACAATTAAACAAAGGTGTTCCTTTACGGCCAGATCAGCTGATAACTGTGCTTGATTTAATCGAAAGCGGCCGGAAACTGAAACAGTTTATGACGGGGAAAGAATGGCTGGCGCCTACAATTTCAACTTATATCTATTCTCTTTATGAGATTACAGATCTTGAAGAAGAATTGAAACGAGCGATCAGAAATGGTGAGATTGATGATGCAGCGAGTAAGGAGCTTGGGAGAATTAGAAAGAAAATAACCGTTTATGAAGAACGAGTGAAAGAAAAACTGAATCATCTTCTGCGTTCATCTTCGAAAAGGAAGGCACTTCAGGATACGATCATCAGCGATCGAAATGGCCACTATGTTGTCGCTGTGAAGAAAGAATATCGGAAACAAATAAAAGGAACCGTTCATGACCAATCTTCAAGCGGTTCGACTGTATATATTGAACCTGAAGAAGTTCGTAAAGTTCAAATGGAATTAAATGAAGTAAAGGCAGATGAATACTTGGAGGAACAGCGAATTCTAAGCAGATTAACTGGAGAAGTGGAGCGATATGCGCAAGAGATCTCAATCAACATTGAAACAATGACACACTACGATTATATTTTTGCAAAGGCGAAATATAGTGTAGCGATTGATGGCAATCAAGTAAAGCTATCAAGCGAGCCAATACTTGAGTTACAAAATGGTCGTCATCCCTTACTCTCTCATGAGGCTGTACCGCTTTCCCTTGAGTTAGGGAAAGCATATAAAGGACTTGTGATAACCGGTCCCAATACTGGTGGAAAAACCGTATCAATTAAAACAGTCGGGCTTCTTTCAATGATGGTGCAATGTGGTTTACACATACCTGCTGATGAGTCTTCTGTTTTTGGGATGTTTGGATCAATATTAGTTGATATTGGAGACGGACAGAGCATTGAACAATCGTTGAGTACTTTCTCTTCTCGAATATCGAACATTATTTCTATTTTACAAGCAGCAGCGCCGGATTCTCTTGTTATTCTGGATGAACTTGGTTCGGGTACAGATCCCGGTGAGGGGATGGGTATTGCCGTTTCCATTTTAGAACAATTGAATCGTCTGGGGTCAACTATTCTATCCACAACACACTATAGTGAAATGAAAAATTTCGCTTCAGCTCATCCAGATTTTGAGAATGGATCAATGGAGTTCGATCCAGAGACATTGCGTCCAACGTTTAAACTACGGATGGGTGTTCCAGGGGAAAGTCAGGCATTTGCCATCGCATTACGTCTTGGTATGCATCCGAATATTATTGAGCGAGCTCATGAAATCACGTACCAAGAAAAGCAATCCTATCGAGAAGGGTTCAACCAAAAAGATAACTGGCACTATGAGCAGCAGCTAAAAAGTAAAAAAGTAGAGAAACCGCGAAGCCAGAAAAAAGTGGAGGTCGAGAAGATTTTTGAGAATTATTCGATTGGAGATAGTGTAGCGATCCCTTCGTTGAAAGAGAAAGGAATCGTTTATAAACCAATGGACGATTTTGGGGATTTGATTGTAATGATAAATGGCCAAAAAGAAACGATTCATACGAAGCGTGTAAAGTTACTCTTGCCTGCTAGCGAGCTTTATCCGGAGAATTATGATTTTGATATCCTATTTGAAACTGTTGAGAACAGAAAGAAAAAGAAATTGATGAATCGCAAGCATATTGATGGTGTGAAAATTGATTATGAAGAGTATTGAAAAGCAAAGAAAAAATTCTAGTTTGGAACCACACTATAAGTAACGTTATCTTAATCCAATTAAAAGAAGGTAGTAAAGGAGGGAATAGAGAAGAATCGTTTATAGCAACTATAATGAGGAGGTATGAATATGAATTTCGGAGCTTTTTCTTTAAGTTTAAGTGTAAAGGATATCCAAGCCTCAAAGCATTTTTACGAAAAATTAGGTTTTCAATCGTTTGGAGGAGATATTTCTCAAAATTGGCTCATTATGAAGAATGGCAGTACCGTCATTGGCCTGTTTCAAGGGATGTTTGACAAAAATATTCTAACGTTTAATCCAGGTTGGGATGAGAACGCTGAAAATCTTGAAGTGTTTACAGATATTCGAACACTTCAAAAGCAGCTAAAAGAAAACGGAGTGAATATTCTTTCTGAAGCGGATGAATCAAGTGAAGGGCCAACGAGTTTTACAATAGAAGACCCTGATGGCAATCCCATTCTTGTTGATCAGCATAGATGAAATCGAGAATCGATTGTATCAGCTACTAAAGATTTCTTTGATTGCATGAAAGAAATTTGAATGTAAGCGTGGTAGATTTCCTAAAAAAAATTCTCTGCGTAAAATTCCTTCCTAAAGGGTAATGCATCTAATAGAACATTCTGCTCAGGCAGAAAAGATGGCAAAGTGGAGGATGAGAGAGATGCAAAAAATGAACAGAGGAATTTTAACAGCAGTTTCCTCAATTGCGATTGCTCAGGGTTTGAAGATCCTAACTCATAAGGTGTTAAAAGGAGAATGGGATGTGAAGCAAGTTGCGACAACGGGTGGAATGCCTAGTTCGCATTCAGCTGGTGTTGCAGCCCTTACTTCTTACATTGCTTCAAATAAAGGATCTCGTCATACAGAAACGGCTCTCGCTACTATTTTCGGTGTGATTGTTATGTACGATGCCCAGGGGGTTAGGCGTCATACAGGAGAAATTGCTGCTCTAGTAAACGATCTAGAGGATAATCTAGCGACGATCTCTGGAGATTACCCTAGCATGGAATTTGTGGAAAGGGAAAAAGAGTTGAAAGAGCTTCTTGGACATCAACCTGTTGAGGTCCTAGGTGGAGCCATATTAGGGTCAGCTTTAGGCTTTCTTTCAGCTAAATATGAGAATAAGTAGTAGAGAGAGGAAATCATAGGCGCTTCGCCTATGATTTTTTTCGTGAATTGGCAGATCGCGGAAATAATCGCAAAATCGCGGATATATTTCAGTTATAGCGGAAAAAATCGACTTTTCGCGGAAATATCCTAAGTATCGCGGGATTAATAGCTTTCTACAGGAATCATCGGATCACCAGCACATTACATAAACAGATTTCTTTCTTTTGGAGAATGATTTTGAAATAATAATGAATGCAAACAGGTTAGAGGAGGAAATAAATTGACACATACAACGAAAACAACTGAAGCGTTATTTAGAACGTTCAATAGTGAAAAATTATCTTTAGAAAATCGCACAGTTATGGCGCCAATGACTCGAGGCTTTTCACCAGGAAACGTACCAGGTGAAGATGTAGCTGGTTATTATCGCCGTAGAGCAGAAAATGGCGTGGGGCTAATAGTGACAGAAGGAACTGGGATTAACCATCCTTCATCGGTTTCAGGTGCGAGCATTCCTGTCTTTCACGGTGAAGAAGCACTAGCAGGCTGGGAAAATGTTGTGAAAGAAGTCCATGAAGCTGGCGGTAAAATTGCACCTCAGCTTTGGCATGTTGGGATGACCCGAAAAATGGGGGAACTGCCAAACGAAGAAGCACAACCAGTTGGTCCTTCAGGTCTAGCACTATCTGGTGAGAAGGTAAACGAGCCTTTGACAACAGAAGAAGTGGAACAGCTAGTTGAAGCGTATGCAGATGCAGCAGCAGATGCGAAGCGACTTGGATTTGATGCGATTGAACTTCACGGAGCACATGGTTATTTGATCGACCAATTTTTCTATGAGCAGACAAATAAACGGACTGACCGTTATGGTGGCGATCTTGTAGGGAGAACTCAATTTGCTGTAGAAATCATCAAAGCCTGCCGTCGTAAAGTGGGGCCAGACTTCCCGATTATTTTCCGTTTTTCTCAATGGAAAATGAACGATTTTAAAGCGAAGCTTGCGACTACATCTGAGGAATTAGAACAGTTCCTAACGCCGCTCGTTGAAGCTGGAGTAGATATCTTCCACTGCTCAACACGTCGTTTCTGGGAGCCTGAATTTGAAGGTTCCGAATTGAATCTAGCTGGTTGGACGAAGAAACTAACTGGTAAGCCGGTTATTTCAGTAGGCTCAGTCGGACTAGATGGAGAATTTACAAGCTTTGCTGGAGCAAATACGACAAGTCTTGATGGTTTGATTGAAAAGCTTGATCATGAAGAGTTTGATCTTGTAGCAATTGGTCGCTCATTATTAATGGACCCTGAATGGGTAAGCAAAGTACGTGATGGCCGCGCAGATGATTTATTACCATTTGATAAAGAAGCTCTCCAAAAATTATACTAAATAAGTGAAGTGGTCATAATTTGACTGCTTATAATAAAACCAAGTATTTCTCTAGAAAGAGGGATACTTGGTTTTATTCATAATACATAGGATAATAACGTTCTATTATTTTCCAAAAAATGCTAAGATAGGTGTAAAATCTATAAGTAAGAATGATTAAAAAATAACCATTATGGAAGTGACACGGCAGATGCAATCTTTATTAGCGAACTTTTCCATCTTATTATTTATGCACCTATGCATCCAAAGCGTATACTATCTTGCCTTTCAGAAGCGGTGGCCGAGTCAGGTTGTCGCTGTCGCGCACATATTCATTGTGGCAATCGGTATTATTTTCCTTTATATGTTGCCGGTATCGTTAGACGGGTATCTATATGATTTACGAACCATTCCTATGGTAATACTAATTCTGTACCATGGGTATCAATATGGCATTCCCGTGCTCATAATCATTACACTAGCTCGATTCGCTTTTCCAGGTGACTTTATTTACTTAGAGATCTTTTTCACCTTGTTAATCCCAACAGTTGTAACAATGCTAGTACGACAGAAGCTTTTTCGAAACCTCACATATTTGAAGCTGTTTTTTTATTTTGTTGGCATCTGGTTTATTTCAGATGCGATCGTTGGCTATATCATTTCAGAAGACATCACGCTCTATTCTTATTTAATACGGTTTATCTCCTTTCAGCTATCTGCCCTAATTATGTATTTCTTTATTCAAATGAGCACTAATAATCTTGAGATGAGTCAGCAACTTCGCTTTTATGCTGAACACGACTCTCTGACCGGATTACTTAATCTGAGAAGTTTTCTAAAGAAAGCGAAAGCTCAGGAGACTCATTTGATAAAAATGGTAGCCATGCTTGATCTTGATTTTTTTAAGCAAATTAATGATAAATATGGTCATCTTAACGGGGATCGCGTTTTGGCTGAATTTGCCATGTTCCTTTCAGATCAAAGCGATAATTGGCTCGTTGCACGATACGGAGGAGAAGAGTTTATTGTCATGCTTGAAGCATCAACGAAAGATGAGGCATATGATCGCATGAAGGATTTGCAGCACAATTTAAGTAAGCAGCGATTTATGACCGAGATGGGAGACGAAATAAAGGATGTTTCTGTTTCAATTGGATTAGCTGAACTCGATCTTGAAAAACCATTAATGGCATCCGTTGAACGAGCAGACAAGTCTCTTTACAGAGCGAAGAAAAATGGGCGAAACGAAGTATGCTTTTAGCATTTTGCACATTCGTTGGTTTAAAAAGATGAATTTGCGGAATATAACAAGTGTTAAGGTTTTTAAAGGAGGACGAATTGTCATGAAAGTACTCGTTATTGGAGCAAACGGACAAGTAGGAACACATTTAATTACAAAATTAGCAGAACGCGGTCATGAGCCAGTTGGTATGATTCGCGATACAGATCAAGTTAAGGCGATTGAAGATGCAGGCGGTAAAACCGTGCTTGGCGATCTTGAAAAAGATTTCTCACAAGCGCTGTACGGATGTGAAGCGGTTATCTTCGCTGCAGGTTCAGGACCGCACACTGGCGCAGATAAAACCATTATGATTGACCAGGAAGGTGCGATTAAAGCAGTTGATGAAGCGAAGCAACAAGGAATTAAACGCTTTGTCATGCTAAGTACTGTTGGATCTGATTATCCTGAAAAAGGTCCAGATAATATGAAGCCTTATTTACATGCGAAAAAACGTGCCGATGAGCACTTGAAAGCAACAAACTTAACTTATACTATTCTTCGTCCAGGTAGTCTTTCAAATGAGCCTGGAACAGGACAAATTAGAGCAGCCGAAACACTTGAAGATAAATCTGGTGAAATACCACGTGAAGATGTGGCTGCTGTTCTTACTGAAGTCTTGGAGAACAAGCATACGTTTAACCGAACATTTGAAGTTTTAAATGGCGATCAATCGATAAGTGATGCCATCGGTCAATTGTAAGAGCAGTTATCTAGAGAGACTTAACTTATGTTAAGTCTCTCTTTTACGTTGGAGAAAGTTACTAATTGAATTTCTTAATGGGCTATAGTAAAAATTGAATAGTGACTATTTCCCCAAATTTAAAGGTGGGAATTGCGCTTCAAGCTTACAAATGATAATGTGGTAAAGGTCAGTGCATGAAAGCGTTAACACAAAGGAGTAGAGAGAGAATGAACATCTTAGATTGGCTAGAGAAAATTAATGGAGTTCTTTGGGGAGCACCAAGCCTAATTTTATTATTTGGGACAGGTGTCTTTCTCACATTTATTCTGAAAGGACTGCAGTTTCGAAAGCTGGGATATGCTTTCAAATTAGCATTCTCAAAAGAAAAAGAAGAGGATAGCAGTGCTGAAGGTGACGTTAGTAACTATAAAGCTCTGATGACAGCACTAGCTGCCACGATAGGAAATGGTAATATTGCAGGAGTTGCTACAGCGATTACAATTGGGGGTCCAGGTGCGATTTTCTGGATGTGGATTGTAGGTCTTGTTGGAATGGCAACGAAGTATGGAGAAGCTTTACTTGCGATGAAATATCGTGTGAAAAATGATAACGGAGAATATGCCGGAGGGCCGATGTATTATGTCGAAAAGGGACTAGGGTCAAAATGGAAGTGGCTCGCTATCTCGTTCGCTTTATTTGGAGCGATTGCCTCACTCGGAATCGGAAATAGCGTACAATCAAATACAATCGCAAGTGTTGTTGATGAAAGCTTCCAAATTGATGGATGGGTAACTGGGATTATCCTTGCTGCACTTACTTCGCTCATCATCTTCGGTGGCGTAAAGCGAATTAGTTCTGTTGCAGGTTTCTTTGTTCCGATTATGGCGGTTCTCTACGTAGTTGGTGCACTCATTATTATCGTCATTAACATAGATGCTGTTATCCCAGCTATGAAGCTGATTTTTACATATGCCTTTTCACCTATATCGGCGGTAGGAGGATTTTCAGGTGTTATTGTAATGGAAGCTGTAAAATCAGGAGTTTCCAAAGGGATTTTCTCGAACGAAGCAGGACTTGGTACGGCTGCCCTTATTGCTGGTAATGCGAAAGCCGATCATCCAGTGAAACAGGCTCTCGTAGCCATGACTGGTACGTTTATCGTAACGATCATTGTTTGTACAATGACAGCCCTTGTGCTCCTTATCTCTGGATTTTGGGACCCAACGGGAGGAGACCTGTCGGGAGTCGTGCATGATCCGAATCTAGAAGCAGGTGCTTTGACTACGGCTGCATTTGGTTCAAGTCTCGGTCTGATCGGAGAGTATATTGTAACTTTCTCCGTTATTTTCTTTGGGTTCTCAACCATTATTGGTTGGTACGTATATGGTTATAAATGCTTTGAATACCTAGTTGGTACGAAAGTAACCATTTATTATGGAGCAGTATATGTATTGGCATGCTTTGTTGGTACAGTTGCGAACCTGACTACTGTTTGGGCTTTTGCGGATATGGCAAATGCTTTGATGATGATTCCAAACTTAATTGCGTTATTATTACTTTATAAAGTCATACGAAGCGAAACAGATGATTATTTTAATCGTTATCTTGTAGAATCTCAAATGAAAAAAGCGAGTTAATCATTTGATGTATAGAGACATTTTCTTCATTTAATGAAACTAAAGCGCAGCTGGAAAAAATCCAGCCGCGCTTTTGTTATTTCTCAGGAGTCATTTTTTTAGATGGAGCTGATTCGTTTCCAAATATATTTACAGAAGTTACATAGTATGAGGAGGTTGAAGCGTCGGGATCTGAGAAGCTCTTACGTTCAAGGTTAGAAATGCTCTCAATTTGCTTATAAACACCGTATGCGTCAGCTTTGTAAATGCGGTATCCTACAACATTTTCGTCGCGAACAGCATGCCATGATAAGAAATTCCCACTAACGCTAAGGTTTGTTGGAGCATCTGGAACTTCGTTAGGATCTACTTCTTTTTTCTCTTTACTCGGATCTTCCTTTAACTCTGTAGAAACAACAAGTCTCTCCTCATGTGTTCCTTTTGAGCGATTAAATGTTCCAACACACGTAATAAGATTCAACGTGCGTGAATCAGTTGTTCCGAATATTTTTTCGATAGGAGAGTCGTTGTAAGGATATCGTTCTTTACCAGTGACAACGAATGTCATTTTTTCCCCCTCTTTATCAGTCAAAATAATTTCGTCACCTTTTGAAAGCTTCTCAAGATAAAAGAAAATAGCCGGTCCTGTTTTACTATCTACGTGCCCAGCTAAGACAGCATTTCCTTTTGTTCCTGGTTTAAAGCCAGGTTCAAACCAACCAACTTTGTTGATGTCCTCGGGAACACCCATTTGTCCATTTTCTAATATACCGACATTTTCAACGGGAGCTTTAACATCGATTGCAGGAATCTCTACTTGTACAGGCTCCATTCCCTCTTGAACGTTTTGGGATTCTTTGGCTTCTTCGATTTTCTTCTTCTGATCATCAAGAAGAAGAAATTCGTCTGATAGCACATCTGGTTTCTCTATCTCTTCTACCTCTAACGCAGCATTCGTTTGTTCTTTTTCAACGGCTGTATTCGTTACGGGTTCAGCGTAGTTATTGTACCCTGCGAGTACGAGCCAAATAATCGCACCAACTACGAGCAATAAGACTTTTTTCACGTTCTTCACCTCTTTTACTTAAGTTATATCTTAGCATTTTTTATTGACTATACTCTTATATAGCTAACGAAATCAATATTCAAATGGATCATTTTTTTGTGAAATTGAAAATAAAAATATTGACCATTCCAAAGTACTGGTGTACTATGTAACTAATACACCAACACATTGAGGGGGAACTATATCATGAAGAATTGGAGTGGGTTATTACGAAAGGAATTTCGTGTTTCAAGAGCCCTTCTATTAGGCGTTACAGCGTTTGATTTACTAGTAATGATTGGATTTTTTCTTGCCTCTGCAAGATGGGAAATCCCTTATTTAACAGCTATTATTGGAGCCGTACTAACGGCGATGCACGTCTTCTTTTTGCCACTCTATTTATTAATTAGTCTGAACACTGAAGGAAGGAACTTACACCTCTGGCTACACAATCCACAATCAGGAGCTCGTTTACTCGGAGCTAAATTGCTAAATGGGTTATTAGCATTACTGCTATCTATTGGTATTGTCAGTAGTTTATCTCTTCTAGCTTATAACCTTGAACCTAGCCTCATTCAACTTCCAATTGATAATGTGTGGCTGTTCGGATTTTATTTTCTCACCGTTATTATTACAGGATCAGTCTATATGGGGGTTTGGCTAATCTTCTATTGGACTTTGTATCAAGTTCTGAAAACGTATATCGGCAAGTGGGCACTTCTTCTTATTCTCTTAATTGTTGGTTTTATCAGTTGGTTTGGTTCATGGTTGAGTGGGACTCGTCTTTATGAAGTGATGATCGAGTGGGGGTATGTGGAGCTACCGTCACCGTTAAATATGGAGGTTAGTCAGCAGGCATTTGAATTAACCGTTTCAACATTTCCGTTTGCAATTGGGAATGTAATATTTGATCTCATTACTATCATCCTTGTTTTCATAATGACATGCTGGGTACTTGATCGAAAAGTGGAGGTGTAAGGGATGGGAGAAGAATTTAATCCCTCAAAGCCGATTTACCTGCAGCTAGTGGACCGCATTAGCTGGGAGATTATTAAAGGGGAACGAAAAACTGGTGAAAAGCTTCCTTCTGTAAGGGATATGGCCATTCAATCAGGCGTAAATCCAAATACAGTGTCGAGAACTTACAATGAACTGGAGAGGATGGAGATTGTGGAGACGAAACGAGGGCAAGGGACGTTTGTAACGGAGCAAAAAGAAAGACTGACCGAACTTCGAGAACAGCTCAAGATTAACCACATCCAGAATTTCATTGATGAAATGAAGCAAATGGGATTTTCTCGAGAAGATATGATTGAAGGTATTCGAACTTACGTTACGAACGAAAAGGAGAATCAATCATGATTACATTCGAGAACGTATCTAAACGTTATCTTAGAAAACAAGCTCTATCAGATGTGAACGTAAGAATTCCTGAAGGGAAAATCATTGGCCTTGTTGGCTCCAATGGTAGTGGGAAATCTACTTTCATGAAGATAATCGCAGGTCTTGTAGTGCCTAGTGAAGGCAACGTAATGCTTAATGAAGAACATGTTTCGAGGCGTTCGGCAAATAAAGTTGCTTATTTATCAGAGTTAGACGCTTACTATTCATTCTTCACAGTGAAAGAGACAATCCGCTTTTTTGCAAGTCAATTTAGCGATTTTAATCTTGAAAAGGCCCACGATATTGTTAAATTTATGGAAGTGGATCAGGATCAAAAGGTGAAGCATTTATCTAAAGGAAATCGTGGGAGATTGAAGATTGCTCTTACCCTTGCGAGAGATGTACCTATTATTCTGATGGATGAGCCGTTATCAGGTCTTGATCCGATGGTGCGAGATTCAATTGTGAAAAGTTTACTTTCTTTTATCGACTTAGAAAAACAAACGGTGATCATCACGACACATGAAGTAACGGAAATCGAACCATTACTTGAAACGGTTATTGCGATTCGAAATGGTAAGGTTCTCGCGCTCGAAGATGTTGAAACCATTCGCGAGCGAGATCGTATGAGAATAGTAGAGTGGTTGAAAAAGTTGTATCAAGAGGAGGGGTAAAATGGCTGTAAAACCAGTTGTTCAGATTCGAGATTTAACAAAAGTAATTGGAAAGAAAACAATCATTGATCAACTTTCATTTGATGTATACCCAGGTGAAGTGTTTGGTTTTCTGGGGCCGAATGGAGCAGGAAAAACAACAACAATTCGGATGATGGTTGGTCTAATGAGAATGACGGAAGGCGAAGTTCTCATTGATGGAAGCAGTATTAAAACAGATTACGAGAATGCGATTGTAAAAGTAGGAGCGATTGTTGAAAATCCTGAAATGTACAAATTTTTGACTGGGTACCAAAACCTTGTTCATTATGCTCGAATGGTCAAAGGTGTTTCAAAAGAACGCATTCAAGAAGTCATTCAATTGGTTGGACTCCAAGGTCGTATCAATGAAAAAGTGAAGGGATATTCACTTGGAATGCGACAGCGTCTTGGACTTGCCCAGGCACTGCTACACCGACCTAAGCTACTCATTCTAGACGAGCCAACAAACGGACTAGACCCCGCGGGTATTCGAGAAATCAGACAATATTTACGAACGCTTGCAAGAGAAGAAAATGTTGCTGTAGTTGTTTCTAGTCATTTATTATCCGAAATCGAACTCATGTGTGATCGAATTGGCATTATTCAGGCCGGAAAAATGGTCGATGTGCAGCGAGTGAATGACTTTGTTCAAAATGATCACGCCGTTATGGTTTCATTTGAAGTCGATCCAGTAGAACACGCGGTTCACGCTGTTAAAGCAAATTTCCCTGATTGTGAGATGGAAAAATCGGAGCGTAAGTTGACGATTAAAATAGAACATGAGCTTATTCCAGAGGTAACAGCTGTTCTCGTGGAAAAGGGTGTCCGCGTATACGGTATTCAATCCTCTGTGAAAACGTTAGAAGATGTGTTCCTGGAAGTAACTGGGGGTGAGCAAGTTGTCTAGTATGCTACATTTAATACAAAATGAAAACATGAAGATTTATAGAAGAGTTGGAACGTGGGTGATGATCGGACTTGTGGTGGCAGCCGTACTTGTAGCAGGCATTTTTACTAATATGAATGCGAGTGATGAGACTACGAACTGGCGCACTGATTCTGAAAATGCGATCCAACAGGCAGAACAAACGCTAAAAGATTCAGAGGGAATGCCCAAAGCCTTTAAAGACAGTCAGGAACGTTCTATTGCGATAAATGAATATCGGTTAGAGAATGATATTCCCCCTTTAGAAAGTGATTCAATATGGAGTTTTATGGATAGTTCAACTGGCATTGTGAGTTTAATTTCCATCTTTACGATTATTATCGGCGCAGGTGTTATAGCGAGTGAATATTCGTGGGGAACCATTAAGTTATTGTTGATCAGACCTGCTTCACGCACGAAAATCCTTGCTTCTAAATTTATTTCAACGCTATTATTTGCGCTATTTTCTCTCGTCATCTTATACATTTCTTCTTTTATTATCGGCGGGTTATTCCTTGGTTTTAGTGCAGTCGATCAACCATACCTAACTTATTCAGGTGGGGAAGTGGCCGAAACGAGTATGGCCATTCATTATATTGTTGAATATGCACTTGCCAGTGTGAATTTGCTTATGATGGTAACATTTGCTTTCATGCTATCGAGTATCTTTAGAAGTTCCTCTCTTGCGATTGGATTAGCTATATTCCTTATGTTTACAGGGAGCCAACTTACTTTTATTCTTAGTCAATACGATTGGGTGAAGTATATCCTCTTTGCCAATACGGACTTAAGTGTTTATTTCGATGGTTCACCTATAATTGAAAGTATGACGCTCGGTTTCTCGTTGACCATGCTTCTCGTCTACTTTGTTTTGTTCTTGTCATTGTCATGGCTACTATTCACGAAACGTGATGTAGCATCATAAGGAAAAGCCGATCAGGTATGCTGATCGGCTTTTTGATTCTTCTTTTTTCGCTTTCTATACAAGAAAAATAATCCTATAAGAATGAGCGGGACCAAAATAGGTGAGAGACCAATCAAGAGTACAGCCGCTGTGGAGAAAAAGGAAAGGAGCCCATTTACAGTTGTCATTAGCATTTTTTTTGCCTCTGTTAGCGTTTGAAATTCATTCTTATCAATAGAAGGAACAATGATTTTCTGCTGCTCGAGTGAAATCGTAACAGTCGAATATTCACTTTGGTTATTGAGGTAATTTATTTGACCTTTCAGCTGTTCGACCTCTTCCTGTACACGGGAAAGCTCATTAGATATAGCTAACAGATCTTCTGTTTTGGTTGCTTCGTTAAGAAATGATTCCAGTCTTTTTTGAACAGCTTCCTTTGCTTTCAGCCTTGAGGTAAGATCAACGTAGTTTTCGGTGACATCGGTTCCGGATATCGATTTTTGAGGAGCTCCTTTCCCAAGCCCTTCAACTTCATTGAGATAAGAGTCAAATTCAGGTTGGGGTATGCGTACGGTCATTGATCCAAAAAGAGAATCTTCTTCTGAAGCAATACTTTCTTCGACAACATAACCTTTATAAGTTCTAGTTAGATCTTTGATTTTGGCAGTAGCCTTAGGTAAATCTTCAACTGTTAAGGAAAGGTTTGCATTGAAGATTACCTTGCGATCTTGCTGTAAGGCAGGCGTTTCTGATTTTTCTATAGAAGACGAATTTTTCTCTTTTTCTCTTTCATTTCCTCCCTGGTTTTCATCTGTGGATTGATCAGTTGAAGTAGCTATATCGCTACTTTCATTTGAAAAGTTTCCATTATTAGAACTACATCCTGCTAGTAAAAGAATTGATGTACAGATAAGAAGGATCCATCTTCTCATAAGTTTGTCCCCGCTTCGTGATTATTTGTAAATCGATTAGAAGTTTCTTAAAGAATTAGACGGTGTAAGACCTGCGGAGGTTACAATTTCCATGATATGATAAAGGATAACTGAATAAAAAAGGGGTTGCCTTTTGTGCATTCAATTTTAGAAAATGCGAACATTATGGACATAGTCATTACAATTTCTGTAATACTAGGTCTATTCCTGATTCGATTTCTGATCAAATTATGGCTGACAAAACGAGACAAAGAGGAGAATTACCCAAACGGTATTCGACCAGCTTTCCTCTCATTTATAAATTGGACAACAGGGTATGCCATCCTGCTATTTGTTTTATTTTATTTTTCCGATAACAGTTGGATGTTTAGTCAATTATTTGCAATTGGTAGTGTTGAAATCTCGTTGTTTCTTATATTAATTGCACTATTTATCATTACTCTTGCAAATCGATTTTCAAAGATTGCAACTTCCTTTCTTATGCCTCCGCTTTATGATCGATACAGCCTGGATACAGGCTTGCAATTTACGTTCAATCGTGTTTTTCATTACACATTGATGGTGATAGCGGTCGTTATTAGTTTAACGACAGTCGGGATTGATCTAAGTGCTTTAACGGTCTTTGCAGGAGTACTTGGGGTTGGAATCGGTTTTGGAATGCAGAACATCGCAAATAACTTTATTTCTGGTTTAATTATTTTATTTGAAAGACCAATTAAAGTAGGTGATCGAGTGATCATAAACGATGTTATTGGAGACATTGAAAAAATTAACATGCGTGCCACGATTATTCGAACACTAGACAATGAACGGATTATTATGCCAAATTCGTATTTTATCGAAGAGCAGGTTGTGAACCACTCTTATGGAGACTCAAGATTGCGCCTCGTTTTACCAATAGGGGTGGCATACGGTTCAGATGTGGAGCTTGTGAGATCGCTATTGCTTCAAGTAGCTGTGGAAGAGAAAGAAAATTCCATGTATGTGCTTGAGACTCCTCCTCCTTTTGTGAATTTCCTTGGTTTTGGTGATTCATCACTTGATTTTCAACTATTCATTTGGATCTCGTCACCAAAAGCAGCGGTAGAAACGAAGAGTAATTTAAACTTCCGCATTAACCGAATTCTTGCAGATCACAACGTTGAGATACCGTTTCCACAGCGTGATTTGCATGTACGTAGTTTGGATGCTAAAGTGATCGACCAATTAAAAAAGAGATAAAGCAAACTCACATCATTTTCACATCATTCTTACAAATTTCTTCGTAAGTTGTTGTCCATAATAGGTATTGTAAGAACATACCTATGAAGGGAGATTGATGAAGATGAACAAATGGATGATTGGTGTTGCCTCTATGGTTTTAGCTGGGGGGATAGCTGGAGCAAATGTTAATGCGGCAGATGACGAGTCAACTGAAATAGAAGAGCAAACAGTAGGGCAAACCCAGGAGATGGCAGGTCCTAGAGGACATCATGGGAAAAGAGGTCACTTCGAAGACCGCTCTCTAGATCGCGAACTGAAAATGGCAACTGCTGAGAAAAAAGATCAATTAATCGACCTTTTGCTTGATCAGGATGCTTCTAGTGTTGAAGGTGTCGATGAGCTTCAGAAAGAGCTTGCTGATCTAAACTCACAGCTTGATGCGATGCATGATGAAGCACAGGCTGCTCATGAAGAGAGAGAGTCTAAGAAGCAGGAACTTGAAGAGAGTGGAGAGCGTCCAGAGTTAACCGACGAAGAGAAAGCCGCAAGAGAAGAAATGCGCGAAGAGATGGAAGCCAAGCGAGAGCAGGCTCAAGAAATTGTGAAACAAAAAAATGATATACTTGATCAGCTGATTGAAAAACTTAGCTAATCTTAGCGAGAGATAGGGGCCCCCTATCTCTTTCGTATGTCTTGAAGACATGCGGCTGATTTACTGTCAGATAAGGCTAGGATAATATAAAGAGTATGAAAAGCACATTTCGTCTAAGATGTGAAAAGGGAACGGAGTTGAGAGAGATGCAGCACGTTTTTGTGATAGATGATGAACAAAATATACGTGATATTTTAGAGAAGTATTTAAAAAAAGAAGGGTTTATTGTCTCAACCTTTACAGATGGGGCAGAAGTGTTAAGTGCTCTAGAAACAATTGAACCCGATTTATTAGTATTAGATATTATGATGCCAAATGTTGATGGACTTGAACTCCTTCGACGGTTAAGAAAGTATTCTTACATTCCCGTTATCGTTGTTTCCGCAAGAGATGAAGAGCTTGATCGGATACTAGGCCTTGAACTTGGTGCTGATGATTACTTAACGAAACCTTTTAGCCCTAGAGAACTTGTTGTGCGTATTAAGAATCTATTCAAACGGATGAATCGCCTAGAGAAAAACCATTCTTCACAAGAAATCACTGTTCAGAACGTACGTTTAAATAAGAAAAAAAGACTGTTATTAGTGAATGAGGAAGAAATGGCTTTAACGCCGAAAGAGTACGATGTGCTCGCCTATCTCCTCCAACATTCAGGACAACCGTTTACAAGAGAGAGATTAATTGAAGCCATTTGGGGTTATCAATATGTAGGTGATGGCAGGATTATTGATGACCTTGTGAAAAGGCTACGTAAAAAGATGTCAGATGCAAATGCGCAAGCGAAGATTGCGACAGTCTGGGGGTATGGCTATAAAATCGATGAAGAAGGTTAATATCGGTACCAAATTGTTTCTTAGTTATATCGTTCTTATTGTTGTTATTCTGCTTATTACTACTATTTCATTTCAATATTTGTTTCAAGAATATCTTGTGCGCGAAACGAGAGAACAGCTGCAAAAAGAGGGATTGCAAATTAGTCAAATGCTCGAAGATCGACAGTGGAAGGGCGAAAATTCACCTAATGGGTTACTTGATCGCAGAAGAATTGAAATGGCAGGCAATTTAATCTCATCTCAATTTATAATTTATAATGCAAACGAGAAGGCAATTTATTCGAATGTCGATGAAGTAGTTCGAATTGATTATGAAGAAAACAAAGGAAAATTATACGTTACAGAGGAAGTGCCAATTAGTCTTTCACGAGAGCAAGTTGGCAGTATTGTGCTATTTACGAAGGTAGAAAGTCTTGAAGGTTTCAATCGGATTATTCAGCAATCACAGGCTGTTAGTCTTTTAGTATCTGCTGCTGTTGCCGTGCTCCTTGCTGCTATTATGCAGAAAGGAATAGCGGGGCCAATTCGATTACTTGCCAACCACATGAGGGAATTTACGATGCGCAAGGAACAACCCCCGTTGACGCTTAAAACAAAGGATGAAATCAATGAACTTGCTAAGACGTTTCAAGAACTAACGGAGCAACTTCGAAAAAATGATTTTGATCAGAAGGAATTCCTTCAAAATGCGTCTCATGAATTAAAAACACCTCTAATGGCCATTCAAGGGAATGCGGAAGGGATTCTAGATGAAGTAATCGTAGGAGAGGACGTCGAGTATAGTCTTGAAGTAATCGTGAAAGAAACGCAGCGTTTAAAAAAGATCGTGCAGGACATTTCTTATTTAACTAGGTTAGAAACAGTAGATGAATCTTTTACTTATGAAGTAGTCGATCTTCATCACGTGTTGATGGAAGTCATCACTGCGGTAAAACCACTTGCACATCAACGGCAAATAGAGGTAAGGTATGACACTGATCATGCCATAGACGTTAAGATGGACAGTGATAAAATGAAGCAAGCTTTTATGAATATATTCGGTAATGCCCTTCGATTCGCTTCGTCCGTTATAGAAGTACATGTCCACCAAGATAATGGTCAAGTTTATATTGAGGTTGAAGATGATGGTAAAGGCTTTGGCGAGAATCCACAGCGCGTTTTTGAACGATTCTATACAGGTGACAAATCAGGTTCTGGCATTGGTCTATCGATTACGAAAACAATAGTAGAAAAGCATAATGGTAACATTTACGCCGAAGACAATAAAAAGGGAGGAAGGATCGTGATCTCGCTTCCTTTTCAATCGTAGTTAGAACTTTATGTTTTATGCTCACTTAACTTTTGTAGAATTTCTTTGCTTTCTTGTTCACTCAAAATACCAAATTTCTGACAGAGTTGTGTATAGCCAGCCAATTTCTTAAAATTAACCGAAGATAATCTTTTCATCATACTCACCTTTCTTTCCTTTAGGAAACTTTTTTAGTTATCAACAATATATGCATGAGCATGTTGAAAGTGATAGGTGAGTGTCTTTAGAGTTGAAATAAATCGAAGTCAATGTAACAATAAAGCTTGTGCTAAATTAAAGCATCATGTAAGATGAGGTTATCAATATTTAGTAACTATCAAGTGTTTCAGATACTATATATGGTGTAAATTGTACGTAATTAAATAATTGAGTATGCGGTGTCGTATAACGACTTAATAGGGAATCCGGTCTGAATCCGGAGCTGTCCTCGCAACTGTCGTGTGGACAAGGCAAGAAGCCACTGGAGTTAATTCCGGGAAGGCTTGCCAAGGAAGAAGCACAAGCCAGTAGACCTGCCGTATAGTCAAAAACGTTTCTATTCTTCGGGGGTTGAGGGTGAGAAATGGCAGGGTAAATGTACGAGTACGTTCATTTATACGTTGTCGTTTTCTCCAGGCTCACTCTTCCGAGAGTGAGCTTTTTATTTTGGATGGATAAAGGAGAGAGGTATATGAGTACTGTAGCAGAAATGACAGTAACAAAAATGATAGAGGAAGTAAGAACGCTCCTAGATGAGTACCCGTTACTTGCTAGTGAGAGTTTTATTGAAAAAACAATTGATGGTATTTCAGAAGAATCAACGCAAGAAGAGGTTGGTAATATTCTAGTTTTAAATGCCCTTGAACGAATTAGCGCAACAGAACCTGACTGGACTTATGTGGCAGCAGCTTTTCATCTTCGTTCGCTCTATCGTAAGTCTCTTTCACATCGAACTGAGAAAGAGGTATATGGTGGGGGAAGCTTCTATCGCCTTCTACAAAAGCTGACAGATGAAGGGATTTATAACAAGGCACTCCTTCAGTCTTATTCCAAGAATGAAGTAGAGCATGTTGCTAAATTAATCGAGCCATCAAGAGATCGTTTGTTTACATACATCGGACTACGAACGCTCGCAGACCGCTATCTAGCTACAGATCATGATAAGAATGTGTATGAATTACCTCAAGAGCGCTTTCTAGTCATTGCTATGACGCTCATGGTAAATGAACCAAAAGATAAGAGGTTAAATCTGATTGAAGAAGCGTATTGGGCGCTATCTAATTTATATATGACAGTAGCAACTCCTACTCTTTCAAATGCAGGGAAAAGCTATGGACAACTAAGCTCATGCTTTATCGATACGGTGGATGACAGTCTTAGAGGAATCTATGACAGCAATACAGATGTAGCGACCGTTTCGAAAAATGGAGGAGGAATTGGAGCATATCTCGGGAAAATTCGTTCTCGTGGGAGTGATATTAAAGGATTTAAAGGAAATTCATCTGGGGTTTTACCATGGATGAAGCAGTTAAACAATACAGCTGTGAGCGTAGACCAGCTAGGACAGCGTCAAGGTGCTGTTGCTGTATATCTTGATGTCTGGCATAAAGACGTTTTCGAATTTCTTGATGCCAAGCTTAATAACGGAGACGAACGAATGAGGACACATGATCTTTTCACGGGTCTTTGTATTCCAGATATCTTTATGGAAACAGTGGAAGACCGTGGAGACTGGTATTTATTTGATCCGCATGAAGTCCGTCAGGTGATGGGGTTCTCTCTTGAAGATGCTTATGACAAAGAAAAAGGATCAGGAGAGTTTCGTATGAAATATAGGAAATGTGTGAACCATCCTGAACTTTCAAGAAAAACCGTGCCGGCGATTGAGATTATGAAGCGAGTTATGAAATCACAATTGGAAACTGGGACGCCTTATATGTTCTATCGAGATACGGTGAATCGAGCGAATCCGAATAAGCATGCTGGTATGATCTATGCTTCCAATCTTTGTACGGAAATTATGCAAAATATGAGTGCAACGACTGTTGAAGAGGAAATCACGAAAGACGGTAAAATTATCATTACGAAAACGCCTGGTGACTATGTCGTTTGTAATCTATCAAGTATTAATCTTGGGCGTGCGGTTGCAGCTAATGCACTAGAGCGATTAATTCCAATTCAGGTAAGAATGCTGGATAACGTGATCGATATTAATACGATCGAAGTGCCTCAAGCCCAGTTAACGAATGAGAAGTATAGAAGCATTGGTCTTGGAACGTTTGGTTGGCATCACCTCCTTGCGAAAAAAGAGATTGTCTGGGAAAGTCAGGAAGCGGCAGACTATGCGGACGAACTATATGAAACAATCAATTATTTAACGATACAGGCAAGTCATGAGCTTGCCGTTGAAAAAGGAAGCTACTCTCTCTTTGAAGGCTCTGATTGGCAAAATGGGGAGTACTTTAAGCAACGAGGTTACGTTAGTGAAAAATGGCAGTCCCTTAAGGAAAGGGTCCAAACGAATGGTGTCAGAAATGCCTATCTTTTAGCGGTTGCCCCTAACAGTTCAACAAGTTTAATAGCTGGATCTACAGCATCAATCGATCCGATTTTCCAAAAAGAATACTCTGAAGAAAAGAAGAACTACAAAATTCCTGTTACAGCGCCTGATCTTTCACCTGAAACGACCTGGTATTACAAATCGGCTTATCACATTGATCAGCTTTGGAGTATTGAGCAGAATGCAGCCAGACAGCGTCATGTGGACCAATCAATATCGTTTAATATCTATGTGCAAAGTACGGTAAAAGCGAAGGACTTATTGAACATTCATATGACAGCTTGGAGAAAAGGGTTGAAAACAACCTACTATACACGAAGTACATCTGTAGATATTGACGACTGTGAAAGCTGCGCAAGCTAAAGGAGGAATTGGAAATGGCTACGATTCAACAAAGAAAGCTATACGATGTCTCCGCACCGAATAGCTCGACTGGAATTATTAATGGAGAAAGCTCAAACGTTTTAAACTGGGATGATGTCCGCTTTAGCTGGGCATATCCTATGTACAAAAATATGCTAGGAAACTTTTGGACTCCGTTTGAAATCAATATGTCGAACGACGTGAAGCAATGGGAAGCATTAAGCGAAGATGAGCAAGATACGTTTAAGAAGATTATTGGTCTTCTTGCCTTCCTAGATTCGATTCAAACCGACTATTCAAGTAAGGTTGCGGATTACTTAACAGATTCAAGCCTTTCTGCGCTCATGCAGGTGCTTTCGTTCCAGGAAGTTGTGCATAATCAGTCATATAGCTATGTACTTTCTTCCATTGTAAATAAAAATGAGCAAGACCGCATTTTTGAATATTGGAAGTATGATGACGTGCTCTTAGAACGAAACCAATTTATTGCTTCTGGTTATGAAGCATTTGTTAAAAATCCAACACCACAAACGTTTTTTGAATCGATTGTTTATGACATTATTCTTGAAGGGCTTTTCTTCTACGCCGGGTTCGCTTTCTTTTATAACCTTGCTCGAAATCAAAAGATGGTGTCTACCTCAACAATGATTAACTATATTAATCGGGATGAGCAGCTGCATG
Source organism: Anaerobacillus sp. QJM3NY_32 (assembly GCF_056173645.1). Lineage (NCBI taxonomy): Bacteria > Bacillati > Bacillota > Bacilli > Caryophanales > Bacillaceae > Anaerobacillus > Anaerobacillus sp. QJM3NY_32. The sequence continues at coordinate 3,521,007 of NZ_CM149684.1, read as the reverse complement.
TGACGTTGTTCGTTAATATAGTGAAAGAATTGTTCAATGAGCATCCTGAACTGAATACGAAAGAAAATCATGATTTCATCACGAATACATTTCGTGAAGCTGCTGAGCTTGAGATGAAATGGGGAGAATACATTATTGGTAATCGTTTCCCTGGTATTACAATGAACGAACTCAATGACTACATTAAATTTATGGCAAACAATCGCGTCAATCAGCTTGGTATCGAACGCCCATTTGAAGGTCACCGAGAGAACCCTATGCGGTGGATCAAAGCCTACGCGGATGTGAACGCTGGGAAAAGTGATTTCTTCGAACAGAAATCACGTCAGTATACAAAAGTGTCTGATGATAATGGATTTGATGATTTATAAAGAAATGAAAGAAAGGTCAACTCAAATAATGAGTTGATCTTTTTTTAGACATTAAGAGTAAAAGTAATGTACGACAAAAAAGAAATTTTGTGGTAAGATACTAAAAATCATTTTGTACTTTAACGTGAAAGAACGTATTCATATAAGGAGATGTAACATGAGAAAGAAACGAATTGTTGTTAAGATTGGGAGCAGTTCATTAACAAACGGTAAGGGAGAAATTGATCTAGTTAAGCTCATTGATCATGTTAACGCCCTCGCATTAATTCGTCAGGAAGGACATGAAGTACTTCTTGTTTCTTCAGGCGCAGTTGCGGCAGGTTTTAAAGAACTTGGATATCCAGCAAGACCCGTCACGTTAAAAGGAAAGCAGGCTGCAGCCGCTCTTGGTCAAAGTTTACTTATTAAATCTTATATAGAGGAATTCAGTCAGCGGAACATTTCAGTCGCTCAAATTCTTTTAACACGCCCCGATTTCTCGAATCAAGAACGATACAAAAATGCGTTTGATACGCTTTCTGAATTGCTGGCAAGAGGGGTCATGCCGATTATTAATGAAAATGATACGGTCTCAACGGAAGAGTTAAAGTTTGGTGACAACGATATGCTTTCAGCTCTTGTAAGTGGACTTGTGCATGCAAATGAATTGATCATTTTGACGGATGTGAACGGTATATATGATTCCAACCCAGCAACTAACCCTGATGCCATCAAGTTTCATTCTCTCACTGAAATTAGCGACAAGATGATTGGGCAAGCAGGGGGAGCTGGTTCGAGTGCTGGAACTGGGGGCATGAAATCAAAGCTAATCGCAGCAAAGACAGCTTTAAATCTGAGCGTTCGAGTTTTTATTGGTCATGAAACAGGCTGCGAAAAGTTACTTCGAATTCTCTCTGGTGTCGGAGATGGAACTTATATCAGTCGAGAGAAAGCAACATCTTTCCCAATTAAAAAACAATGGATTGCGATGCACTCTCACGTATCAGGTCAGCTTTATATTGATGAGGGTGCAGAAAAAGCGATTGTTTTAAATGGCAAAAGTTTGCTTTATGGCGGAATCAAGCAAGTAGTTGGCTCTTTTGAGGTTGGAGATGTTGTGGAAGTACTCGGAAAGAATGGAAAACTTGGAAAAGGACAGGTTCGATATTCATCTGCTTTCTTGGAGAACGTGATTCAAGATCACGAGAATGAGAACGCCACAGTTGAAGTCATTCATAGAGATCAATGGGTGTCAGAGATGATGAGGTTATAAGAAAAAAGAAGAGATGTGTCCGAAGATGGAATGAGGGCGCATCTCTTTCTTCGAAGTAAAAATCCACGATATAAAAAATCATATGGCTTTAGTACATAATAGTAAAGGATGGTAGAATAGAGCTACTAATCTAACTGAAGGACTGGTATAGCATGTTATCTTTAGCAGATCGATATCGTAAATTTGAATTTCAATTAACGGATCTCGAAGATCAAATTATTCAATACATTCTCCAAAATCGATCGGATGTTGTCAACATGTCAGTGCAACATCTTGCCCAGCAAACTCATACAGTACCGAATTCTGTTATGAGACTTATGAAGAAATTGGAGTATGAAGGGTTTACGCAATTGAAACTTAGATTGAAAGATGAAATGGCCACAAAAGAAACAAAAAGCCCATCTTTTCAATATGAAATGGAACGAACGATGGAACTAACGGATAAGCGGTTGATTCAATTGGCTAGTGAGTGGATTCATCATTCTCAACGTCTCCTAGTGTTTGGGGCGGGAGCACATTCTTATATAAGTGAATTAATTGTGATGAACATTAAGCCATTTCATAAAGATGTTACTTTTTCTGAACACCGTCATGAGAATATGGCATCCTTACAACGTTTTACTAAGAAAGACGTTGTCATTCTGTTAAGTCAATCAGGAGAAACAGAGCAAACTCTTGATCTAGGGAAATATGCGAAAAATCAAGGAGCTAGAATCATTGGAATGAGTCATATTGGCGAAAGTAGCTTAACTGAGATAGCTGATTTAATGCTATATTGTTACGCTCCAAAAGAAGAGACAAAAGGCTATAACACTACAAATTTCGTTCCTATGGCTATGATTGCCCGGTTATTAGTTGAATCTTACCGAAAGCTCTGTGTATAAATACACAGAGCTTATCTATTTCTAATAGTTTTTGTGAATGCGCTAACAAAATGGCGATCCGAACCTTTAAAACAATTATGATGAGTTTGTAAGCGATTACTTGATGGGGAGGTAAAAAAATGAATCTACAAAACGTCACTTCTCTCGATTTAATTAAGATAAATCAAAATTATGCTACAAAACGTGAAGCGATTGAATCATTAACTGAAGCGCTGGAAGTAGCAGGAAAGCTATCAGATAGAGATCAATACTTCAACGCTGTGTTAGAACGAGAGAAGCTTTCACCGACAGGTTTTGAAGGTGGACTTGCGATTCCGCACGGTAAATCAAAAGGTGTGAAAGAGGCAGCCTTCGCTGTAGCGACGGTAAGTAAACCAATAGAAGATTGGGAAAGTGTTGATCCGACTAACGAGGTAGATTTGGTCTTTCTTCTAGCTATTCCTGAAGCAGAAGCAGGATCAACCCATGTCTCCCTCTTAGCAGAGTTAGTCACACGCCTATCGGATTCAACTTATAAAGATCAATTAGTCAAAATGAAAACAGCAAATGAGTTATATGAGGCTCTTGGTGACGCTGAAGATAAACCGCAAGAGGAAGAAGTCACAAGTAAGGAGACTCGACCGCTTGTGCTAGGTGTTACGGCCTGTCCAGCAGGGATTGCTCATACTTATATGGCAGCAGAGGCTTTAATGAAGGCTGCAAAAGAAATGAATGTAAGAATGAAAGTAGAGAAGCAAGGTGCGAATGGTATTGAAGGTCGTCATTCAAAGAAAGACTTAAGTGAAGCAGTAGGCGTAATTTTCGCAAATGATGTAGCTGTAAAGGATCAAGAACGCTTCAAACACTTACCAACTGTGAAAACGAATGTCGCTTCACCTATGAAAGATGGCAAAGGTTTAATTGAAAAAGTCCTTCAAAGGAAACAATCTTCTACTTCAAACACGGAGCATTTAGATGATATGACTGAAGATGAAGATAACAAACCTTTTAAAACTGAAATAAAGGATTCGATTTTAACGGGGATCTCTTACATTATTCCAATCATTGTCGCAGGTGGAATGATTTCAGCATTTGCCACACTTATTGCGCAGGGATTTGGGTTAGAAGATGTGCTAGCAACCGAGGGATCGTGGTTATTCCAGGTTAAAACGTTAGGTGGACTGTTACTTAGCACACTAATGGTTCCAATTCTTGCTGCCTACATGGCATACTCCATCGCGGATAAACCTGGTCTCGGACCTGGATTTGCAGCTGGTGTCGCAGCCAATATGATTGGAAGCGGATTCCTTGGTGGGATGCTTGGTGGTTTCCTTGCTGGTTATCTACTGAAATACATGAAGCAAAAAATTAAGCCTAGTGGTACTTTCGCAGGATTTGTAAGCTTTTGGGTGTATCCGGTGCTCGGTTCTCTTATCACCATTTTAATTATGTTATTTGTCGTTGGCGAGCCAGTTACGTGGCTAAATGAAACGCTACTTAACTGGCTTGATGGTATGACAGGAACGAATGCGATTATTTTAGGAGCATTAATTGGAGGGTTTGTATCCTTTGATTTAGGCGGTCCAGTCAATAAAGCAGCATACACATTTTGTATTGGAGCCATGGCGAGCGGTAACTTTATTCCTTATGCCACTTTCGCTTCAGTAAAAATGGTTTCCGCTTTCTCCGTTACAGCAGCTACCATCATTGCAAATAAATCGTTTAGTCAAAGTGAAAAAGCTGTTGGAAAACAGACGTGGATTCTTGGTTTAGCAGGAATCACGGAGGGAGCCATTCCGTTTATGATTAATGACCCATTACGCGTTATTCCTTCACTTGTAGCGGGATCAGCGGTGACCGGAGCGATTATTTCTGTAGCGAATATCGGGTTAAACGTACCTGGCGCAGGTATTTTCTCACTTGCTCTCCTTCAAGGAGGAACGGGCGGGGTTATGAATGCAGTCATTTGGTTTGGTGCCGCAGTAATTGGTGCAGCCATTTCAACGATCCTTCTTATCTTAACGAGAAAACAAAAGATCAAAAAATATGGATATGAAAAAGCATTAAAGCAACAAGCAGCATAATTTTTAAATGAGGTGAGCAGCTATGACAAAAAACGTCCACATCGTCCCTCACATGCATTGGGATCGAGAATGGTATTTTTCAACAGAAGAATCACGGATTTTACTCGTAAATAATATGGAAGAGATTCTAACAAGATTAGAAAACGATCCTGATTATCCTTACTATGTATTAGATGGACAAACAGCGATTTTAGAGGATTTTTTTGAAATTCGTCCGAAGCAAAGAGAACGCGTGAAGAAACTTGTTCAAGCAGGTAAGTTGATTATTGGTCCGTGGTACACGCAGACGGACGAGATGGTTGTTGGGGGAGAGTCCATTGTACGAAATCTTTATTACGGTATGAAAGACAGTGCAGAATTTGGGGAGCCGATGAAAATTGGCTACCTTCCCGATTCGTTTGGACAGTCTGCGCAAATGCCACAAATTCTGAATGGGTTTGACATTAAATATTCAATTTTCTGGAGAGGAACTTCTGAAAATCACGGAACAGATAAAACTGAATTCTACTGGTCGGCTCCTGGTGACTCAAAAGTTCTTGTTCAACTCATGCCGCTCGGGTACGCTATTGGAAAGTACTTACCAGAAGAAGAGGAAGCACTACAGAAAAGAATGGATAAATACTTTACGGTGCTCGATCGAGGGGCAACTGGCGATGACGTTCTGTTACCAAATGGACATGATCAGATGCCCATCCAGCAAAATATATATGAAGTCATTTCCGTATTAGAAAAGCTTTATCCAGAAAGAGAATTTTTCTTAAGCCGATATGAAGATTTGCTTGAGAGAATCGAGAAAAATGAAGGCCTTGATGAGATTTACGGAGAGTTTCTTCACGGTAAATACCAGCGAGTCCATAGAAGTATTTACTCAACTAGAGCGGATATAAAAGCAGCAAATACTCGGATTGAGAATAAACTGACGAATCATCTAGAACCTTTAGCATCACTCGCCTACAAACTAGGATTTGAGTATCATCACGGTTTAATTGAGCCGATATGGAAAGAAATTATGAAAAACCATGCACATGATAGTATCGGATGTTGCTGTTCTGATAAAGTTCATGCGGAAATTATGGCGCGCTTCCAGAATGCTGAAGAACGGACAGACCGCTTGGTCGATTTCTATAAACGTAAAATCACAGACCATATCAATACAGATCGCAAAGAGGATCGTCTTGTTTTCTTTAATCTTCTTCCTGAGGAGCGCGAAGAAGTAACAACAACGACTGTCACGACAAAGTTTAGTTCATTTAAACTCATGGACGACCATGGAAAAGAACTCGAATATGAAATTCTTTCTACAAAAGTGATTGATCCCGGTTTAATTGACCGTCAAATCGTACATTACGGGAACTATGATCCGTTTGTAGAATTTACAATTGAAGTGAAAACCCAACTTCCTGGTATCGGATATCACACTTACTATGTAGTTGAAACAAACGATTATCAGCTAGCACTTCCAAGAGAAAACCATCGCTCCGTTGAAACGGTTGCTTACTCGATTCAGTTTGAGCAAAACGGTACGTTATCACTAACTGATAAACAGACTGGTCAAACTCATAAAGGCGTTCTTGGACTTGAGAATGTTGGGGATGATGGTGATGAATATGATTTCTCTCCTTTAGAAGGAGAAATACCACGCTTTAGTGCTGAGGAAATAACTGATGCTCAAATCAGTTTACAGTCAACACCTCATACTCATCATGTTAAGATCGCTTATCAATGGATTGTACCGGCGGATCTTGAAGCGAGAAAGCAAGATGATGGGCGCATGGAAACCTTAGATCTCCATATTGAGCTATCGATTCCAATTGAAGGGAATGCGATCGAAGTTTCATGTAAAGTTAAAAATAATGTGAAAGATCACCGGATCCGCGTCTTAGTTCCAACAAATATATCCAGTTCTTTTTCTTTTGCAGATCAACAATTTGGTACAATTGATCGTAACGTTATCGATGATGGAATGGCGGTTTGGGAGTCAGAAGGTTGGGATGAACGACCGGATGCGATTTATCCTTTCCTTAGTTATGTGGGTCTTGAGGATCAGGAGAAGAGCGCGTTTGTCATGACGAAAAGCGTTCGAGAATATGAGATTATCGGAGACTCCTATGACACTATTGCGCTTACGCTCTTTAGAAGCGTTGGTGTTCTTGGTAAGGAAGAGCTTGTTCGACGTCCAGGGCGTCCATCAGGAATCAAATTACCAACACCTGATTCACAAATGCTTGGCGAATATACCTTTGACTTTGGATTCGCATATGTGGAAGGAAATCGAGATGCAGCTAAAGTAGCCCATCGTGTGAAAAGATATGTCAGCCCTTTTCTTTCGTATAACAAAATCCCGCATAATGCAATGAAGTTGAATCCAGAAAACGTTCAAGTTCCTTCTGAATTCAGTTGGTTTTCTTTTGAAGAAACAGAGCTAGTGATGAGTACGTTGAAAAAGGCTGAATCTGAAGATGCTTTCATCATTCGATATTATAATCCTTCTCGTCAAGATCAAACGATTAGGTTAGATCATCCCACTATTTATAAAGTGAGGGAAGCGAATTTAAATGAAGTTAGGGTTGATAATCAACACAAAGAATCCAACATATTGTTTTTACCTAGTCAGGTGAAGAGCTTTTTGATTCAATAGCCAGGGAGGTGGAGAAATGAATGTATTGATTGCAATGGACTCATTCAAAGGTTCTCTTTCCTCGAAGGACGCAGGTGAAGCAGTTAAGGTAGGTGTTAAGAGAGTCTTCCCAAATAGTTTCGTTGAAGTTATTCCTGTGGCAGATGGAGGAGAAGGGTCACTAGAGGCAATCCAGACAATTCCCGGACAGTTCGAGACGGCGGAGATTCATCAGCTAGACGGGAAGTTAAGGGATGCTCGGTATTATCGAGCGGGTCAAACTGCTTATATTGAATCAGCTGAAGCAGTTGGATTACACTTGATCTCTTCTGAAGAACTTAAACCTTCACTGTTAACAAGCTACGGTGTCGGTGAATTAATTCAGGATGCAGAGGCCAAAGGCGCAAGTGACATTTACGTTTTTCTCGGGGGGACTGGTACTACGGATGGAGGACTTGGAATGTTACAAGCACTTGGATATACGTGTTTAGATCACTCCGGTAAAGAACTGCCACTCCTCCATAACCCTTTGCAACATACGATGACGATCCGTAAAAGTAACACGAAGCTGAGCGCTAACCTCTATTTGGTGACAGATGTAGATAATTCTTACGCAGGAAAACGTGGAGCGGCTTATGTTTTTGGACCACAAAAAGGGATGAAGAAAGAAGAGATTCCCTCTTACGATGCTGCCCTTCATAGAGTGGCAGACCTTCTTTCTATATCCGAACGACAAAAAGGTGCTGGTGCAGCCGGTGGAATTGGCGGAGCTCTCTATTCTCTTGGCGCAACTTATGTACCTGGTAAAAAGTGGATGCTTCAACTTTTAAAAGTAGAGGAAAAGCTGTCTGTCGCGGACATTGCTTTTACTGGTGAAGGGCAAATCGATCGTCAAACGGCTTATGGGAAAGTACCGGCTGGTGTTGGAGAACTAGCCAAAAAGCATCGTGTTCCTTGCATTGCATTAGCAGGACAGGTCGTTGAACCAGTGCATAACTTATATGAGAAATTAACTGGAGTTGTTTCGATACAGCAGGGATGCCATTCACTACAACATGCGCTTAAACCAGACATCGCGAAAGCACAACTTGCTTTTTCAGCTGAACAAGTAATGCGCATTTGGAGTAGCGAAAGAGACAAGTAAACGATGAATAGTGATCAAAGCCCGATTCCTTTCTAACGCAAGAAAGGAATCGGGTTTTTCTCTCCATTATTTAACTAAAGATTTCCTCATGAGTTCTTTATAAGTTGAAATCTTCTTTGTTAACATGTCATCCGTCGCGAGCAGTGTTTCAATTTGATCACGAATATACTGCTGGTGTTCTTCAAGAAGATTAAGACGGGCATTCGCCGTGTGCTCTCCTTTTAGAAATAGCCGCGTATATTCTTTGATCTGGGATACGGGCATTTGGGTTTCTCTTAATTTCTTAACAAATTGCAACCATTGCAAGTGCTTTTCGTCGAATTGTCTAACACCACTATCATTACGAACAGGCTTAATGATTCCTTCTTTTTCATAATAACGAAGGGTATGAGCACTTATGTCAACCTTTTCGGCTATTTCACTTATCGAGTACATTCAATCGCCTCTTACTTTTTAGTTATCGTTTGACTTAGAGTGCACTCAAACGTCTACAATAAGATTGTATCATAATGAATAAGTGGAGGGATTGGCATGAAGTACACCGTTATTACAGGAGCAAGTTCAGGTATTGGATATGAAGCTGCACTAGCGTTTGCGGCAAGAGGGAAGAACCTTGTCATTGCTGCGCGTCGCACAGCCAAATTAGAAGAGTTGAAAAGCGAAGTACACAAAATCAATTCTGACCTTGATGTGATTATTCGTGAAGCAGATTTATCTTTGAATGATAATGTTTACGCATTTTATGAAAGCTTAGAAAATATTGAAATTGAAACATTTATTAACAATGCAGGATTCGGTAATTTCGATCCAGTTGGTGAGCAGAAGCTTCCTAAAATTGAAACAATGCTTCGTTTGAACAATGAGGCGTTAACGATTCTTTCGTCCTTGTATGTTCGTGACTATGCGAATGTAGAAGGAACGCAATTGATTAACGTTTCATCTGGTGGAGGCTATACGATCGTAGCCGATGCCGTGACGTATTGTGCAACGAAATTCTTTGTAAGTGCCTTTACAGAAGGACTTGCTCAGGAGCTTCAAGGACAGGGAGCAAAAATGCAGGCTAAAGTTCTGGCACCTGCAGCGACGGAGACAGAATTTGCAAACCGTTCAATGGATGTAGATAATTTCGAATATGAATGGACTGTGCCAAAGTTCCATACAGCAAAAGAAATGGCAGACTTTATGCTAGATCTTTACGATAGCAATAAGGTCGTTGGAATCGTTGATGGCAATACGTATGAATTCCAATTGAAAAACCCAATCTATCCTTATGTAGCACGCAACCGTTAATAAAATAAAATCCTCCTGTCGTGATGACGGGAGGATTTTTATTTTATGTAAGTTTCATACTAAATTTCTGAAGTAAATCCATTAACGTTGGTCTCTCATTCCCTTTTCGTCCAATCACATTTGTGGCGGTTACTAACGAATTCAGAACGGCTTCTTCCGTCGCTTCCCCAACGGCACGAAAAGCGGTGTCGATTTCTTCTTCATGAATGGTTTCTAGTGATTGAGTTTGCGGTTTATATTGATGAGAGACTGTGTTAGCGGTGGAAAACCCAATGATAACTTCACCACTACCTGTTGTGATAATCGATCCTGTTCTTGCAAGACCTGTAGAAGCCCGTTTAATAATGCGATGAAGCTGTCTTTCAGAAACGGGAAGATCTGTTGCAACAATCACCATGATGGACCCTTTATCCCTTTCTTCCCATGAATGAAGAAGAGCTTCTTTTAACTTCTTGCCTACTTTCTTTCCATTCACGTGCAGATCACGAAGAATACCAAAGTTTGTGACAACAAGGACACCAATGGTATAGCTCCCATGTTGGAGTTTTATTTTTCTTGAAGCAGTGCCAATTCCACCTTTTAACGAGTAGCATAGCATGCCTCTCCCAGCTCCAACAGAGCCTTCCTCTAATGTACTAGAAGTATTTGCGATTGCTTCATGAACGTGATGCTTTCGAACGTGACGCCCTCGAATATCATTTAAGAACATATCATTACATTCGCCGATAATAGGATTAACCGTCCCGGTCGTGTTGCCAATCTCAGGATTTTGTTCCAACATATAATCAAACACCGCATCGGCAGCCGTTCCGATACTTAATGTATTCGTTAAGATAATTGGCGTCTCAAGCGTACCAAGCTCATTCAGCTGAATGGTTCCCATTGTTTTACCAAACCCGTTAAGAACATAGCTGGATGCGATTAGTTTCTGCTGATACAGATTCCCTTGATGCGGTAGGATCGCTGTTACGCCAGTTTGAACCTCCCCATTATTCAGAGTGGTATGTCCGACGGTTACTCCTTCCACGTCCGTAATCGCATTTTTTTCGCCAGGCTCCATTTCCCCGATTGTAACTCCGTAATCTCGCAATCTTTTCTGACTCAAATGATCACTCCTCTTTTCTATTAGTTTACTATTATTTCTATTTCATCCAAGTCCCTAAAGCAAATGTTAACTGTAAAATATGGTATAATTGACGAGACGTATAGAGAGTAATTTGAATTTGTCATGCAACAGATAACTAGTAGAAAAGAGTGAAATAGAATGGGCCGTAAATGGAATAACATTAAGGAAAAGAAAGCATCAAAAGATGCGAATACAAGTCGAATTTATGCAAAGTTTGGTCGTGAAATTTATGTAGCAGCAAAGCAGGGTGAACCGGATCCAGTAGCTAACCAGGCTCTTCGCTTAGTTCTCGAACGTGCGAAAACATATAACGTACCAAAAGCAATCATTGACCGGGCGATTGAAAAAGCGAAAGGCGGAGCAGATGAAAATTACGACACACTTCGTTATGAAGGATTTGGTCCAAGCGGATCCATGGTGATCGTTGATACGTTAACAAACAACGTAAACCGCACGGCATCTGACGTTCGTTCAACATTTGGGAAAAATGGTGGAAACATGGGCGTGAACGGTTCAGTTGCCTACATGTTCGACTCAACTGCCGTATTCGGAATTGAAGGCAAATCAGCAGATGAAGTACTTGAGTTGTTAATGGAAGCAGATCTAGATGTGCGTGACATTATGGAAGAAGATGAGGTTGTTATCGTCTATGCTGAACCTGACCAGTTCCATGCGGTGCAGGAAGCATTTAAGAATGCGGGGATTACTGAGTTTACCGTAGCTGAACTTACGATGCTTGCCCAAAATGACGTTGAGCTTGCTGGAGAAGATCAGGAGCAGTTCTTGAAAATGATCGATGCGCTTGAAGAATTAGAAGATGTGCAACAGGTATATCATAACGTTGAACTAGGCGAAGAATAAAACAAAGACAAAAGAGCGGGCTTCCGGATTTCGGAGGTCCGCTCTTTTAATATGGATTGACATTCGATTATGAAAAATGTTCTTTATTTCTTCTTTTCTTTTTTAATGCTAGAAGCGATGTCTTTAAAGATGCATAGTTTCCAATCGCTGCATATCCGTAAAAATAACCCATAAAGATACCAGCTACAAGGTGATGAGGATGGCTATAAAAGACTGAGATCACAAGTCCTAGAATGATCGCTAGTGTTGGAACAAAGGTACGAGGTATAGGTGTGAGAATCTTGATTAATTGTGTCAGAATCATCACTACAGGCACCGCAAGAACAGTGTCCCAGAAGTTTGTATGAATAACAGGAAATGTCATGACCAAATTCCTTCCCAATACAATAGAATGCTTCTAGTCTTTTCTTTTTTGAATGTTTCTAACCGAAGTTTATTAGAAAATATGTTTTGTGAATAGGGGAGTTCAGTGATTTTGTGGAATAATATGTTAATATTGGTGATGAGGATAATAGAAGTAGTTGTTCAGTTAAAGGGCAGGATTGTGGAAGACTTGAATTCAAGATAATTAGCGTTATGAAACTAAATTCAGTCTAAATCGTATGTTTAATATGAGGGTTTCAGGCAGATGAGAATGAGGAATTCGTTGAACTTCTATATTGGAGATGCAATACGTCTGTGAGTAATGGAAACCAAAATAAAACGTTCAATAATGCTATAGCCTCTAAACAATATATGGAATATTATACTGAAAATGGGATAGGAATTACCCATGCATATTAAGCTGGTTGGGTATTTGCTGTTTGGAAGCTTTATTTTAATGCTTCTAATTGGATTAATTGGAAACATAATTTTCAACTAAAGGGTTCACTTGTAGAATCTGACCCAAAAGGATATTCATTTAAATTATTACTGACTTAATTATATAATTATCAGTTTAATAAGGAAGGAGAAAGTGTGTGTCTGACTATTTAACGGTTAATAATAAGAAAATCTATTATGAGGTTCATGGTGATGACCATCTACCTGTATTTTTGTATTTACATGGCGGACCTGGAGTTGGTTCCTATGATTTCATAGAACATCAAGGTAAACGACTTTCAAAATTTATGAGGGTCATTGCAATAGATCAAAGAGGGGTGCTTCGATCGGATCCAATCGAAAACGAAGAGTCTTTCGGAATTCGTGATCTGGTAGAGGACTGTGAAGCTATTCGTAACCAACTGGGTATAGAAAAGTGGGGTCTCATTGGTCATTCATTTGGCGGGTATTGGGCTGTTCAATATCAATTGGATTATCCGGAGAAGGTAACATATCTATTGTTGGAATGCCCGACGCTTGACCTGGAGAGCTCTGCTCGCTCACTAATTACGGGAGCAGTTGAGGAGTATAAAAGATTAGAAAAATATGAAAAGGTCAATGAGTACCTTGCTGCTTCAAAGATAAGAGAAACTGAAAAGGTTTGGGAAAAATGTATAGAGGCTCTTATTGACTTGGGGGAACATAAGGACAATTTGTATGTCCATGGGGAAGACAAACAATTCTTTGATCGTCTTGTTGAAAACTCCGGTATTCCACAGGAAAATTGGGAACGGGCAGCGAATCATCAACAAAAGTTATATCAAGAAGGGAAAGTATTTGAATCATTGTTACCGCAACTCGATTCGATTACTTGTCCGATGATATTGATGAAAGGTAAATATGATTGGGTGACCAGTAATGATCAACTGACTGCATTTGCGAATGGAGAGACCAACCGTAAAATATCTATATTTAATGAAAGTGGGCATTTTCCGAGGTACGAGGAACCAGAAACGTATGCAAAAGTAATAAAAGAATTCATATCAACTCACTGAAAAATCATAAATACTGATCCTGACTAATCGGGGTGTTTGTCAAGTTAGAAAAGAAAGATTTTCGCACAACATTAAGTTTATATCTTGACTTCAAGTCTTACGGAATCTCAGAGCTTATCTTTAATAAGATAAGCTCTTTTATATATGAAGTAAAGATTGAATTCTATGTCCGGATTTGAAATAATTGGTATTAAGTTGTTGCACAGGATTGTGTGAAGTGCAAGCACTATTATTAATGTACTTAAGGTGGGTTCCAAGTGTTTAAAAGCAAGATAACTTTCATTATGGCAACTTTAGCTATTACTTTGATAGGTTGCTTTCAGGTTGAAGAAGCAACATTTATTGAAGGAGAGATAACTAAAATCAACAATGAAAGTGGGGAAATGGAGATCAAAGTCGAATCTTGGTCAACAATTAGTGATGCAGAATCATCTAGCACGCCATATATATTTGAAGAGATGCCAGATTCACACACTATAAGAGTATCCAATCCAGATCAATATGATGAAGGGAAAGAAGTACAGGTGAAAGTTATTAAAAATTATGAAGAGGACGTATGGGATTTAAATAGGTTGAAATTTGAAGTAGAAAAGGCAACTTAGAATATTATTCTATTGATTACATTATCTGAGAGTCCTGAAGAAATGTCGAATTTAAGTCTTCCGTATGAAGATAGGTGAAAACTACAGTAGGATTCGTTACCATCTTCCATTATCTCGGAGCGTTTGTTTAATAAATTGTATGTGTATGTAGGCATTAGGGAGGTTTGTAGAATAACCGGGAGGCCAAATAATGAAAAGAAACCTATTGATTATGATTATACTTTCAATATCTCTAAGTGCCTGTTCAACAAACGAATTAGAAAATGTTGAAAAAGTAGAAGCAAGCCTTTGGATTGGAAATGAAAAACAATCAGAAGAAGTAGCGTTTGAAGAGAAAGAAGAAGTAGATGTATTCGTTGGTGCCACCAACAATGCAAAAGAACTTGATGATCAAAAGGTTATTAAAACGCCTCCAGTATTGACCTACGACCTTATTATTGAAGGAATGTGACCGTCAAGTAGAATGACACAAGTTCTGCTGATTAATTTGAAACACTTTGTTCACCAAAAATCGTTTTTCTATGCTTCATTCTCCAACTATCTTCATTTAAATGAATAATCTCTACTCGATGTAAGATTCGATCCAAGATAGCTGTCGTAATCGCTTGGTCGCCCAATAGTTCTCCCCACTCTTTTGGCCCTTTATTTGACGTTAATATGATTGAAGTTTGATTGTATAGGTTATTAATTAGATGGAAAAACATATTCGCTTCCTGTTTATTCATTGCCATAAACATCAGATCATCTATGATAACTAAATCTGCTTCTCTAATTCGCTTCATTCTTGTTTTCGATTTCCTCGTGATTTCTTCTGTTTTTAACGCTTGAATTAGATCTCCCATGGTGGTGAAAATGACTTTATAACCTTGATTTAACGCCTCTATACCCAAACCTATCGATAGGTGGGTCTTTCCGACACCTGGCGGTCCAAGAAAAATAATGTTATAAAGCTGCTCAATCCATGTTAAATCTTTTAATTGGTTTAACTTCTTACTACTTAAGGATTTTTGCTCCTTTACGTCATAATCATCGATTGTATTATGGAAAGGGAAGGTCGCCCAATTAAAACGTTTCTCCAGTTGCTTCTCATCTCTGCGATTTTGTTCATAGGTGGCAAGATCCAGGAGAAACTGAGTAAAAGATAAGTTTTTTTTCTCAGCTTCTCTGATCAATTCAGGCAATTGATTTGCCGTCTCAGCTAGTCGTAAAGACCTTAGTAAATCTTGTACTTGCTGGAACTGACTCAATTTGCCTCACCCTCTTCCAATAACACAGTATAGGTATCTACGTTTCTTTTTTGTGCTTCTGTGTCCATCATCCAACCTGATACGCTCTTTAATGGTGATACAATCTCAGCGTTATCATTCGGTGTCTCATGATCCTGTCGTTGTCGTTGAAGGTATAAAATGATATCGCTGAAATCTGTTGCACTATATAAGTTTCTTTCTATACATTCTTGTAGAGCTGCCGTTAGAATCTGTGCGTTTTGTTGTTTTGTTTCTCTTAGGATCATTTGTAACTGATCGCGAATGTATCTTGGATACTTCTCACGAAGTTTATCCAGGTAATCAAACGCCATTGTTGTTTCTTCAAACCGATTAGCTACGTTATCTATAAAGGCATCTATCCCTTTTGTACGATCTCTCGTATGCTGCCGATCTTTCATTAAGCGTCCTCTGCCATCCGGGATCTGATGTTTGGCTAGAAGTTCTCCAGTCTCACGGTGATAGATTAATAAGTGTCGATCATCTGTTTCCTTGATTGAGACAGTTTCATATTTATGAAACGTTCCTAATGGAAGAGAGTACCTGTTAGACAAATACCGTATGGTATTGTCCTTATGCACACTTCTTGTTATACTGTTTTCATAATTGTTTAGGAAATGAATATTTCCTTTGGCTGGTCTTAAGTGTTGCTTTTCCAAGGAGAACACTTCGACCGGTCTTTTTTTTGTTGTATTGTGGATTTTATAGTTACCTGTTCGATGTAACCATTCCCATCCTTGTTCATTCCACGCATCAATATTTTGGAACACTCTATGTTTGGCGAAATTGTACTTGATAAACCCGACCACATTTTCGATCTTTCCTTTGCTTTCTGGATCTGCTTTACGACAAACCCGTAGGTTTAATTTCCTCGTTTCTCTATATTGCTGAAATTCTTTCGTCAAAATAAGATCGCCACCATTTTCGCTCACAACTATAAGGCTATCCTGGTCATAAACTAATTCTTTTGGAATCCCACTGAACCATTGAAACGCATTTTCATGTGCCTGAATGACATCCTGAGTGGTAAATGGTCGATCTAGCCATTCCTGATATTTATATCTTGAGTTAGACAAAACAAAGGCAATAAAGTTTAGTTTCATTTCTTTATTATCAGATGTTTTTTGTTTTGTATGACCAAAATCAACTTGAATCTGCTGCCCCATGGGTGAATCAGGTATCGCTTCGTATTCTCTTGGTGACGTTTCTTTCGTTATTTGATAGTCTTTCCGTAACTCTCTTACGAAAGCACGAACCGTGCTCTCACCAATTTTAAGATCTTTGTGCCTCTCCATTAACCAATCTTGTACCTGGGCTGCTGTAAGATCAGGGTGCTCATTCAACCAAGATAAGATTAACGCCTTATAGGGGTCAAGAATCTTCTTTCTTGTTTGTAAGGATTCTACCCATACGGCCATGTCCGAAGGAGATTTCTTAAGGTGTCGATAGACAGTCGATCTTGATACTCCTAGCTTGTTTGCCACTTTAGACTTACTAAATCCCTGTTTGATTAGCTGTTGAATTTCCATATACATTTCCCACTTATCCACCTTTGTTCGGCCCTCCACTGATCTATGATATAAACTATCTAATCATACAATGGTAGAGCTCTTTATTTAACTGGTATATTAGGGTAAATAAGTGTTTCATCTTATATAGCGAAAACTGTCTACTTTAGTCTAGCAGTCACAAGGAAGCAATAATAAAGCGTTTCAATTATGGATTACTGAAGATGGAGAAGGGTTCATTCAAAGTCTTTTACCAGAAGATAGCCTAACATACCGATTAGATGAAGATTCGGTAAAAGATGTAACAAATATTTTAAGCAAACAAGATAATGTTACGCTTCTACCAAACATCGAATTTGAAAAATAAATCAGTTTTTGAGGTATTCCATAATCTCGGAGCGATTAAAGAGTAAATAATAAGTTTAGGGAGGGAATTATGGAACTAATATTTGTACGACATGGTCAAGGACAGCATACACTAGATACACCTAATAGTTTACATATGAAAAATCCTTCTCTAACAAAAGAAGGAAAAGAGCAAGCATATTTATTAAGAGATACTTTTCATCTGAAAAGTGAAGACACGCTCATTATAAGTCCTACTCAAAGAACGCTAGAAACTGCTCAAATATGGATAGGAAGTGCGAAAGTTAAAGCAATTGTTAGTCCCCTGGTTTCTCCAAGAATGTTTCCACAAAAACAAGAATGGCGAACGCTTCCTTGTGACATAATGATGAAACGGGAAAACATTGAAAAGGTATTTCCTGAATTTAATTTAGATCACCAGGTTTCTGAAGAGCTTTGGAAAGATGGTATAAATGCTTTACCAGAGAAAGAGTTTCGGATTATTGGAGAAGAATTCTTGAGAGGGTGCAAGCAAGAAGAGAAAGGGAATATTTATGTCGTGTCACACGATGGAACGATCACATCCTATCGCCAGTTAATCTCAAAACGATTACTTACTAGAGATGACTTTCCCAAGGATGCTGGTTGGATAAGGATTCAGTATTAAACAAACTCGGAGCGATTTTTGAATAAGTGGGGAAACCAGTTTTGGACGGGTTTCCCTTTTTAGCTCCAGTATCAACAACCGCTAATGGACCGCAACCTTGCACCCTGTTTTCATATACAATAGTGAATATCAAAATGAGAAAACTTTTTAAACTTTCCAAAACTGATCGTTCCTGTAACTTTTTGTGACAGATTCTCTTAATCATTCCTTTGCTACGAAGCATTTCAGTCTTTTAATCGGATCAGACCTTTTTCTACAAGAGTATTAGAAATAACCCTATTTGTGATAAAATGCTAATGTGAATTAATTCACATTAGCATTTTATTAAATGGTTAACAAGGGAGGAGAAACCAATTAAAAATAAACTTCTGTCCGCTGTATTTACTACGTTATTTATGGGGTTATTGTGGATGCTAAGTGGGTTTATTGGTTCAAGTGAACCATTTGGGATTGATGATTTCATGTTTATAGTGGTCATTATGGCTTATACAGCCTTTGGTACTTTAATATTTGGAATTCCCGTATCTCTTTTATCTGATTGGGTTTCGAACAAATTATCATCCTATCGCTTTATCGTCGCTGCATTTATTCATCTTTCTTTAGCGGTTGCTACATATTTTGTAATTGAGGATTTATCAGTTGTTGCTGTTGGAGCTGCGGTCTTTTTCTTTACAGCGGAAGAATGGCAGAATCGCAAACTTAGAAAGTTTCAAACGAAATCTTTTATTAGCAACACCTTGTTCGTCCTAGTGTTGTTTGCAGGGGTATGGGGTTTTTATCAACTCGATTTAGAACAAAAGACTGATATGCAGTATCTCATTCCTAAGGGGTATGAAGGCGTTATTGTCGTCAAATATAACCAAGAAGAGGAACCTCGTCTGGTAAAAGAAAAGGGTAAAAAAGTAATTCAAGTCTCTAAAGAAGAATTAGAATATACAAGTGTAGAAGATCGTATAGAATACGGTGTAGCAAAGACATCTTCTGATGAGCCTAAAGGTATGATAAATGATGAGTTTTATTACGTTACTAGTGATGGCAAAAGAACAAGGATTGATGATTCTTGTATTTATCGGAGTCGCTCAGGTAGTATTCATTTTGATGGAAAAGAAGGTCAAAGCTATGAAGTTCATCACGTAACAAACACAAACTGTGGAGACCAATTTAGTATTACGGGTAACCCGCTCTATAGTGATCAAGAATATGAAGTCATCGAACATTTATTTTCCGATTTCTACAAGTATTAGCTTTTTCGTTTCGAAGCCCTAATCACTCCCAGTTCTCTCTCTTGAGTCTTGTGCGTAAGGTATGAATACTATAATCCCCATACAATAGCAGATATGAAAGACTTTTTAGCAAGTATAGACGCATCGCCAGCGTTTTTCCGGTCTTTATAACACATAACTAATATAACTGCTGCAGAGTAAAAACTCTCCATAAGATTTACGCATATTTAGAATAACAGTACTAGAGGGACAAAAGATTCTTGAAGATGTAACCAAAGATACGTAAGGATTCCACCGAATTTAATTAACGAAAAGAAACCATATATATTACGAATCCATAAAAAGGTTTAGAAATGCTATCTCTATATCAATTTTTGTGGTCATCCTGTTACCTTAATAATAACGACTAAAGAACTCTTGAGTGATCTTCAACAATCTCGGAGCGTTTTCTTAATATTGGATTTAGGGAAAGAAGCTGTAAGATAGGAGTGTTCCTATGAAGAGAAGCTCATCGTTTGGCATTGTAATGGCTACTTTACTATTTGGATTGGTAAGCTGCGCAGGAAATGTTTCTGAGAAAAAAGTCGAGAGCGGAGTAACAGTTAGTGATGAAATAGCCGAAAAGAATGGCAAATTATCTAAGGATGATGCAGAAGTTATGATTTTTAATAAACTAAGTGACAAAGAAAAGCAGAAATACACCGTAGACTTTATTAAAGAAGAAGGAACAAAATATTATATTAGAGTTTACGATCATAGTAGTGGCAAAGTAAAAGTAAAAAAGATCTATACTATTGATTTTCATACAAAAGAAATTGAACAAATCGAATAAAAGGAACAATGAGTTCTCAAAAATTTTATAATCCCACATCATTAAAGGTTTTCTATCTTCCGCAATCTCGGAGCGATTACCGCATACTTAGGTAATCGCTCTTTCCAGTAAATTATTTATTAGACAAATAGAGGAGTTTTAGAAATGAAGCGAGTAGATGTAGTTTATGCTTTTATTTTAGACCCATTAAAACAAAAAGTATTAATGGTGAACAATGCACATTCAACTTGGTCTTTGCCAGGTGGAGCAGTTGAATTTGGAGAAACCTTAAAACAAGGAGTTATTCGTGAAACAAAAGAGGAGACTGGTTTAGAAATTGAAGCAGGACCGATTCTAGCAGTTAATGAAGCATTTTTCACTAAGCAGCAACATCACGGTTTAATGTTTACATTTCAAGCTACTGTTATTGATGGAGAGGTTCAAATTGAAGATAAAAATGAGATCACTGAGATAGAGTGGGTAGACTTTAATACTGCTAACGAGTTAATGCCCTACCATAAAAATGGAGTAGAGGAATTAATGAAATCTTCTTCAGCTTACACTTTTCAAGGGAATGTTAACTAGCAAACTAGAAAATATATGACTCATACATTATTCGATAATCTCGGAGCAATTCTGGAATATCATAGCAACATAAGTGTTGAAGAACGATCTTCAAGAATACAGGAGTGAGTTAAGAGTGCTGATGAAATTAATTCCAAGTGTGTGGGAAACAGCAAGGCTTACAATTCAAGATCTTAGTGAAAATGAAATTCATATTGTTCAAAAGTTATATGAACAAGGGAGATACATACACCAATGGGACGGCGGTAGCCTAGATTATGAATATGCTTATCGCTGTTTTACTGATGGCGACTTACCTCCCAATGGAACCAAAGACAAGTTTAAAATCCAGGTGATTAGAGTGAAGGAAACGGATACTATTGTTGGAATACTTACCACCTATCAAGGATATCCGAAGAATGAAACCTATTATATTAACTATCTATACATCGACAAGGAATATCACAAACAAGGACTAGGGAAAGAAGTCATTAGTGAATTCTTAAGTATTTTAAGAGAGTATAAATTTGGAGAGGTCCGAGCAAGTGTAGCAATAAAAAATTGGCCGGCTATTAGATTTTGGACTGGACTTGGATTAGATACGATTAATGGATTTTATGGAGATAATGAATATAGAGCTGATCATTACGCTGACATAGAATTAATTAAGAAGTTTTAATTAATTCTATGTCAGCGATTAAATCGGAGCAATTGTTCAATAAGATACTTGATTTATTTTCACAATAAATGATTGTCCGGAGGCTAAATCTAAAATGATAAAAGGTCATTATGTGTATTTAAGATCTATTAAAGATGAAGATATGGAAAGCATCTTTCAGTCAACTCAGGATAAAGAGTTTCTATATATGACCGGCACTCGAAAGTCTTTCGAACTGAATGAAATTATTGAAAGTTACAAACAGTTTAGTGAAGATTCTACGCGCTATGATTTTGCTATTTGTACCTTGGATCATAATATAGTAGTAGGTGACTTAGCAGTGTTAGATATAGACCTAGAAAATAAAAAGGCTGGCTTTAGAATATCACTTCACGATAAAAAAGTATTAAACAAAGGTTATGGTACTGAAGCAACTAAACTTGCACTTAAATTTACTTTTGAAGAACTTAGACTCAATCGTTTGGAATTAGAAGTATATTCGCATAACCTTCGAGGAATTAAAGCATACGAAAAAGCAGGCTTTAAAAAAGAAGGAGTCTTAAGGCAATCCCTATATATGAACAATACATATTCAGATGAGATCCTTATGAGCATACTTCAAGAAGAGTATTATAATAATTAACGACTCGTTTAAAAAAGTACTTTGAACTCAAGTCTTCTACTAACTCGGAGCTTATCTGTAGTAAGATAGACTCCTTTTAATGTGAAAGAAAAGATTGAGTTGTTCCCAATAATTTGAAATAATTGGTACTAAAGGTATGGGTAGCTTAACGGAAGACTCAGTTTCTAGATAAAGAAAGGTGGATGTTGTGAACAAAGAAAATCTTTTAAATATACTGGCTATATCTAGCCTGATTTTGAGTGTGAGTGTTTGGATTCCAAACGTAATATTTCAAGTTGCTAGTCCTTTTTGGCTTATAACATTTATTATAGCTCCAGTTGGTATAGTTTCTGCAGCGTTGATAAGAAACTATTGGCTAATTGTATCTAACACACTTATGTTGTTTAGTTTTTTTATTCTGATGTTTACTGGTAATATTGTGAATTACATAACTGGTGGGAATCACTAAAAACTTTGAATATATATGAAAAACACTCGATGAATACGAGTGTTTTTCAGTAGTTATTCTAAGTTTATAGCTTTTCTAGGTACCACTGGAATTAGTGTGCCTATTAGAGCAATTCCTGCACATACAACAAACATCATTGAAAATCCAGTTAGTGCTAAACTACTCACAGTTAGAAAAATAAGAATGTCAAATCCTGAATCTAAAATGGATAGAAGAGAGATCGTAGTTGCCCTAACATTCGATGGAATGATTTCATTAGAAAGTTGAGAGTAAACAGGGTATCTAATTGCACTTACAAGTTTAAGAACTAATAACACTCCTAATACCGTTCCCAGATAGGAGGTGAATGTTGCAACTCCTATAAGACCCAAAACAGCTAAAAGACCTGTTATAAATAAGAGATGTACACGACTTATCCTCTTTGTCATCCAACCTATTGACCTTGATGCTGTAAATCCTAAAAGAGCAGCACCAGCATAGACAATACCAATAAGGTAAACAGGAAGACCTGCATCAACTAATAACTTTTGATCAAACTCTCCAAAAATTGCAGTCGCGGGAATGAATACGAGAGTAATATTCATAAACATCCATAAAACTTGAGGATGCTTCTTTATTACAAAGAATCCCTCTTTAAGTTGTGATCGAATATCATTGGTATATGTTCCTTGGTTTGTTGGATTTTTTATATACAATAACAAAACGAATTCAATGGACATAAAAAACAAACTTAAAACAATTAACCGTTTAAATTGTCCATCAGATAAATCTTTTGCTAGAATCGCACCTATAATAACAACAATAATTGTAACTAAAAATTTTGCGGAACCAATTTGACCCATCGCCTTATCCATCTTATTCTCTTCGTTTGATAAGATTAACGACTCATAAATTAAAGCCTCATCTGCGCCACTAAAGAAGGTTGCAGCAATTCCGGTTAATAAGCTACTTAAAAAGAAAACCCAAGGATCATAAGCCCAAAGTAATAAAGCGTGACTACCAATACCTAATAATGAGCCTACTAAAAAAGAGGTCTTTGCTCCGTAACGATCTGCAAATATACCAGTAGGTACTTCACCTATTAGAACTCCGAGACTAAAGAAAGTCATGACTAAAAGAATAAGTGTTTCATCTAATCCTCGAGAAAAATAAAACAAAGTTAGCACTGGTGTGATAAATCGAATACTTCCAAAGATTTGCGACCAAAATAAGAAATTAATATTGTGTGCGGCTAGTGTATATTTCTTCATTAGTGTTCCTCCTGCTATAAATGAAATTACATTCAAATGGTGTATTAGCAGGAGTTAAAGCACGTCAGGTTATTGGATTTTTAACTTGCTCTCACTCCTGCTACTTTTGTGGAGTTAACAGCTAAAGTTTTTGACATAAAAAATACCTCCTTAAAATATTCCAACATTAATTGTACAATAATTCTAAAGAGTAAGTAACTAATATTAGTAAAAAAGTTAATTTAAGTTATTCCATAAAATCGGAGCTTATCTGTAATAGGATAGGCTTTTTTTGTAAAATAAATGATTGAGTTATTTACGCTCCTTTGAAACAATTGGAATAGAGTTTTAGATATTGAACTGAAGGTATAAAAGGTGGAATGAAGATGAAAGGATTATTTATTTCAATATTTACTTTTATAATAGTTTGGGCATTATATGGGGTGTTTTTCAATGACTTTGAAGAGGATATTTTATTTCTTACAATAGTAGGGATTATTACTGGTTATAACATAGGTAAAAGGCAGCGTGATTAAAGTAGATGTAGAAAGTATTTCTTCCATTATCTCGGAGCGATTATTCATTAAGAATAGTCGCATTTTCTTTAATAAAGAATGGGGAAAAGATTGTTGAAGACTCAGTTTCAAAACATTCGCTTGTATTAAACTAAATTGGATGGATTTCGTAGGTTTATTAGGAAAGGGAGCTTGCTTATTTTGAAAAAATCTAATTTGGCTAAGCTTATTTCAGATGGTGATTTTGAAGAAGCTAGGGTTATTAAACGCGAAATGGATATGGATGAATTTGCAAATGAAATAATGGTAATAGCATTTGAAGAAAAAGACATTAGTGTTTATACATTCATTTATTACCTTTTAAGCAGTGAAGAAGATAGTAGGTTACATCGAATAGCTTGTAACCTCATGTGTCATGTTTTTAAAGACTATAAAGGCGCATACAAATCAGGATTATTCCATACGAGAAGGGCTATAGAACTTTCTCCTAATTATCTAGCTTATAGAGAGATGTTATTATTCTTTGGTTCAATTCCAAATAAACTAATTTCAAATCACGAACTGAAAGAAGTATGTGAATTCATTTTAAGCAAAGATTCTAATAATGAGGCTGTAAAAGCATTCCAAAGTTTTAAAAGTCATAAAGTATAGGAGTTGTATTGAAATCTAGTCTTCCGCAAACTCGGAGCGATAGCTGCACAGTGGGGGGATCGCTTTTTGTGGTAACGGAGCAGTTTAGTTCAAAAAGAACTGGTAGTTGGGAAAGGATTTAAAAGATAACTAAGAATTGGTATTGACAATAAATACTAATAATTTCTTGAAATAAGGGGTGTTTTATAATTGATAAAACTCTCAGGGAAAGTAGTGAGTGGGTTAGGCAATTATTCATATTGGATTGAAAAATATCAGGACATTTATAAAGAGAAGACAGGGGTAGTTTTGTTTCCTGGAACATTGAATGTAGAACTAAATGAACCATATAATCTCCCTTATGATGTTATACGTTTGGAAAAAGAAGAATATGGTGGAGCAGTATCTGTCAGTATACTCCCTTGTGAAATATTTGGAAGGAATTCATTTATTTTAAGAACTGATGCCAATGAGAGTGGAAATGGCGACCATCCAAAGACAATTATTGAAATTGCCACCGATATAAAGCTTCGTGATAAATTCATCTTAAAAAATGGAGATGTAGTTGAGGTAGTTATCTCTTAAACAAGAACCTTGTACCATTAACGAAGAGCTTTAATTTAAGAACTGCTCCAACATATCCACGAAACCAAGTCTTCCATTATCTCGGAGCTATTGAAGGACAAGGCGATAGTGCTTTGCTGAAAAGATTAAGTATACACTGTGAGAAAAGCGAATATACCAATTTAAACACTCTTTAAGGAGGGGCTTGGTATTCGCTTAATATCATCCATTTTCAAAAATCCGAGTGAGCCATCTTTCTGTGTCGGAGGAGAATTGTGTGCATCCATAGAAAACTTGATAGTTACTTTTATAGCATTACTGATTATTTACTTTGGTTATAAGTTCATCTATAAACAGTAATAATTAAATTCTCCATACATTTAATGAGTAGTTACTTGTTCCATAATCTCGGAGCTTATCTGTAATAAGATAGGCTCCTTTTTAATTTGAAGTAAAAGATTGAGTTATCCGCACTAATTTGAAATAATTGGTATTAAGGGATTAGTCGTATTATAGAAAAATTAATTTTAAGTAAATTGGAAATCTATTCAGAAGGGGGGATGAAATCTTGAGGATAAGATTTTTTATGCTTGTATTGTTGATAGCTATTAGTTTAGCAGGTTGTATTCAGTGGGAAGAAGACGGTGAAAACAGTCCAGAAAAGGCAATAGATGAGTACGATAAATTTAAAGATGTGAAGATTTATGGTTCTCATCAAGTAGCCGATGATTTAACTTTGGTGGTACTAGAAGGGACATATACACAAAAGGGAATTTGGGTTGCGGAAGTTCATTTCATAGAAAAAGATAATAGGTGGAAAGTGAACAACATTACACACCTAATGGCACCAAATGAAAATTGGAGCCCTTTTGAAATAATGTTAGAGAGCGATGAAGGATATCGTGTAGGCTTTTTAAAGAGTGATTCAAAAAACAAGGAGATTGAAAAAGTTGATAAAGTAATCAACATAGAAAGTTACGATAATTGGAAGGTTTGGATACAAAAAAATTGATCGGTTGAAAGTAGAGATTGATTATAAACTGTTTGGTGACTGATATTCACTGTTCAGCAATCTCGGAGCTTTTAATTAAATGGCTATGTTAAAGTTTAATGTGATACTTCACAAAAAATAGGAACTTCCAGTGTTGTGGAAGTTCCTCTGTGGTATATTTTTCTTGTTAACTAAAGCAATAGGTAAAAAAGTTGGATATTATTTTCTCTCAATCACTGAAGATATCCTTCATTTCATTTTTTTCTTTTTTTAATCGCTGAAAATGCCTTTCTATCCGTCTTGCTATAAAAGGCAGAAATATTACTATTAACATAAGCCAAAGCATAAAAGTCCACCCCTAATCCTTCCGTTCGAGAAAAAAGAAATGTTAGATATTGAACTTACTTAATCTAAGTGTATCATAAGTTTTTGTACGAAATTTACCATCTTCCAGTATCTCGGAGCATATCTCAAAATAGATATGTTCTTTTTTGTATAAGAGATGGATTTTTCAGAACTATTTTGAAATAATTGGTATTGGAAGAATGAATAAATGGAGGGATATATCTTGAAAGTTGAATTTACAGGTCATGAATTAAACCCAGGACACGACATGAAGAAATTATCGATAATGACGGCACAATGCCTAGTAGAGGACATGCAAGATGGAGTGGAGGAGCAGAGAAAGATTCAAATCACTACATCAAATTCCTTAATCATTGCAGATAAACTAAATACCGCAGAGCCAAATGAGAGCAAGATGACGTTACTTGATAAGGCGCTATTGAAATCTGAGGATACTATGTTCCCTCTAATAAATGAAGGCAGCGTGACAAACTTTAACGGGATGCTTGTTTTGAGTAATGTAAAGATTGTCCCATTTGCTAACCCTGACAATGTCATTGAGTATGATAGTTATGCTCTTTATACTGATCATATTATGGGGTTCGGTCTAACAGAGTAGTGGAAGAAGAAGTTTTGTTTTACTTCTTCCACAAAATCGGAGCTTATCTTTAATTAGATAGGCTCTTTTGGGGAAAAAGATGGATTTATTAGTTCTATTTTGAAATAATTGGTATTAAGCATTTTGACTTAGATTAGATGCTAATAAAACTATTGTATTGCTTTTAGGAGGATTTTTATTTGAATACCAAAAAACTTGATTTGATTATCTTATTAACTCTGACCGTTGCAGTTCCGGTATGTACAATTCTACCGTACCTTGGAATAATTCCAGACTTTTTACTATTCTTCATCTTGCCAGTAGGAATTATCTTTTGCCTCATAGGAGTAATGGCTTCTGTTCTAAGGATACAAACTAGTAGTTGGAAACAATCATAACAAATATCAATGTTCCACAATCTCGGAGCGTTTCCAGTATAAAGTTTTGATTTGAGTGCTTGATTTTTTTGGAGGTGTAGGATGAAGAGGGCTAATTTGTCTAAATTAGATAAATGGCGAGCGAAGTATGGAGCGTTTGCTATAGCATTAAGTTGTTTAATTAGTGCGATCAATAGTTGGGGAGATAATTGGATTCTTACAAGTGTTTTATTATTAGGCGTATTGGTCTGTGGAATGATAAGTTTTTTTGATATTAAAAGATCCAAGACGGAAGAACTCTAATCATTAATGGTAGATAACTTTATTATTTCTGTTTGGATTTGCTAGAAGATATCTCTGAAACAAGTCTTCAAGTATCTCGGAGCGTTATTTTAAGATCTATTCCAAGAAATCTCGAAATCAAGTCTTGCGCGATTGCTCAATAGAATATTCGCCATTCTTACATAAGCAAAGGGAATTGAGCTAATTAAACTGACGTAGCAGAAGAGTTAAGGAAGTAATTTAAAGTTTAGTTTAAACAGTTCAAAATTAGGAGGGGTTAAATTGAAAAATTACAATGTCCTTTCAACCATCTGTTTAGGAACATTTATTATTTTGTTTTCTTTGATGATAAATGGCTTTTCTTTCGGTTCATTAGGTAAAATAGCAATAATCTCAATGCTCTTATTCCCATTATTAGGAGTTATTTTTGGGATTAAAGGTAAAAAGGGTGTTGGTAAATGGTTATTATCACTACTTAATGTTATTGCACTTATCACAATAGGATTCCTTCTTTTGCTTGGCTTCGGAATGGGTGAGGCATAAAGGAAGATTGCTGAACTAACTCGGAGCTTATCTGTAATAAAAGATAAGCTCTTTCTAATATGAAGTAAAAGATTGAGTTATTCGCCTTGATTTGAAATAATTGTTAATGAGCAAATTCTGCAGCCTTTTTTCGTTATACGGAGGGATTCATTTTGGAAAAGATGTTAGTTAAAACTGGTTTATATTCATTGGTTATTTCCTTTTTAATTTTGTTTGCTGGTGTAAGTAGAATGAAGTCTACAACAGATGTAAATGGAGTGACTTCAGTTGTAGAAATTACATATCCGGATTTCTTTTTTATGATTTCTCGATATTCTATTACCATTTCATTCATTATAGTTATTTGTGTATTTGTAATAATGCAGTATAAGAAGTACAAACGAATGAAATCATCTTGAAAGTTTGAAACTGGCTTAAGAGATAATTGTTGTTAAAGCGAGATA
Source organism: Anaerobacillus sp. QJM3NY_32 (assembly GCF_056173645.1). Classification (NCBI taxonomy): domain Bacteria; kingdom Bacillati; phylum Bacillota; class Bacilli; order Caryophanales; family Bacillaceae; genus Anaerobacillus; species Anaerobacillus sp. QJM3NY_32. Next base: position 3,492,292 of record NZ_CM149684.1, on the reverse strand, counting down.
GGTACAATTGAATATTTTACAAGTGATCTTCCTGTATCTCGGAACGATTACTGCAAGATACACAGGAATATTTTTTAGAATGAAAGGTGTTTTTGGATGGATAATAGAGTAGCAGGGTTATTACTCATAGGTTTTTCTTTATTAACAGCAGTTATTGCATATGGTTTTGATCAGCTATCAAATGCAGTTAAAGAATCTGCGGGTTTTATGATAGCTGGAGGTAGCCTTGGTTCAAGTAATCCAAGCATCCCTTGGACATCAGTAATTTTAATTTTAATATCTGTTCTAATAGGTGTATACATAATTAAAAAGAAATAATCTTATTACACAATCTCGGAACTTTTTTACAGATTTATCGTAATAACACTAAACTAAGTTTTTATTAGGAGTGAAAGAGATGTTTGGAAATACACCAAAATGTTCAAATTGCGGTGGAGAAATAAAAGGAAATGATGTAGTCTACGTAAAGATGCGATATCCTGAGAGAAAAGGTATGACAGAGATAAAAGCATACTTGAATAATGAAGGTAAGTTCATTTGCGAGGAATGTTTTAACCAAAAGTAATCCATTGATTCTATTCAATATAATCGGAGCGATCTTTGAATAACCTGAGAAACCCCTTTTTTAGCTCCAATATCCACAATAAGCTTTAACATAGCTAAAAAACACAAAATAGAAGTGTAAAAAAAACCTTTTTAGTGGTTTTAATATAAATTAGCTGTTATAAAACACTGTTAGATTAAATTATTGGTAAGAGGGGAACTGTTGATGTCATCTTATAAACTTTATGGATTATTATTAACTTGCTCTACTTGTCTTGTAGGTGCTTTAGTCATTATGATCTCAGTTCTTTGTTTGGTGGCAGATGAGAGCACTTCATCTTTTTATAATCATTGGATATATTACATTCAAGTGCCCGTTTATTTTCTCCTAATTATCCCTTTTATTGCAGGTGTTTATTTGATGTTTAAGAAAATATAAGTTTTTTAGGCAGATATTTAAAATTGATCTGCTCGGGTTTAATAGTAGCCTTTTGTTATGAGATTATTTTAGATCTAAATGATAAAAGAACAATAATAAAATATTTAGATTGAGTAAGAATGACGGAATGAATAAAAGTAATTTGATATTGGGTCTTCCATTATCTCGGAGCTTATCTTTAATAAGATAGGCTCTTTTAAATGCTGGGATTATAATCTCTAGTAAGATTATCTGGCTCATGTATAAGTCTCCTTCTAAAGTTGTAGCTTATTTAATGCTCGCAGCCGAGGCGTCATATTAAATTCCTATATACACTTAATTCATAGAAAATATGAAAAGAGGAAGTGGATAAATATGATTGAAGGACTTTACGAAGCTCATTTACCAGTTAAAGATCTAAGATGTTCTATTCAATTTTATCAAAGCTTGGGGTTAGAGCTTGCTTGGGAAGGAGTTGGAATTGCTTTTATCTGGATTGAGAGGCATAAAAGTTGGCTAGGGCTCTGGGAAGGAGAAGAATATTTAACCGCATACCACCCATCACTAAGACATGTGGCTTTTAGAATTCCATTTGAAGAGATGAAGAACTCTGTGAATTGGTTGCATAGTAAAGGAATAGAAGCTGTACCTTTCGGAAACAGGACATCAGTGCAGCCATTTGTAAGGCCTAATCAGGGGAATGCTTCTGTCTATTTTAAAGATCCAGATGGAAACAGTTTGGAGTTCATGAGTTTTGTTTCTGTTCCGGACGAACTCAAACAAGAAAGTGGGAAATTTGAAATGACAAAGTGGATGGAAATAGTACGCCTAAGAGGAGAAGAGAATACCTTGTGAGGATAAGGCGGCTTACTTTAAAAACAAAACATCTTGATAAAATGAAAATTTTTTATACAGAAACTTTAGGTATGCCATTAACAAAAGAATGCCAAGAAAGTTTTCAGGTATCAATTGGTTCAAGTCAATTGAAATTCACATCAAGAAATGTAAAAGGCGATCCTTATTACCACTTTGCTTTCAATATCCCTTCAAATAAATTTAAAGAGGCTAAAGCATGGTTAGAAGGTAAAGTTGAACTGAATGAAGAAGAAGGAAAAGATGAGGCGGATTTCCCAAACCTTCCTGGCCATTCACTATACTTTTATGACCCTTCTGAAAATGTAGTTGAGTTTATCTCCAGACATTCTATAACCAAAGCTAGTGATGAACCATTTTCACAAAGTAGCATTCTAAGTATTAGTGAAATTAGCCTTACTGTGGATGATGCAATAAAAACTGGAAGACAATTAATGGACCTTGGGATTAACGAGCGTGATAACAAACAAATAAGCGACGAATCACTTAATTTTATGGGGAATCGTGCAATTGGCGTCTTTATTTTGTTAGTTCAACCAGGTAGAAGATGGATATTTTCTGATAAGGTTTCTGCTATTTATCCAATTGATCTAGAGGTAAATACGAATGATCAAATAGTAGTAAATGAGAACCATGCAGTAACAATTAATTCCACTAGCTAATAGATTTTAGGTGGTTATTCAAGTATCTCGGAGCGATTGAGGAATAGCATTCCAGTTTATGTGTTGGGACGATATTCTTGGATTATTAGTATTAATCGGAGAAATTAACGATTTGTGAAACCTAATCTGTTAGAATACAAAAATTAGTGAGAATTGGAATGAGGGGTCTAAAATGAGTAAATCATTATTACATATTGAAGGATTGATTGTCTTACTTGTTTCAGTGTATTTTTATGCCAGTATAGACGGGAGTTGGTGGCTATTCTTCCTTTGTTTACTTGTACCAGATCTATCTATGTTGGGGTACGTGATTAATAATTCAATAGGTTCAACTATTTATAATTTTGGACATACGTATGTCATTCCGTTAATACTCATCATTCTTAGTGTTATTTTACATCAAGATTTGATGTTGGCATTAAGTATTATTTGGGTCGCACATATTGGAATGGATCGGACAATCGGCTACGGTTTAAAGTATCCAAGTAACTTTAAGGCTACGCACTTACAAAAAGTTTAGATACCATTTGAACTGTAAGGTGTGATTGTGATGTCAAACCTTTCTTCAACAATCTCGGAGCTTATCTGTAATAAGATAAGCTTCTTTTAGTGTGAAAGAAAAGATTGAGTTGTTTGCACTAATTTGAAATAATTGGTATTACATATGTGTTGGTGATTGCTAAATAGAATCTTGAATCTCCATTTAAAGCATTAAATTTTTGAAAGGGAAGATAACTTATTTAGGAGGAGTGAAAATGACGAATAGAATAGTTGTTGCACTAATAGGTAGTTTTCTTATTTTTGCGGTTGGTTTGTTTAGATTATTTACTGAAACGCTATCCTCAACACCTTTGTTCATTACCTATGTATTTATTATTACAGGGTCAATTGGTGTTGTTGTTAATGGGGTAAGATTAGGGAAAAGCCATAATATCTAATTATCACAGGATTATAATATCTCGGAATCAAGTTTTCCGGAATCTCGGAGCAATCGCTGAATAAAAGGAAGCGCTCTATCGGTTTTAGGCAGGAGTGTGGACGCGTGTATGGTTAGAGGGGGAAGGAATTGAAATATCTACAAAAGATACTACTAGCAATAATTATATCAGCACCACTTTCAGTTTTTGTTTTAGTAATTGGAGAATTTACTCTTAACTACGTGCTTGAATTAGAAAGAGAATATACTGATACTTTTGCTACTTTAATTTCGTTACCGATTTTTTTTGCAATTGTATTTATAGTTTACGGTCTCCCCACAACTTTATTTGCAGATGGATTTCTTAGATTTAAACCATTATCTAAATACAGATCCCTCATTGAATTCATAATTTATTCTTTAGCAGGTCTAGTGTTGTCTTTACTCTTATCAAGCAATTCATTGAATAAAGAAATATTGGTTATTGTCATGGTTCCAGTTTATTTGTACTTGTATGTTCTTACGCTAATCAGAAAAAAAGATAGAAAAGAACTGAATATCATAAACACTTAAGTGAAGTAGTTATTCAAGAATCTCGGAGCGTTTACTTAATAAAAAGTAAGCGCTCTATGTAGGTTTAGGAGCAGGCTAGTGAAAGAAGAGGATATTAAAACAGAGAGGAGTGGTAAAATGGCAATTGTTATAGGGTATGTAATTGCATTTATAGGTGTGTATGTAGCTCTTCTGCTAAGCATAGATAAACCAAAAAATAAAAAATATAAGGTATGGGGCATTGCTCTTATGGTACCAATTTCACCAGCTTTAGCTTTTGCGATAGGGTTAACCTATGCAGTCAGTGTAGGAAGTGGTTGGGCAGGGTTGATAATGTGGTATATTTTCCCCTTTATTTTCACAGTAGGACTCGTTATGTTATTGGTTGGTATTTTCAAGAAAGAAAAAACAGAAATAGTTTGAGTAGTTAAACTAACGGGTGCGATTGTTCAATAGAGCATTAGCCCTTTATTACATAAGCACAAGTAATATCAGTGGTTTAACCTATTTAACTGGCAGAGCAGTAATCTTTAATAAGTAAAAAGGGTTAGAATTTAAGTGAATATATATGGAGGTATAGTAATGTGGGCAATATTAGGGGTCATTGCCATAGTAGTAACTGTTATAAACCTTTCTTTGTATGCAGCAGGAAAGGATTATAAGCTTGCGATGGCGATGGGATTATCATTTACATCATTAACACTTTGTGCAGAATACAGTCTTGTATCTCGATGGGTAAGAGTGGAAGACTGGGCAGCTTTACTGGATGTAGTACCAGGTATGGAAAGAGCATTATGGTTTTTGACAATTGTTTCTATCTTACTAAATATAGCACCTATACTTTTAGAACGAAGAAGTAAGAAATAATCACAAATATTTAAGTATCATGATTTGAGTCCTCACTATCAGGAACAAGTTAAACTCGGAGATATCTCGATTTCAAGTCTCCCGCAAACTCGGAGCTATTATCTAATAAGAGTAGTCACCGTAACTGTGGATAGAGGTAATAAAATAAAAAGACAAAAAGGTAAATAAATATTGTATATCACTTTTAGAAAGGAAGTCGATAACATTACCATATTAAATACCCCTCCTGTGACACTTGCATTATTTGTTATTTACATAGTTATTTTTTTCACAGATAGAATGTGGAGCAATAAATTGTCTAAATGGGGTACAGGAAAGAGTTTTGACTATATGAGTAAGGGAGAATGGTATCGACTCATTACTGCTCCATTCTTTCATATGAACATAATTCATCTCATGGGAAACGCTTTTGGCATTTATTTCGTCGGATTAGTGCTAGAAAACCAAATTGGAAGCATTATGTTTCTTCTCATTTATACAATTGGAAATGTAATTGTTTCCTTGTTATTTTCTATATTTTCTTCATTTAATAAAGGAACAGGGGCTTCTCCTGGGATCTTTGCATTGGTAGGTTGTATATTTTACCTATTTATACAAACTCCTGATCTATTCAATTTCCAATTAGGTACTTGGAAAACAAACTATATTATTTTCTATTCAATTTTAGGAAACTTTATAGGTTTGGGCGGAGCTGTTTCCCACGTGGTTGGATTTATGCTGGGAATCTTGATGAGTTTCTTTTTATTCTAGATTTGTATACTAACTAAGAAGGGTACCTTGTCCAATTATCTCGATATCAAGTCTTTTAATATTGGGGCCATTGAATTGTCCACTTGCTCCATTAACTCGGAGCAAATGCTGAATAAAGAAGTAAGCATTCTAATCAATTCTAGGAGTATTTCTTTGGATGATTAGGCTAAAGTGAAGTCTGATTTGCCTTTTTATTTGAGGATGAAAAAATTTTAAAAGTTTTGAGGGATATAATGAAATTTCGTTGGCACTACGTTCTCTATATGACTGGATTTATTGTGTTATTAGTTGTCTTAGGAGAGCTGAATGATTATTTTGATAGCAAGCAGCGGGCAACCTTTAACGTCTTTCCCTGGGAGATTATTGCAGCATTAAGCTACCTATCTATTGGGGGATATCTAGGTCTCCCTTTACTAATAAAAGAATACAACAAAACTGGTAAGTGGAGGGTGAATGTGCAAAAGCTAACCCTTATTGGTTTACCATCACTTTATCTTGCTTCTTCCTGGTTTATCCCGACTTCTATCCTCCCTGCGTTTCTTTTTCATAGTTATGAGGAGCTGAGTCTTGGTGGTATTATTGCTACGGGATATATAGTCACTATGAGCTTTACTAAAGAAAGTAAGTAATTAATATCGAAATCAAGAAATTAAGGTGTCAGTAAAAAAGTTCGATTATTACTTAATTTGTTAATCAACAACCTCGGAGTAGTTCTGTAATATCATAGCAGAGTAGAGGTTGAAGATCGATCTTCATTAATCGTTCAGCCAACTCAGTCAACGATTTTTTAACATATCAGATAAACTTAAAGATAAGAACCTCTCCTTCAGGTGATAGTGATACTTTCTACTATATACATGATAATATTAAAGTTGTTTTAAAACCTTATGGGAAATTGGTAACCGTCCATAAAAAATCTTAAGGAGAGTATTTGTATGGGTATTAAAGTTGATGACTATGATTTAATAGAGTTATTTGAATGTGAACCTGATTATTTATATGAGAAGGAACAAGGAATATTCATGATAAATAAAATGGATGATGTTGGTATCCGTTTACTCATGCTTGTATCGATTCATGAACAACGATGTAAAATAGATTTAATTAATGCACATAATGATAAGGCACTTATTGAACTTAAGTTTATGAACGTAATTAAGATAGAAAGAAAAGAAAATACGTTACTTATAATTTCAAAAGATAAAAAAGAACCATACACAGTTTGGTTTACTCCTCGAATCGCATTGCAAAGCATTACCTTTTAATCGTAAAAGAAGCTAATAAACAAACCTGTTTAATGTTACATAGAAAGAATATCGTGATCAAGGTATCGCTAAAGCATTGATTAAGTATATAGAAAATGATCTTTGAGTACAGATTCAAATTTCATATTTTTTCTGAGTAGCATTAGCGAAGAGAGGGGAAAGGCACGCAAACTTTACAAATCTTTTGGTTGCGATATAACAGGATATAGATTTGTAAAACTAATGATTGGGGACGGTTCTCATGATTCTTTTAATATTGGGGGCCATTGAATTGTCCACTTGCTCCATTAAATCGGAGCGATTCTGTAGTTTAGAATCGCTTCTTTTTGTTGCGACTAAGTTTTTTGTGCTTCTTTGCTAGTTATTAGGTGTTTCTGTTGAATGTATAGATTTAGAATTGAGATTTTGATACATTTATAGTTACTTCCAGTTATATACATACAAGGTCGCTAGGTAATAAACAAGCGTCAGCACCTTCTTTAAAATCTACTTTTTAATGGGGGATTACGTGTGAAGAGACTGAAGTATCTAGTTTACCTTCTTTCTACCCTGATATTTTTGTGTTCTTGCGAGGCACCTTTTAATCAGGTGATAGATCAAAATCATTTAAAGGCTTCAGAGTTTAACGCTGTAGGAATTCCACCTGGTACTGAAAGCAAATATGATTTAATGATTGAAATGGACAATAACGAGACCTTCACTGTAAAAGCCTCTATTTTGATAAAGAATATTTCAAACGATACTTGGAATGAAATCCCTTTTTATTTCATACCCAATATGTTCACCGCAGAAAACTCTCCTTCGCTTGAAACACCTTCAGATCTTAGTATGATTGAAGTTTCTTTAAATGAAAAAAAAGTAGAGTTCACGCTCCAAAAAGATTCGCTAACGATACCATTAACTCCAGCATTAGCTCCTAATGAAACAGTAAATGTAGAATTTTTATATAACTTCACACTTCCAGAAAAAGGTCTGAGGTTTACTAAAAAAGAGTCGGATTTTTATTTAGCGCAATGGTATCCTATGGTGCCAACATATCGAAATGGGTGGAATAAGGAGGATTACCGTTTCAAAGGAGAATCCTATCATACACCATACAGTGATTTTCTCCTGACATATAATGTTCCTTCAAATTATACGGTCGTCACCACTAGTGAAGCAGATGGCATACCAAGTGATAACGGAAATGCATTTAAAATTGAAAACGTGAAAGAAGTATTTCTAGCATTGCTTGAAAGTCCCTATATCGTTGAGAGGCAAGTGAATCATACAAATATTAGAGTATTTGGGGTCGATGGTCATTCGAAGAATGAGGAAGAAATTGCTGCTATAGCAAAAGATGCTCTTGAATACTTTCAAGAACATATAGGCATCTATCCAAACAGCCAGTTGGATATTATTCTGGATAGCATAGGTATGGAATACCCAGGGGTCGTCACCGCAGGTTCCTATTATAATACGAAACAAGTTGATACAGATTCACTCAAGAGTATGGTGGTCCACGAAATGGCTCACCAGTGGTTTTATGGGATGATAAGCAATGATCCCTATAATGATGCTTGGTTAGATGAGGGTTGGAGCGAACTAGCTACTATGTTGTTTTATTCAGATCTAGGGGAAACTGATTTTTCTTTTGAATTTGGAAATGAAATAAGTAAAGACTTTCCTTTGCCGGTTAATCTAACGTTGGATGAATATCTAATGGGAGAACAAAGCTCATATATTTATGGAAAATCAACGGCAAAGTTAGGAATGTTATTTCAGAAGTATGGTGGGAAGGAAAAAGCCGAAAATTTTCTGAAAGCCTATTTCGATCACTATCAGTATAAAGAAGTTGATACAGAAGAATTTGTAAGATTTATTAAGTATTACTTAAACCTTGAAAATAATGATGAATTTGAAGCTTGGTTGGATGGTTACTGAAAAGGTTTTATTAAGCAATCTCGGAGCGATTGTTGAAGAACTCTAGCATAAACTTTCGACTTCCTGGACATAATAAAATCAAGATTACTAGATTCGTAACTTGGGGGAGTGAAGTGAATGTTGTTATCGCTTGTTTGGGAAAAGTATAATCTTGATAAGAAAATTGAAGGATATTCTCCATTAACGCTCAAGACTTACTATTTTCAGTACAATCAGCTCTTATGTCACTTTGGTAATGTTGATATGAATGTGATTACGACAAATCAGCTTAAATCATATTTATTGAAAATGGGGAGTCATTTAAAGCCTTCTAGCTTAGGGCATCGTATCCGGTGTATACGATCGTTGTTTAAATGGACTTATGATGAAGGGTTTATTCAGAAAAATCCAGCTGCTAAATTGAAAGAACCTAAGCTTGGTAAAAGGATACCAAAGTTTCTTACTGAAATAGAAATTGAACTCTTGAGAGAGGGTTGTCAGAACACGATGGAAAAAGCTTTGTTTGAATTCTTTTACTCAACTGGTTGTCGTATTGGTGAAGTTGTGAAGATCAATCGTGAAGATATTAATTTCCATACAAATTCAGTCATTGTTCATGGAAAAGGGGACAAAGAGAGAGAAGTGTATTTTAACACACGCTGCTCAATCTGGTTGAAACGCTATCTTGATGAGCGTGGTGATCTTGAACCTTGCTTATTTATAACTGAAAGAAGGCCAAAAAGACGGATGAGTATTGACCTTATTCGCTATATCATTAAACGAATTTCTAGAAATGCAGGGCTAAAAAAAGAGATTCACCCTCATCAATTAAGACATAGCTACGCGACGCATATGATTAACAACGGCGCTCCTCTCGAGGTAATCCAAAGTTTGATGGGGCACGAGAAAAGTGAAACAACCAAATTGTACGCCCAGCTTAGTGGAAAATTACGGTACGATTTCTATACGAAGTATTTCTAAGAAGCTCATCTAAACGACCATACTAAGTATTGAGCTGACGGGCACACGTGCCATTATAATGATTCTTCAAGTCAGCAAGTTAATCTTAAAAGCACCTATTCATTTCTTTTTTTCTTCAGCAATATATAAATATAATGACATCAAACCAGCCTTCTTTCATACAATACTGTTGGGGTGGGAAAAATGCCAAGAGTAAAATATACAAGTAAAGACATCGATTTAATGGCAAGGATGATGAGAGCTGAAGCCGAGGGTGAAGGAAAGCAAGGCATGCTATATGTAGGGAATGTCATTGTGAATCGTGCAAAAGCGAATTGTTTAGATTTCCAAGATGTGAGAACTATTCCTCAAGTTATTTATCAAGTCCAGGGAGGGAATTATTCTTTTGAAGCAGTTCAAAAGGGTAATGTCTTCTACAACAGAGCAAGATCGGCTGAGAAAAGGTTAGCGAAAAAGAATTTGGATTATTGGAGAGAACACCCAGGGAAATATTCTCTATGGTATTTCAATCCATATGGTCCTTGTCCTCCTACATGGTACGGTCAGCCTTTCGCTGGTCAATATAAAAATCATTGTTATTATGAACCAGCACCTGGAACATGTGGCAGTGTCTATATTGGTGGGTGAGTCTTTTCTATTCAGAAATTAAGATATGAAAGCCTTCTTGAAAGCGGATGCTACTTGCATTCGCTTTTCATTTGTATTTTATCTAATTGAAAAAATAATTAAATGATATTTGAAGAAAGGACTGTAAATTCCTGTTATCATCAAATAAATTGATAAAAAATTAAACTCTCACCATATTAAGGCGAGAGTTTAGTTGATACTATTAAGATTTTATATAAAGAAAGTTCTCAATTATTTAATATGTTGAAGGTCATCATTTAATTTCTTTGATTCATGCTTGAAGTATAGATAGAAAGCTATCCACATCACGCTATAAAAAACGGTTGATATAATGAGGAATATAAGAATGTTTATTGCTCCACCTTCAATCCAACCGATTCCATACGCTAAGATAAAGTAAACGATCGTTACTGTGAAAAAATGCAAAGCGGTTTGCTGTGAAAGTTTTAGTGAATGAATTTCAAAGTATAGGGGTGTGACGGTAAATAACCATCCACAGAAAATGGCACCTAAGGAGTTTGTCACAAAAAGGCTTGAATCAAGTGTCGTTTGTTCTCCGAAAAAGATCACAGCGTACGTCAGCAAAACAGCCAGGAATCCCCCGAAAAATAGTCCTATCATACTTCTAAATAGAAATGTTTTCATTTATTTGTTCCTCCTATTCATTTTTAGAACGTCTTTCAATTTTCCTACATAGTGTCTTGAAGCATATTCTTTTTTGCCAGAGTGGAAGTGTACAGCAAGTGTTCCGTTAAAAGATGGCTCAAAATGATTGATTTCGTGCAGATTAGCAATAACGGATTTGGAGAGGCGTATAAATGTACTAAATGGAAGACTCTCTTCTAGCTCATATAATTTCTCCTTCACTTTAAAAACACCATCGGAAGTTGTCGCCATGACCTGATCCCCCTCTGAATGGAAGTAGTGCACATGATTTGGTTTTATAATGTGCTGCTGCTCGCCTTTTTTTCCTACAATGAACTCTGTTTTTTGTGTATTAAGATAATCGAGTATCTCTTTAATTGAATCATCCACTTCTTTGCAGTGAATCGTAACGCTAGTTTCTCGATACTTCCCGTCAACGTCGAGTGAAATTTTCACTTGTTCACGTCCTTCCTTTTGCGTCCTTCTTATGGTTAGTATAGATCTGGAAAAGGTGGATGTCATTAGAATGAAGGTAAGGGGTCATTACTTGCGGATCAGATGCATCTGGCGACGTTTCTCTTACGTTGCAATGACGGAGGTTGCTAAGAACAATTTAAGCTGCTAAAAGAAATGATTGCCAGTAAGATACTGTTTTGAAATAATTGGGAGTGAGGAAATAAAGTGCGGAGGTTAATCAAGATGGGACATATTGTAGCAGCGATTTATGTAACGTTAGGTTTTTTATTATTTTCGTTTGCTTATTTTGATGGGTTTTATGTGACTTGGTTTGATGAGCTTGGTATTAGCATTATTGTATTTGGTATCGCTTTGCACCTAGTTATTTTCATAAGAGAAGATGAAAAGAAGAGAACCTACCATCAAAAGCGAGAAAAGGAAGAAGAAGTTGATGAAGAATTTTAACCGTTTTATAGTTAACGAGCAAGGAGGAGATCGTTGAAAAGACCTATAGGTGTTTCACTCATAAGTTATTTCTATTTATTTGGAGCTGTTGTTTTACTAGTAACGTCAGTCTTTTATGATCCGAATGCGAATTCTATCGGAATGGCAGATCGAGTTGGATTACCGGATGCACCGGAAAGGTTAGTGAGAGTAGGTATCGCTTTTCTTTCTTTAGGGATGATTTATGGATATATGAGGTTGAAAAAGTGGGGATTCTGGATGATGATTACTTATTCCATTGTTTTCGGATTCATTAGTTCAATACTTGTTTCGAATCAATCTCAGCAACCCTTTTTCGGGAATATGCTTTTTTCAGTGGTTGTAATAGTTTATACCATATATGTTAGAAAAAATTTTCTGCAAACGTACGATCAGGGCGAGTAAGTTAAGGAACAATAAAAATGATGTGAATAAGCTAAATAGAGTGGGTGGAAATAACGGATCAACTTCAAGTACAAAACGAGTAATTAAGAGAGATTTTAAAAAAATAAAAGAAGTAGATTAGCAGATATTAATCTTATCTTGAGTAGTTCATTTTTAGCTGAAAAAGGGTAGATGATGCTATAAATGAATGTTAAAGAGAGAGGGTATGGTGCATGCCGAAATGTAAGAATTGTGGTTATCAATTTAAGTGGATAGAGATGACAAAGAATACAATTGGAATGAAGCAGTTTATTTCAGGGATAACATGTCCAAACTGTCAGGCACCTCATTATTCTCAATTAAGAAGATCTCGCTATATTCCTTTCTTTATTCTTTTTCATATTTATTTGATGTTCTTTCTTTTTTATAGCGAGAAATTCACAGTGTCTTTGTTTATTGGAGGTGTTGTCGTTTTCTTGCTATTATTGATCTTCCTCTTTCCATATATGATTACTTTGAAATATGGGAAACAACCGGATTTATATTGAATGCGTTTATAGGGTTGCAACATTAGCCTGTTTTTTGATGGAGGAGTTATAAAAATTGCTTGTGATGGGCCGATTTAAAGGTGAATAGAAACGGACATAAAGACACAATTCTTTTTAAAGAGAAAGGGCTCACCTTCTTATTTGATAAGGTGACCCCATCTAATCAGTTCTTCGCTTTTTTGTTCGCTCGATCTTCTTCCTCAGTTTCGAGCATGCCGTAATCACCATTCATCGCCTGTTCATCTAAATCCGCACCATATTCATTCGTAAATTTGTTTCTATTGTTTTGATTTATTTCGCTTTTGCTTGGTGTCTTTTTGTCCATGATATTCACCTCCACTGAATAGGTTGGCTAATCATGGAAAAAGTATACCTATTAAATGAGCCGGATAACCACTATTTCTGAAACATTTCACACACTTGTCCGTATGAAAGAAATAACCATTTTATGGAGGTGGTAGGAGTGTTCGGAGAAAAATCAACTTGTAGTATTTGTAAAAAAGAAATCAAAGGAAATGATGTTGTCTATGTTAAGATGCGATATCCTTCACATAAAGGTATGACGGAAATCAAAGCATTTCTGAAAAACGAAGGTACGTTCATTTGTGAGACTTGTTTTAAAAACAACTAAGATTAAAAAAAGCGCCTCGCCCTTATAGAAAAGGGTGAGGCGCTTTTGGGCGACATCCATTATTGATAATTAATGATCGATGGATTTGGATCAAGTTGCAACACTTCGGATGGGGTTAGAACCGGTTTATCTTTGTTATAGAAAATTTTAAATCCGCCGTATTGAACAGGCTCATTTCGAACAAATTTACGGTAAAGCGACATTTTCGTTCCATAGTCGCCGTATCCGTCAAAGTTTAGAGCAACCTCTACGTTATCTGTTGGCTTGATTGCCTGTTTGTTCGTCACAGCGTGATCAGTGAACTGGTGGACGAGAACAATCTTATCAGGTAGATCATTATCTTCAACAAATTTAGATACATAGTCGACAACTTCCTGTACTTCTGAGCCATCCACACTACCTAGATCGATACCTGGTGTTTGACCTTCTTCTACGTGGAACTCCGTATCGATGGCAACATGAACGTAAGGAAGCTTAAGCCATTTTTCAAGAAGCTTCACTTGATGAAGAGCAGTGTCACGACCAAGCTGAACATCTAGCATTAAAATGGCATTATGTTTCTTAGCAAGCTCTGCGTATTCGTCAATATCCTCTTCTGAGGTCATATGATAATATTTTCCATTCGGTCCTGGATCGCGCTGAGCAATCGTTGTGATTAACTCAATTGTTGGAATCGCTGGCCGGTTTGGATCAGCATCGGAATAAGCTTGTGTTTGTTCTTTTAATTTCGTCATCAGGGCTTCAGGTTCCATCTCACCGAGAATGCCCATTTGAGTGGAGTTCGGTTGACCATAGTAAGCAACAAGGCGGTAATCTTTTAGAATACCATCCGTTTCATCAGTTGTGCCTTCCATTAGCGTTTCGCCAACGGGTGTATTTCTTGTGCGGTCTTCACCGTGGGCTTCAACGACAGGCATTTTCGCTAATTCTTCTTCGGTCATGGTTTCATCAAGCGGTTTAGCGTCCTCAGAAGGCTCCATGGCTTTGAAAGGTTGAGGAGTCTCTTCTTTTTTTTCCGTCTTTTCTTCGTTTTCTTTGTTTTCATCTTCATTCGTTGCTTGCTGATCAGCTTGTTCGTCAGTTTGCTCGTTTGTTGAGGCGGTGTTCGAACATGCGGTAACTAAAGCTACTAAAGCAACGAGAAGGAAAAGGAATAGCTTCCTCATGATATTCACTTCCTTATGTAAGTTAATGAGATTCATAGTTTTGTCAAAACGACCTTCTCATTCTAACACATCCCGAGTAAAACCGAACGAATAGACAGGTAATAAGGTGAAATGAGGTAATCAGTACTATATTTCATATCGAAAGCGATCATTTACAAAGAAAAGCTGCCGTCCTTTTAAATGGATGGCAGCTTTAAAGCTGTTGACAGGTGAAACATTTTTACATGTAGAGGTTCATTCAGTTTAGTCAATGGAACGCACGTACTCAGCGATTGCGGCAACTTCGCCTTCTTCGAATTGAGGTTTTGTTTCATATTCATGGCGTTCAATAGCGTCGTCGATGGTTTCAGCACTTCCATCGTGTAAATAAGGCGCTGTTGCAAAGACGCCAAGTAGCGTTGGAACATCAAACTGAGAAGGTGTTCTAGTATAAGGAAACCTTCATTTTATGTAAACCCTTTATTAACAATTGATTGAAAAGTCAGTGCTGTTTTGGAAAATGCGTTGAAATGCCAAAAAGCAGTGGAACGAGTTCCACTGCTTTTTGGGTATTTATTGTGTTTTATTTCTAATATAATCTCGTATCATTCGTCTGTGGCTTCCAACCATCAGCTCTGGAAGATGGTCTGAAGAAAAGTATCCTAAAGCTATACTTTCTTCTGTGTGGGTGAGATCTCCAGCATACTCGTTTGTAACATAAGCCGTTGTGACAGAGTAGAATTCATCACCGTTATCTGCTTTCGTGAAAAATTCTTCACCAGAATAGAGTTTGAAAAGAGTGAGCTTTTGGATTGTTAAACCCGTTTCTTCAAAAGACTCTCTTACGGCTGTTTCTTCCGTTGATTCTCCTGGTTCCATCAATCCACCAGGTAACCCCCAGCGTTTTTGTTTTTCGTTACGCTGTTGGAGTAGAATTTCTCCATTTTCGTTTAAGATTATTGCGACGGCCCCGACTAAGATCAGTGGCCGATGACCAACAACGTCACGCAATTCCTTCACATAATTCATGCCTATCGCTCCTTTTCATCCTATTATAAAGGAAGATCTCTTTTCGCGAAGATCATGATGGCAAGGGCATAAAGGACGGTACCTAGTAAGAAAAGGAACGTCATTGATGGCCAGATTTCAACAGAACCTCTGGCAATCTCAACTGGCCGAAATGTTGAAAAGAGAGAGAGATTCACCATCCAATCGAGTTTATCGCTCATTTTCCCGATTAAATCCATTCCATAGAAGCCGATGGTGAGTAATCCAGAAAGTCCTAGTGCCTGTCGCTCATCATTTAATAAGGAAGAGAATAGAAACGAGTAGGCTGAGATGACGTAGAACAAAAGAATACCGACGAGATTAACCTTCATAAACGTCATGGCTTCAAACGGCTTATCATCAATTAATATTTCTGTTCCAATGACTCCTGCAAGAGCAGTTGTTAATCCGATAATAAGAAGTCCGGTGAGCAGCACAAGAGATTGAGTGAACGCAATTTTCTTTCGTGAGTTTGGTGTTGCGAGAATGTAAGCCATTGATCCTCTTTCAATGTGACGAGCCATTAGCTGTGAAGCTGTCATTAAGCAAAAAATCGATAAAATGACTATATACAGTAATCCATAATATTCCCCTGCAATAAAGTCACTTACATGCTGAAATCCACCTTCCATTCCAAATGCAGCTAGAAAGCTTTCGGGCATAGACTCCATTAATTCATTCAAACCAGGTGCATCTGCAATCGAAGGGTAGATGCCGATGATAAGAAGCAGGTAAAGTGCAGAGCCAATTGCATAGCTAGAGATGGACTTGGCATGGACTTTTAGCATCCTAGCATAGAGTGTCATATTCATGATTTCTCTGCCTCCCTGTCGTAATAAGTAAGAAAGACTTCTTCAAGGTTTTGTTCATGAATATCAATGTTCCGAATCTGATAATCTCCTAAAGCAGTAATAAATTGATTGTAGTCACCTTGAACCGCTATTTCTGCGCGGTTATCTATGACTGATATGACCTCGAGGTTACTTTCTTTGATACGCTTTGCTTCTGCTTCAGTAGCAAACGTAACATCAAAAAGACGACGCTGCTTTTGCTGCAGATCATGAATATTCTCGACGACAACAATTTTTCCATCTTTAATGATCGCAGCTCTGTCACACGTTCGTTCAATTTCGGAGAAGCTATGAGAAGACATTAGGAATGTAGTGCCTTTCTCTTTCTGCTCCATTACAATTTCAATGAAAATTCGCTGCATGAGCGGGTCAAGACCAGAGGTTGGTTCGTCTAATATAATAACTTCAGGTTCATGCATAAAAGCAGCTACGATCCCCACTTTTTGTTTCATTCCTTTGGACATTTTACGAATAGGAGTTTTTACATCGAATTGAAGTCTATCAATTAGCTGATCACGGTATGTGGTGTTTTTTAGATCTCTCATTCCGCCAACTAATTGAAGGAAACCGATGCCATCCATTCCATCTAGAAAGGCTATTTCACCAGGGAGGTATCCGATCTTCCTCTGGATTTTGGCAGCATCTTTCCACGTATTCACTCCATCTATCGTAGCCGTGCCTTTTGAAGGCTTCATGAATCCCATTAAGTGACGTATCGTTGTCGATTTACCAGCACCGTTCGGGCCGAGAAATCCAAATACTTCGCCTCTAGGAATGGAGAACGTAACATCGAAGATCCCTTTTCCGTTTGGAAATTGTTTTGTTAACCCGTTTAATTCGATCATTGAGGTGTCCCCCTCAGCTAATTTTTGAACTATAATTTATTATATATTTCATTATTATCATAAATGACTCTATGATAATAAGCAACATTTATTGAACTCATATTTAATAAAAAGTTCAATAAGTGATATACTAATGGTGGTGATGAGAATGAATGGATTTGAATTACGTAAACAACAGAAGCGTAAAGATATAATGGCGTCAGCTTTTACGTTATTTAACAAAGAAGGTATAAAGAAGGTAAAGATTAGTGACATTGCTCGTTTTGCTAATGTCTCTCAGGTCACGATTTATAATCATTTTACGAGTAAGGAAGAGCTTGTAAGAGCGGTGCTTAAAGACTATATGAACAATCAATTTAAAGCCTTTAAAGAGGTAGTTCAGCAGGAGCATTCTTTCGCTGAAGTGATTGAATTGATTATTTTTGAAAAGCATAAGGCAGTCCAAAGCCTTAATCCATCGCTTCTAGCAGAAATGTTAACGACAGATGAAGAGCTAAAGGATTACGTAGAACATTTTTATCGAACTCAGACACTTCCATTGTTTGTGCAACTCTTAGAAAAGGCACGTGAACGAGGAGAAATTAATGCTTCACTTTCGATGGAGTCGATTATGCTATATCTCAATGCCTTAAAGACAGAGGTGCAGCGCATTCCAGCCGAAACATGGTCAGAGCGAAAGGACTTTCTCGACGATGTTCTTCAACTATTCTTTTATGGTTTAAGTGGTGGTCCAGTTTCAAGTAGGAATGAATCTGAATAATCATTCATAAACTGAAATGTGTGTAAATTTTCACAAAATTTTAATAGTTTGTTAATTTATCTAACACACACCTGTTGTATAATGAAGCCATACAGAGGGAAAGTTGGTGAATTTTGTTGAAAAAGCTGAAAAAGTTAACCTTTAAACAGCTCGTTGATCAAAATAAAGCAGAACTTCTTAAAAATGAAAAAGAATTAGCTGAAATAGAAAAACGTATTGATAATAGACACGTTTAATTCAAAGGAAACAGTCGTCAATCGGCTGTTTTTTTGCATGAATTAGAATCATATTTGTTGCTTCTCCCAGTGCTAAACTATAGAAAGGAGGCGGTCGGATGGCGAAATTAGTAAGTTTGAATGTAGGGAAACCTATTGAAACGCGCTACAAAGGGAAGTTGATCTCTACAGGCATATACAAACAACCAGTGAGTGAATCAGTTTATGTATCTAAATTACAAGTAGAAGGAGATGGGCAAGCGGATCTTGTTCATCACGGAGGATCAGAGAAAGTCATTTGTGTTTATCCCTTGGAGCATTATGCCTATTGGGAAGAACGTTTAAGATGTGAACTGAAGGCTGGTGCATTTGGTGAGAATTTTACAGTAGTTGGAATGGATGAGACAGAAGCTCGTATCGGTGATATTTATCGAATTGGTGAGATTCAAGTACAGGTTAGCTTACCGAGGCAGCCATGCTTTAAACTCGCGAAGAAGTTTGAAGTTGATAACATGCACTTATTTGTGATGGAAAATGGATACAGTGGTTATTATCTCCGAGTGTTAGAAGAAGGTGAAGTTAAAGCCGGGGATGAAATAACCCTTGAGAGTCGTCCAGATCATGATGTAACTGTTGCTTTAGTCAATCGCGTTACGTACAATGATCGAAAAGATCGCGCTGGGCTCGAAAAGGTATTACTTGCAAAAGAACTGAATGAAAACTGGTATAACAAGCTAAGTAAACAGTTGAGCGCGCTTTAAGTTGCGCGCCATTATTTTTTAGCCATTCTATAATAAAAGACGATCAGCATAATAATCGTAACGAAAGTAACGGTGTATTTAACAATCTGCATCAGTTCCATTGATTTCTCCTCAAATAAAAGCTGGAACCGAGTGGATCCAGCTTATCTGTAAGTTAAACAACTTTTTCTTTTAATGCTTTCCCAGGTTTAAAAGCAGGTGTCTTTGAAGCTTGAATGAGAATTTCTTCACCAGTTTGCGGGTTGCGTCCTTTTCGGGCAGAACGTTCCCTTACTTCAAAATTACCAAATCCTACAAGCTGCACTTTTTCCCCTTTCGCAAGTGCCTCAGCAATCGTATCCATTAACGTGTCTACCACTCTTGCAGTATCTTTCTTTGACATTTCCGATCTTTCCGCAACTGTCGTTAGAAGTTCCGCTTTATTCACTAAGTTTCATCCTTTCTAAATTTGCTAGTTTCAATGCTATGGCACTATTTTCGCCAGTACATCAGTGATTTATACATCGTGAATAAAAGAATATAAAAAAGAGACTCTTAACGAATCTCCAGTGATTATAGGATATTAATAGTTGGATAGTTGTTTGTACTCTTTTTGAAGGTCCGTCAGTGTACATTGATACAGATGGTGGTCAGCGGTGGAATAGGCTCCTGCCTCAATAAGCTTCGAAATGTAGTAATTTCTACGTTGCTCTAGTGCTTTTCTGAGCTGATTGGTTTCCATGAGCACATCCTCCTTAACGATTTTTTATTCCCAGTATGTCCTGGGGCTATGCATTTTAATCAAAATTAGATGTGACAGATTGGACAAAGGACATGTAGGATTCTTAGAGCGCCTTATACATAATTGAAGCTTTTTATAGAAATGAGATGATGAGCAATGAATGAGGAGCAAATTATTTGTGCAATTGAAGCCATTCAATGGGATTACGAAGAAGCTCTTGTACCTGAATCTATTCACTATATTCAAAAAGATGACCTAGTGATGATCAAAAATGATAAATCAGCAAGCGTCTATGCGAATAAGGTTGTTCGCTTCAGTCGAACTCTTAACGAGGTTGAAGAAGCGATAGCGTATTTTCAGAACAGTCCCTTCTCCTGGTGGATCCAAACAAGTTCTGAGTCTAGTGAACTCGAAAAAAAGCTTATTAAATTGGGGATGAACCACGCAGATACATACGTTGGTTTAGCAAAGGAACTAACAGAAGAAATTCCGTCATCATCAGAATATATCCATAAGGAAGTGACAACGAAAGAAGACGTTCTTGGGCATGTAGAGACCGCAGGGAAGGTTTGGGGTTATGACAATCAGGCGATGCAAGCTGCTATTAATGAAAGAGCTTCTTATCTTCAGTTCGCTGAGCGAAGAGGAGGCTATACGCTCTTACTAGACGGAAAGTATCCAATCGGTTATTCAAATTATCGCTATAGTAAGGATGGGAAAGCTCTTTATTTAAATGGAGCAGCGGTTCTGCCTGAATATAGAGGGAAAGGGATTTACAAAAACATGCTGAAGGCACGTTTATATAAAGCGAGTCAAAGAGGATGCGAGATAGCGGTGACGCAAGCGAGAGTCGGTACTTCTGAACCTATTCTACGAAAGCTGGGGTTTAGGGAGTATGCGGAGTATAAGCAATATATCCGAGAATAGAAGCGCAAACAGTAGCCAACCTTTTGTGAAGATGCTGTAAATCTCATTGTGTTTCTGTAAAAAGGTAGGATTGCGAAGAGAGAATCTGGAATACTCAACGTGAAGAATTAATCCTTCGCCTTCTTAAACTTCCGTTAAAAAGGAGCTGTTCTGTTGTTGAAAACCTTTGTTCTAGACACCAATATTCTTTTGCATGATGCTCATTCCCTATTTCGATTTGGTGACAATCACGTTGTGGTTCCAGCGATTGTGATTGAAGAAATCGATTCTAAGAAGCGGTTGATGAATGAGGTAGGTCGTAATGCACGAGAATTTAGCAGAATGTACAAAAAACTGCGAGATAAAAACAAAGGCAAGCTCGATGAACCGATTCCATTTGAATCTGGAGGAACATTTCGAATTGAGTTAAATCATCGCTCTTTTGATAAACTACGAAATGAGTTTAGTGAAGATTCCAATGATAACCGCATTATTGCAGTATCGATTAACTTAAGCACGGATGATATAGGAGATGTCGTTCTTGTTTCAAATGATATGTTAATGATCGCGAAAGCAGATGCCTTAAAAAAATCACTTGAGTTACCATCTTTTTTTCCTGAACTATATGAAAATGATCGTCTTATTGAGCACGTCGATCGTCTTCATAGAGGCTATCATGAAATTCTAGTGCCTCCTGAAATCATTGACTCTCTTTATAAGAGCGGCGAACTCTCTATGAATATTCTGCGTGAGTATATGAACACAGAAGTTTATAGTCAAGATTTTATCCTTTTAAAAGATATTTTTGGAAGTAGTCATTCTGGGATTGGAAGAGTATTAATTCGAAATCAGAAAGTAGTAATTCAAGGCCTAAACCGAGAAAGTGAACATATTTGGGGAATCCTCCCAAAAAACGTGCAGCAGCGTATGTTAATGGAACTGTTGATGGATAAAAGTGTTTCACTTGTTTGTGCAACTGGAAAGGCGGGAACGGGGAAAACGCTTCTTGCACTTGCTGCAGGACTTAGTCAGACGGAAGACGAGCAGCATTATCAAAAGCTACTTGTTTCAAAGCCCGTGGTACCAGTTGGAAATGATATCGGCTTTTTACCTGGTGAGAAAGAAGAGAAGCTTAGACCCTGGATTCAACCAATCTATGATAATCTAGAATTTTTATTTGATGCCAGTAATGAAGAAGAGTTAACAAACATTTTAACTGGCTTGAGGACGCTAAAAGTCGAAGCGTTAACGTACATAAGAGGGAGGAGCATCCCTCATCAATTTGTGATTATTGATGAAGCTCAAAACTTATCTCCACATGAAGTGAAAACGATTTTAACAAGAGTAGGCGAGGGAACGAAGATTGTTCTAATTGGGGACCCCGAACAGATTGATCATCCTTACCTCGATTCAGTGAACAATGGTTTAACGTATGCTGTTGAACGGCTAAAGCAGGAAGATGAGGTAGGAATTGTCCACTTAACGAGTACAGAGCGAAGTAAGCTTGCTGAAATAGCTGCTCGACTTCTTTAAGTAGTACGAAGGGATGATATCCTCAAAAAATAAAATGGGAAATTAGACCATATGGAACTAGACAAACCGATCTTTTCTGTCAGATAATTCAGTTAAAAGAGAGGGGCGCTAAACATGAGTGATGTTAGATTAATACCATTCAAGGTTAATGCAGTCGTTCAAGAAGCAGGAATTCTTCCAGATGGGATTGAAATGATTCAAGCACCAGCGGTATGGGAAGAATCTGAAAAAGGAAAAGGACGAATCATTGCGGTAGTAGACACAGGTTGTCAAATTGATCATCCTGATCTTCAATCACGTATTATTGGAGGTAAGAACTTTACGCAAGATTTCGGTGGAGATGCAGATCGTTATGATGATAATAATGGTCACGGTACGCATGTCGCCGGAACGATTGCAGCAACGAACGGAGAAAAAGGGGTTCAAGGTGTTGCCCCAGATTCAAAGCTCTTGATCGTTAAAGTACTGAATGAAGCAGGAAGTGGTTCATATCAATCTATCATTAATGGGATTCGGTATGCCATCGATTGGAAGGGGACAGAAGGTGAACGGGTAAATGTGATCTCGATGTCGCTCGGTGGACCATCTGATGTACCAGAACTTCACGATGTTATTAAAGATGCCGTGAATCAAAATATTTCAGTTGTGTGCGCCGCTGGTAATGAAGGAGACGATAGAGAAGACACATCTGAATTTGCTTATCCAGGTGCCTATAATGAAGTAATTGAAGTAGGAGCGGCCTCTTTCCAACGCACGCTCGCTCCATTTTCCAATACGAATAATGAGATTGACTTAATTGCACCAGGTGTAGATATTCTTTCAACTTATCCTGGTAGTGAATATGCTGTTCTTTCTGGAACCTCAATGGCTGCTCCGCACGTATCAGGGGGACTGGCACTTCTCATGAATGTTTCTGAGAAGGAATTTAAGCGCACGCTTAGTGAAGCTGAAATTTATTCACAGCTTATCAAGAGAACCGTGCCTATCGGTTGTACAAAGCAAGCTGAAGGAAATGGCCTTCTCGCTTTAAATTTTATGAATCAGCTCGAATCGCTCTTTAATATTTATACAACCGCGTGGGATCAAACTGAAGTGAAATCAGAAAAAGTAACGAAATAACTTCACAAGTAAAGTGAAATCAATATTATCATTTACATCACAAATCGTAGTGCGAATTAAGATTCGCACTACGATTTGTGTGTTATATAAATATGTTGGTGCATGATATTTCCAATCTAAGGTGGTGAATCAGGTTCAAAAGAAGTGGACTTGAGAAAAAGTATGTAAAAGGATTCACTATGCAACAAAGCATTCATTTTTGATGTGAGCTAGGAGGATCTTCATAAGGTTAATGATATTTTCCTAGTTCTTATTAGGTACACACCCATGATAGATGCATAGGATAATTTATACATTGTGAAGGGATTGAGAAACTATGTACTATGATCCTTCTGTGCATCCTTATCATCACTATCAACGTCCGCCAACTTATAACGAGGAGAGACAGCCTGGTTACGAACCTTTGCCTCAATTGACAAAGCAAGGTCTTGCATCTCCATCTTCTAACAATGCTGGAAGTAGGGAATTCAAAGATTATGGACCGAAACCATTTGTCGCTAATATTAATGAAGCAACGAAGCAAAACGATACCTTTCGCACAGCTTTATGGACAGGTGAACATTTACAATTAACGTTAATGAGTATCGATGTTGGTGAAGACATTGGTTTGGAAATGCACCCGAACGTTGACCAATTTTTGCGAATTGAACAAGGGCAGGGAAAGGTGCAAATGGGGAAACGTAAAGATTCTTTGAATTATGAACGAGAGGTTTATGATGATTATGCTGTATTTATACCCGCTGGCACATGGCACAATCTCACAAATACTGGAGATGTTCCGATTAAGCTTTACTCGATCTATGCTCCACCTAATCATCCTTTTGGAACGGTTCATGAGACAAAAGAAGATGCTATAGCGGCGGAAGAAGGCGAGCGTAATCGAAACTCAGCTGTGTTTGGCAAAACGCCAGATGAATGGGTGAAATACACGGAATTCTTAGTAAATGAAGGGTTGGAAGATGTCGAAAGAGGTATAAATGCAACACACATTCTTCAAGAGTTTATTCTAATGGGAGTGCTGGTTGGAAAGGGTTACTCTCCTGAAAAAGCCTATGAAATAGTGGAAAATTGGGAGCGAACTGGACAGTCCAAACTTCTTCAACAAAGTAAGAAAATGTAGAAAATAGCTTAAGAAAATGAACAAGATGCTCTACGGTCGTAGTTTGATCAGGGTTCGAATTGTTTAACAGAAATTTTTCACCCCAGAAGAGCTTAAAAAGGATTAGCTCTTCTGAGGTGAAACCATATTTGTGCTAATTGGAAGTTTAACTTCAAAAGGAGACATCACTTTCTTTCGTGTTTTGTGGGTCATCCGTTCTATTTGCTTCTTGTATCTTTATTTTTTCAAGTTGTTCGATCATATGCTTGTAGTCTAGCTGGCTAATATTAGGGTAATGATTGATTTTTCTTTTAATGTCATCTAACTCAGTAGGGAGTTTATTTCGACTGTTATTTGAAAACATAGCCGCAACGGTTCCTGTAATAACACCGATCGTTCCAATTCCGACCATCATTAATACCGCAGCAACCAGTTTGCCTGCAGCTGTTTCAGGATAGAGGTCTCCATACCCCACCGTAGTAGTAGTCACAACTGCCCACCAGAGGGCATCACCATATGTCTCAAATTCTGGTTCAATCCATTTCATCGAAAGCGCTGAAATGAAGAGGAGTGAGATAACATAGACAAACGCACGATCAATTTTATATTTGGTTAGAAAGAGTTCAAAAACAGACGTGCGGTGATTAATAAGTGCGACTAATCGAATCACCCGTATAAAGCGGACGAGTCTTGCGGTCCGAAACAATTGATCGAGCGGAATAATAGCAATCAAATCCAGCGGATGTTGTTTGATAAAAGTCCATTTGTGATCACTTAAAAAAAGCCGCGTCGCATAATCAAGTAAGAATAAAATCCAAATAAAAAAATCGAGCGCTGCGCCTTCGGGATCGGGTAAATCAATGACGAGTGAAAAAATAAGGAGAAGGGCGAGCACAAATTCATAAATCAATCCTAGAGACTGCTTTTGCAATGGATCACCTTCTTTTGTCTATTTATCACTATTTCGCTATCAAGAAGAATCTCCCTGCAAAAAAAGAAGTCCTCCATAAATTGGGGGACTGAAGTTAAGCTTTTTTGATAAAAGCAAAAGAACTTTAGATTGGGATGATGTCTCCATCCCATGATTTCTTGCGAATGAAGTAGGCATCTTCAATGGTTGTTTCCGCTTCACGAAAATGATCGAAGGGTTTTGTGATATCAATGTATTTAATCAAGTACTGTTTATTTAATCGTTTCATGTGAATAATCCGCCCCTGCTCTAGTTGAGCGATTTCGTTAAGAAGGATTTTCCCTTCCCACACACGTAAAGGAAGCTCTCTTTTCCAAAGAGAAATGGACCCATGAAAAAGAATTTCCCCTTCATGAAGCCATATTAAATCGTCAGCAATATCTTCCCATTCATTTAACTCATGTGTCGCGATAAGAACAAGCCTTTTTTCGGCATATCTTGATAGAAGGGAGACGACGTTCTTTCGTTCACGACTATCGAGGTAGTTTAACGGTTCATCAAGTAGCAAAATAGGAGGACAGTCAAGAATGGCTTGTGCAATACCAACACGCTGTTTCACTCCTTGAGAGAGAGCTTTAATTTTCTTCCTTTTACATGTTTGAATATGTAGGGCTTCCATCGTTTGATCAACGGCATCCTGGTGAAGGACCCCTTTTAATTCACACATATACCTAAGGAACCTCTTCATTCTCATTTCTTCATATAATTCGATACCTGTTGGAAGAAAGCCGATATTCTTACGAATAAAGGGGAGGGAGGTATCAACTGTTCTCCCACCATATTCAATGATGCCTCTATGTGGTCTTATTGCTGTTGCTAGAAGTTGTAGTAAGGTAGATTTACCAGCGCCGTTCTTACCAACTAGAATGGTGATTCCGGAACCAAGTGTTAGTTCGGGAATAGCAAGTGAGAATTGTTTTCGAGTATATTTGATGTTTTGTAGTTGAATCATACCCTAATCTCACAAATATTGAAGATGCAAACTCTTCCGATACGATAAGAAGAGCATGGCAACTCCAAGTCCAAGGATAATAAGGTAGGAGACAACAAAGAGTAAGTCTTGTTGAAGTGCTTCACCAGATAGTTCGAAAACAGTATAAGGTAATACAAGAAAAGTAAGCGCCCATCCAGCAAGTGAGGCGATAAATCCGGCAATTACCCCTTTATGGAACATGACAAAGGCAAGCAAACCTGTCAGAAAGAGAAGCGGCGCGAACCAATGCAAAAGAAACGTAGCGGGGTTAACCATCGTATTATCTTTCACAATATATAAGGTAGATAACAGGGCCAAACCAATGTTTACGACTAAGACAACAAGCAATTTACTTAAGAGAAGAAGTGCTGGAGGAAAAGGTGTAATCGATTCGACCATCCGCATTTCTTTGTTCCAGGTTTTATAACTATAAAGCACACCAAATAATAGATAAATGGGAACAACGATAGGAAATAAACTGTCTGATTCCATGCTTCCAGCCGAAATCATCGTTAACATTGCAAAAATCAATACGCTAATCAGCCAGTAAGCCCAGTGATAAGAACGGAATTGATTAAGGCATTGCTTTGTTAGTGACGGTTTTGCAGGCTCAGGTTTTTCATCGAAATCAAATTCGATTTGAGAAGGTTTAAGTTCATCGAAAGGATCCTGTAACGAAAGAAGCAGCTTCTGTGTATCCTCTGAACGGGGTGACGTTGCCAGATATGACTTGATCGGCTGCTCTAGATCTTCTTCTAACTTTTCTAATTCAAGATCGATGTCTTGCATGGCTAACTTCCTCCTTTCGTTCTATTGAAGCTTTTAGTTTCTTCAAGGCATGAAATAAGTTCGACTTTACTGTACCGAGTGGAAGTTCCAAAGCTTCTGCAATTTCTTGATACTTTAATTCCTGGTAAAACCGTAAATACACAATTTCTCTTTGCGTCTCAGAAAGCGTATCGAGCTGCTTGAGAAACTCCACGCGTGATTCTTGCCTTTCAAATAGTTCCACTACTGATGGTTCTCGGTCAGCTTGATCTGGAATGAAGTCGAGAATTTGCTTTTCTGACCTAAATCCCGCGCTTTTCCAATAATCTCGGCATTGATTTGTGGCCACCTGGTAAAGCCAGGGCTTGATCTTTTCTGGGGTTTTCTTTGTTTTTAGTTGTTTAATTAATTTCAGGAAGGTTTCTTGAACAACATCTTCGGCCTTTCTTCTATCACGTAACATCCGTTCTAGATAACCAAGAAGCGGAGCATGATAACGATGAACAAGGGCTTCGAAAGCAGCCTGATTTCCACGTGCCATAGCGACTACTAGTTCCTCATCTGTCATGAACCATCCTCCTTTCTAGTCTGATGACCTTGCATCACTTCATCCCATATTTTCTGCCATTCTTCGTAAGGAATGAGAGTAGAAGGTTCTCGAAACAAGGTGAAATCTGCTGCGAATCCCGGGTCTACCCAGCGTTCGCTATATATTCGATCTAGGACTTCTTTCACTTGCTTACTATCTCCATCAGCAATGGCTTCGTTGATCATTGTGAAAATCTGGTTAGCTTTGATTTCTTCCTCACTGTAGTCTTCCAGTGGGATATCATCTTGAATCTTGATAACAAGGTCGCGGATTTGACTGGCCTTTTTTTTATTTCCATTTTCTAATTCATAAATGTACGTATAAGCACTTTGGATGGCACTTGTTACTAGCTCGCCGTCCTCATACCCATATATCTCAGTACCATCATGGAATAGACTCACTTGAAAGAGCAATTTCATAAGATAAGTTTCATCCATTTGATAGAAAGTGGATTCGCTTAGGATATAGTTTTGATCAATAAAACCTTGTTGTCTCACGTAATTGGCCCAGCGAATATTCTCTACAGGAACGATAAAAAAATGACGCATAGGCTCTATTTTTTTCGTTAAATAGTGGTTGGTGTATAGAAGGCGTTTGTCCAATTCCTTCATGAGCTCAACAGCACGATCACGATTGTAACTGTCCGTTACGATTGACATTGGATAATAAGTAGAATCAACTTCAGTCAGATCTCCAGCATAAAGGTCTAATTTAGAAGTTTTCCCTTGAAGTTTATAGGTTCCAACATTTGTTTTAAGTTCATCGATTGTGCCATATAAGGGTAGTGCCATACTTGAAACTTCAACATTAAAAGTGGCTCTATTCGGAATCCCAATATTCGTTTGTGATTCTCCGTTCATGTCATATAAATATTGATGCCCTGGCAATGGATACCAGGCTGTTTGAGAAGGCATAATCATTTGATCATTTCCAACATGGCCCGGATAGTATTCCTGACCATTATTAGATGCCCATAGTTTGTATGGTCCTTCATATTGAATACGAATAACAGGTTCTTTCATATTTTCAGGTAAAGTAACGGTCAGAAAATCATTCTCTTGAGTAAATGGAATTGGATGTTGATCAATCGTGACTTGGTTAACTGAGAATGTCTGATTCAATGTGAATTTCATGAACTCCTTTGTTTGAAATTCTGCTGATGGTAGAGTGAGAGATGCATCAATGAAAAGTGATTGATCTTCATGCTGAATGGATAAGTCAAATTGTTTTATTTCAAATCGTTCTGGTTGATAGAGCTCTTCTTCCTCTTTCATAAGAGTATTAGGAGAAGAAAGGGAAGGGAAAGACATGTAACTAGCTTGACCGTTTTGTTCGTCTGTTATCAATGGAGATTCTTGTTTAATCTTACTAAATTCATCAGTTCGCTCCTTCCAGAAAGAAGCATATGGAAGATACGAAATCACGACAATTCCTATACTGATCATGAGTGCAACCTTCCACAGCCACGTATATGGATGAGGTCTGCGTTTATTGAGAATGAAAATGATGAGTACCAGGAGAAAGGAAGAAACCGTTAAAACAAAAATGCGCTGTAACTGTAGTTCTTCTTTCATTAATTCAATTCCCCAGGTGCCATTAACAAGAACAGAATCGACAAATAAGTAGGTTAGATGGAACGCTTTAAGATAAAAGTGTCCGCCTTGATCAATAATGAAAATTTCCATGAATAGCGTACCAAACATCCAGGCGCAGAAGGCGATTAAGTAAACAAAGCGATTTTTAATAAGTACCGATAAAAGCATGCCAAGAGTTAAACTAATAAAGAACGCTACTTCGTATTGAGTCCCATAGAAACGCAGAATTGTGAACGTTTCTTCCACCGGAATGTTATCTCTCATAGCAAAGATAAAGTAGGTTCCACTCATTAGGACCGTATATATCGTCATATAGATGAGCGCGGACATCAATTTTGCTGATATGAATACGAAATTGGACACGGGAAATGATTGGTGCCACTCAAATGATTCATTCCCAACGTCTCGTCGTATTAAATAAACGCCAATCAGAATACTTAAGCCAATAACGAGAATGAATATAAGAGAGTGCGTTGTTTCATAGGTTGTTCTGTAGAGGTTGCCATGTCCTCCTTCTTGATCTGCACTCATGCTAAAAAGTAACCAGATCAAATATAAGAAAGGAAGAGGTGCGAAAAACCAGTTTTTATACAAAAAAGAAAATTCAAGCTTAAACTGGATAAGCCATTTTCTCATAGTCCATCACGCCCAATCAGTGCCATGTACCCTTCTTCAAGGGTAGGATCCACGGCTTCGGCAAATTCAAATGGTGCTACTGGAGATATTGCTCGATACCTTAATCCTGTTGCTTTTCGTTTTGTAAGTGTCATTTGTAATCCATTTAGTTGGTCCCAGTTATTATCAAAGAGGTCGAACTCCCAAACAAGTCCATTCCCCTTACGTTGAAGCTCATCTGGTGTGCCTTGAAAAAGAATGCGCCCTTTATTTAGAACGATCAGCGTATCACAGCTTCCTTCAATGTCTTCTACAATATGCGTAGAAAGAATGACGGTTTTTCGGCTAGAAACATCAGCTAGTAAGTTGCGAAAGCGTAAGCGTTCTTCAGGATCAAGTCCAGCAGAAGGTTCGTCGAATATCATCACAGCGGGTTCTCCATAAAGCGCCTGGGCAATGCCGAGACGTTGCTGCATTCCATTTGAGAACGTCTTAATTTTTTGATTCTGTTGCTTTTCTAAATTAAGGGCATGAAGCAATCGTTTTTTTTCTCGCTCATGATCATAATGATGGTCTCGTTTCAACTTCCCAACATAGTCCAAAAACTGAGATGCAGTAAGCTGCGGATACAGCTTGAAATGTTGAGGGAGGTAACCGATTTCTTTCCGAACATTTGAAGCTTCTCGGTTAAGTGAATAACCTTTAAGATAGATTTCTCCGGAAGAAGGCTTTGAGACCGCAGCTAGCATTCTCATAAATGTTGTTTTTCCAGCACCATTTGGACCAATAAGCCCTACCATGCCTCCTTCGATGGACAAAGTGAGGTTATGTAGAATCTTCTCTTTTTTGAACTGTTTAGTTAGATGAGATACTTCAATCAAAATCGTTCATCCTTTTACTAGTATTCTATGGCTAAGACGATTATAGTCGATAAAAGGTTTTGTTATGGAAAACAAAAATCCTCTGCACGATGCGTGCAGAGGATTGGTTTTAAAGAGGTAATACATAGAAGAGAACACAGAAGAAATGAGCAAGTGTTCCAGCTACCACGAAAAGATGCCAAACTGCATGATGGTATTTAAAAGCTCTCCAGACATAGAATACCGCTCCAATTGTGTAGAGAACACCCCCAACAATGAGAAGCATCATTCCGTTTGGAGCCAAGTTCTGCGTGAGTGGATTCCAGGCAAGAACGATCAGCCAGCCCATTAAAACGTAGAGAATGGTTGAGATAAATAGAAACTTTTTTACAAAATAAGCTTTAAATACTGTTCCAATAATCGCGAGTCCCCACACGATGCCAAATAGTGTCCAACCTAGCCAACCTTCAATTACAATAAACAAGAAAGGGGTGTAAGTACCAGCGATAAAGAAATAGATAGAAGAGTGATCAAGTATTTCGAAAAAGTCTTTCGCTTTCCCAGGTGGAAAGCTGTGAACGAGTGTAGAGGCCGTATAAAGCATCAGCATCGTTGTACCGAAAAGTGTAAAACTTACAATATGCCAGGCAGTTCCATAGAGAGACGCAAACACAATTAAGATGACTAGAGCGGCAACGCTTATGATAGCTCCAATTCCGTGAGTAATATAATTTGCTCGCTCCTCGCCAACTGTAAACGTATGAGTTGTCATGATTCGCATCATTCCTTTAGATCAATTACTAGAAGTATACTACATGATTTCCCGAACGTCATTTCTGATCGAACCTTATTTTTTAAGATTACGTAGTTTTTCTGCTTCTTTTAAGATATGATAAGTGTAAAAATCTTTTTCTTCTACTTGTTCTGTGGCAGCTGCCATAACGAGAAACTCTTCCGCAATTTCTTCTCGCATTGAAGTAAGTAACTTTTCACTGTCAGTAGTAACTAAATTATTCTTTTGATCCACGGTTGGTTCGCTCCTTCAACATTAAATGATAGTCTCATTGTGCCTTAAGGAAGCGATTTTATTCTAAAATGACTTATTTTATTTTCACCATTTCCTTAGTGATAGAGCGATAGACATGATATCCACTAGTAGAAACCCCAATAGTACCTGCTCCAGGGAAAACGCTGTCGCCACAAAGCCACAATCCCTTGAGACCAGTACGGTGAGAAAGACTGTTGAACAAACTAAATTCATTCGTTTGTGGGAAACCTCCAACCATGCCTTTAGGTCTTTTCGTAAATCTTTCCCATGCTCGTGGTGCACCTGTCATTTGTAATTCGATTCCACTTCTTACATTAGGTATCACTCTTTCAATACCTGTGAGCATTTTCTCAGTTAGCTCCTTTTTATATTGATCGTATTTGTCTTTCGTATCCCAATGGTGAAGCTCTGTATGTGTACTGACTGTTAATGTGCGAAAGCCCTCTGGCGCACGAAAGAGATCATTGGATTTTGAAAGTGACAAGAAGAGGTGATTTCCTTCGGTCATTTTTCCATTATCCGAAAAGACTTGACTAAAGAGGGACGTATATTCAGGGATGATTTTTTCATCTAAAGCAAGATACATCGTAAAAGCTCCCCACTGAGTCATTTGACTTCGTTTTCTTAACTTAGTGGGGAGTTGTTCTTGAAGTGGTTCTGGAAGAAGTGGAACAAAGCCCTGTACAGGTAAGTTATTAATAAGGTGATCAGCTCTCCAACTCTCCCCTTTTTGATCGACAGCTACCCAACGGTTGTTTTCACGCCGAATCGATTGAATTTGCTTTCTCTGGTAAGTTCGACCACCGTTCTGTTCAATATATTGCTGTAGTGTTTCAGCGATGCGATACAATCCACCTTCAGAGTAATATGCCCCTTCGTGATAAATATCGAGAGCAAGAGCACCCATAAGTGCTGAGCACTCTTCACTAGTTGTTTGCATGCTATCAATTAATTGTCCATCAATAAAATGGTGAAAGTCTAGTGCATCATTAAGATTATGTTTTTTTAGAAGATCTCCCATTGTTTTCCGAAGGTAGGGAACCAGTCCGGGAGTTCCTGGTTTGAGAGATAGTAGAAGCCCTTTCCATTCTGATAGGGTGACTGGAGGTACAACAGGGAGAGGTCCAATTAACTTACGTACTTCGGCTCCAATTTTCCATATTTCTCGATAGAAAGAAACAATTTGTTTGGAGTGTTCTGGAAACTGGGTAGCGCATTCTGATAAATGGCGATTTCGATCTGTATAATAAGGCATGACGCGATTGCCATCGTATATTCTCATAATTTCATCCAACGAAAAAACAGGGAAGGACAAACCGAGTTCTTGGAAAATGCGATAGTGTAATCCACCTTCTTCAAACCCCATCCCCATCGTCGCTCCAACAGGGAAGAGAAAATGCCCTCGTGTAAATTTTCCTGCTGATCCACCCCATTCATTCGATGCTTCAAGTATTGTTACGTTGTAGCCTTCTTTCGTCAGTAATGCTCCAGCAGTCAGTCCGCCAATGCCACCACCAATAACAACAATATCCATAATGATCCCTCCAAGATGGTCCGAGCTTGATATCCTTCTATTATAATAGGTATGATGTTGCAAATCATGTATGAGTGTGTCGAGAAGAAGCTTAATGAATGAGAAATTTCCATGTTTGTACCGGGGTACTTGTCCAGCCACAAAGTTAAAAGAAACATAAGATAAATTAAAGAGTGAGGTCAGGTCCCCCCTCTGTATATACTCACTCTTTGTGACCCATTGTAGAGTCAGAATTTATTCTGACTCTTTTTTTTGGCTATGTTAGATAATGCATGTATAATAGCCTATTGATTCGGATCAAAGCGCATGAAATGAGTGCATTCCACTTTCGGCCCTCTATCAGAGCAGTTTGCTTTCGAATCTTGTAAAGAAGGGGGAATCAACCTTGCTTGAAATTATCGAAATAGGAACAAATGAGCATGGAAGAGAGCTGACGATTCGAGAGCTGATTAAGAAACTTGAAGAACATCCTCTTGATCCTGCATTTGAACAAAGTGGAAATTTTATTTTTCCTTATCAGCCAGTCCGTGATGCAAAACGATATGCTGGTTGCAGAGCATTTTTTGGCGACTTCGCGATGATATCATGCCGTTTCTTTATTGTGACGGATGAAAAGGTACTTATAGAAGAGTTGATAAAGGCAATTAAAGAAAATCAAGAACGCATTGATTATGGAAGGTTAAGAGAAGTTCAGGTGAACGGTCGAGTATCCCATTAATTATGCTATAATCAGGATATTCTGCTAGTGATTGGAGTGAATGAAATGAGTCTTGAAACACTTCAGGAACAAGTCGATGGATTGATGGATAAATACACCGAGCTTCTCCTTGGAGATACGAGCCCTGAGCTGAAGGAAAAAGTGAAGCTATGGGCGATGTACACGCATCTTTCAAAAACGATGCCTCCTCTTGCGAAACATTGGAATCAAACGTATCCTGATGCGAAGGATGCCATGAAAGAGCTAGTGACCGAAATCAAAAGTATGAACGAAGAGCATCGTAAAGCCCAACAGGATAACCAGAAAGAATCAGATAAGTGAAACCAGGACTTCCCTGGTTTCTTTTTTTTTGGCTACATTAACGAACGTTTTTGATTTTAGCTTATTCGAGAATCAACCATTTAAGCTAATATAGGATTTTGTTTCATTTCAGAAGCTCATCCCTTGAGAAATGAGGTGATTGTTAAGAAAAAAGGTTATGAAAATAGATGAGAAGAGAAGTATCCGATTTTGAAACATTTAAATATACTATTTTAAGTTCCAGTTTTTTTCGTGAAGAGCGGGGTATAGAATACTAATTCAAGTAAATATTTAACAAAATTTATTACCGAGAAAATCTATCAAAAATAGACTAAACGACAGCATATCATGGTAGAATAGCATTAAAGGCGAAATATGGCGGTATTTGATACTATATGCCGATTTTCTCCACTATATATTTTTTTAGACGTTTTGTATGCGTTTACATGGAGGGGTTATGATGGAACAAGTAATGCGTAATTTCTTTTTATACATGGGGAAGAATAAAGTAGCTACAAAAGTAGCGAAACGGTATGGTATGCGCTTTGGAGCTAGCCGGTTTGTAGCCGGTGCGTCTCTTAATAGCTCTGTAAATGCTATTAAGAAACTAAATGAAAAGGGACTTTCTGTTACAATCGATCATCTTGGTGAGTTTGTAGATAACGCCGCTGAGGCTGATGAAATGACAAACCACTGTATTGAAGCAATTGAGCGAATTGCAGCAGAAAATCTTGATTCTCAGCTTTCTCTTAAACTCACATCAATGGGGTTAGACATTGATTACGATATGACGATGAAAAATATGCGCCGAATTCTTGAAGCTGCTGATCAGCACAATGTCTTTGTTACGATTGATATGGAAGATTTTGAGAGGTGCGGAAAAACAATAGAGATTTTTACTAACCTAAAGAGGGAGTATACGAACATTGGTACAGTTCTTCAAGCCTACTTATACCGCGTAGCTGAAGATGTAGAAAAGCTGAACGATCTATCTCCAAATCTTAGACTTGTTAAAGGTGCTTATAAAGAGTCACCAAAAGTCGCATTTCCGGATAAAAAGGATGTCGACGAGAATTTCAAAAAAATCATTAAAATGCACTTATTGAATGGAAATTACACAGCCATTGCGACCCATGATGATCGCATCATTGAATACACAAAGAAGCTCGTAGAGGAATACAATATCCCCCGTTCTCAATTTGAATTTCAAATGCTATATGGTATTTGTGTAGATAAACAAGATGAGCTCCTTAAAGAAGGTTTCAAAATGCGTGTCTACGTACCCTATGGAAAAGACTGGTATGGATATTTTATGAGAAGACTTGCTGAAAGGCCTGCAAACGTAGCTTTCGTCCTTAAAGGAATGATGAAATAGTGAAAAGCGGACGAATGTCCGCTTTAAAATAAGCTTTGTTTAAATTTATAAAATTTTGTCAAAAAAATCCGTGTGATATATTGCTAAATTTCAGAATATATTTTATAGTATAGACAGAGGAAATGATCTCGCTCTTTTTTTTGAATTAAAAATGAATGAGCATTC
Organism: Anaerobacillus sp. QJM3NY_32; assembly: GCF_056173645.1. Classification (NCBI taxonomy): domain Bacteria; kingdom Bacillati; phylum Bacillota; class Bacilli; order Caryophanales; family Bacillaceae; genus Anaerobacillus; species Anaerobacillus sp. QJM3NY_32. Next base: position 3,456,277 of record NZ_CM149684.1, on the reverse strand, counting down.
ATTCAACAGGGGAGGTTCGCTATGACACGTAGCATTCATAAAGTAGCTGTATTAGGAGCAGGAGTAATGGGATCAGGCATTGCCGCCCACCTGGCGAATGTAGGAATTCCAAGTTTGCTATTGGATATTGCACCAAAGGAACCGAATGAAAAGGAAAAAGTCAAAGGACTTACACTCGCTGACCGTTCTGTCAGAAATAGACTTGCAGCAGAAGCGATTGAGAAACTTAAGAAACAAAAACCGGCACCGCTTTCTAAGAAAGATCACATTCAATTAATTGAAGCGGGAAATATGGAAGACGATATGGAGCGCTTGCAAGAAGTTGACTGGATCATTGAAGTTGTTGTCGAAAACCTGGAGATCAAGAAAAAAGTATATGAAAAAGTAGACGAATATAGACGACCTGGAACCATTGTTAGTTCGAACACTTCCGGTATTTCCGTAGAAGCAATGGCTGAAGGTAGATCAGAAGATTTTAGGAAGCACTTCCTTGGTACGCACTTTTTTAACCCACCAAGATATTTAAAGCTTCTTGAAGTGATTCCAACGAAAGACACGGATCCAGACGTCCTTTCCTATATGAAAACATTTGGTGAAGATACTCTCGGCAAAGGTGTCGTAGAAACGAAAGACACGCCAAACTTCATTGCCAATCGAATTGGAACTTATGGCCTGCTTGTCACAGTTAGAGAAATGATGAATCGCGGCTTTTCAGTTGGAGAAGTAGATTCTGTAACTGGCCCAGCAATCGGCCGTCCAAAAAGTGCAACGTTTCGAACACTTGATGTAGTTGGACTTGATACGTTTATTCACGTAGCGAACAACGTTTTTGAACAGGTTGAAGGTGATGAGAAAGAAGTATTCCGGATTCCTGAATTTATGCAACAGATGAAAGAAAAAGGCTGGATTGGAGCAAAGGCAGGTCAGGGCTTTTTCATAAAACAAAAAGGGGCAAAAGGAAGCGAAATTCTAGAGTTAAATCCATCTACGCTTGAATATGAACCACGACAGAAATTAAAAACAGCTTCTGTTGAGGCAAGTAAACAAGCGAAGTCAAAAGCGGATAAACTGAAAGCGCTTGCTTACGCGAATGACCGCGCAGGTGAATTAATTTGGAACATCATGAAGCCTGTTTTGCTTTACTCTGCTGAGAAAACCTATGAAATTGCTGATGATATCGACGCCGTCGATCGTGCCATGAAATGGGGCTTTGGATGGGAAATGGGTCCTTTTGAAACGTGGGATGCTCTTGGAGTTGAGAAATCAGTGGCTCGAATGAAGGAAGAAGGCGAAACGATTCCTGAATGGGTTGATCAAATGCTTGCCTCAGGGCAAACGTCTTTCTATAAGCAGGAAGGTGCCACTCAATCTTTCTACCATAATGGTGAGCAAAGAGTAGTTGAGGAAAGTAAGAAAATTATCCACCTTAAAGGATTAAAAGCGCAAAATCGCGTGATTAAGAAAAATACTGGAGCAACGCTTCTTGATCTTGGAGATGGGGTTGCAGGCCTTGAATTCCATTCCCCAAACAATGCAATTGGAATGGATATTCTCCAGATGATTAATGAAGCCGTTGATGAAACGGAGAAAAACTTCGAAGGACTTGTGATTGGAAACCAGGGCAAAAATTTCTGTGTTGGTGCCAACGTCGCGTATATGTTAATGGAAGCTCAAGATGATAATTTCTTTGAAATCGAAATGGTTGCAAGGAAGTTCCAACAGTCCATGGCACGTATTCGCTACTCTCAAAAACCAGTCGTAGCAGCGCCGTTTCAGATGACGCTTGGCGGTGGTGCAGAAGTGTGTATGCCAGCAGCTTCCATTCAAGCTTCTTCAGAAACATATATGGGCCTCGTAGAAGTAGGTGTTGGCTTGATTCCAGGTGGAGGCGGAAATAAAGAACTTTATATGCGTCAGCTAGAGCAAACGCCTCCAGGAGTTAATGTTAACTTAACTGATATTGCAGCCAACGTTTTTGAAACGATTGCGATGGCGAAAGTTTCAACATCAGCTCATGAAGCAATGGAACGAGGATTCATTCGACCTCAGGATGGTATTAGTGCTAACGCGGATCACGTTCTTCATGATGCAAAGGAAAAAGTACTTTTCCTTGCTGAACAAGGCTATCAGCCACCTGTTGCTAAAAAGATCCCAGTTGCTGGAGAAGCAGGTTATGCTGCAATGCTAATGGGAGCGAAAACGATGAAATGGAGCGGTTACCTGTCCGATCACGATTTAACGATTGCGACCAAACTTGCTCACGTCATTGCGGGCGGAAAAGTAAAAGAAGGAACATTAGTCGATGAGCAGTATCTTCTGGATCTTGAGCGTGAAGCGTTCCTCAGCCTGCTAGGAGAGCCAAAAACGCAAGCAAGAATGCAGCATATGTTACTTAAAGGAAAACCGCTGCGCAACTAGTATGGAGGAGGGAAGTTTGATGAAAGAAGCAGTTATTGTATCCGGTGCTAGAACACCTGTTGGAAAAGCAAACCGTGGAACGCTTGCCAATATGCGTCCAGATGATCTTGGAGCACTTACCGTTAAGGAAACGTTAAAGCGTGCCGGCGGTTTTGATGGTGAAATAGATGATGTGATTATGGGATGCGCTATTCCTGAAGCTGAACAAGGGCTGAATGTAGCTAGAATGATTGGAGCTAGAGCAGGTCTTGCTGAGACGGTTCCGGCCATTACAATCAACCGATATTGTTCTTCAGGTTTACAGAGTATCGCTTATGCTTCAGAACGCATAATGCTTGGCCAATCCGGTGCCATATTGGCTGGTGGAGTGGAATCGATGAGTCTTGTGCCGATGGGCGGTCATGTAATAAAGCCCAATCCTGCTCTTGTAGAAGAAAAACCTGAATATATTATGGGAATGGGACACACAGCGGAAGAAGTCGCACGTCGCTTTGAGATTAGCAGAGCAGATCAGGATGCTTTTGCACTAAGGAGTCATCAGCGTGCAGCTCAGGCAATCAAAGATGGGAAGTTTCAGGATGAAATTGTTCCGATCGAAGTAACGAAAAGATGGATTGATGAGAAAAACAAATTACAGGAAAAGAAAGTTCTTTTCTCACAGGATGAAGGTGTTCGGGCAGATACGTCACTTGATGTTCTCGGTAAGTTACGTCCAGTATTTAATGTTAGAGGCTCTGTGACCGCCGGAAATTCATCACAAACAAGTGACGGAGCAGCAAGTGTTCTCGTCATGGATCGAGAAAAAGCTGAAAGTGAAGGCTTAGCGCCTATGGCTAAGTTCAGATCATTTGCTGTTGCTGGTGTAGCACCCGAAATAATGGGAGTCGGACCGGTTGAAGCGATTCCTAAAGCTCTTCGACTCGCTGGACTTGAGCTATCTGATATTGGGTTATTCGAATTAAATGAAGCTTTTGCATCACAATCTCTTCGCGTCATTAGAAAGCTTGGACTTGATGAAGACAAAGTGAATGTAAATGGTGGAGCGATTGCACTTGGTCATCCACTTGGATGTACAGGGACGAAGTTAACCTTAAGCTTAATTCATGAGATGAAACGCCGCGGAGAACAATTTGGCGTTGTGACGATGTGTATTGGCGGAGGAATGGGCGCTGCTGGAGTGTTTGAAATTCTTTAAGAGCAACGAAAACAAGGGAGGAAAACAAGCATGTCTAATACAATGAACAAAACGGTTAAAGGTGCAAGCTTCTTGATTGAAGATCAAAAGGCAGAAGATATTTTCACACCGGAGGATTTTTCAGATGAGCATGTCATGATGGGGAAAACAACGGAAGACTTTGTAGTAAAGGAAGTCGTTCCAGCGCTTGATAAAATTGAGAATCATGAATTTGAAATTTCACGGAAGCTTCTCGAAAAAGCTGGTGATCTCGGACTTCTTGGAGCGGACGTCCCAGAAGAATACGGCGGTCTTGGCCTTGATAAAATCAGTTCATCTGTTATTACTGAGAAATTCGCTCGTGCTCGTTCGTTTTCCCTAAGTTATGGCGCCCATGTTGGAATCGGTTCTCTACCTATCGTCTTTTTCGGAAACGAAGAGCAGAAGAAAAAGTATCTTCCAGGTCTTGCGTCAGGAGCTACAATTGCTGCTTATGCTTTGACTGAGCCTGGTTCAGGTTCTGATGCTCTTGGGGCTAAAACCACAGCTAAGCTCAATGCTGAAGGAACACACTATCTTCTAAGCGGTGAAAAGCAGTGGATCACGAACTCCGCTTTCGCAGATGTATTCATTGTCTATGCAAAAATTGATGGCGAACATTTCTCTGCTTTCATTGTTGAGCGGGATTCCAAAGGTCTTTCAACTGGTCCCGAAGAAAAGAAAATGGGCATCAAAGGCTCTTCTACAAGAACATTGATTCTTGAAGATGTAGCCGTGCCAAAAGAAAATTTACTAGGAGAAGCAGGTAAAGGGCACATCATTGCGTTTAACATCTTGAACGTTGGTCGCTATAAGCTAGCAGTAGGTACTATTGGTGGAATGAAGCGTTCGATCGAACTTTCCGCTAAGTATGCTTTAGAGCGTAAGCAGTTTAACACGCCAATTGCAAAGTTCTCTCTCATACAAGAGAAACTGGCGAATATGGCAGTAGCAACATACGCGACAGAAAGTTCTACTTACCGCACAGGAGGTCTTTTTGAGCAGAAGTTAGGAAAGCTTTCGGATGAAGAACAAAAAGACGGAGCGAAAGTCGCAGAAGCAATTGCGGAGTATGCAATTGAGTGTTCACTAAATAAAGTGTTTGCTTCAGAGGCGCTAGATTATGTTGTAGATGAGGCAGTACAAATTCACGGTGGATACGGCTTTATGTCTGAATATGAAGTTGAGAAAATGTACCGTGATTCTCGTATCAATCGTATTTTTGAAGGAACGAATGAAATCAACCGCCTTCTAGTTCCAGGCACGCTTGTCCGTAAAACAATGAAAGGCGAGCTTCCATTCCTTGAAAAGGCTACTGCACTTCAAGAAGAGCTCATGATGTTAACGCCACAAGAAATTGGTGATGCACCTCTTGAACAGGAAAAGCATCTCGTTAAGATGGCAAAGAAGATTATGCTTATGACTGCAGGTACAGCTGTTCAAAAATATGGCAAGGCTCTTGATAAAGAACAAGAAGTTTTATCAAACATGGCAGATATCGTAAGCGAAATTTACTCTATGGAATCAGCCGTACTCCGCACAGAGAAAGCGATTAATAAAACTGGTGCAGAAAAGCAACAAAATAAACTTCTTCTAACACAAGTTTTCTGTCAGGAAGCTTTCAACCGTATTGAAGCTCATGCTAAAGAGACTTTGGTTGCCGTCGAAACAGGCGATTCACTTCGCATGATGATATCTGCTCTTCGTAAACTATCACGTTATACGCCAATTAATGTTATTGCGAAGAAACGTGAAATCGCTGCAAGCATTCTTGAACAACAGCGTTTTACGGTTTAATAAGCTATCATCGCTATACTAATGTAAAATAACAATTTGAATTGGTCATAACCGACAGGTACAAAACTAACTTCCAAACCATGTTCTCTATTGTCCCTCCAGAAATGGGGGGATTTTTTTCTCTTAATTAGGAAAAATAGTGAGTGGAATAATGAAAGGATTTTGTTAATAGATGACGAAATTTACTTTTAGGTGCATCTGTATTTGTCCAACTCCTCTCATGTGGTAAACTAACGTTATAATTACTTGAGTGTCTTTAAGGAGGAACAGATTTGCCCATTACATTCTATGCATATCCCAAATGTGGTACATGCCGTAAAGCGAAGAAATGGTTCGAGCAAAACGATATTGAAGTAAATGAAGTACACATCGTCGAAAATCCGCCCTCAAAAGATGAGTTAGCTGTCCTGCTTAATCATAGCGGCTTACCAATTAAGAAATTCTTTAATACGAGTGGGCAGAAATATCGAGAGCTTGGATTAAAAGATAAGGTCGCTACATCGACTCAAGACGAATTGCTTGAAATCCTTGCTTCTGATGGGATGTTAATCAAACGTCCAATCGTAACTGACGGAGAAAAAGTTACTGTTGGGTTTAAAGAGGATGTATTTAAGGAAACATGGAAACGATAAAATAGTTGCTTAATTAATAATAACTATTATACGATAGTTATTGTAAATAATATTGACTACTAACCTTTATTAAGAGGAATTATTTCAGGGAGGAATTACTAATGAACTTACCAAAAGATTTTCGCTACTCAGAAGAACACGAATGGGTGCAAGTACAAGAAGACGGAAACATCCGCATCGGTATTACAGACTTCGCACAATCAGAACTTGGAGATATCGTTTTTGTTGAGCTTCCAGAAGAAGGCGACACGATTGAATCTGACGAGCCGTTCGGTAGCGTGGAATCTGTAAAAACTGTTTCTGAGCTATACGCACCAATCTCAGGCAAAGTTCTTTCTGTCAATGAGGATTTAGAAGACAGCCCTGAATTCGTTAATGATTCACCATACGAAAAAGCATGGATGGTCGTTGTAGAACCTTCTGAGCCTTCTCAAGTAGAAGAACTAATGACAGCTGAAGCATACGAAAAAATGGTAAGCGAAGACGAATAAATCAGTCATTCATTTTATAGCTCTCCATTGCTAGTCGAATTATGAGCGTAAAAGTCCACTCATCATCGTAAACTCTTATTAATGAATGTGTTTCCTAATTTCAGTCATAGAATGAATACATGATGGCTTTACGGAATGACACAATAAAGAGGGGATGATACCAATGATTGAGACACCTCGCCCAATGCAAAGAATCGACGTTACTCGAAAGGTATATGGTAAATTTGATCAACAAGCGATGAACTTGTTTATGGACAAGGAAAGAATTGGCCGTATCTTATTCTCAGATCAAGGAAATCAATATGAGTTTCTTGAAGGATTTGAGATGGAGCAGAACAAAATTTATCATTACGAACAAGTAATCGAGCAAAATGGAAGGTATGTAGAAGACTGCGACCTCGGCTGGTGTTAATAAGAAAAGCGAATACGCTCGTTAAGGCCCGACAAGCACTGGAACCTTATGATTCGAACACGCTCTTTGTGTTCAAATCATAAGGAGAAGTGATCGAGGGACTGAGCGTAGTAGCTAGACAAGAAAAGCGAATACGCTCGTTAAGGCCCGACAAGCACTTCTTTTCTAACGCCAACGACTTTATTACTGCAAAAAAACCGGCCATTTGGCCGGTTTTTTTTATGCTTTGTTTTTGCGAATATATTTAATCGTTGTGATTAGACCATCAGCTGACGGTCTTCCAAATGGGCTCGACTGTAAATATTGCGCCATTAATTTGCCGTTCTCATCGATAAGAAAGATGGCAGGCTCTCCATGCTCACCGTGATCTTCATAAGGGTCGTCTTCTCGATGCATCATAACGCCAAAGGAGTCAATTGCCGCATTCTCTTTGTCACTTAGTACTGGGAACTCGAGGTTATGCTTTTCTTTCATTTTTCTAAGAGATTCTAAGCTATCTTTTGCAATTGCAATTGGATGGACGTCTAACTTTCTAAAAGCACCTAGATGCTCTTGAAGCTCTTCTAATTGCTCATTACATACAGGGCACCATTCTCCTCTGAAAAATACGAGCATATGCCAACGCTTGTCTTCCTTTTGGTGCTGTTCAAATTGAAACAGTTCACCTTCTGTATTAATTAACGAAAAGGATGGTACTTCCTGTCCAAGTTTTAACTTTGCCATTATGACCACTCCAATCTTTAATCTTATTGATTTATTTCCACCAGTTGAGCATGATAAAACATAATTGTGTGGTTTAGTGTGAGTAGGGTAAAGGGAAAATAGGTACTGGAAAAGAAAATGACCTATGGAGGGAATTACTATGGCTTTGTCGAAACAAGAATTACAGCATTTTAAAAAACAATTATTAGATCAAAAGAAAGATCTTTTAGATGGTGGTGCAAGTCACCGAGATGAAAATGCCGCACTATCTGAGGAAACAGGAGAATTAACATCGTACGACAATCATTTTGCTGATATGGCTTCTGAATTGGATCAACGCGAGAAAGATATTACACTAGAAGATGCAGCTAGAGAACGACTAAGCTTAATTAATACAGCACTTGATCGTATTCGAGAAGGTAATTACGGAATATGTGTGGATACTGGTGAAGAAATTGATAAAGAACGTCTTGAAGCCATTCCTTATGCAATACGTACCAAAGAAGCACAAGATCAATTGGAAGAGGCCAAAGACAGCAATAGACCGGATGATGAGGCTACATTTGAAACGTCAGGCAATAGAGTCGATGATCGCCTTCGCACAGTAGATGATCTTCAGAATGAACACGGTAATTCAACATCTGAAACATATTTAGAAGAGGACGATCCTGATCAAGACAATGATTAACAAAGCTGTCATTCATCTGGCTCAATGAGTAGCTGTTGTATCTAACACTTCAAAATGAATAAATTAAATCATATGCCTTGAAACGAAATGCTTCAACTACCATATGCTATAGTAAATGAATTGATACGACAGCTTGAAATGGAGCGTTGTGCCATGACTGATAAAGTAATTATTGTAGAAGGAAAGACAGATAAAGAACAGTTAATGAGAGTGTTAGATGAGCAAGTGGAGATTATCTGCACTTATGGAACGATTAGTTTTGACAGGTTAGAAGAACTTAGTGAAGAGCTTGAGGAGAAGGATGTATATGTTCTTGTAGATGCTGATGATGCCGGTGAGAAATTAAGACGGCAGCTTACACAAGAAATTCCACATGCCGAACATCTCTACATTACAATGCTTCATCGTGAAGTAGCAGAAACACCTCTAAATTATTTAAATAGGATTTTAAGGGCGGCGAAATTTAAAGTAGTGACCGTCCAATAATCAAGAAATGAGCGAAAAGGAAGCTTACCGAAGCTTCCTTTTTGCTCTTACATAGAATGGGGTATTAACATGCAAGACATAACCGATGAATCCATGGTTAGTGAACTTTTACAAAAGGAAGGCACTGTTTTTTTCTTTTACACGCCTTTTTGTCAGACGTGTAAAATTGCAGAGCGAATGTTACAAATTGTTTCGAGCTCTAAAGGGGTTGAATCACATATCTACTCATGTAATTTAAATTATTTTCCTTGGGTAGCGGAAACACTTAAAATACAAAGTGTACCTGCATTAACAGTTATTAGGGAGAAGGGCGGAAATAAGACCCTTTTTGCCTTCGAATCAGTCGTAACTGTGGATGCATTTCTTAGTGAACACAAATTCGTTTGATGATATTTGACCAATTTATCGTTATTTTCTGGTTTTAGAAAATCGCTTCAAGACGGGCTTGAATGAATACGCAATTCGCTGAAAATTAAGCAAGATTAATAATGATAAATTAATATAACAGGAAGTAAAGAAACAGTAACATTGTCATAAAATTGTATTTTCGTTCATGCTGATTGAATGGTATAACTGAATAGAGTCACCTTTCCGATGTTTGATACGAATGGTGACGCATTTTTATTTTAATTACTAATTTAGAATTCTCAAACTAAAAACATCTAAGAATCCAACCCGAGAAGCAATCAATTAGAAATTGACTGCAAGATGAGAGGTGTATAACATGACAACCATTTCAATCAGCACAATGGGAAATTTCGCAAATCATAAAGAAAATAAAAAAGATAATATTACATTAGAAGATAAAATTGATAGTATACAAAACGGAAACCAGTTATTAAGAAACCAGCTATTAGAAGATTACCAACCGTTTATTAAGAAAATCACGTCCAAAGTTTGTAATCGTTATATCAATCATTCGATGGATGAGTTCAGTATCGGACTTTCAGCTTTTAACGAAGCGATGGATCAGTTTCGAAAAGGACAAGGAAGTAGATTTTTAACCTTTGCTGATATGGTGATTAGAAGAAGAGTCATCGACCATATCCGTAAAGAAGCAAGACAAAATAAGTATATTTATCTTGAGCCTGAGGAACTTGATGAGGAAGGCCGACTAGAAGATAGTTTTGCAGAACAGAAAGCTGCACTTGATGTATACGAAATGGACAGACAGCGTGAAGTAAGAATGTATGAAATTGAGGAATACGAACAATTGTTGAAGAAATTTAGCATTACGTTTAAAGTTCTGAGCAAAAACTGTCCTAAACATATTGATGCAAGAGAAAATGCAAAGATGATTGCGCAATTGATTGCTCAAGATGACATTCTTTCAAGTTATTTGCTAGAAAAAAAGCAGCTCCCTATAAAAGATTTGCTAGCGCTCGTTACATGCAGTCGAAAAACGATTGAACGTAATCGAAAGTATATAATAGCAGTGGCGTTAATTCATCTGGGTGGATTTAATGCGCTGAAATCATATATACAGTAGTTGAATTAAGGGGGCCAGGGGATGAAAAATGGGGTCATAATGGACATTCGTGGACGTAAAGCGGTTGTATTAACACCCGATGGGGAGTTTACTACGATCAATTTGAAGCGAAATCATACGTTAACAATCGGCTCTGAAATTAAACTTACACCAAAACCATTAAACAAGAAAAAAGGTTATTTTACCCCCTCTATGCCCACCCTGGCCGGTATGGCAGCAATTTTGTTATTAGTTGTAATCGTGACAGGTGTGATTCCTGTTAGACAAAATGACGCAGTTGCGGCCTATGTAAGCTTTGATATCAATCCAAGTATTGAGGTTGGAGTCAACTCCGACCTTGAAGTTGTTCAATATCAAGCGTGGAATTCGGACGGTGAAGGGTTAAACTTAGATCAAGAGGTAACGAACATGCCTCTAAGCGAATTTGGAGGGCTCCTAGTCTCGAAACTCGACAAAGAGGGGTATCTAACAGAAGATAGAAAACTGCTTATTGTCGCCTCAAATGTAGAGAAGAAAGAGCGTTATCAGGCGATTAAGGATCAGCTTGAGAATACGATTCAAGGAATAGAACAGAATGAAGCATTAGTCAATCAAGCAGTTGCTATTACAACCATACTTGATACTGACTATAGTACTCGAGCAAAAGCTATAGAAAATGGGATAACACCAGGAAAATATATGACTTATCTTGCTGCTGTTGATCGGGGAGCTACGTTATCAATAGAGGATGTACGGAATTTGTCTGTCAAAAACATGGATGAATTAGAGACCGAAAGCATGACCGCAGTGGAATCAAAGTCGAAAGATCGCTCTTTGGAGCTAGAAGATTCTGTCGTCCAGTTGAACGATAAGACGGTACCTAATCAGAATCGAGAAGATAGTGATTTAGTTCTTCAGGAGCCTGAGCAAAGCTCTTCTGATAAGGTTGAAAAGGTGGAGAAAGAACAAAAGAACACGCCTTCAGAACAAGAAACCAGTCCGTCAGATCAAACTGAAGACTCTAAAGATAACAACAAAGTGCAAAAAGATAAAATAGAGAAAAACGAAGACAAATCTAATTCTATAATAGCTAAAGAACAAGGCAAAGAAAAAAAGAAAGCTGAAAAAGTAAACGAGAAAATAGAGAAATCTCAGGAAAAATCGGATAAAAAAATAGAAAAAGCTCAAGAAAAAGAGGATAAAAAGGACAAAAAGAAAGACGAAAAGCAGGATAAAGACAAGAAAGACAAGAAAGACAAGAAAGACAAGAAAGACAAGAAAGACAAGAAAGATAAGAAAGATAAAAAAGACAAATAACGCAACATGCTATTATTTATTTTATTTTCATTATTTTAAGCCAGAGGGATCCCTCTGGCTTTTTTTATGGTGTGTTTATTTTGATGTCATGATGTCGGGCAATGCCTTTGCGATATCAAGAAATGATGATTTGTCATCAAACACATGTGCGATTTGATGATCTTGATTAAGCAATACAGTTGTTGGGACACCTGTACAACCAAATTTGTCGTAAGTTTCTCGTCCACTGTCTTGTAAAACGAGGAAAGGAAGATTGTTTTTGATCGTGAAATCTTTACCGGCTTCTTCTGACCGTTCACGACCTGTCACGTTAATTGTTAAGAATGCTAATGTATCAGTATCTGCATGCTGGTAGAACTGTTCTTTCATCGGTAAATCTTTCATACAATCGGGGCACCAGGAAGCCCAGAATGTAATCATAACTGGTTTCCCCCTGAAGTCCGTTAAGCTGATGATTTCTCCGCTTTGTACTTCTTCTAACGCAAAGGACGGCGCTTGCACTATCAATCACCTCTTCAAAATTATTCTAAGGCTACTCTATCAAAAATTCGATTCTAATCAAACTTAATACACTGTAGGCTCTGTTTCACGATAATTTGGATTAACTTAGACATTCTTTAAAAAAATGAAAAGAATGATAATTCCGAAAAAGTGTTTGACACTAATGCGACACCTTGCTAAAATAAACTCAATTAAACAAAAACAAAATATTCTTACTTATCTAGAGAGGCGGAGGGACTGGCCCTATGAAGCCCGGCAACCGTCAAACCAATTGTGGTTTGAAAAGGTGCCAAATCCTGCAGGAGAAATCCTGAAAGATAAGCGGAGCTGATGAATAAATCAAGCCTCTCTGTCTTTCGGAGAGGTTTTTTTATATTGAAGCGACGTTTTCTTATAGCATTGGTTCTAGATTTATGGCTCATTATTATAGCCTTAATGAATAAAGACGGATTGCTCGAAAGGGGTGATAGGGGTTTGGAAAGTGAGACGAGATACGAAGCTCAGAACGTATTGATTGGATCGTTCACACTTGAGTCGGGCGAGACGCTACATGAAGTAGAACTCGCTTATGAACGCGTTGGACCAGAAGACGCTCCCGTTATTCTTGTCTGTCATGCATTAACAGGAAATCAATATACAATTGGTGATTCGGAGCCCGGCTGGTGGAAAGGATTAATAGGAAAGGATGGCTATATCGATACTTCCGAATTTCAAGTTATAACGTTTAACGTTCTTGGAGGATGTAACGGTTCTACAGGACCGCTATCGATTAATCCAGTCACCAGAGAACAGTATAAAGCGGACTTCCCATTTGTTTCAGTGAGAGATATGGTGCACTCACAGAAAAAGGCACTTGAAGTGTTAGGTATCGATCACCTTCATGCTGTGATTGGTGGATCACTTGGAGGAATGCAGGTTCTTGAATGGGGTGCCCTTTACCCAGATGGAATGGAGCATCTGATTCCACTTGCAGTAACTCCAAGCTTAAATACGTATGGAATAGCTTATAACGCGATTTCTAGATTTGCTATTACAAACGATCCTGATTGGAAGGATGGATACTACGATCCTCATCACCAGCCAACATCGGGGCTTGCAACTGCAAGAATGATCGGTATGATTTCTTATCGGACAGATGAAATGTTTCAAAAAAAATTCGGTCGAGCGGCGATCGAAACTTCAGAAGAAAATCATAAAGAAGCACAGTACGAAGTGGAATCTTATTTACACTATCAAGGAAATAAGCTTGTAAGCCGATTTGATGCAAATAGCTATTTGTATTTATTAAGGGCAATGGACACACATGATATTAGTAAAGGGCGAGGTAATCTTATATCCATCATCAAGAACATTAAAGCGAGCATTCTTGCTATTGGATTTAAAGGGGATTTAATCTATCCTCCAGAAGATTTAGAAAAATTGTTTGCTCAAGCTCATTCTTCTCCGTTTTATTTAATCAACACGAAATTTGGTCATGATGGATTTCTCGTTGAGTTTGATAAATGGGGACCGCTTATAAAGGAACAAGTAACATTAACTAAAAATATCGAAGGAGTGAAGTGAAATGGCAGAGAAAAAATATAATTTGGAGACAATTGGAATTCATGGAGGTTTACAAGCTGATCCAGCTACAGGCGCAAGGGCTCTACCGATTTATCAATCGAATGCTTATCGATTTAATAATACTGATCACGCAGCCGATTTATTTGCCTTAAAGGAAGAAGGGTTTATCTATTCGCGCATCGGCAACCCTACAGTCGGTACACTTGAAGAACGTATTGCTCAACTAGAAGGTGGTGTTGGAGCACTAGCTCTTGCAAGTGGTATGGCTGCCATTACAACTGCCATTCTAAATGTAGCCAATAGCGGAGACGAAATTGTATCTGCTTCGACTTTATACGGTGGAACGTATAACCTCTTTTCTGCTACACTTCCGAAATACGGAATAAAGACCAATTTTGTTGATCCTGAAGATCTGGAATCATTTAAATCAGCCATTACTCCAAATACGAAAGCTATTTTTGCAGAAACGATAGGCAACCCGGGTCTACATGTATTAGATATTGAAAAAGTAGCAGATATTGCACATGAAGCTGGAATCCCACTTATTATAGACAATACATTTGCTACTCCGTATCTTTGTAGACCAATTGAGCATGGAGCAGATATCGTCGTTCATTCCGCCACAAAATGGCTTGGCGGAAACGGGTCCACAATGGGAGGGATTATTGTCGATGGTGGTAAATTTGATTGGAATTCACCTAAGTTCCCGGGCTTCACCGAACCCGATCACACGTACCATGGCATAGTATTCGCAGAAGCGCTACCCGAAGCCGCGTATATCGTGAAAGCAAGGGTCCAGCTCCTAAGAGATACAGGTGCTGCGCTTAGTCCATTTAACGCTTTTCAAATTGCCCTAGGTGTTGAAACACTCCATGTTCGTATGAAAGAGCACATTGCAAATACTCGAAAAATCGTTTCTTACTTAAAAGATCATCCGGCAGTTGAGTGGGTGAGCTATCCTGAAGATGAGGATCACGTATCGAATCAATTGGTGCCAAAGTATCTACCTAAAGGCGCTGGAGCTGTCGTCGTATTCGGAATAAAGGGAGGACGCGAAACCGGAGCAGGAATCATTAATTCAGTTGAACTTTGGTCTCATGTAGCGAACGTGGGAGACGCGAAAAGTTTAATTATTCATCCTGCTAGCACGACCCACCAGCAGCTAAGTGCGGAAGAGCTAACAGCTTCCGGTGTGCGAGATGACCTCATTCGTTTATCTGTTGGAATTGAACATATTGATGATTTAATTGCTGACCTGGATCAGGCCATTGCAAAAGCAAAAGTTGAAGCTAACGTATAATTCAGCACTAAAGCTCTCTTCCATTTGAAGAGAGCTTTTTTTAGTTTAGCAGTTTTTTACTTCATTAAGTCTAATGTTGAATGAGAGACTAAGATGGCTAGTCTTCAAAGCTCATCATATATACACATGACAACTGTAAATAAACATACAGAAAGAAAGCTTACCTTTTTGGTGATGCAATGGTCAATTACGAAAGAGGACTAAGCCGTTTGGTCGTTACTAGTTTAATCTTTTTTTTTTTCAATAAGTAAATCGAGTCGTGATTTTTTCTACTATGCTTTTTCATAAAAACGAGAGCTTCGCTATGATGCTACTCATTGAGATAGGTTTGTTGTTTCATTCAATTCGTATCAAATTGGATAAAATAATTAGAACAATCCAGGTTTATACTTGAATGAGTTATAGCTCAGTATAGGAATTCTCACAGAAGATAGCACTGCGTATGGCGTTGGCAGGTGTAAAGTATATAAGATATATTTAAAATTTTTTGGGAATGGTTTAAAGATCAGGAGAGGGCTTGGCCAAGAAAAGGTACAGATGGATCCAGATCTTTCTTTTAAATTTCCTTGTCATAAAACAACTAAAACTGTAAGCGTTTTATTGAATTTATAATTAAAAATTTTTCGTGTGATTAAATCTCACGCATACCAACGTTGTAAGCGTTTCCAAATAGATTGATATATCGAAATTATCAAAAAACTTATATTTTAGGTGTTGACCTTAAGTCCAAACCGGCGTAATATAATCCTCAATTAAACAAAGTATTCAAATAACTCAAACACACAATTAGGACCCCGGATTACGTTGGTCCTATCATTAAACACTAACGCTTTACTGCGTCTACTTAACAAACAGAAAGGAGTGAACAAGGTGAGTGAACAGTGGATCTACCTTAACGGAGAATTTGTGAAGAAAGAAGATGCCAAAGTATCTGTATACGATCATGGTTTTCTCTATGGCGATGGGGTATTCGAAGGAATTCGCATGTATGACGGAAATGTCTTTCGATTAGAACATCATTTACAACGGCTTTATGATTCAGCTCATTCAATTATGCTTAAAATAACGCACACTATGGAGGAAATGACCGCCATTATTGTGGAAACGCTGAAGAAAAACAACCTTCAGGATGCCTATATCCGCATTGTTGTATCACGCGGAGTTGGGAACCTGGGACTTGATCCTTTCACATGTAAGGAACCTCAAGTGATCGTTATTGCAGAATCACTAGCCTTGTTCCCTAAGCGATTATATGAAACAGGAATTGATATTGTAACGGTAGCAAGTAGAAGAAACCGATCGGATGTCTTAAGTCCGAAGGTTAAATCGCTCAACTATTTAAATAACATTCTTGTAAAAATCGAAGCGAATTTAGCTGGTGTCAGCGAAGCTCTAATGTTAAATGATCAGGGATATGTCGCTGAAGGATCAGCTGATAATATATTCATCGTAAAAGGCAATGTGATCAAAACACCGCCTGGATATGTTGGTGCATTAGAAGGAATTACGCGAAATGCCATTATGGAATTAGCAAGACAAAAGGGATATGACATGAGAGAAGAAACTTTCACACGTCATGATGTCTATGTTGCAGATGAAGTGTTCCTAACTGGAACAGCTGCTGAAGTTATTGCGGTCGTAAAAGTAGATGGTCGAGAAATTGGTGAAGCAAAGCCGGGTAAAACGACGAACGAGTTGCTTGGAGCATTTCGAGATATCGTCACTGTCGATGGTGTCAGTGTTTACCCTTCAAAACGAGACGTTCAAGCAGGATAATTCTTACAAAATAAATATCAATAATCGATGACGAGGCAAAAGAAACAGGAATTGGTATTAACCAGAGAGCCGGTAGTGGTGGAAGCCGGTATTACCCCCTGTATCGACATCCCCTCCGAGTGCTGATCTGAATCAAGTAACATAGGATCAGCCAAGTGTTCTAAAAACACTTGTTATCAAAACGAGCAGTTTGCTCATGAGGCGGCATCTTTTTGTCGCAAAGTAGGGTGGTACCGTGAAGTCTTTTCGCCCCTATGGACCGTAAAAAAAGCGGCGTAGGGATGAGAAGGCTTTTTTTTATTAGTAATAAACAGTGAAATACGCAAACCCGTTATCGAACGGAGGCGTGCAACACAATAAAGCATTGGAGGGTATGAATATGCGGGCGAAGGCTAAACCAGAAGCCGAAGCGGTAACAGCGGAAATGACCGGGGCAGACGTATTGATTGACTCTTTAAAAAAAGAAAATGTTGAAGTTCTCTTCGGATATCCGGGAGGAGCAGTTCTTCCGATCTATGATGCACTTTATCGATCGCCAATTAAACACATTCTCTCAAAGCATGAACAAGGTTCCATTCATGCGGCTGAAGGATATGCGAGGGTTAGTGGGAAACCTGGTGTAGTTATTGCAACATCAGGTCCAGGAGCAACAAACCTCGTAACGGGGATTACAGATGCCATGATGGATTCATTACCACTGGTTATCTTCACTGGGCAGGTTGCAAGTACGGTGATTGGTACAGATGCCTTTCAAGAAGCAGATATTATGGGAATTACAGCACCAATTACAAAACATAATTATCAGGTGCGTGACGTTCAGGATCTACCAAGAATTATTAAAGAAGCGTTCCATATTGCAACAACAGGACGTCCCGGTCCAGTTCTAGTTGATATCCCTAAGGATGTGGCGAACAAAACCATTTCACCCGGCTATGATTCTACTATTCATCTACCCGGCTATCAGCCAACTTTCTCGCCAAACATTTTGCAGATCAAGAAGCTCGCGGATGCGGTTGGTGCAGCAAAGAAACCGGTGATTTTAGCTGGAGCTGGTGTTCTCCACGCGAATGCAGGAAAAGAACTCGTCGCTTTTTCTGAGAAGCATCGCATTCCAGTCATCAATACATTACTTGGTTTAGGAAGCTACCCTGGCAATCATCCTCTATTCCTTGGAATGGGAGGAATGCACGGAACGTACACAGCGAATATGGCACTTTATGAATGTGACTTGTTAATTAGCATTGGTGCACGATTTGATGATCGATTAACAGGTAACCTTGACCATTTTGCCATTCATGCAACGGTTGCTCACATCGACGTTGATCCTGCAGAAATTGGGAAAAACGTTCCTACTCAGATTCCAATCGTATCTGATGCAAGAGAGGCATTGAAGAAGCTTCTAGATATTGATTCACCAGTTCCAGATACAGAGGATTGGCGTAAGGTGCTAACTCAAAATAGTGAAGATTTCCCACTTTGGAAGAAAACATCTTCAACGGAATTTCTTCCACAGCGAGTAGTTGAACTCGTGCATGAATACACGAAGGGAGACGCTATTGTTACGACGGACGTTGGTCAACATCAAATGTGGGCGGCTCAGTACTACGCATTTGCAGATGCCAACCGATGGGTAACATCTGGTGGACTTGGCACGATGGGCTTTGGTTTCCCTTCCGCGATTGGAGCACAGCTCGCATTCCCTGAACAAACGGTTGTGGCTCTTACAGGAGACGGGGGATTTCAGATGACATTACAGGAGCTATCGACTCTGCAAGAGTTAAACCTTCCTGTGAAAGTAGTCATCATGAACAATCAGACGCTTGGAATGGTGAGGCAGTGGCAGGAAGCTTTTTATGAAGAACGCTATTCTCAATCCCTTATACCTGTACAGCCAGATTTTGTGAAGCTTGGTGAAGCTTACGGTATCCAATCTTTTAAAGTAACCAATGAAGAAGAAGCAAAAGTTGTTTTTGAAGAAGCCTTTTCTCACCGAGATCCAGTTTTGATCGACTGTAGAGTAGCTGGAAAGGAAAATGTATATCCAATGATTGCACCTGGTAAAGGGCTTCATCAGATGATTGGGGTGAAACCATGAAACGAATCGTAACTGCAACAGTGATTAACCAAAGTGGTGTTCTAAACCGCATTACGGGGTTGATGACCAAGCGGCAATTTAACATTGAAAGCATAACGGTTGGTCATACCGAGACAGAAGGGGTATCCAAAATGACCTTTGTCGTTAATGTCGACGGTGATGCGAAGATTGAGCAGCTGATCAAACAGCTCAATAAGCAGATTGATGTTTTGAAAGTAACTGATATAACGGATCAAGCTATCGTTGTCCGAGAATTAGCGTTAATTAAGGTGATAAGTAACGCCCAAATTAGAAGTGAGATTTCAGGAATTATTGAGCCGTTTAGGGCTTCTATCATCGATGTCAGTCGAGAGAGCATTACCGTACAAGTAACGGGTAACTCCGACAAAATTGAAGCGATTCTAGACCTTCTTAGGCCATATGGCATTAAGGAAATGGTTCGAACAGGTATAACGGCTTTCCCAAGAGGAAGTCAAAAGTCAGTAACAGATTTGAAGCAGTATTCCATTTTAAATTAACTAATAAACCTAAATATGAAGGGATGAATGAAAATGGCAAAAGTATACTATAACGGTGATATCAACGAGGGAATGCTAAAAGGAAAGAAAATCGCAGTAGTTGGTTACGGATCTCAAGGTCATGCGCATGCACTAAATCTTCGCGAGAGTGGTTTTGATGTAACAGTCGGCTTACGTAAAGGGCGTTCATGGAATCAAGCAGAGGAAGATGGTTTTGATGTAAAAACAGTAAAGGAAGCAAGTGATGAAGCAGATGTTATCATGATTCTTCTTCCAGATGAGTATCAGCCTGAAGTGTACAAAGAGGAAATCGAACCAGGTCTTCGTGCTGGAAATGCGCTAGTCTTTGCTCACGGGTTTAACGTTCACTTCAATCAAGTTGTACCCCCATCAGATGTGGATGTTTTCCTTGTTGCTCCAAAAGGACCTGGACACCTTGTAAGAAGAACATTTGAAGATGGTGCAGGGGTTCCAGCACTATTCGGTGTTTATCAGGACGTATCTGGTAACGCAAAAGAGCTTGCACTAGCTTATGCAAAAGGAATCGGCGGTGCTCGTGCTGGGGTACTTGAAACATCCTTCAAAGAAGAAACTGAAACAGATCTTTTTGGTGAACAGGCGGTCCTATGTGGCGGATTATCTTCACTAGTAAAAGCTGGATTTGAAACGCTCACGGAAGCGGGATATCAACCAGAAGTCGCTTACTTCGAATGTTTGCACGAGCTAAAGCTTATTGTTGACTTGATGTATGAAGATGGTATTGCTGGTATGCGTTATTCGATCTCTGACACAGCTCAGTGGGGGGACTTCGTATCTGGACCACGTGTTGTTGATGCTGATACAAAAGCGCGTATGAAAGATATTCTTGAAGATATCCAAACAGGTAAATTTGCGAAGGGCTGGATCCTAGAAAATAAACTAAATCGTCCAGAATTCCACGCGATCAACGAGAAAGAGAAGAATCATCCAATCGAGCAAGTAGGAAAAGAGCTTCGTGCGATGATGCCATTCGTGAAACCAAAATCAAAGAAGGAAGTGGTTGCCAGTGCGAAAGATTAATGTATTCGATACAACGCTTCGTGACGGAGAACAGTCAGCCGGAGTCAATCTGAATGCATTAGAGAAGCTGGAAATCGCGAAGCAGCTTGAGAGACTTGGAGTCGACATTATGGAAGCAGGCTTTCCTGCTGCTTCCAAAGGTGACTTCCAGGGTGTGAAGAACATTGCTGATACTGTAAGGGATGTATCCGTTACTGGTCTTGCGAGAGCGAATATGAAAGACATTGATGCAGCATGGGATGCTTTAAAAGGTGGCGCTGATCCAAGACTTCATGTTTTTCTTGCAACGTCTCCCATTCATATGACTCACAAGCTAAAGAAGACGCCTGATGAAGTAGTTGAAACAGCAGTTGAAGCAGTGAAGTATGCCAAGAAATTTTTCCCGAAAGTGCAGTGGTCAGCAGAAGATGCTTGCCGCTCCGACCGCTCCTTTCTTGCAAAGATTATTAAAGAAGTGATTGATGCAGGAGCATCTGTCATTAATATTCCAGATACAGTTGGATACAGAAGTCCACAGGAATACGGAGAACTGTTCACTTATTTGCGAAACAATGTTCCGAATATTGAGGGCGTTGATCTTTCTGCCCATTGCCATAATGACCTAGGGATGGCGGTAGCGAATTCCCTAGCTGCGATTGAATGTGGCGCGACTCAAATAGAAGGAACGATTAATGGTATTGGAGAACGCGCTGGTAACGCAGCAATTGAGGAAGTTGCCGTTGCGCTTCGAATTCGCAATGATTTCTACCAAGCAGAAACAGGATTGAAGCTTGATGAAATTAAACGAACAAGCAACCTTGTCAGCAAGCTTACTGGCATGGCGGTTCCTGGTAATAAAGCAGTTGTTGGGGCGAATGCTTTTGCTCATGAATCAGGCATTCACCAGGATGGAGTATTAAAAGAAAAAACAACCTATGAAATTATTAGTCCACAGCTTATCGGTGTTCAGTCGAATAGTCTTGTTCTTGGAAAACACTCTGGCCGTCACGCCTTCAGAGATAAAGTGAAGGATTTAGGCTTTGAACTTGACGAAGCGAAGATTAATGAGGCATTTGCAGACTTTAAAGATCTTGCTGATAAGAAGAAGCAGGTTACGGAAGATGACCTTTTCGCATTGTTAACTGATATTCAAACAGATGAATTTGTTGATAAATATGAGATTCATAGTATTCAAGTACAGTATGGAACTGCAAACATTCCGACGGCTACTATTTCAATTGAGAAGCCTGATGGAACCATGATTCAACAAGCTGGAACAGGATCGGGTAGTGTAGAAGCGATCTATAACACGCTTGAAGCAATGATTCCTGGCACACTTCAGCTTCAGGACTATCGAATTAATTCCGTCGGTGGTGGAAGAGATGCTCTTGCTGAAGTTCATGTGCGAGTCATGTATAACGGGGTTGAGTCGAATGGTCGCGGCACAGCGCAGGATGTTCTTGAATCTTCCGCTATTGCTTACTTGAATGCAGTGAATCGCGTTCTTGCTCGTGAAAGCTATCAAGTTAATAAAAAAGCGCACGTCTAACAGGGAGGTTAGAAGGATGAAGAGAAAAGTTGCGGTATTACCCGGTGATGGAATTGGTAAAGAAGTAATGGAAGGAACGATGAAAGTTCTAAATGCCGTGGCAGATCGATTTGGCCATACGTTTGAATTTCAACAGGGAAGAATTGGAGGGGCTGCTATTGATGAGGATGGCTCGCCACTACCAGATGAAACACTGCGCATCTGTAGGGAAAGCGATGCTGTTCTACTAGGTGCTGTCGGTGGTCCTAAGTGGGAAACTCTTCCTGGCCATCTTCGTCCTGAACGAGGTCTTCTTGGTATTCGAAAAGAACTAGGCTTGTTTGCGAACCTTCGTCCTGTGACGGCATTTGAAAGTCTATTAGATGCATCTCCACTTAAACCGGATCGGATTAAAGGTGTGGATATGTTAATTGTTCGCGAATTAACGGGTGGTTTGTACTTCGGTACTCCGAGTGAGCGTCGTCAAAATGGGAAAGAAGTTGTTGATACGCTTCATTACACAAGAGAAGAAATCGAACGTATTGTGGATCAGGGATTTGAAGCTGCAAGTAAGCGAAACAAGAAATTAACGAGCGTAGATAAAGCGAACGTTCTAGAATCAAGCCGAATGTGGAGAGAAATCGTTGAAGAAAAAGCGAAGAATTATCCTGAAGTAGAAGTGGAGCATATGCTTGTCGATGCGGCAGCAATGAAACTGGTTCAAAACCCGGCTCACTTTGATGTTATTGTAACGGAGAATCTATTTGGAGATATTTTGAGCGATGAAGCCTCGATGATCACAGGATCACTTGGAATGTTGCCTTCCGCAAGTCTTCGTAGCGACGGTTTTGGAATGTATGAACCAGTACACGGTTCAGCGCCAGACATCGCAGGGAAAAATCTTGCGAATCCACTGGCGATGATTTTATCAAGTGCAATGATGCTGAAGTATTCATTCGATATGAATGAAGAAGCGGAGTCAATCGAAAAGGCTGTGAAAGAAGTACTTGATGCCGGATATTATACGAATGATCTTGCAAATGGCTCGCCGAAAGCACTTGGGACAGACGCTATGATCAAGAAAGTGATTTATCAATTAGAAGAAGCGGATGCCACAGCAGGCATCATGGAAGCATACGCTTAAAGACAAACAGGTAAGAGGAGGATGGGTGTGGAGCCGAAAACGATTATTGAAAAGATTTGGGATAAACACGTTGTGCATGAAGAAGAAGGTAGCCCGGATCTCCTATATATAGACTTGCATCTTGTTCATGAAGTAACTTCTCCGCAGGCATTTGAGGGTCTGCGGATGAATAATAGAAGTGTAAGAAGACCAGATTTAACCTTTGCTACTATGGACCATAACGTTCCAACCATTGCACGTCATATTATTAATGACCCTGTATCAAAAGTTCAAATGGAGAAGCTTGAAGAGAACTGTCATGAATTTGGAGTGGAAATCGCCGATATTAATCATCCAGATCAAGGGATTGTTCACGTCATTGGTCCTGAGCTAGGCTTAACGCAGCCAGGAAAAACGATCGTTTGTGGTGACAGTCATACCTCAACACATGGGGCGTTTGGTGCCCTTGCCTTTGGGATTGGAACGAGTGAAGTAGAGCATGTTCTTTCTACTCAAACGCTATGGCAATCAAGACCCAAAACAATTGAAATACGTGTGAACGGACGCCTTGGTTCTGGGGTGACCGCTAAAGATTTAATTCTTGCTGTTATTGCTAAATTTGGTGTTAATGCAGGTACTGGCGCGGTTGTGGAGTACACAGGCGAAGCGATTCGAAATATGACAATGGAAGAACGTATGACTGTTTGTAACATGTCGATTGAAGCTGGCGCAAAAGCAGGGCTTATTAGCCCAGATGAGACGACCTTTTCCTATTTAAAAGGAAAAAGACATGTTCCAGAAGATTTCGATCGAGCCGTTGTTGAGTGGAAAGAGCTCGCATCTGATCCAGGGGCAACGTATGATGAAGTGCTCGAAATTGGAGCTGACGAAATCGAGCCACAAGTAACATGGGGGACGAATCCTTCAATGGGATCTTCTGTTTATGCTCGCGTTCCTTTCCCTGAGGATTATGCAGATCCAGGTGACCAAAAAGCAATTAAGCAAGCACTTGCCTATATGGATCTTAAACCGGGAACACCTATTCAGAATATAGATATTCAATATGTTTTCATCGGATCGTGTACGAATTCACGATTAAGTGATCTGCGCTCAGCTGCTGATATTGTTCGTGGTCGAAAAGTTCATGAAGGTGTGACAGCTCTCGTAGTACCTGGATCTAAATCAGTGAAGGATGCAGCTGAAGCAGAAGGGTTAGATACGATCTTTAAAGAAGCTGGGTTTGAGTGGCGAGAAGCAGGATGTAGCATGTGTCTTGCGATGAATGATGACATTGTTCCACCAGGCGAGCGCTGCGCGTCTACATCTAACCGTAATTTTGAAGGGCGTCAGGGGAATGGCGCTAGAACACATCTTGTCAGCCCAGCTATGGCTGCAGCTGCTGCCATTGAAGGCCGATTTACAGACGCTAGAAAAATAAAACCTCTTGTAGTGTAAAAGGAGTGAGACGTCCTGGAACCGATTAATAAATACAAAGGGATCGTTTATCCCCTTGAGCAGGTTAACGTAGATACAGATCAAATTATTCCGAAGCAATTTTTAAAGAGAATTGAACGGCAAGGCTTTGGTCAGTTTCTTTTTTACAATTGGCGGTTTGATGATGATGGTCAACCGCGTGAAGATTTTAATTTGAACGAACAACAATACCAGCATGCTTCTATTCTAGTGTCGGGTAAAAACTTTGGGTGTGGTTCATCAAGAGAACATGCTCCATGGGCCCTTCTAGATTATGGTTTTCGAATTGTCATTGCGACAAGCTTTGCTGATATCTTTTATAACAACTGTGTAAAAAACGGTATACTTCCTATCGCTCTTGATCAAGAAACGATCTCGGAGCTTTTTCAAAAAGCAAAGGATGGATACGAACTTAGCGTAGACCTAAGTAAACAGCAAGTAATTGATGGAGAAGGACTAAATGCGTCGTTCGAGATCGATCCTTATTGGAAAGAAATGCTGTTAAATGGATGGGATGAAGTATCTCGAACTTTATCTCTCGAAGATAAAATTAAATTATATGAAGAAAAACAACTTGTAGGAGAGTGAATGACGTTGGGAATTACCAGGAGAAATATAACGTTCATGTCGTAAAAGCAATGGAGAATTTGCTGGAAGCCGTCCACAGGACCCCGCTTCAGCAGTCGACAACGCTTAATGATTATACAAATAAAGATGTCTTCATGAAGATGGAAAACCTTCAACGAACGGGTTCCTTCAAACTTCGAGGTGCCTATAACAAAGTTGCGTCGCTAACGGATATTGAGGCAGCGCGAGGGATTGTTGCTGCATCGGCTGGAAACCATGCTCAGGGAGTGGCGCTTTCTGCTAGAGAGCGTGGAATTAAAGCTAAGATTTATATGCCCGTCCATACACCGACAAGCAAAATTGATGCGACGCGATCTTATGGAGCAGAGGTTGTTCTTGAAGGAGAATCGTATAACGAAGCGTTTAGTGGAGCGGATCGTGAGCGTGTTGAGAAAGGGGCCACATTCGTTCATGCTTTCGATGATCCTGAAGTAATGGCAGGACAGGGAACGGTTGCACTCGAAATGATGCAACAATGTCCTGACTTAGATACGATTCTCGTACCTGTTGGAGGTGGAGGATTGTTAGCTGGAATGGCGATGGCGATTAAGTCGTTCTTTCCTCACGTGAAAATCATCGGAGTCCAGGCTTCTGAAGCATCTGCGACATGGAATCGATTTAAAGGTACTGGTCCTCTTGTCCTTCAATCTGTCAAATCGATTGCAGACGGTATTTCTGTGAAAGAAGCTGGAAAATTAACTTTTCCAATTATTGAAGAGCTTGTTGATGATATGCTAACCGTGTCAGAAGAAGAAATTGCTGCAGCGATTGTCTTTATGCTTGAGAGACACAAAACGCTTGTAGAAGGTGCGGGTGCTGCATCGATAGCTGCTGTCTTATGCAAGTCAAATCGTTTAGAAGGTAAGAGAATTGGTGTTGTTGTTAGTGGAGGGAATGCGGATCTTGCGAAAATATCCCTTTATAAACAACTTTCTCAACGAGCGAAAACCATCAGGCGAATAAGCTGATGGTTTTCTAATGGGATTCAAAGTATATATTTTAGATTATTCCGACTTTTTGCTCAGTAATTGACACTCATAAAGTACCATGCTAGAATTCATTTAGCACTTAACCACAGTAAAGTAATAACAACTATATATCTCTTATTCAGAGAGGTGGAGGGACTGGCCCTATGAAGCCCGGCAACCGTCAAACGACTCGTTTGAAAAGGTGCCAATTCCTGCAAAGCGATTGCTTTGAGAAATGAGAGGAAGACATCGATTTATCAAATGCCTTTCTGCTCAAAGCAGAAGGGCATTTTTTTACTTTACTATACAAAGTGATAAGCGAATTAGGCTTCTAAGTGCACAGAAATAAAGAACAAAGGCATGGGACTGAAGTCCTTTTTCAGGTAGCTGATCATGCAAATGCATAAAGGATGTGAGACATGTGATTGAGCTTAAAGGCATTAATAAGACCTTCTTTTCGAAATCCGGGAAGGTGGAAGCCGTTAAGGATGTTAACCTTGAAGTCAAAAAAGGCGAAATATTTGGTGTTATTGGCTACAGTGGTGCTGGGAAAAGTACGCTAATTCGAATGCTTAACCTTCTTGAGAGACCTACTGATGGGACAGTCACAGTAGCTGGTAATAATCTATCTTCTCTTAATGGGAAAGATCTTCGTGCAGCAAGACAGGAAATCGGTATGATTTTCCAGCATTTTAATATTCTCTGGTCAAGAACGGTACGTGATAACATCGCCTTTCCTCTTGAAATATCAGGTGTTCCGAAAGAAAAGAGAATGAAGCGTGTTGATGAATTAATTAACCTTGTTGGACTCGAAGGTAGGGAAGGAGCTTATCCTTCACAGCTAAGTGGTGGACAAAAGCAGCGAGTGGGTATTGCGAGAGCACTTGCTAACAATCCAAAGGTTTTGCTTTGTGATGAAGCTACTTCTGCTTTAGATCCTAAAACGACGGATAGCATTCTAGAACTTCTGACTGAAATTAATCAGAAACTTGGCCTAACGATTGTCCTCATCACGCATGAAATGCACGTCATACGCAAAATTTGCCATCGTGTAGCCGTTATGGAGAATGGACGAGTAGTGGAGAATGGTTCTGTCCTTGAAGTTTTCCACCATCCACAGGAAGAGATTACGAAAGACTTTGTTAATCAGCTAAGCGAGCCTGAAGAAATGAAGGAATCGATTGCACATCTGGCAACGAGTCAGGATGGAGAACTTGTTCAGTTTACCTTTGTGAAAGGAAAAACAGGTTCACCACTTGTGACAGAGTTGATTCGTGAATTTGATGTGGAAGTCAACATTATTCAAGGGAAGATTTCTCATACACAGGATGGTCCTTATGGAAAACTTTCTGTGTTCCTTAAAGGGGAACCAGCTGTGGTAGAAAAGGCCTTGAATTATGTGCAGGCCCAAGGTGTTAAAGCGGAGGTGATTACGAATGACTGAATCGTTATTTCCTAACGTCAGGTGGGAATCTATGTGGGAAGCCACTCTACAAACAGCGTACATGACGGCAATTTCGGTTCTGGCAACGTTTATTCTCGGAATCCTCCTTGGTTTATTGTTGTTTCTAACAGGTAGAGGGAACATATGGGAAAACAAATTTGTGAATAGTATTATTGCCGGAGTCGTGAACTTATTTCGCTCCATACCATTTATCATTTTGATTATCTTGCTGATCCCTCTTTCGGTTTACATTATAGGGACGATGCTAGGTGCTAATGCTGCCCTTCCAGCCCTTATTGCAGGAGCAGCGCCATTTTATGCGAGGATGGTTGAAATTGCTTTACGTGAAGTAGATAAAGGGGTCATTGAAGCTTCTCAGTCAATGGGAGCATCCAATGGTTCGATTATTTTTAAAGTGCTTCTACCAGAAGCAATGCCAGCCCTTATTTCAGGGATTACTGTGACGGCGATAGCTCTTGTAAGCTACACCGCTATGGCTGGTGTTGTAGGCGCAGGGGGTCTCGGAAACCTAGCTTATCTTGAAGGTTTCCAAAGGAATAATCCTGATGTGACACTTGTTGCAACAGTATTGATATTAGTAATTGTTGCGATTCTTCAGGTTTGTGGAGACATTGCAACACGAGTAATAGACAAAAGATAATGAGGAGAAAAGGAGAGATTATGATGAAAAAGTTTTTATCGCTAATCGTAGTTCTTGCTCTTGCAGTGCTTGCTGCGTGTGGGAATAATGGCGGAAGCAGCGAAGGTTCTGGTGACGGTGAAGATTCGAAGAAAATCGTAGTAGGTGCCTCAAACATCCCCCATGCTGAAATTCTTGAAGAAGCTAAGCCGATGTTAGAGGAAAAAGGAATAGAGCTTGAAATTAAAACATTCCAGGATTATATTCTACCTAATAAGACGCTTGCAAATGGTGAATTAGATGCAAACTATTTCCAAACAATTCCTTATATGGACTTGCAAATGGAAGAAAACGATAATTATGACTTCGTGAATGCTGGAGGCATTCATATCGAGCCAATCGGTGTTTACTCACAGGATTACAAGAGCTTAGATGAGCTTCCTGATGGTGCTCAGATCATAATGAGTAACTCTGTTTCTGACCATGGACGTATGCTCTCATTACTTGAAGCACAGGGTCTTATCACATTAAAAGAAGGCGTAAAGGCTTCAGATGCAACGGTTGAAGATATTGCTGAAAACCCTAAGAATATTGATTTCAAAACAGATGTTGAGGCTTCACTGCTTCCGCAGATTTACCAGCAAGGTGAAGGTGATGCAGTGATGATCAATACAAACTATGCGATTGATGCAGGGCTTAATCCTCAAGAAGATGCCATCGCACTTGAAGATTCAGACTCACCATATGTGAATGTGATTACAGTAAACAAAGGTGACGAAGACAATGAAGCGATCAAGGCGTTAGTAGAAGTTCTTCATTCTGATGAAATTCAGAGTTTTATTGAAGAAGAATACGATGGCGCTGTTGTACCAGTAGACGAATAAGAAAGAAAAAAAGGTTCTCCGCCAAAACGACGGAGGACCTTTTTTTAATTATTTTAATGTTGGAAAACTGGCTTCATCGCTTCTTTTAACGTTTTTGCAGAATGGTGCAATTGGTCTAGCTCGGTTTGATCAAGGTCAAGTTCAATAATTTCACGAATGCCGTTGTTATTTACAATCGCGGGTACGCCAATATACAAATCATCTAAACCATATTCGCCTTCAAGTAACGTAGAGATGGTAAGAATAGAGTTTTCATTTCGAATAATTGCTCTTGTTAACCGTACGAGGCCCATTGCGATACCGTAGTATGTTGCTCCCTTACGATTAATGATATGATAAGCCGCATCGCGAACATTGACGAAAAGCGCATCAAGATCTTCTTTAGCCTCTGGTTTATCTTTAATAAGAGACATGATTGGTCGACTACCGATTGTAGCATGACTCCAGACAGGAAGTTCAGTATCACCATGTTCCCCGAGAATATAGCCATGTACATTTCTAGAATCTACATTAAAATAGTCGCTCAGTAAATAACGGAATCGAGCCGTATCGAGAATCGTACCTGAGCCGATAACCCGTTCTTTAGGCAAGCCTGAGAACTTCCAAGTCGCATAAGTAAGCACATCTACAGGATTCGTTGCAACGATAAAAATACCATCAAATCCACTTTCCATAACGCTTGAAACGATTGTTTTAAAGATCGCAGTGTTTTTATCAATAAGGTCTAAGCGTGTTTCACCTGGTGCCTGATTTGCGCCCGCTGCGATCACGACAATATCTGCGCCTTTGCAATCGGGATAGTCGCCAGCCCAAATTTTCATTGGAGCGCCAAAAGGAAGGCCGTGATTTAAGTCTCTTGCTTCCCCTTCGGCTTTTTCTTTATTTACGTCGATTAGTACAAGTTCGTTTACTAGTTCTTGATTCAATAACGAGAAGGCATAGCTTGTCCCTACAAATCCAGTGCCAATTAATGCTACGCGCGTTGTTTTTCCTTCATACATCATCTTCACCTCTGCTAGTAGATATTGTCTTCATAAGCATCATAACGTATCCGTTTACTTATTAGTGTGACATACATCACATGTAAACGCACTCATCCAAAAACAATTTAAAGAAAATGATGGATAGCTTTGTTACCCAATTCTCATACTAGTACGGATGATATTGAATAAAGGAGGCCTGTGTCTTGAAACAGGAACAGGAATTTAACAACTTTGCAGAAGCGGCGCTACATGATTATAAAGAAGGATTAGGAATGTTTACAGAGAAGATGCCGCAGTTAGCCAAGAAGTATTCGGCATTTACTGAAGCGTGTTTTAAAGATGGGGAAGTGAGTCAAAAGGAGAAACAAATGATTGCGCTCGGTATATCTATTTTTTCACAAGATGAATATTGCATTATCTACCATACGAAAGGTTGTCTTGATCAAGGATGTTCTGAACAAGAAATACTTGAAACGGTAGGAGTGACAGCTGCATTTGGTGGTGGCGCAGCGATGAGCCAGGCCGTTACTCTCGTACAGGAATGTATGAAAGATTTGAACCAACCGAAGCATTAATGAATTCGTGTTTCTACTATTTAAATAGTGTATTGTGTCGAAGGACTGAAATAGGGTGGATATGGGAGGAAAAGTAAGAATGGATGTTTTTTAACTATTCAGAACTTCTTTCACCACTCCGGAACCCCCCTCAGCCCTTAAAATGCTGTTTGTAGCTACTAATGTAACGTGGTAAAGTAATTTTTGTAAGTAAAACGATATTGAAAGGATTGATTCATTATTAGCCCCATGCGGTTAAACCACACACCTGAAATGGAAAAGGCGATGTACCAGTCTCACGGAGTTGGCTATGCGGAGTATAGTCGTAATTTCAACAAGCGAATGCAAGTCGAGCGAGAGCGTGAGCTGGATCACCGTCGGAGTCTCAAAATGGTTAGTGAATTCGACCGTAAACTATCTAGATGAATCAGCATCCAAAATAACTATGATATACGAAAAACCAGTCTTACGACTGGTTTTTTTGTATGAAGATAATCACGTGTATTTCGTTGTAGCTCTGGTGATTAAATGGTAGGCTTAGAAAGGTATGCAACGAAAATATAAACGATTCATTCTCAATTTGAATAGCAAGCTATACCTTGGCTAACGCTAGAAAGTATGAGTCTTGCGTTCCTTGATATTAGTTTGGATTTGTTATAAAATAAGAATGAAAATAGATTGAGAATGACTCAGCACACATTCCTTGACATACACCTTATAGGTACTACAATAAGGAAGGAATAGTATAAACGTTATTGGAGGTATTCACAAATGGCAGCATCAACTCTAAAGATTGAGAATCTTCATGTTTCCATTGAGGGAAAAGAGATTATCAAAGGATTGAACCTTGAAATAAATGGTGGAGAAATTCACGCAGTAATGGGGCCGAACGGTACAGGGAAATCTACCCTTGCTTCAGCAATTATGGGCCATCCGAAATACGAAATCACTGAAGGCAGTGTCTTCCTTGATAATGAAGATGTACTTGAAATGGAAGTTGATGAGCGTGCAAAAGCTGGACTCTTCCTTGCAATGCAATATCCAAGTGAAGTAAGTGGCGTAACAAACGCTGATTTCCTTCGTTCTGCAATTAATGCTCGTCGTGAAGAAGGCGATGAAATTTCTCTAATGAAATTCATCAAAAAGCTAGACGGTAAAATGGCTGAACTTGATATGGGTGAAGAATTTGCACAGCGTTACCTTAACGAAGGTTTCTCTGGTGGTGAAAAGAAACGTAACGAAATTCTTCAGCTTATGATGCTTGAACCAAAAATCGCTGTTCTGGATGAAATTGACTCCGGTCTAGATATCGATGCGCTTAAAGTTGTTTCTAAAGGTGTTAATGCTATGCGCAATGAGAGCTTCGGTTGCTTGATCATTACTCACTATCAGCGTCTATTGAACTACATTACTCCTGATAAAGTACACGTTATGATGCAAGGTCGCATTGTGAAATCAGGCGGTGCGGAACTAGCACAGCGTCTTGAAGAAGAAGGTTATGAGTGGATTAAAGAAGAACTTGGAATTAAAGACGAAACAGTTGGTCAAGAAGCGTAAGCAGTAAGGAGGATGACAATGTCAGTGGATACGAAAATTGCATTCGATCAAGAATACATTAAATCTTATTCAGAAAAACGTCAGGAGCCGCAATGGATGGCCTCTCTTCGTTTAAAGGCTTTAGAGAAGTCAGAAAGTCTTCCAATGCCAAGACCTGATAAAACAAAAATCGATAAGTGGAATTTCACTTCATTTAAACACGATGTAGCTGGAGAAGCGATTTCATCACTTGATGATCTTCCTGAAGATGTGCGCGATCTTGTTGCTAAAGATCAACAGTCAGGAAATCTTCTTGTGCACCGTAACTCTACACCTGTTTTCAATCAGCTATCGAATGAGCTGAAAGAACAAGGTGTGATTTTCACAGATATTCAAACAGCTCTTCAAAATCATGGTGATCTAGTTGAGAAGTATTTCATGAAAGACGTTATGAAGGTTGATGAGAACCGTTTAACTGCCGTTCATGCAGCACTTCTTAATAGCGGTACTTTCTTATATGTACCTCGCAATGTAGAAGTTGAAGTGCCAATCCAAGCACTAAATTGGCAAGAAGACCCTGAAGCTGGGATATTCAACCACGTGATTATCGTAGCAGAGGATAATAGCTCTGTGACATATGTTGAGAACTTCTTATCTTATGGTCACGATGTTGAATCCGTTGCGAACATTATTGCTGAAGTTCATGTAGGACAGAATGCTCGCGTTACGTTTGGTTCTGTTGATAACCTTGCAAAAGGTGTCACTACTTACGTAAATCGCCGTGCAAATGTGGCACGAGACGGTAAAGTTGATTGGGCTCTTGCTCAAATGAACGATGGAAACACGGTTTCTACAAATACAACGCACCTTATTGGTGATGGTTCTTATGCTGATTCTAAGACTGTAACAATCGGTCGTGGAAGCCAGAGTCAGAACTTCACTAATCAGATTTTCCATCACGGTCAAAACTCTGAGGGTGTTCTTCTTGTGCACGGTGTCCAAAAAGATAGTGCTAGCGCCATCTTTAACGGTGTTACGAAGATTGAACACGGTGCTAAGAAATCAAACGGTGAGCAAACACAGCGCGTTCTAATGATGAATGAGAAAGCGCGTGGGGATGCAAATCCGATCCTTCTTATTGACGAAGATGATGTTATGGCAGGCCACGCTGCATCTGTTGGTAAAGTTGATCCAATTCAGCTTTATTACTTGCAAAGTCGCGGGATTTCCCGTCAAGAGGCTGAACGTTTGATCATCCACGGTTTCCTCGCTCCAGTTATTAACGAACTTCCGATCGAAGGTGTTCGTAAACGTGCGGTTGAGGTAACTGAAGGGAAAGTTAATTAAATGATGAATGTCCAGGACATTCGCAAGCAGTTTCCCATTTTACATCAAGAGGTAAATGGGAAACCTCTTGTTTACCTTGATAGTGCAGCAACGTCTCAGAAACCTACTCAAGTAATTGACGCAGTAGAGCGTTACTACAAGGAAATTAACTCAAACGTTCACCGTGGTGTTCATACGCTTGGAACACATGCGACAGATGCCTATGAAGGCGCACGTGAAAAGGTTCGTGAATTTATTCATGCTTCTTCAACAGAAGAAGTGATCTTTACTCGCGGAACAACCACAGCCCTTAATATGGTCGCTTCAAGCTATGGACGTGCAAATCTTCAAGAAGGTGATGAAGTTGTCATCACACCGATGGAGCATCACAGCAACATTATTCCATGGCAACAGGTTGTAAAAGCAACTGGAGCCACTCTAAAATATATTCCTCTTCAACCAGACGGAACAATTGCGCTGGAAGACGTTGAGAAAACGGTAACAGCAAACACAAAAATTGTTTCTGTTATGCAAGTTTCGAATGTGCTTGGGACAATTAACCCGATTAAAGAAATTGCCGCGATTGCGCACCGAAATGGCGCTGTTATGGTTGTTGATGGGGCTCAAAGCACCCCTCATATGAAGATTGATGTTCAGGATCTTGACTGCGATTTCTTTGCATTTTCTGGTCATAAAATGTGCGGACCTACTGGGATAGGCGTCCTCTACGGGAAGAAAAAGCTCCTTGAAAACATGGAGCCATTTGAATTCGGTGGAGAAATGATCGATTTTGTTGGTCTGTATGATTCGACATGGAAAGAGCTCCCTTGGAAATTTGAAGGGGGCACACCAATCATTGCAGGTGCGGTTGGTCTTGGAGCTGCGATTGATTTCTTAAATGAAATTGGCATGGACAACATCCAACAGCATGAAACTCATCTTGCTAAATATGCTATGCAGCAGTTATCAACTATCGAAGGCGTATCCATTTACGGACCTGAAAAACGTGCTGGGGTTGTCACTTTTAATAGTGATGACGTTCACCCACATGATGTGGCAACCGTACTTGACACAGAAGGCATCGCTGTCCGCGCTGGACACCATTGTGCTCAGCCACTAATGAAGTGGCTAGAGGTATCGGCTACTGCGCGTGCTAGCTTCTATTTATACAATACTGAAGAAGACGTGGATACGTTTGTAGCCGGATTACGAAAAGCAAAGGAGTTTTTCGGTAATGTCTTTTAATAATCTAGACCAGTTGTATCGACAGGTCATTATGGATCATTATAAAAATCCAAGAAATAAAGGGGAGCTTGAAGAAGGCGCCCTTAAAATAAACATGAATAACCCTACATGTGGAGATACAATTCAGCTTCAGCTGAAAGTAGATGATGGGAAGATTTCGGATGCGAAGTTTATTGGAGAAGGTTGCTCTATAAGCCTGGCATCAGCGTCGATGATGACACAGTCAGTTAAAGGACTTGAAGTTGATCAGGCCTTGAAGCTATCCGGTATTTTCTCTGATATGATGCAGGGGAAAGAATATGAAGAAGAAGATTTCGATCTAGGCGACATTGAAGCACTTCAAGGCGTTTCGAAGTTTCCTGCTCGTATTAAATGTGCAACACTCTCCTGGAAGGCAATGGAGAAGGGTTTCAAGGAACAGGATGAAGCTTAACCCGCTTCCAGGTGTTGTCACCGCTTCTTTTTCATACTAGAATGATGGAAAGAGAACATCAGCCAAACACTGACATGTGTAATGTCAAGGAGGGAAATAAAATGGCTAAAAAAATGCCTGAAGTTGGCGAATACCAATATGGTTTTAGTGATAAAGACGTTTCGATCTTCCGTTCAGAGCGTGGATTAACTCCTGAAATTGTAAAAGAAATTTCTCGCATGAAGGATGAACCACAGTGGATGCTTGACTTCCGCTTGAAATCGCTTGAACATTTCTACAGCATGCCAATGCCTCAATGGGGCGGAAACCTTGCTGATCTAGATTTTGATGAAATTACGTACTACGTAAAGCCTTCCGAGAAGTCTGAAAGATCATGGGATGAAGTACCAGAAGAAATCAAAGCGACATTTGATAAATTAGGTATCCCTGAAGCTGAGCAAAAATACCTTGCGGGTGTTTCTGCACAGTACGAATCTGAAGTAGTTTACCATAACATGCAAGAAGACCTTGAGAACATGGGGATTGTGTTTAAAGATACAGATACTGCACTTAAAGAGAACGAAGATCTTTTTAAAGAGTATTTTGCGAAAACAATTCCTCCAACGGATAACAAGTTCTCAGCTCTTAACTCTGCTGTATGGTCAGGTGGTTCATTCATCTACGTTCCTAAAGGTGTGAAAGTCGATACGCCTCTACAAGCATACTTCCGAATTAACTCTGAGAACATGGGTCAGTTCGAGCGTACGCTTATCATCGCTGATGAAGGTTCTTCTGTACATTACGTTGAAGGTTGTACTGCACCGGTTTATACAACTAACTCTCTACACAGTGCTGTAGTTGAGATCATTGTTAAGAAGGATGCATACTGCCGTTATACGACGATTCAGAACTGGGCTAACAACGTGTTTAACCTTGTTACGAAGCGTGCAGTTGCGGAAGAAAATGCTACGATGGAATGGATCGATGGTAACATTGGTTCCAAACTTACAATGAAGTATCCAGCTGTTATCTTAAAGGGTGAAGGCGCTCGTGGTATGACGCTTTCCATCGCTCTTGCTGGTAAAGGACAGCACCAGGATGCTGGCGCTAAGATGATTCATTTAGCACCTAACACTTCTTCGACAATTGTTTCGAAATCTATTTCAAAACAAGGCGGTAAAGTAACATATCGTGGTATCGTTCACTTTGGCCGTAAAGCGGAAGGTGCTCGCTCAAACGTTGAGTGTGATACGCTTATCATGGATAACGAGTCTACTTCTGATACAATTCCTTACAATGAAATCCTAAACGATAACATTTCACTTGAACACGAAGCGAAAGTATCGAAGGTTTCTGAAGAGCAGCTCTTCTATCTGATGAGCCGTGGCGTATCTGAAGAAGAAGCAACTGAAATGATCGTAATGGGCTTCATCGAGCCATTTACGAAAGAACTTCCTATGGAATATGCGGTTGAAATGAACCGTCTCATTAAATTTGAGATGGAAGGTTCAATCGGTTAAGCTTCCATTTTAAACGAACCGGATCTTCCGGTTCGTTTTTTATATGTGAAAGTGTAAAGGGCTAAATTCTAATTGTTATTTCAAAATAGTATGAGGGATTTTCACTTGCTATTTTCGGGTAATGATATGAGAATAGAGAAAGAGAATCGAGATGAGAGGAAGAATTGCATGATTTACATAGGCGTAACAGGGTGGGGAGACCATGATGATCTTTACCCACCAGGTGTAAAAAGCAATGAAAAACTTTCGATATATGGTTCGCACTTTCCTACTGTTGAAGTTGATTCGTCCTTCTATGCTGTGCAACCAGAACGTAATTTTCAGAAATGGGTAGATGAGACACCAGAAGGGTTTCGGTTTGTCGTTAAGGCTTACCAGGGTATGACTGGCCATCAACGTGGGGATATTCCCTTTGAAACAAGAGATGAAATGTTTCAAGCTTTCAAGGAATCGGTTCGTCCCCTGCGAAATGCAGGAAAGCTTGCGATGGTGCTTTTTCAATTTCCTCCCTGGTTTGATGTGAATAAAGATAATGTTAACATCTTGAGGGACTGTAAACAGCGGATGGGAGATATTCCATGTGCGGTAGAATTTCGACATCAGTCCTGGTATCATGAAGCTTTTCGTGATAAGACGCTCTCATTTCTAGAGGAACAGGGTTTTATCCATACGATTTGCGATGAGCCACAAGCTGGCGAGGGATCGGTTCCTTTAGTGATGGAAACCCTAAACCAGGATCAGGTCCTTGTCAGGTTACATGGTCGAAATACAAATGGATGGACGAATCCAGGTAATCGCCATAACTGGAGGGAAGTTCGGTATTTATATGATTATAATCAAGAAGAACTCTTACAATGGAAGGAACAAATATTAGAATTAGAACGACGATGTAAAAATGTATTTATTTTATTTAATAATAATTCAGGAGGTCATGCTGCTAATAATGCTAAGGAAATGATTCAAATGCTTGATATTGAGTACACGAATTTAAATCCGAAGCAACTTGATCTCTTTGATTTATAAGGAGTATACCTATGGTGACGTGGTTCTTATTATTTATCATTGGTCTATTAGCAGGTACGATTGGAAGCCTTGTCGGTCTTGGGGGAGGCATTATTATCGTTCCTGTTCTTCTCATTATCGATCAATATACGAACTGGCTTTCTGATTTAACGCCTCAGAAAATTGTAGGTAGCTCGATCGTTGTCCTCGTCGTGATCGGTCTTTCCTCTACACTTGCTTACATGAAAAAGAAAAGCGTTGATTATAAAAGCGGAGCGCTTTTTTTTCTAGGAAGTGGACCAGGGGCTATTCTAGGGGCGTGGCTAAATAAATTTATTCAGGTTGATTATTTTTCCATTTATTTTGGGGTATTTATGGTGCTTGTTTCCATATTATTAATGGTAAGGAACCGTTTACGCCCTATGAAACTAAATGGTCAATTTGAACGAACGTATACGGATCCGAATGGGACAGAGATGAACTATAACTTTTCTGCCGTAGCAGCTGTTATTGTTTCATTTATCGTTGGGGTCATTTCAGGTCTATTCGGAATTGGTGGCGGCTCACTTATGGTTCCTGCCATGATTCTACTATTTGGTTTTCCAACATCGGTTGCTGTTGCAACCTCCATGTTTATGATTTTTCTTTCAAGTATAACGGGTACCCTGACGCATTTAGCACTTGGTAACATTCAGTGGTTTTTACTAATCGGTCTCATTCCAGGTGCATGGATTGGAGCAAAATGCGGTTCATTTATTAATCAGAAACTTTCGGACAAATCAGTGGTTGTTATTTTACGATGGATGTTAATTATTGTAGGTGTCCGATTAATCTGGCAGGGAACGATGGGATAAGAAAGGAAGAGTGTCTTGACTTCTAGAACATTACAATTTTATTATACAAACGATCTTCACAGTCATTTCGCAAATTGGTCAAAAGTCTCTTCATATTTGAAAGAGAAGAAGCGAATGCATGAGCTTCAAGGGACACCTTATCTCCTTCTTGATTTAGGAGATCACTCTGATAAGGTGCATCCAATGACAGAAGGAACTGTCGGGAAAGGTAACGTTCAGTTACTAAATGAGCTGGAATATGATTATGCCACTATCGGTAACAATGAGGGTATTACGTTTTCAAAAAAAGAACTAGAAGAGCTTTATTCAGACGCTAAGTTCGGTGTAATTGTCGCCAATCTCTATCACCAAGATGGTACAAGGCCTTCCTGGGCTGTGCCTTATAAGATCCATGAGTTAAATGGCATTAAAGTAGGAATTATTGGTGTTACCATCCCTTATGAACAATTCTACTCACTACTTGGATGGCAGATAGATTCTCCTTTCCATTTCTTACAGTCCCTCATTGATGAAGTACGCAGTCAATCAGATGTTGTCGTATTGATGTCTCATATGGGCTTAGGTAATGATGAACAGCTAGCAAGGGAAATGAATGGGATTGACGTTATTATTGGAGCCCATACCCATCATGTGCTGAAGCATGGCATGCTT
The DNA here is from genome assembly GCF_056173645.1 of Anaerobacillus sp. QJM3NY_32. NCBI lineage: Bacteria > Bacillati > Bacillota > Bacilli > Caryophanales > Bacillaceae > Anaerobacillus > Anaerobacillus sp. QJM3NY_32. Next base: position 3,417,092 of record NZ_CM149684.1, on the reverse strand, counting down.
GTAGAGGATACGCTTATTACTCAGTCTGGTAAAAACGGGAATTACGTTGGAGAAGTTTCGATTTGTTTTGATATGGAAACAAAGAAAGTGATTGAGAAGGAAGCATATGCGATAACCGTCCGGAATCGTAAAGAAGACGAGGAAGCGAAGGCGATGATTCAACAACTAAGTATCGATGCACATAAGATGCTTGAAGAGGTCGTCTGTCGTCTTGAACAGCCTCTTGAATCTGAATGGTTTCAACGCTCGGTTCTAGCTGATGAGTTAGCTGCCGCTCTTAGAGAGTGGTGTGGAGCGGATATTGGCATGATTAACGCTGGTATGTTGCTTGATGGGTTACCAGAAGGAAATGTATCAAGAGAAGACCTTCATCGCATTTGCCCTCATCCTGTTAATCCTTGCAAAGTGGTGCTAAAAGGAAGCGAGTTACGAGAAATCATTTCTTATTCTATGTCAGATGAAATAGTGAATTTAAGTTTTAAAGGTCTCGGTTTCCGAGGAGAGGTAATGGGGATCATGGCATTCGATGGGCTTGAGGTTACCTCTGTCAAAATGGACGACGGCCTCTATCATGTAACAGATGTTTTTCACAACGGAAATAAGCTTGTTTCTGATGAAGAATATGCCGTTGCCACGGCTGATATGTTCACATTTGGGAAATTCTATCCTCAAATGAAGCATGCTAAAAAGAAATACTTTTTACCTGAAATGCTTCGAGATCTCCTTGCATGGCGTTTAGAAAATAGACATTAAAACTTTCAGTGTTTGATTGTCAAACATGCTCTTTGTCTCATATAGATATAGTGATATTCATTCAGGTCAGGAGGCGGGAATGACGTGATCACTATGTCACCAATCATGATTGACGGTCATCCTTTTACAGCGGTCAGTATGCAGCTTCCGAAAACGAATTTTCTAGCGGTCATGAATGACAATGGGTATATCATGTGCGGCGCACTCGATGTAGCCTTACTTAATGAAAAGTTAAGTGACCGAAAGATTATCGCAGGAAGAGCTGTTGGTGTACGGTCTATTGAACAACTGCTTGATGCACCGCTCGAATCTGTTACGCTTGAAGCAGAAGCGCGAGGCATTACGATTGGAACTAAGGGTAGAGACGCGATGCTTAAGATGATGTGAAGAAAGCCGTAGCAGTTGCTACGGCTTTCTTTTCGATTATGAAACATTTAATAGCTTGAATTTGGCTCTTTCTAGGAAATTGTCCATACTTCTCTTCTCCATGGCATATACATGAAGAAGAGAAGGGAGGGTTCATGTTGTTTCGAACTCGTAGAAAATTCTTTAGAAAGGGGCCGCTTCCCTTTCGATATGTTTTTGTCATCTCCTTTATTATTTTTATCTTTACTACTGTTCAAGGATTATGGATTGTTAATAAAGGAATTGAACCAAGCTTAATCAGTATTGCTGAAACAAAAACACGTCAAGTTGCTGCGCAAGCAATAAATGATGCCATTTCAAAGAAGATCGCAGACGGTATTGACGTTGAGAATTTAATTATCGTTCATGGTAATGATTCCGAAAGAGTACCAAGTTATAGCTTTAACTCGCAAGTTTATAATCGATTGATCTCAGAGGCCACAGAACGAGTTCAAACTTACTTAGATTATGTTGAAGCTGGTGATTTAGATAAGCTGGAAACCTTTAAGAATGATGTAGATATCGATTACGAAGGTACCGAAAATCAACAAGGAATCGTATACTCCATACCTTTAGGGATGGCTACAAATAATGTTCTTCTTTCAAATTTTGGGCCGAGGATTCCAGTACGGTTTGAAATGATTGGAGATGTGGTCTCTAATATTGATACAAAGGTGAAAGAAACGGGAATTAACAACACGTATCTTGAAGTGTATATCAATATTAAAGTTGAGATGAACGTAATTATTCCTTTCTCTACAAAGAATACTGAAGTTTCGAACTCTGTAAAAATTGGAGATTTATTTATTCAGGGAGACGTTCCTTATTATTATAATGGTGATAATGGAAATGGTGGAAATCCATCGATCGTTTTGCCGAAGCCAGATTAAGAAAAGGAGGCCATTAACCAGCTTCAATGTTCAATGTCGATAGCTAAAAAAATGGTTCCCTTCTAATAGAAATATCTCTGGAATAATCTACAATTGCACAAACAACGAAAGTAAGGTATACTTTAAAACTGAACTTAATATTGTTCCTTATCTTATACGATGAGGTAGAGGAGCAGATCCTCATGAGTACGTGTTGGGAGAATGACACCAATGATCAGCATCGAAAGGGAGATCTGCCGAAGCATAAATAACGGTCACATTATTTGTGTTGGGGCGACATTGAAGAAGTGTCGAACTGTCATTATGAGTCTAACTTGTAATGGAGAACTACTGATCGGGGTGGACACTTAACATTGACTCGGTGAAGCGAGCAATGATAGGACCAATCCTATCATTGCTCGCTTTTTTGCGTTCAAACACGACGAGAAGGCTGAGGGATAGGCGTCCATTCCGGTTATGATGACCAATCATTTATTAGGAGGATATTCATGGAGAATTCAGTTCTATCCATTATTCCACCACTCGTAGCTTTGCTAATGGTAGTGGTGACTAGAAAAGTGCTTCCTTCTTTAGGAGTAGGCATTATTCTTGGTGCGCTAATGATCAACAATTGGAGTGTACCAAATTCATTAGAAGAAATTTATACAATCGTAAAAGGGATCTTCATTGATTCCGAGAGCGGTGGTTTAAATACTTGGAACATGTACATTATTTTCTTCCTGCTTTTATTAGGGATGATGACGGCCTTTATTTCGATATCAGGTGGAAGTCGCGCATTTGGCGAGTGGGCCATGAAACGCGTGAAAACAAGAGTAGGCGCACAGATTGTCACAGCGGTATTTGGTATTATTATTTTTATTGATGATTACTTTAATTCGCTCGCAGTTGGGAACGTAAGTAGACCGATTACGGACAGGCACAATGTTTCAAGGGCAAAGCTTGCCTATATCATTGATTCAACTGCAGCACCAATGTGTATTATTTCACCTATTTCAAGCTGGGGCGCTTATATCATCGCGTTAATTGGTGGTGTATTAGCAACGCATAGCATTACAGGTGTTGGCGCGTTAGAAGCTTTTATAAGAATGATTCCAATGAATTTGTATGCTCTCTTTGCACTTGCGATGGTGTTCTTTGTTAGTTATTTTGACATTAATCTTAAGGCAATGAGAGTACATGAAGACCGTGCACAGAAAACAGGAGAAGTGCTTGATCCGAATCAAGGTGCCGTACCTGGTCAAACATCAGGACTACCTGAAAGTGAGAAGGGGAAAGTAGCTGATCTTGCATGGCCTATTATTATGCTAATTGCTGGTACTGTGACGTTTATGGTCATCACAGGAATTCAGGCTGTTAGCGGAACGGATACAGCCGTGACAGCTTTGTCTGTCTTTGAAAATACAGACGTTGCTGCTTCTCTCCTTTATGGTGGAATCATTGGACTTATAACTTCTCTCCTCTTCTTCTTTCCAAAACGAATGGGTGGAGCGGTTCTTGGAAAAGGAATTTGGGAAGGCATTAAATCAATGCTTCCAGCCGTATACATTCTTTTCTTTGCATGGACATTGATTGAAATTATCGGCTCACTAGGGACTGGTAAGTATCTTGCAGGACTTGTTAATGACCACATTGTGATTGGCTTCTTACCAGCTATTTTGTTCCTACTTGCAGGTGTTATGGCGTTTGCAACGGGAACTTCGTGGGGAACATTTGGCATTATGCTTCCGATCGCAGGAGAGATTGCTGCTGCTACGGATCCTACCTACATGCTTCCTGTACTTGCCGCTGTTCTTGCAGGAGCTGTATTTGGAGATCACTGCTCACCAATTTCGGATACAACAATTCTTTCTTCAACAGGCGCGGGTAGTCACCATATCGATCATGTGATGACACAGTTGCCTTATGCATTGCTCGTTGCAGGTATTTCGTTACTAGGATATCTGGTTCTTGGCTTTACTGGTAGTTCCATTCTTGGTCTTGTGGCAACAGCGATTCTATTCGGATTATTAATTTTCATGCTAAAAGGAAAATATGCCAACAGACCAGTTGAAATGGCAAATCATTAATCAAACAGGAGGATATTCCTCCTGTTTTTTTATGTATTTTCACAAAAATAGAGAGATTTATATAGAAAATTGAACGATTCATACGAAAAATGTAAAAAGATTGTTTTGACAAGGACATACGTACTAGATATACTATAAACAAAATAATCTGAATTTACTTAAAAGTCTTAACCTTTTTCTGGAAGGGGGCTTATGGTGAAAAAGGTTAACATTTGTCTAAGGGGGTAATTTATTTGGAAAATCGTGCGCAATGGGGGACAAGGGCTGGTTTTATATTAGCCGCAGTTGGTTCAGCAATAGGTCTAGGGAACATTTGGAGATTTCCGGCCGTAGCCTATGACAACGGTGGTGGAGCATTTTTTATTCCTTATTTATTTGCATTATTAACAGCCGGAATCCCAATTCTTATTCTTGAATTTACATTGGGTCATAAATTCCGTGGATCCGCACCACTTTCGTTCTTTCGAATGAATAAGAAGATGGAATGGCTTGGGTGGTGGGGCGTTATCGTTGCATTCGTCATCTCCACATACTACGCGGTAATTATTGCGTGGGCCATCTCTTATAGCTATTTTGCATTTAATCAAAGTTGGGGTTCTGATACAGAAGCATTCCTCTTCAATGATTATCTGAAATTAACGGTTGATCCTGGACAAACAGGTAGTATCGTACCAGGCGTATTTCTCCCATTAATTGCAGTATGGATCATTACACTTGGCGTACTTCTTGCAGGTGTTAAAAAGGGAATTGAGCGTGCTAATAAAATTTTCATTCCTACATTAATTATTCTTTTCTTAATCATTGTGATTCGAGCAGTGACACTGCCTGGTGCTGCTGAAGGTCTAAATGCATTCTTTACACCGAATTTTGACAGCATTACTTCAGGAAGTGTTTGGGTTGCTGCATACGGACAAATTTTCTTCAGTTTATCCATTGCTTTTGCTATTATGATTACTTATTCTAGTTACTTACCTAAGAAATCAGATATTACGAATAACGCGTTTATTACTGGTTTTGGTAACTCGGCGTTTGAACTTCTAGCAGGTATTGGGGTATTCTCAGCGCTTGGATTTATGGCTCAGCAGCAGGGGCTTAGCGTTGGCGAAGTAGTGAGCGGTGGCGTAGGACTAGCCTTCGTTGTCTTCCCTCAAATTATCAATGAGTTCCCAGCTTTGAACGGGTTGTTCGGATTCTTATTCTTTGCTTCACTTGTACTTGCAGGTTTGTCTTCGCTCATTTCCATTTCAGAAACATATGTTGCAGGTGTTTCTGAGAAGTTCGGAATTTCTCGTACGAAAGCTGTTCTAATTGGTGGAGGGATTTCCTCTATTATCTCGATTCTGTTTGCAACGCAGGGCGGATTGTTCTTCCTTGACGCAGCTGACTACTTTATTAACCAGTTCGGAATTGCCTTTGTAGGACTAGTGGAAGTCGTTGTTGTAGCATGGGTACTTCGTGAGCTTAATACGCTTGAGTCACATGCAAACGGCATTTCAGACATTTCACTGAAGTACTGGTGGAAAGCTTGTCTTGGAGTCATTACTCCTCTCGTACTTGGTTATATGATGTTCGATCTCTTTAAGACAAATCTTCTTCGTCAGTTTGATACACCGACTGGGAACTATGAAGGCTACTCAAACGGCTTTATTCTTTATAGTGGCTGGGCTGTCGCAGGATTCGCCCTTCTGGTTGGAATTCTATTCAGCCTAAAGAAATGGGACGCTAAAGCTGAACAGCAAAAGTATAAGGAGGTAAGCTAATATGGGTGGTAGCGCGATTTTCATGATGGTAGTTGGAATGGTTATTATATGGGGTGGTCTTGCGGCTAGCATTTTGAATGCTGTAAGAGTATCAAAAAAACAATAGAACATAAAAAGAAGAACTAGCGAGCTAGTTCTTCTTTTTTGCTTACTTTTTGTTGCGTATTCGTTCCTGTCGTTCCCAGAGCCTCAACGAAGGATAGGGATCATACGACCATTCTGTTCTTCCGTTGTCTTTATAGATGCCATAGTGAAGATGTGGCGGGAACTTTCCAGCCGTTCCTTTTGGTCCATATCCAGAGCTACCAACATACCCAATGATTTCACCTGGCTGTACAACATGACCTTTCTCAATGCCTTTTTCAAACCCATTTAGGTGAGCATAGTAGTGGTAATTGCCATCGATATCCCGAATCCCGATCCGCCATCCACCGTATTCATTCCACCCCTTCGTTTCGACAGTTCCGTAACTTGTCGCTTTCACTCCAACACCATAAGAAGCGAAAATATCTGTTCCTTCGTGAATTCGAAGTCCGCCCCAGCCACGTCGATCGCCCCAAGTGCTTCGGTAACTATAGTTTGCGTGAAGTGGTACGGGAAAAGCATGCTTATCGAGTTTAAGCGTTTTGAATGTATGATAAACAGCACTATTACTTGTAATCGTCCTTACTGCCTGGTCACGATGATAATAATCCCAAAGACCAATTTGAATATCTTCTAAAGAACTTCCATATTGTTGTATGAAAGACCCAATTGTATAAAGTAGATCTTCGTCATTAGTACGCTCGGCTTTGCCATCTCCATTGCCATCGAGGCCAATTCCATTAAAGAACGATATCGAGATAGGATCGTGATCTTCTTTATTTGGATTCGTACTCCCAGACCATTTCTCAGGCGTAATATAGATAGCTATTGCACCTTTTTCACGAGGAATATCTTTTTGTGAGCGCCTAATGCTTCGTTCATATTGATCAATACCAGCATAGATGTACCAGGGGACCTGTGTGACGGCTTCCATCTTATGAAATAACATCTTCCGTTCGCTTCTTAGTTTATCTTCGTCTATATCAGCAGCTCGAACGTTTATAGGGATGAGGAAGAAAAGAATAAGGATAAGAAAACTATATTTTCTCAAGTGTTTCTTCTCCTTTCGTAATTTGTCATTACACTTAGTTTGGTTTTCCGTGCGTAAATCATTAGAACTAAATAATGGAAGGTCTAAAGTCTTAATCCTCAATAGATTCACACTTTTTATAGAAAAGAATGAGTTACCTATGGTATTCTTTATTACAGAAAAGTAATAGGTGAGGTGAGTGTAGTGAGTAAGAAAGAAGAATATTTAAGAAAACCAGAGTGGTTGAAAATAAAACTAAATACAAACGAAAATTATAAAGGCTTAAAAAAGATGATGCGCGAGAAAAAGTTACATACGGTCTGTGAGGAAGCGAGTTGTCCGAATATTCATGAATGTTGGGCTGTTCGTAAGACGGCAACCTTTATGATTCTTGGTGATGTTTGTACTCGTGCATGCCGTTTCTGTGCAGTAAAAACTGGTCTTCCAACTGAGCTTGATTGGGCAGAGCCTGAACGCGTTGCGGATTCCGTTGAACAGATGGGACTAAAACACGTGGTCATTACCGCTGTAGCACGAGATGATTTAAAAGATGGTGGTGCGGCTGTTTTTGCTGAAACCGTACGTGCTATTCGTCGTAAAAATCCGTTCTGTTCGATCGAAGTTCTTCCATCCGACATGGGTGGCCAATATGAAGCGCTTGAAACACTCATGGATGCGAAACCGGATATTATGAACCACAATATCGAAACAGTGGAGCGCCTAACGCCAAGAGTGAGAGCACGCGCAAAATATCGTCGTACACTAGAGTTTCTTCAGCGTGCAAAAGAAATGAATCCTGAGATTCCGACTAAATCCAGCATCATGCTAGGATTAGGTGAAACAAAAGAGGAAATCATTCAAACACTTGATGATCTTCGTGCACATGATGTTGATATTGTTACACTTGGACAATACTTACAACCATCGAAAAAGCATTTAAAAGTAGAAAAATACTGGACGCCTCAAGAGTTTCTGGAGCTAAAAGATATCGCACTGGAAAAAGGCTTTAAACACTGTGAATCTGGTCCAATGGTTCGTTCGTCTTATCATGCTGACGAGCAAGTAAATGCAGCCAAGCAAGCTTCGAAGTAATGGATAAGTAATTAGAAAGATAAAAAATCGGCCTTTATCGGGCCGATTTTTTTACTTCGACATCATTTCTTTTCCATCTGTATCATTTAAGTCTTCATTCATTTCGCCCTTCATCTCACCGTTCTCATTCTCTCCATCACTTACTTTTTTCCCTTGTGGCGCTTTCTTCATTTTGGCAATCGTTTCTTCTATGCTCTTCTCGAGTTCTCCATTTGCAGTGGAGGCATTTTGATATCGCTCGACCTCAGCAATCATTCCTTCTTCGTCAGAAACATAGACGTGATAATATCTTGGAATGACAGAAAGAGCCGTTTTCTTTACTTGATCCGCAGTGGCATCACGATCTTTTGTTGTTGTTTTATAGCCAATGAGAACTTCTTCATCTGTTACTAGCGTTGCGACATCATTGACATAAGGTAAAACAATTGCCATTGAACCGATCATATCTGACATACGATCACGATCAAGGTAGGCAATGTTCTCGGGTTGTTTTTGAGAATTCATGTTGTTTGTATTTCGTGTATGACGCACATATCCAAAGCCACCCTTTTTGGACTTTTCCTGAGAGTTAGCGGTGTTCATACCGTATTCATCGGGATCCGTTTTAACAGGTGTTAAATCTGCGTGGTCAAAGGAATCTGTTGCATTTTCTCCCTGGCATGCCCCAAGTCCTAATACGAGTGGCAGTATGAGCAGAATTTGTTTTTTCAATAACCTTCACCTCCATACTGTTATCATGACCGAACTCTGTTCCTTTTTTACTGGTATTACTTGGACAAATCGAATAAAAAAGGTATCATAAGACTAATGAGCCCATTTTGAAATGAGGGATAAAGAATGATAAAAGTAAATCAACATACGTTTGAGTTGATGAAGGATGAAAGAGAAGGTTGGAACGAAGAAGCTTTTCTTGCTCGATATAGTGAGATTCTGGATAAATATGATTACATTGTTGGGGATTGGGGCTATGGTCAGCTTAGATTAAAAGGATTCTTTGAGGACCGTAACCAAAAAGCAACTTTCGATACAAAATTCAGCACGGTGCTTGATTATTTATATGAATACTGCAACTTCGGCTGCCCTTATTTTGTATTAAAGAAGCAGAAGAAGGAAAAACCGAAGAAACAACAACAAGAAGCATAAGCCCTATGGGCTTATGCTTTGTATGGTTTTTCGGAGTCTTTTTCTGGATCATCGTGTGGTGGATGTGAGCCAGGGTCCTGACGAGGTAAATGTTGGTGAAGATTTTTATTTTCGTAATTAAATGCACTATAGGAACGCTGCCCTTCTCGCCAAGGTGAGGTTTTACCGAGCTTTTTATTCACCGGTGAACCGTATGGACCTTCTGGCGTATCTTCAGGGAGGACGTAATTTCGCCCTTTCTCTACGTTAGCGAAGTCTTGATAATCTTCTTCATCAAACATGAATAAACACCACCTTTAGGAGGTAGTGTATTCATTGTCTGATAAAATATTAGTGACTTAAGACTTCTCTCAAGAAGTTGCGAAGTTCTTCAGCATCTTCTTCATTGAGAGAGTAGGCATGCTCGAGATTTCCAGGCTCATTTAGATCATCGTGGCCGATAATTGCAAATTTGCCTCCTTGAATATCGAGGACTAACGATTTTCCATAAAAGCGATCTGATTTTACAATACAAAGGTCAAACCGATGATTGCTTCCCATAAAGCAGACGAACCTGGCTTCAGTGGCCTCCTGTTCGTCGTAGATGAGTCGTTCATCTTCCATCATAGCACCCTCCTTTTCTAGTTAACGCTATCATACCATCTTATGAGGCGTTCTCATACAAGCTTTCATTAGAAAATGTAAGCCGTTGCATTTTAAGATATGATAAAATGAAGAGAAGTATTTAATACCGTTTCAGAAAATGGTGATTGAATCATAAGTGTTAGAGGCAGGTGCATGAGTATGTATTTTGTGGATCGTAAGAAAATAGAAGAACAGCTGGTTTATTTCGATAAAATGATTGTTCTCATGAAGGAAAGTTCTTTTCAAACAGAACTTCATTTTCTCGGATTAGAGCGAATTCATCACGTTGTCATTGAGAGCATGATTGATGTGGGGAACAGCATCATTGATGGGTTCATTATGCGAGATCCCGGGAGCTATGAAGATATTATTGAAATTCTAGCTGATGAAAAAGTAATTTCAACTGAAAATACTATTATGTTAAAAGAAGTCGTGGCCATGAGAAAACCACTAATGCAGCAATATGTTATGCTTGATCATGAAGCGTTGGAGCAAAATCTTCGGAAAAACCTCAGTGCACTAGAGCAGTTTCCTACTGATATAAGAACATACTTAAATCAAGAATTAGGGGCTGTTTCAGCTTTTCTTCCAGATAATGAAGATTGATGTTAAGGTAAACACACATTGTAAAGAAAGTAAGGTGTTTTTGATGAAAAGAGTAAGAAACGAGCAGCTGACATCTTTCATTCAAAACCCGAATATATGAACCGCTTTCATCAATGAAAGCGGTTTTCTTATGGATTGGATAAGTAGAAGGAGGATAAAAAGAACATGAAAAACTATAAAGGCTATTTAATTGATCTAGATGGTACGATGTATCGGGGCACTGAAAAAATTCACGAAGCAGTCGAGTTCGTGAAGCGTTTAAAGGAAGCAAATATTCCCTATTTATTTGTGACGAACAATTCATCAAAACGGAAAGAACAAGTTTCTGGTAAGCTTGAGACGTTTGGTGTACCATGTACGCCAGATCACGTGTTTACAACAAGCATGGCAACAGCAAGTTATATCTCTAATAAGAAGCAAGATGCTTCGGTTTATGTGATTGGAGAAGAAGGCATTCGCGATGCCTTAACGGATGAAGGTTTAATGATTCAAGACGACAATCCAGACTATGTTGTCGTTGGGATTGACCGTTCAATCACATACGAAAAATTTGCGAAGGCGTGCATTGCCGTTCGAAACGGAGCTACTTTTATATCGACAAACGGAGATATTGCGATTCCAACTGAACGAGGATTGTTACCCGGTAATGGTTCATTGACGGCAGTCGTGACTGTTTCAACGGAAGTAGACCCTATTTTTATTGGGAAGCCTGAACCTATTATTATGGAACAAGCTCTTGCTCAACTTGGAACACCGAAAGAAGAGACGTTGATGGTTGGGGACAATTATCGCACCGATATTCTTGCAGGCATCAATGCCGGTTTGGATACATTGCTTGTTCATACAGGTGTAACAACGAAAGAACACTTGTTATCAGTCGAAAAGCAACCAGAGTACACAGCTCTTACGCTAGATGAATGGCAAATATAAAAACGCCCATTGGGCGTTTTTATATTTGCCGTTATTCTGTTTTTTGAGCTCTATGGGCAAGTCGACTAGATGCAGCTGCCGCAATAGCTCCCACAATATCGTCAAGGTAGGTATGGCATGCACCACTGGATTTATCATTTAACTTTTCGAGAATACCAGGCTTTTGTTTATCGATAAAACCATAGTTCGTAAGGCCAATCGATCCGTATACATTTACAATTGAAAGAGCGATGATTTCGTCTACTCCATATAGACCTTCATCTTTCATTAATATATCTTGTAGAGGCTGATCAAGCAGTTTTCTTTCCGTAAGTTCGTCAAGCTGAATTCCCGTGAGCACTGCATTTTGCACTTCTCTTTTTGAAAGTACACGTTCTACATTTTGTATGCAAGTTTCCATTTCAAGGTTAGGGTGATATTTTTCTTGGAGATAGAAAACAAGGTCTGCGATATCTTTGATCTCGACACCACGTTCTTTTAATTTACTTCTCGCTGCTTGTTCTACAAGGTCCATAGGTTCTTGGCCCATTCTTGTCCCACCTAACTTTATAGTAAATTGGTATTGGATGTTATTGATTATATTAGTATATGGTAAGTCAGGAAGAAATATGACACTAAACTTCTGTGACTACTTTACACCGATTGGGCGCGCGGGGCATATAGTACGGTATTAAGACGAATTGCCGGAGGGTTAATATGCTTGAACGAGAGGTTTTTCATCAATATGGCATCGTTATAGATCAACATAATGTTAAAAATAGTGGATATTTGCTTCGCACATCTGATCAATCTGAATTTATTTTAAGACGTGCATTAAGTGAACAAGAAAGTGAATTTCCCTGGTATGTAATGGTTGCAAACTTTCTTAATCAACAGAATGAACCTACAATGTTACCGATTTCTTCAAGAAGAGGGAAGTATATAGAGACAATTCAGAATGAGGCGTATGTTCTTTATCAAAAACCGTATGATCGAAATATTCGCATTCATCACAATGATGGGAGTCGGCTAGCGCTATTTCATAGGAAAGCAGGTAATCTCCTAGCAGCTTATAGTGAATTACCAGAAATTCAACCTTGGCAGATGCGGTGGCAGTACAGGATAGACCAACTTGAATCTTTTCGTGAGGAATTGAAGAATCAGACTCAGCCTCTCAGAGAATTTGATGAATGGTTTATAGAAACATTCCCCTATTATTCTGGCTTATCAGAGAATGCGATTCAGTACATTGTGGACTGTGGTATTGACATGGGAATGAATCCATTTCAGATTAGAACTCTTGCGTTTAATCGGTATACAGCCAATTATCACCGTACATCTGAAGGGCTATTTCCGAATGATCTCATCCTTGACCATCCAGCGAGAGATCTTGCTGAGTGGATTAGATATGAGCTAGTTGAGGGCGAGGGGAATTTTGAAGGCATCAGGCAATTTATGTGGAATTATCATGAGAGGCGTACGTTAACTCAAATGGACTGGAATCTACTGTATGCTCGTTTGTTATTCCCTCTTCCATATGTAGAGACAGTGGAGCATTACTATAGTGATGGCAATTTAAAGGAGAAAGAAAAAAGTTTTGTGAATTTAAAGCAACTTGTGAGAAGAGAAGGAGAAAGGGAGGAAATGTACCGTTTGTTGTTTCAGGAATTGATGGGTGAATATGGCAAGCAAATGAGAAGAGTAGATTGGTTAAGTTAAAAATAAAAACCCCCTCCATGACAGAGGGGGTGGATGTGTTTGGTTTAAAATACTTGCTCGAGTTCAGTTACGCCAGGAACTTCTTCAAGAAGTGCGCGTTCAATACCTGCTTTAAGTGTGATAGTGGAACTAGGGCAACTGCCGCATGCTCCCATTAAACGTACTTTAACTACGCCTTCTTCGATGTCTACAAGCTCTACGTCTCCACCGTCACGCAGAAGGAATGGACGTAGTTTATTCAATACATCTTGTACTTGCTCTTGCATCATTCATCGACTCCCTTCATACTTCCATTATACTAATGATTAAGTTAAAAATCTATGTGCTAATGTAGAATGATTATAATTCTCATCCTAACTTTATCATGGTATGAATCCATATACAAGATTGGAACATGAAAAAGGCGAATGCTTCTTTTCTACATGATAGGAATAGGGTACAATGAAGGTAAATTGATTGAATAGAAAGGACGTTTTCACCATGGAAGAAGTACTCGTCTATGGAGCAGGTGAGCGCTGTGCAAGCTGTGTAAACTTGCCTTCTTCAGAAGAAACGGCTGAATGGCTTAAAGCGGCCCTCGACCGCAAGTATCCTGATCGCCAAATAGTCGTTCGATATATTGACATTCATAGTAAACTCTCCGGTTATGAGGCGGCTTTTGCTTCAAAAGTGATTGATGAAGATCTGTTCTATCCAGTTGTTGTCGTCCGAAATGAAATTGTGTCAGAAGGTAACCCTAAATTAAAAGACTTATATGCTGTTCTAGAAGACCGTTCTGCAACGGCTTAAATGATAAAACCCGTGAACAAATTTGTTCACGGGTTTTATCTTACGAAAAAGTATATTTACTTCTTATAAAGGTCAACCTTATTAACCGTTATGATTCTTATACATCCATAATATACCTGACTTGAGTAGACGAGGAACTCGGCCAGTAAGTGGACGATTCGCCATGACACCAAAGCCATGCTTGCTTCCGAGTGAGCCAAGCGTTCCTTTGATTTTAATTGGTGGAAGCGCAGGTGGCGTTTCTTTTTTCCATTGCTTCTGCAATACGAGAGCAATTTGTTCTGCTTGTTCCTCAGCAAGCTGAGCACTTGGTGCATGTGGCAAGCTTGCACAGTCTCCTACAACAAAAACATTCTCATGACTTGGAACAGAATGATAGTCATTTAATACAATACGCTTCTGGGCATCTTTTTCAACGTCAAGATCTCTTACGATTTTGTTAGGCTGGATGCCAGCTGTCCATACAATTGAATCACAGTGGACAGGCTCTCCATGATTAAAGAGCGTATTGGGTTCGACCTTTGTAATATTTGATTCACTAACAACTTCTACATTACGCTCCTCAAACCAGGATTGAACGTATTTTCCAAGTCGTTCTGGGAAGGCAGAAAGAATAGTGTGTCCTCGATCAAATAGCTTAATTTGAAGATCTGGCCTACTTTCATGAAGTTCACTTGCTAGCTCCACTCCACTAAGTCCTGCACCAACAATACCAACGACAGATTTAGCGCCGAGGTTGTTCAATACTTCATACGTTCTTCGAGATGAATCAATCGTTTGAATGCTTAGAGTATGAACATCTGCACCTGGTACGTTATGATACTTATCTTCGCATCCTAGTCCAATGACGAGCGTGTCATATGCAAGGTCATCATCGTCATTTAGGTGAATGACATTTGAATCTAGATTTATACTAGTGATTTCGCCGTATTTGATTTCTAGCTTCTTATGAACTGGGAATTGAACACGTATGTGATGATCACTTGCTGTTCCAGCGGCAAGGGCATAATATTCGGTTTTCATACTGTGATAAGGGTTGCGGTCAACAAGCGTAATTGTGAGGTCTTCTGGTAGATCAGATGCAAATAATTTCTGTAGGATACGCATACCACCGTATCCGCCGCCTAATAGCACTAGCCTTTTCATGATAAGAGGTCCCCTTTAATAAAATTGCATAACGCTGTCTCCCTATAATAAGTAGAAAAGATGAAGAAGAAATGATGAATTAGGAAGAAAAAAGGAAGCGACACGCGCTATAATATAGTTATACGATTCATTATGTTATGACAGTTAAAAGTATAGCGAAACTGTGACTTATGTACAATAACATTTCTTAAATGCTTAACTGAGGAGTGGCTTTACTGTGAAGACAATCGAATTTTGTGCGGGAAACTTGAGAGAGAATAAGCTCGTATGGGAGGCCCTGGAGAAGATCCACGATATTGAATTAATTGACTACGGCTGTCTTGGTTATTGTGGGAACTGCTACTCTGAGTCTTTTGCTATCGTAGATGGACGTTTAGTAAATGCGGATACATCTGAAGCTTTAATAGAGAAAATAATGCGAAAATTAATCGATGAAAATTAAGGGCTTTCATTGCTCAGTTTCTGTGTTATAATGACAAAGGTCCATTGAAGTCTAATAGAGAGAGAACGGACTTTTTATTTTCCGCGTACACGCGAAAAATGTCGAATATTCAGATAACAAAACACTGTTTGTAAGCGCTGTATTTAGCTAATTGCTATAATATTTCTATTTAAAATCTGGTAATGGGGGAGGCTATGCTTATAAACGGGTTCAATAATTAACAAGGGGTGTAAAATATGCAAATTTTATGGGGATTCGGTGGTATGGCTGTGTTATTTGCCATCGCACTAATCTTTTCTACAAATCGCAAAGCGATTAACCTACGTACGGTACTGGGTGCACTTGCCATTCAGGTTGCATTTGCATTTGTAGTATTAAAATGGGAAGCGGGTAAAGCTGCTTTAAAACAACTATCACTATTCGTTCAGGATATTATTGGATATGCAAATGAAGGAATTGGCTTCCTTTTCGGTGGCTTAATTGGAAATGAAGACATTGGAATGATCTTTGCATTTCAAGTACTAACGATCATTATTTTCTTCTCTTCTCTTATTTCTGTGCTCTATTACCTTGGAATTATGCAGTGGGTTATCCGTATTCTTGGTGGAGCAATTTCATGGGCGCTTGGAACAAGTAAAGCGGAGTCACTCTCAGCTACTGCAAATATCTTTGTTGGTCAAACAGAAGCGCCACTTGTCATCAAACCTTATTTAGATAAAATGACGAAATCAGAACTTTTTGCAGTTATGACAGGAGGACTTGCTTCGGTAGCTGGTTCGGTCCTAATTGGTTATTCTTTATTAGGTGTACCGCTTGAGTATTTACTAGCGGCAAGTTTCATGGCAGCACCAGGTGGATTGTTAATGGCTAAGCTCATCATGCCAGAGACTGAAACACCAGAAACAGCGAAAGAAATTAAGATGGAAAGAAACGAAGATCACGTAAACGTGATTGACGCTGCTGCACATGGTGCATCAGATGGTCTGAAACTTGCTTTAAACGTTGGAGCGATGCTTCTTGCGTTTATCGCATTGATTGCCCTGCTAAACGGTTTACTTGGAGCAGTAGGTGGATGGTTTGGCGCAGGAAGCATAACGATTCAGCAAATTCTTGGGTATATCTTCTCACCACTTGCCTTTGTTATTGGTGTTCCGTGGCAAGATGCTGTTCAAGCAGGTAACTACATTGGACAGAAGTTAATTCTTAATGAATTTGTAGCTTTCTCTTCTTTCGGTCCAGAAATTAGTGCTGGGAACCTAACTGACAAATCAGTTGCGATTATCAGTTTTGCTCTTTGTGGATTTGCGAACTTCTCTTCTCTTGCTATTTTACTTGGAGGCCTTGGAGGTCTAGCGCCTAAACGTCGTCCTGAAATTGCAAAGCTTGGAATGCGCGCAATCCTTGCAGGTACGCTTGCAAACCTTTTAAATGCTGCAATCGCAGGTATGCTAATTTTCTAATTTTGAAAGCCTCTTTTATAGAGGCTTTTTTTTATATCGTTTTGATTGGTTGTATTGAAAACGGAAGGCGAAGCGGTGTTGTTTTTTGCCTGTTTTACGGTATACTTGTCTAAATAATAGACAGGGGGGATCACTCGTGAGTAGCTTTGAACATACATTGCCATATGATCGTATGATGGGGGACGTCTATGTTCCGCATTGTCCATTTTGTCATAGTGAGAATGTTTTAACGCCTATGACAGAACGAGATTACCAACAAGGTTGTGAAGAAATCAAAACAAGACTCGTGATGCCTTGCTGTAACGGCAAGCTCATGATTGAGAAAATTGATAGTGATTATTTCTGGACGACAGAAGCTGTTCGAAAGAGCCATTAAAATATAGAAAGAGTGAAAGCATTGCAAGAGATAACATATACAAAAATGCATGGTCTTGGTAACAATTACATTTACATCAACTTATTTGAGCAAAAGTTAGAAGAAAAGAACCTTCCTCAATACGCAAGAGAAGTATCGGATGTTTACACGGGTATAGGATCGGATGGAATGATCTTGATTTGCCCATCCGATCAAGCAGAAGTGAAGATGAGAATTTTTAATAAAGATGGTTCTGAAGGGAAAAACTGTGGCAATGGCCTCCGCTGCGTAGCTAAGTATGCATATGAAAACCAGCTGGTTTCTTCAACGAAATTTGCCATTGAAACGCTAGCAGGACTTGTACAGGCAGAAGTTCATTTAGCGGGTGATCGTGTGGAGACTGTTACGATTGATATGGGGAGACCGGAGTGGACAAGAGGAAGTCTTCCAATGATCGGAAATTCAGAAGACGAAGTTATTGATGAAACGGTGTTTTTTGAAGAAGAACCGCTTCAAATGACGGGAGTATCGATGGGGAATCCTCACATGGTGATGTTTGTCGATAATATAGAAAAGGCTCCTCTCACAACAGCAGGACCTTATTTTACAGATCATCAGCTATTCCCAGAAAGTATTAATGTTGAATTTGTTGAAGTAGTCTCTAGCAGTGAATACCATTTTCGAGTATGGGAGAGAGGCTCTGGTATTACTCAAGCTTGTGGAACAGGCGCATGTGCAGCAGTAGTAGCAGGCGTATTAAATAACAAAACATTAAAGGGTACAGAGGTGACAGTTCATCTCGCAGGCGGCGATCTGGAAATTACGTGGGATGAAGATGATCACATCTGGATGACAGGTCCAGCAGTGACGATATCAACTGGAGTTTATTATACAGGGAAATAACTGGATATTTGTAAATGATAGGATATTGATTTAGAATAATAAGTGGTTATGAATAGAAGGATCATTCAAGACTCCGACTGTGAAAAGATACGGCGTGAAATTCTATGCGCAAAAATGACTCAAGCCGATATAGTACTTGGCTTGAATTACCCGGAACTATTGGCATATGGTCAAAAACTTGATAAGAAGCATAATCTGATATTACAGTTGAAATACAATCATCAGGCTAGCGAAGTGAGTATTTCTGTTTGATAGTGTTCAATTGTTGAGCTTAGTTCTATAGCACGATATACTAATAGTAGCATTACGGTGATTGGAGGGATTTAAATGATCCATTTATCTGAAGCTGCAGCAGCACAGGTAAAAGAAATGATGAAGCAAGAAGAAGGCGACAATCTTTATTTACGCGTAGGTGTTAAAGGTGGCGGCTGTACTGGTTTAAGCTACGGCATGGGCTTTGATACAGAAATGAAGGAAGATGATCAAGCTCTCGACGCTCAGCATGGCGTAACGATTATTATGGATAACGAAAGCGCACCCGTTTTAAACGGTGTGAATATTGATTATAAACAAAACATGATGGGCGGCGGATTCACCATCGATAATCCGAACGCGATCGCATCATGCGGCTGTGGTTCTTCGTTTAAAACAGCGACCAACGCTGGTACGCCGGAGAATTGTTAAGAAATTAAATATCGGATAGGGTGAGTCATGACCCGTATCTTAAAGCTTCTCCAACGTTCAATTGTTTATTGAACGTGTGGGGGAGTTTTTTTATTACTCTCTTTCCATTATAGGTTTTGCCTTAAGCTCTCTGAACAATTTATGAGCTTTTTAAATGTAACCTTAATCCAGATTCAATAATGAAAAATTTCTTTTTTTATGTCTAAAAAAAGGGATTTTAGTCGTTCCATCGAACACAGTGATGGTGAAGAAAATTTATCTTCTATGAGAGTTAACATTCAAACGATCAATTTGTAAATTTACAAATTGATCGACTTTGCCAGGAAGAATGGAATGTCTATTCTAATTATGAAAAGGAGTGTCACACATGATTGAAATTGGAGTTGGGTTACAACTTTACACGTTGAGAAACGAATGTGACAAGGATTTCTTCGAAACGTTAATAAGAGTAGAGGCCATAGGCTACGAAGGTGTTGAACTTGCAGGATTGCATGGATATGAACCATCAGAAGTAAAAAACAAATTAGATGAACTTGGGTTAAGCGTCATTGGACATCATATCCCGATTGAGCGGATTGAAAACGATTTGGAAACTGTTATAGAGGAACAAAAAGTACTTGGAAACAGCCGAATTATTTGCCCGTGGCTTCCACCTGAAAGAAGAAGTCATGAGGACTTTTTAAAGGTAGCTAAGATCATGAAGAATGCAGCGGAAATTTGTACTGAGCATCAAATGGAATTAGGATATCACCATCATGATTTTGAACTTGGTCGAAGTATTGAAGGTAGTGAGCTGTTCGGAATTTTAGAGGCGCATTCTTCCATTCAGGCTGAATTTGATATTTATTGGCTTAACCAGGTTGGTCATGATCCAGTTGAGTGGATGCAAAAGTTCTCAGGTAGAACACCAATCATTCATTTAAAGGACCGCTTGGATGATGAGAGAGAAGCAACGGCTATTCTTGGCACTGGTAACATTGCGATTCAGGAAGTAGTGGAGCAGGGGCAGGCATGCGGCGTAAAATGGTGGGTTGTTGAGCAGGATGAATGTGATGTTGATCCGATTGAAAGTGTGACTCAGAGTTATAAATATTTAAGAGAAATACAGCTAAAAAAATAAAATGGTTAAAATATTCAAAAAATAATGTTGAAGATTCTGTGAACTTACGTTATGCTGTTTGTAATCGATTTCATGAAATCGGTTACAAACGAAGGGAGGTTCTTTTGTACTTTCTGAGGAGGATGAAACATGGCAACAATTGCTGATGTCGCACACTATACAGGTCTATCACGAGCGACTGTGTCACGTGTCATCAATGATTATCCACACGTAACTAAAGACAAGCGTGAATTAGTTCATAAGGCAATGAGGGAACTAGGTTACTTTCCTAATACATCAGCTAGAAACTTGCGAAATCGAAGAACAAATCTAGTAGCTGTGTTAATTCCAAGATTAACGAATCCGTTTTTTACACTGGTTCTTAATGGAATTGAAAGCGTGGCTGAAGCGAATGGATTTCAATTGATCATTTGTCAGACGAAATCTAGTAAAAAGAAGGAACTCGAATACTTGAATTTGTTACAGACGAAGCAAGTTGATGGTGTTATTTTCACTTCGATTGAAAATAATTGGGAAGAAATTCAGTCCTACACGGCACATGGACCGATTATACTTTGTAATGAATATCATCACGATGCGACGGTACCAATGGTTCGATTGAATCAAGTTCAGGGGAGTTATTTAGGAACAAAGCATTTAATTGAGCGAGGACATAAGCGGATTGCTTATTGTATGGGCTCAACAAGCGGGTTGTCTAATGATCGCCGTAAAGGAGTCTTTCAAGCGATTGAAGAAGCTGGCCTAGAAATAAAGCCAGAATGGATCTTCCAAGATACATACACAATGGAAGACGGCGTAAGAACGTTTAACAAAATTCTTGAATTAACTGAACGACCAACGGCTATCTTTACCGGAGGAGATGAAGTGGCAGCTGCAATGGTGAAGGAAGCAAAGCGAAATGGATTAGATGTTCCGAAAGATATAGCGATACTCGGATTTGACGATCAGCCAATTGCCAGCTTAATTGAACCAGAGCTAACAACCATTTATCAACCCGGTGCAGAAATTGGCGGACAAGCTATGTCTATTTTTATTGATTGTTTAAAAGGGCAGTGTGAGCGTACAACTCAAAGTGTTAAAGAATTACCACTATCGCTTGTTATTCGTAACTCTACATAACTTGCGATAAATGTAAGCGTTAACTTGTTTATTGAAATCGATTACAATTTTGAAATCGATTTCAACCAAATCTAAGGGGGATTTAGTATTATGCGAATTATGAAGAATAGTAAACTACTTTTTATCGTTTTGGCTCTTATCCTAGTTCTATCGGCATGTAGTTCTTCAAACAATTCTTCAAGTAATAACAACAGTTCTGGTGATGAAAATGCAAGTTCAGGTGACGAAGAGAAAGTAACACTCGTTTATGCGCGTGGTAAAGATGCAACAGGTGCAACCGATGTAATGGTTGAGGAATTTATGAAGCAAAACCCGAATATCGAAATCGAATTCCGCGAGATGCCGACCGACACAGGAGCACAGCACGATGCTTATGTCACAATGTTGAACGCTGAATCATCAGAAATTGATGTATTCGATATCGATGTAATCTGGCCAGCTGAATTCGCTCAAGCAGGATATGTGCTTCCATTAGACCGTTTTATTGAAAAAGACGGTATTAACATGGACGATTACAACCAGGGACCAGTTACGGCAGCAACATTTAACGGAAAGCAGTGGGCGATGCCTAAATTTATTGATACTGGTATGCTTTTCTATCGCTCTGACTTAGTATCTGAAGCTCCAAAAACGTGGGATGACTTGATGACTCAAGCTTCTGAGCTAAAAGGTGAAGACGGTACGAAGTTTGGTTACCTCATGCAAGCGAAGCAATATGAAGGTCTTGTAACAAACGCAGTTGAATTTGTCGGTTCTTACGGCGGTGCGTTTATTGATGAGAATGGAGAAGTTGTTATCAATAGCCCTGAAGCGATCAAAGGTATTTCAAAAATGGTTGAAATCGCAAACTCTGATTTCGTTCCAGGTAACATCAATACGTTTACTGAAGTAGAATCTCATACTGCATTTATTGAAGGTCAATCTCCATTTATCCGTAACTGGCCATATCAATTCGCACTTGCGAATGATGAAGAACAGTCTAAGATTGTTGGAAACGTAGAAGTAGCTCCACTTCCTGAAGGTGACGCTGGTTCTGCTTCAGCCCTTGGCGGTTGGATGGCAGCCATCAATAATTTCTCTGAACATCCTCAAGAAGCATGGGAGTTCTTGAAGTTTATGACTGGTAAAGAAGGACAAAAAATTGATGCAATTAAAGGTTCACACGCTCCAACAATTCCTGCTCTGTTCGAAGATGAAGAAATTATCGAAGCGAACCCATTCTTTGGAGAAGAAGGATTCCAAACAGCTCTTGAAGCAGCGGTTTCACGTCCGGTAGCACCAAACTACCCTGAAATCTCTGAAATCATTCAAATTCACATTTCTAAAGCGATCGCAGGAGAAGAAACTCCTGAAGAAGCAGCGGCTGCAATGGAAAAAGAAATGAATGAAAAGCTAGAAAAATAATAGAGAAGGTCATTAGCCTTCAATACGAAGGCTAATGTCTTTCCTACATATTCTTTGAAAGAAATTTCATAGTATCAAAAAGCGGTGTTTAGTTGCGATCTTAACTGAGTGAGCAACAAGACACTTTTTCCTAAAGAGAGGAGCGTTGGTATGCAGACAGATATCGATCCAAAAGAGCCTATTAAAGTGGAGAAACAGCCCAAAAAGAAGAAAAAAAACGATGCGGTTGTCGGTTATTTACTTCTTGCCCCAGCACTGATTCTAATTCTAGCAATTTCTATTTGGCCAGTTTTCCAGTCATTTTATTTTAGTCTTTTCGACCTTCGTCTCAATGAACCAACTAAATCAGAAGTCCATCTCGATTATCAAATTGACCTGGACCGCTATTTGCAAAACTATCCCTTCCTAGTCGGGGCAATTAATTCTGAAATTGATAATGGAAATTCAAGTGAAGAGCTGACCGAGATGAAAACAACATTAGAAAATCTCGATGCCAGTATTAAAGAAAACCCGCAAGCAGCAGAAAATTATGACGTGATTAATGAAAAGCTAGACAAGTTTGAAAATATTCCTGACGATATGAAGTACGTTGAAATTGATGAAAGCGTAGCAGAGGATTTTACGTCTTCCGTTAAAACAATCAATAATGATTTAATGTCGATCAATGAAAATGGAAGTTTGGAAAAAGGCGATAAGATTGTTGGTTTATCATCCGCACTAACTGAAATTGTTGTTGAACCGAACTTCATTGGACTTGAGCATTACAAAGAAAATTTAACTGATCAGCGGATGTGGAAGTCTCTTTGGAACACGAGTGTATTTACATTTATTTCTGTTCTAGCTGAGCTCATACTTGGTCTAGCGATTGCTCTCCTTATTAACAAAGCTTTCTTAGGGCGAGGATTAATTCGTGCAAGTATCCTAATTCCGTGGGCGATTCCAACAGCGGTAGCAGCCCTCATGTGGAAGTTCCTTTATGATGGTCAAAACGGTATTGTAGCGAAGCTCTTTGAAGATGTTGGATTGATCGATCGAATGTCGATGCTTCTCACTACGGATACAGGTGCAATGTTCTCTGTTATCTTCGCTGATGTGTGGAAAACGACACCATATATGGCTTTACTTCTTCTAGCAGGACTGCAAACGATCCCATCTTCCCTCTATGAAGCCGCATCAATTGATGGAGCGAATAAGTGGAAGCAGTTTGTAACGATTACATTACCACTTTTGAAAACAAGTCTTCTCGTTGCTCTCTTATTCCGTACTCTAGATGCATTCCGAGTGTTTGACTTAATTTATGTATTAACTGGCGGAGGTCCAGCGAATTCAACCGAAACGATCTCGATGCTCGCTTATACATTGATGTTTACTCAGACAAACTTTGGTGAAGGTTCAGCTATTTCAGTAGTTGTATTCATCTGTGTTGCCATAATTTCTGGAATCTTTATTAAATTACTCGGTGCAGAACTAATAAACGACGGAACTGGAAAGAAATGAGAATGTATTTTATCATGAAGAAGGAGGGACAGCCAGATGAATAAGAAAGCGGGACCGATGTTTTACGTTTTCCTAGTTGTGTTTGTTTTTGTTGTCATGTTTCCGTTCTTATGGATGCTTGCAAGTTCGATTAAACCACTAACAGAGCTCTTTGGTGAAAAAGCGTTCAATCCTTTTACGAATAACCCAACTCTACAAAACTATGTATCCGTTTTCGTAGATTATCCTTTCCCTCGCTATCTTTGGAACAGTACCGTTGTAGCGACAATTACGACTGTGTACACCGTACTGGTCGCTTCATTCGCTGCTTATTCCATCGCGCGTCTGAATTTTAAAGGAAAACCGATTATATTGGGGATTGTCTTATCTGTATCCATGTTCCCACAAGTAGCGACGATTTCACCAATCTATATTTTTCTAAAAAACTTAGGTCTTACAAATAGCTATCTTGGCTTAATCATCCCGTACACAACGATCACGCTGCCATTATCGATCTGGCTTCTCGTTACGTTCTTCCGTAAAATTCCGTTCGATCTTGAAGAAGCAGCGAAAATCGATGGAGCATCACTATGGCAAACGTATTGGAAAGTGATTATGCCACTTGCTGTACCAGGTATTTTTACAACAGCCATTCTCGTATTTATTGCAGCCTGGAATGAATTCTTGTTTGCCCTTACGATTAACACGGCTGATAAGTTTAAAACGGTCCCGGTCGGAATTGCCCTGTTTCAGGGTCAGTATACGATCCCTTGGGGAGAAATTTCAGCAGCGACCGTTGTTGTAACCGTTCCTCTTGTCATTATGGTTTTGATTTTCCAAAGAAGAATCGTGTCAGGATTAACATCAGGTTCAGTTAAAGAATAGATAAAAATAGGAGTGGATTTTAATGCTAAACGTAACCGTATGGAATGAAAATCGTCATGAACAGAGTAGTGAAGAAGTAAGAAGCGTGTATCCAAACGGAATTCACGGTGCCATTGCTGAATTTCTAAAAGAGGATTTTGAAGTGAAAACGGCCACTTTGGACGAGCCTGAACATGGCTTATCTGAAGAGGTGCTGAACAACACGGACGTTCTTCTCTGGTGGGGACATATCGCGCATGAAGAAGTATCTGATGAAATTGTGAATCGCGTTCATCAACGAGTTCTTGATGGAATGGGGCTTATCGTCCTTCATTCTGGTCACTTCTCTAAAATTTTCAAGAAGCTAATGGGGACAGGCTGTGATTTGAAATGGCGTGAAGCGGATGAGAAAGAGAGAATGTGGATTGTCGATCCAACCCATCCGATTGCGGAGGGACTTGGTGAGAAAATTGAGCTTGAGAGAGAAGAAATGTATGGTGAGCATTTTGATATCCCAGCACCAGATGAACTTGTGTTTGTAAGCTGGTTTGAAGGCGGAGAAGTCTTCAGAAGCGGTTGTACATATAAGAGAGGACAAGGAAAGGTTTTCTATTTCAGACCTGGTCATGAGACATATCCAACTTATTACAATAAAGAGATCCAGCAGGTTATGAAAAATGCTGTAGCCTGGGCTAAACCTACGACGATACCAAAGCCAGTCTATGGAAATGCAAAACCGCTAGAAACCATTGCGTCTAAATAAGAGATTGAATGAGGAGGAGAAACCATGAATGAATTAAAAATTGGTGTTATCGGATGTGGGAGTATTGCGAAACACCGTCATTTACCAGAATACGCGGCAAACACACAAATAAAAATTGCTGCTGTGTGCGATATTGTGAAAACAAGAGCAGATGAAACAGCGGTTCTTTACGGAGCAAAGTCCTATGAAAGCTATGAGGAGCTACTGCAAAATAGTGAGATTGATGCTGTAAGTGTTTGTACGCCAAACTACCTTCATGCCCCGATTTCTATTGCTGCATTAAAAGCAGGAAAGCATGTTCTTTGCGAAAAGCCAATGGCAACATCACGTGCAGATGCTGAAGAAATGATTGAAGCAGCTCGCACAAGTGGGAAGAACTTAATGATTGCTCACAATCAACGCTTCGTTCCTTCCCACGCAAAGGCGAGAGACATTCTAGCAAGCGGTGAAATTGGCAAAGTGTATAGCTTTAGAACAGCTTTTGGACATCCTGGACCTGAAGGTTGGAGTGTGGATGGGAAAGATAGCTGGTTCTTCGAGAAAGAGAAAGCATTTATTGGAGCAATGGGAGATCTTGGTGTGCATAAGACCGATCTTATCCGCTATTTATTAAATGAAGAGATCGTAGAGGTAGGCTCGTTTGTTGAAACAAGTGCGAAGGAGTTTGCTACAGTTGATGATAATGCAGTGTGTATTTTAAAATCTGAAAGCGGTATTATTGGAACGCTAGCTGCAAGCTGGGCTTATACAGCGAGTGAAGATAATTCAACGATTATCTATGGCGAAAAAGCGATTCTTAGACTTGAAGACGATCCAGTGAATTCGCTTGTTGTTCAGTATCAGACAGGTGAAGTGGTGAAATATGAGCTTGGTGGTATTCAAACAAATGATAGCGGCGGCCAATCGAGTTCACAGGTTATCGACAAGTTCGTAGATAGCATTGTGTCGGATAAAGACGTTCCTGTAAGCGGTATGGAAGGGATGAATTCTCTTCAAGTGGTTCTCGCAGCACTAGAATCAAATGAAACGAAGAAAATCGTTAACCTGAGGTGATCAAGTGAATAAATTACGTATGGGGATTATCGGGTCTGGCGGCATCGCCCAGTCCCGGCATATCCCAGCATACCAGCAGCTCTCTGAACAAGTAGAGTTGTTTGGTGTTTATGATGTCGATTATGAAAAAGCGCAGCAGGTAGGGCTTTCTTGTCATATTCCTAATGTGTACGAGCATGTACAGGATATGCTAAATGAAGTAGATGCCGTTACGATTTGCACACCGAATAAATTTCATGCGGATCTAGCTGAGCAAGCTCTACTCGCAGGTGTTCATGTTCTCTGTGAAAAGCCAATGGCGATGACAGTTGCCGAATGTGATCGGATGATTGCAGCAGAGAAAAAGTCTGGCAAAATCTTATCCATCGCTTATCATTATCGCTTCATGAAGGAACCGCGTGCGGCACGTCAACTTATTCAAGAGAATGAAATCGGTGATCCAATGGTTGCAAGAGTTCAAGCCCTTCGTCGCCGAAAGGTTCCTGGCTGGGGCGTGTTTACGAATAAACAGCTTCAAGGCGGCGGTAGCTTAATAGATTATGGATGCCACTTTCTTGATTTAAGTATGTGGCTAATGGGCAACGCGAAGCCTGTTGAAGTGTCAGGAACAACATACAATCGTTTAAGCAAAACGCCTGAACAAGTGAACCAGTGGGGAGCATTTGATCACGAGACGTTTAATGTGGATGATCATGTCACGGCATATATCCGTTTTGATAATAATATTTCTATGCTCTTTGAAACATCCTGGTCAGCCAACATTGCAGAGGACAAAGAGTCTGTTAGTATCTCCGGTAGTGATGGGGGTCTCGATGTTTTTCCATTTCAATTAAATAAAGCTCAGCACGGCATGCTTTTAAATACGAGCAGTCAATGGGTACCAGGAGATGAGGACCCAGGATTGCCTCAAGCTGCGAATTTTGTGAACAGCAGTCTTGGACTAGAGGAACCGATCGTAAAATCAGAAGAGGCGAGACGTGTGTCACAAGTAATTGAAGCAATTTATGAAAGCTGTACAACTGGGAGAAGCATTCGACTTGATTAAAAACATAAGAGGAGTGGTCCTATGAAACTAGGTGTATTTACTGTACTATTCTCAGATAAGTCATTCGAAGAGATGCTCGATCATGCGAAAGCATCTGGACTTAAAGCGGTGGAAATCGGAACGGGAGGTTATCCAGGTAATGCTCATTGCAATCTGGATGAATTGCTCGAAAGTGAAGAGAAGCGCTTGGAATATCTTGATAAAGTTCATTCAAGAGGACTCGAAATTAGTGCTTTTAGTTGTCACGGAAATCCGATTTCTCCTGATAAGAAATTTGCTGAGGAGTGCCACGACACTTTCGTTAAGACTGTGAAATTAGCATCGGCAATGAACGTTCCAGTAGTGAATACATTCTCAGGAACGCCCGGTGATAGCGAAGACGCGAAAAACCCAAATTGGCCAGTAACGCCATGGCCAGCGGAGTACTCAGATATTTTGAAGTGGCAATGGGAAGTGAAGCTAGTTCCTTATTGGAAAGAGTGGGGGCAATTTGCTAAGGATCATAATGTGAAAATAGGTCTTGAGCTTCATGGTGGTTTTCTTGTCCATACACCTTACACGATGCTTAAGCTTCGTGAGCTAACTTGTGACGCAATCGGTGCAAACCTCGATCCAAGTCACATGTGGTGGCAAGGAATTGACCCTGTCGCAGCCATTAAAATTCTTGGAAAAGAAAATGCGATTCATCATTTCCATGCGAAGGACACGTATATCGATCAGGATAATGTGAACATGCATGGATTAACAGACATGCAGCCCTATGGAGAAGTGAAGACACGAGCATGGACGTTCCGTTCTGTTGGTTGTGGACATAGTAATCAAGAATGGTCTCACATGATGAGCGCACTTCGTACATATGGCTATGACCATGTTGTAAGCATTGAACACGAAGATCCACTTATGTCTATTAACGAAGGCTTCCAAACGGCTGTTAAGAACCTTCAATCTGTTTTAATTGTTGACCAGCCGACTGAAATGTGGTGGGCTTAAGTTTATTTATAAAGAAACCCCGATGCCAGTTGCATCGGGGTTTTGCTTTTTTATCTTACTCTGTTTCCTTTTTCCATTGCTCATCGATTAACATCTTACCAGGCCATGTATACGCCATAATCCCACCATCAGCTGTAATATCTTCACCTGTCACATAAGAGCTATCGTCAGATGCTAAGAAAAGAGCGACCTTCGCCATTTCATCTGGGCGACCAAGTCTACCAAGTGGTGTAATCCACTTATTCGCATCTCTAAATTTCTGACCCATTTCTTCTTCTTTTGAACCGGCAAGCTCATCAATAAGTGGCGTTTCAATCGTACCAGGAGAGAGAGAGTTTACTCGTATTCCCTGTCTTGCATAGTCGATTGCCATGGCTTTTGTAAAGTTTGTAATGCCACCTTTTGCTGCGTTGTAGCCTGAACGATCCAGATCAGCTGCTCGACCTGACATCGATGACGTATTAATAATCGATCCACCATTATCCATCATGAGTGGAAGTAAGTATTTGCTTGTTAAAAATGTACCGCGCAAGTCAACTGAAACAATACGATCGAATAATTCGACTGGGTATTCGTGGACTTTTCCACCTTCCTGGTCAACCCCTGCGTTATTAAAGAGAACATCAATCGTGCCATATTCCTCTTTGACTTGGTTAGCAAAACTCGTTACGCTTTCCTCACTTGATACATCAACGTGGAAAGTTTTTACATTACCTCCGTTGTTATTTAGCTTCTCAGCTGTTTTACTCATCTCTTCTGTATTAACATCAGCACATAAAACCGTAGCTCCTTCTTTTGCGAAAAGCTCAACAGTGGCTTGTCCAATACCAGTTGCAGCTCCAGTAATTACCGCTGTTTTATTTTGTAATCTACTCATTGATAAGTCCTCCTGTAAACAGATTATTTTAAGTCTATTTTGGGTTTACCCGCTTCAAGAAGAAAATAATCACAAGGAATGTGCTGTTAAGAAAATATTTTTCATGGAAAAATACGGTACTAGTGTAAACTATTTGTCATATCTCATGAATTCTGTCGGTGATAAAATGACTGTATAAGGAGGGGATTCTGTTGTTTACTGTAAAGATACATGAAGAGGGATCTGAAGATTTAGAGGTGGAGAATTTTGAAGTGCGCTATCAAGCTAATGTCGCATTTAAAGAAAAAACGCTCACATACTCGAATCGTTCAGGGCGTTATGAAATTACGTTGAATGGTTCAGGTGAAGAAATTCTAGCAACCAAAGTAGGTCTTGGTTGGTGAAAACATACATATTAAAAACCCCGTACAAGTGTACGGGGTTTTTAACGTCTTAGTGAGAAGAATGGAAAAGGTTTTGTTTAACGGTTTTCCAGTTCGGTTTTGGCGTATCTTTAAGACTTTTATAAAGAGAGAAGCCAAGACCTGCTACCATCACGATGATAAAGAGAATCTCATCCATGTTTACGCCTCACTTTCCTTGAACTTACTTTTTTTTATCGAAAAGACTAGTGCTGTGAAGCGGCTGTACCTTTGCATCAGGATCCATATAGGATTTGGCATTATTAACAGCTGTTGGTGCTTCACCAAATCCAGAGGCGATAAGCTTTACTTTGCCGTCATATGTAGCAACATCACCAGCTGCATAAATACCAGGAATGTTTGTTTCCATTTTGGTATTAACAACAATGGAGTTCTTTTCAATATCAAGGCCCCATTCTTTAATTGGTCCAAGAGAAGAAATGAAGCCGTAGTTCACAATAACTGCATCCACGTCTTTCGTTATTTTCTCTTCACCTTTAACTTGCTCGAGAACAACCTGGTTAATGCGTTCTCCGTCACCAATGAATTCAGTAATGTTATACGGCGTTTGAATGTTTACAGAAGAGTTCATAAGCTGTTCAACGCTGTGTTCGTGAGCTCTGAACTTATCGCGACGGTGAATAAGTGTTACTTCCTCAGCAATTGGCTCAAGCATATTAGCCCAATCTACTGCGGAATCTCCTCCACCAGCAATAAGAACTTTTTGTCCTGCAAATGCTGTGAGATCATTTACGAAATAGTGAAGGTTCTTTCCTTCATAAAGATCAGCACTTTCTACTTTCAAGCGACGAGGTTGGAAGGCCCCAACACCAGCAGTAATAATAACCGCTCGCGTATAATGCTCTTCTCCTGTGTTTGAACGGAGGTAAAGAGTGCCGTCTTCTTGTTTTGTTACTTCTTCCACAGACTGCTCCAAAGCAACCTCTGGTTGAAATTGATTCGCCTGTTCGACAAGATTATCGACAAGATCTTGTGCGAGAACTTTAGGAAAGCCAGCGACGTCATAAATGTATTTTTCAGGATAGAGTGCAGAGAGCTGCCCTCCAAGCTGTGGCATACTTTCAATAATCTTTACTTTAAGTTGGCGCATACCACCGTAGAATGCGGTAAATAAGCCAACAGGACCTCCACCAATAATCGTTATATCATAAAGTTCATGTTGGTCAGTCATAAGTCAGTCCCCCTATAATTTATTCAATGTGCTTTCATTATTATAATCATAATAAAAACGGAACTAAACCCCTAAGGTGAAAACACCTCTAGAACTTTCATTATAAAGGTTGAAAAAGAAAAAAAAAAGAATATGATTAGAATGGAGCGTCAGATTTGAAAATTTTATGACAAAGTGCGGGCTAGATCACCATTTTTTTCGGTCTAGAACGTGAAATACTTAACAATGTCTCTTGATCCTATTCAATATTGTTCATTTTTGAGAAAGAGATTTTTTATATTTAGCGTTTATTGACGTTTCACGATGGGACAATGCAGGGAAATCTACAATATGTCCTAAAAAAATACCGATAAAAGGTGGATGTGATTCAAGTGAGTAGGCCAAAAATCGCAATTTTAGGTGCAGGGTACGGCGGTATTATGACAGCAGCTCGTCTTCAAAAAGAGATGGGAACAAATGAAGTGGAAGTTACGCTTGTGAATAAGCATGACTATCATTACCAAACAACATGGCTTCATGAACCAGCTGCAGGAACAATGCACCATGACAAAACAAGAATTATGATCAAAGATGTCATTGATATGAACAAAATCAAATTTATTAAAGACACAGTCGTAGAAGTAAAGCCGGATGAAAAGCGCGTCATTCTTTCTAACAGTGAACTTGAATACGATTACCTTGTGCTAGCACTTGGTTTTGAACCAGCTACGTTTGGTATTAAGGGTCTTAAAGAAAATGCCTTCAGTATTCGTAGCGTAAACTCCGTTCGTAAAATTCGTGAACACATTGAATACCAGTTCGCAAGCTACAATAATGAGTCTAAGCGTCGCGATGATCTTCTAACCATCATTGTGGGTGGCGCAGGATTCACTGGAATTGAATTTGTTGGTGAACTTGCTGAACGTGTTCCTGAACTGTGCAAAGAGTTCGATATCCCTCGTGATCGCGTTAAAATCATTAATGTGGAAGCGTCCCCAACTGTTCTTCCTGGTTTTGATGAGGAGCTTGTAGAATACGGAATGAATCTACTTGAGCGTAAAGGTGTGGAATTCCGTACGAGCACAATGATCAAAGAAGTAACAGAAGACGGCGTTATCTTGGGTGAGGATGAAGAAGTGAAGGCAGCGACAGTTGTTTGGACTGGTGGCGTGCAAGGCAACTCCATCGTTGCAAATTCTGGCTTCGAAACAAACCGCGGCCGTGTTCCTGTTCGTAAAGATCAGCGTACACCGGATTACGATAATGTTTTCGTTGTTGGAGATTGTGCTCTTCTTATTAACGAAGAAATCAATCGTCCATTCCCTCCAACGGCTCAGGTTGCGATTCAAGCTGCTGGAGCTGTATCTAAGAACTTATTGAGCCTTGTGCGTGGGAAAGAGCTTGAGAGCTTTACTCCTGACATCAAAGGTACGGTTGCTTCACTTGGTAAAGGCGAAGCGATTGGTAAAGTTGGGAATAAAAAGCTCTATGGTAGCACAGCGTCTGCTATGAAAAAAGTGATTGATAATCGCTATCTCTTCATGCTTGGTGGGCCAGGGCTTGTCTGGAAAAAAGGTAAGCTTAAGCTATTTTAAGATCATTCGATAAAGAGGGCAAAGACGTCATGTCTTTGCCTTTTTTTGCTCTTATGAAATGATTCATTTGTGATCAGCGCAATAAGAAAAACGAAGGCGATCGTCATAAAGGAGATGACGATCAGCCAAGTTTTTCTAATCTATTCAATAGAATAGGGGCTATAGTAAAGTCTATGAACGTACTACTTTATTTATTCCAGGGGAGGATTTCGATTTGACCGAAAGGGGAAAAGTATGGTTGGCAGCAGCAGGCATTGTGGAATTTGAGGGGAAGTATCTCGTCGTGATGAAGAAGTATGGTGGTTTAAAAGGGAAATGGTCTTTTCCTGCCGGATTTGTGGATCCGGGTGAAACGGTTGATGAAGCAGCTGTCCGAGAAATTTTTGAAGAAACGGGTATTGTTGCAGAAACGACTGGAATAGCAGGAATTCGTTCAGGTGTCATTAACAAAGATGTAAGTGATAACTTAGTGGTTTTTTATATGAGAAGAACCGGAGGCACGCTAACGTCCGAAACGAATGAAATTGGAGAGTCCCGATTTTTAACAAAGGAGGAACTGCTTACTGATCCACGTACGTCGTCTATGATTCCTTCTTTTCTGAATGAAATGGATCAGTTTATAACGGAGATGAATCCTGGAAATCAATTTCAGTACACGTCTTACAAATTGTTATACTCGAGCCTCAATAAAAAGTAAAGACTTTAAGGCGAATGGAGACACTTCGGTTATAGATGGAAAAGTCCGATTCGCTCACATCACCTCCTAATGGTTGAAATGATTTGATAAATGACGAAATAATCTGATAACTAACGATGTATTCGCTTACACGGGCTGTCAGTGTAAAATTTGGTGTTTTTCTTTTTCAACGATTCTTGGTATATTATCAGAAAATTACAACAAAGGAGTGGTTGATGTGAGAAGACAACAAAATAAGGCGAAAGCAACCGATTGCCCTTATTGCCAGGGAAAGGGGTACTTTCAACTACTTCTTGGTGGATCGGAAACATGTGATAACTGTGGAGGAAGTGGAGCAAAACAAAATCCAACTAACTAAGCGTTTGAGAGCGCTTAGTTTTTCTTTTGGTTCAAAAATAATAATGTGTGGATTGAGGTCTAGCTCCAGCGCCCAGGTCCTCGAGTCGCTTCAGCCTTTCAGTTGAACACAAAGACCGTGTTCAATTGAAAGGCTTCCAGCGCTTGTCGGACCTACCGGGCGCTTGCGCTTTTCTTTTGTTCACCCTCTGTTCATTGACTAAAATGGGACAATCCAGTAAACTAACAATGATTACTCGGGGGTGAAACGATGGCGATTCCACAGCTGATTATTTCGATGCTGCTGTTTATTGTGCTTTTCTTTGGAATTGGATTCCTGCTTAACATGCTTCTACGCTCGACATGGATTATGGCAGTTGTCTATCCTGTAATCGTTATCATGATTATTGATAACGTTACGTTTTTTCAATATTTTTCCTCACCAGGTTCTTCATTTAAAGCGTTAGGTACTGATCTTCTTTCACTAGGAAGTGCCGATGCGATTATTTTAACTGCTGGGCTTGTTGGAGCTGTGTTCGCTGGTGTTGCGATCAGAATGCTTCGTGTAAGAGGATATCAGATGTTCTAAAAGCTTCGCCAATTGTTGGCAGAAGTTTTTTATATGTGTAAAAGCACGTTATCTTGATGAATAGGTTTTCACTTCTCTGGAAATGAATAGATCATGAGAGGAGTGGAAAATGTGCGATTTATCATGCTGATCGCAAAAGGGATGATCTTTACAGGTCTTTTTGCAGCAGCGTTGCTATCAACTTATTTATTATTATCGGGTTTATCAATGCAAGATGTAACGAAGTGGATTTTTCCTCAGCAGACTGTACTCAGTGAAGAGGATAGGACAAGCCTAGCGACCTCTCAGGATTGGTCACAGTATCCAACGCATACCGTAACGGCTACAGGTTATACGGCAGGTGAGGAATCAACAGGGAAAACACCTGAGCATCCTGCATATGGCATCACCTATTCTGGCGTAAAGGTAAAGCGGGATCTCTACTCTACGATCGCTGCCGATACGTCCGTCTTTCCAATTGGTAGTGTACTCTTTATTCCTGAGTATGGCTTTGGGGTTGTAGCAGATACAGGAAGTGCGATAACTGGGAAGAGAATTGATCTCTATTACGACACAGTTAATGATGTTTATAATGAGTGGGGGAAAAAGACACTCGACGTATATCTGATCGAAAAAGGTGATGGAACCTTAACGGAAGAAATGTTGTTAACTTTGAATGAAGAAGAGTCGATGCAAGTTTTCAGACAAGAGTTAATGAGTGAGAAAGAATAACAGAAGCTACAAAACGTCGGAGAGTATACTCTCCGACGTTTTGCGTTTACCTCTCATTTTCTAAGAAAGCATCTTCCCCTTCAAAAGAGGGATAGCGATCAGGATGAAGAATGGCTGCAAGTTTGACGAGGCCGGTCATTAAACGTGGTGAAGGGCGACAATAAAGCCATTCTTCTAGTACATGAATGGGACTTTCTTGAAGCTTGTCCCAGTCCTGACGTTTTTGAACGATTTTTGGATTTACTTTATTCTGTCGAACGCCAACCCAGGCAAGACAAATATGGTCTGGTCTTCGCTTTACGACATCTGCCCAATCTGTTTGAACAGAAGCGAGTTCCACATCACGAAAAGAATTTCTCGCTCCTGCCAGTTCACTAATTTCAGTCAGCCAGTTTGTTTTACCAGGTGTGAAAATGGGCTTTGGCCACCATTCCCAATAGATATCCGGCTTCTCTGGGATTTGATCACTGATTTTCTTGTAATCTTGAATCAATTTTCTGAAACGATTGGAAAGGGAGAGGGCTTCCTGCTTTTTATTTGTAAGCTCTCCAAGAGTAACGAGATCGTTACAAATATCCTCAAGGGAATTGGGATTTAATACTGTATAAGATAGACCAAGTTCGTCCATGCCTTCAATATTTTTCTCCATTCCTGGAACGCTCAGTGATGCGAGAATAAGGTCTGGTTTCAACGCTTCAACTTGCTTCAAATCAATTGAAAGATCGGGACCAAGACGTGGAAGACTCCTGATTTGTTCTGGCCAGTCGGAAAAGTCATCAACACCGACAAGCTGATTTGTTAAACCAAGGTAGGCGCATAGCTCAGTATTACTAGGACACAATGAAACAATTCGCATTTAAGTCCTCCTATATTTAAGCGATTTGAAAAGCATAGTATAAAATTAAAGTTGAAATAATTCCAAGCAAGCCACCAACGAGAACTTCGATTGGCTTATGCCCTAATAGCTCTTTTAATTCTTCAATTTTCTCTCGTTCTTGCTTTTGCTGCCAATTTTTCGCTTCAGAAACGAATCTATTGAAATTAAGAACAAGCTGGTTTAGTACAATGGCTTGCTCTCCTGTTTGTCTGCGAACACCGGTTGAATCAAACATCACAATAATGCTGAACATCGCTGCTACGGCAAATATAGGAGAATCAAGGCCAGTCTCAAGTGCAACTCCAGTCGCTAAAGCTGTCGTAGCGGCGGAATGAGAGCTTGGCATGCCGCCTGTTGCGTTGAAGAGGGACCAATTAATTTGTTTCGTTGCAATAAAATAAATCGGTACTTTCAGAAACTGGGCAAATACAACGCCAAATAGCGCTGCCCAAAGGGGGAAATTTAGCAAAATATCCATGAGTGACAACATCTTCCTTTCTAAACTGTTCCTACTGAATGGTGTACCCGAAGAAATTTACTTTCAATCGAGTGAATGATTGAAGTAATGGAGATCGGTTGAGGATAAACTTTCAAGTCTTTGCTCATTTGGTGGTTCAATTCAATCTTAGGGGATGAAATCCTTACCTAACTTCCATTTAAAACAAGGAATATAATACATGGAATTGTCAGTCTATTATACCATATTCCTGTGAAGTTGTGATTTGACACATGGTAAGGTGGGGAAGCACCAGCGTCTTCCATTGACACGATTTCTCTTTCGTGTTAACTTATTAGTGATTTACCAAACTAAAGGATCAATTGAAAGGTTGTTACGTTATGAATGCCGTTATTCTTGCAGTTCTCATCATGCTAGGGCTAAGCCTTTTTCGTATACATGTTGTCATTGCGCTTGTTATTGGAGCAATCGCCGGTGGTTTATTAGGAGGACTTTCTCTTAATGATACAATCGAAGCGTTTAGTTCAGGACTTGGAGGAGGAGCGACTGTTGCATTGAGCTATGCGTTGCTTGGTAGCTTTGCTGTAGGTCTTACTCGCACTGGACTTCCTGAATTAATTGTTGAGCGTGCTCTAAAGATGGTTAATCGTCGTGGAGGAGATCGGAAGAAGGGACTTGCTAAAGTTCTTATTCTCTTTGTCATTCTTCTCATCTCATGTTTCTCTCAGAACCTAGTGCCTGTTCACATTGCGTTCATTCCTATTCTTATCCCACCTATTCTTCAGGTGTTAAATGAACTTGGAATGGATCGTAGAGCGGTAGCAGCTGTTCTTACTTTTGGACTAACCGCACCATACATTCTGTTACCGGCTGGTTTCGGTAAAATATTTCACGAAATTCTTCAGTCGAATATGGCTGATAGTGGCATGGAAATTGAACTTTCCTCTATACCGACAGCTATGCTATTGCCAACAGCAGGTCTCGTGGTTGGTCTCCTTATTGCGGTCTTCTTTTCATACCGCAAGCCAAGGACATATAAACAGCTATCTATTGCTCAGGAAGATACATCTGAGACATATAGTTATTCAAATCGCTCCATCCTATTTGCCATTTTATCTGTTGTCGTTACCCTTGCTGTTCAGATTCCAACTGAATCAATGATTCTAGGCGCACTTTCAGGTATTATCGTCCTTTATATTACGGGGAGCATTCGATTGGCTGAATCTGAAGCGATTTTAACAGACGGTATGAAAATGATGGCATTCATTGGTTTTGTGATGCTTGCAGCGAATGGGTTCGCTGAAGTTCTAAGACAAACGGGTGAAGTTCAATCGCTTGTAACACAAGCATCCGGATTAATAGGCGATAATAAAGCGCTAGCGGCTCTTTTGATGTTAATCGTCGGATTGTTTATTACGATGGGAATCGGATCATCATTCTCAACCATTCCAATTATTGCGGCGATTTATGTTCCACTTGCTATGGAATTAGGATTTAGCCCAATGGCAACAATTGCGCTTGTCGGAACTGCCGCCGCCCTCGGAGATGCGGGTTCTCCTGCATCAGATAGTACATTAGGCCCTACATCAGGACTAAATGCAGATGGTCAGCATAATCACATTTGGGATACGGTTGTCCCAACGTTCTTACACTATAATATCCCGCTTATCTTATTTGGCTGGATTGCAGCTATGATCTTTTAACTAAGAAAAACATGGAGAGTGCTCTCCGTGTTTTTCTTTCTGCTTATTATAGAGCATTCTATAAAAGAAGGGTCGGTATATTCTGTTACACTAAATAAAACAGCTATGAAATGAGGTGGCGTATGTACTTTGGTAAAGTAAAGGAGCAAAACAGCGATCGTGTTCCTCCTAATCAACGCGTAACGAAGGGATGGCCAGTTCTACACGTTGGTGACGTGCCATATTATGAAAAAGATCTTTCAAATTGGGATTTAAGAATAGGAGGCCTCGTTGAGCGCCCTACGGTTCTAACCTTTGAACAGCTAATGGCTCTACCTGAGACGTCACAAACAAATGATATTCACTGTGTGACAGGCTGGTCGAAGTTTGATAATGAATGGGAAGGCATTGCAACACGGACGATAGCAGATCATGTAGGCATTCGAAAGGAAGCTAGGTTTGTTATGTTAGAGGCAGAAGAAGGATGGACTACGAATCTTCCGCTTGAAGATTTTCTTGCAGAATCGAGCCTTCTTGCTTACAAACATAACGGGAAAATGTTAACCCCAGAACACGGCTATCCGATCAGAATGGTAGTGCCCCATCTGTATTTCTGGAAAAGTGCGAAATGGATTCGCGCAATTAAATTTCGGTCAGAAAATCAGCAGGGCTTTTGGGAACGGAATGGTTATCATATGTATGGTGACCCGTGGAAAGAACAGCGATTTGCTTGGGATTGAAAACTGCCATTTTGGCAGTTTTTTTGTTCAGAAAGTAACTAGATATGGTGAGAGTTTTGTAGTAGACAAAACGATTCGTTTACAAAAACAGGGAAATGAAGATGGGTGTAGAATTTAGATAGTTATAATAAATAGGAATGGGAAAGCTTGAAGCCCTATAATAGACTGACAGAGATGTAATGGACGAATTGAGTAGCCGATCTTCTCCTTTTGTTTTATGAGCCTGATCTAATAGGAGTGATATAGTGAGTATAGTACAGGATCATATATTGAATCATATATCATGTGGTATTTTAGCGATCGACTTAGATTTTCGCATCATACACATTAACGAAGTAGCGGAAAAGATCCTAAAAGTTAAGCGTGAAGATGTGTTAGGGGAAAATGTATACGAAGTTTTCCCCTTAGCGCCAGAAGAAGTGCGCCATGTGGAGCGGACGATTGAAACGGGAGAAGAGTTTTTCATTGAAGCTATGCCGTATAGCTGGGGAGTTTATAACCTGTATTTAACCATTCAAACAAGGGTTTTACGAGAATCTGATAAAATGTATGGAGCAATGGTAGAATTCCGGGATATGACTCATTTGTATGAAAAACAAGAAGAACTGATTGATCGCATGGAGAACATGGCAGTGAACGTAATCCCTCTTATGGATCAACTGGGATTATTACCTCTTCAACCTGTTGTGGAAGAAGTAGGTTTTCAATTCCTTCTTGATATAGGACTTCAAAAAGTAGCTGATATGAAGGTGAATACACTTATTATCGATTTATCGTCTGTTACCTCTCTCAATCAAGAGTTTTCTGAAATGATGTTAAAGTTATGCGGCTCATTGAACCTCCTTGGGGTGGATATCATGATTACTGGGGTACGTGCAGAAACGGCGATAAAGTGGATTTCATCAGGAACGGATTACATAAAAACAACCTATCATCCACACGTACAGGCTGCTATTTCAAAGTATAAGAATAGCCGGTTATAGAAAAAGAGCGTTCTCCTAAAGCGGGGAACGCTCTTTCATCTAAATGTTAAATTTCAAGGTTTTTGAGTGTCGTTTGCAATGTTGCCTGTTCTTTTTCAAGTTTGACTAATGCCGATTCGAGCATTTTTTTGTACAAAGAGAGAATGAGCTCACCGTAATTGGAACCAGGAACAGCCCACTTTCCATTCAATGCCTGCCATGTTGTGGCAGAGCCACGTGTCACAAGATCGAATCTTGGATCAACTTTTTCGTCCCATGCCGGAAGAGGAGATGTGGAAGCATATGCATAGAGGTGTTGGATATGAGCAAGAACGCCAGTCGAAGCATTTGGAAAGGTGGCACCTGCTGCTCCGCCTCCGGTCGCTCCAATTCCCGCGAAATTATTTTGCTCTGGTTTCACATCGCCAGTAAAACGAAAGAAATTTGTTTCGTGAAGTGCTTGAGCATAAGCAATATCACCGCGAATGGAATATTTCTTACTATGGGCCAAATATAGGGCAGCAAGATCTGGTGCTCCAGGATTAATGGTTCTTGTATAAGCATCCATTTGCTCAGCTGATAAGACCGCATTGCCCTGTATTTTATAACCTTTGTCTGGAACCGGCACCGGGTCCGGTTCCACCACGGGAGGGTTTCCTTTTTCAACTAGTATAAATGTTTCTATACCTGCTTTGTTTAATTTTTCTGCTAAGACTTCTGCATTTTCTTTTTCCTTAAATGCGCCTACTTGAATGCGGTAGATTGTTTCCTTGTTGACGACAGTGGTGGCTATAAAACCCCCAAAGCCTTTTTGAATTAACATGTTCAGATAGGTTTCTGCATTTTCTCGCTTGCTAAAAGCTCCCGCAATCACTTTATATAAAGTGCCATCGACCGGCTTAGGTTTTAACGGAAGTTTCATGGCGCTTGCAGTTGCATCAGCAATGACAGTCGATATGTCTGTCATAAATGCAGGGTTGGTGAGGAGTTTAAGGTCTTTTTCACTATCAACAAATAACACTTCAATAAGCAATGCATTCATTTTCGTTTCGCGTAAGACATGAAAGTTGGCGCGTTTTTTTCCGCGATCCAAGATATTGTATTTCTTTAATATGTCGGTTGAAATTTTGTTGTGGATAGTCGATTGTAGTTGGACGGTTTCATTTGGAACAGTGCCATTAAAGATATATGTTTCAAACCCGCTCCCACCTGCAGCATTATGGTGAATGCTAAGGTAGAAATCAGCTTTGATCGCATTTGCAAAATTTGTTCTAGGTTTTAAGTCAATGGTTTTATCGGATTCGCGTGTTAATGCCACTTCTACTTCGTATTTTGAAAATAAACGATCTCTTACCATACGAGCAATAGCAAGGTTGAAATTTTTCTCTTGATAATTTTTATACGTTGCACCAGGGTCTGTACCACCGTGCCCTGGATCAATTATGATTAACGTCAAGTGACTCCCTCCATCATTGTCGGATACTATTAGTATATTTATACCAATTCAATCTGTCTGGACAAACCGTACAATTAGGAGGAGTTTCTTGAAAATAGGCTTTTTACCACAGTAAATAGTGTAACTGTTCAATAAAAAATCATAGTGGCTCATGTTACGGAGTGAGTTTATATAGTGGTTGAACAGCTGGATCACTTGCAATATGCTCTGGATAAATGAAGCCTCGGCCATCGTCTGAGAAAGAGATGCCTGCTTTTTGGAAACACTCCTGAATAAACTCTGAACAGATGTATTTATCATTTGGTATCGATTCAAGGTCGCCAATCACGACGCTTGCCAGGATTTTAAGGATTTCTTCTATGTCATAAAGCTTACCTGTTAGATCAGCGCCTCTTCTTAGCATTGCATTACGCTTACTTTCGTCTAAGTTCTTTGTGAGAGAATGCCTTGCAAGATAAAGCTTTCCTTTGTATGGATGACCTGAATTGCGATAGTCCTGGAAATAATGAGATAGCGGTACGATGCGTACACCGTAACTTTCCACGCTTTCTAACATCATAATGCGATCCATCCACCGAAATAAAAGAGCAACGTGACTGAATTGGGATTTGGATACGTTCTGAATGATTTTACTAACTGGGTACGAGCCACTACAAAGGAGAAGGTCGCCTGTTTGAATGTCATTTCGA
This sequence comes from Anaerobacillus sp. QJM3NY_32, assembly GCF_056173645.1. Taxonomy (NCBI): domain Bacteria; kingdom Bacillati; phylum Bacillota; class Bacilli; order Caryophanales; family Bacillaceae; genus Anaerobacillus; species Anaerobacillus sp. QJM3NY_32. The sequence goes on along the minus strand of NZ_CM149684.1, from coordinate 3,375,158 downwards.
GCAGATCGGTAGTTTTTGACGGTTAAGTTAACGTAACGGTTTGCTGACATGATGAACCTCCTATAAATGAGCCTACTCTTGTAGTTAGATACATAAACCATTTCTCCTTCTTTTTACCATTGGAACGGTAGGACCAAAACAGTTTCGAGATAATAGTGAAGAAAATGGTTGTATTTGCTGAACAAATAATCCTATAGTTAATTGTGAGGTGAATGAGGATGGATTTCTTAAAAGCAGTGGTGGTTATCGCATTTCTTCTTATGACGGCTAATATCATTAAACCCTTTGTAACATCTTCTAGAAAAAGAGCAGCAATGTTTGCCGGCTTTTGGCTATTGCTATACATAGTCGTCTGGGGCGTTCCGACCTTTGGCGGTGCGCCAACTGATGAAGCGATCGGGAATGGAAATGAATCATCAGGAAACAGTCAGCAAAATGAGGATGAAGTCCCGAATGATGTGAAGGAAGAAGAAGCTCAGATTGAAGAAGAGATTGATTTTGAACCTTCATCGATTGAATTGATTGTAAATGCTCCGGAGTTACTAGGTTTATCACGTGAGGAATTTTTATCGAACTTCCCTAAGAGCGTTGAGCCAGATCGCAAGGATCCAATGAAAATGACATTTGAAAATGGTGAAGTTATTTTCAAAGATAATGTTGCCGTTGAGATGAATTATTTTCCAGAAGGGTTACGTTACCTTGAGGATAATCGCCTTCTCCTCGCGAGTTTAGGTTTTGAAGTGGAAGAGGTTAGAATAGGGTCGAATCCATTTGAGAAGCCTGTAACGATCTATCTTATAGAAGGTTTTACTGATGTGACGATTTATGGAACGGAAGGTAAGAGTGAAGCCCCTTCCATTGAGAAAATTCATTTGCGGAAAGAATTTTATCCAGCATCGTTAGAGCCTGAGGAAGAAGAAAGGAATACGGAAGAGTAAAAAACTCGCGTAAGCGAGTTTTTTATATTTTAACCGCTACTCGGTAAGATAAAAAAAGCATGATCGTTGAGATGGTGATAGTTACGATTACCCAGGACCAAGCAAGTGTCATTTGACCAGAGTCAATGGCAACATAAATAGCCGTGGGCATGGTCTGTGTTTTTCCAGGTAGGTTTCCGGCGAACATTAAAGTCGCTCCAAATTCCCCAAGTGCACGAGCAAAGCTTAAGATAATCCCAGAGATAAGAGCGTTTGAAGCAAGTGGAATTGAGATGACTCTTAGAACCGTCCATTTTCCTGCTCCATCTACCCGTGCCGCATCCTCAATATCACGATCTATTGATTCAAAACCGACTTTAGCTGATTGATACATGAGCGGGAATGCAACGACACTTGCCGCGACAACACCTGCTTGCCACGTGAAAACGAGTGAGTGCTCGAAGATTGTCTCAATCCACTGACCAATTGGACTTGAAGCGCCAAAGAGGACGAGTAGAATAAAGCCAACAACCGAAGGAGGCAGCACAAGCGGGAGCATTATAACGGTGTCGATCAAACTTTTCCCGCGAAAATTCTTTCCTGCCATTAGGTGACTAATGATAATACCGAGGACTGTCACGATGATACTTGCGACGAGAGAGATTTTAAGTGAAATTAGTATGGGATCAAGGAATTCAGTCATTTGCAGTCACGTCACTTTGGAAACCATAGGATTCAAAAATCGCTAATGCTTCATCGCTTTGTAAGAATGTGAAATAGTCACTGGCTCCTTCGTTAGCTCCTTTGACGATCCCGGCAGGATAAATGATCGGTGAATACGATTGGGTAGGTACATCTTCTACCAAGGTTACTTTGCTAGAAGAGCGATAGTCGGTTTCATAAACAATACCTGCATCGGCATTACCTGTTTCAACGTAAGTCAGAACCTGTCGCACATCTTTACTGAAGATTAGCTGATCTTCTAGCTTGTCCCACTTGTTTGCGTATTGCAGCGCTTCTTTTGCATAGGCTCCAGCTGGGACCGTTTCAGGCGTTCCGATCGCTAAGCGACCTTCATGACTTTCATCTAATTGGTCAAAGCTACTCAATTTAGATGATTGGCTTTTAATTAGAACGAGTTTATTTCGCAGTAAATTTGTTTCGATTTCAAGCAGGTCTTCCTTTTTAATTTCATCGAAATAAGACTCTGATGCAGAGAAGTAGACATCTATAGGTGCGCCTTGCTTAATCTGATTGGCTAGAACACCGGATGATGCAAGATTTAGTATGATTTCTGTATCAGGATGTTCTTGTTCATAAAGAGAATTTAACTCTTTCATCGCATCACTTAAACTAGCCGCTGCGGCAACCGTTATATTGGCTGTTTCATCATTGCTTGATTGACATCCTGCAATGGAGAACACCATAAGGATAAGAAGTAGTAAATGCTTCATATGTAAGATCCTTTCATCTGCTAATCTTCCATCTATTATAACGAAACTTCCTCTATTTGTACGGTAAGAAGACATAGAAAAATTGAATCACTTTATGATTTATCGCAAAGTGATCCAATTCAAATGTGGGATAGAATCGTTAAAAAAAGAGTTTTGGTTTAGGTTGTTTTGTATTACTTCGCACAAAAGGATTTTTAGTTGAAGAATCACATTTCGAATCGAATGGATACTCAATTGCCTGCTTGTATGGCGGAGGTGCTAATTTAGCGTGATGACTTTCTCGGTATGGTACATCAATTGTTTGCCCACGAACATTATCTTGACTTTCTAACTCAGCAGCGACGATGGAACCTATTTGTTTTCCGAGGCGAAGTCCTTCTTCATTATCAACTGGGAAGTGCACTCCAGCATAGAGTCGTGAGTCAGCGCACTCTTTCGCGAGTTCTCTTAATCGTTCTTGCTCTGCAGGAAAGAAATAAGAAAGAATTTCTGCTGTAGCTGCTCCTACCGTTGCATGTCCTGATGGATAGGTGGGATGTCTTGGGGTACAGAGCAGGGATTTGAAATCGTGATCCAGTTGATTTGGTCTTGCAACATTCCAACGGTATTTTAAATACCAGGCCGTTGTAAAAGCATCATTCATGCCGGTTGCTACGCCTGCAAGAATTCTTGCTGCTCGAGGTGCTGTTACGTTGTACGTATCAATTAACTTATCAATAATCGGAGTCCATTGTTTACTGGCTACACCAGTCCCCCAATATTCAGCTAAAGTGGCTTGCTTCGGATTAAGGTCTTTCTGTGCATGTTTGACCTTTTTTAACTCACTGTCCCAATCGATCGATGCTGGTGGCTTGATGTCCAGTCGAAAGGGTCTTCCGCTTAATGTGGTAAAACGCCCTGGTGGTTTATTACGGATATAATAATCCGGCCATGATCCAGCGTAAGGTTCTTCTGGATTATGAGGCGGCTCGTTTTCACCTGCATACGGAAGCTCTGACCATTTTTTATAATTCTCTGCCATAGCTAGTTCCTCCTTCAATCACTACTCCCTATAGTAAATGCGAGGCAGTTAAGAGGGGTGCTAAACTAAAAGGCATATTCTAGAAGGTTACGTGTTAACGAACCATGCCGTTTCTTATCGCATAAACTGCAGCCTGAGTTCGATCATTGACACCGAGTTTCCCCAAAATATTACTTACATGTGTTTTCACTGTTTTTAATCCAATGTATAGTTCTTCGGCAATTTGATTATTTGTTTTTCCTTCGCCTATTAATAGCAGAACTTCTTTTTCGCGTTTTGTTAGATCATCATGCAAAGACTTCTTTTGATTTGAGCGTAATTGGTTCATCATTTTTTGAGCGACCTTCTGTTCGATTACGCTTTCATCCTGAACAGCCTTACGAATGGTCGAGATAATTTCATCAGCAGAAGCTGTTTTTAGAAGGTAGCTAAAGGCACCTGCTTCAATCGCAGGAAACACCTGCTCATCATCATAGAAACTTGTTATGATAATGATCTTTGCATTTGGCCTCAGGGTCATGATTTCTTTTGTTGCCTCAATGCCCGTCATCTCTGGCATAATAAGATCCATTAAGATCACATCAGGATCCATTTCATTCACTAGAGTGACAGCTTCCTTACCATTAGAAGCTTCGCCTACGATTTGAAAATCTGGTTCTGTCAGAAGGTAAGCTTTCAATCCTTTTCGGACCATATCGTGGTCATCAACAATCATCATCTTAATCTCTGGCATCGTTCAAACCCTCCAACGGCACACGTACTTCAACCAGGGTTCCTTCACCAGCGCGAGAAGAGATGCGGAACTGTCCGCCGATTTCATCGCATCGCTCTTGCATAGAACCTAGTCCGTATGCTCCTTTTTTGTTTTCATTCATTTCAAACCCTTTTCCATTATCTTTTATATGTAATAAAAACTGGTTTTTCTTAAGCTTAACAGTAATTCGAATTACAGATGCTTCAGCATGCCGGAGTGCATTCCCGAGGCTTTCTTGAACGATTCGGAATAAATTCTCTTCAATTCCGTTAGAAAGGTCGGGAAGATCATTTAGTGTGACGTGAAAGGTAACCCCGGATTTTTTTTCTAACTCATCGACAAGCTTTCTCACCCCTTCGCATAATGAATCTTCAGATAGGTGAATCGGACGGAGGTGGAGTAGAAGTGCTCTCATTTCAACTTGTGCTTTACTTGCGAGATCTGCGACATCCAACATTTGTGATTTAGCGGTTTCAATATCTCGATCCATCATCTTTATGGAAGCAGAAGACATCATATTTAGCGCGAAAAGCTGTTGACTGACAGCATCATGAAGGTCTCTTGCAAGTCGTTGACGTTCCTCGATAATGGCTGCTCCTCTTGCTTTCTCAGCTAAATCCGCTTTTTGGTTAACTAAATTCTGTAGAGAGGTTACTTGCTTCTGAAGCTTATCAGCCAGTTCGTTTAATTCATTACTAATCCGACCAATTTCATCTTTGTCTGTCATTTCCATTTTTTCAGTGAACTTGCCTCTCGAAAGAATGATGATTTGGGTGGAGATATCTTCAAGTCGATTTCTGATGGAGAGTGTATCTTTATAGCTGAAATAGCTTCCTAACAGAACCACAAGAAGCATGACTAAAAGCGGTGATAGTAAACTGAATAGCACAGATACGGCATTAGGCTGGAAAAACAGTGCAATTTGGATAACTAGGAAATAAAGAACCCCGGTAAATAAAGCAGTATAAAGAAGCGACTTGAGTAATTTCCATCTGAGCGTTGATTTATTCACATCTATGGCACCTTTCTCTAAATCCGATCAACTCGTAAATCAAGTACGGAGAAGTCAAGATAGAATACGATTCGTTGGAGAGCGTCATCGAAATCGTCTGTTTTGTAAGTTAAGCCGTGACCTTTTCCGACGTTGTCCTGATTATGCTGATCAATTGTAGCCGAAAGTACATGGGCTGTGCCGTCAATCTTAAATGGGATATCATCTGGGAAAATAATATTAATATCTCCAACAAATCCTGATAGCGTAATGACGGTTTCTTCCTCTGGGATAAGAGTCGTTGAAAAATCGAAGTTATAATCGCACACAAAACTCCAATCATTCATCGTATGCACCTGCCAATTTGGCTTATTATAGGAATGGTCTTTCACGAGACTGAATCCCTGGCTTTTTCGAAATTTCCCCAGGAACTTAAAACCAATCATTACGAATATAAGCGGCCATAGTTTCCAAATACTCCAGAAACTAAAGTCAATTACCTCCAAACGATCAAGGATCAGAAGTAGTCCAAAGGTGAGTAGTAGCACACCGGTTGTCCATTTCTTCCTTCTCGTTGAAGGTAAGAGGGCATCAAAAAGGTACTTTCCACCGAGCAGAAACAACAAGAAGGGATAAAAAAAGACAATTGCCTCCGTCATTTCCATGGAAATAATGCCGATATTTATAAGAAGAAGAAAGATTCCGAGAGCAACGAAAAAAATCGCGGCGAGGAATCGTCCAGTTTGTATACGTTTCATCTAATCTCCTCAATTCATTCTGTCTCCTATACATGAACATATTTGACAGTTGATAGCTTGTTTCCTGCAATAACACTGGATCGTCACTTGAAGTAACTTGAATCTGGAAGAATATATTTCCTTTTAGGGAAATAGTGTGGTGTAATGGTTTGTTTTGATACTAGTTTCCAAATACGATCGCGGTTACAATAGTGAAATATTAATAAGTGTTATCAATTCGTCTCTATCTAGAGTGTATAGGAATATGTGAGGGAATTGGAGTTTCTTACGATTGAACTTTTCTCAGTCTTAAGGCTGAATTTTCATGTTAAAATGGAATCGTTTAGTGGAAAGTATGAAAGAAGAGAAGGATGAAGCGTTTCGAACTCGAATAGATGTAAGAAGAGTATGGTTCAAAATGAGAGAGGGAATAAAATGAAACAAAAGCGCATGTTTAAACTGGCCGTTGCTGGATGTGTTCTAGGCATTATCGCAGCAGTGCTCTCAAGGTTTAATGTGATACCTCTAATTCAAGTCAAAGATATTTCGTTTTTAACTGCTTTTATTTTTCCAGCGTTTGCTGTACTAGGTTGTTATTTTGTGAAAACAAGACCTATTGTAGGAGGGTTTAGTCTCCTCGTTTCAGCAGCAGGAGGAATTATTTTTCTATCGGTTTTTTATATTATCCCAGCAGCTTTTCTCGTAACTTCAGGATTTTTAAGTATTTTATTAAAAGAAGAACCACAATTAGTCGCAAACAAATAACCGCTCTCCAAGGTGCGGTTTTTGTTATGTTTGTAGGAATTGGTGAATGGCTTGTGACACTTCCACAGGCCTTTCTTCTGGGATAAGGTGTCCGGTATGAGAGAGGATAAGAAGATCTGCATCTGGCAGGTCTTTTTTCATGCGTTCACCTACGCGTATAGGTACAAGACGGTCGTCGGTTCCCCAAATTAAGAGGATAGGGAAATTAATTTTATTTAATGTGCTCGTAGATAAATCCTCTTCTCGATCTCGTATGAGGCGAGAAAGTGCAAGAAAGAAACCTTTTTCATTAAAACTCGATGTGTAGCCATCGATGACTTCCTGCGTGAGAAGCTTATGGTCATAAACGAGATGTTCGAAATTCTTTCTTAAATTGATGGCACTCATTGAGAAGCTAAGACAAAACGGAAAAAAAGGGAGATAAGAGCATAATCGAATACCTAATGAAGAAGATTTAATATAGCTTGAGCTACATAGGAGAATGAGCTTTTCAATCCGTTCTGGGTGTTGAATACACGCGCGAAGGGCAATTTGTCCTCCCATTGAATGTCCAATCAAGATAGCTTTTGAAATTTGCATCCGTTCAAGAAGTCGGTTTGTAAGAGCAGCATACTCATGAAGCGAATAATGGATATCACAGTTCTTTTCGCTCTCGCCGAAGCCTGGTAAATCAAAGCACAATAAGTGATAGTTCTTTTTAAGAAGGGGAAGAAGCTTACGAAAACTAAAGGAAGAAGAAAGGAAGCCATGAATGAAGACAAGTGTATGGACATGAGGGTTAGTATGTTTGTAATACTCATATGCCAACGTCACGTTGTCGATTTGTATCCGTTCCTTACTTGGGATAGACACGGTTTCATCACCTCTCCTCCATTCGCTATTTAAAGTTTGGCTTACTTAGTCATACTTTATCCTACTCTTATAAAGTTGAAGGGCCGAATGAGAAGACAAAAAAAGAGACGAGGCGTTGGCCTCGTCTTCAAAAGGGGGAATATAGATAGCTTACTACTCCTGTTATTCCCACTTTAGAAAAAGAATATACATATAAAAGAAATTAATATGAAAGTAAAGATGTAACGAGGACAATTGTGATGGCAGCTGGGACAAAGTAACGAATTAAACCATACCAGAGTGGGAAAATGACCCGCCCTATTTTAGAAGACATCATCACTTCGTCAGCTAATATTTCTTTCTTCATCTTCCGAGAAACGAAAATAGAGATAAGAAGGGCACCGATAGGCATTAATAAGTTACTTGCCAGAAAGTCCATCGTATCAAAAATTGTTCTGCCAAATATGGATATGTCTCCAAGGACACCAAATGACAAAGCGGAAGGGATCCCGAGTAAGAATACGCAGAATCCTGCGATCCAGGAAACTTTCTTACGATTTCCTTTACCGCGCGTTACTGTAGAAACAATGATTTCCATCAAGGAAAAAGCTGATGTTAACGTTGCAAATAGCAAAAGCGCTAGAAAAACTGTGAAAAACAAACCGCCAAATGCCATTTGATTAAAAACAGCAGGAAGAACAGTGAAAATAAGTCCAGGTCCTTCTGTCGGTTCAAATCCAAATGCAAAAACAGCAGGGAAGATGGCAAGTCCAGCTAGAAATGAGATTAACACGTTCAGGCTAACGACTGATACTACAGATCCAGTTAAATCAGCTTTTCTATCAAGGTAAGAGCTGTACGTAACCATTAAGGAGATCCCGACGCTGAGCGCAAAGAACGATTGGCCAAGGGCATCAAGAACACCTTCTGCTGATAACATAGAGAAATCAGGCTTTAAAAAGAAGGAGACCCCTTCCATTGCGCCATCAAGAGAAAGCGAACGCGCAACAAGCACAAGAAAAAGAATAAAGAGAGCTGGCATCATATAACGGCTTGCTGTTTCGATCCCTTTTTGAATACCGAATTGCACAATGGCTACTGTTATCGCTAGGAAAAGAGCCTGTGTGAGAAGAGCGGTTGAAGGACTTCCAATGACTTCCCCAAACAACTCTTCGTAACGGCTATTTTGAAGTCCTGTAAGTGACCCCGAGAAGCTTCTTGTTAAGTACGTAATCACCCATCCTCCAATGACACTATAGAAGGAAAGAATAATGAAGGAGGCGATAACGCCTAGATAACCAAGCCATTTCCAGCTTGCTTTCCCGGAAATGGATTCATAAGAAGAAACGGCATTTTGCTGTGAGTGTCTCCCAACAACAAATTCCGCAAGAAGCATTGGCGCACCGACTAAAACAGTGAAAAGAAGAAAAATAAGGAAAAATGCTGCTCCACCATTTGTACCCGCCATATATGGAAATTTCCACAGTGCACCAAGCCCGATAGCTGATCCAGCTGAAGCCAAAATAAATCCGAATCTTGACGACCATTGATCATTTGATTTCATCTTGTCACCTCATACAATATAGTAAGTCCAATTGAATGGCATTTTATCACTATAGCGAGCGGAAAGAATTCAGTCAATATCAAATATTCATGTATTTATTTACCACACGCTATAAACCTTGATATTACTGAAGTACCAGCCATTCCCTCTGTTTATTTTAATTTGAAAGTAAATGCTTTATAATACATTCTTGTCTTGCTATTCCTTCAATAGAAAGGTATGATTCTTAGAAAAGGCTAGTATGATGTTTTGTCTAGATTAGAAATCTATGTTATACTAGTAAAGTTGAAAAAATTTGTTAGGAGTGTTTTCATGGCAGAGCAATATAACGTCGGTGATATCGTTGAAGGGAAGGTAACTGGTATTAAGCCTTTTGGTGCTTTCGTTGCAATTGACGACCAAAAGCAAGGACTAGTTCACATTTCTGAAATCTCTCACGGGTACGTAAAAAATATCGAAGATCAACTTACTGTAGGAGACGAAGTTAAGGTTAAAATCCTTAACATTGAAGAAGGTTCCGGTAAAATCTCTCTTTCAATCCGTGCTACTCAGCCTAAACCTGAGCGTCCGGAAAGAAAGCCTCGCCCGGCAGCACCGAGCGGCGGAAACAAGAAACCACAACAAACTTCTTCTCCACAAGGCTTCAACACGCTTGAAGATAAGCTTAAAGACTGGTTGAAAGAATCTAACGACCGTCAAGCTCAATTGAACAAGCGTCTGAAGAAGTAAGTAATGACGAAAGAAGGCAGCCGCGGCTGCCTTCTTTTTTTTTATGTTGTTGCGCGATCGGGATCATGTGAAAGCTCTTCTGTAGGTTTGAAAAGTAATGTTAGGCAATATAGCCCACTTAGCCCAACTAGGCCATAGACAATTCGAGCAAGTGCAGCATTTTGTCCACCGAAAATTGCCGCGACAAGGTCAAATTGGAAAAATCCAATGAGGCCCCAGTTGACCGCTCCGATGATCACTAACGCAAGAGCAAATCGTTGTAATGTGCTCATAAGAATACCTCCTTTTATTAGGAAACATAATGATTCTTCTATAAGATGATTAAAACTTCACCAAATTATACATAGCGGCTCCACTTAATTCCTATAAGCAGATTGCTTTATTTTAATAATTGATTGAGGCATAATAAAATGGAACTTCCATCAAAGCTATTTATTTCTGATGGTTAGTTGCACGAATCAATCCTTTTGGTGGTCATTTACTCTCACCTAAATTTCTTGCATTACTAAAGATAAAGGGTGAGTTTTTATTGCGCCTAAAAGCGAAGTTAAACGTGATTTGAATTAAAGGAGGACATAACATTGAATAATTTTACTTTCCAAAATCCAACAAAATTGATCTTCGGTAAAGGGCAGCTAGAAGCGCTCAAAACTGAAGTGCCACAATACGGAAAAAGAGTCCTCGTTGTTTATGGCGGAGGAAGCATCAAGAAAAATGGTGTTTACGATAGCGTAATGAACACATTAAACGAAATCGGTGCTGAAGTATTTGAACTTAGCGGCGTTGAACCAAACCCACGCCTAACAACTGTTCATAAAGGTGTCGATATTTGTAAAGAAAACAACATTGATTTCATCCTAGCAGTAGGTGGCGGTAGTGTTATTGACTGCACAAAAGCTATTTCTGCAGGTGCTAAATATGATGGAGACGCTTGGGACTTCGTAACGAAAAAAGCATTCCCTGAAGCAGCTCTTCCATTCGGTACAGTTCTAACGCTAGCAGCAACTGGTTCAGAAATGAACCCAGGTTCTGTTATCACAAACTGGGATACACAAGAGAAATACGGTTGGGGACATCCACTTGTACACCCGAAATTTTCTATTCTAGATCCTGAGAATACGTACACAGTGCCAAAAAACCATACAGTTTACGGCATGGTGGACATGATGTCTCACGTACTTGAACAGTACCTTCACCCTGAATCAAATACAGAGCTACAAGAAAATATGCAGTTCTCTGTTCTTGAAACAGTGATGAACACAGCTCCAAAACTTCTTGAAGATATGCAAAACTACGACCACCGTGCAACAATCATGTTGAGTGGTACAGTAGCGCTCAACCAATCTCTACAGATGGGTGTTCGCGGCGACTGGGCTTCTCACAACATTGAACACGCGGTATCAGCTGTTTATGATATTCCACACGCTGGTGGCCTTGCAATTCTCTTCCCGAACTTAATGAAACACAACCTTGACGTGAACGTTGATAAGTTCAAGCGTCTTGCTGTCAAAGTTCTTGGCGTAAGCGAAGAAGGTAAATCAGATCGCGATGTTGCGCTTGAAGGTATCGACAAGCTAAGTGCGTTCTGGAGCAGCCTTGGTGCACCAAACCGTCTTGCTGATTACGACATTGACGATAGCCAGCTTGATCTTATCGCTGACCGTGCGATGGCTAATGGGGCGTTTGGTAATTTCAAATCCCTTGAGCGCGACGACGTGATGGCGATTTTGAAGGCTTCTCTATAAGGTGAAATGATAGGACCGTTCCGTTTTGGAGCGGTTCTTTTTGTTGTGTTGTTTAGCTGGGGATGATTTTTAGCTCATTTTCGCAATGTGTGAGGGAGGCGGTTAGTACAAATGAATTTGTCCACCGCCTCCCTCACACATTGCGACCTTTAAGCTCCGCTTAAAGGCGATTGCAACTCTGGTTTCAATCGAATGAGCTAAAAATCGAGCATCTCACATTGTTGCTCCAAGAGAAATATAGTTCAAGTTCTAAAGAGCTCAAGTAACTTTAAAAAGAAATCTCTCCAGGTAATCGCTTACATGGGTCGGTGTTCTTGATTTCGAATGGGTCTTGGGCTAAAGTAAAACGTGAGTGAAGAACAAAAAAATGATAATTGGAGGCTAATTATGACTTCAAAAGTAAGTTTTGATTATTCAAAAGCATTGTCGTTTGTTGGCGAACATGAAGTAACATACATGGCGGATGCAGTGAAGGCTGCACACGATGCGCTACATAATGGAACAGGGGCTGGCAACGATTTTCTTGGCTGGCTAACGCTTCCACATGATTATGATAAAGAAGAATTCTCACGCATTCAGAAATCTGCTGAGAAAATCAAATCAGATTCTGACGTGCTTCTTGTTGTTGGTATCGGTGGTTCTTATTTAGGTGCTCGTGCAGCAATCGAAATGCTGAACCATTCTTTCTATAACGTTCTAACAAAAGAAGAGCGCAAAACACCACAAGTTTTCTTCGTAGGTAACAACATTAGCTCAACTTATGTACAGGACCTCTTCAGCGTACTTGAAGGCAAAGACGTTTCCGTGAACGTCATTTCAAAATCTGGTACAACGACAGAGCCTGCAATTGCGTTCCGTATTTTCCGTAAATTCCTTGAAGAAAAATACGGCGTAGAAGAAGCTCGTCGTCGCATCTATGCGACTACTGACAAGTCAAAAGGTGCTCTTAAAACACTAGCTGACGAAGAAGGATACGAAAGCTTCGTGATTCCTGATGATGTTGGTGGACGTTATTCTGTTCTTACAGCTGTTGGACTTCTTCCAATCGCAGCAAGCGGAATATCCATTGAAGAGATGATGAAAGGTGCTCAAGATGCACAAGATGACTTGAACACATCTGACATTGAATCTAACCAGGCTTATCAGTATGCAACGGTTCGTAATGCCCTTTACAACAAAGGCAAGAACATCGAGCTTCTAGTGAACTATGAGCCATCTCTACACTATTTCTCTGAGTGGTGGAAACAGCTCTTTGGCGAAAGTGAAGGTAAAGACAACAAAGGTCTTTATCCAGCATCCGTTGATTTCTCAACAGATCTTCACTCCATGGGTCAATATGTTCAAGACGGCCGTCGTAGCCTGTTTGAAACAGTATTGAACGTTGGGAAAGCGCGTCATGAGATCACAATCGAAGAAGACGACAAGAACCTAGACAAGCTGAACTACCTTGCTGGTGAAACAATGGACTTTGTTAACCAGAAAGCATTCGAAGGTACAATGCTTGCTCATACAGATGGTGATGTTCCGAACTTGATTGTGAACATCCCTGAAATGACGCCTTACCACTTCGGTTACCTTGCTTATTTCTTTGAAAAAGCATGTGCTGTTTCCGGTTACCTACTTGGCGTGAATCCATTCGATCAGCCAGGAGTAGAAGCATACAAAACAAACATGTTTGCGCTTCTTGGTAAACCAGGATTCGAAAAAGAAAAAGCTGAGCTTGAGGATCGCCTTAAGACAAACGAATAGAACGAACAAGAGAGAGTGCCTCGGCGCTCTCTTTTTTTATTCAAAGATAAGTAAGAATGAAATTCAGTGAAGTCTAGCTCCAGCACTTGTCGGAACTAATCGAGCGCTTGCGCTTTTTTATTCATGAAATCTCCCTCATTGGACACGATAAGCGTAGACTACGTAAACAGGGAGGAAGCGCACATGATTCCAATGAATTCCGTGCTTGAAGGGAAAACGATCGAACTTAGTATTATGGAAGACAAGCTCCGCCAATTAGGCTATAGCTATGGAGGCGGCTGGGAATACGATCACGGCTATTTCGACTATAAAATCGATGATGAAGACGGATATCTTTTTCTAAGAGTACCAATCAAAGCTGTAAAAAAAGAGCTTGATGCGGATGGCGCAATTGTTGAAATTGGACAGCCTTTCATGCTCTCTCATATGTATCAGGCAGGTGTTGATCCTGAAGGCAATATCGGGAATATCTCAGCATCGTTTAATCAGTTCCAAGAGCCCACAAATAAAGATGCTGAAATTGATGAAGAATGGCTGAAATACGGAGAGCGATACGTGAAAGAACTAGACGCCGCGCTCTCATCTTATGTGTGAATCACGAGTAAGAGATCATCAGATGCAATAAGAAATGAAGGGGAGGGGTTCATGACGAGCTCACTCCCTCTTTTTACACCAATCATCAGGATATCTTTTTCATTTAGTTGCTGTGCTACATCACAAAAGGACTCTTCACTAAACGACTCAGCACTCATGAAATCAAGCTGATTAGGCTTTAAATGCGTTAGCATCTCAAGCAAAGTAGTAGAAATCCCGTGAGAGAAAACGCTATTCGTCATAACCGTACTGAGTAGGTGGGCACTTTCGATTACCTCATTCGCACCAGCTCGCTCAGCATTCACAATTTGCTCAGGCGAAAGAATTTCCACAATTGTATACACCGAAGGATTGATCCCTTTAACCGTTAAAAGGGTAAGGATTGTCTGCATATCCACTTCAATTTCACTTTTATACTGATCCGCTGTGATAAGAACGGTATGCGCATCGCTAATCTTCGCCTTTCGTAATGTGCTGTCCTCACCAGGGTTTCCACGAATGAAATGAATGCCTTCTTTTTGAAGTGGGTTTTCCGTAAGCGAATGATCAATGAGCACGATGGATCGTTCAGGCTGATTGGATAACAGCGCCTTGATCGTATGTCTGCTGCGCGAATTCCAACCAACCACAACTACATGATTGGCTCGCTCGTAACTTCGCTCTCCACGACCAAGCGCCCCCTGTGTCATCACAAAGGAAGAAGCAAGCTTCGCCATATAAAACGTCATAAAGCCAGCGCCAAACATAATAAATACCATCGCAAAAGCTTTCCCTCTCACCGTCTCAGGTGATGTATCACCGTACCCAATCGTGGAAGCCGTCACGATCGCAAACCACACCCCATCGAAAACGGTCGGAAACATTTCCGGCTCCACCAGATGCATGATAAAGCCCATCGTTATAAGAATTAGCACAATCAGTGCACCTAGTTGTAATACAGGCGGATAGCGGGATATATAATAAACTAAGTCACGTAATCTCAAAGTAAAACGCTCCTTTCTCCACATCCATTATGCCCATCAATCACTGGAAAAAAACGACACGTGTGTGATCAATCGCAACAGGGTAAAGAAAGGATATGACAGTTTAAAAAAGGGTGAAGAAACATGAGAGCACTATCATCATTCCTCGTATCGCTCGTACGCCTGATTTTTGGCATTATCGAAGCGATTCTTGGAATTCGCATATTGCTGAAACTATTCAGCGCAAATCCAACAGCTCCATTCGTGCAGTGGATCTATGACTTTTCAGCGCCATTATTATATCCATTTCGAAACATCTTTCCAACGACGGAATTCGCTGGACAATATGTCGTTGAATTCTCTGCAGTGTTTGCACTGATTGTGTATAGTATCGTGGCATCACTCATTGTACGGTTTGTGGCAATGGGATTAACGAGTCGGGAGAGAAGATAAGAGATGAGAAACGCTGGGACAGCGTTTCTTTTATTGGTTATACGACTTTTATTATGTAATAGAACAAGAAGAAACCCTCTTGCAACCGTAAGAGGGTTTTATTTTGAAGTAAAATAGAATCGAACTACTAAGCTATTTACCTGCCCAAATTTTAAAAAATAGTATATTCTTGATTTAAGTCAATGAAAGTCTTCCTCAGACGAAATACAATAGATTTAACTTCAAAGTCGAGGAGGCTCTTATATGGAATTAAAGACAACAACTAATCAAAACATGCAGCAAAAAGCAGCAGTCTTTTCAGCAATTGCATTACTTATCATGACATTTGCTGCATTTTTTGCTCAAGGGTATGTTCATAGCTCATTAGTCATTGAGGGAGATGCAGTAACAACATTAAAAAACATCCAAGCATCTCAAGTCTTGTTTCGTCTTGAGGTACTTGGATGGCTCATCATTATCATTATGGATTTAATTATTTCGTGGGGCTTTTATGTTTTCTTGAAGCCGTTTCATCCTGGTTACGCATTATTAGCCGGCTGGCTTCGTTTCCTTTACACAGCCATTCTAGCCAATGCGGTTTCACATCTAGTGATAACCAATAGTGTTGTTCAAAATTCAGAGTTAGGTACGTCATCGCGCGTGGCACAGCAAGCGAGGGATTCCATCACAGCTTTTGAAGCCATTTGGTCATTTGGATTAATCATTTTTGGCCTTCATCTGATCGTAGTCGGGTTGATCGCAATGAAAACAATAATGATACCAAAAGTGATTAGTATTCTAGTTGTTTTAGCAGGCTTCAGCTACTCGCTAGTTCATTTCATGTACAATTTCATCCCACAAATTGAAAACGTTATTGGGCTACTAGAATTAATTCTGATGGCTCCCATGGTCATCGGTGAATTAGGTTTTGGGATCTGGTTATTCGTAAAAGGAAGAAAAATAACAATGGACTAATCTACAATCCTGAGATTAGATAAGGACCTCTTCTTGATACGACTTAAAGATTCTGGCTTAATTCCCAGGTAGCTTGCTAGTTGGTACTGGGGAACCCGGTCAATTAAATCGGGTCTTTTTTCCATCAAATTGTGGTAGCGCTCTTCTGGCGTCGAAGAAATGAAGGAGGCGAAATTATCCCTCATAGCACCCATATCTTCTTCAATCATTTTGCGAGTCAGTTCTTCTAATACCGGATGCATGTCGTAAGCTTCCTGCTCAGTAGATAAATCACCTACAATAAGCGTACAGTCTTCCAAGCAGCTAAGAGAGTATGGAGAAATTTTGTCGGGAGTATGCTGATTAAAAATCGTGACACTTTGTTCTTCCGTATAGAAATTGAACGTATTCTCCTTTCCATTTTTATCGACACCGTAAAGCCGTACACATCCCTTTAAAACAAAATAGCATTTGTCAGGAACTTCACCTTGATGTAAAAGGACCGTTCCTTTCTTAAACGTAGCAACAGGAATATCGATTGTCAGCTTTCTTAATTCGGATTCACTGAGATCCGAAAACCGTTTCATATATTGGATAAGGATATCTTTCATGAATTCATCTCCCTTATCAAAATTGTATATATCTTTTAGTATAGCATCACTAAACAGGTAGAGGTAAGGCAGTTTAAAACAGCTTATTCAACCAACATTGCAGGTTGAATAAAGAAAAATGAACATGATGTTTATTTTTATAAGTATACTTAATGAACGAAGCTAAATATTGGAGGAGATTTGTTTGGACCTATTTTTATTTATATCCGTAATCGTTGGGATGACGTTTATCTTTTTATATTTTGTAATGAATTTTGACTTGAAAAAGAAGAAGTTAGAGGTAGAGGAAAAGAAACTGGAGTTGGAAAAAAGGAAGTTGGAATTAAAAGAAGAAGCAGGGGAAGAAGAAGAAAAGTTTTAGAATGAGTAAAAGCCCCTCAAAATACTTTGTGTACATTATACTTTATGTACATTGGTATGATGTTAAGGGGCTTTTGATATAGAGGCTGCCATTTCGAAATGAGATTTATGTACTTTCGCATATTTCAAAAAATAAGTTGCCCTCACAATAAAAGCTATGATAAAATAAATCTTGTCGACAGGAAATCGCTGTCATAATACGGGGCATTAGCTCAGCTGGGAGAGCGCTACACTGGCAGTGTAGAGGTCAGCGGTTCGAGCCCGCTATGCTCCATCATTGGAAACCCTTCTTGCATATGCAAGAGGGGTTTTTTACCTTTTTCAATACATCTTGACGATGAATCGAGCTAAATTTTCCACGATTCTTTGATTCTATTTTGGGAATTGAACCATTTTTACATAAGAAAAATAGTATTGTGATGAAACTGCGGAGGGAATAGTGGGAAGTTTTTGGCAGAAATGCGTATGCGAGAGAGAAAAGAAGCCGTTTTTTCTCTCTCCTGAAGTACTAATTAATCCACCTAAATGTACTAAAAGTAAGGAGGATAAAAATGAATCACAACGCTAATAAGGTTTTCTCCTGTATAGTTAAAGCATAATGCAGGAAGAGTGTAGACGGTCCTAAATATAACCAAGGGGGAAATCGAATGCGAAGGATTATCTTATCCACTGAAAGCGGTGCCGACATACCGGAGGATTTAGCTGAAAAGTACGATATTCAAGTCGTTCCCATGCACATTATTATGGATGGTAAGGATTATTTAGACGGTTCATTGCCGGTCCAGGATATTTATGACTATTACGAACACACGAAAAAAATCCCTTCTACTACCTCTACAAATGCTCATGAGTATCAAGAGTTTTTTTCGACGATAAGAGAGAATTCCCCAGATTGCATCATTGTACATATTGGGTATACATCAAAAGCTTCTTCTTCTTTTCAAAATGCCGTCATTGCTGCGGAAGAATTTGAAGACATTTTTCTCATTGATGCTCTGAACGTTACTGGAGGATTAGCTGCGATCGTATTGTATGGCGCTAAGGTTTTAGAAAAGGAACCTAGCATTGAAGCGGAACGATTAGTTGAAAAAATAGAGACAATTGTTCCTAAATCAAGACTGGCTTTCATCCCAGGCAGCCTTGATTTTCTTAAAGCGGGAGGACGGGTAAGCAATATGGCTTCACTGATTGGAGCTTTGTTGAAAATAAAGCCATGCATCGAGTTGAAGGATGGAAAGCTGATGTCTACAAAGAAGTACCGCGGGAAAATGAGTGGAGCTAGTGAAAAACTTTTGAGAGATTACTTAAATGAATTCAACATCGATCGAGAGCAGCTTTATTTTATCTACTCCATCGGACTCGATGAAAGGATCAAGCAGCGGATGGATGAGGTTGCGAAAGAACATGGATTCCAAAATATAAGATGGATCCAAGCGGGCGGTATGATTTCGACTCATTCTGGGGCCGGGGGCTACGGGATAGCGGGATTAGAGCAATAATTAAACGCTAGACTAGTATTGATTGCAAAAAAAATCGATACAGCTAACTACGATAAAAAAACCGCCTGGAAAATCTCCAGGCGGTTCTTCTATTTACCTCACTCCTCGTAATAAGGATAACTAACCAAGTTAGTAAAAATACGATACCCACCAGGTACCTGATTCTGAATTTGACGGTACCAGACTAGGTTTGTATAAATGTACGTTCCTTCACCATAGTCTGCTTTCAAAATTCCGCCTTCAAATGCCTCTTCCCCTGGATCAGCGACGCTAACGTACGCTTCAAATTCATCTGACCAGTTCATTGGGAAGTAGAGGCCTCTTTCTTGCACCCAGCCATTCCAGTCTGATTGCTTGATCTTGTTTGGATAATTAAAGATTGTCGCTTCTGGTTTTAATACGTTAATCGGAGCATCTTCATCGGTGACGCGCCACTCGATCGAGGGCTGTCCGATTTCTAGTTCATATGGTGCGGTAGTGTTCGTGTCCCAGTTATCCCATGGTTTGTTGTATTGCACGACAAGGTGACCGCCATTGTTGACGTATTCGAGTAAGCGCTCGTTATGCTGTAGCAAGTCTTCTCTTGAAAGATACGCTCTGATTCCAGTGACGATCGTATCGTATTGAGAGAGATCTCCTGATGCTAAGTCCTGCTCGGTTAATTGGGTAATATCCATACCTACATTCGCTAACTGATCGGCAACCTTATCAAATCCGCTATCGACATAGCCGATTTTAAGATCCTCAGGATAGTCGAGCGGGAAGGCTACGCCGTTAACCGCGGCATCTGATACATAATAGTTTGTACCAGTATGATCGTACTGAATCATTTGGACGTTTTTACTAATCGTTTCGTTTCCACTCTGTGCTTGCGGAACAATTTGAAATTCGCCTTCTTCTACATTCTGTGGAGGCGTTAGTGTAAACGAAATGGCTTTCATTTGTTCATCAGATCCAAATGAAACTTCCTGCGATTCAGGTTTAGCTGTCCATCCCTCTGGTAACTGGAGGGAGACGTCTGTTTCAAGAGCACCTTCCGCAAATTTTTCAACTTCTACATCCATCGTGACACTTTCTTCAATGTCTTTTGTGTTCATCACTAAATTCTCAGGAGATGGTTTCACAGCTACCTCTGGTAATAGGGCAACGCGTTCAGTTGGTGTGAAGGCTTTTGTAACAGGTTGTCCTTTCACTTTAAAACGAATATTAGATTTAATCGCATCCGGTGTGTAGGCATCATAATAGTTTCTGGATGTAGCTTTTACGTTGTAATCGAACATTACCTCTTCTCCCGGTGCTAAAGAGGAAGAGTGATGCTGGCCTTTTATGACCCAGTCTTCTGGGATGGAAAGGGTAGAAGAAAGATCTTTAATCTTTTCAAAGCCATTGTTCATGATCGAAACGCTTAAATTTGTTGTATCACCTGGTGTTAATTGTGGATCGGCTACTTCAACTTTTACTTCCAACTGGGCTGCTGTAAACATCGTATTTGTAAGCTGTTCTTCTTTTACTTGAAGCTTATGATTTAAAGTGTTTCTTAAATCCTCAGATAGCTTGTTGTCTTTCTCCATCTGCTTGATAAGTTTTTGAATCTGTTTGTACGCATTTTCAGCTTGAGTTAGTACGTTCTCGTGGTGAGGATAGGCACTTTTCACCTTTTCAAGATCCTTTTGAAGATGGATCAGCTTTTGTTTGTACTTATTGCCGCCTTTTGAAAGGGTGTTAGCGTAATCCGCGAAATCGTAGGGAATGTTTTCGTAGATGCTTTCTTCCTGTTCCGGAATATCGCCAACTGTTGATTTAACTAGCTGAAGATTGACGATTTCTGGGCCATCTCCAACATCTCTTCCCATTCCTTGGGATTCGTGTAAGTAACGCGCTTTTTCACCAAGTTGCGGGTAAGTCATGTCATAGTGTTCGTCATAGATTCCGATTTGGATAGAAGTGGTGGTTTGATCTTCTGTTTCAGCAGGGAGGTAGAGTTTCTTTACTTGCCAGGTGGTTAAGCCATCTTCAAGCTGTTCAGGAAAAACAGAAGAGTCGGCTGCGTCTTCAAATGCTTTTTGGGTAAGCAATGTCATGGCGCGGTGATGACCATGCTGGGAGTCAACGTTGCGAAAAGAGGGCATAATGATGTCTGGTTTAAATGTTCGGATGTCGTGAATGAGTCGTTCGTAGGTTTCCGTTTCTCCCCATTTGTTCAGCGTTTCTTCAGGTGTTTTAGAGAAGCCAAAGTCTTTGATGCTGTCTTCAAAATCTTCGTTTAAGAAAAACGTTTCGATTCCAAGGACTTTCGATGAAGCTTGCAGTTCGTTTGTGCGAATGATACCTAGTCCATCGCCAAGCTCGCTGCCGATTTCATTTTGACCACCCTGGCCACGAGTGGAGAGTAGAAAGGACGTGTCCACACCTTGCCCTCTTGATAAATAAGCGAGGAAATGACTCCGCTCGTCATCAGGATGGGCACCCGTATTCATGAAACTTGCTGTGGTTGTTAATGGAACGACAGATTCCCACAATGCTAAGTTTGCATCCTGTGTAGATGACTCTTCTGCAAAACTAATGGAGCTTGTTCCAAAGGCAGAAAGGATCAAAACCAACGATAATAAAATCTTCCCCAGGTCCTTCAAATAAATCCTCCTTCATCTTCTGAACTTAGTTAGTAACAGAATATAACTAACTTAAAACCATTATAAGCAGATCAATCCAATAAATGGAACCTACTTTTGTACTGTTTGGATAGTCATATAGTCACTATTTAACAAAATAAATAAAATTTTCTAAATTTATATTAAAAGATAGCAATTAGAAGCATTATTGAGCAAAATAACTCTCAGTTTGTAAGAAAGGGCATAAACAGTATTTTACATTTTTCTGTTCAGCCTTTATAAATGAAAGTAATCGTTAGTAAGTAACCTTAACTAACTAAGGATGTTTCTGCTTGTTTTTTATCATTTATAAAGGAGTACACATTTATGCAAAAGGGCGATGCCGCATCTATCAAAAATATAAATAAACAACTTGTGTTGACGTGTATTCGCGATTTTGAACCGATTTCTCGCTCGCAGATTTCCAAAAGGATTCAAATTAGTAAACCCTCTGTTTCACTGATCGTTGAACAATTGTTACAAGAGGGGTGGATCGAGGAGAAAGGACCGGGTGAATCGACGATTAGTGGGGGGCGGAAGCCTGTTCATCTCGTTTTTAATCCTAAAGCAGCTTATGTGATTGGCGTCGATATCGGCGGTACAAAAGTAGCTTCTGGGGTGACATGTTTAAACGGAGAGGTTCATGCTTATCGGGAATTTTCCACAAGTGAATACCTTGAAAAAGATTTATTTAAGCGCTTACAAAAAGACGTAAATAGTATGCTTCATGATTTACAGTTAAGTAATGAGAAAATCCTTGGGATGGGAATCGGTGTCCCAGGTGTAACGAACGTGGAACATGGCATTGTATTGGATGCCCCTAGTTTACGGTGGAAGCGGTATCCCGTTCGGAAAATAGCGAGTGAGTACTTTCCGTTTCCAATCTATGTTGAAAATGACGTCAATACGAGCGTTCTTGGTGAGCAGTGGCTTGGTGCCGGAAAGTCGCTACAAAATCTTATTTTTATCGCGATAGGTACAGGAATAGGCAGTGGGATGATCATTAACGGAAAACTTTTTCGAGGAAGTCGTTACAGTGCGGGTGAGATGGGATATTTAGTGACAGATTTTCAAAGTGCAAAAAGCTATCACCCCACTTATGAGGGCTATGGGTTTCTTGAGAGTGTCGCAAGTGGTTCATCCATCGGGAATAAACTTTCTGAAGTAAAGAACACGCCGTTAACGGCAAAAGAAGCTTTTATTAGTTGGAAAAAAGGAGATGAGGATGCGAGTGAAGTGGTTGAAAAAGCAATCGAACATTTGGGATTTGGCATCGCTAATTATGTGTCTTTATTCGATCCAGACCTCGTCATTATAGGAGGTGGTGTAAGCGAGTCATTTGAGGATTATAAGCATTCGTTAATTGAAATTGTAGAGCATTTCACACCACAGAGCTGCAAAATTGTACCGTCAACGTTTGGAAAGGAAGCCGGAATCGTTGGAGCAGCGGCGCTATTCCTTGAAGAACATAATTCGATTATCCAATTATGAGAAGGGGGAAATGAATGTATGAAACGTCAATTTCGATGGATGATGTTAATTACCATGCTAGTGTTCGGCATCATCCTAACAGGGTGTATGGCAGGGAATGAAGAAGCAAGTAGCGATGGGGATTCTGGCTCTGAAAGTGAAGGTGATTTGGAAGATAAGGTTGTCGTATACTCACCGCACGGTAAAGATATTTTGAGTGAATTCGAGAAACAATTTGAAGCGGAATATGATGTAGACATGGAATTTCTCGACCTTGGTTCACAGGAAATTCTAGACAGGGTTCGCTCCGAAAAGAATAATACGCAAGCGGATATATGGTGGGGGGCGCCTCAAGTGATGTTCGATGAAGCCAAGACGGATGAGCTTTTACAGAAATATGAGCCAAGCTATGCCGGTTCTTTAGATGATATGTACCATGATGAAGAATGGTATTGGACAGGCACTTCTCAAACACCTGAAGTGATTCTTTATAATAATAAAGAAATTTCCGAAGAAGAGGCTCCAAAAGATTGGGATGATCTCGTAGATCCGAAATGGAAAGATGAATTAATCATTCGTTATCCACTTGCTTCAGGTACAATGCGTACGATTTATTCTTCTATCATCTATAAGGACTACAAAGAGACGGATAGCCCTGATGCTGGGTATGAGTGGCTGCAGAAATTAGACGAGAATACGAAAGAGTATGCTGCCAATCCAGAGATTATGTACAATCAGGTAGCGAAAGGCGTAGGTAATCTATCCGTTTGGAATATGCCGGATACCGTTATGCTAGCTGAAGAGAAGGGGTATCCGTTTAGCTATGTGATTCCTGAGAGTGGAACGCCGGTCTTAACAGAAGGAATTGCGATTGTTGAAGGTGCGCCGCATCCAGAAGCAGCGAAAGCTTTTTATGAGTTTGTTAATTCTGAGGAAGCAGCTAAGCTACTAGCTGAGAAATATTATAGAATTCCAACGCGTGATGATATTAGTGATCTTCCGGAGTGGATTGAAGAAACAGAAATCAATGCGATGGAGATCGATTGGGAAGTTTTCCAGGAGAAGTCTGATGAGTGGATGGAATACTGGGACAACAATATTAAAAACAGTGAAAAGCAAAAAGAAGAGTAGATCTCCAGAAAGAGGAGTTGTTGGTTATGACAGCAGTAACCTTATCTAATATTACAAAACAATTTGGCGATGTCACTGCCGTGAAAGAGTTGGATATCACGATTAAAGAAGGGGAGTTTTTTACTTTCCTTGGACCAAGTGGTTGCGGAAAAACAACAACTCTTAGGATGATCGCAGGATTTTATTATCCTTCAGCTGGGAAAGTGAAATTCGATGATCGTGATATGACGACAGTGTCACCAGAAAAAAGAAACACGGGCATGGTTTTCCAAAACTATGCCCTTTTCCCTCATATGACCGTTTTTGAAAATGTGGCCTTTGGGTTAAAAGTAAGAAAAGTGAGTAAAGCTGAGGTGAAAAGAAGAGTAGAAGATGTGCTAGAGAAAGTGCGATTAAAGCAATTTATTGAACGTCAAGTGAGTCAGTTAAGCGGTGGACAGCAACAGCGCGTCGCTTTAGCAAGGGCTCTCGTCATTGAGCCGGATATTTTATTGCTTGATGAACCATTAAGTAATCTTGATGCGAGATTACGAGATGAAATGAGAAATGAAATTCTCCGTCTGCAGCGTGAGTATGGCATTACCACAATCTATGTCACGCATGATCAGGTTGAAGCCCTTACGATGAGTGATCGAATCGCTGTCTTTAATGTGGGGAATTGCCAACAGATTGGAACGCCAACTGAAATTTACAATCAACCGGTAAATGATTTTGTTGCTGAATTTATTGGCGAAACGAACTTGTTTGAAGTGAAGCAAAGGGATGGAGGTCTCCTTTGTGAGGATTTGAATCTTCTTGTTCATGCGGATCCCCCTGGCGAGGAAGTATTCAGTAAGAATGAAAACTTTAAAATGTCCGTTCGTCCAGAAGCCATTATCTTATCAAAAACAAATATAGAAGGTGTGAATGTTTTAGAAGGAAAAGTGGATCTTGTTCAATTCACAGGTGAGTCGGTTCATAGCTTCATCAAAGTTAATGAAGGTCACGCCACATTAAAAGTAACCGATTTAAACCGGGGACCGAGTACATATCTACAAGAAGGATCTGATATTTATGTTCAACTACCACCTGATCAGGTTCGAATCGTTCCAGTGGCAAAGGAGGGATAGAGGTTGTTAAACGCAGAGAAAAGAAAAACGATCCTTCTTCTTATACCGATTATCCTGGTCCTCGTTGGATATGTTCTCTATCCAACAGTTGAAACGTTTATAGAAAGCTTTAAGAAAAATGGGTTATTTACTCTACAAAACTATGTGGACTTTTTTGGCCCTAAAGCACAAGCGAATTTAGAAGCACTATGGAACTCGGTTTACATATCCTTATTATCTGTTTTACTAAGTGCATGTATTGGCGTACCACTTGCGTTTATTTTTACAAGGTATAATTTTCCTGGTCGTTCCTTTTTCTCAGGAATAGCGATCATGCCAATTGTTTTACCTTCACTTGTTGGAGTAATGGCATTTATGTGGCTTTACGGAGAAGCGGGACTTATCCCGGTAGCGCTTCAAGACTTACTGAATTTAGAGGAAGTTCCATTTAGCATAGGCGGTGTGACGGGAATTCTTCTCGTTCACGCTTATACAATGTATCCGTATTTCTATATGACGGTTTCTTCAGCACTTAATAATGTCGATCCGTCGCTGGAAGAGTCAGCAGCCAATCTTGGATCAGGACGTTTAGGAGTATTTTGGAAGGTCACATTTCCATTATTAACACCCGCTTTAGTTGCAGCATCCCTGCTTGTCTTTATGGTTTCGATGGCTTCCTTTAGTGCTCCGTTTCTACTTGCTGGAGGGTATCGAGTGCTAAGTCTCCAAATCTACTTTTCTAAAATTAATGGCGATTTGGAAATGGCGGCAACGCAATCTGTTATTCTCTCAGCCGTTTCGATTACCTTCTTATTATTTATGCGTTGGTTCCAAAATCGAAAAGACTATCGAATGGGATCAAAAGGGATTGGTGCTCACAGAAGTGAGGTCAATAACCCAATCCTAAAATGGGTGATGGTGTCACTTGGAATAGTAGCGATGATTGTGCTTTTACTGCCACATGCGGTTTTAGCGATACTATCTTTTGTTCCAGAAGGCGCGTGGACGTGGCAGAAGTATCCTACTTCTTTCAATCTTGAAAACTATCGTTTACTGTTTGAGGATCCGAATATCTGGGATCCGGTTCGTAATAGTTTAATCATGGCTTTCATTGCATGCTTAGGATGTTTTGTATTCGGAATAATTACTTCTTATGCACTTGTGAAAAGAAAATTCTTCGGTAAGAATTTACTAGATATTCTTGTTATGCTTCCATGGGCATTACCAGCTACTGTTGTTGGAATGAATCTTATTTTAGCGTTTAACAGTAAGTCGATTTTCTCGTTTGGTCAAGTACTTGTCGGTACATTCTGGATCTTGCCTCTCGCATATTTTATTCGTTTTATACCACTCGTCGTGCGGTCGACGAACGCTGTACTGGAGCAAATGGATGATTCGATAGAAGAAGCCGCACAGAATTTAGGAGCGAGATGGTTGTATACATTCAGAAGAGTTGTCTTGCCGATTATTATGCCAGGAGTTCTAAGCGGAACTCTGCTAGCTTTTGTTCAGGCTGTTGGAGAGTTTCCGACGTCTGTCTTGTTGTATACGTTAGACAATCGCCCAATTTCCATTGAGATTATGAATCAACTAAGGATGTTTAATCTTGGTCAGGCTGCAGCCTATGGCATGATTCAGGTTGGTCTTATTGCGATAGTAATGATTATTTCTTATAAATTCTTCGGAGTTAAATCAGAAAATACGCTCTAGTACAATGAGGTGAAACCATGAATAAAAGAAAGGAAGATTTTGAGCTAGAAGATGGCGCTTGTTTTCCCGGGAAAACCTACGTAGACGAACTGCTTAAACCGGTTTTCAAAGATCAGCGTGACTACTTATTTGATGCGATGTTTATGATTCATCGCGCGCATACAACGATGCTAAAAGAACAAAAAATTATTACCGCAGGGGAAGCAAAGAAGATATTGGACGGCGTAAATAAAGTGGCAAAGATGGAGAAGAAACTACTAAACTATGTGCCAGAATACGAAGATTTCTTTTTCCTTGTTGAGGCCGAAGTGGCGAAGGTAATTGGTGACGATTTAGCAGGCAAGATGCATATCGCGAAGAGTCGAAATGATATGGGTGAAGCGATGTATCGGATCGTAATTCGAGATCATATGCTCGATCTCTTGAGTAATGTAAGAAGGTTAGGCCAATCGCTTGTCACTCAGGCGGAAGACCATCTTCATACGATCATGCCCGCCCATACGCACACGCAGCCTGCGCAGCCAACAACCTTTGGTCACTATCTCCTAGCCATATCCGATAATCTATCAAGAGACGTGGACCGCTTGTGGCAAGCGTATCAAACAGTCAATCGTTCTCCGATGGGGGCGGCTGCTATTACAACCACTGGATTTCCGATCAGTCGAGAACGAATGGTTGAGCTACTAGGGTTTGATGATGTGATGGAAAATTCCTATGATGCGATTGGGACAGGAGACTATTTACTAGAAACAGCTTTAACATTAGTTAGTTTGATGACAAACATGGGCAGGTGGATTCAAGAGCTTCTCCGTATGGCGTCTAATGAAGTAGGATTACTTAAAGTTTCTGATGCTTATGTCCAGGTAAGTAGCATTATGCCGCAGAAAAGAAATCCGGTATCATTGGAACATTCAAGAGCACTCGCTAGCAGCGCAGTTGGCGAAGGACTAAGCGTCATCCAAATGATTCACAACACGCCATATGGAGATATTGTGGATACAGAAGATGATTTGCAACCGCACCTATATAACGGGTTCCATAAAGCGAATCGTGTTACCAAGCTATTAACAGCTGTCATTACGACAATGAAATTCAACAAGGAACGAGCACTTGAGCAAGCCAAAACAAATATGATTACGATTACTGAGTTAGCAGACGTCCTCGCTAGAGATTATGGTGTGCCATTTCGAAAAGCACACCAGATTTCGAGCTACGTAAGTAAGAAAGCAAATGATGCAAAGAAAGAGTTATATGAAGTGAGCGTTTCTGAAGTAAATGGGTGGATTGGCGGCGTGCAACTTTTAGAAGAAGATTGGAAAAATATCTGTGACCCTTCTACGTTTATTGAGAGAAGGAGCGTAACAGGTGGGCCAAGTCCACAAGTTGTAGAGCGGATGGTGTTGGATCGTAAAGGGCGGTTGAAGAACCTCACCGAGAAGATAGAAACGTATTCCACCCAGATCAATTCGATTAAAGAGAATTTGAAAAGTTGATAGAGCAGTAGTTAAGCGGGTTCTAATGTGATTGCTCGTAGTAATGAAGGGATTTTTTGCACTTATTTTTTTAAATCCTGAGTAAAAGAATAAATATTTGATAGTTGATGGATCCCCATAACTGATCCTGTTGAAAGAACGTGACTAGGAGAAAAAATCCGCGTTATGTTTCACTCCTACAGATTGCAAAAGTCCTTGGAAACAAGGGCTTTGTTAGTGTGGAATTACTGATCGTTGAAAAACGTGTAACTTTGTGGGTAAGCGGGAAACGAAAGTATAGGTGAATGGTAGAGACAGAAGGACAGGTTTTTGGTCTTTTGTCTCATGAAAAGAAACGAGTAAATTAGCGTGATGATAGGGGGACATGATGAGTAAAAAAGTTGCCCTAGTAACAGGGAGTTCAAAAGGACTCGGCAAAGTGATTGTCCAAAAACTTGCTGAATCTGGAATAAAGGTAATTATTAATTACAGTAGCAATCAAGAAAAAGCAGAAGCGGTTGTTCATGATATTCAAGAGCTTGGTGGAGAAGCAGTCGCTATTCAAGCAGACATCACAGATCAAAAAGATGTTGAAAAGTTGGTAGCTGTTTCACGAGAGACTTTCCAGCAACCGATTGATATTCTCGTCAATAACGCCACTGGTCCACAGCCAGAATTTTCGTTGGAAGAAGTGTCTTGGGAAGATTACTTGGATCAGCTGCATTTTACCGTGAAGGCCCCTTTATTACTTTTAAAAGAGGTTATGGAGCCTATGAAAGAAAAAAAGTGGGGGCGCATTATTAATATTGGAAGCGAAGTTGTGGAATTAGGCAATAGCGATTTTTCGAATTATGTTACCGCAAAGTCTGCGGTCATTGGAATGACTCGCTCCTGGGCAAATGAGCTAGGGAAACATGACATCACAGTCAATGCTGTGCATCCAGGTTTTACTCCGGTTGAGCGCCATGGTGACGTTTCCGAGGCAAGCGCAGGTAGTTATATTGACGGCCTTCCTTTGAACCGGTTAGGGAAACCGGAAGATATTGCCTACATGGTGCGTTTTTTAGCAAGTGACGAGGCTAACTTTATTACTGGACAAAATATCAATGTAAATGGTGGGAACACCTTTGGAGTATAATTTTTCCTAATTTAGTAGCAGATAACGCCTAACTTAGGAGAGTCTCTAAGCTATTTTTTTGAAATCAAGTTTCACTATCTGAAGGAGGAATTACAAATGACAAACCAACATTCAGAAAATCAGAAAACCCTTAAAAATATTAAAGATTTGATCAAAGATGAGAAAGTAGCAATGTTAACTACTATTTCTCCAGATGGCAAGCTGATGTCTCGTCCTATGCAAACACAGGAAGTCGAATTGGATCAGGAAGAGATCTGGTTTATTACCAAAAAAGATACGGATAAATATGAGGATATTAAGCTTACTCCTGCCGTAAACTTAGCGTATGCAGGATCATCTTATGTGTCGATTAGCGGCACTGCTGAATTGGTTCAGGATAGCGTGAAGAAGAAAGAGTACATGAATAAGGTTGTTGAAAAGCTATTAAATACTTCTGCTGATGATCCGGATGTTGTACTGGTTAAAGTCACGCCGGAAATCGCTGAATATTGGGAGTCGGGAGTGAATGTTAAAACGGTCAAAGAGTTTGTGAAAAAGGTGACAACCAGTAAATCATTAGAAGAAGGCAATGATTTAAAAGATACGGTACACTTTAATAGGAATTAGAATCAGCAGAAATGATTCTATTGATTCGAGGTCAGTAAAAAATCTCTAACGAATTTGTTTAACGTAAACCCTCTTGCGCAAGCAAGGGGGTTTTAAATATGGATGATTTCAGAAAACAAGTAAACTAGGGGGAGGCTTTAGTATGACTCCCATACAATCTGCTATGCAACAGTGAATCGCTAGAACCGTCCCGCTAATCCAAAACAAATATAAACAAAAATAAATACATTTGTTTATGTTGACTTATTTGGTTTTATTGTTTACTATTTCAATACAGGCAAAATAAGTGTTTATATTCAGAAAAATGAAACAGATAATTGCAGTTAGCCTTTAGAACCTATACTGGTTTATTTTTCTGAGGTTTACACCTTTATTTGTAAGCGCTTGCTAATTTGAAGAGGAGGAAAAATATGGCGAAAATAGGTAGTAAAAGTACAACCGGTTGGAAGGCGACGATATCCGTTGCGATGGCAAACTATATTGAAGCCGGTTCGA
Source organism: Anaerobacillus sp. QJM3NY_32 (assembly GCF_056173645.1). NCBI lineage: Bacteria > Bacillati > Bacillota > Bacilli > Caryophanales > Bacillaceae > Anaerobacillus > Anaerobacillus sp. QJM3NY_32. Next base: position 3,344,731 of record NZ_CM149684.1, on the reverse strand, counting down.
TCATCGCTGCGGCAAGTAGTTTAACGTTGTGGCAAGCTTATCTTACACTGGACAGCATGGCGATAGGGTTATTGAGTGCCCTGAGTGCTAACGCTTTTGGTGCTGCGGTTGGTGCATTAGTTGGTGGTTATTTATGTGATAAATATGGAAGGAAATTTATTTATACTTATGATTTATTGGCCTATATGCTGGGCGTGTTGTTGATCGCTCTTTCGTTCAATTTTCCTATGCTTTTAATAGGAACCATTATTACTGGTATTGCAGTAGGAGCGGGTGTGCCAGCTTCATGGACGTATATTGCAGAAGAAGCTCCACATGAAAAACGTGCCGCTCATGTTGGAACAGCACAGCTTGCCTGGTCGGTGGGACCGGCAGTAACATTTTTACTCGCCGTTCTTCTTGCTCCATTAGGTTTAATGGGTAGTCGGCTTATATTTGTACATTTACTTATCATTGCATTTATTACCTGGTATATCCGACAGGGGCTATCTGAATCTAAAATTTGGAAAGAGGGGAAAGAACGTGAGAAGCAAAGTGGCTTATCTGGAAGCTTGTCACGGAGCTCTCTGAAAGAATTGTTTACTCTCAAAGTGAATCGCGAAGCTTTGTTCTTATTAGTGGGAATCTATCTTTTCTGGAACTTAACTGCAGGTGCAATGGGTTATTTTATGCCTTACATATATGAAAATGTAGGTGGATTATCAAGCGGACAAGCTAATTTACTTCAAGCATTTTTATGGATGTTAACAGTGGCTACGACATTCTTTGTCTTTATGAAATTTGGAGATAAGTATAGCCGTCGGTTTTTATTTGGTTTAGGCGCTGTTATGGGAATCGTGGCGTGGATTATCTTGACGTTCATGCCAATGAATTGGTTTTCGTTATTTGCTTTCGTCATTTTATGGGGATGTGCCGCTGGCTTTGGTGCTCAAGCGTTTTATGGTTTATGGGCTAGTGAGTTATTCCCAACGAAGTATCGTGCGGGAGCGCAGGGCATTATGTTCTTCTTAGTTCGGTTTGGTATCGCAATATGGTCGTTTCTACTTCCCACAGTTATGGACAACCTCGGGTTTCAAGCGGCTGGAATCGTTATGATTGTTTTCTTAGTAATCCATTTCTTGATTGGCATCATTCTTGCCCCAGAGACTAGAGGTAAAACCCTTGAAGAAATCGAGGAAGAGCGCTTTGGCCAAAAAGAAACCGTGGTAATAGAAGAAAATAGGAACTTTAATTAAAAACAAAGTAAACAAAAGTGTTCAAAAATAAACAAAAGTTTGATATGGTATAGATAATGAATTTATAAAATTGCTTGTTTGGAGGAGAAAAAATGATTCAGAACCGATGGGATAGCCAGGAAGCGAATGATCGAAACGGTGTTGAAGAGCTTGTTTATCGCTCTAATTTATTAGGAAGTGATCGTTCAGTATGTAATTTTGGTGGAGGCAATACGTCCATGAAAACGATTGAGAGCGATTTCAAAGGCGAAGATGTGGAAGTCATGTGGGTGAAAGGCAGTGGTTCCGATCTCGCTACGATGGGAGAAAAGGACTTTACTGGATTAAAGATGGACGATATCCTCCCGTTGATGGAAAGAGATGAAATGACTGATGAAGAGATGGTGGGATATTTGTCTCATTGTATGATTGATAGTAAACATCCACGTTCTTCTATCGAAACGTTATTGCATGCCTTTTTACCTTTTAAACACGTAGATCACACACATCCTGATGCTATTATTAGTCTTTGCTGTGCACATAACGGTAAAGAAATTGCAAATGAAATATTCGGCGATCGATTTGTTTGGGTCCCTTACGTTCGACCAGGATTTACGTTATCAAAAATGATTTCAGAAGCTGTTCGTCAGAATCCTCAGGCTGATTTAGTTTTAATGGAGAAACATGGACTTGTCACTTGGGGAGAGACATCACAAGAAAGTTATGAGAAAACAATTTCCGTGATTCAAGAAGCTGAAAGTTATATAACAGAAAAGCAAAAACAAAAAGCGATGTTTGGTGGTCAAAAGCATGAGTCGTTAAATGATAACGAACATCAAAAGGTTTTAAGTCACATTCTCTCAGTCATTCGAGGAGAAGTTAGTGAGAATAAAACCATGCTGCTAACGTATTCCGATGATAAGGAAGTTTTGGATTTTGTTAACAGTGAAGATGCAAAAGATCTTTCACAAATAGGCGCTGCATGTCCGGATCACCTTGTTCATACGAAGAGAGTTCCGTTGTTTATTGACTGGGATCCCCAAAATCAAGGTACGGAAGATCTTATCCAGTTGATTAAAGCAGGAATAACGGATTATAAAGAGGAATACATTCAATACTTTGAGACAAATCGTTCCGAAGAGGACAAAATGTCTGATCCATCCCCGCGAGTTATTCTCATTCCAGGTATTGGAATGATTAATACTGGAAAAGACCTGAAATCAGCTAAAGTGAGCGGAGATCTCTATCATAGAGCAATCGCTGTGATGAAAGGAAGCACTGCACTTGGAGAATTTGTATCACTTAATGCAAATGAATCTTATCATATCGAATATTGGCCATTGGAACTTTATAAACTAAGCCTTTCGCCAGCAGAGGCTGAGTTTTCTCGAAAAGTTGCGTTCGTAACAGGCGGTGCAGGTGGGATTGGCGCTGCAACATGCGAGCGTTTTGCCAGGGATGGAGCGCATGTCGTAGTGGCAGATATCAATGTGGACGGCGCTGAACAGGTAGCGTCTAATCTGGAAGAAAAGTATGGAGCTGGACGAGCGATTGCTGTAAAAATGGACGTTACGAAAGAAGAAGAAGTGGCTGAAGCGATACAACAATCCGTTTTGAAGTACGGTGGCCTTGATATTATCGTCAACAACGCTGGGTTGGCCAGTTCAAGTCCTTTTGAAGAAACGACTGTTGAAAAATGGGATATGAATATGAACGTATTAGTAAAAGGATATTTCCTCGTTGCTCGAGAAGCTTTTAAGCTCATGAAGGAGCAAGGAATAGGCGGAAATATGGTGTTTGTCGGCTCGAAAAATTCTGTGTATGCCGGTAAGAATGCTGCTGCTTATAGTACTGCTAAAGCTGCTGAGGCTCATCTTGCCCGAACAATAGCTGCTGATGGAGGCCAATACGGTATTCGAGTAAATACGGTATTACCTGATGCTGTGATTCAAGGTTCTGCGATTTGGGATTCGAAATGGAAAGAAGAAAGAGCCGCTTCGTATGGAATTGAACCAGATCAATTAGAAGAACACTACCGTAAGCGAACCATTTTGAACGTTAATATATTGCCTTCAGACATCGCTGAATCGATCGCGTTTTTCGCATCAAGCAATGCTGAGAAAACTACAGGGTGTATGATTACGGTTGATGGCGGAGTCCCAGCAGCCTTTACTCGCTAAATCATTGAATGGAGGTTTTCCAATGCCAATCGGAAAGAAATCGTGGATTATCCCAGATGCCTATATTCCTCCTAAAAGTTCTGGATCTTTAGAAAGTCACGAGGCGATCTGTGTGTTAAACCGTAACCAGGAGACTGTGCACTTGGACATACACCTGTACTTTGAAGATCGAGAACCGATCAAAAACATAAAATATGAGATTCATGGAAATCGTACAAAGCACTTAAAAACAGATTCCCTCCATATAGATGGGGAATCTGTCCCAAAAGGGGTCCCATATGCAATTGAAGTTACGAGTGACCTACCAATTGTCGTGCAATATAGTAGACTAGATACGACTCAATCTGAAAACGCTTTAATGACAACTTTAGCATACGCAGCGGATTAATAGATACTGAGTATTGGAGAGGTGAGAGATAATGGGGAATTCTGATCGATACTATCATTTATTTGAAGAGCAACAAGAAGATAGAGGAATAAACCTTGAAGAAGTGAAAACGAAGCTTAGAAAATTAAACATAGAAACACCTTCCTGGGGATATGGGGATTCAGGTACACGATTTAAAGTTTTCCAACAAGAAGGAATTCCACGCGATCCTTTTGAAAAAATTGAAGATGCAGCGCAAGTCCATAAACTCACAGGAAACTGTCCGGGCGTAGCTATTCATATTCCATGGGATAAAGTCGATGATTATAAGAAGTTAAAGCAGTATGCTATCGACCATAATGTTCATCTAGGGGCAGTAAATCCAAATTTGTTTCAAGACGACGATTATAAATTTGGTAGCGTCACCAATTCTGATGCTTCGATTCGTCGGAAAGCAACAGATCATCTTTTAGAGTGTGTAGAAATCGCTAGAACGATTGGTTCTAAAGATGTGAGTCTTTGGTTTGCTGATGGCACAAACTACCCTGGGCAAGCTGACTTTAGGAAACGGAAGCATTGGATGCAAGAGTGTTTGAGTGAGATGTATGAGTCCATGGACGATGATATGAGAATGTTGATTGAGTATAAATTCTTTGAACCAGCCTTTTATCACACTGATCTAGCTGACTGGGGTATGGCCTATAATATGGCTCAGAAGTTAGGTCCACAGGCAGAAGTATTAGTAGATACTGGGCACCACCCCCAAGGAACGAATATTGAACATATTGTTGCATATCTACTAGATGAACAAAGGTTAGGCGGGTTCCACTTTAATAGCCGAAAGTATGCGGATGATGATCTCATAGCAGCCGCCCATAATCCATATGAACTGTTTTTGATTTTCTCTCAAATCGTTTTAGCACAGAAGGATAATGATCCAAGCGTTCGAAAAAATGCGGATAACATTGCATATATGCTTGATCAGTGTCACAATTTGGAACCGAAGATCCCAGCTATGATTCGCTCAATCACGAATATTCAAACACTTTATGCTAAAGCTCTCCTAATCAACTTAGCTGACGTTAAGGAAGCTCAAGAAAGAAATGATGTGTTAGGTGCTGAGCATGCGGTAAGGCAGGCGTTTGAATTTGATGTAGCCCCTCTACTTAAAGCGATGAGAGAAGAATCTGGTTTACCGATTGATCCAATGAAGGCTTACCAGGAAAGCGGTTATGGAGAAAAAATCCTTTCTCGCGGTAAGGGCGGTGCAAGTTGGTGAGCGTTTTAGCGGTTGATATTGGCGCTGGTAGCGGCAGGGCGGTGCTAGCTGAGCTAAAGGGTGATCTACTTGAACTGGTAGAAATTCATCGTTTTACTAACGATCCTGTCCGAGTGAGCGGACGATTCCAATGGGATATTCTTCGTTTGTTTCATGACATTAAGCTTGCGATAGGAAAGGCGGTTGAAACTGGGGCGAAGCTTGAGGGGATCGCGATTGATACCTGGGCTGTTGACTTCGGACTACTGGGTAAAGATGGAGAGCTCCTAAGGAATCCCTATCACTATCGAGACCATCAAACAGATGGGGTTATGAAAAAAGTTCATGAAGATTGGATTACTCAGGAGAAGCTGTTTGAAAAGACAGGAATTCAGTTCCTAACATTTAATACGATCTATCAATTGATGGCGATGAAAGAAAAGAATGGGTGGTTACTAGAAAAAGCTGAGTCGTTACTGATGATTCCCGATCTTCTGCGCTATTTTTTAACTGGGATAAAGAAAAGTGAATTTACGAATGCGACGACTACACAACTTTTTAACCCTAATTTAATGAAGTGGGATAGCGAGTTACTAGATACTTTAGGGCTTCCTGAGAAAATCTTTCAAGAAGTAGTAGGGCCGGGTACCATTATAGGACATTTAAAAGAAGACCTGTGTGAAGAACTGGAGATTTCTCCAATTCCCGTTATCGCTGTTGGGGAGCACGATACAGCATCAGCTGTAGCTGGCGTTCCAGCATTAGATGAGTCGTTTGCATATTTAAGCTGTGGGACATGGTCTTTAATGGGTACGGAAGTAAAAGAACCGGTGATCAATAAAGAGGCATTGGAATTGAATTTTACAAATGAAGGCGGAGTGGGAGGACGCTTCCGCCTTTTGAAAAACATCATGGGGCTTTGGATACTAGAAGAATGTCGACGAATATGGGGTCATCATGAAAGTACGAATTATGAGCGTTTAATGGAAGAAGCTAAAGAAGTGCCAGCTTTTCGATCTTTCATTGACCCAGATTATCCGTTGTTTTTAAACCCATCAAATATGCCGCAACAAATTCAAGAGTATTGTAAAAATACAAATCAACCGATTCCTGAATCTCGAGGAGAAATTGTCAGGTGCATTATAGAAAGTCTGGCAATGAAATACCGATATGTCTTTGAACGGACTGAAAAACTGTCGGAAAAAGAATTTTTTGGATTGCATATGGTGGGCGGAGGGATAAAAAATAAGATGTTGTGTCAATTTACCTCTAATGCCTTAGGTAAACCCGTCTGGGCGGGTCCTACAGAAGCTAGTGCCATAGGGAATATTCTTGTTCAATTAATGGCTCTAGGTCGAATTACGGGAATTGATGAAGCAAGAAAAATAGCATTGAAAGCAACGAAAATGGCGTATTACTTCCCGGAAAGTCAGGAATCCTGGAAGACAGCTTATGAAAAGTTTTGCCACTACATTGGTGAAAGCCAACCTACGATTTAAGAGGAGAAATAAATTAAATCAAATGATAAAATAAAGAGTGAGAATAGAAGAGTTAATGGTTTAAAGAGAGGTTGAATGCTGATGCTTGTGGCAGAAAGACAGCAAAAGATTGTTGAGCTCGTAAATGAAAAAACAAGTCTTCGTGTTTCTGAATTAAGTCAAATATTTTCTGTGACAGAAGAGACGATTCGACGTGATTTAGAAAAACTGGAAAAGGAGAAAAAACTCCGTCGAAGCCATGGCGGAGCAGTGAAACTTCACCAAAGTGCTAGAGAGATTCCCTATACTGAAAGGGAAGTGACGAATGTACAAGAAAAAAGAGAAATTGCTCTTGAAGCAGTAAAGCATGTTGTGGAACGCGACACCATTATTTTGGATGCGAGTACAACAGCTTATTATATGGCTAAAGCACTGCCCGATGTGCCTATTATTGTTATGACAAATTCTCTTAATGTAGCATTGGAACTTAGCAAAAAGAAAGAAATCACTGTGATATCAACAGGTGGAATTCTAGATTCTAAATCAATGTCTTATCTTGGTCCACTCGCTGAAGCTTCGCTAGAGGATTATCATGTCAACAAAGCTTTCATTTCTTGTAAGGGTATCCATCTAAGCCGAGGAATTAGTGAATCGAATGAACAGCAAGCTCGCATTAAGAGGAAAATGTTAGATACTGCGGATATTAATTTTGTGATGGTTGATTATAGCAAGTTCGGTATCCAGGCATTCGCTCGTTTTGCGGAGTTGGATATGATCGATCACGTTCTTTCCGATCAAAAGCTGGATAATGATTATGTTCAACAATTATCCGAACGTGCAATGAATGTGGTCCGTGTAGATACTTAGATCTTTAAATACGGTCCAAATGGAACTCCAGTCAGTTGGCTGGAGTTCCATTTGGAATTACCGGGAATCACTGGGGCGGTTGTAGCGCCACGCAAAGGGTGCATCATATAGTGGGCGGGAATCCCCAGTGAGTAAGATTAAGCAAATCGCTCATATCGAGTCTTGGACATTAGCGGGTAACGGTGATGTTAAGCGTAGACAGCAAGCTAGTTGGCTCAAAGCATAAGCTGAAGGAACAAAGTCCCGAAATTCCAAATGGGAAGGTTCATACTTGGAACCGCGTAGAAAACAACTCTCATTTAGTCGTTATGCGAGAGTAAAAAAGCTTCCCCAGGGCCAGTGCCCTGACATACTAGACACTGTTATGATTGATCAACGTGGGAGACCCTAAGCGTTCTTTACTTAGAGAAAGTAGGATAATAAAAAAAGGAAGCCTAATAACATTAGGAAGGGTAAGGTTAGGGCATAGTGCAGGTTAATGCGAGAGAGAGGGAATAGTTGCGGTGAATTGAGTGACAAAGCAAGACAATTATTCGAGGATTTGTTAGCCATAATAATCTGCGGTTTAATGTTGTTTGTGATTATAAAGAATATAAAAAAAAATGGATGAAACCTTCCCAGGAGAATAATAGAGATGGTGCCTAAGTCATCTTTTGTATCAATTAGCAGTCCTGGTGAGTTAATTCAGGACAACGAGAAGAAGAATGATTAAATGAATTAGATTGTTGAAAAGCTGCTAAATAAGTCTGCTGATGATCCGGATGTAGTAATGGTTAATGCAACCCCCGAAATTTCCGAATATTGGGAGTCTGAGGTGAACATTAAGACGATTAAGGAGTTTGTAAAAAAGGTGACTGGTAGTCATTCATTAGAGGAAGGCAAAGTTTTAAAAGTTACGGATCACTTTAATGAAGAAACGAGCTAGCTACTTATTTTCCTTCTGGTTTTTTAACACCAGCTATATTAATTGAAGAATAATCGTACTCCTATAATTACTAATAAAACAGAAAGCATCTGAATAATAATTTTGCCGGGGATGCGTTGAGATAAAATAACTCCTAGCTGTGCGCCAATTATTACACCGCTCCCCCCCCACATGACAGATACCCAGTCAATACTCCCATAGAAAAATTGGGATAAGACGCCTACGGAGGAGTAGAGACATAATGAAAAGATGGAAGTCGCCGTTGCGTGATGAGTTGATAATTTGAAAACATAGATAAGTATCGGAACGAGTAACCATCCACCACCGATTCCAAGATAGCTTGAAAGGATCCCCATTGTTATGCCTAGAGGAATGAACCAATTGAATGAAGGGTGACCAACACCATCAGGCTCATCACTCTCTTCTTTTTCCAATAGTGTAGGCGGTATTTTAGGGGAGCGATTTAAAGTTTTACTGAATAAAAAGACGCCAAGAGCAACAAGTATAGTTGCAAATATGACATAAAAATATTGGGAGGAGTACCTATGAAGAAACCAAACACCCAAGATTGATCCTGGTAACGCACTTATTCCTATAGTAAGACCAGTTTTATAATCAATTAGATTTTGCCTAGCGTATCCTATGACACCTGAAAGAGAGTTTATAAGTACAATAACCATCCCTGTACTGGAAGCAAGTACCGGATTCATTTGAAAGATTAGTAACAGAGCCGGGACAAAAATAAATCCTCCACCGGCGCCGACGATTGTACCATAGCCGCCTGCCAGAATTCCGATTATAAGAATTAACACCCCAATACCTATGTCCAAGTGAATTCCCCCTTAGTTGATTTTCTATTAAATTTTCTCACTTCGGGTCCAAACTGTAAATTCAGTAAATGTAATATGGTATAACAAAATAGAATAGCCGTCATTTTTTTGTTACGTGATACAATTTTAATAATTACGATACTAATCTGTTACTACTTCTATTTGATAAGGGATGGGATAACTTATGAATGAAAAGAAACTTCATCACTCCTGCTGTACTGGAAGTCGAGCAGAAGTACAGAGTGACTTAGGAAAAGGAGAAAACGTAAAAAAACGCGAATTTTCTAAAAGAGAGCGGATTAAATTCCGTAATAAGTTGATATATATCCCGGGCGGGGAGTTTCTGATGGGGACAAATGATGAGGAAGGCTTTATATCCGATGGGGAAGGTCCTACTCGGTCTGTGAAATTATCCCCTTATTATATTGATTCTCATACAGTGACGAACGAAGAATTTGCACAGTTTGTCGAAGAAACAGGATACCGTACAGAAGCTGAAATATTCGGTTGGTCATTTGTATTCTATAAATTCCTTCCTAAAGATACTGAAATGAAAGTACAGCAGTTGCCTTCAACCCCTTGGTGGTATGCGGCGGAAGGCGCGTATTGGTTCCAGCCGGAAGGGAAGGAATCTTCTATTGAAGAGCGAATGGATCACCCGGTCATTCACGTTTCTTGGAATGATGCCATGGAATTTTGTAACTGGTCAGGAAAGCGGTTACCTACAGAAGCTGAATGGGAAATGGCAGCTCGTGGTGGGTTAGAGCAGAAGAAATTTCCATGGGGAGACGAATTGACTCCTGGTGGAAAGCATTACTGTAATATTTGGCAAGGAGAATTTCCAAAAGTTAACACAGAAGAAGACGGATTTGTCGGAACAGCTCCATCTCAGTCTTTTCCACCGAATGGGTATGGTCTATATAACACGGCAGGAAATGTATGGGAGTGGTGCTCTGACTGGTTTGCAAAAACCTCTGACTTAATTTCTATAGTGAACCCGAGAGGGCCAGTAAAAGGTGAAGCGAAAGTAATACGTGGAGGCTCGTATCTATGCCATCCATCATATTGTAATCGATACAGAGTAGCTGCACGAAGTTCCAACACGATCGACAGCTCTAGCGGAAATATGGGATTTAGGTGTGTAGTTGATGCGAATAGTTAAAGGTATCTTATTCAATAATAAGAGCTGCAGGTGAGTAACCTATGAATATAGAAAGCTTACGAATGTTTTGCCGTGTGGTAGACGAAGGAAGCATTAGTAAAGCGGCGCGATTGGGGTTCGTATCCCAACCTGCTGTTACCAGGCAAATCAGACAATTGGAAAATCAATATGGTTTGTCGCTATTCGACCGAAATAATGGGAAATTAAAGTTAACGAAGGCCGGAAAGGTACTTTATCCCTATGCCCGAGAAATCATTGAGTTAGATCATATTTCTCATGAAGCGATGCAAGAAGTCCTTGGAAATCAGGAAACAGTATTGAATGTTGGGGCCAGTTTAACAATCGGTGAATATTTGTTGCCCGGTTTATTGGGACGATTTAGCAAACTTTATCCAGATATAAAATTCAGCCTGTTGATTGGGAATACACCGTATATGTTATCCAAGTTAGACGCCAATGAAATTGATATTGCAATGGTTGAAAGTGAAGTGAAGAGTAAAGAATATAATATCCAAAAAATTGCTGATGATGAATTGGTTCTCGTGAGTTCCTTCAGGCATTCATGGAGCAAGAAGGATGTCATCAGTATTGACGACCTGGCAGGGGAAAAGATGATATGGAGGGAGAAAGATTCAGGGACGAGACTGATTGTGGAAAATGCTCTCCGAAAGAGAGGAATACTTCATAAGATCACTGATGAGATGGAACTAGGGAGTATGCAGTCCATTAAAAGTGCTGTAGAAGCTGACTTAGGTGTTAGTATTCTCCCTAGAATTACCATTCAAAAAGAATTGAAATATGGAACATTGAGAGAAATTCCGGTAAAAGATTTCACCTTGATGAGAGATTTGTGGATTGTGCAAAAGCTACATCGTTTCAAAAAAAGATCACAGTCAAATTTTGAAAAATTTATATTAAAGTAATCCATTAGTATGGGGACAAATACTAGTTAATAAGTAAAAAACTATAATCTGTTTGAAAGGAACAGAATTAGACATAGAATAAAATTCTTTGAGAAAGTACGTATCCTGGCTACTTGTTACTTTTGTTGAACCATGTAAATTTGGTTCAACCTTTTTTATTAAAAAGAGAATTTTATATTTCGACAATGTTAATTAATTCTCATAATGATTTCTATGGACATAAGTATTAATTCAATATAGAGGCAATACAACTGATATTTCTTAAGTTGTAACAAAGCTACTCAAATTAATTCCCTAAGATTGTACAGGAAAACAAGAATATTTAACGTTGAATATTAATAAAGTGGAAGGTTAAACTGAATAGCCTAAATGAAAAAACAGATATATTATTTCCAACTATTCCTAAATTTCAAAGGCGTTGTACCTACTCTTTTTTTAAATAAATTAATGTAATGGGTAACATTATCAATCCCAATTTGATACGTAATTTCATTAATGGGTAAATCAGTATACTTTAATAAATCCTTAGATTTATTTATTCTTGTTTCGATCAAATACTCAATAGGAGTAATACCTACGGAGGATTTAAATGTTTTCGCTATTTGATATTTGTTTAATTTATATCTCCTAGAAAGGTCATCTAAGGTTATTTTTTTTGAATAATTTTCTTCAAAAAACGATTGTATATCAAAAATGTATGTGGGTATTTTGGTTTCATCGTTGTAATTTGATCGTGTCTTTTCGATCATTAATAGCGTTAGAAGATTTACGATTTCCCTAGCCGTAATGATTTCAAGACTTCTAGTCTTATGCTTTTGTAAATTTATCATGGTACGAATGATATTTTGAGCTGTATTATCTTTAACCGTAGTACATACATTGTGATCTTGTGAAAAATCTAAATAATAATCCTCTACTTGACTCCCGTTAATATGAACCCAGTAAAATTCCCATAGTTCTTTACTAGTTTGATAATATTGATGATTTCTACAATCTATAAAGCATATTGTATTTGGTTCTAATAAATATTCTTCATTTTGATAGAACAGCCTCCCTTTACCGTTTCGTGTATAAATAATCAAATAGGACTCAAGGTTATGTCTCTCTGTAAAGTAAGATGAATATGCTTTAAAGTGTCCAACTTCCTGAATGTATAAATAAGAATTTACAGTATGTTTTGACGGGTTTAGTGAGAGCCTCAAAGAATCCTCCGTCCAATCAAAAGAACCATCTTCTAACCAAGCAGACAAAGTAATTCCCCCTTTTTTAAATTATGTAATATCCAAGTTAATTCCACCAAGATACTATTATTTTTTCACAATATAAGTCGATGTTATTACAAATGAAAACGCGTACAATTATGATAATTCAGATAATAAGGAGGGTAAAGATGTCTCAAGTAAATACATTAATAAAATATGATAAACCTAAAATCGGTCTCTATTCAACCGGTCTTAATGCATATTGGGAGCAGTTCCCTGGTCTAAAAAAAAGGTTGATGGGTTACGGTAAATTTCTTGAAGCTAATATGAGCGAGTGGGGTGAGATTTATAACTTCGGATTGGTTGACTCAGCAGATAAAGGAAGAGAGGCTGGAAATTATTTTAACACAAATAATGTAGATATTATATTTGTACATGCAGCCACCTATGCAACGAGTTCTATGATCCTGCCGATTCACCAACGATCGAACGCAAAAGTAATTATTCTAAGTTTACAGCCGACTGATCAATTAAATTACAAAGAAACAAATACTGAAGAATGGTTAGCTAATTGTGGAGCTTGCCCTGTTCCAGAATTCGCAAACGCTTTTAACCGTTCGGGTATTGAATACAAAGTAGTAAGTGGCTTGTTAGGCCTTGACAAGTCATCGGATATTTCTGTTGCAAACGAAGTAACAAAAAGTCATCCACAGGCAATTCGTGCTTGGAAAGAAATTAAGGACTGGATTCAGGCCGCATATGTAAAATGTGTATTAAATAATGCGAAATTTGGTTTTTTAGGCAATACCTATAATGGGATGCTTGATTTATATAGTGATTTTACCATGATTCAAGCGCAAACGGGCATTCAAGTGGATGTTTTGGAAATGTGTGACCTTAATGAAATAATGCAGAAGGTAACAGATGCAGAGATAAGACAGAAAGAAAAACAAGTGAAGGATATGTTTCTAATAAGTGAAGACTCTCCTTCAGAAAAACTAGCAAAGAAACCGACTAAGGAAGCATTGAATTGGTCATATCGTGTAGCGGCCGCTCAAGAGAAATTAGTGAATGAAAGAAAGCTAGATGGTTTAACTTATTATTACCACGGAGCACCTGCCAATGCTTATGAGAAACTGCAAAGTGGATTTATTGTAGGTAATTCTCTTCTTACTGCGCGAAATGTTCCGGCAGCTGGCGAGGGTGATCTAAAAACAAATATTGCGATGAAAATGTGTGACATTCTTGGAGTAGGTGGAAGTTTTTGTGAAGTAGTTACCACAGACTACGTACATGAAACGATTTTATTGGGACATGATGGTCCATTTCACTTGGATATATCTAATGGCAAACCTGTGCTGAGAGGTATGGGGTTGTACCATGGTAAACAAGGAAGTGGTGTTTCAGTAGAGGCTAAAGTTAAATCTGGTCCTATTACAACGCTTGGTTTGACACAAACTTGGGATGGAAAATTAAAAATGATTATCAGTGAAGGAGAAGCAACTAATGACGAGGTAATGAAAATAGGAAACACACAAACACATGTGAAATTTAATAATGATCCTGATACTTATTTTGAAAGATGGTTTGAAGAAGCTCCAACTCACCATTGTGCAATGTCAGTAGGGAAGAATGCAAGTTTATTTAAAAAAGTAGGAGATTTAATGAAAATAAAAACAGTTGTTATTTAAATTAAACTAAGATGTAATTACAATTCATAGTTTCAATAGAATGAAGTATAAGATCAAATAGGCTAGACTAGTTGCACATGAGAAATTTAGAAAGATAAGCTCACCCCATGAAAACAAACGCAAACAAAATTAATGATCTTTGTTTGTGTTGACTTAGTTGGGTTTTGAGTGTAATATAATAGCTAATAGATGTAGGAATATTACAAAAATTAAGAAAATTAATTATATTAAAGGGGGGTATGCGGTTCAACTGGAATTTTTATCTTTTAATTAGAGTGTGGGTCTAGCTGGGTATTCAACATGATCATAAGTGTTGAATAAATTGATAGCGCTTCCATAATTATTAAATCTATTTGATTTTTTGTGAAATATGTTAGGGAAAGGTTATCAATATTAAAAATTTATAAGGGGGCGATTTGAATGAAAGGTTTTAAAAGAAAATCTGTTAGAAACCTGGGACTAACTAGTTTTATTTTAGTGATGCTACTCATATTTAGTGGTTGTTCAGGATCAAATGACACTAATAACTCAGAAGTGGAAGGATCTGAAACTGGTACGTTAAGAATAGCAATAAGAGATTATTTAACTGATGAGGCTGAGAAAGTGATAGCCGCATTTGAGGAAAAGAATCCAAATATTAATGTTGAGCTCGAACCTTGGCCCACAGAAGAAGAACAATATAGACAGAAGATCACAACTAATCTTGCAGCAGATAATCTACCTGATATCATGGCAAGTTGGGGAGGAATGGTCACCTTTTTTGCAGATGCTGGAGTTACTTTGAACTTAGATGAAATGCTAGAGTCTGATTCTGAATTAAAGAAAGATTCATTTGAAGAAGCATTTTTAAATACGGGTAAGTCTTTTGGTAGCAAAACGAAAGATGAGGTACATATGCTACCGCTAGGAGCTGATGCTGTAGTTATTTTTTATAACAAAAGGTTGTTTGATGAAGCCAATGAACCTTATCCAACAAGCGACTGGGATTACGATGAGTTTATTGATGTTTCTAGAAAACTAACTAAAAAAGATGAGAGTGGTAATATAACAACTTATGGAGCAAATATTAGATATAAGTGGCTGTCTGTTTATCAACCGGTATTAAAAAACTTCGGAGGGGACCTGGTTAATGATGCAGGAGATAAGGCAGTTTTTGATAGCCCTGAAGCAATAAAGGGATGGAAAGCGCTTTTAGAACCTGCGAAGGAGGGAATATTTGTCCCTTTGTCGGTTCAAAACGATATGGGGAGCGACAATGCTCCGTTTTTAGCTGGCAAAGCAGCTATGCACACTGGAGTTAGGGCCCAGGTACCAATGGTAAGAAATAGTTTGGAAGACGATTGGGATGTTGTAGAACTACCTTATATCAACGGTGAAAAGAAAGTCGGGGCAGGGGCTGTTGGATTCTCAATATCATCTGGCACAAAAAATAAAGAAGAAGCGTGGAAATTCATGGAGTTCATTTACGATGCTGAAGGCGGCATGAAGATATTTGCAGAGAATTATTCTGTAGTTCCACCGATAAAGTCACTATATGATAGCGCGTTTTGGACTGACCTACCAGGTCCCCCTTACTCAAATGAAGTTTTTACTGACACTTTAAAGTATTCCGTTACTTCACCTCCTTTACCGGTCGAAGCGGGTGGTACATTTAAAAGTGCAATCGATGAAGCTTTAGAAACATATTTATTGAGTGAAGAAGCAAATTTAGAAAAGGTGATGAAGAGTGCTGCAGATAAAGCAACTAAGGGACTCAATAATTAGGAGAAATTTATGATGAAACTAGGTGCTGGGGAATGCTCCCAGTACCTAATATTAAAAATTGATTGAGGTGAGTGATCACAGTGAGCAGTACGTCTGAAAAATATTTTACTCATATGAAAAAAGGTTTTAAGAATAGAGATAATTGGTGGGCACTATTATTTCATCTTCCAAATCTGCTTCTTTTTTCAATTTTCACTTTTATTCCAATTGTATTTGCTATTGTCCTTTCATTTTATAATTGGAATGTAGTAGAATCGCCAACTTTTATAGGAATAGACAATTTCATTAAATTTTTTCATGATGAGAGAGCAGTTACTGGATTGAAATTAAACATTCTACTCATTTTATATTCAGTACCAACTGCCGTTATTATTAGTTTTTTAATGGCAGTCTTGATTAATCGTAAGATGGTGGGAGTAAATATATTAAAGACTATGTATTTTTTTCCTATTATCATATCCTTGGTTTCTTCAGCGGTTATTTGGAAATGGATTTATTCGAAAAACTTTGGGATTTTAAATTACTTCTTAAATTTGTTCGGCATTCCTTCTGTTGATTGGTTAGGGGATGATCGTACAGCATTAATAGCTGTAGCAATCGTTATCATATGGAAACATATTCCTGCTACACTTATCATTTATATGGCAGCTTTACAGAGCGTACCCAAGCATTTATACGAAGCAGCCTCTTTAGATGGTGCTAGTTCATGGAAGAAAATGATTTATATAACTTGGCCAATGGTTTCAAATGCGACATTAATTTTATTTATATTAAATATGATTTGGACGTTTTTTGGATCGTTTGATGCAATTTCGGTATTAACCCAGGGCGGTCCATATGGTTCTACGAATATTCTTATTTATTACTTGTATGAAAAAGCATTTGTTGAGCTTCAGTTAGGATATGCATCTGCTCTTGGTACAGTTTTAATTGTCATCTCGCTCATAATAACATGGGTGCAATTTTCATTGAATAAAAGAGGTGAAGGATAATGAACTTAGAGTGGATAAAAAAGAAGATCGTCGTTTTATTAGCATGGCTGTTAGGTTTTGCTATGTTCTTCCCTTTTATATGGTTATTCATTACTTCGATTAAACCTTCGGAAGAAGTGTATCTTTTCCCACCAGAGTTTATTCCTTCTACTATAGAATGGGTTAATTACTTGTTGGCTTGGGATGAATTAGGACTACAGACTTTTATTAATAGTACTATATTTACTAGTGCGGTTTTAATTGGACAAGCCATTATGTGTTTATTGTCCGGCTTTGCATTAGCAAAAATACCATCAAAGGGTCAAAAAGTATTTTTTATTCTACTTTTGATTTCCATGATGGTACCTAATCATGTTAGTCTCGTTCCGACTTTTGTGATTATTAAGAATTTGGATTGGATTAATACTTATCAAGGCCTCATTATTCCTATGATGGCGCAAACTGGTTTTGGAACGTTTTTATTTAGACAGTTTTTAGCTGAAATTCCTGATGAGATGGTTGAGTCAGCAAAAATGGATGGTGCGAATTGGTTTAGAATTTTTATTTCAATTTTTCTCCCTTTAAGTAAACCTATCGTAGCTACCTTCTCTTGTCTAACTTTTCTAACTGCCTGGAATATGTATCTATGGCCACTAGTTTTAACACAAGATACAGATCTTTGGGTACTTACATTAAAACTAGCAGAAATGGGTTCAGAATATTCTTCTGCACCGTGGAACGTTTTGATGGCTGCAAACTTATTAGCTGCTTTACCGGTAATTATTATTTTCTTATCTGCTCAACGCTTCTTTGTTGAAAGTTTAGCGTCAACTGGTATGAAAAACTAATGATTATTAAATTCAAAAAACATTTACTTAATGAGTCTGGAGAGAGAATAGATGGATTATAAAGTAGAAAGTCTGAGGTGTGAGTACAGAAAAAATCCAATCGGCTTAGACGTGAAACGACCAAGGATTAGTTGGAAAATAAGTTCCAATTATAGAGGTGTTGTTCAAGTAGCATACCAAATTCAAGTTGCTGTAAATGATCGGAATCTTTCGTCAGTCTTTTGGGATTCAGGAAAAGTAGAATCCGATCAATCAGTTCATATTTTGTATAAGGGGCCTGATTTGTCATCTCGTACAAGATATTACTATCGTGTCAGAGTTTGGTGCAATGATTCGAAAGTATCTGAGTGGAGTGATGTGAACTTTTGGGAAATGGGGTTTTTGGACAAAAGTGAATGGTCAGGGAGTTGGATAACAGGAGAGTTCTTTCCTAAATCCACCAATATCGATTCGTGTCTCATGCTTCGTAAGACATTCACTTTTAATAAGAAGGTTAGAAAAGCGAGGTTGTATGCATCTGCTCTAGGTTTATATGAAATCCATCTTAATGGACAGAGGGTAGGTGATTGGCTTTTTACCCCTGGATGGACTTCTTACAATAAGAGGCTACAATATCAAACATATGATGTTACTGAGTTATTGAATAATGAAGTGAATGCTATAGGGGCCCATATTGGAAATGGATGGTATAAAGGTAACCTAGCCTTTCAAGATCAGCGAAATATATATGGTCAAGAATTAGCACTATTATGCCAGTTACATATTATTTTTGAGGATGGCACTGAAGATATAGTTGTAACGGATGAGCATTGGAAAGTCGCTACTGGACCGGTATTAATGTCAGAGATTTACCACGGGGAAACCTATGATGCACGGTTAGAGAGGGAGGGATGGACCCAGTCAGATTATCTAGACTCAGATTGGGCAGGAGTAAAGGTCATCGACCATTCGAAGGACGTACTGATAGCTCAAGAAAATATGCCTACACGTGTCATAGAAGAATTAAATCCAGCTTCCATTATAAGAACACCTTCGGGGGAAACGGTGTTAGATATAGGGCAAAATATGGTAGGGTGGATTCACTTTAAGGTGAATGGAGTACGTGGGAAAAAAATCACACTACAACATGCAGAAGTACTTGATAAAGAGGGGAATTTTTATGTTGGTAATTTAAGGGCGGCGAAACAAACTATAAACTATGTGTTAAAAGGTGGCGGGGAAGAGGAATACGAGCCTTATTTTTCTTTCTATGGCTTTCGCTATGTGAAAATAGAAGGATGGCCAGGAGAATTTGATCTGAATGATTTTACTGCTAAAGTGATTCATTCAGATAATCAAATTACAGGAACATTCGTTTGTTCAGATCATATGATCAATCAATTGCAACAAAATATTGTATGGAGTCAGAAAGGCAATTTTCTTGATGTTCCAACCGATTGTCCTCAAAGAGATGAAAGACTAGGTTGGACTGGGGATGCTCATGTTTTTATGCGAACAGCTTCTTTCAACATGAATACAGCTTTATTTTTCACGAAGTGGCTGCGAGATCTAAAGGCTGACCAATTACCAAATGGAGGGGTGCCTCATGTCATACCACATGTACTTCGTGATGAAGACCATTCTTCATCAGCCTGGGGGGACGCAGCAGTTATAGGCCCCTGGACACTCTATGTCTGTTATGGAGATAAACGAATACTAGAGGAACAATATGAAAGTATGAAGGATTGGATAGAGTATATACGAAATCAAGGAGAGAACGAGTATCTTTGGAATACTGGTTTCCATTTCGGTGATTGGCTTGGTTTAGATGCGAAAGAGGATAGTTATGAAGGTGCAACTCCTAAGGATTTGATAGCAACAGCATTTTACGCTTATTCAACACACTTGCTTGGAGAAGTAGCTCGCCTATTAAATTACAATGGAGATGCAGAAAAGTACGTACTTCTTCATCATAATATTCTTGACCATTTCCGCAATGAGTTCACCACTTCAAACGGTAGTTTAATAGCCAATACTCAAACTGCGCATGTATTGGCTCTAATGTTTGACCTCCTGCAAATAGAAGATCGTCCAAAAGTAGCGGACGCATTAGCTAATTTAATAATAGAAAACAATATTCATTTAACAACTGGGTTTGTCGGAACGCCATATATATGTCACGTATTGTCACGTTTTGGATACAGTGATCTAGCTTATAAATTAGTGTTTCAAAAAGATTATCCCTCATGGCTTTATTCAATAAATAAAGGAGCTACGACAATTTGGGAACATTGGGATGGCATCAAAGAGGATGGTTCTTTTTGGAGTGATGATATGAATTCGTTTAATCACTATGCTTATGGAGCGGTAGGAGACTGGTTATATCGTTCAGTTGCTGGTATAGATACAACAATAAGTCAACCTGGCTACAAACATATTAATATAAGCCCTAGTTTTGAAAAAGAGTTAAGTTGGGTTAAAGCTAGCTACGAAAGTATGTATGGCACAATTCGATCGGAATGGAAAAAGCTTTCAAAGGGTATGGAGATCAGTTTGGCTATACCCCCTAATACAAAGGCAACGGTCATATTGAAGGGGATAAGTAATAGAGAAATAATAGAGAGAGATGACTCGGTTATAATTGATATGGAAGGTTTGTTGGATTGGAATTTTGACGAGGGAAATATCACATTACAATTAGGATCAGGTGAATATAATTTTATTATTTAAATATAAAGTTCAATAAGATATTTCTATGTAACTTTTTTAGTTCAAACATAACTCTTTTAAGATCTATAATATCTCAAAAAATATACAATTACAGTCTGAAAGATAAGTGAAATAATCTATTAGAAGTGTTCGTTTTACTATTGTAAAGGGGTTGATAGACTTGAAGCCAAATATTATATTTTTAATGACTGACCAACAAAGATGGGATTGTATAGGAAGATACAATAAACATATTCATACTCCAAATATTGATCGATTAGCTGATGATGGAATTGTATACAGCCAAGCGACATGCCAAGCGCCAATGTGTGTCCCAAGCCGCTATTCCATGATGTATGGTTTATATCCGTCACAACTAGGCGTGCGAACTAACTATGATGGTATTACAGATGAAAAGGCTTTACCTGCAGACCCTCTTCCGGAGCTCATGCGAAAAGCAGGTTACCAGACCGCAGGATTTGGTAAGACTCATTGGAATCATAATACAGATGAAATTGAGGAACCATCCACACGGGGATTCGAGCATCGCGCAGTCGGGTTGACTCGATCGAATGGTCACTACGAACAAGGTGCTGTCATGATGGGGGAAACGCATCCGGAGCGGATGCAAGCCTACACGGATGAAACCAAAGATTATGGAGCGGGAGAAGAGAATTCAAATGGGTATATCGGCCGCACCAGCGAAATTCCAATGAACTATCATCGCGATGGGTGGGTAGCTGAAAAATGTTTGCAATTTATTGAAGAAGACAGGATAGATACAGAAAGACCATTGTTTTTGTATTTGTCGTTTTTGAAACCACATGCAGGTTTTAATGTTCCTAAAGAATTTGAGGATCTTTATAGCCTTGAATCCATCCCTGACATAGAGCAGCCACCCTGGGATATGGAAGCGGATACGCATCTCTCATCAACGGATGCTCTGAACCCTGAAAGTCTTGAGGATTATCATGAGAAGCGAGATGTATGGGAGGCAATGAGCCCACTAGAACGCCGGCGCACAACGTTGAGATATTGGGCAAATTGTTCATGGCTGGATCATTATTTCGGTCAGGTTTTAGAAAGTTTGCGGGAGCATGGTGCGCTAGACAATGCTTTGATCGTATTCTGTTCGGATCATGGGGAGATGTTGGGTGAACGACGTTTCCGTTTTTCGAAATATTGCTTATATGAAAGCAGTGTACGTGTTCCGCTTATTCTATCAGGTTCTTTTATTCATCAAAACAAACGTGGAATCACAGATGATAGGCCAGCCGAGTTGACAGATTTCGTACCTACGTTATCTACCGTTGCAGGCTTGAAACGGAATCCGATGCTTCCTGGTCTTAACTTACTGGATGATCAGTTACGGAAGGGTTCGTTTTGTGAATTTCATGGTAAAGGAGTACCGGTTCATGCTGCTCCAGCATATATGTGGAGAACAAGTGAATGGAAACTGATTCTTTATTTAGAAGGTGCAATTGGGGATGCTGGAGAGGCTTCCCATGAAATTCAAGGGGAACTTTATCATATAGTAAAAGATCCTAGAGAGTTTGTTAATTTATATTCAAATGATGAATTTGCCAGAATCCGAGAACAATTGAAGACAGAACTGTTAATGCACTTGGCAGTTGTTTGGGCAAAATCTCCAGCTTTTAACAGTCTGAGAGGAAAAGTGGGGTTAGAACCGTTGCAAAGTTAAATCAATTACTGGATCTAATGTCTGAATATTCAGATAAAGAAAATATATTATGTGCTAATAGATTTAAACTGATCTTTATATTAACGAATTTTTTAGCAAGTTATAACTTTGGGGTTTTACAACGTAGGAGGGAGTAGGTATATGGAAGATTATATAGAATTGAAAGAGCAGTTCACCTCAACTTCTCCGCCGAGTAGTCTTTTTCCATTGCTATGGTTGCATGGCGACCCACGAGAGGATGCATCTTCAATTCGTCAAGAAATTGCTGCCATGGATGAAGGTGGGTGTGGAGGATTTATTATTGAATCACGTCCGCATCGTGATTATTTGGGAGATGGTTGGTGGAGAGATCTTGACATTTGCATAGATGAAGCGAAGAAAAGAGGTATGAAGGTCTGGATATTTGATGAAGAATATTATCCATCAGGTATTGCAGGTGGTAAAGTGCTCCAGAGTATGCCTGAGGCTCGAATGAAAGTGCTCGTTAAAGAGTCTATATATTGGAGTGCTTTGGAAGACGAATTTGACAAAAATAACTTTAATGATTGGGAAATGATATTTAAATATATGTGTGTACCTTACGATACAAAAGGTGTTCTCCAATGGAGTTTGGGTATACGTTTTAATGAAATAGAGGATTTATTGTCATGGCAGTCCTCGGAGGTAAATGAACCGTCATCTTGGATGATCCATGTAATAGGTATAAAACCATCGTGGAGCGGTCGAATGTATGATAAAATGGTCGATTACCTTGATCCAAATGTTACCGATTGTTTTATTAATTTAACATATGAGAAAACAAAGGAACGTTACGGTCATATTTTTGGTGATATTATCCAAGGATTCTTTGGCGATGAGACAAGCTTTGAAAATTTTGCTTCCTATGATGTTTTATTTGGTGAAGATACCCCTTGTATGCCTTGGACACGATCTATGCGTGAGGCGTTTTACAAAAATAAAGGATATGACTTATTCGATGAAATTGAGTGGCTGTGGTACGAGCATACTGACGGTCGTGCTGCTAGGGTGCGTTTCGACTTTATGGATACGATTACCCAACTATTCTCTCAGAATTTTTTTGCAAGAATCCAATCTTGGTGCCATACAGAAGGAGTAAGTTTTATTGGGCATGTAGTTGAAGATAACCAAGCTCACATGCACCATGGGTATGGAGTTGGGCATTACTTTCGTGCAACTCGCCACTTTGATATGGGTGGCTATGATTTCGTACTGCGTCAAGTTGATTCAGAGCAAAAGTTGGAGCCTTACGAAGAAAATTACCCTCAATTTTCTCACTATCGAGAAGCCTCAAATCCTGATTTTTTTCATTACACACTGGGTAAGCTGGCACAATCTCAGGCCCATCTTGAAATAGGAACCGATTTGGTTATGTGTGAGAATTTTGGAGCTTATGGTTGGGACCTTGGTCTTCGGGAGATGAAATGGTTGACAGATTGGATGACCGTACGCGGTACAAATTGGTATGTTCCGCATGCATTTTCTCCTATCTTTCCGGATGTAGATTGTCCACCACATTTTTATGCAGGCGGTAATAACCCGCAGTGGAAATTTTTTAGAAAATGGGCCGACTATGCTAACAGATCTTGCCTTATGCTAAAGCGTTCAGAGCACGTATCAAAGATCGCTGTATTGTATCCGGCTGAGTCTCATTGGGCTGGTGATGAAACTTTGCTTGATAAGGTTACTAAGGAACTAATGAAAGATCAATATGATTTTGACATCCTTTCAATGGATTTATTAATGAATCATGATCGGTGTCGTCTTGTAGAAGGTAAGTTATGTATTGCTCAGCATCAGTTTTCATGTGTTATTTTGCCTGGAATAGAAACTCTGCCAGTAGAGGTCCTCGAAAGACTTCTGCAATTTCGCGATTCTGGGGGACTTCTCCTTCAGGTAGAGTGCGGAGTAAAGAAAGACTGTAGGGGAAATCATCCTCTGATAAATTCATTAATTTTATCTTTAACCGAGAAGGAAGTACCTGTTAGTTTATGCAATTTGACTGATATTCTTGATCACTATCCATACTTGAGAAGCTTGCAATTGAAGAATGAATTCCCTGAACTTCGTTTTTGCCACTATCAAGGGAGGGAACTTGATATCTTCTTTGTCAATAATGAGAGCTTACAATCAGTATTTGAGGATACGGTTATTTTTAGCGCTTCCGGAACGCCAGAAATATGGGATGCGATGAGCGGTACAGTCATTAAATTGCCTGTTTACCATCATGTCGGTGAGAAAACGTTTATTTCGATGAGATTAGCTCCTTATGAGGGAGTATTTATTGTATTCCGTCCGAATGGTCTTGACGATCGCGACGTGCCGATAGGTAATATTAAATATGATGATTTTATAACTACAGATGATCGAGATAACCTAGTACATGCATCTGAAGAGTACGCTCTTCCCCTAACTGACTGGAAAAGCACTCATATCACCAGCCCTATCTCATCCTTAGACGATGGTAACGCCCTTCCGCATCCTGGAAACTGGATTACGCAAGAAGGATTCGAATCTTTTTGTGGTACGATATCTTATGAATGTGAATTTATGATGAATAGCGTATTGGTGGAAAGGATTTATAATGGTCATGCAAGCATAGATCTTGGTGAAGTTCATGAAACGGCTAAAATGAGAATCAACGACCATAAGTTGTCTATAAAGATATGCCCTCCGTATGTTTGGAAGGTGCCAAAAAATGTATTGCAGGAAGGGAAAAACATACTAATAGTCGAGGTAACGAATACGCTTGGAGCTGCAGTTAATAGTGATTTTAATCGAATCCATCCAGCTCCTGCTGGTTTGATGGGTCCTGCTAAGTTGGTGATTTACTAGACACAATAATGGCTGAAGACCCCCATGCCTTTTAACACAGTTCTTTTAAATGAGGTTGTACGACAAACAGCATTGGTTAGTAAAACATTTGGATAATTTTGGTATATTAATAGAATAGAAGTGAGTTTCCCCTAAATTAAAAGTTAACAAAACCATGGGAGGGAGCTCACTGGTCTATATAAATAATAATCCCAAAATATTAGATACTCTTTGATATATAGGTAAAATGAGATAACTAACGTATTTAAGGAGAGATAACCTTATGGAAATGAACGGCTTAATGGGAGTCTTATACCGAATTTCTGAATGGATTATGAGAATAGCATATATCAATATTCTATGGCTAGCGTTTACTATTGCAGGACTAGTGTTTCTTGGTATTTTTCCAGCAACCACAGGTATTTTTGCAGTGGCTAGAAAATGGCGATTAGGTGATACACATATACCTATTTTTAAAACTTTCTGGAAATCATATCGAAGTGAATTTATAAGATCAAATGTATTAGGATATTTAGTTGTTATTATAGGTTTGATCTTGTATCTCGATTTAAGAATTGTTCAAAATATTGATGGCTGGTTATCAACGTTGTTGTTCATTCTACTGTTCTCGTTGATTTTTATTTATTTTTTTATTGTGATATTCCTATTTCCGGTTTTAGTACATTTTAACTCAAAAACTTTTCAATATTTAAAGAATGCCATTTTTGTAAGTATTGCTTATCCTATTCATACTGTGCTCATGCTTATAACGTCTTTTCTTCTTATAGTTATGAATGTTAAGTTTCCGATTTTGCTTCCATATTTTTCTGTCAGTATTTTAATAGTTTCAATAATGTTTATTGGTTATGATGCATTTCGAAGACTAGAAGAGAAAGAAAATAATTATTAAAAATAATAGCTGAGGATGAATAGTTCTCTTTTTTATCTCCCGGATTGCTTGTCCTGTCCATAGGAAAAGTTAGCAGACAAACCGCTTCTTTTTCTATTTGATAATTTAAATGATGGTTAAACCTTAAAACTACTATCCAGAAATCACTTTCTGTCAGTAAATGACATAATTTTTTGAGATTAATCGCTTGGGAAATCATAGTTAAATAAAGAGCTAGCGTATAATATGCGAGGAGGACCTGGTATGAACGCAAAAAAACCTAATGTTGTATATATCTTCAGTGATCAACATCGAGCTGATGCTGTAGGATATGAGAATGATCCCAATGTTAAGACACCAAATATGGATAAATTAGCAGATACGTCACTACAATTTTCCACAGCTGTATCTTGCATGCCAGTATGCGCGCCGTATCGTGCAAGTTTAATGACCGGACAATACCCATTAACTCACGGGGTATTTTTAAATGATGCTCAATTAAGCAATCAAGCCGTGTCTCTAGGCAAAGCTTTTAAAGATGGAGGTTATAGTACAGCTTACATTGGAAAATGGCATTTAGATGGCCCAAATAGAAGTGAGTTTATTCCCCGAGAAAGGAGACAGGGTTTTGATCATTGGTGTGTGTTGAATTGTACTCACGATTACAATGAATCAAAATATTACGACAATGAAAGTGTGTTAAAGCAATGGGAAGGTTACGATGCATTCGCTCAGACCAAAGAAGCGCAACGTTATATCTCTGAATATAATGATGATAAGCCATTTATACTTGTACTGTCGTGGGGACCGCCGCATGATCCTTATAAAACCGCTCCGAAAAATTATCAGGATATTTATGATCCACAACAAATAACTTTAAAGGAAAATATCCCAGAAGCATATAAAGAAAAGGCCAGGGAGGAGTTAGCAGGTTATTATGCCCACATTTCTGCCTTAGATGATTGTATTGGTGACTTAATGCAAACAGTGAAAGACAAAGGGATATTAGAGGATACAATATTTATATACACGTCCGATCATGGGGACATGCTCCACTCTCATGGAGAAACACGAAAGCAAAGACCTTGGGATGAATCGATACGTGTGCCGTTTTTACTTCAATACTCGCGTGAATTCGATGATAATGCAAGAAAAGTTAGCATTCCATTTAACACACCAGATATTATGCCTACCTTGCTTGGATTATGCGATCTGCCTATTCCTGAGACGGTGGAAGGGACCAATTATGCCCCACATCTCCGTGGAGAAATGACACTTCAAATTGATGAAGCATTGATTATGTGTCCACACCCTTTTGGGGAATTTGTTCGAGCCAATAATGGGAGAGAGTATCGAGGAATTCGGACAGAACGTTATACTTATGTAAAGGATTTGAACGGGCCATGGCTCTTGTATGACAATAAAGAGGACCCATTGCAAACAGAAAATTTAGTTGATCTACATGAATATGAACAGCTTCAAAAAGATTTGGATCAAAGATTAATGCGGTTATTAAAACAGAGAAATGATGATTTTTTACCTGGAGAAGCCTATATTAACAAGTGGGGATATGAAGTTGACCAAGAAGGAACGATCCCATTCAAGTTGTGATGTTGACGCGTGTGTATATCTTCAATGATAGTTAAGTGTCTTATATGTTACAAGGCATACGTTTTTCTAGATTGTAATTATACTAGGTTTCATTGTGATCAAAAACTTTGCCATCTAACTATGGGAAGACAATATGTCTCTCTTAAAGTGAAAGAAGCCAGATGAAATAATAAGACATTAACACTACTTTACAAGAAAGATGGCGAAAATAGAGAGGTCGATTTCCTATGCTTGTGGCAGAAAGGCAGCAAAAAATTGTAGATGCCGTCAATGAAAAAAATAGCCTTCGTGTAAGTGAATTAAGTCAAATGTTTTCTGTAACGGAAGAAACGATAAGGCGGGATTTAGAGAAGCTTGAAAAGGATAAAAAATTAAGAAGAAGTCATGGAGGAGCCGTTAAAATAAACCAAAGCTCTCATGAGATTCCTTACTCAGAAAGAAAGGTTATCAATGTCCAAGAGAAAAAAGATATTGGTATTGAAGCGGTAAAACATGTAGTTGAAGGGGATAGCCTTATCTTAGATGCGAGTACTACAGCATATTACATGGCTAAAGCCTTACCGAATGTTCCTTTAACTGTGGTTACGAATTCAGTTAAAGTTGCAATTGAATTAAGTGAGAAGAAAGAAATTACAATCATATCAACCGGTGGAATACTAAATACAAGGTCAATGGCCTATTTAGGGCCTCTAGCAGAATCATCTTTAGATGATTACCATGTCAATAAAGCATTTATATCTTGTAAAGGTATTCACTTAGTAAGAGGTATCAGTGAATCCAATGAACAACAAGCACGTATCAAGCGAAAAATGCTAGAAAGTGCGGAGATCAATTTTGTAATGGTGGATCATAGCAAATTTGGGATTCAGGCATTCTCTCGATTTGCGGAATTGGATATAGTTGATCATATTCTGTCTGATCAAAAAATAGATAACGAAATCTTTCAGAAATTATCGGAACGTTCTATGAATGTGATTCGTGTCGGGACATAATTATAAGAAAGACTTAGAGTCAAAGTGAATTTATCAATCTATATATGTGAGATTAAATTGGAAAGCTAAACGTATTCAGGATATTTGATTTCGATTATATATATTGTGTTATCACAACTCCTTTGTCTTTTGTGGCAACAAAGGGGTGCAATTTTTCTGAAGAATATTATCCTCAAATAAATGGGTATACGGATTATGAATAAAAAACGAGTTAGCTCCTTGTTGAAGAAAATTGTGAAGATGAATCTATTGTTTTTATATCAATGTACATTTAATTAAATGATATTTATGAAAAACCCTCTTGCTCCAGCAAGAGGGTTTTTCATACAGATAATGGAAGAGATTCCACTACTAATAGAGAAAGCCAGATGATCCATTTTGCCACTTTCGTAATATAAGGATAAAGACTGTGAGATTTTTAGTATACTTGAGTTAGTAACAAATTAGATAACATATACTTCATATAATATGGTCTTACTGACACAACGTAAGTTAAAGGGGGAAGAGCTCATGAATATAAAGCGGATTCATACAGGCTATTTACTAGGCTTATCGCTGCTTATCAGTAGCATCATCTATTTCTTCGCATCGAATTGGCAAGGAATCGAGCGGGTGGAAAAGATCGGGCTTGCGATTGGACTGATGTTGTTGTTCTTTATTGTAGCGACAATCCTTAGTCGTTTTCAGCATTCACACCGATTTCTAGAAAGATGGCTCTGGCTGACTGGAACGATTGCGTTTGGAGTTAGCGTGGCGCTTATTGGTCAAACGTATAATTCACATGCCGATTCGTATCTCCTGTATCTGATCTCGCTGGTTCCAGCGCTCGTATTTGGTGCACTTACGGGATATAAAGCGTTTTATGTCTTAGGTTTTTTATTAAGTCAG
This sequence comes from Anaerobacillus sp. QJM3NY_32, assembly GCF_056173645.1. Taxonomy (NCBI): domain Bacteria; kingdom Bacillati; phylum Bacillota; class Bacilli; order Caryophanales; family Bacillaceae; genus Anaerobacillus; species Anaerobacillus sp. QJM3NY_32. Next base: position 3,315,449 of record NZ_CM149684.1, on the reverse strand, counting down.
CTCGCTTTTTATTTCTATGTGTTTCCATCATCCTATTTTCCAGATTGGGAGCCAGAGACAGCCCTGATTCTAGTATTCATCTATTTACTATTCACTCAGGCTTGGTTTTTTCTGTCGCGTTCCTCATGGCTCCGTTCTAATTGGATCATGTTCGGTAGCTTTTGTTTCATTCAATATGTCTTTATCGCTTCTAGTTTTGGCTACTGGGAATACAGCACGATTATGGCATGGCTTTATGTCGGCTACGGATTAATCAGCGTATTTCTTTGGAAACATCGTGAAGAAAAGGAACTGTTTATCTTATCGGGGATTGCACTAGGATTATTTTTATTCGGGAAAATGTTAGAAGGGTTAGGCGATACGTTGGGGGATCTTCTGCCGTTTTTCTTACTAATTGTTGTTGGGTTAATTGTTTTTCTGACTGTTAAGTATCTTCCTAGATTAGAACTAAGTGAACAGGGTTCCGAAACTCGGAAGCGCGTGTTTAAATCATCCTTACTCTTTGTTGTGACTGTAGTCAGTACAGTGATGTTAATCTCCGCCTTTTCAGGTATCATATATCTAATCTTCAGCTGGGACAACGCACTTGCACTTATGTTTTCATCTCTTTTTTTATTGTTAGTACCAGGTCTCGCATTAAAAGAGAAAATCCCGTTTTTATCAAATATCCTCCTGCTGTCTGGGTTATCAATCTTAGCATTAGCTAACTTAATAGATGCCTTTTCCAATCGTTTTCAACCTGAAACGATCATTGTTATGTTCATCTCTTTCGGTATGATTGGAGTCGTACTTAAACTCATTGCGAACCCCTGGATTGGTTCGTATGCCTATCTGCTCGCAAACGGAGTACTTCTTTTATTTCTCTTTAAATTGGAAGAATCACTTATTTCGTTGGATTCCTACGAACCGCTACTGTTGCTCGTTCTTATCGTTGGTAACGGATTGATTCATATTCTCGGACGTGATGGATGGTTCAATCGCAACGCGCTCGTTTATAGTATCGTGCCACTGTTTATCTTAACGTTCTTCTTTGAAGGACAGTGGTTATATTGGCTTTTAAATAGTGTGTTTCTTCTTCTATCCACGCTACTTGTCTTTTACAAACCTTGGCAGTCGAACCCATTTCGCTATTGGATAGGGCTCGTGTTATGGTATGCGTTTCTGTTCTACAAGTACTATGACATCGCATGGTCGCTCGTTCATAAATCGATCACGCTATTGGTAGCTGGTCTTCTTGTATTAGTCATTACGCGAACGGTATCACGAAAGTACACACAAACGACTGATGAAGAACCCACTTTCGTCGCAAGTAGATGGAAATTAATCTGGTTGGTTGTCATTCTGATGATTTCGTTCGTCACCTATAATGGCGTCAAAAATGAGGTAGCGCTTCAATCTGGGAAAGAGATTCGTCTTGCTCTTGCACCTGTTGATCCCCGCTCGATGTTACAAGGGGATTATGTGACGCTTCGCTACGATATTTCAACGTTGCCAGGTGCCGTTCTTCCAGCTAACAAGAAAATAAAAGTTGTTCTCGCTTCTACTTCGGATGGAAGTTATGAGTATGGAGGGTATTACAAAATCGAAGGTGATTGGAATAAACCATATGAACCTTCTGATGACGATATTATCGTGAATGGCACCACCTATTCTGATCATGATGTCCAATATGGTATAGAGAGTTTCTTTATTCCGGAAGGAGCGGGGAGTACATTCGAAGGTAAAACGACAGCCAGTATTAAAGTAAGCGAATCTGGAAATGCAATACTCATAGATTTAGACTAAAATGAGAAAAGCCACTTTGTTTTAAGGTGGCTTTTCTCATTGGATATTTACGTGAAATATTTTAAGCCTGCTTCTTCTACCTGGTATGTTAAATCTACATAATTATCTAAAGAAGTGGGAATTTGGTGAGTTCTTTTTCATTGATATATCTCAATATGCTTAATCTTATAATCCCCATATTCATCTGTTACGACATAATAGTCTTTGATCCGCTCATATATGCTCCATTCCCCAGCTGCATTCATAAAATCAAAAACTTCATAGGTGCTCACGATCGCTTGATCAGTCTGCATGTCAATATGGGTTACATCATTTAACGTGAATTTAAAGATCATTCCCTGACCGCTTATCTCGTCTAGATAGTTAGCCATTTCATGATAGGCCTGACTATCATACAAAAGCTGGTCTTCAATATAACCAAAGTTTTCGTCTCGCAATGCCGTTTCATAGTCCCCTCTAAAATTGATGATAAAGTTAGCGAGCCTTGCTTCATCATATGGAACATCGTACGTGTCTTCTTCCTCTTCTGCATATTCATCATACGCTGAAACCTCATTGTAGAAGTTAAAGGTGCTGGCGACTTCATTTTCATCCATTGGCGATTGCGACCAGTTCGTTAAGAGATCCGTCATTGTGTATATTGGGATTGAGAAGGCAATCGACTCATCGCTCGTTAAAAGGGCGGAGTTGATGCCAATCACTTTTCCTGTCTTTCCATCTAACAATGGACCTCCGCTGCTCCCGGGTGAAACTTGGGCATCGATTTGGTAGACGTTTTCGTATTGAAATTCGGATTCAAATGAACGGTCAAGCCCGGTGAGATATCCGATTGATGCTGTGTTTTCTAACCCTTGGGGGCTTCCAAGTGCGATTACTTCTGTTCCAACTTCTGATTCTTTCATTTCCATCTCCAAAGGAGAAGTACCTTTTAAATTCTGTACTTCAATTAAAGCGACATCATACTGATTAGAGATGCCAATCACCTTGCCACTCATTTCTTGGCCATTTTGATCGCGCAAGATGACATCAATATAGCCAGCCACCACATGAGCATTGGTTACAACTGTTCCATTATCCTGAAACAAGAAGCCAGACCCGAGACTATCCTCCGTTAAAATGGTATACACTCTTGTTTGTGCTTCACGTATGATTTCTTTCTTATCTTTTTCTGTGGATGTTTGAGGGGAAGGAACTTTCTGTTCTGTCGTGCTTTTTTTCTGAGTAACGTTTGGTGATGTGGTTGCACTTGCTTCTTTTTCATCTTCTACTAGTTTCGTAGACTCAGCGATTTTTTCGACTGGGGTTTGAATCGTTTCTTTCGTTCGTTCTTTATCAAGAACGAAAGCGTAAATAAAGACACCGCTCATTAATAAAAAGGTAAGGATGATACCGGTCAACCACCATCGGTTTCTCTGCTGATATCTCGTATAAGAGTGGCCACACTGGCTGCAAAACCGAGCATTTTCTATGTTTTTCGTCCCGCACTTTGGACAAAACATAATCATCTCCTCCTTCATATTCTTTGTTGATTATTATACCTTAATTAAAAGTATGAGAGGGGTCAAAAATAGAATATATAGGAAGTAATGTAGAAACAGTGAAAGAGAACAGACGGTCATTTGAATTTGTACTCACTCAGTTTAGTAGGAATTTCATCACACTTTTACCCCGCTCTTATTAGGTTATATTTCCTATTTATCCAGAAAACGAGACCTCCTAATTGCGCATCAAATAGAAGAGGAGTAAAGTGTCTCGATGTTAGAAGTCTTTATAAGAAAGGGTGGATGAAATGATGAAAGATGGCTTTGTGAAAGTGAATGATGTCAACCTTCATTACGTAACAGAAGGAGAAGGCGAACTGATGCTGTTTCTCCATGGTTTCCCTTATTTCTGGTACAATTGGCATCATCAAATGGAAGAGTTTTCGAAAGATTACCGTGTCGTTGCTGTTGATATGAGAGGGTACAACGTATCTGACAAACCTGAAGGGGTTTCTTCATATGATATGTCCATTCTAGTCGAGGATGTAAAACAGTTGATTGAAGTGTTTGGGGAGAAGGACTGCGTTTTAGTCGCCCATGACTGGGGCGGAGCGGTAGCTTGGACGTTAGCTTACACCTCACCTGAATATGTGAACAAACTAATCATGTTCGATGCGCCTCACCCGTATACATTTAGACGAGAGCTAGCAGAGAACCCAGGGCAGAGAGAAGATAGTAGTTATATGGCATTTTTCCAGCGACCTGATTCTCATGAAGCGCTGGTTGAAAATAATGCAGAGCGATTAAGAAAGATGATGACGATTCCTGGAAAGAAAAAAGGTTATTTAACCGAAGAGGATGAGGAGAAATACATAGAGGCTTGGACACAGCCGGATGCGATGAAGTCAATGCTTAACTATTACCGGGCTATTTCTTTCTATCCGTTCGAAGAGCACGTACAAAAGCCATTGGAACTTCCGTATCAAATGTTTGATTCGCCAACGTTAATCATTTGGGGCGATGCAGATCCCGCTTTTGAAAACAGCAATCTGGACGGGTTAGAAGAGTATGTTAGTGATCTTACAATTCACCGAATGGAAGGCGTAAGCCATGCCCCGCATCACGAAAAACCGGAAGTGGTTAACCACTATATGCGCGACTTTTTAAAAAGTAAGAGATGATGAGGAGGGCTGTCCCTGTTAGGGGGCAGCCTTTTTGCTACTCTAATAGTCATTGAAGTATTAGCCTAATCCTGCCCCATAAAATGCAAGAAAAAAGCAAGATCCGCTTCAAGGTGTTTCTTCATTAGTTCTTCTGCTTCTTCTGGATTCCGGTTTCTGATTGCCTGGCAAATCTGATCATGTTCATCAATCAAATGTGGCCGCTTATGGTAGACAACAGTTTTACGAAAGAGGTATATGATCGATTGCATTCGATCCATTATTTTAATCATTACTTTGTTGTTGTTCGTGTCTAAAATAATTTCGTGAAATGCTTTGTTAGCTTTCATAATTTCTTCGGTTGTACCATTTCGTCCGATGTCTACACATTTTTGTAGCTCTTCAATCGCTTCTTCACTCATATATGTAGCCGAAGCGCGCGCAGCAAACCCTTCTAAAAGAATACGGACTTGAAAGATTTCTCTCATATCTTTTTCAGTTGGGAGAACGACTCGTTTATCCTGAATCAAATCTTCTTGCTCAAGCTTACGAATTGCCTCTCTAATTGGAGTACGACTCACACCAAGTTCTTTAGCCAGCTTTTCTTCTGTCAACTTTGTGCCGCCTGCAATCTCTCCGTTTAACACTTTATCTCGAATACTCTCATAGGCATGCTGATAAGCCGATTGTGAAGCATTTTTTTTCATAATAAACTCCTGCTAATAACAATTTAGTTTCTTAATGAACTATTTATTTACCAATTCTCTACCTTGAATTATAGAGTGAAACTCTCCAAATGAAAAGTGATCAATATTTTTGTATACAATTTTATATAAAATGTATACAAAATATAAAAAAACGTGTACACTCAAAACAAGAAATGAAAGCGCTGTAAAAAAGGAGAGATTAAGATGAATGAAAATATAGGATTTATTGGATTAGGAATTATGGGTAAACCGATGGTGAAAAATTTAGTGAAGTCAGGTGCAAAAGTAACTGTCTTTGATATTAATGAAACAGCTGTACAAGAATGTGTTGTATTTGGTGCAAATGGTGCTCTATCACCAAAAGAAGTTGCTAAAGAGAGCTCAATCATCTTCACGATGCTTCCTAATTCCAACCACGTAAAATCCGTTATTACAAATGAAAGCGGAATCATTCAGGGAGCAAAAGAAGGAACTGTCGTCGTAGATATGAGTTCCATTTCTCCTGTTGTGTCTGAAGAGTTGGCTAATGAATTGAATAACTATGGTGTTCATATGCTCGATGCACCTGTAAGCGGAGGGGAGCCAAAAGCGATTGATGGTACATTGGCCATTATGGTTGGTGGGGAAGAGAAAGTATTTGAGAGAGTACTGCCTGTCCTACAAGTTCTTGGTAAAGATATTACGTTAGTTGGTGGGAATGGTTGCGGTGCTACAGCTAAATTAGCAAATCAGATTATCGTTAACGTAAATATAGCGGCTATGTCTGAAGCACTTGTACTAGCTTCCAAAGCAGGAATCGATATAGAAAAAATGTATCATGCGATTCGTGGTGGACTTGCTGGTAGTGCGGTACTAGATGCGAAAGTCCCTCTCATTTTAGAAAGAAACTTCGTAGCGGGTGGTCGCATTGACATTAATATGAAGGATTTAACAAACGTGATGGAAACAGCACATGAAATAGGCGTTCCACTCCCACTTTCAAGTCAAGTTCTTGAAATGTTTAGTGCTCTTAAAGGAGATGGAAAAGCTGGTGATGATCACGGTGGACTAGTGCAGTATTATGAGCGTTTGGCAAATACAGTTGTAATAAAGGATGTGAAGGAGCATGTCTAACCAGCTAGTAATAGAAGAGCTTCCGAAATTAAAATCAATTGATTACGAGTCCATTTCTGATCTTTGGAAGAAAGAGAGATCTGATTTTAACCATCAGATTGTTGTACTAGATGATGATCCTACTGGAGTACAGACTGTTCATGGGGTGTCCGTCTATACAGATTGGACAGAACAGACAATCAAACAAGGATTTGAAGAAGATACTAGTATATTTTTCATTCTAACGAACTCCCGGGCATTGTCAGAAAATGACACAGAAATTCTTCATCGAACGATTGCAGAACGTGTTAGCCACGTTGCGAGTAATCTAAATAAATCTTATCTCATTATTAGTAGAGGGGATTCGACTTTACGAGGGCACTATCCACTTGAGACAGAAGTGATGAAAGACCGTATTGAGGAGAGCGATAAACCGATAGACGGTGAAGTGATTATCCCGTTTTTTAAAGAAGGCGGGCGCTTGACAATCCATAATGTTCACTATGTTCAAAATGAGAGCGTCCTCATTCCAGCAGGTGAAACGGAATTTGCGAAAGATCGCACATTTGGTTTTAAATCAAGCAACTTAACAGAGTGGGTTGAAGAAAAAACATCTGGAAGGTTTAAGAAAGAGGACGTTCAGACGATCTCTCTAGAAGATATTCGTGAACTACGAATAGATAGAATGGTAGAGCAATTATCAGCCGTGACTGATTTTGGGAAAGTGGTCGTTAATGCTGTGGAAGAAGAAGATATTAAGGTATTCACGATTGCCCTAATGAAGGCTATGAAAAATGGAAAACGCTTTATCTTCAGAACGGCAGCCACATTCACAAAAATAATTGGTGATATTCCAACAAAGCCACTTCTTACAAAGGAACAATTAATTGCGGAAAACGCTACGACTGGAGGACTTATTGTTGTGGGTTCTCACGTACAGAAATCTACTGATCAACTTAATGCTTTAAAAGAACTCTCTCAAGTTCACGCCATTGAATTTGACTGCCACCTTGTTTTGGAAGCTGAAGCGTTTAAATCCGAAGTAAAGCGTGTTAGGAAAGAAGCTGAAGCAAAGATTGCAGAAGGAACAACGGTTGTGATCTATACGAGACGAGAACGGTTAGACCTTGGTGATGGAATGAAGGAAGAGGAGCTTAAACTTTCAGTTGAGATATCAAATGCTGTAACGAGTATTGTAAGAGATTTCTCCATTGCACCTAAATATGTTATTGCGAAGGGCGGCATTACGTCTAGTGATGTTGGAACAAATGGTCTCCAAGTGAAGAGAGCCACAGTTCTAGGACAAGCGGCGCCCGGTATTCCTGTTTGGGAAACAGATGAAGAGAGCAAATTTCCTCACCTTCCTTACATTATTTTCCCTGGAAATGTTGGGGCGGTTACAACGCTGAGAGACATTGTTCAGAATATAGAGACTGTATAACCTTTAAGGAGTTGACATGATGGTAACTGGCAACATGCTTATTTTAATCTTTCTACTTTCTCTCGTTGCTTTGTTTGTTCTTATTTTAAAATTTAAGCTTGAGCCTTTTCTAGCACTGATTGGTGTAGCATTCGGAACAGCGCTAATCATTGGAATCCCTATTATTGAGATTCCCGGCATTATCACGAGCGGTTTTGGTAATACTCTTGCTGGCGTTGGAATTCTAATTGGACTTGGTGTAATTTTTGGACAGTTTCTAGCTTCTTCAGGGGCCGTAGAGAAAATTGCCCAATCTGTACTTAAAGTTTTTGGAGCAAAAAAATCAGCAGCTGGTCTGGCTCTTACCGGAACAGCTGTATCAATTCCAGTTTATTTTGACGCCGCATTTGTCATATTAACGGGATTAATCAAAAGTTTATCAAGAAAAACCGGTATTTCAATTGTGACATTCGTAACGGCGCTTGGTGTGGGGCTAATTGTGTCGCACAGCATGATTGCTCCTACGCCCGGGCCACTAGTAGTTGCTGAAAATACTGGTTCAGATTTAGGGCTATTTATCATATATGGATTAGTTTGCGCGATCCCTGCAACATTAGTAGGCGGCTATTTCTACGGGATGTTTATTGGAAAGCGTGTTCAGTCAAAACCTGATGATGATGCTGAACAAGAAGTCGCGGTAGCGAGAGAAGAACCGTCAAAGGAAATTAGTACAGGATTAGCTTACGCGATGCTAGTCCTACCAATCGCTCTCATTTTAGCGAATACTGTTTCACAGCTACTGCTTCCAGGGACAACTTTTGCTTCAGCACTTGCTTTTGTTGGAGATAAAAACATGGCGCTGTTCATAAGTGTAATCGTTGCCATTTTAGTATTAACGCCTTATATAAATGCACCAAAACAATCTCTGTACACGGAAGCCATTAATTCGGCAGGTGTCATTCTCCTTATTACTGGTGCCGGTGGTGCTTTTGGAGCTGTCATCAATCAAAGTGGTATAGGAGACCATTTAATTCAAACGATGCAGAACTGGAGTATTCCTGCTCTATTGCTAGCCTTTATTTTCTCTCAAATCCTACGAGCTTCATTAGGTTCAACAACCGTGGCGCTTGTCACCACTTCAAGTATTCTAGGACCGCTGGCTCTTGACCTTGGCGTTTCACCTGTATTATTAGGTCTTGCGATTTGTGCCGGAGGGGTTGGACTTTCGCTTCCTAACGATTCTGGATTCTGGGTCGTTAGTCGATTCGGTAAATTGACCGTATCTGAGACAATTAAAGCGTGGACAATTGGAGGTTTTATAGCAGGATTAAGCGCATTTGGAATGGTATATCTTCTTAGTTTATTCTCCGGCATTTTACCGGGTATTTAAGCAGGGCACTTGCCCTGCTTTTTGAACTGATATCAATTGCTTTGACTTTATCGTAAAGTAGTGATTGCTTCACTAATAGCAACTTTATTCATTAATGTGAGTGAAAAACAGTTGATAGAATTTACTCATTTCATAGTGAAATGTTGAACTGCGATTATTTCAATTTTCTAAAAACCAGTTGACACTCAATAAGAAACCGCTTACAATAAAGTCAATCAAAGCTTCTACGTAAACGATTAAATGAGTCGTTCTTCTTCGATAATGAACCAATTAAGTGAATAATCAAGGAACATTCATTTTTTTTACTAGAAAAAGTAATCGATTACGTAAACGATTAATTATAGGTGAGGAGAGATTATGGAGACGAAACTTAGAGCGTTACCTAGAAGAAATGTCCGTAGTGTCCCAAAGGTCAACAGCTCCTGGAAAAAGGTTTTACATAACTATGAATTGTACTTATTTCTACTTCCTACGTTAATTTACTTCATTGTCTTCCACTATGTCCCTATGTACGGTGTCCTCATTGCGTTTCAAGATTATATGCCCACATTGGGGGTTTCAGGAAGTCCCTGGGTTGGTTTTGAGCACTTTGAACGTTTCTTCAATTCCTTTCAGTTCTGGACTCTGTTAGAGAACACCCTCGAGCTCAGTGTGCTGCAATTATTATTTGGCTTTCCGTTACCGATCATGGTTGCTCTTCTTTTAAATCAGTTAAGAAATCAGCGTTACAAAAAATTCGTTCAAACTGTTATCTATGCTCCTCACTTTATTTCGGTCGTTGTTCTTGTAGGTATGGTGTATGTTTTCTTCTCACCGAACGGTTTAATAAACAATTTCCTCATGATTTTTGGTGCCGAACCTGTTCATTTTATGTCACAGGCAGGTTGGTTTAAACCACTCTACATTTCTTCAGGCTTGTGGCAGGAGACAGGGTGGGCAGCGATCATTTATCTTGCAGCGTTAGCTGGTGTTAGTCCAGAAGTTCATGAAGCAGCGATTATGGATGGAGCAAATAAATGGCAGAGGATCCTTCATGTCGATATTCCAGCGATTTTGCCTACCGCGATGATTTTATTAGTTCTATCGGTAGGAAATCTAATGAACATCGGATTTGAGAAAGCGTATTTAATGCAAACTCCGTTGAATGTCTCAGCAGGAGAGATTATCCCAACTTATGTGTATAAAGTAGGTTTACAGAGTGCTCAGTACAGTTTTGCGGCAGCGGTTGGATTGTTTAACGCAGTGATTAACTTTATCTTATTGTGGGCAGTTAATAGGGCTGCCAAGAAATTATCCGGTTCAGGGCTATGGTAAGGGGGAGTATGTTATGACTCAATTTGTGATGAATCGTTCGAAATTATGGTCAAGAAAATCGAAAGAGGATAAGATATTTGATCTCATCAACTTCCTCTTTCTTACGACACTCTCACTCGTCGTTTTGTACCCGCTGTATTTTATTATCATCGCTTCGATTAGTAACCCTGATAGCGTCTACAATGGCGATGTATGGTTTTGGCCTCAGGGAATCACCTTTGAAGGATATGAACGAATCTTTCAAGATAACCGGATTTGGACAGGTTATAAAAATACGGTGTTGTACACCGTCGTTGGAACATTAGTGAATGTTACGTTAACCCTTATGGCAGCTTATGCGCTCTCAAGAAAAGATTTAGTGGGTAGAAATTTCTTCATGATCCTCTTTGTCTTTACCATGTTTTTCTCAGGGGGATTAATTCCTACTTATTTAGTCGTTAAAAACCTTGGTATGGTAGATACGATGTGGGCCCTCATTATTCCAAAGGCGGTTGCGGTTTGGAACCTGATTGTGGCAAGAACGTTCTTTCAGTCGACGATTCCAGACGAATTGTTAGAATCAGCCAAAATGGATGGGTGCTCAAATACGAAATTCTTCTTAAAGATCGTGTTACCACTGTCGAAACCGATTATCGCTGTAATGGTATTGTTTTATGCCGTTACACATTGGAACTCGTTCTTTGATGCTTTAATTTATTTAAATAATGAAGACAAATATCCGTTACAGCTAATCTTAAGATCAATCCTTATTCAAAATGAAGCTTCTGCCAGTATGGTTGGCGATGTTGAATCGTTTGCTGCTCAGCAAAGAATTGCTGATTTAATCAAATATGGTGTCATTATTGTTGCTGCTATACCGCTGTTAATTCTATATCCTTTCATACAGAAGTATTTCGTAAAGGGAGCTTTAATTGGAAGTATTAAAGGTTAACCATTTGCTTTACTTCATTATTAGGAGGTGGATCGCCGGTCAAATGGCTTTACTGAAATTGCTTGTGATTGCCGTAAATTAAAACCATTCGGGGGGAATTTAGTGATGGGTAAACGAAAAAGTTGGTCTTTTCCGTTCATATGTTTATTACTCTGTTTCATTCTTGTATTAAGTGCTTGCTCTTCTAAAGATAGTAGTTCTGATGGTAAGGCCGAATCGGCTGATTTCAATGAAGAAGGGCTTCCGATTGTAGATGATCAAGTAACCCTGGAATTTGTATCACCAAAAGCACCGCTCGCACCGAAATACGACAAGATGGAAATTTTCAATACGTTAGAAGATATGACGAATGTGAAAATTGAATGGAGTAATATTCCGGATGATGGTTATGAAGAAAAGAAAAACTTGATGCTCGCAAGTGGTGACTTGCCTGACGCTTTTTATTCAGCGAAATTTACGGATTTGGACATTGTGAAGTATGGACAGAATGGCACGCTCATTCAACTAGAGGATTTAATTGAAGAGCATGCGCCTAATATTCAAAAGTTGTTTGAGAAGAGGCCTGAACTTAAGAGCATGGTAACTGCTCCTGATGGACATATTTATACGCTGCCTCGTGCTGAGGAAGCTGGACTTGGAGCTGTACCAAACTTTATGACGATTAATAAATCCTGGTTAGACGAGTTAGGATTGGAAATGCCAACGACTCTTGACGAGTATCACGATGTTCTAGTTGCTTTCAAAGAGAAAGATCCAAATGGAAATGGTAAGCAGGATGAAGTTCCTTTAAGTTTTATGTTCAACTTCTGGACTGGAAACTTCGGCGATATGTTTGCAGCATTTAATATGCCAGATAACGTTGATCATCGCATTGTAAGAGATGGAGAAGTGATCTATACAGCTGTTCAACCGGAATATAAAGAAGCCATAGACTATTATCATCAGTGGATGGAAGAAGGCTTGATTGATAAAGAATCATTTACTCAAGATGTCTCTCAGTACTTTGCTAAAGGGAAAAACGAAAAATATGGTTCTTATATTTGGTGGGAATCGGAAGAAGTAGTCGGTCCAGAATTGAAAGATGATTATGTCCTCTTACCACCGCTTGAAGGTCCGAATGGAGATCAAGTTGTTGGGCGTTCCAACTACTCAGACTACTCTCGTGGTGAGTTTGCGATCACTTCTGCAAATGCAAATCCAGAAATTACGATGCGTTGGGTAGATCAGTTATATGAAACACAAATGTCAGCTCAAATTAACTGGGGGCCAATTGGTACCATTTTTGAAGAAAAGGATGGAAAACTCGTATTGAAAGAACAACCCGATGATGTGGTGATGGGTGAATTAAGACAAAAGGTAGCACCAAATGGACCAGTAGCCATTTTGAAAGAAGACTTTGAGGAATCTGTTGAAATGGAACCGCGTGCAAAACAGCGTTTGGAAGATTTGAATTCGATCTATGCGCCTTATCTTGAAGAAGAGAATTACCCGCAAATCTTCTTTAGTCCTGATGAACTAGATGAAATTAATCGTCTAGAAGTAGATATTAAAGAATTTACGAATCAGAAGAAAGCTCAGTGGCTAATGGAAGGCGGCGTAAACGAGGAGTGGGATAGCTACAATAAGCAGCTTGAAGACATGGGTCTAAGTCGCTTAATGGAAATATACCAAGATGGATTGGATCGCTTTAAAAAGAATCAGTAGAAAATAGAATAGGCATGATGAAGAAAGTTAGAACATGATTGAGATGTTCTAACTTTCTTTACAAACTGGGAGTGTTAAATATGTTGAATGTTGAGTTGGAAAAATCACTGATAGCTTATTGGGGATTCTCTGAAGGAGAAGGGAAGCACGTCCATGACGGCTCTCGTACAAATCCTATTCACTATGTGTTTAATGATCGTTCCGATTCACCTGTTCATGAAACTCAGTGGCGAAAAGGAATCAACAACCACGCACTTTTATTTGATGGCTATTCAACATGGGTTGAAAGTAAAGAAGGGGTCCCTACAATTGAACAAGCGTTTACCATTGAGGCATGGCTAGCCCCACGTTCATTCGGCGGGATTGAGGATGAACGGTTAACAGGTATTGTTAATCAACATAACAGAAAGATGAATCGAGGGTTTATCCTTGGTGTTCATCGCCATGGGAAATGGTCATTACAACTTGGTGTAGAAGATGAGTGGATCGAAGTTTGGGCAGATAATTGTCCATTACCAAAGTTGAAGTGGTCTCATCTTGCAGCAAGCTTTAACGGTAAAGAAGGGCGTATTCAATTGTATCTTAATGGTGAAAAAGTCGCTGAGAAAACAATCGCTCAAAACGTTTCTATGACGGTGAGTCATGATGCGCTCTTGATAGGTAAAAGCAATGATGCGCTTACGATTGAAAGCGTGTTTTCATTGAATATGTTCAGTGGTTTAATCGATGATATTAAGATTTATAATCGAGCATTAAATGACTCGGAAATAAAAACGAGCTTCACTAACTATCTATTACCTTATAAAGGAGAGATTCCACACCTACCTTATGAAGAAATTGCGATCGATCGAAACATTTATGATCATGACCCATTCCGACCTAAGTTTCATTTAACCCCACCGGGTCACTGGATGAATGAACCACATGCGCCACTTTATTTCAAAGGGAAATACCATCTGTTTTATCAGCATAATCCACAGGGCCCTTATTGGGGTAACATCCAGTGGGGACATTGGGTGAGTGATGATCTCGTGTATTGGCGCGATTTACCTATTGCCATTGAAACGGAAGCGGATGATTTAGCTCCGGACGGGATTTGGTCAGGAAACGCCGCTTATGATGAAGATGGATTACCCGTTTTGTACTTTACAGCAGGTCATTCATCAAAGAAGCCAAATCAGATGACAGGTCTTGCAAGAAGTACGTTTAGGGAAGATCAAGATATCGATTTAAAGAAATGGAGAAAGCATCCCGTTCCCGTAACGGTTCAGCCTAAAGGATTGGGCTTGCATCATGATGGGTTTCGAGATCCTTTTGTATGGAAAGAAGAAGACCTCTGGTACCAAATTGTTGGGACTGGTATAGAGGGGGTGTGTGGAGCAGCCATTATATTTACTTCTGATAACTTAGTAGATTGGGAATGTAAAGGCCTTCTATATGATGATAAGGATCAAGAGTTTCCTTTCCTAGGTGAAGTGTGGGAACTGCCGATTTTACTTCCGCTTGGCGAGGGAAAGCATCTATTTATTATTAGTCCTGTTGGAAGAAATGCTGATGTAGAAGTGTTTTATTGGATTGGGACATGGGATAAACAGGGTTATCGCTTTATACCAGATCAGAAAGAACCGCAGCTCATTGATGTAGGCGATTTTCATTTCACAGGACCAAGTGCCATGATTGATCCAAAAACCGGTCGTTTGCTTTTGTTTACAATCGCCCAGGGAAGGCGTTCGCTTAAAGCTGAATATGAAGCAGGATGGGCACATAATGGAGGTCTTCCTCTGCAACTATGGTTACGAGACGATGGAAGATTAGGCGTTAAACCGATCGAAGAATTAATAAAGCTTCGCAAGAAAAAACTTGTTTCATTAGAGAATCAATCTGTTGAAGAGAGCAATGATATCTTAGCTAATGTGAAAGGAAATATGCTTGAAATCTGTGTTGAATTTCAAGATGCGGTTGCGAGTGAATATGGTGTAAAGGTTTTAAAGTCTGATCGTGGGAATGTCGAAACGCTCCTATACTATAACCGTCAAGAAGAGACGTTGAATGTTAAAAAGAAAACAAATGATTCAAACCTGGTCCAATCTCAAGGTGGGGAACTTCTACTAAATGGAGAACAGTTAAAGCTTCATATTTACGTCGATTGTTCCATCATAGAGTGCTATGCCAATGAATTAAAAAGTATAACGACGAGAGCATACCCTGAGATTGAAGCACTAGGTATAGCGGTGTGGGCGAATGATCACATAAAAGTGAAGTCGATGGAAGTTTGGGAGATGGGGCCTGGATTTTAAGACTTTTTGTCCTTGAGTCATATTGATGAAAGCTAGTCACCTTAGTTGCCCGAATGGATAAGTCACTTATTTTGAAGGGAGCTTTACAAACTCATGTTCAATCGCTGTAGGTTGAAAGTGGTTTCTCTGACTGTCTTATTAGTAATCAGTAGCCTTATGCCAATCAGTATTTCGAACCCTGTTCAAGCTCAAACGACCATTACAAATCCAAGTTTTGAAACTGGAGATTTAACCGGGTGGACAATTATAAGCGGTAATGCATTCAATGAGAAAGATGTGACAGATGAATCGCAGTATTGGGATAAGCAAACGTTTGATCAAAAGAACTTCTGGCATATATGGGGAGGGCGGGGAGACGACACTAAAGTTGGGATCATGCAGTCTGAAACCTTTACTCTTGGTGGAGATGGTCAGATTGATTTTCTTACAGGGGGAGATTCGGACGCGGATCACTTATCGATCTCTCTCGTTAGAGAATCAGACGGAGAAGAATTAATGAAGGAAACAGGGACTGGGACAGATACATATTCCAAGAAGAGTTGGGATGCCTCCGCTCATATAGGCACAGTTGTTAGGATTAAAGTTGTTGATTCAACGACAACGGGGCATATCAATCTTGATGATGTGAATGTTCCTGCGACCCCTTCTTTACATGACCATGTGGAGCCTTCTATTTATAATCATGATTTCGAATATACGGCACTAACTCCGTACGAAATAAGGGGATGGGAAATTGTAAGCGGAGATGCATTTGGCCCAGAAAGCCTTGTTCATGAAGATGAATGGAGTGAAGGCGATGAATTTTTGCATGAGGGGCGCTACCATTTATGGAATTTTAACGATGGTGGAGACGATCAAGTAGGTGAGCTGCACTCAGAGCCATTTACGATCGATCAAAATGGCGGAATCGATTTTCTTATTGGAGGAGGGAATGACGATGAGAATCTATATGTTGCTCTCGTAAGAACTTCTGATGGAAAAGAGTTGCGAAAAGAAACCGGACGAGATACGGAAAAGTACCAGCGCGTTTATTGGGATGTTTCAGAATACATTGGTGAAGAAGTGGTTATCAAAATCGTCGATAATGCTAAAGGGGCGTTTGGACATATCAATGTTGATGACTTTCGAACAACCAATTCTCCTTTCACTGATGGGTTAATGGCTCACTGGAGTTTAGATGAAGGTACTGGTCAGGATACTGTAGAGCAAGTCACAGGAGAAACCAACTTAATTGATTACCATCTCAGTAAGGGAGTCTTTCAGGAAGCCAAGGATCCGCTGTGGAAAGACGGCATTTCAAACGGTTCTTTATTATTTGATGGGTACTCTACCTGGATTACGCATAGCCCTACGAAACTACCAGTGCCTAAAGAAGCGCTAACGGTTGAAGCCTGGGTAGCTCCAAGAAATTTTGAACATGGAGACGAAGGTCGGTTATCTGCAATCGTGAATCAGCATAACCGGGAAAAGAAAGAAGGATTCATACTAGGGAATTTCCGACATGGCACGTGGGGGTTACAGTTTGGTACTGGTGAGGATTGGCATGAAGTGATGTCAGATACACTACTCCCTTTAAATGAGTGGTCTTACATTGTCGCAACGTACGATAGCACCACTGGAGAAGCTGTTTTATACCAGAATGGTGAAAAGGTATCATCACGAAAATTTGATGCAGGATCTGCGATTGAACCGAGTGTAAGAGATTTATTGATCGGAAAAAACAATGATGGTATGTGGTTGTATGGCTTTGATTTAAATATGTTTAGTGGCCTTATGGATGAAGTGAAAATCTACAATCAAGCCTTGAGTTCTGGGAATGTGAAAGATTCCTACGAATCTTATGTAAGCGCTTTAAATGGTAATCTACCAACCGCTGATGTAAAAACCGATCGCAGTCTTTTAGCGGACGACCAACATCGGCCACAGTTTCATATGTCTCCTCCGAACCATTGGGGAAATGAACCAGGTGGTCCTATTTACTTTAATGGTCAATATCATGTGTTCTATCAGAGTAATCCTAGAGGTCCATACTGGAATCATATTCGCTGGGGGCATCTTGTAAGTGATGATATGGTTCATTGGAGAGATGTTGACGATGCCGTTATACCTGGGCGCTATGATGTTGATCCAGAGGGGGCATGGGCAGGTGGTGCTGTTGTCGATGATAATGGTGTGCCTGTCATCTTTTACACAGCGGGTGATGATCGTGATCAGCCTAATCAGCGCATTAATTTAGCAAGAAGCACGTATTTGCAGGATGGGGATAACGATCTTAACCGTTGGGAAAAGAATTCAGAAGTGATTCTAGATCAAGAAGAAGGACAGGGGATCATGGGTGAATTTCGAGATCCTTACGTTTTTAAAGATGGTGATACCTGGTACATGTTAGTGACTTCTGGTAAAGAAGGAACTGATGATAAAGCCGTTGGAGGTACCGCACTTGTGTATTCTACAAAGGATGCCAGTTTTGAAGATTGGACCTTCGAAGGAGACTTATTCGTTGGAGATTATGGAACCTATCCAGAAACTGGACGGGTTTGGGAGCTGCCGATTTTGCTGCCATTAGGCGATAGCGGAAAACATATCTTCTTGATCAACCCTGCCAAAATGGAAAGGGAAGAGTATCAGTCGAGGTATACGTACTATTGGATTGGAACGTGGAATCCGGGTTCCGCTAAGTTCACCCCAGATAATGAAACCCCGCAATTACTCGATGTTGGAGACCATTTTACTGGACCAGCTGGAATGGTAACGCCTGATGGAAGAACCGTTATTCATAGTATTACGCAGGGAAGGCGTCCAGCAAACGACGATTATGATGCTGGCTATGCCCACAATTATGGTTTGCCAACAGAGGTTTTTTATCGAGATGATGGTAAGTTAGGGATGAAGCCGATCCAAGAGTTGAACGAATTACGTGGCGAGCAGCTTATTAATCTTACTTCTGACACCTCTATGGAAGAAGCAAATCAACTTCTTTCCGACATAGAAGGAGATATGCTTGAGATCCAGTTAGAACTAGACAATGGATCTGCTAATGAAGCGGGAATTAGCTTAAGACGTTCACCGAATGGCGAAGAGGAAACAATTGTGTATTACAAAGAAAGTAGTAAGGAGTTTTGGGTGAACCGAACGAAATCAAGTCTCGATCCAGATGTGGAAAAATGGTACCAAGGTGGAGAGGTAGATACTGATTCAGAGACGATCAATCTCCATGTATATGTGGATCGTTCTGAAATCAATGCCTATTTAAATGAACAAAAAGGGTTAACCACAAGAGCCTATCCGACAAGAGACGATGCGAAAGGTGTTCAGCTCTGGGCAAATGAGCAAAGTGAATCCGTCACCGTAAAATCATTACAGGTTTGGGAGATGAACTCTGCGTACGAAAAGGTGAATGCTACTGGGGTATCACTCCATCCAGAGTCGCTAGAGTTAATTGCTGGAGATACAGAACGGCTAACTCCTGAAGTGAAGCCAGCTCAAGCAACCAATAAAGAGGTGATCTGGACTTCAACCAATCCGAGCGTTGCGACTGTGGTGAATGGAAAAGTTACGGCTCATTCAGAAGGTACTGCTACGATTAAAGCGGAAACAAGGGATGGAGGTCATACGGCAACGAGTGCGATTGCCGTCGTTGAAGAACCCCCTCATGATGAGTTAGTGAATCATGATTTTGAAGCTGGTAACTTAACGGGGTGGACTGTCATGGAAGGCGATGCCTTTAGCGATCTTGATGTCACGTCTGCTGATGTTTGGGGGTGGGGAGGTCCATTTAATCAAAACGGAGCTTTTCATCTATACAGTGTTTATAACGGTGATGATGCCGAAATTGGAACGATACGTTCACAGAAATTCACGCTTGGAGGAAATGGACAAATTGATTTCCTCGTATCAGGTGGGAACGATATTTATAACCTTTACGTTGCACTAGTAAGAAGTTCAAATGGGAAAGAGTTAATGAAAGTAAGTGGGGGGAACCAGGAAGGCTATACCCGAGTTAAGTGGGATGCTTCTCATTACATTGGAGAGGATGTTTATCTAAAGGTTGTTGATCGTTCCAAAGGTTCATGGGGGCACATTAGTATTGATGATGTGAATGCTCCGGTAGAGCCTCCGAATAATGTAACGATAACGAACCCCGGTTTTGAAACGGGAGACTTGAGCGGGTGGACGGTTACCGGGGAGGCCTTTAGTGACCAGGATGTAACACAGGAGGATGAGTGGGAATGGGACTGTTGCTTCAATCATCAAGACGCCTATCACCTGTGGAATTTCAAGGATGGCGGAGACGCCGACATAGGTGAAATACAATCAGGGACCTTTACCCTCTATGGAAGTGGGTGGATTGACTTTTTGATTGGTGGGGGGAAGGATAGTGATCACTTATATGTTTCTCTCGTACGCGAGGCTGATGGGAAGGAGCTCTTTAAATCGACCGGTACAGAAAGTGAAAAGTATAAGAGAATCTACTGGGACGCTTCTTCCTATATAGGGGAAGAAGTATTCATCAAAGTGGTGGACAATGCTACCGGCGGATGGGGTCATATCAATGTTGATGATTTTCATGTGTTCAATTCAGAAGAAGACATTCTAACGAGTGAGCGGTATGAAAAATACCGTTCACAGTTTCACTATACTCCCGAAAAAAATTGGATGAATGACCCTAATGGGCTTGTTTATCATAATGGAGAATATCATGTGTTTTATCAGTATAATCCGACTGGCGTAACATGGGGGCCAATGAATTGGGGGCATGCGGTTAGTACGGATTTAGTAAATTGGGAAAGACTGCCGACTGCGCTAGAAGAAGATGAGAACGGATTTATATGGTCAGGTAGCGTTGTCGTAGATGAAGACAATACGGCCGGGTTTGGGAAAGACGCCATGGTGGCCATGTTTACGCATGAAAAAGGCGGAAATCAAAGTCAAAGTCTCGCTTACAGCAATGATAACGGTCGGTCGTGGCAGAAGTATGCTGGAAATCCCGTCCTCACAAACCTCGACCAATTCTCCGTTTTCAGAGATCCGAAAGTATTCTGGCATGAAGCATCCAATCAATGGGTGATGCTGCTTGCAGTGGAAGATCAATTTCAAAAGCAATTTGTTCGCATCTATCATTCGGAAAACATGAAAGATTGGACGTTTGCGAGCGACTTTGGTGAAAATCAAGGATCACATGAAGGAGTTTGGGAAGTGCCAGATCTTTTCCCATTGCCAGTGGATGATGATCTAAACAACACCAAATGGGTGATGCAGGTAAGTCTTAGTAAAGGTGCTCCTGCTGGTGGATCAGGTGTGCAATATTTTATTGGTGATTTTGATGGAGCGACCTTTCATAATGACAATCTAGCAAGTACCGTACTATATGCCGATCATGGGGCTGACTATTATGCGCCGCTAACTTTTAATCATGTACCTGATGGACGTCGAGTTGCGATGGGATGGATGAACAATTGGGAGTATGGTCAAGCGATTCCAACTTCTATTTGGCGAAGCAAAATGACAATCCCAAAGGAATTAAATTTGAAAAGCATTTCGAATTTAGGTGCTCGCCTCGTTCAAACTCCTGTCAGTGAGCTTCAGAGTTTAAGAGGGGAAGAAAATTATTGGACGAATGAAGTAGTGGTACCTGGTGAGAATCTATTATCTGATATGAAAGGAGATACGTTAGAAATTGTTGCTGAATTTCAAACAGATCAATCAACAGCGAAAGAATTTGGTTTTAAAGTTCGGGTAGGTCATGACGAATTCACAGAAGTTAGTTACAACATAGCAAATGCTACGTTATCTTTAGATCGTTCTATGTCTGGTGATACGAGTTTTAGTAGTTCTTTTGCTGCTAAGCACGAAGTAGTCATGTTGCCTTCGAATGAGTCAGTTACACTTCACTTATTTGTTGATCGTTCTTCTATCGAAGTGTTTGGAAATGATGGTGAGGTTGTGTTATCTAATCAAATCTTTCCTGAATTAACGAGTGATCAGGTAGAACTATATGCGATCGATGGTGAAGTAACTTTAAACTCTTTAGCTATCTATCAGTTAAATGGAGCCAGTATTATCAATACGAATTAAACTCGTTCTTAAAGTAATATATCCTCTTTATTTAACGTAGAAAGTTAATTGACAGCGCTTACTTTAATAACTATAATTAAAGTTATAATATACGTAATCGTTTACTTAAGCTCTTTGTAAGAGCTTCTTTTATAAAAAGTAACGTAATCGATTACGCGTCACGTGATTCGCAGTTTAAAAGGGCGAATAATCTGATAAGTAGGTGAATAGGATATGGGCACCGTTAAAGATGGAAGCAATATGCGTTCAAAAATGAAAGATGTCGCTCAAAAAGCAGGTGTCTCAACGGCCACCGTTTCTCACGTGATTAACGGAACGAGGTATGTTTCTGAAAATACGAAGAAAAAGGTCTATCAGGCTATGCGGGATCTTAACTACAGTCCGAACTTCGTAGCTAGAAGTCTTAGAAGCAGCAGTTCAAAAACGATCGGTTTGATTATTCCTGCTAAAGAAATGGATACCTCGGGCTTTTTCTTTATGTCAATTGCGCACAGCATTGAGAAAAAGCTTAAAGAAATTGGCTATCAGTTAATTTTAAGTAATTCAAACGAAGAAATCGAGAATGAGATTCAACAAATCAATATGTTCAAAAACCAAATGATTGATGGGTTAATTATGGCTCCAACCTACGGAGATCATAGCTATTTAAAAGAATTTGAAGATCAGTTACCCATTGTATTCATTGATCGAAAGCCAGAGGGGATTGATTGTGACTGTGTGCTTGTCGATAACTTCAAAGGCACGTATGAGGCGATGAATCATTTAATTCTAAAGGGGCACCAGAGAATAGGATATATATCCGGACCACTTGGACTAACGACTAGTGATGAACGACTTAGAGGATATAAACATGCTTTACGAGAAAACAATCTCCAGGTTGACGAATCAATGATCGTGATCGATGAAGCCTCATTGGAAGCTGGGAAAAATGCTATGGCGTTTTTACTGGAGCAATCCAAATGCACGGCAGTCATGATTGGGAACAATATTCTCACATTAGGTTCCGTTGTTACGTTAAATAAAAGCAAGATTCAAGTGCCTGAACAGATGGCGGTTATTGGTTATGATAATTATGAATGGACAGAAGCAACGAATCCCCCGTTAACCATTATTAAACAGCCTATTCATGAAATAGGGGAAAGGGCAGCAGAATTGTTGCTCGCTCGTTTAGATAATCCACAGAAAGAATCTTCCTGTGTGAGCTTGCCATCAAGCCTAGAAATACGAAATTCATGTTAAAAGTAGCAAGTGAGTATGTAAACGACGGGAGGAGAGTGAGTTGGGAAATCATAAATATAGGGTATTTTCTTTTTTAGAAAAAGCAGTAGATTTCCTCTTTCTCAGTTTCATCTGGGCGATCATGTGTGTTCCGATTATCACGATTTTTCCTTCAACAGCAGCTTTGTTCGGTGTGGTACGAACATGGCAACTTAAAAAAGGAGATGCAGGTGTTTTCATTACTTTCTTTAAGTTGTTTAAGGAGAATTTCAAACAAAGCTTTGGTTTATCCCTTATTTGGAGCTTAGTTGGACTTTCTTTATACCTAAATTTCCAAATCGTATCTTTATCTGGATCAGTGCTTGAAGTTGTGATTTTTATCGTAAGTGTCTTTCTAAGCATCATTTTTGTCCTTATGACTATATACTTATTTCCGATGATGGTTCACGTGAAAGCAAAGTGGCACGAACTGGTGCGAAATTCGTTTTTTCTTGTTGTAGCAAGTCCATATTCAACAATCATAATTGGGGTTGTTACCCTTGGGACATTCTATTTCTTGTTAGATAACCCAGCAGGACTATTTTTTATCACAAGTACGTTAGCTTACTTTATTAGTTATTGGTTTCTTAAAGCAATTAGTAAACTACAAATTAATTAATGGTTTAGTTAAAAACTTTGTTGAAGGAAAGGGTGCTGAATATTGGGTGTTGAACAAGTCGTTCCTCGAAGCAACTATTCAGAGAAGCATAGACCTCAGTTTCATTTCACTCCAGAATCAAATTGGATGAACGACCCAAATGGGATGGTTTATTTTAACGGAGAATATCATTTATTCTATCAATATCATCCTTATAGTAGTGTTTGGGGACCGATGCATTGGGGACACGCAGTGAGTAAAGATTTGATTCACTGGGAGCATCTCCCTATTGCGTTAAAACCCGATCAAAACGGGGCTATTTTCTCGGGCAGTGCAGTTGTCGACTGGGATGATACAACTGGGTTCTTTAATGGGCAAAGTGGTCTCGTAGCAATCTTTACTCATGCGGATACATATCCTGGATCCGACAGACCACGCCAACGGCAGAGCCTAGCTTACAGCAGCGATAATGGGAGGAGCTGGACATTATATAAAGGGAATCCGGTCCTATCAGAACCTCGGATTCTAGATTTTCGAGATCCTAAAGTTTTTTGGCACAAAGAAACGAATCGTTGGGTGATGGTCATCGCTTCAGGGCAATCCATTAGTATCTATACGTCATTAAATTTAATTGACTGGGAGTTTGCCAGCACGTTTGGAGAGAAAGAAGGATCGCACCAGGGGGTATGGGAATGCCCTGATTTATTTAAACTACCAGTAGACCACGATCCATCCAAACAAAAGTGGGTATTACTCGTTAGCCTTGGCGACCATCCAGATGTCGATAGTGGTTCAAAAACACAATATTTCATTGGTGAATTTGATGGTAAAACGTTTCGAAACGATCATCATCCAGATCATGTGTGCTGGCTTGATCACGGGAGAGATAACTACGCAGGCGTAACGTGGTCAGATTTACCAGATCATGATGGGAGAAGGATTTTGATTGGATGGATGAGTAACTGGCGCTACGCGAATGAAACACCTACAGAAGGTTGGAGAAGCGCGATGACAATCCCTAGAGAGCTAGTTTTGAAATCCACAGTAGCTGGTGTCCTACTTACCCAACTGCCAGTTACAGAACTTAAGAATATTAAAGAGCCTCTTGTACTGTTGAAAGAACAAAAGGTAACATCAGGTGAAAATGTGCTAAGCGGTATTCATGAAAACACACTTGAAATAACCATTGATCTTAATCCCCGTTCATCAGAAATAGTAGGTTTAAAGGTCTTAAAGTCTGATAATGAAGAGACAGTCATCGAATATAATGCAAAAACAGATAGGCTAACTTTTGATCGAACTCGATCAGGAGATTCTTCTTTTCATTCCTCTTTTGCCTGTAAGCAGACAGTAAAGATGGACTCACTTCATGAGCGTTTGCAATTGACCGTATTAATTGATCGATCCTCCATTGAGATTTTTGGGAATAGTGGGGAAACGGTCGTTACAAATTTGGTGTTTCCTAAAGAGGATAGTAATGGTCTGGAGTTATACAGTAGCGATGAAATTTTTATTCATTCGATGGAGATAAATCGATTGAAATCAGTGTGGACTAATTCATAACTTGTATTTGGGAAATAGGAGAAAGACATGTACCTACTGATAAAGTTAAAAGGTCGAGTTTCCAATTGGAAACTCGACCTTTTAACTATGTTTTACTATTAAACGACTTAATAGAATTAGAGTGACGTCGTTTCGCTTTTCTTAAGCAAGTGAGCAACGTCTTCTGCTTTCAAATTTATAAACATGTTAATAACGAACAGGATGACACTTAAGACAAGAAGATTAGGAAAGATCATGAGAAGAACGGTTAGGGAAGTATTGCCTGCAAGGAAAAAAGATAGTCCAAGCATAAATAAAGGGAATGACACGTTATAAAGCCAGAAATGCAGTTTTGCTAAGAGCGTTTCACTAGCGTTGGGGAATAGAATATAGATAAAACCGAATAAGCCCATGGAAGCCCAACCTAATAGATTAATATGAGCATGAGCGCCTGCCAAACTGTGATCCCCCATCATCTCCATCACTAACCCCATACTAACTCCAATTAGGAAATAAAGAGCTGCCAATTTAAGAAACCATATCCCCATTCTCATTACCCCTCCCATACATGTTAGATAGCCCGTTTAAGTATATATCGCTAGAAGGAGGATTATGCCGAATATAACTGTTTGTTCCAAGAGCGAAGACCTTATCCGTCAATTATTTGTGAATATCCTTGTCTTTCTAAACTTTTTCACTTCTCATTTTGTTACAATAAAACCAACCAAAGCTAGCTTTCTTACAAGAAGATAAACTCTGAAAAAGGTAAGGTGTCAAAATGAACATGAAACAGAAATGTGCCAAAGCAGCTCTAGAATACATAACAGATGAAACCATCATAGGTCTTGGGGGCGGAAGTACAATTGGATATTTAATTGACTTTATTAAGGAAGAAAAGTTAAATGTAAAAGTCGTAACCCCATCTCTAAAAACAAAGCATCTATGCGTAAATCAGGGGTTGGAAGTGCTACCAACAAGTACCGTTGAGGAAGTAGATGTTGCATTTGATGGTTGTGATGAGGTTGATGAAAAGTTACATGCACTAAAGAGCGGCGGTGGTATTCACACGCAAGAAAAGCTCATTGCTCAAATGGCAAAGGACTATATCTTGCTAGTTGATGATTCTAAAGTTGTTCCGGAATTAAGTTATCAGCATCCAGTCGTACTGGAGATTTTGCAAGATTCACTTGCATTTGTACTAAAGAAAGTAGGCGAGATGGAAGGAAAGGCAGAAGTGCGTTCAAGTTCTGCGAAGGATGGATATACAGTTACCGATTATGGAAACTTTTTAATTGATGTTTGGTTTGAGAAAGGGCAGGAGAGTGTCCAACTTGAAAAACGCCTGAAAGAAATACCTGGTGTAATTGACGTCTCCCTTTTTGCGAGTGTTGTTACAAAAGCATTAGTGGCAAGTGGAGAAGGTATTTACGAGATTTCAAAATAAGATGATCTATTGCTGGTGCCTGTCATGACAGGCACTTATTATTTTTGATTCTCAGTCCCCCACAAGTGCATCTGCTCTAAAATCGGCATCAACGTTTTGCCTTTTTCCGTAATCGAATATTCCACTTTTGGTGGGACGGTATTTTGTTGTTTTCGATCGATGAAACCTTCTTCTTCTAGTTCTTTTAACTGATGACTCATCACTTTATGTGTGACGCCTGGTAGTAACTGGCGTAATTCATTGTAGCGAAAACTCCCATCCACACAGAGGTGCCACAAAATCACCGTTTTCCATTTACCGCCGATTTTCTTTAATGTATATTCAATCGAGCATTTTAGTTTTCCGTTTTGATCCACTGGAGAATTCATGTTGGATCGACTCCTTTCTTACCTTTTGGTTAGTATCGCACAAAAAAGTGCGTTCTTACATGATCTTTTAATTCTCAGTATAATAAACGTATGTTGACAGAACATAATCACTAAGGAGGAGTTTAAAACTATGTTACCATATCCAAGAAGTTTTTCTCATATAGGACTATCGGTTCCAAACCTCGAAGAAGCTATTAAATTTTATAAGGAAGTATTCGGCTGGTATATTTTGATGGAGCCATCTGATGTGCACAATGATGATTCCCCGATTGGACAAATGTGCCGTGATGTCTTTGGAGACGATTGGGATACGTTCCGAATTGCTCACTTATCAACCGGAGATAAAATTGGCGTCGAAATGTTTGAGTTCCCGGAAAATGAAACGCCAGAAAATAACTTCGAATACTGGAAAACAGGTATTTTCCACTTCTGTATCCAGGACCCTGATATTGAAGGAATCGTTGAGAAAATTAAGCAGCACGGCGGGAAACAGCGTATGCCGATCCGCGAATACTATCCAAATGAAAAGCCATTTAGAATGGTGTATGTGGAAGATCCGTTCGGCAATATTTTCGAGATCTATTCTCATAGCTATGAACTGACTTATTCGGAGGGTGCTTATTAATTAGAATGAAGAAGAACCAAGAGACTTATTCTCTTGGTTCTTTTTTCATATGTTAAATACCTACGTAGTCAAAAGAAGAGAAAAATAGAGGAATGAATTGAAATCAATAAGTTTATTTAAGGAGAAGGGTTTCTTTCGTGATTTTACTTTAATGCTTGATCCAGCGTTCCAAGATTTCTACGCATTAAGCTAAAATAATCTTCTTTGTTATTAATATCATCCTCAGTAAGAACAGATAAATTGTGAAGACGAAGTGCTTTTGCTCCAATTTCGGACTGGAGGCTTTGTGCCACCTTAGGGGTAACGTTTTGTTCGAACAATACATAATCCAGATTTTTCTCCTTAGCCGTATGAATAATTTCTTCAAGCGCTTTTTGAGATGGCTCATTTGACGGAGAAAGCCCGGAAATCGCAATTTGATGAATGCTATAACGGTTTTCCCAATACCCATAAGCAGCATGAGAAACAATCATTTCAGGATGATCTTTGGAATCTACTAAACGAGCAAACTCTTTATCCAGTTCAGTTAAATCGTTTTTAACTTTTTGAAAGTTGGCTTCGAAATCCTCTTTTGCATCTGGCTTAAGTTCAATTAATGTCTCTTTAATGTTTTCCGCCATTCCTATCGCCTTATTAGGGTCAAGCCATACGTGAGGATCTTGATCTCCATGGTCATGCTCATCCGAATGTTCCTCTTTAGAGTGCTCTTTGTGTTCTTCTTCCGAATGCTCGTCATGTTCATCACTATGTTCTAAGGTTTCAATTCCAGATGAAGCTTCAACAATCTCTACATCACCTACCGAATTAGCAATAGCTTCAGCATAGCTTTCCATTCCTAACCCGTTATAGATAAATGCATCTGCTTCAGCAATCTTAATCATCGTTTGTGTCGTTGGTTCGTAAGTATGGGCATCAGATCCAGGTGGTAAAATCGAGACAACTTCAACATATTCCCCACCTATTTTCCTTGTGAAATCCTCAATAGGAAATAGCGTTGTATAAATACTTAGTTTTGTTTTTTCACTACTTTCATTAGTAGCAGTTGTACTTGTTTCTTTTCCAACACACGCAGCTAAGACCAAGACAGTCATCAAACATAATAAAATTTTCCCGTATTTTAAATTCAAAATATTCCCTCCCTCGTAAAATTCTATTTTTAATATTATCGTAATGATTTCGATTTGTAAATCAAAATCATTACGTTTTGTGTTAAGATATTTTAGAGTCGAATGGATAGGGAGGAAAATGAAACATGAAAGTACCAGTTTATTTGATTAGTGGCTTTCTTGGAAGCGGGAAGACAACTGTACTTCTAAGTATGATAGAAAAATGTAGAAAGGAAGGGATGAAAACAGGTATTATTCTTAATGAGTTAGGTACAAAGAATGTGGAGGAAACGTACTTTAAGGAACAGAACGTAAAGACATTATTAAATGGATGCATTTGTTGCTCGATTCAGGATGATTTAAACGAAACACTACGGTCATTTAGCGAAGAAGATATTGATGTATTGTTAATAGAAGGAACGGGGGTTGCCAATCCAATCGATATAGAAGCGGCATTAACGACTCCAGAATTTACCCGGATTTATGAGTTGAACTCGATGATAACGGTTGTAGATGGAAGTCATTTTCTTGAACACCAACACTTCTTTACAAGTAGTAAAGAAATTCGTAAGTTATTAAAACAACAAATTTCCTGTGCGAATTTGGTGATTCTTAATAAAGAGGATTTAATAACAGAATCTTCTATAATGAAAATATATAAGAAAGTGAGTGGTATGTTGAAAGAAGATATTCCTGTTTTTAGAACAGCTTTTGGAAACATTACAGAAACCGAATTATTTAAAAAAAGATATGGTCTTCGTACTCCTATAACGAATAAGAATCACAGAGATGTTGGACATCGTCACAACCACTCTTCACTTCGAAGTATTCAGATTGATGGGTTTGCGGAAGTAGATCGACTACTTTTCGAAAAATGGATTACTGAGTTACCAATGGAAGTTTTGAGAGGGAAAGGTATTGTTCGATTTAAAGGTGAGCATATGAACTATCATTTTCAATTTGCCTCTGGAGAGCTAAGACTCTTACAAACTGTTGGAGAAGAAATGAACCCGATTATGATACTCATAGGAGATTCTTTAAACGAAGAAAAGTTAAACCGGAATTTTCATTCAAGCATGTCTGAATGAAGTCCATTTCATTAAATGGTCATGAGTGATCTGGATGGACATAGAATAATAGAAGCACTAATAGATTCTAAATCGAATCAATTATGATTTGCAAAGTGAGAGGAAAAGTCTTATAAGACAAATATAAGGTGGTATGGAGGTGGATGTATGATTCATACTGTAAGCAATAGTATAAAGGATTTTATAGGAATCCTATTGTTTTTAATCTTTGTTATCTTATTTTTATTTAATACACAAGTTCTTCAATATTTTCAGTTTGATTTCCCTAGTGAATGGTTAAATGTAAATGCTATTTTTATTAGTATTTTATTAGAAGCGATCCCGTTTGTTCTTATAGGTGTGTTTGTATCTGCGCTGATTCAATCGTTTGTTTCTGAAGAAACTCTTCAGAAAGTGTTACCGAAACACGCGTATCTAGGCTTGATTTCTGCAGCGCTACTTGGTGCTGTTTTTCCTGTTTGTGAATGCGCCATTATTCCAGTGGTAAGAAGGTTAATTAAAAAAGGGATGCCGCTTCAATTCGGTGTTGTCCTATTAATGGCTGCACCTATTCTAAATCCAATCGTAGCCGCATCTACATACTATGCCTTTCAACAGGATCTTACTGTACTTTATTTCAGAATGGGATTGGGCTTTGTCTTATCCATCATTATTGGTTTTGTGATGTTCCGGATTTTCGGTACTACAAATCAATTAAGATGGACAAAGGAAGAACTTATTGGAGAGACAAGAACCATAACTACGATGAAAAGAAATAAGTGGAAGCAAACGTTCTATCATGCTAGCGATGAATTCTTCGATATGGGGAAATACCTCATCATTGGTGCGTTTTTAGCCAGTGTGGTCAATGGGTTTCTTGACCGCAACCTCCTTGCTTCATTTATTACAAATGAAGCAGAATCAACGGGCGTTATGATGGGGCTAGCGTTTATTTTATCTCTCTGTTCAGAAGCAGATGCTTTTGTAGCAGCTTCCTTTTCGAATCAGTTTTCTAGTACGTCTTTACTTGCTTTCCTAGTCTACGGACCGATGCTTGATTTGAAAAATATGCTGTTGTATTTCGCATACTTTAAGACAAAGTTTGTCTTAGTTCTTATGTTAACCATAACGGTAGTTACATTTTGTTCTGTATTAGTGGTAAGCGGTTTTTTAAATTAAGAGAGGAGGAATGGGTTTGGACGAGAGTAAGTCGACAGCTTCACTGCAGTTTCATATGTTTTTAAGAAGTATTATCTTAATGGGTTTTTTCTTATTAATCATCAAGCTAGTTCTGAGTGAAACGATCCTTCTTTATGTTGCTCCGAAAATGCTTCCGTTTGTTTATTTTGCAGGTGGCTGCTTCTTTTTAATAGGAATTATTCAATTTTTTAAAAGTATGTCCTCAAACCTGGCGGAGGAGATTGAATGTAACTGTGGTGCAGATCATCATATGAAAGGGTCATTTGTGCGTAAAACGATTATTTATCTGTTATTTATCCTTCCTGTTCTAGGAGGATTAGGGCTTCCTCAAAAAGTAATCGATAGTACAGTAGCGGCAAATAGAGGCATTCAATATGGGGGAGGGTTGTATACAAAACCACCAGATAGCTCGGCAGCTTTGTCAGAAGATCCGTCAGATACAAATACACAAGACGTGGATAAATTTCTGGAAGATCCAGAAGCTTACATGGAGGAAATGGATGAGCGAGTGAAGAATGAAGCAGCTAAATCTCCTGCTTCAAACACCTCTTCGGGCTATTCTGCTGATTATAATAAATACGATGAGCTTGCAGAAAAATATTCTGGAATGGACCACATTCAAATAACGAATAAAAATTACCTCGATGTGATTACAACAATCGATTTGAATTTGGAGCAATTCATTGGGAAAAAATTGACGATCAAAGGTTTTGTGTACCGTGAACCCGATTTTAATGACAAGCAAATCGTTGTCGCTAGATTTGGTATGAACTGTTGCGTGGCAGATGCAAGTGTCTATGGAACTTTAATTGAAAGTGATCAAGTTCATTCCATTGAAGAAGATACATGGGTCGAGGTAACGGGAACAATTTCGAACACATCTTATAACGGTCAAGAAATGATGCTTTTACTACCAGATGAAATGAAGCAAATTGAGGCCCCTAAAGATCCATATGTTTATCCATTTTAGAAAGGGAGCATATCCCTTTTTTTTCTATGATATATATAATCAATTTGGAATGAGAGATTGCATTATAAATTTATCTAGTATACAATACAAATCGTAACAGTTACGATTTGCGGGGGTGGTCATATGTATGAATGGATTATTATAGGTGGAGGTATTCACGGTTGTACGATCGCAACGTCCCTTTTGAAAAGCGGAAAAGTTAAAAAAGAAGAGATCTTAATTATTGATCCCCATTCCGGACCGCTTGAAAGGTGGAAGGAGAGAACCGAGCGCATTCAGATGCCGTTTCTTCGGTCGCCTTCTGTTCACCACATTGATGTATCTCCTTTCAGTTTAGACAAATATGCGAAAAAGATGAACTATGACAACCCTTTTTACGGTTACTATGATCGCCCCTCATTAGGTCTCTTTAATCAACATGCAACCTCCGTTTTTGAAGAAGCTTGCTTACAAGATAGTTGGTGTCAAACGAAGGTGAAGCTAATGAAGAAACAAGGACCATTTTGGGAAATTGAAACGGAAGATCACCACATTTATTATACAAAAAATAGTGTTATTGCGATTGGTAATAATGAACTGCACTATCCGACATGGGCAACTGAATGGAATAATGGGTATCACATATTTGATTCTGAACTAAACATGGATAATATAAAGCCACCTTTTTTGATCGTTGGAGGAGGAATTACGGCAGTCCATACAGCTATTGGTCTGTCTCGTCGGTTTCCTAGGGAAGTCACATTAATGTCTCGTCATCCATTTCGTGTACATAACTTTGACAGCGATCCTGGGTGGCTTGGGCCCAAATATTTGGACGCTTATTCTCAGGTTAAGAACTATGATGTTAGAAGAAAGATGATTCATCAAGCAAGACATCGTGGCTCCATTCCTTCTGAACTTTACAGTCGATTGCATCACTTAAAAAAGCAAGGGAAGTTATCGATTGTTCAAAATGAAATTCAAACTGTTTCTAGTGAATCCAATGAATTAATGACAAAAGAATCAACAGTTTATCGACCAGCAACGGTGCTCTTTGCTACAGGCTTTGAACGAGCGTTAACAAATCAACGTTGGCTTCTTCAATTAATCGCTAAAGAAGACCTTACGTGTGCTAATTGCGGTTATCCAATTGTGGAAGAAAGCCTGGAATGGTGCCCACACCTATTTGTTATGGGACCTCTTGCGGAGCTTGAGATCGGTCCAGCTTCACGCAATATTATTGGAGCGAGGAAAGCGACAGAACGAATTATGAAAAGCACACGTTTTAAATCGTAATAATTTTGATTTGGAGGATGAAAAGTATGACCAATAAAGTCCCAGTGACAGTGTTAAGTGGATATTTGGGATCTGGTAAAACGACGTTGTTAAATCATATTCTTGCAAATAGAGAGAAGCGCCGGATTGCTGTGATCGTCAACGATATGAGTGAAATTAATATTGATGCTGAACTAATTAAAAGTGGTTTTGCTAGAACTGATGAAAAGTTGGTGGAACTTCATAATGGATGTATCTGTTGTACGTTAAGGGAAGATTTGATGATTGAAGTAAAAGAATTGGTGGAAGGAGGAGAGATTGATTATCTGGTTATTGAATCAACAGGCATTTCGGAACCGGTTCCCGTAGCTCAAACCTTTACATACATGGACGAAGCGTTAGGCATTGACCTTAGTCGCTTGTGCAGGTTAGATACAATGGTTACCGTCGTTGATGGTAATCGATTCTGGCATGACTATAAATCAGGAGAAACCTTAATAGATCGTGAGGAAGAATCGTCAGAGGATGACCAGCGTGAAGTGGTGGGTCTATTAATTGATCAAATTGAATTTGCGAATGTTCTATTGCTTAATAAAACAGATTTAATGAATAAAACAGCGATAGGAAAATTAGTATCCGTCTTAAGTACACTTAATCCTGATGCCATTATTATACCAACAACTCATGCCAATCTTTCTCTTGATCAAGTGCTCAACACAAAGTTATTTAACTTTGAAGCTGCAAGTCAGAGTGCTGGATGGATCAAGGAACTTAATAATGAACATATTCCCGAAACGGAAGAATACGGTATATCTTCTTTTGTCTATCGGAGGAAGCGCCCATTTCATCCTGGAAGGTGGCTATCTTGGCTTGAACAATGGCCAGACGAAATTGTTCGTGCAAAGGGATTCTTCTGGCTTGCTTCTCGAAATAACGTAACGGGATTATTGTCTCAAGCAGGTCCGTCCCTTAGTATTGAAGCGGCTGGAAACTGGATTGCAACCTATTCGATTGAAGAGCAAAAACAGTTGATTCATGAAGCTCCTGAACTACTAGAACGCTGGGATGATCTTCACGGCGATCGCATGACGGAACTTGTGATGATTGGTCTTCATTTGGACCAGGAGCAAATCGAACAGTCGCTTGATTGTTGTCTATTGACTGATCATGAGATGGAGGAAGATTGGTCGACATTCTCTGACAATTTACCAAAATACCACGAAGAGAGGAAGAGTTAGATGGCTAAAAAATCTAAAGTAGCTAAAGAAAAGAAACGTCAGAAGCTCGTTCAGCAATACGCTCAGATTCGAAAAGAGTTAAAAGAAAAAGGAGATTATGAAGCATTGCGTAAGCTGCCTCGTGATTCTTCACCAACTCGTCTTACAAATCGTTGTGAAGTAACAGGGAGACCGAGAGCATATTTAAGAAAGTTCAAGATGTCCCGAATTGCTTTTCGTGAGTATGCTCATAAAGGACAAATTCCTGGCGTGAAAAAATCTAGCTGGTAAAAAGGTGAAATGGGTGTAAAATACAAGTGACCTCTTATGATTAGGAGGTCACTTCCGTTTAAACAAAGCTAAAAAAAGATAGAATACCTACTGATGGATCTTTTTTAAATCCAGTTCAGCTGCCCCTTGAAAGACGTCTACTAGAATTTCCATTCCTTTCTCTATTTTATCCTGAGTGGAATGAGTGAAATTGAGACGCATTGTATTTTTCTTCGGATCTGAAACATAGAAAGGAGCTCCTGGTACATAAGCCGCACCTTTTTTTACAGCCGTATTTAATAAAAGCGTCGTATCAATGCCTTCTGGTAGTTCTACCCAAAAGAACATGCCGCCTTTAGGAACCGTATAAGAAAGTCCAGGTAGATCAGCTTGATCAAGCAATCGTTGCATGACCTTCATTCGTTCAAAATATGTACTCCTGAGGTTTTGAATGTGACCGTTCAAATCAAAGTCGGAGCAAAGGTGATAGAGTGCTTGGTGAGCAAGAGAGTTTGAATGCAAATCAGCCGCTTGCTTTGCTTGTGCCATAATGCGGATGATTTGATGAGGTCCTTTGATCCAACCTGTTCGTAACGCAGGAACAACGGTTTTAGAAAAGGTACTCGTATAGACTGTGTGTGATCCATCGTCTAACGCAGATATAGGGGTATATGTTTTTGTTCCATCGAACTTGATTTCTCCGTACGGATCATCTTCAAAAATAATCACTTTCTTTTTTATTGCTGTATCAAGTAGGTGTTGTCGTCGTTCAAGTGACCAAACTTTTCCCATCGGATTTGAGAAGGTTGGGACAACGTACACACACTTCGGCATATACTTTTTCATTTTATAATCAAGATCCTCTGGTACCATTCCATGCTCATCCGAATCAACAGGGATAATTTTCACTTCATACGATTGAAAAACCTGTACTGCTGCAAGATAAGTTGGGTTTTCTGTTAGAACAATATCTCCGGGGTTAAACATTACCCGCGCAAATAAGTCGATTGCTTGTTGTGAACCAGTGGTAAGCATAATATCATCCACGCGTGAAGCGATGCCTTTCTTGTCCATGCGATCAACAAGTACCTCTCGAAGTGGAGCATATCCCTCTGTGGCATCGTATTGAAAAGCCTTTCCTCCTGACTGAAATGTTTTCGAAAATGCATCTTGTACTGCCTCTACAGGAAAAAGTTCGTCGTCTGGTAACCCTCCCGCAAACGAAATGACATCTCCTTTATTCGTGATTTTTAAAATATCGCGCACTGCAGATGATTGAAGATGCTGCACTCTCTTAGCAAATCCGTACCTCATGACCAAAACGCCTTCCTTTGTTTTAATATTTAAAATATTGTCATTATAGCATTTTAATGCGTTGAAAGGCTAGTGTGTTTTGTTTAAAGCTAGCAATATGGTTAGATTCAATAAAACAAAGTTGAAATACCAAATTAAATTAAAATAAAAAACTCAAGTTCTGACTTCAGAAATTGAGTTAGGATTTGAGCGGTATACTCTTATAGAACTTAAGCCATTTCTTTAGTAGTAACAGGTAATGAAAATAAATCAGGGAACATCCAATGAGAATACTAAAGGTAGCAAGCCACTCAACTACTCTGCCACTATCGAAAATAATAGGCAAAATAGAAGAAAGTACTATTCCTGCGAGTGTATAAGCGAGAAAATGATACCGATAAAGGCTCCGTTCCTTTCTAGTTAAATACCAATCAATAAAGATAGAGATCGGTACACCAATCAAAATGAAAAATGGAAGCATTAGATAGGCATTAAGCATCGCATCTGAGAGATGGAATGCACTCTCAATAGTATTGTCAAATAGATACATTAAAGTGTGTATGATAAGTGACACAGTAAAGGCTGAAAGAAAGGATGATAAAGTCCTAAAGATAAAGGTCATAAGTGGAACTCTCCCAAAGATTGTTTTCAAGACATAAGCTAGCAACTAACGAGGTTTAATTATTCCTTTTTGTTTTCTTATCTATAAAATTATTCCATAAATACTAGTTAACTTACAAGTGTGAAATAATTTCTGTCGGTGAGTGTAGTTCCGTCTCCATTATTAAGAAAGCAGCCAATCTAAATATAGCAAGGAAGCTTATGAAACTATTTTTTATTGGATAATTCATTAATAGTCTCTAAACAAGATGAAAGAAATAGAAAAAGCATGAAGCCAGTTCGCTTCATGCTTATTTCTATTGATCTGTTTTACTCCATAATCCCTACCGAATCAAATCCACCTGCAGCAGCCACCACTTCAGCGCTACCTTCACCGTAAAGGTCAATAGCAGATTGCACGATAGCTTGTCGTGCATCACTAAAGTCAGAGTTAGCTGTAAGGTATTGAGTCAGAGCACGATAATAGATTTGCCCAAGCTTCTCACGGCCAATGTCTTGAGCGGTTAGGTAAGCGGCGTGATTAATAATTGAAGAGTTGATGTGAACACCGCCGTTATCTAAGTTAGCTGGAAGGTCGTAAAATTCATCCATATGGGATGGATACATTCCTTCACCGTTTCCATAAGCAACATAAGCAGCACCAACAGGGTATTTACTAGGATTACTTAAGCTTCTAAGAGAAGTGCGTCCATCTGCAACGGCAGCGGGTGCCATAATGTCTTCCCCGATCTCCCAGTCTGAGTCATCAATTAATGCGCCGAAAATATCCGAGAAGGATTCATTCAAAGCGCCGGATTGAAAACGATAGATGAGGTTAGCTGAATTAGATGTGACCCCGTGAGTCATTTCATGTGCTGCTACATCCAGGCTAGCAGCAAGAGGGATGAAGAATTCACCATCGCCATCTCCATATACCATGTAAGTCCCATTCCAGAAAGCATTGTTGTAATTATCTCCGTAATGAACGACTGATTGGATCTGCATGCCGTTATCATCGAGAGAGTTCCGTCCATGCTCACTTAAGTAATAGTCATACACTTGTTCCGAATTATAGTGAGCATCAACAGCAGGTTCTGCAAATTCAGATTTAAACGCCGCGCTTTTGTTTGAAAACAATTCAAGATAATTTTTTGAGTAATCATAGGTGATGATCCCATCTAATCCTTCGTGACTGTAATCAGCTAGTTGAAAAACGGTGCCTTCTTTTTCACCTTTGCTTTTTGTCACGTGGAGAAGACGATGATCGCCGAGTACCCCGGTACCAGTCCCGGTTTGGGTTTTAAAATGACCTGCGTCCATGATGGCGTTATATTGATCCACAACTTTACCAGACGTAGCATCAACAAAAACATACCAGTTACCAGGCTCATCACCTAAGAAGTTCACATTCACTTTGTAGGTGAGGTGATTTTTTCCTTCAAATGGATATACAACTAACTCGGATGTTGGAACTTGATCTAATGTAGAAGGAGCATGAGTAGAAGATTTTGCGAC
The DNA here is from genome assembly GCF_056173645.1 of Anaerobacillus sp. QJM3NY_32. NCBI lineage: Bacteria > Bacillati > Bacillota > Bacilli > Caryophanales > Bacillaceae > Anaerobacillus > Anaerobacillus sp. QJM3NY_32. Next base: position 3,277,767 of record NZ_CM149684.1, on the reverse strand, counting down.
TTGCAATGCTTCTTCTGAAGAAAGGGTAGGTTTAGTATCGAGCTTACTTGCTTCGATATCTTCATTATAAGCTCCGTTTACGACAGTGATTTCATTATCCATATTGTAGTGAACAATAATCTCAGCCCCTTCGACGGGGACGCCGTTCTTTGTTTGATTAAACCTGACGTGAGTCATTCCAAGTTCATCCTTGGCGGAATTGTTCTTTTTTAGGTCTGCTTTTGGATTTTTGATATTAACTTTTTCTTTATTTTGTTGCAAGTAGTTTAGAGCATCTTCAGCAGAAGTAGAAGAACGTTTAACTGCTTGCTTCTCTTTCACGAATAGCGGAACGTTCGCTTTTTCGTTCCATTGCTTAACTATCTGGTTCTCCACTTGATGATCAGGCTGGACGGCTAGAACATTATTATAAGGGAGCGATGCAGTTATTAAGGCAGTCGTCATAACAAGGGGGGCAATAAACTTTTTTCTCAAATAAATTCCTCCTAATATGTAATCTATTTACAATTATAAGGTGGAATTGAACTTCTCTCATGAGGCCTTGTAATTATCTTAAAATATAGAATAGTTAGAAATAATGGTTATATAGAACTATTAATAAACGTTTAGCAACTTCATTAATCTCAATTTTTAAAGTGAAACGGGAATGGAGAAGTTTAAGTAGAAGGTTAAAAATAGGTAAAAAGTAGAAAGGATGTGAGTGGATGTTGTTTTCTCAAGAAAATGTTATTTACCACTAAAAAGTGAAAATGATTTTTCTGGTTCTATGGCGATTCCATCTATTAGATACTTGAAATTAAAAAGCTACGGTCCAGGAAATGGACCGTAGCTTTTTTGATGAGCGATTAGCTTTTCGAAGACGACAATCGATTATAAATCACTAACACCATGATTAGAACGATGAGGCACACACCAATTAAAATACCAATCAGTAGTTGAAAAGAGGATGACGTTGTTTCTGTATCTTCTTCGTTAATCGATTTAAAAGCTGCTGTCTCCGTCTCAGAGAAAAGGTTTAAATTCTCCGCTTTATCTTTAATTGTGCTATTTTCTTTACTCATGGAAAGAAATAATTCACTTAGGGTATTCTCAGGGTTAAAAACTTTTTTCTCGTTAAATGAAATCGTCTTCTGATCTTCAGAAATCTCTTCCATTTCCTTCGAGTTTGAAGAATCATGGATCAAGTCAGTGTTTTTCTTGAACTTGTTTTTTTGATATTCATTCGGTAATAACTCGTTTATGTCCGTATTTGCTTCTACTGCCACTGGAACAAGGTGACAGCAGAGAAAGATCGTTGTAATAAGACAGATAATTTTAGGCTTCATGAGCCTCATCCTCTTTAGTTTGTGTCCATGAGCGTTTGTTTAAAGCATATTGAATAATGATCAGGACAATTAAAATAGCGGTTAAAATCATCGCACCTTCAGTAAAGAGCGTTTGTGTACTGTTCTGTATAGACATATACACGCGAGACATTGGATCAGTAAAGCTAAAGTTCGGTGTCGAAAGTGCAAGTAAAGGTGTCACAAACAGGGCAACGAGGCCAACTGTGACTAGCCATCCTAATAAATGATGTCCCATAAAGGCAACGCGAATTAACGCTGCACAGCTTAATAAAAGTAAGATCGTAAAGATTGTCCATTCCATTGAACGATCGTTTCCTAAAGGGTAAATCGATAAGCTGTAGAGACTTATAACGAGACCAACGATACTTGTCAGCATTAAGAATAAGATACTTTGCAACCACCACGGACCATGTTGGAAGTAGTAGCTTGCATAACCAATCAATAAGCTGCTTAAGAGAATAATGAATAAAATCACAACAGGTGGAAGATTCGTATCTTTCTTATCTGTAAAGACGCTACCGGTGACGTCAATTGGAGTAGCTAGGAAATCATAGACGTAATCATTTGATCGACCATCTACAAACGCATTCCCCATGACGTTAAAGACATCATCACGAATCATAAGGGTTGAAGCAACATTCGTGTCCCACTTATTATTCAGTGTGTTAGCGTCTGTTTGCACTTCAGCCACTCGAGACTGGAGTTCATCAGTGTAGGTAAGAATTTCGGATTGGCTATCTTCAATTGAATCCACCCAATCATACAAAGAACCCATCTGACTTTTAACTTGATCATGATTGCTCATAACTTGCGTACCCTGCGTAGTTTCATCAGGGGTTTGTTGCTGAGCTTGTTGCATCTGGTTTAGAACGTTATCTGCTTCTTCTTCAATTCCATTCAAGCTTTCGAGTAACTTCGCTTGCTGTGTGTCGAGAACGTTTTTGTAGTCCGCTAAAAAGACAGTGAAATCATCTTGTAACGTCGTCAGGGCGTCGCTCGTTTTTGGTACTTGAGTTCCAACCGCGTCCCATTGGCCTTCTTCTTTGTTGGTTAGTTCTAACATGCTATTCACTTCTTCACGAAGGTCATTGTCCTGTAGAACGGTTTCTTTCACGTTGTTTTTAGAAAGCATACTATTTAGCGTTGCTTCATATCGATCCAGGTATGCATAGTACTGAAGAACATCCGTCAAATTCGTACCTTTGATCGGACGTTGGAAAAAGACGGATAGCGTATCTTTTCTAGCTTGTGATAGAGCAGGTGATGCTAGAATCGCATTTTCTTTTTCATTAATGCCGGATGAAATACGATAAATCTTATCAGATACCATTACTAGCAAGTCTTTTAACTCGGTATTTGACTCTTTTAATACATCAACCTGTTCCATTAACGTTTCTTTTTGAGAAGAGAGCGTTTCGTTTTCTTTTGTTAGCTTTTCAACTTCCTTTGTTAACTCTTCAATTTGTACAAGTAAACTTTTATTCTCTTCAGTTAGCGTATCGATAAGCTTCTTTAGCTCTTCCAATTCGCCGTCAAGTGGTTTGTCGCCGCCTTCTTTGGCTAAAAGTTGCTGCTCGGTTTGCTTTATCCGATCGTTGAGCGTTAATAACGTTGTCGATGCGGTTTGAAGATCTTCTACTTTTGGTTCCTCGAGCGCAATCAACGTTTCCTGTAGCGTCACAATTTCCTGTGCGATGGCTAACAACTCATTGCGTTCTGCACTTAAATCAACTGGAGTTGGACCATTTGTTTCTCCATCTTCATCGATCACAGGAGGCTCTTCATCCTGTAAGCTCTTTAGAAGTTTCGTAAGGTCTTCCATTGGATCTTCTTCTTCACCTGGCTCTTCCGGATCAACGGGTTCTTCTGGATCTTCAGGGACCTCAGGTAGTTCAGGGTCATCGGGAATGACAATCTCATCTCCATCACCGAGCTTATTACTAAGCGTGGCGATTTCTCCTTCTAGTTCATTTAAAACCATGGAGTCTTTTAGCTGCTGATAGTAATTAAGAATTCGCTCTTGTAGCGTATAGAAATCGTTAACCTGGCGCTCAACCTGGTCATACCGAAGTTCTTTTAAACCAGCAAACATTTCTTGCTGCTGCATCATCTGATTTTCTACCTGAGACATGTTTTCAAGAACGCTCTCAGATTTACCTTCGAACAATTCTTTGTTGTTCATAAACATCGGTTGAGGCATTTCAGTTGCCTGTGAAATCGAATCGACTGAATCAGCTTGAATTTGTTCAAGAACTTCTTGTTGTTTCTGCTGATACTCACGATAGTCATTCGTATAAGTAACAAAGTTTGCTAGATTTTCTTGAAAATCTTCCATCGTATTTGTTTGATCTGCTGCTCGTTCCTCAGCATTTTCTGACGTTGATTGAAGATTGGCAAGCATCGACACTTGCTGCTCCATTTGCTCAGCAAGGTCTTTGGAGCTTGGTGTATAGAAGGAGAGCATTGTTTGCTGGAATGCTTTCTCTTTCTCTACAATTTGATCAAACTCTTGTTGGATGTTGACGAGATCGTTTGATACATAGTTCCAATAAAGAGAAGACATCTTCGTATTAACGCGATTTGTTGCTTGCTCAAGTTCAAGCAAAACTTTCTCTTTATTGATGGCATTTAGTTGATTCTGAACCGTGTATTCTAGTTTTGTTTGTTCAGGTTGGTTTTCATCATAAGTTAGAATCTTCTCAGAGAATGTTGACGGGATGTACACTATGGCATCATACTTTTGATTGTTTAGTCCATTTTCTCCGGCACTACGTCCAACGACTTCCCAATTGTATTTTGATTCAGATTTAAGAATGGGAGGGACGTCATTTCCGAACTTCACTACTTCCTCGTCTTCTTCTGTTCCCGTATCTTCATTAATAACAGCGATGGTTTTCGTTGCGCTCTCTTTCTTCTTCATTGGATTTTCTCCAATGGAAGTAAAGTATATGAGTGGAAGAACTAAAATGATCGCTGTTACGAGAATGAGTTTAAGGATGCTTTTCTTCTCTTTCACGCATGTACCTTCCTTTCTATTTGGACAAGTGGAACCTGGATTTTTTGCGCTTGTTCGCTTTGAACGTAATAAGCAAATCCGGCTTTAATATCGGGTTCTTTCCGGTCAAAAGGTAGATTAATGAGCGTTTGATCGGATTTCTTCATTAATAGTATAATTTGACGAATTTGCTTTAATTCGACCGTAAGCGGATCGTATCCTTTCGTTAGTTCATTGCTACTGCCAGATGCGATAATACTTAAGCCGAGGTGGCTATAGTTTTTCATTAATGCGGTCATTCGATCCTGAAGGAGGTTTCCGAGAGTTTGGGAAAATCGTCCATATCCATCAATAAAGAGGAAAACTCTTGAGAATTCAGCAAGTGTTTGGCCATTATTCATACTCTCATGATAGGTGATTGCACGTGACTTGAATTCAGTTGTCACTTGTTCAATCCATTCTTCGATTTGTTCTTTTGTTTCTAAATAAGTCGTGTTTACTTCGTCTTTTAGATGAAAAAGTCCGCGATCGATTGAATCAAATATAGCAATATGATCACCTTCTTGCTGTAACGCTTGCTGCGTAAGAAGACGCATGATATTGGTTTTACCTTTCTGGGCCTGTCCAAGTACAAGACAATGGGAAGTCTGCGCAAAGGAAAGGAAAACAGGCTTAACTGTTTCTTCATGCAATCCAATCGGATAAGTTTTCTTTGATTCCGAAGCTGGAATGTACGTATGGAACGTCTTTAACGTAAGATCAGTCGGTAGCATTGGAATAGCTTCAGGCTTGCTCACATCACGGTATTTGTCTTGTAGCATTTGGACTTCTTCTTTCAATGAAGCTAGCTGTTCATAGTCATCTTCCCCTCTAGTTGGTAGCACTATTTGACCGAAGTGTGTTTTCTCCTTCTTCATTATGGCTCTACCCGGTACTGCTTCTGGAGCAAAGGGGATTCTTCCAAGAACGGTGTAAGCTTCTGAGTTATCTAATAAATAATGGACAATTTTTGTTTTAAGGTTATTCATCAGTGCCTGACGAACCGAGTTCAAACGCGTAGCGCTCAAGATCATATAAATACCGAGCGACTGTCCGTCTCGCGCAAACTGAGTGAAGATCGGATCAAGGTCCATCAGTTCTTCTTTTACGAGATCATAGTTATCGATCGTAATAAAGAGAAGAGGAAGAGGTTTGTCATTTAGACGATTGTACATCGTAATGGAGCTCACTTCTTCACGCTGAAAGAGTCGTTTACGCTTCGTAAATTCTTCCTGAATGAACTTCAACAATTTGTTTAGTTTGCGTTCCTCATCTATTAAGAAATAATCTCCCGTATGAGGCAAGTTCTTAATGGATAATAAACCACCGTTACCGAAATCAAGTATATAAAATTGCGCTTCTTCCGGCGTGTTTGTTGATGCGATGCTCATAAGTAACGTTAAGATGGTTTGCGTCTTCCCAAAACCTGATGAGCCAAATATGCCAACATTGCCATCCTTAATTAATTCATAATCGTATGGAGATTGTGCTTGTTTTTCAGGTTCATCCAGCAGGGCAAAGGCGATTTTCTTCTTATCTGATTCAAAATCATGACGATACAATCGCTTTTCGAGTGGTGGAAGCCATGGACTCGGCAATCTACTGAGTCCAAGTTCCTGCTGGACATCTACGATTTTATCTACAATTACTTCGATTTCACTTTGCTTCTTTTTCTTACTTTCTTTTGATGATGATAGCTCTGACAGAGGAACGAGACCAAGATCAGTAACTAAGGCAACCTCATCTTCCATATCGGAGGTGTCTTCCATATATGTCGCTCGGCTATAGGCCGATTGAAATAAATCGTACACCTCATTATTCCCAACCTGTAAGTATGCCCGACCTGTCACGGTTAGTGATGCAGCATCACCGTTCTTTAAAATTTCACGACTATCCTCTACGTTTTGTACTTTTAGAGCGACGCGGAAACGAGCGTTACTCCAGATCTGATTATCAATTACGCCACCAGGTTTTTGCGTGGCAAGAATGAGATGCACACCTAGACTTCGACCAATTCGTGCAGCACTGACAAGCTCTTTAATAAATTCTGGCTCTTCTGTTTTTAACTCAGCAAATTCATCAGAAATTAAAAAGAGATGAGGCATAGGTACAGCCGCTACGCCATTTTTATAAAGAACCGTATAGTCATTAATATGACTCACTTCATACTGATCAAAGATGGTTTGTCGTTTCTTTAACTCACTTTTTATGGAAGCGAGTGCTCGCGTACTGAAATTTTCGCTACCTTCTATATTTGTAATTGTCCCTAACAAGTGAGGGATTTGTTTAAATGGCTGTGCCATACCTCCACCTTTATAGTCAATTAACAGAAATGCCACTTCATGTGGATGGTAGTGGACGGCTAGCGAAAGAATATATGTTTGTAAAAATTCACTCTTCCCGGATCCAGTTGTACCAGCAAGTAATCCGTGGGGACCATGAGCTTTCTCATGAAGATTTAATTCCACAACATCCTGGCGCCCTTTAAGTCCCACTGGTGCTGCAAGTGATTTCGATGATTGATTCGTCACCCAATTATGTGAAACCGGTAATTCATCAATATCTTCCATATTCAACATTTGCAGGAAGGATACTTTCTCAGGAATGGAATTCGTTATGCCGCGCTGGTGATTCAGCGTGCGGAGCATTCGGGAAAACTGTTCATTACCACTTTGCTTGTGCTGATCAAGTTCGAATGAAATTTCGGCTGCTTTTTTCTCTTGAATGAGAATATCGCCTTCGCTCTTGTTAATATAGCGAATCAGCGTATGGATATTGTCTGATAGGCTCTCTTTAGCCTCTGCAACGAAAATAGTTGAAAGACCAAGATGTGTATGTTCACTTTCTAAGTACTCCAAAATGACATGGTCCGAGATTAAGTTGTGATTCGAAATAATAAACACATAATGTGGTGCGAATCGTAGCTTTTCTTTATCTTCTTCTAGATCCCGTTCTCGAATCATTTCATAGATCGAAGAGAGGAGCTGATCTCGCGTTTGCTCATTATAAATAAACCCTTTTGCAAATGATCCCGGCATTTGCAAGTGCGGTAACCATTTCATCCATTCCCATTCGGCGTATTCCTCTTCATTAAAGATGAAGACAAATCGGATGTCATGATAGCTATGGAAGAAGGCCAGCTGTCCAATGATTTGATGCAGTTCATTTTTAACAACTGCTTCTTTTCCGATAAGGCCAATTGCTCCCTGGAATAAGTCTGCGGTAATAGGAAGGGAGTGCAGTTCATTGTATACTCGCTTCAGGTTCTGGGATTCTTCTAATAGTTCATCCATTTCTCGTGTCGACATGTCAGCTGAATTAACGGATATTTTATAGCTTGCTGGTACCGTTCCCGTTCCTAAGCGAAATTGAAGGAAGTCAGGACTCTCTAGGCTACGTTCCCATAAACGGTCAGAAACCTGCTCGGTTAAGTATTTCATTCGCTCAAAGCTAGGGTAGTGGAACGTAAGAACTTTTCTCTGCTTTTGAGCCAATTCATGAAGTTCGTGTCGCTTATCCTCAAGGTATCTTTTATATATCCGTTTCTTACGTGCTTTTGATTTCTTTTGATGACTTTTATCTTTAAAATATTGCACTGTCGATGTAACGAGTGTTGTCGTAAACATAACAACAGAAATAAGAATGAAAATGCCTCTTGGAATAAGAATCGCTACTAACCCCATAACGATAAGCATCATTAATGGAGGAAGGATAATAATCCAAAGGCTTCGATTATTCCGATCAGATTCTTGAGTAGGGAAGGATAGATCAATCTTATTCTCAGGTAATTCATACATCATCCTCGGCGTACGACGATAGTTTGGGTATTTTTTCTTCATTTCAGATGACGGAATCGTGGCCTCTGGGAGAGAGGTTTCAAACGTCTCTGGACTTGTTACCTCAAGCATATCCTCAGCTATTAGTGTCAATGTCATCATCGGCAGGAAAATCATGTCACCGATTTGAAGTGGTGATTTACTATGTAAGAGCGAACCATTATGATAAACGGTTGTTTGACTAGTAGCTGTAATTGTCCAATGTTTCTTCTCACGGGTTAAAACAAGGCTAACTTTTTCAGGAAGAGCCCTCATTTGAATCTCTGATGAGGACCTCGAAATGGTTACTTCCTGCTGATCATCAATGTAGTAAATGTGCTTCTTCGCTTTAGGAGTTATCATGATGGCAACTTCTTCAGAACCTAATTCAAAAGTAGAGCGCTTATTGAGAGACAATGGAATACTCTCTTCATCATCTTTTTGCAAATGAAAGTTCTCGTTATGAAGCTGTACCGAGTAGACATGCTCGTCTGAATTGGACGAGGGTATAGTAAAAGTGTGATTGATACTAGTGCCAATTGTGATAGGGTGGTTTGACTGCTTATCAAGTTCAATCATTTGATACGTACCACGAAAGAACACCCATAATTGCTCCATTATTTCACCTCCGATCTATTTTTCTTCTTTTTTCTGGTCACCTTGTTGCTTCTCTTCATTTGTTGTTTCCTGCTGGGCTTCTTCCTCTTCTTGCTGCTGCTCTTCTATTTCTCTTTCGTATTCTTCAAATTCTTGCTCTAACTCATTGATCATCTGCTGCTTTTTCTCGCTTTCCAGATCTGAATCAGCTTTAACCTGTTCCTTGCGCTTCAAAATGCCATACATTAATAAGTCGCGATCTTCTAAATAACGTGCGATTTCAAGTGCTTGTTCCGCTTCTCCGCGTCCAATATGAATCCAATACTTATAATACCTTGGGTCAGATTGAAGGGAGATCGTATTACGCACACTTTCTTTTTGTTCATCTGTTAGAGATTCATTGATGATATAGGAGAGGGCTAGCTGATATTGCGTCACTTTTGGAATGTCGTCAATGTCATAAGATTGAAGCGAGTTCACAACCTCACTATACTCATTCGTTAAAAAGTTCTCCTGTGCCTGGACGATATTCTCCTGCTTTGGTTGGAGAAGAAACAAAGAGTAAAGAGAGTAGAGTAAAGCTGGTAGTAAGCAAATAGATACGCCAAGAAGGAAATAACGACTTGTTTTCCACTTCTTTTTATTCACTTTAATGAATTCAGATTCTTTCGTATGTAAGTGTTCAATTTGTGAATGAATGATTGGCTGAAGCTCATGAAGTGTTTTGGCTTGAAGCACTTGTTTTAGTTCAGATGACAGTGTGAGCGTGTCAGAATAATGTAGGTATTGTTCAAATGATTGCTCTGGATTCATCATAGCTGCAACTGTTGCTCGTGTTTCATCAAGAATACGTTCAGGATCTTCCTCATAAGGGGGAAGACTTTCCTTTACGCCGAAATGTAAAAAATGTGGCGTCAATCCCTGATCCAGCACAAGATTATCTGGACAAATAATTAAGTTAAGACGCTTGTAGCGGTGGTCCTTTACTTTTTGCACCAGTTGATAGGCACTTGTGAGACGATCGCTTTCAGTCATTTCCTTAAGCTTCGCTGGAAGAGCGATAATGGAAGGTGAAAGTTTGTGCTGGATGCTTACCTCATCCTCATTCATTTCAATTGTTTTCGGGATCCCGGTATGGATCTCGCTTAGGAAATGAACTTCTGACAATTCATCGAATTTGATTTTCTCTTTCTGAAACAGAAAGGTAATGACATCTTTTTCGCTAATAATTTTTGCATCTATTTGTGTTTCAAGATAGGGTTTCACTTGATTCGACATGGTTGTGATCTCCTTCAAAGTATTTCAATTCGATCTCCTGTCATAATCCCAGCATCAATTAATCTCTCATTAGCGGCTACTACCTTATGCTTATTCACTAGCCTAACCCACCCCGTTTGATCTGGAGGAGTTTGGATTTGTTCCGTTTGGCACACTATTTCAATGAGTTTCTTGACTGAATGATAGTTTGATAGTCTGAGGTCAATAAAGCGACCTTTTTTGTAATGATGGAGATCGACCGTTACTTCAATGTACATATAGTTCACCTCATAAGGAAGGAGCGCCTAAGCGCTCCCGATCAATTCTTTATCGCTTATCCGCGAATTTGATTAGCAATTTGTGCGTCAGCATCTTCAAGAGATTTCGCAGTGCTTGCTAGTTGTGTTGAGATATCAGCGAGGAGACGTTGCATGTCTACGAAAGATGGACGAAGAGACTGATATTGATCACTAAAAGCTTGGCTTGCAGCACCTTCCCACATACCTTCTAACTCAGCAATCATTTTGTCTAAATTACCAATTTGTTCCTCTACTTTACTTTCTTCTGTTTGATAGCGTTGAGACATCGTAATAAGTTCTTCCGGTGTTACGCGAATTTGACCTGCCATTCAAAATCACTCCTCTTAAATTAGTAATGTGTGCATTATTCCTACAGAACTGCATCAGTCTTTCTTATATATAATTAGCATAATTTGTAATAACTTGATAGGTTTAATACACACATCGGCAAAAAATGTAACTTATATACTATGACATAATACCCCTTAATTTCCAGTTAATAAACAAAAAAAATGAAAAAATATGGAATTGTAATAAAATAAATGGAATTTTTGAGTGTTATTCCTAAGTATGAAATAGCTTTCCAGTATAATTTGACCGTTATCAGTCTAGCACTTGTTCAAAATTGGTTGATTAGTCAAACTGATCTTGAAGGAATATCTAACAGGTTAACGATGTTAGGAAAAATGACATAGGTAATTTTGATTGATGAAACTTTGTTACATAATTTAACAAATCAGTTGAAGCGGTGAATGTAATGCTTTAACGTATTGCGTAATTCAACGATTTGGAGGAATCATATGTTATCATCCAGTGTTGGTTATCTGTTGCTTTTAGTCTTTGGAGTGTTTTTTACAGGTCTTACGTTTTTCATGCAGCGAAGACGAAAACAGGCGATGACGGCGGAGCAGTATAGTACCGCTGGTCGTAGCGTAGGTGTAGGGTTAACGAGCGCGTCAATTATTGCAGCATGGACGTGGGCGGCTACCTTAATGATGTCCTCTTCGACTGGGTATCAGTACGGGATAAGCGGACCATATTGGTATGCTGCTGGTGCTTGTATTCAAGTGTTGCTGTTTGCGATTGTAGCCATACAATTGAAGCGTAGGGCACCAAATGCGCATACGTTTCTTGAATTTATCGGTCAGCGTTTTGATAAGAAAAATCACCGACTGATTATGGTCTTTGCTCTTATGACCAACATTTTAGTCACAGCAATGGTTATTCTCGGCGGAGCCATTGCTCTAAATTCCCTAACAGGTATGAATTTGTTTGTAGCAGCCTTTCTCATCCCCCTTACCTTCACGATCTACACCATGATTGGCGGATTAAAAGCTTCCTTTGTCGCTGATTACTTCAATACGATTATGATCTTTTTAATTCTTACCATTTTCGCGGTAGCGATCTACATGAAATTTGGAACAACCCCCATCTATGAAGGACTTCAAGATCTTCCATCTTCTACATCAATGCTTACGATGGCTTCTATTCCAGGACTCTTTTTCGGTATGATTAATATTATTGGTAACTTCGGTGCCGTTTTCGTTGATCAGGCCTACTGGCAGCGAGCAATTGCTAGTAAAGATAGTGCAACTTCACGAGCATACATATATGGAGGAATTGCCTGGTTTTCTATTCCTTTTGCGATTGCCACTTTCCTAGGTGTAAGTGCAGCTGGTCTTGGCGTGCCGATTAGTACTCCAGATTCTGTTGCGCCTGAAATGGCTTCCTATCTTCTTGGTAGTGTAGGGTCAATCCTTTTTCTCGCAATGCTATTTATGGCCGTAATGTCGACTGGAGCAGCAGAATTAACAGCTATTACGAATATTGTCGTAACAGACATTTATCGTCATTCGATCAATCCAAAAGCAAGCAGCCAAAAATTACTCAAAGTATCCCGAAAAGTAACGTTAAGCTTTGGACTAATGATGGGGCTTCTGTCTATTCTCCTTTTCTATGTAGGGATAAGTTTAGGGTTTGTGTATATGGCAATGGGCATCTTCGTAAGTGGAGCCGTTATTCCAGTAACGTTAGGATTATTGTGGAGAAAAGCGACGAATGAAGGAACATTTTATGGGGCATTGTCTGGATTTATTCTTGGAGTAACAGCTTGGATTACGTCCGCATATGTAATGTTTGGAGAAGTGAGTGGTGGTTCGCTCGGACAGCTTGAATCGATGTTCTTCGGGAATATTACCGTGTTTATCGTAAGTGGTGTTATTTCTGTTGGTCACGGACTAATGGCTAATCAAGAATTTGATTTTGATACATTGAAAGATAAATTCAAAAGCTTTGATGACGAAGAATTTGAAGAAGAGGAGGAGATTCGACTTGAACGAGCAGCTCGATAAAGATGCGAAACTTTGCGTAAGGTGGGCCATAGGGTTAACCGCTGTTTTCATCATCATCTTCCCAGGAATTATGTTCATCACTGGCTATGAATACAGTTTAAGTTTCTTTAAAGGATGGACGTATGTATCACTAGGGTGGCTCATTATCGCAGGACTGTTTATTGCCATTCGGCCAATTGTGGAAATGATAAATGAAGGAAAAGAGTCTTAAGGTTTTAGATAAATAAATTAGATGAACGAATAGTCGTGTTTAATAACAAGTACTCCCATGTGTTACTTGGTGAATGCTTTTTCTTTTTGCTCAAGGCGCAAAGAAATGGTTATTTTTCATAAACCTTCTGAATTAAGATACGTGCTTTTTTCAGCGTGCAGTACCAAATGAAGTTGGAAGCTTTAAGTCTATGAAGGAAAAACCTTCTCCTCTTTTTGTAAAGAATCACATTGCTTATTGGGTTACGGTTGCAAAAATTGTTTTTACCGATCCACAAGATATGAGCGTTAGTCACGTTGAGAAAATATTCGAAACGTGGAACGGAGCGGTCTCCACTTTTGTATCATGATGGTTCGTTTGATATGAATGTTGGACCGATTGAATTCAAATATAAGAGTAAAGCAAAAACACCTCATCAAATTTAATTTGGATGAGGTGTTTTCATTATTGTTGCTCCACTATTTTTCTTCGACTAATGCTTATATGTTCACTGAAAAGAGTAGGCAGCGTCATGCCAATGATAATAATCACAATACCTGCAACTTGCAGAACCGATACTGTTTCACTTAATAAGATGACGGAAACCATGACAGCGATCGGAAGTTCAATCGCACTAAGAATGGAGGATTTCCCAAGGCCGACCTTTGGAATCGCGATGGAAAATAGGAAAACAGGAATGATCATTCCAAATAAGCCAAGTGCAATTCCGTAGACCCATAGTCCTTCTGTGAGCAATGTACCATTCCAAATAATTTCAGGAGATTGAAAAACCGCTGACATCAAGAACGCAAAAAAGGACACGATGACTAATCGGTTTGATGTATTCATTTTGGCGTTTGCTTTCCCATTGAAATAGAGGAAGAGTGAATAACAAAGTGCTGCTCCAAGCCCCCATAACCAGCCTTGCAAAGGGATGTTTGATAAGTCAGCATCAATGAGTCCTGCAGCAGGAATCGTTCCGCCAATTAAGATAATAAGTGAAAGTATTTCCATTCGTGTTGGAAGCTGGCGTTTTGAAATACTTGAGATTAGCATGCCAATCCATGTGAATTGAAAGAGCAAGACGACAGCTAGGGATGCTGGTAAATAATTTAATGATTGTCCATAGAGAATATTCGTTAAGCCTGTAAAAATCCCCGCGAAAATAAGGATTTTAATTCCAGAGAAACTTAGCTTTTGTCGATTAGTGATGAGAAAGATTAGCACGGCAATCAAAAAGCCGATAAAGAATTGACTCGTAACAGCTTCAGATGCTGTAAAGCCACTACCTATTGCTAATTTAATGATGGTTGAAACAACACCGTAACTGCTAGCCCCGATAATGACGAGCAACGGATATAAATACATTTTCATTGAACAATTGCCTCCAGTTAAGCTCTAGCTTTATAGTATCTCGATGAAAGCGCTTTTGATTTGAAAAACACAAATTCAAATATAGCTTAGATAGGATGAATAAAGCAATGGTTAATTGAGGAAAAGTGCCTGTCACCACCCGAATAATGCTCTTTTTTGTCTAATCGAAAGAGGTAACTTAATACTTTTATCAAATGAAACAGTTTAAAGCGAAAAATATTTTGATGATTTTTAATAAATCATAAATGAAAAAAGTTGGACTATGTGAGTTCCAACCTCTAAAGAAGTTTTCTGCTTTGTAGCAGTTATTTATGTAGCTATTCTATGTTAATAAACTAGCGCACAACTGATCTCAGAGACTTTCCCAATCAAAGGATATGTTCGTTCGGGATTAATTGTTAGAAAATTTAGATTTTGTAAACTACTTTACATTAAAGTAAAAAATCAAATTATATAATAAATAAAAAGTAAGTGGTACTCAAAAGGTGGGGATGAGCCTGGGGGATTGGAATGTCGTCAAAGAAGAAGCTACTTTTTATTTAAGTAAATTGATTCAAATCGAAACAACAACGAAGCTTCAAAATGAAATGGATGCTATTCTCTATTTAGCAAAAATCGCCGAAGAAAATGGTCTTCAAACTTCAATTCAGAAGACGGCAGCAAATAGAGGAAATATCATTATATCTCTAAAAAAAGAATATGAGTCGCCTGTGGTTTTATTGTCTCATGTAGATGTCGTTCCAGCGAATGCAGAAGATTGGAAGGTTCCTCCGTTTAATGGAGAAGTTGTAAATGAAGAGATATGGGGAAGAGGAACCATCGATACGAAGCAACTTACGATAACACATTTAATGGTACTTATTCTATTAAAACGAAATGGTATTGATCTTAAGCGAGATATTGTGATGGTAGCTACTTCGGACGAGGAGAGTGGAAGTCGTTATGGTCTTCTCCCATTTATACAAGAGAATCCAGGCTTTTTTAATCAAACAACAGTCTTTAATGAAGGGGGAGGATTCCCAATCCTCATAGGTGACAGAGCATATTACTTATGTGAGACAGGGCAAAAAGGTCGTGCCATCGTTAAAATAAACGCAAAAGGTCAAACCCCAAGCAATTCCTATTTACCCGATCAGTCAAGTCTACAAACCATATTGCAAGTGATACAAAAATTAAAGCATATCAAACTAAATGATACCATTCCTTCTTCTACAAAAACGTTGTTTGAAACAATCGCTTCAGAATATGGACATTCTTTCTCTGAGTTACAACTTGATGATTTTCTCGAATTGGTGCCAGAATATCAATCACTACTTCGGGCAATGGCTTCAACTACTGTTACTGTAACAAAATGGAATGGGGGAAGAAAGCATCCTATCCTTCGAGGAGAGTATGAACTTCATTTAGATTGTCGACCTGTTCCTTCAATCTCTAGAAGTGAATTTGAGAATTGGCTCAACACGATTCTAGACGGATTACCTGTTGAATGCAGCATTGAATCGTATACCGAAGGATTTGAAACGACCTTAAACCAGTCACATCTTGCATTATTTGAAAAAGAATTAAAAAAAGAGGTTCCTCATGCAAAAGTAGTACCGTTTCTATCTATAGGAGGTAGTGACTCAAAGCATGTTGTATCCTATGCTTCTCATATTTACGGTTACTGTCCGATGTTACCTGATATGACATTTGATCGAGTAATTAAAATGGTACATGGGGTGGATGAACGGATCCCATTGAATTCTTTTATTTTGGGGATCAAGAACTTGTACAGATTGTTAGTTGGAATAGGGGGTGAGGAAGATGAAAGCAATGGTACCTGATATCACATTTGAAAAAGCAGATCAGGCTGTTCAACTAATGAAGCAGAATGGAATTGATTCGTGGCTCATTCTGACGAGAGAAGGCTCAGATCCAGCTCTCCCTTTATTAGTAGGCATCCGCTCTGTTCATATGGCAGCTATTTTCCTAAGAAGTAATGGAGAACATTTGGCATTAACCTCTGTTAGCGATCGAGGAAGCTATGAAGCGATCGGCTTATTTCATAGAATTCTTACTTATGAAGCTAGTATGGAAGAATCGTTTCTAAATATTTTTAACCAGCTAAATCCTCAGAAAGTAGCTTTAAATATATCTGAATCCGATCATTTATGTGATGGATTAACTCAAGGGATGTACCTTTGGTTAGAAAAAGTTCTTGGCAGGAATCGATTACAACAGATTGAGACGAGCAGTGAAAGGCTCTTGAAGAAGCTACGTAGTATCAAAACTCATTCTGAAATTGAGCAGATACAACAAGCGATTACGATGACGACAGAAATCTATCAGGTAGTCTTTGGTCAGATAGTTTGCGGGATGACGGAAATTGAAATAGGGGATCTTTTTGTTCAAGAAATGAAGAGGAGGGGCGCTTCGAATGGTCTCGGCCATCCGCATGATCCTCCTCTCGTTTGTATCGTTCGAAAAGGATTAGCCCATCGCAAACCAGCGAGTCATGTAACGAAGCCTGGCGATCTACTTATTATTGATTTTAGTCTGAAATTAAATGACTATGTATCAGATATTGCGAGAACTTGCTATTTCCTACCGGAACAAGAAACGTATCCGCCTGTTGAAGTTCAGCATGCATTCAATACGGCTATTGCGGCTATTGATGCTTCTATCGAATCGTTGTTACCTAACAAGGCGGGATTCGAGGTAGATGCAGCTGGCAGAAAAGTGATAGAAGAAGCCGGATATCCAACGATTCGTCATTCGGTCGGTCATCAGGTAGGAAGAGAAACACATGATGGAGGGACGATTCTCGGGCCAAAACGTATACCGATTAGACCAGAGGTTGAAGGAGTTATTGCTGCTGGCGAAATTTACGCTATTGAACCAACCGTTATTCAGGACAACGGTCTTCCTTGTATCCTTGTAGAAGAGAATGTTCTGGTAACGGAGCAAGGGCCACTTATTCTAAGTGAAAGGCAAACTGAACTTGTCATAATCGAGTCAGGCAGGTGAACGCTTTGAATCTTATGGGAAAAGCAGAACTGTGGCTAAGAAATTTAATTAAAATCGATACAACAAATGAAAAGCAAAGTGAAATCCTAGCGGCTACTTATCTCAAAGAAGAATTAGCAAAAGAAAACATTGATTCTACTATCTTGTTCAGTACAGCTAATCGCGCCTCTATTGTGGCTAAGTTACATGGGTGTGGAAAGAAAGAAGAGCCCCTTGTCCTCCTTTCTCATCTTGACGTTGTAGCCGCCAATGAACAGGAATGGTCTTATCCTCCTTTTAGCGCTGCCGTTGCAGGTGAAGCTATTTGGGGGAGAGGGACTCTTGATACGAAACAGTTAACCGTTATGCATTTGATCGCCTTTATATCATTAAAAAGGAAGGGGTTCCTACTAAATCGAGATATCTATTTCGTTTCGACAGCGGATGAAGAAAATGGAAGTGCGGAGGGTATGTCCTATTTAGCGAAAACTCATCCGGAAATTTTTAATGGAGCAACGGTTCTAAGTGAGGGCGGAGGTTTTACTGTTGAAGGAGTTGATCAATGCTACATGCTGTATGCCTGTGGTGAAAAAGGTACAGCTAGAGTGAAATTAACTGCCACTGGTGAAGGTGGGCATGCGGGTAGTCCACCAGTAAATCAAGCGATCGATCATCTAACACATGTGTTAAGTCTTCTTCAAGAAACGGGATTTGCCTCCTCGACCTATAACGTTGAAAAGTTTTTTAAGCTACGCATAAAAGAACAGAAGCTTATAAATGATCAGCTTAGTTTTGTTCGTCAATTACGTGAGTACATGTCGCAACTCACTTATACAGTTGAACATATTAGCATAGGGGAACAGCTAAATGTTGTTCCTTATAAAGCAGAGGCTATCATTGAATTTAGACTTCTTCCATATCAAACTGAAAAGCAATTTGTGGAGCAGATCATTCCGCTCCTTGCTCGTAAGGAAGTAGGAGTCGAGATTCTTTCTTTTGAACAAGGTTATGAAAGTGATGCGCTTAGTGAAATGGTTCAATTGTTCAAAAAGTTTTCGTTTCGTGAGAGTCGAAGTATGGAGTGGGTCCCATTTACGGCGCTTGGTAAAACTGATGGTCGATTTATAGGTCAGAATGCTAGAAATATCTATGGCTTATCCCCAACGCTCACGCCTTTTACGGAGGTACTCAAAAGGGTTCATCAGGTAGATGAACGAATTGAGATCGATTCATTTCAATATGGCGTAGAGATGATGAGAAATGTTGTTCAAGAATACTGCATGATGAAAGGAGGGGGCGAAGTTGTATCAAGTTCAACAAGAGAAAATGAATCAAGTGATTGACCATCTTCAGCAATTGGATATAGACGCATGGCTTATCTATACATCAGAAGGCAGTGATCCATGCATTCCCCTTGTAACTGGAGTAGGAACTGTTGGTCCAGGGGTCTTTATGGTTACGAAAGATCGTCAGAAATTTGCACTATGTAGTAGTATTGATGCTCAAGATATTGAGGAATCCAGACTTTTCGATAAGGTGTACAAGCATGATGGTAATTTAGCTGGCCTTTTAACAGGTGTGATATCAGAAATGAAACCTAATAAGATTGCCTTGAATTTCTCAGTTGAGGAACACCTTGCCGATGGGTTAACCGCTGGGAGATACCGCTGGCTCACTAGAACCCTATGTGAAGTTTTTAAAGGAGAGATTGTATCATCTGAAACATTCTTATCCTCCATTCGAAGTATTAAAACAAAGACCGAAATCAATAGAATTGAACAGGCGATTAACATAACCGAGGAAATTTACAGTACCGTCTTCCAAAGAATGAAAATTGGAATGTCAGAGAGAGCGCTTGGGAAGCTTTTTGTGGAAGAAATGGAAAAGCGTCATGTTGTAAACGGTATTGATCGTAAGCTTTCTATGCCAATCGTTTTAAAAGAGAACGTTGCACACAGAGAGCCTGGAGAGGCAGTGGTAAAGGGCGGTGATCTTGTTATTTTCGATTTTAGTGTGGATGTGGAAGGATACGTCTCTGATATTGCCCGAACCGTTTATTTTCTGAAAGAAGGAGAAAGTGAACCACCAGATCATATTCATCAAGCATTTCAATCTGTCCATGAAGCAATTTCGATGGCTGGGGCAGCGATTAAACCAGGTGCAAAAGGTTATGAAGTTGATGATGCAGCGAGAAGGTTTTACTTGTCGCAGGGATTTCCAGAAATCTCCCATGCTACAGGACATCAAATAGGAAGAGATGTGCACGACGGTGGCATACTTCTTGGACCGAAATGGGAACGGTATGGGGCAGCACCACTTGGAGAAGTGAAAGAAGGAATGGTTTTTACGATAGAACCTACTCTTTTCTTAGATAATGGCATCCATTTTATCGTTGAAGAGAATGTTGTTGTCACATCTGAAGGGATTCGTTACTTGACGACTAGGCAGAATGAACTCATTCTCATTCCATTCAGCAAAGAACGGGAGGAGAAGGAAGTTGAAAAAGTATCTGATTAAAAGGCTACTCCAATCTATTCCAATTTTAATTGGTATTACAATTATGACCTTCGCCATCATGCAACTTGCCCCGGGTAATCCCATGCAAACAATGATTGACCCTAAAATATCCGCTGAAGAAATGCAGCGCGCTCAAGAAAATCTCGGTATGAACGATTCGCTACCTGTGCAATATGTCACGTGGCTAAAGGAAATTGCGCAGGGGAACTTCGGTTATACAGTGAAGACGGGTCAATCTGTCGGAGGGCTTATTGTTGAAAGGCTACCAGCTACACTACTATTAACGGGAACAGCTTTCATCATGGCATTTGCAATCGGTGTGCCACTCGGCGTTTATTCTGCAACACATCGCTACAAGCTACCAGATTATGTGCTAACCGTTATTTCATTCGTAGGTATTTCCATACCATCCTTCTTTTTTGGATTAGCATTAATCTTTATTTTTGCATTAAAGTTAGGTTGGCTTCCAACTTCAGGAATGATCACGGTTGGAGCAGATTATAGTGGATTTCAATTGTTTGTAGATTACCTCAAGCATGTTACGCTACCTGCCATCGTTCTAGCACTTCCAACAATAGCGGTTGTGATGAGGTTTACAAGGTCCAGTATGCTTGAAGTTCTCAATCAAGATTTCATTCGCACAGCTGATTCGAAAGGATTAAGTAAAAAGGTTGTTTATTTAAAACACGGACTGAGAAACGCTTTAATTCCTGTCATTACGATATTTGGTCTTTCCATCCCATTTCTATTTGGAGGAGCTTACATTACTGAACATATTTTTAACTGGCCAGGGATGGGGAGTCTCGGTATCCAATCGATTGTAGCTCGAGAATATCCAGTTATTATGGCATTGAATCTCTTTACTTCGATCCTAGTTATGTCAGGAAACCTACTAGCAGATGTGATGTATGCATGGGCAGACCCGAGAATTAGATACTGAAAGTAGTTAATGGAAAGGGGGAGTGAGATGAATGGCAGCTTAGAAGTTTCTGAAGAGAAGATCATTGTTCAGACAGAGGAAAGTAAAAGTTGGCGAGATAATGCAGCTTGGAAGCGATTTAAGAAGAACCGACTTGCCTTAATCGGTGCTGTTATTCTCATGGTGTTGTTACTGGCATCGATCATGGCACCTGTTCTTGCACCTTATAGTCCCTATGACTCTATCAAAAGTGAAGCAGGTACATTAGATGTTCTTGCACCTCCAGGAAGCGAACATATTTTAGGAACCGATAGTCTTGGAAGAGATATGCTTTCACGCATTATATACGGTGGTAGAGTCTCATTAAGCGTTGCATTTGTAGCCGTGATGATTGCAACTGTCACTGGTGTTCTTCTCGGAGTCATTGCAGGTTATTACGGTAGATGGATAGATACGATTATTATGCGTATTACCGATGTTGTGATTTGTTTCCCTGTTTTGTTTCTAGCTATTACGGTTGCAACAATTTTAAAACCTAACCTATTTAATGTCATGCTTATTATCGGCCTCGTTAGCTGGACAACCATGACCAGGCTAGTACGAGGTGAAGTTTTAAGACTAAGAGAGATGGACTACATCGAAGCAACGCGAGCAATGGGACAGCGAGACTTCATTATCATTATGAAGCATATATTGCCGAATATCATGGCACCGATCGTTGTGCAGGGGACGTTGCAAACTGCAGAAGCGATCTTAACAGAATCAGCCTTAAGCTTTCTAGGCGTTGGTGTTCAACAACCTGTTCCAAGCTGGGGTAATATGCTGAATGAAGCCACTTCTATTATGGTATTACAATTCAAGCCGTGGGTATGGATGCCGGCTGGATTTGCGATATTGATTACAATTTTATGTATTAACTTTGTTGGTGACGGTCTTCGAGATGCTTTAGATCCAAAAATGAAAAATTAAAAGGGGCGGTCTAAATGGGGAAAAAGGGTTTTGTAGGGATTATTTTCTTAATATTCACTCTTTTATTAACAGCTTGTTCTTCTACTAATAATGCAGAAAAGGCATCTACTGCCGAAACAGAGGAGGTTGTTGGCGGAACAGTTACGATTGCTTTTAACAGTGAGCCAGGAAACTTGAATCCAGCGATCTGGGCAACTACATCTGATACCGACATCACACACATGGTATTCGATTCTCTAGTTGTTCCCGATCAAGAATTAAAGATGGAAGGGCGTTTGGCTGAGAGTTGGGAA
This sequence comes from Anaerobacillus sp. QJM3NY_32, assembly GCF_056173645.1. Taxonomy (NCBI): domain Bacteria; kingdom Bacillati; phylum Bacillota; class Bacilli; order Caryophanales; family Bacillaceae; genus Anaerobacillus; species Anaerobacillus sp. QJM3NY_32. Next base: position 3,255,821 of record NZ_CM149684.1, on the reverse strand, counting down.
GTATCTGAAGATGGTAAAATATATACATTTAAGCTAAAAGATGGGGTTACATGGCACGACGGTGAAGCATTTACTGCGGACGATGTTGCCTTTACGTTCACTTCGCTTGCAGATGGAGCCTATGACTCTGGTGCCTATTGGAGGGTAGATCCACTTGTGGGAGCTGCTGAATACAAAGAAGGTAAAGCTAAAAGTATTGAAGGTATTGAAGTAGTAGATGATACAACAATTAAATTTACAACGAAAGAACCTTTTGCACCTTTCGTATCTGGGTTATTTATTGGAATCTTACCGGAGCATGTGCTAAAGGATGTTTCCCCAGGTGAGTGGGCCAAACATGAATCTAATCGCTCTCCAATTGGTACAGGACCATTCAAATTCGTGAAATGGGAAACAGGTCAATACATTGAATTAGAAGCGAACAAAGACTACTTTGGAGAAACGCCTAAACTTGACCGACTGATTGCTCGTTTTGGCGATGCGAATACTATGCTAGCCTCAGTGCTTAGTAAGGATGTCGATATCTCCCCGGTTCCTGTTTCTGAAACACCTTCAGTTGAATCACTGGATTATGCGAGTCTTGTGACACAAAATTCACTAAGTGTTTATTATGTAGGCTTTAACACGAAAAGTGCTCATTTCGATGACCCTAAAGTACGACAGGCATTGGCTCATGCTGTAGACAAGGAGTCGATTGTCACTTCCATTCTTGGTGAATATGGGAATATAGCGGATGATATTTTCCCTTCTAAGCACTGGTCCCATAGTCCAGATCTACCGATCTATGATTTTGATACGGCCAAGTCAGAACAACTGCTAGAAGAAGCAGGTTATGAAAAAAATAGTGAGGGGATTTATGAGAAGGATGGTAATGAGTTGAGTTTCATGATGGAAGTACCAACCGGAACGAAAGAAAGAGAAAAGTCCGCAGTCCTATTAAAGCAAATGTGGGAAAAAATTGGTGTGAAAGTCGAACTGAGATCGCTTGATTTTCCAACGCTTGTAACGAAGCTTCTCCCTAAGACTGATGACGGAAAACAGCGTGAAGTAACGAAGGATGACTACGATGCATACATTCTCGGATTTGGTATTGAAGTAGATCCAGATGAATACCGTAGTTATTTCGGCAGTGAATATATGCCTCCTAATGGTTATAACTTTGTCGGGTACTCTGATCAAAAGGTAGATGAGCTTTTAGAAGCTCAAACAACGGAAATTGATTTTGATAAGCGTCAGCAGTTGATTTGGGATGTTAGCCAAAAGTTAGCGGAAGATGAAATTTGGATTCCGTTATACGAACAAGAATCACCGTTCGTTGTAAACAATCGTGTTAATGGGTTCGAACCAGATTTTCGTGGGGTAACATTTAGTGCTGAAAGCTGGTCAGTATCAGAGTGATGATTTCAAATAAGACACAACGAGGGTTCGGGTGTCCCCCGAATCTTCTCACTTACAGGAGAGTGAGATGCTAGAAAGAATTGAAAAGCTGAAGAAAATAATGCAGAAAAATCACCTTGATGCTGTGTTTGTCAATTCCTATGAAAATCGAAGGTACTTGTCCGGCTTTACTGGGAGCAACGGATACGTTTTCATTACATCAAATGACCATAGTTTAATCACTGATCAGCGATACGCAGTGCGGGCAAATGAGCAGACAGAAGGATTTGAGATCTATATTTATGGAATTGATCCATATGAAATGATGAAGGACATCTTCTCTACAAAAACAATCAAGACGATTGGCTATGAAGCTAATTCATTAACTGTGCAGTTCTTCCATAACCTTCAAAACTTACTACCTCATATGGAATGGGTTCCGCTTTCTTCAGAATTCCATTCGATGAGGCGTTTAAAAGATGAGAAGGAATTGAAGCTAATCAAGCAAGCTGTAGAGATTGCAGATCAGTCTTTTCATGAGCTTCTCCCTCGGATTCAACCGGGAATGACGGAAAAAGAGGTGGCTGTGGAGCTTGAGTATTTAATCGGGAAAAATGGGCATGATGGACCAGCTTTTGGCACGATCGTAGCTTCTGACATTCGCGCAGCTTTACCTCATGCTACGCCTTCATCAAATGTGGTGAAAAATGATCACTTTCTTTTGATTGATTTTGGTGTAAAGTACAAGGGTTATATGTCTGACATGACAAGAACGATTTGGATTGGCTCTCCCAATCAAGAACTACAGCAATATGATCGAATTGTTCATAAAGCCCTTGAACAGGCGATTGCCGTGATAAAGCCAGGGAGGACAGGTCATGAAATTGATGCTGTCACGAGAAGGGTCTTTCAAAATGAAGGAATTGAATCCTATTGTCTCCGTGGACTTGGGCATGGTGTTGGATTAGCTATTCATGAGCATCCAAGAATCGTACTGAATGGGGAGGAAGTAGTAGAAGCTGGAATGGTTTTTACGGTTGAACCAGGTTTATACGTACCGAATAAAATAGGCGTAAGAGTAGAAGATATCATTCATGTGACGGACCGTGGCTGTGACATACTGACAAAAACTCCACGGCATATCCATATTTAAATTAGGGGGGATGAGATGGATCCTTTATTGAAAGTCCAAAATCTAAAAACATATTTTTATAGTGACCAGAAAGAAACCCCTGCTGTTGATGGCGTCTCATTTGAAATTAATAAAGGAGAAACTTTGAGTATTGTTGGAGAGTCAGGTAGTGGTAAGAGCGTTACATCGCTCTCAATACTTCAGCTGCTCCCCAAACCTCATGGAAAGATTATCGGTGGAGAAGTTCTATTTAAAGGAGAAAACCTTGTCACGAAAAGTGATGGAGAGATTAGAAAAATTCGAGGCAATGATATATCAATGATTTTTCAGGAACCAATGACATCACTTAACCCTGTTTATACTGTAGGAAATCAAATTGTAGAAGTCCTAGTCTTACATCAAAAACTCTCAAAAAAAGAAGCTAAAAAGAAAGCGATTGATATGCTCACTTTAGTCGGAATTCCTTCGGCAGATCAAAGAGTGAATCAATACCCCCATCAATTATCAGGCGGGATGCGGCAACGGGTCATGATTGCGATGGCCCTTGCCTGCAATCCGGATCTCCTTATTGCAGATGAACCCACAACTGCTCTTGATGTGACAACTCAGGCGCAAATCCTCGACTTGATGAATGATTTGAAAACCAAACTGGATACGTCCATTCTTCTTATCACACACGATCTTGGTGTTGTGGCTGAAACTGCTGATAAAGTGGCGGTCATGTACCTTGGAAGAATTGTCGAATACGCAGACGTTGAGACATTCTTTGAATCTCCTAAGCATCCATACTCACGCGGATTGATTCAATCCATGCCAGGCTTGAAAGATCGCGTGGCTCGTTTAAGCCCTATCAAAGGTCAGGTACCCCATCCATCTGACGTTAAGTCAGGATGTCGTTTTGCTAGTCGATGCGAGTATGTTGAGTCCATGTGCTTAAGTGAGGAACCACCGCTTATTGAAGTAGGTCGGAATAAAACAAGATGTTGGATGAATAGTGAAGACTGGACAGGCGAAGGGGGGATTAATGATGAACGAGAGACTGTTGGAAATAGAAAATCTTAAGAAATGGTTTCCGGTAGATACCGCAGGTTTCTTCTCGAAGGAAAAAAGTTATGTGAAAGCTGTTGATGATATTAGTTTTTATATTGAGAAGGGTGAAACGTTAGGATTAGTTGGTGAATCAGGATGTGGAAAATCCACAGCAGGCAGAGTAATCCTTCGTCTTCTAGAGGCATCTGAAGGAAGAATAGTTATTGAAAATGAAGACATTCGTGCTCTGAGTTCGAGGGAATTAAAAAAGAGAAGAAAGAACATGCAAATTGTTTTTCAAGATCCATACGCCTCATTAAATCCCAGGTTAAAAGTTGGACAAATTCTTGAAGAGCCAATGAGCATTCACTTGAGTCTTTCGAAAAAGGAAAGAAAAGAGCGCGTAAAGCAGATTATGAATGATGTGGGCTTAAATCAGAGCTATCTTGATCGGTATCCCCACGAGTTCTCTGGGGGACAAAGGCAACGGATCGGCATTGCGAGGGCACTTGCAGCGAATCCGAAGCTCATCGTTATGGATGAGCCTGTATCCGCACTCGATGTTTCGGTTCAAGCGCAGGTTCTCAATTTGATTCAAGATTTACAAGAGAAGTATGACTTAACATATTTGTTTATAACGCATAACTTAAGCGTTGTGAAGCATATATCGAATCGAATCGCTGTGATGTATTTAGGTAAAATTGTTGAAATCGCTGACCGAGATGAATTCTTTCATTCTCCAAAACATCCTTATTCAAAAGCTCTATTATCAGCGATTCCAGAACCCGATCCTAAGCAAAGGAAAGAAAGAATTATTTTAAAAGGAGATATTCCTAGTCCAGTAGATCCACCCGATGGATGTAGATTTCATACGAGGTGCCCATACGTGATGGATACTTGTCGGACAAAGACCCCTGATTTGAAGGTTACAAATAAAAATCACTTTGTAGCATGTCATCTTGAACAAACAGTAGAGGAGATTAATTAATGAAAATGTATGATGCAGTGATTGTAGGTGCAGGAATTATTGGTTGTTCCATTGCTTATTTTTTAACAGAGAAGGGTTTTGCGAATGTTCTAGTCATTGATAAAGGAGGCATCGCTTCAGATGTTACGGGTCTATGCCCGGGAGGAGTTCGTCAGCAATGGGGTACGGAAATTAATTGTTTAATGTCTAAAGCGTCCACCGAGTTTTTTAATGAAATTAATGACAGATTAGAACCAGAACATGAAATTAAATTTCGCAGTGTAGGTTATATGAATACGTTTCATTCAGAAGAAGCGAAAGCCAAGTATGCTGAAAACGTAGCGTTACAAAACTCTTTGGGGATTCCGACTAAGTTTATATCTCCCCAGGAAGCGAAGGAATTAATTCCTGGTATTAACGAATCAAGTTTTCTGACAGCAGCTTTTTGTGAAACGGACGGATTCGTAGATGATGCCTATCATGTGACACAAAGTTTTGCGGATGCAGCAAAACGTAAGGGTGTTGAATTTGTAAATGATACGGTGAATCGTATCGTTGTCGAAAATGGCGTCGTGAAAGGGGTAGATTGTGAGAAAAGAGGACTTATTGGGGCTGATCGAGTTGTTAATGCAGCGGGGTTAGGTTCTAAGAAAATGGCTGAAACTGCTGGTGTTGCTCTACCGATTGAATTTGAAATCAGGCGAATTTTATATACGAATCGAGTCCCCAAGCGAATTTTAGAGCCCCTCTTAATTTCGTTTGAGAAGGGATTTGCTGCAAAACAATTAACGGATGGTACATTGTATCTAAGTTATTTAGGTAAAGATCTTAAACCACCGTTTAACTCCTTCGATTATCAAGTGAGGGCTGCGGAAGTAGGAACGGAAATTTTCCCTCCTCTAGAGAGTTTAGTTTTCCATACACATGTTGATGGTCGATATGACAGCACATCCGATCACCAGGCAATTCTTGGTGATGTAGATGGAGTACTAGGGTATTATCAGGCGGTTGGAATGAGTGGACACGGGTTCATGATGTCCCCATCTATTGGTGAATCTCTTGCAGCGATGGTCACAGGAAATATTCCTCAAGTGGATGTATCGAGTCTACATTTTAATCGCTTCCAAACAAATCAACTAGTCTTTGAACCTAGCGTAGTATAGGAGGTATATGCATGACAACATTTTATATTCATTTTGTAGACTCAGATGTATCATTAAAAGCAGAGGTGCTTTCTGAGCAAGCTCCTTCTACAACGGAGGCTTTTGTTCAAGCACTATCTGAGCCGATTGAAACTGCAGGCACACATGCGATGTATACTGGCAGAGAAATTTCAATTCAATTACCTGTTGATACGTGTCAAGACAGCAAGCTTCATGATCCTGCGAAGGAAAATTTAACGTGCTTCCCTACGCCTGGTGATATACTTTTTACGTTTATGCCAGCATATGCCTGGGGTGGAAATCCATCGCCAATCTATGACTTTGGTCTTTTCTATGGAAAGGAAGCGAGAACCTTCTTTCCAGCCGGTTGGTTGCCTGGGAATTTATTCGCTAGAGTTGTAAAGGAAGATTTAGAAGAGCTCGAAGAAATGGGGAGGATGATTCACATAAAAGGGAGGCAAAAAGTGATTCTATCACTTGAGTAGCTGCTTAAAAAGCAATAGGTGATTGGGCTAATACTCCGCGCATTTGCTATATAAATGCGCGGAGTATTTCTATTATAAAATGGTCTTCACAATAGAACTTTCTCTAAAACGACACTCTTTTTCCCAAGAAGTGTTATTGACAGTCAATCTAATTCAAATGTATTATTAATATACTATAATAATGATTTAATATACAATTAATACTAATTTCCATTTTCGTTAGAATTTGTAAAAAAATATCATTATAGTAATAAAACCTCTTATTTGTTGAATTTAGGTTATCGGTTTTTTTAAGTTTCAAATAAACCAGCCAATCCCATTAGATTAGCTGGTTGCATATTTATGAATTATGTTAAAGATCGTAATGTAGTGAGACACGCGTCAATATCCTCAGTTGTATTGTAAATATGGGGTGCGATCCGTATAACATTCTGTCTTGCTGAAACGATGAACTTGGCTTTCTTCATTTGCTCCTCAATTTGATGAGCAGCGTCCACGTAAATGGCTGTATTCGACCCTTTTTGAATGGCGCGATCAGGACTTGCTAGACGAAATCCTAACTCATCTGCTTTAACAATTGTATAAGCTGATAGCTTTTGCAAGTGCTGTTCAATCTGTTCCATTCCGATTTTCTCAATGAATGAAAGAGCTGCTTCAGCAATATAAGCGTTTATAACAGGAGGGGTCCCTGTATTGAAACGTTGGGCTGATGGAGCATATTCTAGCTCTTTTAATTTGAAGTCAAAGGGATTTCGCTGTCCAAACCATCCTGTAGTTGTCGGTTGCAAATGTTCTGCTACTTCTTTCTTCACGTATAGAAATGAAATTCCTGGTACACCTAGTAGGTACTTTTGCATCCCGGTCATAAGGATGTCGATTCCCATTTCCTGAACATCTATTTTTACGTTCCCAGCTGATTGATATGCATCTACCATGAGAAGAGAGCCATTTCGATGGGCAATTTCACCAATTTGTTTTACATCGTGCTTAAATCCATTGTAATAAGAAACGTGAGGAATACAGGTTAAAGCAGTATCTTTTGTGATAAATTTCTCGTAATGCTCAAGTGGGATTGTATGGTTCTCTTCAGGTATATAAGTTATACGGAAGCTTTGAGCTTGCTGCTGAGCCAGGAGTGCTTGACCAATGCAAGGAAAGTCCATTTCGGTGACGCAAACATTCTTCTCCTTTAGGTCCAGCGCATGTAGAACACTTGAAATCGAATCTGAAACGGATGAGAGGACAGCAACTTCATGTGGAGAGCAATTGATAAGCTTAGCAAATTTTTGTTTCGCTGCATTTACTTTGTCCATCCATAACTCCCACGACATGCCATCTTCAATCAAACTATCTTTGTAGTTCTCAATCGCTGTAATCACGTCATATGACAATGCACTTTGTGAACAGCTTGAAAGCATGACCTTCTTTTGTAAAATTGGAAATTCTGCGCGAATTCTAGTCGTTACCAGAGTTTTCATTAGCACTTATTCCTTTCATATGAGGTGAAGAACATGAATGATATCTTACAAGAGTTTAGCTTACTTAATCCCTGGTTTGATCATTTGCCTTACACCTGGACAGATTTGTTTGAAAATACAGATAAGGTATCATTTAGAAAGCATGAAACTATTTTTATTCAAAATGAAGTTGGTTCCTACATTTATTTGATTGAAAGTGGACGAGTGCGGCTTTTCTTAATCTCTCCAAATGGAGAAGAAAAAGCGCTTTCGATCGTTGGGCAGAATGGCATTATTGGTGAATGCTCTTTGAATCAAGATTCACGTCATGCGTCAAATGCGATCACTGCTTCAGATGTTATTCTTCGAAGAGTACCTAAAAAGCAATTTATCCAGTTTCTTTCTGCAAAACCTGAATACATCCTCCAGACTTTAGATTTAATTACAAGAAAATACCGTTTACTTTGTTCTCAAACGCTTCATCTAAGTTACATGAAAGCACTACCAAGAGTATGCGCCGCCTTTATTCAACTTTCAATTCAATATGGAGAAAAGGTAGGAGAGAATAAAGTGAAAGTATCTATTAGCTTTACGCATCAAGAAATGGCAAATTTATTAGGAACAACTCGAGTAACGATTGCGAAAAATATTAAATGGCTCGAAAGTGAAAATTATATTGTAAAAAACGGTAAATCCTACATCATCAATAATATTGAAGATTTAGCAGAGCTTGCTAATGAACAAATGATGCTTTTATAGTTGTATTATAATTAGAAGATTCAGAAAAAGATGTAAAGTGGTTAACAAAATGACTAGAATATTAGATGTTGATGTTGAAAAAACAATAATTGTTATCCTCGTTTATTAAAATAAATAGATTACAAACTGGTAGATTATAAAAGCGCTTTTCACTATTGTGAAGCGCTTTTTGCCATGTCTATATCTATGAGAGCTTTTTAAATCAACCACGACCACACGTTTCCTTTCAGTCTGTGACATCCCTCACTTTTCTTCTTCTTTCTGATTCAACTGTCGAAATTCGCACACAAGACAGACAAAAACCGTTCAAATTCATCTGCTCACTCATTTTAGCGTCTAAGGTAACCTAAGGAAGAAGCGAAAAGAGACTTTTGTCATAGGAGAATGTATCTAAATGGTGATTATTTACGTATTAGTTACTTTGCGCGTATGTGAATAGTCATTAGAGATGATGGAGGGGGATTTAGTATGAGTGAACTATTTCTAGCAAGACTACAATTCGGATCAACAACGATTTTTCACTTTTTGTTTGTTCCATTGTCGATTGGGCTTGTCTTTCTAGTAGCGGTCATGGAGACGCTTTATGTTGTGAAAGGAGAAGAAGTGTATAAACGAATGGCGAAATTCTGGGGGCACTTGTTTCTCATTAACTTTGCTGTTGGGGTAGTGACGGGGATTATCCAGGAATTTCAGTTTGGGATGAACTGGTCTGAGTATTCTCGATTTGTTGGAGATGTGTTTGGAGCTCCGCTTGCGATTGAAGCGTTGCTTGCCTTCTTTATGGAATCAACGTTTATTGGTTTATGGATTTTTGGATGGGAGCGGTTATCGAAGAAACTTCATTTAATGTGTATTTGGCTCGTCTCACTCGGAACGTTGATGTCAGCGTTATGGATTTTAGCAGCGAATTCATTTATGCAGGAACCAGTAGGTTTTGTGATTCGAAACGGAAGAGCAGAGATGAATGATTTCTTCGCACTCCTTACGAACCCGCAGCTATTCGTCGAATTTCCACACGTAATCTTTGGTGCACTTGCAACCGGTGCTTTTTTTATTGGAGGCGTGAGTGCGTATAAAATTCTCCGTAAACAGGAAGTCGAATTTTTTAGAAAGTCATTTAACATTGCCATGATTGTCGCATTTGTTTCAGGTATGGGTGTTTCGTTTAGTGGCCATGCACAGGCGAAGCATTTAATGGAATCACAGCCAATGAAGATGGCGGCTAGTGAAGCGCTATGGGAAGACAGTGGAGATCCAGCAGCCTGGACGGCTTTCGCGTTGGTTGACTCCAAAAATCAAGAAAATTCATTTGAAATCAACATACCTTATGCACTCAGTTACCTTGCTTATGAAGAGTTTAGTGGTGAAGTACCGGGTATGAAGACCTTGCAAAAAGAGTATGAAGAAAAATACGGAGAGGGGAATTATATTCCTCCAGTTAAAACGACTTTCTGGAGCTTTCGCATTATGGTGGGTGCTGGAATGCTAATGATTTTCACTTCATTCCTCGGGTTGTTACTAAATTTCTACAAAAAGCTTGAGGGTAGCCAATTTTACTTAAAAGGAATGGTGTGGCTCATTTCGTTTCCATTTATTGCGAACTCAGCTGGATGGATTATGACGGAAATCGGACGTCAACCGTGGACGGTATTTGGATTGATGACAACTTCTGCGTCTGTCTCTCCAAACGTATCAAAGGCGTCCTTGCTTTTCTCATTCCTATCGTTTACTGCGATTTATACGATTCTCGCTATCTTACTCGTTTACTTATTCGTTCGTGAAATTAAAAAGGGATCAGAACATACTGCTCATGAGGACAAAGAAGTGGCAGTTGATCCGTTTGATCAGGGGGCCTATTTATGATCGCACTTAATGAACTGTGGTTTATACTCGTTGCTGTTTTGTTTGTTGGGTTTTTCTTTCTCGAAGGGTTTGATTTCGGTGTGGGTATGGCCAGTCGTTTCCTCGGAAGAAATGAGCTAGAGCGGCGAATAATGGTTAACACGATTGGACCATTCTGGGATGCGAATGAAGTGTGGTTATTAACAGGAGGAGGCGCAATATTTGCGGCGTTTCCACACTGGTATGCAACGATGTTCAGCGGTTATTATATACCGTTTGTGTTTGTCCTTCTTGCGCTTATCGCTCGTGGAGTTGCCTTTGAATTTCGTGGAAAGGTGGATACCCCTAAGTGGATCAAGTCGTGGGACTGGGTTGTTTTCGTTGGAAGTATTATGCCGCCATTTCTATTTGGGGTTCTTTTTACAAGTATTTTAAGAGGAATGCCAATTGATGAACAAATGAATATCCATGCGGGTTTTAGTGATTATGTCAATGTATACACGGTATTAGGTGGGGTAACGGTGGCCATGCTTTGTTTCTTACATGGACTTGTATTTCTCACTCTGAAAACTGTTGGAGATCTTCAGAAGCGTGCGAGAAAATTAGCGAGCAAAGTGATTTATGGTGTTCTGGCTTCATTAGTCGCTTTTGTTGGACTTTCATATTTTGAAACGGATTTATTCAGCAACCGCGGGGTTATAAGTGTAACGCTTATTGCTCTGATTGTACTCAGTTATTTTTTGGCGATCGTATTTTTGAAAAAGCATCGTGATGGGTGGGCATTTGGAATGACTGGCGCAGGGATCGCATTAACGGTTTCAACCATATTTGTAGCATTATTCCCACGCGTAATGATTAGCTCAATCGATGCCGCTTATAATTTAACCGTTTATAATTCTTCTTCTGGAAACTATTCATTAAAGGTGATGACCATCGTGGCGCTCACGCTTCTTCCTTTTGTACTTGGTTATCAAATCTGGAGCTATTATGTTTTCAGAAAGCGTGTAGATGGTAAGGATATGGTTTACTAATGGGTAAAATTCTATTTCAATTAAAAGACGTCAAAAAGGTGCTGTTTATCCTAACGGTATTAACCGTTATTCAAGGGACCGTGATTATCCTGCAGGCGAAATGGCTTGCAGAAGCAGTAACAAGACTCTTTGATGGAGAAGCACTGCAACGGATTTTATTCGTTGTTTCGCTTTTCCTCATAGCTTTTATTATCAGGCATCTTGTTAAGTTGATCATGACCAAAGTAACCGATCGTTATGCTGCTCAAACGGCTGCTTCTATAAAGAAAGATGCCATTGCAAAATTGTTTGCGTTAGGTCCACGCTATGCAGCGAAATGGGGAACAGGCAATCTTGTTACGTTATTAATTGACGGGGCAAAACAATTCCGACTTTATTTAGAGTTATTTATTCCTAAATTAACGGCCATGCTTATTGTTGCTCCGCTTGTCCTTATCTATGTTTGGACTCTTGATGTGACGTCAGCTATTATTTTAAGTCTCACTCTACCAATATTGATTGGCTTTCTGATCTTACTTGGATTAGCTGCGAAGAAGAAGGCGGATAAGCAGTGGAGCACACATCGCATTTTATCTAATCATTTTGTTGATTCCCTTCGTGGACTTGAAACTCTGAAGTATCTTGGATTAAGTGGAAAACACGCCAGAAGCATTCAAGAAGTGAGTGAGAAGTATCGGAAATCGACGATGAGTACGCTTCGAGTAGCTTTTCTTTCTTCATTTGCTCTCGACTTTTTTACAATGTTAGGAATCGCTACAGTCGCTGTATTTCTTGGATTGCGACTTGTAGAAGGAGAGATATCTTTAATGCCAGCTCTTACGATTTTAATTCTTTCTCCTGAATTTTTTCTTCCAGTTCGTGAGCTAGGAAATGATTATCATGCAACGTTGGATGGACAAGATGCAGGAAGAAGGTTATTGGATATGATTCAAACACAAGATTTTAAAGAAGAAAATGGAGCGATTCCTCATTGGTCTGATAAAGACCTTTTAACGATTCAAAATCTTTCCGTAGATCATGGAAATGAAAGAAATGCTCTTCAAAACGTCTCTTTTTCAGTAAAAGGAAAGCAGAAAATAGGGATCATTGGAGAAAGTGGTTCTGGTAAATCGACTTTGATTGACATATTGGGAGGGTTTCTTGAAGGAAGTGAAGGGACCATTGAGATAAATGGTCAGGAATTGGACCATCTAAAGCATGAGGAATGGCAGAAGCAGTTATTTTATATCCCGCAGCACCCTCATCTTTTTCATGATACTTTAGCAAATAATATCCGTTTCTATAATCAAGATGCTTCATTAGAAGCGGTCGAACGCGCAGCAGAGGCAGCTGGTTTGAGGAAAGTCCTTGATCATCTTCCTAATGGTTTAAACGAAAAGATCGGGGAGGGCGGAAGAGAATTAAGTGGTGGTCAGGTACAGAGAATCGCGTTAGCTCGCGCATTTCTTGAAGATCGCTCCATTCTACTTCTAGATGAGCCAACAGCCCAGCTTGATGTTGAAACAGAATACGAGATAAAGAAAAAGATCCTTCCCTTATTAGAAGATAAACTTGTTTTCATGGCCACGCACCGTCTGCATTGGATGAGAGAGATGGATCTGATTCTTATGCTTGAAAAGGGTAAAGTGGTTGAGTTTGGTACTCATGAAGATCTCATGTCTAGAAGAGGTAGCTACTATCAAATGGTGTATTTGCAAATGGAGGGGGTCTCATAATGGAGAAGAAAGGATGGATTCTTCCCTATTTAAAAGAGAATGCAAAGCTCTTCTCGCTTGTCATCCTGCTTGGTTTAGTGACAGCATTTTCAGCAGCCTTTCTTATGTTTACATCCGGATTTCTCATTTCTAAAGCTGCCACTAGACCGGAAAATCTTCTATTAATCTATGTGCCAATTGTTGCGGTAAGGACATTTGGCATATTACGTGCTGTTTCAAGATATAGTGAGAAGTTGCTAGGTCACCATATTATTTTAAAGGTTCTTTCACATATGCGCTCTCGATTATATGAAACCATTGAACCGAGAGTTTTAAAAGAAGGAGCCAGTATAAAAACAGGAGATCTCCTTGGTGTGATGGCCGAGGACATTGAATATTTACAAGATGTTTACGTAAAGACGATCTTCCCTTCTGTGATCGGTTTCTTTTTATATGCAGTCGCGATAGGAATGCTTGGGACTTTCTCCTGGGTATTTGCGGGATTAATGGCCACCTATGGCTTTATTCTCGTCTTTCTCTTTCCTTTAGTGTCCTTATTAGTTACCCGTAAAAATGTAGCAATGCTAAAAAGTCGTCGTAGCTCTCAATACAGCACGCTAACAGATGGTGTGGTTGGAATTGGAGACTGGGTCTTTAGCGGTCACCAGAAAACGTTTATTGAAAATGTTGAAAAGGATGATGCGGAGATTTATAGGGAAGAGAGACGTCGGTCTGCTTTTGTTTCTTATCGAAATTTTGCTGCTCAGTGTGTTGTTGCAATCATTGTTTTATCTATGCTTGTTTGGACAGGAAATCAGAGTATGGATGGACAGATTTCCCATACGCTAATTGCCGCATTTGTTCTTATTCTCTTTCCATTAACAGAGGCCTTTCTTCCACTCTCTGATGCTGTGAGTGAACTTCCAGGATATGAAGATTCGATTAATCGATTGAAAGGATTGTCATTGGAGAAACCTTCTGAGGAAGAATATGATGAGAAAAGCGTTTGGAAAAACAGTCATCTTCGCTTTGATAAGGTTAGTTATCAAACGAACAAAGGACAATGGATACTCAAAAATATCAATCTAGAAATACCTCAGGGAACAAAGCTTGCTATTCTTGGTCCGAGTGGTTCTGGTAAAACGAGTCTTCTTAATCTTATGAAAGGAATCTATTCTCCTTCTGAAGGTAGTGTGTCTATAAACGGTTTAGAGACAGCTCTGACTAATGGGAATAAACAACAGTTAAGTGTACTTAATCAACAGCCTTATCTTTTTGATACATCGGTATTGAATAACCTTCGACTCGGGAAGCCATCTGCTACAGATGAAGAGGTATATGAAGCGGCGAAAAGCGTCCAACTTCATGACTTTATTGTTGCATTACCTGAAGGCTATCAAACTTCTATGGAAGAAGCGGGAATGAGATTCTCGGGAGGAGAGCGTCAACGAATTGCACTAGCTCGTATTTTGTTGCAAGATGCACCGATCGTCCTTCTGGATGAACCTACTGTTGCTCTTGATCCTCGAACGGAACAGGAATTACTCTCTACAATTTTTCACGTTCTTGATGGTAAAACCGTTGTTTGGGTTACACACCACCTTGTTGGAATGAAAAGAATGGACCAAATTCTGTTTATGGATGAAGGTGAAATTGTAATGGAAGGAAAGCATGATGAGCTGCTCGTGTCGAGTGACCGCTACAGAAGGCTTTATGAATTAGACACGCCATTTCAATTAAAGAAAGTTAATGATGAAATGAAAATGATAGGATAAAAGACCTTGTAAAGGGAATGCAAGAGCATGATTGAAAAGAATTCATTTAATTTTGTTCTTTTTGAAGAACCTAAAATAAGGGTTTTTACTAGTTTGTTGACATAATTGTAATAAACACATGACGTAAATAGGTATTAGGTACTATATTGTGCAAAGTTTATAAAAACCGTATTAATCTGTCATATTTATGTAACCGACTTGTTATTGGACTAAAATCACTGTGTTATATTTGCCTGTTATCATGTGGAACATGGGTGATTGAGAGATAAACAAACCAACACCAATATTAAAAACTCTCAGGAGGAATGTATACATGGTAGCTCGTAAAAACATTGTAAGAAACGTGGTTACATCCACAGCACTAGCTGGAATGATGTTTGCTAGTCCAGTAGTTTCAGAGGCGGCACTAGGAGATCAAACACTTTCTTATGGTGAAAAACACGGCGACGTTGTCGAGTTACAGGATGTACTGTCTGCCAAGGGGTATTTCAACTATGATGAATCCACAGGATACTACGGATCTATTACTGAAGGTGCTGTAAAGCAATTCCAAAAAGAGCACGGTCTTTCAGTTGATGGTATCGCAGGTCCAAATACATTTTCAGCAATGCAAAGCGTAAATAATGGACAAGCTATGCGTACGCTCGTTCAAGGTGATCACGGTCACCAAGTACAAGCACTACAAGAAGAGCTTGGCGGTTATTATAACTATACAGTAGACGGAATTTATGGTCCTATCACTGAACAAGCAGTTCGTGCGTTCCAAGCTGACAATGGTCTATCGGTAGATGGTATTGCAGGTAAGAACACGTGGTCTGTACTAAACGGTGGTAGTGCTCCAGCACCGAAAGAAACAGCTAATAAGGAAGCAGTTCAAACATCTACTACTTCTAATTCCACGCCTGCAAAAGAATCAAACACTGAAAGTAAGTCTTCACAGGCAAGTGGACAAGAAATTCAGATGGAAGCAACAGCTTACACTGCTTTCTGTACAGGATGCTCTGGTGTAACAGCAACTGGTATTGATTTGAGAGCTAATCCAAATCAAAAAGTAATCGCTGTTGACCCTGATGTAATCCCACTAGGTTCTAAAGTATATGTAGAAGGTTACGGAGAAGCCGTTGCTGGTGATACTGGCGGCGCAATCCAAGGTAATCGAGTTGATCTATTCATGGCCGACCAACAAGATGCACTAGACTTTGGTCGTAAAACAGTTACTGTAACGGTAATGGACTAATTAAATAAAAGATAACTGCCTGATTAAGAAATCAGGCAGTTTTTTTTATCCTTAATGAAAGCTACATAATATAGAAGGTGATTTCCAACTCTATTACCTAGTTTCCCGGGTGGTTTTTATGTTTTCTTTCTTATGATATAGTTTCAAAGGTTTGAAATTGTATTGTTTGAGAGGGGCTTTTCAATGCGAAATAAAATCATTCGGTGGAGTTTCTTTTTCGTAGGTCTCGCTGTTCTTGGTCTAGGGATTGCAATGACCATTAAGGGGAAAACATTTGGAATTGGTCCCTGGGATGTTTTTCACTATGGCTTATTTAAGCAGTTTGGATTAACGATCGGAAGCTGGTCTATTCTAACTGGGTTTATTATACTAAGCTTCACTTCACTTTATACAAGGTCACTTCCGAAAGTGGGGGCTTTTCTAAATATGCTGCTACTGGGATTATTTATTGATTTCTTCTTATATGTTTTACCAGATCCTGAAACATTGTTGGCACAAGCCGTCATATTCATTGTCGGTGTTGTTGTGCTAGGTTACGGTATTGGTTTATATGTAACGTCTGGTCTCGGTGCTGGACCTCGCGATGGTATTATGTTACTCATTGTTGAAAAAACAGGTTGGCGCATTGATTGGGTTAGAAATGGTATCGAAATTACTGTGTTACTCCTCGGTTGGATGCTGGGAGGACCAGTTGGTATTGGCAGTATTATCATTGCTTTTATGCTAGGTAAGATCATTCAATTTGCACTACCTCAGTGTAAAGCGTTACTAACAGCGATATTGCATTATCAACATCCTGTGTCATCTAATGAATCCTCTTATTAAGCTGATCAATGATTCAAAAAGATCAAAGAACGATAATCATAACAAAAAAGCCTACCAATAATTCTGGGTAGGCTTTTTTCTATTCATTTTTCTCGTAGATACTATTCTTTTCCACCAATTTGGAGAGGGAGGGCTATAGAGTTAATTTCTGATGATCTCTTCTTTCAATTCATGTTCTTTAATATAAGCAAGCGGAAGAAGAGAACTTTCGAAATCGAATGGTTTTAACTCTTTTCCGGTTGAAAGACGATTTGGATAGTCAGGGTTTGCGAGAGCGCTAGTACCAAGGCTAACAAAATCACCTTCTTTGCTTCCGATAAGGTTAGTTGCTTTATCTGGATCACCTAGCTGTCCATTTGCGATCACTGGAATGGAACTGAAGGCTTTCGCTGCCGCAGCTAACGTTTTCGTTCCCTCTCCAAATGCAGGTTGAGTTGCATCAGGATCTGTGACGTGGATGTAATCAAGCTCTTTTTCTAGAATGGAGAAAATGGTTTTAGCAGATTTTTCGCCTTCAGGCCATTTATAAGCCGGGTCAGCAACTTTGATTTGAGATATACGAATGCCAACTGTAAAGTCCTCTCCTATTTCATTTCGAACATCTTCAATCACTTCAACTAGAAGTCTCAGCCTGTTTTCAAGTGATCCACCATATTCATCGTTTCGATGGTTTAAATAGTCTGTTAAGAATTGGTCAAGAAGATATCCGTTGGCCCCATGAATTTCAACACCATCAAATCCAGCTTCTTTTGCATGCCGGGCAGCACTGATAAAGGAGTGTCTCACTTCCTTAATATCGTCGATCGAAAGGGGTGTTGGTTTATCAAAGTGACCTGATCCTCCATAAAAGCCAAGCTGTTCTCCTTTGGGAGGAATATTAGAAGGTGCTACAGTTACATCTGAATATGCATTCCCTTGACTTTGTCCACCTGCATGCATCAGTTGGGCAATTATTGGAGTTCCGAACTCGTGAACGGAAGACGTGATATTTCTCCACGTCTCAACGTGGTTTTTATTTGTTAACCCGGGCTGGTTTAAATATCCCTGGCTATATCTTTCATCCGTATAGATGCCTTCAGTGATGATAGCACCAAATCCTCCTTTCGCAAAACGCTCATAATAATTGCGCATTGTTGTTGTTGCGCTACCGTCATCTGTTGCCGTTATTCTAGTCATTGGAGCGACGATAAAGCGATTTTTTAATGAAATCTTTCCTAGCACTTCTGAAGTATATAAGTTTTCATATGTCATGATTATCATCCTCTCTTTTATCGTGTGTATGGAGTAATTATAAGGGGGGAGCCTTAGATTACACGAAAGTTATGCTCAGTATAGTAGAATCCTCAATGGCTACTACTTAATAGAAAAACCACCCTTTTCTTTAAAGGGTGGTTTAGAGTACGTTTATCTGATTTGTCCAGTACCTGTCATGCAATATTTAATCGTTGTTAAAGCAGGGAGACCCATAGGTCCTCTAGCATGTAGTTTTTGGGTAGAAATACCGATTTCCGCCCCAAAGCCTAGAGCAGAGCCGTCTGTAAAGCGAGTGGATGCATTGTGATAGACTGCAGCCGCATCTACAAGACTGCGGAATAGGGATGCAGATTTAGCATCTTCTGTAATAATCGCTTCAGAATGCTTCGTGCCATACTTTTCAATATGATCAATTGCCTCTTCAGTGTTTTCGACTGTTTTGATTGCAATTTCAAGACCAAGGTATTCGTTACTCCAGTCATCTTCATCAGCAAGTACAGCATCTTTAAACGTGTTTACGATATGCTCATCACCATGAACTTTAATGTTATGATCAGCTAGTGATTTTTCAAAAACGTCCAGATTTTCTTCAAGCCATTTCTTGTGAACGATTAGTGTTTCAACTGCATTACATACAGCTGGCCGATCTGTTTTGGCATTAATCAAGATGTTTATTGCCTTCTCAGCTTCAGCTGACTGATCAAAATAAATATGACAGTTACCTACGCCTGTCTCTAGTACTGGGACAGTTGCATTGTTCACGACTGTATTAATTAGAGCGCCGCCTCCACGAGGAATTAGAACATCAATGTGTTCTTTCATCGTAAAGAGTTGACTCGTTGCTTCGCGATCAGTTGTAGCGATTAGTTGAACCGCGTCTACAGGGATTTTGGTTTTTGGAAGTGCTTCATGAATTACGCGAACAATCCCTTTGTTGGAATTAAGAGCGTTAGAACCACCTTTGAGGACGATAGCGTTTCCTGATTTAAGTGCAAGACCCGTCGCATCAACGGTTACGTTTGGACGTGCTTCATAAATCATACCAATAACGCCGAGCGGGACGCGGACTTGTTCGACTTGCATGCCGTTATCAAGTGACCAATCAGAAATGACTTCTCCAACCGGATCTTCTAGCTCTGCCACTTCGCGAAGACCATTAGCAAAGTCTTTTACGCGTTCTTTAGATAAGCTTAAACGATCCATAAACGCTTCTGTAAAGCCTTTTTCTTTACCGCGCTCAAGGTCTTTCTTGTTTTCATTTAGGATATAATCTGTTTCTTTTTCGAGCTCATCGGCAATAATCAGTAGTGCCTGATTTTTTTCCTCAGTTGTAAGCAAGGAGAGGGCTTTGGAAGCCACCTGTGCTTGCTTTGCTTGTTCTTTTACATTTACTTTAATCGGATCTAGAGTAGTCATCAAACGCCTCCTATATTTTTTTCTTCTATTTTATCTCAGACGTATAGGGCAGTAAAAGGCTAATCTTAAAATATAGGTTCATCTAAATGAAAAGATTAGAATTAACTGTCCCTAATGCTGTAATGAACGATTGATGAAGGGGAAAACCCCTCACAATCATCGTTCTTTTTATTATGAACCGAGTGGAATAGCTAGCTGATCGTGATAAACAAAATCATTGATATGAACGGCTTCTTTCACTGAAATATCAATAAGCTCAGAAATTTCTTCAGTTGGAAGTCCTTTAATCATTTTCAAATGCTTGGAAGAATAGTTTGTAACACCCAGACCTATTTCTTCACCATCCATGTCTGTCAGTTTCACAACTGCCCCTGGCTTAAAGTGCCCGTGTACATAATGAACGCCTACAGGTTGAAGACTCCGTTCATGTTCAGAAATCTCAGAGCTTGCTTTATCAGTCACGATGACTTCACCTTCAGGACCTGAATTGAAGGCTATCCATTGTTTCTTGTTATCAAGCTCGGTTTGACCTTCTGGGGTAAAGTAAGTTCCAGTTGCTGTTTGATGAACAGCATTATAAATAATTCCTTTAGTTGTTGCGTTTCCAAGGAAAGAAGGTGTACCTGATGCCATAGCAATCTTGACTGCATCAATTTTCGATCTCATGCCACCAGTGCCGACAGAACTACCAGGTTCTCCGGCAGATTCTTCGATTTCTGGAGTAATTTCAGTTACGTGCTCTAACAGTTTAGCATCCGGGTTCTTTCTCGGATCTTCACTATATAGTCCATCTATATCAGAAAGAATAATAAGCTGATCGGCACTCACAAGTGCAGCGACTTTCGCTGAAAGGGTATCATTATCTCCGAATTTTAGACGTTCAACTGTTACAGTATCATTTTCATTAACAATTGGAACGATTCCTCGTTCTAAAAGTACATTAATAGTGTTTCTTGCGTTGTTGTATCTTTTGCGATCAGAAAAGTCACTGCGCGTAATCAGAATTTGTGAAGCAGTGTAGCCGTGAGATATGAAACGTTCTGAGTAAGCTTCCATTAACAGTCCCTGACCGATTGATGCAGCGGCCTGTTTTTCTGAAAGTGATGTTGGACGTTCTAAGCATCCTAGTCTGCGATATCCAGCAGCTACTGCGCCAGAAGATACTAGAAGTACTTCATGTCCTTCATCTTTAAGCATTACAATGTCATCTACTAGTCGTTCAAGTTTTCTTCGGCTAATGTCTCCGAGTCTGCTCGTTAAAGAGCTGCTTCCGATTTTAATTACGATTCGTTTCTTTTCGTCGTTTAGATTCATTATTTCACTCCTATATAACTTGCCGTTAAATGTGTGATTGCTTTAATCAATTGACTCTATGAGTATAACAAACGCTTATGTGCTGACAACAAGACTTGCCCAAATAGTCCGAATAAGTGGAGAATAACTAAGAATATGGACGATGTTTGCTCTAAACTCGTTTAACATACGCTTAGAAGATGAGAGGCTTGCTCACCACTCCATATAAGAAGTGAAAAACATGAATTATTTACAATAATATCCATTTTATTCGCGAAGCTGTATAAGTCTAGTGAAGAACTTTTGCTTAATGTAAGGGTTTTCATTTGTGGAATTGTATAAAGTGACTGTTTTATACAAAGCCACTATCGATGTCAGACAATAAGGATTGAAGTCTGGTATACTGCTGATTAAGGTATAATAAAGGGGGAGCGCCATGAGTGTAATTGATGTATTATTCATTCTGCTTTCGGTTTTATGGGTAAGTGAATTTATCATGAAACGAGGAAAGAAAAACACAGAAACCTCTTCTTCTGAAAAGCGGTCCTTTGTTTTTATTTTGTTAGCGATCTCTGGTGTGATTATAGGAACGCTCTATTTTAGTGGGATTGATCTTTTCACATTTCAAAACAACATATTTAATCAAGTTTTAGGGCTCTTTCTTTATGGAAGTGGGATTGTATTGAGATATTGGGGTATTCAAGAACTAGGACGCTTTTTTTCTAGAAATGTAGTAGTAGAAAGCAAAGTAGATCTTGTTAGTTCTGGTCCCTATCGTTTATTACGCCATCCTCTATATACTGGACTACTACTAATCATGATAGGATTTCCATTATACATAGGCACGTGGGGCGGCATTTTACTATCCATTCTACTCATTGTCCCGGCTCTCTTATACCGTATCCGGATTGAGGAAAGAATGCTCTATATGTCAGTTGGAGAAACTTATCACGAATGGGGAAAAGATAGATATAGGATTCTACCGTTCATTTATTAAAAGTTATCTTCATGGTTTGCGTTCATTTTGCGACCATTCGGGTCATCAGAAGAGCTTGAGGCATATTACAAAGCACGGCTATCGCTTGGGATATTAATCCATCATCAAATATTGGGATTAGCTCAAGTGAATGAGGGAACAAGAAAGAGATGACACAATAGTGAAAGAGGATTTAACACATGAATTATTCTAAGACATCGATTAATTTACGCAACAGCTTCTGGTTTCTTCCAGTCGTATATGGCACCATATCTATCGTAGTTGTCGCTCTAAGTACTTGGATTGACATTATGTACATTGCGCAATTGGATGGAACAATTCCAAAGCTATTTCTAGCTACGGAGAAAATCGCTCAGGCACTATATGCTCCGTTAATTACGGCTATATTAACCATGACAACCATTTCATTCTCGTCTATTATGGTTGTGCTGACAACTTATTCTTCACAGTTCTCACCGAGGGTGTTACAAGATTTTATTTCTGACCGCTTTACACAGCACGTGCTAGGTGTTTTTGTGGCAGGATTTATCTTTGCCCTTGTGAACATGCTTCTATTAACTGGTAAGGATGGTCGGATTATCTTATCGCCTCTCTTAACAGTGATCCTTGCGATTGCGTGTTTATTGTTCTTTGTATTGTTTATTCATCATTCGGCTACTTTTGTTCAGGTCAACAATCTGATTGAAAAAATCACCCGCAGATCGTTATACCTTGTAGAAAGTAAAAGTGAATTACATGAAGGTGAAACTTTTGAAAAGTGGGATAGATGGGAAGAAGAAGAGCTAAAAGAAGAGGCTGGAATACCGATATACAGTGAGAAAATGGGCTACATTCAGCGAATACCTTACGCTAAACTAGTTAACTTGGCTACTAAATATGAAAGTGTACTAAGACTAGATGCAGATGTAGGAAACTATGTACAAAACGGATCTAGGATTGCCACGATTTGGGCCAAAGATGCTTCTTCGGTTTCATCCAGTGATATATTAAATATCATTGCAATTGGAACAGAGAGAATAAATGACCAAGACTTAGAATTTTCAATTCAAAAACTAGTTGATATTGCTCTTAGGGCTATTTCTCCCTCTGTTAATGATCCTCACACGGCTGTGAACTGCACGAATCGAATTGGTACCATTCTCGCCAAAATTGGCAATACGTATGAACCTAAGGAAGCGTTTTTTGATGATAAGAGAAATTTACGTGTATTAACTACGCCTAAGCCTTTCTTTCAATATCTTTATAAGGCCTTTTATCAGATTAGACACTACGGTAAAGACGATGTATCCATGTTAAATGGTATACTTGATGCACTAATTTTAACCGCGGATGGTCAACAGAAAGAAATTAAAGCAGATGTTCAGCGATTCCATCACTACTTACTAACAAGTATTGATCTCGATGAACTTCCTGATCTTGATCGGGAATTTCTATTAAATACTTCCCGAGTATTAGATGACACATGCAAATAGTTAATAAAGGCTCCCGTTCTAAAACGGGAGCCTTTAATTTTGCCGCTCAGCATGGGCGAGTGTTTCGTCAAGTAGTTTAAATTGTTCAAGAACACTACTTTCTTGATTGCGAATCACAAAGTTTAATGGAAGACCGGTTTCTGGTTCAATCCAGATACTAAAAGTCATCTTGTCAAAATGTCCTTCTGTGATTTTACCTTGAACAAGAACAGTGGAATGAGTTCCATAGGTAGCGCTATGATTGGTGATTTTCCAGTTACGCTGATTTTCTAAGTACGAATGGGCAATAGAGCGAACTTTTTCCTGATCCTTCTGTATATCAATCATTTCTGTAGAGGCTAGGACATTTTCATATAACATTTCTTTTGTAAGAGAATGTTCACTAACACTAACAGAACTATTCTTAGGTAAAAGACCAACTTCAGATGCTGCAAATAGTCCAGTACTAACTACTAGGAAAAGAAGAGTAAGGTAGGTTAGCGCAATAGGAAAAAGGTTTTGTAGAGATTTTATCAGATTGAATCTAGAAATGGATGTTTCCTTAATTCTTCTTCGAATATGATCTTTATGAGTATGATCGAAGGTGACAGCTTTTGTATCGATCATTCGCGAACGAAGGTCTTTCAATCGTTTGTCCATTGTCACCCTCCTTAGTACATTTCTTTAAGTAGCATCCTGGCACGACGTAATCTTGTTTTAACCGAATTTTCTTTAATTGATAACAAATCACTGATTTCTTGAACCTTTAAATCCTCAAAGTAATGAAGAAAAATGACTTCTCGATATTTGGCTGGAAGTTTAAGGACATTTGTAGTAAGTTCTTTATTTTCTTCTGACCCAATTAAGGCCATGTCAGGTTCAGAGTTGCTATGTTTAAATGTATTTAATAAGGATTGGGCAAACACAATATTTCGATAAGACCAGCTTTTGAGTACGTCTTTACATTTATTCGCAGTTATAGTTAATACCCAGGATTTGAGTGAGGCTTCCATATTAAAGGTATCTAATTTTGTATAGCAGGCAATAAAGACTTCTTGTGCAACATCTTCCGCTTTTTCTTTGTCTTTTAAATAACTGAAAGCAAGCCAAACAACACTTTCACCGTATTCATCCATTATCATTTCAAGGACCGCTTCCTTATTGGTAAGGTCAAGATATTCTGTTGATTCTTTGTTCCCCAAGGTTGCGCCTTCCTCCTTCGGCCCTTCAAACAAAAGACGATCTGCATGCGCGAAGGGTTTCATATAGTAAGTTTTCCATAATTTGTGTGTGTGTTTATTATAGAATAGTTTGATGTAAACTGGGTAGATTTTCCTTGAATTATATTCAAAATGTCTTATTTGAGAATAGGAATTCATGCTGGTCATCCTTCTAATATCTGATAAGATGAGTCAAAAGAAGGAGAACGCTGTGATGATGTGGAACGATTTCTGAGAGGAAAAAGACTCAAGTAAAGGATGAATGAAATGAAGAATGCAGCCCTAATTCCTACAAGTGCAAGTGATCGAATTCAATCAATTGATGCCATGCGTGGTTTTGCTTTGCTTGGTATTTTTTTTGTTAACATGGTCGATTTTCATTCTCCATGGATGTACGTTGATAAAATAAACTACTGGGGTGATCAATGGAATCAGCTTTTCATGAACCTCATTGATTTTTTTGCACAAGCCAGTTTCTACCCGTTGTTTTCTTTCTTGTTTGGGTATGGTTTTATTATTCTACAAAACCGAGTAACATCACGTGGCTCTAGATTTCTTCCTATAATGCTAAGACGCTTGCTATTCCTATTTATCATTGGAATCTTTCATTTTGTTGCCATTTGGCATGGAGATATTCTATTTACGTATAGTCTATGTGGATTATTGCTACTTTTCTTTATCCGAATGGAAGGGAAACGACTATTGCAAATAGGTCTGGGATTATGGTTGTTTTATGCCGTCATATTCTTTCTCTTGTTGCTACCGTTTAGTACGGCTGACTTAACATCGCATGACCCAGAAGCGATAAGAAATTCGATTCTGGTGTATGGTTCGGGAAGCTATATTGAGATTTTAAATGAACGAGTAAGCGATTGGTATTATGTAAATGGAGGAGTAAGTGGCGTTTTTCTTTTATTTTCTATTTTTCCTTATTTTCTAATAGGGGCAGCTTTTGCGAAAGAAGGATGGCTCAATGGGCATCGCAATCAGCTATCATTAGTGAAAAAGTTACTAGTTATCGGCTCACTAGGATTCTTGGTGAAGTTAACGCCTTTTGTTTTTGAATCTTACGCCTTTTCCCATCTTCAGGATAGTCTCGGTGGACCACTTGTTTCACTCTTTTATATGGCGGCTATCTCGTTAATTTATTATTCAGGAAGAAGTCTTAAAGCGCTTGAATGGGTAGGGAAAATGGCTCTTACGAATTATTTAATGCAATCTATTGTTAGTACGCTTATTTACTACAATTATGGATTGGGTTTTTATGGAGAAACAGAAGTAAGCACCGGGGTTCTTTTATTAATTTGTATTTTCCTTATACAAATCGGATTCAGTAGAGTCTGGCTATCTAAATTTAAGTATGGACCAATCGAATGGATTTGGAGAATGGTGACTTATCAAAGGCGATTCCCGTTAAAACGTGATCAGAAAGAAGGAATTGTATATGAAAATCATTGAGAAAGCAGTCGAAATAGCAGCGTTGGCTCATGATGGCCAATATAGGAAAGAATCAACGCTCCCTTACCTTTCTCACCCAATAACAGTTGGATTCTATTTAATGGAATCAGGAGCTTCTGAAGAAACGATTGCAGCAGGAATTCTTCACGATGTGATAGAGGATACATCAATGACGTATGAGATGTTGAACGAAGAGTTTGGTCAAGTTGTGGCGAATTTAGTAGCAGCGTGTTCTGAACCTGATAAGCATTTAGAATGGGAAAAAAGAAAAGAACATACGATTGAAAAGATGAAGCAGGCGCCATTTTCAGTAAAACAAATTACTTGTGCTGATAAACTTCACAACTTAACGACAATCAAACAAGATTATGATCAAGTAGGAGAACAAATTTGGCAGAGGTTTAACCGTGGTCGAGAAAAGCAAAAGTGGTATTATGAGTCGATTTACAATAGTTTACTAGAAGGCCTCTCACCTCAAGAGGCTCACTTTCCTTTGTTTAGTAGGCTAAAAATAACGATTGAAGAAGTGTTTTAGTATTGAGCTATTTTATGGCTCGTTAATTTTATGATTATATTTCCTACTCTAGGGTATTGGTAATTATATTCAAATAGAAGTAGGAGGCATCGTAATGGAAATTATACTTTATGTAGCAGTAGCTATTATCGCAATCGTGTTCGCAGTATTAAGTGTATTTTTAATTAAAGTGTTAAAATCTACTGAAAAAACTCTTTCTAACACAGCAGAAATGATCGATTCTTTACAAGGGCAGATCAATGGATTGTCGAAAGAAACCACAATGATGTTGCATAAAACAAATGAACTTGCTGATGAGGTTCAATCAAAGGTTGGTCAATTCTCACCAGTGTTTGAGTCAGTTAAAGAAACAGGAGCTTCTCTTCAAAATTTATCACGTTCTTTTTCTAAGCTAAGCCACTCTGTTGAAAAAGGTGTTGAGTCGAAGCAGGGAAAAGCTGCGGAGGCGGCGAATTGGGGAAGTACTGCTCTGACAATGTGGGAAAAGTATCGATTTAAGAAATCAAACATTCAATCTGTTAAGGAGGAAGGATAACGATGAAAGATTCAAAACCAAACCATGAGGTGAAGGTTGAACGTGAGCCAGCACCAGAAGGATATTCATCCTCAACTAGAGAAGTGATTCGTATTGATCGAACAGATCCAGTGAAGTCAGAAAGTCAGTTTAAAGGTCCGGCAATAGCGGCCATAGCAGGTAGTATGGTAGGAGCAGCAGCTGGTGTTCTGCTTGCACCAAAGGCTGGAAAAGAGCTTAGAAATGATATTAGTGATAGTGTGACAAAGGCAAAAGATAAAAGTGTAGAAGTATCAGGTAACATGAAAAATAAATCGAGCGCTTTTGCTCAATCCGTCAAAACTAAATCAAATGACATTGTGGACAAAGTGAAGAATCGCAAAGGTGAGAAAGAAACACCTGCTGCAGAGGAAGAAGCATTAGTAAGCGGTTATTCAATCAAGCGAGCAGCAGAGTTAGACGAGTCGGAAGTTCCAATGTCTACAGTTGTTAATCGCGATGTCGAAAAGATAATCGTCGAAACAGAAGGTGCTGAAACGTTTGATGATGTGATTGAACGTGATGTAGAAAGAACTCTTGAAAGAGATCCAGACAACCCTGAAACGTTAGACGAAGCAGCCGAAATGGAACTGAAGAGAACTTATCGCAAGCGTAAATAAAATAAATAATGAATAACCGCCAAACGGCGGTTGTTTCATTGATGTAGAAAAGCAGATAGGCGCCTATGCGCCTATCTGCTTTTCTTGCTTTATAGTTAACTTATGGTCTATGAGGGATGGATTGAATTCACTTTCGTTGCTTCTCTTACCACATTTCTTGCTTCTGAAGCCTCTCGCTGATCTTTCATAGCTTTGTTCTCAATTTCTTTAATCGTCTGGATTGTAGGACCAGTCATGGTTTAATATACCCTCCTAAATTTGTTCTAGTAAACTCTTCCCCTGTCTCATAAAATAAAACGAAAATTCAGTAAAAAGTTGTAAAATGGTAAAAAAGAACGTGCGTCTTCTATAATGCGCTTACATTTCTTAATAATGAACGTTCAATAGGGCGAAAATGTGCGAGATTTGTAATCTCGTGACTAGTTTCGACGAAGTTATTTTCAATCGGTTTTAGATGGTGCACAATAATGATAGGAAGTCACATGATCTGAGACTATATCGCAAAAAAGGTGGGCATACGATGAAGAAGATATTAATTGTGGACGACCAGTATGGCATTCGAGTGTTATTAGGTGAGCTATTTAAGAAAGAAGGGTATCAAACACTTCAAGCTGCGAACGGTTTGACGGCAATTGAGCTTTTTAAGCAGGAATGTCCTGATCTCGTAATCCTCGATTTGAAAATGCCCGGTATGGATGGATTAGAAGTATTTAAATCGTTAAAGAAGTTTGATGAAAAAGTTCAGGTTATTTTTATGACTGCATACGGTGAATTACAGCTCGTGCAAGAATTTATGAAACTAGGAGCAATCACTCATTTTGCTAAACCATTTGATATAGAAGAAGTTTGCCGAACAGTAAAACGCGTATCCCCGCTGGATGAAAAAGAAATGGCCCGTACGAAGTAAAGAGTGAAAAGCCTGTCTCCCTATGGAGCAGGTTTTTTACTGTAAGGAAGTCGAAACCTTTCATTATGTTAGAACGTATAGCTATCACAATGATAAAAGGGAGAGCTGTGAATGAACAACCACGAAATAGATTTTAAACTATATGGGGATGATATGCAGTTTGTAGAAGTTGAACTAGATCCAGGGGAAACTGTTATTGCTGAAGCAGGGAGCCTTATGATGATGGAAGATCATATTGAAATGGAGACTATTTTTGGCGATGGAAGTGGTCAACAAAGCGGGATAATGGGGAAATTATTTAGTGCAGGTAAGCGTGTTTTAACTGGCGAGAGTTTGTTTATGACGGCTTTTACAAATGAAGGAAAAGAGAAAAAGCATGTATCTTTTGCTTCACCTTATCCTGGGAAAATTATCCCCATGGATTTAAGTGAATGGGATAAGAAGATTATTTGTCAAAAGGATGCTTTTCTAGCTGCAGCAAAAGGCGTATCAGTAGGTATCGAGCTTCAGAAGAAATTAGGCACTGGTTTCTTTGGAGGAGAAGGGTTCATCATGCAGAAGCTAGAGGGAGATGGTATGGTTTTTGTCCATGCTGGAGGAACGATCCACAAAAAGGAGCTTCAAATTGGGGAAACGCTTCGTCTAGATACGGGTTGTTTAGTGGCGATGACTGGAGAGGTGGATTACAATATCGAGTTTGTTAAAGGAGTAAAGACAGCTTTATTTGGTGGAGAAGGGCTGTTTTTTGTAACGCTTAAAGGGCCTGGAACTGTATGGGTGCAGTCACTTCCGTTTAGTCGTCTTGCAAGCAGAGTATTTGCAGCTATGCCTCAAACGCCAGGTGGAAGTAAGGGCGAGGGAAGTATGGCAAGAGGTCTTTTCGATATGTTTAATGGGGATTAATAGAACCAAAAAGCTGCCTTTCATCAATAATTATCGATGAAAGGCAGCTTTTTGTATTTTACTTAATGACGCTTACGAGATTTAGTAGTAGATGGTCTTGGCACGTTCTTTCTAGTGAGTTCAAGATCTAGCTTTTGGGTGATTTTCTCAAGATACTTTTCTTCACCAGGGAGTAATAGCGTGACAACTGAACCCTCTTTCCCCATGCGTCCTGTCCGTCCTGAGCGATGCAGGTATGTTCTTGCATCTTCAGATAAATCATAGTGGAAAACATGAGTAATATTA
The DNA here is from genome assembly GCF_056173645.1 of Anaerobacillus sp. QJM3NY_32. Taxonomy (NCBI): domain Bacteria; kingdom Bacillati; phylum Bacillota; class Bacilli; order Caryophanales; family Bacillaceae; genus Anaerobacillus; species Anaerobacillus sp. QJM3NY_32. The sequence continues at coordinate 3,226,156 of NZ_CM149684.1, read as the reverse complement.
TCGATGTCTAGTCCTCTTGCAGCAAGGTCAGTTGTTAAAAGCAATTGGATTTGGTCATTACGGAAACGATTTAATACATTCTTTCTTTCCGTTTTATTTGTCGAACTATCTAATACATCGAATGAAATTTTCTTAGTTGCAAGAATGTCTTTCAATCGAGAGAGGTAGTTACTGTTGTTAACAAAGGCTAGCGCTTTTACACCGTCTTTACGAGCTAGCTTCCGCAGTAATTCTGGCTTCTCTCGTCGATTTGTCACATAGTAACTGTGGTCAATCGCTTTTTTGTCTTCTGCTGTAGCTTTGATGCTTAAGACGGATGGATTATCAGATAGTTTCTTTGCCTGCAAAAGCACTTTATCACTGAGCGTGGCAGAGAAGAAAAGGAGCTGACAATCTCTAAGCGCAGATTGACAAATATAGGAGACATCTTCAAAGGTAGACGGATGTAACACTTGATCGGCTTCATCAGCTACAAAGGTTCTTACTTCGTTCATTTTCAATTTCTTCATATCAATTAGCTCGGCAATTCTATTGGGTGTACCAACGATAAGCTGGGGGTGCTTCTTAAGCTTGTCTAACTGTCGTTTAATAGCAGCTCCCCCAATCATTGAAGCAGCTGTCATGTTACTGCCCTTTAGGAATTGTTGAGAAACTTCAAAAACCTGCATGGCGAGTTCTCGCGTAGGAGCAAGAATAATGGCCTGTGTATTTTTTTTATTTGGATCAAGCATTTGCATAATCGGTAAAAGGTAAGCAAGTGTTTTTCCAGTGCCGGTTGGAGCTTCAACTAGTAAGTCTTCTCCGTTCAAGATCCGAGGAATGGCTTGTTCTTGAACCATTGAGAAATTACTAAAGCCGGCAGCTTGCCAGTTTTCAGAAAGAAAAGGGTGTTGATCAAACATTGTCATATCGTTACTCCTTTATTTTCGTATACAGTTGGCCACAGGGGGCTTCTGTTAAATGTCGTATCAGTACTTTATGTCTTTAACACTTTCATGATTGGTGCGCTTTTGTAGTGTTTCATCTTATTTTAACATAGTAGCCGTTGTTCAATACTTTCTCTCTTTACCTAGCTCTTTGGTTTTACCACAATAAACACCAGGAAATAAATAATGACTAGTCCACTAATTCACTATTGATCAGGTTCCTTTCATGTTTTGTTGCTTATTTAGAGGGAATGATTAGGAGAGAAGGAGGTAATGAACGTGAACGGATATTTACTTAGAAAGATGTCAGTATACACATTACTAGCAGGTATTGTGGCCGCTATATTCATTGGTATTACCCTTGGAGAAAACTTACCAAATTATTCAACTATTGAAGAACCTTATCCAATGCGCTGGATTATCGCATTAGGTGCATTTGGTGTTAGTGGAATTATTTCATCCATCCTCTATACTGGAGGCGTGATTGCCGACATCATTGTTAGAAAAGATGAAGGCAACTCTCTATAAATTGATAAAGAGCGCATCGCTTAGATGCGCTCTTTCTACGTTTTATATAACGATCGTTATTTATTAACAGTAACTCCTTCATTGCCGCGGTAAACATACCATAGAGATCTGTTGATCTCTCAAACAACGAAAGCCCTACCTCTCTTCCATCCTTACGGCTCCGAAGCCGCGCCAGTGTGAGTGAGGAGGATCAACAGCAATTGTAGTATGGCCATTAACTTGATACAAGCCAATTAGAATCATGCTGTTCATACCTTTCCAGTTATGAATTTTAGTTCTCCTTATTTTAAAGGAGCTAGTTGTTAATATCGGGTTTTTGTTACCCCAACTACACATTATACACGCTTGAGAAGGATTGTCAACTTTTTATTTGTTAATTATTTCCTTGAGAAATAACCTATTAAGCCAAGGGCAATCCCTAGCAAAGCACCACCGGCCACTTCAGCAGGCTGATGACCTAGAAGTTCATTTAGTTCAACATCTCGTCTCGCGTGAAATAAATCAGGATAGTGCCCCGATAATAGTTCGATGTCTTCATCTAGGTCATTGACCAATCGAGCGATCTCGCCCGTATGTCGTCGAATGCCCTGTGCATCATACATGACGATCACTCCAAATACGACAGCTAGTGCTGTTTCGACAGAGCTTTTTCCTGTTTTTAATGCTGTGTAAGTAGCTAAAGCAGATACACCTGCAGAATGAGAACTTGGCATTCCTCCCGTTTGAAAGAAAGGGCGCCAATCCCAATTTCCCGATTTCGCTTTATGTGTTACTATTTTTAATCCTTGTGCTAGCATGATCGCTGATAAAGCTGTATTCATTCCCTGGTTCATTTCGTGTTCACCTCATCGTTATTCTGGCAAAAAAAGCACATGATTATGACGTCTATCGGAGAAATTATGTAAAAAGGCGAAAGGAGGACTTCATATGAACATAACGCGTAGAGAAGCAGAAATGATTCGAACAGCTCTATCACCGTTAATAGATGATAACAACAAAGAAACATATGCAGGGATATTAGAAAAATTGGTGCTCACTCCGACTCTTTATCAATTTAGTGATTGGGAAGGGTTTATGAATGATTGTCTAGTTGATAACGAAGAATCAATTAATTAGTCAGGGCTACTCAGCACCTGACTAATTTTATTTGATAAGACACAAAGAAGCGAGCCAGATAAGAATTGTTTACATATGATGGATATTAGAGAGGAGGGGGGAAGTAAAGAAAGGGAGAGTGAAATAATGGCAAGTAATTCAAAATATACAATTACTAGAGATTATATCGATAAAGGTAAGTCCAGACCAAAAGAAAAAAATGATGGAATTAGCTTTATAGTCGCTCATGATACAGGTAATCCAGGTTCAACGGCATACGTAAATCGAGCCTATTTTGCTAAAAATATTATCTCCGCGTCTGCTCATACGTTTATTGATGATTCGATTATTCTTGAAATCATTCCATTAACTGAAAAAGCATGGCATGTACGTTATGTAACGGAAAAGGACAATCTCCTTTATAACGGAGATGCGAATGATAAAGCGATCGGTGTGGAACTTTGTTGGGGAGGAGGTATATCCTTTATAGAGGCCTATGACCGCTATGTTTGGTACCATGCTTATTTATGTGATAAATATAAACTCGATCCTGAATCAGATATAGTTGCCCACTCAACACTTGATCCAACACGTAGAACAGATCCTGAGAATGCATTAAATCGCTATGGAATTACATGGTCGACTTTTATTGAAGATGTAACAGGCGTTTGGAAAAACTTTAAAGAAATAAGTAGCCCTGGGAAGGTGAAATCTACTACTAGCACACTTATTGTTAGTGCAGGTGATCGTGGGAAAGAAGTTGAGAGAATTCAAGACCTTCTCATTCGTGTAGGAATGGACCTGCGTGAATTTGGGGCGGACGGCATTTTTGGAAGAGAGACGCAGGAAGCAGTTGAGAAATTTCAGCGATTAACAGGTCTAGTGGAAGATGGGATTGTTGGTCCCAAAACACTTGCTGCTTTGAAGCGAGCTCCAAAAGGTGGATTCGCTATGAATGCTCCAGTAAGACCTTATCCTGGTCGATATGTGATGAATGGCGATCGTGGCAAAGATGTAGAGGCCGTTCAACGAGCGGTTAATGTGAACCCCGATGGTATCTTTGGACCCGCAACTGAAAAGGCTGTAAGAGCTTATCAGAAAAGAAAGGGATTATCAGTAGATGGGATTGTTGGTCCAGATACATGGAATATGCTTTTTTAAGTAGCGCATTGAGAACCTCCAACGCAGCTCTTCCAGCTTACAATGCAACAGAGGCAGGTATCGTCTCACTATCGAAATCATTGGCAAGTCGTTATGCGAAGCTGAAAATACGTGTGAACGTTATTTCGCCAGGACCAATTGATACCCCTCTTGCTTGGAAGTTATATGGCACAGAGGATGGGTTTCAGAAAGCCTATAAACAACATCCTAGAGGGTCATTTGGAACGCCTCTTGAAATCGTAAAAGTGGTTTACTTTCTATCAAGTGAGGACGCAAGTTATATTAATGGTCATAATCTTGTTGTTGATGGTGGGTATACCCTATCGTAGAAAAAAGCCCGTTATCGTTGATAACGGGCTTTTTTCTATGGTTTTGGAACCAGTAAATCAGGCATCCACTGCTTCATATGAAGATTCATTTCATTTAATAAATCAGGTTTTACTTCACTTAGCGGGTGGACTTTATACTCATTATCTACATAAGTCGGTGTAAATGCTGGGGAAGTGATTGAGAGCATAGAGTTTCCTCGGAAATTCTTTTTGACGAATTCAACCTCAAGAATGCCTCCGATATCTTTGTAATCCCCTTTTTGACCTGACCAAAAATTACCTAGTGAATAGGCAACCAATACATTGCGCTTGTCGTTTGTTTCAATCCATTCCAACGGCTGGAGAACGTGGGGGTGATGACCTAAAATCAGGTTTGCTCCCGCTTCAGCTACATAAGAACTGAGTTCTAGCTGGTTATTGTTTGGATAGCGTTCATATTCATTTCCAAAGTGTAAGCTTACAACTACCCCATCCGCTACCTTTTTGGCTTCTTGAATATCTTGAGTTATGAGTTGCTTATCAATGTAGTTCACAAGATAAGGTTTATTTCCAGGAGGGCGGAGGCCATTAGTTCCGTAAGTATAGGAGAGAAAAGCCAGCGTTATCCCATTATGTTCAATCGTTCTAATGATAGTGCGATCTTTTTTTGAAACATAACTTCCTGTATAAAGAACGCCGATTTTGTTCCAATGTTTAATCGCATTTTGGATGGCTTTTTCTCCTCGGTCTAAAGTATGGTTATTCGCCATCGATACAATATCTACTCCGGAATTTTTAAGTGCGTCCCCAACTTCTGTTGGACTATTAAAAGAAGGATAAGATGAAAGGCCGATTGATGTCCCGCCGATGACGGTTTCTTGATTGGCGATCGTAATATCAGCTTTCTTTAATTGGTTTTGAACATCTTCAAGCATTGGATTAAAGTTAAATCCATTGCCTACTACTGCCTTTTCATAAACTCGGTCGTGAATGAGTATATCTCCCACCGCCGAAAGCGTTAAGGAAGCATTCTGAATAGCTGTATTCTCCTCAGTTTGTTGAGAGATGTTCCGATAGGTCGTGAGCAGCTCAGACGGCTGCTGAGGTTCAGTTTCATTTTGTGTAGAAAGCACAACTATGAGACCAGCTACAATAAAGAAAAGTATTCCAACAATAACGGATGTTTTTTTCATTAAGTTCACCCATATCCATATGTATATTATTAATATGAAATTAGTTTGCATCACCGTTATATTATCACCTTTTGATGAGAAAAGCATGTTCCTATCAAAAGGATAGACATGGTGAATTCACCATGTCTATTGGGGCGTATGATGTGGTCGGATTTTATAGTTTGAATTAGAGCTCACTGAAACGGTGTGAATGTTTTCTAGAAAAGTAGACAGAGTGGTATTTTCTTGTTGAAGTAACTTCGTTAAGGTTGCTTTTGTACTTGTCCTATAGACGCCCTGTAGAGGTTTAAGTGTCCCATCTACCAATGGAATTGCGCCATCTGCATGATAACGCAATACGTTTTTAATTAGTTTACTTGTTATAGATGTTGAAATGGAAAGTGTGTCTACTTCAATAACCCATGCTATTTCTGTTCTAGCGAGAGATAGTCCGGCATGCAATCCTCCTATAGGTCCCCTATTTGGATAAAAGTCCGTAATGATGCGAATATTTGTTGGGACGTGTGGTAGTAACTCTCTAGGAGTATTTGTAACGATAATGACCTCATCTGCAATTTGACTCATTTTTTTGATCTGACATAAGATGATTGGCTCATTATGATGTAGTAGAAGGGATCTATGGTGACCGTTTACATAATCATTACGTCCTCCGGCTAAAATGATTCCTGTTAGCATGCTCATCACCTTCCAATTTTTTGTTACCTTAAATGTAATATGGTTGAGGAAAACTAGGCTGTAAACAATGTCACATTTTCAAGAGAAAAATGATTGAGGTGTGATGTATATCACACTTAGAATGGAGTGGAACTCTTATAATGATGCTAAGAGAAACATTATAGGAGGCGAAAATCATGAAAGTTACTTGTCCCATCTCCACTATGAATAAAGGCGGATACAATACACAGTCATTTTCAAAGGGTAATTTTATTAAATTAGCAGAATTAATGTATGAACAACAGGTTAAGCGTGGAGAAACGATTTATTGGGAAGGCAATGAATCGAATCATATATATTATTTGAAAAGCGGAGCAGTAAAACTTACGAAGAGTTCTGATGAGGGTAAAGATCTTGTACTCTATCATTTTCAAGCAGGAGATCTGTTCGGAGAATTCCATGATGATAGTCATGTGCAGAATAGCTTTAGTGCAGAAGCCATGACGGATTGTAGTCTAGGTATCATCCAGCAGAAAGATCTTGAAACAATTTTATGGCAAAATGGGGATCTTGCCATTGAGTTTATGAAATGGATGGGCTATATGCAGCGTTTTACCCAAACAAAATTACGCGATTTGATGTTCTTCGGAAAGCATGGAGCACTCGCTTCAACTTTGATTAGAATCGCCAATACTTATGGGTTTGAAGAAGGATCAAGTATTCGTATGACTACGAAGTTTACAAATGCGGAGCTTGCAGACTTGATTGGAGCAACTCGAGAAACGGTTAATCGAATGCTCAACCAGCTTAAGAAAGATGAGATTATAGCCTATGATGGGGGAGAAATCCTGATTGAAGATCTCGATAAATTGAAAGCCATATGTCATTGCGAAGGCTGTCCAAAAAACATATGCAGGTTATAAGGCGTGAGAGTTCAGGAGTTTTAATCCTGAACTCTTTTTTTGTCTTGATCGTGATGGCGTGCGGAGGTTGTGGAAGAGGATACTCGCCAAAATCGATAAATATTGGCTAAATTCAGATATATTAGCTAACTCGTGAATGTTCTCTTGTTTAGTGAGTTTAGTCACAGATTAGGAATGTGTATTCTCATACAATAAATCTATAGTGAAGTATAAAGGAGGATGAGTGATGGGGGCTCTTGAGGAGAAGAAAGAAACAGCCAGAAAAGTTGTAATAAATAAGGGAGGACCAAACCTGAAAGGGACGATGGTCGCAGTAATGTTACTTGGTGGCTTTATTCTATTATCCTGGTTTGGGGTTTACTGGCTATATATGGTTCGTCTTTAGAAAGGGGGAAAAGAGATGCACATGCACAAATTAGAAAGACTTTGGCTTATGATTGGAAGCGGGACACTTATTCTTTTTCTTTTAGTCATTGGTGTGAACGCTTTCGCAATGGGGCATACGCCACCGAGTGATAACGAAATTCTTGATCCAACAAAAGTAGATGTAACTGCGCCCTTTGATCAACCTGGTTTAAAGAAAATAGGTGAGAATGAATATGAAGCGGTTTTAGTTGCTCAAGCCTTCACCTTCCAATCAAATGATGAGCTGAAAATACCTGAAGGGGCTACCGTTCATTTTAAAGTTACTAGTAAAGACGTTGTTCATGGATTTCAAATCCCAAAGACGAATGTCAATATGATGATTACTCCTGGGCACGTGAATACCATTACACATACGTTTGATGAGGCAGGACAATTCCTGATTTTATGTAATGAATATTGCGGGGTAGGACATCAGGCAATGGGTGTACCTCTGGAGGTGACAAAATGAGTCATTCTATAGTAGATCGAAATGATGCAAAGCTCAGTATGGCTCATTTGTTAATTGCCTTTGTAGCTGTTCTATTAGGTGGTATTGCAGGATTACTACAAACGTTAGTAAGAAGTGGAACAATTCAGTTACCAGCAGGAATAGGATATTATCAGCTTTTAACTGCACACGGGATCTTACTCGCACTTATTTTTACAACTTATTTTATTATTGGGTTCTTTTATGCCGGCATGAGCAGAACAATGGGGAAGTTCTATGACCAACCATACCGTATGGCGTGGCTGGGATATATCATAATGACGATTGGAACGGTTCTTACAACTGTTATGGTTTTATTAAATGAGGGAACGGTTCTGTATACTTTCTATGCCCCGTTAAAAGCGTCTCCATGGTTTTATATTGGATTAACGTTGTTTATTATCGGAACATGGTTAGCGGGCGGTGCGATGTGTCATCAGTACTACATTTGGAAAAAAGTTTCTCATGAGAAGCTATCTCCATTATTTAGCTTTATGGCTGTGATGACGATGGTGCTGTGGTTTGTCGCTACGATTGGTGTTGCTGTTTCAGTTATCTTTCAGTTTATTCCCTGGTCATTCGGTTGGGTGGATGAAATTAATATTCTTCTAAGTCGTACGCTTTTCTGGTATTTTGGTCATCCACTCGTTTATTTTTGGTTATTACCTGCCTACGTCTGTTGGTACGTTATTATACCCGAAATTATAGGTGGTAAAATTTTCAGTGATTCTTTAGCACGTTTGTCTTTCGTCCTTTTCTTGCTATTTTCGATACCGGTAGGATTTCATCATCAGTTACTCGAATCTGGCATTTCTCCTTTTTGGAAATTTCTACAGGTTGTGTTAACGTTTATGGTTATTGTTCCTTCACTCATGACGGCCTTCTCACTATTCGCTTCTTTTGAAATCTCTGGTCGTCGCAAAGGGGCAAAGGGCCTCTTTGGATGGTTCAGAGTATTACCATGGAGAGATGCGCGGTTCTTTGCGCCCATGGTCGGAATGTTGATTTTCATTCCAGCTGGTGCTGGTGGGATCATTAATGCAAGTAACCAAATGAACCAGATTGTGCATAACACGCTTTGGGTAACTGGGCATTTCCACCTTACCGTTGCCTCAAGTGTGGCTCTTACTTTCTTTGGCATTGCTTACTGGCTAATTCCTCATCTTACTGGAAGAGTATTGACGGGGAAAATGCACAGCATTGCGAATTTGCAAACAATTTTGTGGGCGATTGGCATGTTTTTTATGTCAGGAGCCATGCATACAGTGGGTTTACTTGGTGCACCGAGGAGAACAGCTTATACGACTTATCGGGATAACCCTGATGCATTAGGGTGGATTCCATATGAAGTGACGATGGCCGTTGGTGGATCAATCCTGTTTCTTGCCATTTTGCTGTTAGTTTACATTATTGTGAACCTCACGTTTTTTGCACCAAAAGGAAAAGAAGATTTTCCGATTGGAGAAGTGGCAGAAGATGCAGAGAAAACGCCTGCTATTTTGGAAAACTGGCGACTATGGCTTAGCATTGCGACAATACTCATACTTGTGGCTTATACAGTACCAGTCGTTCATATGATTGAACATGCACCACCCGGGTCTCCTGGGTTTAAATTTTGGTAATCAAAGCGCCGGTTATAATCCGGCGTTTTTCTATTGTACATCAGTTTGGTATAGTTAAGTTGGAAAAGAGGAGGGGTATAATTGAAAAAGTCTAATATCTTGTTTATTGGTGCTGGGCGCATGGCTGAGGCTATTTTCTCAGGACTTAAACAGTCTGGAAATATGGGGACAATTACGGTAACGAATCAATCTGATCAGAAGAAATTGGATGATTTGAGAAAAACGTATGATGTTGAAACAGGAGTATGGCAGGATGTCATTTCCGAACATGATATTGTCATACTAGCAATGCCCCCAGCAGCACATCCAGCTGTTCTTAAAGAGCTAGCTGATCGAGTAACAAATCAATTTATCATTACAGTTGCTGCAGGCATAGGTCCTTCTATTTTAGAAGCATCACTTCCAGGACGTCCAACAGCCTGGATCATGCCGAATACAGCGGCTGATATCGGTGAGTCAATTTCATTATTCACGTGTGGAAATCACGTTACAGAGGATCATCGTGAAGCACTTCAGGTCATTCTGGATGCTATCGGAGAGTCTGAAGAGTTGTCTGAGAAGCAAATTCATGATCTTACTGCAATTACGGGAAGTGCTCCAGCATTTGTTTATCACTTAGCAGAGTCACTTGAAAAAACGGCTGCGTCTTATGGATTAACTGCTGATGTAGCGAGGAAGCTTGTTGTGCATATGATCTATGGATCTGCTTCAATGCTTAAAGATGGGCGAGACGCAGGAGAATTGCGTGATCAAGTGACAACACCAGGTGGGGCTACTGCTGCAGGACTAGATGTTCTGAGGAAGGGAGATTTCAGTCAGCTTCTGCATGAGGCGATTCTCGCTGTAAACGACAAAGCGGCTGAACAGGCGAAATAAAAAGAGGATGCCCATTAAAGCGGGCATCCTCTTTTTGATTATTATAAAATATAAGGTCCTAACAAGAAAATGAGTATTCCAAGATTTAATCCTAGCTGATAAGAAGTACGCTGAAGAATGGTCCATTCTTGGTCCTGTCCTATTCGACTGATGATGAAAGAGACAAGGAAGATAATCACTGGCCAGACGTATGGAGCTCCTTCAAACGTAAGATAGGTAGGGGCAAGGTTTTGAAAGGGGCCGTCAAGAATCGAAGGTAAGAAAATCATCTGGGACCCAACGCAAAGGAGGACAATTGTCCATTCTACCCAGCTCTTATCCTGCTCAACTGCAGTTGTATTTGCAAAATATAAGTACATTAAAGCAACTGCCGGTAGAATCAGAAAACCAAAGGAAAAAGCTAGCATTGCGAACATACCTACAATTGCTGTGAATGTATAATAAAGAGCGAATTTCAGATCATCTTTTGACGTTTCATTACTGCTCTCAATTACGGTTGAATCAGTAGATGCCCCATGTAAAACCAGGCCATTGTCTTCTTGGTCCATCCAAACTAGCGATTGATCTGTAATCGAAACAGGTCGTATCGAAAGTTCCTCACTTGTACTTCTTCTAGAAGCCACCCATTCTCCATCCTGGCGAGATGCTTCATAAATACTTATAACAGAACGTTTCGGAGATATTTCGCCGTCTGCACTAAACAACAGATGAGGTTTTCCATCTACTTTAGTTAAAGAGAAATAGTTAGGCCTTGGGAAGCTATCTCCTGTTTCAACATTAGTGATTTTCAAGAGGTTAACTTTAGCCTCTTCTCCACTAATACTTTCGCCGAAGTAAGTGTTAATCACTCTTGTTCCCTGTCTTGTTGCACTAACTGTATATGTAAACGTCAAGGTTTCATCTACCTGGATCATCTGGAGATTGCTGTATAATTCTCCTGACGAGAGAGGGGTTTCGTGAATAATAACTGGTTCTTTGCCCGGGTCAAATGTTAGAAATTGATTTGTATCTTCTGATTGAACATAAAGAAATAACTGTCCATTTTCTGCAAAGGTTCCACCTTTTATGTATTGAGGTAACTTCGTTTCTGAATCAATTGTTCCTTCTGGAGAAATGGCGTAAACCGTGTGGCGTGACCAGGCTATAACCCCATCATTTGATGCATTTATACCTTCAATCTTATTCAGGATGGATTGCTCTTCTCCATTTCGAGCATAGATAATTTCATCCTTTTTTTTGTAAATGGCTTGTTTATCATCAACATAGAAAGAGTACCCTTCAGGAATAGCATACTCGAGATTTTCTGAGGATGTTTCAAGCTGTTCGTTTACGACGACTTTTCGCACAGGATCGCCGCTGAAATATAGCGTACTTACTTCTTCTTCATGTTCCACAAACATTTCACTATCCTCAGCTGCTACGTCTAAAGCAATTGTTCTACTCCATTCTTCGTCGGGTTTTTCTTGAAGAATTGACAGCTGATGGAGAAAAATTAATAACAAAATAACGAGGCCAGTTAGTATGGGAAGCCCAAATTTTTTCATTCAATCACTCCTTATTCCTTACATACGTTTGAATTTTACACAAGTTTCAAAAAATTTACAATAGGTTTTAGTTTGAATCGCCAAAAGATTTCGTGAATACAATACGGTAGCTAAATTCAGGGGGTACCGTTATGGATATGAAGAGGGTGAATGAGAGAATAGATGAGTTAGTAAAAGAAGCAGTAAGTCACCAGGAGAAGAATGGCTCATTTCATTACTGTTTTGAGAATAGTCTTCTAACTGATGCAGTTATGATTGTGCTCATAAGAACACTTGGGTTGAAAGAAGAAACATTAGTGGATCAGCTTGTCCATCGTTTGCTGATGAATCAGTCAAGGGGCGGGTATTGGAAGCTATTTGAAGATGATGAAGGGAATCTTTCGGCTACAATTCAGGCGTATCATAGCCTCCTTTATTCGGGGAAAATAAAGCGGGAGCATCCTCAGATGAAGAAAGCTGAGTTGTATATCCGAAAGTGGGGAGGGATAGAGAGAACGGATTCAATGACTAAAGTTTTTCTAGCATTAAATGGTCATCTGGAATGGCCACAGCTTTTCCATTTTCCGATGTTATTTATGCTTATTCCTGGTTCCTTCCCGGTTTCTTTCTTTGATTTAAGCTCATATGCCCGCCTCCATTTTGCGCCAATCATCTTATGTCAGGATCTACGCTATTCGATTAAGACGAGCTGGACACCTGATCTCGCTCATTTATTAAATGAAGAACGCGTTTTTTCAGACGCTATCAAATCATTATGGGATTCCATAGTTCAATTTCCAGATAATCAGTTGTTCAAAGCAAGAAAGAGAGCTGAACAATATATGTTACAGCGAATTGAAAGTGATGGAACGTTATTAAATTATGCTACTGCCACATTTTTCATGATTTATGCCATGCTCGCCCTTGGTTATGAAAAACAGTCTCCGGTTATTCTACGTGCTATAGATGGTTTGAAGGGGATGTTGTGTTTGTCAGAGAATCATATTCAAAACTCTCCCTCTACGATTTGGGATACTGCTCTAATAACGCATACGCTCCAAGAAGCAGGACTTTCAAGTGTTGATCCTATCATTATGAAGGCAAGTAAATATTTAGGAAGAAATCAACAAACAAAGTTTGGAGACTGGGCGATGGCAAAACAGAATATTATACCTGGGGGATGGGGATTTAGTGAAGGAAACAGTATTCATCCAGATGTAGATGATACGACAGCTGCCCTAAGAGCAATGAAACATGCTTCTTCCTCAAACAGCTGGCAGCGAGGAGTGAACTGGATACTTGCGATGCAAAATAAGGATGGGGGATGGCCCGCATTTGAAACAGACCGTAAAGCTCTTCTATTGAAAGATCTACTGATCGATGGAGCGCAATCTTCTTTTCCTGATGATTCGTCAGCCGATCTTACCGGAAGAACTGTCGAATTTCTATGTAACTTCGCTGGGTTACAACATAATCATCCATCAGTAGTAAGAGGAGTAAAGTGGCTTGTTAGCAACCAGGAGAGTGATGGTTCATGGTGCGGAAGGTGGGGGATTTGCTATGTTTACGGTACATGGGCAGCTGTAACTGGACTGAAGGCAGCGGGGTATAGTGCGTCTTTTCCTGCAATCAGTAAGGGTTTAGAATTTCTTAAAAAGATTCAGCAGGAAGATGGTGGATGGGGAGAATCATGTAAAAGTGATGAACAAAAAAAGTATATTTCTCTTAGCTATAGTACACCTTCCCAAACCGCTTGGGCAGTTGATGCTTTAACAATTTGTGGAGATAAATGTGATGCACTTCATAAAGGAGTAGAGTATCTTACGAAAGGCGCTTTTGAAAATAAAGAACTCACTTATCCAACAGGAGCAGGATTACCAGGTGGCTTTTACGTTCACTATCACAGTTATAAAATGATCTGGCCGCTCCTTGCCCTTGCCCATTACAGACAATTGTTGAATCAGGAGTGAAAGAAAGAGCGGATGCACGATATGCATCCGCTCTTGATCGTTCTACTTTGCTTCGACGCCGCTTTTTTCAACTTCATTCACAGTGATTTCTCCAGTTCCACGAGGAATTTTTACTGTGTGTATCTTCTTCGCTTCAAGTGCTCTTGCAATAGCATTGGTTGCGTCTGAAGGGTCAATTTTGTCCCCGCAAGTATAGACATCTACTGAAGCATATCCGTGTTCAGGAAAACTATGAATGGTAAGGTGGGATTCAGCAATAATAACGGCGCCACTAATTCCCTGGGGCTCGAACGGGTGGAAGACTACGTCTCTAATTTCGGCTCCAGCTTCAAGTGCTGCACTAGCAAAGGTTTCTTCTATATAGACTAAATCGTTTAATTTCTCTTTGTTACAGTTCCACATTTCAGCGATAATATGGTGACCTAATGTTTCGATGGTAATAGCCTCCTTATTGGTTGCATCCTATAGTTTTGATTTTAGTAAATCGTTTTATACAGTTTTCTCCCCTATGAATGAGATATTTAAACATTAGGAGTGTCTTGATTTGACACCTTATGTTCAAAAGTTTAAACTTAAGAACAATAAAGAGACTTGCCTGAGGAGATGATACGATGGAAGTGATAGAAGAAATAGTAAGAACACAAAGAGAGTATTATTATAATGGAGAAACGAAATCGTATGCTTTCAGAAAACAAAAGCTAGAGACATTAAGAAAAGTCATTAAAGAATATGAACCTGAAGTATTAAAAGCACTTAAGGAAGATCTTCATAAATCAGAGTGGGAAGCTTATACAACTGAAATTGGTTTTCTGCTTGAAGAAATAAAGTTTACGCTAAAGCATTTAAAGGAGTGGATGAGCCCTGAGAGAGCGAAGTCGCCTGTCACTCATCTTGGTTCTAAAAGTTATGTTCATCGAGAGCCATATGGCGTTACATTAATTATTGCTCCTTGGAATTATCCATTCCAGCTGCAGATTGCCCCTCTTGTTGGTGCCATTGCAGCGGGGAACTGTGCCGTTTTAAAGCCATCGGAACTAACACCCGCAGTGTCTGCTGTGATTGCCAAAATGATTCGAGAAGTCTTTCCGCGAAAGTATATTGCTGTCGTTGAAGGTGGCGTAGATACGAGTACGGAGTTATTAAAGCAATCGTTTGATCATATTTTCTTCACAGGAAGTGTTCCTGTCGGAAAAATTGTGATGGAAGCTGCGGCTAAACAACTTATACCGGTAACGCTTGAACTTGGCGGAAAGAGTCCGGCCATAGTAAATAAAGATGCTAATTTAAACTTAGCTGCTAAACGAATCATGTGGGGTAAATTCACAAATGCTGGACAAACGTGTATCGCTCCAGACTATTTATACGTTCATCGTGATGTAAAGAAAGCATTGTTAGAACAAATGGCTCAAGTCCTGGTTGAATTCTACGGAGAAGATCCATTGTCTGATCAGAAATACGGTCACATCGTAAGTGATCGTCATTTCCAAAGATTAAAAGAATTCCTAAATGATGGTGACGTATTAATAGGTGGGCAACATAAAGAAAAGGAACGTGTCATTGCCCCAACAATTATGGATAATGTGTCTTGGGAAGATCCTGTCATGCAAGAAGAAATCTTTGGTCCGATCCTTCCTGTTCTTGAATTCACAGATATTCATACTGTGATTGATGATGTACGCAGACGCCCAAAGCCACTTGCTCTTTATTTTTTCTCAGAATCTGAAAAAATGCAAGATTTGATCACTTCTTCTATTTCTTTTGGAGGCGGATGTATGAACGACACGTTAATGCATATCGTCTCACCTTATCTACCATTTGGTGGTGTTGGTTCAAGCGGTACTGGAAGCTATCATGGTCAAGCGAGCTTTGAAGCATTTTCTCATCAGAAAAGCATTGTGAAACAAACAACGAAATTCGATTTTGCATTTCGTTATCCCTCTGCTAAAAACGGGCTAAAAATGATAAAAAGGATCATGGGATAACAAGGTTTTTTCTTTAGTGATCTACCGTGTCGTGATATGATTACGAAAAGCAGTACTCGAATGATTCTGAGCACTGCTCTATTCTCGATTAACTTAGGGGGAAGTAGATATGAGTAAAGGTGTTATTAGTCTTGGTGAAGCATTAATTGACTTTATTCCTCTGGACAAGGACAATCTCACGTATCAAAAAAGTCCTGGTGGTGCTCCTGCAAACGTATCCGTTGGACTTGCACGTCTCGGTGTTAACTCCACGTTTCTAGGGAAAGTTGGGGATGATGTCCTCGGACGATTTCTCCAAGAAACGCTAAAAAATTATGGTGTTGATGTATCAACGATGATCCTAACTGAGTCAGCCCGAACCGGAGTTGTCTTTGTTACAAATGCAGAAAACGGAGAGCGTAGTTTTGACTTTTACATAAACCCAAGTGCCGATCGCTTTTTGCATGCAGAAGAAATAAGTGACGATTTATTCGAGCGTCACCGTATCCTTCATTTTGGATCAATTTCAATGATTAGTGAACCTTCTAGAAGTGCAACTAAGGTAGCGGTTGAAAAAGCAAAAGAAAATGGATTAATCATTTCTTATGATCCGAACTTACGACTAGGCCTATGGGAAAGTGAAGAAAGAGCTAAAGAAACGATCGTTTCAATGTTATCAGAGGCAGATATACTAAAACTTTCTGAAGAAGAGCTCACATTCATTACAGGTGAAGAAGCGATCGAAGATGGAATTAAGAAGCTCGCTCATTATCGTATTCCAGTGATCTTTATTACTATGGGTGGTGAAGGTAGTCTCGTTTTCACACCAGACTACTCACTTAGAGTACCTGCTATGAAAGTTAAAGCCGTTGATACAACAGGCGCAGGAGATGCATTTGTTTCTGGCATTTTACACGGCTTCAATGAATATGAAGGCTCTCTTAGTGATCTATCGCGTGAAGAGCTTGAACGTATGACGCAATTTGCTAGCGTGTCTGGTGCTTTAGCAGCTGCAACGAAGGGTGCAATGACCGCTCTTCCAACGAAAACAGAAGTGGAAGAAATATTATTAAAAGAGTCGAAATAATGAAGCACCCCCGCTAATGTGCGGGGTGTTTTTGTGTACAAGATCGCCATTGCACAAAACTAGAATGAAGTCTTGCTGTAAGATACAATGAAAAAGGAACTTATAAACTATTCGGAGGTGCATCGTATGAACCGTGATTTTTTATTAGAATTGTTATCAACCGCTTCTCCATCAGGAGCTGAAATGGAAATCCAGCATAAATGGATGGACTATGTAAGAGAGTTTGCAGATGACATTAAAACGGATAACGCAGGTAATGCGATCGGAATTCTTAATCCAGAAGCAGAATTTAAAGTGCTTCTTGCAGGACACTGTGACGAAATTGGATTTATGGTGAAGCAAATTGATCAAAATGGATTTATTCGCGTAGAGAAATTAGGTGGAATTAGTCATAAGCCTGCTATTGGCATGAAAGTAACAATTCTAGGCACACATGGAAAGTTAACAGGTGTATTTGGTGTCAATGCAGAACATCACGGAGGGGCGAAAGAGTTTCATTTCGAAGACCTCTATATTGACTGTGGTGCAGCTACAAAAGAAGAAATCGAGAAGTACGTCCAAATTGGGGACCTCGCAGTCTATAAACGAGAAGTTGAGCACCTCTTAAATGACCGAATTAGTGGAAGAGGATTAGACAACCGGACTGGTTCATTTATCGTAGCAGAAGTTCTTCGTGAAGTAGCCAAGCGTAACCCTAAAGTAGGTGTTTATGCTGTTAGTACAGTGAATGAAGAAACAAACATGGGTGGTGCTTATTTCGCTGGTGCAGGAATTCAACCAACAATGGCCATTGCTTGTGATGTTACATTTTCTTCAGACTATCCTGGAATTGATGCAAGAAAGCACACAGAGGTTGATCTTGGAGGTGGACCTGTTCTTGCGAAAGGCGCTCCAATCAATATAAAAATCAATCAGCTCCTTGAAAAGGCTGCTAAAAAGCTTGATTTGAAACTTCAGTATGAGTTAACACCAAGAATGACAGGGACGGATGCAGATAAGCTTCGTTTAACAGGATACGGTGTTCCTGTATCACTTGTGTCCCTTCCGCTTCGCTATATGCATGCACCGGTAGAAACAGTAAGTTTAAAAGATATGCAGGAAGAAATTGATTTGCTCGTGGAAATGATAGCGGATTTAACAGGCGAAGAAAGTGTGAATCCACTAACTTAAATAATAATATTGACAAAATTGTGACAATAGTGCTAAGATGACAGAGTGAAAAATAACGGTAAAGGAGAGTGTGTGTGATGAGACATATTTTGAAAGATATCCAACAACTAACTTCATGTACTCATAGACGCACTTTGCCAGGGATGTAACCCCTTTGTCACAGTAAAGGAATCGGCGCGCGTCATAGACGTGTGCCCTTTTCTATGTCTTAAGAAGTCATTAGACATAACCGCATGCGGTTATGTCTTTTTTGGTTTCTGAGAAAAGTGACAGTGGGGAAATGAAGTGATCCATGTAAGGAGGATGGTGAAATAGTCAATCAGAAAGCATAACTGTAGGAAAAAGTTAGGAGGGATTAAGTTGTTCTCTATTTTACGGAAATTGAGCTGGTTTTTTAAACAGCATTGGAAACGGTATAGCATTGCTATTGCTTTATTGATTTTTGGGGGTATTCTCGAGGTCATTCCACCAAAATTAATCGGAATGGCCATTGATGAAATAAACGTAGGAAGCTTAACCTGGGAAAGCTTACGAAATTATTTATTTTTTTATGGAGGGTTATTGCTCGTCGTCTATATCGTCACATATATTTGGATGTACCAATTATTTGGTGGTGCCTTTCTAGTTGAGAGGGCGCTCCGATCTAAATTGATGAAGCACCTCCTTAAAATGACGCCATCCTTTTATGAGAAAAACCGAACTGGAGACCTGATGGCAAGGGCCACAAATGATCTAAAAGCTGTCTCCCTTACCGCAGGATTTGGTATTTTAACATTAGTAGATTCAACGATCTTTATGTTTCTTATTTTGATTACAATGGGCGTTCTTATTAGCTGGAAATTAACGCTTGCGGCTATTCTTCCTCTACCCCTTATGGCTCTTGCCATGAATCGTTACGGAAAAATCATTCATAAGCGCTTTACAGCTGCCCAAGATTCGTTCGGAGATATGAATGATCAAGTACTAGAATCGATTGCAGGAGTTCGAGTAACGCGTGCTTATGTACAAGAAAGGGCAGATCAGCAGAAGTTTCAGAACTTAACGGAAGATGTATATAAGAAAAATATTGAAGTAGCAAAAGTAGATGTTTTATTTGAGCCAACTATTAAAGTTCTTGTCGGGATTAGTTATTTAATTGGGTTAGGGTATGGAGCGTATCTCGTTTTTCATAAAGTCCTAACACTCGGAGAACTGGTGTCATTCAATGTGTACCTGGGGATGCTCATATGGCCGATGATTGCGGTTGGAGAGTTGATCAACGTCATGCAGCGAGGAAATGCATCGTTGAACCGTGTCTTAGAGACGCTGTCTCATGAAGAGGATGTGAAAGAACACCATTTTCCTCAATATCTGGATACACCAGGTACGATCGTTTTTGAAGATGTTACTTTTACGTATCCCTCTTCATCTGTTACGAATTTACAAAATGTTTCATTTACTCTGAAGAAAGGCCAAACATTAGGCGTTGTAGGGAGAACAGGTAGTGGGAAAACGACATTACTGAAGCAACTTTTAAGAGAATATCCAGTCGGTAAAGGGAAAATCAAAATTTCTGATGTGCCGATCGAAGAAATTTCTCTCGAAACTCTGCAAAACTGGATTGGTTATGTTCCTCAGGATCAGATGCTTTTCTCAAGGTCGGTGAGAGAAAATCTTCTGTTTGGTAAAAATAATGGAACAGATCAAGACATTGATCGAGTGCTGCGGCTATCCGACTTTAAAAAAGATATACATGTGCTCCCTGAAGGGCTTGAGACGCTTGTTGGAGAAAAAGGCGTCGCTTTATCAGGTGGACAGAAACAAAGGGTATCCATTGCGCGAGCTCTAATGATTAATCCTGAAATATTAATTTTAGACGATGCAATGTCTGCCGTTGATGGAAAAACTGAAGCACAAATTATATCCAATATTCGCAATGAACGTTCTGGGAAAACGACGTTTATAGCCACGCATCGTTTGTCGGGTGTTCAGCATGCTGATTGGATTATCGTTCTTGATGAGGGCAAGGTGATTGAGGAAGGAACTCATAAAGAGCTTCTTTCTAAAAAGGGATGGTATCGTGACCAATTTGACAGACAGCAGCTTGAGGATTCATTGAAGGAGGTGCTGTAAATGAATCGACAGGTAGGAAAGCGATTAGTTAAGTATGCACTGGGTTTTAAGAAAAATATTCTTATTGCTTTACTCTTATTAATGGTAGCTGTTACAGCAGAGCTCTCTGGGCCTTTCATTGCGAAACGTATGATTGATGTCCATATTATGGGGATTGAGTATCCCTGGTATGAAACAGATCAGGGAGAAGAAGCTGTTAAATATGATGGGGACTGGTATAAACGAAGTGATCATTTTGGGAGCGATGAATTTAAAGGAGAGGAAGTAAGGATTCTTCAGGTAGGTCGCGACTACTATTTCGTTGATGAAGCGATCGCATACGATGGAGAACGGTCGGTTGACGACAACCTTATCACGATTCAAAAGGATGGGGAACAACAATCCTATCAAGCTAAAGAAATAAGCAATGAAGAACTGCTTGCCTTTTATCAACCGCAAATAGAACCGATGGTCTGGTTAATAGCGCTCTACTTTGGGCTTCTATTGTTCGCATCCTTTTTTGAATATGGGCAGGGACTTCTATTGCAAACCTCTGCTAACCGTATTATTCAAAAAATGAGAACGGATGTTTACTCCCAGATTCAGCGTTTGCATATCAACTATTTTGATAATTTACCAGCCGGTAAAGTTGTGGCAAGAATTACGAATGATACGGAGGCAATAAGAGAGCTTTATGTGACGGTGCTCGCAACGTTCTTCACAAGCATCTTTTATATGACAGGGATATTTATCGCCTTATTCTTGCTTGATGTAAAGCTTGCGTTGATTACATTAACGATTGTGCCACTCCTTCTGATTTGGATCTTCGTTTATCGTAAATATGCGTCGAAATTCAATAAGGTCATTCGAACAAGGATTAGTGATATTAACGAAATGATCAATGAATCCATTCAGGGCATGTCGATAATAAGAGCTTTCAAACGTCAAGAGAAGACTGAAGCGGAATTTGAAGAGCTGAATGACAGCCATTTTACTTATCAAAATAAGCTATTGAATTTGAATTCCTTAATGTCACATAACCTTGTGAACATTCTACGGAATATTTCATTTGTAGTATTGATTTGGTACTTTGGGGGAGCTTCATTAACGGCTGGGTCTATTGTGAGTCTCGGTGTTCTTTATGCTTTTGTGGATTATTTGAATCGCTTATTTCAACCCGTTACAAATATGGTGAACCAGCTAGCTAATTTAGAACAGGCTTTAGTAGCGGCGGACAGAGTTTTTGAGCTTCTTGATGAAAAGGGGGAAGATGTATCAGATGGTGAATTTCCTCGTTATGATGGGAATGTCACTTTCGATCATGTTTCGTTTGCATACAAAGCAGAAGAATATGTGTTAAAGGAACTATCATTTGAAGCGAAAAAAGGTCAGACGGTTGCCCTAGTGGGGCATACTGGTTCAGGGAAAAGTTCAATTATGAATTTATTATTCCGATTTTACGATAACCAAAAAGGAACGATCTCTATCGACGGTCAAAATATTCAAGATATTCCAAAGCAGCAGTTAAGACAGCATATGGCGATCGTGCTCCAGGATCCATTCTTGTTCACTGGAACGATTGCTTCGAATGTAAGTCTTAATGATTCCTCGATCTCAAGAGAAAAAGTTGAAAAGGCTTTAAAAGATGTGGGAGCAGAGCAGCTGCTTCGATCTCTTCCTAACGGGTATGATGAGGCAGTGATCGAAAAAGGAAGCACGCTTTCTTCGGGGCAAAGACAGCTGATCTCTTTTGCAAGGGCACTAGCGTTTGACCCTGCTGTCTTAATTCTTGATGAGGCGACTTCGAATGTTGATACCGAAACAGAAATGATTATTCAAAATGCGCTGGATATTTTAAAAAAGGGTCGTACCACATTTATCATTGCTCACAGACTCTCAACAATTCGAGAGGCTGACCAAATCCTTGTTCTTCACCAAGGTGAAATCGTTGAACGAGGCGATCATGATCAATTGATGAAGCAAAAGGGAAGGTACTTCCAAATGTATCAGCTTCAACAAGGGAAAAAGGTTGAGCAGGCTGTTTAGTAGATATCAGTAGATGAAATGAATCAAAGCCGTAGCTTAAGCTACGGCTTTGATGTTGGAGGGTGCAAACCCCATTCTTTTTCTATTAGATATGTTAGGTATACTGTTGATTCTCGATCTTTGGCTTATTTTAGTGAACTCTTTATCTCACTCGTCTTTCAGTCTGAAGAGAGTAATAAGTAGTTGCATCTATCGTTGAGAGGGGCGGAATCCAGCTTGTTCGGCTTCATCTGTGTTACAAAACATTTCTTCTGCTTTCGTAATCTCGTAATATGATCCTTCAGGAACGTGGTAAATTTTATCTCCTTTAGAATTAATGTTCCCTTTAATGTCACAACCTTGTTGAGATCCCTTGTCAGTAGATGTGGAGTCAGATGCTTCAAAGGATTCGTTAAATCCTTCTTCGCGAACGTAATCTTCAATACTCCAAATGCCTTTGCCTTCTTCTTGAGCCTTACGCTGAATTTCTTGGAATGTATCAACGTACTTTACGTTTGGCTGATAAATATAAGCAACTCTTGCTAGTCCTTCTTCAAGGAGCATCTCATTAAACATCTGATCGCCAATCCATACGTAAGCAAGCAGTCGACCGTATTTGTCGCGTTCTGAAACATCTATCTCGACACCAATTTCTTTTCCTTCTAGTTGATTCTTAGCAAACTGGGAGGCTTCAGGTCCATAGGGTTGTACAGGTTTACTCGGATGCTTTGTTTCCGGAGTGTCAACGAGAAGGAGTCTAATTGTTTCTTCTCGATCTTCAAGAGTTACTTTCAATGTATCGCCATCAACAACTCGATCCACTGTTGCCGGAATTGTGTTTTCTTTTATTTCTGTATCAGATGTGAGTGTAGCGCATGCAGATAAAAATACGATGATAAAAAGAAAAGGCAGTCTTATTCGTATCATTTGTTACTCTCCTTTCCGTTCCACTTAGGTCTTAGACGCCCATATTAGGCATAATCTAAAAGGGGGGTGATCCAATTGAATCACGGATGTATTTACTGTGAGAAAGAATTGCTCTTCCCGTGGGAACGACGAAGATTGGTTTGCGATGAATGTCATTATGCAATATCAAACACCTATCATGAAGATTATAGAGAAATTGGTGAAAGAAAAATAGAACAGAAAGCCCGTCATTAATGACGGGCTTTTCTTTGAGTGTTCTAGTTCAAGCGTTCCAATATCTCCGTTTCTAAACGCTCGTCTTCGCTTTTCATGTCTAGCTGCGCGGGCCAAATCCTTCGGCTGTTTCGCCCAATCGAATGAGACAAAAAGCGTCTCAATCTCATGGGCTCCAACATCCTGCGGATTTAGGCAGGCCCGCTTCGCTTTTCTTAATACCTTTTAACGGCTAGGGTGCAGCGGGATATGCAGATTAGTTCTTCTTGTTCGTCTACGATGTTGATTTCCCACACCATTGTTCTTTTGCCGATGTGGATTGGTTCGGCGATGGCTCGGACGACGCCGTCTTTTTTGCTTCGGAGGTGATTAGCGTTGATCTCCATCCCAAAAGTTGCTTCGTTTTCTGAATCTAGATTAAGTGTGCCGCCTATGCTGGCTGCTGATTCTGCTAGGGCTACTGATGCGCCACCGTGAAGAAAGCCAAGTGGTTGATGAGTGCTTGGTCCAACTGGCATTTCGAGAACAACTTTTTCAGGTGTTAATGTAATGGCTTTAATGCCGAGTGCCTCTAACATTGTATTTGCAAATTCCATCGTATTACCCCCATTTTTATGTACTTATTTACAGTATACACGAGGCTAACGTGAGAAAAAGAGAAAAGTTAGCGATCGATAGGCTGTAGCATTTCTAAATAAACTCCTTTTTACTTTCATTCAGAGAATAGAGGATTATTTTCACGAATTTATGCAAAGGTGAGGGAGTGGTTCATAAATATAAAAAAGTCAGAGACCAAATGGATCTCTGACTTTCTCATCGTGTTAAATGAAATAGGCTAATAATAAACCAATGGCCATTAACAGTCCGAATTGTGTATGCATTTGAGCAGTTGCTTGCATAGCAGGCATCATGTGAGCTGCTTTTGTTTTTCCTTCAAATAAGCGGATGGCTTTAAATGCTTTAGGGATGCTTAATATTATCAACAAAAGCCATAAAGATGAATCAATTGTAATAATAAGTCCAACCACCCAGAGGTAGGATACGATAAACATACCTTCTAAAAATGTTACAGCCTTATCATGTCCGAGAAGAATCGCAAGTGTTTTACGTCCTTTTTCTTTGTCGCCTTCTAAGTCACGAATATTATTCGCCATGAGGATACCGCCAACTAGAATGGATATAGGAATCGAAACGAGAATGCTTTCAAACGTAATCACACCTGTTTGAATAAAGAAAGAAAGTAATACAAGTATTAGTCCCATAAATACACCAGCAGCAATTTCACCAAATGGTGTGTAGGCGATTGGATACGGACCGCCAGTGTAAAAGTACCCTGCTGCCATGCAGATTGTTCCAATAACCGCAATCCACCATGTTGTAAGGACACAGATATAAACACCTAAAAGAATCGCAATGCCGAAGAAAATAAAAGCAAGGTTTAATACTGTTCTTGCACTAACACCATCTCGTACGATAGCGCCCCCAATTCCTACACTCCCAGCGTGATCGAGACCCCTTTTGAAATCATAGTATTCATTAAACATGTTTGTTGCAGATTGAATAAGAATAGATGCGATCATCATCGCCATAAACAATCCAAAATGTAATGTATGACTTTGAAGGGCAAGCATTGTGCCCAGAAAAACCGGGACGAAGGAAGCAGTTAATGTATGCGGCCTGAGTAAACGCCACCATACCTGCCATGTTGGTTTTGAAGGCGTGACTTTGTTCAGCTTATCGTTGCTGTTATTCATACGCTCTTCCATATAATTGTGTCTCTCCCTTTAGTAATAAACTTCTTATAAATTCCCCTTGTGACCATTATAGTTTAAAAAAATGGATAAGGGGTGTCAATCCTTTTGTCAATATCAAGAAGTCTCTGTCAATAGAGGAAAGTAGCGAATTTCCCTTCAAACGAAAGAGAAATGAAGGTTATTCTAAGTTTGAGGTGGGTAAAAGTAGTTATTCTTCCATTCAAAAACGATCCTTCGTTCGAAGGATCGTTTTTGAATGATTAATAATATGGGTAAGGATATGGGTATGGTCTGAAGAACGCAATACTTCCTAGTCCTACTCCTAAAAGACCGCCAAGAAAACCTCCTGCAAGTGCTCCGAAGAAAAACATGCCTGGTCCTTCGGGATGTTGTGGTCCGTCACAATTGCGATTTAAAGGGCGGATATAAACAAATTCATTATCAACTTCTTCAACGTGACCTCTATGCAATTGACCGTCATGACACTTGATTTCAACACATTGTCCTATGTGTTGACGACAAACCCCATGGTAATAGTGTCTGGACAATATAGACCCTCCCTTATGCATTAGTTTATAAACGACTGCAAAGCAGCGTCTACTTTTATCAGTGTATGCTCACTATTTTTTTTGCTAAGGGCACTTGCGGAACATTAAAATGGTTTTTTTCTATGAGATGGGGAATCTATACATAAGAACCATTCATACGGTTAAACAGCTTCGTTGACAGTCTTAGCCAGACAGGTGTATCCTTTAATTAACTGTGGCCGAGGCTAACTCGGTCTGCTTTTGCATGGACAGAAAGTTGGGGGGAGAAGACGGTGTCTACAATACAACATCAAGAATTATTTAGCCTGCTTCATCAAGGTGTAAGTAAGGCAGAAAAGCGGGGAACGTCCGTGCTTGTTAGTCAGGTGCTATCAGTAGCTGCTGTCGATCCCCTCTCCTTTTATGCTGCAGGTTCGTTTACTAACGAGAATGATCGAACATTCTGGTCGGACCCTGAGAATGACACGACAATAGTGGGCCAGGGTTGTGTGAAGCAATTTGAGGCTCAAATCGATCGTTTTCGTTCAATTGAAAGTGATTGGCAAACTTTTTTAGAACAAGCGATCATAGAGGGGGCTCCTTCAAGGCCAGGTGTTGGACCGGTTCTGTTAGGTGGGTTTTCATTCGATCCAACTGCCCCAGATAGCGGTGAATGGGATTCCTTTCCTAAAGGCGGGATGGTTCTTCCAGAATTAATGTTAACTTCAGCTGGAAACCATGCTTGGCTCACACTCAACGCAATTGTTAGCGCAGGAGATAATGTGGAAGTTATATCTGAAGCGCTTTTAGATAAGCATGATCGTCTTTTTGAGAAGCTTACGTCTCATGCCTATGCAGATGTCGATGCTATTTCAATAGAAGAAATACGACCTCAGGAATGGAAAGAAACGGTCAGAAGTGCTGCTGCTAATATTAGAAATGGCCATCTTGATAAAGTCGTTTTAGCGAGAGAAATTAAGCTCCAGTCGACTCAAAACTTTTCATCAACCCAAACACTGACAAATTTAAAAAAACAACAAATTGATAGCTATGTTTTCGCGTTTGAATATGGAGACAAATGCTTTCTTGGAGCTTCACCTGAACGGTTAGTCAAAAGAGATGGACAACAAGTGTATTCGACTTGTCTTGCGGGCTCTATTCAACGAGGTGAATCGAAGGAAATGGATGATGAACTTGGACAAGCACTTCTTCATGATCAAAAGAATCGAATTGAGCATGATCTTGTCGTTCAAATGATTCGATCAGCTATGGAAGAGGAATGTGAATTTGTTCAGGTACCGTCAAGGCCGGAAATTCTTAAAACGCCTCATATTCAACATTTATTTACTCCTGTTGTAGCAAGGGCTGGTAGAGAGACAAGCCTTTTTCGTATGGTTGAACGGCTTCATCCTACCCCTGCGCTTGGCGGTTATCCTCAAAAGGAAGCCGTAAATGAAATTAAGCGAATAGAGAAGCTTGATCGAGGTTGGTATGCAGGACCTGTTGGTTGGGTTGATTATCAGGGAAATGGAGAATTTGCTGTAGCTATACGCTCTGGTTTACTTAAAGGAGAAGAAGCAACGCTATACGCTGGGTGCGGTATAGTTGGAGATTCTGACCCTGATAGTGAATATGAAGAAACCAAAATGAAGTTTAAACCAATGCTAACAGCTCTTGGAGGTAAGAAATATGACTGACCAGGAAATACTAGCAAGTTACGTAGGGTCATTTGTTGATGAGCTTGTACGTTCAGGTGTTAAACATGCTGTTATTAGTCCAGGATCGCGTTCTACCCCGCTCGCAATGGTCATGGCTGAACACCCGTTACTAAACGTTTGGGTGCACATCGATGAGCGATCTGCTGGTTTTTTTGCGCTTGGCATGGCCAAATCGCATAAGGAACCTGTCGCACTTCTATGTTCTTCAGGTACGGCTGGCGCTAATTACTATCCTGCTGTTATTGAGGCTGCACAATCCAATATACCGTTGATTGTTTTGACTGGCGATCGCCCGCATGAGCTTCGTGATAATGGAGCTCCACAGGCGATTGATCAAATCAAGCTATATGGGGACTATGTGAAGTGGTTTATGGAAATGGCGATGCCTTCTTCCTCTTCAGATTTAAATCGGTATATCAGAACTGCGGCTTCTAGAGCGACAGCCGTTTCTTCCGGTCTCCCTGCTGGACCTGTGCATCTTAATTTCCCATTTAGAGATCCCTTGATACCAGATCTATCCTATTCAGGTCTTTTTTCAGATGGTAGGGAGAATTATGAACCGTGGGTAAATGCGGCAGATCACATACGTGTTTTAAACGAAGATGCAGTCACAGATTATGCAAACAAATTAGCTGGCAAGAAAGGTATTATTGTGGTCGGACCTCAGGATAACGACGAATTAGCTGAACCGCTATTTGCTCTTGCTGAGGAATTAGGTTATCCGGTTTTAGCAGATCCACTTTCAAAATGTCGGCATATTGATTCTCCTAATCTTGTAGAAGGGTATGACGCCTTTCTTAGGGGCGAGGTGGATTCAGAGCTATACCCTGAAGTAGTGATTAGATTTGGGGCGATGCCAGTTTCAAAAGCTTATATGCTCTTTATGAAGAGTGTAGCAAGCCCTATTCATATAGTTGTGGATGAGAGAGGATGGAGAGACCCTACTCTTTATAGTTCTGACATGCTTACAGTTTCCTCTGTATCGTTTGTAAACAGTCTTCTTCCTGCTGTGCAAAGCAACAACTCTACTGAGAAGCGGTGGTTACACAAATGGAAGGCCATTAACCAAACGACTCTCACCTTACTTCATGAAGATTTAGGAACTGACGAGCTATTTGAGGGCCATGTGTTTAGAGAATTAGGGAAACTGATGAGTGCGAATGATCTCCTGTTTGTAGGGAATAGCATGCCTATTCGCGATATGGAGAACTTTTTCTTGCCAGAGAATTCTCGACCTACTGTAATGGGGAATCGAGGAGCGAATGGTATTGACGGTATTATTTCAACAGCTCTTGGAGCAAGTACAGCCTATTCTTCTAGCGTGCTGGTGATTGGTGACCTTTCTTTCTACCATGATATGAATGGTCTGCTTCTAGCTAAGCTATATGAGATCAATATGACGGTTATTGTGGTTAACAATGATGGCGGAGGGATTTTCTCATTTCTACCTCAGCGCAAGCAGGAGAAGCACTTTGAGAAACTCTTTGGCACACCACATGGACTAAATTATGAACATGCTGCCGCATTATATGAGGCAAGTTTTGAACGCGTATGGAATTGGGAAGAGTTTAGTTATGCGTATGAGAAAAGTCAGAATCACCATGGGCTAAGCATAATTGAAGTTCCAACTGATCGTGATGCCAATCTTAGGCTTCATCGAGAGATGTTCGCGAAGGTTTCGAAGGGAACAGCAATAGTCCTGCAGGAGAGTTTTAAATCATGATTTATACCGTTGGTGGACAACCTTTTCATGTCGAAATCGCAGGAGAAGGAGAACCTCTTCTATTATTGCATGGATTCACAGGATCGAGTGAGAACTGGTCTTCTTTTATGAAAAGATGGTCCAGGCTATATAAAGTGATTGCAATCGATCTTATCGGTCACGGCGAAAGTGCGAAACCGAATGATGCTTCTCAATATACTATGGAATCTATGGGGAGTTACTTGAAACAACTATTAAATTCACTTGGGATCGATCAACTCCATTTGCTTGGCTATTCCATGGGTGGACGTTTTGCTTTGTCATTTGCTGTCCAGTACCCTTCGCTCATTAAAACGCTTATTCTGGAAAGCAGTTCACCTGGGCTTTCTACGGAAGATCAAAGAAGAGAACGAGTGCAGAAAGACCATGCACTTGCCAGGCGAATTCAGAAGGAAGGTATTGAAGATTTCGTAACCTTCTGGGAATCTCTTCCGTTATTTTCTTCGCAGAAGAAACTTTCACCAAGTATTCAAAGTGAAATAAGAAAGCAGCGTTTGAGCAATAATGAAATAGGACTAACAAATAGTCTAATTGGAATGGGAACGGGGGCACAGGCTTCCTATTGGAGTGTGTTAGAGAAGATAACCTTTCCAGTCCTTCTAATAGTTGGGGAGTACGATCAGAAGTTCATTTCAATTGGGAAACAGATGAAAAAAAAGATTCCTCAGGCTGATTTTGTGCAAATTATTGGCGCAGGGCATACAATTCATGTAGAAGAACCTGAAATCTTTGATAAAATGGTAGTAGCTTTTCTAAAAAAGCATGCAGATTCTAATCTGTAAATTTTGTTACATAAGGAAGGAGAATTTCTAAATGATTCAATGGAAGACTGAACGAGAATTTGAAGATATTCTTTACGAAACGTATGATGGTATTGCTAAGATTACAATCAACCGTCCAGAGGTGCGCAATGCATTTACGCCAAGAACGGTTAACGAATTAATTACCGCTTTTTCATTTGCGAGAGACAATTCAGATATTGGTGTTATTGTTCTAGCAGGAGCTGGAGACAAAGCTTTCTGTTCTGGCGGTGACCAAAGTGTTCGTGGTCATGGTGGTTATGTAGGTGATGATGAGATTCCTCGTCTAAATGTCTTGGATCTTCAACGCCTCATTCGTGTTATCCCTAAGCCGGTTGTTGCAATGGTATCAGGTTATGCGATTGGAGGAGGACACGTCCTTCACGTGGTATGTGACCTGACAATTGCTGCAGATAATGCTATTTTTGGTCAGACTGGCCCTAAAGTTGGTAGCTTTGATGCTGGATACGGTGCAGGATACCTTGCTCGTATCGTAGGTCATAAGAAAGCTCGTGAAATCTGGTACCTATGTCGTCAATACAATGCACAAGAAGCACTTGATATGGGACTTGTTAATACGGTTGTTCCACTTGATCAGCTTGAAGCTGAAACAGTACAGTGGGCACAGGAAATGCTTGATAAGTCACCAACAGCCCTACGCTTCCTTAAAGCTTCTCTTAACGCAGATACAGACGGTCTTGCAGGACTCCAGCAAATGGGTGGAGACGCAACGCTTCTTTATTACACAACTGACGAAGCAAAAGAAGGACGCGATTCATTTAAAGAAAAACGCAAACCGGACTTTAAACAGTTCCCACGTTTTCCTTAAATCGATTGCTTGAAACAGCTTGATGGATTCCCATCAAGCTGTTTTTTTCAAATAGTCTATGGTAATGAAAGAAAGGATGTTAAAGATGGATACGATGCCAAATTGGCTACATAAACGTGCTTCTATGACGCCTGAGCGAGTGGCGCTTATCGATAATGGCAAACAGTTAACTTATAAACAGTTACAAGAAAAGGCAGTTAAGATGGCAAATGCTCTAAAAGCAAAAGGGATCGAAAAAGGAAAGCATGTTGGTTTTTATATGGAGAATGGATTAGACGCTGCCGTTTGTTTACATACTCTGATGTACATTGGGGCTGTCATTGTTCCATTGAATCATCGATTAACAGGACCAGAGATATCTTTCCAAATGAACGATGCTGAGATTTCCTATGTGATCACTGACAATTCACTTGAGAAGAAAGCTAGTGACGCAAAACAAAGTCCGGTAAATATAATCATCTGGGAAGATCTTCACCCAGGTGCTTATCAGTTAGAAGAGCTACAAACAACTATTGAGTTACATCAGCTTCATACGATTATGTACACTTCTGGCACAACTGGAAAACCTAAGGGTGTTATGCTTTCATATGGTAACCATTGGTGGAGTGCGATCGGTTCCAGTCTTAATCTTGGTTTAGATATGAATGATCGCTGGCTGTGTGCGGTTCCAATGTTCCATATGAGTGGACTTTCTATTCTATTGCGAAGTGTTATTTACGGAATCACAATGGTTATTCAACAACGGTTTGAACCGCGTGTCGTTAATCAATCGATTCAAAAAGAACGGATTACAATTGTATCGGTAGTAAGCGCTATGCTGAAAAAAATGCTCGATGACCTTGGAACCGATCATTACCCCGAAACATTTCGCTGCATGCTTCTTGGAGGTGGTCCAGCTCCATACCCGCTTCTTTCTACTTGCGAGGAGAAGCATATTCCTGTCTTCCAGACATTTGGTATGACGGAAACTGCCTCTCAAATTGTGACGCTTTCACCTGAATATATGCTAGATAAACAGGGGTCAGCTGGAAAGGCGCTTTTCCCATCAGAGATTATGATTAGTCTTGATCATAAATCCCTTTCTGCTTTAGAACATGGAGAGATTCTCGTGAAAGGACCTACGATTACAAAGGGGTATTGGCGAAGGGATGATGCAACAAGAGCTGCATTTGAAGACGGGTGGCTTCATACAGGCGATATTGGTTATCTGGATGAAGATGGCTTTCTCTTTGTATTGGATCGAAGGAAAGACCTTATTATATCTGGTGGTGAAAATGTGTATCCCGCAGAAATTGAAGCGGCGATCCTTGAGCATGTAGATGTGGAGGATGCAGGAGTAACTGGGGTTAAAGATGAGCAATGGGGAGAAGTACCTGCAGCATTTGTTGTTAGTAAGAATCGCTCTTTGACGGAACAGCAGCTGCTCGATTATCTTTCAGAACGTCTTGCGCGTTACAAGCTACCTAGAACGATTACTTATGTGGATAGCCTTCCTAGGAATGGGGCAAATAAGCTACAGCGAAATTTATTAGTAGATATGAGTGATACGATATGATGCAACTGGAGAGTGTTACTCTACGTCATATTCGAATGAACCTAAAATCCCCTTTTAGTAACAGTTTGGAAACAGTCACTGCTCGAGATTTAATTATCGTCGAAGTAAGAGATTCTGAAGGGGAAGTAGGTTTTGGAGAAGGAGTTGCCTTTACGTCGCCCTGGTATACAGAAGAGACGCTTCAAACTTCCTGGCATATGCTAAGAGACTTCATCATTCCTAAACTCAAAAACCAACTCATTGCTCATCCGTCCGATGTGGAAGGAATACTAGCGGGCATTCGAAGAAATCCAATGGCTAAATCTGCGATTGAGGGTGCGATCTGGGACTTATATGCTAAAAGAGAAGGAATTAGCCTCTCAAGAGCATTAGGTGGTTCTTCACAGAAGATTAAGGCAGGAGTTGCCGTAGGCGCTTCGGATCCTTCAGTTATGCTAGAAGAAATCCATAGAAGAGTTGATGAGGGATATGAACGAATTAAAGTGAAGATCAAACCTTCGCAGGATATTTCGATTCTAGAAGCAATACGTCATTCTTATCCAAACTTATCGTTAATGGCAGATGCGAACTCAGCATATTCTCTGCAAGACATCGATCGTTTAAAAGCACTTGATCCATTTCATTTGCTGATGATTGAACAACCTCTAGCAGCTGACGATATCGTAGATCATGCGATTTTACAAAAAGAGATTGAAACACCGGTCTGTTTGGATGAAAGTATACATTCTTATGATGATGCCCGTCGAGCGCTCGATTTAAATAGCTGTAAGATTATTAATATTAAACCCGGACGTGTTGGAGGGTTATCCGTTAGTAAGAGGATCCATGATTTATGTAGTGAAAGGGGGATACCTGTTTGGTGTGGTGGCATGTTAGAGTCCGGAATAGGAAGGGCGCATAATATCGCGCTTTCTAGTTTGGCTAATTTCACAATACCAGGAGATGTCTCTGCATCAGCACGGTACTGGGAAAAAGATATTATTGAACCTGAAGTGGAAGTGGAGAACGGTTTGATTACTGTTTCTAAAGAGAATGGGATCGGATACGAAATAAACTGGAAAGAACTTGAGAGAGTGACGGTTTCTAAAGAAGTTTATTAACATAGCTAGGGAAAAGATAACAAAAGGCAGAACCTTCTAAAGGTCCTGCCTTGTTTTTATACTTCAGAATTTTTTGCGATTCGCGCATCGAATATAAACGGTCCGAATGGGATAACGGAGGAGACAACTGCGAGCGCGGCTTTAATGAAAGACCAGCGCTTAACGATTGTGACATATAGAATTACGGCAAGATAGAGAACAAACAGTCCGCCATGTAACGCTCCAACAATCGTTACGGCCATAGGGATATCCATCATATATTTAAGGGGCATCGCGATTCCTAATAATAATAAAAATGATATTCCTTCTGCGTAGCCGACGCCTCGGAATAGTTTCAATGGTTGTTTCAACAATGTATTTCACTCCTTCATCATTAGCTGATGTGATCTGCTTCACATAAACAGTTACAGGCAGTTTACAAATAGTATATCAATACTAGTCCTACAATAGAAGTTGAAGTTTTATCGATTTCTTGACAGTTTGAATGCAAATACTCCTAATCAATTTTTTATTCACAGAAAATTTAGTACTAAGGCATTGTTTTCAAATGTTTTGTAAGTGATGATTGCTTATACGTGCCTTTATCGAGTAGAATGAATGAGGGTAACAATAAATCAACTCTGAAGGAGATTTGTATGAATAATAACAAAAAGGCAATCTTTATATACATTCCAAAGTCCAAAGTTGATGAAGCCAAAAAAAACATGAAGAAGAATGATTAATAGACGATAAAAAACAGTCGAACCGTAATGGCTCGACTGTTTTATTTATGATGAATTAATAAATTTCAATTGCTCAATTTTACAATATTAAATAAATGAAATGATAGCTGCAATCACAGCAACCGCGCCAATGATCATAAGGATTGTACGTACCATTGCTATTCCTCCTTGATAAAGTCAATTTAGTTCATATATAACTATATTTTTGCTGCCTTCTAGAATAATGCGCTGACAACAAATGCTACTACAACAACAATACCGATAATAACGAGAACTTGTTTTAACATAATGACTTCCTCCTCTAATATAGCAATGTCCTTTGCTACTATTGATATACCCTATTCATTTTTTATATCAAACCTTTTTTTGAAATAAATAGTTATAAATGACTACTTTCAGAAGAAAATACTTCAAGTTACAAAGCGATTTATGAATAGCGTTCCAGTTATCTGGGTTTTTATGCTTGAAAAATAAAAAGAAGCCTTCCTTTATTTGGAGGCTTCTTCGTTTATTTAAACATTTGTTTCTGAGTGGGTAACTATTGTTTAGGATGTACCTTCATCCGCTCTTGCTGGAAAAATTCTTTTAGCTCCGGGTTAAGTAAGTCCGGCTCCTCATCATTTAAGTTCAGTCTGATCAGCTTGCCTTCAAGGTAATCCATAATACCGATAATCGTACCGTTTCCAAGCTGCTTCTGAAAGATGGTTTCGTAACGAATGCTGCTCATCGGAGCCCTCCTGTTGCGCGTTTTTTTCTACTATAGCACGTTTGGAGAGCGAATTATTGAAGTTAAACTTCTCTTAAATAATTTGTAATCAAAGCGCAACAAAGCTTAACACAGTGACATAGTTCAGTCTTTTTGAACAGGCTTTTGCGAAATGATCATTGGCTTATCACATAAGGGGCATTGCTTTTGATCAGGTTGTTTCTTATCCTCTATTTTCATCCATCCTTTGCAAAATTCACTACTGCAAACCCATGCTTTCACCGTTTTACCTTCTTGTTGAATTTTCTTCTTGAAGGCATCCGTTAAGAAACGAGAGACGGGTGTTTGTTTACCAAGGTGTTTCTCAGGGGAGCAAATATAGAGCTCTTCCTTTGCACGTGTAATGGCAACGTAACAAAGGCGACGTTCTTCCTCAAGGTCAGCAGTCGGATTTTTCATATAGAGCTGCTTATGAGAGGCTTCTTTGTCTTTCATCGTATTGAGCGCAGAAACGTGCGGTAGAATCGTTTCTGAAGCACCAATGACGTAAACCACAGGGAATTCAAGCCCTTTAGCCTGGTGAATGGATAGTAGTGAAAGCGCGTTAGAGGCGCTAGCTTTTTGTTTATGCTCATTGAATCGTTGTATGATTCGATCGACGTAGGCAAGGAACTCTGGGATGGTTTCAAATCGTGAGCTCGAGAACTCAAGCTCGTCCATCATTTCTTTAAGAGTAGTCTTATGCACAGTTAATGCTTCGTCATTTGCGCTGTCCAGATGTTTCATATAGTCATCTCGTAACAATTGAATGGCTTTCTGGGGTCGATGACGTTTAGCTTCTTGAACAAGGCGGACACGTCGATCTATCGATTTTTTTTGAAAATCACGTAGTGTTTTCCATGATTTTAAATGTAACAAA
The DNA here is from genome assembly GCF_056173645.1 of Anaerobacillus sp. QJM3NY_32. Classification (NCBI taxonomy): domain Bacteria; kingdom Bacillati; phylum Bacillota; class Bacilli; order Caryophanales; family Bacillaceae; genus Anaerobacillus; species Anaerobacillus sp. QJM3NY_32. Next base: position 3,190,619 of record NZ_CM149684.1, on the reverse strand, counting down.
GGAAATTCAACTGGATCAACAAAATTTTCCATCTCAATGTGGCGCATACCTGATTCTTGATTAATAAAAAGGGATGGGAGTATGGCGGCTGTCGCATCAAGATTTTGGTGCTCGTATGCGAGGCGAAGGTGCTCCATCATTCCTTTAATAATTGATTGCTCGTAAAAGACCTGTTTCATTCCCTGTGCGTTGAAAGGGATGTCCTGTTCAATCAACTGCTCGAAAATGGCTCTAGCATTCGTATAAGTTCTTGTAAGAATGGCAATGTCTTTCCACTCTCGCTTCTTTTCTCGAATATGACGGAGGACATAACCTGCTTCGTCTTCTGTTGTAGCAGGGCGAAGATAGTATGGTTGCTTTCCGTCTTTGTCTGTAGCGTTCATCGTTTTCGTTCTTCGATACGTATTGTGCTTAATTACATGGTTTCCGAGTCCAACAATGGGTGGAGCTGATCTATAGTTTGTATCCAGCGTTACGACGGATGCCTCGGGATAAGCACGATCGAACTCTAAAATAATTGAGCTATTTGCACCATTAAAAGAATAGATAACTTGATCATCGTCACCCACTACAAATAAGTTGTTTTGAGGAGCTGCAATTTGTTTAATTAATTCATATTGAATTGGATTCGTATCCTGGAATTCATCTACTAAAATATATTGAAATCGATTTTGCATTTTTTGAAGTAGAGCGAGATTTTGATTGAATTCTCGATACATATAGACAAGAATGTCATCAAAGTCAATATAGCCATTAGCCGTTTTCCACTCTTCATATTCAGAGTAGGCTTTCTTTAATTCTTCTGTTTCTTTACTGTCAGGGATATCTGCAGGCTCCATCATTTTAACTTTGCAGGCAGATATTGATGAAAGCATAATCTCTGGTAAAGATGCTTCAGGACTCTTCATTTTTTTTAGAATATTCTTCATTATAATTTGTTTGTGACGATCACTATTCAATATTTTTTGGTTATAACCGAGACTCCTTAATAATTTCAAGAAGATAGAATGAAATGTTCCTGCTGTTAATCTTCCGGAGTCTTGAGAAGAGACACCTGGTAAGTGACTGATACGCTGTCGCATTTCTTCAGATGCCTTTCGAGTGAAAGTAATGAGTAGAATACTAGAAGGATCTTTTTCCTTTACTGTCATTAGAAAAGCTGTTCGTGCTGTTAAAACAGATGTTTTTCCACTTCCGGCTCCGGCAATTGTCAAAAGAGGGCCTTCAGTATGCTTTACTGCTTTTGTTTGAGGTTCATTCAGACGTATACCTTTTTCCTCTAAAGCATGAAAAAAAGCCTGCTCTGCTTTATCTTCCAATGGTCTGAGAGACGAGTGGGGTGTTAAAGGAGCAGATAGGTCCAATTCAGTCACTGCTTGATGCGGTGTTGTAGTAAAATTCATGATCATCACCTGAACTATTCTTATGGATTCATCCCTTCATTTTAACATAAATTTAGGTGTTTTCGTTTTTAAGGAAAAGATTAATATTTATCCGAAAAGGGTAAAGTGACAAGCAGGATAGGATAAAGAGGAGGAAAAATCAATGGAAAAATTTATTCAAGTTGTAGTGGATCATGATAAAAAACAATTTCATGTGGAGTCAGAAGCGACCGAAGCAACCAACTATGATGCGCGAGTTGAAGAAGCAAAGAAACAGGGACGTGACGTTGGATCATTTCGCTCTAGGCTTGATACTGTTGAGAAAACCATTGATGCTGCTCAACATGAATACAAAGGGTATCGTCATTTAGAAGAAAGTCCTGTTTAAATTTTCATGGAGGTGAGAAGCAATGGTACGTGAGACGTATTTTGTAACACCTAAAGGTGAGCTTCATGAGACAAATGTTGGCACTCAAATGAATGCCTTTGAAATTAGAGCAAGTCAAGAAGAGAAAATGGAAATGGAACGTGTAATTGAGAAGTTGCGCTCTCAGAAATATGTGCAACAAAATGATTTCTTTTCACTGAATCATTATGATGAAAGTGAAGTAGACCGTCATCGAGATTGGACGGATGAAGCAATTTATGAATTATATAAGATGATCCATCGACTAGGCACACCTCATACAAAGCAACAAATTGATCAAATGGGCGTATTATCAGCTCTAAACCACAATACAAGAAATTGAGGATGAACAACTAGTTTTTCTCCATGAACTCCGCTCATGCCCTTCCTAAATGGAATCAACTACATAAAGTAATAGTGTAGTGAATGAATTTTAACGAGGGGGATAAAGATGAGCGGAGGATATGGTAAAGGTTTTGCGTTAATTGTTGTTCTGTTTATTTTACTAATTATTGTTGGAGCTGGCGCAATGGGCGGCGGTTGTGGTCCTGGACCAGGTTATGTAGGCGGAGCAAACTACAATCCTTATTGTTGCTAAATCATAAAGAGAAGCCGGCTAATATTAGCCGGCTTTTCTTTATGTATTTCTCTGTTTTTTATGTTCTAAAAAAAATGAAATCAAAAGTCCTTCTATTAAAACACAAAAACTATGCTGTAAAGAAGGAAGCTGAACAATACTAAATAAAATGGATTGTATAACTAATAACGATAAAATCATGTTTCTCAGTGGATAATCGTTACGGAGAATAACAAGAAACGAGTCTCTCATTTGTTCTTTTTTGATTGCTAAAAGCTGGTTTTGAGTGACCCATAAAAGGATTGGGACCATTATGTACGATGAGTACTCTCCTCTTAGATAATAGAGAATCAATGCTCCGAGTCCAATTAATCTGATATACACCCATGTGTAGTTTCCTTTACGAAAGAAAATCCTAATCAATAGAAAGGTCTGTGCGTTAGACACTGGTATCAATTGAATAATCCAGTGCAAATACTTTCTTGCCTTCACTTTATTCTGTAAAGAAGGCACATCGACGAATTGGTTTGCGAATTGCTCAAACCGAGCAGTTTGTGATGATTCAAGTTCAATCAATCTTTCCCACTGAAGCATCGAGTTTTGACGAAATAGTAAGTAAAGGTATGTAATGGGAAACATAAGGAATAAGGCACCAATAAAAACATATCCTTTCATGGTGAAGGAAAGAATAGTGAAATTGCTAATGAAAAGGTAAAGACGCAGCCATTTTTTCTTCGTGAAGTAAGATCGTATGATCGTAAAAAAAGACAATATAAAGAGCAAGAGTATCATGACATAAATCCATGTTAGTAATTCCAAAGGAATTTCTAAATGAATGAGGGCAGGAGCACTTACTAAACTAACGATTAAAATTATCGGCAGTGAACGAATCAAAGAATAGAAGAAAGTATATTTAATGTATTGCCTCATACGATCTTCACATGCGATTAAAAAGACGCGATCCGCTTGAAAGAGAAAGAACTTTCCTTCAAGAATACTTAGTACTACGCTCATGATGAGGGCGATCGCAAATAGGAGTGGAAATGGCTCAGGTATAACATCGATTAAACGTTGATAATAAACAATTCCTATTGCTCCGCTTAGCAATAAAGCGATCAAAAATCCGCCTTGCATGATGTAAGACAAATACTTAAGTCGATGCCGCAGATAATTATTAAATCGAATCTTCCATAATTCTCCCAATAAATCACCCCTCTCCCGAAATAAATTATGAAAAATCGAAACATTCTGCTATGTCTTTTCGTATAAGTAGTGTATCCAAAAGAAAATAGCAAAAATCCTTTCATTGCTATGGTAAAAAAGACTTAATATATCTCTAGTTTGTTTGACACCTAATAGGATGAGGTATGAAATCAATATAAAGAAATTCTACTATACTTAAAGGATGAGTGACATGAAAAAATACATAGGTTTATTAATGTTTGTAGGTGCACTAACTTTCACTTCGGGTTGTGGCGGAGAATTATCAAAAGTTGCTGCTGATCATTCAGAAATAGTGGTTTCTACTCTTGAGAATAAAGCAGAAGCAAAGACGGATTCAGTTGAAAAACCAGAAGTTGAGAATTTATCTAACGAACTTATCAATCATATTATTCAGGATACAGATGAAGAGGGTAAAGTTAAACAGTTTCAAACAATAGCAGAGGTTGAGCAGGACTTACAAAAGATAACCTCAAAAGAACTCGCTTCTGAAATTGCGGATGTTTATTTTGCAGAGCGTGAAGGTGATCTTTACTTAGTACCAACAGAGCTATTCCCGTGGGTGAATACTGATGAGTCATATGAACTGGAGAAACTTAATGAATATGAATATGAACTGACACAATCGAATGAGTCTGACCTTTATGGCTCTTACACAATAAACATCCATTTTCTTTATGAAAACAACCATTGGATCATTAATGATTTTGAGATTAAATAATTCAAACGCACGGAACTTTTGGTCCGTGCGTTTTATTTTTTGTACAGGTAGATTGGACAAGCACAGGCTACTCTTTTACAATAAAGTAAGAAACTAAAGGACGAGGTTATCAAATGAGCGAATTTATGTTTACAGATTACTATCATAATCAGGTAACATTTTCTTTCGAGGATCATCCTTACTCTCCCGCACCAAAACATGTTTGGGTTATTTGTCGCCTCGAAAAACAGTGGCTGTTAACCGAGCACTCTCGAAGAGGCATTGAATTTCCAGGTGGGAAAGTGGAAGTAGGAGAGAATGCCGAAGAAGCCGCGGTGCGTGAGGTATATGAAGAAACAGGTGGAGTTGTTAAGCATCTTCAATATGTAGGTCAGTATCGTGTTGAAGGAAAAGGCGGGACAATTATTAAGAATGTCTATTATGCTGATATTGATCGTCTCGTAGACAAAGAAGATTATATGGAAACAAAGGGACCGGTGAAGCTAACAACACTTCCGAAAGATATTCACTTAAATGAGCGTTATAGCTTTATGATGAAGGATCAAGTACTTACTTATAGTCTAAAACATCTTAATTATTTGTAATGAGAAAAAAGTCCAGTTCATTGTACTGGACTTTTTTGCTCGTAATTATACAAAATCCAATAAGTCACTTTCTTCAAACAAATAACAGATGGAGAATGCACTATTCATTGGCAGAGCCTCTTTCAGTAATTTCCCTGCCAGGTTCAACATGAATGGTGGCATTTCGAACGTCATGATCCTTCTCTAACTGGGCTTCTATTTTGTCCGTAATCGTATGCCCTTCTTTAATATTTAAATGAGGTGCTACCTCTACAACGGCATCGACAATAATATCATTTCCGGCCATCCGTGCTTTAATATCCACTAATGTTTCTACCCCTTCAATGTTTTGGATCGTCGCCTCTATATCATTCAATTTCTCTTTATCAAATCCATCCGTTAACATGAGTGATGAATCTTTAAAGATATCATAAGCCGTTTTGCATATGATAAGACCTACAATAAAGCCTGTAAGAGGATCTAGCCAATGCATGTTAAAGTGAGCACCTATAATTCCAATAAAAGCACCTAGACTAACGAGAGCATCTGATAAATTGTCTTTAGCTGCAGCCATTAGTCCGAGGCTATTCGTTTTTTTAGCGAGGCGGTAGTTAAAAAGATAAACGCCTCCCATAACGATCATTCCAAAAAAGGCAACCCAGGCAGAGCTAAGTGGAGGAGAGGAGACTTTACCACTGAGTAAGACAGTAGCTGTATGGAAGAGGACTTGTATTCCAATCGCAAACATAACAAATGAGGCGAATAGAGAAGAAACGGTTTCTGCTCGAGAATGGCCATATGGATGGTTCAAGTCTGGTGGCTTAAGAGAGATTTTCATGCCAATTAAAACAGCAATGGATGCCACGATATCTGATGCGTTATTCCATCCGTCTGCTAAGAGGGCTTCTGAACCAAAGAGATACCCTGCGCCTAATTTGATCATTGAAAGTAGTAAGTAAGCTGTTATGCTAAGCCATACACCTCTTAGTGCGCTCATTGTTTTCACCTGTCTTATATAAGAATATGTTCTTCTATATGCTAGCAGATGGTATTTGGGTGGGTCTATAGCAATCATTTTGCAAGTGGTAAGACGTGTAGGAACCCATCATATTTGTGAGTGGTGGCTAACTAGTTTGCCCAATCACAACAAAATAAGCCCCTCTTAAGAGGAGCTAGTGTTTAATTAATTTCCGTTCTAACCATTCGACCCCTAAATACATGATTGATGAGAGAATCGCAATCATAAATAAGCTCAGTAAAACCAATGTGAAATTAAATACTTGGAAGCCATAAATAATCATATAACCAAGACCTTGTTTTGAAACGAGAAATTCCCCAACAATAACGCCGACCCACGATAAACCCACATTTACTTTCAAGGTCGAGATAATCGCTGGAAAGGAAGATGGCAGAATAACTTCAAAGAAGATCTGGCGCTTATTACCACCAAATGATCGAATCACTTTGATGAAGTTAGGTTCAACAGTATGAAATGCGTGGTAGATCACAAGAGTAGTAATAATAACGGAAATAGAAGCACCCATCGTAATAATGGAGATGTAACCTGGACCAAGCGCAACTATGATGATCGGGCCAAGAGCTACTTTAGGCATGGAATTCAATACAACAAGATACGGATCTGAGATTCTAGAAGCTTTGCGTGACCACCATAGAATTGCCGCGAACACGGTTCCAAGTACTGTTCCAAGAAGAAATCCAGCAATTGTTTCAAGTAACGTTACACCAGTGTGTAACAGTAATGAACCATCTGTTACTTTTGTTATAAAGAGAGAAGCAATTTTAGAGGGGTAGCTAAATAATAACGGATCGATCCATGTGAACCGTCCTGCTAATTCCCATAAAGTGAGAAATGCAAAGAGAATACACACCTGAAAACCCAATATTTCATTTCTTTCCCTTTTCAACTCTCTTAGATAATGTTGATGCTTATGTTTAAGTTGGAGATGGTTCAAGAGAATCAAGCTCCTTCCATATCAGCTGGAAATTCTCAGGGAAAGCAGAATCATTCCTAGCTTCAAAAGGAAGTAATTCTTTAAGGGAAGCTGGGACTTGAAAAGTTCTCGCGATTTTCCCGGGACGAGGCGATAAGAGGATGATGCGGTCTGACATCGCAATCGCTTCTCCAATATCATGAGTCACCAGCAAGGCGGTTTTTCGATGCTTCTTTAATGTTTTAAACACGAGGTCTTCGAGTTTTAATTTTGTTTGATAATCAAGTGCAGAGAAAGGCTCATCTAATAACAGTAGATCAGGATCTGTTGCAAGTGTGCGAACGAGAGCTACGCGTTGACGCATTCCACCTGAAAGCTGATCAGGATAGGCCGAGCGGACATCGCTTAACCCCATGCTATCCAATAATTCCAATGTTTGTTCTTTTTTATCCGCTGTCAACTTGTTTAGAAGCTTTAATCCTATAAAACAATTTTCTTCAATTGTTTTCCAAGGAAACAAGTAATCCTGTTGAAGCATATAGCCCATTCGTTCGCCGGGAGATTTTATAATTTTATTTTGTAGAGAAACGCTCCCTTCAGTAGGTTTTACTAATCCTGAAATGATCGACAACAGAGTAGATTTCCCGCATCCACTTGGCCCAAGGAGGGAAACGAATTCTCCTTCTTCAATAGCGAAAGAGAGGTTGGAAATCGCTTCTTTGGCAGCGTTTTTCGTTAAATACACATGTGAAATAGCGTTGAGTTGAAGGAAAGACATTATTTTCCCTCCTATTTTTGCGCTTTTTCGGCATAGCTATTATCTACTAATTTGCTATGATCAACGCGTTTTGGGAGCTCTCCTGCTTCATCCATAATATTTTGTAAGTTATCCCATTCTTCTTGATCCAGTGATGGGTTTGTAGCGAATGAATGCTGGCTTTTGTAACGATCTACTACAGTTGTAATGAGTTCAAGATCGGTATCCTGAAAGAAGGGTTCAATTGACTTTGCAATTTCTGCAGAAGAATGAGTATCTACCCACAGTTGAGCCTCATAAAGTGCTTTTGTAAAACGCTCTGCTACATCAGCATTTTTACTCAAATAACTTTCTTTTGCCATAAATCCTGTATATGGAATTTTCCCTGATTCTTTTCCAAATGAAGCTACAATGTGTCCAACCCCTTGTTCTTCAAAGACACTTGCTGTTGGCTCGAATAACTGAACGTAATCGCCAGTTCCAGAAGCGAATGCGCTTGAAATGTTTGCGAAATCAATATTTTGAATGAGGTCCAAATCGTTTTGTGGATCAATTCCTTTCTGTTTCAGCACGTATTCACCAGCCATTTGTGGCATACCACCTTTACGTTGGCCAAGGAATGTACTTCCCTTCAAATCTTTCCATTCAAAATGATCGACTTTTTCTCTTGATACAAGGAACGTACCGTCTGTTTGTGTAAGTTGAGCAAAGTTTATGACAGGGTCATCAGTGCCTTGTGCATAGACATAAATGGACGTCTCTGATCCTACAAGGGCGACATCAGCTCCGTTAGATAGTAGAGTGGTCATTGTTTTATCTCCGCCCCAAGTAGTCGTTAATTCGACATCAATGCCATGCTTCTCAAAAATACCCTCTGAGAGTGCCACGTATTGTGGTGCATAGAAAATCGAGCGTGTAACCTCAGCTACTCTTACCTGATCGTTTCCACTATTTGTACCACACGCCGAAAGAATAAGAAGAAATACACTTGTGTATATACAAAACGTTATAAACCAGTTTCTTTTCATTATCTATCCTCCACATTTGTCACATGAGGTAGGCTCATGTTTTAGATACTATAGCCTATGTATTTTAAAACAATTGGTGTTTTGAATAGGTAAATTAATGGAGGTAGATAGAAAGAGGAGGATGCGCGAAGTGAAGGTGAATGAGTCTTCAAATAAAAAAAGCACCCGTTAAGGTGCTTTTTTCAATGAGACTAAACATTTGGGCCTGCTTGTTTGATTTCGTCAGCTACATTTGAGAATTTGTCGAAGTTCTTCACAAACTTAGTAGCGAGATCTTTTGCTTTCTCATCATATTTCTCTTGATCTTCCCATGTTTGTTTTGGCTGCAATACTTCTGCTGGAACACCTGGACAATGAGAAGGAATATGCAATCCGAAAATAGGGTCTGTTACTGTTTCGATACGATCAAGTTCTCCATTTAAAGCCGCCTGGATCATCGCTCTAGTATATGAAAGCTTCATGCGCTCTCCGACACCATAACCGCCCCCAGACCATCCGGTATTTACGAGGAAGACTTGAACATCATGCTCCATAATTTTCTCGCCGAGCATTTCTGCATAGCGATGGGCAGGTAATGGCAAGAACGGTGCACCAAAGCATGTAGAGAAAGTGGCTTCTGGTGAAGTGACGCCTCTTTCTGTTCCGGCTAACTTGCTCGTGTAACCTGATAGGAAATGAAACATGGCTTGTTCCTTGGTCAGTTTGCTAATTGGAGGAAGGACGCCAAATGCATCTGCCGTTAAGAAAATAATCGTGTTGGGATGTCCGGCAACGCTAGGAATTGCAATATTAGGTATGGCGTCAATCGGATAGGCAGCGCGAGTATTTTCAGTTAGACTAGTGTTATCGTAGTCTGGTTCACGCGAGCCGTTATCCATCATAACGTTCTCAAGAACCGTTCCAAAGCGAATTGCATCCCAGATTTCAGGTTCTTTTTCTTTTGATAAGTTGATGCACTTAGCGTAGCATCCACCTTCAATATTAAAGACACCATTCATAGACCATCCGTGTTCATCATCACCGATAAGAGATCGATGAGCATCTGCTGAGAGCGTTGTCTTTCCAGTTCCAGATAAACCGAAAAATAGAGCAACATCCCCCTCTTTACCTACGTTAGCAGAGCAGTGCATTGAAAGAATATTTCGCTCTGGTAATAAGTAGTTCATAACGGTGAAAATAGACTTTTTAATTTCTCCAGCATATTCTGTTCCACCAATTAAGACGGTTCGTTTCTCAAAGGAGATAATAATAAATGTTTCTGAATTTGTGCCATCCACTTCTGGATCAGCTTGAAAACCAGGTGCAGAAATGACAGTGAATTCAGCGTCATGTTCTTTTAACTCTGATTCATTCGGACGGATGAACAGCTGGTGGGCGAAAAGGTTATGCCAGGCATATTCATTAATAACCTGAATGGGTAGTCTTGATGACTGGTCAGCACCAGCAAATCCTTTAAACACATAAAGTCCCTTTTTCTCACCGAGATAGTTCAACACCTTTGTGTAAAGGTTTTCAAAACTTTTTTCGGAAATAGGTTGGTTTGTTTCCCAGTTCACTTTGTTCTTTACGGAATCTTCCTTTACAATGAACTTGTCCCCAGGAGAACGTCCTGTATATTTTCCGGTTTCTACGCGAAGAGCTCCTGTAGCTGATAGTTGCCCTTCGTTTTTAAATAGTGAATGTTCAACCAGTTCAGACACTGATAAATTCACATGTGGATTATTCTTATTTAATATCGCATCCAATAACGGTGAGGAGAAGGAAGCTGTTTTCATACGTTAAACCCATCCTTTTTTAAAGATTTCGTTGATTGACTTGTTTAACTCAAAAATAGTATAACACATTCATTCAATTATTCTATACTAATCTATGTATTTTTTGCATAAAAAGTGAAAAATGGGTGAATGACTATTTCTTTAGGTTGAAATCCTGTCGCCATTATATAGGAAGTGATTATTTTATGGCTAAAGGATTAGGGTAGTGGTTCGGTCGCTTCGCCCTTGAATTCGAACACAAAGCCCGTGTTCTTTTCGGAGGGCTCCAGCGCTTGTCGAAGCTAAACGGGCGCTTCCGCTTTTCTTCATTGACACATCCTTTCATGTGCGTTATTATATGTCGAGAATGGATACTCTTATCCCGAGCAGGCGGAGGGACAGGCCCGATGAAGCTCAGCAACCAACTCCTATACAACAGGATTAAGGTGCTAACCTGCAAGACGATAGTCTTGGAAGATAAGAGGCGAAAGGCATGAGATATCAGCTCCTTTTCCCTCTGATTGTAGGGAAGGGCTTTTTTAATGTCGTTGAGATTGATGACGCTATAAAAAAAGGTAAGACGATAAGAAATTGAATTCGTTCTCTCGTTTCGGCACAGGGTAATAGGGAAATGAGTACCGTATCCATTACAACATAATTAGATAGGATCCAATCCTTAAGGAGGTACTTGAGTGAGTAATCGTCGTTTGTTTACTTCTGAGTCAGTAACAGAGGGGCATCCTGATAAAATTTCAGATCAGATTTCCGATGCCATTCTGGATGATATTCTTGCGCATGATCCAAATGCGCGCGTTGCCTGTGAAACTACAGTAACAACTGGTCTTGTTCTAGTTTCCGGTGAAATTACAACATCACACTATGTTGATATTCCGAAAGTGGTTCGTGAGACGATTCAAACGATCGGCTATACACGTGCGAAATACGGATTTGATGCTGAAACATGTGCTGTTCTTTCATCTATTGATGAACAGTCTGCAGACATCGCTGCAGGTGTAAACGTTGCTCTTGAAGCACGTGAAGGTACGATGTCAGATGATGAAATCGATGCAATTGGTGCAGGTGACCAGGGGCTTATGTTTGGTTACGCTTGTAATGAAACAGCGGAATTAATGCCGCTTCCGATTTCTCTTGCGCATAAACTAGCGCGTCGTTTGAGTGAAGTAAGAAAAGAAGAAATTCTTCCTTATCTTCGTCCTGATGGTAAAACACAAGTAACAGTGGAATACGATGAAGCTGGTAAGCCGGTTCGCGTTGATACCATTGTTGTTTCTACACAGCATCATCCTGAAATTTCACTTGAACAAATTCAACGTAACATCAAAGAACACGTTGTGAAGCCGGTTGTTCCTGCTGAATTAATTGATGAAGAAACAAAATACTTCATCAACCCAACAGGACGCTTTGTTATCGGTGGACCGCAGGGTGACGCAGGTTTAACAGGAAGAAAAATCATTGTTGATACTTACGGCGGTTATGCGCGTCACGGTGGCGGTGCTTTCTCAGGTAAGGATGCTACGAAAGTAGACCGTTCTGCGGCATATGCTGCTCGTTATGTTGCTAAGAACCTTGTGGCAGCGGGTCTAACAGATCGTTGTGAAGTTCAACTTGCTTACGCTATTGGGGTTGCTCAGCCAGTATCAATTGCTATTGATACATTTGGCACAGGAAAAGTGTCTGAGGAAAGTCTTGTAGAGCTAGTAAGAGAGAACTTCGATCTTCGTCCAGCAGGCATTATAAAGATGCTTGATCTTAGACGTCCCATTTATAAGCAAACAGCTGCGTATGGACATTTTGGACGTACTGATATTGACCTTCCATGGGAACAAACAGATCGTGCAGAATCCCTTAAACAGGGTGCCGGAATTTAATTAATTTCTAAGAAGCCAAAAATATTTTGGCTTCTTTTTTTTGCTCTATCATCCTTTTTGACATCCGTTATATTGTATTGAATTATCATAAAATAGATGGGTGTTGTGATAAAATGGAAGAAAAAATGGAGGAGTGTAATGTGTGAATACTAGTATATTCGGAGAAACCGTGACCGATGTGAATGAACTAAAAGACATGGCAGGAATACCGAGTAAATTGGCTGCAAACAAAGTCATATCTTTTCTTGATAAACACTGTAAAGAGTTCATATGCCGTACACCATTTATTACGATTGCCACCCAATCAAGTACGGGTGGTGATGTTTCGCCAAGAGGCGATGCACCGGGGTTTATTCAGGTTCTAGATGATCATCATTTATTGATACCGGAAAGACCGGGAAATAAACGAATGGACTCATTGATCAATTTATTAGAAAACCCAAATATCGGTTTGCTGCTGATGATTCCCGGCCGAGAAGAAGCGTTGCGTATTAATGGGAAGGCCTTGATTGTAAAAGATAAAACGCTGCTAGAGCAGTGTGAATATAAGGGGAAAACGCCTTTGTTAGGTATTGGAGTAGAAGTAAAGGAATGCTACATTCATTGTGCCAAAGCCTTTAAACGATCATATCTTTTTGAACCTGAACGATGGCCGAGTACTGAGGGGCTCGCCCCAGCTGCCAGAATGCTATCTGATCATGCAAAAATAGGCGAAGAAAAAGTGATTGAATCGTTGAAAGAAAGTTACACTAAACGTCTTTATTGAACAGAAATCGAGCCCAAACCTTTGTGTATGTTTGGTTGAACAATGGAGCAGTAAATGAGATCATACGTATTTGCTATTTTTTGCATTTCATCTAGCGCGTACAAGTTGTGACCATGTGTTGCGAAGATAGAAGGTGCAGTTAAGCCGATTTCGTTAATCCCAAATACAGTAAGAATCATTTTTTTCTCCTTTCTAAGCATATCGAGCTAATCTTTTAATTCCAATTGTTTTCTCATAATCCTCTACTAATCGTCCGAAGATCGCATCCCATGATTGAGTAAGTGCATAACGACGTCCTTCATAACCCATCATTCTCCGTTCGGTATCATCTGATAAGAGACGATTGATAGCGTGGATATATTCGTCTTCTTTATACGGAGAGCAGAAAAGACCGTTTCTTTCTCCAGTGACAACGTCGGATAACCCTCCAGCATTTGCAGCGATAACAGGGGTCCCGGAGGCAAGTGACTCCAATGCGACATTTCCAAATGTTTCAGTAGCTGATGGAAAGATGAAAAGATCTGAAGTAGCGTATAGCTCTGCTAATTCTTTCCCTTCTCTATAACCGGTGAAAGTGACGTTGTTAGGGACGTTTTCTTGAATATGAGGGAGGGCTGGTCCATCACCAACAATCAGCCACCTTGTTTGTTGTTTCAGCTGATCTGGTAACTTCCACATGATTTTTTGTAATGTTTCAAGATTTTTTTCTGGAGCGAGTCGACTAACAAATAAAAGAATATACTTCTCCTGAATATTATATCGTTCACGTAGCGAGTGATTTTTTCTAATCGGAGAATAGTGTTCGCAATCGACGCCTCTTCTCCAAAGCTTGAGGTTCTTAAAACCTCTTCCTTTTAATCGATAGCGCGTTTCATTGGAAGGAATAAAGGTAGTGGAAAATGGTTGATGAAACCAGGTTAAGTATTTCCACATAAAAGGAGAGAACCATTCAAGGTGGTAATGCTTTAAATAGTCATCAAAATTAGTGTGGTATGAAGCAACCATAGGTATGTTATTTTTCTTTCCGTAATGTAGTCCGCACATGCCAATATTAAAAGGTGTCGCGACATGAAGAAGGTCTGGTTGAAAATCTTTAAGTTGGTTGCGGATAAGACTTACGTTAGGAAGGGCAATGCGACATTCGGGATAAAGGAAAAACTTCATACTGGTAAAGCGGTGAATATTACTTGAGAAAAGGTCATCATCTTTCTGACAGTTAGGAGCAAAAAGCATATAATTAACCTGCTGACGGTCCATATACCTGGTTAGTTTACCCAGAGTGCGAGATACTCCGTTAACCTGTGGATAGTAAGTGTCAGTAAAAAGTGCAAGTTTCATGAATAGCCCTCCCTTTTTCAGCTTAGGATGAAAGTTGAAAGAATACCGGATCCGCCACCAAGTATAAAACCAACAAGAACGTCAGAAGGATAATGATGACCTAAGTAAATCCGCGATATGGCAACTAGACTCCCAAGAGCCATTAAGGGAATAGCTAGTGAAGGAATATGAAAGATAAACGGTGTAAGCACAGAAAAAATAGCCGTTGTATGTCCTGATGGAAAAGAATGATCTTTTAGAGGGTATACGAGTATCTTTGTTTCAGGTAGAGCGAGATATGGCCTGTGTCTTGGATAATGCTTTTTAATAAATTGAACAGGTATATGACTGACAGCGAGGGCAAGCGCAGCTTGAAACGCCCATATCTTTAAAGGAGCAGGTAACAGGAACATCAACAAAAGTGTACTTAAAATCGTTGCCCGAGCACCACCCGCATGCGTAACAAATCCAAAAATAGAAGTAAGATACCTTGAATGACACGTTAAATTCACAAACCGAAACATCGTACACTCACGCTCATAAAGCCACCCAACCACTTTACTCAAAAAGAATCCCCCTTCATCCTATGTGTTACTTCTATCCTATACGAGAAATTTAATGCTACTATTAAAGAAATCTTAAAGAATTGTTAAGAGTATAATGAAAAGCGGAGACGAGCGTTTAGAAACGGAGATATTGGAGCTCTTGAACTAGAACAAGCCCCTTTTGTTTGAATTGAAAGGTGAAGCGACCCAGGATCTGGAATATATAGATGGCTTTCAAGAAAATACATAAGATCGTCCACACTCTAACGCTCCAAACGTTTTCAAAAACCACACAAAATACCATGAAAAAAGACCAGGAATACCATCCTGATCTTTTTCTTCAAATTAATGTGAAGTAAATAACATAACCGATTGCAAGTGCTGTTGCGACGATATAAACAAGAAAAATCGGATTGCTAAAGAAAGAAGATTTCACCCTGGCATTCCCTTGATTATCATATTCGCCTTTTTGATTTTGTCCGAGTCTGTACGTCATATATGCCCCTATAAGCAAGGTGATGACGACGAGCACGATCAAGACCATGGTCATTTTGTACACGGAGGCCACCTCGATCCATTAGGATTGTATTGGTAACCTTCCTCAAACTAGCGATAAATATGCGTGCTTTCTAGAGTGGCTTTTGCTCTTTGTAATAGGCAGCTTTTTCAACATATTCTCTTCGAATGCGGTTCATATCCTTTCGATCATCCTCTGTTAATGTTCTAACAACCTTTGCAGGTCTCCCGAAAGCAAGGGAATGAGGGGGGATTTTCTTACCTGGTGGAACAAGGCTTCCTGCGCCAATAAAGGAACCTTCCCCGATCTCAGCTCCATCAAGAATAATGGAACCCATTCCAATAAGTGCCTCTTTGCGAATAATACTACTATGAAGGATTACCTGGTGGCCGATCGTCACACCATCTTCCAGAATGAGTTTTTTATTTGGACTCTGATGAAGGACACAATTGTCTTGAATATTGACCTTATTTCCAATTTCAGTTGGGGCCACATCTCCACGTATGGTCGTGTTAAACCAGACGCTGCTATGTTCCCCGATTGTCACATCACCTGTAATGGTAGTATAATCCGCAATATAGACCGTTTCATGAATCACTGGTTTTTTGTCATGATAAGCATAAAGCATTCCAATCCCAACTTTCATTTATTATAGATGAAATCCTTTCCAAAAGTAGTGTATCAAAAAGAAGGAACCTACATAAGGGGGCTAATGTCCATGCGTATAAAAGAAACTGAATATCCAAAAGCGGTTATTGTGTTAGTTCATGGAGCAAACGAACATCATCGAAGGTATGATTGGCTCGTTTCTAAGTGGATTGAAGCAGGCTATCATGTAGTGCTTGGCGATTTACCTGGACAAGGTGAAAGTACTAGAAGACGGGGCCACATTGATTCATTTAACCAATATATTGAAACGATTGATAAGTGGATCAAGAGAGCTCATGAGTATAAGCTACCTGTGTTCTTACTTGGGCATAGTATGGGAGGACTTGCATCCATCCGTACGATTATGGAAAAACGTCCTTCTCTAACTGGAGTCATTTTATCTTCTCCGTGTATTGGACTAGTTAATCCCCCTAACAAAGGTGTAGACTTGCTCTCAAAAGTACTAAATCCAATTGTCCCTTCTCTAAGGTTAAATTCAAAGCTAGAACCGAACATTGGGACAAGGAATCCAGAGTTCCACAAACGAGATCAAGAAGATCCATTAATGGTTCAAAAAGTATCTGTTAGATGGTACCGTGAACTTCTAAAAGCGATGAAAATAGCCAATGAAGGAGCGAGATCATTTCATAATTTACCATTGCTTGTATTACAGGGTGGCGACGATCGAATTGTAGATAAGCATGCTGTTATTTCGTGGTTCAATCGCATTCCATTAACAGAGAAAGCATTTAAAGAGTGGGATGGATTTTATCATGAGGTGTTTAATGAACCAGATCGTGAAGATGTATTTCAAACGGCAAAATCATTTGTTGAGTTAAAACTTGAATTATTAGAGCGTAAGGAAAATAAGATAAATAATTAATACAGGAGTGGGATCACTTGAAAGTACCAAGTCAACCGTGGACGCTAATGTATAGTATTTATAGACGCGTCTTACCAAGGGTTCATCATGAATTAGAATATTGGAGGAAGCGGGCTGAAGAAATCCCTAATCCTGAATTGAGAAAGCAGGCGTTAGATAGCATTGATTCAAAAACGTTTCACTGTGAAGGTGGAGGGATTTATGGATTGCTTGCCGGGAAAGAAATTGATCGTTCTATTTCATTTATCGCAGCTTACCAGACGATAAGTGACTATCTGGATAACTTGTGTGATCGAAGTACTTCGCTTGATCCAGAAGACTTTAGTGCATTACATGAGGCAATGGCGGAGGCTCTTTCCCCTGAAGTTGAAGCTTCAAATAACTATTATCGGTATCGTGAAGAAAAAGATGATGGAGGCTATCTATTAGAACTGGTTCAAACGTGTCAAAAAGTCATTCGTGAATTGCCGAATCAAAGGGAAGTGCAGCCTGCCTTACTTGAACTCTGCCATTACTATTGTGATCTCCAGGTACATAAGCATGTTACAGAGGAAGACCGTGTTCCAAGGTTGAAAAGCTGGTTTGACCAGCATAAGCAACAGCTTCCAGAAATGACATGGAATGAATTCTCAGCGTGTGCTGGATCAACCTTAGGGATTTTCTGTCTTGTATCTTACTCATTAGGAGACATGATCCCTAAGGGCGGTACAGCTATGATTAAGGAAGGTTATTTCCCCTGGGTTCAGGGTCTTCACATAATGCTGGATTACTTTATAGATCAGGAAGAAGATCGAGCAGGTGGCGATTTGAATTTTTGTTTTTATTATAAAGACAATGATGAGCTCGCTCAGCGTGTTGCTCACTTCATTAAAGAAGCGGATAAAAGTGTTGAAAGTCTTCCACATTCTTCCTTCCATCGATTAATTAATCGCGGTTTACTTGGTATTTACCTTGCGGATCGTAAAGTAATGGAACAGAAAGACGTGCGCTCTCTTGCTCGTAAAATTATTCGAATTGGAGGAAGATCGAGCCTTTTCTTCTACTTTAATGGTTGGGTTTATAGAAGACTTCACAAAGCGTCTCAGTAAAAGCGTATAAAAAACGCTCTTTCGTGAGAAAAGAAGCCTATAGGATTTTGAAAGGGGCTCTTAAAATGAAAAAGCGTTACTATGTGGCTGTAAGTTCGGGCGAGATACTCGAAGATCAAGGGGCATCGAGCTATAATTTTGAAATCGATGCGGATGAGGAAGATATCTTCAAGCTCAGTGAGCTATTTGATCTGACAGATAAGGATAGTCGCCTATCGTTATATCGTTCACATGTTCCAGCTATGAGTTATCATGAAGATAAGAACAATGATGATTATGATAATCATATGAAAGAGATCTATGGTCTTTTACACAAATTAGGGAATAAGAAAACAAGAGAACATATCGAAACGATGGGAATTCTATAGAGAATAGAGGCTGTGCAGATGCACAGCCTCTTATTTTTTGCTGATGGCAAGAATATAGGGTGGTTCATTGATTTGGTTAATAAATTGGTATTTTAGAACTTGATACTGTGACTGATCGAGATCTGAAGCGAAATCTGACACCTTTTCACTTTCAATTTTACCTTCTGGATGTCCTGGGTAGACGACTAGAATAAGGAGCCCTTCTGAACGAAGCAAATGTAGGATGTCTGTTACTGCTTGGATCGTTTCTTCAGGTTTCGTCACAATAGTTTTATCTCCACCTGGGAGGTAGCCAAGGTTAAAGATTGCGGCAGAAACGTTTCCTACATCTTTCGTCTCAATTTTGCTATTGATTGAAGCGTGACTCTCGTGGAATAATGCCACCTGGGCAGATTGCTTAGCTTCTGTCAGCCTTTTTTCTGTAGCTTCAATCGCCTCAGGTTGGATATCAAAGCCATACACTTTTCCTGAATTCCCAACTGATTCAGCTAGGAAGAGAGTGTCATGTCCGTTTCCACAAGTGCCATCAATAGCAATGCCTCCTTCTTTTAATACTGAATTCAGTAGCGTTCTTGTAAAAGGTAATATTCGTTGCATGATCTGTAATCCTTTCTAACAATTAAAATTTTCTTAAATGAGTCTTCTGAAACTTACCCTATCAATTTATTAGGACGTCGAGGTTTAGAGTGGCTTCTTGTTTGCTTCTAACTAAGTATGACTTTACCATGATCGACCTTTTACTCCAACTAACATCTTTATGTGTTTGGGAATATCTGGCTCGTGGTACAGAGTACTATACAAAAAAATGAGGTGATCATATGGCAGAGCATGAAAAATCACATAAACAAGGCGAAACTAATAATCCCGAGCAATTACCAGATAAGGAAAAAAATCAGCTCGACGAGGATGCTTCAGAAATGAATGTCGATGCGATTCCATTAGAAGATTTAAAAGAAGAACAAAAAGAAGAAAAAGATAAGCCACATTCCAAAGATGATTCGGCTAGTCAAAAAAAGCATCGTAAAGGATAACGTACCCAATCAGGGTGCGTTTCTTTTTTTGAGATATCCGCTTACTGTATTAATTGGAATTGTTCTTTTGGCACACATGCTAATTCATCGAATATAAGGACAGCGGATGTATAGATTACGAAAAAAACGTCTATTCTGATAATGTTCTTGACATTTCTCACAAGTATTCATACAATACAAATTATATACGTAACTAGTGAAACCAAAGATAATGATAAGGAATAGTAACAAAAATTCTATTACTAGAGAGTTAACGGCTGGTGGAAGTTAACATAGGAGATTTGTGAACTCACCTTTGAATCGGAAGCCTGAATAGAGTAAGGTTGCCCGTATGCCTGCGTTAAAGGCCTTAAGTGAGTGCTGTTTCTAGCACTAAGCCGGGTGGTACCGCGGGTGATTGTGAATATTAGATTCTCAACCTCTCGTCCCTGTTGATGAACAACGGGGACGGGAGGTTTTTTTATTTTTTTGCAAGGACTGGAAGGAGAGAGTGACAATGGCATTTGATCACAAAACAATTGAGAAGAAGTGGCAACACTTCTGGGAAACAAACAAGACTTTTAAGACAGAAAACGATGCTAATGGTGAAAAAATTTATATTCTTGATATGTTCCCATACCCCTCAGGGGCTGGGCTACATGTTGGGCACCCTGAAGGATATACAGCTACGGATATCCTTTCACGTATGAAGCGAATGCAGGGATATAATGTTCTTCACCCAATCGGATGGGACGCATTTGGACTTCCGGCAGAGCAATATGCTCTTGATACAGGAAATAATCCACGAGATTTTACTCAAAAGAACATTGACACATTCCGTCGTCAAATTAAAGAGTTAGGTTTTTCTTATGATTGGGATAGAGAAGTTAATACAACAGATCCACAATACTATAAATGGACACAGTGGATTTTCACAAAGCTTTACGAAAAAGGACTTGCGTACGTAGATGAAGTGGCTGTTAACTGGTGTCCAGCACTTGGAACGGTTCTTGCGAATGAAGAAGTGATCGACGGTAAAAGTGAACGTGGAGGCCACCCGGTAGTTCGTAAACCAATGAAGCAATGGGTTCTTAAAATTACAGAGTATGCCGATCGTCTACTTGAAGACCTTGAAGAGCTTGACTGGTCTGACAGCATTAAAGAAATGCAGCGTAACTGGATTGGGAAATCTGAGGGTGCTGAAGTAACATTCACGATTGACGGTCATGATGAATCGATCGATGTGTTTACGACGCGTCCTGATACACTTTTTGGAGCTACGTATATGGTCCTTGCACCTGAGCATCCTTTCGTTGACAAAATTTCTACTAGTGAACAAATCTCAAAAGTTGAAAGCTACCGATCAAAAGTACAAACAAAGAGTGACCTTGAGCGTACAGAGTTATCAAAAGAGAAGACTGGCGAGTTTACTGGCGCGTATGCCATTAATCCAATCAATAATGAGAAGCTTCCAATTTGGGTAGCAGATTACGTTCTAATGAGCTATGGAACAGGAGCTATTATGGCAGTTCCAGCTCACGATGAGCGCGATTATGAGTTCGCTACTACATTTAATCTTCCTATTAAAGAAGTCGTTGCTGGAGGAGATGTATCCAAGGAAGCTTATACAGAAGACGGAAAGCATGTGAACTCTGATTTCTTAAACGACCTTGAGAAAGTAGAAGCAATTACGAAAAGCATTGAATGGCTAGAGGAAAAAGGAAAGGGAACGAAAAAAACGACGTATCGTCTTCGCGACTGGTTATTTAGTCGTCAGCGTTATTGGGGCGAGCCAATTCCAATTATCCATTGGGAGGATGGCACAATGTCTGCTGTCCCGAAAGAAGAGCTTCCTGTCGTTCTTCCTGAAACAACGGAAATTAAACCGTCAGGAACTGGCGAATCTCCTTTAGCTAATATTGAGGATTGGCTGAACGTAGTTGATCCTAAAACGGGCATGAAGGGCCGACGTGAAACAAACACAATGCCGCAATGGGCTGGAAGCTGTTGGTATTACCTTCGCTACATTGATCCGGATAACGATGAAATGCTAGCTGACCCGAAAAAACTCGATGAGTGGTTGCCTGTTGATATGTATATCGGCGGTGCGGAACATGCGGTTCTTCACTTGTTATATGCTCGTTTCTGGCATAAAGTTCTTTATGATATCGGTGTTGTGCCAACAAAAGAACCATTCCAACGTCTCCGAAATCAAGGGATGATCCTTGGTGAGAACAACGAGAAAATGAGTAAATCAAAAGGAAATGTTGTTAACCCTGATGAAATTGTCGAAAGCCACGGTGCTGACACGCTTCGTCTATATGAAATGTTTATGGGTCCGTTCGAGGGTTCTATTGCATGGTCTAACAATGGTTTAGATGGCGCGCGCCGTTTCCTTGATCGTGTGTGGCGTTTATTTGGTGAAGGGGATCTAACGAAGTCTTCTATTTCTGAAGAAAATTCAGGAGAAGACATGGAGCGCGTCTACCACGAAACGGTTAAAAAAGTAACTGAGGACATGGAAGGCTTACGCTTTAATACAGCTATTTCACAAATGATGGTATTTGTGAATGAAGCATATAAGCAAGAGTCAGTTTCCGTTACATTAATGGAGGGCTTTGTGAAGTTGCTATCTCCAATCGCACCGCACCTTGCTGAAGAGCTGTGGAGTGCGCTTGGACATGAGGATACACTCGCATATGCAAACTGGCCAATGTTTGACGAAAGCAAGCTTACTGTAGATGAAGTAGAAATTGTAGTGCAAATCAATGGAAAACTTCGTGCCAAAATTTCTATTCCGACTGAAGCATCTCGTGATGAAATGCAAGAAATTGCTTTAGAGCATGAGAAGATTAAAGGTCAACTTGATGGCAAAACACTTCGAAAAGTGATTGCAGTACCAGGAAAGCTAGTTAATATTGTAGCTAATTAAGGTTGAACCCTCTCCTAACGACTAAGGAGAGGGTTTTTGAATGTAAACTACGGATGGGAAATTTTTAAACAACTCGAATAACCTTTTCCTAAAGCTGAGAATACTACTAAGATGAGTGGAAGATAGATTTCTTGTATTGAAGGTGCAAATCATGTACGATTGAATTTGTTGAAGTGATTATAACTGAAAAATCCATATTAAAACTGTACGAGAGGGGTATGTTTTTATGAGTAACGAAATTAAGACGGTAACACCTCAAGAGGTTCAAGAGTTACTTAATGAGGGCAAAAATGTTTCATTAATCGATGTTCGTGAGGATGAAGAAGTAGAAGAAGGCATGATCCCTGAAGCAAAGCATATTCGTCTTGGCACACTTCCGGAACGACTTGATGAGATCAATAAAGAAGAAGAACATATTATGATTTGCCGTTCAGGACGTCGTAGTGAGCGCGCATGTGAGTACTTGCAAGAAGCTGGTTATGAAGTGAAGAACATGGTTGGCGGTATGATGAAATGGGAGGGTAAAGTGAAATAGCCCTGCTAAAAAGGAGAGAGATTGAATGGCGATATGGGGAACGGCTTTAGCAGCTGTTGCATTTACTTTAGGATTATGGAGAGTCATTTATCCTTATTCTTATATGAAGCCAATTAATATGGAGCGGTTTGATGATGATAAATATTGTCTAATCGATGTGAGAGATTACATTCTTTCACACCGGACACCTTATGAAAAAGCAAAGAACATCCCGCTTTCTTATCTAGGCAGACAAACGAAAGAAAACGAAGTGTGTGATAAAGAGATTATTGTTCTTGCGGAAGATCGAAAAGCAGCACGTCTTGCTGTTAAAATTTTGATGAAACAACGCAAGCAACCTATTTATTACATGACAGTTTCTTAAGTACGACGTCTTTTGGAGCTGGTCTCTAAAAGGCGTTTTACTGAATCTTTAATCCTAGTAAGTTGATAAGATTAATAAATCATAGCACTTTTTTCTCCATTGTCCAAGTAAATTGCCTTAAAGCTCTCTATTCATTTTGTTGATTCCTAGGTATATCGCTCGGTTCGTAAGTGGATCAAAATATGAGAAAAACAATCGTTCTTGCTCATGATCTGGTATAATGATGGAAAAGACTACACCGAGGTGTTGAAATGAAAGCAGATCTTATACGTGCAATGATGGATTTACAGGCTTTGCGACAGCTACAGCCTAACGCATTAGGCAAGCAACAGCCGTCTACTTTTTCCTTTACAGACATGCTTGAGCAAGCTCTCTCAACTCAAAGTACAGGACAGCAAATGAAAGCAGAAGTCCCTGTAAACTCAACCTCGGTGAATTCCTATGGCACATACAATTCCCAAATAGTACCGTCGACTAATTCTTCGTACACATCTTCATCGCTTGAAATTGATGGATATATTGAAGAATTATCGGCTAAATATAGTGTTGATCCAAAACTTGTTCATTCGATTATTAAACAGGAATCTAGCTATAAATCCGATAGTGTTAGCGGAGCAGGAGCTATGGGATTAATGCAATTAATGCCCGCAACTGCCACTTCACTTGGTGTGAAGGACCCTTTTGATCCTGGACAAAACATTGAAGGTGGCGTGAAATACATTAAGCAAATGATGGATAAATATAATGGCAATATTAAGCTTGCATTAGCAGCTTATAACGCTGGACCTGGGAATGTTGATCGTTACGGTGGGATTCCTCCATTCGAAGAAACGCAAAATTATGTTTCAAAAGTAATGGGTCATTACCAGACATAATAAGTAAAGGCTGTCTCGTCGACCGCTCTTCAGCAGTCGTAAAGGAGGCAGTTTTTTATATGGAACGGGACTTAGAACCGTTCCAATCTTGACCAAGATGGGTCATGGTTTCTTATGGCCTTAAAGATAATAAAGATAATTGTTATACTAAACACGAGGTGAATAATTTGAACGAATTTAAAGAAATGGGACTTGATGAACGTCTCGTTAAACAACTAGAAGTTCAGGGGATTAGTACCCCGACCGATATTCAAAAAGAAACAATCCCTGTTATGTTACAAGGAAAAGACGTGATTGCTCAGGCCCAGACAGGAACGGGTAAAACTTTTGCGTTTTTACTACCGATACTTGAAAAAATGGATACAGAAGCACCTGAAGTGCAGGCTCTTATTGTAACCCCGACACGAGAGCTAGCCATCCAAATCTCATCGGAACTAATGAAGTTAGTAGAACATCGCGATGACATTAATGTACTAGCTGTCTATGGTGGTCAGGATGTAGAGAGACAGATTAAGCGCCTTAATAAACAAGTACACATTGTTGTAGCAACGCCTGGACGTCTGCTTGATCACGTTCGGAGAGAGACCATTGACTTATCCCATACTTCTTATCTTGTATTAGATGAAGCTGATCAAATGCTTCATATCGGTTTCCTAAGAGAAGTGGAAGATATTATTAGTGAAACGCCTGAAAGTCGTCTTACAGCTCTTTTTTCTGCAACGTTATCAAGTGATATTAAACAGCTTGCAAAGAGATTTATGCGTTCCCCTGAGAAAATTAGAGGGAAGGAAAAAGGGAAAACTGTCGAAGAAATCGAGCAGTTTGTAATTGAAACGACCGATCGGAGGAAGTTCGCATCGCTTACCGAAACCATCGATGAGGTCAGACCGTTCCTCGGGATTATTTTCTGCCGTACAAAGCGTAGAGTAAGTAAACTAAATGGAGATTTAAAAGCAAGAGGCTATTTAACTGACGAGCTTCATGGTGATTTATCACAGTCGAAACGAGAAGGTGTCATCAAGCGATTCCGTGATGCTAAAATCCAGCTTCTAGTAGCAACAGATGTGGCAGCGCGTGGTCTTGATATCGAAGGTGTTACCCATGTCTTTAATTATGATATTCCTCAAGATACAGAGAGCTATATCCACCGAATTGGTCGAACGGGACGAGCTGGTGGCGATGGAGCTTCGTATACGTTTATTGCTGCAAAAGATCAGGCCTTTATTCAAATGATTGAAAAGGGAATCGGTAAAAAACTTGCCAGAAAGAGCGTTGAGGGTGCATTACCTTCGCATGAAGAGCGTAACGATCGTAGAGAGAATGATCAAAGAGGAAGAAATCATCGATCTTCACGGAAGCCAGGGGCATCGAACAATCGAAATAACGGAAGAAATCGAAACAAACGATAAGTTAAACGAAAGAAAGAGGGACCTGTCTATGGACTGGTCCCTCTTTCTTTGCATGTATTCACCTTAAAAATATCTAGTGGTTGAACTAAACGGCGGATTCCGCTTTCCTTTCGGCTGCGCTTTTTCCTGCTGTATAGCCTGTGACGAAGGCTGATGTAATATTGTATCCGCCGGTATACCCATGAATATCGAGTACTTCACCACAAAAGTAAAGACCAGTTGTGAATTTTGACGCCATTTCTTTTGGGTTAATTTCTTTTAGAGATACTCCGCCACCTGTTACGAATGCTTTATCGATTGGAAGCGTACCGTCTATGGCCACCTGGAACTGCTTTAATAGCCGCACGTATTCGCGCACTTTTTCTTTCGATAAGTGAGCGTAAGTTGTATCTGGAGAAATTTCTGCTTTGTTAAGTAGAAAGAGCATATATCGCTCTGGAACTTTACTTTTCCAAATGTTCTTAATCGCTTTTTTTGGCTCTTCTTTTGCGAGTTTCATATGCTCGCGAAATAATTCTTCTTCGTTTTGATCTGGTACGGCATCAATTTGTAAGGGAATATACTGAGCATTAAATTTTTTCATTGCTTTAACGACATATTGACTGCAGCGAAGAACAGCGGGGCCAGATAGTCCGATATGAGTGAAGATCATATCCCATCGATGTGTCTTTATTATCTTTCCTTTTGGATTGAGAACGGATAGGGCGACATCTCTTAACGATAAGCCCTGCAGTTCTTTATTTTTGATAATAGGTTCACTAGATGTAAGAGGCACTTCAGTAGGATAAAGATCTGTGATGGTATGACCACCTTCTTTTGCCCATGCATATCCATCACCTGTTGAACCAGTATGTGGAACAGATTTTCCTCCTACTGCAATAACTACATTTGAAGAGTGGATCTCTTCTTTTGTTTGTAGCTTCACTCCAGCTACTTCTCCATCCCTATATAGAACTTTCTCAACTGGGGTGTTTACTTGGATAGTCACATTCAACTGGCGTACTTTGTTTAGGAGCGCATTTACAACAGATTTTGCATCATCAGTTACGGGAAACATTCTACCGTGATCTTCTTCTTTTAATTTAATGCCTAGATCTTCAAAGAATGTGATGATATCCTCATTATCAAATATGTTAAATGCACTGAATAAAAACTTCCCATTACCTGGAATGAATTTAATTAGTTCATCTAGTGGAAGGCGGTTAGTGACATTACACCGTCCTCCCCCAGAAATGGCTAGTTTTCGCCCAAGCTTATTACCTTTATCAACGAGAAGTACTTTTGCTCCATGTTCAGCCGCTGATACAGACGCCATGAGTCCGGACGGGCCACCGCCAATCACAATGACATCATAGTTCATACTTACACCTCTCTCATTTTGCTACACACAAACATACCACAATTTGTACTGATTATAAAAGTTTCACAAAAATTTATATTTGTTGTTACTAGGTAAATAGCTTAAAATGGAGAAGTGTATTTCATAACTGTTGAAAATTGTTGATAGATGACGAATAGATATAGTTGAATGGTTAGAAGTAGGAGATGGAGAAATGTCTGATTCAAATGTGATTAGAGGGACGATGCTGTTATCTGCAGCCACCCTTTTTTCTAGGATTATTGGTATGATTTATATGTTTCCTTTTACAGCACTAGTTGGTACACAGGGGGTAGCGCTTTATACGTATGCTTATACTCCTTATACCATTATGCTTAGCCTGTCTACGGTTGGGATTCCATTGGCTGTTTCTAAATTTGTATCTAAATATCATACTCTCGGGGATTATCGAACTGGTCGGAGGCTGTTTAAATCAGGACTTCTTTTAATGTCTCTTACTGGATTCGTTGCGTTTTTAGCTCTCTTTTTATTGGCAGAACCAATTGCTCATATCGTCATTGATGAAGGTAATGAAGGTAACACGATTGCTGATGTAACATTGGTTATCCGTGTTGTGAGTATGGCGTTATTGATCGTACCGATTATGAGTTTAACTCGAGGGTTTTTCCAGGGGCTTCAATCAATGGGGCCAACGGCCGTTTCGCAAGTCGTTGAACAAATCTTTCGTATTGTTTTTATTCTAGTATCAAGTGTTATTATTATGAAATTTATGGACGGAGATGAGGCAACTGCTGCTACGTACGCTACGTTTGGCGCTTTCGTTGGTGCAGTAGGTGGACTGATGGTCGTCTTCTGGTATTACAGAAAACGTAAACCTGCTTTAGATCAACATTTGGCTGAAAGTACGGTTGATCATAATGTGTCGTTAAAGGATATGTATAAAGAAATTATTACGTACGCTCTTCCGTTTGTCGTTGTTGGTCTAGCAATTCCATTGTATTTGCAAATTGATACTTTATTAATTAATCCGGCGCTAAAGAGTATTGGTTATGATAAACCCGCTTATGAAGAAGTTTTTGCGATTATTACAGGCCTTGCTCATAAATTGATTATGATCCCAGTTTCTCTTGCAACAGCTCTTTCAATGACGATTATACCGGCCATTACGAAATCATTTACAGCAAATCGTGAAGGTGCTTTGCAAACTCAGTTAACACAAACCTTCCAGATTTTATTGTTTTTGACTACTCCAGCCGCAATTGGACTAGCGGTTCTATCTGAACCGATATTTAGAGTGCTATATCCTACAGTGAATCAGGAACTCGGAAGTTCGTTGTTAATGTGGTATGCGCCAACTGCTATATTGTTTGCTCTTTTCTCTGTAACGGCTGCTATCCTACAGGGAATAAATAAACAAAAATTTGCGGTTTATAGCTTACTTGCAGGATTAGCCCTTAAAGCAGGCTTAACTTACCCATTCGTCACAATTTTTGAAGGGAAAGGTTCTATCCTAGCTACAAATCTTGGATTGTTTACATCGGTGTTAATTACGATCATTATTATTAAGAAATATACTGAATACGAATTTGGTTTTCTTTCAAGGAGATTGCTGCTTATCGGTATCTTTGTTGTCGTGATGGCCGTGGCTTCTAAACTTTCGATACTACCATTGGAATTTCTCATACCTGATTTGTATCGTTCAACAAGTGAAGGTGGTAGCATGCTGTATTCAATCATTAACCTGGTGATTGGAGTAACAGTTGGAGGAATTGTATTTCTATGGCTAGCCTACCGATCAAACCTTGCAGGCTTAATTTTAGGAGAGCGATTCTCATTCTTAAAAAGACGTTAAAAAATGAAGGCCAAAATGGCCTTCATTTTTTTGAGAGATGATATTAATATCCGTAGTCCTCATCTCTTATTCCAATTTGTCTTTCAATCCTTGTAATTCGACGATCTTGTCGTCTTAATTGACGCTCAATTTCTCTTAATTGCTGTTCGATGTTTCCTGGGTATCCTGGTTGGCCAGGGTAACCGGGCTGACCAGGATATCCTGGGAATCCGGGATACATTTGATACCCTTGCCCTTGCTGACGATCATACATAAAGATCCCTCCTTAAATAGGTACCTGATAGTGTATGTGAATGCTGGGCAGTGTTGCTGGGCATATGTCCCGTGTTATACTGAGTTTTTCTGATACCAGCTTAATTGTTCTCCAATTCCAAGACCTTTGAGAGGAACCTCATATTTGTAATTGAAATGATTTAGCTGCGGTTCAAGGTGTTTGCGATAGACAGATCCTCCGTGCAAACACACAACAATATCTGTAGACGTTTCATACTGAGAGAATTGCTCAATTACTTTTTGAGCCCATTCCTCACGTTGATGATGTGTAAATGTTTTGATAGATACATCATATGGATCCATGATATCGTCTGGTAATAAGAGGCCGTCTTTGGCATTATAAAAATACATGCGATCATAGTGGTGTGATGCATACTCAAGCGTTTTTTGAAATAAAGGACTCTGGTAAAATTCTGTAACAGGTGCTGATTTATTACTTTTCTTACGAGCCGTTGCTAAAAGTCCAACTTTCACAGTCATTCGATTCACTCCAAACGTGCATATTGGCATTTAACGTTTACATACCCTTCAGAACTAGAAAGTATGCTAAAAAAGTAAATAAATCGTGGGAAAAATATGGAAAAGGATTGATTTTATGCGTTTAGATAAACTATTGGCAAATATGGGCTATGGAACTAGAAAGGAAGTAAAAAAACTTCTTAAGACAGGCGTTGTCCGTGTTGATGAAGAGATTATTAAAGATCCAAAGCAACACGTTAACACTGAACAGAACCAAGTAACGGTTCATGAAGAAATAGTTGAATATCGTGAATTTATTTATTTGATGATGAATAAGCCAGCAGGTGTGATTTCAGCAACGGAAGATGAAGACGATGAGACCGTCATTGACATTCTCATTCCTGATGATCAAGTTTTTGAACCATTTCCTGTCGGTCGTCTTGATAAAGATACAGAAGGATTGCTTATCATTACGAATGATGGAAAGCTCGCGCATCATTTAACGTCACCAAAACATCATGTTCCTAAAACATACTTCGCTAATATTAATGGTGTTGTTACAGAAGAAGATGTTCATGCTTTTGAAAAAGGTGTCACTCTTGATGATGGTTACGAAACAAAACCAGGTGAATTGACCATTCTATCATCGGATGAGGTCTCGGAGATTGAATTAACGATACATGAAGGGAAGTTTCATCAAGTAAAGCGGATGTTTGAAGCAGTCGGAAAGCAAGTCGTTTATTTGCAGCGGATTCAAATGGGGGATATTCACCTTGATCGCGATTTAGAACCGGGGGAGTACCGCGAATTAACAGCTGAAGAAGTAGACATTCTGCATAAGTAAGTCCTCCTCTGATGAAGGAAGGTTTACTTTACCGTTTTCTTTTCGTGTAGCTGGGGAATACCCTTACTAGTCAGTCGCGAAGGAGAGGATGTTCATGATTAAGGTTGGAAAAGAAGTGCTGAATCAAAAGCTTAAGAATGATTCAACAGCTGAATTTGTTGTAAAGCAGGTTTATTTCGATCGATCACTTTCTAAAGCAACGTTTGTTGAGGTTCAGAAAAAAGAAGCAACGAATAAGCAGAATGCAATACCAGATCATCATTCAGATGAAATGCTTCATTCTATTCAAGCCTCTGGGGGGCAGTTTACTCCTGATAACTATCCTGTTACAGACGATGACCGAAAAGAAAAGGAAGCCGATGAAACGATGATTATTTCATATAATCAGATCAATTGGGAAGGTGATGATTACCTTCTTCATAATCAACAAGAAGAAGTGCAATCCTCCGTTTTAATTGATCAATGTTCATATAAATCGTTGGATAAATGTCAGGTTCTAACGGAGGATGGTGAAGAGTTAGGGAAGGTGAAAGATATCGTGATTCATAAGGATGGACAGATTGAAGGATTTTATCTTTCAGAGGGTTTCTTATCTGATTTTCTTTCAAGTGATCACCCTTTTCTAAGTGCGGATCAATCTGTAAGTTATCGTCATGATAAAATCATGGTTCCAGCGAATTATCATCACTCATTATTGAAAAAATAAATGATGAAAGCCCTGCTCTAGTAGCAGGGCTTTTATCGTGGTCTCCTTAATTAGAGGGCTGTGTTAATAAGCGTTGTTGAATTTTAGCTCATTTAGGCATTTAAAGCGAATACTCACTTCAATGATTCAAAAATCGAAAATCAACAATAGAAGCTAACATATCCAAAATTAAAAGTGAAAGAGACCAAAAATAAAGGCCTTCGTCAGAATGACATTGACGAAAAGCCAGGTTTTACGAGTGAATTTATTTTGTTATCCAACTTTTACTCTCTTGCTTGTGGTTGTCCAGAATCCTCGGTTTGGGCTTTTGACTAGTTCATTGTAGGCCAGCACGTTTAAATCTCTTTGAACAGTGCGCTGGGTAATCCCAAACTCTTCAACTAACTCATTAGTGCTGACAGTACCATGCTTGCTAATAAATAAATAGATAGACTTGATACGGGTCATCATACGATCAGTTGAAGTAATACTCAAAGAACCACTCCCTAACATGTAATCAATGCCTTATCCTTAGCATAAATAGTGACTATTAAAACCATATGAAGGAAACGTAAAGATATACTTAATTTTCTAATTGTTCCTTCGATTTTTTCATGAAAGTTTGGTTGAGTGCTCCGATTATGACTGGAAGTGATTTCTGGATGTGTTGGGTTCCCCAACTTGGTGTATTGACGAATAGGTATGACCACTTTCATAAGATAAGCGATTGATTGGTATTATTATTTAATTCCACTCCTACTCCCATTTCCCTCTTTTGGGCGAACTTACACCCCCTCTTTAAAGTTTATTTTACAATAATTCTGTTATTTCGGCAAAAAATTTCATTTCTTTTGAGTCAAACTTCCTTATCGAACTTACCTTTGCTATTCTTAAAGGACTAATATTGAGAGGAGGCGTGTGCTGGTGTTATTTCGAATATTTATTAAAAATGCGATTAAATTAAACAACCGGTTTATGATCATTGTCGCTATAGCATTAGTGATCATAAGTGCTTTTGTTATGCGTTTACTCGAACCTGAGACATTTCCTTCACTCTTTGATTCATTTTGGTGGGTTATGACGACCGTTACGACAGTAGGATATGGAGACTACTTCCCTGTCACAGTTGGAGGAAGAATCTATGCAATGTTTCTCTATATCGCAGGAATTGGATTAATTGGTGTGGTTATCGGTAAGTTTGTGGACGGATTTGCAGAAATTAAAAAGCGAAAGGAGGAAGGGAAAATGCCGTATCAGGGAGATAATCATATTGTTATAATAGGGTGGTCACAAAAGGCGGCATATGCCGTATCAGAGATTAGGGATTCTGATAAATGTGAGATTGTCATCATTGATAAACTACCAAAAACCCCGCTAACAGAAGATAACATTCATTATATACAGGGGGATGCGGCTGAAGAAGCCACTCTCAAAAAAGCGGATATAATGAAAGCGAAGGCGGTTCTGGTGTTTTCGGATGATGCTATCCACGATTCTCTTCTTGCTGATGGGAAATCGTTGATTATTGCTAGTTCGATCGAACGCATGTCAACTGATATTCACACAACGGTTGAAGTGATGAAAGAAGAGCACATAAAGAATTTCACTCATGTCCAGGTAGATGAATTTGTACTTTCGCATGAAGCTGTATCTCGCATGGCGGTTAGATCAGCATTTACGAAAGGAATATCAGGCGTCTATTCTCAGCTATTAAGTCGAGGACATGGTGATAATTTATATGAAATAGCTGTTCATCCAGATTGGAATACATATAGGGAAGCCTTTCAGGACTTATTACAGCAGGGTGCCACATTGGTTGCAGATGGTAACCGCATGGATATAAATCGCCGTCTTGATGAACCAATTTCACGTGACGCAAAATTATTTGTGATTTGTGATAAAAGCGTATATGAAAAAATAAGTAGGCAGGTGTAAATAATATGGAGAGTATAAATTGGGAAAAAGAAGTGATCAATCGAAAAGAAGATTTGTTAGCTGATTTAAAAGGACTTTTGAAAATCGAAAGTGTGCTAGAAGAAGAGCTAGGAAATGAAGGAGCACCGTTTGGTCCCGGCGTAAAAGAAGCTCTTGATTACATGCTTGCTTTAGGTGAGCGAGATGGCTATCAAACGAAGGATGTTAAACATGTGGCAGGACATTTAGAATTTGGTGAAGGAGAAGACATTGTAGGTGTGCTGTGTCATGTGGACGTTGTTCCAGCGGGAAATGGTTGGACGACTCCAGCATTTGATCCTGATCTACGCGATGGAAAGTTGTTTGCTAGAGGAGCTATTGATGATAAAGGACCAACTATTGCTGCTTATTGGGCGATGAATATAGTGAAAGAGCTTTTGCCTTCAGTCTCAAAGCGAGTGCGAATGATTATCGGGACAGATGAAGAAAGTTCATGGCGCTGTGTAGACACATATTTTAAATATGAAGAAATGCCAGACATGGGTTTTGCACCTGATGCAGTTTTCCCTATTATACATGCGGAGAAGGGGATTGCTGATTTCGAATGGGTTTTTCCTGTTAATGACACTCAGAAAGAAGGAATGATTCTTCAATCATTTATTTCCGGTCAGCGTTTGAACATGGTTCCCGATTTTGCTAGTGCTAAATGTGAGGGGGATGAAGCTGAGTTACTTGACGCAAAGAAAGCATTCGAGCTATTTTTAGAAAAGAAAGGTTTAGAAGGTCGTGTAACACTAGATCAGGAACTATCACTTGAAGTGCACGGTGTATCTGTCCACGGATCTGCTCCCCATGAAGGATTAAATGCAGCCTTCAAATTAGCTGAATTTCTAGATGAACAAGCTCTCGATCAAAATGGCGCCAACTATATTGGATTTATTACTAAGTGGCTCCTGAATGATTTTAATGGGGAGCGGTTTGGTGTAGCTTACGAAGATAAGGTAACAGGTTCTCTAACGATGAACGCAGGTACATTTTCATATAAAGCTAATCATGAAGGGCGAATTGGCATTAATCTGCGCTACCCTGTTACATGCTCGTTCGATGATGTTAAGAGAACGTTCAATAAAGTAACTGAACCACTGGAAGTGCAAATGAATGTAGTTGATCATATGACACCCCATCACGTACCTGAGGATCATGAATTGATTCAAAAGCTTCAAAAGGTGTATGAAAAGCAGACTGGTGAGCAAGCAAGACTTTTATCGATTGGTGGAGGGACTTATGCTCGTTCACTAAAAGCGGGGGTTGCGTTCGGTGCTTTATTTGAAGGGAAGCCACAACTCGCTCATCAAAAAGATGAGTATGTTGATATAGAAGATTTATTAAAAGCAACAGCCATTTATGCTGAAGCTATTTATGAACTTGCAAAATAATAGAATGAGCGCCATGCCAACATTGGCATGGCGCTGACTAATTAATGATAAATCAAAGATCACTTCTTTTATTTAGAGCTGAATAAATCACTTGAAAGGTATCGTTCACCGGAATCGCAGGTCATTGTGACAACAACTTGGTCAGGTGATAAACGTTCAGCAACTTGCATAGCAGCATATACGGCTGCACCTGATGAGGGTCCCACAAGAAGCCCTTCTTCTCGAGCAAGTTTCCTGGTTACTTCGTATGCCTGTTCATCTGAAATTTTAATAACTTCATCATAGACAGACGTATTAAGAATATCTGGAATAAAGCCTGGGCTTGTTCCAACAAGCTTGTGTTTTCCGGGCTTTCCACCAGACAACACTGGTGAGCCTTCAGGTTCCACAACATGAACGGTTAAGTCAGGGTAGTGTTCTTTCAGTACTTCTCCTGTTCCTGTTACAGTTCCGCCGGTACCAGCTGTTGAGATAAAGGCTGCCGGTGTAACGCCGATCTGCTTCATTCCTTCAATAATCTCAAGAGCCGTTGATGTCCTATGAGCATCCGGATTAGCTGCATTTTCGAATTGCATTGGGATAAAGCTATTTTTAATTGTTTCGGCAATTTCTTTGGCCTTTTTAATTGCG
The DNA here is from genome assembly GCF_056173645.1 of Anaerobacillus sp. QJM3NY_32. NCBI lineage: Bacteria > Bacillati > Bacillota > Bacilli > Caryophanales > Bacillaceae > Anaerobacillus > Anaerobacillus sp. QJM3NY_32. The sequence continues at coordinate 3,155,680 of NZ_CM149684.1, read as the reverse complement.
CCAGGCATTTTCTCAGAAGATGGAGTTAATACGACTTTTGATCCGTAAGCTTTAAGAAGCTTGATTCGCTCTTGCGTAGCATTATCGGGCATAACAATAATAGCTGGATATCCTTTAGCCGCTGCATTCATGGCAAGACCAATACCTGTATTTCCAGAAGTAGGCTCGATGATTGTTGAACCTTCTTTGAGTAACCCATCTTGCTCAGCTTTTTCAATCATATTGAACGCTGCGCGGTCTTTTACGCTTCGACTGGGGTTGAAATACTCTAGTTTGGCGTAAATTTTTGCTCCGTCTGGGTTTGGAACACGGTTTAATTTAAGTAATGGTGTATCACCAATAAGATCAGCCATATTTTCATAGATCATATAAGCACATCCTTTTCAGACAAGTTAAGGTTATTTACCTTATTTAATAGGTAAGAGTATAGAGAGTAATAATATCGGTGGAGCCCAACAGATAATGATTCCTATTACTGTTCCCCATTATAGCAAAAGATAAATCTTAAGTAATAAGAACTAGCTTAAAAGCAAAAAGATAAAAGATTATTCAGTTTTTTTGATAGAATAGAATTAGGATAGAAAGAGTGAGTAAGTTGAATACACATTATTTTATAGCACTCCCCATCCAACCACAACTTAGAAGAACGCTTCAAGAAATTCAAGAAAGCTCTCCTTTAGAATTGTTTAAACATGTGGTGTATCCTGAAGATTTTCATATTACACTAGCTTTTTTAGGTGGAGCAGAAGAAGAACAGTTATCTGTACTTCATCAAGGGTTGGAGAGGGTGGTTAGGAATAGTAAACCCTTTGAGGTTATGCTTGAAGGGTTAGATCATTTCGGTCATGATAGACGCCCAAGAGTACTTTACGCTTCCGTCCATCGAACAGAACCATTGGATATAATTCATCAAGAAATACTCCGGGTGAGTGAATTGGCAGGTTTTCCTGTTAGTGAAGGGGAATATTCTCCTCACGTTACGCTTGCAAAAAAATGGCGCGACTCTAGTAAAGAAATACATCCTGATTGGCCGTCACTATCATGTGAAAGTCAGGACGTCTCAAGCATTCATCTATATCGAGTTGAACCTAATGATAAACCGAGATACAAATGTGTGGCCTCTTATGAATTCACTAATTAATAAGTTCCTTATGATCACCTTGCAGATTGGCCTTCTGTTCGGGTTTTACATTGTAGGAGGTTATCTCCAAAAGGTCTTATCACTTCCAATTCCAGGAAGCGTTGTTGGAATGCTCCTTCTCTTGTTGGGACTTTATTTAAAGTGGCTTCCCGTGAGTTGGATTTCTCAAGGAGCAGCTACATTATTAAATCATTTACCGTTGCTTTTTATACCGGTTACTGTCGGTATTGTGCAACATCTCGACTTCTTTAGTGGAAAAAGTCTCTGGTTAGTTCCAATCGTTCTGATAAGCACATGGGTTGTAATGGGAACGACAGGATTGCTTGGCCAGTTTCTTGCTAATCGAAAGGAGTAGAGAAAAATGATGATCATGCAAATGATTCTATGGTTTATGATTACTTTATTGTTATATGTTGTTTTCCGGCGTCTTTATCAGATATTTCCTTATCCATTTATGATACCAGTGCTAACGTGCACTGTTATTCTCGTTTTCATCTTAACGTCCTTGGATGTGTCATATGACACGTATTTCAGCGGGGGGAAATGGATTGATGCTTTATTAGGACCTGCCATTGTGGCACTTGCCTTTCCGCTATATCAACAAAGGGAATTATTAAGTAAATACAAATTAGAAATACTTGTAACGGTACTAATAGCAAGTATAGTAGGCATTTTGTCAGGATATTGGCTTGCGGTCATAAGTGGGTATAATGAAATGATTGTCTCCACAATTATTTCCAAAAACGTGACAACCCCTGTTGCAATGGAAGTAGCCAGTATGACTGGTGGAGAGCCAGCTTTTGCGGTTATTTTCGTCATGATCGCTGGGATTGGCGGTGCTGTCACAGGGCCATGGTTATTTCAGCTACTTGGTATATCCAATTTTCTTGGAGTGGGAATGGCATTTGGTGGGGCATCACACGCCATTGGCACTTCAAAAGCCCTTGAATATGGAGAGAGAGAAGCAGCTATTAGTTCTATTGGGTTAAGTTTATGTGCCCTAAGTGTCTCTATACTTGGGCCGATATTATTAAGTTGGTTTTCATGAAAATCTAAATCGAACAAATGTCAAAAAAAGATTTTCAAAATAAGATAGGTAGTGACAAACGGTTGTAAGCATCTCAGCAAAGGATGGGATTCATATGATACGAGATTATTCCGCATATAAAAAAGTGAGCCAGGCTTTTACAGCCTATTGGGATGACTTTCAGACGATTACGGTAATGGCTGATGTCTCGTTAGATGTTCAAGATGCCTACACCCTTACTGATGGACATATAGATCTTTCAATTGAAGTAAAAGAAACCTCTAAAATGGGAAAAAAGAGGCTAGTTTCGTTGCATGTTGATCATGAATATAGTCCAGGAAACAATTATTTTCTAGTTCATTCGAGTGGTGAAACAAGTCTTGTTTTTACTGGGAAAGTTGTCAGAACTGATTTATTTGATGAACGCTATTATTATGATGGTGAACTAGGGGCAATTCTAACTGAGAATGGAACCATATTTCGAGTATGGGCACCGACTGCTACAGAAGTAATCGTCAATATTTATAATGAGGAATTCCAAAAGGTAAAAGAATTACCGATGCTAAAACAAGAACAAGGTGTATTCGAGGGGATAGCTCCTGAAGATGGAGAAGGAACGCTGTACACTTACACAGTATATGTGAATGGAGAAATGCGAGAAACAATCGATCCTTATGCGAAAGCCGCTACGTCTAACTGCAAGTTTGGGATGGTAATGAACGCTTCAAATACGAACCCCGATGACTGGAATCCTATGGAAAAACCTACTTTTGCAAAACCTTCTGATGCAGTTATTTATGAACTTCACGTCAGAGATTTTAGCTCACAAGCAAAAAGTGGTCTTAAAAATAGAGGGAAATATAAGGCATTTACAGAAGAGCCACCGCCTAAAGATGGTCTTCCTTCTGGGATTAATTATATAAAGTGGCTCGGTGTTACGCATGTTGAACTTCTTCCAATTCAGGATTTTGGTAGTGTGGATGAAATGAAAGCTCCTCCGGGATATAATTGGGGCTACGACCCTATCCATTATTTTGTGCCAGAAGGAAGCTATTCATTAAATTCTCATGAACCTTATACGCGAATTAGAGAAGTAAAAGAAATGATTGGGAAGCTTCATGAGAAGGGATTGAGAGTGATTATGGACGTTGTTTATAATCATGTCTATCAACTTCATGCATCCCCTTTGGAAAAAATTGTGCCAGGTTACTACTTCCGGTTTGATCATGGTGGAAAACCTTCAAATGGAACTGGCGTTGGGAATGATACGGCGTCAGAAAGAAGAATGATGAGAAAGTTAATTGTAGATTCCGTCGTTTACTGGGCAAAAGAATATGGTGTTGATGGATTTCGCTTCGATTTGATGGGTATCCACGATAAGGAAACGATGAATGATGTACGTTATGCGTTAGATTGCATTGATCCATCGATATTGATTTTTGGTGAAGGGTGGCATATGAACACCATCCTACCGGATCATCGGAAAGCGATGAGCTCAAATGCGCGGGAAACGCCTAGAATCGGTTATTTCAATGATCACTTTAGAGATTCAGTTAAAGGGAAATTGTTTGATACAGGCTCTACAGGCTTCGCTAATGGAAATTTTTCAGTTAAAGAAGATGTAAAGAAGTGTATAATGGGGAGTGTTGGAGAAAAATTTATTACAGCATCTCAATCCATTAATTATGTGGAGTGTCACGATAACCATACGCTATGGGACCGCTTAAATCGCAGTCATCCTAGTGTGAGCGAAGAAGTGAAACAAGGCATGCATAGATTGGCTACTGCCATTACAATACTTTGTCAGGGAATTCCATTTATTCATGCAGGTCAGGAATTTTTCCGAACAAAGAATGGGGTAGAAGATAGCTATAAATCTCCAGATAAAATTAACCGATTTGATTGGCAGAGAATGAGAGCTGTCCAAGAAAATGTCAAGTATATTAGAGGACTAATCTCGATTAGAAAACATTTTGAAGCATTTAAAATGACTGAAGGTCATGACATGAATCGAATTAACTTTATCGATTCTCCAGGGCCTATTCTCGCATATCGAATCAACCAGCACCATACTAGCGAATCGATTATTGTGATTCATAACGGAGGATATCATCCTGATGTGATCGATATTGGAGATGGAGACAAATGGGTCCTTGTTGAAGGTGAACATGCAAGTGTTGAACCGCTAAGAAAAACATCTGAAAAAGTCATATCTATTGCACCGTTTAGCACAATTGTTCTAATAACGAGTGATTAACACATGAAGATTTCTTCAACGTGTGTTATAATTTTTTATTCGTAGACGGTTTTTAGCTAAGTCCGGAGAAGATCTCGCTAAAAACGCAAAACTTCCAGAATCTACAAACTAACGGAAATCGAAGGTGAATTTGTTGGATAACATTTTAGGCGAAGGCTGGCAGGTGACCCCTGCTGGCGGAGCGACAGGCGAAGCATACTTAGCTCAATATGGAGACGAGAAATTATTCCTAAAACGGAACTCCTCGCCTTTTCTGGCTGTTTTGTCGGCGGAAGGAATTGTACCGAAACTTCTCTGGACCAAGCGACTTGAGAATGGAGACGTTATTACAGCCCAAAAGTGGTTGCCGGGGAGAGAACTGAAGTCCTATGAAATGAAGCAGCCGCGAGTGGCGCAAATGCTTTATAAAATACATCGGTCTTCAGAACTTCGAAGGATGCTCAATCGGCTTGGGAAAAAGCCCCTCTCACCTGATGTGATTTATCTTGATCTATTGCAGAAGTTTGAGAATCATCATCGGAGAGACGTGGAAGTGATAAGAGCCCTTTCGTATTTAGCTGCAAATAAGAATGACCTTGAACATGTCGAAAAAGTTGTGTGTCATTGCGATGTCAATCATAATAACTGGATGTTTAGCGAAGAAGGGAATCTCTATTTGATCGATTGGGATGGAGCGGTAGTGGCAGATCCAGCTTTGGATATTGGGATGCTTCTATACTGGTATGTTCCAAAAGAAGAATGGGGAGAATGGCTCGGTCATTATGGGCTAGAGAATACAGAAAGCCTTCGCCACCGCATGTATTGGTATGTGGTAGCGCAGACCTTACTGTCCATTTACTGGTATGATCTTAAAGGCTTAGACGGGGAAGTTGAATTCTGGAAAAGGGATTTAGAAAATTTGAATCATTATCGACTTATTGATACCGATCAATAGTATCGACCCACTGGCTAATATGAGGCTGGTGGGTTTCTATGTGGTTTAATAAATTTGTTTCTGTCGCACCTGTTACACTATATTGCTCAATTTGATTGAGGATTTGTTTGATTTCTGGTGCAATGCCATTATTTTGTTGCAGGGAATTGGCAAGGCGCTGAATTTGCTCACACTCTGAAGTTGTTCCAGAGCAATCGGTTTGATGATTTTTGAGAATATCAGCGAGTATAAAAAGCTGGTCGCGATGTGATAGTGGCATAATTGTTCCTCCTTATTTGTACTATTAGATAGCGTGTACATGTGTGCAGGAATTATGCCGGTTGAATAATGAAAAAACACGGATTACTCCGTGTTCTGAAATGAAAAGTTTCTTTTATCTGCTTTTGGATATGTTATTTAGTGTCCCCTTTTGCTCCCCAGCCAAAAAGTGCAACCACGGAAACGACGATGACAATCCAGGGTGCCCACATCATGAGAAAGTGCTCCATTTATTCACCCTCCTCTCAGTCTCTAGCATAACCGATATTATTAAATGATTCTGGTTTGCTTTTCAACAATCTTGTTACTTTTATATACCCTTTCCCTCGCCTTTCTATTCTTAAGAATTCATGGTAAAATGTCGGTTGTGTAAAAACGGTGATTAGATAATAAGGAAGTGAAAGTATGCGTCAACGCAATAAGCCATGGGCAGAAGATATGTTTGCAAAGAATCCTCAATTCGTTCCGACGAACCCTACTGATCGTAAAGGAAATTGGAAAGATGTTTTCGATAATAGTAATCCGATACATTTAGAGGTTGGAACTGGTAAAGGTCAATTTATAATCGGTATGGCCAAACAGAATCCCGATGTGAATTATGTTGGTTTAGAGCTTTCATCAAGCGTAATGGTGTCAGCATTAGAGAAATTAATTGAAGAAGATGTTCCAAATGTTCGTTTGTTGAATGAGAACGCACAAGATTTAAGCACCATTTTTGAAGAAAATGAAGTCAGTCGAGTATATTTGAATTTCTCTGATCCTTGGCCAAAAAATCGTCATGAGAAAAGAAGACTTACCAATAAGACATTCCTTGATCTTTATCGGGATGTTATGAAACCAAATGGAGAAGTTCATTTTAAGACAGATAATCAAGGGCTTTTTGAATATTCCCTTCATAGCTTCTCCTTATATGGGATGATACTTAATCACGTTAGCCTTAACTTGCATCAGAGTAATATGGAAGATAACGTGATGACGGAATATGAAGAAAAGTTCTCATCAAAAGGTAGTCGGATCTATCGATGTGAAGCACAGTTTAGAAGTTGAGTCGTTTAAATGCGGCTCTTTTTTTGAATATTATTGAAAGCGGTTTCTTTTAGTGAGAAAATGAAACTAATCTTATAAAGGTGGGATTTCGATGAAGCAGTTACAAGTTGGGAGTTTATCGATTACATGGCTTAGAGGTGGCGTGACTCATATGGATGGGGGCGCAATGTTTGGAGTTGTACCAAAACCATTGTGGAGTAAGCGGTACCCAGTAAATGAAAAAAACCAAATTGAGCTTAGAACAGATCCTCTCCTTTTACAATGGCAGGGCAAGAACATCTTAATTGAATCAGGGATTGGAAAAGACAAATTAAGTGAAAAACAAAAAAGAAATTATGGAGTTGAAGAAGAGTCAGATATTCATGGATCCCTTGAAAAACTTGGACTATCTGCTGAGGAAATTGATATTGTCTTAATGACACATCTTCATTTTGATCACGCGAGTGGATTAACAGAGCCAGATGGAGATGGATATAAACCAGCGTTTCCGAATGCTGTTATTTATGCTTCAGAGGTAGAGTGGAACGAAATGAAGGAGCCAAATATTCGTTCGAAAAATACATATTGGAAAGAAAACTGGGAAGCGATTCAAAACCAAGTTCAAACATTTAAGGAATCTTATGAAGTCATTCCAGGCTTGAATATGTACCATACAGGAGGACATAGTGATGGACATGCGATCATTATTATGAATGAGGGCGAAGAGCGCCTGATTCATATGGCAGATCTTATGCCAACTCATGCCCATCACAATCCTTTATGGGTTCTTGCATACGATGATTATCCGATGACATCGATTTATGAGAAAGAGAAATGGATAAAAGATGCTGTTGATCAAAATTCGTGGTTTATTTTTTACCATGATGCGATTTATCGTGCTTTAAAGTGGGATAAGGAGTACAACGTGACGGATGAAGTAAAACGAAATGTGTGATAGTAAGGGGACTGCTAAATGGCAGTCTTCTTTTTTTGTTCAAATAAAGCTTTGTTCAAAGTGTAATGATAAGCAATTGTGGTTGATAGAAAGTCTCGTATGATCATTTGTGATTGTTTTTGATTGTTTTTGAATAAATTTGAACGAAAATGATTGACTATTGAAAGTGCTTTCATTATAATGAGATTAGAAAGTAGGTGATGAATTGTTAAATGCTGAACGTCATTTCATCATTTTACAAGTTCTTAAAGAAAAAGAAACGGTTACGGTGCATGATTTGAGCGATGCAACTGGAGCTTCAGTTTCAACTATTCGTCGTGACCTTGTCCAACTCGAAGAAGAGAATAAGCTAAAGCGAGTACATGGCGGAGCATCTCTTTTTCACTCGAAGTGGACAGAACCGTCCCTTGGTGAGAAATCAACACAGAATTTGACCGAAAAGGAAAAAATCGCTTCTTACGCCGCTGGATTAGTTAAAGATGGTGACTGTATTTTTCTTGATGCAGGGACAACGACTCAGAAAATTGCTGAGTTTTTATCTGACAAACAGGTGATGGTTGTGACTAACGGATATCCTGTAATTGAGAGTCTTCAAGGAGATAGAATAACCACCTATGTGATTGGTGGGAAGTTCAAATCAAGAACAGGAGCTATGACAGGAGTAAAGGCGCTTGAAAGTATTGAAACATATCGGTTTGATAAATGTTTTATAGGTATAAACGGTATTCATGAAACGTTAGGATATACAACAGCTGACCCTGATGAAGCCATTATCAAAAGAGCAGCGATTAAACTATCGCGCGAACCATACATTATTGCAGATTACTCGAAATTCGGAGAAGCGGCATTCAGTAAGGTGGCTGATCTTGAAGCATGTGCCATCATTACGAACGAAAATTCTGAAATGCTCTTAGATAATATTAGTAAACAAACAACAGTAGAAGTGGTGAAAATATGATTTATACAATTACATTAAATCCTTCAGTTGACTATATTGTTCGACTTGATGACCTTAAAACGGGGCTTGTTAATACAGTAGATGAAGAAACAAAGATTGCCGGTGGTAAAGGCGTTAATGTTACCAAAGTATTAAAACGACTTGGACACGATTCTACAGCGTTAGGATTTGTAGGCGGTTTTACAGGTCAATTTATTGAACAATCACTAAAGGATGAAAGCCTACATCCTCATTTCATCCATGTTGAAGGTGATACGCGAATTAACATTAAGTTAAAAAATGGTGAGGAAACTGAAATTAATGGACTATCCCCAATGATTTCTGAAGGAAATGTTGAGAAATTACTTCAACAACTTTCACAAACTGTCGCGGGTGATATCGTCGTAATGGCAGGTAGCGTGCCGACTAGTATTGATCAAAATATCTACTCTAATATCTTGAAGTCCTTACCAGACGGAGTGCAGGCTATTGTCGACACCAAGGGAAAAGCATTGGAAGAAACCGTGAAAGCAAAGCCATTCCTAGTGAAGCCGAATCATCATGAACTTGGCGATTTGTTTGGAGTTAAAATAACTTCAGTGGAAGATGCAGTTGAATACGGGAAGAAAGTGCAACAAATGGGAGCAATGAACGTGATTGTCTCAATGGCCGGTGATGGGGCTGTGCTGATTACATCTAATGAGATTCTTTTCGGAAATGTCCCGGTCGGTAAAGTACAGAATTCAGTTGGAGCAGGGGATTCAGTCGTAGCTGGTTTTCTAAGTAAATATATTGAAACTGAGAATTTGAAGGAAGCATTCCAATCTGGAATTGCAGCAGGCAGTGCAAGCGCATTTTCAACAGGCTTTTGTACAGCAGAAGAAGTACAAGAATTACGAAAGCAAATTAAGGTTCAGACTTATGAAGAAATGGGAGGTCGAGGTATATGAGAATTACAGAATTATTAACAAAAGAGACAATGATTCTGAATCTTGAAGCGGATTCAAAAGATCGTGTTATTAATGAGCTATCTGAAAAACTAGAGAGAGCAGGCAAATTACAGGACCTTAACGCGTTCAAAAAAGCGATACATGCGCGTGAGAAAGAGAGTACGACTGGTATTGGAGAAGGTATAGCCATTCCTCATGCCAAAACAGCAGCAGTAAAGGCACCAGCGATTGTGTTTGGACGTTCTAATGCGGGTATCGATTATCAGTCTCTTGACGGTCAGCCGGCGCACCTGTTCTTTATGATTGCTGCGACTGAAGGTGCAAACCAAACGCATCTAGAAGCGCTATCAAGACTATCTTCATTCTTAATGGATAACGAATTCCGTAAAGGGCTTCTTGAAGCAAGAACGGAAGAAGAAGTTTTGCAAGCATTTGATCAGAAAGAAGAAGAAAATGCTGATGAAGAAGAAGTAGAAGAAACAACTGAAGTTACTGGGAAAATATTAGCTGTTACAGCATGCCCTACAGGAATTGCTCACACGTATATGGCTGCGGATGCGCTGAAAGCGAAAGCATCTGAAATGGGTTATAGTGTCAAAGTTGAAACAAATGGATCTGGAGGCGTGAAAAATCGTCTAACTGATGAAGAAATTGAAAAGGCACCTGGTATTATTGTTGCTGCTGATACGAAGGTAGAAATGGAACGTTTCAAAGGAAAAAAAGTAATTGAAGTTCCAGTGGCAGAAGCAATCCGGAAGCCAGCTGACTTGTTGAAGCAGGCAGCAAATGGCGATGCGCCAGTCTATAAATCTTCAGGATCATACGAAGATCAAATCAGTGAGAAGAAAAACGAAAGAAAAGGAAAGCAATCAGCTTTCTACAAGCACTTAATGAACGGTGTTTCGAATATGCTTCCGCTCGTAGTTGGTGGCGGTATTTTGATAGCCCTTTCATTTATCTTTGGTATCAATGCTGCAGATCCAGATGACCCAAGTTACAATGCATTTGCAGCAGCACTTAGCACAATTGGTGGTGGAAATGCCTTTGCCCTTATGATTCCAGTTCTTGCAGGATTTATTGCAATGAGTATTGCCGATCGTCCTGGTCTTGCTCCTGGTCTTGTTGGTGGCTTGATGGCTTCTACGAACGGTGCGGGGTTCCTAGGTGGACTCATTGCTGGTTTCCTTGCTGGTTACGCTGTTCTTCTTTTGAAAAAGCTTTTCTCTGGACTACCACAGTCTCTAGAAGGGTTAAAGCCAGTCTTGCTTTATCCACTGTTTGGTATTTTTATTACAGGGATTATTATGATGTACGTTGTAATCGAGCCAGTTGGGGCTCTGAATACAGGGCTTGAGAACTGGTTGAGTGGTATGGGCACTACGAATAAACTCCTTCTTGGCTTAATTCTAGGAGGAATGATGGCGGTAGATATGGGTGGTCCAATTAATAAAGCGGCCTTTACGTTTGGTATTGCGATGATTGATGCAGGTAATCTGACGTATCATGCAGCGATTATGGCAGGCGGTATGACACCACCACTTGGACTCGCTCTTGCAACAACACTATTTAAAAATCGATTTAACAAAACTGAGCGTGAAGCAGGAAAAGTAGCGTATGTAATGGGGGCTTCATTCATCACAGAAGGCGCAATTCCATTTGCAGCAGCAGATCCAGGCCGAGTGATTCCTTCCATTATTGTTGGTTCATCTGTTGCAGGTGCATTAACAATGTTGTTTAATATAGCTTTACCAGCACCGCATGGCGGAGCGTTTGTGATCTGGTCTGTAAACAACATCTCATTAACTCATATTCTTCTCTATATCCTTGCCATTGTCATTGGTACAGTTATTACGGCATTGATGGTAGGAATATTGAAGAAATCTAGACCACAAGTACAAGCATAATAATGAGAGGTCCCAAAAGGGGACCTCTTTTTTGCTATATTTATGGATAAGCAAATCGAAATTCATATAAGTAATGAATAGAATCCATCGTTTAAAAAAACTGAAGCGAACCTTTTTTACCACAATATGTTAATGACACAGTCTTGATGAGAGCTTGTGAGATGGCGTGAGAAGCGATATAAGTCGATCTCAATCACGTAGTTTACGTTGAGATTCGAATGATAGCGTTTTCACTATGTATCTTGCACGTATGCTTATTTCTTGCTTCATAAAGGTTGAAGCGTGGTGGATGCAGTGTTAGTATAAATGACCGTAGATGATTTTTCGGAAATCCAAAGGAGGCAATCATGCTAGAAAATAAAACCGTAACGTTTATCGGAGCGGGTTCAATGGCAGAAGCAATGGCTGCAGGAATGATTGAGTCAGGTACTATTGAACCTGAACGTATTATTATGACAAACAGAAGTAATGAACAACGTCGTCAGGAACTTATGGAGAACCACGGCGTATTGGCGACTCAAAGTATAGAATTCGCAGTTCGTGAGGCTAATGTTGTTATCCTAGCAATGAAGCCAAAAGATGTTGAACGTGCACTTGAAGGAATTGAAGATTTCATTTCAGATGATCAACTTCTCTTATCAGTTCTTGCTGGCGTACCATCATCTTATATTGAGGATCAGCTCGTTGGAGAGCAACCAGTGATCCGCGTTATGCCGAACACTTCAAGTATGATTGGTAAATCCATTTCTGCCCTAGCAGCAGGAAAACATGTAAATGATGAGCAGGTATCAATTGCCCGCGCACTTATTCGTTCTATTGGCGAAACAGTCGTGATCGAAGAAAAACAAATGGACGTATTTACAGGTGTTGCTGGAAGCGGACCGGCTTACATTTATTATGTTATTGAAAGTTTAGAAAAAGCAGCAATTGAAGGCGGTATTGAAACGGAAACAGCAAGGAAAATGGCTGTTCAAACTGTACTTGGTGCTGGAATGATGGCAGAGCAGTCAGAAGACTCTCCAGCTGATCTTAGAAAGAAAGTTACTTCACCAAATGGAACAACTCAAGCGGGTCTTGAGGCATTGTATGAAAATGGTGGAGGAGAAGCTTTTGAAGCCGCTGTTGATAATGCTGCAACACGCTCAAAAGAAATTAGCAACGAGTTTAATAAAAAACCTGTTATTCAATAAGAATCGGTGCATACCGGTTCTTTTTTTTTGCTGTGCTCGTTCGTATCCCATTTTTATACCAAATCATATGAGATTAAAGGAAACTTATATAGCCGTTATGAAATCGTGAAAAAGGATATGGGGCTATAAAGGTAGAACCAGAATCTATCCTCTACTTCCTCGTATTGGATGTTTTTTTCTATAAAATGTTAGTAGAATAATAGATGGAATATGATATGATAAGAATTGGATAATTTGTTTGATAGAGGAGGAAAAAATGATGAAAAAAGGGATTTTTGCACTTATTGCTGCGTTTTTGATCGCATTACCTTTCGCGAATACTGCAGCACAAGCTGAAGCTGATGTTAGTGGTGATGTAAAGAAGGGTGTTGCGGGTTACCTTGGGGAAGAGCATTATGACTATGATAAAGGTTCTCTTAAAGTTGTAGATGCTGAAAACATTGAAGTTGATAGCTCGGCAGATAAGGACTTTAGTAAGGTTTCTATGATGCTTGTAGAATTCACGACAGTTCGTGACAATATCTTCTTTGAAGATCATACACAGGTCCTTTTCTATGACACTGAAGCTAATGCTATTATTCCAGACTCAAAAGTATTAGACATTGAAAAAGCAAAAGAATACAAAGACAGTCATGCAGACGTAACGGGTGAGCATCTTCATATGAGTGTTATTCTAATTCTAAGTGCGATAATGCTTGTTGGTCCAGCACTTCTTGCTTATCTATGGTCAAAAAATAAGTATTCAACTCTTCGTTTTAAATTACAAAATAACGTATACGATACGAATACTACTTTCTAATTAATTAATGTATGTAACCCCCTTGCGATTCTTCCGCAAGGGGGTTTTAATGATTCAAGACTCCAAAGGGGAGTCCCAAGAAGCCTAAAGAGTTAGTCCTCTTATTGAGCTTGTAGTTCTACTAGTGTGCCTGTTTCAGCATCAACCATAAATTCAAGCTGTTGGAGCTGTCCTTCTTTTTCACAGGTTAGTCCACCAGCATATACTGTGAACGGGAGGTGGAACTTTTCTACTGAATCCGTTTTCATGTGAATCCATGAACCTTTGACAGTATAAGTAGGTTTGACAGCTCCCTTCACAGCTTTTAGTGCCTTTTCAGGTGATATATACGTTTTTTTAGAAGCAATCGTTGAAGTAGTAATAGCTGCTGCCCCAGCTCCAATAAGCGCTCCAATTAATAGATCTCTTGTTCTCATTACTATGATTCTCCCTTCCTTTAATGGACGATTTATTTTCCATCTTTAGTATATCTGAAGTTAGCTCTCTGACCAAATATTTCTATAGAAAATCCGTGACACTAGCAACAATTATCTAGATTCGATACAATAGGAAAGGAATAGAGGAACGATGGAAGGGGATACATATGGAAAAAGAAACTCTCTCGTTATTTAAAACATTAACCGAATTACAAGGTGCTCCTGGTTTTGAACATGATGTTAGAAAATTCGTGAAAAGTGAGATTGGCAAGTACACGGATGAAATTATTCAAGATAATCTTGGAAGCGTTTTTGGAGTTAAACGAAACAATGGCCCACGCATTATGGTAGCTGGCCACATGGATGAAGTTGGGTTTATGGTTACATCAATTACTGAAAATGGGATGCTTCGTTTTCAAACACTTGGTGGCTGGTGGAGCCAGGTGCTTCTTGCTCAGCGTGTTCAGGTTATGACCAAAAATGGTCCTATTCCTGGAGTTATTGGTTCGATCCCTCCACATTTGCTTGATGATGCTACACGAAACAAGCCAATGGCTATTAAAAATATGCTCATTGATATTGGTGCGGATAACAAAGAAGACGCAGAAAAAATTGGTGTCATGCCTGGACAACAGATCGTACCGGTATGTCCATTTACGCCTATGGCAAACGAAAAGAAAATCATGGCAAAAGCGTGGGATAACCGCTATGGTGTAGGTCTTGCCATTGAGCTGTTGAAGGAGCTTCAGAATGAAGAGCATCCAAATGAGCTTTATTCTGGTGCTACAGTTCAGGAGGAAGTAGGTTTACGTGGGGCACAAACAGCGGCAAACATGATTGATCCTGATCTTTTCTATGCTCTTGATGCTAGTCCAGCCAACGATATGACTGGAGATAAAAATGAATTTGGCCAGCTTGGTAAAGGGGCTCTCCTGCGTATTTATGATCGATCAATGGTTACTCATCAGGGGCTAAGGGATTTTGTGCTTGATACAGCGGAGAGCAACGAAATTCCTTATCAGTATTTCATCTCTCAAGGTGGAACTGATGCTGGACGAGTGCATTTATCTAATAACGGAGTACCATCTGCAGTAGTAGGAATCTGTTCAAGATACATTCATACGTCTTCATCAATGATCCACGTAGATGATTACGCAGCGGCAAAAGAACTATTGATTAAATTAGTGAAGTCAACAGATCAAGCTACAGTAGATAGCATTAAAAGCAACGTGTAAGTGAGGAGGGGCCAAAACGGCTCCTTTTCTTATGAGATCTTTTAAAAAATGGTGGAGGGAAGATGTATGGATAAAGTTGCAATCGGGTCGACAAATCCTGTGAAAGTTAATGCAGTCAAAGCTCAATTTAAAGGTGAAGTAGTGGGGGTGAGCGTTGAGTCAGGTGTCGCTGAGCAGCCTTGGGGTGATGAAGAAACACTTCTTGGTGCTAAACAAAGAGCAATAGCTTCAATGGAAAAAGGGCATGCGATAATTGGTATAGGTCTTGAAGGCGGAGTACAGATGGTAGGGGACCACTTATATGTTTGTAATTGGGGAGCACTTGTAGATGGGAATGGGAATGAAGTAGTAGCCGGTGGTGCAAGATTTCCACTTCCTGAAGAAATTAAGAAGAAGTTAGAACAAGGGGAGGAATTAGGTCCTGTCATTTCAGATTATGCGAGACAAGTCGATGTTAGCAAAAAAGAAGGCGCCATTGGTGTTTTTACCAATGGCGCCGTTACAAGAACTGACATGTATGAACAACTAGTTTCTTTACTGGTCGGTCAATATCAGCTGATGATTCGTTAATTTGTTTCTAAAATATAGGACAGGGCTTTTAGTGCCTGATCAGTATTTTCTACTGTAACTTGAGCTTTGTTCGATAGCTCCTTTAAAGGATGGTGCAATGATTCAGGGCGAACTAGAATAAGTGGTTTGCCAAGGGTGATAGCTGTAGCAGCATCCATTGCACTGTTCCATTGTTTGTAACTTTCACCAAATAATGCGAGGACAACATCTGATTTTTCAAGAAGAACCTGAGTTCTGAGATTATTGATCTCTGAAGCTGCTTCATCCTTCATAATAGCATTAGGCTGATTGCCTTTAATTTCTTCACCAACGGCGTCAGAACGCTCATGATTTTCCATGGGTCCTACGAAGTGAATAGGTAATTCCAGTTTGATTGCTTTTTCTTTTAATTCATTTCTCCAGTTATCGTGAATTTGTCCAGCAAGATAAACAGTTAAGTCCATTTGTAGTCCTCCTTTAATTTGATACCGGTATTATTGTAGCATGGCTTTTTCATATATTCCCAGTAAACAGAACGAGTAAAGCCTTTCTCGATAATAGAAGGTTAAATTACAATTTCTGTTTGAATAAGGCAAAATGAAAATGCCTGTTAGTTCTGAAACCTTAATCAAACGTGGTAAATAAGAAATTTGTGTATACTAAGTAAGGATCATCAGTCTGGAAGGAGAAAGTAATGAACGGATTTTTGCAAAGGAAAGGCGTAACTCTATCACCACGAGTCTATTTTATTACAGCTCTAAGCTACATGGCTCTTGGTCTATTTTCGTCGTTAATTATTGGCTTGATACTGAAAACGATTGGAGGGCAAATCTCATCGTTATCATTTCTTGTTCCTATTGGTGAGCTTGCGATGAGTTTAATGGGACCAGCGATTGGTGTCGCCGTAGCGTATGGTCTACAAGCTCCTCCTCTTGTCTTATTTGCATCGCTTCTAGCGGGTGCAGCGGGTGCTGAGCTTGGCGGTCCAGCAGGTAGTTACGCTGCAGCGATTATCGCGGCGGAAGCAGGCAAACTTGTTTCCAAGTCAACTAAGTTAGATATTATCGTGACGCCACTAATCACTATTTTTGCAGGTTATGGAACGGCAGCTCTTATCGGACCTGGCATTCAAACATTACTGACTAATTTTGGTTCACTCATTATGTGGGCGACAGAGCAACGCCCGATAATTATGGGAATCATAGTAGCTGTTCTTATGGGACTAGCTCTTACGGCTCCGATTTCTAGTGCGGCCATTGCAATCATGCTAGGATTAGAAGGCATTGCTGCAGGAGCAGCTACAGTTGGTTGTGCAGCTCAAATGGTTGGTTTTGCTGTAAGTAGCTACCGAGAGAATGGGGTAGGAGGCGTTATTGCTCAAGGAATTGGTACTTCTATGTTACAAGTTGCGAATATTGTTCGAAATCCATGGATTCTTCTTCCACCTACGCTAGCTGGCGCTATTCTTGCCCCGATTGGCAGCGGTTGGCTGACGATGTTAAACAACCCATCAGGTGCCGGTATGGGGACGAGCGGCTTTGTTGGACAAATCATGACATTGAACGTTATGGGCGCCGGAGGAAATATTTGGACAGCTATTCTTCTATTGCATTTTATTGGACCAGCTATTATAAGTCTGCTAATATCCGAGGTAATGAGAAAAAAAGGACTCATTCGTCCAGGAGATATGAAAATTAATACCGATTAGTACTAGGAGGTTTATCATGAAGAAATTTGCCACTCATGAAGAATATTTACAAGCAATTAAAGAAGGGAAATCGGTTTTGTTATTTTCCGCAGATTGGTGCCCTGATTGTCGCGTTATCGATCCGTTTCTTCCAGATTTAGAAGAGAAGTACTCTGAGCTAGATTTCTATTACGTTGATCGTGATGATCATATTGAACTTTGCCAAGAAATGGATGTTTTTGGCATCCCAAGTTTTGTAGCCTTTAATGAAGGTGAAGAGACAGGAAGATTTGTAAGTAAGATGAGAAAAAGCAAGGAAGAAATTGAGGAATTTCTTACAGAAGTTAAGTAATTTCGTACAAAGCTATGCGTGGCATAGCTTTGTTTTTGTATTGGTTTATTTCATGGTATGATAAAAGAACATCTCAATTATAGGTGGTGAAAATATGGAACCAAAAGAATTGAAGAAATTGCTCGAAAAACGTCTTCAACAAGAAGACCGTGAGCTTACATACAATCAAAAGGAAGAAAAACTTAGGGTAGAGGATAGTTCAACAGGTAAAGGAATTAGTCTTGGATTAAAGGGATTGTCTGCTAAGTATGAAGAGCGAGGCGAAAAGATACTAGATGAAGTCGTTCATCATGTAGAAGAAACGTTAAAAGTAATGAGAGAGAAGCAAGAACTTAATGGTAAAGAAAACCGCATCTTTCCAGTCATTCGCTCGGGGTCGTTTGCTTCAGAAACGGAAGCTGGCGTTCCATTTGTTTTCGAAGAACATACGGCGGAGACAAGAATCTACTATGCACTTGATCTTGGTCATTCTTATCGCTTGATTGATGAGGAATGGTTAAAGAAGGAAAATTGGACGAAAGAAGCCTTGCATGAAGTGTCATTGTTCAATTTAAGAGGGTTATCTACTGAAGTGAAAGCAGATACGGTTGCAGGAAATACATTTTATTTCTTGAATACAAACGACGGATATGACGCAAGTAGAATTCTTAATGATTCATTATTGGAACGCATGGCGAAGAGTGCGAAGGGTGAATTAGCGGTAGCTGTTCCTCATCAAGATGTCCTGATTTTTGCTGATATTGAGAATGAGCAAGGTTATGATGCACTTGCACAGTTGACCATGCATTTCTTTTCTAGTGGACTCGTACCAGTAACTGGACTTCCCTTTATGTATGAAGATGGAAAATTAGAGCCGGTATTTATTATGGCGAAAAACAAACCGAAAAAATAACTGTTTGATAAAAGGAGTACATGGACAATGAACATGTTTTACAATAAAGAAGGCGTTGGAGATACTCTAATCGTTACTTTAGGAAGTACTGAACGAGAAGATAAAGCAGTTCAGCGCAAAGAGAATATTGCACGTATTTATAGTAAAGAAACGAATAAAACTATTGGCTATAATCTATTTCATTTTTCACAAATCCAGGAGTTAACAAGCTCAGGTGTCGTTGAGGAAAGCGAAGAGCTTGTTAATGCTGTCAATCGGGCCATCCAAGCTAACGGATTTGATGATGAGCTTGTGTACGATGCTTCCCCTAAGTTTGTTGTGGGTTATGTCGAGGAAATGGAAAAGCATCCGAATGCTGATAAATTAAATATTTGTCAGGTGAACGTAGGACAAGAAAAGCTCCAAATCGTTTGTGGTGCTCCAAACGTCGACAAAGGGCAAAAGGTGGTCGTTGCGAAGGTTGGAGCCGTCATGCCTTCTGGTATGATCATAAAGGATGCGAGCTTGCGAGGAATTGAATCAACTGGAATGATTTGCTCAGCAAAAGAACTTGCACTACCAGATGCTCCTCAGGAGAAAGGGATTCTGGTCCTTCCAGAGGATCATGAAATTGGTACGGAATTTAAGGCCTACTAGAAATTTTTCTAGTAGGTTTTTTCTTTCTATAAAATTGGGAATAAGGAATATTGAACCTATTTTTGCGGTTTTAGACGAAGAACCTGTTTTTTTTACGAAAGATTTTAGAAACAGCCTTACAATGATAGGGGAGTTTCCGATAAAATAGAAGAATAAATCGACCTAAAAGGGCTTAATTAGAAAAGGTGATAGTAGTTGGATAATAATTGGATAAAAAAAGCGTGGAATAAATTATTTGACCTTGATGAGGAAGAAGAACCTCAAAGAAAGGAAACAGATGTTAAAGAAACAAAATCGTTAAAAGACCGACCTGATCGAAAACACTCCATTGGGCGGATGGAAAATGCGAATCGGAAGAATGAAGCAAGGATTGTTCACCAATACCCAAGAGAAGGGAACTTTCGATTCCCTCTTATTCCGGATCATTCAAATAACCAAAAGAATAAAGAAGGGAGAAAAGAAGTCCAACGCCATCAAAGTGAACAGATTACTACGAAAAAACCTAAGGCTGAGAATCGTAATCAGAGCATCACTTCTCCGAAGAAAGATGGCCCCTCCAGCAAAACGACGAGGGATGGGCTTTCAGAAAACAACGGTTCAGTAACAAATAAAAAATTCTCAGGTGTGAATTTCAAACCATCTCAAATCCCATCACCTATTTATGGTTTTAGCAAACGTCCTGTTACTGAAAAAATGGAAGAAGAAGTAAAAAAATCGCATCCAAACAATCGATATACATCACTCGATAAAAGTGACGTAATTGAAAAACTTATCCAGGAACCTGAACCTTATTCACTAAGCGAAGGGAACGGCATACTGACGGATTCAGATCAAGTTACTCAAGGTGTCGATCAGCAAGAGACTGAAGCCGTTAGTGTGAAAGAAGAAACGACAAGCAAGGCAATTGTTAATGAAGAAGAAAGAGAAGACAATAGAGAGGTCTTCATTTCTGATAAGAACAACTTTGGAGTTAAAAGCGATGCTTCCTTACCTCTTGAGACAGAAAAAGAGAGTGAACAATCTAGTGAAGCCGATTTGGAAATCAGTCAGCCTGAGAAACAGTGGGAGCAAATAGAAACTCTCACTGAAGATGTAACATTAGAAGAAACAAACGACCTTCAAAAGAACGAGATGTTAGAAGAGGAAAACGAAGAGAAATCAGAGTGGACTGCTGATTATGAAGTGACAGATGATATAGAAGAGGACTTTATCATTTCAGATGAAGATTTTATTGTTGAGAATCAAAATGAGGAACAGACAGCTATTGAAGAATCACCAGAACCAGAACCAGAACCAGAACCAGAACCAGAACCAGAACCAGAACCAGAACCAGAACCAGAACCAGAACCAGAACCAGAACCAGAACCAGAACCAGAACCAGAACCAGAACCATCTAATCAACTCGAAGTAGAACAGCAGTTTCAGCGAGAACAAATAGAAGAATCAATTGAGGAGTCGTCTCAACATCTTGAACATAAGGAGAAAAATGTTCAAGAACAATCCGGACGGGATTCCGCTCGACCAAAGCCGCAGGTTCCTTACAATGTAATGATGCTTGCGAATGACCGACGTCATTTAACAAAAAAACCAGGCAGTGGAGCAGAATATAAACTTCCTCCTATTTCACTTCTTGATATCCCTCCTCGCAATGAAGGTAATGACGAGCAGTGGCTTGAAGAGCAAAGGGAACTATTGGAGCTAACCCTTTCAAACTTTAATGTACAGGCTAAGGTAGTAGGGGCAACAATGGGGCCGACGGTTACCCGTTTCGAAGTGCAGCCAAGTCCAGGAGTTAAGGTGAATAAGATTACGAATTTAAGTGATGACATTAAATTAAGTCTAGCAGCTAGAGACATAAGAATGGAAGCACCGATACCTGGAAAGAATGCAATAGGAATTGAAGTGCCAAACCCTACGAGTAAGCCTGTATTTATTCGGGAGATTGTTCGAAGTGGAGCATTCCAATCTGAAGGTTCACTATTAAATGCGGCGCTCGGTTTTGACATTGCTGGGGAAGCAAAAATAACTGATATTCAAAAAATGCCTCATGGTCTTATTGCGGGTGCTACAGGGTCTGGTAAGAGTGTATGTATCAATTCGATCTTAGTGAGCTTATTGCTTAAAGCAAATCCTAATGATGTAAAGATGATGTTAATTGATCCTAAAATGGTAGAACTTGCACCATATAATGGCCTGCCACATCTAGTCACACCAGTTATTAATGATGTGAAAGAAGCTACTACTGCTTTAAAGTGGGCAGTGGATGAAATGGAAGAGCGTTATGAGAAATTTGCGGCAGCTGGTGTTCGAGATATCAAGCGATATAACGAGCGAGCGATAAACCACGGAGAACCTCAGCACAAACTACCATACATTGTCATTGTGATTGATGAACTCGCTGATCTAATGATGGTTTCACCACAGGACGTTGAGGATGCGATTTGTCGAATTGCACAGAAAGCAAGAGCTTGTGGGATTCATCTACTAGTGGCAACGCAAAGACCGTCAGTTGATGTAATTACAGGGCTTATTAAAGCGAACATCCCTACACGTATTGCTTTCTCTGTATCTTCGCAAATTGATTCTAGAACAATCCTTGATACAAGTGGCGCTGAGAAGCTTCTAGGAAAAGGCGATATGCTTTGTTTGGAGAATGGATCCTCGAAACCAGTTCGATTGCAAGGTAATTTTGTTTCGGACGAAGAAATTGAGCGAGTGACATCCTACGTACGTAAGCAGCGGAAGCCGAATTATTTGATCAAAAAAGAAGATTTAATGAAGAAGCAGCAGTACGATGATCAGGAAGATGAATTGTTTGAGGAAGCGTGCATGTGGGCACTTGAACAAGGTCAGGCTTCTTCTTCTGCACTGCAACGTCGTTTCCGAATAGGATTCAATCGAGCGGCAAGACTAATTGAAATGATGGAAGAACGTGGATTAGTATCTGAAGCTATGGGAAGCAAGCCTAGAAGTATTTTAATGACGAAAGCTGATTTTGAAGAAACATTCCTAAAAGATATGCACGTATAGTGCATATCTTTTCTACTTGTTTTATAGAGCCAGGTTCTATATGATAAGTAGTGTTAAGCTAATGTTAAATTATAGTCAGATAAGTGAATGGTTGAACATAGAGAGCTCACATTCGAATGACGAAACTACTTGAAGGAGCCCCATTATGAAGGAAATTGAACTTAAAATGCAAGGCAAAATAAAAAGGCTTACGAACCGAACCTTTAAATTTGATGAGCGTGTAGGCGAAGGCTGGTTTTCAGCTGTTTACTTCCTAAAGACATGCGAAATTGTGGAAGAGTTCAAGCCGGACAATATTGTGACAATGCAGTTCTTTCAAAAACATGATGCCGTTCTTTGTGGTTCAGATGAAGCAATTGCACTCATAAAAACCTTTGCGAAGGACCCTGAATCGCTTGAAATAGAGTCGCTAAAGGATGGGGATAAAATCTCTCCATTTGAAACGGTTTTGAAAATTAAAGGGCCATATCAAAACTTCGGTTTTCTCGAAGGAATTATTGATGGTATTCTGGGCAGAAGAACATCCGTCGCGACGAATGTTTATCATGTAGTGAAAGCAGCACGATCATCAGGTATCCAAAAACCGGTTATTTTCATGGGCGATCGTGATGATCATTATACTCAACAAGCGGGTGACGGGTATGCTTCTCATATTGGGGGGTCTACTGCACAGGCAACCCATGCGATGAATGAATGGTGGGGAAAAAGAGGAATGGGAACTATGCCTCATGCCTTAATTCAACTTTTTAAAGGTGATGTTGTTGAAGCATCAAAAGCTTATTATGCGAAATACCCTGAAGATGAATTGATTTCTCTTGTTGATTACAATAATGATGTTATTACGGATTCATTACGTGTAGCAAGGGAATTTGGCAAGACGTTGAAGGGTGTTCGAGTTGATACCTCTCGTACGATGGTTGATCAGTATTTTTGGCGTAATCCTGATGTTCTAGGGACGTTCGATCCAAGAGGGGTTAATGCAGAACTGATTTTTGCACTTAGAGATGCCCTTGATAAAGAAGGCTTCGAGCATGTGAAAATTGTAGTAAGCGGCGGTTTTACGGAAGAAAGAATTCGAACGTTTGAATCTCAAAACGTTCCTGTTGATATTTATGGTGTTGGAAGTAGTTTGCTTAAAGTAGACATTGGATTTACAGGAGATAATGTCATTCTTGATGATAAAGCAGAAGCTAAAGCAGGCAGAAAATATCGACACAACCCGCGTTTAGAGCGTGTTGAATAAGCAAAAAAGACAGGAACAAAATCCTGTCTTTTTTGCGCCCGTAGTGCCAAATTACTTTGATGAATTATATTGGAGACCTGTCTCTTTTTCTGCTATAATGTAGTATTGAAAAGAAAAGCAGCGCATACTTGTAATGACATCATATACTAAAAAAGGTTACGCGGAGAAGAAATGAAAGTGTGGAGGTTCTGAAATGACTATATATCACTTTGTTGGCATTAAGGGATCCGGGATGAGCGCTCTAGCACAAATCCTTAGCGATATAGGATACAGTGTACAGGGTTCAGACGTAGAGAAACGTTTCTTTACACAGGAGGCTCTTGAACAAAAAGGTATTACTATTCTTCCATTTGGAGAAGAAAATATTAAAGAAGATATGATTATTATCGCCGGCAATGCATTTGATGATCAGCATGAAGAGTTAGTGCGAGCAAGAGAAATGAACCTTCCTGTTTATCGCTACCATAAATTCCTTGGAGATTTTATTCAAAAATTCACTAGTATTGCTGTAACAGGCTCTCATGGTAAAACATCAACAACTGGTTTGTTGTCTCATGTTGTTGGGGCAGCAGAACCGACATCGTATCTTATCGGAGATGGTACTGGTAAAGGCGTAAAGGACAGTCAGTATTTTGTGTTTGAAGCATGTGAATACCGTCGTCACTTTTTATCTTACCAGCCTGATTATGCGATTATGACAAACATCGATTTTGATCACCCAGATTATTTTTCAGATGTTGATGATGTCTTTTCGGCATTTCAGGAAATGGCAATGCTTGTGAAGAAGGGTATTATTGCTTATGGTGATGATTCTTACCTTCAGCAAATCCAAACAAAAGTACCAGTCGTATTCTACGGCTTTGATGATCAAAACGATTTTCAGGCAACCAATATTAAAATTGATGAACATGGGACAACATTTGATGTTCATGTTCGTGATGATTACTATCGTACATTCCAGATTCCGATGTACGGGAAACACAATGTGCTGAATGCTTTATCTGTCGTTGCTCTTTGTCACTATGAAAATCTTTCAGGAGATGCAGTAGCTGCTCAACTTGCAAACTTCAAAGGAGTTAAGCGTAGATTTACAGAAAAAGTCGTTGATAACCAGGTACTAATTGACGATTATGCGCATCATCCAACTGAAATTAAAGCAACTATAGAATCAGCACATCAGAAGTATCCAAATCGTGAAGTTGTGGCCATTTTCCAACCTCACACGTTTACAAGAACAAAGACGTTCCTAAATGAATTTGCAGATGTGTTAAAAGAAGCAGATGTTGTTTACTTATGCGACATCTTTGGATCGGCACGGGAAGATGCAGGTCAGTTATCGATTGATCAACTGATTGAAAAAATCCCTAATGCTCACATGATCTCTGAAGATTCCATTCAGCAGCTTAATGACCATGATAAAGGAGTACTTCTTTTCATGGGAGCCGGTGATATTCAGAAATATCAAGAAGCATATGAGACCGAAAAAGCGTCTATTTAAGCGAGAAGGCTCCTTGAGCCTTCTTTTTTTTACTATTCTCCTGATAGAGAAGAATGAGAATGTGTTATAAAAAAAATTAAAAAAGGAATAATGAAACTTGTAACGAATTAATTATGGTGTAGGGTAGTAAAGTAGACTCATTTTTCGTTCGTATGTGAAATGACAAACTTGTGTTTACGAAAGAGGAATGAAGGGAAGAGATTCAGAAAAGGGAGGTGCCAGCACATGGAGATTATTTTGTATTTAAGTGTAGCTATTATTGCGATTGCATTTGCAGTTCTTGTTTATTTCGTAGCCCAAACTCTCAAATCCTTGAAGGATACGCTGAGTAATACGGCGAAAACACTTGATAGCCTTGAAAAACAAATGAATGGTTTAACAACTGAAACTACTGCACTGTTACATAAGACTAATTTGCTTGCAGAAGACATTCAGGGGAAATCTGAAGCTCTGGATACTGTTTTTGTACAAGTAAAAGAAGTTGGAACATCACTTGGAAAGATGAATCATTCATTAAGAAATATTTCTGGAAAAGTAACAGATGAGGCAGAGCGTCAATCTGAACAAGTTACAAAAGTCGTTCAGTGGGGAAATGCTGCCATGCAAATATGGCAAAAATGGCAAGTTAAGAAGAAAGCCACAGATCAGTACGTTGATTCAAAATAATAGGAGGTATTTATATGTCGGATAACAACATTAACACAAAAGATTTTATCATTGGTTCACTTATTGGTGGTATCGTTGGAGCAGCGGCTGCACTACTTTCAGCACCTAAATCAGGTAAAGAACTTAGAAGTGATCTAAATCAACAAGCTGGAGCAGTGAAGGAAAAGACTTCTCAATTCCGTGATTCTGCAGTAGAACGTAGCACAGATTTTGCTAACCGTGCTAAAGAAAAATCTTCAACAATTTACAAGCAAGTATCGGATCAATCGAATAACATTGTTTCAAAGATTAAAGATCGTAATCTTGAAACAGAAGAAAATAGTGATCTGCATACTCAGGCAGATGCTGACGTTGAGAGCTTCCAACAGGATCTTAGCGATCATTTCTCTGAAGAAGAACCAGCTTCAATGGAGAATCCTACTAAGTCCTAATTTGTTATATAGAAATGAAAAAGAAGAAGCATAATGCTTCTTCTCAGGCTGTCGAGAAAGTCTCGACAGCCTGTTTTTTTGTTTTTTCCTCTTTCTCCCTCATTTCGCTCTCTCGTTTTGTTACCCTATAAATAGATTCTATTTAGGCGGTGATTTCATTGTTTCAATCTAGAAAAGCGCGACAAAACGAATTAGAAATGGTAACGATTGATGAATTAGTCCCTGAAAACCACTTACTTCGCAAAATTGATCACTACATAGACTTTTCCTTTATTCCAGAGAAAGTACGTCCCTACTATTGTGAAGACAACGGACGTCCCTCGCTAGATCCTCTAGTGCTGTTCAAGATGATGTTTATCGGTTACATCTATGGAATTCGGTCCGAACGAGAATTGGAACGTCAAATTCAAACCAATGTCGCTTATCGTTGGTTTCTCGGATTAAATCTTACAGACACTGTGCCTCATCACTCCACCATCAGCTGGAATCGTCGAATGAGATTCCATGAAACGGATATCTTTCAAGAGGTCTTCGATGAAATCGTTCATCAGGCGATGAACCATCGTATGGTTTCAGGGCGTGTGCTTTATACAGATTCAACTCACTTGAAAGCCAACGCCAATAAGAAGAAGTTCTCCAGAAAAGAAGTGAACGTTGAAACGGTAGACTACATTGAAGAGTTGAATGAAGCCGTCGAACAGGACCGGACTGATCATGGAAAAAAGCCTCTAAAAGAAAAGAAGGAGGTGAATAAGACGAAAGAAATCAAAGTCAGTCACACAGATCCAGAGAGTGGCTATTTGTATCGAGAACACAAGCCTGAAGGATTCTTTTACTTAGATCATCGCACGACAGATATGAAATTTAACATCATCACAGACGTCCATATTACCCCAGGTAATATACATGATTCCAAGCCTTATTTACAACGATTAGACCGACAGATGAAACAATTTGGATTTAACGTTGAAGCCGTAGGCTTAGATGCCGGTTACTTGACCACGCCAATATGTCATGGATTAGAACAACGAAATGTGTTTGGGGTTATTGCCCACCGTCGTTATAAATCCAGAAAAGGAATAATGCCGAAATGGAAATATACATACGATGAAAACGTAGACCAGTATGTCTGTCCGCAGGGTGAATCATTAACATACGCGACAACCGATCGAGAAGGCTATCGTCACTATAAATCTGACCCAACTATATGTAAGACCTGTCCACTGTTAGCTCAGTGTACGCAAAATCATAAACACCAGAAAACCATCACCCGACATGTTTGGGAAAGTGCGAAAGAACAAGTTCGGGAGAACCGGCTTTCCAATGAGGGAAAGTGGATATATCGCATGAGAAAAGAGAAAGTCGAGCGTAGCTTCGCAGATTCAAAAGAACTGCATGGGCTGCGTTATTGTCGTTTGCGAGGAAAACAAAAAGTTCGCGAACAAGCGTTACTAACAGCTGCCTGTCAGAACATGAAGAAGATTGCCCTTCACCTAGACCGGATGAGCTAGGTGAAGGAGAGTTTTTTTCATTTGGATACAACCAAAACCAAAAAACGCAGGCCATAAAAAAGAAAGACAAAAGAAAAAGCTTGTAGAGGAACCGGGGGTTCCTCTACAAGCTGAGAAGAAGCATAATGCTTCTTCTTTTTCATTTCCTGTAAACTTCTTTATAATGAATTTATAGCAATTTGAAGGGGGATAAACTTATGGCCATTACAAAAATAACTACATCAGAAGATTTCAAACGCATCAAGGAATCTAATAATCAATTTCTATTATTTAAAAATAGTACAACTTGCCCAATAAGTGCTCAAGCTTTTGAAGAATTTCAGAAGTTTTCCGAGGGCGTGTCAGAAGACGTGTATTATTTGAACGTGCAGGAATCACGTCCTTTATCAACTGAAATTGCTGACTCATATGGAGTAAAGCATCAGTCGCCACAAGCGCTAGTGTTTAATGAAAATGAGGTTGTATGGAATGATTCACATTGGAGAATCACTAATACCTCGTTATCGGATGCTGCGAAAAAATATTTAAAGTAAACGGCTTTATAAAGCCGTTTTTCTTTTACTGACATGGTTTAATGCTTAAAAGCGTTTAAGAATTAAAAGAAAAGTAGTGACATTTTATTTTTCATCGTATATAATAACCCTAATCACTTAAACAGATAGGAGTGGAGATATTATGGCTAATATCCAAATTGATGAGTTGAGAGAGAAATTAGACGAGATTAACCTGCAGCTGCTTGATTTAATTAATGAGCGTGCTGAAGTGGCGAAAGAGATAGGTAGAGTAAAGAAAGCACAGGGGATTAATCGTTTTGACCCTGTTCGGGAACGTAAGATGCTTGATTTGCTTACAGAGAAAAATGGTGGGCCTTTTGATAATTCCACTCTTCAACATATATTCAAGGAAATTTTTAAGGCAAGCCTTGAGTTACAGGAAGACGATCATCGTAAGGCGCTTTTAGTTTCAAGAAAACGCCAACCCGATAATACGGTTATTGATATTAAAGGCGAAAAAGTTGGAGATGGCGGGCAAGTTCTTATTTCAGGACCTTGTGCTGTTGAAAGCTATGAGCAAGTTGCTGAAGTAGCGAGGGCTGTTAAGAAGCAAGGATTTAAAATGCTTCGTGGTGGAGCTTTCAAACCACGTACATCGCCATACGACTTCCAGGGTCTTGGAGAAGAAGGATTAAAGATTCTTAAACAAGTTGCTGATGAGTACGATCTAGCTGTAGTCAGTGAAATTGTAAACCCTGCAGATATTGAAACAGCAGTTAAGTACGTTGATGTAATTCAAATCGGAGCACGTAACATGCAGAACTTTGAGTTACTTAAAGCGGCAGGATCCGTTGATAAGCCGGTTCTTCTAAAAAGAGGTTTATCTGCGACAATTCAAGAATTCATTAATGCGGCAGAATACATCGTATCGAACGGTAATACACAAGTAATGCTTTGTGAACGAGGAATTAGAACTTACGAAAAAGCAACGAGAAACACGTTGGATATTACAGCAGTTCCAATTCTTAAACAGGAAACTCATTTGCCAGTTCTAGTTGACGTAACGCATTCAACTGGACGCAAAGATCTTCTATTCCCTGCAGCAAAAGCAGGTCTAGCTATTGGAGCAGACGGTATCATGGTGGAAGTTCATCCAGACCCAGCTGTAGCTCTTTCCGATGCGGCTCAGCAGTTAGATATTCCACAATACGAACAATTTGTTAAAGATCTAAAAGCAAGTGGTTTATTCAATCCAGCGAAAGCTGCGCCTTCTACTTTATAAGTAGAAGGTTTTTTTCTGTGTATGATGTATGAATCCTCAACCTGATGTTCCTAAGTGGCTTGGGTTCTATTGGAATAAAAGAACGTAAGAGTGTTATCATATATAAAGATGGAAGCAAATACGACAGATTTATGATTTAGTCTTTGAAAATTTACGCTTATATAAAGCAAAAAGCGACTAAATATGCTATCTTTAATACAGTATCTAATTGTGAAATAACCTACATAATCATAATAGCAGGTGTTTCACAGCTAATAGTGGTTTATTAGTGTGAGTCGATATAGGTTTTGGTTTGCAGTCAAACGGATAGTATCGTATCATTAAATAAATTAAAGTCCGTAAGAGCATGAAGGAGGATCATCGTGAATACAACGATTTATGACGTAGCGAAAGAAGCAGGAGTATCAATGGCAACTGTATCAAGGGTTGTGAATGGCAACCCTAATGTTAAGCCTGCAACAAGAAAAAAGGTATTAGAGGCGATTGAAAGACTTGGATACCGTCCCAATGCTGTAGCAAGAGGTCTTGCTAGTAAAAAAACGACGACTGTCGGAGTTATCATCCCTGATATTTCGAGTATTTTCTTTGCTGAGCTTGCTCGCGGTATTGAGGATATTGCTACAATGTACAAATATAATATTATCTTGAGTAACTCAGATCAAAATAAAGAAAAAGAAATTCATCTTCTAAATACGATGCTTGGAAAACAGGTAGATGGAATTGTGTTTATGGGCGGTAAAATTACAGAAGAACATGTTGAAGAATTTAAGCGCTCACCTGTTCCGATTGTTCTAGCAGCAACCCTAGAAAAGGGCCAGGAGATTCCGTCAGTTAACATTGATTATCAAAAAGCTGCATATGAGCTTGTGACTAGCTTTATTGAAAAAGATCATAAAAAAATTGGACTTGTTAGTGGTCCATTAGAAGATCCAATTAACGGTGAAGAAAAGTTTCTTGGTTACCGAACAGCTTTAGAGGATGCAGGTATGAAAGTTGATGAAGATTGCGTTGCAATTGGCGACTATACGTATGACTCAGGTATTGAAGCAATGGAAGGGTTTCTTGAACTAGATGAGAAGCCAACAGCTATCTTTGCAGGTACGGATGAAATGGCACTAGGCGTTATTCACGCTGCACAGGACAACGGTTATAACGTTCCGGAAGATTTCGAGGTCGTTGGATTTGATAACACAAGACTAGCAACGATGGTTCGACCAACGCTTTCAACCGTTGTTCAACCTATGTACGATATTGGTGCTGTTGCCATGCGTCTTCTTACAAAATTAATGAATAAAGAAACAGTAGAAGAACAAACGGTTGTTTTACCACACCGTTTGCAACATCGTAATTCAACTACTCATAATCAAGATTAAAAAAACGAGCCTAGGCTCGTTTTTTTATTAATTTACTATTTGATAAAGCGCTCGTTCGCAAGTTAGTTTGTTTTTTTCTGTGATTTCCTGTTTCCTTGGAATGGGCTCATACAAATCAGCTTTATCATGCCAATTCTCTGGAAGAGAAAGTGGTGAGAGTGGGGCCCACCTTTCAATCCATTGTTTTGGTAGGGCACCGTCTACTGATAGCCCTTTCATTTCTAACCAAATTCTTGACCAAGCGCGTGGTACAACACGCCAGATATCGTAACCACCCCCGCCAACGGCAATCCATTTTCCATCACAATACTCATGAGCTAATTGGTGTGCTAGTTTTGGAATGAACTCATAGCTTTTCATGGAAACAGAGAGATGTGTTAACGGATCATAATAATGAGCATCTGCACCATTTTGAGTTAGGATTACATCCGGCTTGAAAAAATCGATTACTTTTCGAAACGAATCCTCGTACACTTCCTGAAATGACTCGTCCTCTGTAAAAGCGTCAATCGGAATATTAAATGAAAACCCATATCCTTTTCCTTGACCTTTCTCATTAATATTTCCTGTTCCAGGAAATAAATAGCGTCCCGTTTCATGGATAGATAGTGTGCAAACATCAGGGTCGTCGTAAAAAGCCCACTGCACACCGTCTCCGTGATGGGCGTCAGTATCAACATAAAGGACCTTTGCACCGTATTTTTGTTTCATGTATTCAATGGCGATTGAACTGTCATTATAGATGCAAAAGCCTGATGCTTTACCTCGGAAACCGTGATGGAGTCCTCCGCCTATGTTAAGGGCATGATCAGACTTTCCTGTCATAACTGCATCAACTGCAGTCAGCGTTCCCCCAACAATAAGAGCACTAGCTTCATGCATGTTCGGAAAGATTGGAGTATCTTCTGTTCCAAGACCGTAGTTAGCTGCAACAGAGGATGCAAGGTTTCCTTTACTAGCTTTTTTTACAGCTTCTATGTAGGCTGGGTCATGAATAAGAGCAATCTCACTATCGGTTGCAATCCGAGGAGGGACCACTTCTTGATCATTTAAAGCATTTATTTCGGTAAGCAAGTCCTGTGTGAGCTTAACACGTATATGATTGAAAGGATGATCGTCACTGAATTTATAATTTAAATAGTCTGAGGAATATACAAAAAGGGAGTCGCACTTCATTTTTGAACACCCGGCATATTTGGCCAGAGAACCTCATAACCTTCATTTTTAATATCGTTTACAACGGAAGTGGGATTCATCGTTTGTATTCGAAAAACGATATTTTTGAATTTTTCATTGTGACTACACGGGTAGACTAGAACGCTAATAATGTTAACATTGCGCTTTTTAATGATTTGGGTAATATCGGCCAATTGTCCTGACACATTTTCCACCTGTACTTCAATATGTGAACTCGGCTGGTGTGCCCCTGTCAAAAGGATTAACGTATGTAACATATCCGTTTCAGTAACCATTCCGATTACTTTTCGGTTTTCAACAATCGGAATCGAACTAATGCGCTGCTCATAAAAGATCGTAGAAATTTCTTCTACAAAATCCAATGGGTGAGCTGTAATGACGTCTTTCTTCATAATAGAGGAAAGAGGAGACTGTAACACTTCCTTGTTTGGATTTGAGTCAAGAATTGATGGACTAGCATCTTTAATATCTCGATCTGATATAATGCCAGTGAGCTCCCCTTCGCTATTTACGATAGGGAGATGGCGAATGTTTTTTTCTCTCATCATTTTAATGGCATCCGCAATGG
The DNA here is from genome assembly GCF_056173645.1 of Anaerobacillus sp. QJM3NY_32. Lineage (NCBI taxonomy): Bacteria > Bacillati > Bacillota > Bacilli > Caryophanales > Bacillaceae > Anaerobacillus > Anaerobacillus sp. QJM3NY_32. Next base: position 3,123,242 of record NZ_CM149684.1, on the reverse strand, counting down.
TTTGGTTCTCTTCAAGTGAAAATACATTTTGATTCATAATTTCTTCAATGACCAACTTGGCTCACTCCTTTGCAATCTTAATACATGAAGCGATTATGGAATCGCAGGCGATCAAACGCTTGAACAGAGTCCTGGTTAATTCTTGTCCCAATTCTAGCCATTAAGCAATTTGCAGGATGAGAGCTTATTTCAGGATCATCCGTTGCATACCACTCAAGACCTCCTGCATTCATCATTTTCTCCATCACTTTACGATAATCCCAAACTGATAAACCTGTTCCTTTAAGGTCCCAATGCCAATAATACTCGGTAGTTATGACGATGTAATCATTCATTGCATCGTCCATAAATGACGTTTTGAGAAGGCTTTTGCCGACTTTAGCATTACGGTACTTTGGAATAACTTCAATCGCTCCTAATTCAATTAAATCTTCCATATTGCCTTCTGACCAACGCTCAAGTGGGTCTGGATATAGAAATGTGACATAGCCTACAATGGTTTCTCTTTCCCTAGCCACAATGATACGGCCTTCAGGCAGACCAGCTATTTCAACCAGTGCTTTATGCTGTTGTTCCGGTGGGCGAAATGCGACAAGGTCCTTATGTAAATGATAGGATGCCAGGCGATCTGGAGTAATTGGTCCTTCAATAATAAGTTTTCCATGCGGGGTGTTCTTCTCGATTGCATTATACGTTTTACGATGTTCCATCTAGTCACCACCTTTTAATAATGGTCTCAGTTCTTATTATACATGAAACGCGATAAATGTAAGGGGTTTCAATGTTATTTTTTGAAGTTTTGTCATTTGTTAAAAAATTAGGAATTTATGTTATACTATCAGTGAAAGACATGAAGGAGAAGGAGGAGATTACTTATGGAATTGAAACCGCTTTCTGCTACATTGGGTAATCATAATTTACAGGATTATGAAGCTACATATGAGAATTTTGATTGGAAAGACGTGGAGAAAACATTTACCTGGAGTGAGACAGGTAATGTCAATATGGCCTACGAAGCAATCGATAGGCACGCTGAGTCCGATCGTAAAAACAAAGTAGCTCTTTATTTTTCTGACCCAACACGAGATGAGAAGTATACGTACAGTGAGATGAAATCAATGAGTAACAAAGCAGGTAACGTTCTAAAAAAAGTGAATGTCGAAAAAGGAGATAGGGTCTTTATTTTCATGCCAAGATCTCCTGAGCTATACTTCATTCTACTCGGAACGCTTAAGTTAGGTGCGATTGCTGGCCCACTTTTTGAAGCCTTTATGGAAGGTGCAGTAAGGGATCGTCTTGAGGATAGTGAAGCAAAGGTACTTGTTACAACACCTGAGCTACTTGAGCGCGTTCCGGTTGATGAGCTTCCTAATCTCGAAAGTGTTGTGCTAGTAGGAAATAACGTTAAAGAAGAAGGTCCTTATATAGACTTTTATAAGCATTTTGAATCAGCAGAAAAGAAGCTTAAAATAGAATGGGTTGACCGTGAAGATGGTATGATTCTCCATTACACATCAGGTTCAACTGGTAAGCCGAAAGGCGTACTTCATGTTCATAATGCGATGATACAACACTATCAAACGGCGAAATGGGTACTTGACTTAAAAGAAGATGATGTCTACTGGTGTACAGCTGATCCAGGTTGGGTAACGGGGACGTCATATGGCATATTTGCTCCATGGCTTGCTGGAACGTCGAACGTCATTCGTGGTGGTCGTTTTAGTCCAGAAGATTGGTACGGTACGATCGAAAAATATGAAGTAACTGTATGGTATAGTGCTCCTACTGCATTTCGTATGCTTATGGGTGCGGGAGATGAGATCGTTAAGAAATTCGAACTTTCATCTTTACGTCATGTACTAAGCGTAGGAGAGCCATTAAATCCTGAGGTTATTAAATGGGGTAACAAAGTTCTTGAACGGAGAATTCATGATAACTGGTGGATGACAGAAACGGGAGCTCAGCTAATCAGTAATTATCCATCAATGGAAATAAAGCCAGGATCAATGGGCAAACCAATTCCAGGCGTGCACGCAGCAATCGTAGATGATCAAGGAAATGAACTTCCTGCTAATCGAATGGGGAACCTTGCGATTAAAAAAGGCTGGCCATCAATGATGCGAGCGATTTGGAATCGTCCTGAAAAATATGAAAGCTATTTCTTAAAAGGAGACTGGTACGTATCTGGTGATTCAGCTTATAAAGATGAGGACGGATACTTCTGGTTCCAGGGGCGAGTCGATGATGTTATTATGACTTCGGGTGAAAGAGTTGGTCCATTTGAAGTTGAAAGTAAACTAGTCGAACATAGTGCTGTTGCTGAAGCTGGGGTGATTGGGAAACCGGATCCTGTGCGAGGTGAAATTATTAAAGCCTTTATTTCACTTAGAGATGGTCATGAACCGTCTGATGAGTTGATGGAAGAGATAAGAAATTTCGTTAAAAAAGGACTTGCAGCTCATGCAGCACCTCGAGAAATCGAATTTAGAGATAAGCTTCCGAAAACGAGAAGTGGTAAGATCATGCGTCGCGTATTAAAGGCGTGGGAGCTGGATTTACCAACTGGCGATTTGTCTACAATGGAAGATTAGGTAATAGAAAACAGCCTGCAGCATAATGCTGCAGGCTGTTTTTTTACTGGTCGTTATTGCTTGTGTTGCCGCCGGTGCTATTTGAATTATTTCCGCTGTCAGCACCATTTGTAGGACTACTGTTTCCATTGTTATTTCCATTACCGGAGTTGTTGGAGTTGTTATCATTTGCATTTTCACCGGTGTTGGTATTCCCTTCATTTGAAGGTGAATCTTCTGAGTTGCTGGATTCATCACTATCATTATCGGAGGGAGCATTATTTTCGTTCTCTTCATTATCAGAAGCTTCATCATTTTCTTCATCTGTTGAAGGTTCTGCTTCTTGCTTTTTCTCAGGTTTTGGCTCTGGTTTATCAGACCAATCTCCATTTGTTACTTTAGCCGATGGTCCCGATTCATTCCCAGCTACATCAACTGCTGTTACGTAATAGGCATATGCACCAGAAGGGATGTTGAATGAGCTACCATCAGATGCTTTTACGCTTCCAAGCTTCGTAAATGAACTACTACCGTTCGAAGCGCGATAAATACGATAACCAACAATATCACTTTCACCTGAAGCACCCCAATTTAGTGAAGAGCCACTTATTGAAACGCCACCAACTGCGCCTGGTTTTTTCCCATTTTCTGAAGCAGTTTTTCCTTCTGAAACGATATTTAAATCACTAAATCCAGAAGGGAGAAGCTGTGAAATATCAACTCCTGAGAAGTAATCCTCTTTAATCATGACTCCGCTGGATACAAACTCTTCTGGAGTGGAACTAAGTGCTTGATAGGTCTTACCATTCATGATGACATAACGTCCTTGAGTGAGACTGTCATCCACTTCAGTTGGTACATACTTTGCGTTGAATAGATCAGTTTTGACAAGTCCGGCTTTTTGACAGAGATCAGAAGCGAGCTTTCCAGATATACCACAGAACGAACGTCGCACAATACCCGTTGGCATTTTGAATGATTCTTTTGGATCCATTATTTCTGGTTTTTTATCATAAGCGGCATTAGCAAATAGTGCCCATAAGTTTTTGTTTCTGTTGGCATATTGACTATCCATGCTAATTTGTTTGTCATATCCAGTCCATACACCTAGTGAAACATTAGGATTGACTGCTACAAACCATGAATCATAATAATTTTGTCCAGTTCCTGTTTTTCCTGCCCAATCAGAAGCGAATTTTAATTTCCCTGGAATGTCTTGGGCAGTACCCTGGTTAACTACATCACGCATCATATCGATTGATAGATAGGCAGTTTGAGGACTGAAAACATCCACTGGTTCTGGTTTTTGTTCGAAAATGGTGTTTCCATCGCGGTCAACTATTTTATCAATTAAATAAGCATCAACAAACTTTCCTCCATTAGCAAACGTGCCAAATGCGTTGGTATTCTCTTCGACACTTACTCCCCGTTGTAGCGCACCAATTGCCATTGAAGGATTGGTTCGATCATCAAGAGTCATTGTACTAAAGCCCATCTTCACCAAATAGTCGGTTGCGTCCACTGGGTTCATTTTATTATAGACTCGAACAGCTGGAACGTTATAAGACCTTTCCAACGCTTTACGTGCAGTTACAAGACCATGGTAGTTTGATGAATAGTTACCAGGATTATATCCATCTTGAATTGGTAAGTCTGGCACAATATAGCCAGGCTGAACTTTTCCCATTTCCATTGCCGGGGCATAGTCAAGCAATGGTTTCATTGTAGAACCGTTTGATCGATAGGCGTCTGTAGCATGGTTAAGTTCTTCTTGCGCGAAATCCCTTCCACCAACAAATGAAAGAATTTTTCCAGATTCATTTTCGATGAGGATACTACCTACTTGCATAGGAAATTCTTTATTTTCAAGCTCTCCAGTTTCAGGATTTTGCACGGAGAGGGTTTTAGCACTTTGGAAATAGCTTCCGTTTTCTAGCACTTTATCTCTTGCAGCATTCATAGATTCATAAATATCTTTGTCAATTGTAGTATAAATTTTATATCCATTTTTGCGAAGCTCTTTCTCTGCATTACTCATAAATTCAAGGAATACATCTGAATTTTCTTGAACTTCTTCCCATTTCAAATCCATTTTCTTGGCTATTTCCGTTGCAGATCTACCAGTAACGTTAGCATCATAAGTGATTTGATTGTAATAGTCTACACTCTTCGAAAGTTCCTTCCCGTCATATCCTTCTTCATTCGCGATCTGCTCGGCAAGAACTCGCTTCGCACGATCTTCAATCTCAAATGTAAGGTAAGGGTATTTTTCTACTGGCGAAGGCGAAGACTCAGCTAGATTTTTTTCAATATCGTATTCTAGCGCTTTGTTATACTCTTCTTCAGTGATTGTTTCTTCTTCATACATACGATATAGAACAAATTCCATCCGATCGATTCCAGCTGAAAGATCCTTCTTTACCTCACCCGAATTTGTAAAAGGGGTGTATGTATAAGGGTTTTTGGGAATACCTGCAATGAATGCAGCTTGAGGCAAATTTAAATCACTAGCATTTACACCAAATATGCCCTGTGAGGCTGCTTGTACGCCCGCAATATTATTACCGGAAGCATTTCGTCCATAAGGAACGATATTAAGGTATGCTTCTAGAATTTCTTCTTTATTAAAGAAATTTTCGAGTCGAAGAGCGAGTAGCATTTCTTTTGCTTTTCGTTCGAAAGAAACTTCTCTTGTTAGAATCTGGTTCTTAACTAACTGTTGTGTTAATGTACTACCACCGCTTCGATCATCTGAATTGGTGACTTCTTGAAGAACGGCACGTCCAATTGCTTTTGGAACAATACCATCGTGATCGAAGAAATATTCATCTTCTGTGGAAATAACTGCTTTTTGTAGAAGAGGAGAAACGTTTTTTAACTCAACCTCTTTTCGCTCAATATCAGAACGAAAGTTACCAAGAAGAACATCACCTGCAAAATATACCTCACTGGTTTCTTCATAGTTATAAACGTCTCTCTTCATCTCATCGTAAGAGCGAATCGGTTCATCTTTAACAAGTGATGCGAAATATCCTGCACCAACACCACCGGCGAAAATAGTGCCCATTAGACCTAGCACGATAAAAATAAGAAATAAATTCCAAGTCACTTTGTAGGCGATCCTGGACCCGGTTAAGATGTTATATTCTTGTAATCTATCAATGAACGCGTTCCACTTCTGCCTGATAGAAGAAAAAAGCTCTCGCATTCCTATACCCCCTCAAATTAATCCTGTTTATTATAGCATATGTCGTCGAGATTTGTATAAACTGGTAGGGATTTCTGTAGGCTTAGAATTGACATGATTTTACCTTTGTGATATTAATTTAATTAGTGTTTTTTAATGAACGACATGCCTTGATTGGACGAAGTAGCATTTTTCTCCCTTTTTCAGAGAGCTGATGTGCGGTGAGAATCAGCATAAAGGAAAATGTGAATTACCTCCATGAGCATCTAATGGGAAAGACAGTGTCTGTGTAGCATTAGACGGTTCAGACCGTTATTCTGACTGAGTGGGAGAAAGGTTACTTTCTTCAACAAGGGTGGTACCGCGATGAAACTCGTCCCTTTTCTGGGGCGGGTTTTTTTTGTTTTTTTGCCCATTTGGATTATTTTAGTGGTTTGCCAAAAGATATTATTAACGAAAGGAAGTCGATTACATGCACATATTAGAAGAATTAGAAGCAAGAGGACTTTTAAATCAAGTTACAGATAGAGAGGGCCTTGAAAAGGAACTTTCAGAAAACCGCATTGCTCTTTATTCTGGCTTTGATCCTACAGCTGATAGCCTTCATATTGGGCATCTTTTGCCTATTCTAGCCCTACGTAGATTTCAGTTAGCTGGCCACACGCCGATTGCGCTTGTTGGTGGAGCTACTGGGCTGATTGGTGACCCTAGTGGCCGTTCAAATGAACGTACGTTGAATTCAGAAGACATTGTAAAAGATTGGACGAATAAGTTACAGGGACAGCTTGCTCGCTTTTTGGATTTTGGAACAGATGCGAACTCTGCAAAAGCTGTAAACAACTACGACTGGATTGGGGAGCTAAATGTTATTCCATTCCTGCGTGATGTTGGAAAGAACTTTGGTTTGAACTATATGCTTGCGAAAGATTCTGTTACTTCACGTCTTGAAGCGGGAATTTCTTTTACAGAATTTACGTATATGATTCTTCAATCATATGATTTTCTTCAGCTTTACCGGAAAGAAAACTGTCGTCTTCAAATTGGAGGAAGTGACCAATGGGGGAACATTACAGCAGGTCTTGAACTGATTCGTAAAGAAGAAGGCAGCGAAGAGTCTTCAAAAGCCTATGGAGCAACATTCCCACTTGTTACGAAGAGTGATGGTTCTAAGTTCGGTAAATCTGAAGGTGGAGCGATTTGGCTTGATGCCGATAAAACCTCTCCTTACGAATTCTATCAGTTCTGGATTAACACAGATGATCGTGATGTTGTGAAATTTCTTCATTACTTTACATTTTTAAGTATTGAAGAAATTAAAGAGATTGAATCAAAACATATCGAAGCACCGGAAAAGAGAGAAGCTCATCGTACTCTTGCTGAAGAAGTGACAAAGCTTGTTCACGGAGAAGAAAAGCTTCAGCAGGCAATCAACATCTCGGAAGCGCTGTTCAGTGGTGACATTAAACAGCTAACAGCTGATGAAATCCGTTTAGGATTTAAGGATGTTCCTTCTTTCCATGTAGAAGATAATGAAAAGGGACTTATCGATCTTCTTGTAGAAGCTGGTATTTCTTCATCTAAGCGCCAGGCAAGAGAAGATGTTAAAAATGGAGCGGTGTATATCAACGGTGAACGGTGTCAGGAAATGGATAAAGTTATTTCAGAAAGCGACCAAATCGAAAATCAATACGTGATTATTCGTAGAGGGAAGAAGAAATATTTCCTTCTTACGTATTAATCATTTAGCTATTTTAACTAATACTGGTGATTCCCAATAACGGTTGGTTATCACAGAGAGTAAATGAGTAAAAAATCACCAGCGGTTATGAACAGCCAATCATTAAGAGGAAGACCCTCCCATTGAAAAGAGGAGGATCTTCCTCTTTTTTTTATATTTTTTGTACTAAGTAAATTTGGACATAAAAAACCCCGGAATAAGTTCCGGGGTTTTTGAAACAGCTTAACGAGAGTAGTACTCAACGATAAGAGCTTCAGTGATTTCAGCAGGAAGTTCAGAACGCTCAGGAAGACGAGAGAACGTACCTTCAAGCTTATCTGCATCGAAAGTAAGGTATTCTGGAACGAAATTGTTTACTTCGATAGCTTCTTTGATGATGTCAAGGTTGTTAGACTTCTCACGAACGCTGATCACTTGACCAGTCGCTACACGATAAGAAGGAATGTCAACGCGTTTGCCATCAACTGTGATGTGGCCGTGGTTAACTAGCTGACGAGCCTGACGGCGAGTGCGAGCTAGACCTAGACGATAAACAAGGTTATCAAGACGAGCTTCAAGAAGAATCATGAAGTTTTCACCATGAACACCTTTCATTTTGCCAGCATCATCGAAAAGACGTCGGAATTGACGCTCAGTCATGCCGTACATGTGACGAAGCTTTTGCTTCTCTTGAAGTTGAAGACCATATTCAGAAAGCTTTCTACGCTGGTTAGGTCCGTGTTGACCTGGAGCGTAAGGGCGCTTTTCCAATTCTTTACCTGTTCCACTTAGAGAAATACCAAGACGACGAGAAATTTTCCAACTTGGTCCTGTATAACGAGCCATAATTAGCTCCTCCTTTATACCATTATTATTGGTATAAAATAAAAACAGTGTCGTGATTCCGGTTTGTGCACATTGTGTTTTCACACGCCTTCACCTCGACAGCCGGAGGTTACGCGGCGTACCTATTAAAAGGAACACAATGAAATCACAGCCCGTCACGCTGCTGCCCATTCTTATTTTACACAAATGCTATTGTAACTCTTTCAGTATTAGATGTCAACTTTAGTAGAAATGAGATGGATAGATAGCACGTCGACATCATTTTTAGGATATAAGAAAGATAAATACCTCTTCACCTTATAATAGAAAGCGCTTACAATGGAAGTGTATCTAGCTATTTTTATAACAGGGGGTTATAACTTTGACAGGGAAGCATCGCTTTGAGACAAAAACAATTCATGATGGATATGAATCTAAATCGCATCACAACAGCCTGGCATCTCCTATTTATCAAACATCAACTTTTACATTTGAAACGGCTGAGGCTGGTGAACGAAGGTTTGCAGGTGAGGAACCTGGCTATATTTATTCAAGACTTGGAAACCCTACTGTTCGAATGTTGGAAAAGCGGATTGCCTCTCTTGAAAATGCTGAGGCAGGCTTAGCGTTTGGTTCGGGAATGGCTGCCGTGTCTGCTGTTCTTTTGAACCTAGTGAAGACAGGCGACCACATTCTTTGTTCAGAAGGGGTCTACGGATGTACTTTCGGATTACTTAAAATGTTAGAAGAGAAATTTTCGATTGAACATGACTTGCTTCCGCTAGACTCAGTTGAGCAATTACAAAAAGCAATTCGTCCAAATACTACAGTTATTTATATTGAAACTCCGATTAATCCAACATTGAAATTAATTGATCTTGAAATGGTTTCTGCGGTCGCAAAAGAAAAAGGAATTAAGGTTGTGGTGGATAATACATTTTCGACTCCTTATTTACAGCGCCCGTTAGAATTTGGCTGTGACATTGTTTTGCATAGTGCAACGAAATATATCAGTGGCCATGGAGACGTGGTAGCTGGTTTAGTTGTGGGTGACCAAGAGACCATCTCTTCAATTGCTAAAAGTACGCAAAAGGATATAGGTGGAATTCTTTCACCATTCGATGCATGGCTATTGTTAAGAGGCTTAAAGACCCTCCCTATTCGAATGGATCGTCACTCTTCAAATGCTAGACAAATTATGCAGAAATTAGCTGAGCATCCTGCCATAACGAACGTGATGTATCCAGGTATGGAAGAATCTTCATCGTATGCTATTGCTCAAAAACAAATGAAGAGCCCAGGCGGTTTAATTAGTTTTGAAATTGCGGGGGAAAAGAAAGACTCCCAAGCCTTCATGAATAGACTTAATATGATTAAAATAGCTGTTAGTCTCGGGGATGCTGAAACCCTGATTCAACATCCCGCTACAATGACACATGCCGTTGTCCCGGAAGATGAGAGATTAAGAATGGGGATTAGTGAAACTCTTATTCGCCTTTCTGTTGGTCTTGAAGCATGGGAGGATATTTGGGAAGATATTCTTCAAGCGTTAGAGAACTAAAAAAAGCCATTAGAGAAATTCTCTAATGGCTTTTTAAGTAGTATAGGTACAAAATACTTTACTTTAACTCTAAAGAAAATCTTGCAATGCTTCAGTAAATTTCTCTAAATACTCCTGATCCAATTCATCGAAACGGCCAACTTTAGGGCTATCGATATCAAGTACTCCGAGGAGCTTATCTGAAGTGTACATTGGCACTACAATTTCAGATTGTGAAGCAGCGTCACATGCAATATGTCCGGGGAAATCATGAACATTGTCAATTCGCATCGTCTTGCCTTCTTTAGATGCTGTGCCACAGACTCCTTTACCGTTCTGAATACGAACGCATGCTGGAAGTCCCTGGAAAGGCCCGAGCACAAGTTGATCGGTCTCTTTTTCGTATAAATAGAACCCAACCCAATTGACATCTGTTAGAAACTGATTTAATAAAGCAGAGGCATTTGCAAGATTAGCGAGCTGATTTGTTTCACCATCTAGCAGTGCTCTTAGTTGTTTAATTACCATTTGATAATCTTTTTCTCTTTTGCCTGAATAGGATTCGACTTCAAACATGTCAAAACACCTCTTCCTTACATCGAAATTATGAACATCATATCAAATCTTGCAGATTAATACACATATTTTGTCGTACGATTAATAAAGGATTGCCTATGTTATTACCGAATCAATAATTTAGATCGTATTATTTGGAGGTGGTTCCTAGTGAAACAGGAGCGAGATACAGCATCGAAGCGAAGTGTCATACAGGCCGCCATTCAACTTTTCAATACAAAGGGTTTTAACGGTACTTCAGTGCGAGATATAGCGGGTAAAGCGGATGTGAATGTTGCCTTAATTTCGTATTATTTTAACGGCAAAAAGGGGTTAGCTGAGTTTCTAATGACGTCATTTCTAGAAGGGTATGTAAAGGAACTCGAAAAAGTATATCAGCAGCTTGACGCGCGATCTGCCAGAAGCTGTCTCGCTGAAGCTATTGAAAGGATTATGGAGTATCAGTATCAGAATAGGCAACTCGCCAGGTTTGTACTTCGGGAGATCACTTTTGATTCAGTGCTTGTTCGGGAAATCATGACCACTTATCTAGCAAAAGAAAAGTACTACTTTAGCAAAATATTTGAGGTGGGGTTTGCAAGGGAGGAATTTCGTCCACAATCCATTGATTATATCATCATGCAAATGAGAGGCATGCTTTCTATGCCATTTTTGCAACCTCAATATATACTAGAAGTGCATCATATTCAGCCAAATGAACATTACTTTATTGAACGATATACGAAACAATTAAATGAATGGATAGAACGATATATTTGTAAGACTGGAATTTGGGAAGCAAGGCCGTTCGTTATGAACGGCTAAGCAAGGTTGGTGATTGTAGAGAGTGTGTAAGAAGTCGTTCTGCTCCTTGACCAATCCCTTTTGCGCTATGAGCATCTGAGCCATAGACGAGAGGGATTTCTCGTTTTATTGCTTCACGTATAACCCAGTCAGTTGGATATGGCTCTCCACATAAAGGTTTCACTGTTCCGGCTCCATTATAATCTAATGAAAAGCCGCTTTCTTTAATCGCATCAAGTAATGTAGAGATTTCCGAGAAAAAGGAACTTTTAGACGGGTGTTTTTTCTGGAATTTATTTGCTAAAGTTATATGTCCAATTCGAGTAGGTTTATACTTTCCTAGATCAGCATGGACTGACTTCAATAGTGTTTCGTAATACTTTTGGTGAACCATATCAACGGAACCCAATGAAGCAATTAGTTGTTCAAAAGCTTCTGGACTATAGTCAAGGCAAGTATAGTTAGTTCCTTCTTTCAAAAAATGAACAGAAAGAATCGCATCATCTAATTGTGGTCCTACTGTATTAAGAAACTGTCTTGTCTCTTCTTCATAGCCTTCAATAAAATCAACCTCTAGTCCACAGTTAATTTCAATTTTTCCCTTAAACTTATGTTTTAGCTGCTGAATATTTTCAAAGTAGTTTTCTAGCACTTCCCATTTCATTCCGCTATCTTGATTTGGAACAGGGTCATGGAAATTTTGTGGGAGAGGAGCGTGTTCAGTAAATGTCATGCCTTTGTAACCGAACTGAATAGCAGCTTCTACGTAATCCTCAAATAAATCTGTTGATCCATGTGGACAAAATGGAGAGTGTATGTGTCCATCATATGAAATAATCATCCAAAAGCACCTTCTTTCAATAAATGAAAAAGTTTATAATAAAATCAAGGATTTTAGTTGTCGAATATTGAATTTATTTAGTCAAAGAGGTAATTACATGGTATCATAAAAACATTGATGAAATTCGTACATATTCGTTTATAAAAGATCTATATCTGATGATTTAGACTGCTGTTTTAGCATGTATACATAAATTGATGATGTGGAAGAAGGGGTGCTTCCGTTGGAGTATATTGTCATTGCGATTATTTTACTTGTTGCCGTCATTTTATACGGCACTTTTGCTAGAAGAAAAATATACAATGAAATCGATCGTCTAGAAGAATGGAAGATTGATATATTAAACAGACCTGTGACAGATGAGATTTCGAAGGTGAAAGGTCTAACAATGTCAGGTCAAACGGAAGAAAAATTTGAAAAATGGCGTGAAGAGTGGGATGAGATCGTAGCAGTTAAGCTTCCCAACTTGGAAGAGCAGCTTATGGATACCGAGGAAGCTGCTGAGAGGTATCGCTTTAGTAAAGCGAAAGCAACATTAGTTGAAACTCGTGAACGATTAGAACAGATTGAAAAGCGTATTGAACTGATGTTAGAAGATATTAATGAGCTCGTTTCGAGTGAAGAGCAGAATAGAACAGAAATTGTTTCCGTTCAAGAGGTGTTCAGGGAAGCCAAACAGCGACTTCTTTCACAAAATCGTTCACTTGGTAAGGCTTATCCTACCCTAGAAGCTGAACTCGAAGAACTTAAACAAGATCTTAAGCGCTATGAACAACTAACCGAAGAAGGTAACTATCTTGAAGCTAGAAGTGTGTTGAAAGAAATCCAAGAGCGGTTAACAGCTGTTCAAGAAAAAATTTCTGTTACACCAGAATTAATAGCGCTTGTGCATACGCAGATACCTTCTCAACTAAAAGAACTTGAAGATGGAACTTCCGTGATGGAGTCTGAAGGCTATGTACTTGATCATTTGGAAATTCAAGATCATATTGAACACGTCGAATCGGATTTAGTCAGATGGGATTCGGCTATTGAGAAGACGGAAGTCGAAGAGATCAAGATAGAAATTGATACAGTGCGAAGAAATATTGAAGGACTATATGATCAATTGGAATCTGAAGTAGATGCAAGGCATCTTGTTACGGAGAAAGTAGAGGAGCTTGAACATGAGCTGCTTAAAACTAATAATCACTTTCAAGACTTGCAAGAAGAAACGAATGTTGTGCAGCTCAGTTACCGTTTAGAGGAACAGGAATTGAAAATGATTAAGGAAATTGAGAAAAAGATTTCTGATATGCATATTCGATTTAATGCTGTTATTGAAGCAGTTGAAGGCAATAAGCAGGCATTTACCACACTTGCTGAAACGGTGCTTTCCTTAAAAGAAGATCTTGCTTCAATTGATCATGAAATGCAAATTCAAAAAGAGAATTTGCATATGTTAAGAAAAGATGAGCTTAAAGCGCTTGAGACGATTAAAGATTTGAAGAGAAGATTAATTGAATCAAGAAGAATGATGAAGTTAAGTAATCTACCAGGCATTCCAGAATCATATTTAGATGGTTATGAACTGGCAGAGGATATCATTGTAGAATTAAGTGATCGTCTTTCAGACGTACCGCTTGATATTTATCAAATTAATGAAGTGCTTTCTGATGCTGAACGTGCGGTTGAACATAGTACTGAAATAACAAAAAAGCTTGTCGAAGACGCCATTCTGACCGAACGCTTGATTCAGTTTGGGAATCGATATCGAGGGAAGCACAGAAGTGTAGATGAACTGCTTCAAAAAGCAGAAGATCACTTCAGACAATATGAGTACGATGAAGCATTATCAACAGCTGAAGCTGCCATTGAAAAGGTTGATCCACAGGTGCTTCAATCGTTGAAAGATGATGTAAGAGAACCTGTTAAATCATAACTCTCCTCATTGAGGAGAGTTTTTTTGTTGTAATCAGTATTTTTCTTTTTAAAAAAACGCAGACAATTTGTCTGCGTTAGAAAAAATTATAATTTTCTATCTTTCTTAGATATTATCCATCCTACTATTCCACCTATGATAGCGGGTACAATCCATCCTACGCCATCACTATAGAGTGGGAGCTTATGTAGAATGGTAATCCCAGGCATTATAATCCCGGCGCCCTCAAGGGCATTGGGGACACTTATAAGGATTGTCAAAATGATAGCCCCCCTATAAACGTAGTGATGGATAGAAAATAGGTAGCTCATGAATGTTAAGAAGATCAATACAATTGCTACAGGATAAATCGCAATTAAAACAGGTAATGTAAATGTAATCAATTGAGTCAGTCCAAGGTTTGCCACAAAAGCACTGAAAATTGTAATGATCAGAATAACAAACTTATAAGAAAGCTTTGGATACGTTTTTGAGAAATACTCGCCACATGCCGTTACTAGTCCTACAGATGTTGTTAAACAAGCAAATGTAATCGCGGCTCCAAGAAGAAATGTGCCAAATGAGCCGAACAGGTAACTCGCAACACTAGAGAGGATTTCTCCTCCGTTATTGACTGAACCAAGAAGGTTAACACTTGTAGCTCCTATATAGGCAAGTGATAAATAAATACCCGTTAACCCTATTGCTGCTAGGATTCCAGCTTTCAATACAGCGATGGAAATGGTTTTTCGATCTGTGATGCCTTTATCCTTGACGGCTTGAATCACCACAATTCCAAATACAAGAGCTGCAATTGCATCCATCGTAAGATAACCTTCAATGAACCCTTTAAAGAAAACGCCGTCCTCATACTTCGCTGAAGGGGCTGAAAGTGGACCTGGTGGATGGATAAAAGCTCCTACGATTAAACTTCCAAGAACTAGAAGTAATAAAGGTGTCAAGATCTTTCCCACTCGATCCACTAATCTTGAAGGATTCAGTGATAACCAAAACGTAATACCGAAGAAAATAAGGGTATAGATAAATAATGGCATCCCGGTAACATTCGTTGATTCATTCAAAAATGGCACGACACCAATTTCAAATGCTACCGTCCCGGTACGTGGGATTCCAAAGAATGGCCCAATCGCAAGATAGAGGATCGCAGTGAATACAAATCCGAAAGTGGGGTGAACTTTAGAAGCAATATCTTTTAAGTTTCCCCCCGTTAACCCAATCGCCGTCACGCCTAAAAGAGGAAGTCCAACCCCTGTGATGAGAAAACCAGCTGTTGCTACCCAAATATTACTCCCGGCAGAATGACCGAGCGCGGGTGGGAAAATCATGTTTCCTGCTCCAAGAAAAAGAGCAAAAAGCATTAATCCTATTGTCAAAATGTCTTTATTTGATAATTTCAACTTCATAAGGGCCTCCTGATTAAACTGTTTAACATGTCCTAATTTTCGGACTTCATATTAACACAATTGATCGACAAATCATAACAAAACCAAAATGATTAATAATTCAAACAATTTATCTGCCATTCTAGCAGCGTTCGTTCGACCTTGGTAATCATAACCATTCTTAGCGTAACGAACAAAATGATGAATCTATCTCATTATCTAGAATATTTGATTTGGTGATTTGTTTGACCTATGGTAGGATTATTAGTTGGAAATATAAGATGACTGAAGGTGTCATAATATGATTTATTTGGATAATAGTGCTACAACGCAGCCCTATAAAGAAGTACTTGATGCATATCGAAAAGCAGCTGAAAATTTTTTCGCTAATCCATCTTCTCTCCATCGAAAAGGTGGAGAAGCAGAGCGATTGTTTCGACAAGCGAGAATGAGTATTTCAGATTTGTTACAAGTTAAAATGAATGAAATTATTTTTACTTCTGGTGGAACTGAGAGTAATAATTTGGCTATTAAAGGTTCAGCACTTCAATATATGAATCGAGGTAAGCACCTCATTACTACGAGTATAGAACATGCTTCCGTTTTGGAGTCCTTCCGGCAGCTTGAATCCATGGGATTTGAAGTGACGTATTTACCTGTTAACAGAGAAGGAGAAATCTCTCTAGATGATCTTGAAGAGGCGCTCACTCCTGAAACCATTCTTGTTTCTATTATGCACGTGAATAATGAGATGGGTGCCATTCAACCAATAAAAGAAGCGGGAAAGTTGATTAAACAAAAATCACGTGCCTTCTTTCATATTGATGATGTTCAGGGAATTGGTAAGGTGCCACTCAACTTTAATGTAGTACAAGCGGATTTAGTCTCTTATTCGGCGCATAAATTTCATGGGCTAAAAGGTAATGGGATATTAATAAAACGAGATAAACTGTCTTTATTTCCACTGCTTTCAGGAGGGGGGCAGGAAAGCGACATTCGCTCAGGTACAGAAAATGGTCCTGGAATCGTCGCGATGGCAAAGGCTCTTCGAATATTTTTAGGTAAAGCGGATGTTCAAAAGGAGAAGTTAAAAACATTACAAACGCTGTTGCTAAAAGAACTCTCCGATATTGAAGGCGTGAAGTTAAATAGTACTCAATTAGGTTCTCCGCATATTGTTAATTTCTCAGTCCCTGGTATTAAGCCGGAAGTATTGATTCATACGCTTGAGGAAAAAGAAATTTATGTGTCAACTCGTTCGGCGTGTTCTTCCAAAACAGCAGCAGCAAGCCACGTATTAACATCTGTTGGTTTATCAGATCAAGGGGCAAAGTCGGCTATTAGAATAAGCCTTTCTTTTGATACAACGATAGAGGAAGTAGAATTCTTTCTTGAAGAGCTTCAAAAAGTAATACCCAAACTAAAACATGTAATGAGGTAATAGCTATGTATGATCATATCATTCTTCGCTACGGGGAAATTTCACTTAAAGGTAAAAACAGAAAAGGATTTATCACTGCTTTGAAAAAAAGAGTGAAGCAGGTATTGTCTGACTATCCATCCATTGAGGTTCATCAATCTTTTGACCGAATGATTGTGAAATTGAATGGAGAGGATCCAGATCCGATAATTATGAAGCTAAAAACGATTTTTGGCATTCACTCCCTTAGTGTCGCCATCAAGACAGAACACGATCTCGATCTTATTAAAGAAAAGGCATTACAGCTTGTTAAGGATCAAATGGGTAATGAAAGTATGACTTTCAAAGTAACAGTTAGGAGACCTTTCAAGCAATTTCCACATCGCTCACAAGATATGAATCGCGATATAGGCGGTTATGTTCTTACTAATACAGAAAAATTAACGGTGGATGTCCACAATCCTGACATGGAATTGAAGGTAGAAGTGAAGCAAGATGGTGCTTATCTTAGTTGCGATAATTCAGAAGGTGCTGGAGGTCTTCCAACTGCTCAAGATAATAAGGTAATGTTGATGTTATCAGGTGGTATCGATAGTCCAGTCGCGGGTTATTTAACGATGAAAAGGGGAGTAAAAGTAGAAGCAGTTCATTTTCACAGCCCTCCTTTTACAAGTGAGCGTTCACGCCAGAAAGTAGAGGATCTTGTAAAAGTTCTCTCTCGATACGGTGGAGACATTCGCCTTCATATTGTCCCGTTTACAAATACACAGAAATCAATTCAAAAAGAAATGCCTGATAATTACAGCATGACAATTATGAGAAGAATGATGATGCGAATCACGGAAAAGTTAGCAGAAAAAAGTGGAGCACTTGCCATTGCAACAGGGGAAAGTCTTGGACAAGTAGCAAGTCAAACGATTCAAAGTATGAATACAATTAACGAAGTGACAAATTATCCTGTTCTAAGGCCTCTTATTTCTATGGACAAAATTGAGATTATGAGGATTTCAAGGGCTATTGACCTGTATGATATCTCGATTCGGCCATATGAGGACTGTTGCACGGTGTTCTTGCCAGATGCACCTAAGACAAAACCAAAACGGGAACATGCAAATAAATTTGAACAATACTTACCAATTGATGAATTAGTAGAAGAGGCTGTAAGTGGTGTTGAAACGATTGTTATTAAGGAAAAAGATGATTCATTTGATGACTTACTTTAATCTTCCAACATTTAACCATACTACCAATAGTTAATGAGAATAACCCTCCCTTCTCTATCAAATGATAGTGTCAAGGAGGTGAACAACTCATGGCTAATAACAGCTCAAACAACCTTGTTGTACCAGGTGTACAACAAGCTTTAGATCAAATGAAATACGAAATTGCTTCTGAATTTGGTGTGAATCTTGGTCCAGACTCAACTTCACGTTCAAACGGTTCAGTTGGCGGCGAGATCACGAAGCGTCTTGTTCAACAATCTGAACAGCAATTCGGAGGATACTCCAAATAATTTAATATAATGGCTTGGAGAAGGTGAATTAGACACCTTCTCCTTTTTTATCGGCAATAATGTTCAAAACTTTCATACTTTTATGTATAATGTAATTATTGCAGAATAAAGGGGGATAAGAATGCAGGACTTAATTGCACCTGAACATTACAATCTAACAAGCGAGATGGAGCGCTTTACTTCTAAAGAAGATAAAGTGGCCTTAAAATGGCGAAGTGATCAAGGCGAAGTTCAAGAAATTACATATAAACATTTATTTGAAAAGGCGAATCGCATCGCTGGCGCGCTAACTGCCCAGGGATTAACAAGTCAAGATCGTGTTTTGATCATGATGCCCAGGTTAATTGATACATATGCCGTATACATTGCCTGTTTGAAAGCGGGTCTAGTCGTTATTCCTTCTTCAGAAATGTTGAGAAAAAAAGATTTGATCTATCGAATTAATCATGCCGAAGCAAAAGCGGTTATCTGTGAAGCAGAACTTATTGAATCATTTGAAGGTGTAGAAGACGAAGCGCCTTCTTTGGAACATAGATTCATTGTAGGCAATCGTGCTAATGGATGGATATCTTTACTGGATGAAGCTAAAAATGAAAGCGCTTCTTTCGCTGGCGTGGCCACATCAAGAGAAGACATGGCATTCCTTTCCTATACGTCTGGAACAACGGGAAATCCTAAAGGCGTTGTTCATAGTCATGGTTGGGCATATGCTCATTTAAGAACTTCTTCAGCCTCATGGCTCGATATTCATGAGGGAGATAACGTTTGGGCAACTGCAGGACCAGGGTGGCAAAAATGGATTTGGAGCCCTTTTGTTGCCACATTATGTAGTGGCGCAACTGGTTTTGTTTATAGTGGTAAATTTGATCCAGAAGCGTACCTTGGTTTTCTTTCAGAATATGATATTAATGTTTTATGTTGTACACCAACAGAGTATCGCTTAATGGCAAAGGTAGATGATTTAACTAGGTACAAATTGCCTGCTCTCAGAAGCGCCGTTTCAGCTGGTGAGCCGCTTAATCGTGAAGTAATTGATACGTTTAGAAAATATTTTCAGATTGATGTTAGAGACGGCTATGGTCAAACTGAGAATACATTACTTGTTGGCATTCTAAAAGGCATGGAAGTAAAGCCAGGTTCAATGGGGAAACCAACACCTGGTAATCAAGTGGATATTATTAATGAAGATGGTCAACCTGTTCAGGTTGGAGAAGTGGGAGACATTGCCGTCCATAAGGATGTACCTGCTCTGTTCAAACGGTACTATAAGGATCAGGAACGTACGCAAATGGCGTACAGAGGTGACTATTACTTAACGGGGGATAAAGCTTCCAAAGATGAGGATGGTTACTTTTGGTTTGAAGGTAGAGGTGATGATATTATCATTAGCTCCGGATATACAATTGGACCATTTGAAGTAGAGGATGCTCTTGTGAAACACCCGGCTGTACAGGAGTGTGCGGTCGTTGCAAGTCCTGATGAAGTTCGCGGTAATATAGTAAAAGCGTATATTGTACTGAAAGATCCCAATCAAGCGGGAGATGCTTTAGTTCGTACACTACAAGATCATGTAAAAGAGCTAACTGCGCCTTATAAATATCCAAGAAAAGTTGAATTTATTGAAGAACTTCCGAAAACAACTTCAGGTAAAATTAGAAGAATTGAGCTTCGTCAAAAAGAAACTCTTGGGGCGTCTTAGAATAGAGGATACAGTAAAAAATAAGAAGAAGACCTTTGAGGTCTTCTTCTTATTTTTTTGCTTTATTTTTAATTAAAGCTTCAATCTTATTTGCCTGATCACCTGCATTATCCTGTTCCATTGCTTTTATATATGTCGAGCGGTTCTCAAATGTTTCACGTACGGATTTTAAGAAAGAAGCGTCTGATAAATCTTCCTCCAATAGAACATTCGCATAGCCTGATTTCTGGAACGATTGGGCGTTCAAAATTTGGTCCCCTCTACTTGCAGCTCTTGATAATGGGATGAGTAACATTGGTTTTTTCAATGCAAGGAACTCAAAAATAGAATTTGAACCAGCTCTTGAGACAATTAAATCAGCCATGGCTAATAAGTGAGGAAGTTCATCTGTTACATACTCGAATTGCTTATACCCCTGCATTTGCAAATTTTCAACCACTTGCCCTTTACCGGTAAGGTGGAGAATATCATATGTTTGTAAAAGCTCATCTAACTGATTGCGAACAGCTTCATTGATTCGTTTTGCACCAAGACTTCCGCCCATAATTAACATAACAGGCTTTGTCCCAGTGAATCCGGCAAAAGAAAGGCCAGTGGAGCGTTTGCCACTTTTCAGTTCATCACGAACAACTGCGCCGATATATTCCGCTTTGCTTTCAGGTAAATGGTTTACCGTTTCAGGGAAAGTTGTACATACCTTTGAGGCGAAAGGGATGGCTACTTTGTTAGCGAGTCCCGGTGTTAAATCAGATTCATGAATAATGACAGGAACTCCATTCATCTTTCCGGCGATTACGACAGGTACAGATACAAATCCCCCTTTAGAGAAAATGACAGAAGGCTTTTCACGTTTAATAATGGAAAAAGCCTCTCCTACGCCTTTAATTACTTTAAAAGGATCTTTGAAGTTATTCCAGTCAAAATATCTTCTTAGCTTTCCGGTAGCAACATGATGATAAGTAACCCCTTTGACAGGTTCAATTAACTGACGTTCAATGCCGTTCTCAGAACCGATATAATGGATATCCCAGTCGTCTTTTAAAAAACGAGGAATTAGTGCTAAATTAACTGTAACGTGCCCGGCAGAGCCGCCACCTGTAAATAAGATTTTCTTTTTCAACGAGATTTCCTCACCTTCAACAATTGTCTTGCATATACTCTTTGTTATTCTTATTGTATCATGATTGAAAAATCAACCAAGAGTTTGATGAAAAACCAGAAGATTCACAGTTTATATGAGGAATGATACAATTAGCTCACAATTTACATTTACATAAAGGAGAGAACATCAGTGGGAACGCTTTGGTTTGGTGGTAAGATCTATACGCTTGAACATGAAAATGAAACGGTAGAAGCCG
Source organism: Anaerobacillus sp. QJM3NY_32 (assembly GCF_056173645.1). NCBI lineage: Bacteria > Bacillati > Bacillota > Bacilli > Caryophanales > Bacillaceae > Anaerobacillus > Anaerobacillus sp. QJM3NY_32. The sequence continues at coordinate 3,101,910 of NZ_CM149684.1, read as the reverse complement.
TCTATACAGAAAATGGCCGTATCAAAAAGGTCGGGTCTAAATCAGAACTAACCTCTATGTTCGAGAAAGAAATGACAGAAAAACATGATTTAAAAGGGAATGTCATGATTCCTGGTTTTGTGGATAGTCATCTCCACATGATTGGACATGGAGAAAAACTTCTGCGTCTCGATTTATCGGAGGCTACGTCAGCGGAAGAGATGAAAAGACATCTGATTAACAAAGTGAATGATACAGCCTCATTTGACTGGGTGATTGGGGAAGGTTGGAATGAAAACAACTTTCAGGATCGCAAAATCTTCCACCGTGATGAATTAGATGATATTGCTCCAAATAATCCAATGATGTTAACAAGAGTGTGTAGACATGCCATACTTGCGAATTCGATAGCCCTTGATCTTGCAGGTATAACGGATGATACACCAGATCCTGAAGGTGGCGTAATCATGAGGGATAATGAAGGCAGAGCAACTGGTTATTTATTGGATCGTGCCCAGGAACTAGTAAAGGATGCTATGCCTGAAGTAAGTGTTGAATACCTTGAAAAAGCTCTATCTTGCTCAGTCGATGACCTTGTAGCGAAAGGCGTTACAGGTGGCCATAGTGAAGATCTAAATTACTATGGTGGTTTTAAACGTACTTATGAGACCTTCGTAAATGTCATCAACGGACAACGTAAATTTAGAGCTAATTTATTAGTCCATCATGAAGTAATCGAGCAGATGCGCAAGCAAGGGTTAGGTTTCGGTGATGGAACAAATTATGTAGAGCTAGGTGCGATGAAGATTTTTGCTGATGGCGCACTTGGTGGTCGTACTGCTCTATTGAGCGATCCATACAATGATTCTCCTGATACGTCAGGAGTTGCGATTCATAGCATTGAAGGACTTACCGAACTTGTGAAGAAAGCAAGGGTTCATGATATGCCTGTGGCTATTCATGTGATTGGTGATTTGGCACTCGAGTATGCAATTGAAGCGATTGAACAGTATCCTGCTCCACATGGGCTTAGAGATCGCCTTATCCATACGCAGGTCATGCGTGATGATTTGTTAAAACGATTAAAAGAACTTTCAGTTATTCTTGATATTCAGCCAAGGTTTGTCGCTTCGGATTTTCCATGGGTAATGGAGCGTCTCGGCGAAGCAAGAATGACATGGTCATTTGCGTGGAAAACGCTGCTTGATAGTGGCGTTCCAATTGCAGGTGGATCAGATGCACCGATTGAACCTGTGAATCCATTGTTAGGTATTCATGCAGCAGTTACGCGAAAGCGTCCTGAGGAAACACATGGTGGATATTATCCTGAACAGAAATTATCTGTGTTTGAGAGCGTCTCTCTTTTTACTAAAGGAAGTGCGTTTGCAATTGGAAGAGAACGTGAAAGAGGTATGATTAAAGAGAACTTTGCAGCGGATTTCACTGTATTAAATCGCGATATTTTTAATTGTGATCCAGACCTTATTATTCAAACAGATGCTGTTATGACAGTCATTGATGAAACAATCGTTTATCAAAAAGAGCGTGGTTCTCTCTCATAGAAAAAATTCTTTACTAATAAAAAACCTATGTGAATTTATATTGTTGATAACTCGTTTTTTTAGCTCAAAACGATTGGTTATAACAGATCGTAAATGAGCCGAAGTTCAACGATGTTCGTTAACATAGTCAATAAAAAAAGAAGCGCCGCACATTTTTGTGGCGCTTCTTTCGTTTAGAGGAAGCTTCTTTGAACTTTATGCCAGAAAGAATTGTTTTTAAGCTTAACAGTTTTAATGCGTTTTTCTGGGATATGAATTTGAATTTCTTGAGCATGCTGAATGCTCATTGCTTCATTGTCAATACCAATAACAGGATAATCATTACCATCCTGAATAACTTGAAGAGAAAGCGTTCTCTCATCACTTAATATAAAAGGAGAGCCGAGCGTGCGGTAATGATTATTGTTTAGTGAAGCGAGTTCACTTACTTGCATACAAGCAAGCTTAGGATCTACCACTGCACCGTTTACGGACTTATTATACGCCGTGCTTCCTGTTGGTGTGGAAACAATGAGACCATCTCCACGAAATGTTTCAAAGTGAAAATCTTCCACATAAACTTCCATGGCAAGTGTCTTAATAATTGACGAACGAATGGTGCACTCGTTCAAGCAATAGAAGGATGATTCATTGTTCACTTTTACTTCAATCGTCGGGTAACGACGAACTTCAATGCCTTCTGACAAAATGTCTCCCACCATATTTTGGATGTTGTCGATGTGGAAATCACAATAAAATCCGAGCTCACCAGTAGAAATTCCTACATAAAGGCAATCTTCTCTGAAACCTGTTTTTCTTACGGCTTGAAGGAAAGCACCATCTCCTCCAATACTTGCAATAATGCTAGCTTCTTCAGGGTTTTCTACGATATGAAAATCGTTTTTTTCTGCTAGTGCCTTTAACGGTTCTACTTTCTCCTGAATTTCTTTTGACTGCTTATAGAAAAAAAACAAATTACGCCGATTTGGCATGTAGATTCCTCCCTGTCTATCTGTTTGTCTTCTTTACTTTATCATTATCGCTTTTTAGAAAAAAGAAAAAATTATGATTTCGCTCATTTATTCAAGGCTATGAACGAGTGCGGAAAGAAGAGTAAAGTGTACTTTCTATGGTTCCCTCTCTCGACACATTAAATTTGTTCAAACGCTTCTAAGGAGTGCGATTCCTTATTTTGTATGGTATTCTCAAAAATATGAAACCAATAAGTTGGCTTCATCGTACATAAGATAGCATCAGGATATAGAGGAGGCTTACTATGAATGGAAAACGATGGATCGCCCTCGGCATTACCGTTGTTCTGATTATCGTATCAATCGTGTTTAATTTTGTTTCTAGTCTGGCATTTGGAGGATGGCAGGAAGAAATGAACACAACGGACCAATTTGCAGAGACGGTTATTGAGGAAGGTAGTAGTTCGAATAAGATTGCGGTTTTGAATGTGGAAGGAGTTATTCAAGATACTGGAACAAACACTAGTTTTCTTCCACAGTCTGGATACAATCATGCTGTGTTTATGAAACGTTTGGAGCATGCTGGGGAAGACAACAGTGTTAAAGGCATCATTTTAAGACTTAATACGCCGGGCGGCGGGGTAGTAGAAAGTGAAGAGATTCATGATAAGCTCTTAGAGATTAAAGAGAAAACGGATAAACCCATTTATGTTTCAATGGGAAGCATGACGGCTTCTGCGGGTTATTATATTTCAGCTCCAGCTGATAAAATCGTTGCGAGTCCTTCCACGATTACAGGTTCCATCGGTGTTATTATGCAGTCGATGAACTATGCAGAACTAGCTGAGAAGGTAGGAGTGAAATGGGAGACAATTAAGAGCGGTCCACATAAAGATATTATGTCTCCTAGTCGTGAAATGACTGATGAAGAACGGGACATTCTCCAATCAATGATTGATAATTCATATGATGAATTCGTTCGGGTAGTTAGTGAAGGTAGAGGAATGGATGAAAGCAAAGTAAGGGAGCTTGCTGACGGAAGAATTTATGATGGCAGGCAAGCGAAGGAAGTTAACCTTGTTGATGACCTGGGAAATCTTGAAGATACAATTGCCGGTATGAAAGAAGACGTGGGAGATCGTAAGTTACAAGTGGTGCAATATAAGCAAAACTTAGGATTAAACTCTCTCTTTGAAATGACGGCCGCTAAGCTCATGGGGCCTGATAAAGATCTCTTAGGCATCCAGCAGTTATTATCCACTCCACAATCCCCTGAGTTAATGTATTTATATTCTGAATAAGGAGGCAGGCAGAATGGATGAAACAATGAGTACGACTGCCTCTCCCGCATCTTTAGAGAAAGAAGTGAAGCACGAGCGTTTTGCTGGCTTCTGGATGCGCTTTTGGGCATATTTAGTTGATATTATTGTTGTAGCAAGTTTGAATGGAATTCTGATTACTCCTATGATCAAGGGGTTTGATCTTCCTGCTAATGAACCTGCCTATCTGCCGCTACAGGCGATATTAACAGGTATCGTGTATTACGCTTATTTTATACTGATGACTAAGTTCTTATCTCAAACGCTAGGGAAAATGCTTTTTGGTTTAAGGGTAGCCTCTGTTAAAAGCACGACTTTAACATGGGGAACGGTTATTTTTAGAGAAGGCATTGGACGATTTATTAGTAAAACAATCTTATTTGTTGGTTTCCTTGTCGTTGCTTTTACGAAAAAGAAACAAGGAATCCATGATTTGTTCGCTGATACAATTGTTGTGCACGAAGAATAAGAACATACTGAATGAATAAACCTGTCCATATTGGGCAGGTTTATTTTATACTCTATTTTCATGAATACTGTCTCAAAATAGAAAGGTATATGGGAGGAGGCTATTCATTGATTATTATTCTTGTTGCTATATTTGGCTTATTAGTGATCGCCTCCTTACCCCTTATTGTTTTTTCGACAGTAAGAGTAACGTTCACAATAGAACACTCTTCTTCAGTTGAAGAAATTCAAATAGCTGTGAAAGCCCTCTTCGGATTAGTTATTTATGAGACAACCATACCACTTGAAACGTTATTAGAAGGTGGGGAAGAGGCTGTCAAAGCAAGCAAAGAAGAAGAGGGGCTGAAAGGTGACCTCAAAGAGGTCATCCAGTTACTGAAAAAAACGCTTGGGGCTAAAACATCTGTTTTGTTTTTTCTTAGGAAGACACGATTTCGAACGATTCAATGGGAAACAAATTTTGGAATGGGAAACGCTGCAAGTACTGCAGTAGTAGCTGAACTTATTATGAATACAAAAGTCGCTATCTTCACACTTTTATCACATTACTCTAATCTTCATTCAGTCCCTCAACTCATCGTAACACCAATTTATGAAGTGAAAACGATTCAAACTTATATACGATGCATGATTACATTTAAACTGGGGCATGCTATGATCGCGGCAATTAAATTAATGAAGTCTCAAAAGAATGTGCAGGAGGCTTAGCGGTTTAGTAAGTGAAGGAGGAAAACACAAAATGCCTGAACATCCAATTGAAGGACTTATGCAGACTGCAATGGAAAATCTGAAAGACATGATTGATGTCAACACGATTATAGGTGATCCTGTCGAAACCCCTGATGGAAGCGTCATTCTAACGGTGTCAAAGGTTGGATTTGGATTTGCTGCTGGTGGTAGTGAATTTATGCTAAAGCAACAGTCCAATCAGCGTGATCAGCAAGGGCAAAGCAAAGGCGATCCTTTTGGTGGAGGTAGTGGTGGTGGTGTTTCCATAACGCCAATTGCGTTTTTAATTGTAAGTGCTGGCGATATAAAGATGATACACCTTGATAACACCACACATCTTTATGAGAGATTGCTCGATCTTGCCCCACAGGCAATTGAAAAAGTACAAAGCATTCTTCAGAATATGAATCATGAGACTAAGGGAAGAAGAGGAAACGATCACCAAAGCGATTCACAATCTTCGCGACATACATCCCAAGGAAAACACCTCTTCCGTGGTCATAAGAGACAGCAGGATGACGATAAGCAGGATTTGGATTTTTAAGCTACTTTTAATTAAAGTAGCTTTTTTATATGGTCTTTAGATTCGATTCTTCTGCCATTGTGGGTTATTCTAGAAAACTAAGTTGCATTAATCGAACATAAATACCTCTGATTCATAAAAACTGAGCTAGAAAGCCTTAGCTGATTTCTTGAAATCAGAAGCGATGGCATATATGATGAAAACAGTCGTACATACGACCAATTATGAAGGAGGTATGAACATGGCTAATATTACATTTAAAGAAACGCCGATGACACTTTTAGGGGAAGAAGTAAAAGCGGGGGACAAAGCGCCTGATTTTACTGTTCTTGCTAATGATCTATCTGAAAAAACGCTTGATGATTATGCAGGTATTCGTCTCATTAGTGTCGTACCATCACTAGATACAGGCGTTTGTGATGCTCAAACACGTAAATTTAACGAAGAAGCTGCTAAGCTTGATAACGTGAAAGTGTTAACAATTAGCGCTGACCTCCCATTTGCACAGAAGCGCTGGTGCGGTGCTGCTGGAATTGAAGATGCTATTACTTTATCTGATCATCGCGATCTTTCATTTGGTAAAGCTTTTGGCGTAGCGATGGAAGAGCTTCGTTTATTAGCAAGAGCTGTTTTTGTAGTAAACAGTAAGGACGAAGTTGTATACACAGAATATGTTAGTGAAGCAACAAATCACCCAGATTATGACGCTGCACTTAACGCCGCTAAGCAAGCTGAATAATGTAAACAAACATGGCAAGGACTTCGATGACGTGATCGGAGTCCTTTTTTAACGGAATTGTATTGTGATCTATAATTCATAGACGTTAGTGTAGAAAACTCTCGATTAGCCATAAACTTTTGCAAAGTATAAAAAGTCTCTCTCGTAACAGATGATCTTCCGATGTTGCGAAAGAACTCAAGACTGTTTACAATAGAGACGGCGAACTGATAGGAGGCCAATCAATGACCGAACTAACTGTAGAAAATTTATATAACGTGCTTGATGAATCGACGCTAGTTATTCAAAATAAATTGGAAATGTCGTATCTTGAAGCTCTCGTTGAGACAGGTTTAAACATATTTGAAAATAAAGTATTACAAGAGGAACTAGATACGGATACCGTTGTCCGTCTTAAAGCTCTTTATGATTCATGTGATCTTGAGGATGCTAAGAAAGAAACAGTGCGTAAAGGGATCCAGCTTGCACTTCTGAAAGGGATGAAGAAAGGAATTCAGCCTCATCATGCCATGACTCCAGATAGTGTTGCGCATTTAATCGGTTATCTTGTGAAAAAATATAAAGATGTATTAAATATAGAGGAAATGAAAATTCTTGATCCTGCAGTAGGAACAGGAAATTTACTCACTTCTGTTCTAAACCAATTAGAAGGTGAGAAAGTTGAAGCATTCGGGGCGGAACCAGATGATCTTTTATTACATTTAGGTTTTGTTAATGCGAATTTGCAAAAACACCAGGTAGAATTTCTTCACCAGGATAGCGTAAAGCCACTTTATATTCCCCAGGTTAATACGATCGTAACTGATTTACCTGTTGGTTACTATCCCCATGAGGAAGCATCTGCAAAATACGAATTAAAAGCAGAAGAAGGGATGTCTTACGTTCACCATCTTCTTATCGAACAAAGCTTAAATATGACAGAAGAGTCTGGCATGCTCTTCTTTATGATTCCAAACTTTCTCTTTGGAGATGATGGAGCCAAGCAAGTGAGGAATTTGCTAAATGATCGCTCTGTTATCCACGGCATTATTCAATTGCCTACAAGTTTATTTGCGAATGAGTCGCAAGCTAAAAGTATTCTTGTTACTCAGAAAAAAGGAGAACATACGTTAAAGCCTAAACAAGTTATGATGGCAAAGCTTCCATCCTTCTCCAATCGTGAAGCGATGTTGAACATGATGCAGCAGATTAACGGGTGGTTTTCACAGCTTTCTTAAAGGTTATGAAACGTTTACAAATCTGAATTGGCGGAATACTTGAATGTAAGCGGTTTTCACCTTGAATAAAGTAATGGACGATGTTTAAATAATAAGAGTGCTAAAGATAGAAGGGTCTTACCCTTCTATTTTCGTGTCGTATTCTAATTTTATTGAATTAAAGGAGCTGTCACATATGGCGAAAATAATCGCAATCAACGCCGGTAGTTCTTCGTTGAAGTTTCAACTATTAAATATGCCGGAAGAAACTGTTATCACTAAAGGACTCGTGGAGAGAATCGGCCTTGATGACGCCATTTTTACAATAGAAGTGAACGGTGAAAAGAAAGAAGAAATTACTGATATTCCTGATCATGGAGTTGCGGTTAAAATGCTATTAGATAAGCTGATTAGCTTCTCCATTATCTCTTCCTATAATGAAATTGAAGGTGTTGGACACCGTGTGGTTCACGGCGGTGAGAAATTTGATGACTCTGCATTGATTACGGATGATGTACTAGCTAGCATTGAAGAAGTATCAGAGCTTGCGCCATTGCATAACCCCGCTCACCTTGTTGGGATTCGTGCATTCCGTGAAATTCTACCAGATGTTCCATCTGTAGCCGTATTTGATACAGCTTTCCATCAGTCTATGCCTGAGCAGTCGTTCCTATATAGTCTCCCTTACGATTATTATAAAGATTATGGTATTCGTAAGTACGGCTTCCACGGAACTTCTCACCAGTATGTTTCAGAGAGAGCGGCAGAGATGCTTGGTCGCCCGCTTGATCAATTGCGTCTCCTTTCTTGCCACCTTGGTAACGGTGCGAGTATTGCAGCTATTCAAGGCGGAAAGTCAATTGATACATCAATGGGCTTCACTCCACTAGCTGGTGTAACAATGGGAACTCGTTCAGGTAACATTGACCCTGCTTTGATTCCATTTATTATGGATAAGACTGGTCAAACAGCAGAAGAAGTAATGAATACATTGAATAAGAAAAGTGGTCTTCTTGGAGTGTCTGGTTTCTCAAGTGATCTTCGCGATATCACTAGTAAAGCAGAAGCTGGAAATGAACGTGCTGAATTAGCACTAGAAGTATTTACTTCTCGTATTCATAAATACATTGGGTCTTATGCAGCGCGCATGTCAGGACTAGACGCTATTATTTTCACAGCAGGTATCGGTGAAAATAGTGATGCTGTTCGTGCACGTGTACTTCGTGGCCTTGAATTTATGGGCGTATATTGGGATCCAGCTCTAAATAAGGTGAAGGGGAAAGAAGCTTTCATTAACTACCCTCACTCACCTGTCAAAGTAATGATTATTCCTACTAATGAGGAAGTCGTCATTGCGCGTGATACAGTTAGGCTTTCAAAATAGACTTTAGAGAAACAGCGTATCTTAACAGATGCGCTGTTCTTTTTTTACTCCTTATTCCACCTTTGTTGGAAGTTTTTGATTGGAAAAGCTACAATATAGGAAAGAGTTGTAAGGGAGTGAATTTGAATGGTGTGGACAGATAGAGAACAAAAAAGAATGAACGGCATAATTCAATGGGAGGAAGAGCACTTTACGCATCATGCAACGGACGTAGAGCGCACTTTCCAGAAATGGTATGACTATCAGCTTAATCAGCTAGAGTCACCAACGAAAAACCGTTTGTATGCTGTAATTGATTCAGCTCTTTTTCATATGCATTCGCTTATACAAAACTCACAATCGCAAGTGGATGCCAGTCATCGATTGTTAACGGATGCAAGGTTATTTGATCCTAAAATTGAACAAATTCAGGATATGAAAAACCTCTCGATTGATCACCTTGTTTACATAGCAGATCAACAAATTGCCCGTCAGCGAATGGTATCATTTGCTCAAGGAGGACTTGCTGGAACGGGGAGTTTTCTACTGCTGGGTCTTGATATACCTGCTGTACTTGCTATTAACTTGCGTACTGTTCAGCTAATAGCGATGACATATGGCTATCCAGTAAACTATCCTTCCGAAATGATGATCGCTCTTAAAGTATTTCACATGGCAACATTACCGAAAGTGCTACAAGAACAAGCCTGGAAAACGTTAGAGGAAGAGATAAAGCATGAGCAAACGCATCCTTATTTTTATGAAGGGCCTGAAGAAATTGCAGACGGAAATTGGCTACAAGGACCAATGAAGCAAATTATAAAGGGAACTGTTCTTATGATGTTAAGGAAAAAAGTAATTCAAGGAATACCGCTTCTTGGAATTGCCATGGGAGCGGGAGTGAACTATAGATTTGCGCGAACGGTAAGTGAAACCGCACATAAATTTTATCAGAAACGTTTCTTGAATGAGCTTGAAAAGGGGGACGTAGGATGAGTGCAGAAGATCACAAAAAAGATGCACCATTGATTCGAGCTCTCATTGTAACCGTGAGCGATACAAGGACAGTTGAAACGGATAAAAGCGGAGATGTTATTTATTCCTTACTTGAAGAAAACAATCATATGGTTGGGCAAATGAAAATCGTAATAGATGAACAAGAAGAGATCCGCCAGGCGATTCAAAAAGGTATAGATGATAAAGACGTTGATGTTGTGCTATTAAATGGTGGAACTGGAATATCCAAAAGAGATGTTACGTATGAAGTTGTTGAAGCTATACTCGAAAAGGAGCTTGCGGGATTTGGAGAACTATTCCGCATGATTAGCTATACAGATGATATTGGTACTCCAGCGATGCTTAGTAGAGCCATTGGTGGGGTGACAGGTGAAACGGCAATATTTGCTATGCCTGGGTCTTCAGGAGCAGTCAAATTAGCAATGTCGCGATTACTGCTACCGGAGTTGCCGCATATTGTCCGTGAGCTCCATAAATAAAGAATGTCTTGTAACGAAATTTATGTGACCATCCATTCCGATTTCAGATTCAATCATCCTATTTTTAGAAGCATTTTTCATCCTTGCTTTGGAAACAATATAAGCGCAAGTCCGAAATGATAGGAGGATGTCTTATGGCTGATAAGAAAAAGGAACTGATTTACGATGAGAATGGCGAAATGGCCGTGCATCAGCAGTTGAGTGAATCATACCAGAGTGGTGTCATTGATCAAGAAGAAACTAAAAAAACAAAAGAATTACCACGGAAAGCTGACAGGAAAAGTTATTATTAAAAAGCAAAAAGTTCATGCTGAGCGCATGAACTTTTTTATTTATGATCGTTTTGAATTGCTGTTTCTAATGGAACTTCACCATGATTAACGAACTGGGAAGTAACGAAAAGCGAGATAACATCCACCAGTTAGGAAAAATGAGAGAAAACCTGGTGAATAGGATGCAGGAAGAATAATGTAAAAGATAAGACCAATTAAAATCGCGACAAACCCTGGTCGATTCAAGAGCTTGGCCTTCTCAGATAATTCCTGGAGCATCGCTGAAGTAAACCTTCCTTTTTTCACAATAATAAAATCAGTCACGATTACAGCTGATAACGGGATAACGAAGGCTCCAAGAAGTGAAATAAATGACTCGGCCTGGTTAACAAAAGTAGGGAATCCACTTAATATAACAGCGGCACAACCTAGTAATACCGCACTTTTTACTCGACCAAGAGAGGGGAATGTATTAAGCAGACTATATCCTCCTGTATAAGCATTGCTAATGTTAATCATAATCATCGAGCAAAGGGCTGAAGCAAAAATGAGTATCAATAGGAGTGGTGACTGTGTTTGTTGACTCGTGATTAAAAATGGGTTCCACGTACTAGCTACTGAAGCGGTGTAGGCTCCGAGTAGTGCTGTTAATGTGAAACCAATCGTATTTCCTGAGAAGATTCCCCAGAATGCATGCTGAGTGGATTTTGCGTACCTTGCCATGTCTGAAGAACTACTAACACCTGATACATACTGCACAAAAGCGAGGCTGGCAAAGAAAAAGAAAGAGCCTAGTTCAGGACCGTGTTTAACTGATAGAACGGTTGAGTAACTCTTCCCGTTAATAGGAGTCTGAGAATACACAAACAACATGGCAACTCCTCCGGCAAATAGAAGAGGGAGAAAGTACCTTGTGGCTTTTTTGACGGCATTGAATCCTATTAATGCAAGTAAAGCCATTACTGAAGCGAGAAATAGAGATGTTGGTAGAAAAAGAAGGTCGATTGAAAAAGCACGTTTCATCAGCTCTACAACCATATAAGTACCTCCAATGGTTTGTACAGAAAACCAATAGAGCGACGTGATGGTTCTTACGGGAGAGGCGAAGTATTGAGCTCCTTTCAGACCAACAAAAGCTCTTACTGCATACTGTGAAGGGATACCTCGACGTGCCCCTGGAAAAGAAAGGTAAGACACGAAAAGGAATGCAAGACTTGCTCCAAATACAGTGGCGAGAACTGCCCATACAAAACTAAGGCCGCCTTCGAGGACGGCGAGAGCTGGGACGAGAAAGTTACCGGCATTGACAGAAACGGTCATTTGAATCATGGCATACTCATACCATCTTGTTGTGCGTAATTTTTCTGGGACTGATTCAAGCCCATAACGCTCAATTTGAATAGTAGAAGAGGTTTTGCTTAGACTGCTCATATTATCTCCTTTAAAGTTACGGACTTATCTTTATTTTAGTTCGCAAAAAAGAATGAAGCAATCCTGATTGCTCGGTTAGGAATAATATTTGCTGTTTACACTCAGCATAAGGGTGAGGTGATTAATAATGAAAAAGTTTGTTGTCATAACCTTTGCTATTTACTTGTGTCTATTTACAATTCGAGCAGAGGCTTCTACATTAGAAAACAGCTTCTCGTTTAAATGTATGGTAGTAACAAATGGAGTTGAACATGAATGGGAATTTTCCAGTCCGAACGAATTTGAGGTAGAGAATGGAACGGTCGTTGAGAAAGGTGATCGTGCAAAAGACGAAGTAGAGGCGTTATTTCAGCATTTGGAAGTAACTGAAATCGCGCGCGTAGAGGAATTAGTAAAGAAAATGGACACCTTTGGTTATAAAAATGCAGAGCGATTTGAGTTGAAATGGATGGATGCAAGTGGAAGATTATATACTTGGGTCTGGAACCAAAACGATCGGTAGACTTTGAATAGCGGTTTCGTTAAGATGAGGAAAGACGTGAAAGGAGCCGCATTCAAGTGAAGAATAGTTTTGCAGTCGTTTTAGGTGGTGCAATTGGTGCTACACTACGAGCGGTGGTGGGAACCATATTGAATGGCAGTCCCTTATCGACTTTTATAGTAAATATAGTAGGTTCCATTATCCTTGGGTTTTTCTATCAATACAATCATTCAAACAATCGCTTTTCAGAGCCAGCGAAAAAAATGATTGCAACTGGCATGATAGGATCATTTACGACTTTTTCAACCTACTCCCTTGATCTTTTGGTCTACATAAAAGATGGTCAGTTTATTAAGATGGGCCTTTATGGGGGCGGCACTATTGTAAGTGGAATTCTAAGTGTCTTCCTTGGAGTCTTACTAGCTAAAAGAACGAGGAAGGTGACGTAATGGAGTGGTTAATGATTGCGATCGGTGGAGGTATAGGGGCATGGCTTCGATATATAACGGCATTAATAGTTAACCGATGGAACACTTCTCAATTCCCGCTAGCCACTCTACTTGTTAACCTCATAGGAAGTTTCATACTAGGGATGGCTTTCGGAGCAGGCGATTGGGGGACTGGGATATCGACTGGATTTCTCGGAGCACTAACGACTTTTTCCACCTTTATGTACGAGGCTTTTGAACTAGGCTCAATAAAGCTTTGGCTTTCTGTTACATATATATCAATTAGCTTAATTGGCGGGTTGTTAATGGTGGCAGTGGGGTATATGATAATGGTGTAAAAATATTCCGATAACTAATACGATCTATTGATGAAATAGATTCACCCCTTAAGTCATTCCCTCATTTAATGGTATTAAATGTTATACAATAGAGGTAACAGTATATGGCTCGTTAGAGATAAAGGAGGAGTATCAATGCATATTGGAGTGCCTGTTGAGGTTAAAAACAATGAGAACCGTGTAGCAATGACCCCTGCTGGCGTATTGACCTTAACGCGATTAGGTCATGAAGTTTATATCGAAAAAGGAGCGGGCGTTGGATCTGGTTTTGGGGATGATCAGTACCTTGAAGCTGGAGCTCATCTAGTAGAGACGGCCGCTGAAGCGTGGTCGAAGGAAATGGTCATGAAAGTAAAGGAACCACTTCGAGAGGAGTATGTCTACTTTCGTGAGGGTTTGATTTTATTTACATATCTTCATCTTGCTGCAGAATCAGAATTAACCAGGGCTCTTGTAGAAAAAAAAGTTATCGGAATTGCCTATGAAACCGTTCAGTTACCAAATGGCTCGCTACCTCTTTTGACACCCATGAGTGAAGTTGCTGGTCGGATGGCGGCTCAAATAGGGGCTCAATTTCTTGAGAAACCTAAAGGAGGACTCGGTATTCTTCTGGGCGGTGTCCCTGGGGTTAAAAGAGGTAAAGTAACGGTTATTGGTGGAGGAGTCGTCGGAACGAACGCAGCGAAAATTGCGATGGGGCTTGGTGCCGATGTGACAATTATGGATTTAAGTCCAGAACGAATGCGTCAGCTTGATGACATTTTTGGTACTGAGATTAATACGATGATGTCCAATCCACTTAATATAACAGAAGCCGTGAAAGAATCAGATTTAGTGATTGGTGCAGTGCTTATTCCAGGGGCAAAAGCACCGAAGCTTGTAACAGAAGAGATGATCAAAGAAATGAAGGCGGGCTCTGTTATTGTTGATGTAGCAATTGATCAGGGAGGTATTTTCGAAACAACCGATCGTATCACAACTCATGACAACCCGACATACACAAAATATGATGTTGTTCATTATGCGGTAGCGAATATGCCTGGAGCTGTTCCGCGTACATCAACCATTGCCTTAACGAATGTGACTGTACCTTATGCCGCTCAGCTTGCGAATAAAGGTTATAAAAAAGCCTGTCTTGAAAATGAACCTTTGCTAAAAGGAATTAATACGATGGACGGATTTGTAACGTACGAAGCAGTAGCTGAAGCCCATCAGCTCACATATAAAAATGCTCGCTCACTCCTTGAAAAATAGAAGTAGAAATAAAGCAGCTAACCGTTAGCTGCTTTATTTTTTTATCGTATTAAAAAGCTTAGAAATTTTCATCAGCGTTGAAGGGTTTTTATATAGTTATACGAATCATAAGAGAGGGAGGTGAATCATCAAATGGCTTTTTGGAGTAAAAAAAGCATTAAAAACAATCCGCAACATTCAATCGGGATAATAGATGCAAGCCTTCATGAGATACGACAGGCTGTCGGAGCATTTGCTGAAAAGAAAAGAGATGGGATCTCGTTGAAAGTATTGGTAAAAGAAAATAATGAACTTGATTCTTCTCTCCTCGCTCCCCATCTTGGAGGCATTCCTTCTAAATCATTTTATATGTCAAAAGAGACATTCGAACTCTTTGAAGAGGAAAACCGTCACATTCCTTTTTGGATTGATGCAGTGCAAAGAGCGGTAGATGCATACATTCGTTCTGAAAAAGCACCTCCAATTATTGAAGGAGACCCGTATAAAAAAATTAGTTTTTTTAAGCTAGAGAAAAAAGCTCTTTTAACAGAACGACCGCCACTGGATTTCTATTTTACAGAACAGGAAAGTATGGTTACACATAGAAAACGGGAAAAATAACGGGAACATTTTTCTCGATCATTCGTATGAAAGAGAGGATGGGAGGTCGCGGTATGAGTTTTTTATCAAAGTTTTTTGGAAAGAAAGAAGAGAAGAAGGTAGAAGAAAGAACGGTTTTTACGATTCAGGTAGGAGATATCATCACATATGATCTTGAGGATTATGAGGTTGTGGGGACGCTAACATATCATAATAAAGGTTACGAATGGCAAGCATACCAGTTAATCTCAGGATCATCTTCGATCTGGCTTAGTGTTGAAATGGATGATGAACTAGAGCTAGGCATTTATCGAAATGTAAAAGAAAAAATCTCGAAACCAATTCCTGAAGAAATAAGCATTGATTCCGTTACTTATTATAAAGAGGAACATGGTTACGCAAAGGTGACGGGCAATGGACGAGGAAGTAATCTAGATGGACAGGAAGTCGAGTATTATGATTTTTCCAATGAAGATGAATCAAGTTATCTATCCATTGAAGTCTGGGGTTCCGAAGTAGAAGTGAGTAAAGGTTACGCGATTGAAGATTATGAAATCAAAATTCTTGCTGGAAGCAAATGAGAGGATGAAAGCGAATGTTTAAAATGTTTAAAAGAGTAAAAACGATTATGTCTTCTGAATTAAACGCTGCACTTGATAAAGCGGAGGATCCCGTAAAAATGCTAGAGCAATTTATGAGGGATATGGAAGCGGATATAAGAGAAGCAGAAACCGCTGTTGCAAAACAAATCTCTAATGAAAAGATGTTAAAGAAAAAATGGGACGATGCTAATTCTATGGTGACTAAGCGTCAGGGGCAAGCTGAGAAAGCTCTCCAAACTGATAACGATGATCTTGCAAGAAGAGCGCTTCAGGATAAGAAAGATCATGAAGCCAAAGCGGAAACATTAAAGGTATCGTACGAAAGAGCAAAAGCTGACGCCGACTCTCTTCGCTCAAAATTAGATGAAATGAAAGAAGAATATCGTCAAATGCAACTGAAGAAAGATAGTTTGAAGGCTCGAGCTGAGTCAGCTAAAACAAAAACAAAAATGAATCGCGCCATGTCTGATATTGGTGGTGATGATTCTAAACGAGGATTTGAGCGTATGGAAGAAAAGGTCCTTCAATATGAGGCAGAAGCTGAAACAAGTGAAGATATGCGTTCCAAAAATCGTTCGCTTGATGATGAGCTTGAGGCCCTCGATAAAAATAATGGAATCGATGATGAATTAGCTGAGCTAAAGAAAAAAATGGGGAAAGAATAACCTTTCCCCTTAAATGGGGTGGAAGAATGAAATGGCTAATAGGATTGCTGACAGCATTCATTCTGCTCTTATCGGCATGTGGGATTACGAAGGATATTCTCGAAATTGTTGAAGACCGCTATCAGCTTGAAGATGTTGTAGCGAGTAGCGTGGATTCAAACGATACCTCAAAGGTCTATCTTGCTGAGGAAGATATTCCTTCTGTTGCCACCTATCTTAAGGAACAAATAAAGCCGAATGAAGTCAGTGAATTAAAAGAAGGTAAGCAAATTCTTGTTTATGATGACTATATCGTTACATTAGAAGAAAGTGATGAGCCATCAAACACACTAGTTGAAGTTGCGACAGTTGGCTTTGTGAGAGATAATTACCAGCCGGATTTCTTTGATGGGTTGCTAGCTTACTACATTCTTGATGAAATACTTGATGTAGACGACTGGGGCAAGAAGCAGAAGAACCGCTGTCAGAGCGCTAGCGGAAATTGTTATGGCGGTTATGGATCTACTGGAGGTTCATATAAAGGACCGTCCACGATTCCATCATTCCGAGGATCTAATCGTGGGGGCGGACCTGGAACAGGAAAATAAACAAAGGAGGATCATGACATGGGGCCATTTCTATTAACATTTTTTTATTTTATAGCGGCGATTGTCGTTGTTGTAGTTGGATTGATTGTGTTTGAATTGATCACGACGAAATATAAGGACTGGGAACAGATTGAGAACGGGAACACGGCCGTTGCACTTTCAATAGGTGGTAAGATAATTGGGATTTGTTTAATACTAGCATTCTCTATATACCATAGTTCGGATGTTCTCGAAACAATTATTTGGGGAGCGTATGGTGTAGTGCTTCAATTAGTTGCCTATTATATTTTTGATTTTCTTACTAGACGATTTTCGGTTGAACAGAAGCTTAGTGAAGGTGTCGTATCAGTAGGCATTCTATCGATGTGTGTTTCAATAGGCCTGGGCTTAGTAGTAGGAGCATCAATTACGTAAGAAGAAATGATCAGCTGAAGGTGGAAGTCATGAGCAAGACGTTAAGTAAAAGCAGTCAATTGTACTGGGCTTCAGGAATTGTATCCATTTGCGGTATTATTTTTGAAGTGCTGTTCGGCGCACTGGGTTCTTACATACTCGGAGACGGGGTTAAGCAATACACGTTAACTATTTCGCTCTTTCTAACAGGTATGGGTATTGGCGCATCATTGAGTGAAAAGGTAGTTAAAAACCTGATTACGAGATTCATTGCAATTGAGCTTCTTATTGGCTTAATTGGAGGATTTTCAAGTTTTGCTGTGTTTGGAATTACAGCTTTTGCGGGAGAAGAAGCAACAGCCATTGTACTCTATTCCATTATTCTCATTGTTGGTGGACTAACTGGTCTTGAATTACCCATTCTTATTCGGAAAGCGAATGAGATTGGCGTGGAAATGAATAAAAGCACGGCCAGGGTGCTCTTCTCTGACTATGCTGGGGGACTTATAGGAGGAATGTTATTTGCTTTTTACCTTCGTCCGGAATTCGGTCTAGTAAAATCAGCCTTCCTTGTAGCTATTGTAAACATTCTCGTTGCATTTTGGATGATTTATTCATTTAGAAAAGAGATCGTCTATCAAGGAATCTATATTGGAGTAGCCTTTCTTCTGTTTGTACTAATGATTGGTGGGACTTTATTTGGAGAGGAGATGGCGTTCTCATTTGAGCAGCGCCTATACAAAGACCCCATCATTTACTCTGAGGAAACATCCTATCAGAAAATCACCTTAACGAAGGAGCAGGGAGATCTAAGACTTTATTTGGATGGACAGCTTCAGTTTAGCTCAAGTGATGAACATAGGTACCATGAAACACTTGTCCATATTCCTATGGCTGCTGTTAAAGAAGCGGAGGATGTTCTTATACTTGGAGGTGGAGATGGACTTGCGGTTAGAGAGCTACTTAAATATGACGATCTGAAATCCATTACGGTAGTGGATCTAGATCCGGAAATGGTAAAACTAGCGAAGAATCATCATTTATTAATGGAATTAAATGAGCATTCACTTGAGGATAAACGTGTCGATATTCATAATGAAGATGCCTTTCAATACATTGAAAAACAGAAAAAAATGTTTGATGTCATCATATCTGATCTCCCAGATCCAAATAATGAGTCTTTGAATAAGCTTTACACGTGGGAGTTCTACTCTTTATTGCGCAATCATTTAGATGTAGATGGGGCGCTAATGGTGCAGGCGACTAGTCCTTTATTTGCGAGGGAAGCTTATTGGACGATTGATCGAACGATTTCAGAAACTGGACTACGAACGTCAAATTATCACGTTGATATTCCAAGTTTCGGGAACTGGGGTTTTGTTATGGCAACAAGGAATCCTGTAGCTCAAGAGAAATTGGATATTTCAGTTCAAACCGATTATCTTTCAGACGAGATGATTCCATCTCTTACTGTATTTGGTAAAGATGAGGACAGTCACATGGTGAAAGATGGCAATAAAATCAGCTTTGAACCTAATACTCTAATTCGCCCTCATTTAATTGAAAAATATGAGAATGCCTGGTTGTATTATTAGTTTAGATCGTTTATCAAAGGGAACGTAATAAGTAGAGAACCCACTTCCTAGCGTTTTAGGGAAGGTAATGAAACCCAATTGTTAAAGGAGCGATAACAAATGAAAGTTACATTTCATGGTCATTCAGTTGTAGAAGTTGTTACGAACAAAGCAAAAATTTTAATTGATCCTTTTATTTCCGGTAATGGTCAATGTGATTTAGATGCGGATCAAGTTACTTGCGATGTGATATTGCTAACACATGGACACAATGATCACGTTGGTGACACAGTTGAAATTGCAAAGCGAAACGATGCATTAGTCGTAGCTCCATTCGAACTTGCTACATATCTTGGTTTTAAAGGTGTTAACACGCATCCTATGGCAATCGGTGGGGCACATGAGTTTGAGTTTGGTAATGTGAAGCTAACTCAGGCATTCCATGGTTCGAGCTACACTGAGGAAGAAAACCAGCAAATCATTTACACAGGGATGCCAGCGGGTATTCTCTTTAGCGCAGAAGGTAAGACGGTCTACCACGCGGGTGATACTGGGCTTTATTCTGATATGAAGCTATTATCTAATAAGCAAATTGATCTTGCGTTTCTACCAATTGGTGATAATTTTACTATGGGTCCTGAAGATGCAGCTATCGCTGCAAAATGGATAGGAGCTGAAATAACCGTACCAATTCACTACAATACTTTCCCGCTTATTGAACAAAATGGCGAGGCGTTTACTGAAAGCCTTGAAGGTACAAAAGGTAAGGTTCTTCAAACAGGAGAAACAATCGAATTGTAATCAAACACAAAACCGATGCCCTGCATCGGTTTTGTGTTTGATAAGCGTATTAAATACGCGGACTTGAACATACCCTTTTAGAAAGACTATGAGGGGGAATCATTGTGAAACAACGATTGTTTTTATCCGTCTTGTGCATTCTGTTTTTGATGTATGATGCTATGCCGCGCTTTCAAATTGATTTAACGCTAGAAGGTGCTTTTTTTAGTCTCTGGCTTTTATTTGCCATTATGGCACTTGGTGGAAATCTTTCTGGATTATTTTTTGGAAAGCAAGAGAGAAAACCTATGACAGTTAATGATTCAGTAGAAGAATTAAGAAAAAAACAATACGGTCGTTGAAGTTATAGGTCTGTGTTATGTATAATGAAGTCAATTCAAACACCACTATAACAGAAGTAGTTTAGCTACTGATACAGATGTGCATGTAGAAAGTATGGTGAAAGAAATTGACAACGAAACATGAACAGATCCTCTCTTACATTGAAACGCTAGAAGTAGGAAGTAAAATATCCGTGCGTCAAATTGCTAGAGAATTAAAAGTTAGTGAGGGTACAGCATACAGAGCGATTAAGGATGCTGAAAACAAAGGGACGGTCAGCACGATTGAACGGGTTGGGACGATCCGAATCACAAAAAAAGAGAAAGAAAATATCGAAAAACTCACGTATGCTGAAGTAGTGAACGTCGTCGATGGGCAGGTGCTTGGAGGAAGAAATGGTTTACATAAAACCCTTCATAAGTTTGTTATCGGTGCGATGAAGCTAGAGGCTATGATGCGTTACGTCGATCCTGGTAGTTTGCTCATAGTCGGTAATCGCGACAACGTGCATAAAATTGCACTAGAAGCCGGGGCGGCTGTCCTTATTACTGGTGGTTTTGATGCGCAGGATGATGTGAAGAAAATGGCGGATGCATATGATTTGCCAATTATATCTACCTCCTATGACTCCTTTACAGTGGCAACAATGATTAATCGTGCGATATATGATCGATTAATTAAGAAAGAAATAGCTCTAGTAAGTGACATATTAACGCCGCTTACGAAAACGAGCTTTCTAGTGACAACAGAAAGTGTAGGTCGCTGGCATGAGCTAAATGAATCAACATTGCATAGTCGCTATCCGGTTGTGGATCCAAATATGAAGGTTCAAGGCATTGTGACATCTAAAGATATTTTAGGTGAACAGCATGAAACGTCAATAGCTAAGGTGATGACAAAACACCCGCTCACTGTTAATGAGCAAACGTCCGTCGCTTCTGCAGCTCATACAATGATCTGGGAAGGGATAGAGATGCTTCCTGTTCTCGATCAATATCAGCGACTTATCGGTATTATTAGTAGACAGGATGTACTTAAGGCTCTTCAAATGATTCAGCAGCAGCCACAGATAGGGGAAACCTTTGACGACCTTATCACGAGTCAAATCAAAGATATTTCCACTGGATCGGAAAGTCGCTATAGCTGTGAAGTAACACCTCAAATGACGAGCCTACTTGGAACGTTATCTTATGGTGTTGTAACAACCCTAGTCACTGAAGCTGGGAGTCGAGTTTTGAAGAAATACAAAAAGGGTGATTTAGTAGTAGAAAACATTACACTTTATTTCATCAAACCGGTTCAAATTGATCATACAATTGAAATTGTGCCTAAAGTTCTCGAGGTATCAAGGAAATTTGGTAAAGTAGATGTTGAAATTTATCATGAAGGTGCGGTCGTAGGAAAGGCTCTTATGATGGCGCAATTGATTGATCGATAAAAAAACCGCCAGAAATAAATCCGTGGCGGTTTTACAAGTAAACATAGCGCTGTTAGTTTAGTTTCATATCCTTTGCTTCTTCGATTGCAAATGGAAGATAGTGTCGATACTTTTTATAGCCGACTGTAACGTTTACAAGACCAAGTAAAATAAAGACAGCGGCAACAATCACAGTGACCGTTGATAAAGAAACGGTAAGCGTATTAATGGCAAAAAAGACAAGGAAAAGTCCGAGTGCAATGCTTGCTTTTGAATTAAGCCATTGAGTTGTTGCGACACCGTTATGTCGAACAGCTTTTACTCGATAAAACAAATAGAAAACGATTGAAAAGACAATTAATATGACAAAGATAGGCATGACTGTTTTCCTCCATAATTCAAGGTTCTTTTCTATTGTATAGAATTTAGTACTGAAAATCTATGACATATACGTAACAATTGGGAAGCGGTCGAAAGGAGAAAGTTGATGAAGGAACAAATATTAGATGCTATCGAACAATATGAGACCATTATAATTCATCGTCATGTGCGCCCAGATCCTGATGCACTTGGCTCACAGGGAGGACTTGCCGAGCTTATACAAACTTCTTTTCCAAAGAAGCGTGTGTTTACGGTTGGTGAAGAAGAACCATCACTTACATTCCTGAACCGAATGGATGAGGTTCAGGATGAAACATATCATAACGCACTTGTCATTGTTTGTGATACGGCGAATCAGCCTAGGGTTAGTGATAACCGATACCGTAATGGCAAGCTCTTAATTAAAATCGATCATCATCCAAATGAAGACCCTTATGGTGATCTTCTCTGGGTGGACACTTCTTCAAGCTCTGTTAGTGAAATGATTGTCGATTTGTACCTTACTGCTAAGGAACGAGGGTACAAGCTTTCTGAAAAAGGAGCTTTTCTTCTTTATGCAGGTATAGTAGGTGATACCGGACGTTTTATGTTTTCTAATACGACTCAGCGTACCTTTATGTATGCAGGTGAGCTCTTGAAGTTTGGTGTAGATACAGGCTCTTTATATAAGGAACTATACAAAACGGAACAGCATATCGCTCGCTTAAACGGATATGTCTTACAGCATTTTGAAACATCAGAAACTGGTGCTGGATGGATGAAAATCACAAAAGAAACAGTTGCTTCATATGGCGTAACGGCTAGTGAGGCATCACAGCTAGTGAATACTTTCTCTAATGTAGCGGGTTTGAAGGCGTGGGTTTTCTTCATTGAGGAACCAGATCAAATTCGTGTTCGTCTTCGTTCAAAAGGGCCTGTTGTGAATACAATTGCTGCTCAATTTAATGGTGGCGGACATCCAATGGCTGCGGGGGCAACTGTTTATTCGTGGGCAGAGGCTGATGACGTTCTTGCGGAGCTAGACAAAGTGTGCGAAGAAGTATAATAACAAGTTAAAAGACCGGGGTCTCCTTTATTGAGAGAGCGCCGGTCTTTGTTGTTACCACATTTACACTTGATCATGCGATTTAGGTATAAACCACGAACCAAAGCTTGTCACGTCTTCGTGCACGTCGATGTTAAGTGATTGCAATTCCTTTTTAATTAGAGCAGTCATTTCGTGTGACTCTGCGTAAGCGGATCGCCCATTCATTAAATCAGCAATTTTCGCTCTCGCGATTTGTTTGCGATCAATAACCATCGCGCCACCTCCCAATTTTCTATACTCTTATCATATACTACACCTGAGAAAATTGCGACTTGTCTGACAAAAGGTCACAAAATAGTTTTATTTTCGCTATTGAACGAGTTCAATTGTAAGCACCACCTCGACTGTTGTCCAAAGAATAAATTGCTTCACTTTAAAACCATATTTAATATTGTCAATCATGAGCGTTTTGTTTTCGAGGGATTGAATGATAAAACTTCTGGTTCTAGAAATCGCTCCGAGATCCTTGTTGAGAAGATCATTTAATTCGGTTTGAATTTCTTTCTTTAATTCGTGGCGCGTTAATGAGTTTAATGGTAGATCATTATCTTTCTCGAAAGTGACTTCGATTTTTTTGACGAGAAGAGTTTTTTCGATTTCTTTATTATTATAATTTACTTGATCATCGAGTAATGTTTGATTTTGGGTTTTTAAGTCCGAGATTTCAATTTTTTGTTCTTTAATCGTTGTGATCTGCTTTTCGTACATAATGCCGAATAGCATCAGAAAGAATAACCACCCAAAGATGACCCCTACAGAAAGACCTGCAAGAAATCGTTGCCACCCTTTTCTAGAATAAATTTGCGGAACTCTCATAAGGAAGAGCGTTCCTGAGTAAGCCAGTTAATGATCTCCATACCTGCCTGCGCCCCACCAAGCGCACAGAAAATCCATAAAAATTGGCGCATGATTTCATCTGGAGAACCACTGAGAAAACTTCTTTCCATGTTATTTATCGTATCAAATGTTCCGCCAATTGCTGCGGCGATCGCCCAGATTTTTAATCTTTGTGCAACGATATAGATCCAGTGTAGTGGTGGCTCACCAGAAAGGAATGCCCCGATTCCTCCGATAATTGACCCTCCAACAATCACACCAAATGCAACGAAAAACGCGATAATTAATGTTACGAGAGTTACTCTCTCCATTTTGATTCCTTCTTTCGTATCAAATTTCATGAAGTAACTTTTTCTGTCTTCACAGCACATAAAAAGTTGAAGAAAAAGTGTGTGATTATAAATCAGCCTATTTTTCGCTTTTAGTACAGCCTATGCAATTAGGAGAGAGGGATATGCTTGATAATGTTTGTTTGAGAAGGTGGAAGTATTTATAATAGAAAGTAATAGCAAATTGAGAGTGGGATTATATATGGAATTTGTGCATCTTCGTGTTTACAGTGAATATAGTCTGCTAGATAGCCCAAGTCGAATTGAATCACTTGTTGAATCTGCAATACAAAAAGGATTTCAGTCTATGGCTCTGACAGATAAAGGAACAATGTATGGGACAATTCCATTCTATAAAGCATGTCAAGCAAAGGGAATAAAGCCAATAATCGGACTAGAGGTAAGCGTTGGGGATGAGTCTTCTCTCCATCAGCGGGAGCAACATTTGGATAACCTTGTTCTACTTGCTGTTAATACGGAAGGTTATGAGAACTTATTGAATATCAGTACGCAAATGCAAAGTACAGGGGGGCCACAACCATACATAGATAAAACAAATTTATTTGAAAGATCAGATGGTCTCATTGCCTTATCTGGGACCCTTCATAGTGAAATTGGAAAAGCCCTTCTTTATGAAAAAGAGACGGTCGCCTTACAAATGGCAATGGAGTATCAACGTGTTTTCAAAGAGGGATTCTATCTCGAAATGCAGGATCATTCTCTTAGAGAAGAAAGACACCTTAACTTGTTAATTTCCAAGCTTGCCAATAAAGCGAACATTCCATTAACCGTTTCAAATGCGGTTCACTATATTAATCAAGAAGATGGGGAAGCACATGATTGCTTAAGGTGTATTGATACAGGGCAACGTTATGAAGAGAAAGACAAGGTGGCCTTACCTAATCATGAATATTATTTAACCTCTGAGGAAGAAATGAGAGAGCGGTTTAAGGGTTATGAGGAAGCTCTTGCAAACACAACTAAGATCGCCGCAAGATGTTCTGTCGAACTGAATTTCGAACAAACGCACTTACCCGTTTATCCAGTTCCTGACGGAAAATCGGCTTTTGAGTTCTTGAAGGAGATATGTATAAACCATTTAGCTGAGCGATATCACGATCCAGGTATACATGTGACGGACCGATTAGATTACGAACTTTCAATTATCAATGAGATGGGATTTAATGATTATTTCCTAATTGTTTGGGATTTCATGAAATATGCTCATGATCATCATATGATTACAGGTCCGGGGAGAGGATCGGCGGCTGGCTCTCTCGTTGCTTACTTATTGCATATAACAGATGTGGATCCTATCGAACACAACCTTCTATTTGAGCGCTTCTTGAATCCAGAACGAGTTACGATGCCAGATATTGACATCGACTTTCCTGATGTAAGAAGAGATGAGGTCATTGAATACGTTTACGAGAAATACGGACATGACCGAGTAGCCCAAATCGTAACATTCGGTACGCTTGCTGCAAAAGCTGCAATTCGTGACGTTGGAAAAGTATTAGAAGTAGATACGAAGCTTCTGGATGCGATGTCTAAAGCAGTTCCTTCAAGACCTGGAATGACGTTGAAACAGGCAAAAGAAGAGTCAAAAGCACTCATGGATCTCATATCATCTACCTCTGAAGGAAAACAGGTTTTTGACATAGCAAGTACGATTGAAGGGCTACCACGTCATACATCAACACATGCCGCAGGAATTGTTATTTCAGCTGAGCCGCTTACGAAACATGTACCTTTACTTGGTGGTCATCATATTAGTTTGACGCAGTTTCCCATGAACGATTTAGAAGAAGTAGGTCTTTTGAAAATGGACTTTCTTGGACTTCGAAATTTAACTTTAATTGAAGGGATATTAAATGATATCGAAAGTGAAACAGGCGTGCGCCCTTCGCTTTCTACAATTCCAATGGATGATCAACCTACCTTCTCACTGCTGCAAAAAGCTGATACAACAGGTGTTTTTCAACTTGAATCTGATGGCATGCGTCAAGTGCTGAGGAGGCTGAAGCCGACTGAATTTGAAGATATTGTTGCTGTTAATGCTTTATATAGGCCGGGTCCAATGGAAAACATTCCGCTCTTCATTTCAGGTAAACATAAAGAACGTTCAATTGATTATCTCCATCCAGATCTTGAACCAATTCTAAAATCAACTTATGGAGTTATCGTGTATCAAGAGCAAATCATGCAAATTGCATCAAAATTAGCAGGTTTTTCTCTTGGAGAAGCGGATTTATTAAGAAGGGCCGTATCTAAGAAGAAGCGTGAAGTTCTTGAATCTGAAAGAGAGCATTTCGTTAGTGGTTGTCTTGCAAAGGGATATCCTAGAGAAACTGCTGTTAAAGTATATGAGTACATTGTCCGATTTGCGGATTACGGATTTAATCGGAGTCATGCAGTAGCTTATAGCGTGATTGCTTATCAACTAGCTTATTTAAAAGCTAACTATTCACGTTACTTCTTTTCGAGTCTATTAACTTCTGCAATCGGAAACCAAGATAGACTTGCTATGTATTTATCAGAAGCGAGACAGAAAGGCATGACGGTTCATCCGCCGTCAATCAACAAAAGCAAAGAAACCTTCACTGTTGAAAATGAGGCCTTGAGATTCGGTTTGCTTCCAGTAAAAAATGTCGGTAAAAATGCTATAGAAGAAATCTTAGATAAGAGGAATCACTTTTATAAAAGCCTTTTTGATTTATGTGCAAGAATTTCACTAAGAATAGTAAATAAGCGCGCACTTGAATCGTTGATATTTGCTGGTACGATGGATGAGTTCGGGGTAAGTCGTTCTTCGATGCTCGCTTCACTCGAAGGGGCCATGAACTATGGCTCTGAACAAAATGGACAAAAAGGTTTTTTTGAAGATGGTGAGGCTGAACCAGCTTACGAGAGCGTTCCCCCTTTTGATGAAAAAGAAATGCTTGCATTCGAGAAAGAAGCAATTGGGTTTTATTTAACAGCCCATCCTCTTGATCCCTATTTAGAAAATTTGAAGGGATACGTAAGAGATATTACGAGGGACGCCATCAATGCTTCAGATCGAGCTCCATTAAGGT
This sequence comes from Anaerobacillus sp. QJM3NY_32, assembly GCF_056173645.1. NCBI lineage: Bacteria > Bacillati > Bacillota > Bacilli > Caryophanales > Bacillaceae > Anaerobacillus > Anaerobacillus sp. QJM3NY_32. Next base: position 3,074,711 of record NZ_CM149684.1, on the reverse strand, counting down.
TAGCTGTAGAGGTATTGAAGGTCAGAAGTATTCGCACGAAGAAAGGACAAATGATGGCTTTTCTAACGTTGGGTGATGAAACGGGAGAAATAGAAGGAGTCGCCTTTCCTGATGTTTGGGAGCAATTGGAGAGTCTTTTATCGAGAGGGCAATTTCTTTACGTTGATGGTGTAGGGCAGAAACGAAATGATCAAACGAATATTATTATTTCTAGAGCGATGAAGCTAAGTGATGTTCAACCAAAGAAAGAGAAGAAAACCTTATTTCTGAAAGTTGAGCCTCACCATAAAAGTATGCTAAGTGAAGTGAAGGAAGTGCTTCGAAACTATGAGGGTGATGCAGAGGTCGTAGTTTATTATAGTGAAACAGATAAAACCGTAAAGCTCGGTAAAGAATGGCTTGTAAACCCTGATACTGACTGTCTTCACGCCTTGAAAAAATTACTTGGTGAAAACAATGTTGTGAAAAAGCCTCGATGAAAATCTTTACAGCTAATGGTGATTTGTTATAATGGTGAAAATAGAGTGGTCTGACCACTGCCCAATTGTACTAGGGAAATTGTTAACATCATCTAATGCTTCTGAAAAAAGGAGAGTGGGTTTATTGTCCATTACGAGAGAAGAAGCTCTACATATTCACAGAGTGAGACAAGGAAAACTAGAATCTAAATCGAAGGTGCCGGTTCGAAACGCTACGGATTTAAGTCTAGCTTATTCACCAGGTGTTGCAGAGCCTTGTAAAGAAATTTATGATGACAAGAATAAAGTATATGAATATACGATGAAAGGAAACATGGTTGCCGTCGTATCCGATGGCACAGCCGTTCTTGGACTTGGAAATATTGGGCCGGAAGCAGCACTTCCTGTAATGGAAGGGAAAGCAGTGCTTTTCAAAAGTTTTGCTGGTGTTGATGCATTTCCTATTTGCTTAAATACGACTGATGTAGATCAAATTGTGCAGACAGTAAAGTTAATGGAACCTACTTTTGGTGGTATTAACCTTGAAGATATTGCTGCCCCTAATTGTTTTGTAATCGAAGAAAGATTAAAAAAAGAAACAAATATCCCTATTTTCCATGATGATCAACACGGCACTGCCATTGTTACGGTAGCAGGGCTTGTCAATGCTTTGAAACTATCAGGTAAGAAAATGAGTGAAATTAAAGTCGTTATCAATGGTGCTGGAGCTGCAGGCATCGCCATTATTAAGCTTTTGAATCGTTTTGGTGTAAAGGATATCATTATGTGTGATTCGAAAGGTGCTATTTACGAAGGCCGTTCTTATGGAATGAACGACGTGAAGGCAGAAGTTGCGAAGTATACAAATCGTGACAAAGCAGAAGGGTCATTGAAAGAAGTTATTTCAGGCACAGATGTTTTCATTGGGGTTTCAGTTGAGGGAGCACTGACGAGAGAAATGGTCGAATCTATGAACGACGATCCAACTATTTTTGCAATGGCTAACCCTAATCCTGAAATCATGCCAAATGATGCAAGAGAAGCAGGAGCTAAGGTTATTGGTACTGGGCGATCAGATTTCCCAAATCAAATAAATAATGTTCTAGCGTTCCCTGGAATTTTCCGAGGCGCACTTGATGTTAGAGCAACTCATATTAACGAAGATATGAAGGTTGCTGCTGTACATGCTATTGCAGAACTTGTTGCTGAAGAAGATTTGAGCGCCGACTACGTTATTCCCGCACCGTTTGATCCACGAGTAGCACCTGCTGTTGCTGCTAGTGTAGCGAAAGCTGCGATGGAGACGGGTGTGGCTCGTATAAACGTAGATCCTGAATCAGTTAAAGAAAAGACACGTTCTCTCGCTATTATTGAAGAAGATAACGAGTAAGTGGGGAAGAGCTTGACTTTCTCACTTTTTTCTTGCATTTTATTTATGGAGAACATGAAAAACAGCTTATCTTCTAAACATTCATTTTGGTTAAGAGGCATTCACGGTTCCAAACCGCAAATGTCTACTTTTCCTATTTGTTTTCAGTCAGGAAAGGGTGTTGATTTCCCATGATGAGTCAGGGGAAAGTTTATCAGAATATCCTTCAGAAAATAAAAGCGATTATTTATAACGATGGTTTACAAACCGGTGATAAGCTCCCTTCGGAAAGGGAGCTTTCTGAGCGCTTAAATGCCGGAAGATCTTCCGTAAGAGAAGCGTTAAGATCAATGGAAATGCTAGGTCTAATTGAAACTCGTCGAGGAGAAGGGACATTTATTGCAAATGCTAGAGATCATCGACTTGTAGAAGTCATTGCCTCCTTTATTCTAAAAGATACTAAGTCTAAAGAAGATCTGTTAGAAACTAGAAGGTTAATTGAAAAAGATATTCTAAGGGTGGCGTGTGATCGAATCTCAGATGAATATCTTGATCGATTAAGAACTATGATGGAATATAAGGACAACTCTTCCGGTCGAAATATTTTTTCGACTGAATTTGATACAGCTTTCTTCCGAGTTATTGTTTCATCAACTCATAATCATCTACTCATGAGGTTATGGGGAGAGCTTGCGGATTACCATCAGACAATTTGGCACCAGTTAACTTTCCGCCCTAAAGAGTATTATGAATCCATGATTGATGCATTGACTTCTAGGAATAAGGAAAGTGCCATTTGTTTATTTGACACGTATGAAATAAAAAAAGCGGAAGAATAGCAAATATGTTTGATATTGTGAAAGGGATGGTCAACTTTGTTAAAAGATCTATTCAACAAGAAGAAGAAGTATGCGACGGTTCCCTCAGATAAAATAAAACAAGATGTACCTGAAGGCATTATGACAAAGTGTCCAGGGTGTAAAAGTATTATTTATACGAAAGAGCTGGAAAAATCGCATAAGGTTTGTGTGAAATGTGGGTATCACCATCAAATGTCAGCCCCTGAAAGATTAAAGGATACGCTTGATACAGGTTCTTTTACAGAACTGGATGCAGATATGATTTCAGAAAACCCGCTCTCTTTTCCGGATTATGTAGAGCGTTTGGAGAAGGATCAAAAGAAATCCTCATTGAATGAAGCGGTTGTAACGGGTGAAGGAACAATAGATGGCTACCGAACAGCTATTGCAGTAATGGATGCACGTTTTCGAATGGGAAGCATGGGTTCAGTGGTAGGAGAAAAAATCACAAGAGCGATTGAGCATGCGCATAAAGAAAAAATCCCGTTTATTGTCTTTACTGCATCGGGCGGTGCTCGAATGCAAGAGGGTGTTTTGAGTTTGATGCAAATGGCGAAATCCAGCGTAGCGCTTAAAAGATTTAGTGATGACGGTGGACTATTCATTTCTATAATGACACATCCTACAACTGGTGGTGTATCAGCGAGTTTTGCTTCTGTAGGCGATTTTAATTTCGCTGAACCTAAGGCTTTGATTGGCTTCGCTGGTAGGCGAATTATTGAGCAAACGATTCGTGAAGATCTTCCAGAAGATTTTCAGACAGCTGAATTTCTCCTTCATCATGGTCAGTTGGATCGCGTGATTCATCGAGCTGATATGAAGAAGATACTCGGTCAGGTACTAATGATTCATGGAAATGGAGGTGAAGAATAATGGCACAGAGACTTGATTTTGAACGACCTCTCCAAGAGTTAGAAGATAAAATTACTGAATTACATTCTTTCATGGAAGAAAAGAATGTGGATCTTAATGATGAGGTTTCTCGTCTTCAAAAAAGACTTTCAAAAATGGAAGAAGAAATTTACGAGAATTTAACAGCGTGGAACCGTGTCCAATTGGCTAGACATCCTGAACGTCCCACAACTTCTGATTATATCGATCGTATTTTTGAGAACTTTCTTGAATTGCATGGTGATCGACTGTTTGGTGATGACGAAGCGATTGTAGGTGGTATTGCAACCTTTGAAGGAAAACCTGTTACGGTTATCGGCCATCAGCGTGGTAAAGATACAAAAGAGAATCTTAGACGAAATTTTGGAATGCCACATCCTGAAGGCTATCGTAAAGCGCTTCGTCTCATGAAACAAGCCGAAAAATTTCAACGTCCCGTTATTTTTCTCCTAGATACTAAAGGAGCGTTTCCTGGTAAGGCAGCGGAAGAAAGAGGGCAAAGTGAAGCGATTGCACGTAACTTGATTGAAATGGCGGGGCTAACCGTTCCAATCATTTGCATTGTTATTGGAGAAGGTGCGAGTGGAGGTGCGTTAGCGATTGGCGTAGGTAATCACGTGCACATGCTTGAAAATTCATGGTATTCCGTTATTTCTCCTGAAGGAGCTGCGGCTTTGTTGTGGAAGGATTCTGGTTTAGCTCAGCAGGCAGCTGATACTATGAAAATCACGGCGCCAGATTTGAAAGAACTAAATGTCATTGATGAGATTATCCCTGAAGTAAAGGGAGGGGCTCATCGGAATATGGAAGAACAGGCGAAGGCGATTCAATCGGCACTTGTCAAATCACTTGAAGAACTGACACAACTTTCCAAACAGGAGCTTGTGAATCAACGCTATGAAAAATACAGAAATATCGGACAATATACGTTTGTAACCGATACCATTGGCTTAAAATAAGGAAAGTGCTTTCTCGTTATAGAGAAAGCACTTTTTTGCGATGTAGCTTAGCTATTGTATTCAACGACCGTATTTGATATTTTAATAACACAAAGAATTAATGAGGTGAACAGTTATGAAACGTATTGGTGTACTAACCAGCGGAGGAGACTCACCAGGAATGAACGCTGCTATTCGAGCTGTCGTTCGAAAAGCAATCTACCATGATATTGAAGTTTATGGGATCTACCACGGATATACCGGGTTGATTAATGGAAATATAGAGAAAATGGAAATCGGTTCTGTAGCTGATATTATCCATCGTGGCGGTACAATGTTATATTCTGCTCGCTGCCCTGAATTTAAGACACTTGAAGGTCAACTGAAGGGTGTAGAGAACTTAAAGAAATTTGGTATTGAGGGTCTAGTCGTAATCGGAGGAGATGGATCCTACCGTGGAGCTCAGAAATTAACTGGTCATGGCTTCCCGACGATTGGAATTCCAGGAACGATTGATAATGACATCCCTGGAACAGACTTTACGATTGGTTTTGATACAGCACTAAATACAGTTATTCAAGCTATTGATAAAATTCGTGACACGGCGACATCTCATGAGCGTACATATGTGATCGAGGTAATGGGACGTGACGCAGGAGATATCGCTCTTTGGTCAGGTCTGGCTGACGGTGCTGAATCAATCCTCATTCCTGAGGAGAAGTTCGAGTTGTCCGATATCTTGAGTCGTCTGAAGCGCGGCCATGATCGCGGAAAACGTCACAGTATTATTGTTGTTGCTGAAGGTGTTGGAAGTGGTGTTGAAATTGGGAAACAAATCCAAGAAGAGATGAACATGGAAACACGTGTAACCGTTCTTGGTCACGTTCAACGTGGTGGTTCACCAACTGCTTCGGACCGAGTTCTAGCAAGCCGTCTTGGAGCACGTGCTGTTGAACTTCTACTTGAAGGAGCAGAAGGGCGAACAGTTGGTATTCAGAACAACCAAATTGTTGATATGGATATTAACGAAGCACTCGCTCTACCACATGAAGTCAATCAAAAAATGTGTCAGCTTGCAAAGGAATTATCTATTTAAAAAGACCTTAAGTGGTTCACCCCTTTAAACATAAGGGGTGTATCGTAATGTCTGAAAATGTTACATAACATAGTTGTTATGAAGAAAACTAATTGAAGCATAGCTTTTTAGGAGGAGACAGACCCATGCGCAAAACTAAGATTGTCTGTACGATTGGACCAGCAAGTGAAAATGAACAAACTCTAGAAAAATTGATTAATGCAGGGATGAACGTTGCTCGTTTGAATTTCTCACATGGTGATTTTGAAGAACACGGTAATCGTATTAAATCAATCCGTGCAGTTGCTGAAAAGCTCGGAAAAAACGTTGCGATCCTTTTAGATACAAAAGGCCCGGAAATCCGCACGAACAATATGGAGAACGGTGGGATCGATCTTGAGGCTGGTCAACAGCTTATCGTTTCTATGGAAGAAGTACTTGGTACAACAGAGAAAATCTCTGTCACATATCCTGACCTTGTTAATGATGTTCATGTTGGATCTAAGATTTTACTTGATGATGGATTGATTGAACTTGAAGTAAAGCAAATTGAGAAGAATGAACTTTATACTGAGGTTCTAAATAATGGAACATTGAAAAACAAAAAGGGTGTTAACGTACCAAACGTGAGCGTTAACCTTCCTGGTATTACAGATAAGGATGCTGCAGATATTGAATTCGGCATTGAACAGGGTGTAGACTTTATTGCTGCGTCATTCGTTCGTCGAGTATCCGATGTTCTTGATATCCGTAAACTTCTTGAGAAGCATAAAGCAACTGACATTCAAATTATCCCTAAGATTGAAAACCGTGAAGGTGTTGATAACATCGATTCCATCCTTGAGATTTCAGATGGTTTAATGGTTGCTCGTGGTGACCTAGGTGTTGAAATTCCTGCTGAAGAAGTACCTCTTGTACAAAAGCAGCTTATTAAAAAGTGTAATGCACTTGGAAAGCCTGTTATTACTGCAACACAAATGCTTGATTCTATGCAGCGTAATCCTCGTCCAACTCGTGCGGAAGCGAGTGACGTTGCCAATGCTATTCTTGATGGCACAGATGCAATCATGCTTTCAGGTGAAACAGCTGCAGGATCTTATCCGGTAGAAGCTGTTCAAACTATGCATAACATTGCTTCTTATACTGAAAAATCATTAAACTTCCGTGAGCTTCTTTCTGTAAGAAGTAAAGAAACAGAAACAAATACAACAAATGCGATTAGTGAATCAGTAGCTCACACAGCTTATAACTTAAACGTCCCAGCAATTATTACAGCTACTGAGAGCGGACATACAGCGCGTATGATTGCTAAATACCGTCCGAAGGCACCGATTGTAGCTGTAACAAATACGGCTAGCGTATGCCGCAAGCTTGCTCTTGTATGGGGCGTTCATGCACAAGAAGGACACAAAGTATCAACAACAGACGAAATGCTAGAAGTTGCAGTTGACGCTTCAATCCAGTCTGGAATTGTAAATCACGGAGATACAGTTGTTATTACTGCTGGTGTTCCAGTTGGAGAATCTGGTACAACGAACTTGATGAAAGTTCACGTTATCGGTGATATTCTTGCAAAAGCTCAAGGAATTGGGAAAACATCTATTTCAGGAAGAATCGCTATCGCAAAAAATGCTCAAGAGGCGATTGATAAAGCAGATGGAAACACAATTCTAGTTACGATTGGCTCTGATAAAGATATGGTTCCTGCTCTAGAGAAGGCAGCAGGACTTATTACAGAAGAAGGCGGACTTACTTGCCATGCTGCAGTTGTAGGTCTTAGTCTTGGACTACCTGTCGTAGTTGGTCTTGAAAATGCGACACAACTATTCGAAGAAGGTCAACAAGTAACACTTGATGCAACGACTGGAATTATTTACAACGGGAAAGCAAGCATTCTATAAGCAAGATTGAAACTTTTAAAAGGCTGTCGAGAAAATCGACAGCCTTTATTATTTAACTTATTTTGGGTATTCTTCACTGGGGATTAGGTTAATGGTGCAATTGAGTTCGAAAATTATTTTAAATCACGTATAATAGTGTTAACGGGACAATTTCCCGATTATGATTGAGGGAGCTATGTCATGTTTCGTATTTTGTTGCTTTTTATTATTATCGTTCCAGCTCTAGAGATCGCTTTGTTACTTCTGTCAGGAAGAACACTGGGACTTATTCCGACAGTATTATTGATTATTGGTACAGGGATTCTAGGGGCGTGGCTTGCGCGTAAAGAAGGGGCAGAAACGATCCAAAAGGTTAACAGACAAATGCAATCAGGCCAGATGCCTGGAGATGCTATTCTAGATGGTCTATGCATACTCGTAGGTGGTGTCGTTCTACTCACACCAGGCTTCATCACAGATGCAACAGGATTTTTACTTCTCATCCCGGCAACGAGAAAACCTTTTAAGAGATGGATTAAGAAATTCCTTGAACGTCGAATGAATAATGGTCAGTTTATGTTTATTAGAAGGTAAGAATTCTGCCTTAGAAACGTATAATGAAATGTCCTTAAGGAGCTTGAATACATATTCAAACTCCTTTTCTATTGGAAGAAATAAAGTGTGATTTGACATTGTATAAACAAGTAAATTATATTAATTGATAGATCAATGGTTGACCTATCAATTAATTAAGGTTTTATTGTTGACATCAAGGAACTCATCTAGTATATTAGTTGATGAGTCAACGATTGACCCATCAACTGATTAAAGGAGGAGGATGCGTTGAAGAATTCTTGTTCAAATGAAGGCGAAATTTTATATCAGTTAAATGATATTTACAAGCAAATGAGCCCTAAATTCGAACGATGTACCGGCATCAGTCAGTCTCGCTTAGAGCTCCTGCATAAATTGTTTGAGGTTGATGAAATTAGCCAAACAGCATTGCAGAAAGAAGTGAATATTGATAGCGCTGCTGTAACGAGACATTTAAAGCAGTTGGAAGTGAAAAAAATGGTTGCTCGTCGTAAAAATCCAGATGATAACCGGTTTACCTTCGTGAGGTTAACAGAAGAAGGCAGAGATCGAATTGCATCTTTTCGGAAAGAGAAAGAGCAATTCATTCAAAAGGTACTAAAAGATTTTACTGAGCAGGAACAATCAGAATTATCGAATATGCTTAACCGTATTCAAAATAACATTAAAGATATTCAATACTAACTAGAAAAGTACTAAGGAGAATTAACGATGAATGCAACGAAAATAAATGACTTTAACGAAATTATTACAGGGCGCCGCTCAATCCGCCATTATGATCCATCCGTGAAAATAAGTAAAGAAGAGATGACTGAAATACTAACTGAAGCAACACTCGCACCCTCTTCAGTGAACCTTCAACCATGGCGTTTTGTCGTTATTGATAGCGAAGAAGGAAAGGCGACATTAGCACCACTTGCTAAATTCAACCAGTCTCAAGTTGAAACTTCTTCAGCAATGATTGCCGTTTTTGTTGATATGAACAGCCTGGACTATGCTGATGAAATTTATGACACTGCTGTACAAAAAGGGTATATGCCTGCAGAAGTTAGAGATCAGCAGCTTCCAGCGATTAAAGGGTTGTTAGAAGGAATGTCAACAGAGCAGTTTAGAGAAATGAACATCATTGATGGTGGTTTGGTATCCATGCAGTTAATGCTTGCTGCACGTGCACACGGTTATGACACCAATCCAATTGGAGGATATGAGAAAGCTCAAATCGCTGAAGCTTACGGTATGGATAAAGAGCGTTACTACCCAGTTATGTTGCTTTCAATTGGTAAAGCAGCAAATGAAGGCTACAAATCTGTACGCTTACCTATTGAATCGATTGCAGAGTGGAAATAAAAAATTTAAAATTGAAAAGAGGAAATGAACAATGATTATTATTCATGCAGGATTACAAATTAACCCGGCTAAAGAAGAAGAATTTCTTAAAGAAGTGACAACTTTGATTGAAGCGGCTAGAAATGAAGAAGGTAACATTTCTTATACACTTTCAAAAGAAGTTGAAAAAGAGAACACTTATAAAATGATTGAAGCTTATGAAGATATGGCTGCAGTCGATGCGCATAACCAAAGTGCTCATTTTCAAGCTTTTGTAGGTAAAGCACCAGAATATCTAGTTGCACCTTTAGATGTTAAAGTTTATGACGCTACTGAGATACAAAAATAATAATTAGTAGATAGCGAGAACCTTTCGGCTCTAGCATGGCAGTATCGTCTAAATGAGACGTTGCTGCCATGCTTTTTTTGCTTTTATTATTAAAGGAGATTTGATAAAGTCACCCAGGCCGATTTTTCTATTAGAGATTCATCTAATTGGTTGCGAGCAAAGGTTGTAAGAACCACTAAAGTTAACAGTGTAATTAAACTTATACTCCTTTGATAAAAACCCAAATGTCCTTAAAAACATTTGCGTGATAAAGAGTTTTTAGTACCACGAGAAGAACTGGGCCGATGATTAGACCAATGAATCCAAATAGTTGGAAGCCTACAAAGAGAGCAATCAATGTTGCGAGAGGATCAAGTCCAATATTCGATGATAGCACTTTAGGCTCCATGACTTGCCGCTGAATCACGACAATTCCATAAAGAATAGAAAGTCCTATGGTCAATCCGTAGTTTCCGATTAAAAAGGAATAAATCATCCATGGCACGAAAACTGCGCCTGTACCAAGGTATGGTAGTAAATCGACAAGCCCAATGATAATCGCTATGGTAATCGCATAATCTACTCGTAAAATAAAAAGACCAATTAAAACGATAATTGCTGTCATTGAAATAAGGGTAAGCTGTGCTTTCAAAAAACCAAAAAGAGCGCGTCTTAAGTCAATATAAACGGTGCTAATACTTTCTTGGATATCAGTTTTTACTTTTAGTTTCATCCAATTTATGAACTTATACCAGTCTTTACTAATAAAAAAAGTGGCAAGCATAGAAAAGATCAGAACTGTTAGGATCGTAGGTAAGCTGACAATAAACGAGCGGATTCCTTCAACAAGAGATTGAAGTATATTCGTAAGGGTAGTTGTAATGGTTGTTCCAATGGACTGGATATTATCGAGTACTGTGGTTTGTTGATCTTTGTTCAAATCCTTAAATAATTCTTCAAGCTGATAATAAAGTGGCATGACGTGAGACACGAAAAGATCTTCTATGAATAAGACAATTTCTTGGAAATTTCCTGGTAATACATTTGCGAGGTATACAACGCCTTGTACAACTTCATTTACTAGCAGAGCAATAAAGGCAGCAAGGACTCCGATAAGGAATAGAATTGATAGGGCTACAGCGAGCGGCCTCGGTATTTTCGCTCGGTTTTCTAATAAGTCTACGAGAGGGTTAATTAGAAAAGCGAGCAAAAGAGCGATGACAAATGGATAAGCAAGATGCCAGATATAATAAAAGGAGATCAGAGAAACAATAATAAGAAGAATGACAAGTAGAAAGCGTAAGATTCTATGTATGTACTTCCAATTCATTTTAATCCCCCTTATGTCTTTCCTATATTTTACACCGGTTGCTTCGTGACAATCAATTGGGATTGAGGTGATCCGTGCTTAAATTCATAAAATTTGTTATACTATAAGAGTTCTGTTAGTGTGAAAGAGGGAGTTATATGACAATTATTTCACAGCCTACCATCTTTTTGCTTATCTTACTTGGGATCGCACTTGTAGCGAAGAATAGCTCACTGATCATTGCGGTAGTCGTTTTGTTACTAATCAAAGCAGTGGGATTAGGTGATAAAGTGTTTCCGATATTCCAATCCAAAGGCATTTCATGGGGCGTTACGATTATAACCATTGCCGTACTCGTTCCAATTGCTAGTGGTGAAATAGGATTTAAGCAACTTGGAGAAGCTGTCAAATCTTCCTATGCCTGGATTGCGATGGGGGCAGGAGTGTTTGTAGCCATCATAGCTTCAAAAGGCATCGTCTTACTTCAGAATGATCCGCATATTACGACAGCACTTGTATTTGGTACTATTCTTGCAGTTGCTGTTTTTCAAGGGATTGCTGTAGGTCCATTAATAGGAGCTGGAATTGCCTACATGGCTATGAAGATTGTCGAACTTTTTAACTGAACGACTGTTCAGGAAGGGGCGGTTGTGCAGTATTTCTTTGATTATCAATTCAGATTTTCGGCATGTGAGAAAAAAAGGAATTGATGAAATTATGCATATTCATTCACAAATATCAGAGAATTGTTTATAATGAGAACTGACGCACCAACTTGTACATAGGTTCTTATTTTTTTTGGAGCGTTTTAAAAGCGTTATCAAAGCAGAATTTTTAGAAAATATCAGAGCCAATAATATGGAAAAGGAGAGGGAGACGTATGACGACTACACGCGGATTAGAAGGCGTAGTTGCAACAACATCATCGATTAGTTCTATCGTTAATGATGTCTTAACATACAGAGGATATAACATCGATGACCTCGCTGAGAATGCTAGTTTTGAAGAAGTAATTTATCTTTTATGGAATGATAAACTTCCAAATAAGACAGAACTTGAGGAATTTACAGCTGATTTTGCCAAAAATGCAGCTATTCCTGAAGAAATCGTTGCTCAAATGAAGTCTTATCCAAGTGATAAAGTACATCCGATGGCAGCTCTTCGTACTGCTGTTTCTACACTTGCTTTATATGACGAAGAAGCAGATGATATGAGTGAAGAAGCGAATTATCGTAAGGCGATTCGTCTTCAAGCTAAAATACCTACTGTTGTAACCGCTTTTTCCCGGGTTCGTGAAGGAAAGGATCCAGTAGAACCTAAGAAAGATCTAAGCTTTGCAGCTAACTTTTTATACACATTAACTGGTGAGCTTCCGGAAGATGTGGCTGTGACAGCTATCAATAAAGCCCTAGTCCTTCATGCAGACCATGAACTGAACGCTTCCACTTTTACCGCTCGCGTATGTGTAGCTACTTTATCTGATATGTATTCAGGTGTCACAGCAGCGATTGGTGCTCTTAAGGGACCTCTTCACGGTGGGGCAAATGAACGCGTGATGGCTATGTTAAGTGAAATCGGCAGCGTTGATAATGTCGAACCTTATTTGCAAAATGCATTTGATAACAAAGAAAAGATCATGGGCTTTGGACATCGCGTTTACAAGACAGGTGACCCGCGTGCGAAGCATTTACGAGAGATGTCACGTCAGTTAACTGACCTTACAGGTGAAACAAAATGGTATGAGATGTCAACGAAGATGGAAGAAATCGTTACAAGTGAGAAAGGTCTTCCACCTAACGTAGATTTCTATTCAGCTTCTGTTTACCATAGTCTTGGCATTGACCATGACCTGTTCACGCCACTTTTTGCAGTGAGTAGAGTTTCTGGTTGGATTGCTCATATTCTAGAGCAATATAGTAACAATCGCCTCATTCGTCCACGTGCAGAATATATTGGTTCAACGAATCAGACATATGTAAAAGTAGAAGACAGATAGAAGAAAACTCAGGGAGGATCATTTCTTCCCTGCTTAGCTAACATAAAAGTTATTTCAATAGGAGGAATACAGAATGGCAAATGGAGAGAAGATTACCGTAAATAATGGTGTACTAAATGTTCCAGATCACGCAATTATTCCGTATATTGAAGGAGATGGGACTGGTCCCGATATTTGGGCAGCTGCCTCTAAAGTTATCGAAGGTGCCGTAGACAAAGCTTACGGAGGAAAGAAGAAAATTGTATGGAAAGAAGTATATGCAGGTCAAAAAGCCTACGATAAAACAGGTGAATGGCTACCAGCAGCTACTCTTGATGCAATTCGTGAATACATAATTGCAATTAAAGGGCCACTTACAACACCTGTAGGAGGAGGCATTCGTTCTCTTAACGTTGCACTTCGTCAAGAGCTTGATTTATTTACTTGCCTTCGTCCAGTTCGTTATTTTAAAGGAGTTCCTTCTCCAGTAAAACGCCCTGAAGATACAGATATGGTTATTTTCCGAGAAAATACAGAAGATATCTATGCTGGAATCGAGTTCCAAAAAGGATCAGATGAAGTGAAAAAAGTGATTTCATTCCTTCAAGATGAAATGGGTGCAAAAAACATTCGTTTCCCTGAAACTTCAGGCATTGGTATTAAGCCAGTTTCTGAAGAAGGAACGAAGCGTCTTGTTCGCGCAGCGATTCAATACGCTCTTGACGAAGGTCGTAGAAATGTAACCCTTGTTCATAAAGGGAACATCATGAAGTTCACAGAAGGCGCATTTAAAAACTGGGGCTATGAAGTGGCTGAACAAGAATTTGGAGATAAAGTCTTTACTTGGGCTGAATACGATCGTATCGTTGAAGAAAAAGGTAAAGATGCTGCGAACGAAGCTCAATCTAAAGCAGAAGGTGAAGGCAAACTCATCGTGAAAGATGCGATTGCGGACATTTTCTTGCAACAAATTCTTACTCGTCCAGCTGAGTTCGACGTTGTCGCTACAATGAACCTTAATGGTGATTATGTATCGGATGCTCTTGCAGCGCAAGTTGGTGGAATTGGTATTGCTCCAGGAGCAAATATCAACTATGAAACTGGTCATGCTATTTTTGAAGCAACGCATGGTACAGCTCCAAAATATGCTGGTCTTGATAAAGTAAATCCATCATCTGTTATTTTGTCAGGCGTTCTTATGCTTGAGCACATTGGATGGAATGAAGCAGCTAAGCTAGTTCTTGATGCCATGGAAAAATCAATTGCGAATAAAGTTGTAACATATGATTTTGCGCGACTAATGGACGGCGCAACAGAAGTGAAAACATCTGAATTTGGTGATGAACTAATCAACAATATGGACTAATTCAACAGACCACCAATTTTGAACTGGATTAAAGGAGTGGCTATTAAATGACAATGAAACGTAAGAAAGTTTCCGTAATTGGTGCAGGATTTACAGGGGCAACGACGGCTTTTCTACTAGCTCAAAAAGAACTTGCTGATGTAGTACTTGTAGATATCCCAAATCAAGAAGGTCCGACAAAAGGAAAAGCTCTTGATATGTTTGAAGCAAGCCCAGTTCAAGGATTTGACTCTAAAATCACAGGGACTTCAAGCTATGAAGATACAGCTGATTCAGATATTGTTGTTATTACTGCTGGAATTGCAAGGAAACCAGGGATGAGTCGCGATGATCTTGTGAATACTAATGCCAAAATCATGAAGAGCGTTACTCAAGAAATCGTAAAATATTCTCCTGAAACGACAATAGTTGTTCTAACAAATCCTGTAGATGCCATGACGTATACGGTATTTAAGGAGTCAGGTCTCCCTAAAAACCGTGTCATCGGGCAATCAGGCATTCTTGATTCTGCACGATTCCGTTCATTTATTGCTGAAGAATTAAATCTTTCTGTGAAAGATATTACCGGTTTCGTACTTGGTGGTCATGGTGATGATATGGTACCACTTGTTCGCTATTCATTTGCTGGAGGCATTCCTCTTCAAAGCCTTATTTCTGAAGACCGGCTTAATGAAATTGTAGAACGTACACGTAAAGGTGGCGGGGAAATTGTAAGTCTGCTTGGAAATGGTAGTGCTTATTATGCTCCTGCTGCATCTCTTGTTGAGATGGTTGAAGCCATTTTAAAAGATCAACGTCGTGTGCTTCCTACAATTGCTTATCTTGAGGGTGAATATGGCTATGATGGTCTATACCTTGGTGTGCCAACAATACTTGGTGGCGACGGGATTGAAGACATCATCGAATTAGATTTAACTGACGAAGAAAAGAAAGAGCTGGATAAATCAGCCGAGTCTGTTCGCAAAGTTATGACGGTATTAGGTTAATAATGCCATTAAAGTAGATCCGGTGTTAACCGGATCTCTTTTACAACATTATAAGAAAGCGCTTTCTTATATAAGGGGGAGTAGCTGTGCTTTTAGGGAAAAAACGAAAAATTGGACGAATGATTGAAGAGATTTCTGTTGGTGAAAAGCTTGAAGTATCAGAAAAAATAGAGGATCGAGATCTTCTTCTCTACCTTGGAATTTCCAACGATAACAATCCCCTATTCATTCAGCATGATTATGCCTCTATGACGCCTTTTAAAAAGCCGATTGTTCCGCAAATTATGCTCCTTGCTATCGTAACAGGTGCTATTTCTAAATATTTGCCAGGACCCGGAAGTAGTCTTAAGAAACATGAAGTGAAATATGAAAACCCGGTTCATCATTATGAGACGCTTCACTTCAAGTTTGAAGTCATAAACGTGTCTAAAGAAGCACATGAAGTCGTCATAGCTGTTAAGGGTGTAAACGAATCGGAGGATTGCATTTTAGACGGAACTTTCACTGTCAGCCCTCCATATCCTGCTAAACCACTAACAAAGTCAACTTCATTTGATAATTTTTAGAGCCCATTTTGGGCTCTTTTTTTGTAACGAAATTTCATACGTATGGAAAACGGTTAATATCGTGGATAGCTTAAGTTTTTCTTTTGCCTTTGTGAAAAAAATAGTATGATGAAAGTATTCAGGCTAAAATAAAGAAAACCGCCTGGTATAAGAATCGGTATTGATGAATGGGGAAATTCGTTAGGGGGATTTGACAATGGCTCAAAAAATACTAGTTGTTGATGATGAAATATCAATTTTAACATTGCTTCAATTTAATCTTGAACAGGCAGGATACGAAGTCGTCACTGCTGAAAACGGTGCTGAAGCTTTAGAAGTCGTGATTGAGGAAAAGCCGAATTGCATTATCCTTGATCTCATGCTACCTGAAATGGATGGATTAGAAGTATGTAAAGAATTGAGACAACGTCATATTCACACACCGGTGCTGATGTTAACTGCAAAGGATGATGAATTTGATAAAGTGCTTGGTCTTGAACTAGGTGCTGATGATTATATGACGAAGCCATTTAGTCCAAGGGAAGTAGTGGCCAGAATCAAAGCTATTCTCAGACGAGTGAAACAACTTGAGGAATCAAAGGCTGCTAGCCAAATGGAAGAATCCGAAAAAATCCAAGTTGGAGAATTGGAAGTATACCCTAATAATTATGAAGCATTCTTCCAAGAAGAAATTATGGAGGTAACCCCGAAAGAATTTGAGTTACTCGTTTATCTTTTACGTCATAAAGGACGTGTACTTACAAGAGAGCAGCTGTTAAGCGCTGTATGGAATTATGATTTTGTAGGAGATACGAGAATTGTTGATGTGCATGTTAGTCACTTACGTGAAAAGATCGAACAGAATACGCGCAAACCTGAATACATTAAAACAATCAGGGGTCTTGGGTATAAGTTAGAGGAGCCCTCAATTTAATGAAAAGATTTCGTTCACGCTTTCTTAATGCTCAATTTGTTATCCTCTTTATCGTATTTTCTATGATGATCGTTTTCCTTGGCAATTTATTTGAAGGAATTCTATTCGAGAGTGCTAGTCAGGAAGCTCTATCGAATATGTGGCTGATATTGATTTTTTCTTTTGCAGCTGCTTTTTTTATCATTATATATATTAGTCTTCGTATCTCCAATCAGTTAACGAAGCCCTTGGAGGGAGCATTAAAGGTTGCGAATGAACTAGCTTCTGGAAATTTCAAGGCAAGAACATATGAGTATAAACTAGACGAGACAGGACAACTTAGTCATGCTTTAAATATACTTGCTAGAAATTTGCAAACCATGACCACATCTTATGAAATTCAGCAAAATCGCTTAATGACACTCATTGAAAACATGGATAGCGGCTTAATTCTTATTGATTCAAAAGGTCATATTAATTTAGTAAACCGCTTTTATAAAGACACTTTTCAAATCCAAGTAAATGATTATATGGACCTGCTTTATTATGAGGCTATTCCTTATCGAGATATTATTCGTATTGTTGAGGAGACACTTCTTGTAGAACAAACAGTGCGTAAGCAGGTTGAGTTAGAAGTGGGAATTGAAATAAGGCATTTTGATGTGTCTGGTGCACCAATTCTTGATCAGGACAATAAGCTGAAAGGTGTTGTCCTTGTTTTTCACGATATTACAGAATTGAAGAAGCTCGAACAAATGCGCAAAGACTTCGTAGCGAACGTTTCTCATGAATTGAAAACGCCGGTGACTTCGCTCAAAGGGTTTGCTGAAACATTATTAGATGGCGCTATGGAAAATAAAGCTTTTAGAACTCGTTTTCTTACCATTATTCTAAATGAGAGTGATCGACTTCAAAGTTTAATTCAGGATCTTCTCGATTTATCTAAAATGGAACAAAAGCATTTCTCATTAAACTGGCAAGTTGTAGACTTAAAAGAGGTTATTGATGATTGTTTGTTAATGACTCAAAGCAAAGCAGAAAAAAAGGGCATTGAAGTGAATGTCCAATATGAGGGGAATCTTCATATTAAAGGAGATACAAATCGTTTAAAACAAGTGTTTCTGAATTTAATTGCCAATAGCATTACGTATACACCGGAAGAAGGCAAAATTACGATTTCTGTTCAAGAGTCAAGTGACATTGTTCAGTTCATCATTTCGGATAACGGAATTGGCATTCGTAAAGAAGAACTTCCTAGGATATTTGAACGTTTCTATCGAGTGGACCGGGCTAGAAGTAGAAATTCAGGCGGAACGGGTCTTGGGCTTGCTATAGTGAAACACCTTGTTGAAGCACATCATGGTCGTATTGATGTGAAGAGCGAACTTGGAGATGGGACAACATTCGTGATTACACTTAACAAAGAGAGACATTTCTAAACTTTACGATTTCTTTACACTCTATTTATATGTCCTTTAAACTATTTCTGTAAAGTAACAATTGACCCCTTCATCATGACGAGAGCATATTTTTGAGACGAGTATAACTCGTCTCCTTTTTTTTAGATCATATTATGGAATGCCTTCTATACAAAATCAAAACTTTATTGAAAATGTTAAGTCGTGATTTTATTATGCTTTATTTGTTTATTGGCGCTTGTTTTTCTTTCTTTTTGCCATCGTGGTAAAATGAAAGGAGCAGGCGTCGCTTTTTATAATTTTAGCGATAATAAAACGTCTATATGAATGAAACGGGAGGATTTCGATTGAAAAACAAATTAGTATTAATTGATGGAAATAGTATTGCTTATCGTGCATTTTTCGCATTGCCATTGCTAAACAATGATAAGGGTGTATATACGAATGCGGTGTTAGGTTTTACAACGATGTTGCTGAAGATTATTGAAAATGAATCACCAACTCATATGCTCGTAGCGTTTGATGCAGGAAAAACCACGTTCCGTCATAAGACATATACAGAATACAAAGGTGGTAGACAAAAGACTCCTTCTGAATTGAGTGAACAGTTTCCTGTCATTCGTGAGGTGCTAGATGCCTTTAATATTAAGAGATATGAAATTAAGAACTATGAAGCAGATGACATTATTGGAACGGTATCAACCATTGCGAGTAAGGAAGATTGGGAAGTTAAAATATACTCCGGTGATAAGGATCTTCTTCAGCTAGTTTCAGATAACGTTCATGTTGCTTTAACTCGTAAAGGGATTACAGATATTGATACATATGACCCTGCATTTCTTAATGAAAAATATGGACTTTCTCCAGATCAAATTATCGATATGAAGGCGCTAATGGGTGATAACTCGGATAATATCCCTGGGGTACCAGGGGTTGGAGAAAAAACGGCTCTTAAATTATTGAAGCAATTTGGCACAGTTGATGCGGTTTATGAGTCGCTTGATAAAGTGTCGGGCAAAAAGCTTAAGGAAAAACTTGAAGAGAACCGTGATCAGGCCATGATGAGTAAGGAACTCGTAACAATATTTAAGGAGACGCCTCTTGAGCTTGGAATAAATGATCTGTCATACAGCGGATATGAACATGATGCTGTAGTTTCATTATTTAATGAGCTCGGCTTTAAAAACCTTCTTAATCGAATTGGTGGAGAGCAAAATGAAGAACAAGAAATAGATGAATTGTCTTTTGATTTGGTTAAAGAAATTGAAGAGCATCATTTAATCAGTCCTTCTGCCATGATCGTTGAGGTAATGGAAGAAAATTATCACAATGCGGAAATACAAGGTATTTCTATTGTGAATGAAAATGGGAATTATTTCATACCAACCGAAGTCGCAATGTCTTCTAAGCTATTAAAAAACTTCCTTGAAGATCGATCTCAGAAGAAGTGGGTGTTTGATGCGAAGCGAGCAGTTGTTGCTCTAGGGTGGAAAGGGGTTGCGCTAGAAGGCATTACGTTTGATTTAGTAATTGCTTCTTATTTACTGAATCCCTCTGAGTCAACGCATGATATATCTGCTATTTCTCGTCGAGAAGGCTTTTCAATCGTTTCCTCTGATGAATCGGTTTATGGTAAAGGGGCAAAACGCAAACTTCCAGAACAAGACGAGCTTGCAGACCACCTTGTTCGAAAAGCTTTCGCTGTTTTCCAATTAAAAGAGACACTTGAAGAACAGTTAAAAAAGAATGAACAATATGAGCTATTTCACGATCTTGAAATGCCGTTAACCCTTGTTCTTGGTGAAATGGAAACAAAAGGTGTATCCGTTGATACGAAATTCCTTGAGAAAATGGGTGCAGAGTTAAATGAGAAATTAAGCAAAATCGAAGCAAGGATTTTTGAACTTGCAGGTACAGAGTTTAACATCAATTCGCCTAAGCAACTCGGTGAGGTTCTATTTGATAAGCTAGAGCTTCCGGTGATTAAGAAAACAAAAACTGGATATTCAACTTCAGCTGATGTACTCGAAAAGCTTGAAAGTAAACACGATGTTATTCCAGAAATTCTTCTTTACCGTCAATTAGGGAAGTTGAATTCAACATATGTAGAAGGTTTACTAAAAGTGATCTATTCTGATACTGGGAAAATTCATACAAGGTTTAACCAGGCTCTCACGCAAACAGGTCGACTTAGTTCTACAGACCCTAACTTACAGAACATCCCGATTCGTTTAGAAGAAGGCCGTAAGATTAGAAAAGCTTTCATTCCATCTAATGAAAACTGGGTTATGTTTGCGGCAGACTATTCGCAAATTGAACTAAGAGTCCTTGCACACATCGCTCAGGATCAAAATTTAATCGAAGCTTTCCAACAGGATGAGGATATTCATACGAAAACAGCGATGAATGTGTTCAACGTTAACAAGGATGACGTTACGTCGAATATGAGAAGACACGCGAAAGCTGTTAATTTCGGAATTGTTTATGGTATTAGTGATTATGGTCTTTCTCAAAGTATTGACGTTTCGAGAAAGGAAGCTGGCGAATTCATCGATCGGTACTTAGAGAGTTTCCCAGGGGTGAAAAATTACATGGAAGATGTAGTTGTTAAGGCGAAAGAAGAGGGGTATGTATCAACAATGCTCCAGCGAAGAAGATATCTGCCCGAAATTAACTCAAGGAACTTTAATCAAAGAGGGTTTGCTGAAAGAACGGCAATGAACACACCGATTCAAGGAACGGCTGCTGATATTATTAAGCTTGCGATGGTTCAAATGGATACGCGATTAAAAGAAGAAAATCTAAAAACGCGTATGCTACTTCAAGTACACGATGAATTAATTTTTGAGGCACCAGAAGAAGAAATTGAAACGTTAAAACGGATCGTACCTGAAGTGATGGAATCTGCAATCAAACTGGATGTACCGCTGAAAGTTGATTATGAATATGGCTCCACCTGGTATGATGCGAAGTAGGCATCAAAGGAGAGGGAATAATGCCTGAATTACCAGAAGTAGAAACAGTTAAACGCACGCTCGAAGAATTAATCGTAGGGAAACGAATTACAAATGTATTAGTAAAATGGCCAAAAATCATCAAGAAACCTGATGATGTCGAAGCATTTAAAATGAAGGTGATTGGACAGACATTTAAGGGTGTAAGAAGAAGA
This sequence comes from Anaerobacillus sp. QJM3NY_32, assembly GCF_056173645.1. NCBI lineage: Bacteria > Bacillati > Bacillota > Bacilli > Caryophanales > Bacillaceae > Anaerobacillus > Anaerobacillus sp. QJM3NY_32. Next base: position 3,053,311 of record NZ_CM149684.1, on the reverse strand, counting down.
GGGAAGTTTCTAAAGCTTATACTCGAGGATGATGTGATCGTTTCGCATCTTCGAATGGAAGGGAAATATAAGTTAACATCTATAGAAGAAGAGTTTGATCATCATACTCACGTATTCTTCACTTTTGATGATGGGACAGAACTTCGATACCATGATGTACGTAAATTTGGCACGATGCACTTGTTTCCGATTGGAATAGAAGAAAATGAGTTGCCGCTTGCTCAGCTAGGTTATGAACCATTTTCTGATCAGTTTACCCCAGAAGTTTTACAACAGGGGTTTAAAAAGACTTCTAGGAAAGTAAAAACGGTATTATTAGATCAAACAATCGTTGTGGGGTTAGGAAATATTTATGTGGATGAGGCATTGTTTAAAGCTGGTATTCATCCTGAGCGAGTGGCTTCAACGTTAAAAGAAAACGAAATTGAAGAGCTTCATGCTGAGATTGTGAATACGTTAAAAGATGCTGTAAACAAAGGTGGAAGTACAATACGTTCCTATGTAAATAGTCAGGGAAAAGTTGGAACTTATCAGGACAGTTTATTTGTCTATGGTAGAGCAGGTCAAGAGTGTAAGAGGTGCAATGGAGAACTTTCCAAAATCGTAGTCGGTGGGCGCGGTACGACATTTTGTCCTGACTGTCAGATAAATGAGTGATTCGTAGCGTTGGATGGGCTGCTTTCATATACTATTTAAGATTTTAGTATGGAAGGAGCTCGCCTATGTACTGGGTTTCTCTTTGTTTCTTAGCACTTGCAGTAAGTGTAGATGGATTTGGGGTCGGCTTAACTTATGGCTTGCGAAGAATGAGGATTCCTTTTAAGTCAATTCTCATTATTTCAATCTTTTCGGCGGTCTCCATGTTGGTCGCTATGGGGTTCGGGTCCCTTTTACAATTATGGATATCAGATATATTAGCCCAGCGTATTGGAGGCGGCATCCTTATTGCGCTTGGTGGCTGGGTGCTGTATCAAATGTTTCGTAACAATAAAGAAGCAGAAAAAACTGTTTCAGAGCGAATCCTTCTTCATTATGAAATTCGCTCGCTTGGAGTGGTCATCAGTATATTAAGAAAGCCGACAACAGCCGATTTTGATGACTCCGGTACGATTACAGGTATTGAAGCTATCATGCTCGGTGCAGCATTGTCGCTTGATGCCTTTGGAGCAGGGATTGGTGCGTCAATGGTTGGGTTTCCACCAATTGAAACTTCTCTTTTAATCGCATGTATGAGTTCGTTATTCCTGCTTTTAGGTCTTAAGTTTGGTAACTTCACTTCAAATATTAAATGGATGGATAAACTTTCTTTTTTACCAGGGTGTTTACTCATCATTCTGGGCTTTATGAGAATGTAGGAAAGGAGAAGATACGATGGATATAGGACTTACCGGTGGAATTGCTAGTGGAAAAAGTACTGTGGCAGAAATGATTCGCCGATATAACATACCAATAATTGATGCAGATGTGATGGCAAGAAAAGTGGTTGAACCTGGTGAGCCAGCTCTAGAAGAGATTTTTCGTTTGTTTGGAGAGGAAATGAAGGATGATAATGGTGGGCTTGATCGGAAGAAGCTTGGCTCTGTTATCTTTAAGGACGATGACAAGCGTAAGCAATTAAATCGTGTTCTTCATCCTGCTATTCGAAAAGGAATGCTTGACGAAGCTGCAGCTTATAAAGAACAAGGAAACGCTCACGTGGTATTCGATATTCCGCTGTTATTTGAAAGTAAACTGACTCATATGGTAGATCAAACACTTCTTGTCTATGTTAATGCTGACGTCCAGTTGAAACGATTAGTGGAGCGAGACGGTAGTACAGAAGAAGAGGCAACTGATCGCATACACTCTCAATTGCCTATCGAACAGAAGAAAAAGCTTGCTGATGAAGTGATTGATAATATGGGAACACGTGAAGAAACAGATAAGCAGCTTAGGAACATTCTAACTAAATGGAAAATCATTTAAAAAAATACGCCTTTCTGGCGTGTTTTTTTGTATTTATTTAGACGATTGCTCAGATATATGACGATTTACAAAAATAGTGTAAATTAATCTTTTTAATTGCATATTATATGTTATACTAATTTTGTGATAGGGGAAATAAGTATAACACATATATGGCAGGAGGAACGCTGGATGAAATCAAGAGTAGCGATTAATGGCTTTGGAAGAATTGGGCGTATGGTATTTAGAAAGGCAATTATGGAAGATAGTTTAGAAGTTGTGGCAATTAACGCTAGCTATCCGCCGGAAACGCTCAGCCATTTAATTAAATATGATAGCATTCACGGTACATTTGATGGAGAAGTAGTCCCTGTTGAAAACGGGATAAAAATTAATGGTAAAAAAGTTGTTGTTTTAAACAACCGTGATCCGAAAAGTCTTCCTTGGAAGGATATGGGGATCGATATTGTGATTGAAGCCACTGGTAAATTCCGTACAAGAGAAGAAGCAGCCTATCATATTGATGCGGGTGCTACCAAGGTAATCATAACAGCTCCTGGTAAAAATGAAGATCTTACAATTGTGATGGGCATAAATGAAAGCGAATACAATAATGAAAAACATCACGTTCTTTCAAACGCTTCTTGTACAACCAACTGTCTTGCTCCTGTAGTACAGGTGCTTGATAAATCCTTTGGTGTTGTCTCGGGAATGATGACAACTGTGCATGCGTATACGAATGACCAAAAAAATATCGACAACCCCCATAAAGATTTGAGAAGAGCTCGCGCTTGTGGTCAGTCAATCATACCGACTTCGACAGGAGCGGCAAAAGCAATTTCTAAAGTTTTACCACACCTTGAGGGGAAACTTAACGGCATGTCACTTCGTGTACCTACACCAAATGTCTCACTTGTAGATCTTGTAGTAGATCTTGAGAAGGATGTGACAATTGATCAGGTTAATGATGCTTTAAAGGCTGCTTCCGAGGGACCGCTTCGAGGAATTCTTGGCTACTCTGATGAACCTCTCGTTTCCATTGATTACAACGGAAATGATCATTCATCGATTGTCGATGGACTTTCTACAATGGTCGTTGAGAATAAGAAAGTAAAGGTCCTTGCCTGGTACGATAATGAGTGGGGTTACTCATGCCGAGTTGTTGATATGGCGAAGTATGTGGGAGAAAGAATACCCGAGAGATTGAAAGCAATCGTATAGAAAGTGGGAGAAGAGGCGGTATATCACCGCTTCTTTTTTTATAAGCTTGTGTTATTGATAGCTCGATTTTTGTTCGAATCAATGGGTTGACACAGCGCGTAAATACTACAAAAATCAACAAGGCTCGTTAATATAGTCGGTATGTAAAATAACGTAATGATAGTACTCGTGAAATTCACATCTTAGTTAAAGGAGCAGTTAACGATAAACCAAATATATTTGAATGATTGAATCATACTACAGTTAATAGGATAAAATTAGTCATATAAGAATATAATGAGCTTTAATGCTCAATAACGACGAACTAACAAAAAGGTTCTTTAATTTATTCTTGCAAATCTATTTTAAAAGCCTTATACTATTTTTCGTGAACTTCTTTTATAGCAATTTGGCATTGAAAACTACTTAAAGGGTTAGGACCTCATCGGACTAACTTTCCCCCGTGGTGGATTTTCGATACCGCATGCTAATCAATGCATGAGTAAATTTAAAGGGGGAATTTTGCTATGGATACAATGGGTCGTCACGTCATTGCTGAACTATGGGGCTGTGACATTGAAAAATTAAACAACATGAAATTTATTGAAGAAACATTTGTTGAAGCTGCTCTTAAGTCCGGTGCTGAGGTTCGTGAAGTTGCATTTCATAAATTCGCTCCACAAGGCGTTAGTGGTGTTGTTATTATTTCTGAATCACACTTAACGATTCACAGTTTTCCTGAACATGGTTATGCAAGTATTGATGTATATACTTGTGGAGATCTTGATCCGAACGTTGCGGCTAACTATATTGCTGATGCTCTCGGTGCAGATTCACGAGAAAACATTGAACTTCCTCGAGGCATGGGTCCGGTCAAACCTAAAGTTAGAGAAGAACAGTCAGCGTTTACTTCATAATAATACAATGATTGAAAAGGGTGCTCAGTGCACTCTTTTTTTATATTCACTAAGAAGACATCTCGCTTTTCCTATCGGTCCTATTCCTTTCAATGTGATTGATTTATCAGTCATTTATTGCTATTCTTAAAAAAAATAGAGGAGGACCTGGGGTGGGAATAAAAGAATTTTTTAGCAACCGTTCTGAAACTGGGGAAAGACATCCGAATGATGCTCTTAAAACCCATTATTTTAAAGCGACAAAGGAACAGGCTTTTACAGAAGCGAAAGCCGTCCTTCAACAACACTATAAAGGTGAAATCGTTACGAATTCTCCGGAGCGTGGAGAATTTGTTTTTCAAGTGAAAGGTCCTAAAAAGGCCCTTATTGTTGTAACAGTTGTCACGGTTCGTGCTTATAGAACTGCCGTTGATTTCTCTGTTTCAACAGAGACGCCACTTCCAGTTGATTTCGGATACAGTAAGAAAGTCATTGCAACCATTTATAATGATTTAAAAAAGAAACTTACGTTAATCGGAACAGGGATTTCTGAGCAGTTTTAAGGGTAGGTGTGTCATGACACATTTTATGCTAAAATAGTAGTAGAAATCTTGTTCGTTTAGTGGAGATGATCTTATGCGTTGTCCCAACTGCAATCACAATGGTACAAGGGTGCTTGATTCTCGGCCGGTTCACGAGGGCCGTTCGATTCGTAGGCGCCGTGAGTGTGAATCGTGTACGTATCGATTTACGACATTTGAAACAGTTGAAGAAATACCGCTTATTGTAGTGAAAAAAGAAGGAACTAGAGAAGAGTTTAGCAGGGATAAAATTCTTAGAGGTTTAATTAAAGCCTGTGAAAAAAGGCCTGTTCCACTTGAAACTCTAGAAACAATTGTTAATGAAATCGAACGTGATCTTCGTAATCAGGGAGCTTCCGAGATCAGTAGTGATGTTGTGGGAGAGCTTGTTATGGATCAGCTGGCAAAGGTTGATGAAGTTGCTTATGTTCGATTTGCTTCTGTCTATCGTCAATTTAAAGATATTAATGTCTTTATCCGCGAATTAAAAGAATTAATTAACAGAGCAGAATAACAAAGGGGGAGCTTCGCGTAAGCTCTTTTTTTGTACGGTTTCAAAAATTATGAGGAATACAAAGGTGAAGCATATGCATTGGAAAGAACTTCTTCCTGTTGATACGCTTCAGATTGAAGCATCCGGACTTTTGCACGAGTATGATCGAAGAGTACTAACATTGTTATATCAACCTTTAATCGGGGCTCCGGCCTACAGTCTTTATATGACTCTCTGGAGTGCTCATGAGCAGCAGAATCATTTTGTTACAACAATGACTCATCATAATTTGCTACTTATGATGAGATGGGATTTGAAGAGAGTACTTGAAGAGAGACGTAAATTAGAAGGAATTGGCCTGTTGAAAACATATGTAAAAGACAGTGGAGATCCTAGACATTTTACTTATGAATTGCAAGCTCCTCTCACACCGGAACGCTTCTTCAATGATGGCGTACTGAATATTTATTTATTCAATCGATTAGGACGTAATCGATACAATGATCTAAAAAAGCACTTCACAGTGGAAAAGGCAGATCTAGCTGAGTATAGTGACGTGACTGCATCATTTAATGAAGTATACGATTCTCTTCACCCGTCTGAAATGACTGGTATGAGCGAAGTAGAAGAGGAAGTAACGATAGAGAAACGTGATGAAAATAAAGGCCTTGTTTTTACTTCTTCGCAATTCGACTTCGATATGATGAAGCAGCACATTTCTGATATGATTGTCACTGAGAAAATGTTTACAGAGTCTGTTAAGAAAACGATTGAGCGACTTGCTTTTGTGTATAAAATTGAACCATATGAAATGGGCCGGATTGTGGAACAAGCTGCAATTCACCATGACGAACTTTCTGATGATCTACTGCGCAAGGAAGTAAGCAGTTGGTTCGCGCTTGAAAATCGTGGCAAAGTGCCTGCTCTCCAATATAGAAGTCAACCTGTTTCTTTACAAGAGTTTCATAAGAAAGAACCTGAGACAGAAGAAGAGAAAGCGGCGCAGAGATATGAACAGATGACGCCATATGATATTCTTCAGCGGGCAGCTGAAGGGGGAAAACCTTCTGAAGCAGATATGAAGCTTGTGGAGCGAATAATGGATGAACAAAAGCTGACTCCTGGTGTTATGAATGTCTTACTTGATTTCATTCTAGAAACGCAGGATAAGAAGTTATCGAAGAATTATGTAGAAAAGTTTGCGAGTCACTGGGCAAGGGCAAGGGTAAAGACAGTAAGAGAAGCAATGAACCTTGCCATTAAAGAGCTTCAGCAACCGGCCAAGAAAAAAACAGGCTCTTCCAATCGTGGGAAACCTGCCGCTAGAAAAGACAAAGTGCCTGAATGGATTTCAGATCAAAAAGAACCGGATATGTCTCATGAGGAGCGATCTGAGAAACAGGATCAGCTTAAAAAGATGCTAAGTAAATATAAGAAATAAGCGGGGTGAACAAGAATGGAATCAATCCAGGAATCATTTAACAAGATGCCAGGCAATAAGAAATTCCAGGAACAGTACCAAGAGATGAAGAAGGCTATTATGGCCGATGAAGATATTCGTGCATTTATTGAAGAGCATGACGAGGTCGATGACAAAATAATTGATAGAAGTCTTGCAAGACTATATGAATATACAACACAAGCAAAGCGATGTGAAGGATGCCCTGGTCTCTCGAACTGCATTAATATGATGGAGGGGTACGAGCCTGAGCTATTTATTAATCGTTCGGTGATTGATATTCGCTACAACCGTTGTCCAACAAGAATTGAAGATGATAAGAACAAAAAGCGTAATCAGATGATTCAAAGCTACTATATTCCGAAAGAAATTCTTCAGGCTACCTTCGCGGATTTGGATGATGAAGATCCTGTTAGAATTGAAGCGATTGGGACGGCGATTCAATATGTAGAAGATTTCGTTCCTGGTGAAACCACTAAAGGGCTTTATATTCATGGAGGTTTTGGGGTAGGGAAAACGTTTATTCTCGGGGCTATTGCAAACCAGCTGGCGAAAGAAAAAGGGGTTCGTTCTCAGTTTATTTATACTCCGGATTTCTTCCGTCAAATGAAAAGCGCCATTCAAGATCAATCTATTGATGAAAAGCTTGATTATTTAAAAGAAACACCGCTCTTGATACTTGATGATATTGGAGCGGAAAATATCTCAAGTTGGGTACGAGATGATATTCTTGGAGCTTTATTACAATATCGTATGACTGAGGGGTTACCAACTCTGTATTCATCTAACCTGGACTATGCTTTGCTTGAAGATCATTTAGCTTATTCCCATAAAAGTGGAATTGAAGAAACGAAAGCTAAGCGGATTATGGAGCGAATTAAGCACTTTACCACGCCTGTATTTTTAGAGGGTAAAAATAGACGAGTTTAAAGTCTTCCATTACGGAAGGCTTTTTTTTGGTTCTATACATCATTTCGCATATTCTGCCATATAGATTCTAATGAGAAGGTAGTGGACAGGAGGGAATGCGTTGGTTTCGATAACATTTACTGATATAGATGACTTCCAATTTGTATTCGATCAATTGAACAAGTTCATTAAAATCGGTGACTCAGTCATTGTAAATGAAGAAGAGTTAAGTCTTTCTGTTGCGATAGGCCCATATGATACAAAACTGTGTTATCAGATTTCTCAATGCATTGCTAACTGTGTGAGTACCTTCTATGAGAAGCGTTGGATGGAACAGCTATTAACTTCAACGTATTATTATCAAGATAAAGATGAAATTGGTGAAATTACATCCATTGCTCGAAGTATTGGAGATGGGGATAAAGAAGACTATCCAGGTGCTCATCGCTATGCTAATCGAAGGGACGTACTGCTTCAGTCAACATTATCGTGTATTGAACAGGGTGGAACCATTTTGTTTGATTCTTTTTTAAGATTTCGAACGGGTCCTTATCGTGCTTTGCTAAATGAATTGATTGGAGAAGCGATTGACGAATATAAACTTGAACAAGAATATCAAAACTTCGTTGAAGGTTTAAGAATTCTATTGCGATCCAGGCAATCTCTTCAGAAAAAAGTAGTTCTTGTTTATGATAAAACATATCAATTATTTGATATGAATGGGTCACTATTAACTGGTATAGAGGGGAAGTTGGAAGATCTTCCTGTTGGGCTAACCATAGATGAGATAGATTCTGAAATTCTATTTCCCCTTCTGCTGCTTGCTCCAGAAGAAGTTTGTATTTACACGGATGATTCCGATGAGGGGCTCGTTCAAACAATCCGAAATGTGTTTGAAGAAAGGTTAAGTTTTTTTCCGTATCGTATGTCTAAACTATTTTTTTCAGGCAATCCTTAAAATAAGCTTGATTTTCATATGTACACTACTTATAATACCTACATACACGCATATACGTAATTGTTACGATAAGGACATGAGATGTGTTGTTAGCTTTCAGAGAGGGAAGGATTGGTGCGAACTTCCTAGCGAGACGAGCATACTTACCACCTTTGAACTCTGCCCTGGAAATGGGGTGGCGTTTCTGCTACGTTACAGCAGTCTGAGCCGTATAGGTTATTATCTTATGCGGGAAGCAGGGTGGAACCACGAGATCAACACTCGTCCCTTTTGGGATGGGTGTTTTTTATATGCAAAAAAAGGAGTGAAGAAGCATGGCTGAAATGGTAAAAATAACGTTTCCTGACGGTTCTGTAAAGGAATTTAATAAAGGGACAACAACGGAAGAGATTGCAAGCTCAATCAGCCCGGGCCTAAAGAAAAAGGCTCTTGCAGGAAAAGTGAATGGTGTTCTTTTTGATTTGAGACGCGAAATTGAAGAAGATGCTTCTATTGAAATTGTAACACCTGAAAGTGAGGACGGTCTTGAAGTGCTTCGTCATAGTACAGCGCACCTTATGGCACAGGCAATTAAACGCCTCTACAGTGATGTAAAACTAGGAGTAGGGCCGGTTATTGATAGTGGTTTCTACTATGATATTGACTGCCCTGTATCTATTACGCCTGAGGACCTGCCTAAGATTGAGAAAGAAATGAAGAAAATCATTAATGAAAATCTTGAAGTGAAGCGTATCGTTGTAAGTCGCAGTGAAGCAGAGAAAATGTTTAAAGAGATTGGCGATGAGCTCAAATTAGAGCTATTAGAAGCTATTCCTGCTGACGAACAAGTGACAATTTATGAACAGGGTGAATTCTTTGACCTTTGTCGTGGACCACACGTTCCATCTACTAGTAAGATAAAAGCCTTTAAATTACTTTCGATTGCAGGCGCTTATTGGCGTGGAGATAGCGAAAACCAGATGCTTCAACGCATTTATGGAACAGCTTTTCCAAAGCAATCTCAAGTTGAAGAATACCTTCATCTTTTAGAAGAAGCTAAAGAACGTGATCACCGCAAACTCGGTAAAGAACTTAAGCTATTTACTATTTCCCAAGAGGTAGGACAGGGACTTCCGATTTGGTTGCCAAGAGGGGCGACTATTCGTCGGACGATTGAACGATATATTGTAGATCTTGAGGAACGTCTTGGGTATAACCATGTATATACACCTCACCTTGCAAATGTTGATCTATATAAAACAAGTGGTCACTGGGATCACTATCAGGATGATATGTACCCTCCGATGAAAATGGATGAAACAGAAGAACTTGTTCTTCGTCCAATGAATTGCCCGCATCATATGATGATTTATAAAAACGATCTGAAAAGCTATCGTAGTCTTCCATACCGCGTTGCGGAGCTTGGAACAATGCATCGATATGAAATGTCTGGAGCGCTAGCAGGTCTTCAGCGCGTACGTTCGATGACGCTAAATGACGCTCACATCTTCTGTCGTCCTGATCAAATCAAGCAAGAATTTATTGAAGTTGTCGAGCTTATCCAGGAAGTTTATAAAGACTTTAACATCAGTGACTACTCATTCCGTCTTTCTTATCGCGATCCAGCAGATAAGAAAAAATATATCGACAATGATGAAATGTGGGAAAAAGCACAAAGAATGCTTAAAGAAGCAATGGATGACCTAAACGTCGAATATGTGGAAGCTGAAGGCGAAGCTGCGTTTTATGGTCCGAAATTGGATGTTCAGGTGAAAACAGCTCTAGGTAAAGAGGAAACTCTTTCGACTGTTCAACTTGACTTCCTACTTCCAGAGCGATTTGATCTATCTTATATTGGTGAAGATGGCAACCACCATCGTCCAGTTGTTATTCATCGCGGCGTTGTTTCTACAATGGAACGCTTCGTAGCATTCTTAATTGAAGAATACAAAGGAGCATTTCCAACTTGGCTTTCACCTATCCAGGCGGAGATTATTCCGGTATCAGAAGTTCACTTAGAATATGCAAAGAACGTTCAGAAAAAACTTCAGCGTGCAGGAATTCGTGTCGAGGTTGACGAACGCAATGAAAAGATTGGTTACAAAATTCGTGAAGCTCAAATGCAGAAAATTCCTTACATGCTCGTAGTAGGTGATAAAGAGGTTGAAGGTGAAGCGGTTAACGTACGCCGCTACAGCCAGCAGGATTCTGAGACTGTTTCATTGAATGATTTCACAGCTAGAATTGAAGAAGAAATTAAACAGAAGAAGTAATGTAAGACCGGCATAATTGCCGGTCTTTTATTAATATAGAAAAGAAATTTACAAAAAACACTTGTCACAAAGGGAAAGATTCGTTATGATAATCAAGTGCACTTCGAACGAATCTTATCACCTTGACATACATTTGGTCAGCATGGTATACTGTCTTAGGTAATTAAATATCGGAAACAAAGCAAGCAGAAGCGCCCGCTTCTCACCTGATTGACGCCGTAACTGGTAGTTTGCAGGTACACTGTTCTTATAATTGTGTAATGTGTGGGTGCCGTATGCGCCGACGCTTTTTTTATGCTTTGAACCGGATATAAACCATTTAATGACATCATGTTAGATGATCATCATCGAACAATAACCATGGAGGTGGCTGATTATTAGTAGAGATATGAACGTCAATGAGGGCATTCGTGCTCGGGAAGTACGTCTAGTTGGTGCAGACGGAAACCAAATTGGTGTGAAATCCAAAACTGAGGCATTAGATATGGCTCGTAATGCAAATCTTGATCTTGTAATGGTTGCTCCAAACGCGAAACCTCCTGTTTGTCGCATTATGGACTACGGAAAGTTCCGCTATGAGCAGCAGAAGAAAGAGAAAGAAGCGCGTAAGAAACAAAAGATCATTACCGTTAAAGAAGTTCGCTTGAGCCCGAACATTGAAGAACACGACTTCAATACGAAGCTTCGTAATGCACGTAAGTTTCTTGAAAAAGGCGACAAAGTGAAAGCATCGATCCGTTTCCGCGGACGTATGATTACACACTCTGATATCGGTAAAAAGGTGCTTGAGCACCTAGCAGAAGATTGCAAAGATATTGCAACTGTTGAGTCCAAACCAAAAATGGAAGGACGCAGCATGTTCCTAATCTTGGCACCTATCGCAGAAAAGTAATTCTTGAAGGAGGAACTCACTCATGCCAAAAATGAAATCTCACCGTGGAGCTTCAAAACGGTTTAAGAAAACTGGATCAGGTAAACTTAAGCGCAGCCGTGCTTACACTAGCCATATGTTCGGTAACAAGTCTCAAAAGCAGAAGCGTAAGCTTCGTAAAGCTTCTCTTGTTTCCGCAGGTGACTTCAAGCGCATTAAGACTTTAATCTACAACAAGAAGTAATCGGTTATTATATTATTGAGACACAGAAATTAGGAGGGGTTTAGTATGCCAAGAGTAAAAGGTGGCTACGTAACACGTCGTAGACGTAAAAGAACGTTAAAACTCGCAAAAGGATATTACGGATCTAAGTCTTTGCTTTTCAAAGTTGCTAATCAGCAAGTTATGAAATCAAACATGTACGCTTACCGTGACCGTCGTCAGAAAAAACGCGACTTCCGTAAGCTTTGGATCACTCGTATCAACGCGGCAGCTCGTTTGAACGGACTTTCTTACAGCCGTTTGATGTTTGGTCTTAAAACAGCTGGTATCGACATCAACCGTAAAATGCTTGCAGAACTAGCAGTAAATGACGAAAAAGCATTTACTGAACTAGCTTCAAAAGCAAAAGAAAACTTGAAATAAGTTCTTTAAAACCATCCTCACATGTTGAGGGTGGTTTTTTTGTAAGCTATGTTACTTATATCGTTGATTCTCAATTTTGTCTCACAGAGCGTAAATGAGTCAAAATCAACAGCGTTCATTAACATAGCCTTTTTGAAAAAAGTTATAATAGAGGAGAGAGTAAGTGTTGGATGGTTTAATTGTATTAGGAATATATTTGGCGATCATCAATAGTTGGAGTTTCATAGCTATGGGGATCGATAAGCGTAGAGCGCAAAATCGAAAGCGAAGAATTCCTGAAAAGACGCTATGGTTTTTATTTATCTTCGGAGGAAGCTTCGGTGGTTTAACTGGAATGAAGAATTTTAGGCATAAAACAAAACACAAGCAATTTGTGTATGGCATCCCCGCTCTATTAGCTCTTCATCTCGTGCTCTTTGTTAACTATGCATACATCTATATGTAGAAAAAACGCCGAATGGGCGTTTTTTTATTTAGTGTATTGTTCTTTTTTTCATAAGACGAACTTGTTTTCAATTAGGATTCATTTTGTTTAAGGTACCTTTTGTCTTTCAGAAATAGGCGCCAGAAGTAGATGAATCCTGGGGTTAAAATAAAGAAGGCTACAATGTAGGTGACGATTAATGCTCTAAATGTAGCGGGGTCTGTGAATCCAGTTTCAATCGTTACATTTGGATATACGATATAAGGTAAATGAGCTGAACCATAAGCATAACTAGCAAGTAAATATTGTGTAACGATACTAACCATAGCAAGCCTCGGAATACCGACACCTGTTTTTCTAGGAATAAAGAGAGCGAGATATCCGATTGCAAAGGTTGTGATAGAACCAATTAACCACGGTACATAGTCCATTAAATTGTCATAAAGCCATGGAGCTTCCGTTCGAATAGTGAGAACGAGTAAACCCGCCATCGCTAGTGAGATTGGACCGACAAGAATAGCATCCCTTCTATAAGTTTGATAAGCTTCTTCATCTCCTGATACGTTAGAGTAATCAGAAAGCAGCAGAGATGATAGAAAGAGCGTGCTTGAGATGGCGAAGGCCATGAAAGCATAAACACTTGGACTTGTAAATAATTCACCCAATAAAAGACGTTCTATCCCGTTTGATGTTTGTATAAATCCGCCATGCGTAATAGGCAACACGCAAATCAAGAGAGCTGGAATAAGAAAACCAGTTATTCCTGATATCAAGGTTAAGAGGCGTTTGTAATTTGAAGAAGCGGAATGAGAAAATACAAGAAACGCACTCCTAAGGGCAAGTAATAGTATAATCAAACTCCCTGGAATGAGAAGGACAGTACCAAGGGTAAACGTTGCTCCAGGGAAAAAGCTGAAAAGAGCTACGACAATGGCAACGATAAATACATTTGTTACTTCCCAAGATGGAGATAAATAGCGATTCGCAATATTTGTCGCTTTCGTGTTGTTTTTATTTAAATAGATCATGGACCAAAACCCAGCACCGAAATCGATTGTGGCCATCACCGCATAAATAAATACAAGACCCCATATTAATGTGATAGCGTAAAATGCTTCTGACATGTGGTTCACCTCTTATTCTTTTTTAACGGTATAGACAGGTGCCTACTGATCGAGTTCCTCGCTAATTGGGTTACGATTGAAATAGTAGCGAAGGACGAGGACTGTTGAGATCATTAAAATGATATACACAATGAGAAAGAGAACAAAGAGCAGCCCGATATTTCCTGAAGTAGTGACCGCTTCTTCTGTCTTCATAACGTGATAGATAATCCAGGGCTGTCTGCCAGTACAGGCGAATATCCATCCGAATTCAATTGCGGTAATGGCGAGCGGACCTGCAGCAATAAATGCCCACATGAGCCAGCGTGGAAATTCTTTTCGTTTAAGGATTTTGTACCAAGTAAATCCAACAATAGACAATAGCATGAGTAGGGAACCAATCCCGACCATTGAATTGAACAAGGTATGGACAAATAGTGGTGGCCACTCTTCTTCAGGCCATTCTTCAAGACCGAGTACTTCAGTATCAAATGCGTCGTCGGATAGAAAACTAAGTGCCCACGGAACTTCAATTGCCCACTTTACCTCACGTTCTTCTTTATCGGTGTAGCCGCCAATAGCAAGTGGTGCATAAGTTTGTGTTTCAAACAAACCTTCCGCCGCCGCGAGTTTCTCAGGTTGATATTGATACAGTTGTTGAGCAGATTCATGTCCATTTAAGGCGGTCAAGATTGAAAAAACCCCTCCGATAACGAGCCCCATCATTAATGCTTTATGATGAAATTTATATTCTCTCGTATTACCTCGTTGACGAATCATTTTATATGCCGCAATCGATGCGATAACAAATGCCCCTGTCATTAAAGCAGAAACAGTTACGTGTCCAGCTGTAACTAGGAAGGAAGGATTGAAGAATGCCTCCCATGGATCAACGTTAACGAACTTTCCGTCTACTATCTCAAATCCAGCTGGTGTACCTTCAAAAGCGTGGACATTTGTAATTAAGATAGCTGATGCGCTCGCACCGAATGCAACAAGCGTTACGCTCACAATTCGCATGATTGGAGAAAGGCGATCTGCAGCATAAACATAGATTGACATAAAGAGAGCTTCTAGGAAGAAAGCATATATTTCAATTTGAAAGGGCAATGCAATCACTCGTCCAACGACTTCCATAAATCCTGGCCATAAGAGAGAAAGCTGTACACCTGCAATGGTTCCTGTAGGAATCGCCACCCCTAGTAAAACAGCAAACCCTTTCGTCCATCGATTGGCCATTATCGCATAATCTCTATCTTTTGTTTTTTGATACATGAGCTCTGCTACAAGAACCATTAAAGGTAAGCCTACACCGAGTGTTGCATAAATAATATGTACGCCCATTGTCATTCCAAATAATGAACGAGCAATAACAAGTTCATCCATAATTTATCCCCTCCAATTACCGAACTGATTAAATCTCCCCTTATTGTCCACGTATTTCCAAATAATATTCTAATCGAGATTCTTCGCTTTTTGACATAACAGCTCGTCTCTTGTCATAAAGGTTAAAGGAAGGGGGGAACATCATGAATGAGCTCGTCCTACCGCTTGTGGAGGTTGTATCAAATAGCGGAATTTACGCCCCGTTCTATTTCATTATTTTTCATTTTATTCGTCAGTTTGTATTTGTTCCCGTTAGCGTTGTTTGTGTTGCTGGTGGAGTGATGTTTGGCGCAATATATGGCACGATTTACTCATTGATTGGGATTACTGTTGTAAGTACGGTTTTTTATTTAGTTGTTAAGCGGACGCCGGGTTTGTTTAAGAAAATTATTCGAATGAAAGAACGATGGACACGTAAACATATGCCAATGTCAGTTGGGCAAATTGCCATTCTTCGATTAGTGCCTTTCGTTCATTTTCATTTCATTTCCCTTTGTTTAATTGAGGTATCTAAAGACTTTAGAGATTATTTGCGGTCATCCCTCATTTCAAATGTACCTCTCGCTTTGTTGTATTCTTTCTTTGGAACGGCGATTAGTAGGTTCGATCCGGTCGTCATCGTACTTATGTTGTGTGGACTTGTCATCCTTTTCTATTTACTAAGAAGAAGAGAGTGGATTATGAAGTGGGAGGATTTCTTTCAGCCTGTGAGATAAAAAAGCTTTTTAATTTGATCGTAAACAAACAAAACCCCTCCAGATCGGAGGGGTTTTGTTTGTTAAGTATTTTCGCGATGGCGTAAAAATTCTTTGACTGGGCTCTTCCATTCAATTTTTGCACTAGGATAGCGGATGTCCATTTCCTTTTCAAGAAAATAGAAATCTTCTTTCTCAAGTAAATATAGTTCTGATGCATTTTTTACCCCTACTGAAAGTGTAATAATATCGAACGAATTTTCAGTAGTGCCAAGGTACTTTTCACCTTCGAATAAGGCACCTTTGTAGGTGACGAGAAAATTCTTTCTTACATTGGACGAGTCATCAAAAAAATAGTATTCTTTATGATCGTGAGCTTTTTCCAGCTTTCGTTTTGGATCCATAAAAAAGCGGATGACAGAATAAGCGATTAATACCATGGCTACGAGAATGACAAGACGAAAAAGAATAATAATCATTAGTCAGCACCTCATTTTCACTATGCTTCTATTCTCTATACGTATATGATAAAGAAAGGTTTCATAAAAAGAAAAGATTTAAGAAAGGAAGAGTTCATTGAAATTCGAACAATTATTTACATTACAAAGACAACTTGATACTCGGATTGTAAAGGAACACAATTTGGAGCATGAAGATTTATTCGAGAATAAACTACTTGCTCTTAAAGTCGAGATTGGAGAACTAGCGAATGAAACACGTTGTTTTAAATATTGGAGTAAAAAAGCTCCTTCCCCTAAAGAAACGATTCTAGAGGAGTATGTGGATGGTATTCATTTTATTCTCTCATTAGGGATTGAATTGGGCATTACAACGTATGAAGCGGTGTCAAAAGGCGATCCCGCTGGCTCTGAAGTACATGCTTTCCATCGTGTCTACAAAGCGATTGATCAAGTGGCAAGTGAAAAAAATGAGGAAGCATTTAACGATTTAATGGAAAGTTATCTTTTACTTGGACAACTTATCGGGCTACGGTTTGAAGAAATGAATGAAGCGTATTTGAAAAAAAATAAAGTGAATCATACTCGACAGGATCAGGGATATTAGATTCAAGAGTCCTCTGAATTGTGAAATATTTCGGAAACCGTTATAATGAACAGAGAATACATATCAAGGAGGCAATACATATGGCTAAGCTAGACGAAACGTTGCAGATGCTGAAAGAACTCACTGATGCGAATGGCGTACCAGGTAACGAACGTGAACCTCGTGAAGTGATGAAGAAGCACATTGAATCTCTTTCAGATGAAATCATGTATGATAATCTAGGCAGCTTAATTGCGGTTAAAAAAGGTAAAGCAGAAGGCCCAAAAATTATGGTTGCAGGTCACCTCGATGAGATTGGCTTTATGGTAACGCGTATTGATGATAAAGGCTTTCTTTATTTCCAAACAGTTGGCGGCTGGTGGGAGCAGGTTATGCTTGCACAGCGTGTTAACGTCATGACTCGTAATGGTAACATTATGGGCGTCATCGGTTCTAAACCACCACATATTCTTCCTCCTGAACAGCGTAAGAAATCGGTCGACAAGAAGGATATGTTCATTGATATTGGTGCTTCAAGCCGAGAAGAGGCTATGGAATGGGGCGTTAAGCCGGGAGATTCTGTTGTTCCAGTTTGTGAATTTACTGTTATGAATAACGAAAAAATGCTTATGGCGAAAGCATGGGATAACCGTATTGGCTGTGCTATTGCGATCGAAGTACTTCGTAAGCTAAAAGGAGAAGAGCATCCTAATACTGTCTACGGCGTTGGTACGGTACAAGAGGAAGTAGGTCTTCGCGGAGCGACTACGGCTACAAACATGATTAAGCCTGATATCGGCTTTGCGGTTGACGTTGGTATCGCTGGTGATACTCCTGGAGTAAGTGATAAGGACGCTCAATCCAAAATGGGGAAAGGTCCTCAAATTATTATGTATGATGCTTCAATGGTCGGTCACAAAGGTCTTCGTGACTTTGTAACAGATACAGCTGATGAGAACAATATTCCTTATCAGTTTGACTCTATTGCAGGCGGTGGGACAGATTCAGGTAAAATTCATTTAACAGCAAATGGAGTACCTGCACTTTCCATCACAATTGCCACACGCTATATTCATACTCACGCAGCGATTCTTCATCGTGACGATTTTGAGAATGCAGTTAATTTGATTGTTGAAGTGATTAAAAAGCTTGATGCTGATACTGTGAAAGAAATTATCTTTAACTAGAACACAAAATCCGGTGGCTCTTGCCACCGGATTTTGCTTGTTAATTTACACCCTGTGCCATATAAGAGAGCATTTGCTCTCGCTCATTTTCTGGTGCTTCTTTCCAAAGAATTTCGAAAAGAACACCAAGCCCAGGGAGCATTTTCTCTTCTCCGCTTTGCATGGCGTCGAGGATTGTCGCTTCGAGTTGCTCCTCGTTGTTGCCATTAATATTAGCGAGAATCGCTTTGCGTAAGTTAAGGTCCATACTTTCCACCTCACCTTTCTCATTCGCTTGTTGGTTCAAGCCTCATTAGTATGAGCGAATTGAAGAAATTTCATGAGTTTTATTGGAATCTTCCCTTTCAACCCTTTATAATGGAAACATTGAAAACTGAAGGAGAGCATAATGATTATCGAATCCGCTAAAAATCAAAAAGTGAAAGATTGGAAAAAACTTCAGACGCGAAAGGGTAGAGAGAAAGCTTTCTCTTATATCATTGAAGGTCCACATATTGTAGAAGAAGCTGCAAAGGCTGAAGCTTCAATCACAGAATTGATTGTGACAGAAGGCACTGACTTATCTGCTTATCCGTTTAAAGTGCTTCCTGTTGTCTATACTGTTACGGAGAAAGTGATGCAAGAACTAACGGATACAGAAACACCACAGGGGATTATGGCCGTTTGTAAAATGGTTGAGCCTGAACTACCTCGTCATGGCAAACTATTATTACTGGACGCCATTCAGGATCCCGGTAATTTGGGAACGATTATTCGAACTGCAGATAGTGCTGGATACGACGGCCTTCTACTTGGACATGGAACCGTTGATGCTTATAACAGTAAGGTGCTTCGATCCACCCAGGGATCTATTTATCATCTTCCTGTAATAAAAGGGGACTTGGTGACAGAAGTTCAGAAATTAAAAGAAGCTGGCATGCTTATATACGCAACAGAAGTGAGTGGAGGAACGCCATATCAAGAGCTTGATTCATCTTCTCAGTTTGCTGTCATTCTTGGAAACGAAGCAAACGGTGTATCAGACGAGCTTCAACGTTTAGCAGACGAGAACGTGTATATTCCGATATATGGTAAAGCAGAGTCGTTAAATGTCGCCGTTGCAGCAGGAATTCTGATGTATGGATTGTTACCTTCATAATAAGGCTTGCGGATATAGCGATTTTTTTCTATAATTAAAAGCAACTTATATATGTTAAAAACAATGATGGAGAGTAGTAAGCTGCCGCTGCCTTTGCAGGGAGGAAATGCCGAGACTGAAAGCATTTCTATTGGGACGCTGCCGAATTCGCTCTGGAGTTGCCGCTTTGTTCGTTCGAAAGCGGATCGGTTTACAAGCCGTTATTTTTTGCTTAAGGCTGATAGGTGTACTCTATCGGTGAATTAGGGTGGTACCGCGAAATCAAATCTTCGCCCCTTTCTGGGGAGCGAGGATTTTTTTATTGCAAAAAGAAGCAAACACGAAAATGAAGTGGAGGTTGAAAAGATGCAAGAGTGTTTACAAACGTTGAAAGAAGAAGCACTATCAGAAATTCAGCAAGCTTCTTCAATGAAAGAAGTGCAGGATATCAAAGTGAAATACCTTGGGAAAAAAGGTCCAATTACAGAAATTTCCAAAGGTATGGGGAAATTGTCTAAAGAAGAACGTCCGAAAATGGGGCAGCTCGTTAATGAAATTCGCTCAGCGATTTCGGATCAATTAGAGGAGAAAGTGACTCGTTTAGAAAAAGCAGCCGTAGAAGAACGATTAAAGAAAGAAACGATCGATATTTCTCTGCCGGGTCGTCCAATTAAGAGAGGAAATCATCACCCACTAACGAGGGTAATCGAAGAAATTGAAGACCTATTTCTTGGTATGGGATTCTCGATTGCGGAAGGACCAGAAGTTGAAACCGATTATTATAATTTCGAAGCGTTAAATCTTCCTAAGGATCATCCGGCTCGAGATATGCAGGATTCATTCTATATAACTGAAGAAACGCTATTAAGAACGCATACCTCTCCAATGCAAGCTAGAACGATGGAGAAGTTAAATGGAGAAGGTCCTGTTAAAATCATCGTGCCCGGTAAAGTTTATCGCCGTGATACAGATGATGCAACACACTCCCATCAGTTTATGCAAATTGAAGGACTAATGGTTGGTGAGAATGTTCGCATGAGTGATCTAAAAGGTGTGCTCCAATCATTTGCGAAAAAAATGTTTGGAGAAGAACGTGAAATCCGTCTTCGCCCAAGCTTCTTCCCATTTACTGAGCCTTCTGTGGAGATGGATATTTCTTGCTTTAATTGCGGCGGGAATGGCTGCTCTGTATGTAAAGGAACCGGATGGATAGAAATTCTTGGAGGCGGTATGGTACATCCGAATGTACTTCGCATGTCCGGCTTCGATCCTGAGAAAGTCACTGGGTTTGCATTTGGTATGGGACCAGAACGGATCGCTATGCTGAAATATGGTATTGATGACATACGTCATTTCTACACGAATGACAGCAGATTTATTAAACAATTTAATTCACTATAATATGATTGGAAGTTAGGAGGATAAAACATGCTCGTATCAATGAATTGGCTACAGCAGTATGTAGATTTAGATAGTTACTCAGCTGATGAACTGGCAGACCTGATTACTAAGGGTGGTATTGAGGTTGAAACAGTCGAAAAGCTTAATAAAGGAATTACCGGCGTGGTTATTGGTCACGTTCTTGAATGTCAGCAACACCCTGATGCTGATAAGTTAAATATTTGTCAGGTGAATGTTGGTGAAGAAGAGCCGGTCCAAATTATTTGTGGAGCACCAAATATTGCTCAAGGACAGTACGTAGCAGTAGCAAAAGTTGGGGCTGTACTTCCAGGCAATTTTAAGATTAAGAAAGCAAAACTTCGCGGTGAAGCTTCTCATGGTATGATCTGCTCACTTCAGGAGCTTGGAATTGAAAGTAAACTTGTATCGAAAGAGTATGCAGACGGAATCTTTGTATTTAGTGAAGACGTGACACCTGGTGAAGATGCGCTTGAATACTTGAATCTAAATGATGAAGTTCTTGAGCTAGGTCTTACTCCAAACAGAGCTGATGCGATGAACATGATCGGCGTCGCTTATGAAGTTGGGGCAGTATTGAATCGATCAATTGAACTTCCGTCTCCAGAGCTTGTTCGCTCGGATGAAGACGTTGAAGAGTATGTGTCAGTTCGTGTAGAGAATGAAGAAGATAATCCTTATTATGGAGCTTCCATTATTAAAGACGTAACGATCAAATCATCACCGCAGTGGCTTGTAAATCGCCTCGTTTCTGCTGGTATTCGTCCAATTAACAACGTAGTGGATATTACGAACTATGTTCTTTTGGAATACGGACAGCCGCTTCATGCTTTTGATTATAATCGGTTTGGATCGAAGGAAGTTGTGATACGTCGCGCAACTGAAGGAGAAAAAATTGTCACTCTCGATGATGCTGAACGCACGCTTTCGAATGAGCATCTTGTCATCACGAATGGTTCAAAACCCGTTGCCGTGGCTGGTGTTATGGGTGGTGCTGATTCTGAAGTACAAGAAGACACAACAACGATTTTGCTTGAAGCAGCTTACTTTAACAGCAAGCTTGTTCGGAAAGCATCGAAAGATCTAGGGTTACGTAGTGACTCAAGTGCGCGTTTTGAAAAAGGAATTGATCGAAACCGCGTTGTTGGTGCAAGCGAACGCGCTGCTCAGCTCATTCAAGAAATTGCCGGTGGAACAGTGTTAAAAGGTATTGCTGAACAGGGATCTCGAACCATCGAAGCTCTTGACGTTAGTATTGAAGTGAACCGAATTAATCAAGTTCTTGGGACAGAAATTTCTGAAACAGAAGTTGCTGCTATTTTTGAGCGTCTGCAATTCTCTTATCAGAACTTTGGTGGCACATTTACCGTTCAGGTACCGCCGCGCCGCCCGGATATAACGATTTCTGAAGATTTAATTGAAGAAGTAGGACGCCTCTACGGATATGATAATGTTCCTGCAACGCTACCTCTTACAGAAAGTACGCCAGGACAGCTGTCAGAATATCAAGTGAAGCGTCGCCATGTTCGCCGTACGCTTGAAGGCGCTGGTCTTTTCCAAACAGTAACGTATTCTCTTACGTCGCCTTCTAAACGTCTTTTCTTCTCTGATGAATCAGCCGAAGCAGTTCGTCTTGCGATGCCAATGAGTGAAGAAAGAAGTGAACTTAGAACGAGCCTGATTCCGCATCTTCTAGAGATAGCGCAGTATAACCGCAACCGTCAGCTAGATAATGTTGCTTTCTATGAAACGGCTTCTGTGTTCTTACCAGGTGATGAGCTTCCGGTAGAACAGGAACACCTTGCTGGCGTAGTGTCAGGATTATGGCAAGAGCACCTATGGCAAAAAGAAAAGAAAGTCGCTGATTTCTTTGTTGTAAAAGGAATCCTCGAAGAAATAGCGGTTGAATTTGGTTTAGAGGATCGTCTTTCGTTCGCTCGTGCAGAAGAGCCAAAGCTTCACCCAGGTCGTACAGCATCGGTTTATCTCGATGATGAGCTCATCGGATATATCGGTCAACTTCATCCAGAAGTTGAGAAAGATCTTGATTTGAGTGAAACATACGTTTTTGAAATCAATCTGGAGAAGTTACTGAATGCAGAAGTTGCTCACCTTCAATACAAAAAGCTTCCACGATTCCCGTCTGTTACTAGAGATGTGGCTCTTGTTGTCAGTGAGTCGCTTGAAGCTGGAGAAGTGAAGAAAGTCATTAAAGAAGCTGGTGGATCTAAGCTTGTTGACATTCAACTATTTGATGTTTACCAGGGTGAACATCTTGATGAAGGTCAAAAGTCACTAGCCTTTTCTCTTAGATATTACAATCCAGAACAAACTTTAACAGAAGAAGAAGTGAAGAAGGCGCATGACCGTGTTCTTACAGCGGTAGAAGAACAATTTGGAGCTGCCCTTCGTCGATAACTATAGAAAATCCTCCCTACGTGTATAGGGAGGATTTTTATTTATACTATTTTTTACATAAACATTCCTACAAATATAGCCGTAATAAAGGAGGCTAGTGTACCACCGATAATAGCCTTTAATCCTAATTTAGAAACTTGAGAACGTTTAGTGGGCTCGAGTGACCCTAGTCCAATAATAAGCTGCCCGATGGATGAGAAGTTAGCAAAGTTACATAGTGCGACAGAAAGAATGGCAACGGTTTTGTCAGATAGCTGTGCTTGAATGGCGGTTAAGTTTTGGAAAGCCACAAATTCATTAATTGACATTTTCGTACCAATGATGGATGCTGCTCGAAAAGCTTCATCCGTTGGAATACCTACTAATAGGGCAAATGGATAGAAGATATATCCTAGAATTGAGCTCAGGTCAGTTCCAACGAAACCTAACATGCCGTTTACAACTGCTAGAATACTGATGAATGCTATCAAAAGACCTCCAATATTTAACGCAAGCATCACACCGCTGACTGTTCCGTCGGCGATTGCCTTAAAAATATTGGCATGATCGGTTTTTTTCATTTTTACTTTATCATTAGTTTGTGAAACTTCAGTTTCTGGTTCCATCACTTTTGCAATAACAAGTGAAACGAAAGGAACGCTAAAGACAGATATCAATAAATACTTAAGTTCAATACCCATAAGTGAATAACCGACGAGGATGGCTCCACTAGCAGAAGCAGTACCTCCTACCATGATGGCAAATATCTCAGATCTGGTGAGCAATTTCAAATAAGGTTTTACGAGTAAAGGCGCTTCGGCTAGACCTAAAAAGGAGTTTCCGACAGCGTTAAATGTTTCAACTTTCGTCGTTCCCATTAGCTTACCAATCGTAATGCCAATCACTTGAACGATAAGTGGGATAATGCGCATGTAATAAAGTGCTGAGACAAGAGCAGAAATGAAGATGATGACAGCTAAAACATTTATAGCAAATACAAATGTTAAGCCTGTTTCTTCATAGAGGCCGCCAAATACGAATTGAATGCCTTCGTTACTATAGTTAATAACGTTTTGTACAGCTGCAGAAGCTTTTTCGAGCATAACCTTTCCTGCATTTACTTTTAGAACAAATAAAACAAATAGCCCTTCAATTAAAACGCCAACCCCGATCGTTCTCCATTTGACTGATTTTTTCTTGTTGCTCATTAACCAGGCGATAGCAAGTACGCCAATAATCGAGAGTAGTCCTGTGAAAATATTCATGATGTCAATTCCCCCTGAAAACTAGTTGTTTCTTCACAAATCTAAATCGGATGAATACAAAAAAACCCGTACTTTGTAGAAAAAAGTCCGAGTTTACAGGAAGAAAAGTGGCACACAAATAAACAGAATATGCCTGTCTAAGTGACGATGCCATGCCTTCCCTATAGTCCAGCAATTCTCGGTTGCCGGGTAGAAACTCTTTGGACCCTATTTCCAAAATTATATAGAGATAAATGTGAAGTTGTATTCATCAATCTAGCAGAAGATAGAATAGGTAGCAAGACCTATTAAGAAAGTAGGAATGTTTGGAATATTCGAATGAAAAATGTAAACGTACGACATTTTTTTGCTTATTGCTTCCTTATTCACGCTCTGATAGAGTACAAAGTGATTAGAATAATGGAAGCTCATATATGTCGGGAATTGGCCTGAACGTTTCTACCCTGTTACCTGAAATGACAGGACTATGAGTGAATAAAAAGTTGAGAAGACCTTAAACGTACCTCAACGCTATAAATAGAAAAGGTTCACTTTCAGGAAACGATGGTTAGCGACATGCGAGTTATCCACCAGGGGGATATAGGATGGAAAAAAAGAAGGTATATTTCAATCATGATGGTGGCGTTGATGATTTAGCATCACTGTTTCTATTATTAAACATGGAAGAGATCGAGCTTGCTGGCGTATCGGTTATTCCGGCAGATTGTTATCTAGAACCAGCTGTTTCTGCAAGCAGAAAAATAATAGATCGATTTGGAAAAGCCACTGGATTAAATGTTGCAGCTTCTAATTCAAGAGGGATTAATCCATTCCCTAAAGACTGGCGCATGCATGCTTTTTATGTCGATGCTTTACCTATTCTAAATGAATCAAATAAAGTGAATACACCTATGTCAGAACTACCTGCTCATTTGCATCTGATTGATACTCTTGAACGAAGCTCTGAACCGCTAACTCTTCTTTTTACTGGACCATTAACAGATCTTGCTAGAGCGTTAGAAACAGCTCCACATATTGAACAGAGTATTGAAAAGTTAGTATGGATGGGTGGCACTTTCCTAGAAGTAGGAAATGTGGAAGAACCAGAACATGATGGTACAGCAGAATGGAATGCTTTTTGGGATCCCGAAGCAGTATCTACTGTTTTCAAAACTTCTATTAAGATCGAAATGGTCGCACTTGAAAGCACGAATCAAGTCCCGTTAACCAATGATGTAAGAAACATGTGGGCAGCTAAACGAAAGGAAATTGGTGTAGACTTTATTGGACAATGCTACGCCATGTGTCCTCCACTTGTACACGTTGAGACCAATTCGACTTACTATTTATGGGATGTTCTGACTACAGTTTCTGTGACACCAAAATCCTTTATCCATTCAAGAAAAGTAAAATGTCGTGTTGATGTAGATGGAGTAAGTCAAGGGAGAACCGTTCTTGATGAAACAGGTCGTGAAGTGATTGTAGTAGATGACGTGGATCGTGACATGTTCTTTAACTATTTCACTTCCGTCATGCTGAAAGCAGAAGATCAATTAGAAGCTTCTCACCTTTATTAATAAAATGAACATCAAAAAAGCTGACTCACTCGAGTCAGCTTTTTTCGTAGAGTTCCTTTAACGACGTGATTGATCAGCTATTTTTTGAGCTTTTAAGCTATTAGCAAAATGTAGCTTAGCTAAATTCCCAAGAATCTGATCTCCATGTTTTTGAATAAGCTTTGCAGCTGCTATGTCTACAGCAGGTCCAGCCCCTTTAGGAAGCTTTACATTATATTCTTTTCCAAGTCGATCCATTTCCATTACAAAAGAGTACCTCGCAATAATGGATGCTGCTGCTACAGCCAGGTGAATTTCTTCGGCTTTAGTTGCGAAATATACATTTTCTTTTACGATTGTTGATTGACCTTTTAGGTAGTTGAAATAAACTTCAGGTTTAGCGAATTGATCAATGAGTATGGCATCATATCCCTGGACTTTGCGCATCACATTCTGGATGGCCTGATTATGTAGTAGAGCCTTCATTTTCCCCTGATTCGTTCCCTTTTTCTGCATAGTATTGTATTTTTCATTTGGTAGGATAAGCAGGCTATAAGGAATGGTTTTAATCAAATTTCTAGCTATTTCAATAATTTCTGGATCCTTCATTCCTTTAGAATCTCTTACACCGAGTTCCTTTAAGAGTGGAATTTGCTTCTGGTCGACATATGCAGCAACAACTGTCATTGGACCAAAGAAATCTCCTGTCCCAACTTCATCACTTCCGATGGCGGAAAGAGTTGAGATATTACCAGGTGGAGAGTATTGATGATCGCCCACTGTTTTCTTTTTAGATTTCGTTGCCTTTTTAGAACTCGCTGTTCCGCTAGATTGCCATGGTCTTGCTTCTCCTTCTGCCCCTGGGCCCTGGAACATTATTTTTCCAGATTTATAGCCTGTAATAGTACAGGTAGAAGTTTTCGCTACAAAAACGCTCCCCGGTGGCTGTTTATCGCTTAAGTGGCTGTTGTATTTCTTTTTAATTTCATTCATAATGGAAGGTGATACAGTTAAAACAACCTGTGACATAACAAAACTCCTTTTGTGAACTAGGCTTGCATCCTATTATAGCAGAATCTGAAGATGAACAAGAATGGTTCAGGAGTGCTGTGTTTCAAAAATACCAATTTTCATGCTATGATGTAAAATAGGATTCTCTCTCTTGATAGGAGGCTTATGGGGTGACAGACAGTCATGGAAAAATACGTACAACCGTGGAAATCTATGGTGAACAATATACAATAATCGGTGATAAAAGTCATCAACATATTCGTGAAGTCTCAACTTTAGTGGATGAGAAGATGAATGAGATTAAAGGAATGAATACCTATTTAGATACGAAGCGACTTGCTGTGCTAACAGCAGTTAATATTGTAAATGATTATGTGATGATTAAAAAAGAACTTGAAGAGTTAAAGAAAAAACTGAGAGAAGAGGAATAACGTAAGATGGTTGATCTAATTCTTTTTATTATATTAGTTGGAGGGTTCCTAATTGGACTTCGAAGAGGCTTGATCCTTCAAGTTGTTCATTTAGCAGGATTTATCGTTTCATTTGTTGTTGCGTACATGTATTTTAAGGATCTCGCTCCACATTTGAAGCTATGGATTCCATACCCGTCCTTCGGCAACGAGGCATCTTCAACGGCAATGGTGTTTGACGCTATAAACTTAGAGGCCACATACTATAGTGGAATTGCGTTTGCGCTATTGTTCTTTGGTACCAAAATTATCATGCAAATAGTTGGTTCTATGCTCGACTTTCTTGCAGATTTACCTATATTGAGAACTGTAAATGGATGGCTTGGCGGAGTGCTTGGATTTGTAGAAGTATACATTATCGTGTTTTTATTTCTATTTATTGCAGCGCTTCTTCCAAATGAAACCGTTCAAACAGCCATATCAAATTCGTTTCTTGCGGAAAGCATCGTCAAGCATACCCCTGTGTTGACAGAACAAATTAAAGACCTCTGGAGTACACACGTAGCATAACCCTTCAATTAGAAGGGTTATTTATTTGTATTAGCATAAGTACGATTGGTTAAATTGGTAGCGCTTGTCGGATCTAATCGAGCGCTACCGCTTATTTTAAGATAAATTAATTGGATTTGGGTTTGAATATGGATAGGATAGTAGTAATGATCTTATGAAGAAGGGTGAGAAAAAGATGAATAAAAAACAGGTTATTCATTTCCTTGAAGAGATAGCAGTTTATATGGAGTTGAAAGGGGAAAACCCTTTTAAAATATCCGCTTTTCGTAAAGCGGCCCGAGCACTCGAAACAGATGATCGGAGTATGAAGCAAATTGAAGATCCTGCTGAGCTAAATGGCATCGGAAAAGGGACGGCAGCGGTAATAAATGAAATCCTCGAAAAAGGAGAATCAGAAACGCTTGAATCATTAAAGAAGGAAGTCCCATCTGGTCTTGTGCCGTTACTTAAATTACCGGGACTTGGTGGTAAAAAGCTTGCTAAGCTATACAAGGAACTTGATGTTATTGATATGGCGACATTACAAAAAGCTTGTGAAGCTCATCAGATTCAAGAACTCCCTGGTTTTGGGAAGAAGAGTGAGGATAAAATTCTTGAAGCGATTGAGGAAGCAGGTAAAAGACCTGAACGCTTATCCATTGCCTACATGCTACCACTTGCTGAAAACATTGAAAGCCAATTAAAAGAAATCCAGAGCATTGACAAATTTGCAAGAGCGGGGAGCTTGCGAAGGGTAAGGGAAACGATCAAAGACCTTGACTTTATTATAGCGACAACTGCTGCTGCTGATGTGTCAGCGAGCTTACTTGAATTAGAAGGTGTTTCTAAAGTAGTCGTAAAGGGAGAGACGAAGATTACACTTGAACTTGACGATGAATATGGCGTTTCAGTAGATTTTAGAATTGTAATGCCTGAAGAATTTGCTTCTACACTCCATCATTTTACTGGTTCACAGGCTCATAATGTGAAAATGAGGCAAATCGCAAAAAAGAAAGGCGAAAAAATTAGTGAGTACGGTGTAGAGTCTTTAGAAACGGGGGAAGTTCTTACATTTGAAGATGAAAAGGATTTCTACCAGCATTTTGGTTTAGCCTATATTCCGCCTGAAATTCGCGAAGATAAAGGTGAAATTGAAGAAGCTGAGAAAGATGAGATTGAATTAGTCCAGTTGAACGATATAAAAGGAGATCTACATATGCACTCCACCTGGAGTGATGGTGCTTATACGATTGAAGAAATGGCCGAACGAGCAAGAGCAAAAGGATATTCGTATATCGCGATAACAGATCACTCTCAGTACCTTAAAGTAGCGAATGGCTTGACACCAGAAAGGCTACGAGATCAAAGAGAAGAGATTGATCGTCTCAATCAAAAATGGAATGATTTTAGAATATTTGCAGGGGTAGAAATGGATATTTTACCTGATGGAACACTTGATTATGACGATAAGATGCTGTCGGAAATGGATTTTGTTATTGCTTCAATTCATTCATCCTTTTCCCAAGATGAGGATACGATAATGGCACGTCTTGAAACAGCACTTCGGAGTCACCATGTTGACCTCATTGCTCATCCATCAGGAAGGTTACTTGGAAAAAGGAAAGGGTATGCTTTAAGCCATGATAAGTTAATAAAGCTTGCGAAAGAAACGGATACGGCTCTTGAATTAAATGCAAATCCAAACCGATTAGATCTTGCAGCGGAATGGCTTCAAAAAGCACAAGAAAATCATGTTAAAATAATGATTAATACAGATGCTCACCATATGGACATGCTTGAGCATATGGAAATCGGCGTAGCAGCTGGGAGAAGAGGCTGGCTGCGAAAAGAGACTGTCTTAAACACATTTACGGCTAAAGATCTTGAAGCATTCTTTAACCGTCACTCATAAACAAATCCCGTTTTATTAGGAGGAACGACAATTGCAAAAAAGAGTGTTACGGCTACTCGAATATAATAAAGTGAAAGAACGATTAGGAAAACACGTTTCATCCTCATTAGGAAAACAAAAAGTAGAACAGTTAACCCCTTTGTATTCTTTAGTAGATGTTAACCAACAGTTAGCAGGAACAGAAGAAGGAAGAAAAGTGATCCGTCTTCGTGGTCAAGCTCCGCTTGGTGGCATTCGAGATATTAGACAAAGCGTGAAGCGAGCAGAGATTGGAGGGATGCTAAACCCATCTGAATTACTCGACATCTCGAGTACAATTTATGGCGGTCGTCGATTTAAAACATTTCTTGATAATATGATTGAAGATGGTGTAGAGCTTCCTCTTCTCGGAGATTTAGTTAGTCAAATTATGCCTGAAAATGAGCTGGAGAATGAGATTAACGCCTGCATAGATGAGGACGGGGATTTGCTTGATTCTGCAAGTGATGCACTTCGTCGACTTAGAACCCAGCTTCGTAGCTTTGAATCTCGCGTTCGTGAGAAATTAGAAAGTCTCATTCGATCTTCAAGCACAAGGAAAATGCTTTCAGATGCGCTCATTACCATTCGGAATGAACGGTACGTTATCCCCGTTAAGCAGGAATATAGAGGTTCATTTGGTGGAATGGTCCACGACCAATCCTCTTCTGGTGCGACGTTGTTTATTGAACCACAATCGGTCGTATCAATTAACAACCAGCTAAAAGAAGTAAAAGTTAAGGAAAAACTTGAGATTGAGCGGATCCTAACAGAATTGACTGGACATGTTGCGGAAGCTTCTGAAACGCTTAGACATAATGTTGATGTACTTGCGGATATTGATTTTATTTTTGCTCGTGCCCTATATGCTAACGAATTAAAAGCAACGAATCCTTCCATGAATGATGAGGGGGAATTAGAAATAAGACAGGGGAGACATCCCCTTCTACCTCAAGATGAGGTCGTCCCTTCTTCCCTATTTCTCGGGAAAGACTATTCGTCACTTGTTATTACTGGACCAAACACAGGCGGGAAAACAGTTACATTAAAAACGGCAGGACTTCTTACTCTAATGGCTCAATCTGGACTTCATATACCAGCTGATGAAGGATCTACTATGGCGGTCTTTCAAAATATCTTTGCAGACATCGGGGACGAGCAGTCTATCGAGCAAAGCTTAAGTACTTTTTCATCGCATATGACGAATATCGTTCATATTCTCAAGAACATTGACCACAATAGTCTTGTGCTTTTTGATGAGCTTGGCGCTGGGACCGACCCTCAGGAAGGTGCTGCACTTGCCATATCCATACTTGATTATGTATATAAACGTGGATCAAGAGTTATTGCGACGACACATTACAGTGAATTAAAAGCCTATGCGTATAATCGAGAAGGCGTGATGAATGCTAGTGTAGAATTTGATGTTGAGACACTACGCCCAACGTATCGCCTATTAATTGGAGTGCCAGGCCGCAGTAATGCATTTGAGATTTCAAGACGCCTCGGGCTGATGGATGATATTATTGAGGATGCACGATCTCAAATATCAAGCGAAAGTAACAAAGTTGATCGGATGATTTCATCGCTTGAAGATAGCCAGAAGCAAGCCGAATTAGATCGAGAAGGAGCTTCTGAACTTAGAAAAGAAGCAGAGTCACTTAAGAATGACCTGGAAAAGCAACTTGAGAAATTTGAAAAACAGCGAGAGCGACTTTTTGAGGAAGCGGAACAGAAAGCTGCTGAAGAAGTAGAAAAAGCACAAGAACAAGCCAAAAAAATCATTCAGGAACTGCGTACATTCCAAAACGGATCTGTTAAAGAACACCAATTGATTGATGCTCAAAAGCAGCTTGAAGATGCCAAACCCGAATTAAAATCTTCAAAACCAAAACCTAAAAAAGCCCAAACTAAATCATATCAACCAGGTGATGAAGTGAAAGTGATTAGCTTTAACCAAAAGGGGCACATTGTTGAGCAAGTCGGGAAGAACGAATACCAGGTTCAACTTGGGATAATGAAAATGAATGTGAAGGCAAACGATCTTGAAGCGATTAAATCAAAACCGGTCGTTGAGCGAAAGCCGTTTGTGACAGTTCGTGGAAGTGATAGTCGAGTGAAAACTGAACTTGATTTACGAGGTAAGAGGTATGAAGATGCTCAAATGGAAGTTGAACGCTATATCGACGATGCCTTACTTGCAGGGTATAACCAGGTCTCAATCATTCATGGTAAAGGAACAGGTGCACTTAGAAAAGGTGTCCATGAATGGTTGAAACGTCATTCCCGAGTGAAAAATCTTCGCATGGGTGGAATGAATGAAGGCGGCGGTGGTGTAACTGTCGTTGAATTGAAGTAGAGAAAGGAATTTACACAATGGATCAATTATGGGAGAGTATCGCATTTCAAACTGCAGCGAATTATAGCGTAGTGATTGTTTGTATGATTGTGTTTCTTTCAGCATTTGAATTTGTAACGTCCTATCGTAACTGGGAAGAAATCCAAAAAGGTAATCTTGCAGTAGCGATGGCTACTGGAGGTAAAATATTTGGTATTGCGAATATCTTTCGTTTTTCAATTGAGCATAATGATTCACTAGTGACCATGATGGGGTGGGGAGTCTTTGGATTTGTCCTTCTATTAATTGGTTACTTCACCTTTGAGTTTTTAACACCTAAATTTAGGATTGATAAAGAAATTACAGCAGACAATCGAGCGGTAGGATTCATTTCTATGGTTATTTCGATTGGTTTGTCCTTTGTTATAGGGGCAGGAATTTCGTAAGGGGAGCACATATGGAGACTTTATGGAAAGTTCTTATGGTTGTATCAGGGATATTCTTTATTGCGGGCATTGTTTATTTATTTTATTTTGTATGATGGTTCAAGAAGAGCAGGTACTTTACCTGTTCTTTTTTTTCTTCAAAATTCTGTGCGCTCTTATCACAACTTAACCTAAATATGGATAGAATAATGTCGTATGCTCGTCTGTTTTTTACGACCTAAAATGCCAATGTATTCAAAAAATTAAAAAAAGATAGGATATTTGAAGCGTTTTCATTATAATTATCATATAGAGAGAGTTTTGGTTTGGAAGGAGTCGTGAAAGGGAGGTTGATGAAAATTGACAAACAATGGCGCAAACGAATGGTTTGATTATTATCAAGAAGGAGTACCGACTTCAATAGAGTATGAGGAAAAGCCCCTTCATGCGTATCTTGTTGATGCAGCTACAAAACATCCTAACAAAAAGGCAGTTCACTTTCTGGGAAAAGAACTTACATTTCAGGAATTATTTCATCGCTCAAGACGACTTGCGAATTCATTGCGGGATCACGGTCTGAGCAAGGGCGGAAGAGTATCAATCATGCTTCCTAATTGCCCTCAAGCTGTGATTAGTTATTACGCTGTATTGATGGCTGGGGGAGTGGTCGTTCAGACGAATCCACTATACATGGAGAGGGAACTAGAACATCAATTAAGAGATTCTAAGGCGGATATGATGATCTGTCTTGATCTTGTTTTACCGAAAGTATTAAAAGTAAAAGATAAAACAGTACTAAAGCACATTGTTGTAACGAAGATTCAGGAGTATTTACCTTTTCCTAAAAATGTTTTGTATCCACTCGTGCAAAAGCAAAAGAAGCAGGGATTACTTGTTGAAATGCCTTCAACAGACCAAATTCATAGCTTTTTGCAATGGGTGGCAAACGGTAGTAACGATGATATACATGTTAATGTGGATTCCAAAGAAGATTTGGCTCTTCTTCAATACACTGGGGGAACTACAGGTCTCGCAAAAGGAGTTATGCTGACACACTATAACCTCGTTGTTAATACGATGCAATGTAAGAACTGGATTCGTGATGCTAAATATGGCGAAGAGAGTGTGATGGGAATTCTCCCTTTTTTCCACGTTTACGGAATGACTTGTGTGATGAACTTATCGATTATGTATGCTGCCAAAATGATCATACTTCCAAAGTTTGAACCTAAAGATACATTGAAAACGATTCAAAAACAAAAGCCAACCTTATTTCCAGGTGCACCAACTATTTATATCTCTTTATTGAATGATCCGAATATCGATCGCTATGATCTCTCGTCTATTAAGGCTTGTATTAGCGGTTCAGCTCCACTTCCAATTGAAATCCAACAAAAATTTCAAGAGAAGATTAGCGGTCGTTTAGTGGAAGGTTATGGTTTAACTGAGTCATCTCCTGTAACCCATTCCAATCCTTTATCAGATGGTACTGTCGTTGGTAGTATTGGTTTACCTTGGCCAGACACAGATGCAAAAATTGTGAACGCTGCAAATGAAGAAGCTGAAGTGAAGGAAATCGGCGAATTAATTGTAAAAGGTCCTCAGGTGATGAAGGGGTATTGGAATCTACCAGATGAAACCGCTGCCGTATTGAAGGATGACTGGCTTTATACTGGTGACATGGCTTACCGAGATGAGAAGGGCTACTTTTATGTCGTTGATCGGAAAAAGGATATGATTATAGCAGGCGGATATAACATTTATCCACGCGAAGTTGAAGAAGTTTTATATGAACACCCAGCAGTTCAAGAAGCCGTTATTATTGGTGTACCTGATGCTTATAGAGGAGAAACAGTGAAAGCATTCGTTGTGCTAAAAAGTAACGTTGAAATAACAGAAGATGATTTAGATCAACATTGTCGACGTTACCTTGCTGCTTATAAGGTACCTCGATTATATGAATTTCGGGAGGAACTTCCTAAAACAACCGTTGGTAAAATTCTACGTCGTGTTCTAGTCGACGAAGAGAAAGTTAAACAAAACCAATCGATGTAGCGATTGGTTTTGTTTTTTGGTTTCAGTTAAATCAATACGTATTAAATAAAAAATTCCAATTAAAATTCCGTAAAGATTCGCACATTTCTGCTTATTATGATATGATGAATTTGCAAAATAACTCTCGATTCCAACCGAGCGCTCGTTCAGAAATCTTATGTTGACAATAGCATAGTCGTATCGCTACAATAAGATTATGAATGAATGCTCATTCATTTTGAATGAGTGCCGGATAAAGAATAAGGGAGAGCTTCATATGGTTGAAAAGGGGAAAAAAAGGGGTCCGAAATACGACAAAATCATTGATGCGGCTGTTGTTGTCATTGCTCAAAATGGTTATCATCAAGCGCAAGTATCCAAAATTGCGCGTGAAGCAGGCGTGGCAGACGGTACGATCTACCTTTATTTTAAGAATAAAGAGGATTTGTTAATTTCGTTGTTTCAGAAAAAAATGGGAAGTTTTATCGATAAGACAGAGGAACAAATTGTAAAGAAAGATAATGCAATGGATAAATTGTTCACGCTTATTGATATGCACTTTAAACATCTAGGTTCTGATCATGAGCTTGCTATCGTCACGCAATTGGAACTAAGACAAACAAATAAAGCCCTTCGAGCACAAATTGGCGAAGTACTTAAGAAATACCTTACGCTCGTTGATCACATATTGCATGAGGGAATTAAATCAGGATTGTTTATTGAGGAACTAGATATTCGTCTCGCAAGACAAATGATCTTTGGGACACTCGATGAAACCGTAACGAATTGGGTTATGAAAGACCACAAATTTGAATTAGAACCACTTGCTAAGCCACTTCATAATCTTTTGATCAATGGCTTAAGCAAATAAATAGAGACCCCGGCTTTGACTGGGGTCACAAAGTTTTGAGAGGAGTGGAGAAGTGGAATTCATTAACATTTCAACTGAAAACAAAGTGGCACAAATTACGCTGAACCGTCCACCAGCTAATGCAGTGGCATCGGACGTATTGCGAGAATTGTCAGAAGCATTCACTCAAATTGAAAACGATCCAGCAACAAAGGTTATATTGCTCTCTGGAGAAGGAAGGTTTTTCTCA
The DNA here is from genome assembly GCF_056173645.1 of Anaerobacillus sp. QJM3NY_32. NCBI lineage: Bacteria > Bacillati > Bacillota > Bacilli > Caryophanales > Bacillaceae > Anaerobacillus > Anaerobacillus sp. QJM3NY_32. Next base: position 3,017,733 of record NZ_CM149684.1, on the reverse strand, counting down.
GCAGGAGCTGATATTAAAGAGTTTACAACGGTTAGCACTGAAGAGGGATTTGCTGATTTGGGGAGCTTCGGTCAACAATTATTCGACAAAATGGAAGCGTTCCCAAAACCGATCATCGCTGCTATTCATGGTGCTGCGCTTGGTGGTGGACTAGAACTTGCAATGGCATGTCATATTCGTCTTGTAACTGAAGATGCAAAGCTAGGTCTTCCCGAACTACAGCTGGGTTTAGTACCGGGATTTGCAGGTACTCAAAGGTTGCCAGCATTAGTGGGAAAAGCAAAAGCAACAGAGATGCTGCTAACGAGCGAGCCAATCTCAGGACGTGAAGCTGTTGCAACTGGTTTAGCGAATCAGATGTATAGCGAAGAAGAGCTTCTTCCGAAAGCGAAAGAGCTTGCTGAGAAGATTGCTATGAAGAGCTCTGTGGCAGTTGGTTATGCACTTAAACTTCTTACTTATTCTAAATCAGAAAAGTTTGATGAAGGCGTTCAAAAAGAAAAAGAGTATTTTGGAAAGGCATTTGCTTCAGAAGATGGTCAAGAAGGCATTCGAGCCTTCATCGAGAAGCGTCAGCCAAACTTTCAAGATAAATAAGGTGAACTATTTCAGGGAGGGATAAAGATATGAACATTTATGTCATTATGAAAAGAACGTTTGATACTGAAGAAAAAATCGTAATTGAAAATGGGAGAATTAGTGAAGAAGGCGTTGAATTTATTATTAATCCATACGATGAGTATGCCATTGAAGAAGCGATCCAACTTCGCGACGATCATGGCGGAGAAGTAACGGTTGTAAGCATTGGTGACGAAGAAGTTGAAAAAGAGTTAAGAACAGCTCTAGCGATGGGCGCAGACAAGGCAGTTCTCATTAACAATGAAGACATTGATGAGAGTGATCAGTATACGACGACTGCCCTTCTTGCTGCTTATTTTGAAGATAAGGAATATGACATTATCCTTGGCGGGAATGTTTCTAATGATAACAGCACTGGTCAGATTGGACCGCGTCTTGCTGAAAAACTTGGAATCGCTTACGTAACAACGATTACGAAGCTTGATATTGATGGAACAACAGCGACAATGGAACGTGATGTTGAAGGTGATATGGAAGTTGTTGAAGCACAGCTTCCGTTACTTGTAACAGCACAGCAGGGACTTAACGAACCTCGTTATCCATCACTTCCAGGGATTATGAAGGCTAAGAAAAAGCCACTTGAAGAAATAGACTACGACGATCTTGATATAGATGAAGACGAGATCGAAGCTAAAACGGAAACAATTGAAGTTTATTTGCCACCAAAGAAAGAAGCTGGCAAAGTACTTGAAGGTGAAATTGGAGATCAAGTGGAAGAATTAGTGAAATTACTTCGCCAGGAAGCGAAAGTTATATAGGAGGGAATCAACATGGCCAAAAAAGTACTTGTATTCGCAGAAGCTCGTGACAATGAATTACGAAATGTATCATTTGAAGCAATTGGTGCTGGGAAAGAAATCGCAGCCGGTGGTGAAGTGATTGCAGCAATTGCTGGTGAAAGTATTAGTTCTTTAACAGACCAACTATTTCACTACGGAGCAGACCGTGTGATTAAAGTAGAAGATGAAAAGCTTAAAAACTATACAAGTGATGGATATGGTCAGGCATTTTTGCAAATCGTTCAGAGCGTCGATCCGGATGCTATTTTAATGCCCCATACGTCAATGGGCAAAGATTTAGCACCACGTCTTGCAAGTAAGCTTGACGCTGGACTTGTCTCCGATGCTACGGGTATTGAACTTGATGGTGAAGATGTCGTATTTACACGTCCAATTTACTCTGGTAAAGCTTTTGAGAAGAAAAAAGTAAAAGAAGGCGTTGTTCTTGCAACGATTCGTCCAAATAATATTTCTGCTCTTGAAATCGATGAATCACGCTCTGGTGAAGTCTTTGAAGAAACCGTAGAAATAAAGGACCTTCGTACGATCGTGAAAGAAGTGGTCCGTAAATCTACATCAGGTGTTGACCTTTCAGAAGCAAAAGTGATTGTAGCCGGCGGCCGAGGCGTTAAAAGTGAAGAAGGATTTGAACCACTTCAAGAACTTGCGGATCTTCTCGGTGCTGCTGTAGGCGCGTCCCGCGGTGCTTGTGACGCTGACTATTGTGATTACTCCCTTCAGATTGGGCAAACAGGGAAAGTAGTTACACCTGACCTCTATATTGCTTGCGGTATTTCTGGTGCTATTCAACACTTAGCAGGAATGTCTAACTCGAAAGTGATAGTAGCAATTAATAAAGACCCTGAAGCAAGCATTTTTAATGTTGCAGATTATGGTATTGTTGGTGATCTCTTTGAGGTTGTACCATTACTTACACAGGAGTTTAAGAAAGTATTGCAAACAAGCTAAGAAAAAAAGCGAGCTTATCTAGCTCGCTTTTTGTATAGAGATCATTACGATCTTATTTCATTATTTCAGGCTCGTTTTATTAATGAAGAGATAGGGAACAATGAAATTAAGTCAAAAGAATGGAATCAGAAAGAGTATTAATGATATACTCATTTTGTGCCTATTGATATGAAATCAAATTGGCAGAGCACACTGAGGCAACCGGCCTTAACCTGGTAAACTCAAGTGATAATGTTTAAGGAGGAAGATACAGTATGGCTATCGTACACGCAACAGATCAAAGTTTCGCACAAGAAACAAGTGAAGGTCTCGTTCTTGCAGACTTCTGGGCACCATGGTGTGGTCCTTGTAAAATGATTGCTCCAGTACTAGAAGAGCTTGATTCTGAGATGAGCGATGTAAAAGTTGTAAAGCTTGACGTTGACGAAAATCAGGAAACAGCAAGTAAATTTGGGGTAATGAGTATCCCAACACTACTTGTATTCAAAAATGGTGAGGTAGTTGACCAGGTTGTCGGCTTCCAACCAAAAGAAGCACTTGCACAGACGCTTTCTAAGCATCAATAATTAGTTAAGTTTCAAACACCCTGATCTGTTTTAGGATCAGGGTGTTTTTTTTTGTTATCTTCAAATGAAACGGTATTGACACTGATAATCGTTCTCGATATAATCATCATGGATATAAGACCTGACGAAAAGGAGTTTTACATAATGAAGAAATCGGCTATGCTATTCACTTCTATTACGCTTGCAGCTACGGTTCTTGCTGCTTGTGGTAATGATTCTGAAAATGCTACAAACACAGAAAATAACAGTTCTAAGCAAGAACAAACGAATTCTGATGATAAGTCTAGTGAGATGTCAATTGAAAGCGCTGCTACTACGAAACAAGTAGAAGCTTATCAGACGATTACTAATGAACTAAACAAAATGAAGGAAGATCAAGAAGTAGATTGGGAGTTAGTTGAAACTACCTACACTAGTGACTTAAAGAGCGCTGTGAATGAAATTGATAATGAGTTTGATACATTTATCTCTACTGGAATTCAAGCTGGAAAATCTGGAGAGCTTGATAAGAATGTAGCTCGTCAGATCATTGATAAAGGGACACAGTCATACTTTTATCAAAAGCAAAAATCCCTTCAACAGGCAGTGATTGATGCGAAGGATGCTAACAAAGAAGATGAGGCTATGCTTCATTTTGAAGAAATACAGTTACTAGCAGAAAAAGTATTTGTTCCTACAGCCGAAAAACGCGACTCCTACTATGAACTTGATGGAGATTCAAGTATTGTTGAGAATATTAACAATGGCCTATCAGCGCAGGAACAGGCGCTTTCTGAAGGGAATATGGAAGATTTTGCTGTGACGAAGCAAGTAACGGATAAGTCCATTTATAAGAGCTACTACTTAGCTTCTAATTCCTATGCAGAAAAGATTGAAGAAGCGGTAAAGACTGGTGAAACAGATGAGTTACAAGTGATGCAAACAGAAGCTCTCGGTTTTTATCAAGCAATAAAAGGATCACTCTCAGGCGGCGATGAAGAAGCGGCTGAGAAGTTAAGTGAATTATTCGATATAAGTAACGATCCAGAGGCAATCAAAGCTGATGAAGTAAACGGTTTGTTCGCAAAAGCGTTTACAGGAAAAATCAAAGGATATCACGAGAAAGTAGCTGAGCTAGCTAAAGAAGACAAGCTTTCTGAAGGTAAAGAAGCTGCAATGGAAGCCAATGTATTCTTAAAAGCGATTGAAATGCCATTAATGGAGGCAATCGGTGAAGAGGAAACGGATGCAGTCTATGAAGACGCACAAAACTGGTTTGATGCAGTTGCTAGTGAGAATGCAGATGAAGTGCAAAAGCTAAGTGATCGCATTTTGACCGAACTAGAAAGTGTAGTAGAATAGCTTTAGATTGAAATGGCCGCTAAATGCGGCCATTTCTCTTGTAGGACGGATTAATTTGAAACACTGAAAAATATAGGAGTGCCTGAGATGAAAATACTCATTACTGGCGGGGCAGGTTTTATAGGAAGTAGCCTTGCAAAGTCGCTTTTAACAGCTGGTCACGATGTCTCAATCATTGACCATTTCTCTTCCTATTATGATATTAATCGAAAAGAAGAACATCTAGAAGAAGTGAAAAAAGCTGGGTCAATTAAAGTTCACGTTTTTGATTTATTAGATCATGAAAAAACGGATGCTCACTTCAAAGAGCATTCTTACGATAAGGTGGTTCATCTTGCTGCACTTCCAGGAGTTCAATATTCATTAACACATCCACATGACTATATTGATCAAGATATCAAAGTAGTGGTAAATGTATTAAAAGCTGCGGGTGATGCGGGAGTCCCCCATGTTTTATTTGGTTCTTCTTCATCAGTATACGGTAATCGTGAGAATGGCCCGGTGTTAGAAGATGAGGCAAATGGCAAAGTGAAGTCTCCGTATGCAGCTGCTAAAGCTGGAGCAGAATCTTTTTGCCATGCGTATCAATCGCTTTACGACTTTAAGTTAACGGTTTTACGATTTTTTACAGTGTATGGGCCATGGGGCCGTCCCGATATGGCGATTCCTCTATTTATTAATAAGTTAATAAAGGGGGAGGAAATCATTGTTTATGATCGTGACCAGTCTAGGGACTTTACGTATATTGATGACATTGTTACAGGTATAACATTAGCATTCGAACAAAAAGGAATATCAGAGATTTATAATCTCGGTTCGGGTACGCCGATTCAGCTTAATGAACTTATTACTTCGCTTGGTGTCTATTTTCCTGATGCGAAAATACTTGATGGAACATTTCGTCCAGGGGATGTAAGGCATACATGGAGCGGTATTAGTAAGGCTAGGGAAGAATTGGGATATACTCCGAAGGTGAAGTTTGAGGAAGGATTAAGAAGGACAATCGAATGGGCAAAAAAATATCACGCTTATTAAAGTGGTCATTTGGAATTGGCCTATTCATTTCATTTGGATTCCTTCTTTTTCAAGAGTTTAATCTGTCGAGTCTTTTAGCTCTTACCTCTGAATTGCTAAGTGAACCATGGTGGTTAATCGCTATGATAACTGGATACACATGTTCTTTTTTACTGCGTAGTTGGTGCTGGCGATTACTTGTTGATAAGAATATATCAATTAGGGTTTATTTAGCAGGGGTTTTTTATAGTCTCTTTTTTAACCATCTACTTCCTTTCAAGGGCGGAGAGGCTGTGCGTATGGGAGTGCTTGCGCAGAAACAAAAAGGGCGATGGGGAATGGCTATTCAATCCGTGCTCGTTCTCAGGTTAATTGATCTCTTCTGGTTGGGGGTTTTTTCAGTTATTGGGGCGGACCTTATTGGGATTGATATCAACCTGACTTTTTTCATAACAGCGCTTGTTATTTTTGGTGTTACCGTGAGTGGGGTGATTATCTATCTAAAAAAACATCACGCTGCTTCTTTTTTTAATAAGCAGATAACTACCATGCAGACTCTTGTAAGTTCACCACATATGGTGCTTGTTCTAACGCTATCTTGTATAAGCTGGGTAGCTGAAGGAATCGTCGTATTTAGCGTAGCGAGTCTTATTGGACATCTGTTTACATATTCAGATGCCATGTGGGTTACATCATTATCAGTCGGATCTGGTGTCTTTCAATTAGCTCCAGGTGGCTTTGCGACTTACGAAAGTGTGATGAGCTTTTCACTTAATCGGGTAGGTTTCGGATGGGAAGAAGCCCTTTCAATTGCGATTGTCACGCATGCATTTAAGTATATTTATTCTTTTGGCGCTGGATTAGTGGCGTTCTATCTTTATCCTCTTCGATTACAGGAGTTGAAGTCGTTTATGAATAAGAAAGGAGAAACATCATGAAACAAGCGTCAGGCTTTGAAAAGATAGCAGCAAGATGCTGGAATCTGTTAAATGAAGGTAAGCCATTTACACCAATCTTTGTTACAGGGACAATTTTGTTATTTTACATTTCACAATGGACTTCTATAGAGTTCTGGGGGGCTTTCTTTGTTGGACTAGGCGTCGTATTGCCTCTTTTAGTACTCTACTACGTTTATGATTACCCATTATTTTTACGAAATTATTTATGGATGCCTCTAATTGGGTACCTGCTGATTTTTGATTCATTTTCACTTCAAGTAGCCATGCTAGGTATAGGTCTCTATTTTTTCTTTACTGTCTTTTTCTGGGGAACATTCTATTACCATCTTCGAATTGGAACGAGCTGGCTTAACTTCACTCGTTTTTGGAAGTTAGTGCTTAAGAATAGTGATTCTACTAGTGGTAACGCGCAAGAACAACTTCCGAAGTTTTTATTAATTCTACCATTATGGGTGATGGTTATTGACTCTTCAGTAAAGAATGAAATGACTTTTGAATGGACGACTCTTGTTTTCTTTTATGCAGGAATTTGGTTATTTAGTTTTATTCTTCACCATTACTTATTTGACTGGAAGCCCGCAATTAAATCAGATTATACGAAAGCTGTGCCACCTACGTCGACTAATGAGCGTGTCATTATGATTGTAATCGATGGAATGCGAAAAGAACGATTCCAGGAAGCCAATACGCCTTTTCTTGATTCATTAAAGAAAAATGGGACAGAATACAGTCAAATGGAGACGGTATACCCTGCGCGTACAGTTGTTTGCTTCTCCTCGATGATGACAGGTACATATCCTCTTGAGCATGGTATTAAGTCCAATATGGTTTGGAATCTTGGCGTGAAAGTAGAGACGATCTTTGATTCGTTAAGAAAAGTTGGGAAAACAGGAAGGTTACTCGGTATTGCCCACCTTGTTGACGCTATGGGAGATGACGTAGATACTGTAACGGCAGTTATGAATAACGATGTGGCTGATACGAAAATTATGGAGGGCGCTCGTCAGATTATGTTAGATAAAAACCCTGACTTTTTCACTGTACAGCTTATTGGGACCGACCAAACTGGTCATGCGAGAGGAGTCTTGTATGATGATTACATTCAAAAAATTGAAGAAGCTGATAAATTAGTGGAAGATTACGTTGGTTTTCTTGAAGTGAATGGGTTTATGGAAAATACAACACTCATTGTTTGTGCCGATCATGGACAAGCAGATGGCATTGGGGGACATGGTCATCTAGATGAAGGAGAACGATTTGTTCCATTCTTTATGAATGGGCCATTTATCGAAAAGGGGAAAATTGTAGAAGAAAGGCATAGTCTTACTTCAGTAGCGCCAACCGTTGCTCATTTATTAGGTGCCCCTATCCCTTCACATAGTAGAGGAGCGATACTAGAAGAAGCGCTTCATGATAGGAAGGAAGACATTATCAAATGAAACAGCATGTGATTGTTTTTTTACCCGCGCATAATGAAGAGCATGCCATTGGAGAAGTGATTAAGCAAATTCCCAGAAGTATTCATCCTTCTGTTCAGGTGAGCGTTCTCGTGATCGATGATGGCTCAACAGATCGGACAGTAGAAGTAGCTAAAAAGGCTGGAGCTAACTATATTTATTCTTTTGATAACAATCAGGGTCTTGGTGCCGCAGTTCGAAAGGGGCTTTCCTATTCTGTAGAATTAGGTGCTGACATAGGTGTGATGCTTGACGCGGATAATGAATACCCTGCCTGGCAATTAGCTGACCTTCTCGAACCTCTATTCAAAGGGGAGGCAGACTATGTGATGGGTTCTCGTTTTAAAGGTACGATTGATGGGATGCGACTTCATCGTCGTTTAGGCAATTATTGTTTTACATTTATTCAGTCCCTTCTTTTACAAAGGTGGATTTATGATGGTCAGTCTGGGATGAGAGTTTTCTCTAGACAAGCTATGGAGCATGGAGAAATCATTCATGACTACAACTATGCACAAGTCATTACATTAAACCTTGTTCGAAAAGGATTTAGAGTTAAAGAAGTTCCAATTACGTACCAGGTTCGATCTACTGGTGAATCATATATTAAGTTTAAAGCGTATTTAACATCTGTTTTACCGGCTATTTTGAAAGAAATGATGCGACCAGTTCAAAAGGTGTCGATTGACTATAGTGCGCATAAAATCTTGCCTGGACACATGACAAGTATGGTGGCAGAAAAGTCACACTAATTGCAGATCTGTTATTGACTTCAATGGTGATAATCATTATCATTATCAATGAGGAGGATATTTCAAATGATAAAACGTATTCTGTCATCAGCATTAATAATGACACTAATTTGTATACTAGCAGTTCCTGATCTTGCCAGTGCATACTCTTATGGTGACCCAACCGAAGAGAAAGTAGCTGAAGCATACAGTGAGATGTCTGCAAAACTTAATGAATCTCCTCCGAATTTTGCAGAAGCGAATAAAATTTTTGCTTCCGTTAAAGACGAAATTCAATTACATATGGGTGAAGATGCGGTTCAAGCTGTTCAAAAGGAGCTAGACAACGAAGACAAGGAAGCTGTTATAACGAATATGCAGCAAGTCCTGGTCTTAAATATTTCACGTCGACTTGAAAACGCTGAAACAGATTTTGAAGAATATGATACAACAAGAAAGCTAGTTGGCAAAGCAGATGCCACATATAAAACGCTCTCTCCCGTGGTAAAACAAACGAATCCCGAACTTGATGAAAAGATAAAGAATGAATTTGAGGTATTGCTTGATTCGCTTGGTAACCCTGGCCTTTTTGGAGTGGGGGAGAAAGATTCAGATGAAGAGAAATACGCTGAAAGTAAGAAAGTTATACTTGATGGACTAAAAAATCATTTTGATATGAAATCAGTTGAAATTGGTCACTTTGGAGAAAGTGCAACAGAGGATGAAAGCGCTGGTAGTGAAAAAACGGATTGGACTGATCTCGGTCAGCTATCGAATTGGGTGCCAATCGTTATTCTCATCGTTGTGATTGCAGGAGTAGTAATTTACACAACAAGAAAACGGCGACGCTCCTAAAATCTTTGTTTACGGAAAGGGGAAAGTTTAATGGAAATTCAGGCATTACTGATCATGTTCAGAGAAGTACTTGAAGCGCTTCTCATAATTGGAATCATAACTACCTATATGAAACGAATGGGACAGTGCCAGTATAATAAATATGTCTGGTTAGGTGCTGGGCTTGCTGTAGTTGCAAGTGTAGGCGTAGCCATGTTGTTCCAGGTTGTTTTCACCGGGTTCGCAGCGATGGGAAGCGAGATTTACCTGAAAATTTCCATTATGCTAATCTCCGCCGTATTATTAACTCAAATGGTATTTTGGATGGCTTCACATAGTCGCAATCTTAAAGGAAAGACAGAAGGGAAAATGACGGAATACATTACAACGGGTAACGTGGTAGGTATGGTCATTCATTCTTTTCTCGTTGTCCTTCGTGAAGGTGTAGAAACCGTATTTTTCTTTGCTGCAATTACTGGTGGCGATATTGGTAAAGGATTTGAAGGATGGGGAGCGATTACTGGAATCTTGATTGCTTCCGCTGTATCGTACTTTTTCTTTAAGGGCACGATGCGCATTCCGCTTAAATCGTTCTTTAAGATTACTGGAATCTTTATTGTACTTATTGCCGGTGGCTTATTTGTACAGGGAATTTCGATGATGCAGGATATTAAACTAATTGGTAGCGTAATGCCTCATGTATACGATCTTACATGGTTCTTGCCAGAACATCCGATTGACTACGCGCATTATGTTCGTGATCATGGTGTGGCACCTCTTCTCTCAGGAGACATTGGAATTTTCTTTAAAGCGTTGTTCGGTTACTCTTCAATGCCTTCCATTGAAGAAATCATCGCGTACGTTGGTTATTTTGCAGTGATTTATCTTCTTGTGAACTCAAAGAATGAACCTGTAAAATCAGAAGTGAAAGAACCGAGTAAAGCGATTTTTAAAGCGACAAACGAAATGAAGCAATCGACAGTTAAATAAATTTCCAAAGTGCAAGGCGAATTTCTTCGTCTTGTACTTTTTTTCATCGGAGGTATTTAAAAAGGATAGATTAACGTATGACCCATACCAAAAATTATAAAGGATGATTAGGATTGGATCGATCAGGTAGATACCTTATACGAGCTAGAAGCATTAAAATACTCATCTGGCTGATTTCAATGAGCAGTATCTTGTTGATTATTTGGTGGAGAACCGCCTATGCAACTGAGTTACCACGTTCTTGGGATCAAGTCGATTTCTCACTAGCCCTAAATCGATTTGATTTATTTGCCATGCAACCTCACTTTCCCGGATATCCCTATTTTATTCTAGGTGGGATGTTGTTAAATAAATGGATAGGAAATCCCGTTGAGGCTTTAACGTTATGGAATGGACTATTAATGTCGCTTTCTATGTATCCAGCATATGCAGTTAGTCGCTCTTTTCTTTCAAAAACACTTAGTATGGCATCAGTAGCTCTTATTCAATCAATGGTATTTGTCAACGTGTTAACCATTCAACCGATGAGCGAGGCGGCAGCGGTGGCTATTCTATGGTGGTACTTATGGAGTTTGCAAAAAGCATTTCATCGCGAACATTCATTCACGAGCATCGTTGTCGCTTCTTTGTTGTTTAGTTTACTTTTAGGAGTTCGTTTATCTTATTTACCTTTTGGTGTCGGCCTTCTACTACTATTAATACAGAGAAAAAAGCAGCATAAGTCCATTAAATCCTACAGTTTATTTTTACTCACCCAGGTCGGTATAGCCGTCATCTTTCAATTAATTTGGGTAGGGGGTCTTGCTGCTTCTGAAGGTGGCGTAGCTGCATTTTTACAGCTAGCCTTTGGGTTCTCTGAAGGTCACTTTGAAGAGTGGGGTGGAACTGCGGTTTCAGCCTCAGCCCCACTTTTGGAACGAATATCACATCTGATATTGAATAATATAGTTTGGACAGGTCTTAGCGGTCAATCGCTAATGATTTTACTACTATATCTAACCTTTTTTACGTTCATGATCTTCCAAGGGGTGAAAAATAGTGGGAGAACATTGCGAGAAATTTCATGGTTTGGATGGGCATTTGTCGCTATGGCATTTAGCTATTTTCTATGGGCCCTTTTGGCACAAAACATTGATAAGCCAAGACATATCCTGCCTCTACCTGGGATAATAATGCTAGGATTTCTCTGGATAGGGTTAGGAAGACAGGGTAATAACTCAACGAAAATAATGCTTGGTTTAGCCGTAATGATTAGCATACAATCACTTTTTTCCTATTCAACAATGAAAGAAGCAAACGATCCAGCAGCTGTTTATCAATTGATGGATTATGTAGAGCAAATTAACGAGCCGGTCATTGTGTATACTTGGGAAGAAACTAGGGTAATGTCCTATAACAAGGTGTCATTTGAACACGAACAAATTTATACGTATTCAACCTTTCTATCTGATCTTCAATATTATGATGAGCATCGCGTATTTTTAACAGGACAGGTTCTCGATGGATTTAAGAAACAGAATATATCGATGGATGGTCAGATCAAAAAGGTCAAAGAATTCCAATCCTCCACATTGTATGATCCTGTCTATCATGACATTGTTTTATATGAGTTCTTAAGATAATAGAAAATTGAGGTAATGTGTTACAATGAGAGGGGAACATAGATACGCCTTGAAAAGGAGTAGTGAGGTGAGGCAGCATGGAACAACATCTTAAAAATAAGCTAGCAATCCTTCCTGACCAGCCCGGGTGTTATTTAATGAAAGATCGCCAGGGAACGATTATTTATGTTGGGAAGGCAAAGGTGCTAAAAAATAGAGTCAGATCTTATTTTAGTGGATCACACGATGGAAAAACGCAGCGGCTTGTAAGTGAAATACGTGATTTTGAGTATATCGTAACCTCCACAAATCTTGAAGCTCTTATTCTTGAACTTAATTTAATCAAAAAACATGATCCGAAATATAATGTGATGCTTAAAGATGATAAAAGCTATCCTTATATAAAAATAACGGCAGAAGAACAGCCCCGCTTAATTACGACACGTAAAATAAAAAAAGATAAAGGTAAGTATTTTGGTCCATATCCGAATGCTTATGCAGCTAGTGCAACAAAGAAGCTTTTGGACCGACTATATCCTTTACGTAAATGTCGTAAAATGCCTGATCGCGTCTGTCTTTATTATCATATAGGCCAGTGTTTGGCTCCATGTGTCAACGACGTCTCTAAAGAGCAAAATAAAGAGATGATTGACGGGATTACGCGTTTTCTAAACGGAGGTCACCAGGAAGTTAAAGAAGACATAGAAAGAAAGATGACCACAGCATCTGAGAATATGGATTTCGAGCGAGCAAAAGAGTTTCGTGATTTAATGTTTCATATTGATAAAGTTATGGAAGTGCAAAAGATCCAATCTAACGATGGTATTGATCGGGATATTTTTGGATATAGTTTCGACAAAGGATGGATGTGTGTTCAAGTTTTCTTTGTACGACAAGGGAAGTTAATTGAGAGAGATGTTTCACTTTTCCCTTTCTATAATGATGCTGAAGAAGATTTCTTAACTTATATCGGTCAGTTCTATCTTCAACAAAATCATCCTAAGCCAAAAGAAGTATTGCTTCCTCAGCAGGTTAATGCTCAAATGGTAGAAGAACTGCTACAAATTCCAGTTCACCAGCCAAAAAGAGGCAAGAAAAAAGAGCTTGTCGAGCTTACAATGAAGAATGCGACCATTGCCATTAATGAGAAATTTTCATTAATTGAACGCGACGAGAAAAGAACGATTGATGCTGTTGAAAACTTGGGAGAAAAGCTTAATATAGAAGCTCCGCTCAGAATTGAAGCTTTTGATAACTCGAACATTCAGGGCACGAACCCTGTATCCGCTATGGTTGTTTTTCTTGATGGAAAGCCAAAGAAAAATGAGTATCGCAAGTACAAAATCAAAACAGTGGAAGGACCAAACGATGTAGGTTCTATGAAAGAGGTTGTGAGAAGAAGATATTCAAGAATGCTTAAGGAAAATGGTCCGCTTCCTGACTTAATTATTATTGACGGCGGAATAGCTCAAATACAGGCGTCACAGGATGTGCTCGAGAATGAGCTTGGTCTGGACATACCGGTTTGCTCGCTGACGAAAGATGAGAAACATAAAACGTCTCATCTTCTTATTGGTGATCCTCCTGAAGCTGTTTATCTACCAAGAAATAGTCAGGAATTCTACCTGTTGCAAAGGATTCAAGATGAAGTACACCGATTTGCGATTACGTTTCATCGACAGCTTCGAGGAAAATCGATGCTTAAGTCAAGTCTTGATGATATTCCCGGTATCGGAGAGAAGAGAAAAAAGAAGCTGCTAAATCATTTTGGATCGATCAAAAAGATGAAAGAAGCAAGCGTTGAAGACTTACACAACGCAGGACTACCAATGAATGTTGCAGAGGAAGTAGTCGCTCGATTTGAAAGTCAATCAAATTAATTTGTAAGAACATGTTGCGGCATTCACGTAAGTTCGTTATAATGAGTGAAATTTAATAGTTCCACACTTCGAAAGTTGAAGTGATGGTAGAGGCGCAAAAACCAATAGTAAGCTTACTGAAGAGTGTTAAGACTCAGTGATAGGAGCTGAAAGGGGGATTTGCCGAAGTGGAAAGACGCTTATCCGTCTGAAGCTGGATCTGTATTGAATAAGTGCAGAGCTGTCATCCAATACCTACCCGGGAATTGGATGGAGAACTATCTCACAAAGGGACGTTTTCTTGGATTTGTTATGAAAACAACAGTGAGGTTTTTCTCATTGTTGTTTTTTTATACTTTAATAAACACTTTACAAGTTTAAAGTATAAAAAATGAAGGCTATCGCTATTTCAATCTGGTGAGTGGCCGAGTTTTTTAATATCCATTTCGACTCTTAGTTAGTGAGTGTTTGTAACGTGCGATGATTACGCACTATGAGGGATAACGAGCTGCATGAAAGAAAGGATGGAGAGAGTGGGACTACGCGTATTGAAATTCGGAGGTACGTCTGTTGGAGATGTAGAGAAAATCAAAAATGTTTCCAAAAGGCTTATGGAAGCTGTAAATAATGGAGATGAGGTTGTTGCGGTTGTTTCAGCGATGGGCAAAACAACGGATGAGCTTTTAGGATTATCAAAAGGGATAACAGCTACACCGTCTGCAAGAGAGCTTGATATGCTTCTAACGACTGGAGAACAAGTAACAACAGCGCTTCTTTCGATGGCATTAAATGAAGAAGGGTACGATGCTATTTCATTAACTGGCTGGCAAGCAGGAATTAAAACAGAGTCGCTTCACGGCAATGCCAGAATCCTCGATATTGATGCATCACGTATGAATCAACACCTTGCTGAAGGGAAAATTGTGATAGTAGCAGGATTCCAGGGGCTAACTGATACGTCTGACATCGCGACGCTAGGGCGTGGTGGTTCCGATACAACAGCTGTGGCGATTGCAGCAGCTCTTAAAGCGGATCGTTGTGAGATATATACAGATGTGGATGGCGTGTATACGACAGATCCTCGATATGTGAAAGGTGCAAGAAAGCTTTCTACGATTTCTTATGATGAAATGCTTGAACTTGCTAACCTTGGGGCTGGTGTCTTACATCCTAGAGCGGTTGAGTTTGCAAAAAACTATAACATCTTGCTTGAGGTCCGCTCGAGCTTTACGAATGAACCTGGAACGCTAATTGAGGAGGTCGTATCAATGGAACAAAATTTGGTGGTTAGAGGTCTGGCTTTTGAAAGTAATGTAACAAAAATAACAATTTCAGGTTTGCCGAATGAGATTACAACACTTCCTTCCTTGTTCTCATCTCTTGCGGCAAATGGTATTAATGTAGATGTGATCATTCAAAGTACAGGAGAGAAAAATACAACGAGTATCTCATTCTCAATTGAAACAGCCTCTCTTGAATTAACTCTTGATGTGCTCCGTCGCATTAAAGTGAAACTTCCCTACGAACATATTTATCACGAATCAGAACTTGCTAAGGTATCCATAGTAGGATCAGGTATGATTTCTAACCCTGGTGTTGCGGCACAAATGTTTGAAGTACTTGCTGAACACGGGGTAGAAATGAAGATGGTGAGTACATCAGAAATCAAAGTGTCAACGATCGTTCCAGAAGATAAAATGATTTATGCTATTGAGTCGCTACACGATAAATTTCAACTAGATGAAAGAACCCCTGTTAAACAAATGTAATCAAAAAGGAGACCACATGTGGTCTCCTTTCTATTCAATCTGATCTTTTGGGTCCCATTTTACTGTGAATTGAATTTCATTCTTTTTATCAGTTTCATAGGATTCAGCGATGCAACGAAGCATATTTTGATATTGTTCAGCAAGAAAACCTGCTTCTAGTTGATAACAAGCATTTCGACTAGTATTTCTTCGCTCAGTGATAAGAGCTGACTGAAGATCAAACGTTACTTCATTCTTTTTTTCTTGTGCAATTGATAATTTACCCCATCCAGCACGCTGAAAAAAATCCTCGATCTCTTCTCGAGTGGAGAGCGGGAATTGCCTAGCCATTTCTTTTCCAGTCCAATATAAAACAGCCGGCTGTTCACTACCAAGAAGTTCAGGAATAAGAACTTCTCTATAAAATTCATATCCAAAAGCAGTTGTTTCTATTTCATGACTATAATCAATCGAGTTTGTGCGCTTCTTAAACATAAATTCCTCCCAGCTTTTCTACAAAATAATTATAACGTTTTATCGACAAATCCTCCATAGCACCATAGATAGAATTTATATATATAGAAAGCGTATTCAATTGAGATATACGCAGGTGTTGCAAGGGAATTTTGAAAAATCTAAATGTACACGTTTTCTTGACGGTCCTAAATGATGGGAGTACAATGGGTATGTCACAATATAATCGACAGAAAGCGATGATTTCTGTGCATGCAAAGACTTCTTTATTAGAAAAAAATGCACTGGCAGATGGTAGCTTAACAACTTAAAAGGGGGACACACAAAACATGGCCGCAAGTCGAGACTTTGTAAGCCGAAAATTGCATTCGCTTCTAGGAGTAATTCCGCTCGGACTTTATGTTACTCAGCATCTCACTGTTAACTATTTTGCAACAAGAGGGCCCGAGGCGTTTAATGACGCAGCTCATTTTATGGAGAGCCTTCCTTACAGGTATTTGCTTGAAATTTTCGTCATTTTCTTACCGCTCTTATTCCATGCGATTTACGGTGTTTATATCGCATTTCAATCCAAAAACAACGTAAGTCGATATGGCTATTTACGTAACTGGATGTTTTATTTGCAGCGGATTTCTGGCGTTATCGTATTAATATTTGTAACTTGGCACGTCTGGCAAACGAGAATACAAGCTGCGATGGGAGCAGAAGTAAACTTCCAAATGATGGCTGATATCTTGTCTAATCCAGGAATGATGATCTTTTACATCGTTGGTGTACTTGGTACTGTCTTCCACTTCGCAAATGGCTTATGGTCTTTCTTTGTAAGCTGGGGCTTCACAGTAACACCAAAATCACAGCGTACGATGACATACGTAACAATGGTCATTTTCGTTGCACTTTCAGTTGTTGGCATGCGCGCATTATTTGCATTCGTTTAAGAAAGTGAACTGTCTTCACCACGTCTGATACATAACTTTCAGACAGAGCCAGCATTTAAGGGGGAACTGTTCTTATGAGTAAAGGTAAATTAGTGATAGTTGGAGGCGGCCTTGCAGGTTTGATGGCTACCATCAAAGCTGCGGAAGCTGGAATGCAAGTAGATCTTCTTTCCATCGTTCCGGTAAAACGTTCTCACTCTGTATGTGCGCAGGGGGGAATTAACGGGGCTGTTAATACAAAAGGAGAAGGAGATTCTCCTTGGGAGCACTTTGATGATACAGTTTATGGAGGAGATTTCCTTGCAAATCAACCTCCAGTAAAAGCAATGTGTGATGCAGCACCTGGTATCATTCACTTAATGGATCGTATGGGCGTAATGTTTAACAGAACACCAGAAGGTCTACTAGATTTTAGACGCTTTGGTGGAACACAACATCATCGCACTGCTTTTGCCGGTGCAACAACCGGGCAACAGCTTCTATATGCGCTTGATGAGCAAGTTCGTCGCCATGAAGTAGCAGGCCTCGTTACAAAATATGAAGGATGGGAATTTCTCTCCGCTATTTTAGATGATGAAGGTGTATGCCGAGGAGTTGTTGGTGAAAACTTAACAACTTCTGAAATAAGAAGTTTTGAAGCAGATGCGGTTATTATGGCGACTGGTGGACCAGGTATTATCTTCGGTAAGAGTACAAACTCTGTTATTAATACAGGTTCTGCTGCTGGTGCGCTTTATCAGCAAGGGGCTATTTATTCTAATGGGGAATTTATTCAAATTCACCCAACAGCAATCCCTGGTGATGACAAGCTTCGTCTTATGAGTGAATCTGCACGTGGCGAAGGTGGCCGCGTTTGGACGTATAAAGACGGTAAACCATGGTATTTCCTTGAGGAAAAATACCCAGCATATGGAAACCTTGTACCGCGTGATATTGCTACGAGAGAAATTTTTGATGTGTGTGTTAGTCAAAAGCTTGGTATTAATGGAGAGAACATGGTTTACCTTGACCTCTCACATAAAGATTCAAAAGAGCTTGATGTTAAGCTTGGCGGTATTATTGAAATTTATGAGAAATTCATGGGTGACGATCCTCGTAAAGTCCCTATGAAAATTTTCCCTGCTGTACACTATTCAATGGGTGGTTTATGGGTTGATTTTAACCAGCAGACTAATATTCCTGGGCTATTTGCTGCTGGTGAATGTGATTATTCTCAACACGGTGGCAATCGTCTTGGAGCAAACTCGCTATTATCTTCTATTTATGGTGGCATGGTTGCTGGTCCAAATGCGGTTGACTATATTAATGGATTAGAAGCAACGGTTGAGGATCTCTCTTCTTCATTATTTGAAAAGCATCAACAAGAAGAGCAGGCAAAGCAGGACGAAATCATGAAGATGAATGGAACAGAGAATGCTTATCAAATTCATAAAGAGCTTGGCGAATGGATGACAGCTAACGTAACGGTTGTAAGAAACAACGACAAGTTAAAGGAAACAGATGAGAAAATTCAAGAGTTGATGGAGCGTTACGAGAACATCAATATTAATGATACATCCAAGTGGAGTAATCAGGGGGCTTCATTTACTCGACAATTATCTAACATGCTTCAGTTGGCACGGGTAATTACAATCGGGGCCTTAAACCGTAACGAAAGTCGCGGTGCTCACTACAAGCCTGAATTCCCTGAGCGTAATGATGAAGAATTTCTTAAAACAACAATGGCTAAATACGATGCAGTCAACAACAAACCAGAATTCTACTATGAAGAAGTAGATACATCATTAATTCCACCTCGTAAACGCGATTATTCTAAGAAGAAAGCGGGGGATAAATGATGAGTGAGAATAAAACTGTCACACTTAAGATAAAAAGGCAGGATGGACCTGAATCTAATTCATATGAAGAAACGTTTACGATTCCATATCGTCAAAATATGAACGTTATTTCTGCTTTAATGGAAATTCGTCGTAATCCAGTTAATGCAAACGGTGAGAAAACTACACCTGTTATTTGGGAAATGGGTTGTCTAGAAGAAGTATGCGGAGCTTGTTCGATGGTCATTAACGGAAAACCACGTCAATCTTGTACTGCTTTACTAGATCAACTTGAGCAACCAATTCGCTTAGAGCCAATGACCACATTCCCGGTTGTGCGAGATCTTGCTGTAGATCGAAGCAGAATGTTTGATGCACTTAAGAAAGTGAAAGCATGGATTCCGATCGATGGTACCTATGATCTTGGACCTGGTCCGAGAATGCCTGAGAATAAGCGACAGTGGGCATATGAACTATCAAAATGTATGACATGTGGTGTTTGTCTTGAAGCGTGTCCGAATGTAAATAGTCGCTCGGAGTTTATTGGACCAGCTGCTATTTCACAGGTTCGATTATTCAACTCACATCCAACAGGTGAGATGAACAAAGAGGAGCGTCTGGAAGGCTTAATGGGAGAGGGTGGACTTGGGAACTGTGGTAACTCACAGAACTGTGTGCAATCTTGTCCGAAAGGAATTCCACTAACAACTTCTATTGCTGCAATGAATAGAGCAACGTCACTTCAAACGTTCAAAAACTTTTTTGGAAGTGATCACTAGGAAAAGATCCCCTACAAGGGGGTCTTTTTTTAGTTTCAGATAATTCTTAAGCTATGTTAGCTTATACCGTGGGTTCTCGATTTTTTCTGCGAAGCGATTGATCATGACAGAACTTAATTGATTCTAAGATCTACAGCTTCTTTAAAAGAGCCAAGTCTTAAGAAAAGAATAAAACCTTATTACGATATTTCTCAGGAAATGATGAAGAAGAACGAAGGTTGTCATAATAAATTCTCTAAACTGTTTTTATGCAATGTGTGAATTAATGTAACACGTAAGATAGAAATTCATATATTGTATGGACTATATAATTTCAATCGAAGTTGCTTTGTTGCCCTATCGAGGAGGGTGGAATGTTGAAAGGGAACCACTACCGACCAAAGCCACTATTAACCAAAAGAGAAAGAGAAGTTTTCGAATTGCTTGTTCAAGACAAAACGACAAGAGAAATAGCAGAAGAATTGTTTATTAGCGAAAAAACAGTTCGGAACCATATTTCAAACACGATGCAAAAGCTGGGGGTAAAGGGGCGTTCTCAGGCTGTTGTCGAATTGCTTCGACTGGGAGAATTAGAAATATAAAACTGTGCCGGCTTAAAAGCCGGTTTTTTCTTTTGTGAAACGTCATGTTTGCTTATACTGTTAATTCTAGATTATTTCCTCATTCGAGTTAAATGTCATTCTGTGAAAAAGAATCAATGAGATACATAGGAACTTAAACTTCATGATAAAGGGTAAGGAAGAGAAATTTATAGAGATGAGTCTATGAAGTGAGTAGGTTAAAATAAAAAAGAATGAATAGTATGTTAAGATAACAAAAAGGCATGTAACAAGATGGTTTCATGCGAAGAAGAGACACTTATACAAAAAGCGTAGCTTATTAGTAGATTTTCTTTTGTATGATAATGACATAATAAAATATCGGCATATGAAATGAATGGAAGATAGAAAAATATCTTCGGGTTGTTATAAATGAAGCAATAGATTATGATATCAACTATATTACATGAGTAAGGGGCAACCTATTGGAACGTTTTCTCATTGACGTTCGATCTGTTATTTACTATCATTAGTACGTTCATAATCACAAATGAAACCGGTTTAATGAGGGGAAATTGAACATGAATGGTGAATTTGAAATAAAGAAAATTCTAAATAATAATGTCGTAATTGCCGTTTCGGAGAATAATAATGAAGTCGTTTTAACGGGAAAAGGGATTGGCTTCAATCAGAAACAAGGCGAAAGACTCGATGAATCCAAAGTAGACAAGTATTTTGTTCTTATAGATAAGCATGAGCAGGAACAATATAAGTTATTAGTTCCACATGTCCCAGAATCTTTTATCGGCATGATGAATGATACTATTTCGCTAATCGGAGATAAGCTGGATGCGGAGTTAGACGAGCATATCCACGTTTCCTTAACGGATCACCTTTCCTTTGCGATTAAACGCCTTCGTCAAGGATTGGATGTAAAGAATCCTTTTCTAGTCGAAACGCAAACAATGTATCCAAAAGAGTATACAATTGCTGAAGAAGTGATACAGTTAATTAATCATAAGCTTGATGTGGCTCTTCCTGATGGAGAGATTGGGTTTGTTGCGTTACACATTCACAGTGCCATTACCAATAGAAGCGTAGGTAAACTTAACAAATATTCCGCTTTAATTAGTCAACTCGTTAAAGTAATTGAAGAATCTCTTCGAATTGAAATTAGTCGGACAGGAATTGATTATTTGCGTCTTGTACGTCATCTGAGACATGCGATTGAACGTAGTGAGTTAAATCAACCCGTGGAAGCGCATGAACGATTAGAAAAAGTGTTGAAAGAAGAATATCCAGTGTGCTATAATCTGTCATGGAAGTTGATTAAAATTATGCAGAAGGAACTTCGTACGAATTTTCCTGATGCAGAAGCGGTCTACTTAACGATGCACTTGCAAAGGCTTTCTCCTAAATAATTTCATACTTAACGGTAACGTGTTACTGATACGATCAGGCATGAGTGAAGCCGGAATGACAAAAACTGATTGGGGTATAGTATATCCTGATTGAGTTGTCATACCGTCCACTCATGCCTTTTTTATATTCGAATTTTTTGGGGGAAAAATAAAAGGAGGAAAACACATGTTTAAACAGGCTTTCGGGGTTTTACAGCGCGTTGGTAAAGCGCTAATGCTTCCAGTTGCAATTTTACCTGCTGCTGGACTATTACTAGGTTTTGGTAATGCATTTCAAAATCCAACTTTACTTGAAAAACTACCGTTCTTGTCAGCTGAATGGTTCCAGCTTCTTGCTACTGTCATGGAGGAGTCTGGTGGGATAGTATTTGCTAACCTTGCACTACTATTTGCGGTTGGTGTAGCAATTGGATTATCTGATGGAGACGGCGTTGCGGGTATTGCAGCAATTGTAGGTTTCCTTGTTATGAATATTACAATGGGTGTACTTGAAGGTGTATCAGCTGATCAAGTTGCTGAAAGCGCATCATATGCTAATGTGCTGGGTATACCTACATTACAAACAGGGGTTTTCGGAGGAATTATTGTCGGTATTCTTGCCTCCTATATGTATAAACGGTATTATAATATTCAACTTCCTCAATATCTTGGTTTCTTTGCTGGGAAACGATTTGTTCCAATTGCTACGGCGGTTTCAGCTTTGATTCTTGGTGTAATTATGATTTTCGTTTGGCCACCTGTACAATCTGGCCTAAATGCTTTCTCACACAACATGCTTGATGCTAATCCAGCTCTTGCTGCATTTGTATTCGGTGTTATTGAACGGTCGTTAATTCCATTTGGACTACACCATATTTTCTACTCACCATTCTGGTTTGAGTTTGGACAATATACAAATGCTGCTGGTGAAATCATTCGAGGAGATCAAAAGATTTTCTTCGAACAGTTGAAAGATGGTGCTGAGTTAACTGCTGGTACATTCATGACTGGTAAATTCCCGTTTATGATGTTTGGTCTTCCTGCAGCAGCGCTTGCTATGTATCATGAAGCTAGACCAGAAAAGAAAGCGGTTGTAGCAGGAATCATGGGCTCGGCTGCACTTACTTCATTCTTAACGGGGATAACTGAGCCGCTTGAATTTTCTTTCTTATTCGTAGCTCCAGTCCTTTTTGGAATTCATGCGATTTTTGCAGGTCTTTCTTTTATGACAATGGCTTTACTTGATGTTAAAATTGGTATGACTTTCTCTGGTGGTGTCATTGATTTCCTTCTATTCGGAGTACTTCAAGGTAGAACTGCCTGGTGGCTTGTTATTCCAGTAGGGTTAGTATTCGCATTAATCTATTACTTCGGCTTCCGTTTTGCGATTCGTAAGTTTAACTTAATGACTCCTGGACGAGAAGAAGATGAAGAGGATGAAATTGCTGACGATGGTCAGGATAATACAGCGCTTGCTTACAATGTGCTTCAAGCTCTTGGCGGTGAAAGCAATATTACAAGTCTTGACGCTTGTATTACACGACTTCGTGTTTCTGTTTCAGATAAAGGCGAAGTGGATAAGAAGCGTTTGAAACGTCTTGGTGCATCAGGTGTTATGGAAGTAGGAAATAACATTCAGGCTATTTTTGGAACGCAGTCCGATGGTTTGAAAGGACAAATCAGAGATATCATGAGTGGAAAAACACCAAAGCCACTTCAAGATGAGAAAAAAGAAGAAAAGAGTGAGCAAACTTCTGGAGTGAAGGGTGCTGATCATCTTATTTCTCCTCTAGAGGGTAAGATTATGCCAATCACGGAAGTGCCTGATCAGGTCTTTTCTGGTAAGATGATGGGAGACGGTTTTGCGATTGAACCAACTGATGGCTTGATTGTCGCACCGGTTGATGGCAAAATAATGAATGTGTTCCCAACGAAGCATGCAATTGGTATTGAGTCTGTTAATGGACGTGAGATTCTAATTCACGTTGGAATTGATACGGTTAACCTCAAAGGTGAAGGTTTTGAAGTATTCATTAGCGAAGGCGATGAGATTAAGCAAGGACAGAAGCTTATGAAGGTTGATCTCTCATTTATTAAAGAGAATGCAACATCAACTATTACGCCTATTGTATTTACTAACCTTGAAGAGGGAGAAACAATTGATCTTTCGAAAGAAGGAACTGTTTCTCGGGAAGACAAAGATATTATTACAATATCAAAATAAAAAAATATAACATTTGAAAGAGGGAATTGAAAATGGCAGAGAAAAATTTCACAGTAACAAGCGAATCAGGAATCCACGCACGCCCAGCGACAGCACTAGTAAACAAAGCAGGTCAATACAGCTCTGACGTAACGCTTGATTACAACGGGAAGTCTGTAAACTTGAAATCCATCATGGGTGTTATGAGTCTTGGTATCCAACAAAATTCTGAAATCACTATCAAAGCAGAAGGATCAGATGCTGACGATGCGATTGCAGGACTAACTGAAGTTATGGAAAACGAAGGTCTAGGCAAGTAATGTCTAACCAACTGACTGGAATTGGCGCTTCTGCGGGAATTGCTATCGCTAAAGCGTTCGTACTTGAAAATCCGGCACTTGAAATTGAACAAAAGTCAATTACTGATGCTGGTGCTGAAATTGAACGTTTTGAAGCGGCCGTTCATCGTGCTAAAGAAGAACTAGAAGTCATTAAGAATCACGCCAATGAACAGCTCGGAGAAGATAAAGCAGCGATTTTTGCTGCTCATCTTCTCGTTTTATCTGATCCAGAGTTGTTGAATGCAGTGAAAGATAAAGTTAATAATGAAAAAGTAAATGCTGAAAGTGCAATGAGTGAAGTTTCCAATATGTTTATTAGCATGTTTGAGAACATGGATAATGAGTATATGAAAGAACGTGCTGCTGATATTCGAGACGTATCTAAACGTGTACTGGCTCATTTACTTGGCGTTACGTTTACATCTCCAGGAGCAATCACCGATGAAGTTATTGTTCTAGCTGAAGATCTCACTCCTTCTGACACTGCTCAATTAAATAAGCAGTTTGTTAAAGGGTTTGCGACGGATATTGGTGGTAGAACATCTCACTCTGCTATCATGGCGCGTTCAATGGAAATTCCAGCTGTCGTTGGAACGAAAACCATTACTTCTGAAGATGTGGAAGGTAAACTAGTTATTATTGATGGTATCGATGGTAATGTGATCGTTGATCCTTCTGAAGAAGAAATTGCGGAATATACAAAGAAAAAGGAACACTTTGAAGCTAAAAAACAAGAGTGGGCGAAGCTTGTTAATGAGCCAACAACAACGAAAGATGAGAAACATGTTGAGCTTGCAGCAAACATCGGAACTCCTGAAGATGTAAAAGGTGTCCTTGAAAACGGTGGAGAAGGCGTCGGCCTTTATCGTACTGAATTTCTATATATGGGCCGTAACGAATTGCCATCAGAAGAAGAGCAGTTCAAGGCTTACAAAGAAGTTCTTGAAAAAATGGATGGTAAGCCTGTCGTAATCCGTACACTTGATATCGGTGGAGATAAAGAGCTACCTTACTTAAATCTTCCGAAAGAAATGAATCCATTCCTTGGGTTCCGTGCGATTCGTCTTTGCCTGGAAGAGACGGAAATTTTCCGTACTCAGCTGCGTGCACTTCTTCGCGCAAGTGTTTTCGGTAACTTGAAAGTAATGTTCCCTATGATTGCAACTGTCGGTGAATTCCTTCAGGCTAAAGAGATGCTTCTTTCTGTTAAAGAGGAGCTAATCGGGGAAGGTATTCAGGTATCAGAAGATATTGAAATTGGTATGATGGTTGAAATTCCTGCAACGGCGGCAATGGCTGACGTTTTTGCTAAAGAAGTTGATTTCTTTAGTGTTGGAACTAACGATCTTATTCAATATACGATGGCTGCTGATCGTATGAATCAAAAGGTATCTTACCTTTACCAACCATATAATCCTGCAATTCTTAGGCTTGTTAAAATGGTCATTGATGCAGCTCATAAAGAAGGCAAGTGGGCTGGTATGTGTGGTGAAATGGCGGGAGATCAGATTGCGATCCCAATCCTTCTTGGTCTTGGACTCGATGAATTCAGCATGAGTGCTACTTCGATTTTGCCTGCTAGAAGTCAAATGACGAAGCTATCTAAAGAAGAGATTTCTTCTCATATCGATCACATTCTTTCACTTGCAACAAATGAAGAAGTGGTTGCCTATGTACAAGAACATTTCGCAACGGAAGAGCTATAGGAAACTATAGCTCTTCTTTTTTTATTTACATATGTTCATGATTCGTTTTTGGGCAATGATGAATTCCGTAAGTCTTTTACGCTACTTCTTATACATGGGCATATGAATAAGAAGTTAGGAGGAGTCATCTCTTGCAATTCATATCGGTTACAATCAAAATAGAATGTAAGATATTATAAGGGGGAGACTAGATGTCTGAAGAATTAACAAGAGAACCAGCGTCAATTGTTGATATAGAGAAATCACTTCGTATGGTTGCTGGTATTATTAAACAACATGGACGGGAACTTTTGAGTGAATTTTCCATTACACCTCCTCAATTTCTTGCGCTCCAATGGCTTTCTGAATACGGTGATTTAACTATTGGAGAACTGTCTAATAAAATGTATCTTGCCTGTAGTACGACGACGGATCTCGTGGATCGTATGGAAAAAACGGAGCTAGTAAAACGAGTGAAAGACCCACACGATCGACGAGTCGTACGAATTCATATATTAGATAAGGGAAATGAAATAATTAAAAAAGTGATTCATAAAAGACAGGTCTA
This sequence comes from Anaerobacillus sp. QJM3NY_32, assembly GCF_056173645.1. Taxonomy (NCBI): domain Bacteria; kingdom Bacillati; phylum Bacillota; class Bacilli; order Caryophanales; family Bacillaceae; genus Anaerobacillus; species Anaerobacillus sp. QJM3NY_32. The sequence continues at coordinate 2,991,502 of NZ_CM149684.1, read as the reverse complement.
TTTGGAAAACATTACCCAGAAATTCTCGGGGGATCAAGTAAAAGCACTTGAAGAAAGTTTGCATTTACTTTATGACGAAATGAAAAAGAACTAACTGGACCGGTAAGTAGAGAGGCGAAATATTTTGAAGAAACCAATCGGGGTTATTGATTCAGGTGTTGGCGGACTAACGGTAGCAAGAGAGATTATGCGACAGCTACCAAAAGAAGAAATTGTTTATTTAGGTGATACAGCAAGATGTCCTTATGGGCCAAGAACGGTTTCTGAGGTGAGGCAGTTCACCTGGGAAATGACGAATTACCTATTAGAGCAATACCATATTAAAATGCTCATTATTGCTTGTAATACTGCGACCGCTGTCGTTCTTAAAGAGATTCAAGATGAACTATCTATCCCCGTAAGAGGTGTTATTCATCCTGGAGCAAGAAGTGCTTTGAAAGAAACGACAAATAAGTATGTTGGAGTAATTGGAACGACTGGTACTGTAAAAAGTCGAGCTTACGAGTACTCCCTTAAAGCTATTGATAATGATATTAAAGTGGAAAGTCTTGCGTGCCCTCCCTTTGTGCCGCTGGTCGAAACCGGAAATCTGAACAGTGAAGAAACGTATCAGACTGTCAGAAGCACGCTTGCCCCATTGATGGATAAAGGAATCGATACCCTGATATTAGGATGTACACATTATCCATTATTAGAATCAGTGATTCAATCAGTCATGGGAGACGATACAGCCATTATTTGTTCAGGCGATGAAACAGCATATGAAGTGAGTGGTATTCTAGAGTACAGTTCACTTTTATATACAGGTGATGAACGTCCATCGCATACATTTCTTACAACTGGATCAATTGACAACTTCGCTAGGATTGCGAGCCATTGGCTCGATTATCCTGTAGCTAATGTTGAACGTATCGAACTCTAATCTATCAAAGATTAGAGTTTTTTAGTTATCAAAAAATTAGTCTTTCTCAAAAAATTTCTAGAAATCACCAAGGTTCAATATCGTAGCCAATTTTTGAAGCTCGTATCTCTCCTAATAAATGATAAAACAAGTTATTCAAATTACTCAGGTATAAATTGAAATATAACTCGTATAAATGGTAGTACAAACCATCCGGGGAGGGATAGCTATGCGTTTACGCGGAATTGGGTTCGCGCTATTGTTGCTTTCATGTATATTAACAATATCTGGTTGCGGTTTCGGTTTTGAAAAATCATTAAAGGAAATCGATCCTCCTAAAGTCGATTATGTAAAAGATGGAGAACAGATGGAGGATAATGAGACAGGTGCTACAAAAGAAGGTGAAGTAGAAGAAGCGACGGGTGAAGAGGCGGCTGATGAAGCTAATGGAATGACGACTCGTCAACTCTATTTACTTGATGCCAATGGAATGGTTGTGCCACAGAGCGTTCAACTTCCTGCCGTAGAAGGTGCTGCAAAGCAAGCGTTAGAATACCTTGTTGTTGATGGTCCAGTGACAGAAATGCTTCCTAACGGTTTTAAAGCTGTGTTGCCTGCTGGAACTGTTATCCAGGGCGTTGATCAAGTTGATGAAACGGTGGTTGTGGATTTCTCAAATGAGTTTAAAGATTATGCTGCAGAAAATGAGAAACAAATTCTTGAGGCTGTCACTTGGACATTAACTCAATTTGACGGAATTGAGAAGGTGAAAATTCAAATCAATGGCTATGATCAACAGGAAATGCCTGTGAATGGGACGCCAATCGGTGAGAGTGTTAGCAGGGCAAATGGGATTAACCATGAGATGGGTAATGTGGTTGATGTTTCCAATAGCGAAGATGTAACCGTCTATTTCATGGCTCAAAGTGAAGACTATGCATACTACGTCCCAGTTACAAAACGGATGGAAGGCGTCTCGGATGATGTGCGAGGCGTATTGAAAGGACTAATGGAAGGACCGGCAGTTCATTCCGGCTTATTTAGTCAACTATCTAAAGACGTAAAATTATTGAAGGCTAAAGAGGAAGATGGTTTATTAACGCTAGATTTTAATGAAGCGATCTTAACTGGATCAGAAGAGATGGTTATTCAGAAAGATATTATAAATAGTCTGGTTCTTTCGTTAACCGAGAAGGAAAGCATTAGTGAAGTAGCTATTACTGTTGATGGTCACCCAGAAGTCATTGATGAAGCTGGTAATGCTTTGTCAGAACCAGTTTCAAGGCCAGAAGACGTTAACAAAGTGGGTTTTTAAAATAGAATATGATACGATTAAGAGGCAGGTGTACTGCCTCTTTTTCTATTTAAATGAAGGTTAGTTAGGCTTATTACGTTTAAATTCATGGGTCATCTAGAATTCAGTAACGTTTATTAACATAGTCTAGAAAAGATAAAAGGTAGTTTCATTAAATGGTTACGATTTAGTAATGAAAGAGATGGGGAACAGGAGGAAGAGTATGAGAATTGATGGACGTAAGGAAGATGAGCTTAGAGTGATACATATTGAAAGAGATTATATAAAGCATCCGGAAGGTTCTGTATTAATTACTGTAGGAGATACAAAAGTGATTTGCTCTGCATCAATAGAGGATCGCGTACCACCTTTTATGCGAGGACAGGGGAAAGGGTGGATTGCAGCCGAGTATGCTATGTTGCCAAGAGCTACTGAACAAAGAAACATTCGTGAATCAAGTAAAGGAAAAGTTGCTGGTCGAACAATGGAGATTCAGCGACTAATTGGAAGAGCACTTCGGACGGTAGTTGACCTTGAAGCACTTGGAGAACGCACGATTTGGATTGATTGTGATGTAATTCAGGCAGATGGCGGCACTCGAACTGCTTCTATTACTGGCGCATTTGTAGCACTTGCACTGGCTGTAGAAAAAGGTATGAATCGAAAGCAAATTAAGAAAATGCCATTAACTGATTTTCTTGCAGCCACTTCGGTAGGAATTGATCAAGGTGGAACGGCTTTATTGGACCTTTGTTATAAGGAAGATTCCTCTGCTCATGTGGATATGAATATTGTTATGACTGGTAGTGGGGAATTCGTGGAACTACAGGGAACAGGTGAAGAAGCAACGTTTAATATGAATCAATTAAATGAAATGCTTGCGCTAGGTAAAGATGGTGTTGAGAAATTGATTCAGAAGCAAACAGAAGTGATCGGTGAGTTTGCTTCAAAAATAAAGGAGGAATCTACGGACGATGCGTAAACTTCTTATTGCAACAAAGAATGAAGGTAAAGTAAGAGAATTTAAGAGAAGGTTCGAGTCAGAAGAGCTTACTGTAATTTCTTTATTGGATCTCGAAGAAGCGCCTGACGTGGCAGAAACTGGTCATACTTTTGCGGAGAATGCCGTACTAAAAGCCGAAGCCATTATGAAATTAACAAACCAACCGGTTATTGCGGATGATTCTGGGCTTGTCATAGATGCACTTGATGGTGATCCCGGGGTTTATTCGGCTAGATATGCAGGACTCGATAAAAATGATGAAGCAAACATGGACAAAGTTCTCGAAGAAATGAAGAATGTACCTGAAGAAGATCGTGGAGCTTCTTTTCAATGTATTCTAGCGGTCGCCATCCCTGGTCAAAACACGGAAGTTTTTTCGGGTTCATGCAAGGGGACAATTGCTTTTGAACGTTCTGGAAACTACGGGTTCGGATATGATCCGATTTTCTACCTGCCTTCATACGGTAAAACGATGGCTGAACTTTCTCCTGAAGAAAAAAATGCTATCTCACATAGAGGACAAGCTCTTGATCGTTTAGAAAAGGGATTTAAGGATTTATTTTAAAACATATGGATAACTAATGATTTGAATTCGTTGAATATACGGCTTCTTTGCCTGAGTTAACATTAATAGCATTCATGACTCGACTCTAAATTGAAGAGGTGACGTGAGATGAAAGTTCTAGTTGTAAGTGATAATCATAGTTCTAAGGAAGAATTGCAGAATCTTGTAGAGAGACATCAAAATGAAGTCGAATGTATGATCCACTGTGGAGATTCAGAATTTGATTATGATGCATCTGAAATGCTACCTTTTCAGGTGAGAGTGAGTGGAAACTGTGATTACGACCATCGTTATCCAGATGAATCGGTCGATAAAGTAGGGGACAAAACTGTTTTTACGACCCATGGACATTTATATAATGTGAAAATGACGTTAATGAAATTGCAGTATAAAGCTGAAGAAGTACAAGCGGATCTTGTTTGTTTTGGTCATTCTCATGAGGTCCTATCTGTATATGAGGAAGGAACACTGTTTCTTAATCCTGGTAGTGTCAAACTTCCGAGAAAACCGCCGATTCAAACTTATGCGATTGTAGAATGGTCTGAAAATGATGTTAGCGTGACGTATCGTGATGAAACTGGGGAAATAGTAGAAGATCTTTCAAAAATATTTTCTCTCACTTAAGAAAAAACACAGCGAAGGCTGTGTTTTTCTAGTTTTTCTATTGACATTATTTTTGATATTCGTTATATTAATAAATGTCGCTACAAACTAAACAATGTCCCAGTAGCTCAGTAGGATAGAGCAACAGCCTTCTAAGCTGTGGGTCGGGAGTTCGAATCTCTCCTGGGACACCATATCTATAACGTAAAGGCATTTATCATTGTGATAAGATGGCTTTTTTTTTATACTTTGAGCTGTGTGAATGAACGTTGTTGATTTTTGGCTTATTTTCACGATGTGAAAATAAGGTTTCACTTGAATGAGCCCAAAACGACATTTCATCAATATAACCTAACATAGCTTACACATTAATGAGTACGTTCAGAAACGGTGCTGTACTGTGACTTGCTTTCAGGGGAACAATCACTTATCGTAGCGCTTTACTAATAGAGCGTGTGAAACAATAAACAAGCGGGAATAGAACCTGTAACGTGCTTCAACTTGAGTTTACAGGTGGATACTGATAAACTGATACCTAATCGTAGCTGCGCCTTTCCTGCTGTAAACTCTTTTAATAGAGAATATAAGAGAGTGGAGCGATTACGTCATGGATAAAGAAAAGCATGAGAGGAAAATAGTTTATTTTCCAAACGTGGCAGGCAAGCTTGTCGAAAAAGGAATGGCAGCACTTAAAGCTAAAGAAATTAAAGAGGCACATAAACATTTTAGTCAGCTACTTGAAATCGAACCAGATCATCCTCAAGGGAATTTTGGAATGGTCCTAAGCCTGGTTGAAATGGGCGATTTAAAAGAAGCATCTGAACGCTGTGAAACAATGATGCAGCAGGGTATCGGGGACTATTACGACATTTTTCAAGTATACATATCAATATTAGTTCAGCTTGGAAAGTATCAGAATGTAGTTACGATGATCGAAGCGGTATTGCAAGAAAATCAACTTCCGTCAAATATAGCGGAATCACTCTATCAGCTATTGCATTTCAGCAGGCAAATGACGAGTTATGATATCGATTCTGACGATGAGTTTGAAACTGTCCAAGAGGAAGATGCAGACAAGCTAATTGCTTATTTAGAAAGCAATAAGACGGAAAAACAGTGGTTGGCTATACAGAAACTGAGCGCTGTTAATGAGAAAAAGTCTATTCCAGTTTATCTTACATATTTAAATGCAACAGATAAGGATCCCCTCCTTAAAAGCCTGGTGTTACAGGTTTTAAGAGAAAAAGAGTTGAATCAAGAAGTTATCGTACATAAGTTTGGAAGAGAGATTACTGTAAATCCTTCCGAATTGAAGGATATTTTTCTGCAGGACTTTTCTTTAAGCGTTAAATCGAAACTTTCTCATGTGGTGGAACAGAAAAACCCAGCTCTTTTTGAGATGTGTATGCAAATTTGGTGGCATTATTTGTTCGCCATTTCGCCATTTGAAGCCGAACCATCGAACAGTGCTGTTTGGGCGGCAGCTGTTCATAAAGTGGCTTCTGAAATGAATGGTGAAGACTTGTTAAATGAGGAGCTTAGCGATTATTATGAAGTTAAGTCTTCTGAATTTGAGGTGGCTGCAAATCGGATCATGAACATTGAAAATCAGCCATTTTATCGCCCGTTTGAGTAGAAATACATGGAAATAGAATGTTTTGCCTTGCGATCATTCGGGAACATAGGTAAGCTGTACTATGGTTACGCGGTTTACAATCATACCGTATGTGTTGAAAAGTAACTGTTCTATGTTATAATAAAATGGTTGCAAACCCATATTTACTAGTAAAAGAGACCGTTTAAAAGACAGCAGACGCTTTTATACTCCAAAAGGCGTCATCTTTTTTAAACGCTCGATTAGTGGAAATATATTTATTGTTGGAGGTAATGTGTAAATGACTGCAAATTGGGAAAAGCTTGAAGGTAATCAGGGCGTTCTTACAGTAGAAGTAGACGCTACTGAGGTTAATAGTGCGCTGGACGAAGCGTTCAAAAAAGTCGTGAAACAGGTTAATGTACCTGGATTCCGTAAAGGTAAAATGCCACGCTCTCTTTTCGAAAAGCGTTTTGGTGTAGAATCTCTTTATCAAGATGCTCTTGATATTATTCTTCCTAAAGCTTATTCAGAAGCTATCGATGAATCTGGTATCGAGCCAGTTGATCGTCCGGAAGTAGACGTGGAGCAAATGGAAAAAGGTCAAAACTTGATCTTCAAAGCAACAGTAACTGTTAAGCCTGAAGTAAAACTTGGCGAATACAAAGGTCTTGAAGTTGAAGAACAAGAGACAAGCGTTACAGATGAAGAAGTGGAAGCAGAGCTTAAGTCACTTCAAGAAAAGCAAGCTGAGCTTGTTGTTGTTGAAGATGGAGAACTTCAAGAAGGCGATACAGCAGTAATCGACTTCGAAGGTTTCCTTGGTGAAGAACCATTTGAAGGTGGACAAGGCGACAACTATTCATTAGAAATTGGTTCAAACACTTTCATTCCTGGCTTTGAAGAGCAACTAATTGGTGAGAAAGCTGGTGCTGAGAAGGAAGTAACAGTTACTTTCCCTGAAGAGTATCATGCTGAGAATCTTGCTGGTCAAGAAGCGACATTCAAAGTTAAAATTCACGACATTAAGCGTAAAGAACTTCCTGAGCTTGATGATGAGTTCGCTAAAGATGTAAACGAAGAAGTAGAATCACTTGATGAGCTTAAGAAAACAACGAAAGAAAATCTTGAGAAACAAAAAGCAGAAGATGCTGATGTTCAAAAGAAAGACACGTTGATTGAAAAAGCTACTGAAAACAGCGAGATTGACCTTCCATCCGCTATGGTAGATGCAGAAGTTGACCGCATGCTTCAAGAATTTGAACAGCGTCTTCAACAACAAGGTATGAACCTTGAAATGTACTACCAGTTCTCTGGTCAGGATGAAAAAGCACTTCGTGAGCAAATGCAAGAAGACGGTGAAAAGCGCGTGCGTACTAACCTAACTCTTGAAGCAATTGCTGAAGCTGAAAATGTGGAAGTTTCTGAAGAAGAAGTGAATGAAGAACTTTCTAAAATGGCTGCAATGTACAACATGGAAGAAGAACAAATTCGTTCAATGCTTACTATGCAGGGTGGCACTGATGCACTTAAAGGTGACCTACGCATCCGTAAAGCAATCGATGTTCTTGTAGACAACAGTAAAAAAGCTTAATACAAGCTATTAGATTGGCTTATTTAAAACAAGGCGCTTAATCGCGCCTTGTTTTTACAAAAAGAAGTAGTAATGAAATGTAACAAATTTGCTAAACATAGTAGTAAGACAAAGAACTTGATACATAATAAGCTTTAAAGAGTCGTTTTATTTCGTATCCTTTTGCGTTATATGATACAATTTCATTACATAAATAGGATGAGAAACCAGTGGTGGATGCCCGTTAAGATTACTTCATGAGTAATTAAAGTTCAATTGGACTGACGGAGTTCCTTTGCAGATAGACCTACTCGGATTTCATCGAGATCAAAGGTTAGGGGTGAATTCATGTTTAAATTTAACGATGAAAAAGGACAACTTAAATGTTCTTTCTGTGGTAAAACGCAGGATCAAGTCCGTAAGTTAGTAGCAGGACCAGGTGTTTATATCTGTGATGAGTGTATTGAATTATGCACTGAGATCGTTGAAGAAGAACTTGGAACTGAAGAAGAGGTGGACTTCAAAGAAGTACCGAAACCTCATGAAATTTGCCAAATTCTTGATGACTATGTCATTGGGCAGGAAAAGGCGAAAAAATCACTTTCAGTAGCCGTTTATAATCACTATAAGCGTATTAATGCATCATCTAAACCTGATGATGTTGAGCTTGCGAAAAGTAATATTGCACTAATTGGACCAACAGGGAGTGGTAAAACGCTTCTCGCACAAACGCTAGCTAGAATTCTGAATGTGCCTTTTGCTATTGCGGATGCTACTTCATTAACTGAAGCTGGGTATGTTGGGGAAGATGTTGAGAATATTCTTCTTAAACTCATTCAAGCTGCAGATTACGATGTAGAAAAAGCTGAAAAAGGGATCATCTACATTGATGAAATTGATAAGGTAGCTCGTAAATCTGAGAATCCTTCTATTACACGTGATGTTTCTGGTGAAGGTGTTCAGCAAGCGCTACTCAAAATTCTTGAAGGTACAACTGCTAGTGTGCCTCCGCAAGGTGGACGTAAGCATCCTCATCAAGAATTTATTCAAATTGATACAACAAACATTCTCTTCATTTGCGGGGGAGCGTTTGATGGAATTGAACAAATTATCAAGCGTCGTCTTGGTAAGAAAATTATTGGATTTAGTGGCGAAGCAAAACAAGAAGATCTTAAACCAGGTGAATACCTAGGTAAGGTTCTTCCTGAAGACCTCCTTCGTTTTGGACTGATTCCTGAATTTATTGGCCGTCTTCCGGTTATTGGAAGCCTTGAGCCTCTAGATGAAGAAGCACTAGTAGAAATTCTTACAAAACCTAAAAATGCATTAGTGAAGCAATATCAAAAACTTCTTGAACTTGACGATGTTGAACTGGAGTTTGAAGATGATGCACTAGTAGAAATTGCGAAACAAGCAATTGAAAGAAAAACTGGTGCACGTGGACTTCGATCGATTATTGAAGGAATTATGCTTGATGTTATGTATGACCTTCCTGCTCGTGAAGAGATTAAGAAGTGCGTTTTGTCAGCTTCTACAGTAAGTGAGAAGACTACGCCTAAATTGATTCTTGAAGATGGTTCTGTTATCGACGAAGATAAGAAATCACCTAAAGAAAGTGCATAATTTCAAAGCCAATCGCCTGCGGGTGATTGGCTTTTTTGTGAGATGCCCTATCCAATTTGTGGATTGCCGGTTTATGGAACGAAACCTCAGGAGATACTAGTTCTATTGATCAATCTTCAGGAGGTAGGAGTATGAATTGGACAGGGATAGCACTTGCGATACAATTATTTTTTGGAATAGTGATCGGATTGTATTTCTGGAATTTGCTTCGAAATCAGCGAACCCAGAAAGTTTCAATAGATAAAGAATCGCGAAAAGAAATGGAGCATTTACGTCGATTAAGAAGTATTTCGCTAAGCGAACCGCTATCAGAACGTATTCGGCCAACTGGGTTTTCTGAAATTGTTGGTCAAGAAGAAGGGATTCGTACGTTAAGAGCCGCCATCTGTGGACCTAATCCGCAGCACGTGATTATATATGGACCGCCTGGGGTAGGCAAGACAGCGGCCGCCCGCCTCGTTCTAGAGGAAGCTAAGCGAAACCGTGGAACGCCTTTCAAAAATTCAGCCGTTTTTGTAGAACTAGATGCTACTACGGCACGCTTTGATGAAAGAGGAATTGCTGATCCTTTAATTGGTTCTGTTCACGACCCTATTTATCAAGGTGCGGGAGCTATGGGGCAGGCAGGCATTCCTCAGCCAAAGCAAGGAGCTGTTACGAATGCGCATGGAGGGATCCTCTTTATTGATGAAATTGGAGAGCTTCATCCCATTCAAATGAACAAGCTGCTAAAAGTTCTAGAGGATCGAAAAGTGTATCTTGAGAGTGCTTATTATAATGAAGAAAATACAAATATTCCTAACCATATACACGATATTTTCCAAAATGGATTACCAGCAGATTTTAGAATGATTGGAGCGACTACGAGAACTCCAGAAGATATTCCGCCGGCCATTCGTTCTAGATGTATGGAAGTTTATTTCCGTGAGCTGAGCCAGGAAGAAATCGCTCGTATAGCGACTAGAGCAGCGAAGAAATTAAACCTTACGCTCGATAACGATGGTATTGAGCGGGTTAGTCGCTATGCTAGAAATGGTCGTGAAGCGGTTAACTTAATGCAAATTGCGGCAGGACTGGCGATTACAGAAAATAGAGGAAGCATTACTGCGGCAGATATGGAATGGGTCATCCATGCCAGTCGACTTACGCCAAGACCAGAAAGAAAAATCCCTCTTTCCCCAGCAACAGGTGTTGTTAATGGGCTCGCAGTTTATGGACCAAACATGGGAGCTTTACTTGAAATTGAAGTGACAGCCGTTAAAGGGAAACTAGAAAAAGAAGGCTCTGTTACTATTACAGGTATTGTTGAGGAAGAAAGCATCGGGAATCAGTCAAAGTCGATTCGAAGAAAGAGCCTTGCGAAATCTTCTGTTGAAAACGTTATGACCGTATTAAAGTCGATGGGGATACCAGTGGGGGCTTATCATCTACATATTAACTTTCCTGGAGGTGTTCCTGTAGATGGTCCCTCAGCAGGGGTTGCTATTGCGACAGGTATATACTCTGCTGTTAAGGGAAGTCCTGTTAATCATAAAGTTGCAATGACTGGTGAAATTAGCATTCATGGGTTTGTTAAACCTGTCGGGGGCGTTTTTGCCAAAGTAACAGCTGCACGGGATGCTGGTGCTGAATTAGTCCTCATCCCATATGAGAATAATGAAGAAATGCTGAAAGTCATAAAAGGTATTACTGTAGTACCGGTAAAACATCTGTCAGAAGTATTTGACGCAGCCTTTATGATTGAAAAAGCGCAAGAATTTCCTTCCATTGTAATAGGAAAATCCCAGCCCGGAAGTTAGGGGGCGGGGATTTTCTTTGTGCATTGAAGAAAAGTCAAAGAAAAAGGTGAAATAAATTAGATCAGCTAACATAGCTAAAAAAGACTGCCAGGCGCGTTTTTCTATTGTAAGTAAGTTTTTTTGGAGTTTGAGCAGGGATGATTAGACAAGTAGAAGAAACTTAGGATACAATGAAGTACAACTTATCAATAGAATAAGCTCGGATAATTACGAATCATAACGTTTTTTAGTTTGTTGTCTGGAGGTGCCGTGATTGAAGAATGAACATAAAACATTGCCATTGCTGCCTTTAAGAGGTTTGCTTGTATACCCATCAATGGTTTTACATCTTGATGTAGGACGTGAGAAGTCTGTACAAGCACTTGAGAAGGTTATGATGGATGACCAGAAAATTTTTCTATCTACACAAAAAGAGGTGGAAATTGAAACACCTGAAGTAAAAGATATCTACGAAATTGGAACACTTGCAACGGTTAAGCAAATGCTGAAATTGCCAAATGGCACAATAAGAGTGCTTGTTGAAGGGCTCCAACGAGGAAAAATTGTAGAATTTAAAGATACAGAAGAGTTTTATGAGGTTGAAGTAGAGCAAATTAATGAAAGCGCAGATAAGAATGTTGAAGAAGAGGCATTAATGCGAACAGTTCTTGATTTATTTGAACAATACATTAAAGTTTCGAAGAAAGTGACCGCGGAAACATTTGCTTCTGTAAGTGATATCGAGCAACCCGGACGGCTTGCTGATATTATTGCTTCTCATCTTTCATTAAAGATTCGCCAAAAGCAAGAAATTCTAGAAACCTATAGTTCACAAGAACGATTAAATAAGCTGATTGAAATTCTTCAAAATGAAAAAGATGTAATCGATCTTGAAAAGAAAATTGGTCAGCGTGTAAAACGGTCGATGGAGAAAACACAAAAAGAGTATTATCTTCGCGAACAAATGAAGGCGATTCAAAACGAACTGGGTGAAAAAGAAGGTAAAACTGGTGAGATCGCAACACTGAAAGAGAAAATTGAAGAAGCGGATATGCCCGAATCCGTTCAAGAAATGGCGTATAAAGAGCTTGATCGGTATGAGAAAATTCCGCAAAGCTCTGCTGAAAGTTCTGTTATTCGTAATTATATTGATTGGTTAATTCAAGTACCCTGGTCAAAAGAAACGACGGATAACCTAGATATTAATCATGCAGAAAAGATTCTTGATGAAGATCATTACGGTCTTGAGAAAGTAAAAGAACGTGTGCTAGAATATCTTGCTGTTCAGCAACTCACCAAATCGCTCAAAGGACCAATTCTTTGTCTTGTTGGACCACCTGGTGTAGGTAAAACATCACTTGCAAGATCTGTCGCTCGTTCCATTGGACGAGAGTTTGTGCGAATTTCTCTTGGTGGTGTGCGTGACGAGGCTGAAATACGAGGTCATCGTAGAACCTATGTTGGAGCTATGCCAGGTCGAATCATCAGAGGGATGAAAAAAGCAGGCACTGTTAACCCTGTTTTTCTATTAGATGAAATCGATAAAATGTCTAATGACTTCCGTGGTGATCCATCATCTGCCTTATTGGAAGTGCTTGATCCGCAACAAAACAACACATTTAGTGATCATTATATTGAAGAGCCGTATGATCTGTCGAAAGTGATGTTCGTAACAACAGCTAATAATCTTGCAACGATACCGGAACCACTTCTTGATCGTATGGAAGTCATTCAAATTGCAGGGTACACTGAAATTGAAAAAGTGAATATTGCTAAGAATTATCTTGTACCAAGACAGCTTGAAGAGCACGGATTGAAAAAAGGAAATCTTCAGCTCAGAGAAGAGAGTCTTTATAAGCTTGTGCGTCACTATACGAGAGAAGCTGGTGTTCGTAATCTTGAGCGCCAAATTGCTACGGTTTGTCGAAAAGCAACGAAATTAATTGTTTCAGGTAAGAAAAAACGCGTTATTGTTACTGAAACTATGCTTGAAGAGCTGCTTGGACATCCGAAATTTCGTTATGGTGAAGCTGAGAAGGAAGATCAAATTGGAACGGCCACGGGTCTAGCTTATACGACGGCTGGTGGAGACACCCTTGCTATTGAAGTTTCCCTATCACCTGGTAAAGGTAAGCTCATTTTAACAGGGAAACTTGGCGATGTGATGAAAGAATCAGCTCAAGCTGCGTTTAGTTATATTCGCTCTAAGTCAGAAGAGCTATCCATTGACCCGTCGTTCCATGAGTCGAACGACATTCATATTCACGTACCAGAAGGGGCTACTCCAAAAGATGGTCCATCAGCAGGGATTACAATTGCCACGGCTCTTGTATCCGCATTAACAGGCAAGGCTGTTCGAAGAGATGTAGGGATGACCGGTGAGATTACGTTACGTGGACGTGTTCTGCCGATTGGTGGACTTAAAGAAAAATCGCTTAGTGCGCATCGAGCTGGTTTAACCACTATCATCATGCCAAAGGAAAATGAAAAAGATCTGGATGATATTCCAGAAAGCATTCGCAAAGATTTAACATTCCTTCCAGTCTCACATTTGGATGAAGTGTTAAAAACCGCACTTGTGGGGGAGAATAAATGAAAGTAACGAAATCAGATTTTATAATTAGTGCTGTTAAGCCAGAGCAATATCCTGTAGATGGTTTACCTGAGATTGGCTTAGCTGGCCGATCTAACGTAGGGAAATCTTCTCTTATTAACACGCTAATTAATCGAAAGAATCTTGCTAGAACATCACAAAGACCTGGTAAAACCCAAACGCTTAATTTTTATTTGATTAATGAGCTTTTGTATTTTGTGGATGTTCCTGGTTATGGCTTTGCTAAAGTATCCAAGAAAGAAAGAGATGCCTGGGGGCGTATGATTGAGACTTATTTAACTGATCGAGATCAGCTTAAAGCGGTCATTCAAATTGTTGATTTACGTCACTCTCCATCTAATGATGATGTCGTGATGTACGACTGGTTAAAGCACTATGAAATACCAGTAATTGTTGTAGCGACGAAATCGGATAAAATCCCTAAAGGAAAATGGGATAAACATTTAAAAGTTGTTAACCAGACGCTGAAAATTGAACCATCCGACAAGCTCGTCACGTTTTCTTCTCATACTGGACAAGGTAAAGAAAATGTATGGGGTGCAATTAAATCTTATTTGTAGTTATCAAGCCCGGTCAATAGATCGGGTTTTTCTTTATGATTATTTTTCAGATAATTAGAAATTTAAGGTTTTTAATTCAAATAGAAAGGGAATGGAAATAAAATGAAGCAAACAGAAGGATATAGAGGCTGGTTTTCTATTATCCACTCTTAGGAGGAATTAGGAGGTGTACAAGCCACAAGTCAGAATTGATAGAAATGTCTAAAAATTGGTATTATAAAAGTATCGCAGTTTACATAATCATAACTGCAAGTTTGAAAAGTCGTTCAAGGGGGACACGTGATGATGAAAAGAAAATGGAGTTTTCTAACCGCAATAATGTTATTGTTTGTGCTTGTTTTAGCCGCTTGTGGAGGGAACGAAGAAGAAAGTGGATCATCTGGTTCTGAAGGAGACGACGGTCTAGAATTAACAGAAGACGGTAAATTCAGCTACGTCGTTTCGGGTGAATTCCCACCGTTTAGTACAGTAGATAAGAATGGAGATCTTGATGGCTTTGACGTAGCAGTTGGTAAAGCCATCGCAGAAAAGTTAGATCTTGAACCCGCTGTAGAGAAATTTAAATTTAGCGGTATGGTATCGGCCATTCAGTCAGGTCGTTATGATGCGGCAGTAGCTAGTCATACGATTACGGATGAGCGTAAAGAAGCAGTTAATTTTAGTGAACCATACTACTATTCGGGACCTGTACTTTATGTTCAGCCTGGGAGCGATATTAAGAGTGTAGAAGATCTAAGTGGCAAAGATGTCGCTGTATCTAAAGGTTCCACTTACGAAAAATCAGCCGAAGAGTACACTGATAAGATTTCAAATTACGATAGTGATCAAACTGCACTGCGTGCATTAAGTGAAGGAAAGCATGATGCAGTTATTACAGATGACATTACAGGTAAACAAGCAATCGAAGAAGGTTTCAAGATTGAGAAGGTTGAGCAACTTGGTACAAGTGAACAAGCTGTTGCCATTAAGAAAGAGAACTCAAATCTTCTTGAAGCCGTTAACAAAGCTTTAGAAGAGTTAAAAGAAGATGGAACACTAACAAAGCTAAGTGAGGAATACATCGGAGTAGACATCACCCAGAGTCCTGACAGTGAGTAAGGAAAAGGAATGTGTGCGATGTGCGCACATTCCTTTTTTTAACCTGTTACGTTACCGAATTCTAAGGAGCTGATCGCACTTGCCAACTTTTGCTCATTTTTTTGAAACATTATTAGAAAGCTACCCTGTTTTCTTTGAAGGTTTATGGCTAACGATTCGAGTTACATTTGTATCTGTTTTGATAGCTGTTTTTATTGGACTGTTTTTTGCACTTTTTAAAATATCTCAATCAAAAATACTTAATTGGATTGCGAATGTGTATATCGCTGTCATTCGAGGTACACCACTTATTGTGCAAATCTTTATTTTCTATTTTGGTTTAACTGAATTCAACATTCCGAAATTCTGGGCTGCTTCGATCGGACTTGCTCTCCATAATGGGGCTTATATTGCAGAGATCTTTCGAGGTTCGATTCAATCAATCGACAAAGGTCAGATGGAAGCAGGACGCTCTCTTGGAATGAGTCATACTCTTGCTATGAGACGGATTATCCTTCCACAAGCATTCAGACGAGCACTTCCGCCACTGGGTAACCAATTTATCATTGGTTTGAAAGATTCCTCTCTAGCAGCCTTTATTGCTCTACCAGAATTGTTTAGCGTTGCGACTACGCAGGGAGCAAGAACGTTTGATGAAATGACGTATTTACTTATAGTTGCTGTATATTATCTTGTGTTGGTTCTAATCTTTACGTTCTTAGTTAACCTTCTTGAGAAACGACTATCAGCTAGTGATTAAGAAACCAGAGAGGTGTTAGAAATGGCCGAAAAAGCTGAAATGATTCGAGTAGAGAAATTGAACAAATCCTTTGGTGACCTTCATGTCCTTAAGGATATTGATCTTGAAGTTAATGAAAGTGACGTTGTTGTTCTGATTGGAGCTAGTGGTTCAGGTAAAAGCACATTGCTACGCTGTATGAATTTTCTTGAAATCAAGAATAGCGGGAATGTCATCATTGAGGGTGAAACAATCGATCCTAAAAGAAATGATCTAAATAAAGTAAGGCAGCGTGTTGGAATGGTATTTCAACATTTCAACTTATTCCCCCATAAATCCGTTTTAGAAAACGTTATCGAAGCACCGTTAATGGTTAAGAAATTGAAGCGTGCTGAGGCTGAGAAAGAAGGCAAAGAACTTCTTGCGAAAGTAGGGCTAGCTGATAAAGCAAATGTGTATCCGAACAAACTTTCAGGTGGGCAAAAGCAGCGAGTTGCAATAGCACGTTCACTCGCGATGAAGCCAGACATTATGCTTTTTGATGAGCCGACTTCGGCGCTAGATCCTGAACTTGTAGGAGAGGTTCTTTCAACTATGAAGGAATTAGCGAAAGAGGGAATGACCATGGTGGTGGTCACACATGAAATGGGCTTTGCACGAGAAGTGGGAGACTGGGTCGTATACATGCACGACGGTAAAATTGTAGAGAAGGGTCCCCCGAACGAACTGTTCAACGATCCAAAAGAACAGAGAACACAAGACTTTTTAAGTTCAATTCTATAAAAAAGTAAGGAGCTGCTGCTCCTTACTTTTTTTTTGTTACAAGATAGATACCGATTGCAATTAAAGCAAGAGGCCAGAATTTTCCTACGAAAGAAAAAGTAGTCGTAAGCCAAATTTCTAACCCGGTGTATAGAAGTTCAATAATGGATATGGCAAGTAGAATTAAACCTGGAATGAGGCCTGTTTTCTTGGTCTTATAATATGTAACGAGATAGGCAGCACTTAATATAAGGGTATACATGCCCCAGCTGTCTGGCCAGATAGTGAGTTTATTGACGAAGTAGAAATGGACACCAAGGCCAAGTAGGAGTACTCCAGGAAAAAGCATGTTTCCTTCTCTCGCAATGAAGCCTTGAATCATCATCGCTACACCGATAACGATTAGGATTATTTGCCAATTCATTAGTCGTTCAGAAAAAGGCAGATTTAACGTTTGTGAGAGATAATAAAGGCCGATTCCAATAAATAAAACACCCGGAAAAATACTTTGACGTTTCAATGAAAATCCTCCTATTGTCAGAAATACGCATTTTTTGCTATACAATTGATTTTCTGGTACATTAATAGTTGTATGACTACTAATAATATGCAGAGATAATACTTTCTTCATCATATCATAATTGCTTTCATAGTCTGTTCACATTTCATAACTCTGTGAGTTTTGTCACATGTTACAATAATTAGAGACGGTATGATAGCAAAAGATTAGTTTTAGCTAACAATTTTTTGGGGGTGGAACGATGCACATCCTGGTCGTAGGGTTGAACCACAAAACAGCCCCTGTTGAAATACGAGAGAAACTTTCCTTTCAGGAGAACGAATTGCCTGAAGCGCTAGATAAGTTGCGTCACTCTAAAAGTATTCTAGAAGCGGTGATCTTATCAACATGTAACCGTACAGAGTTATATGTTGTTGCTGATCAGCTTCATACAGGGAGATATTATTCAAAAGCTTTTCTATCTGAATGGTTTGGAATTGAGAAAGAAGAATTTTCACCATATCTAGTGATTCGCGAAAACGATGCGGCAACAGAACATCTTTATCGTGTAGCCGCTGGACTTGATTCGCTTGTCATCGGGGAGACGCAAATCCTTGGACAAGTTCGTGATGCTTTCTTGCTTGCTCAGGATTCAGAGACAACTGGAACGATTTTTAACCAGCTTTTTAAACAAGCGATTACTCTTGCTAAACGATCACATTCCGAAACCGAAATTGGAGAAAATGCCGTTTCGGTGAGCTATGCTGCGGTCGAATTAGCCAAGAAGATCTTTGGTGGACTTCAAAATAAACACGTTGTCATTCTTGGCGCAGGCAAAATGGGGGAACTCACTGCTAAGAATTTGCAAAGCAACGGTGTAGACCAAGTGACGGTCGTAAATCGAACGCTTGAGAAAGCGACAGAGCTTGCTTCGCGTTTTAAAGGACAGGCTCGTTCTATGGATGAAGTAGAAACTGCGCTTGCTGATGCAGACATTCTAATCAGTTCAACAGGCTCAACAAGTTATGTTCTAACAGAACAAAATGTCAAACCTCTACTTAAAAAGCGAAGAGGTCGTCCATTGTTTATGGTTGATATTGCTGTTCCAAGAGATCTAGATCCATCACTTAATAATATTGACTCTGTTTTCTTATACGATATTGACGATCTAGAAGGGATTGTCGAAACAAACATTGCAGAGCGTAAGAAGGAAGCAGAGAAAATTGAACTTATGATTGAAGAAGATCTAGTTCAATTTAGAGAGTGGCTCAATACACTTGGAGTTGTACCGATGATTACAGCATTACGTACGAAGGCACTTGCGATTCAAGCAGAAACAATGAATAGTATTGAACGCAAACTGCCTAATTTAACAGATCGGGAACGAAAAGTATTGAGTAAGCATACGAAAAGTATAGTGAACCAGCTGCTACGTGATCCTATAGTGCGAGTGAAGGAGATGGCTGCAGAGCCAAATGCAGAAGAGTCGCTTGAGATCTTCACTAAAATATTTGCGATTGAAGAAGAGATTGAGAGAGAACTCCATAAGCAAAGAGTGAAAGAAAACGAAGAAAAAAGACAGCATGAATCCGTTGACTACTCCCCTTTATTACAGGTATCGCAGTTGCGCTCCTAGGAGAGGAGACATGATTTGTGACGAACGCCAGCTGGCTTTATGATATAACGATATTACTTTATGCACTTAGTGTACTTGGGTATTTTATTGATTTCTTGCAGAACAACCGGAAAGTAAATCAGTTTGCTTTCTGGTTGCTTTCTATTGTCTGGATCCTGCAAAGTGCGTTTCTTGTAACGCAGATTATTGAAATTGGCGGATTCCCGATTTTAACACCTTTTGAGGGGTTATTTTTTTATGCGTGGGTGATTGTCTCACTATCACTCTTAATTAATTGGTTTTTTCGAGTCGATTTCTTTGTCTTTTTTGCAAATGTACTCGGTTTCAGTATCATGGCCATCAACTTATTTGCTACTCGAGAGCAGGCATCGAGTTTACTCACAGAACAGCTTATGTCTGAGCTTTCGATTATTCATATTACGATGGCTTTCTTATCATATGGAGCATTTTCACTTTCCTTTATTTTCTCGATTATGTATTTAACTCTCTATCAAATGTTAAAAGGCAAGAAGTGGAGCAAACGACTGAGAAGATTTGGGGATTTGTCACAGCTTGAAAAATTGGCTTATTTATGTAGCGTTCTGGGTGTGCCGCTTTTGTTACTGAGCCTGATTTTAGGAATCGTATGGGCGATCTTGAAAGTAGATACATTCAGCTTACTGGATGCAAAGGTTATTATCTCTTTCTTTGTTCTTGGCGCATATAGTACGTATTTATATCAAAAGGTAGCTAGAGATATGGAAGGGAAATCTCTTGCTTTATGGAACGTAGCGGCGTTTCTTATCGTTTTAATTAATGTCTTCCTTTCTGGAACATTTTCAGAATTCCATTTCTGGTATGTATAAGGGGAGCACTGAAAGTTTGGAGGATAAATAATGCGTAAAATCGTAGTTGGTTCAAGAAGAAGTAAATTAGCGATCACTCAAACAAAATGGGTGATCAGTAAACTAAAGGAATTAAATCCGGATGTTGATTTTGAAATCAAAGAGATTGTCACTCGTGGTGATAAAATTCTTGATGTTACGCTCTCAAAAGTTGGGGGAAAAGGACTATTTGTGAAGGAAATTGAAGACGCCATGTTAAGAGGAGATATTGATATGGCGGTTCATAGTATGAAGGATATGCCTTCTGTTTTGCCTGAAGGATTAATGATTGGGTGTATACCTGAACGTGAAGATCATCGAGATGTGATTATTTCTGAATCGAAGAAGACGTTCAGAGAGCTTCCAGAAGGTGCCGTAATAGGAACTAGCAGTTTGAGACGTGGTGCACAGTTGAAAGCCATTCGTCCGGATGTGGAGATTAAGTGGATTCGCGGAAATATTGACACGCGTATACGTAAGCTTACAGATGAAGATTATGACGCCATTGTACTAGCTGCAGCGGGTCTACATCGTATGGGGTGGTCAAAGGAGATTGTTACAGAATACCTTGATCCTGATTTGTGTGTACCGGCTGTTGGACAAGGCGCTTTATCGATTGAATGTCGAGAAAGTGATGATGAGCTACGAGCTATTTTAAATCAATTCAGTGATTATGAAACGACGAAAACAGTATTAGCGGAGCGAGCTTTTCTTCATACCCTCGAAGGTGGATGTCAGGTGCCGATTGCCGGTCATGCGACGCTTAAGGATGAGACGCTTACGGTTACTGGATTAGTGGGAGAACCTGATGGTTCGATCATTATTAAGGAAATGGAAATTGGTGATGATCCTATCCAGGTAGGGAACACACTTGCAAATAGAATGAAAGAACAGGGAGCTAAGGATATCCTCGACCGTGTGAAAGAAGAATTAGACCAATGATCTCGCCGCTCTCAGGAAAGCGTGTATTGGTCACGAGAGCTCGGGAGCAGGCAACATCATTTACGAAATTAATTGAAGAAAAAGAGGGGATTTCTATTGAAATCCCTCTTATTTCATTCGAATCTCGGAATCAATTGTTGAATTCGATCACGTTGAGTGAATATAGCTGGATTGTGTTTACAAGTGCGAATGGTGTGCGGTTTTTCTTGAAGCAAGCGAAGGTTCCAATAGGTGTAAAGGTTGCAGCGGTTGGAAGTAAAACAGCTAAGGCCCTAAAGCGATATGGGATTGAAATCAATCTTATGCCAAAGGATTTTATAGCAGAAGGGCTTGTAGCTGCTTTGTCTCGCAAGGCTGACCCAAATGAGAAGATACTATTACCAAGAGGGAATCTTGGTCGAGCAGTATTGCCGGGGCAATTAAGGGATCTTGGATTTAACGTAACTGACTTACCTATCTATGACACAGTCATTCCTTACGAGTCCAGGGCAGCATTGAAAAGAGTGATTGAAGAGCGGGAGTGTGATGTGATTACGTTCACTTCTTCGTCAACGGTCCACCATTTTAATCAACTTCTTCAAGCCGAGAATTTGAAAGATAAGCTTAAAGGGATCACAATAGTGGTAATCGGACCTATTACTGAAAAGACGCTACTGTCTTATGGGATCGTACCTCAGGTAGTCCCTGATCAATATACAATTGAAGGAATGCTTGATAGCCTTGAGCATTTCTTTGAAAAATAGGAGGAAAGTATAATGGAAACAGGAAACTTTCATCGTCATCGTCGTTTAAGACGATCTGAATCAATGAGATCACTCGTGAGAGAAACCTATTTACATAAAGAGGATTTCATCTATCCCATATTTGCAGTTGAAGAAGAGAATGTAAAACGCGAAATTCCTTCTATGCCTGGTGTTTATCACTATTCATTAGACCGTTTGAATGAAGAGGTACAGGAAGTTGTTGACCTTGGCATAAAGTCAATTATGATGTTTGGTGTACCAAATCACAAGGATGCGGTTGGATCAGAAGCATACTGTGATACTGGAATCGTGCAAAGAGCTATTGCACAAATTAAAGAAGCGTTTCCTGAACTAACTGTTATTGCAGATACATGTCTTTGTCAATATACGGATCATGGCCATTGTGGTGTGATCGAAAACGGGTATGTACAAAATGACCAGTCTCTAGAGTTACTTACTAAAACAGCGGTTTCTCAAGCGAAAGCTGGAGCAGATATGATTGCACCGTCGAATATGATGGATGGGTTTGTATCAGCTATTCGCAAGGGTCTTGATGAAGCGGGCTTTGTTGACGTCCCGGTGATGAGCTATGCTGTGAAATTCTCATCTGCTTTCTATGGTCCTTTCCGCGATGCGGCTCATAGTACTCCGCAGTTCGGAGATCGTAAAACGTATCAAATGGATCCTGCTAATCGACTCGAAGCTATTCGAGAAGCAGAGAGCGATATCGCAGAAGGGGCAGATTTCTTAATGGTTAAACCGGCTCTTTCTTATCTTGATATCATTCGTGAACTGAAAGATCGTTATCCTCTACCGATGGTTGCCTATAATGTAAGTGGGGAATATTCCATGATAAAGGCTGCGAGTCAGAACGGGTGGCTAAATGAACAAGAGGTTGTCCTTGAGAAATTAACAAGCATGAAGCGCGCAGGAGCAGATTTAATTATCACATATTTTGCGAAAGATGCTGCTCGCTGGCTAGATCAATAGAACTGAAAGAGAGGGGTTGTAAAAATGGGTAATTTTGATCGTTCTAAGGAAGCTTTTCAAGAAGCATCTAAAGTAATGCCAGGTGGTGTGAACAGTCCAGTTAGGGCGTTTAAATCAGTTGGTATGGATCCTATTTTTATGGAAAAAGGAAAAGGATCTAAAATTTATGATATCGACCAAAATGAGTATATTGATTACGTCCTTTCGTACGGACCACTTATTCTCGGTCATGCTGATGAACAGGTTGTTGATCGCCTTAAAGCTGTGACAGAGCTTGGAACGAGCTTTGGTGCACCAAGTAAGTATGAAACGAAACTAGCTGAACTAGTGATTGATCGAGTCCCATCTATTGAAATTGTTCGTATGGTGAATTCAGGAACGGAAGCCACTATGAGTGCTTTACGTTTAGCTAGAGGATATACTGGCCGTAATAAAATCCTTAAGTTTGAAGGCTGCTATCATGGTCATGGGGATTCGTTATTAATAAAAGCAGGTTCAGGTGTTGCAACGCTTGGGCTACCTGACAGTCCTGGCGTACCTGAGGGAATTGCGAAAAACACGATTACGGTTCCATATAATGATCTTGAAAGCTTACGTTACGCATTCAAAGAATTTGGAGATGACATTGCCGGCGTCATTATTGAACCTGTAGCAGGTAACATGGGGGTCGTCCCACCACAGCTGGGCTATCTTGAAGAAATTCGTAAGATAACGGAAGAGAATGGCACACTTCTTATTTTTGATGAAGTTATGACAGGCTTCCGCGTTGGGTATAATTGCGCTCAAGGATATTACAATGTTACACCCGATCTTACGTGTCTAGGTAAAGTTATTGGCGGTGGGCTCCCTGTTGGCGCTTACGGCGGTAAGAAAGAAATCATGGACCAAATCGCACCAAGCGGTCCGATTTATCAAGCGGGAACGTTAAGTGGAAATCCGCTAGCTATGACGGCTGGGTATGAAACCTTATCGCAACTCACACCAGAAAGTTATGAGGAATTTGAACGGAAAGCAGAGCGACTTGGAGAAGGACTTTCAAAAGCTGCTGCAAAATACAATATCCCTCATACAGTAAATCGTGCAGGATCGATGGTTGGTTTCTTCTTTACTAATGAAGATGTGATTAATTTTGAAACAGCATCCTCTTCAAATCTTGAACATTTTACAAACTATTTTAAAGAAATGCTTGAACAAGGGATTTCACTTCCCCCTTCTCAATTTGAAGGAATGTTCTTGTCAACCGCCCATACAGATCACGATATTGATGAAACGATTGCGGCTGCAGAAGCGGCTTTCTCTAAACTAGTCTAACCTAAAGCTACCGGCATTTGCCGGTAGCTTTTTCTATGATAAGAAATTGAAAACTTCTTCATTCTTTTTCAATTTAGACATAATCCTGTGAATCACTCATACATGTGTAATGTATGGATAATGTTTGAAAGGAGGAGAAGGCATGCCTGAAGGCTCATATTTGCATTTCTCCGTGGAGGAGCAGGTCTGGTTAAAGAAAGGACAGGAAGTTGAAGAGGTTCTATCTATCTCACTTGACCCTGAAATTTCGATTGAAGAGTATGAGGATTATGTAGCTGTGAAAGGCTGTTTATATTTAACGGGTGAATATTTGCAGCGTGACCAAACAGATGAGGAAGTTATTAACGAAGCTTCCCCTTATCGTTCCATTCATGAGGTGAACGTTAGAGAAGATGGTACAGCGTCAATGGGGCATCGTTTCCCTGTTGATATTACGATTCCAGCAAGCCGTATAAGGAGTCTCGAGGAAATTTTCGTTACGGTTGACACGTTTGATTACTCTCTAGTGGAAGAGAATTGCCTTCAGTTGAAAGCAGATATTTCCATTAGTGGCATTCAGGGGGATCAAAATCGTGTGGAAGAGGACGAAGCTGAACTATACGTTGTAGAAGAGGACGAAGGGACAGAGGATTATACAACAGAGGAAGATGCAATCTGGGAGAATGATATTAAATACGTTGATGACAATGAGGAAGAATCATTGGAACAGGCCTATCATTTACGCGCTCCACAAGTAGGTATGAGAGCTAAGTCAGACTCATATGAAGTAAATGAACTAGAGAACGATGATCAAGAGCAGCCGGAACCCACGTATGACTTTCTCACGAGAATGGCTAGGCAAATGGATGGTTCCAATGAATATAATAACCAGCCAATCGTAGAAGAAACGAGGTCATATCAAGACGATCATTATAACTATGAAGAGGAGGAACAAGAGCGTCAGGAAAACCGGAATCAAGCACCGCGCGAAGAAAATGCGCTCTATCTTACAAGTATGCTGACAAAAGAAGAAGAACAATTTTCGAGAATGAAGATGTGTATTATCCAGCCTGGGGATTCGTTAACCGAAATAGCGGAACGCTATCGAGTCCTACCAAGTCATCTTGCGCGCGTTAATCGACTTGAGGAAGATGAAGTGAAGGAAGGACAGATCTTATATATTCCTGTCAATCGTTAACTTAAATTGTTTGCTGCCCCTACCTTTTGGAATGTTGCAAATAAGGTAGGGGATAAAGGGGTAATTGAAATGGATCTCGTAGCGATCATTGAAGAGAAGTATGATCTAAAAGTTGTCCAATGGTTAGAGAAACCACAATTGATCATGACCCATTTAGGTAAAAGAAAACTATCATACTGGCGGGATCGGGATTTGCTTGAGTATCATCTCAACTTCCGTGACCGTCTTTTTTCTCAACATGGACTTCTTTGTAATCGAATGATTCGAACAAGTGAAGGGAAAGGATTTATCCGAATAGAAAACGATTATTTGACTATACATGATCATGTAGAAGAAGTTTACCCATTGGACGTCGTTCCTGAAATGAAAGGATATTTACTTGCGACACTACTAAGTACCGGAGATGAGAAGGCTACTCTTACATTAGATTTCCCTTATCGTAAGACGTTAGAAGAGTTATCATCTATAAAATTAACGTATAAGGAACAATACTTGTTACTTGTTAACCTTATTCCAGAAGTGAAAAAGCGTCTGAATTTTGAGGTGTGTTATTCGCTTCCATTCATTCCATTTACTCACCAAGTTTTAAAAGAGGTTTTAGGCCAAATCTACTTTGAAAGTAGCGACGAATCACCTGTTTCTGCTTCCGAAGTTATTAGGGAAGAAGTTCAATCCTGGTATGCTCTTAAAAACTCCCATCATTTTGTAAAATGCTTTGAAGCGTTAGTGAATGGCGTGGAAGACGATATGAAACACAGACTTATTCAGGCTATTTTTGCTCCATGGGAGTGGCAGGAGTGTATTCAGGCATTGCAATCGAATATGAATGACCCTGATCAGGTCATGAAAGAGTTTATTGATAAGTGGGAAGCAAATAGAGATATGTTAAGGGAACTTGAGCTCTCCCTTTCAGATAGGAGGGTTACCTTCTAATGAGCGATCCAGCACTCTTATTTCAATATGATTTATATCCTGAACGGGTTGTACAAATGGGGAAAATCACAAAGATCGAAACAGAGAGAGGCGCGTTTGCTTTAAAAAAAACGAAGCTTAGTAAAGAACAGATGGATCGTATGCTTTATCTAGAGGAGCGGTTTAAACAGCTGAAATTCGAAGGTTATGTACCGCTTGTTCGAACAAAGTATGGGGATTCCTTCGTTTATCAAGGGAACAACATCGTTTATTTAACGCCATGGGTAGATGAAAGGGAAACAAGTCCTGCTCAGAAAGATGAGCTTCTCGTTCATAACCTAGCTGAATTACATGGCTATACTGCTAAAGAGCAAGCTTTTTCTGAAGAAGTGATCAAACAGTCGTATCAGAAAATGGTTTTATTAAGAGAAAGTAGACAATTTGAAATGGAGAAATACGTAAGTCAAATTGAAAAACGCATTTATCTTTCGCCATTTGAGCTTACCTTTGTATCACATTTTCACATGCTGATGAGGTATTGTGAGCTCGCGAAAAGAAGATTAGATGACTGGTATGAGCAAATTCTGGAAACAAAACGGTATCGAAGTGTTCTCTGTCACGGAAAATGCTCTCCTTCTCATTATGTATCAAGCGGGGGGAGAGGGTATTTCATTAATTTCGAAAAGTCAGTTAGCGATACTCCTATAAGGGATGTTGCTTATTTTATTCGCTCATCTATTCAACCTTTTCAATTCAACCCTGCTGCCACAACTGCTCATATTGCCAGATATGAAGCCCAATTTTCTCTTAATGATGAGGAAAAGGAGCTTCTTGCAAGCTATTTATATTTTCCAGAGTCGGTTTTTAATAGCGTGTCATTATTTAATGAAAACCGACAACAATGGCCACATATTAAGCATGTCCGCCTATTTACGAAAAAAATAGAAGTGATGAATGGGATAAATAACGTTCTAGAAAGCTTCTAGATCCATTCAAAGTAAAAGCACACTTCTAAGGCAACAAGGATTATTAATATGAGTACATCTATAGATGTTGGAAAAAGGATTGTTCGGATCGTTTGAAACACAATAAACGGAGGTACGAACTGAGCGCAAATATCTCTGAACTTATATAACGAGGGTGGGATCTGAAAGCGATTCATTCCACCAAACCGTTTTTTCATATCAGGTATTCCCCTTTGTTTTCAGTTATTGTTACAAATAGACTATGTGGGAAGTTGGAATTGGGTGATTAAGGCGGGAGCGAACTGGCTAAGCTAAGAAAAAGGGCTCTTATGATCTTGACGATCTCGAATCAAAAAGGTAAACTTAGTGATACAAATAGTCGACAGGCAAAGATAGGGAGTAGTAGAATGTGAACCCTTCAGAGAGAGAAGTCATTTGCTGAAAGATTTCTCAGGATCGTAGCATTCGAAGTCGCCCTTGAGCTGTTTCTCTGAACGAGTAGTAGGAGAATCCGGTAATCCCGTTATTCGAATGAAGCGTACAGCTAACGTTTATTTAGCTGTAAATAAAGGTGGTACCGCGAAAATACTTCTTTCGTCCTTTTCCTAAGGATGGAGGAAGTTTTTTTGTTGTCTAAAAAGCTTACACCTTCGTGGAAAGAGAACAAGGAAAGCCGAAGAAATGTCCTGAGACTTATTGAATGGAAAGGAAGAGTGACAATGGCGAATAAAGAGCTAACGATGCCGACGAAGTACGACCCGAAGGCAACAGAGCAGAAATGGTACCCGTATTGGGTAGATGGCAAATTTTTTGAGGCAACAGGTGATAAAGATAAAGAACCTTATACAATTGTAATCCCCCCGCCGAACGTTACAGGTAAACTACACCTCGGGCATGCTTGGGATACAACGCTTCAAGATATTCTATCGCGTGTAAAGCGTATGCAGGGATATGATGTTCTCTGGCTTCCAGGAATGGACCATGCTGGGATTGCGACACAGGCAAAAGTTGAAGGGAAGCTCCGCGAAGAAGGTACCTCGCGCTATGACCTTGGCCGAGAGAAGTTCCTAGAGAAGTCGTGGGAATGGAAAGAAGAGTATGCGGATTTTATTCGTAGCCAGTGGGCGAAGCTTGGTCTTTCTCTAGATTATTCAAGAGAGCGTTTTACACTTGATAACGGTCTTTCTGATGCAGTACGTGAAGTATTTGTGAAGCTATATGAGAAGGGCTTAATTTATCGCGGTGAATATATTATCAACTGGGACCCACAAACAAAAACGGCCCTTTCAGATATTGAAGTTATTCACCAGGAAGTAACTGGTCACTTCTATCATATGCGCTATCCTCTTGCAGATGGCTCAGGACATATCGAAATTGCAACAACGCGTCCTGAAACAATGCTAGGTGACTCAGGTATTGCGGTTCATCCAAAAGATGAGCGCTACAAGCACCTAGTTGGCAAGAAAGCGATTTTGCCAATTGTAGGTTGTGAAATTGAAATTGTTGCGGATGATTACGTTGATATGGAATTTGGTTCAGGCGCTGTGAAAATCACTCCAGCTCACGATCCGAATGACTTCGAAATTGGTAACCGTCATAACCTTGAGCGCATTCTCGTAATGAATGAAGATGGGTCAATGAATGAGAATGCCGGAGAGTACAAGGGCATGGACCGATTTGAATGCCGTAAGAAACTTGTGAAAGATTTACAGGATAAAGGAATCTTATTCAACATTGAAGAGCACGTTCATTCCGTAGGTCATTCTGAGCGAAGCGGTGCTGTTGTCGAACCTTATCTTTCAACACAGTGGTTTGTTAAAATGGGGCCTCTTGCTGAGCAGGCGATTGCTCTTCAGAAGTCAGACGACAAAGTGAACTTTGTACCTGAGCGTTTTGAAAAAACGTATTTAAATTGGATTGAGAACATTCGTGACTGGTGTATTTCAAGACAGCTTTGGTGGGGGCATCGTATTCCGGCGTGGCATCATAAAGAAACTGGAGAGATCCACGTTGGACTGGAAGAGCCAGCTGATATTGAGAACTGGGAGCAAGACGTTGATGTTCTAGATACGTGGTTTAGTTCAGCGCTTTGGCCTTTTTCTACAATGGGATGGCCAAACGAAGACGCTGAAGACTTTAACCGTTTCTACCCAACAAACGTTCTAGTAACGGGTTATGACATTATTTATTTCTGGGTAGCTCGTATGATCTTCCAGGGTATTGAATTTACAGAGCAGCGCCCGTTTAACGACGTCCTCATTCATGGACTTGTACGTGATTCTGAAGGACGTAAGATGAGTAAATCGCTCGGTAACGGTGTCGATCCAATGGATGTCATTGAGAAGTACGGTGCTGATTCCCTTCGTTTCTTCCTATCCACTGGCTCATCACCAGGTCAGGATCTCCGTTTCTATTGGGAAAAGGTAGAGTCTACGTGGAACTTTGCTAATAAAATTTGGAACGCTTCTCGTTTTGCTTTAATGAATATGGATGGCATGACGTATGAAGAACTTGATTTAACAGGTGAAAAATCGACAGCTGATAAATGGATTTTAACTCGCTTAAACGATACGATTGAACAAGTGACGCGCCTGATTAATAACTATGAGTTTGGTGAAGTGGGTCGCTACCTTTACAACTTTATCTGGGATGACTTCTGTGATTGGTATATTGAAATGGCTAAACTACCGCTCTATGGTGAAGACGAAGTAGCTAAGAAAACAACTCGTTCTGTTCTAGCTTATGTACTTGATCAAACGATGCGTCTTCTGCATCCATTCATGCCTTATCTTACTGAAGAAATCTGGCAACACCTTCCTCATGAAGGTGAATCGATCACCGTTGCAAGCTGGCCAGTAAAGAACGAAGAACTTCACTTCCAAGAAGCTGCTGCTGATATGGCGCTTCTAACGGAAGTTATTCGTTCAGTACGTAACATTCGAGCTGAAATGAATGTGGCACCAAGCAAGCCGATTGAACTTCGTATTAAGCCGAAATCAGCTGATACTCAGAAACAGCTTGAGCAAAATAGTCAATACATCGAACGCTTCTGTAACCCAGAAACCTTGACTATTTCAGCGGAACTTCAGGCACCGGAAAAATCGATGACGGCTGTTGTATCTGGAGCTGAATTATTCTTGCCGCTTGAAGGGTTAATCAATATTGATGAAGAAATCGAGCGTCTAAAAGGAGAAATGAAGAAGCTAGATTCTGAAGTTGATCGTGTTCAGAAGAAGCTCGCTAATGAACGCTTTATTAGCAAAGCTCCTGAGAAAGTCGTCGAAGAAGAACGAGCGAAAGAAAAGGATTATCTTGAGAGACGAAGCAACGTAGAAGCTCGTATAAACGAACTAAAAAAATAAGAAAATGACGAATCTCTTTTAGAGATTCGTCTTCTTTTAAGGAAGGAGCGGGACGCATGTTTCACTCATATGACGAAGCGGTGAGTTGGATTCATAGTTTATTAAATCATGGCATAAAACCAGGTTTAGAGCGTATGGAATGGATGCTGGATCAGCTCGATCATCCAGAAAGACGGTTAAAAACGGTACACGTTGGCGGAACGAACGGAAAAGGATCAACCGTTACGTACTTGCGAACGGTGCTCGAAGAGTCAGGATATGAAGTAGGAAGCTTTACTTCTCCTTATATTGAATCGTTTAGCGAACGAATCGCTATTAATGGACAACCGATTAATGAAGAAGACTTAGTTGCTCTATGCAATCGTGTTCAGCCTCTTGTTGAGATGGCGGCTGTCTCTCCGCTTGGGTCACCAACTGAATTTGAAGTGATTACGGTTATCGCTCTCTTATATTTTGGGACAATTGCCTATCCAGACCTTGTTTTGATGGAAGTTGGTCTTGGCGGACGATTTGATTCAACCAATATTATTCACCCGCTTGTAAGTGTGATTACAAATGTCGGATACGATCATACGCACATCCTTGGGAGTGATATTAAGCAAATCGCTTATGAAAAAGCGGGGATCATTAAGTCAGGGGTTCCTCTTGTGACAACTGCTGAAAAAGAAGAGGTGCTCACTCTTTTACATGAAACGACCAAATCGAAAAAGACGAAAATTTATCGATTGAATGAAGAGTTTTCTGTTAAGGAGCAAATGAGTGATAAGGAAGGGGAGCGTTTTTCTTTTCAATCACCTTACCGTAAACTAGAAGATCTACACATTCAGATGAAGGGTGAGCACCAGGTAAAAAATGCAGGCGCAGCGCTTATGACACTTGAATATTTACGTGTTTTCTATGGTCTACATATTGAACAGGATATGATTCAGCGCGGACTGGAGAGAGCAACGTGGCCAGGTCGATTTGAACAGCTTCGTTCAAATCCGACTATTGTTGTGGACGGTGCGCACAATCCGGAAGGTGTCGAAAGTCTTGCTAACACGCTTAAGCAGCATTACCCTGAGACACGCATACATGTTATCTTTAGTGCTCTTGGTGATAAAGATATTGAATCGATGCTAAAACCACTTTATCCTCTAATTGAGACTATTTCGTTTACTACCTTTGAATTTCCAAGAGCTATATCAGGTGAGGAGTTGTCGAATAAAGCGACTTTTGCTAATAAGAGATATGAGGAAAACTGGCGGAAAGCCATCCAGGTGATGATGGATGAGATGATTGAAAATGACCTGCTTCTGATAACGGGCTCTCTTTACTTTGTCTCTGAAGTTCGCCGTTTTCTAAAAAATTAGAATTTTATAGAAAAAGCTAGGACTTTTTCGCCATTTTTTGCTAAAATAGAACTTAACCACATTAATATGGAAAAATATTCTTCCTGAGTTTGGAAGATGGAGGGGGAAACAATTGACTGCATTAATGAAACGTAAAGTTTGGTTGGTATGGCTTTTGTTCTGGCCACTACTCATTTTTGCAACGTTCTATTTCTTTCCTCCTGTATTATCAGGAAATTGGGCAGATGTTCTTGCATTGTTTGTGCTTCTTGCTGTTGTTGCTATGATGCCAATTAATGTAAAGGGGACTGACCTTTTTTTTATCCAGGGGATCTCGCTTGCTGTGTTCTTAAGGTATGGTCTATTTGTCGAAATGATCTTAACTCAGTTAGCGATACTCGTTTTTCTTTTAAACTTACGTGTCACAAAAAAAGATAGTCATCGTTATCCTGTTAACATGCTGATGTTTATGCTTGTTTCACTCGTTTCCGGAGGACTTTTCTATTTACTCGGTGGTTCAGTAGGTGAATTCTCTGGTGATGCGATTACGCAGCTCGTTCCTTCAATTGCATACATCTTATCGCTTATAGTTGTAAATCAAATTCTCCTACATTTTTTAAAAATTTATATTTACAAAGAAGCTGATACTAAATTTTTTGGTAAAGATATGCTCTGGGAAGCGATATCAACTGGGGTGACTCTTCCTGTTGGCTTCTTACTATATATGCTACATACATATCTAGGTACAGTCGCTATTTTCTTTGTAGGCGTACCATTTATACTGGCTTCTCTTATGCTCAGGCTCTATTATTCCAGCCAAAAAGTAAATAATCTTCTTCAGCAGACAAGTGAAATAGGACAGCAAATCACACAATCTCTCGATACTGATGAAATATTAAATGTCTTCTTAAATGAAGTGAAAGATATGTTTCTTGTGGATTATGCTTATATTATGGATGCCGAACATGTGAAGCGACTAACGGTTATTAAACGATATGAGAATGAGCGTGGCATCGTTTCAAAAGAAGAAAGTAACCTATACCAGGAAGGTATCAGTTCAAGGGTGTGGCGAAGCGGACGAAGCCGCTTGTATACGAAGAGGTCTCAGTGGAAGAATCTTACGGAAGGTGTGCTTTCTGATGCTGCCAACTCAGTAATCTCCGTCCCAATGAAGCGGAATAAAAATGTTGTAGGCATCATTACTCTTGCTTCAGACCGCGTCCGTTCTTATGAGAAACATCACATTCTTGTCCTGCAAATACTAGCTAACTATTTAGCCGTTGCTGTTGATAATGCTAGGCATTATGAAGAGACGAAAAGGCGAAGTGAACGATGTCCATTAACGAATTTATACAACTTCAGGTTTTTTGGGGAGTTATTGGATGAGAAATACAAGCGTTTTGACAAAACGCCTGATCCGTTCTCTATCATTCTGCTCGACCTGGATCATTTCAAGAAAGTGAATGACACGTTTGGTCATCATAGTGGAAATGAAGTGCTTTGTGGGGTAGCAAATCGACTTGAAGAAGAAATTGGAGGCAGAGGCACCGTTGCAAGATTTGGTGGAGAAGAGTTTGTCGTTTTGCTAGAAAATCATTCTCATAAGAAGAGTGTTCAAGTAGCAGAAGATTTACGATGTTCCATCGCGGATCGTCCATTTGAAATTTATAATGATCTCGATAACGGCAATCGCCAGGTTATTTACGTAACGGCTAGTATTGGTGTGGCCACGGCTCCTGATCAGGGAGAGGATGCGCAAACGTTGATACGAAACGCGGATCGAGCGATGTACACTGGAGCAAAGCAGCAGGGGCGAAACCGCGTTGCGAGCTATGTTGGATAAATAAGAAAATCCCCGTTCTTCACGAATTGTGAAGAACGGGGATTTTATAAGAATTCCTTTTGGAACGTTCAATTGGAACGGGTTCAACAATTTACTTAAAACACAGGGGTGTACGGTCTTGAAGTAGGAAGATGTTCTGAGTATCGTTGGTTGGTAAGTGATTTGTAGTCGGTGGGGGTACATTTTCTTGAAAATTTCTTTGTTGGAAATAGCCATAACCGCATTTCTAATATTTGTTGATATATGGGTAAGGTGATTTTCGTTTCACTTTAATAGCATTAAAACAACTATTAATCCTGAAATCACTTTATATACATACCGTTTTTCTTAACCTACTAAACTCTTTCGAAGAGGGGGGAACATATGGGGGGCATTTTACATAGTTATTTATTTCTAGTTGGGCTTGCGCTTGGGTCTTTTTATAATGTCGTAGGTCTGCGGGTGCCTGTCAAACGATCGATTGTGGCCCCTCGCTCATCCTGTCCAACATGTGAACGAGAGCTTTCACCGCTTGAGCTTGTGCCGGTTTTCTCATATTTATTCCAGCGCGGGAAATGCAAAGGCTGTGCGTCACGCATTTCACCTATTTACGCCAGTGTTGAATTCGCTACGGCACTTCTTTTTACGATTGCACCGTTTTTAGTGGGATGGTCAAAAGAATTGATCATTTCTTATGGATTGATTTCGCTTCTTGTGATTATTTTTGTTTCAGATATCACCTATATGCTTATTCCAGATCGTATTCTTCTCTTTTTTGCTGCTTACTTTATTGTTGGTCGAATCCTTGTTCCAATGGATCCGTGGTATAGCCCTTTTATTGGAGCGGCTGGAGGATTTTTATTGCTCCTTCTCATTGCTGTTATTAGTAAAGGGGGAATGGGGGGCGGTGACATTAAATTGTTCGCAGTGCTTGGGCTCGTTTTTGGTTATCAGGAATTACTTCTTGTGTTTTTCTTTTCTACTTTATGTGGCACGATCATTGGCGTAACAGCGCTATCGACTGGGAGAGTAAAGCGAAAGCAGCACATTCCGTTTGGGCCATCGATAGCGCTTGGCGCGATCTTAACGTATTTTTATGGCGAACAAATTTTGCGCTGGTATTTTAGTTTTCTTTCATGATGGAGGGAATAAACGATAGGACTTTTTAATTTCAAGCCAAAAACAAAGCAGATTAGTTTGATTCTGCATGATCATGTGATTCGGGTGGTAGAGCTCGCGCCTTCTACGATGGGGATTCGTTCTTATCAGGAACGATTTATACCTGAAGGGTTTGTTAAGGACGGAAAATTATGGAGTGTGATACGCTCTTCGTGATTTTAGAAGAGTGGGGTATTAAAGGGAAGCAGGTTTTTTTCTTGTGCCTGATGCCTATCTTGCTCTCTGACATGAGAAGATTCGGCGGGCCATTTCTAAAGATGACATTAGAGGCTACTTGTAACTTTAAATTGAGGCGATCATAACGTTTCTTTTTCTGAATTTTGTTTTGGTTATAAGTAGATTAGTGAAACGGATGCTGTGTTGCTAGATGAAGCTGAGAAAAATGAGTTAATATATACGGCTGATGTAGCTACTTTTTACATTCCACCTTAACGGATCTAGCAGAGCAAACGCCATCGATTGATTATCCAGAACCTGCAGATAAAGACAATCCATTGTATGAAAAGGTTGATAAAGAAGAAGCTTCGGAGTAATGATGTTTTTATAATCACAAGTGATATAGCAAGTGGAGGAAGCCTTTGTCGGTTAACAAAGGCTTCTTTTTATCGTCTGAATTATCCTGATCTACTCTAGTATTTTCAGTTCTAGTATTTCGTCAGAATTCATAGACTGTAGTACAAGCCGGTACCGAGGAGGATGATTATGGATAAGGAGAGACGGACGATTTCAATTCGATTAAATGATGAGGAGAAAAGCGAGCCTCCCGAAACACATAAAGAAGAAAGCGCAGCAGCTGAGGAGAAGGAATTTGAGTGGATTTTACCCGAACGGCGTGATTCGATGAAAATAGTAGAACTTAAAAAGAGGCACATTCAAAAAAAAGCTGGAGCTTTTTATGAAAAGAAAAGTCCAAGGCTCCCAGTCGGACGCAAAAAGAAAAAACACTTAGTTAATAAGAAACCTATTATTACACTACAAAAGAAAGTGGTGGCTTCCGCTGCTTTTGCTATTATTCTTGGGATTTTATTTGGATTTGGTTTATTAATGGTATTCAGTGGGGATAGCGTGGCGACGATAGATGATGGATATGAAGAAGTAGCTACAACGACCACGGATTTGGACTTATCATTAGATTTTCACGTAGTTCAATCTGGAGCTTATGAAACAGAGGAGTCTGCGAAGGAGTTTCAAGACAAGTTAAAAGAGAATGGATTTCCGGCAGCTATTTTTAAAGGAGAGAAATACTATTTGTTTATAGGTGTATCTCCTTCTGCTGAAGGACAGGATGCACTTGGAGCTTATTATGAAGGAAAAGGACAGGATGTCTATAAGAAGGTGTGGTCGATTGATGGTCAGAAAGCATCTGTGAGTGACGAAATGGCGGGTCAGATGAAGGAAGGCAAAGCGTTGCTCGAAAAATTAACGACGCTAGATCTTGTCGCATTATCTGATGGAAAGCTGAAAGAAGCTGAAATGAGTGACATAAAAAAAGAAGTTGAAGCCTGGAATGAGAGTGGCTCGGGGAGAAAAGAGTGGGATAAAATCGGCGGGAAAGAGCTTGAACAAAGTCTGAACAGTGCTTTGGAGGAACTTGAAATGTACGCTTCTGACGAAACAGTACCGTCTTTATGGGTTGCTCAGCAGCATTTATTAGACGGGATGGTAGCATTTCAAAATGTAGTGGAAAGGTTGAAATAATCAGTTATTTGCGGAGATTCTCAATTAACGGTACGATATGAGTATTGGGAGCGACCCTCCCTAACGACTTTTTCTTAACGAATTAAAATAAGATTAAACAAATTTAAACTGTATGCACATACAGAAACGAAAGAAAACGAAAAATGTAGAGGAACGTTAGAAAATTAAATTGTGGAAAGAAAAGGGATTTGATAAGCTGTTATCAAGCCCTTTTCCCACTTATGAATCACTTACAAAAAGGGTGGTAAAATGAAGCGCCTCGTCTTAGCCTCAGGGTCTCCACGAAGAAAAGAACTTCTAGATCAAATGAATCTCCAATTTGAGATTATCGTTAGCCGCTTTGAAGAGCATCTCTCTCAATCTGTCCCACCTTCAGAACTTGTGAAACAGCTTGCCTTAGGGAAAGCAAATGAAGTGTATACAAATACTTCAGATGCTGTCGTGCTAGGTGCAGATACGGTTGTTACACTCGACCATGAGGTCCTTGGAAAGCCTGATAGCCGCGAGCATGCGAGGCAGATGCTTAAAGCCTTATCAGGACGATCTCACGTCGTTTATTCAGGTGTGGCCATTCTATCCAGTGAACGAAGTTCTCAATTCTTTGAAGCAACTGAAGTAGAATTCTGGGAGTTAACAGATCAGGAGATTGAGAACTATCTGGATACAGGAGAGCCTTTTGATAAAGCGGGAGGTTATGGCATACAGGGTTTCGGTGCCGCCTTTGTGAAGCGAATTCATGGTGATTATTATAGTGTGGTAGGGCTTCCTATTTCGAAAACGCTACGAGAGCTTCGTGCGTTTGGAATTGTTCCGGAGATTCAGCGGTAGTCAGTCATGAAGATGAATCCAGGGAGGAAGCGTGTTGTTGAAAACACCTTTAATGATTCGAGATTATCCTGAAGAAGAGCGACCGAGAGAGCGTCTGATGAAGGATGGTCCTGAGACCTTATCCAATCAAGAATTATTAGCTATTATCCTCAGGACAGGAACAAAGCAGGAGTCAGTACTTCAGCTTTCTTATCGCATTATCCAGAACTTTGAAGGACTTCGACTTCTGAAAGATGCAAGTATTGAAGAGTTAACGTCTCTAAACGGCGTTGGAACTGCTAAAGCGGTTCAGCTAATCGCAGCGATGGAGCTCGGTAGAAGAGTTAGCCGCCTTCAATTAGAAGAGCGCTATACGATTCGTTCTCCTGAAGATGGTGCGAATTATGTGATGGAAGACATGCGCTTCCTATCACAAGAACATTTTGTTTGCTTATACTTAAATACGAAGAATCAGGTACTGCATCGTCAAACTGTCTTTGTTGGAAGTCTAAACGCATCGATTGTTCATCCGCGTGAGGTCTTTCGTGAAGCATTTAGGCGGTCGGCAGCTTCATTAATTTGTTTTCATAATCATCCGAGCGGTGATCCAACACCGAGCAGAGAAGATATTGAAGTGACAAAACGTCTTGCAGAATGTGGTAAAATGCTTGGTATTGATATGCTAGATCATATTATTATCGGAGATCAGAAGTTTATTAGTTTAAAAGAAAAAGGGTATGTATAAATCGGACGTGGGATAGCACGTTTTCCCACTACCGTTTTCAATACTGATGCAGTATAATCATATTTATGAGTTTTGCTTGAATTGAAGGGAGATTTAACATAAATGTTTGGTGGATTTTCAAGAGATATGGGAATAGATTTAGGTACAGCTAATACGCTGGCATATGTAAAAGGAAAAGGCGTTGTTGTTCGAGAGCCATCAGTTGTGGCACTTCGTACAGATACAGGTTCTATTGAAGCAGTCGGAAACGACGCAAAGAACATGATTGGACGTACACCGGGTAATATCGTTGCACTTCGTCCAATGAAAGATGGCGTTATTGCTGATTTTGAAACAACGGCTACAATGCTAAAATATTTTATTCAACAGGCACAGAAAAACCGTTCTGTGTTCGCACGTAAGCCAAACGTGATGGTTTGTGTACCTTCAGGGATCACTGCTGTCGAAAAAAGAGCAGTAGAAGATGCAACTCGTCAAGCTGGAGCACGTGAACCTTATACAATTGAAGAGCCGTTTGCAGCCGCAATCGGAGCTGATCTACCAGTTTGGGAACCAACTGGTAGTATGGTTGTCGATATTGGTGGAGGAACAACAGAAGTTGCGATCATCTCATTAGGTGGAATCGTTACAAGTGAATCGATTCGCATTGCTGGTGATGAGATGGACGAGTCTATCATTCAATATGTGAAGAAAACATACAATTTAATGATTGGTGAGCGTACAGCTGAACAGCTTAAGCTTGAAATCGGATCTGCTGGAACGACAGAAGGTATTGAAGCGATGGATATTCGTGGACGTGACCTTGTAACGGGTCTTCCAAAGACGATCAGCGTATCCGCTGATGAAGTGTCGGGCGCTCTTCGTGATACGGTTAATAGCATTATGGAAGCTGTTAAAGTAACACTTGAGAAAACACCGCCAGAACTTGCAGCAGATATTATGGATCGTGGAATTGTTCTTACAGGCGGTGGTGCATTGCTTCGTAACTTGGATCAGGTGATTAGCGATGAAACAAAAATGCCTGTTATTGTAGCTGAGAATCCGCTTGAGTGCGTAGCGATTGGTACTGGGCGTGCGCTAGAAAATATTCATCTGTTCAAATCTAGAGCTGGTATTACTTCCCGCTCAAAACAGAAGTAGTTGGAAGGTGTAAGGCATGCCACAATTTTTTTCGAATAAACGACTCATTGTATTACTTGTTAGTATCATTATTCTTGTAGCGTTAATTGGGACGTCTATGAAAGAACGTGATGCTCTCACGATGCCGGAGCAATTTTTCAAAGATTCCGTTGGCTGGCTTCAATCAATCTTCTATAAACCCGCTAATTCAGTAGCGGGTTTATTTGAGAGTATTGGTGATATGAAGGACATGTACGAAGAAAATGAGCTATTGAAATCGAGACTTAATGAATTTGTTGCTGTCTCAGAAGAGCTCAAAACAGTGAAGAAGGAAAATGAAGACTTAAAAAGCGAATTAAACATCGATTCATCAACTGGGTTAGCTAGCTATCAAACATTTCACGCAAATATGATTGCAAGATCTCCAGATCGGTGGAATGATTTATTAACGATTGATAAAGGTAAACAGGACGGGGTAGAAGCGGATATGGCTGTTGCCACACCGGATGGATTAATCGGTAAAGTGAAAAACGTTCAGCCTTTTTCATCGACTGTCCAGCTAGTGAGTGATGTAGACCGGACGAATCGAATCGCTGCTATGACTCAAGAAGATAAGAACGTTTTCGGTACAATAGAAGGTTATGATACTGAAAAAGAAGTGCTTATGTTCTCGAAAATTCCAGTAGATACAAAGGTTGAAAAAGGTCAAACTGTTATTACGGCAGGTAATGGAGGCATTTTTCCACGAGGTATTGTCATCGGGGAAATTGTAGATGTTGAAACAGACAACGTTGGAACGACTCAGACGGCTTATGTGAAACCAGCGGCCGATTTATATGATATTAACAATGTTATGGTAATCGATCGTGGAGCGCAGGATGTTACGCCTGATGTCGGAGAAGGTGAAGAGGAATGAGGCGTTTTCTTCTAATTGGAACGCTATTTGTTCTTTTTCTTCTTGAAGGTACCGTTTTTCAGGTGTTTGCCCCTGAGCAATTTGGATTTGAATTTCAATTAATCCCACGTTTTGTTACGGTGATTGTGATTATGATTGGAATGATTCTCTCCCCTGCTTATGGAGTAGTGTACGGTGTCGTATTTGGTCTATTGCACGATTTGATCTACACGGATCTTGTTGGTGTCTATATGTTTGGAATGTCTGTTGCAGCCTACATAATCGGTTATTTATCGAAAGTATTTCACCTGAATTGGTTTACAACGCTTATCCTCGGTTTACTGGGCGTATCATTGGTGGAATTCTATGTGTATGAACTATTTTCACTTATTAATGTAACGGATCTTTCTTTCTCTTCCTTTTTCTACAAACGCTATCTTCCTTCATTACTTTTAAATGGAATCTTTTTGCTTATTGTTTACTATCCTGTTAAACGGTTGCTGGATGATTTATCGGAAAACCGTAGACAAGAAAATCAGGCCAAAAGAAGGAGTTTCCTTTAGCAACGTTGAATTATTCTATGTTGAGGTGAATGAAATTGTCTATGGTACAAAAGCAAACACAGCATTTTGTCACGATTAAAGGAACGAAAGATGGCTTGAATCTGATTCTAGATGATTCTTGCGCTTTTCGTGATGTTATAAATGAACTTGATGAAAAACTTTCCGCTCGTCATATACAGCAGACGGAAGGTCATACGATTACTGTTACCCTTAAATTGGGTAATCGATATTTAACAGACAAACAAGAAGAAGAGCTTCGTGCCATGATTCAATCTAAGCAAAACCTTGAAGTTGATCGGATTGATTCAAATGTCATCTCTCGGAGTGAAGCGGAAGCAGAGCGAAAAAGAACAACTGTAACATCTGTTTCGAGAACCGTTCGTTCCGGACAGGTACTTGAAGTAGAAGGAGACCTTCTTTTGATTGGCGACGTTAATCCTGGTGGCACCGTAATGGCTGCAGGGAATATATTCGTAATGGGTTCGCTTAGAGGCATCGCACATGCAGGGGCTTATGGCGATATAAATGCCGTGATTACGGCATCTGTTATGAAGCCATCTCAGTTGAAAATCGCTGAACTAATAAGCAGGCCACCTGATCAAGCAGGAGTAAGTATTCATGAAGCAGAATGTGCTTTTGTTAAGGACGGGCAATCTGAAATTAGCGTTGATCGCGTTCA
Source organism: Anaerobacillus sp. QJM3NY_32 (assembly GCF_056173645.1). Taxonomy (NCBI): domain Bacteria; kingdom Bacillati; phylum Bacillota; class Bacilli; order Caryophanales; family Bacillaceae; genus Anaerobacillus; species Anaerobacillus sp. QJM3NY_32. The sequence goes on along the minus strand of NZ_CM149684.1, from coordinate 2,950,578 downwards.
AATACTGACTAAAGTTCGACCGAATTTGACTAGGTTGTAGACAGAAAGGGGAATGTTGTGTGGGAGACGCTATCGTCATTACTTCCGGAAAAGGTGGTGTGGGTAAGACCACAACGACAGCAAACATTGGGACAGCTCTTGCACTATCGGGGAAAAAAGTATGTCTGGTAGATACAGATATAGGTCTTCGAAATCTTGATGTAGTCATGGGACTTGAAAATCGTATTATTTACGATCTTGTCGATGTTGCTGAAGAGCGATGTCGACTACATCAAGCGTTAATAAAAGATAAGCGTTTTGAAGCGCTTTATATGCTACCTGCAGCTCAAACGAAAGATAAATCTGCTGTGCAGCCAGAGCAAATGAAGAAGATTATTGGTGAGTTAAAGCAGGATTATGACTATGTTCTCATTGACTGTCCTGCTGGCATTGAGCAGGGCTTTAAGAATGCGATTGCAGGCGCGGATAAATCGGTTGTAGTCACAACTCCCGAAACGTCGGCTGTTCGAGATGCTGATCGTATTATAGGCCTTCTTGAAAAAGAAGAAGGTATTGAAGCACCAAAACTTGTTGTTAATCGTATCCGAAACCATATGATGGAAAGTGGAGAAATGCTAGATGTAGATGAAATCGTTTCTATTCTTGCTATCGATCTACTTGGCATTGTTGGCGATGACGATACAGTTATTACAGCATCTAACAAAGGAGAGCCCATTGCGCTCGACCCTAGTTCAAAAGCATCCATTGCCTATCGCAATATCGCGAGACGAATTTTAGGTGAATCTGTTCCGCTTCTTTCTCTCCAGGAAGAACGAGGGATGTTTAGTAAAGTGAAGAAATTCTTTGGAATGCGTTCCTAAATCTCGGCTGCGGCCGGGATTTTTTTGTTTCTTGCTATTCCTTCTTCCTTATCAAAGTAAGACGGCTTTTGATCGGTTGTGTGATCTTCATTTCATTCAATTCCTTGTGAAAGAAAGTATTCTCAATGACATATCCCCACAGGACAAGTCATAAACTGAGTACTACTTATAGGAAGGTTGGGTGAAGAATGCGGAGAGACCTAGATGATGTAAGGAAACGACTTCATTCAAGAAAAAGACAGCGGCGACCAGTTCCCCAAATGGAAAGACGTCATGATGCTATCCCTTCATCTTCTTTTCAAAACACGGAGGTCAAAATCCATCCTCTCTTTAACAGGCAAAGTTTTTTAATGCGCTCGATGGTTGCGGCATGCTTGTTTCTTGCTGCAGGAATACTATTTAAAGCAGAGAGCGATAAGGTTGCGCCTGTTCAGGAGTATGTGTCAGACATGATGGTAGAAGAATTTCAGTTTGCCACTGTGAAAAGTTGGTATGAAGGAAAGTTTGGGAATCCTGTGGCATTGTTCCCGACAGCGCCTGAAACTGATTCAGTAGGGGAAGCACCTAGCTATGCCCTTCCTGCGAGCGGAAAAGTACTTGAAAGCTTTGAATCGACGGGCAAAGGAATCATGGTTGAAACGGTTTTAAGCTCCGATGTTGAAGCAATCGATGCAGGAGTAGTGACATATGCAGGTGAGAAAGAAGGAATTGGCCAAACAGTAGTGATTCAGCATACGGATGGTAGTGAATCATGGTATGGGATGCTAGATTCGGTGGATGTATCGATCTATGATTTTGTTCAAACAAAGGATCAACTTGGAAGCGTGTCGAATTCTGATGATGGGAAGACAGGAACGTTCTATTTTGCCATTAAGAAGAACGAAGCATTTATTGATCCGCTTCAAGTTGTGCCAATCAAATAATGGTGAAAATGATAACGATCCATCCACTATTTTGGATGACGATTGGTCTTTCCATCTTAACAGGTAGGTTTAGAGAGATGCTGCTGCTCTTCTTAGTTGTCCTCATTCACGAGTTAGGGCATGCGGGGGCAGCCCGTATTTTAGGATGGCGTATCAATGAGATCGTTTTATTACCATTTGGGGGCGTAGCCGTAGTTGATGAACATGGGAATCGTCCCTTGAAAGAAGAGCTTATTGTCATTCTCGCAGGGCCGTTACAGCATGTTTGGATGATGGGGGTTGGCGCGACGCTCCATTATATGGGAATATGGAATGACATGTTCGATCTCTTTATGCTTCATAATATCATGATTCTTTTGTTTAATTTGCTGCCGATTTGGCCACTCGATGGCGGGAAGCTCCTCTTTCTTCTTTATTCTTTGCGTCTTCCCTTTAAATCGGCTCACAAAATGATGCTATATTCTTCGTTGTTTTGCTTTTCACTTCTTATTATTTTAACAGCGATATTATTTCCTTTTCATCTTAATTTGTGGATGGTGATTGTGTTTCTGTCTGTATCACAATTTAAAGAATGGAAACATCATCCTTATATTTATTTTAGATTTTTACTTGAACGCTATTCTAAATCGTTTAATGGGAAAAAACAGGTTGTTACAATTGCTCCAGATATGCGCTTAAATGACTTGCTAGCAACCTTTTCACGAGGGAAGCATTACCATATCCTCATACAAGATTTGAATATTGAAACAGATGAACATTTCTTACTGGAGGCTTATTTCAAAAAAAATCAAATTGCCTGTGCAGTGGGAACGCTATTTAGGTAAACTAAAGAAAAGCTACTAAAGGAGAACGGCTATGCGATTAATTGTTCTTGAGAGAAATCAATGGCGGGCAGCAGCTATTGAAATAAATAATGAATTTACAGATATATGGGCGGAAACGTTGACGAATAGGAAGCCTTCTCAAGGAGATATTATTCTCGGAAAAGTGTCTTCCGTATTAGATGGCAAAAACGCCGCCTTTATCTCTTTAGGCAGTGGAAAACCCGGGTTATTAAATGGAGAAGAATTTGTTTTAGCGCAAGGGAAAAAGACAGCTGGAGAACCATTACCGGCTGTTTCTGAATGCGTTCAAGAAGGACAGGCTATTCTTGTTCAAGTAAAGCATCCAGGCGTTGATCGGAAGGGCCCAATTGTTACAGAGCTAATTAAGCTGACGTTGGATCACTTAGTCTACATGCCTTATGCAGGATACTCAGCTGTATCGAAGCAGTTAACTACAAATCGTGAAGAACTACTCCAATTTGCAGATAAATATTGTATAGAGCAAGAAGGTGTTATCTTTAGAACTAGTGCAGGATACATAAAGGAAGAAGCTCTTTTAGCGGAATTACAGTCTCATCGTAAAGAATGGCTGCGTATTCTCGAACAATCCTCTTCACAACGAGCGCCTAGTATGGTGAAAAAAAACAGTGGCCTTGGGGAGGAAGTGAGCAAACTATACCCCCTTCATCGGGTGAGTAGTTTAGCGGCAAATTCCTCCGAAGCGGTTAGCTCGTTTTTTCCGCTTTTATCAAAGAATGCGACCCTGATGGAATTGAATGAGAAGAAAAAAAAGCTTGATAAGCTTGAAGATACCATTCTGAATATGAAGAAAACCATTAAAATGGGGAAAGCGAATCTTCATATTGAAGAAACGCATGCATTGACAGCTATTGACGTCGATACTGGAGGAGTAAAGCTTGGGACGAAAAATGAAACTCATTTCGAAGTGAATCGATTAGCGGTGGACGAAATTGCGAAACAGCTTCGACTTCGCAACATTAGTGGATTGATTGTCGTCGATTTTTTACGAGTCGAGAAAGAAGAGCAACAGAACCTTCATGCGTTAATGAAAAGCAAAGAAGAAACAGATAAACGCTTAAAAGTTGGAGGATTTACAAAGCTAGGACTATTTGAGATGCAACGTAAAAAGTCCGGACTTCCGTTAAGTCGGTTTGTGTAAAATAAGTCACGTTAATCGCATTGACATGGCAATTTTAGCTGTGGTATGATTTAGTGGTTAGTTCGTTTGGAAGCACCCAAAGAGCTACAACCGCTCAAGAACAGGTTTTTAAGCTAGTTTCTAGCACCTGCAATGGCGAGTCTTAGTATTAGAGGAGGTGCACGTATGTACGCAATTATTGAAACTGGTGGTAAACAAATCAAGGTTACTGAAGGTCAAGAAATCTACATCGAGCTTCTAAACACTGAAGCTGGTGAAACGGTTACTTTTGACTGTGTGCTAATGGTAGGTGGAGATGACATTAAAGTTGGTTCTCCTATGCTAGATGGCGCTACTGTAACTGGTAAAGTTGATAAGCACGGTAAAGGTAAGAAGATCACGGTTTATAAATATAAGCCAAAGAAAAACTACCGTCGTAAGCAAGGACACCGTCAACCTTACACTAAAGTAGTTATCGACAAAATTAACGCTTAAGGATATCTAAGATGATACGTTTCAAGGTGAAGCGAGATTCTAACAATCGCATCCTTTCATTTTCCCTTTCTGGACACGCTGATTCTGGCCCTTATGGCTATGATTTAGTTTGTGCAGGTGTTTCTGCTGTGTCGATTGGGACGGTGAATGCGATTGAATCCCTTTGCGATGTAACTCTCATAGTTGATATGGAGGATGAAGGCGGCTACCTCAGCTGTACTGTTCCGGATCATCTGGAACAACGTATAGATGAGAATGTTCAACTTCTCCTTCAAGGAATGGAAGTATCCATTTCTGCTATTGCCAAGGAATATGGCAAGCACATCCAAATTACTCACACATAGGAGGTGGGACAATATGTTGAAAATGAATCTACAGTTTTTCGCATCGAAAAAGGGTGTAGGTAGTACAAAAAACGGCCGTGATTCAATCTCCAAGCGTCTTGGCGCGAAGAGCGCAGACGGCGAGTTCGTATCCGGCGGTTCGATTCTTTTCCGTCAACGCGGAACTAAGATCTACCCTGGTACAAACGTTGGCCGCGGTGGAGACGACACTCTATATGCGAAAATCGACGGCGTCGTGAAATTCGAGCGTCTTGGACGTGACCGTAAACAAGTAAGTGTATATCCAGTTGCTAAGGAAGCATAAGCAACTTAAGAAAAACTCTAACCGAACGGTTAGAGTTTTTTGATATAATGGAGAAAATGAGATGGATAAGTGACGATGCACAATGAATTCGCGTAAGATTGTTTTCTTTTAATCCAAAGTAACATACAGAAAAGATCTATTGTTATAATGAAGGAAATGGTTAGAGCATTGGGAGTGCAATTATGTCTAAAAATTGGAATACCTTTGACGTTCTGCGCCATTCTCGTCATGATTGGTTAAATCGTTTGCAGCTGATCAAGGGAAACCTTGCGCTGGATCATGTAGACAGGGCAAAGGAAATTATCGAAGAAATTATTATCCAGTCGAGACAGGAAGCAAAATTATCGAATTTAAATGCTCCGAAACTTGCAGAATATATATTAACGTTTAACTGGTGTAACCATTTATTTCAGTTGGATTTTGAAGTGATCGGAGACGAGTATGATATTTGCGTTTATGAAGCGGATCTTATCGAGTTAATCTCTCGATGTACAACAGTGCTTGATTCTCATGTAAAAGTTCCATCAGATCATCACTTGTTATTAACGCTTCAGTTGTACCACGAAGAAATTCATCTTGTTTTTGATTTTCAAGGTGAAGTTTCCGATCAAAACAAGCTCAAGCTGGCGTTCGAAAATCCTGAGGTGAAAAGCGCTAAATTGATTGAATTAGAGCAAACGGGTCAGGAGCTAGTTAGCACGTTTTTGATTAAATGAGGTGAAAGTATGTTTGTAGATCAGGTCAAAGTATTTGTTAAAGCAGGCGATGGCGGAAATGGTATGGTTGCCTTCCGTCGAGAGAAATATGTACCGGATGGCGGTCCAGCAGGAGGCGATGGAGGAAAAGGCGCAAGCGTCATTTTCGAAGTAGAAGAAGGTCTTCGTACGCTTATGGATTTCCGTTACAATCGTCATTTTAAAGCCAAAACAGGTGAGCATGGTCGCTCGAAGAATCAGCATGGCCGTAATTCAGAAGATATGGTTGTAAAGGTCCCACCTGGTACAATTGTATCTAATGCGGAAACGGGAGAAGTTATTGCGGATCTAACTGAGCATGGGCAACGAGCAACTGTAGCGCGTGGCGGTCGAGGCGGACGTGGGAATTCACGCTTTGCATCACCTTCTAACCCGGCACCAGAGCTTTCAGAGAATGGTGAACCTGGGGAAGAAAAAGATGTTACTTTAGAGCTTAAGGTTCTAGCTGATGTTGGACTTGTTGGGTTTCCTAGTGTAGGTAAGTCAACGCTTCTATCCGTAGTATCAGCAGCGAAGCCCAAGATTGCAGCATACCATTTTACAACGATTGCACCCAATCTAGGTGTTGTTGATACAAAAGATGGACGCAGTTTCGTTATGGCTGATTTACCTGGATTAATTGAGGGCGCTCATGAAGGCGTTGGCCTTGGCCATCAGTTCCTTCGACACATTGAACGAACACGAGTTATCGTTCACGTCATTGATATGTCTGGTATGGAAGGGCGAGACCCTTATGAAGACTACTTGAAGATCAATGATGAGTTAAAGCAATATAAAATGCGTCTAATGGAACGTCCGCAAATCATTGTCGCTAATAAAATGGATCTTCCAGATTCTGAAGAAAATCTTGAAATTTTCAAGGAAAAGCTTGAGGAAGATTTCCCGATTTATCCGATTTCTGCTGTAACGCGACAAGGTGTCCAGGAAGTATTGTTTGAAATTGCAGACAAGCTTGAGACAACACCTGAGTTCCCTCTTGATGAAGAGAAGGAAGAAGAGACTCGCGTGATGTACCGTCACGAAAAAGGTGCACCTGAGTTCTTTGTAACGCGTGATAGCGACGGAACATTCGTTGTTAACGGACCACGAATTGAAAAGCTATTCAAGATGACAGACTTTAACCGAGAAGACAATGTTCGCAGGTTCGCGCAACAAATGCGTAGCATGGGAATTGATGATGCGCTAAGAGAGCGTGGAGCTGAGGATGGAGATGCGGTTCGAATTCTGGAGTTCGAATTTGAGTTCGTAGACTGATAAACGGAGAAGACTGTCCTCATGGAAGGGCGGTCTTTTTTTACATAGAGCTACATGAACATAGCAAACCAAATGGTAGACGATTATCGGTCGTAGCTGGCCGCGATAGAGGAGAGGGGAAGAATGAGCAAAGACGATAAGAATTTTTATCTCGTTCGGGAAGATGTCCTATCTGATTCGATGTTGAAAACGCTGCAAGCCAAGCTTCTTCTTGAAAGTGGCACTGTGGAATCAGTTCGAGAAGCCATTGATGAAGTTGGCGTAAGTCGGAGTGCATTCTATAAATATCGTGACACAATCTTACCGTTTCATACGATGATCATTGAACAGATCGTAACGCTCTCGGTTCATTTGGAAGATCGTTCAGGAGCGCTTTCTAGAGTGCTTAGCACAGTAGCCTCACTTGGTTGCAATTTATTGACGATTAACCAGACGATTCCCCTACAGGGCTATGCTACGGTTATTTTAACAATGGAAATTGGTGAAACAAACTTACGCTTAAGCAATTTGCTTGAGAAAATTAAAGACATCGAAGCCGTAAACAATGCTGAAATTATTGGATCTGGAGCATAGGGGGAGAAAATGGATAATCAAAAGAAGATAGGTTTTCTTGGACCAGAAGGAACTTTTACAGAAATCGCAGCAAAAACGTTATTTCAAGACGAGGATCGGACACCTTTTCCTACGATTCGCGCATGCCTTGAAGCAGTAGAAAATGGTTCTGTTGACTATGGCGTTGTTCCTCTAGAGAATACAATTGAAGGCTCCGTTAATATGACGCTTGATCTTCTTTCGCAGCAAGTTTCACTTCCAATCGTAGGAGAGCTTGTATTGCCAATTCGACAGCACTTACTGATCCATCCTGATCAAAACGATTGGACAAAGATTACTCGAGTTCTTTCGCATCCGCACGCGATAGCCCAATGCCATGTTTTTCTCCAAAAGGAGTTAGCTCAAGCTGAGCTTAGTAATGCAGCGTCTACAAGTGCTGCAGCGGAATATGTGCAGAGTACCGGAAAGATCGAAGAGGCAGCAATTGGTAATGAACTTGCTGCAGAAAAATACGGATTAACCATTGCACAGGCTGACATACATGATACAGAAGATAATGATACTCGCTTTCTTGTTTTACATCAAACGGCTGAACCACTCCCGAGAACTAACCTATTTCGGGAAGACCGCGTCACTTACAAGATTATTCTTCCTTCAGATTATCCTGGAGCCCTCCATCAAGTGCTTGCGGCATTTGCATGGCGTAATCTCAATTTAACGAAAATCGAGTCTCGCCCAATGAAAACAGGACTTGGTAACTATTTCTTTATTATTGATGTCGAACGTCCTAACCGCGATGTACTCTTAAAAGGTGTAATGGAAGAAATTCAAGCGCTTGGTATTGGTATTTCTGTATTAGGAGAGTACCCCTGCTTTGTTGTAACGAATAAATAGCGATAGGAATGCAATAAAAAGGAACGGCATCTGAGCCGTTCTTTTTTATTGGAAAATAAAGTTTTTAGAATTAGTCCTGTTCTAAAAGAAACCCTTCGTGTTTTAATGCGTTGATAACAGCCTCAAGCTGTGATTTAGAGTTTGCTTCGATTGTATGAAGATGAACACCAGAAGTAAGCTCGGACAAAAGAGAAGCATTTGTCATAGAGAGCTTAGAAAGAAATTGATCTGCTTCAAAGCGATTTCCAACGTAAAGTGAAGCTGTTAAGTGTCCATAAAGAGGGTGCTCAACGGTGACGTCTTTCACAGTCCCTCCGTTATCAACTATTGTATAGAGTTCATTTTTTGTATCTTCTGGTAAATGCTTGCATGCAATCACTTGTTCTTGCTTTGTATCTTTCCGATCTGAAGAGAACATGACATATCCTTGGGAAGTAGCGATAATCGGTTCATTTCTTGCTTTTAACAAAGAAATATCCTGGACAATCACTTGTCTGCTGACATTGGTTCGTTTTGATAAATCACTTCCTGTTAAAGGCTTTTCGCTCTCTTTTAGCCATTGAAGAATGAGTAACCTCCTGTTCTCACCTAGAATCTTTTCTCCTTCTTGTCCCACTATTGAAAACCCCTTTCGAAGACCACGATGTGTACCCTTATTATATCTTTGTTACGGAAGTGTGTGTAAGGATTTCATGAAATACGTCTGCTATTTTCTCGATTTCTTTCTGTGTAGTTCTTTTTCCAAAGCTTATACGAATTAACTCTCTAGCTTCATCATCCGATCTCCCCATTGCTCGCAATGTCTTTGAAGCCTGTTGTTGGCCAACTGAACAGGCTGATCCAGTTGAAATAGCAATTCCTTTGCGATTCAGCTCTAGCATGACATATTGTCCTTCCATCCCTTTGATTCGAAGTCCGATAATGTGTGGTAGTCCTTGCTCTCCCTCGATGACAATATTCGGATGAGTAAGTTTATTCACGAGGTAGGCACGTAAGTTTGTATATTTTGTTTGGTTCGAGTTCAACGCATGAATCGTTTCTTCTGCTGCTGCAGCAAAGGACATTATACCTGGAACATTTACGGTACCAGGGCGAAATCCTTTTTCATGAACGGTTCCGGGTAAATTCTGCCTCCATGCTAAAGACGGTGCAATATAGCATGCACCGACACCTTTTGGTCCATATACCTTATGGGATGAAACGGATAATGCAGAGATATGCATCTCCTTGACATTAATCGCGATTTTGCCGAAAGCCTGTACCGCATCTGTATGGAAAAGAATGTGACGCTTCGCAAGTTCTTCTCCGATTTCTTTCATTGACTGAACGGATCCTATTTCACTATTGCCAAAGGCGACCGATACTAAAATCGTGTCTTCACGAATAGTCTTTAACAATTCACTAAGTAATACATGCCCATTATGATCATAAGAAAGATATGTTACCTCATATCCTTCCTGTTCTAGCTGAGAGAATGTATGCAAAACGGAAGAATGCTCTGCAGCACAAGTAATCAAATGTCCTTTAGCATACATTTTTACTAAACTTCTAAGAGCAAGTATATTTGATTCTGTTCCACCAGATGTAAAATAAACTCCTGATGGTTCGCCATTTATGTGAGAGGCGATTGAACTACGCGCAGCTTCTAGTAAATGAGAAGCGTTGGTGCCAGCATCATGAGAACTTTGTGTATTTGCATAGAAATGCTGTGCGGCATGAGTATATGCCTCAATTGCAGCTTCTGACATCGGTGTTGAAGCTGCGTAGTCTAAATAAATCATTTTAATCTCCTCGCTTATATTCTGTCTTGTTATTTATTTAAATATATGTAAATATAGGTGTCAAGACACATGTTAATTTACTTTGGTGTAATCTCCATATTGTTCAGCGAGAGAAGGGATTTCATGAATCAGCTAAAAACAGATGTATTAGTAATTGGAAGCGGCGTGAGTGGATTGATGGTGGCCGAACTTCTTTCGGCGCAAAAGAATGTGACTGTTATCACAAAGTCTAAGTTTGGACAAAGCAATTCAATGCTTGCACAAGGAGGAATTGCCGCAGCTACAGCTGATGAAGACAGCTGGACAAATCATTTTTTTGATACGATTCGTGCCGGGGTTTTTCATAATAATGAAGAACTAACGGAACTTTTGGTCAGAAAAGGACCAGATCAAATCGATCAGCTCATAAACTTAGGGGTTCATTTTGATCAAGAAGCTGATGGAAAGTATAAAAGGTGTAAAGAAGGAGCTCATAGTGTTTCACGTATTTATCATTCTGGGGGAGATGCGACGGGGAGAGAAATTGTTTTAACGCTAATGAAGCGTGTTCAAAGAAAGTGTACGATCATTGAGCATCATCAAATCGTTGACTTAACAATGAAAGATGGGCAGTGTATTGGAGCTGAAGCGATCAATCAAGAAGGTGAAAGAATGCTTATTAATGCAGCGTACACTATTCTCGCTACTGGAGGAGCGGGGCAACTTTACCCTGTTACTTCAAATGAACTATCAATAACGGGCGATGGTCTTGCGATGGCTTATCGTGCCGGAGCCGTTCTAGCCGACCTAGAATTTATGCAGTTTCATCCTACAATGTATGCAGGAGACACCGAGCAATCGTTCCTTATTTCAGAAGCTGTCCGAGGAGAAGGCGGCATTTTAGTAACGTCTGAAGGCAAGCGTTTAATGGAAGGTAAGCATGACCAATTAGATCTCGCCCCAAGAGATGTCGTTGCGAGAGAGATTCAACAAGAGGCTTCGACTGTATACCTTGACATATCAAAGGTTTCACAGTTTGAAGAACGATTTCCAACAATCGCTAAGCAGTGTCAAAGTCATGCCGTAAGATTAGCTGAGGGACTCATTCCCGTGAAACCAGGCGCCCATTTTCTTATGGGCGGAGTAATGACGGACCAGGTTGGTAGAACATCCATAGAAGGTTTATTTGCTCTTGGTGAGGTCGCTCATACAGGTGTGCACGGTGCTAACCGTCTTGCAAGCAATTCTCTTTTGGAGGGAATTGTATTTGCTAGTGAAGCGTCGGAGTGGATTCTTCAAAATAAACGGAACGTTACGGAAGGTAAATTGGAGAGCTCACATTTTCAACTTCATGAACCTTTGTTAACAACAAATGAGTTAAAAAACATAATGGAGCAACATGTAGGAATGGTGAGAACAAGTGATGGGTTAGCTTACTCGCTAAGAATGCTTCAGCTGGATGAAATGAGGCTAGTTGAGGATTTAAAAATAGAGTCAATCGAGCGATACAATATGTTTCAGGTAGGGTGGTTAATGGCAACTTCAGCTTTTCTTCGTGAAGAAAGCAGAGGAGGGCATTATCGCGCAGATTATCCAGATCAGAAGCAAGAGTGGAAGCAAAAAAGAATACTCAGGGGGATATATTACGATGATTGGGCTGAAAGTCAAAAAAGATCTCGAACAGTTTTTTATTGAAGACATTGGAAATGTTGATTTATCAAGTGAGTTGTTATTTCGTTCAGAGGATCAAGCTGAGGCGTTATTTGTAATGAAAGAGGCTGGCGTTTTTTGTGGGCATCAGGTAATCGAGACCGGGTTTGAACTTCTTGATCGGGATATTTGTGTCGAGGTTTACGTCGAAGATGGCGATCACGTTCAAACTGGTGAAGTAATTGCTTCTGTGAAAGGAAATGTTCGCACAATATTAACGGGAGAACGGGTTGTTTTAAATATGATACAGCGAATGAGCGGTATTGCAACGATGACTTCTCATGCTGTGGAAATTTTGGGGGATTCATCGATTCGGATCTGTGATACACGCAAAACGACGCCTGGGTTAAGAATGTATGAGAAGTATGCAGTAAGGAGTGGAGGAGGATTTAATCATCGAATGACACTTGATAGCGGGGTAATGTTAAAAGATAATCACATTGCCCAGTTTGGTAGTATCGAACAGGCTGTAGCACATGTGAAAGGTCGCTTAGGGCATATGACCAAAATTGAAGTTGAGACGTCATCTGAAATAGAAGTTCGTCAAGCGGTGAATGCGGGAGCAGATATTATTATGTTTGATAATTGTTCTCCTACAGAAGTCTCTTCATACGCGCAGTTAGTACCTGACCACATTATAACTGAAGCTTCTGGGGGCATCACGCTTAAGAACCTTGCAACTTATCGTGATTCAGGTGTTCAGTTTATTTCACTCGGCTGCTTAACACACTCTGTTAAAAGCCTTGATATTAGCTTACGAATGAAAGGGGAAGAGAAATGAGTATTTTAGATGCGTTGAAGCGATCGAACGGACTTCCTGATCGATACAAAGAACTATCAGATCAAGAGATGGTAGAAAAAATCACAGCGATTAAAGCAGAGATGGGGGATCGTTTGTATTTACCTGCCCATCACTATCAAAAAGATGAAGTCATTCAATTTGCAGATGATACCGGAGATTCACTTCAACTTGCCCAGCTTGCCGCTCGGAATAAGAAGGCAGAAGCAATAGTCTTTTGTGGTGTTCATTTTATGGCCGAAACAGCAGATATTTTAACTGAAGAAGATCAAACGGTTATTTTACCTGATATGCGAGCGGGGTGTTCGATGGCTGATATGGCGAATATTTATCAAACTGAACGTGCTTGGAGCCATCTCATTAATCTTTTTGGAGAGACCATTCTCCCCCTAACTTATGTAAATTCAACGGCAGCTATTAAAGGATTTGTTGGAAGAAACGGAGGGGCAACTGTTACATCTTCAAATGCTGTAGCAATGGTTGAGTGGGGTTTTACTCAAAAAGAACGTATCCTATTTTTACCTGATCAGCATCTTGGGCGGAATACAGCTTACGACCTTGGTGTTCCACTTGAAGCGATGGCAGTGTGGGATCCAATAACGGATACGCTTGAATATAAAGGAGATTATGATGCAATTAAGGTGATTCTTTGGAAAGGTCATTGTTCCGTCCATGAAAAGTTTACAGTTCAAAACATCGCACAAATTCGAGAGAATGATCCTGATATGTCCGTCATTGTTCATCCAGAATGCAGTTTTGACGTTGTTAAACGTTCTGACTTATCAGGATCTACTAAAATGATTATTGAAACCATTGAGGAAGCAGAGCCAGGTACGAAATGGGCAATCGGAACAGAAATGAATCTTGTGAATCGGATCATTCAACAACATCCAGATAAAAGAATTGTTTCTTTAAACCCAAATATGTGTCCTTGTCTTACAATGAATCGAATCGATATGCCCCACCTTCTTTGGGCGCTTGAAGAAGTACAAAGTGGAAAGAAAACGAATCAAATAATCGTTGATCAAGAAACATCTTTCTACGCAATTAAAGCATTGAATCGAATGCTTGATCGAGCATGATGGATAAGGAATCAGACTTGATGTTTGATTCCTTTTTTTATTGAAGAGAGAGACACTATACATAGCTACACTTACTCCTGCATATTAATGTGATGATCTTATCCTTTAAAAAAGGTAGCAATCTGCCCAGTCACGCATACACTGTACTGAATTTCATTGTACTGATTACAGGAGGGAGTTTTTTAGCTTGAAAATACATGTCGTTCAAAAAGGCGATACTTTGTGGAAAATCGCTAAAAAATATGGTGTTGATTTTGAACAACTAAAAGCTGTTAATTCACAGCTTAACAATCCTAATATGATTATGCCTGGTATGAAAGTGAAAATACCATCTGGCGGTGTTCCGGTAAAGAAGAAGGAAATGCCGATTAAAGAAATGAAAAAAGAAATGCCTAAGAAAAAAGAAAAGCCAATGATGAAGCCGAAAGAGAAGCCTTCAATGACAATGCCGATCAACAATGAATTGAATATGAACATGAACATGAATATGAACATGATGCCTCAAGAAGAGAAGCCTAAAAAGGTTAAGCCAAAAGAAATAAAGCCTGAAAAGAAAATGAAGCCTATTGAAAAGAAGGCTGAGAAGAAAGTAGAAGAGAAAAAGGCAGCTGCGAAGAAACCTGTTGAGAAAGCGAAGAAAGCAGAAAATTTATTCTATCCAATGAATGACGAAGAAGTGCTGAGCGAATTTGAATCCTCATCAATGGAAATGCCCCCACCGCCAATGAACCAGGGCTATCCTAATAATGTAGCGGGTGCAACGAATTATGCGAACAAAGAATACAATGGAGGTTACCCGGGGTATCCAACTTCTGTAGGCGGAGCGCATATGGGCTTCCCTAACAACCAGAATATTGCTGGTGTATATGATGGTTATGGGAACAAAAGTAATCAAAATGGCTCTCCAGGAGAAGTGGCTGGGATGTATCAAGGCTATGGAAATAAAGGTGGCTATCCAGGTTCAGTTGCAGGAGCAGAAATGAATAATTACGGCCATAAAGGAGAGGAAAGCTCTGAAGTAGCTGGGGCTTATGAAGGGTATGGTCAGCCGAATTTCGGTGCGCCTTCTGGGAATGTAGCAGGCGCGTATAATCAAGGTAACGGCTATCCTAATCAGAATGTAGCAGGCGCATATCAATATGGAAATAAAAGTTCGGTCGGTGGGGCCAATAAAAGTAATTATGGAATGGGCGAAGAAAGTTCAGATGTAGCAGGAGCAAGCTACGGTCATAAAGCCAATCAACAAATGTCAGGCTATCCAGGCTCAGTAGGAGGCATGCAATATGATGGGAATCAGGGTTACCCAAATCAAAACGTAGCGGGTGTGTATGAAGGTTACGGGCACAAAGGGAACAATGGTGGTTATCCAGGCTCAGTAGGTGGCATGCAATATGATGGGAACCAGGGTTATCCAAATCAAAACGTAGCGGGTGCGTATGATGGTTATGGGCACAAAGATAACAATGGTGGGTACCCAGGCTCTGTAGGTGGCATGCAATATGATGGGAACCAGGGTTATCCAAATCAAAACGTAGCGGGTGCGTATGATGGTTATGGGCACAAAGATAACAATGGTGGGTACCCAGGCTCAGTAGGTGGCATGCAATATGATGGGAACCAGGGTTATCCAAATCAAAACGTAGCGGGTGCGTATGATGGTTATGGGCACAAAGATAACAATGGTGGGTACCCAGGCTCAGTAGGTGGCATGCAATATGATGGGAACCAGGGTTATTCAAATCAAAACGTAGCGGGTGCGTATGAAGGTTACGGACACAAAGGGAACAATGGTGGATACCCAGGTGCTGTAGCAGGTGCAGCTTCCGGTTATCCGCAAATGAATATGGGCTACCCAAACGTCGCAGGTGCTTCAATGAATGGGAATGGTATGCCATCACCTTATGGCCATAAAGGAAATGAAGAATATCCTGAAGCTGTAATGGGAGCTTATGGCTATCCAAATGAGAACGTAGCAGGCATGATGATGCCTCCGGGTTATCCGAACCAGCCAATGGTATCACCTTATCAACAGCACGACTGTGGATGTGGTGGGAATCCGAACGTTTCACCATATCACCAAATGCCGCAATATGCGAATCCGGGATTTGTTCAGGGAGCGAATAAAGCGCCAATGATGGATGATTACATGGGCATGGAAAGTAGCTATGCAGAATCACGCTAAGGAAAAAGAGGACGGTATCCTGGAAAGGGTACGTCCTTTTTTTCTTCATTTAGAACGTGTTAATTCATTTGTTTGGAAGGGCAGATTGATTACTGGCGTATCGGTTTATATGAAAGGATCTGTAAAAAAGGAAACGTTAAGAAAACAAATACACCTCTCACATCACTGTTCAGATTCTTTTATTACTTTCATTCCATTTCCAGATGGCGATTGGCTTAAGGAAGACGGGGGAGTATATTTTGCCTGTATGAAAACAATGGAGGGACGAACGCTCAATTACTCATTGAAAGAAGATCGGCTTTTAGCGATTGAGAAAGTAGCACACTTTCATCAAGAAAGTATAGGATTAGTCAGTAAGGATATTTTTCCCGTATCACTTACTCGTAAGTGGACGAACCGTTTAATTCGCTTCAAGAATGAAGTAGGATCTTCTCTAATATCTGCAAATGAAAAACAATTCATTCAGTATTATATTTCTGTAGGGGAAGAAGTCATTTCGGGTATGACACCGATCGAAGAATTGGAACGAAATGCTCACCGTGATAAATGCATTGTTCACGGCGACCCCGCACATCATAATTTTATCTTTCGTACGGATACATTATTATTGATTGATGGTGACCTAGCGAACTATGCCCCTCATGAATATGACTTTTTGCAGTTAATGAATCGAATGCTGCCTCACTCTAACTGGTCAATGGATGAATGGTCACGATCTCATATCCCGACTGTTCGACATTGCTTAGAGAACCCTTTGTTGTGTAGGCTTCTAGCCTATCCTGCCGATTTCTACCGAGAATGGTTGATGAATCCAAATGGAAGAAGTGCCCTATTAGATAAAATGAGACAACAAAACAACCTTAGATCACGGTTTATTAATTCGATTCTGAAGTAGGTCCCTGTGTTACCTAGAACTAACAGATTAAAATGATAAGCCTCCTCACATTCTAAAGGTGAAAGGAGGTTTTAAATATGAAGAAAACAGTCTTGACGCTTTCAACGATGATGCTCGCAGGTGGTTTGATCGGCTGTACAGCTGATAATGAGGCGATGGATACGCGTTATAACGACTCCGCACGTCCAATTGGTTACTACACGAGTGAAGATAATAACGGTGATTACCGTGAAGGTGCAGTAACGGATATGATTGATCGTGACTATTCAAACGGAGTTAAGGCCCCTGACAAAAAGCAAATCGATAAGCGAAATGGCATGAATGGCCCTGGATATATGCGTACAGATAACAATTATTCAGGTTATGATAATGAGCTTTCTACACGACTAGCTAAACGAATCAATAAGCTTAAGAACGTGGATGATGCTCGAGTTATCGTATATGGTGATCAAATTATGATTGCCGTTGATACAAACGACCAAAACGATGCAGATGTTAAAGACAAGGTTCGCAGCGAGGTAGCAAAAGTAACAAAGCAAAAGAATGTGTCAATTTCAACAGATGAAAATGTGTTTGGTCGAATGGGCGATGTTAATAACCGTCTCGAAGATGGAGATGGTTTTGAAGAGGTACAGGCAGATGTGAATGGCATATTAGATGACATCGGAAATGCTGCAAAACGTCCATTTGAAAACAATAAATAATAAAAATAACGAGCGGGCAGTAGCCTGCTCGACTACATATGCAAAACTCTTTTCGGAGACTTGAGCCCTATGATATAGTTGGGAAATCAGTTCATTTGAAAGGAGTTCTCTTAGATGGCAGGACATTCCAAATGGAAAAATATACAGCGTAGAAAAAACGCTCAAGATGCTAAACGTGGAAAAGTATTTATGAAGCTAGCTAAGGAAATCTTTGTAGCTGCCAAGCAAGGAGGGGGCGATCCGGAAACGAATCCCTCATTAAGGCTTGCTGTGGACAAGGCTAAATCATCAAATATGCCTAACGAAAACATTGATCGAGCAATTAAGAAAGCTACAGGGGATTTAGACGGTGTTCAATATGATAACGTGACATACGAAGGATATGGCCCAGGTGGTGCCGCCATTATGGTTCAACTACTTACCGATAATAAAAATCGAGCTGCAGCAGATGTGCGTCATGCCTTTAGTAAAAATAAAGGGAATATGGGCGAAAATGGCTGTGTTTCATTCTTATTTAACCGAAAAGGTCTCCTTGTGATCGATCGTTCCGAAAATGATCTCGATGGAGATGAATTGATGCTTCAGGTTATTGAAGCCGGGGCTGAAGAAATGGAAACAAATGAGGATGCTTATGAGATTTATACCGATCCCCAGGAATTCCAAGATGTAAAGCACCAATTACAAGCGAGCGGATTAAGTTTCTCTTCCACTGAAGTCACGATGATTCCAGAAACGTATGCTCCACTAGAAGAGGAAGATGGGCTTCATATGTTAAAGCTAATTGATATGCTTGAAGATAACGATGATGTGCAAGATGTTTATCATAATGCTGAAATAAATGATGATGTTTATGATCAATTGTGAGCTACAGTTTTTCTGTAGCTTTTTTTGATGCATATTCCTCAATAAAATGGAAACGCTAACGGCATGAACTTCTTGAAAATGGAAGAAAGGTGTTGGAAACATATGAAAAGCCTTTATCCACTCCTTCTATTAGGTATACTTCTTGTTCTTGGAGGAACATCGGCCGTGGCTTATGAAGGAGATGGCATATCACCGGTTACAGGAACCAAAACTCAAGAAAAAGGACCACTAGTTGTTGAAGTTGTATTGAGAACAAATTATGCGGACGGTGTTTCAACGAACCAATCTGTATATGAAACCATATGGGCAATGGAAGACTTTTGGAGTCAATACGCTGATTGGCAACTTGTAGATCAGGAAGAAGGACGAATGATATTTGAACGGAATCTAGAAGATATTTCGCCTGCGAGTAAACAAAATGGACATTTCGGATTAACAGAGGATGGCATTCTTACGATATTTGATGGAATTCCGGCAGAAGAGAAAGTCATTCAAACATTTTTTCAAATTGATGTAGGAAAGCTAGAAAGTCAAAGAAGAGAGCAGCTTATGGAAGGAATTCCAGTAGAGTCATGGTATCAGTTTGAAGACGTCATCCAGTCTTTTTCTAAAATTAAAAAAGAAGAACCTGTCCAGTAAGGGCAGGTTCTTCTTTTGATTTAGACGCTTATCTCCGTTTCTAAACGCTCGTCTCCGCTTTTCATCTTTTTATGGTAGAATGGAGAGATAGAAATACATGTTCGTATGTACAGGGGAGAGAGTAGCTTTGATAGAATATATTAAAGGCACGGTTGAATATATTGATACAGAATACATTGTTGTAGAGTCGAATGCGATAGGATATAAAATTTATTGTGGGAATCCTTTTGAATTTCAGAAGTACCGTAATCAATCGATTCAAATTTTTACGCATCATTACGTTAGAGAAGATCTCATTGCCCTTTATGGATTTCCAACACGGGAAGAGCGACTTTTGTTTGAGAAGCTTCTAAATGTTTCCGGTATCGGTCCTAAGGGAGCTGTGGCCATTTTAGCGACTGGTGAACCTGATAAAGTTGTGAGTGCCATTGAAATGGAAGATGAGAAATTTCTAACAAAGTTTCCTGGCGTTGGTAAGAAAACTGCCAGACAAATTATTCTAGATCTAAAAGGTAAGCTTAAAGGCTTTGGCGCTCCCACTGAGGGATTGTTTGCAGTGGATGAAGTTCAAGAAGAGGGTGCTCATGAGCTAGAAGAAGCGCTAGAAGCATTGAAAGCTCTTGGGTATGCTGAACGAGAAATTAAGAAGATTAAACCAAAGCTAGTTGAAGAAACGCTAACGACAGATCAGTATATTAAAAAAGCCCTTCAGCTTATGCTGAAGCAATAAGGAGGGAGTAAAGTGGAAGATCGAATTCTATCAGGAGAGCAGGTCGGTGACGACTCATCCGTAGAATATAGCCTCCGTCCTCAGCGATTAAGTCAATATATTGGACAAGAAAAGGTAAAGCGAAATCTTGAAGTGTTTATTGAAGCGGCTAAAATGCGTGAAGAGCCCTTAGATCATGTGCTGTTGTACGGCCCTCCTGGTCTAGGTAAAACGACTCTCTCAGCCATTATTGCAAACGAGATGGAAGTGAATTTGCGTACAACATCAGGTCCTGCGATTGAAAGACCTGGTGATCTTGCAGCTATATTAACCGCCCTTGAACCTGGGGATGTTTTATTTATCGATGAAATACATCGACTACCTCGAAGTGTTGAAGAAGTTCTTTATCCTGCGATGGAAGACTACTGTCTAGATATTGTAATAGGAAAAGGCGAAACGGCAAGATCTGTTCGTTTGGATCTGCCACCGTTCACCCTAGTAGGCGCTACGACAAGGGCTGGACTATTAACGGCGCCTTTACGAGATCGTTTCGGCGTACTGAGTAGATTAGAGTATTATCTTGAAGATGAACTTCAAACTATTTTAATGAGAACAGCTGACATTTTCGATGTTGAAATGGACCACGCTGCTGCTGTTGAACTTGCTCGAAGATCGCGAGGGACACCTAGAATTGCCAATCGCTTGCTAAAACGTGTAAGGGATTTTGCACAGGTGAAAGGGGATGGCGTCATTTCGCACTCACTTGCTTCTCAGGCTCTTGAGATGATGCAAGTCGATCCTCTTGGACTTGATCATATCGATCACAAGCTTCTATTAGCCATCATAGAGAAATTCCGTGGAGGTCCTGTAGGAGTAGATACAATTGCAGCAACGATTGGTGAAGAAAGTCATACCATTGAAGACGTGTATGAACCCTATCTACTTCAAATTGGATTTCTTCAGCGTACACCTCGTGGACGTATGGTTACTCATCAGGTATACGATCACTTTGGTATGGAGATTCCTCAATAGCAATGGGAATTTCAAAACTGTTTATTATCTTAGGGATCGCCTTTTTGGCCATTGGTGTGTTGTGGTCCTTTATTGGGAAATTACCTGGTGACATCGTAATCAAAAAAGGAAACACTACGTTTTTTTTCCCGATTGTAACCTCAATAGTCATTAGTATTGCCTTGTCTTTACTCTTTTTTATTATAGGTAAGTTCAGATAAGGGGCAGCTTTCCAAACGCCATTTTCAACATGGTGGAAGGGGAACTGCCCCTTAAGGGTGCGCCAACAGGTAGAGCTGTGGTAAAATCAATAAAGTTGAACACTTTCTAGAAACAGTGGTGAATAAAATGAACGTAAATGATTTTGATTTTGAACTTCCAGAACGGTTAATTGCTCAAACGCCGTTAAAGGAACGGACAAAGTCCAGATTGATGGTATTAGATCCATTAAAGCAAAAGCTTCAGCATCGCGAATTCTCCAATTTAGAGGATTACATAAATCCCGGTGATTGTCTTGTGTTGAATGATACACGAGTCATGCCAGCTAGATTGTATGGATCAAAAGAAGAAACAGGAGCTAAAATTGAAGTGCTGCTTCTTAAGCAAATGGAAGAGGATCAATGGGAGACTCTTGTTAAACCGGCTAAGCGAGTGAAGCCAGGCACTGTGATTTCATTTGGCGATGGACGTCTAACAGCCGTATGCAAAGAGTCACTTGAACATGGCGGACGTGTATTAGAGTTTCAATACGAAGGCGTTTTCTATGAAATTCTTGATCAGCTTGGCGAAATGCCTCTTCCACCATATATTACTGAAACGCTCGATGATCAAGAACGATATCAAACCGTTTTTGCTAAGCATAGAGGATCAGCAGCAGCACCAACTGCTGGCCTCCACTTCACAGAAGAAATGCTTCAGCGTCTTGAAGATAAAGGCGTTCATGTCGCATTTATCACACTTCATGTGGGTCTTGGCACTTTCCGACCAGTTTCCGTCGATAATATTCTTGAACATGAAATGCACGGGGAATTTTATCAACTGACAAAGGGCACGGCTGAACTGTTGAACAGTGTAAGGGAATCGGGAGGCCGAATCATTTCTGTCGGTACTACTTCAACGAGAACACTTGAAACCGTGGCATCAGCACATGATGGACAATTTGAAGAAGCTTCTGGTTGGACCGACATTTTTATTTATCCGGGTTATACTTTTAAAGCAATCGATGGGCTGATTACAAACTTTCACCTGCCTCAGTCAACATTGATCATGCTCGTGAGTGCCCTTGCGGGAAGAGATTTTGTGCTTTCTGCTTATCGCACGGCTGTTGAGGAAGAGTATCGCTTCTTCAGTTTTGGTGATGCAATGTTGATTTTGGAAGGGAGTACGAAAGAATGACAGAACCAATTCGCTATGAATTAATAAAAACGTGTAAACAAAGTGGGGCACGTCTTGGAAAGTTGCACACGCCACATGGTACGTTTGATACACCGATGTTTATGCCTGTTGGAACACTTGCGACAGTGAAAACGATGAGTCCAGAAGAACTAAAAGAAATGGGCGCTGGCGTTATCCTTAGTAACACGTATCATCTTTGGCTTCGTCCTGGTCATGATATTGTCAAAGAAGCTGGGGGCCTTCATAAATTTATGAACTGGGATCAGCCGATTCTTACGGATTCTGGAGGATTTCAGGTCTTTAGCTTAAGTGACCTGAGACAGATTGAGGAAAAAGGCGTTCATTTTCGGAATCACATGAGCGGTGAGAAGTTATTCTTATCTCCAGAAGGCGCAATGGAAATCCAAAATGCACTCGGTTCTGATATTATGATGGCATTCGATGAGTGTCCTCCATACCCAGCAGAATTTGATTACATGAAAAGTTCTGTTGAGCGTACGAGTCGCTGGGCTGAACGATGCCTGACAGCTCATGAACGAAAAGACATCCAGGGGTTGTTTGGAATTGTTCAAGGTGGAGAGTATGAAGAGTTAAGAAAACAAAGTGCTGAGGATCTTGTTTCACTTGATTTCCCGGGCTATGCTATTGGAGGCCTTTCAGTAGGTGAACCGAAAGACGTGATGAATCGCGTGCTCGAGTTTACGACGCCTCACCTTCCAACTCAGAAACCTCGTTATTTAATGGGGGTTGGTTCACCAGATTCTCTTATTGACGGAGCTATTCGAGGCGTGGATATGTTTGATTGTGTTCTTCCTACTCGTATCGCGCGAAATGGAACACTAATGACTAGCAATGGTCGTCTAGTCGTTCGAAATGCAAAATATGCACGTGATTTCCGTCCACTTGACGAGAATTGTGATTGTCATGTCTGCCGCAATTATTCAAGGGCGTATATTCGTCATCTTGTAAAATCCAATGAAACATTTGGCTTTAGATTAACGACTTACCATAATCTCTATTTTCTGTTAAACTTGATGAAGCAAGTTAGGCAGGCGATTATGGATGATCGTCTCCTGGACTTTAAGGATGAGTTTTTTGAACAATATGGGTTTAATAAACCAAATGCGAAAAACTTTTAATCCATAGATTGTATGATTGCTGGAAAGGGGTGAAATGAATATGGGTTCTACGTTAATGAATATAGTCCCGCTTCTACTAATGTTTGCGATTTTCTATTTCCTTTTGATTCGCCCGCAACAGAAGCGTCAAAAGAAAACGAAAGAAATGCAAGCAAGCTTAGAAAAAGGAAATAAAGTTGTAACGATCGGTGGTATGCACGGCATCATTGATGCAATGGATGAAGGTACAATTACAATCCGTACTACAGACGGTACAAAAATGGTGTTTGACCGAGCGGCTATCCGCGAATCAATCACTGAAAACAGCAAGTAACATAATAAAGAGCGTCCTCATCAGAGGGCGCTCTTTGTTCGTCTAAGCCTCTCGATGATTTCCGCCTCTAACATTTACCCCCATGATTCCTCCTAGAATGCAAATCAGACCATAACCAGCATGGTAAAGCAATTGTTCAAGATTCATGTTTATTCTGTAACCCAGATACTGAATGAGAAAGAGGAGAATGACGTACATAATGGCTGTTCCTCCTCCTAGTAGCCAACCGCGTTCTCCTCCTTTCCCACCTGAAATAAATCCACCTATAAAAAATGCAATAACGGTAGCAACAATAATGAACGGGCTCAGTCCGTTTTCTGATACAGATGTGAAACGAAGAATTAAAGAAAAAAGCACGCTAGTTGCAAGCACAATCACGATTATTGCTAATAGCCCTGAGCCCATACTTGAGACTGCATGTTTCGATCTCATTGTCTTCCTCCTTAAACGAGATAGTTTGTACATTCTATTCGTTTGAGAAGGAAATAGAAGTCTATTCATGAAATCGAACAGCTCGTCATACGATGTTAGAAACGGGACAGGGAAGGGGCAGCATGGATTGGAAATGATCATCGCGCTCATCATATTTGTTCTTGCTTACGTCGGCATATTAACTGAGAAAATTAATCGTGCGATCGTTGCCTGTGGCGGTGGTCTTCTCATGCTACTTTCAGGAATTACAACCACCGATTCTGCTTTCATGAACCACGTTGATTGGAATACGATTGCATTATTGTTTTCAATGATGATTCTTGTCTCCATTACAAGTCAGAATGGATTGTTTGAATATATTGCCATCAAACTTGCGCAACAGGTACAAGGAAAACCGCTGCCGCTACTTGCTGTAATAGGGACATTGACTGCAATTGGATCAGCTTTGTTAGATAATGTGACGACTGTTCTTCTTCTCGTACCAATTACTCTTACCTTGACAAGGATACTTAAAATTACGAGCATGCCCTTTTTAGTAACTGTTATTTTATCTTCTAATATAGGTGGAACAGCAACATTGATTGGTGATCCGCCGAACATCATGATCGGGCAGGCTGTTGATCATTTAGACTTTAATGATTTTCTATATAATCTGGCACCGGTAGTTGTTGTCATTTATGCCGTGATCATGACAGGTCTTTTATTTTTATATCGAAAGGGATTGACTGTAGACGACGACCATCGACAGACGTTGCTTCGAATTAATGCAGATGATTATTTAAAGAGAGGACCTCTTCTTTATAAATCGTCGATCGTTCTGCTAATGACGATTTCAGGCTTTCTGCTACATCCTATTTTACATACAGAGCTAACTAACATTGCGATGGCAGGAGCGGTCCTCTTATTACTCATCACACAAAATGAACACAAGATTGAAGAGGTTTTCGAGTCAATTGAATGGGTGACCCTGTTCTTCTTTATTGGATTGTTCATTTTAATCGGTGGATTAGAGGAAGTAGGGATTATTGATGAAGTGGCGAGAAGTATTCTCTTATACACGGACGGCGATTTGCCTAAAACATCGCTTGTGATTTTATGGGGATCTGGTTTTCTCTCAGCCTTTTTAGATAATATTCCATTTGTAGCAGCGATGATTCCTGTCATTACGGAATTTTCGGGTTATGGAATGACAAACCTTGATCCATTGTGGTGGTCGCTTGCCTTAGGCTCATGTCTTGGGGGGAACGGAACGTTAATCGGTGCTTCAGCAAACGTAGTAGTAGCAGGTCTAGCGCTGAAAGATAAACAAGAAGTTCGCTTTATTGAATTTTTGAAAATCGGAATACCTGTTGTTTGTGTTTCACTTGCCATTAGTACAATCTACATTTATTTCCGCTACTTGCTTCCCTACTATTGAGGGAAGCTTTTTTTTATTTGGGCTAAGATCATCCTATCTTTGGTTCACACGTTATTTTAATGAAATGTAAAAATCCGTTTTTCCAATACATTCCCTCATGCTGAGCTGAAACATGGTTACACTAATCAAAACAAGACTGGAAGGAGGGATTCAGGGATGGAATTTATGACAGTCATAATGAGGACACTTGTTTTATATTTTGTCATCATTTTTGTTTTTCGAGTCATGGGAAAACGAGAAATTGGTCAGTTAAGCATTCTTGATTTTGTTGTCTCCATTATGATTGCTGAGCTTGCCGTTATGTCAATTGAAGACCCTCAAACGCCAATGATAAATACAATTGTTCCAATGGTCATTCTAGTACTTATTCAAATGATTATGGCTTATATTTCATTAAAAAGTGAGAAGGTTAGAGAAATTGTAGATGGAAAGCCGTCTGTTTTAATTGATCGTGGTCGAATTGATGAGATCGAAATGAAAAAACAACGGTATAACTTTGATGATTTGCTTATTCAACTGAGAGAAAATAACGTTGCTTCTGTTTCGGACGTGGAATTCGCCATCCTTGAGCCTTCTGGAAAGCTATCTGTCATTAGAAAAGAGGAAGATAATAAGAAGGAACACCCAGAGACATTGATGCCACTCCCTCTCATTCTCGACGGGAAAGTACAGGAGGAACATCTTGAACGAATTGGAAAAACAGCTTTATGGCTTCGTCAGGAATTAAGAAAAGTGGGTCATAAGGATATTAAACGTATCTCATTTTGTTCTCTTCATAAGAATGGCAGCTTTTTTATTGATTTAAAGAATGAAAAAAGGTAACCAGAGCGGTTACCTTCTTTTTTTCCTCCTCATTTAATGCACATATTTTCCGATAAGAGGGATTCTTCTAAGATCATTTCGATTAATTAACCCAAGTAATAGAAGGAGGATGCAATAAATAATTGATGTTACACAAATAGCAACAAACGTACCGAGTATATCTGATGATGAAGAAGCGAGGTTCTCATACAGAAAGTGACCAGCAACTCCGGCACCAATAATGGACGCAATCCCTTTCAATAAATCACTCACTATGATGGAGAAACCAATCGCTTTTACGAGTGTTGCAAAATGGAGAAGCGTTACAAGTAATATCCCAATAACAATCGCTAGAGCAGCCCCCATAATGCCGAGTTCAGGTCTTGAAGCTAGGAAGAAAATTGCGGTGAGCTTTACGCCTGCTCCGATGAAGCTATTGATCATCGCTGCTTTAGCTAAATCTAATGCTTGAAGTGCGGCCGCAAGTGGTCCTTGAAAATAGTAGAAGAAAAAGAAAGGAGCCATTACTTGCACATAGATAGCTACATGAGGTGCTTGATACATGATATCCATTAAGGGAACGGCAAAAATATACGTAACAACAACTGAAAGGCCACCTGCAACCATGGATAGTCGAATCGCCTGGCTGAGACGATGCTGAATCTGTTTGTATTGTTTCTGAGCGTGAGCCTCACTGATTGCGGGGACGAGTGAGACTTGTAAGGAATACGTAATAAAAGTAGGCAGAAAAAGGAGTGGGATGGCAAGGCCTGATAAATGCCCGTATTGTGTGGTGGCAAGCGTTGTCGCAACACCAGCCATCGCCAGACTACGGGCAACCATGATTGGCTCAAAGAAATAAGATAACGAACCAATTAACTGGCTTCCTGTTGTAGGAAGGGAAATTTTCATTAAGCTGTTAAATGTTTCCCTCCCGCCTTTTAAATAATTGAAAAAACCGCTTCGAATTTTAATGCGCTTCTTCATTTTGAACATCGAGAACATAAATAGTAAGGAAGCAAGTTCTCCGAGAACAACGGAAATCATAGCGCCCGCAGCTGCAAACTCCACACCGTATGGAAGGAAAGCCCCTGTTAGAACCGCTACAAGGCAAATGCGGACAATTTGCTCGATTACCTGGGAATAAGCAGAAGGTCGCATATTTTGTAATCCTTGAAAATAGCCTCTTAGCACAGAGGAAAGAGCTACAATCGATACAACTGGAGCGATAGCAATAAGAGGATAAAAGGTACGGTCGTCTGTGAAAACTTCTTTTGATAAGAAAGGTGCAGCTAGTACCATAATTGTCGTAAAAATGACACTAAGGACAGTGGTAATGGAGAGCGATACAATTAAAATTCGTTTAATCTTTTGTCGATCTCCTTCGGCATCCGCTTCCGCGACCATCTTTGAGATTGCAACGGGGAGTCCCATACGTGTTAATGTAATGGTTAGAATTAGCGTAGGAACAGCCATCATATAAAGACCGACACCTTCTTCGCCCATCACACGAACCATCACTATACGGTTAATAAAGCCTAGTACCTTTGTAATTAACCCGGCGAGAATGAGAAAAAGAGTCCCTCTAAGAAAGGTTTGCTTTGACATATTCACCCTACTTTCTATCCAGAATGCACCTGCGAAATTGTAGAAAAGTCTAGATATTTTTTATCACTATGTATATGCTTATTAGGGGACAAAGCATGACAGGCATATAGGAGTGTTTCAATGAAAGAAGAAATTAAACAATTTGTCGTAGAGAACCTTGGTTTTCTACCTCATGAAGTGATTGTAGTTATTGTTTCAGCGCTTCCAATATTAGAGCTGAGGGGTGGATTACCTCTCGCGTATACCTTTGATTTTTCATTTTTAAAGGCGTTCTCACTTAGTCTTTTAGGAAATGTGTTACCGATTATTCCATTGCTTCTTCTTTTTCAGCCGTTAAGCAATTGGCTAATGAGATTTGGCTGGTATAAACGATTTTATGACTGGCTTTATCATAGAACGATAAGCAAAAGTAAAAATGTCGATAAGTACGGTGCAATCGGGCTTATTCTTTTTACCGCTGTCCCGCTTCCGACGACTGGGGCATATAGCGCATGTGTCGCTGCTGCTTTATTTGCGATTCGTTTTAAATATGCTTTTCTTTCCATCCTCACAGGAGTCATTATTGCAGGCCTTGGGGTTGGCGCAGCGATTTATTCCATTTTTTAATCCAGAGTGTAAAATGTTTGAAAGGTTATAGCGCCTCTTGATTTAATGCTATGTTGGACGCTAGCTTATTTGAGAAAGGAGACGGCGAGATGAAAGAGTGGAAGAAGGAAATATCCCCAGCGCTTGAAAGCAAGAGAGACGAGTTTTTGCTGTTAGGGTATAGTGGAGCGACCATGGACGAAATCTGGGAATGTCTCCTTGCACGCCTTGAAAGAAACAATGAATTAGAAGAAGTAAAGTTGCACAGACTTGTGAATGAAATTATGCGTTTATCGGTGAATGAATATATGAATTGGTTAACCATTCATGCATATAAAGGCACGAAAACGTTTGAAAGTCAGACTTAGAAAAGACTAAAATTGACAGAAAAATTCATATTTCGATATAATAGCTAATATTGTGTACTATCCGTTTTACATAAGCATTAATGTTGGGGGTTTAGAGAGGAGTTTTATTCCATGGTAAAAAAAGGCCGGATCGTTGCGTTCTTTTTGATCGTCCTTTTACTTGGCGGATTAATTGGAACAACCGTCATGGGTGTAACAAAAGATATTAAATTAGGCCTTGATCTGCAGGGTGGATTTGAAGTTCTATATGAAGTAGAACCGGCTCAAGAGGGCCAGGAACTTAGTCAGGACCTGTTAAACAGCACAGTAAGCGCTTTGTACAAGCGTATTAACGTATTAGGGGTTTCAGAACCTCGTATTACGATTGAAGGGGAAGATCGCATTCGCGTTCAGCTCGCTGGAGTGAAAGATCAAAACCAGGCGCGTGAACTTCTTTCCACTCAGGCTGAGCTCACCTTCCGAACCACGGATGATGAAGAGAAAATGAGCGGAGCTGATCTTAAAGAAGGCGCCGCCAAGGTTGTATTTGATAACAACCAACCCGTTGTTCAGGTAACGCTTAAGGATCCCGAAAAATTTGCAAATATAACTCGAGACCTCAGTCAATTGCCTCAGCCGGATAATCGACTAGTGATCTGGCTTGATTATGAAGAAGGCGATTCTTATAAAGAAGAAGTTACAAAGCCAGCTGATGAACAGAAATTTATTTCCGATCCAGCGGTCAATCAAGTGCTTTCTCAAAATACTGTAGTTATTTCAGGACCACCATTTCAGCTTGAAGAAGCTGAAAATCTAAAAGAGCTTTTAAACGCAGGTTCTTTACCGGTTCAGCTAGATGAAATTTATTCAACTTCAGTTGGTGCACAGTTCGGCGAACAGTCTCTTGATAAAACGGTTATAGCAGGATTTATTGGAGTCGGTTTGATTTTCTTATTCATGCTGTTCTATTACCGTTTGCCGGGAGCAATTGCGGTGATTACGTTAACTACGTACATCTATTTGATTCTTGTTGTCTTTAATTGGATGAACGCAGTATTAACTCTCCCTGGTATTGCTGCACTCATCCTCGGCGTAGGGATGGCGGTTGATGCGAATATTATTACGTATGAACGAATTAAGGAAGAGCTTCGTTCAGGTAAATCCGTCATGTCGGCCTTCAAGGCTGGGGGAAGACGTTCGTTTACAACTATTTTTGACGCAAACATCACGACGTTAATTGCAGCAGGAGTTCTATTTGCATATGGAACAAGCTCTGTTAAAGGATTTGCAGTGATGTTAATTACTAGTATCGTCGTTAGCTTTTTGACTGCCGTTTGGGGTTCGCGAATTCTTCTCGGCCTATGGGTCAAGAGCAGGGCACTGAATAAAAAGCCCGGACTTTTTGGCGTAAAGGAGAGTGAAATCGATGAGCTCTAAAGTAAGAGACATTAAGTTTGATTTTGTCAAACATCGAAATAAGTTTTTTGCGATTTCACTAGCTTTAATCGTTCTTGGTGGGTTAGCGATAGCTATATTTGGTCTAAATTTAGGAATTGATTTTTCTAGTGGATCACGTGTTGATCTCCAATCTGATAGTAAACTAACAACAGAAGAAGTAAGCGACGAATTCGATGGACTTGGATATAAACCCGAATCAGTAACTCTTGCTGGTGGTGGTGATATTGCCGTTGCTGCATTTAAGGATGAGCTTGACAAAGATGAAGTTGCTGAAATTAAAAATCACTTCACAGAGCTTTATGGTGCTGAACCAAGTATTAGTACGGTCTCACCTGATGTAGCAGTTGATCTTGCTAAGAATGCGTTTATCGCAGTTGCTATTGCTTCGATAGGAATTATCGTATACGTTGCACTAAGGTTTGAATGGTTACAAGGGCTTGCCGCTGTCGTTGCGTTATTCCATGATGCGTTCTTCATAATTGCGGTATTCAGTATCCTGCAGATTGAAGTGAACATTACGTTTATAGCAGCAGTACTAACGATTGTCGGTTATTCCATAAATGATACGATCGTTACCTTTGATCGCATACGTGAGAATATGAAGTTTGAAAAAAAGGTCAAAACATTTGAGGACGTCGCACGTGTTGTGAATAAAAGTCTTGTTCAAACGCTTGCTCGTTCCATTAATACAGTGCTAACGGTTGTCTTTGCTGCTGCTGCTCTTACGGCCTTTGGCGGCGAAGCAATTAGACCATTTGCGATTGCCTTATTGATTGGACTAGTTGCAGGTACGTATTCATCTCTCTTCATTGCCTCGCAGCTTTGGGCAGTATGGAAGGGGAAACAATTGAAGAAGAAAAAGTTCGCTCCTGTTGAAGGTGAAGCATAAGAGAATTCCTTTGAGGGTGCACGGATGAAGTGAAGCCATGGCTTAGCCATGGCTTTTACGTGTCCAAATGGAGCGGTGTGAGATTTCGAAATAAGGGAAAAGCTATAATGACTTGTTACGTAAGAGGTGAAAAAATGAATAAAGAAGAGCGGTTTCGAAAAGCTGAGATTGCAGCGATCATTGGTATACTAGGAAATATTATCCTAGCAGTACTTAAAGGCGTTATTGGGTCGATCTCCAATAGTCGAGCTCTTATTGCCGACGCCGCACACTCGGCATCAGATGTAGCTGGCTCATTTGCCGTTTTTGTTGGTTTGCGAGCCGCTAAGCTACCACCTGATAAAGATCATCCCTATGGTCATGGAAAAGCAGAGTCAATTGCAGCTATTATTGTAGCTGTGTTGTTGTTATTAGTTGGCGTTGAAATTGGAATAAGTTCAGGGAAGGCGATATTCGAACCTATTGAGGCCCCCGGTACTCTTGCTCTCTATGCAGCTCTCATCTCGATTGTGGTCAAAGAAGCGATGTTTCGATATAAGTATCGGTTGGGTAAAAAGATAAAAAGTGATGCACTGATCGTGAATGCGTATGAACATCGCTCAGATGTCTATTCTTCCATTGCTGTTTTAATAGGGATTACAGGTGCCATTTTAGGAAGCAAATTTAGCTTGCCATGGCTCATTTATGCCGATCCGATTGCAGGAATTTTCGTTTCTGTTCTGATTGCTAAAATGGCTGTGAAGCTTGGTTTCGAATCCATTCACACAACACTCGATCATGTGCTGCATGAGGAGGATACGACAGAGTATAAAAAAGTGATTACCGGGATGCCAGGGGTTGTGAACCTTGATGAGTTCTATGCTAGAGAGCACGGACACTATGTTATTATTGATATCAAGCTTGGTGTAGACCCGGATATTTCTGTTAAAGAAGGACATGACATCGGTAAGGACGTGAAGAAGCGACTTCTTGAGGAAGATGACGTGCATGATGTGTTAGTCCACATTAATCCTTATGAACCGAAGGAAAAAAAGAGTGAGTAATGGAATAGGTATTGTAGTAGAAGAGGAGGTAGATAAGGATGAAGGGACAATGGGGATTAGTTGTAGCACTTATTTTCGCCTTAATTATAGCGGTGTTTTCAGTCGTGAATGTAGATCCTGTACAGGTTAACTATGTATTT
This sequence comes from Anaerobacillus sp. QJM3NY_32, assembly GCF_056173645.1. Classification (NCBI taxonomy): domain Bacteria; kingdom Bacillati; phylum Bacillota; class Bacilli; order Caryophanales; family Bacillaceae; genus Anaerobacillus; species Anaerobacillus sp. QJM3NY_32. Next base: position 2,918,292 of record NZ_CM149684.1, on the reverse strand, counting down.
GGAACTTCGGATTGGCCGCTTGTGCTTGTCATATTGGGATCTGTATTGATGGGTGCGATTCTTGTGCTTGGTTTTGGAATGGTTAAGTATTACAGACTGAAAAGAGAGCTGAGAAAGTTACAAAAAGAAAATGAAAGGTTAATAACAGAACCAGCATCAAATGAATCAAAAGCTGTCCATACTCCACTTGATGGTGAGGCAGCAGATGAGGCCACCGGTACTGAAGGGGAATAATGACGGGAAAGCCTTGATTAAGTTCAAGGCTTTTTATAGTGGAGTGAAGAGGGATTGTAAAAGATTCCTCTTCCTGAACTATGGTCAAACCTCCTGAAACTATATATAATGAACAAGTTAAGAGGTGATTCGATGTTAAGGTCTAAAACACGCTGGAAACTGGCTGAAACAGATGAAACAAACATTGATCGGCTCCAGAGTGAACTTGGAATTTCTCGACTTGCTGCTTCGCTTTTAGTTAATCGAGGTATTGAGGGAGAAGAAGAAGCGAAAAGATTTCTATATAAAGAGAATTTAACTTATCACGACCCATATTTAATGGATGGTATGAAAGAATCGGTCGAAAGAATTCAACAGGCGATTGCTTCTGGTGAGCGAATCCTTATTTTTGGTGACTATGATGCCGATGGCGTTAGCAGCACGACTGTACTTGTCTATACGTTGCGCGAGCTTGGCGCTATATTTGATTACTATATTCCTAATCGATTTACAGAGGGATACGGTCCGAACGAAGCTGCTTTTAGGCAGGCAAAAGAAGATGGGTATCAACTAATAGTGACTGTAGATACAGGGATATCCGGTGTACATGAGGCGGAAGTTGCTAAAGAAATCGGTATTGATCTCATTATTACTGATCATCATGAGCCTCCTCCGGTTCTGCCCGATTCCTACGCGACAATAAACCCTAAAAAGCCAGGGTGTGGTTATCCATTCAAAGGTTTAGCAGGAGTAGGGGTTGCATTTAAACTTGCGCAGGCTTTGCTTGGAAGAATTCCAGGGGATTTATTAGAGATCGCCGCAATGGGTACCATCGCTGATCTTGTGCCACTTCAGGATGAGAACCGTCTTTTAGCAAGCGAAGGTATTCGCGCCCTTCAAAATTCAAATAAGCCAGGAATAAAAGCTTTGCTAGATGTATGTGGTTTAAAGGGTCAGGAGCTTAACGAAGAGCATCTTGGTTTTGGGATAGGACCGAGACTAAATGCTGCGGGCCGTCTTGATAGTGCAGACCCAGCAGTTGAACTGCTGACAACAGATGATCCGATTCTTGCTGAACAGCTGGCATCTGATATTGATGCTCTTAATAAGAATCGTCAGGAACTAGTTAATACAATGACGAAAGAAGCGATTGAAGAGGTTGAGTCAAAGTACTTGATTGATGAAAGCAATCGCGTACTCATCATTGCCAAGGAAGGATGGAATGCGGGGGTCATTGGAATCGTGGCTTCACGACTTGTTGAAAAGTATTATCGCCCAACCATCGTGATGAGTATTGATCGTGAGAAAGGTGTCGCAAAAGGATCTGCACGAAGTATTGAGGCCTTTGATATGTTTGCAAACCTTTCTGAGTGCAGAGACATTCTCCCTCACTTCGGTGGTCATCCAATGGCCGCTGGTATGACCATTGATTTAAGCTACCTAGAAGATTTGCGTTCAAGATTAAACGAACTGGCTTTAGATAAGTTAACAGAAGAAGATTTGACACCACTTACAAAAGTAGATCTTCACTGTCGTGTAGAGGATGTTACTCTTGAGACAATTGAAGAAATGAATCTTTTGGCTCCTTTTGGAGTAAGTAATCCGAAACCAGTCGTTATGCTAAAAGACGTTCATCTCTCTCAAATCAGAAGGATTGGGAGTCAGGACAATCACCTCAAGGTAGGTCTTGAGGAAAACGGCGCTACGCTAGATGGCGTAGGGTTTCATTTCGGTTATGCATTTGAAGAAATAGCATCAAGAGCTGCTGTAAGCGTAATTGGCCAACTCTCCGTCAACGAGTGGAATGGACTTCGAAAGCCACAAATATTTGTGAAAGATATCGCTGTGAATGAATGGCAGCTCTTTGATTATCGAGGCATTCGAGATTTGAAAAAACGACTTGAAATGCTGCCGCTCGATAAGCTTGTTATGGTAGCTTTCCAAAAAAACACCATGACAAAGCTTGGACTTGAGAATTGGAAAGATTACATTATTGTTGATCCAACAGAACAAGAGAAACTAGCAATTGAGAATAAATATGTTATGCTACTAGATCTTCCGGATTTAGAGGAAGATCTTGTCAATCTGTTTCGAAAAGGTGGATTACCAGATCGAACGTATGCGGTATTTGAGCATGAGGAGGATCACTTTTTCTCAACGCTTCCGTCACGTGAGGATTTTAAATGGTTCTATGCTTTCTTAATGAAGAGAGGTAGCTTTAACTTACGCGATGCTGAAAAGCTCGCAAAGCATAAAGGTTGGTCAAAAGAAACAGTTCCGTTTATGTCAGAGGTGTTTTTTGAGCTAGATTTTGTTACAATGGATAATGGACTGATTTCTCTAAATCCACAATCTGTAAAAAGTGAATTAACTTCTTCTAAAACGTATAGGAGTAAGCTTGAAAAAGCAAAGCTCGAAAATGATTTTTGCTATTCCTCCTATCATGCTTTGAAAAGTTGGTTCGATCAATCAGTTAATTGTTTCAATAGCACTGAGGAGGCCATTAAGTAAATGAATTATAAAGATTATATCGCAGTGGTTGAAGACTATCCGAAAGAGGGTATTCGTTTTAAAGACATCACTCCGTTAATGCAAAACGGCGAAGCTTACCGAGGAGTCGTTAATGATATTGCGGATTTTGCGAAAGATAAAGATGTTGATGTTATTGTAGGACCTGAAGCAAGAGGATTTATCGTAGGGTGCCCGGTTTCATATATTCTTGGTATCGGTTTTGTACCTGTTCGAAAAGAAGGTAAATTACCACGCGAAGTAGCTAAAGTAGACTATGGTCTTGAATATGGTAAAGACGTCCTTACGATTCATAAGGATGCTATTAAGCCAGGTCAACGAGTATTGATTACGGATGATTTGCTTGCGACTGGTGGTACGATCAATGCAACGATCGAGCTAGTTGAAATGCTTGGTGGAGTTGTTGTAGGACTTGCTTTCATGATTGAGCTTTCCTATCTTGAAGGGCGTAAAAACCTTGACCGCCATGATATCTTTACTCTAATGACATACTAAAGAATGGAGTGTCCGAATAGCCGGACGCTCTTTCTCTTTATGCACCTTAGACACAAAGATAGAGCGTTTACTAATTAGGGAAAACGACATTTTTCTCTTAATCTCTTTACATGCTGACTTTTTTTAACGATAATAGAAGCAATATACCAACAGTAATCAAGGTGATTTGATGACGATAGAAGAAGTGATGGAAAGAGCGGAGAAGTATCTGTCTGAGGACGATCTCTCTTATCTTAATAGAGCATTTGAATACGCGAGAAACGCACATGAAGGCCAGTACCGCAAATCGGGTGAACCCTATATTATTCATCCTATTGAGGTTGCTGGCATTCTTGTGAACCTTGAAGTAGACCCTGTGACAGTGGCTGGGGGCTTTCTTCATGATGTCGTTGAAGACACCGACGTGACGCTTGAACAAATTTCTGATGAATTCAGCCCGGAACTTGCCATGCTCGTTGATGGCGTTACGAAGCTGAAGAAAATCAAGTATAAGTCCAAGCGGGAGCAGCAAGCCGAGAATCACCGGAAGATGATGATCGCTATGGCTCAAGATATTAGGTGCATTCTGATTAAATTGGCTGATAGACTTCATAACATGCGTACGCTTAAGCACATGCCAAAGGAAAAACAAATGCAAAAAGCGAATGAGACGCTAGAAATATTTGCGCCTCTAGCCCATCGTCTAGGTATTTCCACTATTAAGTGGGAGCTTGAGGATACGGCGCTTCGTTATTTAAATCCACAGCAGTATTATCGCATCGTGAATTTAATGCAAAAGAAACGGGCTGAACGTGAAGGATTTGTCCATGAAGTTGTGGACGAAATTCAAGAGCGTGTGAAAGAAGTTTCCATTGAAGCTGAAATTTCAGGTCGTCCGAAACATATCTATAGTATCTATCGGAAAATGGCTAAGCAACATAAGCAATTTAACGAAATTTATGATTTGCTCGCGGTACGTATCGTTGTGAATAGCATCAAGGATTGCTACGCCGTTCTTGGCATTATTCATACATGCTGGAAGCCTATGCCTGGTCGTTTCAAAGATTATATTGCTATGCCAAAAGCGAATATGTACCAATCGCTTCATACGACAGTCATTGGACCAAAAGGTGACCCTCTCGAGGTGCAAATTCGAACGTCTGATATGCACAAAGTTGCTGAATACGGGATTGCCGCTCATTGGGCCTACAAAGAAGGCGATGAGAATCAGGTGAATAGCTCATTTGAGAAAAAGCTATCATGGTTTAGGCAAATTCTTGAATGGCAAAATGATGTTTCGAATGCTGAAGAATTTATGGAGTCTCTTAAGATTGATCTATTCAGTGATATGGTTTTTGTCTTCACGCCTAAAGGAGACGTATTTGAATTGCCTACTGGCTCGGTACCTCTTGATTTCGCCTACCGCATTCATACTGAAATTGGGAATCATTGCATTGGCGCAAAAGTGAACGGCAAAATGGTACCACTAGATCATCGGTTGAAAACAGGGGATATCGTTGAAGTTCTAACTTCTAAGCACTCTTATGGTCCAAGTAAAGACTGGTTAAAAATCAGTCAAAGCTCCCACGCTAAGAATAAGATTAAGCAATGGTTTAAGAAAGAAAAGCGTGAAGAAAACGTTGAAAAAGGTCGAGAGCTTGTTGAGAAAGAAATTAAAAACCATGGCTTTGAGTTAAAGGCTGTTTTGACTTCAGATAACATTGCAAATGTATCTAAGAAATTTAACTTTACAAGTGAAGAAGATATGTACGCAGCTGTTGGATATGGTGGAATTACAGCTGCACAAATCGCAACAAGGCTGACAGATAAGGCTCGTAAAGAACGGACGAAAGAGCAGGAAGAAGAGCTAGCAAAATCAATTATTGAAGGTAAGACCCATTCACCTTCTCGGCCGCCAAAGAGAGCGGAGTCGGGTGTGCGAGTGAAAGGGATAGACAACCTGTTAATCCGTCTTTCACGATGCTGTAACCCTGTTCCAGGTGATGATATTGTGGGCTATATCACGAAAGGGAGAGGTGTCTCGATTCACAGGAAAGACTGTCCTAATGTGAATGAAGAGAATGGTCAGGAACGCCTCTTAGAGGTTGAATGGGAAAGTGACTCTCCAAAAAATTATAATGTTGATATCGAAATCAGTGGATTTGATCGCAGAGGTCTTCTGAATGAGGTTCTTCAGGCTGTAGCAGAAACCAAAACCGACATGACGTCTGTTTCTGGTCGATCAGATAATAACAAGATGGCAACAATTAGTATGACTGTCTCCATTCGGAACACAGCTCATCTTCAAAAAGTAGTCGAGCGCGTTAAACGAATTCCAGATATTTATGCTGTTCGTAGAATTATGCAGTAGTTAAGAAAGGAAGTTCTCCATGAAAGCCGTTATACAACGTTCAAAGCAAGCCTCAGTCACCGTGAATGGAGAAACTACAGGTGAGATCGAACATGGCCTTGTGGTGCTCCTAGGGGTCACGCACGAGGATACAGAAGAGGATGCAGGCTATCTTGCCACTAAAATTGCAAACCTTCGTATATTTGAGGACGAAAATGATCGAATGAACCTGTCAGTGAAAGACAAAGGTGGAGCTATTCTATCTATATCACAATTCACGTTATATGGTGATTGTCGTAAAGGGCGACGTCCAAACTTTATGAAGGCGGCAAAACCTCCTGAAGCCAGCGCACTTTATGATAAGTTTAACGCTTTACTTAGAGAAGAGAGTCTCGAGGTGCAGACAGGTGTTTTTGGTGAGATGATGGACGTACAGCTTACGAATGACGGACCTGTAACTCTTATCATTGAGAGCAAAGAATGACAAAAAACCGCAATTCCTAATTGGAATTGCGGTTTTTTGGTTCATCCATATAGATAGAAAAGCAAGTCAAACTGTTCTTCATCTTAAGCGTTACTACTGTAAAAAAGTAAGGATGCCATTTGAAATTTCAGTAGTCACTTTTGATTGGTAATCCAACCTATTCACTAATTGCTCTTCCCATGGATTTGAGAGAAAGCCAAGCTCAAGAAGGACAGAAGGCTGCTTATTGTTCCTTAGAACATAATAATTTCCATATCGAATACCGCGATCTCTCAAAGTTGTATCATCTCCGATTTTGGCGTGTATCGCTGAAGCTAGGGACATATCATTCTCACCATAATAATACGTTGTTGCTCCATTTGCAGTTGGATCAACTGTGCTATCGAAATGAATACTTACAAATGCGTCAGCTTTATAACGATCTGATAAAAGAGTTCGTTCAGAAAGAGAGACAAATGTATCATCATCTCTCGTTAAAATAACTTGAACCCCTGCATTCTTTAATTTTTCCGCGATAGTTGTTGTCGTCTTCAATGTAAGGATTTTTTCAAGTGTCGTAATGCCTAGGGCACCACTGTCGTAGCCACCGTGACCAGCATCAAGAACAACTGTTTTTCCAGATTTCAAGACAGGCGAAGTGGATAGTTTAGATGCAGTAGAGACGACCCAGTCAGCAACGTATGCTGAACGACCATCGTCAAGAAGGATACGAAACCATTTGCCTTCTTTTGCAGCTATTTTGTAGCGCGCTTTTGCAGGCGCTTGTTTAATAACTTCATAATTCAACCCCGGCCCACTTCTTAAGTTTGTTGCCTGGTATAGAATTGTAAGAAATTCTGACTCCTCTTGTTTGTCTGTTTCTTGCAAATAGGTACTGTCTACCCAACCAGTCTGTCCATTCTGATAGCGAATGAAGCTCCAGTTTTTTTCTTGACGAACTTCTTCTACAATTGTTCCTGAAGGGAGTTGAGATATGATCCGATTCTCTGTTCCTGGGAAGTCACGAACGTTTAAGATACGCGCCTTTACTTCTTTTACCTGGCTTGTTTTTTGATCTGGGCTAGCTGTTGTAGAACTTACTAACCAGGACGCTACCCATCCGGTCTGTCCTTTAAATTGAATGGAGGTCCAATCGCCTGCAGTCTCAAGCACATTCCACTCAGAATCTTGAGTGATATTTCCAATAACTTTGTATTCTTTACCAGGGCCAGCACGGACTTGAAGATCAGACACGGTTGATTGTATTGATTTCCTCTCTTTGGAATCAGAAGAAATGCTTACTAGTCTACTTGAAACCCAACCTTCTTCCCCAGTATGAAGTTGAATGTTTGTCCAATCGGTCTTACTTTCGAGAACGATGGCTGAATCCCCTTTATGAACCTGTGTGATAACAGATGAAGTAAGAGAGGGTTCGGCGCGAACATTTACAGTTTCCTCAAAATAAGCATTTTTCTCAGCCGAAGCAGAAGTAGAGAAAATAATGGGTATGACAAAAAATAAAAATGCAAAAATCATTTTTTTCAAGTGATGACTCCTTTCAATGACGCCTGCTGCTTTCATAGATAATTTCTTTATCGGATAAAAAGATTCCTTCGTTAAGTAGTAAAATGCATTCTTTTTGGTGAAACTAAGAAATAATTGAACTAATAAAAGGGTGGGGTCTTGTGAGATCAACTAATAAAGAAATGATGAGCTATCATATGTCACAGCCGGAATTTGGTATCGACTTTCATGATTTTCTACAAAAAGAACAGTGTTTGTCAAATATGGAACTCGCGGAAGAATTTGGACTGTCATTAAAAAGTGTGAAAATCATGAAACAAAAAATGAAGCGATAATGTTTTGTAAAACCAATCCTAATATACTTGACAAAAAAATCACTGACTCGTATGATAGAAAACAATTCAGTAAATCGATACGAAGCTCCGATGAGGAAGAAAAGTAAAAAAATACCGGGTTGATCAGAGAGGAAATGCCGCTAGGCTGAGAGCATTTCTCGATACCGCTTTTTTGAAAGACACTTCCAAGGATCGTCTCCGAACAGATAACTCAGTAGGGGACGACGTAGACAGGCGTTAACTGTTTTAAGAGGAAAGATTTATCTTTCCATTAGGGTGGCACCGCGGGTAACTCTCGTCCCTGAATTTCGATTCAGGGATGGGAGTTTTTTTGTATCCAAAAAAAGGATTTAGCCCATTAGAATTAGCCGTTAGAAGAGCTTCTTGCTAGTGATTAAAGGAGGATATAAACATGAGTTTTCAAATTCCTAGAGGTACTCAGGATATTGTTCCTGGTACGTCGGAGTTATGGCAATACATTGAAGATAAGGCAAGAGATATTTGCCGCAGATACAATTATCATGAACTTCGAACGCCAATATTTGAGCATACCGAGTTATTTCAACGCGGAGTAGGCGATACAACAGATATCGTTCAAAAAGAAATGTATACATTTGAAGACCGCGGTAATCGTAGTTTAACACTCCGACCTGAAGGAACAGCTTCGGCGGTTCGAGCTTATGTGAATAACAAGATGTACGGTTTACCCGAGCAGCCAGTTAAACTGTATTACATCGGCCCTATGTTCCGCTATGAACGTCCTCAATCTGGGCGGATGAGACAATTTGTTCAGTTCGGAATTGAAGCGTTAGGAAGTAATGACCCTTCGATTGATGCCGAGGTTATTGCGCTTGCGATGAGTTTGTATCAAGAATTGGGACTTAAAAAGCTTAAACTATATTTGAATAGTCTCGGTGATAAAGAAAGTCGTGAGGCACACCGTCAGGCATTAATTAATCATTTTGAGCCAAGAATCGGAGAGTTTTGTAGCGATTGTCAAAATCGCCTGGAGAAAAATCCTCTACGTATTCTTGATTGTAAAAAGGATCGTGACCATGAATTAATGGGAACTGCGCCTTCCATCATCGATTATTTAAATGAGGAATCGACTGTTTACTTTACAAAAGTAAAAGAAGCCTTAGATCAAATGGGAATTGATTATGTTCTTGATGACCGCCTTGTACGCGGACTAGATTATTATAATCACACAGCATTTGAAATCATGAGCGACGCTGACGGCTTTGGAGCTATTACGACGTTGAGCGGTGGTGGTCGCTATAATGGACTTGTTGAAGAGATGGGTGGCCCATCAACACCTGGAATCGGTTTTGCAATGAGCATTGAGCGTCTATTAATGGCATTGGAAGCAGAAGGTGTTGAGCTCCCGATTGAAAAGACAATTGATTGTTATGTTGTCACAATGGGGGAAGAAGCACAAAAGGTTTCTAATGGCCTTGTTCAGAAGCTTAGAAATGCTGGGATTTCCACAGAGCGTGACTACCTTGATAAGAAGATGAAAGGTCAGTTTAAAGCGGCTAATCGACTCAAATCAAAGTACGTAGCTATTCTAGGTGATGAAGAAATTGAAAAGAATGAAATTAACATTAAAGATATGAACTCAGGTGAGCAAGAATCAATAGATTTAACACATGTTGATTCTTATCTGAAAGGGAAATTAAAGGAGGAAGTTGGAGAATGATCGGAAGAAGCCATTCATGCGGGAAAATTCGTGAAAGCGAGATCGGGCAAACAGTAGAATTAAAAGGTTGGGTTCAAAAGCGTCGTGATCTTGGTGGATTAATCTTCATTGATTTTAGAGACCGTTCAGGTATTGTACAGGTTGTATTCAATCCAGACCTTTCAAAAGAAGCGCTTGAACTTGCTGAGAAAGTTAGAAGTGAATACGTACTAGGCATTACTGGTAAAGTAGTATCTCGTGCGGAGGGAACGGTTAATCCGAATCTTCCAACAGGGTCGATTGAGGTACATGCTGAATCACTTGAAATCCTCAATGCTGCGAAGAATCCTCCCATTAGCATTGCGAACGATGTAGAAGTTGGAGAAGATATTCGCTTGAAATATCGCTACCTGGACTTGAGACGTCCGGTGATGCAAGAGACATTCAAGCTCCGTCATCGAACAACTAAAGTCATTCGTGATTTCCTGGATCATAATGAATTTCTTGAAATTGAAACTCCAATGTTAACAAAAAGTACACCTGAGGGCGCTCGTGATTACTTGGTACCAAGCCGGGTGCACGAAGGAGAGTTCTACGCTCTTCCGCAATCTCCGCAGCTCTTTAAACAACTGTTAATGGTTTCAGGATTTGAACGCTATTACCAGGTCGTTCGCTGCTTCCGAGATGAGGATCTTAGAGCGGACCGTCAACCTGAATTTACTCAAGTCGACATTGAAACATCCTTCCTTCCAAAAGAAGATTTAATTGCGATGATGGAAGAAATGATGAGTGCGGTATTGAAGGAAACGAAGGGATTAGAAATTGAAAAGCCATTCCAACGCATGACTCATGCTGAAGCGATGAATCGCTACGGATCAGACAAACCTGATACGCGTTTTGAAATGGAATTTGTGGATGTATCTGATCTTGTAAAAGACTCTGACTTTAAAGTATTCTCTAGTGCTGTTTCTTCTGGTGGAGCTGTTAAAGGTATTAATGCAAAAGGTGCAGCAAGTAAGTACTCACGTAAAGATATCGATGCTTTAACAGAGTATGTGAAAACGTACAAAGCAAAAGGACTTGCATGGTTAAAAGTAGAGGAAGATGGTTTGAAAGGCCCTATTTCTAAATTCTTTGACGAGGCTCTTGCATCTCAACTAAAAGAAGCATTCGATGCAGAAGCGGGTGACCTTCTTCTGTTCGTAGCTGACAGTAAATCTGTTGTATCAGACAGTCTCGGTTCTCTTCGTTCAAAGCTTGGAAAAGACCTCGACCTTATTGACTATTCCAAGTTTAATTTCCTTTGGATCATGGACTTCCCACTGATGAGTTACGATGAAGAAGCTGATCGTTATTTTGCGGAACATCATCCGTTTACAATGCCGTTGAAAGAAGACCTTCATCTTCTTGAAGAAGAGCCAGGAAAAGTTCGTGCAGATGCATATGACCTTGTCCTAAATGGTTATGAGTTAGGTGGAGGTTCCCAACGTATTTTCCAGCGTGATATTCAGGAAAAAATGTTTAAAGCGTTAGGATTTACAAAAGAAGAAGCAGAGGAAGAATTTGGTTTCCTTCTTGAAGCGTTCGAATACGGTACCCCACCACATGGTGGAATTGCATTTGGTCTTGATCGTCTCGTGATGTTGCTTGCAGGAAGAACGAACCTTCGCGACACAATTGCTTTCCCTAAAACAGCTAGCGCAAGCTGCCTGTTAACAGAAGCTCCTTCTCCAGTTAGTGAGGATCAACTAAAGGAGCTGAATCTTGAGCTAGCTAAGAAGCCAGTGGGTGCTGAGAAAGAGTGAAAAATAATAAAAAGGACCTAATACCTGATGATTGAAATCGGTTTGAAGGTCTGCTATAATTCAATTACAAGTTAACGAAGAGTCCTGAAGTGTTCGTTTACTTCCATAATAATTTGAGCCAACACTTTTACAACGGGAGCCTGACTCTTTCCATTCAAAGTACATGCCTCGGTAGCTGAGGACTTACGGAGAATGGGATAAGGCACCCACCTGCCAATGCAGGTTCAACGATTATGGAAAGGACGGCACAGTTGGGGCTCTTCTATTTTTATGACAATTAATAAAGCATCCGTTCATTTTGAACGGATGCTTTTTCTGTTTGAATGGTTTATTAAGTGTTCTAGTTCAAGAGTTCCAATATCTCCGTTTCTAAACGCTCGTCTCCACTTTTTTTGTCCAGCTGCAGTGGGCAGACTCTCGGTCACTTCACCCTCCAACTCGAACACAAAGGGCGTGTTCAATTTGGAGGGCTCCAGTGCCTGCCGGGTCTAAACGCCCACTTCCACTTTTCGTGTCTAGCTGCGACTCACAGAAACTGCGATATTTCGCTCTTGAACTAGAACACAAAAGGCGTGTTCTAGTTCAAGAGCTCCAATATCTCCGTTTCTAAACGCTCGTCTCCGCTTTTCGTGTCTAGCTGCAGCGCCCAGCCTCTCGATCGCTTCACCCTCTAAAATGAACACAAAGAGCGTGTTCTTTTTAGAGGGCTCCAGCGCTTGTCGAGGCTAAACGGACGCTTCCGCTTTTCATGATCTAGCTGCAGTGGGCAGACCCTCGGTCACTTCACCTTTTCATCCGAACACAAAGACCGTGTTCAAATGAAAAGGCTCCAGTGCCTGTCGTGTCTAAACCCCCACTTCCGCTTTTGGTGTCTAGCTGCAGCGCCCAGCCTCTCGATCGCTTCACCCTCTAAAATGAACACAAAGAGCGTGTTCTTTTTAGAGGGTTCCAGCGCTTGTCGAGGCTAAACGGGCGCTTCCGCTTTTCGTTTTCACCTTGCGACTTTTTCTAGGTTCCCATTCTTATCCATTTTGAATGTTGGGACGTTGTGGTCTTCGTTGTCGTTTAGGACGACCATTCTTCTGGCTCGGTCCATGATTTGGATGAGGGATTGGTAATCTTCTTTCATGATTTGTTGTTCGTTCTCGAGTGTTTTGATTTTTTGATGAAGAAGGGTGTTTTCTTCTTTTAGGTGTTGATTCTCTGATTCTAGTTTCTCGACATTTGTTCTAAGTCTGTTTGTTGAGGAAGCGGATTGTTCTAAGTTTGATAAGAATGAGATTACTTCTCTCATAGTCATTTCTTTTTTCATTTGTACCGGTTCGGTGTATGGTATTGAAGTTTCAATTAATGGTTGTGAGATTGGTTGTTCTTGGGTGGAAACAGTCGTATGTGTTTCTTTATTTGTGTATTCAGGCTGCCTTCGTTCGGCTCGTTTCATTTCTTTTCGCTGCTTTTTCGCTAGCTTTAAGGCCTGCTCGTATCTTTCGCGGACAATGGCATTCCAGCGGAATCCGACAGCGGCTGATGTGCGACTTAGTCGATCACCAACTTCATCAAAGGCTTTTAATTGCGTACTGCCTTCTCTTACATGCCGCAGCACTGTTTCGGCAAGCATTAAATCATCTTCATGAGACCAGGCATCTTGTCTTACTTTCATTTTCATTCAGCTCCTTTATGTGATTAACATTTTGCGTTTTGAAAGTAATCATAGCTTTGCCAGTATGGAAGAATTTATACAGAAGTCTTGTAAATTTGAGGTAGATTGCAAGAGTGAATAGAAAAAACAGCAGAGCATAAGCCCTGCTGTTAAGATTTCTTGCTATCGGATTTGATGCGTTCAGCGAAATAATCAAGTCTCTTTTGGATCGTTCTTTCGTGCCCGCGCTCAGTAGGTTTATAGAACGTTTTTCTGACCATGTGATCAGGAAGGTACTGTTGAGGGACATATCCTCCTGGATAGTCATGCGGGAATTTGTAGTCAATCCCATGCCCTAGTTCTGAAGCTCCTTTGTAGTGTGAGTCACGTAAATGAATAGGAACTGTTCCGTTTTTTTCTTTTTTTACTGCTGCAAGTGCAGCATCTATACCTGAAATCACCCCATTGCTTTTTGGAGCGGTGGCAAGATATAACGCTGCTTCGGCTAGTGGAATTCTAGCTTCCGGCATACCGATAAATTCGACCGCATAGCTGGCCGCATGGGCAATCAGAAGTGCGTTTGGGTCGGCTAATCCAACATCCTCAGCAGCATGGACATAAAGGCGTCTCGCGATAAATCTAGGATCTTCACCTGCATAGATCATTTTTGCTAACCAGTAAAGCGTAGCGTCTGGATCAGATCCTCGTATACTTTTAATAAAGGCCGAAACGGTATCGTAGTGATTATCGCTATCCTTGTCATATTGAAGCACGCGTTGCTGGATGGATTCTTCTGCAATTGCAAGACTAATTACAAGCTTCCCATCTTTATTTGGAGTCGTTGTAAGGATGGCGAGTTCTAACGCGTTTAGAGCTGTTCTAGCGTCTCCATTAGAAACGTCTATGAGATGCTCAATGGCTTCATCCTCGATTTCAACATCGTACCTTCCAAAGCCGCGATCCTTGTCGTTAATCGCCTGATAAAGAATGTTTTTAATAGTTGTTTCATTAAGATGTTCAAATCGAAATAATCTTGAACGAGAAAGAAGAGCCGCATTAATTTCAAACATTGGGCTTTCTGTTGTTGCTCCGATTAACACGATCGTTCCATCTTCAACAAAAGGAAGAAGTGCATCCTGCTGTGATTTATTAAAGCGATGGATTTCATCTATAAAGAGCACCGTTTTTTGATCATCAAGCTTTAAGCGATCTTTTGCTTCAGACGTGAGTCTTCTAATGTCAGCTACTCCTGAAGTAACAGCATTTAACTGTTCGAAATGAGCAGATGTAGTGTTGGCTATAATACGTGCAAGTGTTGTTTTACCGGTTCCTGGTGGACCGAAAAAAATCATTGGAGTAAGTTGATCAGCTTGGATGGCTCTTCTCAATAATTTGCCATCACCAATAATATGGTCTTGGCCGATAAATTCTTCAATGGATCTAGGTCGCATTCTGCTAGCGAGAGGTCCAGAAGAAGTATTGTTGTTTTCTTTTGGGTAATCAAATAAATCCATAGAACACCCGTCCTTTCATAGTTAGTTGAAACATACTATACGGGTTTTGGAAATGCAAGAAAAACCGGTTCGTGCTATAATAGCGAAGGTTTACTAACAGAATCAATGGCTAAATAGATGATAGAAGATTGAGTTAAGAGGGATGAGATGAAACCAGATAACAAAGGCATACCATGGTTCTGGATGAGCTGGGGAATATTTGTATTAGGTCTTTTGGTTATGGCTTTTGGCATTTCTCTGATGATTAAAGCTGAATTCGGTAGCGCGCCATGGGATGTCTTCCATATTGGACTGTATCAGCAGTTTGGATTAACAATTGGCACATGGTCAATTCTAATTGGTTTTCTGATTATAGGCTCGACTTCATTATTAGATCGAACCTGGCCAAAATTAGGTGCTTTTCTAAACATGCTGCTCGTAGGTGTGTTTATCGATATTTATTTATGGGTTCCTTTTTTAAAAACTCCGGATCATTTGATAGGCAAATTGGTTATGCTTGTTAGTGGTATTCTGATCATGGGGTACGGCATCGGTCTCTATATTGCAGCAGATCGTGGAGCAGGTCCAAGAGATAGTTTGATGCTTGTATTAACAGAACGAACGGGATGGAAGGTACAACATATCCGACTTACTATGGAAATAGTTGTCCTTTCTCTTGGATGGCTTTTGAATGGTCCTATTCATGTGGGAACACTTTTGTTTTGTATTACGATAGGGCCAATTGTGGGTTATTCATTGCCACAGTGCAAAAAACTTGTGGCTCGATTGATAGAAAGAGGTGGCAGATTTGAAGATATCAACAAAAGGAAGATACGGATTAACAATTATGATGGAGTTAGCAAAAAAGCACGGTGATGGTCCGATTTCTTTAAAATCCATTGCTAGAAGCAAAGATTTATCAGAGCATTACCTTGAACAGCTAGTCGCTCCATTAAGAAATGCTGGTCTTGTTAAGAGTGTTAGAGGGGCATATGGTGGTTATATTCTAGCGCAAGAAGCAAGTTCAATTACAGCGGGAGATATCATTCGTGTTCTAGAAGGGCCCATTAGTCCTGTTGAAGTTATGGACGATGAAGAACCTGCTAAACGAGATCTGTGGTTAAAAATACGAGACGCTGTGAAAGATGTTCTCGATTCTACAACGCTAGAAGATCTTGCCACCTATGAAGGTGAAGGAGAGCAAGATAGTTATATGTTTTATATTTAGTAGCCGGCTCGCTGCTGGTAGTAAGAGGTGACTAATAATGAGTGCAATTTATATGGATCATGCTGCGACCTCTCCGGTCCATCCCGATGTTATTGAAGCGATGGTTTCATCACTAAAAAGTGATTTTGGTAATCCTTCAAGTATTCATCAGTTTGGCCGTAAGTCGCGTCATGCACTTGATGAAGCGAGAAATAATCTTGCGAGCAGTATTCATGCTCGAGCTAATGAAATTATTTTCACAAGTGGGGGTACAGAAGCAGATAATCTAGCAATTGTAGGAGCTGCTAAAGGAAACCTTGCTAAAGGAAACCATATTATCACAACAGAGATTGAGCATCATGCTGCACTGAATGCTTGTAAAGTACTTGAAAAAGAAGGATTTGTCGTAACGTACTTACCTGTAGATGAGAATGGTAGAATTTCTATAGATGATCTAGAAAAGGCGATTCGGCCAGAGACAATCTTAATAACAGTTATGTATGGTAATAATGAAGTTGGGACAGTACAGCCAATTGCAGAGATCGCCAGGTTGGCAAACGATTCTGATATTCTGTTTCATACCGATGCCGTCCAAGCGTATGGCTTAATCGATCTTGATGTAAAGCAACTTGGCGTAGATCTTCTTTCTGTTTCAGCACATAAAATCAACGGTCCAAAGGGCGTTGGCTTTCTTTATGTTAAGGATGGGACAAAGCTGTTGCCTCATTCATTTGGCGGTGAACAGGAGAGAAAACGACGAGCAGGTACGGAGAACGTTGCTGGCATTGTAGGAATGGAGAAGGCAGCTGAATTAATGCGGATTGATCGAGAAGCGAAAGTGGAGCTTTATCAGAATATGAAGCAAGTGATGCTAGGTATTTTTGAAGAAGCATCCATTCCTTATCGTATCAACGGTGATCAGGATCATATTCTTCCACATGTATTCAATGTTAGTTTTTTAGATGCAAAAGTGGAACCGATGTTAATGAATCTAGATCTTGCAGGTATTGCAGTATCGAGTGGTTCGGCCTGTACGGCTGGATCGCATGAACCTTCACATGTGTTGACAGCGATGTTTGGTGATAATGAGAGAACACAAACGGCCATTCGTTTTAGCTTTGGATATGGAAATGCAATTGAAGATGCCACAAAAGCTGCGAGTGAAGTCGTTAAGATTGTCAATCGTTTGAAGAAGTTATAAAATAGTCAGGACACAATTTGTGTTAAAGAAGAGGAGGTGCAACCATGGCAGCACGTAAGAATGAAGATATACGAGTCGTGGTTGGAATGTCCGGAGGTGTTGATTCATCAGTAGCTGCATTAATGTTGAAAGAACAAGGCTATGACGTGATCGGCATTTTTATGAAAAACTGGGACGACACCGACGAAAACGGGGTATGCACAGCAACAGAAGATTACGATGATGTTATTCGTGTATGCAACCAGATCGGCATTCCGTACTACGCAGTCAACTTCGAGAAGCAATACTGGGATAAAGTGTTTACTTATTTCCTAGATGAATATAAAGGTGGACGTACACCAAATCCTGATGTTATGTGCAACAAAGAAATTAAATTCAAAGCATTTCTTGAACATGCACTAACGCTTGGAGCAGATTACCTTGCGACAGGGCACTATGCGCAAGTGGTCGAACGCGACGGAGAAGTCAAAATGCTTCGTGGTGTAGACGACAATAAAGATCAAACTTACTTTTTGAATCAGCTCACGCAAGAGCAACTTTCTAAAGTAATGTTCCCACTTGGAGGCATCGAGAAGAAAAAAGTTCGAGAGATTGCGGAAGAAGCGGGTCTTGCTACAGCTAAGAAAAAGGATAGCACAGGAATTTGCTTTATCGGCGAGCGTAATTTCAAAGAATTTCTTGGACAATATCTTCCTGCTCAACCAGGCAAAATGATGACGCTTGGTGGAGAAGAAAAAGGACAGCATGATGGATTGATGTATTATACAATTGGTCAGCGTCATGGCCTTGGAATTGGTGGCGACGGTGAACCATGGTTCGTGGTAGGTAAGAATCTTGACGATAATGTTCTTTATGTTGACCAGGGTTTCCATAATGATCTCTTATACTCTGATTCCCTTATTGCAGTGAATTCAAGCTGGGTTTCGAATCTTCCGATAGAAGAGCATATCTCTTGCACAGCGAAATTCCGCTATCGTCAAAAAGATTCAGGCGTTACGGTGGAAAAGCTGGATGACGATCGCTTGAAAGTAACATTTGATGAACCAGTACGCGCTATTACACCTGGACAAGCCGTTGTTTTCTATAACGGTGATGAGTGTCTCGGCGGAGCAACGATTGATCAAGTATTTAAGAATGCAAGTGAACTAACATACGTTTAACAATTAGCCTCATTTCGAAATGAAATGAGGCTGTTTTTTGAGGTGGAGAAACCGCCGCTAACTTATGCTAAACTAGAGATTAAGTTAAAGAAATAAGGAGTTTTTTTAAATGAGTAATAAAAATGAACAAGCGATTGAAGCAATGAATAATGGACAATTAGAAAAAGCTGTAACGCTACTTTATGAAGCAATAGAAGAGAATCCTAAAGATCCAGTTGCTTATACGAATATTGGAAATCTCCTCGCACAGGCAGGAGAAATTAAGCAGGCTGTCGCATATTTTGAAAAAGCGATTGATTTGGATGAAACGCAGGGGACTGCTTATTATGGCGCAGGAAACGCATTCTTTGAACTAGAGCAGTATAAAGACGCTGCAGACATGTACCAGAAAGCAATCCAGCAGGGGCTTGACCAAAGTGATGTTCACTTTATGATTGGTCAGTGCTTTATGATGCAGGATGCACTTCGATTAGCATTACCTTTCTTCCAGAGAGCTGTTGAGCTCAATGAGGAAGATACGGAAGCGCGTTTTCAGTATGCACTTTGTCTCGCGCAAGATGGGGCAATCGATGTAGCGCTTCCTCAGTTTGAGAGAGTCGTTGAAGAGGATCCGGATCATGCCGATGCGTGGTTTAATTTAGGTGTGAGCTATGCTTATCAAGAAAATTTGACGAAAGCAATAAGCTGTTTTGATCGTGCACTCGCTATCCAACCAGATCATCTCTTAGCAGGAAACGGGAAGAAACAAATGGAACAAGCGATGAACAATAACAATTAAATTTTAAGTTATTGGAGAGAAGATCTTATGGATCAGCCACAAAAAGGGTATATCAAAGGAAGACCCATTCAAATGATTTTTTTTAATGAAGATAGTTTGTATGGAGTGGCAAGACTTCGGATTTCTGAAACGAACGAACCTTATGATGAGAAAGAAGTCGTCGTGAATGGAATGATTCCTCGACTTCTTGAAGATGAGACGTATGTATTTTACGGACGCTTTACGGATCATCCCCGTTATGGGAAACAGTATGCTGTTGAATCATTTGAGAGACAGATGCCTGAATCAAAGCCAGGGCTTATCCAATATTTATCTAGTGATTTATTCCATGGAATTGGTGAAAAGACAGCTGAATCGATTGTTGATGTGTTAGGTGAGCGCGCCATAGCTAAAATTATGCGTGATCCATCAATATTAAGTAAGGTTCCAAAGCTATCTGAAGAAAAAGCAAAGGGACTATATGATTCTCTAATGGAGCATCAGGGGCTTGACCAAATTATGATTCGATTAACTGAGTTAGGATTTGGACCGAGACTATCGATGAAAATTTTTAAAGCCTATAAGCAAGAAACGCTCGAGATTGTTGAGAAAAATCCATATCAGCTTATTCAAGATGTGGAAGGTATTGGTTTTCGACGTGCGGATGATTTAGGGAGATCGATTGGTATTGAAGGAAAGCATCCTGATCGCATTCGGGCAGCATGTCTTCATACGTTAAATGAACAAACGTTACAGGAGGGACATGTGTATCTTGAGTACGATGCATTGATTCAATCTGTGAATGAGTTACTAGGTGATAAGCTTGATGAAGCAGATATTTCAAGGGAACTGATCTCTCTTTACGAGAGTGATAAATTGATTCTTGATCGAGAGAGAATCTATTTACATTCACTTTACTATGCTGAAAAAGGTCTTGTGACTGGATTAAATAATGTGATGTCGCAAACGGAGTATGCTGACTCTTTTCCGGAATCTGAATTCTATCGCGCTCTAGGAGACCTTGAAGAACGACTTGGTATTCAATACGCTCCCTCACAGCGTGAAGCGGTACAAAAAGCAATCGCTTCTCCGTTTATGATTTTAACTGGCGGACCAGGTACGGGGAAAACCACGGTTATTAAAGGGATTGTGGAGCTCTATGCTGAGTTAAATGGACTTTCACTCGAACCGAAAGATTACTCAAAGGATAAGCCGTTTCCAGTGCTACTTGTAGCACCAACAGGAAGAGCAGCGAAACGGATGAGTGAAGCAACAGGACTACCGGCTTTTACGATACATAGATTACTTGGGTGGAAAGGTGAGGCGGGATTTGAGCATGATGAGAATAATCCGATTGAAGGCAGGTTGTTAATTGTCGACGAAGTATCCATGGTTGACGTGTGGCTTGCCAATCAATTATTTAAATCCTTACCATCTCAAATTCAAGTGATTGTTGTTGGTGATGAAGACCAACTTCCTTCGGTAGGGCCAGGACAGGTGCTCAAGGATATGATCGATTCACATGCAGTTCCCGTTAGTAAACTGACGGACATTTATCGACAAGCTGAAGGCTCTTCGATTATTGATCTCGCGCACTCTATTAAAGAAGGAGAGCTTCCAGAAGAGTTTCGGAAACCAACGCCTGATCGGAGGTTCTTTCCTTGTTCCCAAGCACAGATTATAGAGGTTGTCTCGCAAGTGTGTGGCAATGCATTAAAGAAGGGATACTCTCCTCGGGATATTCAAGTTCTGGCTCCAATGTATCGAGGATCGGCAGGAGTGGATCGGCTAAATCAGGAGCTTCAAAAGCTGTTTAATCCTGCAACAGAGCAGCGAAGAGAGCTTTTGCATGGAGATCTCGTTTATCGAGTCGGTGATAAAGTTCTTCAACTTGTAAACAATCCTGAAGACAATGTCTACAATGGTGATATGGGCGAAGTTGTTTCTGTATTCTTTGCGAAAGAAAATATTGAAAAGCAGGATCAGCTTGTTGTTTCATTTGATGGACAAGAAGTAGTTTATGACAGGCCTGACTTTAATCAATTAACACATGCCTACTGCTGCTCCATTCATAAATCCCAGGGTAGTGAGTTTCCGATTGTTGTTCTTCCTATTGTAAGAGGGTATTATCGGATGCTACGAAAAAATCTTCTTTATACAGCCGTTACAAGGAGTAAGGATTATTTGATTTTATGTGGAGAAGAAGAGGCCATTAAACTAGCTATCCAAACAGAAGATGATCAGGTTCGAAACACGCAATTAACGGAGAAATTGCAAGAAATGATTGGGGAACAAAAGACAATTGAAGAGTCGATGTAGAAGCCAGAGAAAATCTCTGGCTTTTTTCTATTTAGCTTTACTAGGTAATTCACGCCTTATGAACATGAGGCTCTGTTGAAAAGAAGCGATTACTTTACAAATGCCGTATAGAATGATTTCAAACTGGACAGGATGGTGTATATCTTCTTAAATAGCTGGATTAGGAGGCATATGGAGATGGAATGTCCAAATTGTAAAAGTAAAAATATAGGGAAAATCGGGGCAAATCAATTCTATTGTTGGAACTGTTTTGTGGAAATGTCGATTATTAAAGGAGTTCTTTCCTTACACCAGGTGGAAGAGGACGGATCGCTGACATCCCTGGATGATTTATTTGAAGACTATGATATGCGAGTTGAGTTGTAGATGGTATTTGCTAGCAGGAGGGATTGACAGTGAAGCGTGAATGGAACCTGAACTGGATCATTTATTTAACGACCCTTCTGCTAGTTTTTTTATGCATTTATTTATTGCTGAAGCTTTCTCCAATTTGGGATCCGATCATCGATGTGTTAACTGTTTTAATTGTTCCATTTTTAATTGCTTCTCTTATAACTTATTTGCTTCATCCCATTGTAGAGAAAATTCATAAAGAAGGTTTGCCAAGAGGGATAGCTGTACTTTTAATCTATGTTCTGTTTTTTGGAGGTACTGGCTATGCGATTTTTAAGGGGCTTCCTCATATTGTGAAACAGTCACAGGAGTTAATGGAGAACGTTCCAATGTTCATTGATATGTATCGGGATGCTGTGCATCATACATATGACTTCACTTCAAATTTACCTCCTGCTTTACAAGGAAAGGTTGATCAAACTTTTCAGGATGTTGAAGATGCTGTTAACAATACATTGACATTGGCGGTTGAATTAGCAAAGAAGTTACTTAGTTCTTTTTTTGTCATTATGATTATTCCTTTCATCGTGTTCTATTTACTGAAGGATTTTGAGACGTTAAAAAAAACAGCATGGAGAATAACGCCACCTAAGTGGAGAGCACCCGGAAAGAACCTACTCATCCGAATAGATGAATCGCTTGGTAATTATATTCGAGGTCAATTTTTTGTCATTTCGGTGTTAGGTGTTCTTGCGGCACTGGGGTTCTGGTTGATTAAGCTTCCATATGCAATTCTACTGGGGATTATCGTTGGTATAACGGATATTATCCCATACTTTGGACCTTTTCTTGGCGCGGCTCCAGCACTATTAATTGCATCGACCGTTTCAGTTAAAATGACGATCATTACGATTATCGTTATTGTGGTTCTTCAGTTTATTGAAAGTAATATTCTATCGCCCTATATTGTTGGGAAAAGTCTGCACATTCACCCGGTCATCATAATTTTTGGACTTCTTGCAGGGGGAGAGATTGCTGGCGTAATCGGACTAATTCTTGCAGTGCCTGCTCTTGCGGTTCTGAAAGCACTCTTTCTCTATCGAAACGAAGATGAATGAAGCAATTGACAAACGAATGCTGCTCTGACTATAATAATCCCAGAGATTAAGAATTAAACACATTGACGGAACGAGTATGTTGACCCCTATTCTTGAATACGAACTGTATTCGTTAGAGAGAAGCTCCCTGGCTGTAAGAGCTTTAAGAACAAGATCAGCAGAAAGCTAATCCTGAGTGCGGGTTAATCCCCGCCGTCTCGACCTCGTTACGGTCGCTTGAGGTGATAGACAGTTTTGTCTATAACCAGGGTGGTACCGCGTGAGCATTTAAACAAAACTCTCGTCCCTGATTTATTCAGGGGTGAGAGTTTTTTTGCGTTCAAAAAACACCACCACCAAAATCCATTACTGAGTAACTAAAGGAGGATAATTAGTATGAAGAACTTATCATCAGCAGATGTAAGACAAATGTTTATCGATTTCTTTAAAGAAAAAAGTCATTCGGTGGAACCAAGTGCATCTCTTGTTCCACATGAGGATCCAACTTTACTGTGGATCAATAGTGGTGTAGCTACGCTTAAAAAATATTTTGACGGTCGCGTAACACCTGACAACCCAAGAATTGTAAATGCTCAAAAATCAATTCGTACAAACGATATTGAGAATGTAGGCAAAACAGCACGCCATCATACGTTCTTTGAAATGCTTGGGAACTTCTCTATCGGAGATTATTTTAAAGAAGAAGCGATTGAATGGGGATGGGAATTCCTAACTAGCGAGAATTGGATTGGCTTTGATGCTGATAAATTATCTGTCACAATTCATCCGGAAGATGATGAAGCATTTACCATTTGGAAAGAGAAAATTGGACTTCCAGAAGAGCGTATCATCCGTCTAGAGGGTAACTTCTGGGATATCGGGGAAGGGCCAAGTGGACCTAATACGGAAATTTTCTATGATCGTGGAGAAGAGTATGGTTTCGAAGATCCTAAAGAAGAACTTTATCCTGGTGGAGAGAATGAGCGTTATCTTGAAATCTGGAACCTTGTTTTCTCCCAATTTAATCATAACCCTGATGGTACTTATACACCATTACCTAAGAAGAATATTGATACGGGCATGGGACTTGAACGAATGGTATCGGTTATTCAGGATGCAAAAACAAACTATGATACAGACCTCTTTATGCCAACCATTCGTGAAACAGAGCGAATGGCAGAAGTGAACTATGGAGATTCCAGAGAGGGAGATACAGCATTTAAGGTAGTCGCTGATCATATTCGAACAGTTACATTTGCCATTGGTGACGGTGCCCTTCCATCGAACGAAGGTCGCGGATATGTACTAAGAAGATTACTTAGAAGAGCAGTTCGGTTCGCTAAGCAAATTGGTATTAACCGTCCATTCATGTATGAACTTGTACCAGTCGTTGGGGACATCATGGTTGAATTCTATCCTGAAGTTAATGCGAAGAAGGAATTCATCCAAAAAGTAATTAAGAATGAAGAAGACCGCTTCTATGAAACATTAAATGAAGGACTCTCAATTCTTTCAGACATTATGAAGAAAGAAAAAGAAGCTGGTAATCATGTCATCTCTGGTAGCGATGTGTTTCGACTTTATGATACGTACGGTTTCCCTGTGGAATTAACGGAGGAATATGCTGAAGAAGAAGGCATGGAAATTGATCGTACAGGTTTCGAACAGGAAATGGGAATGCAGCGTAAACGTGCTAGAGATGCTCGTCAGGATGTAGGTTCCATGCAGGTTCAAGGTGGCGCGCTTGGCGACATTTCAGTCGAAAGCGATTTTGTCGGTTATGAAGAGCGGTCTGTTGATACAGAAGTAGTCGCAATCATAAAAGATAAAGAGCTGACTGAGGTAGCGTCAGAAGGCGACGAAATCCAGGTTATTCTCCAAAGCACGCCTTTCTATGCTGAAAGCGGCGGGCAAGTTGCAGATCCTGGTATCATTCGTGGTGAAGATGTTCAACTTCGCGTAACGGATGTACAAAAAGCGCCAAATGGCCAACACGTCCATACGGCGGTTGTAGAATCTGGAACGATAAAAACTGGAGCAAAAATAACAGCTGAAATCAATCGTTCGAACCGTTCTGCAATTGTAAAGAATCATACGGCAACTCACTTGCTTCATCAGGCTTTAAAAGATGTTCTTGGTGAGCATGTAAACCAGGCTGGTTCACTCGTTGGTTCAGAGCGACTTCGCTTTGACTTCTCTCACTTTGGACAGATTACATCTGAAGAGCTTGAAGAGATTGAAAAACAAGTGAATGATCAAATTTGGGCTAATATTCCAGTGAATACGATGGTAAAGCCTATTGACGAAGCTAAAGCAATGGGAGCTATGGCATTGTTTGGTGAAAAGTATGGAGATTCTGTTCGCGTTGTACGTGTTGGTGATTATAGTCTTGAACTATGTGGAGGTACACACGTTCAAAATACAGCAGAAATTGGATTGTTTAAAATTCTTTCTGAATCAGGCATTGGTGCAGGAACGCGTCGTATTGAAGCTGTAACAAGCGAAGGAGCTTACCAGGTTCTAAATCAACAAGTATCAATTTTGAAAAATACGGCTGACTTGTTAAAATCAAATGTGAAGGATGTTCCATCAAGAACAGAAGCACTACTTGGTCAGATTCGTGAATTACAACGCCAAAATGACTCATTGACGTCAAAACTTGCAAATGTTGAGGCAAAACAGATGGCAGGAGATGTTCAAGAAGTAGACGGTGTGAAAGTAGTTGCTAAACGCATCGATACAGATATGAATAACCTTCGTAGTATTGTCGATGATCTGAAGGCACAGATTGGCAGTGTCATTGTTGTACTTGGTAGCGGTGCAGACGGGAAGGTTCAGTTAGCTGCTGGAATTACAGATGACCTCGTAAAAGAGGGGTATCATGCAGGGAAATTGATTAAAGAGCTTGCTACTCGCTGTGGTGGCGGTGGCGGTGGCCGACCGGATATGGCGCAGGCAGGTGGCAAAAATCCAGAGAAACTGGATGATGCTCTTGCTTACACAACAGATTGGGTGAAATCCATTTCCTAATTTGGTTTTAGTAGTGTACAATAAGAATTAGTTGACTAGTTACGATTCTAGATGGGGATCGGAGAAAGAGGTGTAAGGAATGAGTTCGATGGACAAAACAATGAAATTTAATTTTCCAGACGACGCATATAATCATGATGTCCAGGAAGTGTTACTCACCGTCTATAGTGCTCTTCAAGAAAAGGGCTATAATCCGATTAACCAGATCGTGGGTTACCTCCTTTCTGGGGATCCGGCTTACATTCCGAGACACAATGATGCGAGAAGCTTAATTCGTAAGCTTGAAAGAGACGAATTAATTGAAGAGCTTGTGAAATCGTATCTTACTCATCATCAGGGATAAGGAGACAGCATGAAAACACTTGGATTGGATGTCGGTACAAAAACAATCGGCGTAGCGCTAAGCGATGCGATGGGATGGACGGCACAGGGATTAGAAACCGTGAAACGTAACCCAGAAGCGCAGGATGTGATTCCTGATCGTTTAATGGAAATCATTAATGGGAATGATGTCAGCAAGATTGTCGTTGGACTTCCTAAAAACATGAATGGCTCAATTGGTCCGAGTGGCGAAGCCTGCCAGGCATTTGCAGAACTTATTCAGACAACGACTAATATTCCAGTTGACATGTGGGATGAAAGACTAACAACCGTCGCTGCAGAACGCATGCTGATTAGTGCTGATGTGAGTCGTAAGAAGCGTAAGAAAGTGATCGACAAAATGGCTGCTGTTATGATTCTGCAAGGATACTTAGACAGCAAGCAAAATTAATGAGGTGAAAACATGGAGGAAAAAGAACGTATTATCATTCCAGATGAAAATGGAGACGAGCATCTATTTGAAGTTCTCTTTACATTTGATGTAGCTGAGAACGGTCAATCTTATATGACTGTAGTTCCTGCTGATCAAGCTGATAGTGAAGAGGAAGTGGAAGTTTATGCTTTCCGCTATGAAGAAGAGGACAATGAAGAGCGAGACTATAAGCTTTTCCCTATTGAATCAGATAAGGAATGGGAAATGGTCGAGGAAATGCTCAACACTTTCTCTGAAGAAGAAGAAGATAGCGAGTAAATTTCAATCAAAAGCTGCCGGTGAAAATCGGCAGCTTTTTTTCTTGATTATACGTTTAGAATTACTGTGTCATGATCGGTTTGAGTAAGATTTCTTATGTGTTTGGATACCTTAGGGCAAAGAATCTTCTTACTGTTTTTTGGAAATGACTACAAACCTTTCAAATAACCTTGTATAATACATAATGGATAATTTTTGGCGAACGTTGGCATCCTTGCCGACAATATGTCGACATATAGTATAATAGATGAAGAATGAAAGGGGGCCACGGCGTTGTCTGATTTTAAGGACTTGTATAAAGAGAAGCTTATGAAGCGCCAGACCGAGAATCAAACGGTAAGAAAAATAGTGTTTATCATTTTACTGCTTTTAACCATAACGGTGGCTGCCGTTATAACAGGTGGTTACTTCTACATAAAAAACATACTCGAACCAGTAGATTCTGATAGCAAAGAAAAAGCAGCTGTGACTATTCCAATTGGATCTTCAACATCTTCAATTGGAGCTAAACTAGAAGAAGAAGGCATCATTAAAGATGGCACAGCTTTCCGTTATTACGTGAAATATAAGAATGAAAGCGGCTTTCAAGCGGGTGATTATGAACTTTCTCCTTCTATGACGATGGATGAAATTATTGCTATTATGAAGAGTGGGAAAGTAATGAAAGAAGCTGTTGCCACTATATCTGTACCAGAAGGAATTTGGTTAGAAGACATAGCTGCTCGTATTGCGAAGGAACTTGAGTTAAAGAAAGAAGATGTTGTTAAGAAATTAGATGATGAGAAATACTTGAAAGCTTTAGTGAATGAATATTGGTTTTTAACAGATGATATTTTAAACGAAGACATTCGTCATCCGTTAGAAGGTTATCTCTTCCCTGCTACTTATGATTTTGAAAAAGAGCCTTCAGTGGAAGTCGTTGTGAAAGATATGTTAGACAAAACTGATAGCGTCTTAAAAAAATATCGCTCTGAAATAGAAGATCGTGATTATTCCATCCATGAAATGATGACACTTGCTTCGATCATTGAAGAAGAAGCGTCAGCAAAAGCTGATCGAGCAAAAATTTCGAAGGTGTTTTATAATCGTCTCGATAAGAATATGATCTTACAAACTGATCCTACCGTTGTATATGCAAGAGGAGAGCAATCAGGAGAAATCACCCAGGATGATCTTGATGCAAAGTCGCCTTATAATACGTATAAGCAAAAAGGTCTGCCTGTTGGCCCTATTGCCAACCCTGGTGAGTCGTCGATCATAGCGGCAATAGAACCAGCCGATACAGAAGCACTTTATTTCTATGCTCGACCGAGTGGCGAAACGCTGTTCTCAGAAACTAATGAAGAGCACAATAAAAAAGTAGCTAAGTATAAGGAAGAGTGGACACAGTATTATAAGAAGAAAGAGAAAGAAGATAAAGAAAAAGAAGAATAAGAAATTTATGGGGAATGGCGAGTAAGACTACCATTCCCCTTTCGATTATGATAAAATTATTCGGGTTACATGAAGGAGGACCGATCATGATATCCGATCATGTGGAACAATATCTGGAATCTTTACGCCCGAATAGAGAAGACTTAATAAAAGAGATAGAAGAATACGCACGGGAAAAACATGTTCCAATTATGGAACAAACGAGTCTTGATGTGATGCTTCAACTCCTGACCTTTTTAAAACCGGGCCGAATATTGGAAATTGGTGCAGCTATTGGCTACTCAGCAATCCGTATGGCTGAGCGTTTGCCAAATACTGCTATACTCACTGTTGAACGAGATGAAACTCGTTATAATGAAGCGATCGCAAATATTGAAAAAGCAGGATACTCAGATAGAATAACCGTTTTATTTGGGGATGCATTTGAGCTGGCTGATGAGCTTAAGAGCTATGGTTCATATCAAGCGCTCTTCATTGACGCGGCCAAAGGTCAATACCAGCGTTTTTTTGATGAATTTTATGATGAATTAGAAAAGGGCGGAGTAGTGTTTTCGGATAATATTCTCTTTAGAGGTATGGTAGCAGAAGAGGAGATCGAAGAGAAGCGCTTTAGATCAATGGTAAAAAAGCTCCGTCTTTATAATGAATTTTTAATATCCCATCCCGAACTAGATACTACAATATATCCTATTGGAGATGGATTAGCTGTTAGTCAGCGTAAAAACTCATGATAAAGAAAAGCCGACGTACGAATGTACGAGCGGTTTTTCTATAATAGAAGGGGAAGAATTATGGTTAATAGACCCGTAGTAATTGGTGTTGCCGGAGGCTCAGGCTCAGGTAAAACCACTGTAACAAGAGAGATATTTAAACAGTTTGCTGATCAATCAGTGTTAGTCATTGAACAGGATTCTTATTATAAAGATCAGAGTGAAAAGTCAATGCCTGAAAGACTAGGTACAAACTATGACCATCCACTAGCGTTCGATAATGACCTGTTAATTGACCATGTGAAAGAACTAATGTTATATAACCCTATTCAAAAACCTGTCTATGACTATACAGTTCACACAAGATCTGATAAAATTATCCCTGTCGAACCAAAAGATGTCATTATTTTGGAAGGTATCCTAATTCTTGAAGATGAACGTCTCCGTGATTTAATGGATATTAAGCTATTTGTAGACACGGATGCTGATCTCCGTATTTTAAGAAGAATGGTTCGGGATATCCGTGACAGAGGGAGAACGCTTGATTCTGTTGTAGAGCAATATACTTCAGTTGTTCGCCCTATGCACCTTCAGTTTATAGAACCTACAAAGCGTTACGCAGATATTATTGTTCCAGAAGGCGGGCAGAATAGAGTAGCCATCGACCTAATGGTAACGAAGATTCATACGATACTCGAAGAAAAAGCCATGTTATAACGATTAAACGAGGTATATTTACCTCTTTTTTTCATACAGTTTATTACGATTGATGCCCTTAATTGATGAAGGAGTGAAAGAAATGGCAGAGGATAAAAAGTATTACATGACACAAGAAGGTAAAGAAAAGCTTGAAAATGAACTTGATTCCCTTAAAACAGAGAAAAGAAAAGAAGTAGTAGAACGAATTAAAATTGCTCGTAGTTTTGGAGATCTATCTGAGAACTCTGAGTATGACGCTGCAAAAGATGAGCAGGCATTTGTTGAGGCGCGTATTCAAACAGTTGAAAATATGATTCGTAATGCTGAAATTATTGAAGAAGACAATAGCTCATCGAATGTTGTATCAATAGGTAAGCGGGTTAAATTCGTTGAGATTCCAGATGGAGATGAAGAAGAATATATTATCGTTGGTAGTGCTGAAGCTGATCCATTTGAAGGGAAAATTTCAAATGACTCACCTATGGCAAGAAGTCTTCTCGGCCGTCAAATTGGAGAAAAGGTTAATGTGCAAACTCCAGGCGGAGAAATTCGCGTTGAAATTCTAGAAGTTAGCTAATAAATGCATTGTTTAAAAAGACAGCCAATCCGGCTGTCTTTTTCTATGGAATATCAATTGAATTAAAGTTATAAGTCAACAGCAAGTCCTAGGTTACTTATGTTTGAAATAGGGGACATCGGTCGACACTCATATAGAGGTGAGTGGTATGAGTAGGAGAAGGGTGACCGGAGTTGGTTTTCTCTTTATATGCTTGATGTTCGTGCTAGTTGGCCGATTGATTCAGCTACAATTAGTTGAAACGGAATCTTATTCAAAGCATGAAGTGAATTTAATAGAAGCGAGCATCGATCAGCGTACCCAATCTTATGTACTAGATGAAGGAAGGGGAACGATGCTAGATCGAAATGGTATTCCGATGAGTGAGACCATTCCAGCTTTGGTTCTATTTCCGTTTTTGAAAGATCGGGACTGGCCGATTGAAGAGGTAGCAAAGATTATAAAGACGTCTCCTGATGAACTCGACCGCTCTTTTGATAAGCGAAAGCAACCATTTAATTATGAAAAAAGACTAACATCTGAACAGATGAGGCAAATAAACGAATTAAGTATTCCGGGAGTTTACGCTGTAAATAAACCATTGAACGAAAATCCGTTAGCTGCTCATGTTATTGGAAGTGTAAGACCAAATCCAGATCTAATCAAATCGAAATATCCTGAGAAATGGGCAGAAGGAACAATTAATGAACACACTAAATTAGGTATTTCAGGACTCCAGGCTGCTTTTGATCCCTTTTTAATATCTGAAGGAGATACCACACTCCTTTATCATGCTGATCGTCAGGGAAATCCTCTACTCGGACTTGATGTGAAGCTTTTTTCAACAACAGACTCTTTCTACCCCCTTCAAGTGAAGACAACGTTGGATATGGAGATCCAGAACAGTCTTGAGGAAGCGGTAGATGAAGCAGGTATTACAAATGGTGGAGCAGTTTTACTTGATATCGAATCGAACAATCTTATTGGAATGGTGAGTCGTCCTCTCTTTGAATCGG
The DNA here is from genome assembly GCF_056173645.1 of Anaerobacillus sp. QJM3NY_32. NCBI lineage: Bacteria > Bacillati > Bacillota > Bacilli > Caryophanales > Bacillaceae > Anaerobacillus > Anaerobacillus sp. QJM3NY_32. Next base: position 2,887,198 of record NZ_CM149684.1, on the reverse strand, counting down.
ATGATCCACTTGGAAAAGGCGCAGTCAATCAAATGGTAAAAGGATATTTTCCAGGTTCGGTATTTAAAACGATTATTCTAGCAGCTGCCTATGAGAACGGGATAAAAGATACCCGCACATTCAACTGTGATCTGAATTTATATCGAGATGGACCTGGGAACCGGGACCTAGGAATCTTGAACCTAAAGAGTAGCTTTGCAGCTAGCTGCAATGCCGCTTTCACAGAACTTGCTGAAGAGCTCATCAAAATTGATCCGGATGTGATTGAAAATACTGCAACAAAACTAGGGATTGGCAAAACTGTTGGTTGGGAAGATATGCTCTATCATTACGAAGATTTTAAACAGTTTCCCGACGAGTCGGAACCGGTCTTTTTTAAAGATGATAAAGATAAAGTTGTGATTAAGGCGATTGACCAAACAGCGATTGGGCAATTAAATGTTAAGTTAAGTCCACTGGCTATCGCCAATATGATGGCGACAATTGGAAGAGAGGGAGAAGCAAAGCAGGTGAGGGCCGTTAGTGACATACTTTATAAAAATGGCACAACTTTCCTTAGTTTTAGTGAAAGAAACTTGAACGGAAAACTTTCGAATAAGGTAGTAAAGTCACTACAAAAATCGCTTCGAGAAGTAGTCGTAAGCGGAACCGGTCGTACATATTTAGCTGATTTACCAGTAAAAGTAGCTGGTAAGTCAGGTACTGCTGAACTTGGTGAAGATTTGTCATTTGATCATCAGTGGTTCGCTGGTTACTTTCCTTATGATTCTCCAAAGTATGCTTTGGTTGTTGTTGATTTCGAACGAAAGGAGAAAGAATATAAAACTTATGAAGCTTTTGCTTCAATCGTTAAGCTGTTGCAACAATATGAGAGACAATAACGTAACAAAAGTCAAGCCTTCTACGAATCATTTAGAGATGATAAAATAAGAGCAACAGCTAAATAGAGGAGTGGATGGGTTTGAGATCACGATATGGGGACCGACATTCAAAGAGAAAACAAAATATCGTATTAAATAGTTTAATTGGAATTGTTCTCGCAGTGATACTTGTACTTGTTGCCAACATTGTGTTTACAGGTAACGACTCTCAACAAACAGCAAGTGAAGAACAACCTACAGCACAAACAAGTTCAGATGAAAAATCGAATAAGAGCAGTGACGATTCCGTTACTTCTGATGAAGCCGACTCGAAGGATTCAGAGTCCAATGATTCAGATTCTGACAGTAACGCTGATCAAGATAGTTCAAAAGATGAAAGTACTGACGAAGAGAAAGAAAAAGAAGAGAACGATAAAGAGAAAGAAGATAAAGAAGACCAGGACAAAGAAGAAGCTGATCAAGAGCCAGGTGAACCAAATCTTGAAGGGCCGTGGGAGCCTGTGGGTACAGTGCAATCAGGTCCACATAAATCCAGTTATACCAAAGGTAGTGATGACTGGAATGAAAAAATAAAAGCAGCAGAATCTGTTATGGGTCTATCAGAAGATCAAATGACTATCTGGAGAATAGGTGGTAATGGTGGGCCTCAAAAATCCTTTGCACGTGTAAGTAAAGCAGGATCGGGAAACCAAGTCTATTACATCGAACTTGAGTGGGTTGATGGAGAAGGTTGGAAGCCGGTTAGTGTAAAGCCCGAATAACAAAAAGCAGGAGCAAATGCTCCTGCTTTTTTTATTTTGCTTTAAAATGAACAACAGCAGAGTAATAAGGTCTGCCTGTTTTTTCATGTGTAAGAGCGTGATGCTGAACAGAATGAACTTGAAGCAGCAGTGCACGGTTGTTATCGATCTGAGTCTGAATTTTATTCTCGATTTCTTCAAGCGAAAATCCTTCGAAAAATTCTACTTTATCATCTATCCGTTCAAGGGAAAAACTCATTTAGTGCTCCTCCTTAAAATACTTTCACATAACAGTGTACACATTTTTGTTAAATCATACAAATTGATATTCAAAAAAGAATATGATAAGTTAGAACCATAATGCATATTATTCATACCTTAATACTATGAATTAAAAACAGGAAAGCGATGTGACAGCAATGGGAAGAGAGTTTATTGATTTATTTGAGCGCTGGGCTGACTCGTATGATACGACGGTGTCTGGTCAAGATGAAGAGTATCGTGATGTCTTTAAGGGATACGACGGCATTCTATCTGCAGTTGCTCATGCTTCCTCAGGCCACGTGTTAGAATTTGGCGTTGGAACAGGAAACTTAACTTCTATTCTACTTAAGAAAGGCTTGTTGGTAACAGGTATAGAGCCATCAAAAGCGATGAGAGATAAGGCGAGTGAAAGGTTACCTCATGTCACGCTTCATGATGGTGATTTCATGGATTTTCCAACTCCGACTAACCCTGTACAAACAATCGTGAGTACCTATGCATTTCACCATCTCACTGACGAAGAAAAAAGTATCGCCATTCACAAATATAGCCAACTACTGGCTCAAAATGATAAAATTGTATTTGCGGATACAGCATTTAAGAATGACAAAGCTAGAGTAGAGATGCATGAGAAAGTGAAAGCAAAGGGATATTACAATTTGCTACAAGATTTACAGTCGGAATATTATACGACGATTTCAGTGTTGGAGACATTATTTCGACACCATGGATTCGACGTTACTTTTACTCAGCTAAACGATTTTGTTTGGTTGATGGAAGCCGTCAAAAATTGAACAAGTAAAGGAGTTCGTCATGAAGATCGGTATTATTGGAGCAATGGAAGAAGAAGTTAGAATTTTACGTGACCGTCTCGATCACAGAGAAGAACAGGTGATTGCAGGATCTGAGTTCACTACAGGAAGCATAGATGGCCAGGAGGTAGTTCTCTTAAAATCAGGCATTGGTAAAGTGAATGCGGCCATCGGAACAACATTAATGAATCAACTATTTAAACCAGACTACATTCTCAATACAGGCTCTGCGGGTGGATTTAATCCTGAATTAAAAGTAGGCGACATCGTGATTTCTTCAGAAGTTCGTTACCATGATGTAGATGCAACCATTTTTGGTTACGAATACGGCCAGGTTCCTCAAATGCCGGCTCTTTATGAACCGAACAGCATGCTTGTTGAAGCTGCTGAGCGAAGTGCTGAGAAAGTAACGGAACATCAGGTAGTAAAAGGAATGATCGCGACTGGCGATTCCTTTATGAATGATGCGGAGAGAGTTGACTATGTTAGGTCAAAACTTGCGAACCTAGACGCTGCAGAAATGGAAGCAGGAGCGATTGCACAAGTTTGTTATCAGTTCGGTACACCTTTTGTGATTATCCGCTCACTTTCTGATATTGCAGGGAAAGAATCAAATATTTCTTTCGATCAATTTCTTGAGACAGCTTCAATTAATTCAGCAAACTTAATTTTAAATCTAGTGGAGGAGTTGAGTAAGAATGGCTAAAAAAATGAATGTAGAAAGTTTTAATCTTGATCATACAAAGGTAGCAGCACCATATGTTCGTCTAGTAGGCGTAACAAAAGGACCAAATGGTGATGAAATTTATAAGTATGATATTCGTTTCAAACAACCAAACAAAGAGCACATGGAAATGGCTGGTCTACACTCGATCGAACACTTGATGGCAGAAAATATTCGTAACCATATGGAGAACGTCGTTGATATTGGTCCGATGGGATGCCAGACTGGGTTTTATCTTGCTGTTCTAAATCATTCAAACTACGACGAGATTCTAGAAGTACTCGAGAAAACATTGCAGGATGTTCTAAATGCAGAAGAAGTACCAGCGTGCAACGAAGTACAATGCGGCTGGGCTGCTAACCATAGTTTAGAAGGGGCAAAAGAAATCGCAGACGAAATGCTGACACATCGTGATGAGTGGCACATTATCTTCGCCCAATAGAAAGGATTTCACGCTATGGAAATCTTTCATAATATTCATGAGCTCGTAGGCCGAACTCCGGTCATCGAGCTCCATCATTTTGATCTACCAGTAGGCGTTCGCCTTTTTGCAAAGTTAGAGTTTTATAATCCTGGGGGAAGTATTAAAGATCGTCTTGGTCAGGAACTACTCCAGGAAGCGATTGATCATAATCGAATAGCCCCGGGCGGAACATTTATTGAGCCTACAGCTGGAAATACAGGCATTGGTCTTGCTCTTGCGGCGGTTAATCGAGGGTACACCGTGATGTTTGTGGTTCCAGAAAAATTCAGTATGGAAAAACAGGATTTAATGAGGGCGCTTGGTGCGAAAATTGTCAATACCCCTACTGAGCTTGGAATGAAAGGGGCAATAGCTCGAGCTGAAGAGCTAATTGAGGAAATCCCTAATTCATACATGCCTCGTCAGTTTGGTAATCCTGTTAACCCACTAACCTACTACAAAACACTTGGTCCAGAGTTGTGGAAGCAGCTTGACGGTGAGCTTGATGTTTTTGTAGCTGGGGCTGGAACTGGTGGAACATTTATGGGTACAGCTCGCTATTTGAAGGAGCAGAAGGCGAATGTGAAAACCGTTATTGTAGAACCCGAGGGATCCATTTTAAATGGTGGAGAATCTGGTCCTCATAAAACAGAGGGGATTGGTATGGAGTTTCTACCTGATTATATGGACGAAGCCTACTTTGATAGTATTCATACCGTAACAGATGAAGTAGCCTTCAAACGTGTAAAAGAGCTCGCTGAAAAAGAGGGCCTTTTAGTTGGAAGTTCCTCTGGAGCAGCGCTCGAGGCGGCTCTTATCGAAGCACAGCACGCTCGTCCCGGAACAAATATCGCTACGATTTTTCCAGATAGTAGTGAACGATACTTAAGTAAGAAGATTTATCAAGGAGGCATTTAACCAATGAAGCCAAAAACAAAACTTATTCATGGTGGGATTACCGGTGATCCACAAACTGGAGCTGTATCGGTACCGATCTATCAAGTAAGTACTTACAAACAAGAAGCCGTAGGAAAGTTCAACGGCTATGAATATTCCAGAACAGGGAATCCAACACGTCATGCACTAGAAGAGCTGATTAAAGACCTTGAAAATGGCGTCGCAGGATTTGCATTTGGGTCCGGAATGGCAGCCATTTCCTCTGTTATGATGATGTTTAATTCTGGAGATCATGTTGTTATGACAGATGACGTTTACGGTGGAACTTACCGTGTAATGACAAAGGTTTTAAACCGTCTTGGTATTGAATCAACTTTTGTCGATACGACTGATTTAGCTGTTGTTAAAGCTGCGATTCAGGATAATACGAAAGCGATTTACGTTGAAACACCAACGAATCCGTTGTTGAAGGTGACCGATATTAATGCCATCTCCAAATTGGCAAAAGACCACAATCTTCTAACGATCGTTGATAATACGTTTAATACGCCTTATTGGCAAAATCCAATTGACCATGGTGCTGATATCGTTCTTCACTCAGCAACAAAGTATTTAGGCGGGCATAGTGATGTCGTTGCTGGACTTGTTGTTGTTAATTCAAAAGAGCTGGCGGAAGAAGTGCATTTTGTTCAAAATTCGGCAGGTGCCATTCTTGGACCGCAGGATTCATGGCTGCTTATTAGAGGATTGAAAACACTTGGGGTTCGTATGGAAGAGCATGAGAAAAACACAGCGAAAATTGTCCAATTCCTTAGTAATCACCCATCAGTCGAGAAAATATATTATCCTGGGCTAAGTACACATCCAGGTAATGATATCGCTGTTAATCAGTCTCGTGGCTTTGGTGGTATGATCTCTTTTGATATCGGAAGTGCTGATAAAGCAGATGAGCTGTTAAGCAAAGTGAAATATTTTACTCTTGCTGAAAGTTTAGGAGCGGTGGAAAGTTTAATTTCAGTTCCTGCTCGCATGACTCACGCTTCTATTCCGAAAGATCGACGAGATGAGCTCGGCATCACAGAGGGTCTTGTACGTATTTCTGTTGGACTTGAGGATGCAGATGATTTAATTGAAGACCTTTCAAACGCATTAGGATAATAGTAGAACCCTTATCTGATATATTTGGATAAGGGCTCTTTAATGATTGGAAAGAGTTACATCTCTAGTAGACCCGTTTCTTATGGTAGAATAAGAGACGGGAGAGGTGAGCGCTATGAAGCAACTTCAAGACAAAATGACAGATTATAAACGTTTTGCGTTTGTATTGCTTAGTCTTAGTGTTTTCTTATATATTGGTTCTTTTCTTCCAGTTGAAGGGAAGACGGATGGTGCAGCCCTTATTTTAACGGGTGGTGGGTTTGTACTCGTTGGGATTGCGATTTTCTTCTATTCTCGCGCTATCGCTATTCAAAAAAAAATAAACGAGCAAGATATAAACTATTAAACGATATATGATGAATGATCCATATGTTTTAATGAAAGCCGCTTCCTTTTTGGGAGCGGCTTTTGTATTTCCTAATAAGTCATGATTTCTTTAAGGCGTCCCTGCCATTTCTCGTCATCAAGGATAATTTGAAAAGAGATTCTTCTGTTTTTCTCATACGCGTCACTTGTATTTTCTTCAACCACTGGTTTATATTCTGAATATCCTGTTGCCGCTAAATATTTTGCATATTCTGGAGTATCTAGTTTAGGGTTTGCTTTCATCAATTCCTTTACAACTGCGACAGAGCGATCAGCTGAAAGTTTCCAGTTATCATAGGGAACTTTATCAGTATGTCCTTCGATTAAGATGATATAGAGATACTGACTAATATCTTCTTCATCGATTAAATTAGCAAAAACATCCGCCAGGTCGTTTAAAACTTTTTTCCCCTGAGGGCTAATTTCGGCGCTTCCTGTATCAAATAAAATATCTCCTTCGACTGAAATCGTATTATTTGGTCCGCGAACGATCTTATCTTTGCCAACGTTTTCTTCAAGCTGTTCCTCAATTAAATCACTAATATGCTTTTTGACATCTGCTACTTTGGCAAGCTCTTGTTTCATAACCGTTTGGTCATATGCATCATAGATCATTTGAACGAACGCGATGATCGCGATAAAGAGCATGACAAGAACGATCATCGCCATCATATCAGCAAAACTAGGCCAATAATGTTCTTCATCACTCTGTATTTGAAATCGCCTTTTTCGATTTTTCATCGATTGTCACCAATCACCCTTGATTGGACATGCTGCTGTGCCATTGATTGACGACGCATTTGCTCCTCGTACAAGCGTAGCTGTAATTGATGTGATTCTGAGAGCTGGTGTTGAATATCTTTTAGCTCTCGAGCTAGACCTTGGTAAAGAGAATCAAGACTGTTTGATAGAGCTCTCATTTCATGCTGAAGAGGTTGATCACGCTGGTCTCGTTCCATTCGATGAATAATTGGCTCCAGTGCTTCACGCTTAATTTTATCGAGAGAACTATACCAGGCTTTTTCAAGCTGTAAAACTGATTCAGCGAATTCTTGAGAAGCTCTTCCGTATTGATTTTGCTTATCTTGATAGCGGTAATACCATTCATCCTGCATTTGGTGGACGCGTCTCTCAAGCTCCTCCTGCGAGCCCTGGAACCGCTGCATTTGTTCATCTAAGCCTCTTAAGTAATGTTGCCCTGTTTCTTCTGCTTTCTTTTGAGTTTCCTTGATTAATTGATCCGATCGTTGAACAAGCTGCTCGAATTTACGCTGACCAGATTCATGGTGTTTAGATAAAGATTGAAGTTGACTCTCAAGTGTTTTTAATCGATTCCCAAGGTCGATAATTCCGTTCGTTGCTTTTTCTTGAACACCGTCAAGCTGGGTAAATGAGTCTTTAAGTTTTATGCCGAATGATTCCAACGTCTCGGTGCTACTTGAGAATTGTTCGGTATATTCACGTTGAGCTGTTAATGTAGCTTGAACGTCTTTCATCGCCTGTTCAAGACCTGCTGTAAAGTGGACCATATTGGTCGAAAAATCTCCAAGTGTTTCATGAAAACTATCTTGAATCCTACCTGCAAGGCGATCTAAAATTCGTTCCATTTCATCGTGAGGTTTTTCCTGAGTTAAGCTTGCATTTAGATTATGATCAAGAAGGGACTCACAATCCGAAATAATTTTCTCCAAATAATAAGCAGTTGTTCGCCCATTTGTTAATACACCATTTTGGATAAGTGTTAAAAATAGAGCATTACCAATCCCGGCTATGCTTGTGATGAATGCAACGCTCATTCCTTGAAAAGGACTTGAGATCGCTTCAATCACGGAGGCAAGATTAAGGTTTGCATCTTCTGGTTTCTGTGAAAGAAACATGAGCGTTTCTTGCATCGATGATATGGCGAGTGTAAGTCCGATAAAAGTTCCTAGTATTCCTATGATAATGGAGGTAGGGGGTAGCTGCTGCATGAATCGCATCATTCCACCTGCTGGAACACGAGCAAAGCCAAATAGAGGAACGGATTCTTTATAGAAATGTTTCTCAATAAGAGCTTGTGTATTGACTTGAGATACGCCTGCTAAATGGTATGACTTGTATTCTTTCATAACATTTTGAATCCATGGTGCAGTATGAGTCGTTGAATCATTTTGTATCTCAGCATTCTCAATATCTCGGAGCCATTTTTTCATTTGTAAACTAATCTGAATCGTAGCTGTTACCCCGAACACAGCAAGAAATCCAATGATAAAGAGGACGATTGTTGTCACGTTCAGCATATGTTCACCTCCACTTTGTATATATGTATGTCCTCTTTAGCAGAACTTTCTTGGTTTCTTATAATATAAGGGGATTTAGGACAATGTTGAAGATTGTCGAAAATATTCATATAAATAAAATATTTAGGAAATTTAGTAAAAAAGGTTTACTTAAATGGTGGATTTGGATATACTTACCTTTGTAAACAAATATGAAAAAAGGAGGTCGAACAGAATGATGAAAATGATGAAAGCAGATGCAACGACTGTAACTGAATATGCACAATCTGTTCGACCAGTGCCTCGATAAGAGGAATCCTTTTTAATATCGGATTGAAAAGCCGCAGGTCGATGCCTGTGGCTTTTCTATGCTTTTTTTGCCGCAGGCTAATATCCTGCGGCTTTTTGTGTCCAAAAATGGAGAGGAGGAATGTAAATGGTAAATGGAAAAGTGTTGAACGTAAAGCAACTAAAAAGGAAAAAATGGGTCCCCTGAAGTAATTGAATAGAAAGGAGGTCGTTAACATGTTGCCATTCCATTTAATGATCATAACAAAAGTGAAGGGTGCTTTTCATCGTAGTTTATCTACGGAACTACATCAACGCTCCATTCATCAACGCATGTCAGAAGCCGAAATGAAACGAAACCGAGCTTCGATGTGGTTATCCTAATTTAAAAGACAGTAAGGAGAAATGATCATGTTAACGATACATTTAGTTTTTGTCACAATTCGTCTTCGCGTTCATGAACGAACTTTAGCTGAGGAACAACATTATTTGCGAGTGAAAAGACAAATGAATGTAAGAAGTGAAAAACCAATCTGGATGCATTAATACCAAAACGGAAAGGAAGAGAATGATGATTATCGATCAGAAGAAATTAGCCATTCAAAAATGGATCGCAGTAGAGAAAGGGTTAACCTGAAGTAATCTATCTGGAAAGGAGTGAAGTGGAATGACTTTACATTTATTGTTTGTTACAATCACTTTTTCGATCAAACGTAATCGGCATACGCTTGATCAGGAATTAGACCATAAGAGAAGGCAAGAACTGATTGATTCAAACCAATACAAACAAAGTTTCTATATCCATCAATAAGTCATAAGGCAGGCGCTCCCTGCCTTATGACTATTTTCTTGAATGCATCGCTATTTTGTATGAAAAGGTAAGATGCGAGTCAAAATAGTAGTGTACATATAGCTGAATCTGTTTTTAAAAGTAGGCAAAGGGGTATTGATTAGTAGAGAAAATTATATAAAAATAAGAGATGTGGTATTTAAAAGGAGTGACAATAATGAGAGAAATGCAAAAAGAAATTATTGAAGAGCTTGGTGTACAACCTTCAATTGATGTAAAAGAAGAAGTCAAAAAGCGCGTTGGATTTTTACAAGATTATCTCAAGAAAAGTGGAACAACTGGATTTGTTCTTGGAATATCAGGTGGACAGGATTCTTCACTTGCAGGGCGTCTTGCACAAATTGCAGTTGAGGAACTTCGTGAAGAAGGAACTGATGCAAGTTTTATTGCTGTGCGACTACCATACGGAGAGCAAAGTGATGAAGATGACGCTCAGGCTGCACTCAAGTTCATTAAGCCTGATCAAACGGTTACGATTAATATTAAACCTGCCGTTGATGCTTCAGTCTCAACATATCTTGAAGCCACAGGAAATAGCCTTACTGATTTTACAAAAGGCAATAACAAAGCTAGAGAGCGAATGATTGCTCAGTATAACATTGCAGGCGATGAGAAGAAGCTTGTTATTGGAACAGATCACGCAGCAGAAGCTGTGACGGGCTTCTATACGAAGCATGGCGATGGGGCATGCGATATCACGCCTCTTTTTGGTTTGAATAAACGTCAAGGTAGAGCGATTCTTGAAGAAATCGGTATGCCAGACCATCTTGTGGAGAAAGTGCCGACAGCTGATTTAGAAGATGATCGCCCAGCACTTCCTGATGAAGAAGCGCTAGGAGTAAGTTATAAGCATATCGATGATTACCTTGAAGGAAAAGAAGTTCCTGAAGAGGCTTCTAAGACAATTGAGAATCATTTCATTAAAACAAAGCATAAGCGAAACATGGCCGCAACAATATTCGATAGCTGGTGGAAGTAAGATGAGAAAGAGACCTGAATAAGGTCTCTTTTTTTTGCGTATGAATAAATAAAACAGGAGATGGCGCTATCAAGGTGAAAGGGTTTGGGGACATGAGCGATAATATAAATTATCTTCAAGACATTAGTCACAAGCTTCTCAGAGATTCAGGTTTAGATGTGCAAATTCAATTAAAAGACTATTTTCCTGAGCGAAGACTAATAGGAGGAAAATATTCATTAGAAACGAATCAAGTCACAATTTATGTAGAAGAGGTACGAACGCAGTGTGTTAAGTTAATTGGATCAGAGGAACAATTTCTTGATTTTTTCACTGTGATTTTGGCTCATGAACTTGGTCATGCCGCAGACTCTAACCTTCCTATTTTAGCTAGTAAGAGGGCACATACTGAGTGTTTAGAAATGAAGAAGCAAGTATCCATCCTAATTGAAAATAATGCCTGGAACTATGCTTACAATCTTGTTCCACAATTCAAGGACATTCTAGCGCTTCTAAAAGAACACTCTATGAAGCTTTATAAGTAAAACTTTATAATATGTAATTTTCTAAAAACATATACAGATGATAAACACCTTGTTAAAATAAGTGAAAAACGTGCTTCACATCCATTTAACGTAAAGGTGTGACGTTTATGAAGGTAATCAAAACGTATTACCCGAAAGTGAAAGCAATCGAATTTTTTATGATGCTTGTGTATAGTATTGTCGTTTGCTTTGGCACCCTATTGTTGTGGTTAAAAGAAGATTTAACATTTGAACGCTGGCGAAGTTTCATGCTAATTGGGCTCATTTATGTCTTGTTTTGTACCTTTCTTAGTTTCTGCATTCGAACACAGCGAATCGAACTAACAGAATATAGGATCGAACACAAGTTACTAGGATTTAGCTGTCGAAGTGTAGCTTTTTCGTCCGTTAAAGAAGTTATGTTTGGAAAAATAAACGGTTCCCCAGTTATTGCTATTATTAACGAAAATACTCAAAAGCCTATCTTTGTCCCTTATATTCCATTTGAAAAGGACTGGGATGAAATTAGTTCTTTCATAAAGGAACGAAATCACACGGTTATTATAACAATTTAAAGAAGCGCCTATTTGGCGCTTCTTTAACGTTTAGAAGTTCGGTTATGGCATTGATGGTTCTAGAGCGACGGCTGGACCGAAAAACTCGAAATGCATTTTATCTTCATCGACTCCGAGCTTTGTTAATGCTTCTTTAACAGCCTTCATAAATGGAAGTGGTCCACAGAAATAATAATGCGTATTGCGTTCTAATGGAAGAATTTCTTTTAACCATTCGCTCGTTACAAATCCTTCTTTTTGATAACTGTTTTTCATAGAATCCTCTTTCGTAGGGGATTCGTAACATACGAAATAGTCCATAGATGGATGATTGAGAGTCTTAAGTTCCTCGTCAAAAGCATGGACATTTCCATTAAGTGCTGCATGAACAAAAGTCGTTTTTCTATTTTGATCTGCGCTGGTCTTCAGCATACTTAGCATAGGTGTTATACCTACCCCACCACTTAAGAGAACGATTGGAGATTGATCTTCCTCCAAATAAAAGTCGCCTGCAGGAGCGGTTAAGCTTAACTCATCATTTTCTTTAACATTGTCGTGTAAATAGTTGGAAACGATTCCGTCAGGTTTTGAAGGATTTTCTTCTTTTTTCACAGATATACGATAGTAAGGTTTACCAGGAACGTCAGATAAACTGTATTGACGAATATGAGTGAATTGATCTCCTGGAATATGAACTTTGACACTAATATATTGACCAGGTTTAAATGAAGCAATTGGCTCCCCGTCAGCTGGTTTTAAATAGAATGAGGTAATTACATCACTTTCTTTCTGTTTCCTGTCGACAACAAAAGTGCGTTCAAGGTCCCAACCACCCTGTTGTTTTGCTGCGTCTTCATACATCTCTTCTTCCACCTCGATGAAAACGCTAGCTATGACGCCATAGGCCTCTTCCCATGCAAGTAAAATTTCTTCTGTTGCATCTTCTTTAAGAACTTCTTTAATAGCCTTAAGCAAATATTCTCCTACAATTGGGTAATGTTCTGGTTTAACACCAAGGCTACGGTGTTTATGAGCAACTTGTTTAACAACAGGAAGAATAGTTTCTAATTGATCAATATGTTTGGCAGCTGCATAAACTGCATTTGCAAGAGCTTGTTGTTGTCTTCCTTGTTTTTGATTAGCGTGGTTAAAAATATTTAATAGTTCAGGATGGTTCTCAAATAGCATTTCATAAAAACGCTTTGTAATTTCAGTACCGTGAACTTCGAGGACAGGTACTGTTGATTTAATTGTAGTAATGGTTTTAGGTGATAACATAGATAAAACCTCCAATATTTTAAAGATGCATTTTTAATACATCTTTATGGTATCGAATTGTTATTTGAAAAGCAATATAAAATATACATCTTTAAAGAAACGTTCACATCTTATAGAAAGCATTGTAGAACACTATGTTTTAGGAGGTATGATAAAATAGACCCATGAACAATGGAGCGAAAAGAGGTTGAAGGAACATGCGTTTAACTAATTACACGGATTACTCGTTAAGAATGCTGATTTATCTTGGTAGTATGAAAGAGGATAAGTTAGCTAGCATACAAGAAATCGCTAATGCCTATCAAATTTCAAAAAATCATCTCATGAAAGTAGCACATGAGCTTGGGAAAAATGGATATATCGAAACGATTAGAGGGCGAAATGGAGGATTGCGACTCGCTCATCTCCCAGAAGATATTAATGTAGGAAAAGTTGTAAGAAGCACTGAAGAAGACTTCAATTTAGTGGAGTGCTTTGATAAGGAAAATAATAGTTGTGTGATTAGTCCTGCTTGTCGATTAAAACATGTCCTACATGATGCCTTATCAGCTTATTTTGAAGTTTTGGATGGTTATCAGCTGTCTGATTTAATTATAAACGATGAGATGCTCGTTAAACTATTCAACACTAATCTATAGCGTAGCAATCTAATTATTTATGAATATACTGTCATTAGAGGAGAGTGGCAGGTATGGAATGGTTAGAGCTGACAGGTCTTGGCGGAATCGTTGCTATCCTAACAGTTATACGTTTGAAGTATGGACGTTACTCCACCCATCATCGGTATTTAAGGGAAGAAGTTATGTCTGAGAAGTGGGCAAGAGAAAAGAATAGAGATTATAACGGTTGATAAGACGTTCCAGTCAGGGGCGTCTTATTTTTTTAATTAGAATTCCATAAGGACAGACACGTAGGGGTAGGCATTCACATAAACATAAGATATAGTAAAAGCCCATCTTTGGGAGGTGAGTATGTGTCATTACTGGCAGCACTTGCTTACGTATGTAAGGAAGTTCTTTTCTTTGTCTCGTTTGTGAAGAACAATGCTTTTCCTCAGCCTCTCTCAAGAAAGGACGAAAGAAAGTATTTAGAACTGATGGCAAAAGGTGATGAAGATGCACGAAATCGTCTGATCGAGCATAACCTCCGTCTTGTCGCTCATATTGTGAAGAAGTTTGAAAATACAGGTGAAGACCCTGAAGATCTCATTTCGATAGGGACAATCGGATTAATTAAAGCAATTGAAAGCTACTCTACTGACAAGGGTACTAAGCTAGCAACCTATGCTGCAAGATGCATTGAGAACGAAATCCAAATGTCAAAAGTGTAGATACATAATGACTAGGACAAAACCCCTAATTCATAGAGATAGTCAAAGGGGTGGAGGAGTCTATGGATGTTCGAATCATTGAAGGGGAACTTTCGAAAAAAGCTCGTTCAAGTGCTTATCATTATTTGAAAGAACTTTATCGGAAGGAGAAACTGAATGGCAATGATTGGGATCTACACTCGTGTATCGACAGAGGAACAAGCAAGAAGCGGTTACAGTCTAAAAGAGCAACTACGTGCATGTCGCGAGAAAGCGGGGACGAATGATGTCATTGAATATGTCGATGAGGGTTTGTCTGGTGAGTTCCTGGATCGTCCTGCCTTAACAAAACTCAGAAAAGACGTTCGCGAAGATGTAATTGATGTCGTTATTTGTTTAGACCCTGACAGACTCTCTCGTAAACTGATGAATCAGCTTATTCTTTCTGAAGAAATTGAGAAGAAAGCACAACTCATATTTGTGAATGGTGAGTACAAACGGACACCAGAAGGGATGCTTTTTTATCAAATGCGTGGAGCAATCGCGGAATTTGAAAAAGCAAAAATTACAGAACGCATGAGTCGTGGTCGAAGAGAAAAAGCACGACAAGGTAAGGTATTAAGGGATTTTCAAGTTTACGGGTATAGTTACGATAAAGAACAAGAACAATTTAAGATCAATGAATACGAAGCAAAAGTGGTCAAACTCATCTTTGAACTATTTACCAATACAAATGATTTAGTTAAAGGGATTAACGGAATTGCGAAATACTTAACCAATCAAGGAATTCCAACGAAAAGAAACGCAAAACAATGGCATAGACAGGTCGTAAGACAAATTTTAATGAACCGTATTTACATTGGTGAGTTTTATCAAAATCGCTGGAATACAGAAGGCATGCTTGGTAACAAATACAAACAGGCAGATGAACGTGTCAAAATGAAACAGCGGCCGAAACAAGAATGGATTCAAGTTCCTTGCCCAGCATTTATCGATAAAGAACAATTTGAACATGCTCAAATTTTATTGAAACAATCCCGAAGAAGGTGGAGTGGGATTAATAAAAATGAGTACCTGTTAAGTGGTCTTGTTAGGTGTTCAACATGTGGGAATACCATGACAGGAAGAAAACAGAAGAATTGGGGGACGTATGTTTTTGAATATTCCGATGTTAAAAATACTGCTGGTGCAAAACATAAAGGTTGCGGTTTTCGAATGAAATGTGAAGAGCTTGATGAAGTAGTATGGAATACCATTAAGGAATGGCTAAATAAGCCAGAGGAAATGGCTCAAATATCTGAAGGTGAGGATGATTCCTTATCCTATGAAAAAGCAGAATTAGAAAGAATTAATTACGAACTAAATCGAATAAAAAACGGAAGACAAAGATTGCTTAACTTTCTGATGGAGGAAGAAGCAATAGACGAACAAGATATTAGAGAAAAGTTAAAAGAACTAAAAGAAAAAGAACTTGGATTGATCAAAAATAAAGTTAAATTAGAGGAGCTGTTAGCTGGTTATGAAGGGAATGGAATAAAAGAAATTTTCATTCAAAAAGCATCAGCACATTACCTATCATTAGAAAATCAAGAATTAGAGTTTGGGGTAAAAAAAGATTTAATAAGAAGTGTTGTGAAAGAAATCAGAGTATCAAGTGATAAGAAGGTTGACATATATACATTTTAATTCTAATGGTATCAATAATCGGAAAACGTTTCAGTGTTTTCCCGATTATAAAGTTTATCTTAAGAAGTATTTAAAGCGTGTGATTAAAACAAGCATGAAGTGATATTTGATCTCTCGTGATGTCTTTTTCTAGCTTAGGTAATAGACATAATATGATTATCATAAAGTTACCTTAAGAAAATGATTATAGGGGATGACTTTATGAATGAGTATAATGTTCATCAAGCATTGAACATTTTAAGAAAGTATTACATTACGGATAGCATTCAAATGGTCACACGTTGGATACGGCAGGGTAAGATCCGTGGGGATCGATCAGAAAACAGACGAGATGGATACCTTATTGATCATGATGATTTGTTTGATTTTATCGAAGACGAACGTCCTGGATTTCGAGCCATTATGGATGTGTATGAAGAGTACCAAGAAAAAGTGGTTCCTTGGGAAGTTGTGAATAAAAACTCTAATCTGATCGTAAAAAAGAAACAGGACATGAAGCAAGGATACACTGAACAAAAAGAAGATAAAGATTCTGTATCTAGTGTTGATGGAAAAAATGAAAAAAGGTTTGAAGAGATGGTTTACCATTTAAAAAATCAAGTAGAAGAGAAAGAAAAAGAAACTCAACATTTGCAAGAAGAGTTATTAAATGCACTGAAAGAAGCATCTAAATGGAGAGAAGAATATATGGAAATGAATAACTTGTGTGAAATGTACGAAAAGGAATCACAATCATTAATAGGGAAATTGGAAACCAGGCCTAACTTGGAAAGTTATAGAAGCGACAATGATTCAAAACAACAACCTAAATCATATGGAGAAACGAGAAAAAGCCTTGTAAATATAATTAAAAAAATGTCAATTGAGCAAGAAAAGGAAGAGGAATTAATTAACAGCACACTAAAAGAACTTTTTGACGAAAATCATGAATGGAAAGAAGGTATTTATTTAGAAAATGGCACATACGAATGCCCAATTGAAATGAAGGGATATAAATATGTAGGAAAGGTCTTGACGAATGTTGCTACATCGATTTATGAATCAATAAGTGAATGTAACTAATTAGCTATGGACTTTTGTATTGTATGGAATCGTACTGCTATTAAATATGGAGCTAAGACTATGCAACAAAAGACGGGTTCCATTATCTGCGGTAAATCACAATTTGCGAAAGATAGTAGGGTTATTTGTTTTAAAAATAAGCCGTACCTTAATCCTTAACGGATAAAGTTGCGGCTTTTATTCATTCTGGATTTATTCAGAAAAAACTCTCTTTAATTGATGGAATTATTTCCTATAAAATCTTTTAGTACTAAGCATTAATCATTAATCATTATATTAAAAATTTCTTCATTTTCATATGCATTTCCTATTATCTCAATCGAATTCATTTCTATTTCACAAAATAAATTATGCACCATTGTGAAATTTGGAAATTTAGGGTTGTCAATAACCCAATAAGCACTATCACCATCATATTTACAGATTCCCTTAAATTCTATGAACCCGTCTTCATTATGATCTTTAGGGTATTTTCTTTTATATTCTTCTTGATTTAACGCATTTTTAACAATATCATCCTCGTATATCTCATTCCCATTAAAGTCTGTCGACCCTGAAAATTGCATTAGTTTACAGTTGGGATCATTAGAAGAACAGTACGTTTTACCTTTGAACTCTAGTTCCCAACCAATTCCTTCAAAAATCAGGCGGAAACCGCTGCTTTTCGTTACATAAATAATATTCTTTCCATCCCATACACGAAATTTAATTTGAATAGGTTTCACATCCGCTTTGGGTGAAAATAATATTTTTATCAATTCTTCATTTTCGTATACATTTCCGACAACTTCAACAATATCTATGTACTCTTCAAGGTAAAATCCACCTTCTTCACTGCCATCACTTACAACCAATCCATCATCCATATATTTAACGACTCCCGAAGGCTCAACTTCATGGTCTATCTTATCAAGTTCTTTTTTATCGAATATTTCTTTTACAAAGTCACCTTCATAAATCTCATTACCCCTAATATCTTTATATCCAGTAAACTGCTGTTTTTCAACTTCTTCTACTTTCTTCTTCAACGAAGGATTATTTATCTCTTGTGATCTAAAATACAGAAATAGCTCTTCATTTTTGTTCCACACACGAAATTTAGTTTCTTCCATCTCTTTCTCCTCCTCCATAAATAATTTAATCTAAGCAACCTTTATGTAATTCTGGAAAAAACACTGATATTCCTTCTCAAACTAACACAATCTAATGCGTTGCAGTCGTATTGACATATTCATGTCTACTAACAAAACGTTCAATACAACCCTTTAGTCGTATTTGAAACTAATATCGATAATTTCTAGTTTTTTGTCCTTTTCATAGTATATTCTCACAAAGCATTTAAATAAAGCACATACATACTTGATCCCGTTGAGAATGGCTTTATCTAACGCACTTTTACAATACGACCCTGACCGAGAGCACTCTTGAATGCTTCCCGTCTACGTTGCCTTGAAATTGATAGGTTATCTTGGTGTGTAGGAAGTCAAAGAATCAGTGAATAATTTATTGAGAAGATATTAGTCTATGGCATTCAACTTACTAATCCCCTTGATTATCTCTTTCAAAGTCATTCAGTACCACTGCTTCTATCCCTTGACTTCTATTACGAAACAATCGTTGGTTCTGTTTAAATATTTAAATATCAATAGAGCTATTTAACATAGTAGATACTTAAAACTGAAAAAGAAAATTGTACCATTAACCCTTAATAATGTAAGATTAAGTTAAATAAAACTATGGGGGTGAATATCATGAGCACCTGTGCAAAAGAAACAGTAGAACATATTCATGCCCTAAATGAAAACAGAGATGCATTTCCCTCGATTAACGGATATTTTTATCAATTCGAGTTAACATTACTGCATATTCTTGATGATGGGTCTATGGATGATGCATTTAAAGATGTTCAGTGCCAATCTAGCTATTTGATTGAACGAATCGAGGATTATGTTAAATACTTTGATAAAGACGAAAAGAGTTTTATTAGGGTCGCTCAAATTAAGCATCATTCAAACAAAGCAGGTCCATCAACATATTATGATGCTGTTCTTTTTCTTTATTTGAATTATCTGAATTTCATAGATCGAAATCTCTCTGAAACAGAATATGTGGCAAGAATTTTTCATTATGATCAATCCCAGGATAAAGGAAATATTAAGCCTATATTAGATTCAGCATACGATAAATATGAGGAAAAAAAAGAAAAACAAAAAAAAGATGACGAAGAAAAAGAAAGGAAGACTGGTAAAAAGATTCACCGTAAAGATGACATTTTGGATAAAATCATTAATCTCGGGTTGGACAGTGAAGTGAATAGAGAAGCTTTCGCAACAATTGCAAAATTCATTAAAACGCAGAGGCATGAGGATGTCACTGAACATCTAAAGAGTAAATTAAAAGAACGATATCAAGACCTTTCAACACCTCACAATGATGAATTCTTGTATGCTGCATCAGTGAGTAAGTTAATTAACGAGGGGAGAAATGGAAATGAAATTTCCTTAAGAGATTTGGATGCTTATTTTAAAGGGGAAGTAAAACTATTAGAAAACTTCTATACTTTAAAAATAATTGACTATATTAAGGGAATAATTGATTCAAATATTATTGATGTCGAACTGAGTCCAAGGGGTATAGGAGTTCATGAGTCTTATAAAATGATATATGAGGATATTGTTCGTTTTATTGAAGAAAAATTTAAAATCAACGAGTACCGAAAATCATTTTTATTATCGACTAATCCTAGAGAAATCAGATTATTTGAAGCAAATACAATAGATGAGTATATTGCTTTCACTGAAGGGAATATTGCTATTTCCCAATTTTTTTCTAAGCTTGCTAAAATCATCTTTTTCTATTTGGAATCCTCTGGAGAGACGTTTGATTTAAACGAATGGTTTAAGATTAATGATCAAGGTTGGTTATTTCAATATCCAGGAGAGCAAAGGGGAGTAGGAGTTATAACTGGTGATTTTTCATCAGACGTGTTCTCTTCATTGCGTCATATACTGCCGCGGTTAAGGCAAGAAAAATTGAAACCTGATGTTTGGTATGTTAAACATGATGATGACTTTTTCAATGCTTCTCAAAGTATGAAGTATGAACATGATTATTCTGATGTTCCATTAGAAGGAGAGGAAGAACTTCCTCGTTATTTTTGTGATTCTTCCGAAGATCATTTTCATATGCAGTGCCTAAGATGTTTATCGCTACATCACTATTCCAATTATTCTAAAACCCACGAAATTTTTATCCAGGGTTGTAGAGAGGGTTGAGAAAATTTTGAAAATAGAAAGAGTAAGTAAATTTCTAATAGACCATAACTATTTTGAAAAAGAATTTATTAGAACATTGTCAAGTAGTAATCACAAGGGAGAGAAAGAAGAAGTGAGTAGAAATATTCTCCCTTTTTCTAAGGTTTTTATCGACAGTGATGAAAAGGAAATTTATATCATCGAAGAAAAGACCAGCCCTTTTACAGAAGATGAAGTTAATAAAATGGAGAATGATATTCTTGCTTTTATTCATTTTTTATCAAACAAGGACTCGATAAAATATAACATTAACTTATTGCTTCTTTGCCCACTTAATGCGAGAGATAAGACGGAAGAAATAAATAAATTATTAAGTTTTGAAAGAAGTAAATACACGTGTAGAAAAATAATACTAAATACCGCTCTTGAAAATTTTGAACATGAACTTGGAATTCTCCCTTCTTTTCCGATAAATATAAACCACAATCCTTCTGAAGAAAAAGTAGAGGAACTCGAAAATAGGATAAAGGATGTTGTTGACCAGCGTATTTATCAAAAATTAGTGAATGAAAACGAAGAAATAGATTTAGAAGAACTGCGTAACTATTTAGTTATTGAGGATGATGATCATATTGAATAGTAATTTTTTAATAAAAGATGTAGAAATTAATAACTTTAGAGGTTACTCAAGAAAAAAGTTTGAATTTTTCAAGAACAAGGAAGATTACCAAGGTTTGATATTGTTGGGTGGTCCAAATGGTTATGGTAAAACATCTTTATTAGACGCAATTGAGTGGTGCTTTACTGGGTCCGTTAATAGGTTGAAAAAAGATTTTGATACAAGAAAAGATCGTCGTAGCAACAAATTGTTAAAGTCATTAATCAGGAATAATCCCAGTGATGAAGAAGTATGGGTGAAAATAACTGCATTTTTTAATAATGAAAAATTAGAAATAAAACGGGTATTTAACAATTCAGATGAGAGTAAAGCATTTGAGCCACAAAACAGTTTTTTTACAGTTGATAATCATTTATTAGAACAAAATAATACAATCGACTCCATAATAGGTAAAGCTATTTCAACTGATTTTTACGACCGTTTTACCTGTTCTTATGAGAAAAATATAACAATTTATGAAAAAAACAGGACAAATATCTATGCAATGTTTTCTTCCTTTTTAGGTGGCACAAATGATATTCAAGTTGCTATTGGTAAGTTAGATGGTGATAGAGGTATTATTAAAAAATTAGAAAATCAACTTGATTCAGACCTTATACCGAATAAAAATAGATTAAATGATAATCATAAAAGTCTGGAAAGCAAATTAACTGCCTTGCTTACCGAAAAAGGAACAAACGGTGATATAGCTGATCTAATACGCGAGTATCCAAAATATAAGGCTTATGAAGATGAAATCATACCAACTATTCAAGAGGATGAAGTTGGTGGTGGTCTTGAAAAAGAATTAAATCAGCTAAAAGAACAAAATAGTGTACTAAAGAACTTAAAATTCTTAAAAGAATATAGTATAGCTTATGACGAGTCTAAAACCTATAAAGCTGATTTGGAAAAGGAAATAAAATACCAGCGCTTTATGGAGCAAGTATATCAACCCTATATTCTTAAAGAAGAAGATATACAGAGTGTTCAGGGGAAGAATTTAGAAGCTATAAAAATTGAAAAAGAACGCCTGAATTCAATCAAGTCCAAATTAATGAAACTGAGGGAACCATCTAAAGGCGGGGCCTCAAAATTACTTGAGCTTAGTGAAGGATTGATTGACCTTAACCATAAACTTTTCTTACGCTTTAGTAAGGTCGATTCGCTGTTTGTGTATCGAGAGTCTTTAAAAAATCAATTAGAAGAATTCGAAACTCCAGATAAGGCACTAAAAGCTTTACGATTATTAATTGATAATACTGAAGGATTCGAAAAACATCGAGAAAAAAATTTCAATGCATGTCCTTTATGTGGTAGTGAAGAAAACTTCCCGAATAAAGAATTGGAACTTACAAAAGTAGCAAGGGACGTTTTGGGTGAAGTTGACAAAAGAAGAGCTGACCTTCAGAAAAAATTTGAGGATTGTAATGCAGATTTAGAAGAGATGTATAAGACTTTTTATGATTACATTTTTGGTAAGGTTGAAGAGAAATTGCTTGAATTAATAAAAGTGATCAATAATTTCTCTGGCCTGCAATCATTCATATCAAGCTGTGCTTTTTTTTCAATTGATATTAATAGTCTTGATAAACCTTTTCTAGAAGAAAAGAAAGAAGATCTTAAGAATCAGTTAAAAGAAAATTTAGTTCTTACAATGCTTGAAACAAACATTTTGGAGAAATTAGTGACTGAAAAGGGTGTCCTTTTAGGAATCACGAATCATCATAATATGAGACAGGAATTAAGTATACAAGAGTTTATAGCATTTAATGTGGACAATAAAATTATCAGTATTACTCAATTTATAGATCATTATCAGGATGCACTAGAGAATACTACAACTGATTATGTTTTAGCTGACATGAATCTTGAGTTCTTAGATGGTAAAATTACTACCTTGGTTAGACTTATCAAGGCTTATGAGAGTGATAATGAAATTCAAAGTGTTTCTATTGAATTGAATGAACAAAAAGAATTACTTAACAACAGCGAAAAACTATGCGAGAGACGTAAAAAGGAATTAGACGAATTCAAAAGAATATCAAGGGATTTAAAAGGTTTACGAGTTCAGTGGGATAAGGACAGGGTTGAGGAAATAAAGGAACCTCTTCAAAAAATTTACAGGAGAATTAATAGACACACAAACATTAAGGATATTGATTTATTAGTTGAAGGTAGAACGAACTCAATTGCTGGGCTATGGGCGAAAACGGATGAAGAGGAAGAGATATTTGCGCCTAATATATTAAGTGCAGGACAATTATCGGTTGTTGCGATTGCTATTTTTATTTCTGTTGCGTTAGGTCAAAAAGAGAGTCCATTTAAATGTTACTTTATGGATGATCCTATTCAAACGATGGATGACCTTAATATCCTATCCTTTATTGATTTGCTACGTGCAGAGTTAGCACCTAAAAATCAAATGGAAAACCAATTTGTAGACCAATTATTCTTCACCACTTGTGACGAAAAGTTAGAAAGACTTATCTCTCATAAAATGAAAAATTTTGGTGTGAATTTTTCTCATGTTCATTTCACGGGTTATGGTAATTTTGAAATGAAGGGTTAAAATAATCAAACTATTGTTATGATCCCCATCAAGTAGACGGTAAAATAGAGAGCATTTGAATCGATGTTCTGAAGTCTATATTAGTGGGGGTTTTCTTATTTCTAAAGGTTACAAGGGATATGCTAGCGAGTTAATAAAAGAGCTTGTTGTACACAAATGGAATTTTGTGGTCCACACCTTTTATAAAGTCTTGGAAAAAGTGTGACACTCAAGAGGAATTAGAATTTAAAAATTTCAGCCACTGCTTAATCAACGATAAGTAAAATCTCTGATTCTTTTTTTATTATTGTCTACTGGATGGGCAAAGAGTAATATTCAATTTCAATGTCCCTTAAATATAGTGCTGCTAAGCAAATAACTTCTGGCAGGGTAGAACTTTCTGTTTTAAATAGAGGAGTACTGTCTTTATTTGCGGTAACGATGGTACATTCATACTTATTTCTAGACAATATGACTTTAAATTCGATATTATCGCCTTTTAACATTCTTTCAGATAAATCAATAGCATCTGATAACCTTGTACAATAACGCCAAAGGCCCAAATCATAATGTTTACGGTACCAATTCACACCTTCGTTTGTATCAAAGCATTTAAACTTTAGTACATCCCGAGCTATTACTAAATTTTTTTCCTCGTTAGACATTTGACTCCAACTATACGTCATAAAAATCCGCTCCTTTGGTATAGTATTAAATGTTTAAATTAAGAAATAAAAGAAGATGTGAATGAGAATGTTTTATACAACTATATGTAAGTGATATATAAATAGGAGTTATAATTCAGAATTCCATCAAATTTACTTCGGCCCCATAACGTTCCAGAAACATGCCTTGTAACGTTAGGAAGGCGCTGCTAAAACCTCTTAGCTTTCGCTGTCTGAAGCGCTGATTGGAGTCCCTTGACTGGAGGTAGACGATTTTCTCGGCAGCCTTTTCTCCTGGCAAACTATTCATCGTTTTGGTGCGCTTCTTGATCTATTTAATCGTCCGTTCGATGATATTCGTTGTGTAAATCATCGGTCGAATAGAAGAAGGATAGTTTAGAAACGTTAAGAGAACACTTAGATCCTGTTCCCAGGATTTCACGACCTTCAGGTATTTCTTATGCCAGCTTTCTTTGAATTCTTCAAACCTTCCTCTACCTTCCTCATGGGTATTCGCTTGATAAATGGGTTTGAGATCCTCTGCGAAAGATGATTGATCTTTCTTTCGCACAGAGTTTAAAGCATTGCGTACTTTATGGACGACACAGCGCTGCACCTCGGCTTTTGGATAGACAGACTTCATGGCTTCTTCCAAACCAGGAAGCCCTTCAAAAACACCAAAAATCACTTCTTCCACACCTCGGTCATACAGTTCTAAGAGAATTTCTTTCCAGCCCAACGCGCTTTCTTGACCGTTAACATAAAAGCCCAGAATTTCTCTGTGACCGTTTTCGGTCACACCAACGACAAGGTAGACGACTTCATTCGCGACATCTTTTCGACGCAGCTTCAGATAAGTGCCTTCCAGGTATATGACGGAGTATTGTTTTTGAAGAGGGCGTCGCTACCACGTTTCAATATCTTCATCCACGACATCTGTGATATGACTGATATTTGACGTCGAGTAGTAGTGGCACAAAATGCGCTCAAGAAAATGGCCGCTTTCTCGTGGACTAATGCCTTTCTGATACATCGTAATGATTATTTCGACAAGCCATTGTTCACGACGCTGGTAAGGAGAAAATACTTCTGTTTGAAAGGCATTGTAACTGTCACGTGGCACCTGAAGGTCTTCTAAACGAACGTATTTTGTATCGAGCTGACGGGCATAAGTACCATGGAAACTAATTGATTTTCTAGTGAATGTTGTCCTATACCAGTAGACATAGGTAGGGTATCTTCTCTCGAGTTGATTTAGTCGTCGACTTTGAGGATACCCTACCTTTTTTCATGTCTCAAATGTTGTAGACAAACTATCGTATTCTTCACAAGGCTGCTCATAAATGGAGTGGATGTAGATATTAGATTTTATTTAATGATGAAACATCATTCCTATACAAAATATTTGCAGACATGAAAAAGCCTGTCCCTACTGTGGACAGACTTCATTCTTTCCTAGTTAATAATTCCACTATAATGGAATTATTTTTTATTTATTCCATTATAGTGGAATAAATATTTTCTTGTGTGTTAATACTAATTTTTATTAGAGGATGAATCAGGTTCATCAAGAGAAAGTTCATATCTCTTTTTGATTACAGCCATTGAATTGAACCAGGTCAGCCATCTTTTTGATCCACCTCTGCCATCATATTGATCCACTTGAGACAAAGCTGATCCAGCCTCCTATATAATAAAGAAGCACCTTAACGGTGCTATTTTTATTATGTAGGAGGTTTTTCATGGTTAAATATCGAGAAATTCTAAGGCTTCATGCGCAGGGAGTCACACAAAGGGGGATCGCTTCTAGTTGTGGTCATTCAAGGAATACAGTGAGAGATGTTATTAAAAAGGCTGAGGAAATAGGTGTGGTGTGGCCACTGGAGAAGGATGTGACAGATTTAGATTTACTATCCATTCTCTTTCCGGAAAAACAACTTCCTTCTGATCATCGCCGCAAGCCAGATGGAGAATACATCCATAAGGAACTAGCGAAATCAGGTGTTACCCTATCACTATTATGGGATGAATACTCTCTCCCGTGCAGGGCTAATAACGAAATTCCATACAGTTACCGCCAGTTCTGCCGGTTCTACAACGATTACGCTAGGAAAACGAAAGCCACTATGCGTATTAAAAGGAAACCTGGAGAA
Source organism: Anaerobacillus sp. QJM3NY_32 (assembly GCF_056173645.1). Taxonomy (NCBI): domain Bacteria; kingdom Bacillati; phylum Bacillota; class Bacilli; order Caryophanales; family Bacillaceae; genus Anaerobacillus; species Anaerobacillus sp. QJM3NY_32. The sequence continues at coordinate 2,860,845 of NZ_CM149684.1, read as the reverse complement.
CAGATGGAAGTCGACTGGGCTGGCCAAACGATGTGTCTTACAGATCATTTAACAGGAGAAGAAATCCCTGTCTATCTCTTTGTTTCCGCACTTCCGTGTAGTCAATATGCTTATGTCGAAGCTTTTTTATCCATGAACAGTGAAAGCTGGATTACAGCCCATATTCATTCATTTCAATTCTTTGGAGGAGTAACAAGAATTGTCGTTCCAGATAATCTAAAAACAGGTATTGTGAAAGCGTCTCGTACTGAGCCCATCATTAATCCCAGTTATCAAGAAATGGCCGAGCATTATCAGACCACCATTATCCCAGCTCGAGTTCGTCATCCGAAAGACAAGCCTAGTGTAGAAGGTATTGTGGGTCATATATCAACCTGGATTATTGCTTCTCTCCGCCATGAGAAGTTTTTTACTCTCGCAGAAATAAACAAGGCGATTAAAGGTAAATTAGAAGAGATAAATACGAAGCCTTTTCAGAAAAAAAGTGGAAATAGGCAGCAAGCATTTTTAGAAGAAGAGAAGTTCGCTCTCATGCCCCTGCCTACTTCACCGTATGAGATGGCGAGCTGGGCAAAGACGGTTGTCCAACCCGACTATCACATAAAAGCTGATGCCAAGTTTTATTCTGTTCCTTATGATTATATCAAATGTACGGTGGACGTTCGTATAACAAGAACGATTATTGAAGTGTTCTATAAAAATGCCCGCATTGCTTCTCACAAAAGAGTGATTGGTAAAGGTGATGCCTATCAAACGATACCAGATCATATGCCTAGAAAGCATCAGCAATATTTAGAGTTTGATAGAGAGTATGTCTGTAAATGGGGCGAGTCCGTAGGACCTTTCACATCATTAACGATTGAGAAAATTTTCGAATCTTATCCCTCCGAAAAGCAAGGTTTAAAGGCAACCTTCGGTTTAATCAAGTTGGCCGATAAATATTCAATTGAACGTGTTGAACTGGCTTGTGAAAGAATCCTTTCTTACACACCTCGACCTAAACTGAAGAGCATACAGACGATATTAAAAACCGGACAAGATAAATTACCTAGCGAGAAAACGTTGAGGAAATCTATTAAACAAGAAAATGAGAACGCTTACGGTTTCACACGTGGTGCGAACTATTATGGAGGCAAGGATTATGACAACCGATAATACTTTAACGAAGTTGAATGAAATGCGAATGTCTGCGATGGCAGATACTTTTAGAGATCAATTAAGGAACCCTGAATACCAAGAGTTATCATTCGAGGATCGCTTCGGTTTATTAGTAGATATTGAATGGTCACGCAGACAAAATAGTAAACTCGAGCGTTTGATAAAAGCAGCTGAACTACGGGATACTCAAGCATGTATTGAAGATATTACGTATTTTTCTGACCGAAGGTTAGATAAGGCACAAATCTTGCGCTTGGCGACCGGAAACTATATTGAAGAACATCATAATATCATATTAATGGGGGCTTCTGGGAACGGAAAAACTTACTTAGGATGCGCATTTGGAAACGCAGCATGTCGTCAGTTTTATAAGGTGAAATACATTCGACTGCCAGACTTACTAGACGAATTAGCCATCGCCAGAGGCGAAGGAGTTTATAGAAAGGTCATGGCAAAATATAAAAAAGTAAATCTACTTATATTAGACGAATGGCTTCTAACTCCGTTAAACGAAACAGAAGCGAGAGATCTTTTGGAAATTGTGGAAGCACGTCACCAACAAGGGTCTACTATTTTCTGTTCTCAATTTGATCCGCGAGGCTGGCATGAAAAGATAGGTGAAAGTACACTAGCTGATGCCATCCTAGATCGAATTGTTCACGATTCATATAGTATTGTCATTGACGGTGAAAAATCTATGAGAGAACGTTACGGTCTACAAAAATAGTATTATAGCCACTATCATTTATGATAGTGGCTCACTTATGGCACGAGTGGATCAATTTCTTGTCTTAAGTGGATCAAAAAGATGGCAGAGGTGGGTCTAACCCATGTCCTTCTTCATTTTCGATAATATGAAGTAAAAATTCCGTTTCTTTTGGGTCATGTTGATGTAATTCTTTTAGAAGGTGTTGAATCCTTTTTAAATGTAAATCAAACTCTGTTTCTTGTTTGAAATTGGTTACAAGCTCTTCGGGCAAAAGAGTTAATTCAGCTTGGAGTTTTTCTAATACAGAAATTTGGATAGTATCTGTTTTGCTTGTTTCTAAATTAGCAACATAGGACTTTGATACCCCGAGCTTAGAAGCCAGTTCTTCAATCCCGAGATTTTTTTGTTTGCGTAACGTTCTGATTTTGTTACCGAAGTTTTTAAACATACAAACTCCCCTAAAGAAATATTTTATAATCATCTTTTTTTAATTATAACATCGAAAAAGAAAGATTAAGAAGTAACATTACTTAAGTAAAATAATGATTGAATAGAAAAGGAGAAAGTTTATATATGTAACATTATTGCGATTCCCAGATCAAAGTAATTGAAAACATCCTTTGTAGGGTAATAATCTTTATTTTTCAAAAAAAAAGAAAAAGATTTACAGTGTCGAAATTCATTCTTGAGTATAAATAATCTTTCATTTTTTAGTTTGAGAACAAAGGATAGACGAATAAGGAGTTGGTTCGATGCAGAAAATTCGAGATGTTAAAGTCAAGTCAGTTAGTTATATACATGATCCTCATGCAGCTCAGAAATGGTGTAATATTTTTCTTGATGTCTTACTAGATGCAAAACGAAAAGAAAAAGAGATGAACTCAAATGTTGACTCATAGATTTTACTATTGACTAAAGAAAGGGGGGGGCATTTTTGACAACTGTTTCCTATTATCGCAATTCAATTGATGAAAAGAAACAAAAGTTGTCCATTGAAATGCAGGTGAGAAGTGTCAAAGAAAAAGCACAGTCTTTAAAACTCCTAATTGATGAGGAGTATACGGACAGAGCAACATCTGCCAGAAAAAACAAAACTCATCTAAGAAAAAATATGGGTCTGTTGATGGGGAAAATCCAAAAGGGACAAGTAAAGAATTTACTTGTGTATAGTCGCTGTCGCCTTGCGCGCAACGTAAAAGATTATATGAATCTATATAGTTTGTTTAAGGAAAAAAAAGTGAATGTCATTTTTGCAGCTGAATACGAGTTTCCTATGCTGTATACAGCAGAGTCTGAATTAATTGAAAGGATTATAGCTGCGTTTAATCAACAGGAGGCAGAAAAACTTGTTTATAAGTTACAAGATGCAAAAGTCACCAAAGCAAAGGATGGAAAACATGCTGTTGGACGAATACCGTATGGATATAGAAAAGGCGAAAGAGACGGAGATGATTGGAAACCTGATGAAGAGGAATCCCATACAGTAATAAGCCTATTTCGATTGTTTGTTGAATTGGAGTTCAAGTCGATTAGTGAATTTTTAGTACTTATAAAAAAAAGGGGGATCACTTATAAAAACGGAGACCATTGGAATTACAGCAGTATTAGATCTCTTTTAGAAAAACCAATATACAAAGGAGATCGGATATACAAGGATAAAGGCATACCAATTGTAAGAGTTGTTGAAAGTATTAAACTTGTGGATTTGGATGTATGGGAAAAGACCCAGCAGAAATTAAAAGTAATAATCCGTCAAACTCCTGCTCCTGATATTAAAAACACAAATGTAAAATATTTGCTGAATGGGCTGATTTTTTGTGCGGAGTGCGGAATAGAGGTGAAGGGAAAAAAGTATAATAATGGGCATTCCTATAAATGTAATAGACATCATCGTCATCGAGTTCAAAAGGATTTTTTGGAAATGGAAATCATGAATAAAGCAAATCACTTTTTTCTCGAAATGATTACCACGTATATGGGAAATGTGGTTGATCGACTTATTCAAGATGAAGTTCAATTTTATGAATCCGCCATCGACCAATTTGAAAAGGAAGCGAACCAAGCCAAAACATATCTGATCCAAAAAGGTCAAAGCTTGATGGGTTCATTTATCAAAGAGTGTTTAGATGAAAAGATCTTCAATCAATTAAAAAATTATGAAGAAAAACAATATCTAAAGCATGAAATGGAGTCACGTATTTTTGATATTAATGAACGATACAGAGGTTTGGACAAAGTGAAAAATGATATTGAACCAGTCATTCTTACTCATGACCTTGAGGATGAAAAGAAAATAGAACTTTTGCACGATATTGTTTACAAAATAACGCTTTATCAAGAAAAAGTAGATGTTGTATTTAAACATCCTTTTAAAGAAAGTTTTTTAGGAAGTGGTGAAATTGAATTTAGCTAATATATTAAAACCTGGTAGAGTAGGAGTGTTTTACGGTAGACACTCAACAGAAAAACAAAACATGGAAACGCAATTGCGAAGTGCCTTCGAATTCGTGAGCAAGTATGACTGCACCATCGAAAAAGAATACCTTGATAGTGCAATATCATCAAGAAAAAAGGATAGACAGCAACTTCAAAACCTTTTGTCTGATGCAAACAAAAATAAATTTGATTTTATTGTGATTTATGATCATTCAAGGTTAGCGAGAATTCCTGAAGATCACGATATGTTACGCTTAACATTAAGTATATTGAAAATTCCGATTTTTGAAAGCAGTACTGAAACACTTTATGATTCAGGCGACTTAATCTTGGCAGCTGTAAAGGACGGGGTAGCAAAATATGAATTAGATAAAATCAGTATCAATACAAAGGAATCCATGGAGACCCTTGTGGCTAACGGATATTGGACTGGAGGTACAGCTCCAATTGGATATATTTATCATCAAAAGGGAACTAAGAGGCATGGACACTTTGAACAAGTTGAACATGAAGTTATCCTAGTGAAAAAAGTGTTCAAACTCTATATGGAACATCATGGCTTTGCATCGATAGCAAAACAACTCCCTTTAAAAAGCCATCGCGGCTCTAATTGGACAAAAGATAAAGTGAAAAACGTTATCACTAACCCCTTCTATGCTGGATATATAGCGATTAGAAGAAAGGATCCAGGTAGGCATAATGCCGTTAGAGAAAAAAAGGATTGGAAAATGAAAGAAAGTCCTTTCATAACACCAGTGATTAAAAAAAACGAGTGGGAATATTGCTGGGATTTATACTCAAATAAGAAAGGGGGAATGAGGAACCCCAAAAATTATAAGACATCATATTTAGTAAATGGCCTATTAAAATGTAATATTTGTCATTTTAATTTGAAGAATAAGGATCAAAGAACAACTAGCAATCAGGGTAAAGTATATGGTCAGCGTGTGTATTATTGTAAACAATGCTCTTATAAACTACGGGCAGACGATGTACACGAAAAGATTATTGAAATTTTTAAAACCAGCTTTACACTAGAAGAAGATAAGATCATTGGAAACATTAAAATAATAATTAAGAATAAAATTGAAGATGAAAAAAAGAAGTTGGAAGATCTAGAACAAGCATTAAGAAAAGAGCAACTAAAACTTTATCAGTGTGATCAACAGTTAGATGATCTTTTTAAGGAGGAAGAGTCTTTTAGGGAATTCATCAAAATATTGATTTTAATTAAAGAGCACATTCAGGAAAAGATCCGTCAAATAGCTGAATCGAATGATGAGGTCACAAGGAACATTGTTACCCTAGAAGAAGTATTTTTAGATGATACGATATTAAGTTATGGGTTAGAAGCGTTGAAACAGGTCTCTAAACAAGAACAGTTGAATATTCGACGTCTCTTCCTTTCATTAGTGGATGAAATTGTAATTGATGAAAAAGGATATTTAGAAGTTAAATTAAAATACAATCTAGGATCAATGGAAAGATAAAATACTCTCCTGACTGAAGGAGAGTATTTTTAAATTGGAAAATAATTAAGAAATAGAATATGTCCTTGCTAATTCTCGGTAATTAGGAAGGACAAGTTACTAACTCTCGGTAATTAGAGGTAACACGCGATCGGGGGTTACCCCTATCCGCCGTAATTGATATGGCTGCGTTGGACAAGAAATGCCTTGGTACCAACGGATGGATGACTTTTGACGTGTGAATAATATGAGCAAAGAGAAAAATCATAATCACGCCTCGGTAATTGGAGGGGTTGTAAGTTGTATTTCTCGGTTATTTATCTGGCAACAGATGTAACCTTACAAAAGTAATACTACTAAGTTAATTTTGCTCAAGTCATCGAGATACTAATATTTTATGTAAGCGCAAATCAATATCTTGAAAGTTGTCCTAAATTTCTCCCTTGGTACATAGATTAATTTGGAAACGACACAACAGGAGGTGTTTAACATAAAAGATGTTTCAATGACAACCGTTTTTCACACACTTGGTGTAGGAACGGCCGTTTCACTTTCTATTTGGGCAGATATACTTACGGAACCGATTAAGAACACAAACATTGACGTTTTATCAAGTGAAGCGGCAGACAATCTGATTTCGGGTTTTGTCGGGGCAATTAAAAATGCAGTTGGCGAACCATATGAGCCAGCCAAAATGTCATACGACATGTTATGGAATTTAGCTGTTCCATGTTTCTTATTACTCATTTCATTGATCCTATTGGGTTTTATTACGAAGGACTTTATCTTCAAATCATTTCAGGAACAAGAATCGAAATTTGATTTCATTCTAAAAATCATTTTAGCTTTATGCTTAATTGCTGTTTCGATTTTTATCCTAATTAAGTTTGTTCAAATACTTTTTCTGAATATTGTTGTTGCATTTGTTGGCGTATTCTTGTTCGCGCTCTTATTTGCTGGAATTAGAGAGATTGTCCCTAGAAGCGAAAGCTAAATAAGTGATTTTAAAATAAAGGTAGTTCAGATTAGGTGTACAAAGTTCATTTTGTATACGTGATTGAACTACTTTTTTAGTTATCCTATTTCGTAGGCATCTTCCAATAAGGAATTTGCTCTTTTTTTTGATTGGTGATTAATTTAATCCACTTTTTAAAGGCCACCTTCACTTTTGGTAGTAAAGGAGTCATAATACATAAAACAGTAGCAGTGTAAGGTGTAACTTATTAAAAAGGAATAAGTATGTATCAGTAGATTTGACAAACAAAGGAAGGGTGAATGTTAATGCCGAGCCAATATCCCCCACAAATCGAAAAGATTCAACGAGAAAAAGAGGTCATTCAAAAAATTTATAATCAGGTCCATCAAAAGTTAATGAAAATGGATTTATCAAGTAGGGAAAATGTAACACCTAATTGGGTTCTTGAGAACCTTGATTTTGCTCCTTGTTTAGAAGACCTAACTGATGAACAATCGACAATTGTCATGAGCTTTCGCGATATTTATATTGGAGTATATTTGGCAGCGGGAATTATGGAAGCGGATGATTTTGCAACGAAAATCCTTCATTTAAAGTAAATTCGTACGGAGATCAACCTGAAGTTCAATTGAGCAAAAAAGAATGATACAAATATGAACTCTCAAGTATTGAGAGAATTGAAGTTCAGAGGTATAACAACAAGAGTGAAGCATATGGTGAAAAGAAAACCATTACGGATGAGTCTTCTCTTGATGCATTCACCAATATACTTCATAAGGCTAATCACGAGACTAAGACCATTTATGATATAGCGTATCATAATGACTTTAAAGTTGTTGTCACTTACAAAAGAAATGCAACAGATGTGTTTTTTGTTTGGATGTCATCTGGTAAATACACTCACATCATAAGAGAAGGTAAAAATGATTCTTTTAAAATAAGCGGTATAACCACAAGAGAGAAACTTGCACACATATTGAGTTAAAGGCGGAACGAATTGTTCCTGTACAATTTAAGGTACGACATAGGGTGTTTGAAGATGTACTGAACTCTCAGGGGGGAGCGTTGTGAAAACTTGTATTTCTTTACTAGGTGGATTGATAATTGGAATTACTCTTTCTTACTTTCTCCTAGACTATAATGGTTGGATCATTCACCAAACTGGAGAGAATGGTGAAATCACTAGAACGATTGACGAATTAGATTTTAATTTAATTACTAATGCCTTTTTAATTGTGACGACTACTTCTATAATAATTTATGGGGTTTGGACATTAATTGAAAAGAAGAGAGAAGAACTATAAAAAATTTTGTTCATTTATCGGGTTTTTTAATGGAATAAGTCCAAGATTTAAAAAGGGCTCACCTCAATCCTACATGGATCAAGGTGAGCCCTTTTTAAATCGCTGTGCTATTTGTTCAACATTTCCAATGCATTCCTTATAAAAATTAAGGCTTTGCGCTAAGAAACAGATTATATCAATAGTATGGTTTTATTGGCATTAAATGATTAAGTTTATTTATGAAAAAAAGACGCTTCTAGTGGATAGAAAGCGCCGAAAAATTTGTTAACAAATCACGGGTTTAGCAAAACCGTTTCTTTATATCTGCGCCCAACTGGTTCATCTTCCCAGGTGATTACTATTTCTAGTTTTTCTGTGTCTGCTTTAACGGGGAAATTCCTAAAGTTAAATGTGCCACTTTTGATAACTTCATCACACTTCATTTGTGGAGCTAAACCATACATTTTATTGCTGCCCTTCTCGTTTCTAAACACATCCAAATTCACATTGTAAGCCTTGTTTTCTTTATTTGTGACTTTGAGGCTGTATAATTCGAATTTTCCTGGTTCACTTTGAAGATCATCTTTTTCTGGTTCTAATAATTCTATTTTCCAGTGATCGGTTTCTTTTACAGTAGGTACTTCGAATTCCGCTTTCGCTTCTTGAGATAAAAAAAGATTAGAAAACAATAGTACAGCAATGATAATCATCTTTCCCATAAAATCATCCCTTTCTTTACTGTTTTGCACGTGATTAGTATGGTGCCCATTAAAAAAATCATTCAAGAATAATAAACAGTCAGTTTTACTACAAGTTCTTTATAAAGGGGGCTTTTCTTGAGTTTGTCTTAAAATATCAACCATGCACTTAGAAATAGTGATCTCTGAGTTTTTTAAGTTGTATAAGTGGACTCTAAAGGGAATTCGTTGAGAAATTTAGTTGAAGTAAGAAAACAACCTACAAGAACATTTGTTCTGTTATAATGAAAGAGAGAGATTTATCCAAAAGGGTGTTTCAATTTTGAAAAAATGTTAAAATTATCTTATCTGCCAAATTGGAGGCGGTAGTATTGAAAAGTCCGTTGTGGTATCGTCTGGCGTTACTTTTATCGGCCTATTTTCCATTGTTTTTGATATTTGTTATCAAATTTGTTGACCATCAGTCGTTTTACAATTCTATTAAGAACTGGGATTTCAAATGGACGAAAGCTTCAGAAGTTATTAACCTAACGACCTCATTCATTTTCATCCTTTCATGTATTTGTTGTTTCTATATTATCTTCGAAATTTTTAGAACGAAAAAAAGGAGTATTGGACAAATCAATCTTCTTATTAAAACCGTCCAATCAAGAGATAAAGACATCCTTGTTTATTTAACTGCCTATGTTTTACCTTTAGTGAGCTTGGGCACTAAGACGATCCAGGATGTAATTGTTTTTCTTCTTCTTATCGTACTGATACTGTGGTTATCGTTGAGATCGGATTTACTTTATATAAATCCATTAATTGCTGCGCTTGGAATAAGGATTTATGAGGTAGAAACTTCCATGGGAAACTCAATTATGTTCTCAACAAGTAAACAATTCGAGAAAAATCAGGGCAAGGAAATTATTTGTTATCGCTTGGAAGGTAAGAGCGTGCTGATTGATGGAACGAGAGAGGGAGGATGAGCAAGTGCTCGAAGAATTGACAGAATTTAATAGACAGTTTCAAACTTTGCAAGACACATCCGAAAATGGCTTTCGGCTCTTTATTGTAGGTTCGCAGCTTAGAGAGGGTACAGCAACTAGATATGAGGATTGCCCACCAGAAGAAATGATTATTGATCGCTCTATTCAGAATTGGGTGTTAAGCGGAACGCAAGATGTCATGAATGAAGTGTTAAATTATGAAGTTGTAAATATTCAAGAAGTGGATGAATCAGGGGAATCCATTAGACGATACATTGAATTACATGAATTGAGCTTATTAAACCAATGGAAAGATACAATTGCCAACAACGAAACAGAAACAAATGCTCGAAGGCAAATAAACAACGATCATTTTAAACCTAAGGCATTAATCGCAAGTTTCCAATATAATGGACGAACGCTTTACTTTTTAAAGGCGATTTCAGAACGAGTATTGCTGAAAACTCAAACCATATTTGGGTTTGATGTTGGTAGAGAATGTTATGAGTTGGATGAAGGTCATAATCAAAAATTGTTTTTGGATGATCGATGGGATGCGATTATATTTGATTCAAATGTCATCATGTATAACGAAAGTAAAATACTATCTCTTTTTAAGTACTATGAGAAATTTAGAGAAGCCGCCGAACAAGTGCTAACTCAGATTGATGGACTTGATATATTGTCAGAAGACGCGGATTTGCAGAGCTTAATCGGATATCAAGTCACCTGGCAGAAAAAACTAGCACGCGCAGCACAATACTCATTTGATAATATTCGGAGAGAACGAATTGAGGCTTTAATAAATGATGATATGATTCCTTTATCGCTTAATGTGGAAGGTAGAATTGAGTGTACTACAAAAGAAGAAGCAAAAGTCGTGATCGATATTATTCTTGATAATTATGTTACTTCTTTAATTACAGATGAAAATTATAAGGCACTAAACAAATCGAGGATGTAATTGCGAGGTTTTTAACCTGGCAATTTTCTTTGCGTTCAGTTTAGAGTACGTGATTTCGAAAAATGGAGTTCTTAGTTCCACTGGAAATAGTTCTATAATGTCAAATGAACAAGATTTATATAAAGGAAGGTTAAATCAAATAGACAATTTACACTTTGTGTTATAGATAGAGGTAGACTTGATGTTTTTTGAAGATATGTATATCAAAGTGAAGTATGATGATAAAGACAACGGTTTTATATCTTAAGATAATAACAATTTTACTTATGCCTTTTCAGGAACTATAATACCCTTAGACAAGCTTTTTTAATTGGCCCCCTTCTGACTTTAGAATAGAAATTCTGATGCATCTCCGCGCTTTGAAGAAAACGAAAAAAGACGTATCTCTTCATGACCCGATAGGTCAGGATAAGGAAGGGAACGAAATTTCTCTGATCGATGTCTTAAAAGCAGAAACGGAAGATATTGTTGAATTAATTCAGTTAAACATGGAGAAAAAGAAGATATATGAGTACATTCATATTTTAGATGACAGAGAAAAGGAAGTTATTGTTGGGCGATTTGGTCTGAATCTTGAGAAGGAATTAACACAGCGAGAAATAGCCCGACAGCTTGGGATCTCACGAAGTTACGTATCTAGAATTGAAAAGCGAGCACTAATGAAACTGTTTCATGAATTCTATCGTAATCGAAAAGAAAGAGAGAGTGGAGCCTAAACCTGCCAAAGTGCAGGTTTTTTTATGTTTGTTTCATCAATTGGTCATAACGCTAATAGGAAAAATAACTTCTCTCTTCTCGTGAGAATTATTGGCAGTTTGTTCGTAATACGATCGGAACAAACAATCTGAATGAGGGGGTGTATGAAGTATCAAAAATAAAAAGGGTATCTAACTCATCATCAGTCGGTCGAAATAGTCTATTTATCAAAAGAAAATCAGATTTCTGAATGAGTTGTAACATTTTATGTTGTAAATGTAGAAGAAACAATTGGATTTTGTCATTTAAGAAAGATAGTTTGAATGTTTAAAACTGAACAACTCTTTGTTGACTAACCATGTCAATTTGCCAGGAGCAAGGACTCATTAATGAATTAAAAGCTAAAAAGAGCAAAAAAAAGGACTCCGGAGGTTTTCCTCCGAAGCATTTTAAGGTTGGTCTCTTATAGTTTAACACACAAAAGCAAAAAAGCAATAACGCATTGAAGAGTTTATTATTTCTCCTCTGCGTTAGTGTTATATGTTGAGAGAACTTTTCGTGTCCATATTTTATATCCTTCTCCATTAAGATGAAGCCCATCAAATGTGAAATCTTTATTTAACTGACCAAACTCTACTAGCTCTGGATAAATATCAATAAATTGATAATCATACAGATTCGAAAGATCTTCTAGGCGTTTATTTAAATCCTTAATGATTGAATTATTTAGTGGGTGACCAGTTAATGCTGTGTTCACCGGAAATAAACTTTGCACATAAACTTTTGTGTTAGGTGATTGCGTTTTGAGCGTATCTAGAATTTGCTTATAATTGGTTTCAATTTTGTTTACTGACTGCCCAGCAATCATATCATTAATACCAATTAACAAATAAATCCGATCTGGCTTTGCTTTTACGACTTCTTCAATCCTGTTTAGAACTCCTGTAGTCGTATCCCCAGCAATACCGCGATTTAATACTTCATGGTCACTAAGAGCTTCCCCCCACTCATAATAATCAGTCAAACTATCACCGAGGAAAATGGTTTCGCTTTCCTCATGTTTATAAGAGTCATAAATGCTCTTTTTAGTCTGATAATATTTAGTATAATACGTAATGTTTTTCTTCTTTGATTCTGAATCATTTTCGGGCATTTCATTTGCATTGGTTCTTAGAAAATCTGTTTGGTTCTCAGCCAATGCAAGCAAAATAACAAGAGATCCCGCAACTAGAATCAGAATCCATGTCTTTTTCTTCACAACTATCACACTCCTATAGATTACGATAGGTATTATACCCTATCTGAGTTAATGCGAAAGCTGAAAATGGTATTAAATTTAAAAATGAGTAAAAAAACCCCCAAAATTGGAGGTTATAGCGAGATGTTTGTCTTTTTTTGTAAGAAATCAACATCCTGATAGTAAGCATCCTTTACAAGAAGGTTGGGTCCTAGACACTTTACTGCAGGGCAATGACAACTTATGCTTTGAGCCATTTTACTTTCTTGCCATTTTTCGTAAGCATCATTCAGATTAGTATCTTTAATATTTCCAAGTGGTGGCGTATCTCCAAAATCAGTTACGATAATATCGCCATCGAAAATATTCATATTTAATCTAGAACGTCCATCTGGGTCATTTCTAACAGTGACATTAGGTTCTGAATATAATCTTTCGAGAAGTCTAAGGTCTTCTTGATTGGAACTGCATGGGTAAAATGGAAGGGTACCGAATAAGAGCCAAACATCTGGATCTCGATTATCTAATAAACGGTGAATTCCTTCTCGAATTTCATCCAAAGAGGCAATATCAAGACCTGAAGCGAAGTCTGACGGATACATCGGATGAACTTCATGACGCTGGCACCCCATGTCTGCTATTTGTTGATGAATGCTCACGATATTTGGAAGAGTTCTACGATTAATCATTGTCTCCGCTGATACGATGACACCTTTAGATGTTAAATCTTTTGCATTCTCAACCATACGATGGAAATAAGCTTCCCGCTGTTTGAGAGATGGCTTCCTTTCCATAACAGCGAATCCAATGTCAGTGAAATCGTCTATGCTTCCATAATTATGTGAAATATGTAAAACATCAAGATAGGGTATGATCAAATCATATCGCTTACGATCAAGCGTTAAATTTGAATTGATTTGTGTTCTCGCTCCGCGTTCATGAGCGTATTTAAGAAGTGGAGCTACATATTGCTTAACCGATTTCATGGAAAGCATTGGTTCACCACCCGTAATACTTAACGCCCTAAGTTTTTCTACTTCATCAAGACTACGAGTAATAAGGTCTAGAGGAAGTGGATCAGGATCCTTTGGTTGCAATGTATAACCAACTGCACAATGTTCACATCTCATGTTACATAAAGTAGTCGTTGTTAGTTCTATGTTGGAAAGAATCATATTTCCATATTCTTCAACATCCATATAAGCTTCCCATGGGTCATAGCTAGGCGTTATTGTTTTCATTGGTGTTATCATTTAAATCGACCCCTTAGTGTTAGTTCAAGGCTTACACCCTTCTATAATTGTAGAACATAAAATGAAGGATGAACAGATGTAGTAATGAATTTAGAAAACTCCGCCAATGTCCATACATTTTTGATCAACCTATCATAGACTGTAATATCTACCAATAGATTGTTTGAAGGAGAGAAGGAGGGGGAGCATGAGTTACGGTTATCCCGGTTGTGGTTATCCTTATCCGCCTTACCCATACCCATATCCAGGCTATGGCGGAGGATATTTTGCCTTAATCGTTGTTCTACTAGTATTACTACTTGTTATTGGCGGAGGATACTATTACTACGCTAATCATTATGGAAGCTATAAATAATTTGATAAATCTATAACAATAATTTCAAGGACACGGTCAACATGTAAAAAAGCAAGTACGAAAGGGTTTAACCCTTTTTCGTACTTGCTTTTTGGTTTTGTGCTTTATCAAGATCATCTCTCGTAGTTTTATCCCAGAGCGGAACACCTTTTTGATAAGCAGCTCTAGAAATCATATGTCCAGAAACTGGAGCTGTCATCAAAATGAAAATAATACCGAGAATGAGCTTTCCACTTACCATTTGTTCTTCAAAGATAAAATAAAGGAAAGCGGCAATGAGGATTCCAGCTACTCCTAGAGTAGCGCTTTTTGAAGCAGCATGTAGACGAGTATAAACGTCAGGAAGTCGAAAAATTCCAAGTGCTCCAGAAAAAAGGAAAAACGTGCCAATGATCATAAAAATGCTAATCACGACTTCTTTCAATGATAACACCCTTTTCCAGAAATTTAGCAATAGCTACTGTGCCTATAAAAGCGAGAATTCCAATAAGAAGAATAATATCATTGAAATACGCTGTTTCCAGTTTGATTGCTAGAATACCCGCTATTGCCATAAGATTAATGCCGATTGTATCCAGTGCAACAGCACGGTCAGGATTTGAAGGTCCTTTTATTGCTCGATAGAGTAAAAATAGGGTAGAGATTGCGATGATGACGATACAAATGGTTGATACAGTAGATAAAAGAGAAGTCATCTCGTCACCTCCATAATTGCTTTCTCAAATGTGCCTTTAATTTCTTTAATAACCTCATCTGCATCAGGTGCGTCCATAGCATGGATATAAATGTGCATATTATCTGGAGCGACTGAAACCGTTAGTGTCCCTGGTGTTAATGTAATGAGATTTGCGAGCATCGTAATTTCCCAGTTTGTTCGAACATCAATGGGTACAGCGATAATGCCTGGTTCCATTTTAAGTTTGGGACTATATACGAGCTTAACAACCTGAACGTTAGCCATAATCAGCTCTTTAATAAACAAAAACAATAACTTAAGAATCGCCCAAAGACGATAAAAGTAAAAGCGGTCTGGAATGAAACGCTCCATTAATAGAAGTAATCCGATTCCAAATAAATAGCCTACAAAGAACGTACTAAAAGAGTAACTTTCAAAAAGAAACATCCAGAGAACGGCAATAATCAGGTTTATGATAATTTGTATTGGCATGCCATCTACTCCTTCATAACCGAATCAATATAATTTGCTGGATCAATCATTTGATCCGCAATTGTTTGAACCGTAGGATAAATAAATTCTGCACCTAATCCAAGAAAGACCGTGAAAATGAGTAAGAAAGCAGCAGGCATTATTTTACCTTTAGTAGAGTTAACTGTTGAAACATATTCCTGCTTTGCCTCTCCCCAGAATCCATTAATAAAGATGCGGATAACAGAAAGAAGAATTAAAAGACTGGTCACTAATCCTATAATCGCTAGTACATAATGTCCTTCCTCGAAAGCACCTCTTAGAATAAGGAGTTTACCGATAAATCCACTAAATGGCGGTAATCCAGCAAGCGCTAATGCTGCAATGAAAAAGAGCCATCCAAGGACTGGTTGATTTTTAATAATGCCACCCATCTTTCTTAAATCTGATGTGCCGGCGTAAGCCACCATAGCACCAACAAGGAAGAAGAGTGCTGCTTTAATAATCATATCATGAAGCAAATAATAAATTGTGCCTGCAAGAGCAGTTGCTGAGAACGTGCCAATACCAAGAATCATATAACCAACTGCTGGAATGATATTATAGGCAATAATCAATTGCACATTATTCGTCGAAAGGGCCCCAATCACACCGAAAACAAGCGTGAATCCTGCCAGTACAAGCAAAATTTGATGCGTAACTGTAAGGTTATAGACGAAGATCAGAGAGAAAACTCTTAGTATAGAATATACCCCAACTTTGGTAAGTAACGCTCCAAATAATGCTGAAATAACAGTTGGTGGAACTGTATAAGACTTAGGGAGCCAGAAATATAATGGGAAAAGCGCACCTTTCGTTGCAAAAACGATCAATAACAAAATGCCAATGGTCGTTAACACACCATCCTGTTGAACTTCACCGATCCGTTCAGCTAACTGAGCCATATTGACTGTCCCAACTACTGCATATAGAAAGGCGATCGTTGTAACAAACAGCATAGATGAAAATAGATTGATAATGATGTATTTAAAGGACTCTCTGAATTGTTCTTTGGTCCCACCAAGAACGATTAATCCGTATGAAGCAATAAGCAGTACTTCGAAGAAGACGAATAAGTTAAATAGGTCTCCTGTTAGAAACGCACCACTAACACCCGCAATGAGAAGTTGAAAAAGCGGATAAAAGTAAAACCGTTCGCGTTGTTCATCAAGCGAATTAAAAGCATAAAAAGCACATGCAACCGCAATGATATTCGCAGTGACGACTAACAACATAGCAAGCGGATCGGCGACCAGAACAATGCCATAAGGCACTGTCCAATCCCCGGCTTTTAATACGATCGTGCCGTTTTGAATCACATTAAATGCGATGACAGATACAACTGCGAGATTGACTAGCACCATAATGCGTGTAATCAATCGTACAAGTGGCAACCGTTTATTGAGGAATACAAGAATGATTCCAGTTAATAACGGTAATAAAATTGGTAGTATAGCTAGATTACTCATTTTCGTTACCCCTTAACTTCTCCATATTATCAGTACCGTTCGTTTGATATGTCCGATACGCTAGCACAAGAAGAAACGATGTCACACCGAAACTAATAACGATGGAAGTTAATATAAGTGCCTGTGGCAACGGATCAACATAACTTGTTACGCCTTCTGCAAGGATAGGAGGTTTTCCACGATTTAACTTTCCCATCGTAATAATAAAGAGGTGTGCTCCATGAGACAACAGTGCCGTACCGATAATGATTTTAAGAATTTGTTTTTGCAGCATCATGTAGACACCTGCTGTAAAAAGCAGACCTGCAAGTACAGACATGATAATTTCCATTAATCATTTCCCTCCTTCTTACTCGGACGCAATTTAATCATTGTGAAGATGCCGAGCGCAGCAAGTCCAAGTACAAGGATTTCAAGCATCGTATCAAGTCCACGGAAGTCAACAAGAATAACGTTAACAACGTTGTCTCCTCCGCCCAATTTATAGGAGTTTTTAAGAAAGTACTCTGAAATTGGTTCAAACAATTTCGTACTGTGTGAAGCGATTCCTATCATAGTTACAAGAACCCCTACAGATATAGAGATGACCCAGTTAACGGCGTTTGTTCTTTTGGATTCCTTCTGTTTATCAAAATTAGGCAAGTGATAAAAACATAGAAGAAATAGTGCAACCGTTACGGTTTCTACAATAAGCTGAGTGAGCGCTAAGTCTGGTGCTCGGAAGAAGACGAATAATAGGGATAATCCATACCCTACGATTCCAAGTACTAGAATAGCGGCAATACGATTCTTCATAAAAATCGTTCCAAAAGCAGCGCCGGCCATCACAATCGCTATAAGTAACTCAGGAATAGCAATCGGGGCCAGGTCATCAAATGACATTTCGAAGCCTCCAGTAACACTTATGGTGATGGAGACAAGAGCTATGAAGAAGATTAGGATATATATCATGTAATGCCTGAGAGATCCAGTCATATAACCATTCGTTAATTTCTTAGATCCATTTATGATGCCGTTTATAATACCATCATAGGCTTTAGCTGCAGAAAGTTTACCAGGTAAAATAGTGTATATACGTTCCCATTTTTTACGGGTCAGATAGAAAACCGTTCCTAGCAAAAGTACAGCTAAACTCATGTAAAGAGCAGGCCCTAATCCGTGCCAGAATTTAATATGCGTTTCACCAGCTGAACCGGCTATGGAATCCACCATTGGTGAAAGAAGAGAATGCCCAAAAACGTTGGGAACAAAAGCAATGACGATCACAAGAAGTACAAGAATGATTGGCGAGATAAGCATACCAATCGGTGCTTCGTGTGGTTCTTTAGGTAATTTATCCCTTTGTTTACCGGTAAATGTTCGGAAGAAAAGCATAATGGAATAAACAAAAGTGAAGATACTTCCGCCAACTGCTAAATAAGGGAAATAAGGTGAAACAGCTTCAACAATTGTAGATGCATTTTCAAAATGCAGGGACGATTCAAAGAACATTTCTTTACTCAGGAAACCGTTTAGAAAAGGTAGCGGGAATCCTGCCATTGAGAATGTGCCAAAGAATGCTAAGGTTGCAGTGATTGGCATGAACGTAAATAGGCCTCCGAGCCTTCTAATATCTCGAGTGCCTGTCTCGTGATCAATAATACCTGCGACCATAAAGAGACTCCCTTTGAACGTAGCGTGGTTCAAAATGTGGAATACCGCTGCAAGAATAGCCACTTCAGTACCAAAACCTAACATAGCCATGATCATACCGAGTTGACTAATCGTCGAATAGGCGAGGATAGCTTTAAGATCTGTTTGTCTAACCGCCATATAAGATCCCCAGCATAGCGTGAGCAATCCAAATCCACTAACAATCAAGAAAAAGAGATCGGTACCTGCGAAGATGAGGCTTAACCTCGCAACAAGGTAGATACCAGCTTTAACCATAGTAGCTGAGTGTAGGAAGGCACTGACTGGTGTTGGTGCTTCCATTGCGTCAGGTAACCATGTATGAAATGGAAACTGAGCTGATTTCGTAAAAGCTCCCAGTAGTACGAGTACTAAGATGAATGGGAAAAGGGAAGACGTAACAATCATCTCTCCGCTTTCAATAATCCCCCTAATACTTGCCGTTCCTGTAATATCTGCCATGAGTAAAAAACCACCGAGCATGGCTAGACCGCCAAAAACAGTAATCATCATGGATTTAAGGGCACCAGATGTTGATTTCTCTCGTTGGTACCAGTATCCAATTAGCAGGAATGATGAAATGCTCGTTAATTCCCAGAATGTGTAGAGAACAAATAAATTATCCGACAACACAACCCCGAGCATGGCTCCCATAAACAATAGGAGATAGACATAAAAATGGCCAAGCTTTTCGGCTTTACTTAAATAATAAATGGAATAGAGAACAACGAGTGATCCAATTCCAGTGATCAAAAGCGCGAAAAACAGGCCAAGACCATCAATATAGAATGTAACGTTCACTCCGAGTGATGGAATCCACTCAAACGTTTTAAGTGTATGTACACCCTGCGTAACTTCTTTTATAAACGTAAGAAAATACCCAAACAACACTATCGGAACTAAAAGAACAAACCATCCTAAATGGACTTGTTTGACGCCCCGATAAAGTAACGGGATGAAAAACGCTGCCAGAAAAGGTAGCAAGACAGCTGCATGAAGCATTCTACAAAAACCTCCCCACTAATGCTCAATATGATAAAAGTTCAAATGAACTCATATTGCGATACTTCAATTGTAATCAAAAACCGACACGTTTATCAACTTTTCCTGTTTAAAAAAGCAACTTTCCCGTATAAGTTTTCCAAACATCGCCGATTCTATTTGCGAAAGGAGGATTCACGTGATAAAATCCATTTCTATTCTTATTCCTATCCTTATATTGTTAACGGCGTGTCAAACGATATATAAAAGCGAGGATCAATCTCCATTTGGGCCAAGAGAATATTTTCGCTCAATAGAAATGGCTCCCATCGGAGCCGCAATAATGAAAGATCATAAACCGTTAAGTTCATTAGAAGCTATTCGGAAAAAAATAAAAAACGAGTCTGCTATAAATGATGTCATTATTTTATCCCGTAATGACCAAACGGTGGTGGCGTTGAAACCTTTTGCATATACAAGACAAGATATAGAGCCATTGCTTACAGAGTACAAGGAATGGTTTCAAGCAGAAGGATTGGCGGTTGTCTTCTTATCAGAACCTGATCACTTTCGAAAAGCGAAGAAAATGAAGACGACTGATGAAGTAACAAGCGAAGAGTGGACTTCTTCATGGGGGAACTACTTTGAAATCGAATAAAACAAAAAGGCCAACCCTGGATACGATCAAGGTTGGCAATGTTTAAATCCCGATAAGAGAAACTTGCTTATCAAGTCTGCGCCTTTCGATCTCACGTTGAATAAGACCAATAAAGTCGCTACTTAGCTTTAATTCTTTTGCCTTATAAAAGGATTCAATCAATAAGTCATCTGATAACTTTTCCATGATTAAGCACCTCCTGAATAAGGTTCTATTCTCCGTCTAGTCCGCATATTGTGTATGTGGATCTTTTATTTGCAGTAAGCTTACCACGTAAACATACGGAGAACAACCGTTCCGTTATCCACAGTGAAGAGTGGATAATTTGTGGGTATCATGTTTATATCTTAGTCATTCACAATGATTTTATGGTTTGTTTATGTTAATAATGTTATCCACATATTTTGTGAATGACATAATGTGTCGAAAAATTTTGATTTTATTATTTTGTTTTCATTTTGTTCATTCCTAAGTTAATAGTTGTACGAGGTGAAAATATTGATACAATAGGGATGTCACTAATAGTAGGAGTGTTGCAATTTGCTAAATAAGTTTTTACCAAATGAACATGTACAAGACATCTTTCAAATAAGTCCAGAATTATTGAAAGAGCGAGGCATTAAGGGCATTATTACTGATCTCGATAACACCCTTGTGGAATGGAATAGAGCTGACGCCACACCTAAGTTGCTAAAATGGTTTAAGCAAATGAGTGATGAGGGCATTCTCGTTACCATTGTTTCGAATAATAATAAGACAAGAGTAGAAAAGTTTGCCTCACCAGTTGAGGTGCCATTTATATATGAAGCTCGAAAACCGATGACTAAAGCTTTTCGGAAAGCGTTGAAGGATATGAGTCTTAGCGCAGATGATACTGTAGTTATTGGAGATCAAATTTTCACGGATGTGGTCGGAGGAAATCGCATGGGCCTTCATACAATTCTTGTCGTGCCAGTTGCAAGCACAGATGGGTTCTTTACGAAATTCAATCGAAAAATAGAAAGCATTTTCCTTACCTGGATGAAACGAAAAGGGAAGATAAATTGGGAGGAATAAGTTTGGACAACGAACAAATTATTTGCGCCGGATGCGGTGTACACATTCAAACAGAAGACAAAAACGTACTTGGCTATGCACCACCGTCTGCACTTAATCGAGACGTCATTATATGTCAGCGTTGTTTTCGTTTAAAGCACTATAATGAAATTCAAGACGTTTCTTTAACAGATGATGACTTTTTAAAAATACTAAATGAAATTAGCCAAACGGATGCTCTTATCGTCAAGATTGTCGATATCTTCGATTTTAATGGAAGTTGGCTTCCTGGTATTCAGAGATTCGCAGGAGGAAATCCTGTTTTATTAGTTGGAAACAAAGTAGATTTGTTGCCCAAGTCAGTAAACAAATCAAAGTTAGTAAAGTGGATGCAAACAAGCGCCAAAGAGAATGGACTAAAGCCTGCTGATGTCATGTTAATGAGTGCAGAAAAAGGCGATAGCGTTATGGATGTAGCAGGTGAAATTGATCGCTTGAGAGATGGAAAAGATGTTTATATAATTGGCTGTACAAATGTTGGTAAATCAACTTTTGTAAATCAACTTATACAAGAGTTTGGCGGAGATGAAGAGCAAATGATTACAACAAGTCAGTTTCCAGGTACAACACTTGACTTGATTGATATTCCGCTTGATGATGGAAGTACATTATATGACACTCCAGGTATTATTAATCATCATCAGATGGCACACTTTGTCAACGCTGAGGAATTAAAAGTGATTAGTCCAAAGAAAGAAATTAAGCCTAAAGTATTTCAGTTAAATGAAGGACAAACGCTGTTTTTCGGTGGACTTGCACGCCTTGATTTTGTTGAGGGCGGAAGACAGTCTTTTATTTGTCATGTGTCAAATGATCTCTATATCCATCGTACAAAAATTGAGAAGGCTGATGATCTTTATGATGAGCATCTAGGAGAACTTCTTTATCCTCCAGGAAATCAGTCAAAGAAAGAGCTGCCTGCTCTAGTTGGTCATGAACTCCGGATCAAAGAGGAAAAGATGGATATCGTTTTTTCAGGTCTAGGATGGGTAACCGTATCCGGTAAAGGAACAACTGTGAAAGCATATGCACCTGAAGGAGTAGGCGTGTCTATTAGAAAATCACTCATCTAGGAGGCAGATAATGGGGAAGTTATATGGACTGATTGGTCATCCTATAGGACATTCGATGTCACCGATCATGCATAACGGTGAATTTAAAGAGCTTGGTTTATCGCATCATTACCATGCATTTGATCTATCGCCAGAACAGCTGGAAGATGGTGTGGATGCAATGAAAATGCTTGATATTCAAGGTTTCAATGTGACCATTCCACACAAAGTCGCCATTATTCCATTACTAGATGAGGTGGAGCAAGAAGCTATTGATATTGGTGCGGTTAATACGGTTTATAAGCGTGATGGTAAATATATCGGTACGAACACTGATGGATCAGGTTATTTACTTTCGTTGCTCACTTTGATTGGAGAAAAAAACTTGAGCGGAAAGAAAATCCTTGTTATTGGTGCTGGAGGCGCTGCTCGAGCAGTTGCTGTTTCTGTTTCCCAATCCGAGGTGGCATCTTTAACGATTGCCAATCGAACACTTGAGAAAGCAGAAGAGCTATCAAAATTATGTCAACATTACAGCGTGGCAAATGCTATAACGCTATCTGAAGCAGAGACTTCATTGGGACAGTTCGATATCGTTATTAATACAACGTCTATTGGTATGAGCCCTCACCTTGATCGAATGCCAATATCACTTGAACATATAAGATCAGGTACGGTTGTTAGTGATTTGATTTATAATCCACTAGAAACAAAATGGATGAAGCTTGCAAAATCAAAAGGCGCAGTCACTGATAATGGCATCTCGATGTTCGTTGAACAGGGGGCGCTTGCATTTGAAAAGTGGACAGGAGTCTCGCCTGATCGGAAACGAATGCGAAATACGGTTTTAAAAGAGCTAGGAGGATATTAATGTTAACAGGAAAACAAAAGCGTTTCTTACGCGCAAAAGCTAATCGTCTAAACCCTATTTTCCAAGTAGGAAAAGGTGGCGTGAATGAGAATATGACAAAACAAATTGAAGAAGCATTAGAGGTTAGAGAGCTTATTAAAGTAAGCATTCTTCAAAATTGTGACGAAGATCGCAATACAGTTGGGGAACAACTATCAACTGAAACAGGGGCGGAGCTCGTACAAATTATTGGGAATATGGTTGTTTTGTATAAAGAATCAGAAGAGAATAAAGAAATTATTCTTCCATAATGACTGTTGAGAAAAAATTAAGAGTCGGCCTACTCGGTGGAACATTTGACCCCCCTCATCTCGGTCATCTTACCATTGCGCAAGGGGTGCTCGAAACTTGCCAAATGGATGAAATTTGGTTTATGCCAAGTCATCGACCTCCACATAAAAATGGTAGTCATATTACTGATAATCATCACCGTGTGAAGATGGTACAGTTGGCAATAGAGGGGAACCCTTACTTTAAGCTTTCTTTAATCGAATTTGAACGTAATGATCGATCCTATACAATTGATACAATTGAAATATTGAAAGAAAATTATCCTAATATCGATTTTTATTTTATCATTGGTGGAGATATGATTGAGGATCTCCCCAATTGGCATCGAATTGATGAGTTGTCTTCGATGATTTCATTTGTAGGAGTAAATCGACCTGGGTATGATCCAGATAAAGAACGTTACAATGTTTCTGTTATAGACGTTCCTCAAATCGATGTTTCTTCAAGTGAATTAAGAGACGATTTACGCCATAGAAAGAGTGGACGGTACTTGCTTCCAGAAGCCGTCCGAACTTTTATTGAAGAGAAGGGATTATATGAATCGAACTGAAGCGTTAAAGTTAGTTGAGCCTCATTTAACTGAGCATCGCTACGTTCATACTGTTGGAGTAACGGATACTGCAATTGAGCTTGCAGAAAAATATGGCGCAGATCGTCAAAAGACAGAAATTGCGGCTATTTTTCATGATTATGCTAAGTTTCGTCCAAAGGATGAAATGCGCCAGGTTATTATTGATCAAGGATTTCCTGAAGATTTGCTGGAGTATTCGCCTGAACTCTGGCACGCTCCAGTTGGAGCTTATTTAGTACGTTGTGAGATAGGGATTGAGGATGAAGAAATTCTAAATGCCATCAAATATCATACTTCAGGTCGTCCTGAAATGACATTAATGGAAAAATGTGTGTTTATAGCTGATTACATTGAACCAGGACGGTCATTTCCTGGTGTAGATGAGGTCAGAGAAATGGTTCAACAAGATCTCGATCAAGCTATTGCGTTGTCTCTCAGGAATACTGTGCAGTTTCTAATGAAGAAGAATCAACCCGTTTATCCGGCGACGTTCTTAACATATAACAGCATTGTAAAATCATTGAACGCCTGAGAAGAATTGGAGGAAACAATATGAATGAAAACCAAATGATTAACCTTGCTGCAAAAGCAGCCGATGATAAAAGAGCTGAAGATATTGTAGCCCTTAATATGAATGGAGTTTCTTTAATTGCAGATTACTTCTTGATTTGTCACGGGAATTCAGAGAAGCAAGTTCAAGCTATTGCAAAAGAGGTTAAAGACCAGGCATTAGAGCAAGGTATGGATGTGAAGAGGCTTGAGGGATATGACCAAGCGAGATGGGTTCTTGTTGATTTAGGGAACGTCATTGTCCATATTTTTCATAAAGATGAGCGCAACTATTATAATCTTGAGAAATTATGGGGCGATGCACCGCATTTAAGCCTTGAAGAAATTCTGGCATAATATGCAATCGTATGAACGCTTTTCTTATGTTTACGATCGTTTGATGGAAGAAGCTCCTTATGAGAAATGGTCTGCTCTTGTTAAAGGGGAATTGTCTCATGGTCGTATTTTGGATTTAGGATCTGGTACTGGAGAATGTTCAATTAGACTTGCGTCAGCGGGATATGATGTTACTGCAGTGGATCTTTCAGAACATATGCTTTCCGTGGCGCAAGATAAAGCACTAAAATACAATCTTCCTTTAAACCTGCTCCAACAAGATATGAGAGAACTTGATACTGGTGAAACGTACGACATAGTAACGATTTTTTGTGATTCTTTGAACTATGTCACAGATGAAAATGGTGTTCAAGATTCTTTTCGAAGCATTTATAAGCATTTAAAACCAGGTGGGGTTTTGTTATTTGATGTTCACTCTCTTCACAAAATGGAAAACCATTTTATTGGTCATACTTTTGCGAGTAGTGAAGATGACATTTCTTATATATGGA
This sequence comes from Anaerobacillus sp. QJM3NY_32, assembly GCF_056173645.1. NCBI lineage: Bacteria > Bacillati > Bacillota > Bacilli > Caryophanales > Bacillaceae > Anaerobacillus > Anaerobacillus sp. QJM3NY_32. The sequence goes on along the minus strand of NZ_CM149684.1, from coordinate 2,835,359 downwards.
ATAGTTATGCCGGGGAAGAAGAGGGATCTGTTGAGCATGAATTAAGCTTTTTTGTAGAAAATGAAGAAGGTCTCTATGAACGATTTGATGAGCTTCATTTTCAAAGAACGTTCCAAACGGATGATTATATAGCCTGGTTAACAGAGGTAGGCTTTTCAAATATTTCAGTAACAGCTGACTTTACTGAGCTAGCTCCAACTCCTACATCTGAGCGCCTGTTTTTTAGAGCTGTGAAATAAAAAAAGAGTGATTTCAATTGAAATCACTCTTTTTTTATTTGGTTAAAGGAAACGGCTAAGTTTTGACGAATGAACTTTAAGTAGTTATTATTTTTGTCTCGATTCTTCCTTGAATTGAATTTTAATTCCTTCGCGATCTTCATCAAATTTTTTATGAGTGCTCTGTATTAAATGACGAAACATCTCTCCAGTTTCCGCTTCGAGAACTTTCAACCCTTCTCCAGTTACGCCTCCTTTTACAGTTACTTTTCTCTGCAATGTTTCAAGTGAAAAATAATCTTTTTCAAGAAGCTTCCCCATCCCGATCAGCATTTCAGTAGCCAAAATGGAAGCCTGTTCATTTGATAAGTCTGTTTCAGCTACTGCTCCTTCGATGAACTGTTGGATCAAGTAACTTAGAAAAGCAGGACCACAACTGACAATATCAGATGAAACTCTAGTGATTTCTTCTTCTGTTTCGATCGGCGTTGAAATTTGTGACATGAGGTAAAGCAATTTCACTTTATTTGCTTCAGAACACTGACTGCTGAATGTTACGAGTGAAGCGCCGCTTAGGGCCCTGTTTGTAATGCTTGGGATGGCTCTTGCAACATCACATGGAACAAACGATTGGAGTTCACTCACCTTTATTGGACTTGTGATGGAAACAACAAGATGCTGGGGTTTAAGTCCAGGTCGAATTTTCTTTAAGAGTGGGAAATACTCATGTGGCTTTACACAAACAAAGATCATATCAGATTTTTTCACTACTTCTTCTGCGCTTCTCACAAGGTTTAACGAAGGGTACTGCCTTTTTAATGTTGCCGCTTTTTCGATTGATCGATTTACTATTGTGAGATGGGAAGGTATTACGGCGCACGAATCAATAAAGGAAGAAATAAGAATTGTCCCCATATTGCCGGTACCAATTACACCGATTTTCAATTTACTCCCCCTCCTTCCATACTCATTTCTCCTACAACATATGTATGAAAGTCTCAATATATGTTTAAGACCATGAAACATTAGAAAGGTATGAGAGAAGAATGAAGTATTTTCGAAATTTAACTGTTCGTGAAAAAGTAATTCTTTCTATTCTGGCCGTTTCGGTTGGTATTAGTTTCCTCTTTTATTTTAATGTATTTGCAGAAAATCAAGACAATCTCTCATTTGATCATGCGCTTTTAGAAAGTGAAGGTGGTGAACTCCAAGAAACAAAAGAAACGGTTGTAGAGAAGCCGGATGAAGTAGTTAGTGTCGTACTGGTAGACGTGAAAGGAGCTGTAGTAGCGCCAGGCGTGTATGAAATAAATAGCAATGGGCGCGTAAAGGATGTCATTAAAAAAGCTGGAGGATTTCTTGAAGATGCCGATCAGGTTCAGCTGAACTTAGCAAGCAAAGTAGTGGATGAAATGGTCATTTATGTACCAATAGTTGGGGAAGTGACATCTAGTTCAGTTAGTTCAGTTAGTGAGAAGCCAAGTGTTGAATCACAGCTCGTTTCAATTAATTCAGCTGATTTAAATGAGCTTCAAAAACTGCCGGGGATAGGTCCTGCCAAGGCTGAAGCAATTGTCCAATTTCGAGAAGACAATGGTAGTTTTACTGCAATAGAAGAATTGATGAACATCAGTGGGATCGGGGAGAAAACGTTTGAGAAATTAAAGGATTTGATTACGGTTCAATGAGATAGATTGACGAGACAGTTTATTTAGATCAAACTAATAGAAGATAAAAGACATTGGGGGGAGAACCTTGGAACGCATTTCGTGGGATCAATATTTTATGGCGCAAAGCCATTTACTTGCACTTAGGAGCACATGCACTCGTTTAACTGTAGGGGCAACAATTGTGAGGGATAAGCGTATGATTGCTGGCGGATATAATGGATCTGTGTCAGGTGGAGTGCATTGTATTGATGAAGGATGTTACGTCATTGATAATCATTGTGTTCGTACCATTCATGCTGAAATGAATGCAATTATACAATGTGCTAAATTTGGTGTGCAAACAACTGATGCTGAAATTTATGTTACTCATTTTCCCTGTCTCAACTGCTGTAAAGCAATTATACAGGCTGGAATTAAAACGGTCATCTACGCTGAGAATTATAAAAATCATCCTTATGCGATTGAATTATTTGAGGATGCAGGAGTAAGTGTTAGACAAGTTGAGCTGGAAGAAATGATTTTGGATACAAATAGTCAAGAGAAACTTGATTTAACGGCTGATTTGTTAAGAAAAGTATCTGATGCTGGACTCGATCCAACAGAAGTAAAACCTTTATATGAGAAAGCTTCAAAACTATACGGCATGTAATGAAAGGGAATTTGTGGGTCATAGCAGCTGCTGCATTCATTGGCGTAATGAGTGTCAATTTTTCAGGCGCCTTTTTTGTATTATTTGTAGTATTACTATGGTTATGGAAGGGCAAGCGAAAGCTATTAATGCTGTTAGTTTGCCTAACCTGCATTCTTTTCTTTAGTTATACAGTTATTGTGAATGTTTTTAATGTAACATCCTTAAAGGAAGGGCCAAGTATTATTCTAGGAACCATTTCGTCAATACCAGAAATTGATGGCGATTTCATGTCATTTGAACTAAAGACTGAAAAAGAGAAATTGAAGGTCAATTATTATATCTCCTCTATACAAGAAAAAAATGAAGTAGAGCAATTAGAAGTTGGTTATACATGTTACCTTTCTGGGTCGCTAGAGCCTCCATCCCCTCTCAGAGTTCCCTCTTTATTTGATTATGAGCGTTATCTTTATTACCAAAACATTCATTGGATTTATGAACTAAAATCAAAGCCTGAATGTCACAAATTATCAAAGTCATTTTTTTCTTTAGTTCAGCAATCTCGTCAAAATGTTTTATCGACCATTGTTTCAGAATACCCAGCCCGCCTTCATGGATTGGCTGCTTCTTTGTTAATAGGCGAACGAAGCCTATTACCAGATGATGTTGAGGAAGCTTATCAAGTTTTAGGATTAAGTCATGTTCTGGCTGTTTCGGGGTTACACGTTGGCGTTGTGGGAGGGGTGTTCTTTTGGTTATGTATCCGTTTAGGACTAACCAGAGAAAAAGCGTATACTTCACTCATTGCATTTTATCCGATTTATATGACTCTAACAGGATGTGCTCCTTCTGTTATGAGAGCTTCATTAATGGCTATGCTAGTTGTCATCAGCTTGCGGCTAAAGTTAAATGTCAATCCGCTTGATGGTGTTTCATTCGCTTGTGTGGTTATTTTATCTGTAAACCCATATTACGCCTACCATATTGGATTTCAGCTTTCTTTTCTCATTGCGTTTGCTTTAATTGTTTCTTCCAAATCGATCATTAATCGTTCAACTCATCCATTCGCTCAGCTTCTTTCTCTTTCTGTTCTCCCTCAAATTATTTCATTCCCCGTTGTTATTTATCACTTTCATCAAATTTCCATTCTAAGTCTTGGATTAAACCTCATATATGTTCCAATTATTTCAGTCATTGTATTACCAGGTTTGATGCTTACCTTTCTATTGCATACCCTCCACTTACATTTTCTTTTTCAATTTATTTCTGAAATTCTCGTTTTTTTTATAGATCATATTCATACTTTCTTTGTATTTATTGCAGGTAAGGATACGATTGTTGTATTCGGGAAAATATCAGCCATAACGCTAATTGTCTCATTAGGCGTAAGTATTGGTATCTTGCTTTTGTGGGAGCGTGGAAATGTTTTCTTAGGCGGAACTTTGTGGAGTGTATTTTGCATCGTATTATACGTTATGCCTTATTTGAATCCATATGGAGAAGTGTCGTTTATTGACGTGGGTCAAGGAGATAGTATATTAATTACATTGCCTTTTCAAAGGCAAGTCATCTTAATTGATACAGGAGGAAGACCGATGTATGGCAATGAGGAAGAGTGGCGAAAAAGAGCTTCATCATTTGATATAGGGGGTGATGTAGTCCTTCCATATATCAAGTCTAAAGGAATTCGTGCCGTTGATTTGTTAATTTTGACACATGGGGATTATGATCATGCGGGGGGAGCCAAGGAGTTGCTTGAAGGGATCTCTGTAAGAAGGTTATTACTCGATCACAGCACAGAACAAACGGCATTAGAAAAAGAGTTGATTCATATTGCGAAAGAAGGGGGGACCACTATTTCTTTAGCGGAGGCGGGGCAATCCTGGTCTCTGAATGACGCTCGATTTACAATTTTTCAGGCTTTAGAGAAAGCAGAAGAGAACGACGGTAGCATTATACTTCATGCACGATTAGGCGGATATAGTTGGCTATTTACAGGAGATCTGGAAGAAGAGGGAGAACGTCGATTGCTTTCAAGTGGTTACCTCAAAGAAATCGATGTACTAAAAGTAGGGCATCATGGAAGCCCTACATCCAGCTCTAAAGAGTTTATTGAGCATTTATCACCTGAGCTTTCGATTATTTCAGTAGGTGTAAATAATCGATATGGTCATCCAAACGAAGAGGTTTTGAAAAGGTATGAAGAACTTCATATTCCAGTCCTCAGAACAGATGAGAATGGTACGGTGAGATACATCTTTAGAAACAACAAAATTGGAAGGTGGTCTGTGATGTTAAATTGAAAATAGACTGCCTGGGGCAGTCTATTTAGCCTAGCGCTTTAATAATTACAGCCGTGAAGAAAATGATGGAAAAGAATAAAAATGGTACTGCAAAGCCAACAGCTGATTGGACAGCGTCGTTCTCCTTAGCTTGAACATCTTTTTCGAACTCGTTCATTTGCCTTCCCTCCTGCTTCCCCAATAGTATTCACTGTTAACTACCTATGTAGTCTTTATGTAGGGGTTTTCCTTTAAATGTACATTTCAAACAATATTGTATCATGTATTATTCCTCATGTCTTTATTATCCATGAACTGTTTACGTTTTTAATGAACGTAATTTATGCGAAAAAATCACTCCCTTTCCTGTAAAGAGTTGTCACCCATACTTTAACTTTGCATAGGATATCCTATCTACTACACACCGAACATCGTTGCTTGGTAAGAGTCCTAGGCCTTACGGAGCAGCGTTTACTATAAATGGGAGGCTGGTTGTAGCAGCCGGCTTCCCTTTTCTACTTGCCAACTTTGTTGTCTGCTATTAGGATAGGAATGGACGAATAAAATCGAGGTGTACATAAATGTCCATTTCAGACTTAAAAAAGAAAATCAAACAGAACAAGTTAGATCCACTATATCTCTTAACAGGAACAGAAGCTTTCCTAATTGATGAGCTGCAAAAAATGATCATTGAACAGGCACTACCTGAAGAGGAAAGAGAATTTGGACTTGCTTATTATGATCTAAACGAAACCCCCGTACAAGCTGCCGTAGAAGATGCTGAAACGCTGCCGTTTCTCGGGGAGAAACGGGTGATAATAGTAAAGAATCCTTTGTTTTTAACAGCTGCTAGGGACAAAAGCAAAGTTGAGCATGATCTTGATTCCCTTCAACGATATGCTGAAAACCCTTCTCCTTTTACGATACTCATTATTGAAGCACCTTATGAAAAGCTGGATGAGAGAAAAAAATTGGTAAAATCAATTAAGAAAGCAGGAGCCTTTGTGAAAGCTGAGGCTTTACAAGAAAGTCATCTTGGGGACTGGCTTCAGCAACGAGCAAAAGAGAATGGTGTTACATTTGACCAGGAAGGTGAAGAGAGGCTTGTTCAATTAACAGGTAGTCATTTGATGTTATTGCAGCAGGAAATTGATAAAATGGCTCTATACGTTGGTGAGGGTGGAGTTGTCAATGCGGAGGTTGTTGATCTCCTTGTTGCAAGAACATTAGAAAATGATATTTTTGCGCTAATAGACCGGATTGTTAGAAAAGACCTAGATAAAGCCTTTCGTATTTTATATGATTTATTAAAAATAAATGAAGAACCAATCAAAATTCTTTCTTTAATCGGCAGGCAGTTTCGAATTATATACCAGGTTAGTGAACTTTCTAAGCGAGGTTATGGTCAAAAGCAAATGGCTTCGACACTTAAATTGCATCCTTACGCGGTTAAAATTGCACAGCAGCAAAGTCGAAGTTTTCATGAAGAAAAGTTGCGTTTTATTCTAGACCAAATCGCAGAATCGGATTATGAAATGAAAACAGGTAGAATGGATAAAAAACTTATTCTTGAATTGTTAGTTACTAAAATTAAAAACACATAAAAAAGCTGTTGGGTTGCCCCAACAGCTTTTAACGTTTTAAGGAATTACGCTGAAATCTCGTTGTACATTTTAGTTAGACGAGATTTTTTACGTGCTACTGTGTTTCTATGAATGATTCCTTTATCAGCAGCTTTGTCGATGCGCTTAGAAGCTTGGTTAAGAGCTGTTTTCGCAGCTTCAACGTCTTTTGCTTCAACTTTCGCTTCAAAAGTCTTGATTGCAGAACGCATTTCAGATTTGAAAGCGAGGTTATTAGCGCGACGATCAGATTGAGTTCTAACGCGTTTAACCGCAGATTTAATATTTGGCATACCTTTCACCTCCTTGCAAGGCTTAACAATTCCATGTCATATCCGTGCATAGAACAAGAAACATTCTATCAAATAGCACAATGAATTGCAATAGAGAATGAAAACCTTATTTCAGGGTTACGCTAACATGTAACAGATAGAATGAGAGGTGATCTGATGGGATTCGTTGATCTAGAAAAATATCAGGTGAGAACAGATCTTGCGGTTGAAGCGCAAGAAATGGTGAAAGAGAAAAAAGCAAAAAGCATGAAAGAAGATAAGCCTGATGGGCTTAAAGGCGTTATTGTGAAAGAAAGAAATGAAAAGGGAGTAAATATTACAACCGTTGAAGTGACAGAAGAGGGTGAGAAAGAGATAGGAAAAAAAGCTGGTCATTATCTTACCTTCGAGGTACAGGGAATTCGTCGAAAAGACTCTGCTCTTCAACAAACCGTTCAGGATGTCTTTGCTCATGAATTTGCGGCTTTCCTTAAACAACAGAATATTGCGAAAGAAGCGAGTTGTCTTATTGTTGGGCTCGGCAATTGGAATGTTACCCCAGATTCACTAGGGCCATTAGTTGTTTCAAATTTGCTCATTACAAACCACTTATTTGAGCTTCAACCAGAAACTGTTTCAGAAGGGTTTCGCCCTGTAAGCGCAATTACTCCAGGTGTCATGGGGGTAACCGGGATTGAAACGAGCGATATTATACATGGGGTTATTGAAAAAGCTAAGCCTGATTTCGTGATTGCAATAGATGCGCTTGCTTCAAGATCAATCGAGCGTGTAAATACAACTATACAAATTTCTGATACAGGAATCCATCCAGGTTCAGGTGTAGGAAATAAGCGTAAGGAGCTAAGCTTTGATACACTCGGCATACCAGTAATAGCGATTGGCATACCAACAGTTGTTGACGCTGTCTCTATAACGAGTGATACGATTGATTTTATTTTGAAACATTTTGGAAGAGAGTTGAAGGAAAAAGGAAAGCCATCGAAATCGTTAGCTCCTGCGGGAATGACTTTCGGAGAAAGAAAAACATATACCGAGGATGATCTCCCGGATGCAGAGAAAAGACAAACATTTCTTGGTATGATTGGTACGTTAGAAGATGAAGAAAAACGTAATTTAATCCGAGAGGTTCTTGCTCCTATGGGACACAACTTAATGGTTACACCTAAAGAAGTAGATGTTTTTATAGAAGATATGGCGAATGTCATATCTGGAGGGCTTAATAGCTGCCTTCATGGTGAAGTAAACCAACAAAACAGTGGAATGTATACCCATTGAGTATATTTTGGTTTTTTTTGCATAGGTATTACTGAAGGACGAGCTATTTCAGGAAGGGGCCGAAGTGATGGTATCTTTTTTTCTTAAATGTTTTCTTCTTGTTTCATTGCTTTTGTTTGGTGTGCTTCTTGGAATGGAACAAGCTTCTAGAAATATGAATCATATGCAGGATCATGAGAGTACTGGAGCTTTTCAAATCAAGACTGCATCCAATGGTGTTGAAGCTGAAATTTTAGGAACATCCATTACACAAAGCGATCTCCAAAATAAACAAGAAACGTTAGAAGGTGCAAATGAATTTAATGTGCTAGGAGACCTCGGTTCAAAGCTTAGTAACTGGTTATCAGCATTAATCAAAACCCTTTTAGCGTTTGTATTCACATTAATTACGACATTTCTTTCCTTTTTTCAATCATAAAGGTCGCATTTGCGGCCTTTTTTAAATTATTGGCTATGTTAAAAATCGAGAATCGAAAGTATAAGTTAACAAAGCTAAGTTATTTTATATATTATTTGAGTCTTGAAAGGTCACAGAGTGTTATTTTTTCTTGTAAAAAAAGAGAGGAATTTCTAAGAGAAATTCATAGTCTATGTAAATGGGTGGATTCCGGATTGAATCTGGACAGCGGTATTGCTATAATCTATACTAGCGTAGTTTCGCCTTAGGAGTGATTGTAGATGAACCTTGAAGAAAAATTGAAAAGACAGTCCAGGATTCGAAATTTTTCCATTATTGCTCATATCGACCATGGAAAATCGACTCTTGCAGACCGCATTTTAGAACGGACAGGTGCGTTAACTGACCGTGAAATGAAAGCTCAAACGCTCGATGCGATGGATCTCGAACGTGAAAGAGGAATTACGATTAAACTGAATTCTGTTCAGCTTACTTATACAGCGAAAGATGGAGAAGAGTACATTTTTCATTTAATCGATACACCAGGACATGTCGACTTCTCTTATGAAGTATCTAGGAGCCTGGCAGCTTGTGAAGGAGCATTATTAATTGTTGATGCAGCACAGGGAATTGAAGCTCAAACGCTAGCGAACGTTTACCTTGCTCTTGATAATGATTTAGAAATCCTTCCAGTTATTAATAAGATCGATTTACCGAGTGCTGAGCCTGAACGAGTGAGGCAAGAAGTAGAAGATGTAATTGGATTGGATGCTTCTGACGCAGTGCTTGCTTCAGCTAAGTCTGGAATTGGTATAGAAGACATTCTAGAACAAATTGTGGAGAAAGTACCCGCGCCACAAGGAGATCCTGAAGGGCCGCTTCAAGCGCTTATCTTTGATTCTCTTTATGATCCATATAGGGGAGTAGTTGCTTATATTCGAATAACAGAGGGATCTGTTAAGGTCGGCGATAAGATCCGTATGATGGCGACAGGTAAAGAATTTGAAGTAAATGAGCTTGGCGTGTTTAATCCTAAGCCGGTATCTAAGAAAGAACTTTCTGTCGGCGATGTTGGTTTCCTTACTGCAGCGATTAAGAATGTGGGAGATTCTCGTGTAGGGGATACAATTACAGCTGTGAAAAATCCTGCTGCAACTCCTCTGCCTGGTTATCGGAGAATGAATCCAATGGTATACTGTGGTCTTTATCCAGTAGACTCAGCGCAATACAATGATCTCCGCGAGGCTCTTGAACGTCTTGAGTTAAACGATTCTTCGCTTCAATACGAAGCAGAAACATCTCAGGCACTCGGCTTTGGTTTCCGCTGTGGTTTCCTTGGACTTCTTCATATGGAAATCGTGCAGGAGCGGATTGAACGAGAATTTAACATTGATTTGATTACGACGGCTCCGAGTGTTATTTATCAAGTTAAACTAACAGACGGAGAAGAAGTGATTATCGATAACCCTGCAATGATGCCTGATGCGCAATCTATTGCGGAAGTGCAAGAACCATATGTAAAGGCGACAATTATGTCACCTAATGATTATGTCGGTGCTATTATGGAATTATGTCAGGGTAAACGCGGTGACTTTATCGATATGCAATATATGGATGAAAGTCGTGTGAATATTGTCTATCATATTCCTCTTTCCGAAATTGTTTATGATTTCTTTGATCAATTGAAGTCAAGTACGAAAGGCTATGCGTCCTTCGACTACGAATTAATTGGGTATAGAGCTTCAAACCTTGTTAAAATGGACATTCTTCTTAATGGTGAGACAATTGATGCTCTATCCATTATCGTTCACAGAGACTTTGCCTATGACCGTGGTAAAGACATTACTGAGACATTGAAAGACCTTATCCCAAGACAGCAATTTGAAGTCCCGATTCAGGCTTCTATTGGACAGAAAATTGTTGCCCGTTCTACAATCAAAGCTATGCGTAAAAACGTACTAGCAAAATGTTACGGTGGAGATATTTCTCGTAAGCGTAAGCTTCTTGAAAAACAAAAAGAAGGTAAGAAACGAATGAAAACGGTAGGTAAAGTAGAAGTGCCTCAAGAAGCATTTATGGCTGTCCTCCGTCAGGATAACACGAAGAATAATTAAGGTGCTTTAGTTGAAGTGCTGAGTTGATTTTTATACTATGTAGGTTAGAAGACCGCAGAGCGTTTCTGCGGTCTTTACATTATGCCAGAAAGCAGTGATTGAAATGGTTAACGCTGTTTATTTACACATTCCGTTCTGTGACTATATATGCCACTATTGTGATTTTAATAAAGTTTTTATGCAAGGTCAGCCTGTGGATGACTATTTAGCTCATATGGATACTGAAATGAAAAATACATTGGAGCGATTCCCGACCAATCGAATAGACACAATATTTGTAGGTGGAGGAACACCTACAGCATTAAACGAAGCGCAGCTTGAGCGCTTTTTAAAAGACGTTCAAGAACGCTTTGGTCCGTATGTATCCGAGCACCTCGAGTTTTCAATGGAGGCAAATCCTGGGAGTGTCACACCTGAGAAGCTTCGAATTATGAAGAAGTACGGTGTGAATCGATTAAGTATCGGAGCTCAGGCATTCCAAGATACGCTTCTAAACAAGCTTGGCAGAGGTCATTCCGTTGAAGAAATCGGAGAAATTGTTCAGATGGCTCAGAGTGAGGGCTTTGTTAACCTCTCACTGGATCTGATGTTTGGATTACCAGAACAAACTATTGAACAATTCTCAGAGTCGATTACAAAAGCAATTGAATTAGGGATTACTCATATTTCTTCTTATTCCTTGCAGGTAGAGAAGAAAACAGTGTTTTATAACAAATGGCGTAAAGGAGAATTACCTCTTCCAACGGAAGAAGCTGAAGCTGATATGTATGAGCTTCTAATGAAACGCCTTGAGGAAGCTGGTCTTTTGCAGTATGAGATTAGTAACTTCGCAAAGCCTGGATACGAGAGCCGACACAACATAACGTACTGGAAGAATAATGAGTACTATGGAATAGGTGCGGGTGCTCACAGCTATATTGATGGGGTACGACGAGCAAATGCTGGTCCGCTTAAGCAATATATGACTAAAATAGATGAGAACAAGTTTCCGTATATGGATGACAATGTTCTAACGAAAAACGAACGAATGGAAGAAGAAATGTTTATGGGCCTTCGAATGAGAGAGGGCGTTTCAAAAGAGACGTTTAAGTATAAATTTAATCAGTCGATTGAGGAAGTTTTTAGTGAACAAATTGAAAAGTTAGTCCGAAGCGACCTCTTGAAAGATACTGGATCACATATTGCATTGACAGAGCAAGGCTTCTTTTTAGGCAATGAAGTATTTCAAGAATTTCTTGCTATCTAGTGACATCGTTGTCAATTAGGCCCTTAGGTTGTTAACTAAGATAGTGATGGTGGTCTTCAGAGTACCCCGATAAAGCGATAATTAAGAGCCTTTCTATTGTTGGAAATGTTTAGTCACAATAATGATTAACGTAATGATTGACAACTAAAATAAGTTTCTGTTACCTTATTAATAGATTTAGCACTCGGCACATTAGAGTGCTAACAGAGGTGATGAGGAGATGTTAACAGAACGTCAACTATTCATTTTGCAGTTATTGATTAATGACTACATTCAAACGGCTGAGCCTGTTGGATCACGCACGATTTCCAAGCGTGAAGATGTGACATTCAGTTCTGCAACCATTCGTAATGAACTTGCGGACCTTGAAGAGATGGGCTACATCGAGAAGACACATAGTTCTTCTGGAAGAGTACCTTCTGAAAAGGGATATCGTTTTTATGTTGATCATCTTCTGTCTCCACCTGTGCTTTCGAAAAAAGATGTGAATAACATTCATTCTCTTTTTGCAGAGAGAATGGTGGAAGTAGAGAAAGTGATTCAACAATCTGCTGGAATACTTTCAGAGCTAACTCAATATACGTCCATTATTCTTGGACCTGAAGTATTTGAAACGAAACTTCGACAAATTCAGATCATTCCCTTGTCAAAGGATACGGCCGTTGTGATTTTGGTAGCTGACAGTGGACATGTCGAGAACCGAACAATGCAAATCCCGCCTTCGGTCAGTATGTCTGATATTGAAAAAGTTGTGAACATCATGAATGAACGCTTGAAGGACGTTCCACTAATCTCCTTGAAGTCGACAATGATGAAAGAAATGGCAACTGTCTTAAAGAAACATATTGAAAATTATAATCAGGTTAATACAATGCTTGAAAATCTTTTTCTCTATACCAATGCTGAAAAAGTGTATTACGGAGGCAAGACTAATATTCTGACCCAACCTGAATTCAAAGATATTGATAAAGTCAGGTTGTTACTTAATACATTTGAACAAGAAGACGTTATGTATAACATACTTCGACCTGAGAAAAATGGAATTGAAGTTAAAATTGGTCAGGAAAATGATCTTGAGGCGATGCAGCATTGTAGCATCGTAACCGCCGACTATTTCATAGAAGGCAAGCGAATGGGCTCTATCGCTTTGCTTGGCCCGACTAGAATGGAATATCATCGTTCAATGAGTATTCTTGGTTTTCTAGCAAATGATCTTACTCGAACCTTGACCGATCGATATCAAAGTTTCAAACACTGGTAAATTGGTAATAGTGAAGAAGGTGGGAGAAACATTTCTTCCATCCTTTTCTATGGGAGAAAGATTTGTTATATTTCGTTAGGGAGGTGAAATTCGTGGAAAAGCAAAACAGTCATCAAGAGGAAGAAGAACTTCTAACTGAAGAGGAAGAGAATCTTGAGCAAAATGCTGAAGAGAATGATGAACCTGAAGTGATTGAAGTATCTGAAACCAATGAAAATGAAGAGCTTGAGAACTTGCAACAGCAGGTTGAAGAGCTTGAGAATAAATATATGCGCACTCAGGCAGAATACGATAACTTCCGCCGCAGAACGCGTGAAGAACGAAATGCAGATGCAAAATACCGTTCTCAAAAATTAGCTGAAGGGTTACTCCCAGCTATGGATAATTTCGAACGTGCACTAGCTGTTCAAAGCGATAGTGAGCAAGTAACGTCATTGCTTACCGGAATGGAAATGGTGTATCGTCAGTTGAAAGAGGCACTTGCTAATGAAGGTGTCGAAGAAATTGGTTCTGTAGGAGAAGCATTCAACCCGCATCTCCATCAGGCTGTCATGCAGGTTGAATCAGATGAACATGATTCAGATGTGGTTGTAGAGGTCTTACAAAAAGGCTATCAACTAAACGATCGCGTCCTTCGGCCAGCAATGGTAAAGGTAAGCTCTTAACTACATATTAAGAAATAGGAGGTAGAATGTAATGAGTAAAATTATCGGTATTGACTTAGGTACAACAAACTCTTGTATTGCAGTAATGGAAGGCGGAGAAGCTACTGTTATCCCGAACCCGGAAGGTAGCCGTACAACTCCATCTGTCGTTGCATTTAAAGATGAAGAACGTCTAGTAGGTGAAGTTGCGAAGCGTCAAGCAATCACAAACCCAAACACAATTCAATCCATTAAGCGTCATATGGGTACTGATCATAAAGAAGACGTTGAGGGTAAATCATTTTCTCCTCAAGAAATTTCTGCGATCATTCTTCAGAAGCTAAAATCTTACGCTGAAGATTATCTTGGTGAAGGCGTTGAAAAAGCGGTTATTACAGTGCCTGCTTACTTTAACGATGCTGAGCGTCAAGCAACAAAAGATGCTGGTAAAATCGCTGGACTTGAAGTAGAGCGTATTGTAAACGAACCAACTGCTGCAGCGCTTGCTTACGGTCTTGATAAAGAAGATGAAGATCAAACAATCCTAGTATTTGACCTTGGTGGCGGTACTTTTGACGTATCAATCCTTGAACTTGGCGGAGGCGTATTTGAAGTTAAGTCTACTGCTGGTGATAACCGTCTTGGTGGTGACGACTTTGACCAAGTTATTATCGATCATCTAGTAGCTGAATTTAAGAAAGATACTGGTGTTGACCTAGGTCAGGATAAGATGGCACTTCAACGTTTGAAAGATGCTGCTGAAAAAGCGAAGAAAGATCTTTCAGGCGTAGCACAAACTCAAATTTCTCTTCCATTTATCACAGCGGATGCTTCAGGTCCTAAACACCTTGAGCTTAACCTAACTCGTGCTAAATTCGAAGAGCTTTCTGCAAATCTTGTAGAGCGTACAATGGCACCTACTCGTCAGGCTCTTAAAGATGCTGGAATGTCTCCATCTGAACTTGATAAAGTAATTCTTGTTGGTGGATCTACTCGTATTCCTGCAGTACAAGATGCGATTAAGAAAGAAACAGGACAAGATCCACACAAAGGCGTTAACCCTGATGAAGTCGTTGCACTTGGTGCAGCAATTCAAGCTGGTGTTATTGCTGGAGATGTGAAAGACGTTGTTCTTCTTGACGTAACTCCACTTTCTCTTGGTATTGAAACAATGGGTGGCGTATTTACGAAGCTTATCGAGCGTAATACAACGATCCCAACTAGTAAGTCACAGACTTTCTCAACTGCAGCTGATAACCAACCTTCAGTTGACATTCATGTTCTTCAAGGTGAGCGCGAAATGGCTCAGTATAACAAGACTCTTGGTCGCTTCCAGCTGACTGATATTCCTCCAGCACCACGAGGAACTCCGCAAATCGAAGTATCATTTGATATCGACAAAAACGGTATCGTGAACGTTCGCGCGAAGGATCTTGGTACGAATAAAGAACAGTCTATTACAATCAAATCTTCAAGCGGTCTTTCAGATGACGAAATTGAAAACATGGTGAAAGACGCTGAAGCTAACGCTGAAGAAGATAAGCAGCGTCGTGAAGAAGTTGAAACACGTAACGAAGCTGATCAGCTCGTATTCACTACTGATAAAACTCTAAAAGACCTTGAAGGTCAAGTAGAGGAAGAAGAAGTGACAAAAGCTAATGAAGCAAAAGATAAAGTGAAAGCAGCTCTTGAAAATGATGACATTGAAGCAATTCGCACTGCGAAAGATGAGCTTCAAGAAATCGTTCAAGCCTTATCAATGAAAGTCTATGAGCAGGCTGCACAAGCTCAACAGGCTCAAGCTGGCGAAGAAGGCGGAGCTGAACAAGCAGATGATAACGTCGTTGATGCTGAGTATGAAGAGGTAGACGACGACAAAAAGTAAGAAGATGATACGAAAAAAAGTCAAAGTCAGGCGTATCTTGACTTTGACTTTTTTCGTTTAAAATGAAATGCAAACCATTCAATTCCATATAATACGTATGCTAAGAATGTTGTTTGCAGTTGAACAATAACTAATCACAGGTCACGTTTTCTCCATACTTGAAAAATTCTAAAAATCGGGTGGAAGCGACGTATCATGGTAATATTCACCAATTAACTTTTGGGTTATTATCCAACTTTGCCCAATTTGCTATTAGCGTTCACTGGTGCTTACGATAGAGTATTGCAGAGCGTATAAACTCAATGATATGATAAACGTTATGTGAAGAGAATCGGGAGTGGATACGATGAGTAAACGAGATTATTATGAAGTGCTGGGCGTAAGTAAGGATGCTTCTGATGCCGAGCTGAAAAAAGCTTATCGAAAGCTTGCTAAGCAATATCACCCAGACATCAACCAGGAGCCGGGTGCAGATGAGAAGTTTAAAGAAGTAACGGAAGCTTATGAAGTATTAAGTGACTCTCAGAAAAAAGCTCAGTACGATCAGTTTGGGCACGCAGATCCAAATCAAGGATTTGGTGGCGGAGGAGCTGACTTCGGTGGCTTTGGCGACATTTTTGATATGTTCTTTGGTGGCGGAGGTCGCCGTAATCCAAATGCTCCGAGACAGGGTGCTGACCTTCAGTATTCAATGGAACTAACTTTTGAAGAAGCAGCATTTGGTAAAGAGACGGATATCTTTATTCCAAAAGAAGAAGAATGTTCAACATGTGATGGTTCTGGCGCAAAACCAGGAACTTCACCTGAAACTTGTTCACACTGTGGTGGAGCTGGTCAATTGAATGTGGAGCAAAATACTCCGTTTGGCCGAGTAGTTAATCGTCGCGTGTGTCATCATTGTGAAGGTACAGGCAAACTTATTAAAGATAAGTGTAAGACGTGTCGCGGTAAAGGGAAAGTTGAAGTTAAAAAGAAAATTCACGTTAAACTCCCTGCAGGAATCGATGAAGGTCAACAAATCCGCATAACTGGAAAAGGGGAAGCTGGCGTTAACGGTGGACCTCCAGGAGACTTATTTGTAGTTGTTTATGTGAGATCACATGACTTTTACGAACGTAGTGGCGATGATGTGTTATGTCAAATGCCGATCACCTTCTCACAAGCAGGTCTTGGAGATGAAATTGAAGTGCCGACCCTTCATGGTAAAGTGAAGCTTAAAGTGCCAGCTGGTACACAAAGTGGAACTAATTTCCGTCTAAAAGGGAAAGGTATTCAGAACGTACGTGGTTATGGCCAGGGAGATCAACATGTTAAAATTCAAGTGATTACTCCTAAGCACTTAACTGATCGACAAAAAGAGCTTCTACGAGAGTTTAGTGAAATTTCCGGACAGGTACCTGACGAACAGCATGAGAATTTTTTCTCTAAAGTGAAAAAGGCGTTCAAAGGAGAATAAGTAAGGTGAAAGCTGGTAACAGATTGCAGGCTACTACTTCAAGTGGCCTGCCTGTTTCCTTTCCGAAAAAAAGGATCCAAAAGAGGAGTGGGCAATGAATGAAATGGTCTGAGATAAGCATTCATACGACAAACGAAGCAATTGAAGCAGTATCAAACATTCTACATGAAGCAGGTGCCAGTGGGGTAGTCATTGAAGACCCAATGGATCTTGTGAAAGTATGGGATACTACTTTCGGAGAGGTTTATCAGCTCAATCCAGATGATTATCCTGAAGAAGGCGTTATCTTGAAAGCTTACTTGCCTGTCAATAGTTTTCTTGGTGAAACGGTTGAACAAATTAAAGAAGCGATTAATGGACTACTTGTCTATGATATTGATTTAGGGCATAACACTGTTCAAATCAGTGAAGTGAATGAGGAAGAATGGGCTACAGCGTGGAAAAAATATTATAAACCTGTCAAAATATCTGAACGAATTACGATTACACCCACATGGGAAGATTACAAGCCTGTCACAACAGATGAAATTATTATTGAGCTTGATCCTGGCATGGCTTTCGGTACAGGAACACATCCGACAACGGTATTGTGTGTTCAAGCGCTTGAAAAAATCATTGAGCCGGGTCAGCGTGTGATTGACGTTGGTACGGGGTCAGGTGTTTTAAGTATCGCGGCTGCTAGTCTTGGTGCTGAATCAGTTGATGCTCTTGACCTTGATGAAATAGCTGTTAAAAGTGCTGCGTTAAATACTAAATTAAATAAAGTTCATCACAAAATTAATGTCAGTCAAAATAATCTTCTTGAGGGTATTGATGAAACTTACGATGTCATTGTCGCTAATTTACTTTCAGAAATTATTATTCGCTTTACAGACGATGTGGCTCGCGTCCTTAAACCAGGTGGTGCATTTATCACCTCGGGTATTATCTCTGCGAAAAAGCAGGAAGTAAAACAGTCGATCATTGAACAGGGTCTTATCATTGAAGAAACGCTCCAAATGGAAGATTGGGTTGCGTTTATTGCCAGAAAACCCCACGAGTAAGGAGGTAGAACGATGCAACGATATTTCATTTCTGCCTCTCAAGTTCAAGACGATCACGTTACTATTGAAGGGGAAGATGTGAAGCACATTTCGAAAGTGATGAGAATGACAGTGGGTGACAACATCATATGTTGCACTGAAGACGGTAAATCAGCCCTATGCGAATTAGAAGAAATTAATTCGGACTTAATCAAAGCTGTTCCATTAGAATGGTTGGAAGAACAAAAGAAACTCCCTGTTCATGTTACAATTGTTCAAGGACTGCCTAAAGGAGATAAACTAGAAACAGTCATACAAAAGGGCACAGAACTAGGTGCAGATCAGTTTATCCCTTTTAAAGCTGAGCGTTCTATTGTAAAATGGGATGAGCAAAAAAGCGCTAAAAAGTTGCAAAGGCTAAAAAAAATTGCAAAAGAAGCGGCTGAACAATCCCATCGAACAACCATTCCATTGATTGAAATGCCTCATTCCATTTCATCACTTATTAAAGCAAGTGAGTCTTATGATTATAAATTAATTGCTTATGAAGAGGAAGCGAGAGCAGGAGAAACTGCTGCGCTTGTTCAAACGCTTCACGAGGCAAATGTGAATGACCGAATAATGGTCGTATTTGGACCAGAGGGCGGACTTTCAGATAATGAAGTAGCCAGTTTAATTCAAGCTGGTTTTGCTTCATGTGGACTTGGTCCAAGGATTTTGCGAACAGAAACGGCTGCTATGTACGTGCTGGCAGCAGTTTCTTATCATTTTGAACTAATGAGGTGATTATATGCCTTCAGTTGCTTTCCATACATTAGGCTGTAAAGTAAACCATTACGAAACGGAAGCGATTTGGCAATTGTTTAAAGATCATGATTATGAACGCGTTGAGTTCGATCATGCATCGGATGTTTATGTTATTAATACGTGCACAGTAACGAATACTGGGGATAAAAAAAGCAGACAGGTTATTCGTCGTGCGATTCGTAAAAATCCTGATGCCGTCATTTGTGTAACAGGTTGTTATGCTCAAACTTCACCTGCAGAAATTATGGCTATTCCTGGAGTGGATGTTGTTGTAGGAACTCAGGATCGCGTTAAAATGCTTGATTACATTGAACAGTATAAGCGCGAACGAGAGCCTGTAAATGGCGTAGGCAATATTATGAAAGCGCGTGTATATGAGGAGCTTGAAGTTCCGGCTTTTACAGATCGCACCCGAGCTTCTCTTAAAATTCAAGAAGGTTGTAACAATTTCTGTACTTTCTGTATAATTCCTTGGGCAAGAGGCCTTCTCAGATCTCGTGAACCGGAAGCGGTCATTTCACAAGCTCAACAGCTTGTTGATGCCGGTTATAAAGAAATCGTTCTAACAGGTATCCATACAGCAGGTTATGGAGAGGATTTGAAAGATTACAACTTTGCTCAGCTTCTTCGTGACCTTGATGCTAAAGTAAAAGGTCTTAAGCGAATTCGGATTTCTTCTATTGAAGCCAGTCAGGTAACTGATGAAGTGATAGAAGTATTGAATCAATCTGAAAAAGTTGTTCCGCATCTTCATATACCGCTTCAATCTGGATCCAATACAGTACTACAGCGAATGAGAAGAAAGTATACAATGGAAATGTTTGGTGAGCGCTTAGAGCGTTTGAAAAAAGCACTTCCAGGATTAGCAATTACGTCCGACGTTATTGTCGGCTTTCCTGGTGAAACAGATGAGGAATTTAAAGAGACATATGACTTTATTGCAAAGCATAAATTCTCAGAACTTCACGTTTTCCCATTTTCAAAGAGAACAGGTACGCCTGCAGCTCGGATGGAAGACCAGGTGGATGATGAAGTTAAGAACAAGCGTGTTCATCATTTAATTGAGCTTTCAAATCAACTTGCGAAAGAGTACGCATCCCATTATGAAGGTGAAGTGCTTGAGGTAATTCCGGAAGAGAAGTACAAGGATGACCCAGAATCAAACTTATTCGTTGGTTATTCAGCGAATTATATGAAAGTAATCTTTGAAGCATCTGAAGAAATGATTGGAAAAATTGTTAAAGTGAAAATTACTAAACCTGGATATCCTTATAATGAAGGTCAATTTGTTCGCGTTATGAACGAGGACGAGCCAACTGCTGCAGTTGCTTCATTTTAAGCTATTAACTTAACCTAACTAAAACAGAATCGGAAGGATGACTATCATGAATAAAGAACTAGCAAAAATGATTGATCACACAGCACTAAAACCAGATACTAGCAGAGCGCAGATCGAAAAGCTTTGTGAAGAAGCAAGAGAATTTAATTTTGCTTCAGTTTGCGTTAATCCTACTTGGGTTTCCCTCGCAGCGGAAATGTTGCAAGGTGCTGAAGCTAAAGTTTGTACAGTAATTGGTTTCCCTCTAGGAGCCGTTACAACAGAAACAAAAGCCTTCGAAACAAATGATGCGATTCAAAAGGGTACTACTGAAGTAGATATGGTTATTAACATTGGTGCACTTAAAGACGGAAATAACGACCTTGTAGAGCAAGATATCAAAGCTGTTGTTGAAGCGGCAAAAGGTAAGGCGCTTGTTAAGGTAATTATTGAGACTTGTCTTCTAACTGATGAAGAAAAAACACGCGCGTGTGAGCTTTCGGTAAAAGCTGGGGCTGACTATGTTAAGACATCAACTGGTTTTTCAACTGGTGGAGCTACAGTTGAAGATATTAAACTAATGAGAAATACAGTTGGGCCGAACATTGGTGTGAAAGCTTCTGGAGGAGTTCGCGACCTAGAAGGTTCTCAAGCAATGATTGATGCAGGAGCTACACGTATTGGAGCTAGTGCTGGAGTCAAAATTGTGCAAGGTGAAACAGCAGATACGGATTATTAATATAACGACCCCATTACTTCTATTAACAGAAGTGATGGGGTTTTTTAGATATTATGAAGGAGAGGGAATATCGTTTTGCTCAGTAGATAATAAGGTGACAGTCAATTGAACTAAGCCTGAGAATTTATGCTGAATTCGCTAGCTTTATATTAGATTGTTTTTTGAGTGTACCCTTTCTATGGATAGTGCTAACAAACCAGTTACAGGTAAAAAGAGTAATGAAGACAAGACGTTAAAGAGGATAGAAACGTGAGCAAGTTGAACGTCAGGAAAGGAAGTGAGGGTAGAAGCTATCGTGCCAAAAATCCCTATTAACGGATAGAAGATGACTACACCTATAATGTTTATCCAAACGTGAGCATAAGCAGCAAGTTTAGCTTCTGCACTGCTTCCAATACTTGCTATGACCGCTGTGATACAAGTGCCGACATTCGCTCCATAAAGGATGGCGATCGCTGAGGAAAGAGTAAGTAAGTCCTGATTAATAAAGCTCATTGTAATTCCCGTTGTTGCTGTACTTGATTGGATGACTGCAGTTAATAATGTCCCAATTCCAATACCATACATAAGATTTGAATTCGTATTATGGATAACATCTTTAATAAATGATAAAGTCGATAAAGGTATAGCAAGTGCTTCTAGCCCATGCATAGCAACGAAAATGCAACCTAAGCCGAACAGAACTGTTCCAATGCTGAAAAGCAGCTGTTTTCTAACTTGAAGCAAGATAAAGCCGCTCAATAATAGCGGTATGACAAGTTGATCAGGATTAAGAGTCATTAATTCAGCTGTAATGGTAGTCCCAATATTCGTGCCAAGAATAATTCCAATTGACTGTCTAAAGGTAAGCAGCTTAGCAGCAATTAAGCTTATTGTAATGACCATCACAGCAGAGCTGCTTTGTAACAGGGCTGTTATAACAGCGCCGGTAATAAGTCCGCGTAAAGGCGTTGAAGCAGCCCGATAAAGCCATGTTTGTAGCCTGGAACTGGAGATGGTATTTAGTCCAACGCGGAGCACAGCCATTCCAAAAAGAAAAATACTAATGAAGACGATGAAAGATGCAATATATTGACTCAATTTAGCACTTCCCCTTTCCATTGAAAGTTTATGGACAGGATCCGTGTTACATGCTCGTTTTTTCTCATTGCTATGGAAAAAGTTTTCATTATAACCATCGCTCATTCAAATAGTTAAATTTACACTTAGTTGCGGTTTTAAAGCAATTATGTGTGAAAAACAAAAAATCTTTAATAAGACTAAAAGAAATAAAATATACGAAAGAAATGTTGATAAACAGGACGGGATGTATTATAATTGCAGGTGACATGTCTTTGTTAGAAAGTCATGTGTTATGATTGTCTATGTTTTGGAGGGAGGGATAGAGATGGCGGAAACTCGCGTGCGTAAGAACGAGTCGATCGATGATGCTCTGCGTCGCTTCAAGAGAACGGTTTCTAAAGAAGGCACTATGGCTGAAGTAAAGAAGCGCAAGCACTATGAAAAGCCAAGTGTAAAGCGTAAAAAGAAATCTGAGGCAGCAAGGAAAAAGCGTAAGTTCTAAGAGAGGGTGTTAGGTCAGTGAGTCTAAATGACCGTTTAACAGCAGATATGAAAGTAGCGATGAAGAACAAAGAGAAGAACAAACTATCTGTTATTCGGATGGTGAAATCTTCAATTCAGAATGAGTCCATTAAATTGGGTCATGATCTAACTGAAGAGGAAGAACTTACCGTTCTCACTCGCGAAGTCAAGCAACGTAAAGACTCCCTCCTTGAATTTGAAAAAGCTGGCCGAAGTGATCTTGTGCAGAATCTCGATGAAGAGCTGTCGATTTTATCTGTCTACCTGCCGAAACAACTCTCTGAAGAAGAAGTTGACCAGATTGTTCAGAAAGTTATTTCTGAAACTGGCGCGTCTTCAAAGAAAGATATGGGTATGGTAATGGGTGCGCTAATGCCTCGAGTAAAAGGCAAAGCGGACGGCGGACTTGTTAATCGTCTTGTACAAAAAAACTTATCATAAAGTGATGCTGTCACTTTAGAAGATTATCTGTTTTCTAAAGATGACTAGTTGAAACAATCAGACCTTAAGGCGTGACTGGGTGTTCACTTCCCTGTTAAAGAGAAGAAGAACTTAGTTATGCATTAAGTGTTGGATAAATATGATCAAGCGCAAACACGCCCTGTATGAACAGGGCGTGTTTTTTTTATCAACGCTCGCTCATACATACGATACAAGTAAAAAGGAAAAATAGTTATGTTATATTTCAAAGAATTTTGATCCATATGCCATTTCAAACTAGTATTTTCTAAATCCTTTTGTCATACTAAAGATATTCTTCTACATAAAATTGAAACTTCATGATGATCTCATTCGTATACTTAGGAAGTTGGAGGGAGGGATTACTATCGGAAAAAACATAGTCAGGTTTTTAGTGTGTATTTGCTTCATGATGATGGTTTTTCTTCCGTTCTTTGGGGAGTTAGTTTTGGGTGAAGGCGAAGGAGATCTCGTTACATTTATACCTGTGGAGCAGGAAGTGGAGCGGGGGTTGGAAGCATTTCTAAAACGGTCGATCCAGGATGCGGAGGACCAGGGAGCTGATCACATTGTGTTAGAAATTAACACGCCTGGAGGGGCTGTGAATGCGGCTGATAATATTGCCAAGATTATAAAAGCATCAGATGTTCCGATTACAGCATATGTTACGAATCGAGCACTTTCAGCTGGCGCTTATATTGCTTTAAATGCGGATCAGATTATTATGGAACCAGGAGCGCTTATGGGATCGGCTGCTATTATTGATCAATCTGGCAATACGGCAGGAAAGAAAGCAGAGTCTTTCTGGCATGCGGCTATGAAGTCGGCCGCAGAACTTAATGATCGAGACCCAAAGTATGCGCTAGCAATGGCTGATCCTGATGTAGATCTTCCGGATTATAATGCACCTAAAGGTGAGCTTTTAACGCTTAACGATCAGGAAGCTGTGAAAGTTGGATATGCCGAAGGGACTGCAGAAGATCGCACAGAACTACTAAGCGTTCTAAATCTTAAGGATGCCGAAGTAAGTGATGCCGAAGTTAGTATTGCAGAGAGAATTGCACGCTTTGTTACAAATCCTATTATTATTCCCATCTTATTATCTATAGGGAGTTTGGGACTTGTATTGGAACTATATTCACCTGGATTTGGAGTACCAGGATTTATGGGAGCGGGTGCTCTTCTACTGTTCTTCTTTGGTCATATGATTGCTGGTTTTGCTGGATGGGAATCTCTTCTTCTATTGATTGTCGGAGTTGTGCTGATCATCGTCGAGATATTCATCCCTGGCTTTGGAATATTCGGCGTTTTTGGGGCGGTAGGTGTTGTAGCAAGTATTGTTCTTGCTTCAGGACAATCGATGCAATACGTTTTAATTGCGGTCCTTATTGCCGTTGCAGTTACAATTGGTGGTTCTTATCTGTTCATTCGGCTGTTCGGCTATCGTGGCTTCTTCAAAAAAATTGTTCTTTCTGATTCAACGAAGTCAGAATTTGGGTATGTCTCAAATGCTACTCGGGAAGAACTGCTTGGAATGGAAGGTGTAGCGGTGACTCCGCTTAGACCATCGGGCATAGCGGAGTTTGGAGACGAACGTCTGGACGTTGTAACGGAGGGGAGTTTCTTAACAGCTGGGACAGCAGTAAAGGTTGTAAAAACAAATGGATCTAGAGTCATTGTAAGAGAAAATAAATAGTTTAAATCAGGGAGGAAAATTATGGATACTGGAACGTTAGGTTTATTAGTTATAGTAGGGTTAGTTATTATTGGTTTAGCGATTCTTTTCACGTTTGTACCTGTTATGTTGTGGATTTCAGCATTAGCAGCTGGTGTGCGAGTTAGTATTTTCAATCTTGTGGGGATGAGATTACGTCGAGTTATTCCATCACGCGTTATTAATCCGTTAATTAAAGCTGTAAAAGCGGGACTTGAGTTAAGTACAAATCAATTAGAAAGCCACTACCTTGCTGGTGGTAACGTTGACCGTGTTGTTAATGCGTTAATTGCAGCGCACCGCGCGAATATAGAACTGAGCTTTGAACGAGGAGCTGCGATTGATCTTGCGGGTAGAGATGTATTAGAAGCTGTGCAAATGAGTGTTAACCCGAAAGTGATTGAAACCCCTTTTATCGCAGGTGTTGCGATGGACGGAATTGAAGTAAAAGCAAAAGCAAGAATTACAGTGCGTGCTAACATTGACCGCCTTGTAGGTGGAGCTGGTGAAGATACTGTTATTGCTCGAGTAGGCGAAGGTATTGTTAGTACAATTGGTTCTTCTCAAAATCATAAGAAGGTACTTGAGAACCCAGATATGATTTCTCATACGGTTCTTTCCAAAGGGTTAGATGCAGGTACGGCATTTGAGATTCTCTCGATCGATATTGCTGACATTGATATCGGTAAAAACATCGGTGCGGTTCTACAAACGGATCAAGCTGAAGCAGATAAAAATATTGCACAAGCGAAAGCTGAAGAGCGTCGTGCGATGGCTGTTGCCCAAGAGCAAGAAATGCGCGCTCGCGTAGAGGAAATGCGTGCTAAAGTTGTTGAAGCAGAGGCTGAGGTACCGATGGCAATGGCTGAAGCCCTAAGAGCTGGTAATATTGGAGTAATGGACTATATGAATTTAAAGAACATTGAAGCAGATACAGATATGCGTGACATGATCGGGAAACCGAATCAGGAAGAAGATGAGGATGATCGCTAAACTGTTTCCTAAGTCCTGTGGTGGAGGTGATCTTGTTGGATAATCTGATTGAACTGCTTCTAAATAATTTTGTTTTTGTGTTGGTCGCTATTGGGGGAATTATTAGTTTCCTTAAGCGAATGGGCAGTGAGGAAGAAAAACAGAAATCGAAGCCCACTGCTAACAATCGCCAGCAATCACAAAGACGGAGAGAGCAGGGAAATACCGCCTCAGGCCGTTCAGAGTATAATGGGATAGGGGAAGAGGGAACTCCTCAATCTGAGACTGTCAGTGCTTATCAAGAAGCTCTAGGACGGATGGCGAAGCGGGAGAATCGATATTCAGAGAACGATATTAAAGTTCAAAAGAATGTGAAGCAAACTTCTTATAAGAATGATAAGAATCTTTCGATAAATAAGAAGAATGTAAGGGATGGTATAATCTGGTCGGAAATCCTTGGGCCGCCGCGCTCAAGAAAACCGCATCCCTCGATGATAAGCATGAAACAGATGAAGAAATAAAATGTTCAAAAGACGCCGATTGGCGTCTTTTTTTTGTTGGAGCGCGATCATTCATTTTAAGTTTGCATAAGATGAGAACAGGATTTTTAATCAAATGTAAGTGGGATAGTTTTGCGATTCTTTTCATAAAGATGAAGGGAGAGGGGGGAGCATCCATGGCAAAGTGGAAGCATGGTCTAAAAAGCTGGTTAACCCGAAGGTTAGAGCTTCCTGCAGATGCAGTCATGGATTTACCACGAATAACCATGGTAGGGCAGCTGCATATCTACATAGAGAATCATCAAGGTGTTTTAAAATTCTCTAATGAAGAAGTTCGCCTCCTTCTTAAGAATGGCCAATTGTTGATTAAAGGAAAAGATTTTATGCTTAAGACAATTCTTCCAGAAGAGATACTTCTTGAGGGTAAAATTGAACATGTTTCTTACCTTGATCGACCTAATAACTGATGAGAAGCCTTATGATATCCTTGGGCTGACTATACAGGAGGCTGCTATGAAGGAATACTTACGAGAACTTTTTTCAGGATTTGTTCGAATTAAAGTAGTGGGTTCTTATTCAGAACTCTTTATTAATCGGTGTATTGAGTACAACATACCAATTTGGGATATTGTTCGTTTGGATAAAGATACTATTATTCTTTCGCTCTATACTTCTGATGTAAAGAGAATTAGGCCGCACTTAAAGAGGACAAGGTGTAGAATTCGAATTCATGAAAGAAAAGGTTTTCCATTTGTAATTAAAAGGATCATATATTCTAGAGGCTTTCTCAGTGGAGTAATTGGATGTTTAGTATTGATATTCATTTTATCAAACATGGTTTGGTCTATTACAGTAAATGGTGCTACACCTGAAGTGGAGCATAAACTAAAGCAGGCAGCAGTCGAGCTAGGAGTAAAGAAGGGTAAATTTATCTTTCAATTGCCTTCTAATCAAGAGCTTCAGCGCGAGATTACAGAGAGTTTAGAAGAAATTACGTGGGTTGGTGTTAAGCAAAGCGGGACTACCTATCATTTCGAAGTTGTGCAAAAACAGCTTCCTGAAAAAGAACCTGCGCTAAGTCCGAGGCATATCGTTGCGAATAAGAAAGCGATCATTACAAAAATGTATGTTGAGGAAGGTCAGGCGCAGGTAGAGGAAAACACATATGTCAAACCGGGTCAATTGCTTATTTCAGGCTTTATTGGAAAAGAAGATAAGAGTGAACTTGTTCCTGCAAGAGGCGAAGTTTATGGAAAGACGTGGTATGTAACTAATGTTTCCATTCCACTTGAATCTACTTTTCAAACAAACACAGGAGAATCAGAAAGGAAATACGCGATTGGATTGTTTGGCTTACGCATCCCAATATGGGGCTTCTCTAAACCAGATTTTGAACACTACGAAGAGCTCAAAAGAGAGACTGATTTTCATTTTTTGAAGTGGGAAATCCCGATAGCTTTTCAAACGACAGAGGTGCTGGCAACAAAGGAAGTGACAAGAAAATACACAGAAAAAGAAGCACTGAATGCGGCGCGTAGTGTTAGTCGGGAGGACATCCTAAATAAAACCTCCAAAGAAGCTGAAATTAAAGAGGAAAAGATTTTGCACCATGAGGTAGAGAATGGTAAAGTAAACGTAAAGATACACTATGAAGTAATAGAAGAGATCGGGAAAGACATACCGATTATTCAAGGAGATTGATGGCTATTGGCAGAATCTTATGTTGATCTTACATTGCAGTTAGAAAATTCTAATGAAGCTCAAAGCTTATTTGGTCCTGGCGATGAGCATTTAAAGATAATTGAGGAATCACTTGAAGTTTCACTTGTTACTCGTGGAGAAGGCATATCCGTAAAAGGTAATGAAGAAACCATCGCCATGGTAAAGGAAGTTGTCCACACACTTCACACCCTTATAAAACGCGGAGCAAGTATCTCAGGGAGAGATGTCGTTTATGCTTGTCAACTTGTTCAACAGGGAATGCTAGATCAGCTTCTTGAACTTTACCAAGAAGAAATCACAACGAACGCTAAAGGGAAACCGATTAAAGTTAAGACGCTGGGACAGCGTCATTACGTTTCGGCTATGAAGAAAACCGATCTGGTATTTGGGATTGGGCCAGCTGGAACTGGCAAGACGTATCTTGCTGTTGTAATGGCGGTAACAGCTCTCAAGTACAACCAGGTGAAGAAAATTGTGCTAACTCGTCCAGCAGTTGAAGCTGGAGAGAGTCTTGGGTTTTTACCAGGGGATTTGAAGGAAAAGGTGGACCCATACTTACGTCCATTGTACGATGCGCTTCATGATGTACTTGGTGTTGAACAAACGACGCGCTTAATTGAACGTGGCACGATCGAAATTGCTCCACTTGCCTATATGAGAGGTCGGACGCTTGACGATAGCTACGTTATCTTAGATGAAGCACAAAATACAACTTCTCAGCAAATGAAAATGTTCTTAACACGATTAGGATTTGGTTCTAAAATGGTCATCACTGGAGATATAACGCAAATTGACCTTCCGAAAGGTAAAGAATCAGGCCTTGCTGCTGCCGAAAAAATCCTTAAGAGAGTAAAAGACGTTTCATTTATTTACTTACAGCAAACGGATGTGGTCCGGCACCCATTAGTTCAACGAATTATTGACGCATACGAGCATGAAACGAAATAAGCTTTCAAAGGCCCGTGAAAAACGGGTCTTTTTTTAGCCTTTAAGAATTCAACAAGATACCTTTATCTTTTATGTTTTCATCAAGTTGAACTGCTAGCAATCAGTTTAACTTATTGTGAGATTCCGCTCCATTTATTAGGGAATTCTGATAAAATATGAAGAAGAGTAGTAGAGGCCAGAACTTATGAGGTGAAGGAAGCTATGGTTGCGAAGATTAAACGTCTGTTTCAGGATAATCTCCGTAATATTGAACGAATTAAAATGGTGAAATGGTCTCTTTATGGCCTAGTTGCTCTCATCATGTATTTAACGATGCTTTCAAATGTCATTCCTGAATCATTGGACGTTTCTCTTTATTCAAGAGCAGATCATGATATAGCTTCGCCTATTACGATCGAAAATAAAACAGCCACAGAAGATGAACGATCGAAAGCAGCTCAAATCGACGCAAAATATGTTTACAGAGATGAAGTTTCTCAGTCACAGGTCGATCAATTAAATGATTTGTTTTCAGGTATTGAAAAGGTTAAAAAAAATGATAGTGATGACGCTGAAACGACAGAAGAGAAAATAACAGAACTTGAATCTTTGCTATCTGTGTCGATGTCAGCAGAACTTTCAAACGAAACTCTCGTGCCGCTTCTTGAAGCGGAATTGTCTCAAATTAGCTTAATTAAAGAGCTGACACTATCTGAAGTAATGGAAGTCATGACTGATAGAGTGTCTATTGATAATTTAGAGCAATCTAAAACGGATGTGGAAGATCGGTTATCCCTTACTTCTCTACCTACTGAGCAGAAAAAAGCAATGATAACAGTAGCACAGCAGAGTATTGTGCCTAATTATTTTCTAGATCCAGAACAAACCGAACAAAGTCGTCAAGAAGCAATAGAAGCAGTTCAGCCGGTTATGATTCGTGAAGGCCAAATTATCGTTGAAGAAGGAGCGATGATTAATAGAGAAGTGATGGAGCAATTAAGACTAGCTGGTCTTCTTGATGAGGGGTTTGATGCAGTTCCTTATATCGGCCTTGCATTGCTAGTTGTCCTTCTTACTGGTTATTTGTATTACTTCTTTCAGGATGTAAATTCAAGAGTCCGCTCAGCCAATACAAATTTATTGATTCTCGTTCTCATTTATCTCAGCACACTGCTTGTTCTGAAACTATCAAGCTTGATGCAGGGAATTGAATTGCCGGGTATTGCTTATATTGTTCCTGTAGCGGTAGGTTCTATGCTCATCAAAATGCTCTTTAATGAACAATTAGCCATTGCATCAAGCTTCCTCTTTGGAGTATGTGCTGGCGTGTTTTTCAACGGAGAAATAACGGGACCAATGAATGCGTCACTTGCTTTCTATGTATTGATGAGTTCTTTATCGGGAGTCTTTTTCCTCGGTAAAAGAAATCATCGATCCAACATATTGAAAGCAGGATTACTAGTATCCTTAATAAACATCGTTTCAGTGGCTATATTATTAATGTTAAAGAACGGACAATACAGTGGTATCGAATTAAGCTACCATATCTTGTTTGCATTTGTATCAGGTTTTCTTTCATCTATGTTAACACTGGGACTTATGCCTTTCTTTGAAGCAGGTTTTAGGATCATCTCGACTACAAGATTAATCGAATTATCTAATCCAAACCATCCACTTCTGAGAAAAATTCTTGTTGAAACACCGGGAACATATCACCATAGTGTAATGGTTGCTAACTTATCGGAGGCAGCATGTGAATCGATTGGAGCCAACGGTTTACTAGCAAGGGTGGGAGCCTATTACCACGACATTGGTAAAACAAAACGCCCCCACTTTTTCATTGAAAATCAAATGAATATGGAAAATCCGCATGATAAAATTTCTCCATATTTAAGTAAAACAATTATCGTTTCTCATGCCACTGACGGGGCGGAGTTGCTCAGGAAGCATCGATTGCCAAAAGAAATTGTGGATATAGCTGAACAACATCACGGAACGACACTGCTGAAGTTCTTTTATTACAAAGCAAGTGAACAATCTGATCAGCAGGTGTCTGAAGCTGAATTCCGCTATCCTGGACCAAGAGCTCAAACGAAGGAAGCCGCTGTTGTTGGAATTGCAGACTGTATCGAAGCGGCAGTGAGGTCGATGAACAAACCAAACCCTGATACCATAGAATCGCTCGTAAGAAAAATTATTACTGAAAGACTTGAAGATGGACAGTTTGACGAATGTGATTTATCTCTCAGAGAGCTCGACATTGTTGCAAAAACAATATTAGAAACATTAAATGGTATTTTTCATAGTCGAATTGAATATCCAACAGAATTAAAAAAGAAGGTGACTTCATGAATTTAACGATAGACTTTGTTGATGAGACGAACTCAATTAAAAAAGAGCAGCTTGAGATGCTCGAGAATTTATTAAACCATGCTGCAAAGGAAGAAGAGGTTAGACCGGGAAGTGAAGTGTCGGTTATGTTTGTGGATAATGAACGTATTACCGAGATCAATCGCGAATATCGTGGGAAAGATCAACCGACAGATGTCATTTCCTTCGCACTTGATGATGAGGAAGAGGGAGAAGAACCGCTTATTATTGGTGAAGAACTACCGCATTTACTCGGAGAAATTGTTATTTCCGTTCCAAAAATAGAGGATCAAGCTACTGAATATGGACATAGTTTTGAGCGGGAGCTTGGCTTTTTAAGTGTTCATGGTTTTCTTCATTTACTTGGTTATGATCATATGACCGAGGAAGATGAGAAAGAAATGTTCGGAAAACAAAAAGTGCTGTTAGAACAATATGGCCTCACGAGATAATCGGTCTAGGTTGTTACGGTTTTTACGTAGCTTTCTATATGCTTCACAAGGCTTTCGTTATTTAGTGAAAAATGAACAAAATTTTCTATTTCATCTTATTGCAGGTAGTTTCGTTCTGATAGCGGGGCTAATTCTTGAGCTATCTGTGATAAAGATGAGCATTTTATTAACTGTAATCGGTATCATGTTAAGCTTAGAAGCGTTAAATACAGGGATTGAGAGGTCGATTGACTTAATTACCGAAAAAGAACATCCTATAGCGAAAGTGGCAAAAGATGTTTCAGCCGCTGCAGTCTTTCTTTTTGCGGTCATTTCAGTTATAATCGGTATCCTTCTCTTTTTCGAACCGATTGTTCACTTGTTTCAGTCATAAGGAGGAATAGTAATGGATAAGCAAATGTTGATTGATGAAGCTAAAAAGGCAAGAGAAATGGCTTACGTTCCCTATTCAAAATTTAAAGTAGGTGCGGCTCTTCTTTCTGAAGATGGCACAGTATTTGGTGGATGTAACATTGAGAACGCTGCATACAGCATGTGTAATTGTGCGGAGCGTACAGCCCTTTTTAAAGCTTACTCAGAAGGTCATAAAGCATATAAAGCGATTGCAGTAGTTGCAGATACTAAAAGGCCAGTCCCACCATGTGGTGCGTGTAGACAGGTGATATCTGAACTTTGTTCTCCAGATATGCAAGTTATCTTAACAAACTTAGATGGAAAAATACATGAATTAACCGTCAGCGAATTGCTTCCTGGCGCATTTTCACCGGAGGATTTGAATGAGTAAAGAAGTATTTAAGTCAGGATTTGTATCAATTGTTGGTAGACCAAATGTAGGGAAATCTACTTTGTTAAACGAAGTGATTGGCCAAAAAATTGCGATTATGAGTGACAAAGCTCAAACAACGCGCAACAAAGTTCAAGGCGTTTATACGAGAGATGATGCACAAGTTGTCTTTATCGATACGCCAGGGATTCATAAGCCAAAACATAAACTAGGCGACTTTATGATTAAAATGGCTCAAAGTTCATTAAATGAAGTCGATTTAATATTGTTCGTTATTAATGCTGAAGAAGGTTACGGAGCTGGGGATCAGTATATTATTGATCGCTTGCAGAATGTAGAAAGTCCAGTCTTCCTAGTCATAAATAAAATCGATCAAGTCCACCCTGATCAATTGTTCCCCATGATTAATTTTTATAAAGATAAATATTCATTTGCCGAAATCGTTCCGATTTCTGCTTTGCAAGGAAATAATGTGAATACACTTTTGGAGCAAGTAGTTGGCTACCTTGAAGAAGGACCCCAATATTACCCAAGTGATCATGTAACCGATCACCCTGAACGATTTATTGTGGCAGAGCTTGTAAGGGAAAAGGTTCTTCATTTGACAAGAGAAGAAATCCCTCACTCAGTTACAGTTGTCACAGAACAAATGATCAAACGTGAAGGTTCTGATGTCATTGATATTCATGTTACCGTCGTCGTAGAACGCTCTTCTCAAAAAGGCATTATCATCGGGAAACAGGGGAAAATGCTAAAAGAAGTAGGGAAGCGAGCAAGGCAAGATATTGAAGCCCTTCTTGGTTCGCGTGTATTTATGGAGATCTGGGTGAAGGTAGTAAAAGATTGGCGAAACAAACCATCATCATTACGTGATTATGGTTACCGGGAAGATGACTATTAAGTGAAATTTTGTTAAATATTCCATCACATAAACCGACATATGTCAGGTCAAGCTAGAGGTAAGAGAAAAACTTTTTTACAAAATGAAAGGTGGGATCTAAAGTGTTAGAGTTTACCTGGAAAATATTTTGTGAAACAGGAAACATTGATACTTATCTTCTTTTGAAGGAAATGGAAACACCGAGCGATGAAGAGGGAGAATCTCTTATCGATTTGGAAGAAGTAACTCGCCTCACTTGACCTTATGGAATGTTAACAGGAAACGGTTGGTGAATGTTCTTGTTAAAAAAGGTTGAAGGAATTGTGATTCGAACCGTAGACTATGGTGAAACAAATAAAATACTAACACTTTTTACAAGAGGGACGGGTAAGGTTGGCGTTATGGCAAGAGGCGCAAAAAAACCTAAAAGCCGTCTTTCTGCTGTTTCTCAACTTTTTGTATATGGTCAGTATCTTTACCAGCATACATCCGGTCTTGGGGGACTGAATCAGGGAGAAATCATTGATTCATTTCGTTCCATTCGCAATGATCTTTTTCTTACCTCATATGCTGCTTATGCGGCAGAGCTTGTTGACAAATTAACAGAGGAACGAAAGCCTAACCCCTATTTATTTGAGATGCTCTATCAGGTGCTGCACGCGTTAGATGAAGAAAAAGACCCTGAAGTAGTGGTGTTTATATTTGAATTAAAAATGCTACGTGTTGCTGGAATAACCCCTCAACTGGATCGTTGTGCGAACTGCGGCCTTCCTGAAGGGAAATTCCACTTTTCAATTAATGAAGGTGGGTTGCTATGTCACCGTTGTCTTTCAGTCGATCCTTATCATCTTCCAATGACAAAACGAACGGCAGAGCTTCTTCACCTGTTTGCCCACATTGATCTCGGAAGATTAGGAAATATTTCACTTAAAGATGAAACTAAAAAAGAGATTAGGCACATTCTTAATTTGTATTTTGACGCTTATTCGGGCCTTTACCTAAAGTCAAAACGATTTTTGGATCAGTTAGACAAATTCAAACTGGAGTAAAAAGTCTGCGGAGAGAGAACCCGGAGGCTTTTTATTTTCAATAGAGCTAAATCAACGATGTTCCATCATATAGCTTTTATTTACTTCACAATATCACTTAAAAAGTTTTTATGGCTTGATTTTTTCAAATACAGGCTCGATGCTTTCGTTCAAATGGTATAATCGTATATAATAATGAAAATACAGTATAACATTTTTAGTAGAGGTGGTGATTCTTATCCAACTGAATAATCGACAGGAAACAATCCTTCAGATCGTAAAAAACGAAGGACCTATTACAGGCGAGCATATTGCTGAAAAGCTTAGTTTGACTCGCGCAACGCTTAGACCTGATCTTGCTATCCTTACAATGGCAGGTTATCTTGATGCACGGCCAAGAGTTGGGTATTTTTATACAGGGAAAACAGGCTCACAACTTCTTACTGAGAAAATAAGAAAAATTAAAGTTGACGATTATAAGTCTATACCAGTAGTTGTCCAAGAGAACGCA
This sequence comes from Anaerobacillus sp. QJM3NY_32, assembly GCF_056173645.1. Lineage (NCBI taxonomy): Bacteria > Bacillati > Bacillota > Bacilli > Caryophanales > Bacillaceae > Anaerobacillus > Anaerobacillus sp. QJM3NY_32. The sequence goes on along the minus strand of NZ_CM149684.1, from coordinate 2,800,579 downwards.
AGCGTATATGATGCGATTTGCTCGATGTTTCTTGAGGATGTAGGTACGCTGTTTGTTGTAAATGAAATGGCTCATTTAGTCGGTGTTTTATCAAGAAAAGACCTATTAAGAGCTGCGCTCGGTAAGCAAGATCTTGGTAGTATTCCAGTAACAATTATTATGACAAGAATGCCCAATATTACTGTTTGCTCACGAGAAGATCTTTTAATTGAAGTGGCAAATCAGCTAATCGAAAAGCAGATAGATGCCTTACCGATTGTAAAAGATGTAGAGAACGGCATAGAGGTTATCGGAAGAATTACGAAAACAAATATTACCAGAGCTCTTGTAGATCTGGCTAAGGATGAAATTATTTAGCTTAGGAGGTTTATATGACAAATACAACAAATCGTGCAATTGTGTATGTTATTTCAGACTCGGTTGGTGAAACGGCGGAGCTTGTCGTAAAGGCGGCAGCAAGTCAGTTTGACCCTACCGATTTCGATGTTAGAAGAGTTCCTTATGTAGAGGATACGGCTACAATACATGAAGTGATGACACTTGCAAAAGAAACGAAAGCGATCGTAGCGTTTACCCTAGTGGTGCCTGAATTAAGAAAATTTCTTCTTGATGTCGCCTCAAAAGAAAATATTCAGGCTGTTGATATTATTGGTCCTATGATTGATCATATGCAAGAAGTTATTGGTAAAGCTCCGCGCAATGAGCCTGGACTGGTACATAAACTCGATGAAGATTATTTTCGTCGAGTAGAAGCAATTGAGTTTGCTGTTAAATATGATGATGGGAGAGACCCACGAGGAATTGCACTAGCAGATATTGTTCTTGTGGGAGTTTCAAGAACATCGAAAACACCGCTATCTCAATACTTAGCTCATAAAAGGTTGAAGGTGGCTAATGTGCCGATTGTTCCTGAGGTGGACCCACCTGAAGAACTATTTACTGTTGGTGAAGGTAAATGCTATGCCCTTAAAATAAGCCCCGAGAAATTAAACAATATACGCAAAGAAAGGCTAATTGCTCTTGGATTAAATGCCGAAGCGAGCTATGCAAATATGACAAGAATAAAAGATGAGCTTGAATATTTTGATACGATTATTAATAAGATGAATTGTCAGGTGATCGATGTTTCTAATCGTGCTGTTGAAGAAACAGCTAATTTAATTCTTAGCTTACATAAAGGGAAGCATACTTCTTAAAAATAGCTTGGATAGAATGATTGGTTTCATCTACATTTTCACCAAAAGCTATTTGATCTAATTTTATTGATATCTCGCCTTTTAGCTATGCTGAAAACTTAACCAGTGATGAACAAACATGAAGATAGCTTGAAAATCAATGAATCACACCATCATCGGATTGAATCTGGTCACGATGATGGCGTTTTTTTATCGTTTTTACCTGTTCAATTTAATATTTTTAGTATATAATCAAATATTGTCAATAAAAATTGTCTATAATCATATAAGAAGGCTTTAATAAGATTCTTAAACTATTGAGGCTTGAACTAAAATTCTGAAAGTTAAAACATAAATTTCAAAAGAAGGATAACTCAGGGAGATGTAGAATACAGAATTATGACGAAAAAGAAACTGACGCTTTTTGTCGATGCAGATGCATGTCCTGTTCTAATTAAAGAAGAAATGATGTCTTTTCAACAAGCTTTATCAGAAACCGAAATCGTTTTTGTGGCATCGTATGCTCATATGAGCACGACGTTCCGTGAAGCGAGGTGGGTTATGGTAGACTCTGAAAAGGAAGAAGCTGATCTCTACATCCATCGTCATGCTAAGAAAGGTGATTTAGCTGTAACTCAAGACTATGGACTAGCAAGTATACTTCTTCCAAAGGGTGTTTTTGTCCTTTCTCCAAGAGGAAAAAAATACACTGAAGAGAACATTTCTACTCTTCTACATACGCGTTATTTAGCATCGAAAAGTAGAAGAGCAGGTAAGCATACAAAAGGTCCGCGTAAGTTTACAAATGAAGATCGAGATGAGTTTCGGAAAGAATTAATTAAAATTTTGTCGAATTATGAAGGAGTTTATTTCTATTTGTCGAAATTATAGAACCTGTTGGTGATAATTAATGAGTGGCAGAATCCCGGAAGAGAAAATTGAAGCGATTCGCAAATCCACCGATATCGTTGATGTGATTAGTGATTATGTCCAACTGAAGAAACAAGGAAGGAATTTCTTCGGTCTTTGCCCTTTTCATGGGGAGAGTACTCCTTCATTTTCAGTAGCTCCCGATAAGCAAATATATCATTGTTTTGGTTGTGGCGCTGGTGGTAATGCATTTTCATTTTTAATGGAAATTGAAGGTTACAACTTCATAGAAGCTGTTGAAGCACTTGGGCAGAAATCAGGGATAGAACTACCTGAAGTTCAAGACAATCAAAATAGTAATCCAAAGACAACATCTGAGAATGAGGTCATCTATAAGGCTCATGATTTTCTAGCTAAGCTTTATAATCATTGCATGGTGAAGACGCCAGAAGGCGAAAAAGCTCGTGATTATCTGAGTGAGCAAGGCTTTACAAATGAAATGATTGAGAAGTTCCAACTTGGCTTTGCCCCTGATTCGTGGGATTATGCAACGGGATATTTGGAGAAAAGAAACTATCCTATAGAAAAAATTGCAAATGCCGGACTTCTTGCGAAAAGGGAATTTGATGGAAAATATTTTGATCGTTTTCGTAATCGTATTATGTTCCCAATATGGGATCCAAAAGGAAGACCGGTCGCATTTGGAGGTAGGATATTAGGGGAAGGTGAACCGAAATACTTGAATAGCCCTGAAACAAAATTGTTTCAGAAAGGGAAGTTTTTGTATGGTTTTCATCTTACCCGTTCTTCTATCCGCTTAAAAGACCAGGCTATCCTTTTAGAAGGTTACGTGGATGTGATTACAGCGTACGGGAATGGGGTACAAAACGTTGTAGCGAGTCTTGGGACAGCATTAACCAAAGATCAGGCTAAACTTCTACGAAGACAGACAGAATCAGTGGTGATTTGTTATGACTCAGATAAGGCGGGGATTAATGCTGCTACAAGAGCCGCGGATGAATTAGTCCAAGCCGGTTGCTATGTTAGAATCGCAAAAATGCCAAACGGACTTGATCCCGATGACTATATCCGAACATACGGTGCAGAACGGTTTGAAAAGGATGTAATAGGGGCAGCGTCAACAGTAATGGCTTTTAAAATGGAAGTTTTTCGATCAGGAAAAAATCTATCGGATGAAGGAGAACGAATCCGCTACATCGAAGAAGTACTTAAAGAAATTAGCGGCCTTTCAAACCCTGTCGAAAGAGACCATTATCTTAGACAGCTATCGGAAGAATTCTCGCTTTCACTCGATGCGCTAAAGCAGCAAGTTACCCAATTTTATAAAGAGGGCAAGAAAAGTAAGGATAATGCTCCTCCTAAAAGGGATAATAATGCTAGGAAAAATTTCTATGTGAAGAAAAAGCTTCTGCCTGCTTTCCAGAATTCAGAGCGAATCTTACTTGCATATATGATGCGAGATCTGGATGTTGCAGAAAAAGTACAGGAAGAGGTTGGCGGTTCGTTTAATATTGACGAGCATAGTGCGATCGCTGCATATTTGTATAGCTTTTATGCTAACGGCCATGAGGCGGACATTAGTCAATTCATGGAGCAGCTTACTGATCCTAACCTTGTCAAAATTGCTTCTGAACTGGCCATGATGGATTTAAATGAAGACGTGTCGGATAAAGAACTTCATGATTATATTCGGCAGGTGTTAAATTATCCAGAATGGATAAAGATAGAAGAGAGAGAAAAAGAGAAAAAAGAAGCGGAAATGAAGCAAGACTTTGTCCAGGCAGCTAAGATCGCTATGGAAATTCTTGAAATGAAGAAGAACTTAAAAAATTCATTTTAAGAAATTAACTATTTTTATTGTTGAGATGTATGGAAGGAGGGGATCGAATGGCTGAAAAACCAACTCGCCAGCCGGCGGAAGGTGAATTAACCATCGATCAAGTGAAAGAGCAGTTAGTAGAGCTTGGAAAGAAAACAAGCTTAATTACTTACTCTACGATCGTAGAACGGTTGTCCCCGTTTGAACAGGATTCCGATCAAATGGATGAATTCTTTGAATATCTAGAGGAACAAGGTGTAGAAGTCATCGAAGATAGTACTGAAAACCCTTCGCCTCAAGAAGTGAATAAGGAAGAAGAATTTGATCTTAATGACTTAAGTGTTCCTCCGGGTGTCAAAATAAATGATCCCGTTCGTATGTACCTTAAAGAGATTGGCCGAGTAGACCTTCTTTCTGCAAAGGAAGAGATTAGTCTAGCACAACGTATTGAAGAAGGTGACGAAGAAGCAAAACGTCGTCTTGCTGAAGCAAACCTTCGACTTGTTGTTAGTATTGCGAAGCGTTACGTTGGTCGTGGGATGCTTTTCCTTGATTTAATCCAGGAAGGAAATATGGGCCTTATTAAAGCAGTTGAGAAATTTGATTACCGTAAAGGTTACAAATTTAGTACTTATGCAACGTGGTGGATCCGTCAAGCTATCACTCGCGCAATTGCAGACCAGGCTAGAACGATTCGTATTCCAGTTCATATGGTTGAAACAATCAATAAATTGATTCGTGTGCAGCGCCAGCTTCTTCAGGATCTTGGCCGTGAACCTGCTCCTGAAGAAATTGGTAAGGAAATGGACCTTTCTCCTGAAAAAGTCCGTGAAATTCTTAAGATAGCTCAAGAACCAGTATCTTTAGAAACGCCTATTGGGGAAGAAGACGATTCCCACCTCGGAGACTTTATTGAAGATCAAGATGCATTGGCACCATCCGATGCTGCAGCTTATGAACTACTCAAGGAACAGCTTGAAGACGTACTAGATACGCTGACTGATCGAGAGGAAAATGTTCTTAGACTGCGTTTCGGACTTGATGATGGACGTACAAGAACCCTAGAAGAAGTAGGTCGCGTCTTTGGAGTTACACGTGAGCGAATTCGCCAAATCGAAGCGAAAGCACTTCGCAAGCTCCGTCATCCAAGTAGAAGCAAACGACTCAAAGATTTTCTTGAATAGAATGGATCACTCTCTGTCTGCTCATGCAGTCAGAGAGTTTTTTTTATGGCTTAATGAATCACATTCTTACAATATGTGAAAACGGTTTAGTTAAAAACTCTTTTTTATCGTTAGTGGAACGGATTAATAAAGAATACAATTCCTGTCATTTATTTTACTGATTTTTCTTTCGTTTTGCAAATGCCGCTTTTTGTATAAAAAGCGTTAACGCCCGTTGTAGTAGGCTTCTCAAAATAGTTTGGCAAAAAAATAATATATAAAATTATTTTTATATTCTAAAATGTTGAAAAAGTAGCAATCAAAGGAGATAATGAAATGTAAGCGCATTCACATTATTGGATTTTTATTTACAGGAGGTTATTTGTTCATGAACTTTGACTTAACGAAAGAACAAAAAATGATTCAGAAAATGATTCGAGAATTTGCTGACGAAAAAGTGGCGCCAGGTGCCGAACAACGCGATAAAGAGAAAAGGTTTCCAAAAGAGATATTTCAACAGCTTGGTGACTTGGGGATTATGGGGCTTCCATTTCCAGAAGAATATGGAGGAGGCGGTGCAGATACCGTCAGCTTTGCAATCGTAGTAGAGGAATTGAGTCGTGCGTGTGGTTCAACTGGAATTACATACTCGGCGCACGTATCACTCGGAGGAGCACCGCTGAACTTATTTGGTACTGAAGAACAAAAGCAGAAATATCTTGCGCCAATCTGTTCCGGTGAGTCATTAGGAGCCTTTGGTTTAACAGAACCTAATGCTGGTTCTGACGCAGGTGGGACCGAGACTGAAGCCGTACTGAAAGATGGAGAATGGGTAATTAATGGAAGCAAATGTTATATAACGAATGCTTCGTATGCTGATCATCTTGCATTAACCGCTATTACTGATCGTAAGGATGGTAATAAAGAAATTAGTGCAATCATTGCGCCTACTTCTGCACCAGGATTTAGAGTAGTTGATAACTATGAGAAGCTTGGACTTCATTCTTCAAACACAACGGAACTTGTAATGGAAGACGTGAGAGTTCCAGAAGAAAATCTGCTGGGGAAACGCGGAGATGGCTTTAGACAGTTTCTCATTACTCTTGATGGTGGTCGAATTGGAATAGGTGCTATGGGAGTAGGGATTGCTCAGGCAGCTTATGAGAAGGCGTTACAGTATGCTAATGAGCGTAAGCAGTTTGGTCGTGCGATTTCACGCTTCCAGGCGATTCAATTTAAGCTAGCGGATATGGCGATGAAAATTGAATTAGCGAGAACGATGGTATATAAAGCAGCCTGGTTGAAAGATCAAGGGAAGAAATTCACGAAAGAAGCTTCTATTTGTAAGCTCTATGCTTCAGAAATTTGTATGGAAGTTTGTGATCAAGCTGTTCAGATTCATGGAGGAAATGGATATATGCGCGATTATCACGTTGAGCGTTATTTTAGAGATGCAAAACTACTTGAAATTGGAGAAGGTACTTCAGAAATCCAAAGAATGGTTATTGCTCGAGAAATTGGTTGTTAAACTGAACGAGCGCTCGATTAGTTGTTACTCTTGAAGTTTCTTTATTATTGTCTTTTTCATAACATGAATTTATTAGTGAACCCCATTAACTAGTTATTTTTGGTTCAAGTCGTAAAGGAGCCAAAACCAACACTGATTATTAGCTAAGCAAATACCCATGGTCCAGAAGAGAAGAAGAGGATCTCTTTATCTCTTCTGGATTCTTAATGATGATAGGAGTGTTACTATGACGGAATTGCTTCATGAGACGATCGGATCGATGCTCGAAAGACAAGTGGATCAGTTTGGTAATAAAGAAGCTGTCGTCTACTCAAAAGAAAAAGTTCGATACACGTTTGAAGAGTTCAATAATGAAGTGAACAGAGTTGCTAAAGCGTTGCTAGGGTTGGGTGTTACTAAAGGAGAGAACGTAGCAGTTTGGGCTACGAATGTACCGGAATGGTTACTTTTGCAATTTGCCACTGCAAAAGTGGGGGCGGTTCTTGTCACGATTAATACGAATTACCAATCATCAGAGTTAGAATATGTCCTAAAGCAGTCAGAATCCACTCGTCTCTTTTTAATTGATGGCTTCAAAGGCACTTCTTATCCTGAGGTTTTCTTGCAACTTCAAAAAAGCAATGATCAACTGACTGTTGGGAAATGTGCGATAGTTGGTCTTCCATATTTGAAAGATGTTATTTATATTGGTACAGAAGAACGTTCTTCGTTCATGAAGTGGCGAGAGTTTCTCAAGGGAAGCGTATCGGTGACGGATAAAGCATTAGAAATGAGAAATGGAGAACTTGATCCAGACGATGTCATTAATATGCAGTATACGTCAGGAACGACCGGCTTTCCAAAAGGAGTGATGCTCACTCATAATAATATTCTCAATAATGGCTACCAGATTGGCCAATGCATGGAGCTCACTCATAATGACCGACTTTGTATTCCTGTTCCATTTTTCCACTGTTTTGGTTGTGTGCTCGGAACTTTAGCGGCTTTTTCTGCAGGAGCGACGATCTTTCCGATCATTGAGTTTGAACCAGAACTGGTACTAAGAACTGTGGAGAAAGAAAGATGTACAGCACTTCATGGTGTACCAACGATGTTCATTTCCGAACTCAGTCTTGCTGAATTTGAATCCTATAATCTAAGCTCGTTAAGGACTGGCATAATGGCTGGAAGCCCATGTCCGATAGAAGTGATGAAAAACGTCATGAAAAGAATGAATATGGTAGAAATAACAATAGCTTATGGACAGACTGAAGCTTCACCAGTAATTACCCAAACAAGAACCAATGATCCGCTCGAGTATAGAGTTAATACAGTGGGAAGAGCCTTACCAGGTGTCGAAGTGAAGATAGTTGATCCCGTATCAGGCCTCGAGGTTCCATCTGGCGAAGCTGGTGAGCTATGCACGAGAGGGTATCACGTGATGAGAGGGTACTACAACATGCCTGAGGCTACGAATCAAGTGATTGATGAAGAAGGATGGCTTCATACTGGAGATATCGCTAAAATGGACTCAGAGGGCTATGTAGAGATTACAGGACGTTTGAAAGATATGATTATACGCGGGGGAGAGAATGTTTACCCCAGGGAGATTGAAGAATTTCTGTATACCCATTCGTCTGTTCAGGACGTTCAGGTTATTGGAGTACCAGATGAGAAATACGGTGAAAAGGTAGTAGCATGCATTCAATTAAAAGAAAAAGGAGCAGTTAATGCTTCCGATATTCTTTTATACTGTAAAGGCAAAATTGCAAGATATAAAGTACCTGCACACGTCTTCTTTGTAGATGAGTATCCAATGACAGCTTCGGGGAAAATACAAAAATACAAGTTACGTGAATCAGCAGTTGAATGGGCAAACCTTAATTCAGAAATATCCAAATAAAAATAATTGTTGGCATCAGTGATTGTGCTGATGCCGTTTGTTTTATTAGAAAAATTTGCTATGATAAGTATAGAGTGAAATCAATGACAAATATGTGATTTGCCTCGCTTCCCCTTTTCTTTCATAGCGTTTTCAAGTAAAATAAGTTATGATTTGTTTACTCTTACATAATTGGGGAAAACGATATCAGCGAATCGGTACAAGGAGGAAAAGAAATGAAAAAGAATCCGCTTATTCCATTTGCATGGACGGCAGTTATCGGATTAATTCTCATTATTGGTGTTTCTTTCTGGGCATTGCAACAGGGCGGCGAAGAAAGTGCTGAAGGTGAAGGCGAGAAGCAAGAACAAGCTGAAGCAGCAGCACCAGAAGATATTTACGCTCAGAACTGTGCTTCCTGTCATGGCGGTGATCTAGGCGGCCAGGTTGGACCAGCTCTAAATGCTGTTGGCGGAAAGTACTCCAAAGATGAAATTCTCGACATTATTAATAATGGTAAAGGTTCGGGAATGCCAGCTGGAGTTATTCAGGGAGAACAAGCTGAAGCAGTAGCTCAGTGGTTATCTGAGAAAAAATAAGAAGGAAAAAAGCTTTCTGTGAGAACAGGAGGCTTTTCTATTTGTATGTCAATTAACCTTTACGGAATGCAAATTCTTGTTAGCTTGCATGCAGAGAGGGTAAACTATAGAGAAGAAAACTGGATAAGTAGTGGTGAAAAAATGAACGATAAATTATTATCTGAACGTTTGAAAATGGTTGCGAATTTTGTTCCAGAGGGAAGTAGTGTGGCTGATATTGGATCTGATCATGCCTATTTGCCATGTTATTTGATGAATCATCAACGTATTACTATGGCGATTGCCGGAGAAGTGAACGAGGGTCCATACCAATCGGCAATCAAGCAAGTTAAGCGAAGCGGATTCACCAATGAAATAACAGTACGTAAGGGAAATGGCCTTGAAGTCATCTCGCCTGGAGAAGTGGATGTGATTACAATCGCAGGAATGGGAGGGCAACTCATACGGGATATCTTGCTAGGCGGAGTAGAGAAGCTAGAAAATGTAAAGCGGCTAATCTTACAACCTAATGTTGCGGCACATCTTTTACGTGAACGACTTGCGGATTTGAACTGGGAACTTGTCGACGAACGGATTCTTGAGGAAGATGATAAAATTTACGAAGTCCTTGTATTTGATGCTGGCAATGGAAAGCAACCCTACGCTGGAATGGATGGCAAAGAACTTCAAAAGAATTTACTTGCGGGCCCCTTTCTCCTAAAGGATAGAAATGAAGCGTTTATGAAAAAATGGCAGATTGAATTAAAGAAAAGAGAACGGATCTTACAGTCTCTTACAAATACAGAAGGTGTTTCTGACAAAGAAGCGCAGGTAACGAATGAGCGTGACATCATTAAGGAGGTACTCTCATGAGCAAGATAGCTTCAGCTCAGGCGATTATTCAAGAATTTGAGGCCTGGTCAAAAAAGAAGTATGCCGAAAATGGTGATCCTATTGGATTGCAAATCGGAAGCTTAAACAAAAAGGTTAAAAAGGTAATGACCGCGCTTGATGTTCTTCCCAACGTGGTAGACGAAGCGGTTCGAGAAGGGGTAGATTTAATTATTGCCCATCACCCCATTCTTTTCCGTCCTCTTAAGAAAATCAATTTGGATACAGAACAGGGGAAAATGGTTGAGAAGCTAATTAAAAATGACATCACTGTTTACGCGGCACATACAAATTTAGATGTTGCACCTGGTGGCGTGAATGATATGCTAGCGGATGCATTAGGACTACAAGAAACGAGCGTTCTTGTTGAAACATTTCAACGAGAACTAAAGAAAATAGCTATATTCGTTCCAATTACACATCAGGAACAAATTAGAACAGCTCTTTCGAAATCAGGAGCAGGGTTTATAAGTGAATATAGTGATTGTACATTTACTTCTCAAGGAACTGGCCGATTCAAGCCCACAGTTCAAGCGCAGCCATTTATTGGTGAATCAGGAGAGTTAGAAGCTGTTCAAGAGGTGAAAATTGAAAGCATTTTTCATGCAGATCAACAAGCGAAGGTTTTAAATGCTGTTAAAAAGGCGCATCCTTATGAAGAAGTAGCTTACGATATTTATCCTTTAGAAAATGAACCAGAAAAGCTTGGGCTGGGAAGAATAGGTCATCTTGATGCAGAAATGACCTTAGAAGATTTTGCTGGTTTTGTGAAAGAGAGGCTTGGCGCAAGTGGTGTTAGAATTGTAGGCAATCTTACTTCTAAAATAAAAAAAGTTGCTGTGTTAGGTGGAGACGGTAATAAATTTATTAGTGCAGCTCGATTTAGTGGAGCAGATGTATTTGTATCAGGTGATATTTATTACCATGTAGCTCACGATGCTATGATGGAGGGGCTCCAAATTATTGATGCAGGCCATAATATTGAAAAGATTATGATTGAGGGTGTACGGGAAAAATTGCAGGCTTTTGTAGAAGAGAAAAATTTTGATACGGTTATTATGTCTTCACAAGAAATAACGGACCCCTTTCAGTTTAGATAAACAAAAATCCCGCCTAAAAGTAGGCGGGATTTTTGTTATTTTTTCACTTTCACTTTAGGGAGAATTTTAGAAGAAGGAACGCTTAGCTCACGAGTCCACGTTTCTTCGTTGTCAGGATCATATTGATCAAGAAAACGTATCACTTCTTTTGTAATCGGAGTTGGTGTAGAAGCACCTGCAGTTACTCCAACTGATTCAACACCTTCAAGCCATTCAAGCTTTAATTCAGAAATGTCCGCAATCCGATAGGCTGGTGTGCCAGCAACTTCAATGGAAACTTGGGCAAGTCTATTAGAGTTGTTACTCTTAGGATCTCCAACTACAAGAACTAAGTCTGTATCACCTGCTTGTTGGGCTACGGCTTCCTGACGAACTTGAGTGGCATTACAAATTTCATTATGAATAACCGCATGTGGATAACGTTCCATTGCTTTTTCCATAATTTCTTGAACATCCCACTGACTCATGGTCGTCTGATTTGTAATAATGATGTTATCACAATCGATTTCAAGTTCATCAACTTCTTCAGGCTTTTCAACAAGATGCACAATGTCAGGAGCAATCCCCATCGCACCTTCAGGCTCAGGATGGCCTTTTTTGCCAATATAAATGACGTGATAGCCCTCTTTTTGTTTTTCGCGAATTAAATCATGTGTCACTGTTACATCTGGACAGGTAGCGTCAAGTACAGTTAGGCCCTTTTTCTCCGCTAGCTCTCGAACCTGAGGTGAAACACCATGCGCAGTGAAAATGACAGTTCCTGATTCTACTTTTTCGAGAATTTCCATCCGATTTGGTCCATCAAGTGTAATGATACCATCATCTTCAAATGCATCTGTCACGTGTTTATTATGAACGATCATCCCGAGAATAAAGATCGGGCGCGGTAATGTTTTATCTAATGCAGCATTTCGTGCAATTACCATAGCATCGACAACACCATAGCAATAACCTCTTGGCGAAATTTTAGTTACTTTCATCGAGTACCTCCTCAACCCAAATACGGATTGTTGTATAACTGATCTTACTTAATTATAAAGGAGATTCCGAGATAACTCAATGAATCACGATGTTCATACATAGAGTTTCGGCTTAGACTTAATACTGATTTCATTTGAGCTTGTCGTTTTTGTTTTTTTCTTGGCTTTTACCCCTGTGGGCTTCTTAGTTGTTTTTTTCTTTGGAGTTTTTTTCTGCTTTTTCGGTTTTGCTTCAACTTCATCCACTGTTTCATCCTCTTCACTTGACCCTGAAGACTTCTGATATTCCTTAAACAAAGCAATCATTTCTGGGAGCTGCTTAACCATTGGACCGTATTGTTGCACCATTGGTTTAATTGTATCAGCAGCCTGCATCACTTTTTGAACATTTTGGATCATTCCCATCATATCCATGCCACCCTGTCCGGCACCCGGAAGGATTCTAGAGAGCATGCCGGCTTGTTGGGGTAAACCTGGGATGGTACCTCGTTGCATGGCTGGAAATGCTCCTGGAGGAGTCGGGAGTCCCTGACTTCCTTGAGGAGCGCCTCCTCCTAAAAACCTGGATAGCAGACCGCCGCCGCCTCCTGTTTGCTGAGGCTGTGTAAATCCTGGCCCAGGACTTTGAAACCCTCCTCCGGAAAATGGAAAGCCCATACCTGGACCCGGACCACTTTGGGGGGAGGGAGGAAATTGATTCATGTCTTACCCTCCTTATGATAACTTGACCATAATAAGCTCTTGGTATTAATATGGTATGCCACAAAAATAGAAGGTGTGAGAATAGAGATTAATGGGCAATACAAGTAATGAGAAGTTGTATGAAGTGAAATTAGTTAGGGCATCGCTTTACTAATAAAATGGTGTTCGACGATCCAATCTTATAGTTTTCTGTTGTTCTTGTTCGGTGACTATGGCAAACGTGTAGCAAAATTGAAAAACGATCACTTTCATCGAATTTATGGCTTTCTAAAATAAATAAGAGGATCGCTCTTCCCTTAACGTATGGCGCTTTGAGCAAAAATGTTCTATAATACAAGTTGGATTAATGGATGGAGGAACAATAATAATGAAACACTTTGATAGATTAGGGCTTAAGCCTTTTTTAGTTGATGCTCTAGAAGCTCAGAAATTCAACAGACCAACCGAAATACAGGAGAGACTGGTCCCAGCGATACGTAATGGTGACAGTGCGATCGGACAATCGCAAACAGGATCAGGCAAAACGCTTGCTTTCTTACTCCCACTTATTCATCGAATTGATAGTGGATTAAATGAATGTCAGGCTGTTATTACAGCGCCTACCAGAGAATTGGCCGATCAAATTTACAACGAATCGTTAAAATTGATCTCTACCCTCCCTGAAGAAGAAGCAATTTCTATTAAAAAGGCTGTAGGTGGAACTGATCGTAAACGTATGATTAGTCGTATGAAAAATACACCCCATATTGTCATCGGCACTCCTGGGCGTATTAAGGATCTTGTCGAAGAGCAGGCGCTAAGCGTTTTTCCTGCAACGATGCTTGTTGTTGATGAAGCGGACCAAATGTTGGACATGGGATTCATTGAAGATGTAGACTATATCGCATCTCGAATGGCAAAACAATTACAGATGCTTGTTTTCTCTGCAACTATTCCAAAGAGCTTGCAGCCATTTTTGAAAAAGTACATGGACAATCCTAAATTTGTAGAAGTGAATGCAGAACAGGTGACGGCTGATAAAGTAGAGAACATTTTTATTCCTGCGCGATATAAGGAGAAGAAAGAGCTACTTTTGAATGTGACTAAGGCAATTAATCCTTATCTTGCTCTTGTCTTTACTAACACTAAACAAACGGCAGATGAAGTGGCTGACTTCCTTATTGAAAATGGCCATAACGTTGAAAGACTTCATGGTGGTGTTCAAGCACGTCAGCGTAAACAAATCATGAAGAAAATCCAGGAAGCTGAATGTCAGTATGTAGTCGCAACTGACCTTGCTTCAAGAGGGATCGACATTAAGGGCGTTTCACACGTGATTAACTTCGAACTACCAAAAGATCTTGATTTCTATATTCACCGAGTAGGACGTACAGCAAGAGCGGGTCACGATGGAATAGCTTATACACTGGCAGAACCATCTGATCAACAAGCTATACAAAAGCTTTCTTCAAAAGGCATTAGCATCGAATACAAAGAAATTAAAAATGGTGAGTGGGTAGAAGCGAAGCCCGTAACTCCAAGAAAAAAGCCTACCTCATCAAAACCTGAGGTTTTTGTGCCTAAGCCTAAGAAAGTAAAGCCAGGCTATAAAAAGAAAATGCAGCAGGAAAGAGATCGTATTCAGCAAAAGCGCGGTCGGAAATAATTCAAAACCCTCTTATGACAGAGGGTTTTTGTCTGCTTAATCGTATGAGAGGGCATGTGTTAAGTTTACTTTTTCAATCGACATGAATAGATGGCAGATTAGCAAAAAAGATATAATAAAATGATGAAGTGAAAAGGGAAGGATTGAAGATAATGTTGAAAATAGGCTCACACGTTTCAATGAGCGGTGATAAAATGCTTCTCGGAGCAAGCGAAGAAGCTGTTTCATATGGCGCTACAACTTTTATGATTTACACGGGTGCACCTCAGAATACGAGGCGTAAAGCGATTGAAAAGCTTAATATTGATAAAGGTTCGGCCCATATGAAAGAGCATGGTATCAGTGACATCGTTGTCCATGCGCCATACATTATTAATATTGGAAACACTACAAAACCTGAAACCTTTCAGCTCGGAGTCGATTTTCTCAGATCTGAAATAGAGCGTACACATGCTCTTGGTGCTCGCCAAATCGTGCTCCACCCTGGTGCTCATGTAGGTGCTGGGGCAGATAAAGGAATTCAGAAAATTATCGAAGGGTTAAATGAGGTGCTAACAGCCGATCAAGAAGTTCAAATCGCTCTTGAAACAATGGCCGGTAAGGGTTCTGAGTGCGGAAGGAGCTTCGAAGAACTAGCTCAAATCATTGATGGTGTTACACATAATGAAAAGTTATCCGTTTGTTTTGATACTTGCCATACGCACGATGCAGGCTATGATATTGTTCATGACTTTGACGGAGTTCTAAATGAATTCGACCGAATGATCGGAGTGGATCGGTTAAAGGTGCTTCACGTGAATGATAGTAAAAATGAGCGTGGTGCATCTAAAGACCGTCATGAAAATATTGGGTTTGGTTATATTGGCTTTGATGCACTTAATAAAGTGATTCATCATCCTCAATTGAAGGATGTTCCGAAGATCTTAGAAACGCCTTATGTAGGAGAAGACAAGAAAAATAAGAAGGCGCCTTATAAATTAGAGATTGAAATGCTTCGAAATCAAAAGTTTGATGAAGATTTAAAAAGTAAACTAATGTCTGTCTAACAAAAAACCGCTTAAGCGGTTTTTTGTTATTGGGTAAGAAAAGAGAGAATTAACTTGTTTACGCGTGACGCAACCGAAGGACTAACTTCACGACTTATTTTCATTAATATACGTTTTCGTTGCGTTTGGTTCGCAATATCAATATTCTCTTGTTTTAAAATTTGCACAATTTTCTTTGCATCTGTTGCTGAAAGTGTAATACCATATTGGTTAGATAGTTGAAGCAATTCCTCTGTTGTAATACGATTCAATTTGAAATTTACAAGTTGAAGCTGTATTGGATTCATCACGATGCCCCCTTTGCCTATCTCATACTATGCACACAGTTCACGATGGTGTTCGCTAAAAGAACATTCTAAACTTTTAGGATCAGGTTATTTTATTATCGTTTTCTTGACTTTTGACTCATGACTTGTCGTGAATGAGCCAATAGACAATCATGCTCATTAACATAGGCTTCAAAGAAATAAGAGACATACTTTGGAGGGTCCCATGGAGAAAAAACAGCATAGGAAAGAAAGTAAAACGCATTTAACTTATAGACTTTTTATGATTATGATTGGCGCTTTTCTCGCTGCCGCAGCCATTGAATTATTTTTAGTTCCAAATCAGTTGATTGACGGTGGAATTATAGGGATATCCCTTATTTTAGATCACCTCACAGCATTTAATTTTGCTATTCTGGTTGTCGTGTTAAATCTTCCATTTATGTATTATGGTTATAAGCAAATTGGTAAGACGTTTGCCTTTTCAACATTATTCGGGATTATCGGGCTTGCTACATTCGAAACCTTTCTTCACCATACAGATCCATTTACAACGGAACCTATTCTTGGTACGGTTTTTGGCGGATTGACATTAGGACTAGGCGTTGGATTGGTGATTAGACATGGCGGTTCAATGGATGGAACTGAAATATTAGGGATTTTGTTAACGAAAAAAATTCCTTTTTCAATTGGCGAGTTTGTTATGTTTACAAACATATTTATTTTTACGTGGGCTGGATTTGTTTTCAGTTGGGAGAATGCGATGTATTCTGTAATGGCGTATTATATCGCTTTTAAGACAATTGATACGGTGATTCAAGGTCTTGATGAAACGAAAGCTGTATTGATTGTCTCGGATTTATACGAGGAAATTTCGAATGCTATTTTAGATCGACTTGGTAGAGGAACGACAAAACTCGTTGGTAAAGGTGGTTATACTGACGAGGAGAAAGAAGTTATATATGTAGTTATAACAAGGTTAGAGGTGACGAAACTAAAAAGTGTGATCTACGACATTGACCCTCATGCATTTATTACAATTATGAATACTCAAGAAACAAGAGGGGCGAAGTTCAAATCTCCAATTCATTAGACTTCCTATACCGGGGGTCTTTTTTCTTATGAAATTGTAATGATTTATGAGCAAAATAGTAGAAAGGTTTGAGAAAAAGATGATAGGGTATTACCTTAACTGGTGCTCTTCAGCTTTATTAATACCAGTTGAAAAGGAGTGCAACACTATTAATTTTATTCAAAACAATATCAAAAAACCTCTGTCTATGATCACTGTAATTGTTCTAACACTTGTTCTAGCACTAGTCCTTGTACAATCTCATCTATTTAATGAGCAGGTGGCCGATGCTGAAACAACTGTCGGTGAATTGAATCAGAAATCATCCCAGAATGATCAGATGAAAACACAGACAGCTATTAGTAAATTAGAAAAAGAAACGGGTTACTCACTTGACCCAAACTCAGTAAGTGTAGAAGAGTGGAAGCAGGCGAAAGCTTACTCCGAACAGTTCTATCAAGATAGTGAGGGGAAGTTTAGTAAGAAGTGGGGATTGTTCTTAACGTATCAGGCTATGAAAGAAGATATTGATCCTACAATCGTTTATGAGCTTCTGAAAGTTGAGACAGGAAATACGTTTGACCCTGAACTCATTGGGCCAGAAACAAAGTATGGGCATGCTTATGGGATGGCTCAATTCATGACCAATACGGCTCCATGGATTGCTGATATGGCGGAGATTGATTATTCAGAGGACAAGCTATTTGACCCTTATTTTTCAATAACACTTTCCGTCACCTATCTTGATTATCTTTATGAAAAATATGAGAATTGGGATGAAGCTCTGACAGCTTATAACCGAGGCATCGGCGGATTGAAGGCTTATGTAGCAGAAAAAGGAACACCGAAAAGTAGCTATTCAGAAGAGATTCAGGAGATGGCTAGCCTTCATGAAATGTAAACACAGCTTAAAAGCACCTTCGTTTCTTTCTCCGAAGAAGCGTAAAGATGGCCACAGCTTTCAAGTCTGAAAGCTGTGGCCATTTAATGTTATTGAGGAACTTCCTATACGATTTATGACCAATCAAATTACGGGGGGTGCGACTACAATAAGTTATCTGAGATAGAATATCATCAAGGAAATTTACAAATGTTCATCATGTAAGGTATACTACATAATGTAAATCGTAATGATTCTTATAGATGGAAGGTTTTATTTATGGCAACTTCTCAAAATATCATTGATCTTCAGAATATCTCTTTTCATTATGGGGATGGATATGTTCTTGAAGACATTACTTTTTCTATTCCTAGTGGAGCCTTTGTAGGACTTGTAGGTCCGAATGGTTCAGGTAAATCAACTTTAATTAAAATCATATTTGGACTATTGAAGCCTCAAAAGGGACAAGTGAATATATTCGGCAAGAAGATGAATAAGTTCCATGAGTGGAGCAAAATCGGTTATGTCTCTCAGAAAGCAAATAGTTTTAATTCAGGATTTCCTGCTTCTGTATTTGAAGTCGTTTCGATGGGATTAGCGAGTAAACTTGGATTATTCAAATTTATGAAAGCAGCGCATCGAAAAGCAGTTATGGAGGCCCTCAAACAAGTAGGAATGAGTGATTATGCATCAAGTAATATTGGAGAACTTTCTGGTGGACAGCAGCAGAGAGTGTTTATTGCAAGAGCGCTTGTCAGTAAACCAGAAATTCTTATTCTTGATGAACCTACGGTGGGGGTAGATGCTAATTCAACGAGTGATTTCTATGAACTTCTTGGTAAGCTTAATCAGGAGAATGGCATTACCTTGCTTCTTGTGACACATGATATCGGTACGATTACGGATAAAGTAACGCACGTGGCATGTTTGAATAAAACCCTTCACTTTCATGGTGAAACAAATGAATTTGAACAGTTTAATGATCGTGAACTATCTGGATTTTATGGCCATCATGTTCACGTTCTAAGTCACGACCATGATCACGGAGGCATTTAGAAAATGATAGAAGCTTTATGGAAATTTGAGTTTTTGCAAAACGCTTTTTTGGCTGGCATATTAATTGGAATTATTGCGCCGCTACTTGGAGTGTTTATTGTTGTTAGAAGACAGGCGTTAATAGCGGATGCTTTATCACATATTACTTTGGCAGGAATAGCTGCTAGTTTACTACTAGGTAAGTATTTTACATTCTGGCAGGGCGTTAATCCTGTTTATATGGGAATGGGATTTTCAGCAGCGGGTTCGTTATTTATTGAGCAACTGCGAAAAGTGTACAAGCATTTTGAAGAGCTAGCGATCCCCATTACTTTATCTGGGGGGATTGGACTTGGGGTCGTATTCTTATCATTAGCAGATGGATTCAATTCTGATCTATTTAATTATTTATTCGGAAGCGTCATTGCCATTAGTCGAAGTGACTTAATGGCTGTGGCAGTGATAACGATTATTGTCGTACTTGTTGTGATTTTATTATACAAAGAACTATTTTTTCTCTCATTCGATGAAGAGCAAGCAATCGTATCAGGCGTTAGAGGAAAGTGGATTCATTTCATTTTTATTTTACTTGTCGCGTTCGTGATTGCCGTTTCGATGCAGATTGTAGGTGTACTACTCGTTTCGGCGCTTATGACGCTTCCTGTTGCTGCAAGTATTCGAATTGCTAGAGGATTTAAGCAAACAATCGCATACTCCATTATTTTGGGAGAAGTTGCGGTTCTTGGTGGACTGGTTCTGGCGTATTATCTAGATATTGCCCCTGGTGGAACAATTGTTATTCTATCAGCGTTGATCTTGTTGTTCGTTCTTCTATTCAAAAGATTAAAACAGTGGAAATCTTAACATAATGAGGTGGATATATGAATGTCTCTACAGCATTGCGTATTTTAAAGGATGAAGGTTATAAATACACTGAAAAACGGGAGGATCTCGTCACTCTTTTCGCCAAAGAAAAGAGGTATCTTTCAGCAAGAGATGTGCTGAACCATATGCAAGAAAGCTATCCCGGGATGAGTGTTGATACGATTTACAGAAATTTAACTCTGTTTGCGGATTTAACGATATTAGAGGAGACAGAATGGAACGGTGAAAAGCGCTATCGTCTTAGCTGTTCAACGAATACGCATCATCATCATCTCATTTGTCTGGATTGCGGTAAAACTCGCCAAATAGAATCATGTCCAATGGAGAACATCCCAGTAGGGGACTCTGAGTTTGAAGTAACAGGACATAAATTTGAAGTGTACGGTCGTTGTGGTGCATGTCAGGCATATGCCTAAAAGCGGAAGAGCATAGTTATGCTCTTCCGCTTTTATTATGGTGCTTAAGCCACTGTTGAGCTTCTGGCCAGGTTTCCAATCGAGATACATTAGAAGGCACTGTTCCCTGATTGTATGGAGTGTCAAAAAGGATCACTGGGATCTCACATTCCTCTGCAATTGCACATGCATTATCGTATTTATCCTCAAAAAAAACGTCAACGCTATGTTCTTTAATGGAATCAATTTTATCATGTTTTCCAATAAGTTCGATGTGATGATAAGGGACGGCATTTGATGTAAACCAGTCTTTTGTTGTGTTGAGTAAATGATCCCCTCTTGCACTAATGTAGAAAAGTTCATAATCCACTTTCCATTCTTCTAGGATAGGATGAGCTTGATCTGCGATAAGGGCATTTGCGTAAATTTTCTCTTCATTTATTTTTAACCACTCAAAAAACTCTTTTTGAGGAATGCCGAGAAGGTTAGCAAGATTGTACTGTGTAATATCATGTAAGGATAATTGTTTATTAAATGAAGAATTTAAATAAGGAAGAAAGGTTTTAGGACTTGTTACAGTTCCATCAATATCAAGTCCTAGTCTTTTGATCGTCATAATAAAACTCCTTTTTGATTTGCTCTCTTTTCATCATATCATAGAAAAGAAAGGCAATAAGAAGGAATTGGGATTATCTTACTGATTGAACGAACATATTCTTACACTCACTGACAAATACTAATCATGCTCCACAACAAGGTAAAGTGAGGGATGTATATGACAGAAGACAGACATGATGACGATCTGGACTTTATCGAGGAGCGCGAAGTTCGCAGCGAATCGGAAGAGGAATATCTTGAGGAAGCTGCAGCTGAAGTAGCCCCTGGTGTATTAGACCGTCCTTATTTACAGTCGCCTGAAAATGAACGTCCAACTGCTGAGGAGCATCATGAACACTTTGAAGCTAAAAGACAAGAACAGGATCGAACAGGAGTGGGAGTGGGTGTAGCTGCTCTTGCTTTATCGGTTATTTCCTTGTTCATACTTCCCGTCATTCTTGGAGCAGCGGGAATCGTCGTAGGATTTGTTGCTAGGAGAAAGGGACTAACAACGCTCGGATCATGGGCGATTGGTGTTGGTGCCGCTTCAATGATCATCAGCTTATTCTTCGCACCGTTCTTTTAGTTGAAAACCTTAATAGAAAAGCCAGGCACTTTAAAAGTGCCTGGCTTTTCTTCTTTGATTAAGAAAAAGAATTAAGAGTTAGCTTCAGCTTTCTCTTTTTCTTCTGCCATTTTCTTGTAATGTTCTTCTGCTATTTTGTCGACTTCTTTTTTCAACTCTTCTACCATGGTTTCCTCAGGAACTTTACGGATAATTTCACCATGTCGGAAGAGGAGACCTTCACCACGTGCACCTGCAATACCGATATCAGCTTCACGCGCTTCACCTGGACCGTTCACTGCGCATCCAAGCACGGCTACTTTAATAGGTGCTTTGATCGTTGAAATGTACTCTTCGACTTCATTTGCGATTGAAATAAGGTCAATTTCGATACGACCACAAGTTGGACAAGAAATTAATGTGGCTGCATTCGCTGCAAGTCCAAATGATTTAAGAAGCTCTCTAGCTACTTTTACTTCTTCAACCGGATCCGCACTAAGAGAAATACGTGCCGTATTTCCGATTCCTTTTGAAAGAATAACACCAAGACCGGCTGCGCTTTTAACTGTACCTGCAAATAGAGTGCCTGACTCTGTAATTCCGAGATGCAGTGGGTAATTAAAAGAACGTGCTGCCAGTTCATATGCTTCAGTTGCAAGGTTAACATCGGAAGCTTTCATGGAGACGATGATATCGTAGAAATCAAGGTCTTCAAGAATTTTGATATGGTGGAGGGCACTTTCTAGCATTCCCTCAGCTGTAGGATAGCCGTATTTTTCAAGGATTTTTCGCTCAAGTGAACCAGCATTAACGCCAATGCGAATCGGAATGCCTTTTGCTTTGGCTGCTTTTACGACAGCTTCCACTTTTTCGCGACGTCCAATATTACCAGGGTTAATACGTATCTTGTCTGCTCCACCTTCAATGGCTTTTAGTGCTAGCTTATAATTAAAGTGAATATCAACGACAAGAGGGATATTAATCCTCTTTTTGATTTCAGGGATTGCATCTGCTGCCCTGTCATCTGGACAAGCTACTCGTACAATCTGACAACCAGCTTCTTCAAGACGATTGATTTCAGCAACTGTTGCTTCCACATCGTGAGTTTTGGTTGTTGTCATACTTTGAATAATAACTTCATCGTTACCGCCTATTGTTAAAGGACCTACTTTAACAGGTCTAGTTTGACTACGGTGGGTAATTTCATTCATGCGAAAATCGCTCCTTTTACATGTAGGATTGCTTACCTCATGATTTAGATCGCTTTTATATACTCCCTTGTAGGGAATAAGACTCATCTGTAATACTATCCCATTGTAGCAACTTTAGAGAGCTATTGACAAGAAATAATCATTGAGCAGATGTTTGGTCATAAGTTGGTATCCTATATTCTTTCCCAATTTGTATAAGAGTTGGATGAATTTTATTTAATGTTTCAAAATCGTGAACGACCGTTTCAATCGGAACCGGTATTGAGCCGTTCGCTTTTTCTACTAAAGAAAGAACAGTATCGCCAGCATTTATTTTATAAACCACATAGGGAGAGTTTTTTTCAGGTGACCCCACTTCGACTGCTTCTGATACTTCTGAAATAGCTCTGTTATTTGTAAGAGTTCCTGTTGTTAAATCATAATAAGTTGTATGAAGGACAAGCAGAAATAGGGAACTTAACAATAGTTTTCGCATCTCTCGCAACTCCTTCAGAATGATTTCCTTTGTACTACGATATGCTTGTCCTTCCATGATATGACAGATTTCCTAGTTAATTATCTTTTCTTTCGATCGAGTGTCGAGTAGAATATTAAGAGATGGGGAGATTAACTGAGTTACTCTTCATTAGAGCCCCACGTTAAAAGGAGACCAAAACATGCTTAAAAAAGGATTGCCGTTTTTATTGTCGATGGTGTTAATGATGTCTATTATTCCTATGGTGGCACAAGCGGATGCGAGCGTCGGTGATGTCATCGTTACACTTGGTGAAGATCTATCTGAAGAGCAAAAACAGAAGCTAGTTGATGAAATGGAAGCTCCGGAAAATGCAATGACGGTAACGGTATCAAATGAAGAAGAGCATAAATATCTTGGGAATTATATAAGTAAAGCGCTAATCGGTACCCGCGCCTTATCTTCTTCTTCCATAACCATTGGTGAAAAAGATGCTGGTTTAAGCGTTGACACAAAAAATATTAATTGGGTAACAGATGAAATGTACGCAAATGCTTTAATAACAGCTGGAGTAAAAGATGCTGATGTTTATGTGACAGCACCAATGGAGGTTTCAGGTACGGCTGCATTAACTGGTTTAATCAAAGCTTATGAGTTAAGCACAGATGAAGTGATACCTGAGGAGCAAAAACAAGTAGCAAATGAAGAGCTTGTCACTACTGCAAAATTGAGCGATAGTATTGGCGCAGATAAAGCAACAGAGCTAATGACTAAGATTAAGGATGAAATTGCTACAAACCCACCTGAGACGGAAGATGATTTAAGAACAGTTATTAAACAAATTGCTAACGATTCAGGTATTGAATTGACTCAAGATGAGTTGGATGGTCTTGTTGCACTGTTTAATCGAATGAAAAATCTTGATATTGATTGGGATCAAATGAAGAGTCAGTTGCAGCACGCGAGAGAAAACCTGGACGAGTTTTTAAATAAAGACGAGACACAGTCATTTATTCAAAAAATCATTGATTTCTTTATTGCGATTATTGATGGAATAAAAGGGGTATTTCAATCGTAAGGTGACAAGTGACTGAAACTTTCTTCCCTTTTGAACGTATAAGAGAAGAAGGAAAAGGAGGGAGCGAGGATGGAGATTCTATCTTTGCCAGCAGTTGGCTTTCTTATCGTTTTACTTAGCGTGCTATTCTTGTTTGCTGAGTTACTTGTCCGTGTAAAAGGTATTTTTGGATTGATCGGAATACTATTGCTCACATTTTATTTTAGTTTCCATCTTACTTCTTTATCATCAATTCTCTGGATGGGACTTGTGTTTGCTGTTGGTTTAGGCTTAGTTATTCTTGATGGGAAATTACTCAATGATGGTACATTTGGTTTGATTGGATTAATTATGATGGTTACAGCCGTAGCCATTCCTTCTCCGACTTTCCTTTATGGCCTTCTCGTTTCTAGTGGTTTTTTAATTGGTACGGCTGCTTCATTCCTGTTTTTGCGTGTTTTCCCCGCACGTTCTATGTGGACGAAAATGACGTTAAAGGATCGGTTAAGCAGTGAAATGGGGTATAATTCCATGAACGCTGAGTATAAGAATTTAGTTGGAGAATCGGCTATGACAATTACTCCATTTCGACCAAGTGGAACAATACAAGTCAATGAGAAAAAGTACAGCGCCATTTCTGTTGGAAGTTGGATCGACAAGGATACGGCAGTAGTTATTACGTCTGTAGATGGTACGCGTATCTTAATAGAAGAGAAAAAAGAAGAAAGTAAACGTCATCCAATTTAAAAATGGTCCCCGAGTCATAGATTCGGGGTTTTTTTCATATTCTTTTCTAATCCCTTTATCCCGATCTCTAAACTAGGGTTGACATATTGTTAGATAATAGTTAAGATTTAGAAAATAACTTATCAAGAGAGACCGAGGGACTGGCCCGTTGACGTCCAGCAACCTGCCTGATTGGCAAGGTGCTACTTCCAGCAAAATGGAGTCCATTTTGGAAGATAAGGTGAATTAAGGTAACCTGATCTGTCTTTCCAATTTGGGAAGGCTTTTTTCATTTATAAGCTTCTCCTCATGATTATTATGACTAAGGGAGGTTGCATGATGGGAACGAAAGACCAGAATTTTTCAGACGTTGCTGTACGTATAGAACGAATGCTAAGTTCGTTAAAATTTGGGTCAATTACGCTTGTTGTTCAAGATGGGAAAGTTGTTCAACTTGAAAGAAAAGAAAAAGAACGACTTTAATATTGGCGCTGACTAGAGAAACTAGAGGCGGTTCTAACCCTAAAGGTTAGAACCGCCTCTTTTTTTAAACTTTTAAATATATTTCCTTGATCGGAATTGGGAGGGTTAGAAATGAATTGGTTCTATAATAATTGGTCGGGTAAGGAACCTGAATTCGACGTTGAATCAGAAACGAAAGGGGCTCTTGAAGTTCTGGAGTGGGCGTATCAAATATACCAAGATGATATTGTATATGCTTGTAGTTTCGGTGTTGAGGGTGTCGTTCTAATTGATTTGATTTCCCGGGTAAACCAGAACGCGAAGATTGTTTTTCTGGATACAGGTCTCCATTTTGATGAGACTTATGAGCTAATTAATAAAGTGAAAGCTAAATATCCATCTCTAAATATTAAGTTAAAGCAACCAAAGGAGTCGGTCGAAGAACAGGCATTAAGTAAAGGGGATGCTCTATGGGAGCGAGACCCGGGACAGTGCTGCAACTTGAGGAAAATCATACCATTGCATGAAGAATTAGATCATGTAAGTGCATGGATCTCAGGTTTAAGGAGAGAGCAGTCGCCACTCAGACAAAAGACAAATTATTTCAATAGAGATGATAAGTTTCAGTCGATTAAGGTTTGTCCACTTATTCATTGGACATGGAAAGATGTTTGGAGGTACGTGTACGAAAAGGATTTACCATACAATCCTCTTCATGATAAAGGGTACCCAAGTATAGGATGTGCGGTATGCACTGAAAGAGTATTGGAAGGTAGTGATTCTAGAGCTGGGAGATGGGCAAATCAGGAAAAAACGGAATGCGGCTTGCATTTTGATTCAGCACCAAATCGGTGACGGTCATGACAACCCTAGTTATTACAGTGGCTCTCTTTTTTGCTATGAATATTGGGGCTAGTGGAGCTGCGGCATCGATGGGAGTGGCTTACGGGGCTGGAGCGATTAAAAGAAGAAGCGTAGCACTGAGTGTTTGTGCGATTGGGATTGTTGGTGGTGCCACATTAGGTGGAGGTAATGTTATTAAAACAATGGGGAGTGGCATTATACCTTCTTCCGTACTCAGTCTAAAGGTTATCTTGATTATTTTTATTTCAGCTACAACAGCGCTCTTTCTAGCAAATATGATGGGGATTCCATTATCAACAAGTGAAGTTACTGTGGGCGCAGTGGTAGGAGTTGGTATTGCTTACCGTGCTTTGTACTTTCAGAATGTGATGTTCATTATGTTGTTGTGGATCGTTATACCGGTTATTGCTTTTGCGACAGCTCTCAGTGTTGGGAAAATTTTTGGTCTTTTAAAACAAAGAATCAATCTTACTTCAAAGTGGCAAAAGCCACTCACCATTTTTTTAATTGTAGCCGGTTTTCTAGAAGCCTTTTCAGCGGGAATGAATAACGTCGCAAATGCGATTGGACCGCTAGTTGGAGCGGGAGTTTTATCCCTTTCTCACGGCGCATTTTTTGGGGGAGCTTTTGTTGCTTTAGGTGCTTTAGTTTTTGGTAAACGTGTCATTGAAACGAATGGTTATCGCATCACAAAATTTTCACTTGGTGAAGGTTGTGCTATATCAGGTACGAGCGCTGGACTTGTGATTGGAGCTTCCTTATTTGGGATTCCGGTGCCGCTTACCCAGATTACCACCTCATCGATCATTGGTATCGGAACTGCTAAAGATGGATTTCAGCTTTGGCAGAAAGATGTCATTACGCGAATGATTAAAGTTTGGGCAGTTTCACCGGTTTTTTCTTTAGTTATTTCTTATAGTATGATCAAACTTTTTTTAGAAAGTGATTTATATACATTAATTGCAATTGGCAGCGTTATTCTAGCGACGCTTGGGTCAGGAAGTTTAATTCGATCGATTCGCTCTCAAAAGAGAACATTACAAGACGAAGGAAGCTTATAATAAATTCAATTTGGAGGGATTAAGATGGCAACAATTAACGCGCATGGAGGAACATTGATTAACCGTTACAAACCTAATACTGAAATTGATGGGATTATTCAAGAAATTGAGTTAGACGCTACTGCGTTAAGTGATCTGGAATTAATCGGAACAGGAGCGTATAGTCCGTTAACTGGTTTTCTTAATGAAAATGAGTATACGTCAGTCGTTCATCACCTCAAATTAGAAAGCGGGTTGCCATGGAGCATTCCTATTACGTTGCCAGTTACGCACGAACGAGCTGCTGAGATCGCAATTGGTGATAAAGTGAAGTTAACTAATAATGGGACTGTGTACGGCACAATAGAAGTGGAATCCAAATATACTCCTGATAAGGGAGTGGAGGGGCGCCACGTGTATTTAACAGAGGACAGTGAACATCCAGGAGTGAAAAAAGTTTACGATAGACCAGATGTTTACATTGGTGGACGAATTACGCTTATTAAAAGAACCGAAAAAGGCAAGTTTGACCGCTATCATTATGATCCATCTGAAACAAGAGAGTATTTTGAACGTCAGGGCTGGAAGAAAGTTGTAGGATTTCAAACAAGAAATCCGGTTCATCGAGCGCACGAGTATATTCAAAAGACCGCACTTGAAACAGTGGATGGCTTGTTCTTGAATCCTCTTGTAGGTGAAACCAAATCAGATGATATACCAGCAGAAATTCGAATGGAAAGTTATGAAGTTCTACTTAAGAACTATTACCCTGAAGATCGTGTGCACCTTGGTGTCTTTCCTGCTGCTATGCGCTATGCAGGGCCAAGAGAGGCAATCTTTCATGCGCTTGTTCGAAAAAACTTTGGATGCACACATTTTATTGTGGGGAGAGATCATGCCGGAGTAGGTGATTACTATGGCACTTATGATGCCCAGAGAATCTTTAGTCAATTTACAAGCGAGGAATTAGGAATTACACCACTCTTTTTTGAACACAGTTTCTACTGCGAGAAGTGCGATAGCATGGCTTCGGCCAAAACGTGCCCTCATGGAAAAGAACATCACGTCATTTTATCAGGTACTAAAGTACGTGCCCTTTTACGAAATGGGGAGCAGCCTCCAGCAACATTCAGTCGTCCTGAGGTAGTGGAGGTATTAATTAAAGGGATGAGTGAGAAGACAGTGAACGCATAAGGGGGAGATTTGAGATGACAGTGAACAATAACTTAACCTGGCACGATACAGTGATAACAAAAGAAATGAGGCAGCAGAGGAATCAGCATAAAAGTGCAGTACTCTTCTTTACAGGTTTGTCTGGTTCCGGGAAATCAACGCTGGCAAATGATGTTTCAAGGAAGCTTCATGAATTAAACGTCCAAAGTTATGTACTAGACGGAGATAATATCCGTCAGGGTTTAAATAAGGATCTTGGTTTTCGAGAAGAAGATCGCAAGGAAAATATTAGACGTATTGGGGAGGTGTCTAAACTACTAGTTGATAGCGGTCAATTCGCAATCACTGCATTTATTTCCCCGTTCAATAGTGATAGACAAGTAGTACGTGAACTTCTGCAACAAGGTGAATTTATTGAGGTATATGTGAAATGTCCAATAAATGAGTGTGAGAGTCGAGATCCTAAAGGATTATACAAAAAAGCTCGTAGTGGCGAGATTCCTCACTTCACAGGCGTATCATCTCCTTACGAAGAACCGATCAATCCCGAAATCACCATTGATACCTATAACGACTCAAGAGAAGAATGTGCTGATAAAGTGATGTCCTATTTAGTAAAGCAAGGGTTGATTATAAATCAATAACTTTTGATCTTAAGTGATTTTTAAGAATAAAATCATCTCGTGGAGGAGGAAATCAGATGGGGAAAGTTTATCTAGTTGGCGCAGGACCAGGAGACATCGACTTAATTACAGTGAAAGGCGTAAAGTGTATTGAGCAGGCAGATGTGATCCTCTATGATCGCTTAATCAATCAAGACCTTCTCGATTACGCAAAAGAAGGGGTCGAGTTAATATACTGCGGTAAGCTACCTGATTACCACACGCTAAAACAGGAAACCATAAATCGTTTTCTCGTAAAGCATGCACTTAAAGGGAAAGTGGTCACAAGGTTAAAAGGAGGAGACCCTTTTGTTTATGGTCGAGGTGGTGAAGAAGCCGAAGTCCTTTCAAACCATGGAATCCCCTTTGAAATCGTTCCAGGAATTACTTCTGGTATTGCTGCCCCTATGTATGCAGGCATTCCAGTAACACATCGTGAACTAAGTTCAACATTTGCATTTGTAACTGGTCATCGTAAAGAAGGCGAAGAAGAAGAATTACGCTGGGAGAGTCTCGCAAAAGGTATAGATACACTCGCCATTTATATGGGAGTGAAAAATCTACCTTATATTTGCTCGATGCTTCGAAAATATGGAAGAAATAAAGAAACTCCTGTTGCGCTTGTTCACTGGGGAACAACACAAACGCAACAAACCGTAACGGGTACCCTTGAGACAATAACAGAAGATGTAAAGAAAGCAGGAGTGCAAAACCCAAGCATGATTATCGTGGGTGAAGTGGTAAACCTAAGGTCGAAACTGAATTGGTTTGAGAAAATGTCACGAGATGAACAAAGCACTAAGTCGGTCGTTAGCGCCTTATAGGAGGTGGTGGATAGTGAAAGCCGTTCTATATATATGTCACGGTAGTCGCGTAAAAGAAGGAAGAAATCAAGCGGTAGAATTTGTTGAGAAGTGTAAAAAAGAACTTGAGTATCCAATCCAAGAGACGTGTTTTCTTGAGCTTTCGAAGCCAGATATTTATCAGGGTATATCAACATGTGTACAACAAGGTGCGAAAGAAATTGTGGTAGTACCCGTCTTATTACTTGCAGCAACTCATGTAAAGAAGGACATTCCGAACGAAGTAGAGCGCGTCTCTGGAGAATTTCCATCGATAACTGTTCACATGGGATGTCCTTTAGGAGTACACGATAAGTTGATCTCTATTATAGAAGAAAGAGTTAGGGAGACAGGAGTTTCCATTCAACAAGATGCAAGTGCTCTACTTGTAGGGAGAGGAAGTAGTGATCCTGATATAATAAGAGATTTAGATCGAATCGCAAGGCGAATCCTTGAAAAGATGAGATTTAAAAAGGTCTCTGTGTGCTATCTTGCAGCTGCAACTCCAACCTTTGATGAAGGAATTAAACACGCTAAAAACGGCACTAATAGTCAGGTCTTTGTCATTCCTTATCTTTTATTTACAGGTGTTCTAATGAGAGAAATGGAACATAAAATAAGTAGGTTAGATGGAGATGGTCCAGATTTCTATCTTTGTCATTACCTCGGCTACCATGAATTTTTGAAAGATGTATTGAAAGAAAGAGTAATAGAAGCATATGAGATGGAGGTAAAGGTATGAGGGAATATCCGGTTACCCTTAACCTGGTAGGAAAAAAAGTTGTCATTGTTGGAGGGGGTCGTATCGCGCTTAGGAAGCTCAAAGGTCTACTTGGTTGCGGTGCGAATCTAAAAGTAGTAAGTCCTGATATTCACAGTGATATTAAGAAATATGTGGATTCTGACAATATTACCCTCGTGGAACGCGCAGTTAGGGAGTGTGATATACATAATGCGTTTTTAATTATTGTAGCGACCAATTCGTATGAAGTGAATGAATTTGTTGTCAAACATGCCGAAGATAATCAGCTAGTTAATGCATCACATCAGGCTGACAGAGGTAACGTGTCTCTACCTGCAACGTTGAGGCGAGGAAGACTAGTGATATCTGTTGTTACAGGTGGAGCAAGTCCGTTGCTCGCAAAGAAAATTCGAGATGACCTTTCGTTGCAATATGACCAGTCATATGGACAGTATGTAGAGAGTTTATATAAGAAAAGGCTGGAAATAAAGAGCAATAACATGTGTGAAAGTGAAAAGAAGGACATTTTAGAAAAAGCTATGAATAAGACATTTCTATAATCACATGCTATTGATTCGCTTAGACTATTTTTCTGTTTCAAGATCATCAATGATACGTTTGAAACGATCCTAAAATTACCATAAGATAAGAAAGGAGGAGCCCTGGCTCCTCCTTTTGTTTCTTATAAAACGTTAAAGTATCTTCCTTCTGGGTGAGCGAAAACCATTGCAGTGACAGAGGCTTCGGGCTCCATCATACATCCATCCGTTAATTCAATCCCAATGTCTCGGGGATGAATGAGTGCAAATAACTTGTTTTGATCTTCGAGTTCGGGGCAAGCAGGGTATCCAAAGGAAAAGCGTTGACCCTGATATTTTGCTGAAAATCGATTCTGCATAGTGAAATCTGTGGGGTCTGGGAATCCCCATTTATCTCTCATCAACTGATGAATGTGTTCAGCAAGACCTTCAGCAGTCTCTAGAGCTATTGCTTGTAGTGCATGACTTTCCAAATAATCACCTTTATTTTTTAACTCTAGAGAACGTTCTCGAATTCCTCTTCCCGCTGTAACAGCAAAGAATCCAACATAATCCATTTCACCACTTGATACCGAACGAAGGTAGTCAGCAAGACATAAGAAAGGTTCTTTTTGCTGACGAGGAAACGAAAACCGTTCAATAACTGTTTGATGATCATGTGGAGAGTAAATGATCACTTCATTCCCATTGGACTGTGCTGGGAAGAATTGATACTTCGCTGAGGGCTGTATCCAATTTTCTTTTTTCGCTCGAGTTAACAGCTGGTCAACCACTTCTTTTAAATGAACAGCCTTCTCGTTTTTTTCCTTTAATAGTCTTGATACCTTCCCTTTAAGACCCAGGTGATGTCCAATTAACATCTGCATATTTATATATGGCTCAATATGTGCAACAGAGTAATTTCTTAAAATATGCGGCTCGAGATCGTATGGCTGATAAACCTGCACATCAGTCGTTACATTAGAAACAGGTTTAACAGCAACGGCCGTTCCGTTATTAGAGCTAGTTTTCCTTTCTATGACAGGTTGAGTAGCTCTTTTTTTAAATTGCTCTTCCATAAGAGTTCTTTTTTCTTCTTCATTACTTAGCCGATTGGAAAGCGATAGTCCTTCCATTGCGTCCTTTGCATAAAAAACAGGTCCATCATACTCAGCTGAAATTTTATTATCGGTAAATTTACGTGATAGAGCCGCACCGCCTACCATAATTGGTATAGATATTTTAGCTTGCTTCATATCTTGAGCGGTCAGAACCATTTGTTGGGCAGATTTCACTAATAGTCCTGAAAGTCCAACAAAATCTGGCTGTTGCTCGTGAATCTGATGAATAAGATCGGTAGGGGTAACCTTGATTCCAAGGTCAACCACCTCGAAACCATTATTACTTAATATTATTTCAACTAGGTTCTTACCAATATCATGAACATCGCCTTTAACGGTTGCTAATAATACTTTCCCTTTGGTATGGGAGGCATCTTCTTTTTCCATGTGAGGTTCGAGGAAAGCGACGGAAGCTTTCATCACCTCTGCACTTTGGAGTACCTCAGCAACAATTAATTGGTTATCATTAAATAATTTACCCACCTCTGCCATCCCATTCATTAGAGGTCCATTGATAATTTGAAGTGGAGAACTGTATTCATTAAGGGCTTTTTCTAAATCCTGCAGCAAACCTTCTTTTGTTCCTTCTACTACATATAAACTAAGTCGTTCTTGAAGCGTGAGGTTCGACGTTTGTACTTTGCTTTCTTTCTTTTTACCACGATAATAAGCTGTAAAATCAGCAAGAGTCATGTCGTTTGTTTCGAAAAGAAGTTCATCTGCAAGCCGAACTTCTTTATCAGAAATGGAAGCGTATCGTTCTAATTTCTCAGTGTTCACAATTGCGTAATCTAATCCTGCTTTTGTACAGTGGTACAAATAGGCAGCGTTTAATACTTCTCTCCCTACAGGAGGAAGCCCAAATGATACATTGCTAATTCCGAGTATAGTCTGACAGTCCGGGAGCGCTTCTTTAATAAGCTTTATCCCTTCAATTGTTTCAGAAGCTGAGCCGATGTATTGTTCATCGCCTGTTCCGATTGGAAAAACAAGTGGATCAAAAATGATATCTGAAGATTTGAGACCGTATTTAGAAACGAGTAGCTCATGTGAGCGTTTGGCAACTTCGAGCTTACGTTCAGCTGTTATCGCCATCCCTGACTCATCAATAGTGCCAACTACAACGGCGGCGCCATATTTATGAATAAGAGGAGTGACAGCTTCAAATCGTTCTTCTCCATCCTCGAGGTTAATTGAGTTGATGATCGCTTTTCCTTGTGAATAAGAAAGGGCTTTTTCAATCACCGCGTCATCTGTTGAGTCAATGATAAGAGGGGTTTTTACTTTATTTACAACATATTTCATGAAATTCTCAATATCTGCAAGTTCGTCACTGTCAGGATTTGCTAGGCAAATATCGATAACCTGCGCTCCTTTTTTTACTTGTGAGCGAGCTATTTCAGAAGCCTCTTCAAATTTCTCCTCAGCTATAAGACGTTTGAATTTCCGTGAACCAATCACATTTGTCCGCTCTCCGACAAGAACAGGTCTTGTGTTTTCATCATAGATAAATGGCTCAATCCCTGAAATTGCGTGCGGGTGGGAGTGAGGTGCTTTTCTAGGCTGAACATTCTTCACAGAATCTGATATCGCTCTGATATGAGCAGGTGTCGTTCCACAACAACCGCCAACTACATTTAGCCATCCTTTTTCCGCAAATCCTCTAATTTTTAATGCCAAACTTTCTGGCGTTTCATGATAATGCCCCTCTTCATCTGGAAGACCCGCATTTGGATAGCAACTCACAGAAGTTGTGGCAAGATCTGATAGAGATCGGAGGTGATCTCTCATAAATTCTGGTCCTGTTGCACAGTTTAGACCAACAACAGCTGGGTTCATGTGTTCAAGTGATAAATAAAAAGCTTCAATGCTTTGACCTGCGAGAGTTGTTCCCATCGGTTCGATAGTACCAGAAATGATAAGGGGAACAGAACGATTGCTTTCTTTAAAAGATTTTGAAATCCCAATAAAAGCGGCTTTAACATTTAGCATATCCTGACTTGTTTCAACAAGGAGGAGATCTACGCCACCTTCTAGTAATCCTTTTGCTTGTAATTGATAGGATCGGCATAGAGCTTCAAATGTAGTGCCACCTGTAACAGATAATGTTTTTGTTGTTGGCCCCATTGAACCAGCTACAAAACGGGGCTTATCAAATGTCGTCACTTTGGAAACTGCTTCTTTTGCTAGAATGGCAGATGTGTAGTTAAGCTCTTCAGCAAGATGGCCAAGATTATATTCGTCGAGTACGAGATCGGTCGCTCCGAAAGTGTTCGTTTCAATAATATCAGCACCACAAGCTAAGTAATCATCATGTATTGAGGAGATAAGGTCTGGTCTTGTTAAAGATAAGTATTCGTTGCAGCCTTCGAAATCTTCACCACCAAAATCAGCGGGCTTAAGATTAGCCTGTTGAATCATTGTTCCCATGGCTCCATCAAGAACAAGAATTCTCTTCTTAAGTAGATCTTCAAATGAGGGGTAGACCACTATGAATCTTCCTTTCTTCTTCAATACGAGTTTTTTCTTTAATGTAACGAGTTAATTCTACTGTTAATTCGTAGCGCAAGAACGGTGTTATTAAATAAATGCCATTGAATAAATCGAATGCTGTATCAATTAAGGACTTTGCGATGGCGAGTCCTTCATTTTGTGACTCACTGGCATCGGTGGCTGTGGACATTCGCTTACGTATTGAATCAGATAATTTTATTCCTGGTACTTCATTATGCAGGAATTCGGCATTTCGGTAGCTTGTTAACGGCATGATTCCGATGTAAATAGGGCACGTTAAATGTTTTGTAGCTTCATGTACTTCGATTAATTGTTCTTCGCTATAGATAGGCTGACTAATAAAATAATCCGCCCCATACTGCTGTTTTTTCTCAAGTCTTGCGACAGCTCGATCAAGATGGCGAACATTAGGGTTAAAAGCTGCTGCGATCGAAAAGGAAGTCTTCATCCCAAGTGATTTACCGGAATAAGATAACCCGTTGTTGAATTGTTTGATTAACCGGATAAGGTCGAAAGATGATACGTCATATACAGAAGTTGCACCTGGAAAATCTCCTATTTTTGTAGGATCTCCAGTAACAGCGAGTACCTGATTAATTCCCAGTGTATGAAGCCCCATTATATGCGATTGTAATCCGATGATATTCCGGTCTCTACAAGCTATGTGCACGAGAGGGCGAACATTAAATTGTGACTGAATAGTTGATGCCATAGCTGTATTGCAAATACGAGGTGAGGCAAGGGAATTATCAGCTAGTGTAATAGCATCTACTCCGACTTCTTGTAGGGCCTTCGTACCTTGGAGATACTTCTTTGTATTTAGCTTCTTAGGCGGATCAAGCTCTACGATAACAGAACGTTGCTTTTGAGCAATTTCATGCAAGTGGGGCAAACGTTCTATGTTGTTTTCGGTTTGTGTGACTTCTTTAGCTATTACTTCTATTTTTTTATGAGTAATAGGTTTTGTTCCCTTTAAAGCTTTTGAAACAGCAGCAATATGTTCTGGTGTTGTACCACAACATCCTCCAATTAATCGAACACCTTGTTTGCGGAGAGATTCAGCACTTTGTTTAAAATAATCAGGGGCAGTGGGGTAAACCAATCGTCCCTCCTCATAGTCAGGTAAACTTGCATTTGGATAAGCAGAGAGATAACTAGTTGAAAGGGGGACCTCTTCAAAAGCTTGAATCATGTGATATGGCCCTAGTCTACAATTAACACCTGTCACATCTGCTCCAGACTTTTCTAATTGTTTAAGAGCAGATGGAAGGGAGGTCCCGTTTTGTAAAACCCCGGGTTCATGCATGGAAACTTGAGCTATTATGGGGAGGTTCGTTTGTTTTCGAGCAATCCCAAGGACTGATGAAATTTCTTCAAGATCGTAATAAGTTTCGAGTAAGATCCCGTCAACGCCCTCAAGTAGAAGACAGTATAACTGTTCTCTAAAGCTACGTTTGATTTCATCAAGAGAAGTCTTTTGAGTATTGATTCCTCGTATGCCACCGATCGTTCCAAATACATAAGTCGCTTTGTTTGCTGCTTGTCGAGCTAATTTAACAGCTTCAGTGTTCATTTCTTTTACAAGATCTTCAAGACCATATCTCGCTAATTTACTGTAGTTTGCTCCATAGGTGTTCGTTTGTATCACGTCTGAACCTGCTTCTACATATGCGCGGTGTATGTTTAATACTTGCTCTGGATGCGATAGGTTTAACTCTTCAAAACATTGATCTACCCCATATGAATAGAGAAGTGTTCCCATCGCGCCATCACCGATTAGAATATTGTTTTTTAATTTATTAAGGAAACTCATAGTTGACCACTCGCTTCGGAAGCGGAGTATTGCTTTCTAATAGCTGCAAATCCAATTTTGAAATCTTTTAATAAATCATCAGGATTTTCAAGTCCCACAGACAATCGCAATAATCCATCTGTGATGCCTTGTTTTCTTCGTTCTATAGGAGGCATAGAAGCATGTGACATTCTAGCTGGATAGGAGAGAATTGATTCTACGGCACCAAGACTTACCGCGAAAACAGGAATTTGAACATGCTTTGTGAATAGACGCACGGCATTTTCATCAGGTAACCGAAAGGACAAAACTGCACCAGGACCAGCGGCTTGATAAATATGAGTGGAGTGACCAGGGTGATAAGAAAGCCCTGGATAAAAGACTTCTTCTACCATCTTTTCTTTAGTAAGAGCATGCGCAAGACGAAACGCAGATCTAGACGATTGATCTAGCCGACAATGCAATGTTTTTAAGCCACGGAGAACTAACCAGGAATCGTGAGCGCTTAAAATCGATCCAAACGAGTTTTGCAGGAATGCAAGCTGTTCCGCTAATTCCTCACTTTTTACGGCAGCAAGACCAGCGACGACATCGCTATGTCCTGAAATGAATTTCGTAGCACTATGCAATACGATATCGGCTCCGAAGTCTAACGGACGTTGTAGAGCAGGTGTCATAAAGGTGTTATCGACAAATGTTAAACAATTATTCGCTTTAGCTAATTTAACAACGGCTTGAATGTCAGTTACCTTCAGCAAAGGATTAGAAGGCGTTTCGATATAGATTACTTTAGTATTGGATTGAATACCTCTCGCCACTTCATTTAAATCTGTCATGTCTACAAAAGTATGTTTAATTCCAAATCTCCCGAGAACGTCGTGAATCATGCGATACGTCCCACCGTAGACGTCTTCAGATATAAGAACGTGATCGTTTTGTGAAAGGAGCATAAACGAGGTGGCGATAGCGGCCATCCCAGAAGCAAACGCAAATCCCTTAACCCCACCTTCAAGATTGGCAATTGTTTCTTCAAGCGCTTCGCGAGTGGGGTTGCCTGAACGACTGTAATCGTATTTTCCAGGTTGGTCAAAATCCATCTGATGAAATGTAGAAGCCTGTTGGATAGGGACGCTAACAGCTCCCGTAGCTTTATCAAAT
Source organism: Anaerobacillus sp. QJM3NY_32 (assembly GCF_056173645.1). Lineage (NCBI taxonomy): Bacteria > Bacillati > Bacillota > Bacilli > Caryophanales > Bacillaceae > Anaerobacillus > Anaerobacillus sp. QJM3NY_32. The sequence continues at coordinate 2,763,169 of NZ_CM149684.1, read as the reverse complement.
TTGTGATCGTTATGAAGAAGTTTTGTTTGAAATGTATAATCAGTATTTGTCAATTTGAACAACCTCCTCTTTAAAAATGGACAATGCTTGATTCAGGTCCTGTATTAAGTCATCAATGTTTTCAATCCCAACAGAGAAACGTAGCAGTCGATTGCACACCCCTTTTTCAAGTCTGATGTCTTCTGGTATCTCAGCATGAGTTTGCGTTGAAGGATATGTGATAAAGCTTTCTACCCCTCCAAGACTTTCAGCAAATGTGACAAGTGTTAATTTTCTAAGAAAGAGATCTACCCATTCTTCGGAGCGCAATCTGAAAGAAAGCATCCCACCTTTATCTGGATAAAAAACGTCTGTTATTGCTTCATGATTTGTTAAAAATTCAGTTATCTTTCTGGCATTCTCTTCATGCTGCTTCATTCTGAGTGGCAAGGTTTTCATGCCTCTCATTAATAACCAGGAATCAAAAGGAGAAAGCACAGCGCCTGCACCGTTTTGGTATTGTTGGATTTCAGCGCAAATATTCTCACCTTTTGCAACCACAAGCCCTGCGAGAATATCATTATGACCGCCTAAATACTTAGTGGCACTATGCACGACGATATCCGCCCCAAGCAGTAGTGGGTTTTGTAGAAGAGGGGTGAACAAAGTATTGTCTACAATAAATAATAGGTCCCTGTTTTCTGTTATCCGTGCAATTTTTTCAAGATCTGTTAATTTCATTAATGGATTAGATGGATTTTCAACAAAAATGGCTTTTGTACGGTGAGTTAGGAGTGATGAAAGTTGTTCATTTCTTTGTGTATCAAAATATGTGAAGGAGATACCATAATGTTTTTCAGCATGGGCAAATAATCGATAAGTCCCACCATACAAATCATCTGAGACGAGAATATGGTCGCCGCTTTTGAATATGGCAAGGATTGCTTGAATCGCAGCCATTCCGGAACTAAAAGCAAATCCCTGATCACCATGTTCGAGTTCTGATATAGCGGATTCTAAAATGGATCGTGTCGGGTTTTTGGTTCTTGAATAATCGAATCCGGTGGATTGACCGATGCCTTCATGGCTATACGATGTGGAGAAGTACACTGGAGGATTTACCGCACCGGTTTTAGTATCTGAATGATTACCTAATTGGACAAGTAGTGTTTCTAACTGTTTATTCGACATAATCAATCTCCTTTTCATTGAATAAGGGCAATAAAAAAAGCCCTCTATAAGAAGAAGACTTTGGTTGCTCTTCTTCTTATCTTCCAAGTTGAAATCAACTTGCTGGAGTTAGCACCTTACCAGAAAATATCTGGTGGTTGCTGAAGCTTCATAGGGCCAGTCCCTCTGCTTCTCTTGATAAGAATTGAAAATATATGGAATTTTATTGTGTCGCTTTTTTCATAATCTACATCACTTTAAAGTGAAAAGCAAGGGATTTGAGTAAATTATCAAAATTTTTCTTCTGTTGAATCATTTGCTCGCTCGTTCGTTACACGTTTTTTTGGTAACGGGATTTCTTTAATCGTAAGATAAAGTAGCATGATGGCCACAATCCAATAAAGTAGGAATCCTAAAGGGACTGCTGTTTTAATGAGGGCCATAATCGCAAAGAAGAGTGTTGGAATTGTTACTGAATAAACAGATAAGACCCAAAGTTGTTTATAAGAAGCTTTTCTTCCGGTAATACTTCTCAATAGTAGTCCAATTGTAGCTAGTACGGTAACTCCTATAAACTTAAGGCCGGTTTGAAACAAATAGATAACGAATATCAGTAACGGAATAAAGATAGGGAGCAGGTTGTCCAGATTATTACTTAGCTCATTAACATCTTGCTTCGTGAAAGTCATCGAACTAAAGTTACTGTAATTAAACTCCTGTCTAGCACCGCTATCTACAACGATTACACGATCTTTTAGGAATGCGATAACGGAATCATATTGATCAACATCATCAGGCTTTGTCTGGTCTGTCGCATCAAAAATAAAAGTATTTTCATCATTTTGTCGAATAAGCGGTTCAGACTGTTCACTTGTTAAAGATCCGTCCTCTAAAGTGAATTCTGGTAGATCTGACATATGTGTTTTGAGATCCTCATAAGCGTTTGTAAAGGATAGAGCCGTCATAATTCCTACTGGCACAGAAGAAAGGAACATAAGTAAAAACACGTACAATATTGGCTTGCCTAGCTTTTGAAAACGGAATCTGGCCATCATCTTAGGGGAAAATAAGCTGTAGTAAAGTTGTTTAAAAACGTTCAAATTAATAATCTCCTTTCTAAATGTGGAGCGTTTCTCCACCCAATCAGTTTATCTTATATAGAGAGAAGGGAACAGTATTCTTGGTGAAACTTTATTGAAATAAATTTGTTTTCAGCATAATATCTTTACAAATCTATATTAACTCTTTACAAAGGGGGGAGCGATGTAGATAATAGACAAGGGACTTTGTTGAGTATTGTCGAAAAAAATAAAACATAAGTGCAAGGGGTTGAAATGATGGAACTCAACGTTCAGGAGATGATCTTTCAGTTTGTGGGAGGTCTTGGTATTTTCCTGTTTGGACTAAAGTATATGGGAGACGGCCTTCAACGATCAGCAGGTGATCGATTAAGAGACATTCTCGATCGTTTTACGACTAACCCGTTTATGGGTGTGCTCGCTGGGGTCATTGTAACTATTCTCATACAAAGTAGTTCAGGAACAACGGTTTTAACAGTCGGTCTTGTTAACGCAGGATTTATGACTCTGAAGCAAGCAATTGGCGTTGTAATGGGTGCGAACATTGGTACAACTGTTACAGCATTTATTATTGGTTTTCCTATTAAAGATTACGCACTTCCAATTATAGCCATCGGTTCTTTGTTAATTTTCTTCTTTAAAAACAAGAAAATTAACTACGCTGGTCAAATCGTCTTCGGATTTGGTGCGTTGTTCTTTGGACTTGAATTAATGAGTACGGGAATGAAACCACTTCGTAGCCTTGAGGCTTTCCAAGAATTAACAGTAAGCATGAGCTCGAACCCACTGTTAGGCGTTGTGATCGGTACAGTATTTACTGTCATTGTACAAAGTTCCAGTGCGACAATTGGTGTATTGCAAGGTCTTTATTCACAGAACGCAATGGATATTCAAGCTGCATTACCAGTTCTGTTTGGAGATAATATCGGTACAACGATTACCGCAGTTCTTGCTTCTATCGGTGCATCCGTTGCCGCTAGACGTACAGCACTGACTCACGTTATTTTCAATTTAATTGGAACGGCGCTTTTCCTAATATTCTTATTCGCCTATACGCCGTTTATTGAATACTTAAGAGATGCATTAAACTTAACACCGGAAATGACGATTGCATTCGGACACGGGATCTTTAACATTACAAATACTGTTATCCAATTCCCATTCATTGCCGGACTTGCCTATCTCGTTACAAAAATTATTCCTGGTGATGATGCAACGATTGAATATAAGCCAAAACACCTTGATCCAGTATTTATCGAACGCTCTCCATCTGTTGCATTAGGACAAGCTAAAGAAGAAGTGATTCGAATGAGCGGATTTGCTTATAAGGGTGTTAAAGAAGCATCAAATTATTTAACATCTAAGAGTCAGAAGAGCGCTGAAAAAACCGCTCAGTATGAAGAAGCTATTAACAACCTGGATAATAAAATTACAGATTACCTTATCCAATTATCAGCAACTTCTCTGTCTGGAGATGAGTCGACACGACACGGTATGCTAATGGACTCAGTTCGTGATATCGAGCGTATTGGCGATCATATGGAGAATATTGTTGAGTTGGTTGATTATCAAATAAGCAATAAAGTGAAGATGACTGACGTTGCTATGAAAGACCTTGATGAAATGTTTAATCTGACTCTTTCTGCACTCAATGAAGCCTTTGATGCACTTGATAAATGGGATGTAGCTAAGGCGCAGGAAGTTGTTAAGCTAGAAGATAAGATCGACAAAATGGAAAGAACGCTTCGTAAGCAGCATATCCTTCGTCTAAATGAGGGTGAATGTACTGGAAGTGCTGGAATTGTTTTTGTTGATATCATCAGTAACCTTGAGCGTATTGGTGACCATGCGGTGAATATTGCAGAAGCCGTCATTGGAGAAGAATAAATGCGGGAAGCAGAGGGATGCCTCTGCTTCTTTTTATCATTATATAGAAGAAAAGTGACATCTCCGCTAAAATAGAGTCAAGTTGAAGGGAGGTTGAAAGCGTGGATATTCTAATATGGTGCCTGATTATTGCGTCGTTCATCATTGCATTTGTGGGATTGATTTATCCGATTATTCCAGCCGTACTATTTATTTATGTTGGGTTTATCCTGTATGGGGTGTTTTTTGATTTTGGTTCAATGACTATTTCCTTTTGGATTGTTGAAGTTCTGCTGACGATGTTATTATTTGTTGCGGACTATGCTAGTAATTTATTTGGCGTGAAGAAGTATGGAGGGTCAAAGGCGGCGATATGGGGGAGTACAATTGGTTTACTTGTTGGCCCATTTGTCATTCCGTTTGCAGGGATCATCCTTGGACCATTTATCGGGGCTATCTTAGCTGAACTAGTTATTCATCGAAAAGCTTTTAAAGAATCTGTTCAAGTAGGTGTAGGTTCATTGCTTGGTTTTCTTGGTGGAGCTGTTATGAAAGGATTACTCCAAACGATCATGGTTGTTGTGTTCCTAGTGTATGTCCTATAAGTTCTTGATGACAAAATGAAAGCGTGATATAGTATTTTCATAACTGGAATTAAGATTAATTCAATTAAATTCGAAAAACTTATTGACGCTTTCTTTATCCATATGATATATTAGTTCTTGTCGTTAAGAAATATTCCACAGTAGCTCAGTGGTAGAGCTATCGGCTGTTAACCGATCGGTCGTAGGTTCGAATCCTACCTGTGGAGCCATATGGCGGTGTAGCTCAGCTGGCTAGAGCGTACGGTTCATACCCGTGAGGTCGGGGGTTCGATCCCCTCCGCCGCTACCATATATTTCAACGATACAACATGGCGGTTGTGGCGAAGTGGTTAACGCACCGGATTGTGATTCCGGCATTCGTGGGTTCAATTCCCATCAGCCGCCCCACTTATTACATAAGGACCCTTAGCTCAGCTGGTTAGAGCTGACGGCTCATAACCGTCCGGTCGCAGGTTCGAGTCCTGCAGGGTCCACCAAATGCATATCGGAGGAATACCCAAGTCTGGCTGAAGGGATCGGTCTTGAAAACCGACAGGGGCTTAGTCGCCCGCGGGGGTTCGAATCCCTCTTCCTCCTCCATTTTCTAAAAGTTAGCTTTCTAAAAAATGGATGCAAATTAAGTTCTTTTACATCATCGCGGGGTGGAGCAGTTCGGTAGCTCGTTGGGCTCATAACCCAAAGGTCGCAGGTTCAAATCCTGCCCCCGCAACCAAAATGAAATTCTTACTACGTCGAACATACTTCTTCGTCAGAATTTGATCGGATTGCCCTAGGGGCAACCTAAGCTCATAGCAAGGCCAAATTACTTTTAATGTAAATGCAAACTACATACTAATTAAAATTAATACTGATAACATGATTTGGCTCTGTAGCTCAGTCGGTAGAGCAGAGGACTGAAAATCCTCGTGTCGGCGGTTCGATTCCGTCCGGAGCCACCACTCAATAAAGATCCCACTCGTCAATTAATGACGAGTTTTTTTATGTTTTATGTATGTTATTACGCTGTTAATTCTCGATTTTTTTCTTTAAGATGTTTAATTCCATATACTGAGGGGAAACTTTATCTGTGTTGCGGAAATTCAAAGGTTTATTATTTGAAAACGCATGACAATTCTGCTAGTGTAAACTTGTGACGACATCATGTTCAAGTGGTGGCTAACGCTACCCTAACAGCAAGTTACATACTATATTTAAGGAGGAGATTCACAATGGCTAAATTTGAACTACCAGAACTACCTTACGACTACAATGCACTAGAACCACACATCGACGAAGAAACAATGAAGATCCACCACGACAAGCACCATAACGCATATGTAACAAAATTAAATGGTGCACTAGAAGGTCATGAGGAGCATGCATCTAAGAGCCTTGAAGATCTTCTTGGCAACCTTGACGCACTTCCTGAAGGCATTCGCACTGCTGTTCGAAACAATGGTGGCGGGCACGCTAACCACTCACTTTTCTGGCAATTGCTAAGCCCTAACGGTGGCGGCGAACCATCAGGTGATCTAAGCGAAGCACTTAAAAAGAAATTTGGTAGCTTTGAAAGCTTTAAAGAAGAATTTGCTAATGCTGCAGCTGGTCGTTTTGGCTCAGGCTGGGCTTGGCTAGTAGTAAAAGGTGGAGAACTTGAAGTAACAAGCACTCCAAACCAAGATACTCCAGTAATGGAAGGTGTTACACCAATTCTTGGGCTAGATGTTTGGGAGCATGCTTATTATCTTAAGTATCAAAACAAACGTCCTGATTACATCGCTGCATTCTGGAATGTAGTTAACTGGGATGAAGTTGCAAAGCGTTACGAAGCAGCTAAATAATTTACCAAGCTTTCAAAACCCCCGACATTTATGTTGGGGGTTTTTCTATTATGGTTCGATTAAGGTATAAATTGTTCCTAAATGGTGTAGCATGAAATTTATTATAAAATCTGTAAAATCACAGCCAGTTTCAAAATCATGAGGTGTACAAATCAGAACTTGATGATCTGTGATGGTTAATGAGATGAGATCATTTCGATATTGGATTTGAAGATAGTGCCTCATCCTATTAATAAAGAACGAGTGTTCATCATCTCCTATAAGATGTTGAACGCTTTGAAGTAGTTGGATTTGACTGTCTTCAGTAATGTAGTCTGTCCGATATAGAAAGTAATACATACCCAGTCCCCTTTCAAAAACAGTTTATCCTTTTTGTTTCATCCGCATAACGAACAGAATTTAAGTCAAAATAAGGGTGGATGAAAAAAGGGGAGTTTGTTATGAAAGTTATAAAACATATGATTGGTGAGATAGAAGTAACAAAAGATTTGTTGTTATTACTTACAATCGGTGGTTTATACGCGCTGAGTATTGCGCTCTCAAATACGTTCGTAAATGTTTACTTGTGGAAGCAGTCTGGTGAGTTTGCGGATATAGGTATATACAACCTTGCTGCGGTTATAAGTCAGCCGCTTACCTTTATTCTCGCAGGTAGATGGGCTAAGAAAATGGATAGAGTTATTGTATTGCGGATTGGAGTGATTTTTCTCGCTCTTTTCTATATAACAGTGCTTTTTCTTGGTCAGAACGCTAGTCATTTGCTTATCTTACTGGGCGCTTTACTCGGAATAGGGTTTGGCTTTTATTGGCTTGCATTTAATGTGCTAACATTCGAAATTACAGAACCGGACACAAGGGATTTCTTTAATGGATTCCTTGGTTTACTTACATCTTTCGCTGGGATGATTGGGCCAATATTTGCTGGTGTTATTATTTCAAGTCTAGAAGCATTCACGGGATACAAAGTAATATTTGCCGTCTCACTTGCTTTGTTTTTCGCAGCTGTAATCTTAAGTTTCTTTCTCGAACGTCGTTCTGCCAAAGGGACTTTTTCATTTACACGTGTTTTTCAAGAAAGAAAAGCGAATACAGATTGGCTTAACATTTTACACGCGCATTTTTTTCAAGGTATAAGAGAAGGTACCTTTATTTTCATTATCGTTGTCCTGGTTTTTATTACGACGGAAAGTGAGCTTGCAATTGGTACATTTGGACTTGTTAATTCAGGAGTATCGTTTTTAGCCTATTATTTGGCGACGAGATTGATTAAACCGCGATATCGTAAGAAGGCTATTTTATATGGCGGACTTATTCTTTACGCTTCGGTTTTCTTGCTTGTATCCGACCTAACGTTTGCCCGGTTGTTAATGTATGGTGTTTGTATTTCTCTTGCTTATCCACTTTTACTTGTTCCCTACATTTCGCTTACGTACGATGTGATCGGTAAGGCTTGGAATGCAGCTGAAATGCGGATTGAGTACATTGTCGTTCGAGAGGTGTACTTAAACTTAGGACGAATTGTTTCCGTTCTTTTATTCTTAATAACAGTAGCGTTATTCGACGATGAAACGAGCATTCCGATTTTATTATTAATTGTTGGTGCTGGCCATTCGTTTATTTACCTGTTTGTAAGAAAACTTCAAGCTCCCCATCCCCCAAACCCTTCTCCTGACACCGTACAATAGCTCATTAGACCCTTTACTTTTTTTATATCACTAAGTATAGTAAGTAGAAGAGAGAGCAGAGACACCTGTCTGGAACAGGTGTCTATATTTGTTTAAGGGAAGGGAGTCTATCGTGAACACGAAGAAAAAGAAAAATCATGTGCCTTTAAGGCTAAATATATTATTTTTATCTGTATTCCTTTTGTTTTCTACATTAATTCTTCGACTGGGCGTTATACAGATTGTAAATGGTGAAGAATACGAGCGTGTTTCTGAGCAAACTGAGAATGTTACAGCAGAATCAACAGCGCCTCGTGGGAAAATGTATGACCGTTATGGGCGAGTTCTGGTTGATAATAACCCTGAATTTGCGCTTACATATATCCGAACGCAGAATACTAAGCAAGCTGAGAGGCTTGAATTAGCTCAGAAATTAGCTGGGTATATTGAAAAAGATACAGATGATGTCATTGATCGAGATCTTAAAGATTATTGGATTGTGACGAATCCGGAAAAAGCGAAGGCAAAGCTAACGGAAAAAGAGTGGGAAGAACTTGAGTCGAGTGAAGCTTATCAGCTCCAAATTGAACGGATTAATGATGATGATTTAGAAGAGATTAAGAACGATCCACAAGAGCTTGAGGTAGCTGCTATCAAAAGGGCGATGGATACTGGGTACGCTTTATCATCTCAAACAATTAAGATTGGTTTAACTGAAGATGAAATTGCTAAAGTAAGTGAAAACCTTGGTTCACTACCTGGAATAGAAATTCAAGCAGACGCAACTCGAGAATATCCTTATGGAAATACTCTTCAAACAATTTTCGGAAGGGTCGGACCAATCCCTAAAGATGAGTTAGATTATTATGGTTTGAGAGATTACGAAAGAAATGACAAAGTGGGGATTAGCTATCTCGAGAAAGAATATGAAGAGTACTTAAAAGGTCAAAAAGAAAAGCAAACCTACGTGACCGACAAATCAGGAGAGCCAATTGGTGAACCGAAAGTAATTGAAGGACAAAGAGGAAACGATTTGGTCCTCTCATTAGACATCGATCTTCAAAAGGAAGTCGAGAAAATTCTCGATGAAGAGCTTCGTGATGCAAGACAATATGGGGCAACACGAGGCTATGTAGTCATGATGGATCCCAAAACAGGTGAAATTCTTTCTCTTGCTGGTAAGGAATATAGCAACGGAGAGTTTAAAGACCGAACGTTTGGAGTGATCGGTGACTCCTACGCAATGGGATCGACTGTTAAAGGAGCAACTGTTTTAACAGGTTATCAGTATGGTGTTATTAACCCGAATACGACGCTTGTGGATGAAGTTTTATACTTTAAGGACGAAGGTAAAAAATCTTCTTATACGGCTAATGCGATGGGGCCTATATCAGACCTAGTTGCTTTACAAAGATCTTCAAACGTATATATGTGGAAAATCGCGATGAAGATGGCTGACTATGACTATGCTCCGTACGAAAGTAGTAGTTATGACCCTTCAGCTTACGATGAGCTAAAAGAGTCATTCTCTCAGTTTGGTCTAGGCGTTAAAACCGGGGTTGATCTCCCTGGTGAAAGTGCAGGATTAAACGGAGGTGTGAATGAATTCGGTAAAATTCTCGATTTTGCAATTGGACAGTATGATACGTATACACCAATGCAAATGGCTCAGTATACCTCTACAATCGCAAATGGCGGCTATCGTATTGAGCCACACATATTAAAAGAAGTTCATGAACCTTCTGAAAAAGATGGTCTATCAAATACTATTCTTTTCCAAAACACTCCAGAGGTGTTAAACAAAATTAAAATGAGTGAAGAAGAAGTGACACATGTCCAAAAGGGGATGTGGATGGTTATGAATACGGCAAATGGAACCGCAGGTACACATTATCCTTACTTCCAAAGTGATGATTATCAAGCTGCTGGGAAGACTGGAACAGCGCAAATCGGAGATGGATATAATTTAACCCTTGTTGGCTATGCACCTTATGATAATCCCGAAGTAGCCTTTTCTGTAGTAGTTCCAGAAGTAAATGATTCTTCTTCAGGATATGTTAATAAAAAAATAGGTGGACGCGTTCTAGATGCTTATTTTGATTTAAAAGATGAAGCGAAGAAACCTATTGAGGCTAACAAAAAAGAAACAGAATAGCATTTCATGAAAAACCGCTGAAAAGCGGTTTTTTTTATTGTTTAAGGACAAATTAATGAATAATATCTGTCAGATTGAGGTGAAGTGATAGGCTGAATGCATTGCAAAAGTAAGGTATGCCCCAAAAAAGACTAATTAAAACGTTTTCCGACACGCATTTACAATCTCTTTACATTCGGTTTATACGACATTAATATCTAGCCTGTATTCTAAGAATTGTGATTGAGAGGCCAGTACACAAACAACCTGGTTGGTCACAAGTACAAACATCCATTTAGGGGGAAATTACATGAAGTTCAAAGGTATTATGCTCATGGTAGTTATGTCGCTAGTAATGGTTTTCGCAGCAGCTTGCGGGAATAACTCTGGTAATACAGAAAACTCTGGTAGCACAAACAGCGATGGTGAAGTTTCTGGAGACGTACTAATGGACGGATCTTCTACAGTATTTCCAATCATGGAAGCTGTAGCTGAAGAATATGCTTCCGCACAACCTGACGTAAAAGTAAGTGTTGGTGTTTCAGGATCTGGTGGCGGATTCGAAAAGTTCGCAGCTGGAGAAACAGACATGAGTAACGCTTCTCGTCCGATTAAAGAAGAAGAAGTTTCGGCGCTTGAAGAAGCTGGAATTGAATTCACTGAATTTGAAATTGCAAAAGACGGCCTTTCTATCGTTGTTAACTCTGAAAATGACTGGGTAGATCAGCTTACAATCGACGAGCTTAAAATGATCTGGACTGGCGAAGCAACAATGTGGAGTGACGTTAACTCTGAATGGCCTGAAGAAAAAATCGAACTATTTAGCCCAGGTACGGACTCTGGTACGTATGATTACTTTAATGAAGTTGTTCTAGAAGATGAGCAAATGGTAAAAGAAGCAACACTTTCTGAAGACGACAATGTACTTGTAAATGGTGTAACTGGTTCTAAAAACGGTATGGCATTCTTCGGATATGCTTACTATCTTGAAAATAAAGATAGCTTAAATGTTATTCCAATTGTTAACGGTGACGGCGAAGCAATAGAGCCGAATGCAGAGACAATTCAAGACGGATCTTATGAACCACTTTCCCGTCCACTATTCACTTATGTGAAACATTCTGCAGTAACTGATAATCCAGCTGTTTATGATTTCACTAAATACGCACTTGAGAACGCTGGAGATATGGCTGAAGCAGTAGGTTACGTAGCTCTTCCAGAAGAAAAGTATACAGAAGATATGGATAAGCTAAACGAAATCGCTGGTAAATAAGAATAAATTAAAGCAGATTGGTGAGGAGTTCATACTCCTCACTTAATCCTGTTTTGCTCTTTGTGAGGGGGAGTAATAAATGCAAAGCTCAGTTCGTCAAATGATTAAAGACAAAAAAGAGAAAAATCAAGCACGAGCGAAGTTTATGGAGAAACTTGTACCGGGCTTATTGCTTTTATGTGCAATTATTTCGGTATTAACAACGCTCGGAATTGTGTTTACACTGATTGTCGAAACAATCACCTTTTTTAACCATGTGTCTATTGTTGAGTTTTTTACAAACAAAGATTGGTATCCATTCTTTGAAAGTGATCCTGATTACGGTATTTGGCCACTTATTTCAGGAACACTTATGATTACTGGAATTGCCATGCTGGTTGCTATCCCGTTTGGTCTTGCAGCAGCCATTTATTTGAGTGAATATGCAAGTGATCGTGTAAGAAGATTTATTAAACCGATTCTAGAAGTATTAGCAGGTATTCCGACAATTGTGTATGGTTTCTTTGCTTTAACCTTTGTTACACCTGTACTACAGAACATTATTCCGAGCTTACCGGTCTTTAATGCGTTAAGTCCTGGTATTGTTATTGGAATCATGATTATCCCCATGATTGCATCGCTTTCTGAGGATGCGATGAGTTCTGTTCCGAATGCAATTAGAGAAGGTGCGCTTGGTGTTGGGGCAACTCGTTTTGAAGTAGCTGTGAAAGTTGTGTTGCCAGCAGCTTTATCAGGAATTATTGCATCCTTTGTGCTTGCGATTTCTCGAGCAATTGGTGAAACGATGATTGTAACAGTAGCGGGTGGTGCAACACCTAAGCTTACATTAGATGTTACGGAATCGATCCAAACGATGACATCTTATATTGTCCAGGTAAGTCTTGGTGATGCCGGATTTGGAACGACAATTTATTACAGCATTTATGCTGTCGGTATGACGCTCTTCCTATTCACGCTTATCATGAACCTTATCGCGCAATATATTTCTCGTAGATTCAGGGAGGAATACTAATGCAATTAGTAGATCAGGCAAAAGTTAAAAGTAGAATGCAAACCAGATTAACACAAAATAAAATTCTTAAAGGAATCTTTTTTGGTGCAACGATGTTTGCCCTTGTTGTACTTGTTATCTTGTTATATCGGATATTCACTCAAGGAATTGGTTATCTCGACCTTCAGTTCTTTCAAAATTTCGCATCGCGTTTCCCTGAGAAAGCTGGGATCAAAGCAGCCTTCTTTGGTTCACTTTGGTTAATGGCTGTGATTGCTCCAGTTTCACTCATTCTTGGTGTAGGAACTGCGATATATCTCGAAGAATACGCAAAGAAAAATAAGTTTACAACTTTTATTCAAATCAATATATCCAATTTGGCTGGCGTACCTTCAATCGTTTTTGGTTTACTCGGACTAACTGTATTTGTTCGTATGTTGGAAATGGGGCGTAGTGTTCTTGCAGGTGGACTAACGATGAGCTTACTTATTCTACCAATTATTGTAGTAGCAGCTCAAGAAGCCGTTCGCTCTGTTCCAAAAGAATTACGTGAAGCTTCTTATGCAATGGGTGCTACAAAATGGCAAACCATCAAGAAAGTAGTACTTCCTGCTGCTATTCCTGGAATACTTACAGGAGGAATTCTTGCCCTTTCTCGAGCAATTGGGGAAACAGCTCCACTTCTAATGATTGGTGCACTAACGTTTGTAGCCTATTTACCTGAGAATTTACTGTCCGGATTTACAGTAATGCCTATTCAAATTTTCAACTGGACAAGTCGTCCACAAACGGAATTCCACGATGTAGCAGCAGCTGGTATTATTGTACTTCTCGCAATGTTGCTCATTATGAATTCAATTGCTGTATTAATACGAAATAAATTCTCAAAGAGACTGTAGATTGAATAAAACTCTCATCAATGTGAAAAGGGGATTTTGAAATTGAAAACAATCATGGATGAAAAAAAAGTTGTGAAAGCTCCTCGTTCAGAAAAACAGAATAAAGAGGAGAAATCAGTTTATAGCATTCAAAATTTCAATCTTTGGTACGGTAAAGATCAAGCACTTAAAGATATCAAATTTGAAATTCCAGAAAATCAGGTAACAGCCATCATCGGGCCATCTGGGTGTGGGAAATCAACCTTTATTAAAGCACTTAACAGAATGGTAGAAATGGTGCCGATTGTAAAAATGTCTGGTGATATTAATTATCGAGGGAAAAACATTTTTGAAAACAAATATAAAGTAGAAGACTTGCGCACAAAGGTAGGTATGGTTTTCCAGAAACCGAATCCATTTCCAAAGTCAATCTATGAAAATGTTGTTTATGGCCCTAAAATTCATGGAATTAAAAATAAAAAGGTTTTAGATGAAATCGTAGAAAAAAGCTTAAAAGGCGCAGCGCTTTGGGAAGAAGTAAAAGATCGTCTTAACGAGAATGCCTACGGTTTATCCGGTGGGCAGCAGCAGCGTCTTTGCATTGCGCGTTGCCTTGCTATTGAGCCTGACGTGATTCTAATGGATGAACCAACTTCTGCTCTTGACCCAATTTCTACCCTTAAAGTAGAAGAGCTTGTTCAGGAATTGAAGAAGGATTTCAGTATTATTATTGTAACTCACAACATGCAACAAGCAGCTCGTATCTCTGATAAAACCGCCTTTTTCTTAAACGGTGAAGTCGTTGAGTTTTCTGATACGAATCAGCTGTTTTCTAATCCAACTGACAAGCGTACAGAAGATTATATTACAGGCCGTTTCGGTTAATAAATTCGGGGGTGAGCAACCATGGTAGTAAGAGAGAATTTCCAGGAACAGTTAGATGAGATAAAGTCACAACTACTTGAACTCGGATCACTAGCACAAATAGCAGTTGATGATGCGATTACAGCATTAAAAGCTCAGGATGTTAACAAAGCTCTTGAGATCATTGAAAATGACCATAAAATAAACAGACTTGAGGAAGAAATTAATGAAAGAGCGATCTGGTTAATTGCCAAAGAGCAGCCGCTTGCAACAGATTTGAGAAGACTCATCTCAGCACTTAAAATTACAACAGATGTTGAGCGTGTTGGAGATCTTGCGGTCAACATTGCAAAGTCGATTATCCGTATTGGCGACAAGCCATTCGTAAAGCCAATCGAAGAAATCCCAGCGCTAGCTGAGAAAGCAAATAACATGTTGAGAGAAGTTCTTGCGTCTTTCTATGATGAAGATGTGAATAAGGCTATGGCTGTTGCTGATGCAGATGATGAAATTGACAACATGTATGGTCGTCTTGTGAAGGAGCTACTTGAGTTAATGACCGAACATCCTGAAAGTGTTAGTCAAATTCAACAGCTTTCATTTATATGCCGCTATGTTGAACGTATTGGTGATCACTGTACGAACATTTCCGAAAGCGTGATTTATGTTGTGAAGGGGAAACGATACGACCTTAATGCATAGTGATCGAACCACACTCTAAATTAGAGTGTGGTTTTTTCATATAATTAGAAAGCTTAAGTAATGACCTGTCCACTCGTGCAATAAACTAGTGTAGGAGATGGATAGGAGGTAGCAAAATGCCAAGACACTTAGTAATAGGAAATGGACAATTGCTTATAAATATGGACCAGTTTCTTCAAATACGAGATATTTATTATCCGTATGTTGGGCAGCAAAATCACGTTCAAGGTCATGCAAATCGTATAGGGGTTTGGGTAGATGGGAAATTTTCATGGTTACATTCATCTGAATGGGAGATTCAGCCTAATTATGATCAAGACACGCTGGTAACATATAGTACGGCTGTCCATCCTCATCTCGGACTTAAGCTTGTGTTTGAAGAGGGGGTCCATCAGCGTGAGATGCTGATGATTCGTAAGATTACGATTCATAACCTTGAAGGTCAAAGACGTGACGTTAGGATTTTTTTTCATCAAGATCTGAATATTTATGAAACTGAAGTAGGCGATACAGCTTATTATTGTCCGGATACTAAGTCGATGATTCATTACAAACGATATCGATATTTTCTTTTTAATGGTGAAATAGATGGGGCGGGGATTAAACAGTATACTTCTGGTGTGAAACGATTCCAGGCTGCTGAAGGTACGTGGCGCGATGCTGAAGACGGCCACTTACATGTGAATCCCATCGCACAGGGATCAGTAGATAGCACATTTTCTTTGGAAACGAAGCTGGAACCTAACAGTGAGAAAGTAGCCTATTATTGGATGACAGTTGGAAGAACGAAGGAAGAAGTTAGTAGTATTCATGAGTATGTAAGTGAGATTGGAACACAATTGACTGTTGAAAAAATTCGGATGTACTGGAACCGTTGGGTGAATAAGTCGGTGTTACCTGAGACAGACTTAGGATCGGACATTCTTTCACTTTATAAAAGAAGCTTATTAATTGTTCGAACGCAAACCAACCAAAATGGAACGATTATTGCGGCGAATGATTCAGACATTTTGCATTACAATCGAGACCATTATAGTTATATGTGGCCAAGAGATGGCGCGCTCATTGCTTCAGCGATGTCAAAAGCAGGTTACCATGGAATGGTGGCGAACTTCTATCGCTGCTGTGCAGAGCTTCTTTCAAAAGAAGGGTATTTACATCACAAATACAATCCTGATGGCTCTGTAGGATCGAGCTGGCATCCCTATGTGGATCGTTTAAAGCAATCTCAGCTTCCAATACAAGAAGATGAAACTGCTCTTGTTCTCTGGGCTTTTTGGGAGCATTATCAATCGACAGGAGATATTGAATTTGCTCAATCGCTCTATAAGTTCTTAGTACGGCCAGGAGCTAAGTTCTTGTTGCAATTTATGGATGAAGCGCTAGATTTACCACTTCCTTCTTACGATCTTTGGGAAGAGCGATTTGGAATTTTTAGCTTTACAGCTTCAGCTTGCTATGGAGGTTTGATGGCAGCTCATTCGTTTGCAAGGCTATTTGGTGAAGATGACCGCGCTGATAGCTATTTTGAAGGGGCACAGCGGATCAAAAAAGGAATTGAGACACATTTATATGATAAGACCCGTTCCTGCTTTATTCGGGGGTTGTACCGCAATGGTGAGACTGGAGAGATAACGAAGGATTATACAATAGAAAGCAGTTTGTTTGGTCTATTTGCTTTTGGAGTATTCCCTGCAGATGATCCAAGGGTCGTTCGTACAATGGAAGAAATTGAAAAACGCCTGTCTGTCAAAACAAGTATAGGCGGTGTAGCACGTTATGTTAGTGATTATTATTTTCAACAATCACAAAATGTAGAAGAAGTACCAGGGAATCCGTGGGTTATTTGTACTCTATGGATCGCCAAATGGAAAATTTCTAGTGCTCAAACGATTGAACAACTTCGCGATGCGAAGAATCATATTGATTGGGTATTTAAGCAGGCCCTCACAAGTGGTATACTACCAGAACAGGTTCATCCTTACACGGGTAAACCACTATCTGTAGCACCCTTAACCTGGTCGCATGCAACGTACGTAGATGTGGTGAAGGATTATCTTGAGAAATATGAGTCACTTTCTTCAACAAAAACAACTTGATTGAATGAGATATGTTTGTTATCATAATGAAGTATGTTGTTAAATGAACAGTTTGATAGGATTTGGAGGGATATTCATGCGCGTACAAATTACATTGGCTTGCACTGAAACAGGCGATCGTAACTACATCACGACGAAGAACAAACGTACTAACCCTGATCGTCTTGAACTTAAAAAATACAGCCCAAGACTTAAAAAGCAGACGTTACATCGCGAAACAAAGTAAGCAGTAGGATATCCTACTGCTTTTTTATTTGCACATTTTCTCGTAAACTAATAGAAGAGAAAAGTAGGAGGAATGATGATGCAATCAAAACATGAATGGCGAACAAACATGAAAGTGAAATTAAAAGAAATTAGTGCTGATGAGAAAATATTGCTTGATGAACAAATACGTGAACGTCTTTATACATATGAACCATTCAAAAAGGCTGAAACGATCGGATTAACCGTGGCAATGAAAGGTGAAATAAATACGAAGAAAATTATAGAAAAAGCTTGGACTGATGGAAAGAGAGTAGCAGTCCCGAAGTGCAATCCGAAGACGAAGCAGATGACTTTTCGCTACTTAACAGAGTGGGATCAGCTAGAAAGCGTTTATTTTGGGTTGGAAGAACCTCGCCCCGATAAAACAGTAGTGTGTCCCCCAGAAGAAATAAATCTTTTGCTTGTTCCTGGTCTCATTTTTGATCTTAATGGCTTTAGGATTGGATTTGGTGGCGGTTTCTATGATCGATATTTGCAACACTATTCAAACTCAACCGTATCCCTTGCCTATCAATTTCAAGTCGTTGAAAAGGTGCCAACCGAATCTTTTGACGTACCTGTGGAAGCCATCATTACTAATGAACAGCTTGTTAACGTAAAATGATCATTTACGCTTTTTTAAGTGCTATAACAGGTATTTTAGGATATAAAGTTCATGCACTTTCGAGAAATGGAGCAATAGCCGCCACAGGTGTTGGGTGCGCGATCGCACTAGGTTTTGGCTGGAAAGGGCTCTTGCTTCTTGGTATCTTTTTTTTAACTTCTACTATATGGAGTAAGTATAAAGCGCAGTTAAAAGATGGCGTGGAACAAATTGTTGAAAAGGGCGCTTCGAGAGATCAGTATCAAGTTCTTGCAAATGGTGGGGTTGCTGCTTTCGCTGGAATAATGATGCTTTTATTCCCTGGGGATGTATGGCTGTTTATTTTTCTAAGTGCGATTGCCACTTCTAATTCTGATACCTGGGCATCTGAACTTGGCGTTCTCTCAAAGCGACGCCCCCTTCATATAATAACGATGAAATTCGTTCCGGCAGGCACTTCTGGAGCTATTAGTATGCCAGGTATATTGGCGTCTTTGCTCGGAGCTGGTTTAATTGGAGGAGTTGGTTCACTTGTTTTTGACTTATCTTTTCTAGGGTTAGTTATTGTTACGGTCGCAGGATTTGTCGGCTGTTTAAGCGATACGCTGATTGGAGCAACCTTGCAAGAAGAATTAAAATGTCAGAAATGTGGTTCAAAAACCGAACGCCATATGCATTGTGGAAATAGGACAGTCAAAATCAGCGGTATAAAAGGATTTAATAATGACGTGGTCAATTTCGCCTCGTCTATGATTGGCGCTCTTGTGGGAGGTGCATGGTGGTTATGAAAATAATAGGTACATTGCTAGCAGGAGGGGAGTCCAGAAGGTTTGGATCCCCAAAAGCATTTGCCACTTATCACGGCAAGCCTTTTTATGAAGTGGTACTGAATCAACTTCACCCTGTTGTAAATGAATCCATTATCGTAACAAATAGAGATTTATTAGAGCAGTTTAGCATGAGCACATCAGAAGATATAAGAGTGATAAGAGATGAGGAAAAATTTGTAGGGATGGGACCGCTAGCAGGTCTTTATTCTGGGATGACTCAAACGAATGGTGATCTTTATCTAACGGTCGCTTGTGATATGCCGTTCGTAACAGATGGTCTATTTTCTACACTAATTGAAGAAATGATCAAACATCCAGAAGCAATGGCCGTCATACCGGTGAGCTCAGGAAGAAGCCAGCCACTCTGTGCTATCTATCATTCTTCCTGTCAATCCATTATCGAAGAGCTTCTTTTATCAGGAAAAAGAAAAATGAATGATCTTTTTGAATTAATTAATGCCCAATATATAAAAGTTGAAGAACTGAAAAAGCAGTTTTTAAATGTAAATACAAAAGAAGAATATAAATTTGTTCAAAAGGAGAGAGATTAAATGGATGACTTTAAAAGGTATTCAAGACAAATGCTGTTTTCTCCTATAGGCGAAGAAGGCCAAAAGAATTTCAGTCAATCACGGGCTCTTGTTGTAGGAATGGGTGCACTAGGGACAGCGATTGCCAATCATCTTGTGCGAGCGGGCTTCGGTCATGTAAGAATTGTCGATCGTGATTATGTTGAGAAGAGCAATCTTCAAAGACAAATGCTATTTGACGAAGAGGATGTTTCGGCAGCGTTACCAAAAACAATTGCAGCCAAAAAGAAACTAGAAAAAATGAATTCCTCAGTTGAAATCGAAGCGATCATAGCGGATGTTAATGCAAGTAACGTAAGTGACCTTATGGAAGAAGTGGACTTTGTTATGGACGGGACCGATAACTTTTCCACACGTTTTCTTTTAAATGATGCTTGTTTTAAAAGGAATATTCCTTTTGTATATGGTGGGGCGGTAAGTTCAAGGGGAATGACAGCACTATTTGTTCCTGGTGAAACGCCTTGCCTTCGTTGCTTTATTCAGGGTGGCGAAGGAACGACTGGTGAAACGTGTGACACGATCGGGGTTATTTCTCCTATCGTTGATATTATCGCATCGTATCAAGTGACGGAGATTATGAAATATATAGCGGGAGACCATGAGAAGCTTCATCGCAGCCTAATGACAATGGATATTTGGCATAATCATAGTTATGCGATGAAATTTTCTTCGCCTAAAGAAGGTTGTCCAACATGCCAAACAAACGAATATCCATCATTAAAAGCGGGAGCTAAGCAGGATATCACCTCTCTATGTGGAAGAGAAACGATTCAGATACAGCTTGAAAGTCATTTTGATTTAAAAGAATGGGCATCAAAGCTAGAAAAAACAACAACAGTTAAGAAAACTCCTTTCTTACTTAAAGCGCAACTTGAGGAAGGGGAAAGACTAGTGTTATTTCCAGATGGACGGGTACTTATTCAAGGAACAGAAGATAGTGGAAGAGCAAAAGCACTCTATTCAAGATATATTGGCATGTAAAAAGCATCAGCCTTAGGCTGGTGCTTTTTGACATCTTAACTCTTATCCTTGACATAGCTCATATTCAATTATAGAATAACGATGTTACTTAAACGCACAAAAGCATAAAAGTACAAAAGCGAAGATTCAGAAAAAGTAGCTTCTCTAGATAAGCAGTCGAAGAGACCTGGTGGTTGGTGAAAACTAGGGCGTCTAGGAGTGAAATTACATTTGAGGAGCTAGGTACGGGTGATCCTCCCGATATTGAGGATATAAGTGGGCAGTTATTACTGTCAATAAGGGTGGTACCGCGAAAAAATTTCGTCCCTTCAATTATTGAAGGGCTTTTTTTAATGGAAAAATACAGATAGAGCAAAACTAATCGGTGAGAGAACATAGATCAAGGGAGAGAAAGAAAATGAAAAAAATATCATTTCCAATAGCGCTTGTTGTGATTGCGCTATTAATGAGCTGGATGTTGTTTAGTATTATTGGCTTAAAGGTAGAACCGCATATTCCTCTTCTTGCTGGCGTAGTAGGAATGGGGATTTTGGGATTAATTCTTGGTATGAAGTGGGAAGAAATAGAGAAGGCTTTACTGCAGAGTATAACTACGGGCTTAAAGCCAGTTCTCATTCTTTTTGTAGTAGGAATGATGATCGCCGTATGGATGCAGAGTGGTACGGTGCCAACATTGTTATATGGAGGGCTTCAGTTCATCCAGCCTGAGTGGTTTCTCATCAGTGCATTGATCGTGACCATTATCGTTTCTAGCTTTACAGGCAGTTCATTTACTACAATCGGTACCATTGGCGTAGCGATGATGGGAATAGGAGCAGCAATGGGTGTTAACCCGGCTTTGGCGGCTGGAGCTGTTATTTCAGGTGCATGCTTCGGAGACAAAATGTCTCCCCTCTCTGATACGACCAACTTTGCTCCTGCTGTTGCAAAAGTAGATCTGTTCACTCATATTCGACATATGACACAGACTACGATTCCAGCCATTGTCGTAGCAGTGATCTTCTTTTTTATGATGAGTAAAAATTTATCTACTTCCGTTAACCCGGAGGATTTGAACAAAGCTATGTCGGTTTTGCAAAGTGAGTTTAATATATCACTCTGGACGTTAATTCCTCCTGTTATCGTGCTCGTTCTTGCTGTAAGAAGAGTGCCTGTCCTAGTCACTTTGTTTGCCGGGCTTCTTGCGGGAATTATCGTATCAATGTTAACGCAAGGCGTGTATTCAGCTGGTTCAATTCTTGGAACGATGCAAAATGGTTTTGCGAGTGATACATCAAGTGATCTTGTAAATGGAATCGTAAATAGAGGTGGCCTTCAATCAATGATGTGGAGCGTCTCACTGATTATTTTAGCATTAGCACTTGGTGGCGTTCTGCAAGTGATGGGAATCATTCAATCCCTCATGAGCGGGTTAACAAAGCTTCTAAATAAGCGAGGTCATTTAATTTCTGCCACAGCCACATCTGCAATTGGAGTGAATTTGTTAACAGGTGAGCAGTATTTGTCAATTCTTCTTCCTGGTCAAACGTTTGAGCCGTTTTATGATAAAGCAGGCGTGGATCGGAAATATCTTTCCCGTACATTAGAAGACGCTGGGACGCTCATTAATCCGTTAATTCCATGGGGAGTATCGGGAGCCTTTTTTGCAGAAACGTTAGGGGTATCGGTGTTAAGCTATCTTCCGTTTGCAGTCTTTCTATGGCTATCACCATTATTTACTGTGATTTTGGGCTATTGGAATAATAAGAAATTAGGTGAAGACCCCTCTGTGAATCATGGATAAAAACGTCATTACCTGCAAACAGTAGAGATATAGTACAGTTTCAGGAGGAGAATGATGAAAATAACGAAGGTTCTTGTTCTATTATCTTTAGTAATCGTGTTGTATGAATACCGATACCGATTATTAAATGGGCTGCTAGGCGTCGCGGTGATAAGGCGCTTTGTCGTCGGAAATTCGTTGAAATTTCCAGGTTTACGTAACAAACTTTTTAGCTCTTTTCTATCTTAACCTCTACCTCACCGGTGGAGGTTTTTCTTTGTTCTAGGGTATGTTAATGCACGCAGTTGATTTTGGCTCATTTATGCTCTGTGATGACCACTCGAATGAGGCAAAAGTCGAGAATCAACAATATAAGCTAACAAAGCTTTCTTCTAAAAATTGAAAAGGTTAGAATAGGGGGAAGACAATAAGGAATAGTTTGATTAACCGGAGACTGGGGGAGCTTTAGATGAAGTGGACACACATCTACTTTGATTTAGATAACACTCTTTATGATCATGAAAAGGCCTTTAAAAAAACCATTTTGCATTGTGCAGAAAAAATGTTGCTAAATAAAAGTAAATCTGTTTCAGTTGAGCAGTGGTTTAATGTATTCAAATCTAATTGCGATCAATATTGGAATGCCTATGAAGAAGGTAGATGGTCAAGAGAGCGGTACCAGGTGAAGCGATTTTGTAAAACGAATGACTATTTTAACTTAACTTGCTCTGAGGAGGAAGCGTTAGAGTTCCAAAGAGAATATCAATCTAAAGTTGCCTCCTTCGCTGAATTATATGACGGGGTTTCCTCTATTCTATCTAATTTGAGGGATAGTGGAATAGAGCTGGGCATTATTACAAATGGTGGGCAGGAAACACAGCTAGCAAAAATTAAAGCTCTTCAACTGCTTCAATGGATCCCTCATGAGAATATTTACATTTCAGAAACTGTAGGGATTGAAAAGCCAGACGTTGACATATTTCAATATGTTCTTGGAAGTACGGGGCAGTATCTTTACATAGGGGATACGTGGGATCATGACATTAAGCCTGCTATAGAAGCAGGCTTTGATGCAATATATTTTAATTCCAGGAATGAAGCTGTTGACCACGCAATTCGCAAAGATATTCCAGAAATATTGACTTATGAAGAACTGAAGAAAGTATTAATCAATTAATCCTTTCTTTATTCTTCTGTATCTTGTGGCTCTAATATAGGCTCGTTAAGGTATTGAATAAGCTCAATGTTCTTTCCACTTTTCGTTTGGAATAGGATGAGTAAATATGGTGAATCTTTATGAAGCAATATGATTGGAATTGTACTTCCAATAGGTGATTCTGTCGGGCCATTCGGTGGAATTATGCCAAGGAAATAGTTTTTGTATAGACCTTCCCAAATGCCTCCGATCGTATCAGCGGTCTGTTTCTGAGATAGTCCTGGGAGCGTTCGCTGTTGATATTGATCTAACGAGGTTAGTGGGAAAATATAATAGTCTTCAGGATGAAGATTATATTCTGTTACCATAGCTTTGAAAACCAACTGGGCTTGTTGATCCATGGCATGATCGAGGATGTATTGCCATTCTTTTTCCTCTTCACTTGAAGCCTTTTTAAAAGACTCAAGTGGTGTCATCGGAGAGTCAATGACGTAAAGTTGGTCATAACTCAATTGCTGGGCACTTTTAATTACATCATTAGGGTAATGGATTTCTCCATAATGGTAGGTAATCGCTTCATAATGTCCGCTATCTTCACTTGTAGATTCTTTTTTTTGACGAAGTGTAGCCGTATTTTCTTTCCAAATTGACATGGAATCAATCAGGCGACCTTCTTCATAGAGAAATGATAAATCTTGACGAAGGTAAGCCACTTCAGAAAGACTTGATTCTGTCTTCCAATCCAATGTGTATTCATCTTCATCGTCCTGCGTTAGAATAGAAAGAGATGTGCTTGCTGAATCAAATGCGACGTCTGGATCAGGTGGGAAATACGTAAATGATTCCCTAACAGGATTACTACTAGTGTTAACAAGGATGAGCGCAAAAAAACCAATCATACCTAGCATGATAACGTAGTGAATTCTTTTGATCATCCCGATACCTCCAAATGAGTAAGCTTGTCATCATATGTATGTGATAGTTAACTGAAATATGAAGAAGGATTCGTTTGCTTTTCCAATTAATTCAATTTGAGAGGATGAAATCAATGAGTGATTTATTTCATGCAGAAGAACTTCTACAAACTACGAAAGAATTAGTTAGTATTCCAAGCCCATCTGGTTACACTGATGAAGTCATTAGTTGGGTTGAGGGGAGAATGCAAGAGCTTGGAGTAGAGACAAAACGAAATAATAAGGGTGGACTCATTGCTACTATTGAAGGGGCAGATTCGTCGCGTCAACGGATGTTAACAGCTCATGTTGATACATTGGGAGCGATGGTGAAAGAAATTAAGAGTGATGGTCGCCTGCGCTTATCTTTAATTGGTGGTTTTCGATTTAATGCAATTGAAGGTGAGTACTGTGAGATTATCACCGGAGATGGCAAGCGTTTTACTGGAACGATTCTTTTACACCAAACCTCTGTTCATGTTTATAAAAACAATGGGGAGGTCAAACGAGACGAACAGAACATGGAAGTGCGTCTTGATGAGCGTGTCTTTAATCCTGAAGATGTCATGAATTTAGGAGTGAGTGTTGGTGACTTTATTTCTTTTGACCCTCGTGTCCAAATTACCGATTCTGGATTTATTAAATCACGCCATTTGGATGATAAAGCTAGTGTAGCTCTTCTTCTTGCAAACATTAAGAAACTAAAAGAAAACAACATCAGGCTTCCACATACGACGCATTTTCTAATCTCGAATAATGAAGAAATTGGTTATGGTGGTAATTCCAATATCCCTGATCAAACCATCGAATACATAGCTGTGGATATGGGAGCACTTGGAGATGGACAAACTTCTGATGAATATACGGTTTCGATCTGTGCCAAAGATTCAAGCGGTCCATATCATTATCGCTTACGTAAACATCTTGTGAAGCTTGCAGAGGAAAATAAGATTGAGTATAAACTCGACATTTATCCTTATTATGGGTCAGATGCATCAGCTGCCATTCGGGCAGGAGTGGATGTTCGTCATGCGCTTATTGGTCCTGGTATTGATGCTTCCCACGCATATGAGCGAACACATCAGGATTCAATGCTTCATACAGCACATTTAATTTATCAGTACCTCTTATCGGAAATGATCGATTGAATGAGATAACCAGCCTTTCTTAAAAGGCTGGTTTTTCTATGCCCAATTTTCCAATGAGGTATGCATAATGTAAGAATGGTGAATGATGGAAGGGAGGAGGGGGAACTATGTCTCAAAAAAAGATCATTCATCCCGTTAGTCGTTCATTTGAGGAAAATATCGATTTCCTTCATAAAGAATTAGGTGTTGGGAAAAGTTTTGATGTTATTCAACTAGATCTTGATTACGCAGGTAGAAAAATGGCGATGTTTTTAATCGATGGCTTTGTCAAAGATGATATTCTTCACTATCTTATGAAGTTACTATCAAGACTTGAACCTTCCCAACTTGATCCTGATCCACTTGAGAAGCTCATGAAAGTACATATCCCATACGTTGAAATTGATCGACAAAAGGATCTGGATGTTGTAATGGATTTAGTGCTTGCTGGTCCAACTGCCCTTATTGTAGAAGGTATGAGCGAAGTTATTATGATCGATGCAAGAACGTACCCGGTCAGAGGACCACAGGAACCAGATTTGGAGCGTGTAACAAGGGGCGCGAGAGATGGCTTTGTAGAAACGATCGTATTCAATACATCACTGACGAGAAGAAGAGTGAGAGATAAAACGTTAAGAATGGAATATATGCAAGTAGGTAGAAGGTCCAAAACAGACATTTGTGTTAGTTATATTGAAGATATTGCTGATCCTGAAATCGTAAATAGAATTAAGGATTCTGTTAGTAACATTGATACAGATGGCTTACCGATGGGCGAAAAGACGATTGAAGAGTTTATTTGTGGAAGACATTTAAATCCTTATCCTCTTGTGAGGTACACAGAGCGTCCCGATACAGCAGCTATTCACCTTTATGAAGGTCACGTATTGATCTTTGTAGATGGATCGCCCAGTGTGCTTATTACCCCTACTACTTTCTGGCATCATCTGCAACATGCTGAAGAGTACAGACAAAAGCCGCTTGTTGGCGGATATTTGAGACTTGTTCGTTTTATAGCCGTTTGGATCGGAATTTTCATTTTGCCGCTATGGTATTTATTTGCTACAAACCCACGGTTACTCGGTTCAAATATGCAGTTTATTGGGGTAGATCAAAACGGAACGTTGCCTCTGTTCGTTCAATTTTTACTTATAGAAATAGGGATTGATATACTCAGGATGGCAACCATTCATACTCCAACCTCCCTTGCGACTGCGCTTGGTCTTGTATCGGCCATTTTGATTGGACAAGTAGCAGTAGAGGTAGGACTGTTTATTAATGAGGTCATTTTATATTTGGCCCTTGCAGCAATGGGGACATTCGCAACACCATCCTATGAATTAAGTCTTGCTAATCGACTTTTTCGTCTCTTATTGCTCATTTTGACCGCAGCTTTTGGCGTAATTGGATTTGTTGGAGGATTTACACTATGGATAATGCTTTTAATTCGTACAAAATCGTTTCATATTCCTTATCTATGGCCGTTTATCCCGTTTTCTTATCGGGCATTTCGAGATGTTATATTCAGATCACCTATGCCACTTAAAAATCGTAGACCTACGGTATTACATCCTAAAGATCCGGATCGTTAATATCAATGGCTTATTTACAAGATGTAAAGCAGAGACTACATTTCTTAAACGGGAATGTGGTCTTTTTGTGCGTAATTATTTTTTTTGGCGCTAGGGATTGCTATAATGAACAATGGTGAAGAAAATGAAAACATTTTATGATATACAGCAGCTTTTAAAGCAATATGGCATGATTGTTTATACTGGAACTCGACTTGGAGACCTTGAACTAATGGAAGGCGAGATCCAAGAGTTATACGATATGAAAATTCTCGAGAATGAGGATTACCTCGTCGCCAGAATGATCATAAGAAATGAAATTAGCAAGGAGAGGGACAAAACATGAATCAGACAATTGAAACGATGCTTGCTCACCGCTCAATTAGAGCATTTAAAGATAAGCCATTAACAGAAGAGCAAATTCATACGTTAGTAAAAGCAGCGCAATCCGCTTCAACTTCAAGCTACATACAAGCATATTCGATCATTGGTGTGGAAGACAAAGAAAAGAAAAAGCAGCTTGCTGAATTAGCTGGTGGGCAAAGTTATGTTGAAAAGAATGGTCACTTCTTTGTTTTTTGTGCAGATTTCAATCGTCACCACGCAACAGCTGAAATGCATGGGACAGATGTAACGGAAACGACGCAAACAACTGAAAAGTTCATGGTAGGATTAATAGATGCAGCGCTTGCTGCACAAAACGCCAGCATAGCAGCAGAGTCAATGGGACTAGGTATTTGCTATATTGGTGGCATTCGGAACGACCTTGAAAAAGTGAGTGAAGTATTGAATCTTCCTCGATTTGTTATTCCTTTATTTGGTCTTTGTGTTGGATATCCCGATCAGGATCCAGATGTAAAACCACGATTACCTCTAAATAACATCTATCATATTGATGAATATGAGCAGGATGCAAATGCATTTAAAAAAGGATTAAACGAATATGATGAAGTTATTTCAGGTTATTACACGAATCGAACGGGAGGTCAACGATCAGCAGGATGGACTTCTATGATGGCACATAAATTAGCGACCCCTGTTCGAACGTATATGAAGAAATTTCTTGAAAAGAAAGGTTTTCCTCTGAAATAAAGTGTTACTTGCGAAAGGTGGATTAAGATGAAAGAAGAAAAATGGCTCATTGGTGTTGATTTAGGTGGAACAACCATCAAGCTTTCATTCCTAGATTTTTATGGTGAAATTATTAGTAAATGGGAAATTCCTACTGATAAATCGGAAGCTGGTCGTCATATCACAACTCATATAGCTCGTGCTATTGATGATAAGATGGAAGAAATGAACGTTAGCAGAAAGAAGTTTTCTGGTATCGGTATGGGAGCTCCAGGTTTCATTGAAATGGATTCAGGATTTATTTACCACGCAGTAAACATTGGATGGCGAGACTTTCCTTTAAAAGACAAGCTTGAAGTTGAAACAGGGTTACCAGTTATTATTGATAACGATGCGAACATTGCTGCTCTTGGTGAAATGTGGCGTGGCGCAGGTGATGGAGCACGTGATTTGCTATGCGTCACGCTTGGGACTGGAGTAGGCGGAGGCATTATTACGAATGGAACAATCATTCATGGAACGAATGGCATGGCGGGGGAAATAGGTCATATTACATCCATCCCTGATGGTGGAGCGCAATGCAATTGTGGCAAAACAGGCTGCCTTGAAACAGTAGCATCAGCGACTGGTGTTGTTCGTATTGCGATGGAAAAACTTATGTCACATCAGGACAGTGTCCTATATCATATTTATCAAGAAAAGAATGAAATTACTTCTCGTGATATTTTTGAAGGCGCTGAAGCCGAGGATCCATATGCTGTTGAAGTAGTGAATAATGTATCTTTCCATCTAGGACTTGCGATTGCGAACCTGGCTAATTCTTTGAATCCTTCTAAAATTGTAATAGGTGGGGGCGTATCAAAAGCAGGCGAAGCGCTTCTAACCCCCTTAAAAAAACAATTTGAAAAATATGCATTGCCAAGAGTTAGAGAAGGTACGGATTTTGCAATTGCCACACTCGGCAATGATGCTGGCGTAATAGGAGGAGCGTGGCTCGTAAAAACGAAATTGATGAAATAGTCCTGGTTTTTCATGTTTCAGCCTGCTATAACAAGGGAAGAAAAGATCAGTTAAGTTCGATCTTTTCTTTTTTTTTGTAAAAAAATTGCCCAAATGAAACTTTTTGTCCATTTCATTCGTTATTACTAACAGACAGGAAGCTCAGAATCAAAATAATTGTGAAAGAAATACTAAAATAAGGACAAAAGTTAGTTGATTAAATTTCGAAAACATACTATCATAGCGATTATGTATGGTCGTAGAAAGTAATGGTAGCTTTTCCTTATATTCAACTAAGGAGGTACTAAGAAAACATGAAAAAGCTACAAAATAAGTATTCTTTTTTCCTAATCGTAGCCTTTATGCTGTGGTTAAAAACGTATTTGGTGTACGAATTTGCTTTCAACATTGAACCTGAAAATAAAATGGAAGGGTTTATATTACTGCTAAACCCACTTAGTTCTGTATTGCTATTCCTCGGTTTTGCCCTATTTGCCTCACCAAAGTATCGCAACAGAGTACTACTGGTCATTAATTTTATTGGCTCATTTATTCTATTTGCAAACGTCGTATACTACCGTGAATTTACTGATTTTATAACAATACCATTGTTGTTTCAAACGAATAATATGGGAGAGCTCGGTAATAGTATTGCTGAACTTGTAAGCGGTTTTGATTTCTTGCTCTTTGTAGATATCATTATTCTGGCAGTTTTCCTTTTCGTAAGAAAAACGAAGGCGTACACGGTTAAGAAGAAAGAAATTGCTATTGTATTTGCTAGCGCTATAGCTCTTTTTGCTGTTAATGTTGGGCTTGCAGAAACAGAACGCCCGCAGCTTTTAACTCGTACGTTTGATCGTGAAATGCTCATAAAATATATTGGTACTTATAACTACCACGTTTATGACGCTGTTCTTCAGTCCAAAGCAAAAGCACAGCGAGCATTTGCGGATGGCAGTGAGATCGTAGATATTGAAAACTATGTAAAAGCTAACCACGTTGAGCCAGATCCTGAAATGTTTGGTGAAGCTGAAGGGAAAAACATCATCCTTGTATCGTTAGAATCCACACAGAGTTTTGTAGTGAATGAAGAAGTGGATGGAGAAGAAATTACGCCTTTCTTAAATGATCTTATAGATGAAAGTTATTATTTCCCGAATTTCTATCATCAAACAGCTCAGGGTAAAACTTCTGACTCCGAATTTATTCTTGAGAATTCATTATATGGACTTCCAAGTGGAGCTGTATTCTTTACCCATTCAGGGAACGAATACAATGCATCTCCAGAAATATTAAGTGAGAATGGATACTATAACGCTGTCTTCCATGCGAATAACAAAAGCTTCTGGAACCGTGACGTTATGTATGACTCCCTTAAATACGATAAGTTCTATGACATTAATGATTTTACAGTAACGCCTGATAATTCAATCGGATGGGGATTGAAAGATGAATATTTCTTTGATCAATCCATTAAATATTTAGAAACGCTACCGGAACCTTACTATGCTAAATACATTACATTAACAAACCACTTTCCTTTTACACTTGAATCAGAGGATGAATATATTCCAGAGTGGACTTCAGATGATGGAACTGTTAACAGATATTTCACTACGGTTCGATATCAAGATGAAGCTCTAAAGAAGTTCTTTGAGCGAATGAAAGAAGAAGGGCTTTATGAAGATTCGATCTTCGTCATGTACGGTGATCACTATGGAATTTCTGAGAACCATAACAAAGCTATGGGAGAATTCTTAGGCAAAGAAATCACACCATTTGAATCCACGGAGCTTCAAAAAGTTCCGCTCGTTGTTCATATTCCTGGCCAAGAAGGGGAAGTGATGGAACAGGTCGGTGGTCAAATTGATTTGAAGCCGACAATTATGCACCTGCTTGGTATTGATACGAAGGATATGATTAAATTTGGTAACGATCTTTTTGCAAAAGAACAGGATAATTTCACTATCCTTCGCGATGGAAGCTTCATTACTGAAAATAATCTATACACTAAAAATGTCTGTTATGACAAAGAAACAGGAGAAGAAACGGATAAATCGGCCTGTGAACCATACATGGAGAAGGCAAAAACTGATCTTGCCTACTCAGATAAAATCGTTTATGGAGACCTTCTACGTTTCTTAGGCAAGCATGATGAGCAACAAGAGAATACAGAAATAGAAAAATAGCATGAAAGATGCAAAACCCACCTTGGATATTAGGTGGGTTTTTTGTATTGTAATGAACTTTTTCTGAGGCGAGCAATAAGGCTAATATCTCCTAATTATGTAGCATATGCATCACTCATTATTTCATATCATTGTAAGAAGGATATGAAATGTGGGAGGGTATGACATGAAAATTAGGGTGAAGAGTGGGGATAGCCTTTGGAAATATAGCCGAGTGTTTCAAATTCCACTTCGATTAATATTAGATAGTAATAATCTTGAGAATCCTGATCAACTTATAGTCGGAGAACAAATTCAGATCCCTGGGTTTGTCACGAAAAGTTATACCATTAAGCCAGGAGATACATTATGGAAAATAGCAGGATGGTACGGAACACCCCTAGATGGTGTTCTTTTGCTAAACGATTCGAATCCTTTTTCGTTACAACCAGGAGAAAAAGTGAATATACCGATTCGTGTAACGTGGTCACTCATTAACCCAAATCAAAATTACGATTATCAAACCCTTGTTAATGATATTCGAAAAATACTTGCTGTTTATCCATTTATTAAACGATCCATCATTGGCGAATCTGTCATGGAAAAGCCAATCCCAGAACTAGTAGTGGGAACAGGAAAGAAAAAAGTTCATATGAATGGAGCATTTCATGCTAATGAATGGTTAACCTCAACTCTCATTATGAAATTTGTAGATGATTATTCTCGTGAATTGACGAATAGTCAGAGATTGAGCGGTGTTTACCTCCCATCTCTATATGAAACGACTTCTCTCTCTCTTGTACCCATGGTAAACCCAGATGGAGTGGATCTTGTCATTAATGGATTACCTGAAGAAGAACCTTACCGCTCATTGGCGGATCAAATTAATAATGGAAGTGAACAATTTAACAGATGGAAGGCGAACATTAGGGGAGTTGATTTAAACAATCAGTATCCTGCTAAATGGGAAATAGAAGCTGAACGAAAACCAACAAAACCTTCTCCAAGAAATTACCCGGGAAAAGCACCGCTTACAGAGCCAGAAGCAATAGCGATCGCAGACCTGACGAGAAGAAAGAAATTTGATCGTGCGCTAGCATTTCATTCTCAAGGTGAAGTGATCTTTTGGGGTTTCGAAGGACTTGAACCTCCTGAGTCAGAAATCTTGGTGAGAGAATTTTCGCGACTGAGCGGTTATCGAGCAGTTCGCTATGTTGATAGTTTCGCTGGATACAAGGATTGGTTTATTCAAGACTTTAGAAGACCGGGTTTTACCGTAGAAATTGGAAAAGGGGAAAGTCCTTTGCCTACTTCTGATTTCAACACTATTTACCAAGATACATTAGGGATTTTCCTTTCTTCTCTGTATATGTAGGTTAGTGGCTTGTTTTTTAATCACTTCTTTGTCATAATAAACTTAATTTCATAATTCCAAAGACTAGGGGTGCCTTCATGTAAGGGAAGGCTGAGAAAAAGAAACCGTCATTTCTTTTACCCTTGAACCTGATCTGGTTGATACCAGCGTAGGGAAGTCGGTAGCAGTATTGATTACGTATTACTACCCCCATTCCTTACGCGGAATGGGGTTTTTTAGTGTGTTTTATGTTAATCGTTTTTAAGCGTTTACGGTGGTAGCTTATACTCTTGATTCTCGATTTTTAGCTCGAAGCGATTGGTTATCACAGAGCGTAATTGAGCCGAAAATCAACAAAGCTCGTTAACATAGGCTTAAGGTTAAAAGTATTAGAGGAGGTAAATAATGAAGGATTTTAAATTATACGTCATTACAGGGGAAGAATTCCACCCTGATCGAGACCTAGTTGAGGTAATGGAGCAAGCGATACAAGGTGGTGCTGATATTATTCAATTGCGTGATAAGACGAATTCTAAAAAGGTTGTACTAGAAAAAGCTTTGAGATTAAAGGAGCTAACACAAAAATATGAAGTTCCCTTTATTGTGAATGATCACATTGATATTGCGCTAGCCGTTGATGCTGATGGCATTCATCTCGGTCAGGATGATTTACCTTTAGAGGTAGCAAGGAAGATTGTTGGACCTAATAAGATCATAGGTATCTCCACACATCGAATCGAAGAAGCGCGTGAAGCAGAGCAGCGTGGTGCTGATTACATTGGGGCTGGGCCAGTCTTTCCTACAAATAGCAAAAGCGATGTTGTTGATCCAGTAACAACTGACTATCTCAAAGAAGTTGCAGCAGAAATATCTATTCCGTTTGTAGCCATCGGCGGCATCAAATTGCATAATGTTTCGGACGTCCTCCATTCAGGTGCTTCTAGAGTATGTGTCATTAGTGAAGTAGTTGGTAGTGCCGATATTAAAGGCACGTGCGAAGCATTTATTCAATCCATTCAAAAAGAGGTGATTCCCAAGTGACATTACTAGTTAATGGAGAGCAGCATGATTTAGAAGTGGCAACATTGAAAGAAGTTGTTACTCATTTTGGCTTGCAAGAAGGGTTGGTTGTCACTGAAGTTAATGGAACAATTATTGATCGCTCGGAATGGATCGATACAGAAGTAAAAGAAGGAATGAAAATCGAACTTGTCCACTTTGTAGGAGGGGGTTGACCGAATGAATGATAAATTAACAATAGCCGGTAAAGAACTTTCTTCACGATTGTTTCTTGGCACGGGAAGATATCCAAATCCATATGTTCAAAATAAAGCAATTGAAGCTTCTGAAGCAGAAGTTCTCACATTTGCTATTCGAAGAGTGAATCTTACTGCACCAAATGAAGATGCGATTTTACAGCACATCGAGAATCAATCATTTCACTATTTGCCCAATACTTCCGGAGCTACGACTGCTGAAGAAGCCATTCGCATCGCTCGTTTAGCAAAAGCATCTGGCTTAAGTGATTGGATAAAAATCGAAGTTAGTCGTGATGAAAAAATGCTAATCCCTGATCCGGTGGAAACTTTGAAAGCTACAGAGGTTCTTGCTAAAGAAGGTTTAGTTGTTTTACCGTATACTTCTGATGATCCAGCACTTTGCTATCGACTACAAGAAGCAGGTGCAGCGGCTGTCATGCCAGGTGGATCTCCTATTGGAACTGGTCTCGGCATCTTAAATCCATACAATATTGAACTAATTACAGAACAACTGAAGGTACCAGTCATAGTCGATGCGGGTCTTGGACATGCATCTGATGTAACACAAGCGATGGAGCTTGGGGCAGATGGAGTCCTCCTTAATACAGCCATAGCGAAAGCGAGAAACCCTGTCATGATGGCTGAGTCAGTTAAGTTGGCTATTAGAGCAGGAAGATTGTCTTACGTTGCAGGAAGAATTCCTAAAAAGAAGTACGCCACTGCAAGTAGTCCAGTACGAAATTAATAGAAGGAGGGCGATCATGGCTAACATTACGATTGTAGGAGGCGGAGTGATTGGTCTCTCCATTGCCTATGAATGCCGTACGAGGGGACATGAAACGACTGTAGTAGAAGCTCATAAGTGTGGGGGGCAAGCTTCAGGTGCAGCTGCAGGCATGCTTGCGCCTTATTCGGAAATTGAAGAAGATCCAGATGATTTTTTCAGGCTTTGCCAAAATAGTTTAAAGCTTTTCCCGAAATGGCAGGAAGAAATCAAACAGAATTCAGATGTTGATTTTGAATATAGCGAGAGCGGCAGTCTTTATTGTATCTATCATGAGGCTGATCGGCTGTCTCTTGAGACAAAGCAGGCCTGGCAACGTAAGTTTAACGTCGAATCTACAATATTAAATGCTGACGAAGTAAGAGAGAAAGAGCCAGGCCTTTCTCAAGATGTTGTTGCAGCATTATGGTGTCCAGAAGAGTCACATATTTATGCTCCTGGCTACGTCTCAGCACTTTTAGATGCTTGTCGCAAGTTAGGTGTTCGGGTGATAGAGAATGCGGGAGAGGCGACGTTTGAAGAGAATAACGTTGTGGTAAAAGGTCAACGGATCGAAAGCGATCGAGTTGTTCTTGCTGCAGGAGCATGGTCTATGTACTGGGAGGAAGCACTTGGTTTGACGTTGCCAATTTATCCAATACGAGGACAAATTTGCGCATATGAAGCCCCATCTCTCAATCACATTATTTTTACAAGTCAAGGCTATCTTGTAGCGAAAGCAAATGGATCAGTTGTTGCTGGTGCTTCGGAGGACATCGCTGGTTTTGATACAGCTGTTACGGAACATGGTGTAGGAAGACTTGAGAAATGGAGTAAGCAAGTGATGCCTGCCTTACAGCAGAAAAATCCATTTCATAAGTGGGCGGGGTTAAGACCTGCTACTCAAGATGGCTTTCCTATTATCGGAAAGCTAGATCATAAACCTAAGGTTATTTTAGCCACTGGTCATTATCGGAACGGAATCTTACTTAGTCCTGTTACAGCAAAGATTGTAGCTGATGAAATCGATGGAAGTGTTAGTGAAATAGGGATCGGTCAATTTCGACCTGATCGTTTCCAGGTTATATAATGAAGGAGTGAGTTTTATGCGTAAAGCACTTACGATAGCTGGATCTGATAGTGGGGGAGGAGCTGGTATTCAGGCCGATTTAAAAACATTTCAAGAGCGTGAGGTGTTTGGGATGAGTGCCATAACGGCACTTACAGCGCAAAATACTCTAGGGGTTCACAATGTTTATCCCCAATCTATAGAAGCGGTTCAATCTCAGTTAGATGCTGTGCTATCGGATATTGGAACAGATGCTGTGAAAACTGGTATGCTTTTCTCTAGTGATATTATTTTG
Organism: Anaerobacillus sp. QJM3NY_32; assembly: GCF_056173645.1. Classification (NCBI taxonomy): domain Bacteria; kingdom Bacillati; phylum Bacillota; class Bacilli; order Caryophanales; family Bacillaceae; genus Anaerobacillus; species Anaerobacillus sp. QJM3NY_32. Next base: position 2,727,247 of record NZ_CM149684.1, on the reverse strand, counting down.
GGCGTTGCTAAGAAGATAAGAGAATACCAGGTGCCAAACCTTGTGATTGATCCTGTTATGATTGCAAAGGGAGGAGCATCACTCCTTCAAAAAGAGGCGATTCGTGCCATGAAGGAAGAACTCATTCCTCTTGGTACTATTATTACACCAAATATTCCTGAAGCTTCGGAGTTATTAGGTGGCGACTCAATTACTTCAGTTCGAGAAATGGAAGAAGCTGCAGCGGCACTACAGGACTTTGGTGCAAAGGCTGTCCTTGTTAAAGGCGGACATATGGATGGAGAAACTTCTATAGATGTTTTGTATGCGAACCAACGTTTTTATCACTATGAGTCTAAACGAATTGATACAAAACATACTCATGGAACGGGATGTACCTTCTCTGCTTGCATCGCTGCAGAGCTTGCGAAAGGACGAACAATACAAGAGGCGGTCTCAACTGCAAAAGAATTTATTACAGCAGCCATTGCAAATTCTCTTTCTATAGGTAATGGAATTGGACCTACGAACCACTCTGCGCATAGGCAAAAGCTAATAAGTGGAATGAAACAATAGCTCTGCACTGCGCAGAGTTTTTTATTTGGGGTTGTCTTTTAGGATGAGAAGGTCGAAAATACATAAGCTATACACGAAAGGCACTTTCGTATCATAGGTCATCAATGCATGATAGAATAATGGTGTTAATTTACAGTAAGGAAAGGTCGTCTCATGAATAAAATAATTGAAGTGAAAAATGTGAATAATGAACGTGTGTCAGATATTCATTTTGATATGCTAGAAGGATCATTAACAACGATCATCGGCCCTTCAGGCGCTGGAAAAAGTAGCTTATTGATGTTGCTGAACCGATTAGAGGATCCTGATAGAGGTGAAATTCTCTTTAAAGGAAAGAAGCTAGATGAATTTCCAATCAATAAGCTACGTCGAAATATTGGGATGGTCTTTCAACAGGCTCACCTATTTAATGGAACAATTGAAGATAATTTAAAGTTTGGACCGCTTCTAGAAAAGAAATGGAATGAAAAAATGGGCATTCAACTATTAGAGAAAGTTCAATTACCTCGCGATTTTTTAACAAAAGATGTGGAAAATTTATCTGGTGGTGAAGAGCAAAGAGTGGCATTTGCGAGAACGCTTGCTAATAATCCTGAGGTGTTGTTATTAGACGAGGTGACTAGTGCGCTTGATATGCGTACAGTTGATTGGATGGAAGAATTGTTACATACACTTGTAAATGAAGAAGGGAAAACGATTCTAATGATTACACATGATCTAAAACAGGCGAAGAGGCTTGGTTCATATACTCTCTTTATGAATGAAGGAAAGATTGAAGAACAAGGAGAAACGAAAATATTGTTTCAATCGCCTAAATCAGATGCTTTAAAGCACTTTTTGGAAGGATAACCAATGACTGAAATATCAAATCTATCTTTATTAACGATGATTCTCTTTGTCATGATCCCCGTGTCTCTTTCTTATTTATTTTCACTAGGAATTGGCAAATCCGCGATTTGGTCCTCCTTACGTGGGGTAGTTCAATTATTTTTTATAGGATACATTCTTACTTTTTTGTTTTCAATGCCTGATTGGCAGGGAATAGGACTTTGGGTAGCGGTTATGCTGGTCATTGCTTCTCTACAAGCTGCCAAAAGAGGAAAGGGTATACCCTATGCCTTTCTGCTATCTCTTTGTTCTCTCATATTGATTGAAGTGTTTGTTCTCTCACTATGGATTATTTTTGATATCATTCCATTTAAATCAGAACAAGTCATTCCAATGAGTGGAATGATTATTGGTAATAGTATGGTTGCAACAGGTCTAGCATTTGAGAGAATGAAAAATGAGTTTCATGATAGCAAAGGGAAAATTCTTGCAGCGTTGTCACTTGGGGCAAATTCGTCACAAGCTTCTCAAATGATCATAAGGAAAACAATTCGTGCGGCTATGATCCCTAACGTAGATGGATTAAAAACGATTGGTCTTGTACAATTGCCCGGTATGATGACAGGACTTATTCTAGGTGGCGCTTCGCCCATTGAAGCTATACGATATCAAATTGTAATATCGATAAGCATCTTCTCATCCGTTTCCATATGTGCGATGATTATATCGTTAGTTACATATCGCTTTTTCTATAATCGAAAGATGCAGTTATTAGAAGTCAAAGGAGGAAATAAATAATGGCAATTGTAGACGTTACGGTTATTCCGATTGGTACAGAAACTCCTAGTGTCAGCAAATATGTAGCTGAGGTACAGAAAATTCTTGAATCTTATTCAGATCGAGTTACTTATAGGTTAACACCAATGAGCACTCTTATTGAAGGGGAAATAGCAGATCTTCTCGAGGTGGTCCATGCCATACATGAGGCACCTTTTCAAGCGGGGATAGAGCGTGTCGCTACTAACCTTCGTATAGATGATCGTCGTGATAAAAAGGTTAAGATGGATGATAAACTTGATTCGGTAAACAGGCACTTAGAATAAGTGCCTGTCATCATTTAGTTGATTACTGGTTGTTTTGCTATGCTGTGACAGGTTCATAAGCTTATTCTTTTCATTTTTCTTCAAAATAAAAAAACAGCCTAAATGGCTGTTTTTTTAGTGGCCTCCGCCGCCCCCAGATCCGAAAAGTATATCGATCATTGTGGCAACAGTAAAGGCGCCGAATACAAGCACTGTTAATCCTGCAAAGGCAAGGCCCATAAAGTTCTTTTCACGAAGAGAACGGAATACGCCCCATACGCAAAATAACGTAACGATTGCAAAAATAATTGCTAACCCCATTTGGAATACCTCCCTATCCATGCACTCTTTATCAGTATACCCGTAAAATAGCTGTTGCATGGTTAAATCATAAATTTTTCTAACTTGCGTGGTATGTACGATAAGTCCTTTCTTATTTTAACCGTTTTCTTTTCGTTTGTCGAGGTGTTATTCAACCAAAAATGTAAGTTCAATGTTATAAGCTCGAGCAATACCCTCCATTAGTTCAATGGACATATGATCAACAAAAAAGAGTTCACCCTCTTTGCAAATCAAATGCTCTTCCATTTGAAGAATCGCCATTTCGATTTGCGACTGCTCTCCGTTCCTTATAGTGAAGCAGGAGATCATCTTTTTATAAAGAAAATACTCATTGTTTTGAGAAACAAAGCCATAATCTGAAAAAGAGGGAGTTATTTCTGTGTTTGGAGAAAGGTATAGAAGTGAGTAGAACTCTTGAAATATATTTTTTGAAATGTAGTATTCCTGAAGAGCAACAGCTTCTTCACGATCATTTAGAATAACGAGCTGTTTATCTCGATCAAACACTTTTGCAAGTTCGGCTGTCTTTTTCACTATCTGGGCTATGAAGCCAGGTAGTTTATTATTTGGGGGATTCATTTCTACGCCATACATGTTTTTCAACATAAACATCTCCTTTGGTACAACCTTTTGTATAGTGTAGAATAAGAAACATAATCTTTCAATGGAGGCGATGACAATGGAATGGAAACAAATGGCTGTTGGGCCGGTGCAAGCAAACGCAGGATTCTTATGGAATGAGCAAAATGAGGCTCTTATCATTGATCCGGGAGCTGAAGGTGGTCGAATCAAAAGGAAAGTGGAAAAGCTAGAACTAAAACCAATCGCTATTCTTTTAACTCATGCTCATTTCGATCATATTGGAGCGGTGGATCTGATAAGAGAAACGTATCAAATCCCAGTTTACTTACATATTTATGAGGAAAAATGGCTTTCAGATGCTTCTTTAAATGGCTCTAAGCTGTTTCCGGTAGTTGATAATATTGAAGGTAAGCCGGCTGATCATTTAATTGAAAGTGAAGGGGAAATGACAATTGGACCGTTTCAATTTGAGGTATTTGAAACGCCAGGACATTCACCTGGTAGCGTCTCATTTTATTTTAAAGACGTTAATCTAGTCTTTTCAGGTGATGCCCTTTTTGCAGGTAGCGTAGGAAGAACTGATCTTCCTGGTGGAAATCAAAAGCAGCTGCTGAACAGTATACATAACCGCCTTCTAGTATTACCAGAAGAAACGATTGTAGCCTCTGGTCATGGACCGTCTACGACAATAGAAGTGGAGATGGTAGAGAATCCGTTTCTAAATGGATTTTCTTTATAAATGACGTCTTTAAGGGATGAAATCATGAAGGAGATCGAGCGTAGTCCTGGAGGCGCTATATCGTTCGAGAAATTTATGACGCTGTCTCTTTATCATGAGCGGTATGGCTATTACCAGGTAAATCAACCTAAAACAGGTCGAAACGGTGATTTCTATACATCTACAAGTGTTCATGATATTTTTCCTAGAGTTATGGCTCGGGTTCTGATTGCCGATATTCACAAGCATAATCTTGAACCTTTCATTGTTGATGCAGGGTCTGGTGATGGGAACTTCATTGCCTCCTTTCTTGATGAAGTGAAACAAAAAGACCAGGCACTTTTTCATCAACTAACTTATTGTGTGATAGAAGCAAGTCAATACCATCGTCGTCTAATTAAAGAAAAGGTGCACGGGCTTAACGTGAGAATGTATTCTTCACTTTCTGAAATAAAGAATGACGTACCTATATTAAACGGTATTCTTTTATCCAATGAACTGTTAGATGCTTTTCCTGTTCGGGTTGTAGAGAAATTTCAAAATCAATTGTACGAAGTGTGTGTGGGAATAGATCATCGTGGTTCTTTTAGGGAGATCTACAAACCTTGTACAGATGCAAAGCTAATCAAATGGTTAAATCATCATGACGTTGTTCTTGCGGAAGATCAACGCTTTGAAGTACCCTTGATCATGAGCGATTGGCTTTATAAGACTGGTGAATGGATTTCCGAGGGGAAAGTTTATACAATTGACTACGGCTACACGAACGAGGAATGGCAACATCCTGCAAGGAAAAGGGGGAGTCTGCGCGGGTACAGGAAACACCAATTAATGGAAGACGTTCTTCAGTATCCAGGGGAAATGGATTTAACCACCCATGTTTCTATTGATGCAATTGAAAAGATTGGAATAGAAAATGGACTAGAATGGCTTGAGTGCTTGCCGCAGGGACAGTTTCTTTTGAAGCATGATCTATTAAGCTTTATTAAGCAAGTCAATCCAGATAAACCGTTTTCTAATGAACAAAAACAAAATCGAGCAATTAGATGGTTAGCAGAATCAAATCAGTTTCTTGTCATGATTCAAGAAAAGCGCCAAAGAAAAAAAGACGATGCATGAGCATCGTCTTTTTTCGTTCGAATTAATGTCCGCCTGATCCAGGCGTCATCATGAACACTGACCAGTATGAAAAACCGACCATAAATAAAGTTAAGTATACACCAAAAATATACAGATAAGTACGTTCTGTTAAGTTTAAATAACTTAACGCTAAAAACATGCCGGCCTGGCCAAGGAACAGCAATCCCAATACTGGCATCTCACCAACAAAGCCCATTAGTGAGAAAATGCCGGTCCAGAAAGCTAAAACTCGGTACATTCTAGGCATAAAAGTTCCTCCCTTGCTCGTTCATTCCTCATACATATCGTATTATATATGAGGTTCTGTAGAAAAGTAAATGCTAGTCTCATGGCAAAATAATGACTTTCCTTATTTAACCTTGAAAAGGGTTCCAATTTATTATCCCAAATCGTTCACAAAAATACAAATCTTTTTCTTGTACAATATTTGTTTAAGTGTTGTATAATGTGGGTAATGTTAGTTATTAACGGAAAACGTAACGGGGAGGATTTAAATTGGAAGATAAATTATTGTTTTACACTTATCCAAGTTGTACCTCATGTAGAAAAACGAAAACCTGGTTAAAAGAAAATGGCGTTAATTTTGAGGAGCGTCACTTATTTAAAGACACACCTTCCATTGAAGAGCTAAAAGAAATTATCACTCTTTCTACTGACGGAATTGAAGAGATTCTAGCTAGAAGGAGTAGCTCCTTTAAAAAGCTAAATGTTGAAATTGACGATTTAACCATAACAGAGATGTTAGAGCTTATGCATAACGAACCAAAACTTCTTAGAAGACCTATCGTAACAAATGGAAAAAAACTGATTGTGGGCTATAACAAATCAGGACTTCAGAACTTAAAACAGCGAAAGAAAAAACTCGCGGTGGTTTCATAAGAAATTGGCTGGGCTAGCTGGATTCGAACCAGCGCATGACGGAATCAAAATCCGTTGCCTTACCGCTTGGCTATAGCCCAATCATGTATTTCTCTGATAGTATGATCAGAGAATCAGTAACTTATACTTACATTGAAGGTGCGAATTGTAATGGTATCTTTTTTCTGAGTTAGCACTTTAAATAATAATAAGTAATGTATGTTTTAGGAATGTCCTACTGCTTATTTGAATAAGATAGCATCATAATCCATGTCACAGCGATATGCGGAAAACTTCTGCGTATCGCTTTTTTGTAGTTTGTTAAAGATTTTTTAATTAATTAGTGAAAAATAAAAATGTTCACTAATAAAGGCGAAATTTTCAGAGAAAACGAAGTAAAGTAGATCCTAATAAGGTATTCTTTAAGTAGTAATTGAAGAATGAAAGGGAAGAGCATAATGAAGATTTTCCTTATAATTAGCGCCTCTGTATTTCAGTTCCTTATTGTAGTAATGTTCTTTATCCAGAAAGTTTGGGTGCCGATTGTTGCGTTGGCATATGTTCTTTCACTTTTATTTTTAATTCTTGTACTAATAAAAGAACGAAGATCGATGGAGAGAGGAGAAAAAAGTGATGATGATCGTAACTACTGATGAGATAGCAACGAAAGAGATCAAGGAAGTAATTGGGTATGTTCGTGGGAGCACAGTTCAATCCAAACACGTAGGGAAAGACATACTAGCAAGTCTTCGAACAATAGTAGGGGGAGAAATAACAGAATATACAGAAATGATGACGGAAGCACGGCAAAGAGCTATCGCAAGAATGGTCAAAGATGCTGAGGGAAAGGGAGCAAATGCGATTGTCGGTTTTCGCCTTCAGTCTTCAGCTGTAATGTCAAGCGCATCAGAAATTATAGCTTATGGAACAGCGGTTATTATAGGATGACGGGATTCACGCAACCTAAGTAAAGGGAGTGGTCTATATGTGGAAACAAACGCTTATTAATACAAAGCGAGGGACTTTTGAAGTTTTTATCAAAGGGAACGGTCCTCCATTATGTGTGACGCACTTGTACTCTCAATTTAATGAAAGCGGAGACTATTTTGCAGATACGTTTACGACTAGTCATAAAGTCTACTTAGTTAATTTAAAGGATGCGGGTCATTCAGATTCTGTAAACGCACCTTATGAGTATTTTATGTTGGAGACTGTATTTGATCTTGAAAGTGTTAGATCAGCTCTTGGAGTTAAACAGTGGACATTCGCTGGTCATTCTACGGGAGGGATGCTTGGTTGTGTATATGGAATTCATGCTTCCCGTTCGCTTACAGCCATAATAATAGTAGGAGCTGCAGCTAGAGAATATGGTTCTTCGTCGTCAGCGTGTATATATAACTCTGCGCATGAGAATTATCACATCATGCAGCATTACATAGAAAAACTAAAAGACTCGAGACTTGGTGATGATGAGCGGGAAAGGATCACCAGAGACAGAACCAAGCTGTCTCTTTATTTGCCAGAAAAATATCAAGACTATTTTTCAAAACGAATAAATAAAAAGATGGCAACAAATCGGATGAACTTTTTTGCCCGCGAAATCATCCAATTTGATGTAACGAAACAACTTAATATAATATCTGCCCCAACTTTAATAGCATGTGGGAAGCATGACGTCCAGTGTCCTTTATTATTTTCGGAAGAAATAGCAGATGGAATTCCAAATGCCCAACTGGCTATTTTTGATCAAAGCAATCATTATCCTTTTCTTGAAGAAAAAGCATTATTTGAAACAAAGGTTCATGATTTTCTCAATGATGCGTCATTTAGATATTGAATATTGAGTATAAACCCCAAATCATTATTGAGGGCTAGTCAAAAAGAAATTTCTTTATTAAGAAGGAATTGCCATTTACCTGGCGAATCCTTCTCTTTACGATTTAAAAATCGTGACTGGTTTTGCTGTCAATTTATATGAAAGGAAGGTGTGTTTTTGCTGAACATTGAAGAAAAAGGAAAGGATATTATTAAGCAGGCGGTGGAAGTAGGGGCCTCAGATGTACACTTTCATCCGAAAGAAAAAGGAGCGTTGATTCAATTTCGTGTTGATAATAGACTTTATGATGCGCTTTGGCTTCCTATGTTGGTAGCAGAAAAGCTATTGTCTCATTTTAAATTCCTCAGTGGTATGGATATTGGAGAGAAGCGTCGCCCACAAAATGGGGCCATGGATATGGTTCTATATCCAAGAAAACTCCACTTAAGACTCTCAACGATTCCCACCCCTTATCACGAAAGTCTTGTCGTTCGTATCCTTCCGCAAGATGAAACCCACTCCTTTAAGGAACTCTTTCTTTTCCCCTCAACTGCAACTCGACTTCTCCAAATCGTAAGTTGTAACAGTGGCTTATTTATGATTACAGGACCAACAGGTTCTGGAAAAACTACAACGATGTATTCCCTCCTTCAAACTCTCAGCGTTAAGCGGCATAGGCGAGTTCTTACAATTGAAGATCCCATCGAAAAGCGCAATCCTGATTTTATTCAAATGGAAGTCAATGAGAAAGCTGGACTATCTTATTATGAGGGGTTCAAAGCTGGGCTCAGGCATGATCCAGATATTCTTGTCGTCGGGGAAATAAGAGATGAACAAACTGCCCAACTCGCTATTCGAGCTAGCATGACGGGGCATCTTGTGGTTTCAACGCTACACACCGGAAGTACGCTAGAGTGCATTCCAAGATTACTTGAGTTTGGTATTCCTCTTCATAATATTACTCAAACGTTAAGAGGAGTCGCCACTCAACGACTTGTTCCCCTAAAGTGTCCCTATTGTCAAGTATGCTCTCTGGAGTGTCTAAAGCGAAGAACACGAAGAAAACTTGCTGTCGTTGAAATTCTCGCTGGTCTTCACCTTCAAAAAGCCCTCGATCATCCAGATCTTTTATCGATCCCTGGTCAATCCACCATTAAAGATTACATTCTTCGAGCTTATGCCCTAGGTTATATTCAAAAAGAGACTGTCGAGAAGGAGTTGGGTTTATTTAATCGTGAAACGATTCAAATGGAAGCTTGACCGTAAAGCAGATTTTCTTTGTCGTATAGGGAAGATGCTTGAGGAAGGATACTCACTTGCCAAATGTTTGGAGGTATACGCCTTATATCAAAACGACCATATTCGATCAAATATTGAAATGATTATTATCAGACTTAAGGGTGGTGATTCCTTTCACGATGTTTTAGCAGATTTTCAGTTTCCAGCAGATATCTTATCCTATTTATATATGTCTGAGCAGCGAGATTTTGCAACCGGTATTTCGGCATCCGGTCAGTTGATGAAAACGCGAAGTGAATGGCAAAAACGACTTAGAAGTACGCTTGCTTACCCCATCTTTTTATTTTGGATGACAGCGATCATGCTGTTTGTCGTAGGAAAGTATTTATTACCTCAATTTAATACGCTCTACCACTCCCTTGATGTTCCACTCCCTTTTATTTCAAGATTTTTTATGACGCTCGTTAGATTTACTCCGGCTATTTTTGTCGGTTTAATTTTACTTTCTATTGTCCTTTACCTTTCCACTTTGATAAAAAACAAGAAAAGTTCAGCTGTACACAAAATGCTTGTCTACAGTAAAATTCCGTTCGTGCATTTTTTTATTCCTCTTTATCTGACACATCATACCTCTCTTCACCTGGGGCTCCTACTTCAAAGCGGTCTTTCAATTGCAGAAGCTTTCTCGTTATTAACTAAACAATCTCACTTTGTGTTTTTTCAAGAAGAAGCCGAACGTGTTTCACGATCATTAATGCGTGGTGAAAAATTAGAGGTTTTATTTGATCAGCCACGTTTGTATGTTCCTGAATTTAAAGAAATTTTAATGCATGGCCAGGCAAGTGGGAATTTAGGAAGAGAGCTAATCTTATATGGGGAGGTGATCGGTGAACGGTTTGAGGAGTTGGTAAAAAAAGGATTTATGATTTTGCAACCAGTTAGTTTTGTCGGTGTTGGTCTTGTCGTTATGTTGATGTTTATGTCTATTCTTTTACCCATGTTTTATTATTTGCAAAATATTTAAAGGGGAGATTGTAAATGAAAATAAGGAAATGGTTAGGTTTTATTAAAGATGAGAAAGGGTTTACGCTAATTGAAATGATGATTGTTATTATGATCATTTCAATATTGCTTTTAATTGCGGTACCAGGATTAACTAAAAACAATGAGGTTGTTGAGGCGAAAAGCTGCGAGGCCACAATAAAAGTTGCCCAAACACAGGTAGCGGCGTATAAAGCGAATTTTGGATCCTATCCAACTTCAATCGATGATCTTGTTTCACAAGAATACCTAGACATGGATGAAGTAACTTGTCCTGGAGGTGAAGAGTTAACCGTCGCCGATGGGAAGGTAAAGCTAGCTAACTAATGTTTTTTCGTGTACAATTCAGAAATTCTTTTGGCTACACCATGCTAGAAATGATGATTGTTCTCTCCGTTTTATCAATTCTTCTATGTCTGATCTTTCTACACATTTCCCCTACACAAAATGCTTCTTCCACACGACATTTTCTAGACGACATCCAATCAGATCTAAGGTATACCCAGGAGCTTGCATATGTAAATAAATCCTCGTATCGATTTTCCATTTCACCTAGTAAAGGGTCGTATAGTATACAGGGCACCGCATCTACGGTAGTGAAGTCGAATGAAATTCCAGAACATATTACGATTGATGAAGGAACAATGGGGTATCAAATTGTGTTTGGGGGGAATGGAAACGTTCAAAAAGCAGGAACACTTTATATAAAGGATGGCAAGGAGGAGTATAAACTTGTGGTGCAGGTGGGAGCTGGTCGTTTCTATATTAAGAAGTTGTAAAGGATATTCTTTGCTTGATGCATTAACGGGTCTCTCTATCTTAACGATCTTATCTTCAAGTGTATTACCGATTTATACCCATCTTTATGAAGAGCGAGAGGTGATACATGTGCGAAAAACTGCAGTGATATTGCTTGATCAATACTGGAGGGGAATGGTCTTGGAGGGGAGAATTCTACCTGCAAGCGAAACCGTTGAAGGCTCCAAATTTTCCTTTTTAGTAATAGTTGATAAAGTGTGTGTTTCTTTTGATAGCGGAGTAAAAACTGAATCAATGATATGTAAAAGCTTACCGCAAGATAATGAATGAAAAAGGAATCACATTACTAGAATTGATGTTAACTGTGACCATTCTCATTGCGATTGTATGTGTGCTTCCTTTGATAATGAACGCTTCTTTACAAGAAGTGAATGCAGATTTTCAGCATGAGGAAGCACAATTGTTCTTTCATTTGTTTTCTAAAGAAGTTCGTGAATCTTCTCGAATTCAGATCCATAATGGCGGAATTGAGGTGTTGTCGAAGAACGGAACAACTATACGATACGAACGCTACGGATCGTCTATTCGGCGTAGAGTAAACAATGCTGGGCATGAAATTGTATTACAGAACATTCGGGAGTTATTTCTTGAAGTAACTGATGGAAGAGTGATTGTTGAGGTGGAACTTGCTGATGGACAGAAAGAAAAGCGCGCTATATTTCAAATGTCTCATAAACCTTAATGAAAAAGGTTATATGACGGCTATGATGATGATGATTAGTACGCTGCTTCTTGGGTTTGTTTTTCATTTATGGAATGTGACACAAAATGAGCGAGTTTTTCTTGATCGTGAAGAGGAAGAAATTAAGAAGCAGACCTTGCTAGTCCTTAGTATGAAAGATACAATTTCATATATACAGAAAACAGGGGGATCTAGTGCGGAGAGAACGTTTACGTACAATGAAGGTACAGTTCGCGCTGTGATTAATTCTTCTTCTGATGTATTGCAAATTACGTTGAGTGGAACGACGGATAATGGAATACGCGTAGCTGCGTCTTTTCAATACAATCAAATGATGAAGCAAGTCGTAGAATGGAGTGAAGGTTCAACATGAGAGCGGTCTATTTAACAGGATTTATGGGCTCTGGCAAAACAACTATAGGTGAGGAATTATCTCAAGCGTTATCGCTGAAATCGGTTGATACAGATGAGCATCTTACGAAAATGCAAGGCAAGACCATTCCTGCCATTTTTGAAGAGGAAGGAGAATTTGCTTTTAGAACGTATGAATCAGCCTCTCTAAAAGATCTACCAACTGAAAACGTGATCATTAGTACAGGCGGTGGGATTGTTTTAAAAGAAGAAAATCGAACATTTATGAAGCAAAATGGAACGGTGATTTACTTACATTGTGAACCAGAAGAAATCATAAAGCGACTTGAAGGTGATACATCAAGGCCTTTACTTGCTGGAGCGGATCTAGAACATAAGGTTCATACGATATTCAAAGAGCGATTATCACTCTATCGTGAAGCTGAATATGAAATTGACACAACGAAACGTTCAGTAGGGGGAATTGTAAAGGAAATATGTAACCTGCTTGGTTAAACAAAGAATAAATGGGCATCCTTAAAATAGAAGACAACTATTAAAGGGTGATCAGGATGTCATCAAATGATCTTGTGAAATATATGACTCAGCAAGTTGTGTCTTATATTGATCAACCAAAAGAGGAAAGGCAGCAACAGCGTGCTGTCAAAAAAGCCAAAAAGCAACCATTTTTGTTTCGATGGTTTGGCATTATCCCTATGTCGATTTCAATGTTTGTTAAAAAAAAGAAACATGAAAGCTCGGACTGACTCGTCTGAGCTTTTTTGTATGGATTCGCTAATTTTAACATTCTACGTTTAGGAAGGATGTGACTCAATACCTGGTGCTAAATGAAAGATGCCCCCGTTAATTATTTCTGCCGTAATTGTTGGCTCATATTGTTTTCGAAGAGCATCTCTTTCAACTTGATAGCTCTGATCATTGGTTTTTCCGTTATAAAATTGATCAAGAAGGTTTAAATCAGTGGCCCATCTCATTTTTGCTTCTTCTGCCCATTCTAAATCCTCCTGTGAAATAAGCATTTCTACCACATCTTCAAGTCTCTTCAAGCCGCTTGAGGGTTTAATAATTGGCGTTATTGTAAAAGCATAATCTGGAATTTTAGGAGTGAGTTTCTTTGTTAGTAATAACTGGTGAAAGTCATCAACAACCGCTCCGCTTACAAGGTGTAGACCGAGGGAGAGGAGACGGTGTTTCTTTCGATCACACTGATAAGATATTTTAATATTAAGGCAGAGCCATGGATGAAGAGAATATTGTTGTTGATAATTTGTTTGCACATCCTCAAAAAGTCGGATAGAGGACGCAAGCTTTTTAGTAGATGAGAAAATTTGATGTAGTCTTGGTGCACCAAAGTGAACGAACTCCCCTTTTTCATCGCTTGATTGGTTTGTAATTAGGGTGAGTGTCATTGGTCGAGGAGTACCACCAGTCTTCTCAAGATAGTGCCAATAAAAAGGGCGGTTCATTAGTTCTTTATCAAGATCAATCGTTAATTGGACGTCAAGATAGCCGGATTTTTCTTCTCGAATCTGGCAGTCATTGGCAAGAAAATACGAGCGCAGATAATTATGAATATTTTCTTGTTGCATCTGTCTCCTCCTTCTGATAATTGATAAGCTCTTTAATATTCTCCATCTTAATTCGGATTTCTCCTTCGCTTTCAGAGTGTAGAAGTATATCAGAAATATGCTTTTCAATATCGCGCATACCAAGTCGTGTCAAAATCTCATCTAATTGTCCAATAACACTTTCAAATAGTTGAATTTTTTCATATAAGAGGGTAAGGATATGCTCTTCAACTGTATGCTTCGTAGCAAAATTATAAATGTGCACATCGCTTTCTTGCCCAAGCCGATGTATTCTACCGATGCGCTGCTCAATTCTCATTGGGTTCCAAGGTAGATCGTAGTTGATAACGTGCTGACAGAATTGAAGATTGATTCCTTCTCCCCCTGCTTCTGTTGCAATGAGGACTTTTGCGTGATTTTTGAAGAGTTCTCTCATCCAGTCTTTTTTTCCCCGTTTAAATCCACCCCTAAATGGGACAGACGTAATTCCATGCTCTTTTAAAAACCACTGTAAATATAATTGAGTCGCTCGATATTCTGTGAAAATAATGACCTTACCTTCGATTGATTGAACCAATTCAAGGGCCTTTTCTGCTTTTGAATTTGTTGGCACTCCTTCAATTTTTTTAATTAACATTTGAATGAGAGTTTGAGAAGAGTCGTCAAGGTGTTCTTTATCAAGCATTTTTTTTAATGTCATATATGCTGCTTCGCGGCTTGAACAGATTTCTCTTAGTAAAGTGATGATCGAGAATTGACTTCTCGTAGCCACTGGCTGTTTCTTTAGCGCTTCGACTGAACGATAAAGCTCATCTTCTTCAGGTGAGAAAGTAATAGGTACTGTTTGAACAATACGTTCTGGCCAGTCCATTCCGGTATCTTCACGCCGGTTTCTGACCATCACTTTTTGAATGAGAGCGCGAAGCCTTTCTTCGTCTTCGAGCTTTTTTTCTTTACCATTGTAGTCTTTTTCGAAATTTTCCAAGCTTCCTAGATGTCCTGGTTTTAATAATGATACAAGGTTAAAGACTTCATCAAGACGATTTTGAACAGGGGTAGCCGTTAATAGCAGACAGAACTTTTTAGGTAAGTGCTGTACAAATTCATAATTTTTTGTACGACTATTCTTTAGACGATGTGCTTCATCGATAATAACCATGTCGTAGTTCTGCTCATAAACTATTGAGCGATGAGGCTCTCGTTTAGCTGTATCTATCGATGAAACCACAACGTCACATTGATCCCATACATAGCTTTTCCTCTGGACTACAGCTGGAATGTAGAATTTTTGATTTAATTCAATAGCCCATTGTGATACTAATGATGCCGGAACAAGGATCAGGACTTTTTTGACAAGACCCCGAATCATATATTCTTTAATAATCAAACCAGCTTCAATGGTTTTTCCAAGTCCAACTTCATCTGCTAGAATCGCTTTTCCGTTCATTTCCTCTACAACTCGCCGAGCTGCTTCAAGCTGGTAAGGATGTGGTGTTAAATGAGGGAGATGTGATGGCGCCTGTAAGCCTGCGAAAGTGGGGATGGTTGTATGATGCTCAGCCTCAATAGCCAGTTTAAAAAGGTCCCAGTTAGCCCAGGGGCCGTCTTCATCAATTTGTTTCAGAAAGTTGTTTGTCCACTCTTGATCAAATTTCAACTCTGTTCTCAAAATGAAAACCCTTTCTCGATAAAGATTATTTACGAATGATACGTGATTAATGTATAATAATGTTCGTGTTTAATATATTAGTTAAAATACTTTCATTATTAAAAAGATTGTTGCCAATGCCACTATGGTAGTGGTAGGATTGAAATCGAAAGCACTATTAGTATGAATCAATCAGTAGAATCCAATACCTTAAAACTGAAAATAGGCGAATGAAAGCAAGAGGAGAGACTGCTATATGCAGCGCCGAAGGAGCAAACAAATTTGTGAATCTCTCAGGCAAAAAGACTCTTGCTAGACGCACCTCTGGAGAGAGCTTTTATAGCCGCCAAAGATGTAATTCTCGCGTAATGTGAGGAGAAACTTTCAGGTCAACGGGACAGAGAAACCGCGCTACTTAAAGCGGTTTTCTCTGTCCTTTTTTATGCTTCGGTAAAACGCTTTTTAAGATGAATGATTTTAGGAGGGAATAAGATGAGTGAACTATTAAAAACACCATTATTTGAAACCTATAAAGCTATGGGCGCTAAAACAATTGATTTTGGAGGATGGGCTCTTCCGGTTCAGTTTTCAAGTATTAAAGAAGAGCATGAGGCCGTTAGAACGAGAGCAGGTTTATTCGATGTTTCTCATATGGGAGAAATTGATGTTAGTGGTGAACAGTCGCTTCATTACCTTCAAAAGATGATGACAAATGATATAAGCAAACTAAAGGTCAACGGTGCTCAATATACAGCAATGTGCTATGAAGATGGCGGAACTGTGGATGACCTTCTTGTGTATAAGCACTCAGAACACCATTATTTATTGGTAGTTAATGCCGCTAACACTGAGAAAGATTTTGACTGGCTTGAAAAACACCTTATCGAAGGAGTTTCTATTCAGAACATATCAAGTCAGATGGCCCAACTTGCTATTCAGGGTCCACAAGCAGAGATGATTCTCCAACGTCTAACGGAGGTGAATCTTTCAACTATCGGTTTCTTTAAATTTCAGAATGAAGTCGTGATTGAGGGCATTAATACGTTAGTGTCTAGAACCGGCTATACGGGTGAAGATGGTTTTGAACTGTATACTTCTTGGGAGGATGCCCCTTCACTGTGGAAGGCGATTCTTGCTGCGGGGGAGCCAGAAAATATTCTACCTTGTGGCCTTGGGGCTCGCGATACGCTTCGCTTTGAGGCAAAGCTAGCTCTTTATGGGCAGGAGTTAACGAAAGATATTTCTCCGCTAGAAGCGGGAATAGGTTTTGCTGTTAAAACTAGTAAAGAAGCTGATTTCATCGGAAAATCTGTTCTACTAAGTCAGCGTGAAAATGGTCTTGAGCGAAAGTTAGTTGGGATTGAAATGACTGGGCGCGGGATTCCGCGGACCCACTATCCTGTTTACAAAGGGGAACAATTGATTGGCGAAGTTACTACTGGGACACAATCTCCAACTTTGAAGAAAAATGTTGGTCTTGTATTAATAAAGAAAGAGTTTACAGAAATGGGTACTGAGCTAGATGTTGAAATTCGTAACAAACGTGTGGGAGCTAAAGTTGTTCCATCACCATTTTATAAACGACAGAAATAAAGGGAAATAGAGGAGGAGAAAAACATATGAAACATCGCTACTTGCCGACAACTGATCAAGATCGAAAGGAAATGCTTGAAACAATTGGAGTGGACTCTGTCCAAGCTCTTTTTGAAGATATTCCGGAGGCTATTCGTTTTAAGGGAGATCTTAAAGTAGAGAAACAGTTATTTGAACCTGAACTGATTCGATATATGTCAAAACTGGCTTCTAAAAATGCGAATACACAGGAGAATGTATCTTTTCTTGGTGCTGGCGTTTATGATCACGCCATTCCTTCTGTTGTAGATCATGTGATTCGTCGCTCAGAGTTTTATACAGCTTATACTCCATATCAACCTGAAATTTCACAAGGGGAATTGCAGGCCATTTTTGAATTTCAGACAATGATAAGCGAACTTACTGGAATGGATGTTGCGAATTCCTCGATGTATGATGGTCCAACTGCTCTTGCCGAAGCTGGTCTGCTCAGTGCTGGACAAACTAAAAAGAAAAAGATCATTGTTTCAAAGAGCGTACATCCTGAAGCCCGTGCTGTTATTGATACATATGCGCGTGGACAGCGTCTTTCAGTGGTTGAAGTAGATACGATGAATGGGTGTACAGATCTTAATAAATTGAAAAATGAAATCGACGAAGATACTGCATGTGTTATGGTTCAGTACCCGAACTTTTTTGGTCAGTTAGAGCCCTTACCCGAAATTGAAAAGCTTGTCCATGAGCAAAAAGCGATGTTTGTTGTTTCAAGTAACCCGCTTGCCCTTGGTCGTTTAACTCCTCCAGGAGAGATGGGGGCAGATATCGTTGTTGGAGATTGTCAACCGTTTGGAATTCCGGCACAATTTGGTGGACCGCATTGTGGTTATTTCGCAGTGACAAAAAAACTGATGCGAAAAGTACCAGGTCGTTTGATTGGGCAAACAACTGATGATAATGGACAGCGCGGTTTCGTTCTAACCTTACAAGCACGCGAGCAACATATTCGAAGGGATAAAGCGACTTCTAATATTTGTTCCAATCAGGCGTTGAATGCTCTTGCCTCTTCAGTTGCTATGAGTGCTCTTGGTAAAGAAGGCGTTCGACATATGGCAGAGCAAAATATGAAGAAAGCTTATTATGCGAAAAGTCAGCTGAAACAGGCGGGAGCTGAAACCGTTTTTGATGGAGTGTACTTCAATGAATTCGTGATTAAATTAAACGGTTCGGTTAAAGATCTTAATCGAAAGTTATTAGAAAAAGGGATTATTGGTGGATATGATCTTGGGAGAGATTATCCAGAATTGAAGGATCATATGCTTGTAGCCGTTACAGAGAATCGGACGAAAGAAGAAATTGATGCATTCGTAAAAGAAGTGGGGGGAGCACAATGAGTAAAGATCAGGCATTAATATTTGAACTAAGTGAACCGGGGCGTATTTCTTATAGTCTACCTGAACTTGATGTTCCTGATATGGATTTAGATCAGTGGTTGCCAGAAGAGTTTAATCGTAAAACAGAACCAGAGTTACCAGAAGTGTCAGAATTACAATTGATGCGTCATTATACAGCCTTGTCTAAGCGTAACCATGGAGTGGATTCTGGATTCTATCCACTTGGGTCTTGTACGATGAAGTACAATCCAAAAATTAACGAAGATGTAGCAAGGTATCCTGGCTTTGCCTTCATACATCCGCTTCAAGAAGAGGAGGGCGTTCAAGGTGCGCTAGAAATGATGTACAATCTTCAGGAAAACCTCGTGGCTGTAACAGGTATGGATGAAGTAACGCTTCAACCTGCAGCAGGTGCTCACGGAGAATGGACAGGATTAATGATGATCCGTGCTTATCATGAAGCGAACGGTGATTTCAATCGCACAAAGGTCATTGTTCCAGATTCAGCTCACGGTACAAACCCTGCTTCTGCAACAGTTGCTGGTTTTGAGGCAGTGACAGTGAAATCAAATGAAAAAGGTCTAGTTGATCTTGAAGATTTAAAACGTGTAGTAGATGAAGATACGGCTGCGCTGATGCTGACAAATCCAAATACACTTGGACTATTTGAAGAACAGATTACAGAGATGGCGTCAATTATTCATAACGCAGGTGGAAAGCTATATTACGATGGTGCAAATATGAATGCTATTATGGGGGCTGCTCGTCCTGGAGATATGGGTTTTGATGTTGTGCACTTAAATCTACACAAAACTTTCACTGGACCTCATGGTGGTGGTGGACCTGGATCTGGACCGGTTGGTGTTAAATCTGATTTAATTCCTTATCTTCCTAAGCCCGTACTCGTGAAGGAGAATACTGCCTATCGTTTCGAGTATGACCGTCCTCAGTCCATTGGTCGTGTAAAGCCTTACTATGGTAACTTCGGTATCAATGTTCGAGCATATACGTATATTCGTACTATGGGGCCAGAAGGCTTAAAGCAAGTATCGGAAAATGCGGTATTAAATGCTAACTATATGATGAGACGCTTACAAGATGCCTTTGTGTTACCTTATGAACAGCACTGCAAGCATGAATTCGTGATTTCAGGAAAAATACAAAAGAAACTTGGTGTCAGAACGCTTGATATGGCAAAGCGACTGCTAGACTTTGGTTACCACCCGCCAACGATCTATTTCCCAATTAACGTTGAGGAATGTATGATGATTGAACCTACGGAGACAGAATCAAAAGAAACACTTGATGAGTTCTGTGATGTACTGCTTCAAATTGCAAAAGAAGCAGAGGAAAATCCGGAAATTGTTCAGGAAGCCCCACATACAACAGTTATTGGTCGCCTTGATGAAACCACGGCTGCCAGAAAGCCTGTTTTACGTTATCAAAAAGCCTAATGCTTATTGATAGGCCCTGTTAACTTATATTGTTCACTACTCGATTATGACTCATTCAAATGAGAGATACGTTTAACATGGATAAATCAATGATGCAAAATCAACAAAGCCATTTTGAGTTGCTGAATAGCAATCAAAAAAAGCAGCTGCAAAGGCAGCTGCTTTTATTTTTTCTTTACTTTGCCGCCCCATTTTTTGAAGCCGCCTTTTAATTGGTAAAGATCTTTAATCCCATGTTTTCTAAGAATGCTTGCAGCACGAGCTACAATAATTCCGTTGTAGTCGTACATATAAACTGGCTGATCTTTGCGGATTTCTTTAATTCGCATTTTTAGCTGACTAACAGGGATGTTTCTTGCCCCTAGAATATGGCCATTATCAAATTCGTTTGGTTCACGAACATCAATCAGTTGGGCTTTACGATAGCCGGCACGGAATTCTTCCTCCGTTAACGTTTTCAAATTCCTCTTTTGCATGTATCGAGTAATGACAACATACACAATGATCGCGACGAGTATTGCGATAATCCATTCCATAAACTTTGTTACACCCTTTCAAGTAAAATCGACAACTTTAAGTTTACACGTCTTTTCACCTTTCCGCAAAAGAAAAAAAGGAATAACTATAAAAAGAATAGGTAGTATTCAGTAATTAAATCAAATTTGTTCTAAATTAGTTGGGATAGAGGAGATTCGCCTATACTCGAAAGATCGAAAAACCAATAATGTTCAAGAAATAGCTAAAATAATTGAGAGTGTTCATTGGTCATCCATTTTCTCCTCTGCTAGAATAGGGAAGGTGTTAGAAAACTGACAGTGATAAAGGAGTTCCGAAAATGAAGCAATGGGCATTTATTGATTCGGGAGAACGTTCTCCAGCTTATAACATGGCACTTGATGAAGCATTATTGAAATGGCATAGTGATGGGACTATCCCCCCTGTTATTCGATTTTACGGGTGGAATCCCCCAACACTTTCAATTGGTTATTTCCAGCGTATCGAACGTGATATTAATATGGATGCTGTAGAAAAAAATGGTCTAGGGTTTGTGAGACGCCCTACTGGTGGAAGAGCTGTCCTTCATGATCAGGAAGTGACTTATAGCGTTATAGTCTCTGAAGATTATCCAGACATGCCCTCAACCGTAACAGAAGCGTACCGGGTTATTTCAGAAGGGTTATTGATTGGTTTCAGAAAACTTGGATTGAATGCTTATTTCGCTGTTCCTGAAACGGATGCAGAGAAAGAAGAGCTACGTGCACCAAGATCGGGTGTATGTTTTGACTCTCCATCCTATTATGAACTTGTTGTAGAAGGGCGAAAAGTCGCTGGGAGCGCTCAAACTCGTCAAAAAGGTGTCATTCTCCAGCATGGATCGATTCTTCTTGACATTGATGAGGACCAATTGTTTGATTGTTTCAAATTTAAAAATGAACGGATACGTGAGCGGATGCAGCGAGGTTTTAGAAAAAAGGCTGTAGCTATTAATGCACTCCGTGAAACTCCTGTATCGATATCAGAAGCGGTTAAAGCTTTTTATGATGGTTTTCAACAGGGACTTGATATTGAATTGGTTCCATATCAACTAACGGATGAACAAGAGTCCTTTGTTGTTCAACTAGCAGAGGAGAAATACGCTAGCAAGGAATGGAACTTTAGCAAATAAGCACCTTCGTTGGGTGCTTTTTCCTATTGACTTAACAAGAACAAATGTTCTAATCTTAATCATGGTCTGTTAACTGATTAACTTTTGTCTCCTATGTTAAAAAGGCAGAGTGTGGAAAAATGTGCAATAGACAAAATTCCTCTTTTTTCTCTATTCTTCTAATCTAATCTTTATTTATCGAGGAAAACCTTTCATTTTCACTGGATTTGAAAGTTGACAAATCGCTAAAGTATTCGCTCTTTTACTATATGTAGTATTGATTGAAGAATTCTGAACACTATATATGGTTAAAAATGATTGTCTGGTTCGTGTACATGTGCTACTATTAATCAAGACGATTTATCATAGCTACATACATCTAGAGATGCTCTTAAGTGTATAAATGTCGAAACGGAGGGGTTTATATGACAATACAAACCAATGAAAAAAGAAGATCTATTAACATTGAGCAGTTGAATAAGGATATTGAAATGTTTGCGCAGGTTCATCCGATTACAGAGGATATGCATCTAACTCACAAAGGTGTTAGTCGTCTTGTGATGCTTGACCGCTATGCATTTAAAGATACAGAGAAAAAGACATTACAAAAAGGTGATTTTGTTGTCTTAACGATTAAAGAAGATCCAAAATTTCCAGCAAGAGGTCTTGGGTATATTGAAGAATTCGATCTTCAATCTAAGAAAGCAACTGTAGCTGTTCATGAGGATTACGTTGGCGTCTTAGACACAGAAGAAGAAAGAGAATCAGGTATTATTGTCCGTTCGTTGGATGTCATAGAAAAGCCCTTGGAAGTATATTATGAGCAAATTGCTCGTCGTAATGCACGTGGTCTTGCTGATGTAGAGAAAACAGATGGGGAAAAGACATATTGGGAAGATCGTTTCTATAAAGAACTTTCATCAATGAACTTTGTTCCTGCAGGACGTGTGCTTTACGGAGCTGGAGCTGATACGGAAGTGACGTACTTTAACTGTTACGTTATGCCGTTTCCACAGGATTCAAGAGAAGGTATTTCTGAACACCGTAAACAAGTAATGGAGATTATGAGTCGAGGTGGTGGAGTAGGAACTAACGGATCTACACTTCGTCCTAGAAACACGCTTGCTAGGGGTGTGAATGGTAAATCATCAGGTTCGGTTTCATGGCTGGATGATATTGCAAAGCTGACGCATCTAGTGGAGCAAGGTGGCTCAAGACGTGGGGCCCAAATGATTATGCTCGCTGACTGGCATCCTGATATTATTGAATTTATCATTTCAAAAATGCAGAATCCACGCATTCTTCGTTTCCTTATGGAGAATACAAAGGATGAACAAATTAAGAAACTTGCAGAAGATAAGTTGAAATTCACACCGCTCTCAGAGTCGGAAAGATCTATGTACCAAAGTATCTTAAACTACCGTAGTATTCCCGGAACAGGTGGCTTTGAAGAAAAAGTGATGCAGGATGCGCAGGATAAGCTTGCAACGGGTGGAACGTATTCTGTCCACAATCCTGACTTCTTGACTGGTGCAAACATCTCGATTTGTTTAACTAAAGACTTTATGGACGCGGTTGAAAATGATTCTGAATATGAACTTCGATTCCCGGATGTAGAGAACTATACGAAAGAACAAATGGCACTTTATAATGAGAACTGGCATGAATCAGGGGATGTACGTGACTGGGAGAAGCAAGGCTTTCCAGTAAGAACTTATCGTAAGGTTCAGGCAAAAGAGCTGTGGGATTTAATTAATATTTGTGCTACTTACTCTGCAGAGCCAGGTATCTTCTTTATTGATAATGCAAATGAAAAAACAAACGCAACTTCTTACGGTCAAAAAGTTGTCGCTACTAACCCATGTGGTGAGCAACCGTTAGCACCTTACTCTGTATGTAACCTAGCAGCAGTGAACCTTGCTGAGATGGCTAATAAGGAGACAAAGACTGTTGATTTCGATAAGCTGAGAGAAACGGTTGAGGTTGGCGTACGCATGCAAGATAACGTTATTGATGCGACACCTTACTTCTTAGAAGAGAATGAGAAGCAAGCTCTTGGCGAACGTCGAGTAGGTCTAGGAGTAATGGGGCTACACGACCTTCTTATATACTGTGAAACAATATATGGATCAGAAGAAGGGAATAATTTAACAGATCAGATCTTTGAAACAATTGCTACAACAGCTTATCGTGCTTCAGTGGACCTTGCTAAAGAAAAGGGAAGCTTCCCTTTCCTTGAGGGTGAAACAGTTGCGGAGACAAATAGATTACGTGAAGCATTTGTTAACACAGGTTATATGCAACAAATGCCCAATGACCTACGCGACAGCATTATGGACTATGGTATACGTAATTCACATCTTCTAACAGTTGCGCCTACTGGTAGCACTGGCACGATGGTAGGGGTGTCTACCGGTCTTGAGCCTTACTTCTCTTTCTCTTATTACCGTAGTGGACGACTGGGTAAATTTATCGAAGTAAAAGCAGATATTCTTGCAGAGTACTTTGAAAGAAACCCAGAAGCTGATACAGAAAACCTTCCGGAATGGTTCGTTTCAGCAATGGAGCTCGCACCAGAAGATCATGCTGACACTCAGTGCGTTATTCAACGCTGGGTTGATAGCTCGATTTCAAAAACTGTTAATGCTCCAAAAGGGTATTCAGTGAAACAAGTGGAAGCAGTTTATGAGCGTCTATATAATGGAGGAGCCAAAGGCGGTACCGTTTATGTAGATGGTAGCCGTGATTCTCAGGTTCTAACTCTTAAAGCAGAAGAAAATTCATTTGAACAGCTTGAGTTTGAAGATGGCATGCAAGAAAAGAAGCAAGTAGTACTAGTTGACACGATTACAGATCTACGCTCTACAGACGTTACAATCGGGTCTGAAGTAGGTAATACGTGCCCTGTTTGTCGAAAGGGTCAGGTAAAGGAAATCGGTGGATGCAATACTTGTGATAATTGTGGTGCACAGCTGAAGTGCGGACTTTAATAGCTAACTGATGTAAGGGAAGGATAGACGGAAACGTTTATCCTTCATCTTTTTGTGCGTAGATTAGGGGCATTTTTTCGCAAGTGCTGTTGGGGGGTTCAAGTGACTTTGTATTTTATCCACTAATTTACAAAACCGATTAAATGAAATATGATATAATATCTGCTCTACATAAGAGTGTTAGAACTGAGTTAATGCAGTTAATAGAAGCTTATGGAACCTTTCCTTGTATCCGCCCATACTATGGTGTATGCTTTTATTAACTGGCTTAAATGGAATAAAAGATGGAGGGAATCCAATGGCCACTACTCCCAGTATGGAAGATTATATTGAACGTATTTATGCACTTATAGACGGAAAAGGGTATGCTCGCGTATCAGACATCGCGGAAGCATTAGAGGTACATCCCTCCTCGGTAACCAAAATGATTCAAAAATTAGATAAAGGTAAATATGTCGTATACGAAAAATATCGCGGCTTTATGCTTACTCCAAAAGGGAAAAAGCTAGGAAAGCGACTCGTTGATCGCCATGCTTTGCTTGAACAATTTCTAGGTGTTATCGGGGTTAACGAAGAGAATATATACGAAGATGTTGAGGGTATTGAACATCATCTAAGCTGGGACGCTATCGATCGCATTGGTGATCTTGTCCAGTACTTTGAAGAGACAAATGTACGAGTGGATGAACTTAGAGAAGTGCAACGTAAAAATGAAGAAGCACACGAGGAACAATCCGAAGTTTAATCGGGTTGTTTCTTTTTTTTGTACTAAATTCCCCCGTTAAAGCTTAGGCTTTAATAAGGTGGGAAGGAGGTTTGAGTGTGTACATTGATGGCGTCTTTTCAGGTGGCGGAGTTAAAGGGATAGCGCTAGTGGGAGCACTTCAAGCCGTTGAGAAAAAAGGCCTCGAATTTAAACGTACAGCGGGCACGAGTGCTGGGGCTATAATTGCATCTTTGATTATTTCAGGTTATAAAGGAAATGAATTAGAAAAGATCTTGCTCGATACGGATCTAACGACACTACTCGAAAAAAACTCAGGTTATACATTCCCGTTGATACGGTGGTTGATGTTGTACTGGAATCTTGGACTCTATTCTGGGAAGGACCTAGAATTATGGGTTGGGGAGTTATTAAAAAACAAAGGCATTGAAACATTCGGTGATTTACCCGAGGGATCACTAAAGATTATTGTATCCGATATATCGAAAGGGAGGCTTGTCGTTATACCTGATGACTTAGCACAGTACGGCTTCGTACCTGAGCGATTTTCTGTCGCGAAAGCTGTTAGGATGAGTGCGAGTTTACCATTTTTCTTTAAACCTCAACCGCTCTACTCCATTGATGGTAAAAAGCACTATATGGTAGATGGCGGGATTTTAAGTAACTTCCCTCTATGGATATTCCAACCTCCTGAAAATAAAAAGCCACAAAGACCTGTATTAGGCTTTCAATTGAGTGCAAACTTTAACCACATTCCGGAAAATAAAATTACAAATGCTGTTGATATGTATCAGGCATTATTTGAAACAATGAAGCAGGCTCATGATGCGCGATATATTGAAGAACAAAAAGCGAAGAACATTGTGTTTATACCTGTGGATCATGATTTGACGACAGCTTTTAAACTAGAGAGACAAAGTCAAAAGAAACTAATCTTGTTAGGAGAAGAGCGAACTTCTCAATTTCTCAATACGTGGAGAAAATTGCCTGACATTATTACATGAAAAGGTGGCTGATGAAATCAGCCACCTTTTCTAAATTTATGTTAGTTTAGTTACTTCCAAATAGAAAGAGCTTTCCATTCAAGACAATGACTTTTTATTAAGTAGCCCAATCTTATCGGTAAAACAAGTGAACCATGTTAAAAGAGAGCTCTGTTTTTCTTTTTTCCTTTACGTCCTTCGATTACGGTAAAAGGATTTTGTTTTCGATCCTCCTGTAAAGAGCGCTTTCTAGGAGAAAGACGTTTAGATGGAATGACACGAAGGTGAGGTGCATTTTTTCTTGGTGTAGCTTTTTTCTTTTTCATTTTGGTTGATTGTTTAGCGGCCTTTTGATAGGAAGTTGATTGTTGACCCATTCTTCTAGCCATTAACTTTCTGACAACGAAGATCATGATCGCAGCAATCGCAGCAGTGATAAGAAGTTGCATGAAAAGTCCTTGAGGGTCTGTGACCATTTTCCAAACAAAACCAATAGCTGCTAGGCCAATTAATAAATAAATTAGAGGTTGAACAACACGGCGCGACAAATGATTCACCTCCTGTTCATCTTTACACAACTTTTGTGCTTGAATCGTCTTCCTCTCGTTGTTTATCTCGAGAAAGTAGTTCATTAAATGAGTGGATTGCAACATCAACTTGTTTATCATCTGGGTTTTTGGTTGTTAGTAGCTGAACCCATAACCCAGGATAGCCAAGCACTTTTAATACAGGAACTTCTCTAACTTTATTCGTTAATTGGAGAACTTCGAATGAAACTCCAAGAACTACCGGAATTAATGCAACACGATAGAGTAACCTTACCCATAATGGATCAGTAGGAACAAGAAGATAAATAAATACCCCAATGAATACTGTGAAAAGGATGAAGCTACTTCCGCATCGATAATGAAGACGCGATTGCTTTTGAACATTCTCTATTGTAATAGGAAGTCCTGCTTCATAAGCGTTGATGACTTTATGTTCAGCGCCATGATATTGAAAGACTCTTTTTACAATTGGGGTTAACGAAATAAAATAAATATACCCAAGCAATAGAATGAGCTTAATGAAACCCTCAATCAAGTTCTGTACAACGTGCCCTGGAAATATAAACTCAAGTGAGGCTGCGGCTAAGGCGGGTAATATAGTGAAAATCGTTTTTACGAATGCAAACGAGATAACGCCTATGGCTGCTGCACCTAATAAAAGCGTTATTTTGGAAGGCTCTTCCTTACCTAACACTTCCTCATCTTCCGAAGGGTCCACATCATAGCGTTCACTTGAAAAATTCAAATGTTTAGTTCCATTGCCACTGGCGTCGATAATCGCAACAACACCACGTATGAATGGGATTTTCTTAAGCTTTGTTCGGATAGGCTTCGGCTGCTTCGGAACTTCTAAATAATCAATTGAATCATCCTTGCGCCGAATGGCGGTTACAGACGTATGTTTCCCTTGAAACATAACACCTTCAACAACCGCTTGCCCGCCATAAGCAGGCTTATTTGTATCTGACAATATCTCTCACCAACCTATTGTATGAAGTAGAATGTTTTGAAGCGATCAAACTCTAACAAATTGTACTTTATACCATTCTACAAGAAATAGGCAAAAACCTCTAGGTAATAGATTGTAATAATCATTTTCCCCAACACCGGCAATTTTAATCTTTTCAATAGACAATTCTTCTAATAAATAATTCCATCATCAACAGGGAATGCTTAAGGGGGAGGTGAGTGTTATGGATAAAGAGAAGCAGAAAGATGGTAAAGAGAATGAGCAACTTGAACAAAATAAGCAGGAGCAACCTTTATCTTTTACATCAAAAGTTATTACAATCGGGATTGCTGGAGGACTTTTTTGGGGTGTAATTGGTTATCTCACATACTTATTTAAATTTACTAAGGTACCACCCTCTCTCATTTTGTCACCATGGGCACTTGGCGAATGGAAAAATGAACAGCTAGGGCAGTGGATTGGAATTCTTGCCCTTGGGCTTGTATCCATACTTGTAGCTTTTTTGTACAAAGTAACGCTTGTGAAAATAAATAACATGCTTGCAGGACTTGCTTATGGGATTGTATTATGGATAATTGTATTTTATTTACTCAATCCAATGTTCATCGATCTGCCAACGATTACGAAACTTGATCGCAACACAGTCATTACTACGATATGCCTTTATCTTCTTTACGGCGTCTTTATCGGGTATTCGATTTCTTTTGAATATCATGAAAACCAGCAGAAGGGCGCTTCCTATTCAAATAAATGAAGCTATGGTAGAATGTTCATGGAACATTCTCTTTTTTTTCTATTTAATATAGAAGTCAGATCGTGATGAAGGAGACCGGGATGAAAACATTCTACGTAATAAATGGACCTAACTTAAATCGACTTGGCAAGCGTGAACCCGGCATCTATGGTAATGACACGTTAGAGACGCTTGAACAACGGTTAACACAATTTGCTAGTGAGAATGACGCTGCTGTTGTTTTTCGTCAATCAAACCATGAGGGAGATATCATTGACTGGATTCACGAAGCAGAAAGTGCTTCAGGTATCATTTTAAATCCTGGTGCTTTTACTCACTATAGTTACGCCATACGAGATGCTATCGCAAGTGTTCCTGTACCGGTTGTGGAAGTACACATCTCGAATGTACATAAGCGAGAACCTTTTCGCCATACATCTGTTATTTCACCAGTAACGGAAGGGCAAGTGGTAGGATTTGGTTTGAATGGGTACGAACTGGCATTGCGGTCATTTCTATAATTTTAGTTAGCTATGTTAGCTTATACTGTTGATTCTCGATTTTTGGCTCACTCGAGTGAAATCTTCATTTCACTTGCCTTTCAGCTCTATTGAAAGGTCGCTCTGTGACGATCAATCGCTTCGAGCAAATAAATTTGTTCAGACGGTTGGTCGTCACAGAGCGTATATGAGCCAATAATAAACAACGTTCATTAACATAGCCATCATTTTAAAGGGGGACGAAACAGTGGAACGTATTGAGAAACTACGTCAGTCATTTACAGAGTATGATATAGATGCGATGTTAATTACTTCAGCAAGCAATCGTAGATATATTTCCCAGTTTACAGGTAGCTCAGGTGTTGTTCTCATTACTGAGAAAGAAGCGAAGTTTGTAACAGATTTCCGCTATATGGATCAGGCACGAGAGCAAGCACAAGGGTTTGATATTGT
Source organism: Anaerobacillus sp. QJM3NY_32 (assembly GCF_056173645.1). Classification (NCBI taxonomy): domain Bacteria; kingdom Bacillati; phylum Bacillota; class Bacilli; order Caryophanales; family Bacillaceae; genus Anaerobacillus; species Anaerobacillus sp. QJM3NY_32. Next base: position 2,697,994 of record NZ_CM149684.1, on the reverse strand, counting down.
GCAGCATAAAGGCCCGATTGTTGGAGAAGTAGCAAAGCTTGCGAATGAACTAGGAGTTAAAAAACTTGGCTTTGAAGAAACGCAGGTTACATATCAAGTTTTTAAAGCATATGAGAATAAAGTAGACGGTACACTTGTACCGATTAATGGTATTCTTGAGAAACATCGTATGATTAAAGATTCGAGTGAATTAAAGGTTCTTAAAGAAGCAACCGAAATAGCAGACGCTGCTTTCCAACATATTACATCATACATTCGTACGGGTCTAACTGAATTGGACGTTTCTAATGAACTAGAGTTTTTCATGAGAAAAAATGGCGCAACCTCGTCTTCATTTGATATTATAGTTGCGTCGGGTATACGTTCAGCTCTTCCGCACGGCGTCGCAAGTGATAAAATCATTGGAAAGAACGAACTGATAACACTTGATTTTGGTGCTTATTATAAAGGGTACTGTTCTGATATTACACGTACTGTGGCTGTTGGGGATCCTGGAGAAGAGCTTAAAGGTGTTTATCATACTGTCCTAGAAGCTCAATTAAAGGCGATGGAACAAATTAAGCCTGGAATGAGCGGGAAAGAAGCAGATGCTCTATCACGTGACTTAATTACTTCTAAAGGCTTTGGAGAATACTTTGGGCACTCACTAGGCCATGGGGTTGGTCTTGAAGTACATGAGGGACCTAGTCTTTCAACCAAATCTGATACAGTATTAGAGCCAGGTATGGTAGTAACCGTTGAACCAGGTATTTACCTATCTGGTAAAGGCGGAGTAAGAATTGAAGATGATACAGTAATTACTGAAACTGGCAATGAGACGTTATCTCATTCTACTAAGGAATTGCTGATCCTCGGCGAATAATGAAAGTGAGGGACTATTAATGATTTCTGTTAACGATTTAAAAACTGGACTTACAATTGAAGTGGATAATGGCATCTGGACGGTAATGGACTTCCAGCATGTGAAGCCTGGTAAGGGAGCAGCTTTCGTAAGAACGAAGCTACGTAACCTTCGTACTGGTGGAATTCAAGAGAAAACCTTCCGAGCAGGAGAAAAAGTAGCAAAAGCTCATATTGAAAATCGTAAAATGCAGTATCTTTATGCAAGTGCCGACATGCATACGTTTATGGATACTACTACTTATGAGCAAGTTGAACTTCCTGCAGAGCAAATTAGTTATGAACTTAAATTTCTAAAAGAAAACATGGAAATTTCAATTCGTACTTATGGTGAAGAAACGATCGGAGTTGAATTGCCGAATACGGTGGAACTCGTTGTTACTGAAACTGAGCCTGGTATTAAAGGGGACACAGCTTCCGGTGGAACTAAGCCTGCAACTGTTGAAACAGGTTTAACTGTTCAAGTGCCTTTCTTCGTTAACCAGGGAGATGTTTTAATTATCGATACTTCTAAAGGGGAGTATGTATCAAGAGGATAAACATTTTTAAACCGCTCTGTTTGAGCGGTTTTTTTTAAAAATAAAAATGAGTGATTACTCACTTTACAACAAAGCGATGGATGGTATAATAAAGTGAGTAATCACTCATTTTAGGAGGGATCATATGCAAAAAGATGCTATCCAAGCAAGTGTTACAAAACGATTTGGCACGACTACGATCTTAGATAATATTAGCATTTCACTTAAGGAAGGTGAGATCTTCGGTCTGCTAGGACCATCAGGATCTGGAAAAACGACATTTGTCAAACTGCTCTGTGGTATTGAAGAGGCTTCAGAAGGAAAGGTAACAGTATTAGGTGAACGAATGCCTGATTTAAAGATAATGAAGCGGATCGGCTATATGGCACAAGCGGATGCTTTGTATGGTGAACTATCCGCTTATGAGAATTTAGAATTCTTTGCAACGCTTAGCGGTGTGAGTCGTCGTGATCGAAAAGATCGTATCTTATCTGCTATGAGGCTAGTAGATTTAGAAAAAGAACTTCAGAAAAGAGTGGAAGACTTCTCAGGAGGAATGAAGCGTCGCTTATCACTTGCTATCGCTTTATTGCACGACCCTGAAGTTCTGTTGCTTGATGAACCGACTGTTGGCATAGATCCGTCCTTGCGACAAAAGATATGGGATACGTTTGAAAATCTGAGACAAAAGGGCGTGCTTATTCTCGTTACGACTCATGTAATGGATGAAGCTGATAGATGTTCAAGGCTTGGGATGATTCGAGATGGTCGGTTGATTGCTGTTGGAACCCCAGAAGAATTGAAAAAGCAAACAGATTCGACGACAATTGAGCAAGCTTTTCTTTCATATGGGGGTGTTAAGGAATGAGAATTACAGCCGTTGTAAAACGTATATTGAGGCAGTTCATTCATGATAAGCGAACGATGGGCCTAATGATTGTGGCACCAATTATCATTTTAACCATGTTATCGCTAGTGTTTAACGGGGAAGACCTGGAGTTGAAAGTGGGCACACTAAATATACCTGAGCAACTCGTCGAAAGAATAGAAGAGCATGCTATTGTTAAAAAAGTTACGTCAAAAGATACCATTGAGTCACTACTGAAAGAAGATTATGATGCAGTCATTGACTTCAGCAATGGGGAAAAGAAACTACATCTAGAGGGCAGTGATCCCTCCATTAATCAAGCAGTAATTAATCTTGTTAGAAGTAATTCTATGGTAAACAACGAAGAAGTGGATTTAGATGTATCTTATCTTTTTGGCTCGAGTGACATGACTTCATTTGATCACTTTGGTCCTGTACTAGTTGGTTTCTTTATTTTCTTTTTTGTGTTTTTAATTGCTGGAGTTTCTTTCTTGAGAGAGAGAACCCAGGGGACGCTCGAACGAGTTTTAGCTAGTCCTATTAAAAGGTGGGAACTTGTAATTGGATACGTGATCGGCTTTGGATTATTTACTATGTTTCAATCAGCGATCATTGCCCTATATAGTATTTATGTGATTGATTTAAAAATGGAAGGCGCTTTCTTTTATGTACTACTTATAACACTCATGCTAGCATTAAGTGCCCTAACTTTAGGAACTTTACTTTCATCATTTGCAAAGAATGAATTACAAATGATTCAGTTTATACCACTTGTTGTTGTACCGCAACTCTTTTTTTCTGGGTTATTTAATCTTGATACGATTTCAAATTATTTAAGCTGGATTGGTCCGTTAACTCCTTTGTATTATGGAGCTGAAGCTCTTAGAAATGTTATGATTAAAGGACAGGGAATAACAGAAATATGGATTGATTTACTTATTTTATTTGGATTCTCAATCGCTTTTATGATTTTAAATATATACGCACTAAAAAAACACCGACGCATTTAGAGTCAGGGGGAGTTTATGAAAAAGATAGAAGACAGCATGGAATGGCTATTTGATGAAGAGGTAAGCGAGTCCGGAGATTTAACTGAGAAACAAAAACGCATTGTTAAAGCGGCAGTTGAAATGTTCCAGGAAAAAGGATTCTCCGCTTCCTCAACAAGTCAAATTGCGAGACGTGCTGGTGTAGCGGAAGGAACAATATTTCGCCATTATAATACAAAGAAAGACTTGCTGCTCGCTATTGTTACACCTGTTATGAGCCATCTTGTTGCCCCTTTCATCGTGAAAGATTTAGACAAAGTATTAAAACCAGACTATGAGCACTATGAGGATTTTTTGAGAGCTGTTGTAAAAAATAGACAGGCGTTCATACACAAGCACTTACCAATTGTTAAAATTTTGATGCAGGAGATTCCTTTTCATGAAGAACTTCGTACCCAATTTATCGAGCATGTAGCGAAGGATTTGTTTGATCGATTTGAAAAAGTGATCGTTCACTTCCAACAGAAAGGCGAATTAATCCAAATTCCGCCTTCCTCTGCGATCAGACTTTCGATAACAGCCGTTCTCGGGTTTTTTCTTGCACGGTATATTATGGTGCCGGAGAGTGAGTGGGATGATGAGCAGGAGATTGAACTGACAGTTCAATTTATATTAAATGGTTTAAAAGCAAAATGACCATCCAGCCTTCGCTGGGTGGTTTTTTTGTTTTCCTCCAATAAGTTCAATATTTTAAATGCAACAATTTAGCTAACATACTATTTGCCTCAGGTGCATTATGAAGCTGATTTCTCAATAATGAAATGAGTTATATGATTTACGAATTTCTTCTGAAAATCATAAATTCATCATAAGTTGTACAAACAATTTGTGGGAGGCTAGAGATGATTCATTCCGTTCTTGTCATGGGAGTGCTTCGAATACTTTCTGGTGTGATTGAGCTTACAGCAGCGATTCTCATTCTTTTTATTCAGGATCTAAGAACAGCCATGATGATTAATGCCATTCTCGCTATAGTTGGTCCAATTATTTTAGTAGTTACCATGTCAGTGGGGTTGATTGGTCTAGCAGGTGATCTATCAATTATGAAAATTATTTTTATCATGATAGGGGTTGCCTTTATTTTAATTGGAACCCTTTCATAGATTTAGTAGAGACATAATTTAATCAAGGCAGGAATAGTAGTGTAGGGAGAAACAAGCTTAGAGAGGGGGGACATTCTTGGAAGAAGTTCTTCGCGTGCTTCCGGAAAATGTACAAAAAATCTTGAATCAGTATTCAATTGTTGAAAGATCGACGATTGAAGAAATTCGAATGCGTATTAACCGTCCACTTGAGATCATGATCAACGGGAAGCCGGATTTTCCTCTCTTAAATGGCCAGGGCTATTTTATTTCAAAAGATGATGGTCTACAAATGATAAATAAGCTAAGTCACTACTCTCTCTATGCTCTGGAAGAAGAACTTAAAAAAGGTTTTGTAACGATTGAGGGAGGGCATCGTGTAGGCCTCGCAGGGAAGGTTATTACACTAAATGGACATGTCAAAGCCATTAGAGATATTGCTTCATTTAATGTGAGAATTGCGAAGCAAAAGCTTGGAATAGCTATACCGCTAGTATCATATCTATATGCTGGAAGGTGGATGAATACGATTATATTAGGGCCACCTCAGTCTGGTAAAACGACAATGCTTCGTGATTTAACTCGACTTATGGCTGAAGGAGATGAATTAAGAAGGATTCCATCAGCAAAGGTAGGCGTTGTCGATGAGCGCTCAGAAATAGCTGGATGTGTACAGGGGATCCCTCAACATCGATTGGGAGACCGTGTTGATGTACTCGACGCGTGTCCAAAAGCGGAAGGAATGATGATGATGATTCGCTCCATGAGTCCAGAAATACTGATTGTAGATGAAATTGGACGAAAAGAAGACAGTGAAGCGATTATCGAAGCAATAAATGCTGGGATTAATCTCGTAGTGACAGTCCATGGGACGAAATTGGATGATTTAAACCGTAGGCCAAGTATGCAGGGGTTATTAAAGTCGGGGTGCTTTGATCGTATCGTCGAACTGTCGCGAGAAGATGGTCCAGGAACAATTAGTGCGATTAAAGATAAAACCGGTAAGGAAATTCGACGTAAAAAGGTGATCTAGCATGAAGTTACTAGGTGCAGTGCTCATCATTATGGCAAGCACATGGGCAGGTGTGGAATGGTCCAGGACAGTTAGTGAACGGTCACGCCAATTACGTCAGTTGAAGGCGGCATTACAGTCACTAGAAGCAGAGATTGTTTACGGAATGACACCTTTAAGCGTTGCTTGTAGTCATATATGTAGACAGGTTGGTCATCCTGTATCGTGGTTTTTTGATTCATTTAGGAGGAAGCTTAAGGCAGGCCATGCTACTGCGTATGAAGCATGGATCGAAAGTATGGAGGAAGTTTGGAAATACACTGCCTTTAAAAATGAGGAAAAAGAAGTGATGAAGCAATTAGGCGCTACCATTGGTCAGCATGATCGAGAACATGAGCAAAAGCAACTGAAGCTGGCATTAATTCACTTAGAGAGAGAAGAAAGTGAAGCGAGAGATAATCAGATGAAATATGAAAGAATGTTTAAAAGCCTTGGTGTACTTGGCGGTATTCTTCTTGTCATACTTTTGATTTAGTCATTGGGAGGAAGCGTAGATGAATCATGATGTAAATACGATTTTTCAAATAGCTGGTATTGGTATTATCGTTGCCATGCTTCATACAATCTTAAAGCAAATGGGAAAAGAGGAATACGCGCACTGGGTCACTTTAATAGGATTTATTGTTGTCCTTTATATGGTCATTACAATTATAGATGATCTTTTTCAGAAAATACGAGGAGTCTTCCTTTTTCAAGGGTAGGGGGTGACTGCGATTGATATTTTACAAATAGTCGGCTTAGGATTAATCGCTACCTTCCTAGTTATTGTGGTCAAAGAGCAAAAGCCTGTGTTTGCCTTCACGATTACGGTTTTCACAGGCGCTTTAATTTTTCTCTACTTAATAGGAGAAATTCAACACATTATTCGAATGCTTGAAAGTCTTGCAGCAAAAGCGAATGTTGAAATCGTGTATGTGGAAACGGTTTTAAAAATTATCGGAATCGCTTATATAGCAGAATTCGGTGCGCAAATTGTAAGAGATGCGGGTCAAGGCGCAATTGCATCGAAAATTGAACTTGCTGGTAAGTTGTTGATTCTTGCTATGGCAATTCCAATCTTAACGTTAATCATAGAAACAGTATTGAAATTATTACCATCATAAGAGGGGGAGAGGGACATGCCTCACATGAAAAAAATGCTGTTGATGCTGCTATTCCTCTGCTTTTCTCTTATGTTTTTTGAATCTTCCGTAGCGGCAAAAGGGGAAGAGGAGCCTCTTTCAAGTCAATTTGTAGACAAGCAGTTAAATACGCTTGGTTTACAAGAAATACAAGATTATTGGGATGAAGTCATTGAAGAATACGGGGGTTTTTTACCTGAAAGTCAGAAAGGCTCCTTTATGGAATTCATTAAAGGAGAAAAGCAGATATCTTTAAAAGCGTATTTTATTGGCCTACTAAAGTTTCTCTTCCATGAACTGCTTGTGCATGGAAAGCTTCTTGGGAGTCTGATCCTTCTTACAATCTTTAGTATCCTTCTGCAGAACATGCAAAATGCATTTGAACATAAAGCAGTTAGTACAGTAGCGTATGGCATTATTTATATGGTTTTAATTATCCTGGCACTAAATAGCTTTCATGTTGCGATTCAGTATACAGAAGATGCTATAGCTAACATGATGGGATTCTTACTTGCATTAATTCCATTGCTTTTAGCTTTAATGGCATCTGTGGGTGGAGTAGCTTCTGTTGCTTTCTTTCATCCGATCGTCTTATTTCTTGTAAATACTGGTGGATTACTTATTCAGAAGTTTGTACTTCCAATGCTCTTTCTATCAGCGGTCCTCGCTATTGTAAGTACTATCAGTGAGCAGTACAAGGTTACCCAGCTTTCTAATTTATTACGAAATGTAGCGATAGGAACTCTTGGCGTTTTCTTTGCGGTTTTTTTAGGGGTTATTTCAGTACAAGGTGCGACAACTGCGGTAGCGGATGGCGTTACGATAAGAGCTGCGAAATTTGTAACGGGTAACTTTATCCCAGTCGTTGGTCGGATGTTTACAGATGCCACCGACACGGTGTTAAGCGCCTCTGTTCTATTAAAAAACACGGTGGGCTTAGCTGGGGTTGTCATTCTCTTAATGATATGCGCTTTTCCGGCGCTAAAAGTATTATCACTAGTACTAATCTATAATATTGCTGCAGCGGTGATTCAACCATTGGGCGGTGGTCCAATTATTCAATCCCTAAATGTTATATCAAAAAGCATTTTGTTCATATTTGCGGCCCTTGCTATTGTTTCATTGATGTTCTTTCTTGCTGTAACGATTATTATAGCATCTGGCAATATTACGTTAATGGTGCGTTAGGAGGTGTCGTGTGGATATTATTACAGGCTGGATTACAAATATTATTGTGTTAATTCTTCTAGCAACAGTTCTAGAACTATTGTTGCCAAATTCAAATATGCAGCGTTATGTAAAGATGGTTATAGGTTTAATGTTAATGGCGGTTATTTTATCTCCTATACTCACGATTTTCACTAAAGACTTTGATGCCATGCTCCGAACAGTAACGCTCACTGACTCAACTCAAAATGCAAATATGGAAAATCAGATAGAATCAAAGAAAAGTGAAATACAAGCATCCAATGCTGCATATATTGAAGAACAAATGGCTGTCCAAATGAAAAGCCAGGTAGAAAAGGAGTTGAGGGACCAGTTTAACCTCGAGATCACAAGCGTTAGTCTTCAGTTAAAGAATCTTGATGGGGAAAAGGATATTGATCAAATTGCAGTAACAGTAAATGAAGCAGGAGCAGAAAAATCTGTTCAGGAAGTGGATGCTGTATCCGTATCAATTGATATTCAGGAGGAAGAGGTCGAAGCAACGGATACTCTCTCTCGTAAGGTTGCATACTTTCTTGCAGATGAGTGGGAGCTGTATCCAAAACAAGTCGGAGTTCAGGTGAAAGGAGGAGAGTAGGGAACGTGGATGAAAAACCAACTAGCTGGCTTGATCAATTGAAGAAGCCTAAAAAGAAAAAGGGAATCCCGTTATTATATTTGATTATTGCTGCGGGGATTGGCGTTATCTTCATGTTTTCCGGAAGCTTTTTCCAGTCACCTGAACAAGTCCAGGAAGTGTTTTTAGAGCAGGCGAGCTCAAAGGATAGTGAACCTACCTTTAGTCAAAAGAAGTCCAATCCGTCGTCTATGGCTGAATACGAGAATGTATACGAAACACAGCTGAAAGAAGCTTTAGATGAAGTGGCAGGAGTTTCTGATGCCACAGTTATTGTAAATTTAGATTCTACAGAAGAAAAAATCGTTGAGAAAAACAGCACTTCTACTGATAAATATACGGACGAATCTCCAAATGATGGAGGTTCAAGAAAGATTGAAGAACAGTCAAGTGAAGAACAAGTTGTCGTCATTCAAAATGACAACGGACAGGAGCCTATCATTGTTAGTACAAAGAAGCCTGTCGTACGAGGAGTTGTAGTGGTAGCGGTTGGAGCAGAGAATATGGAAGTAAAGAAAATGATCGTGGATGCAGTAACAAGACTGCTAGACGTCAAGAGTCACCGTGTCATGGTGCTTCCGAAAAAATTAAAGGGGGAATCCTAAATGGTTTTGAAAAAGCAAACAGTGTGGTTACTAACGATGTTAAGTTTAATCATTGTTTTATCAGCCTATTATATTATGACTCCTGGAACTGATAATGTAGCGTTTGTAGGGGATCAGGATCAAGAGCAGAGTGGTGAGGAAAGTAAGGGAGAAGAGGCAAAAGAAACGAACGCAGAAGAAGGAGATACTGTTTCTTCAAGTGTTTCAAGTGAGGAAGGTTTTGCATCCATAAGACTTGAGATTCAAGAACAACGAGATGCAGCGATTGAAGACTATACGGCAGTTATTGCAAGCGAAGCATCTGCTGACCTTAGAAATGAGGCACATGAGCAACGTCAAGAATTGATGGCATTATCTCAAAAAGAATCTGTATTGGAAAATGTGATAAAGTCAGAAGGGTATAGCGATGCGGTAGTTTATACGCTAGATGATGATAAAGTAAGAGTTATTGTTAAAGCAGATCAACTCTCGAATGAAGAGGCCAACAACATTATGGTACTAGCAGAAGAACAGTTAGGAGAAGGCCATAGAATAGCGGTTGAATTTCAGGCTGCAGCAAAGTAAAGATGGAGTTCACTCCATCTTTTTTGTTTTGACCCATTTATGCTCTGAAAATATTGTGAAAAAAGTTTCGTTCAGAATGAAGGGTTATTGCCAAATAAAAAAAAGTAGATAAAGCACCAATTTTTAAAGTAAGCGTACATAGATAATCCACATAATATTTTATAGGTGAAAACGTTTTCTGTGTTTGTTACCCTTATAATAGGGCGGTGTGCAAAGATGCCTTCTACCAAGTAAACTGAAGATATGATATGATGAATAGGCTTAGGACCTGCTTTTATATAATGGTCTTAATTCTGAGGTTTGATTTGTTAGATGGAATGCTGGAGATACTAATACACATCTTTATTATGCTATAATTGCTATAAGTTGGAGCGTGTCTTCTGCACAGAAAAACCTCCTAAATACTAAATTTGAAAAAAGATGACAGGGAGTGGAAGTCTTGTTAAAAGTTCAAGAAATTCGCGAATTGATCAAACTTATTGATCAATCAAGCATTGATGAATTCGAATACGAAAATGATGGGTCTAAAATTGTTTTAAAGAAAAACGACGTACAATATGCTGAGGCACCTGTACAGCAGCCTGTACAGCAGCCCGTTGCACAACAGGCACCTGAGCCAGTGAAGCAAGTGGCGTCTTCTTCAAAAGAGCAAGCTACTGAAGAACCAAAAGAAGAGAAACAGGATGAATCATTACATAAGATAGAATCCCCAATGGTGGGAACGTTCTATGCTCGTCCAAATCCAGAGTCAGATCTTTATGTGAAAACAGGAGAAAAAGTTTCGGAAGATAGCGTAGTCTGCATCATTGAAGCAATGAAGCTTTTTAATGAAATAGAAGCAGAGGTAAATGGAGAAATCGTAGAAATGCTAGTTGAAGATGGTCAGCTGGTTGAATACGGACAGCCTCTGTTTTTAGTGAAAGCATAGGTGATGATAGGATGGAGATTAAGAAATTACTAGTAGCTAACCGCGGAGAGATAGCAGTAAGAATCATACGAGCTTGTGAAGAGCTCGGAATAGAAACAGTAGCCGTATATTCCCAGGCAGATAAAGATGCGCTTCATGTTAGACTTGCTGATGAAGCTTATTGTATCGGACCCACAGCAGCAAAAGACAGCTATTTAAATTTTACAAATATCATGAGTATTGCTACTGTGACAGGGGTTGACGCCATTCATCCCGGATATGGTTTTCTAGCTGAAAATGCCGATTTTGCTGAACTTTGTAGAGAATGCAATGTGACGTTTGTTGGTCCTAGTCCTGAAGCCATTAATCGCATGGGCACGAAAGACGTTGCTAGAACGACAATGAAGGAAGCTGGAGTTCCGATTGTACCTGGCTCTGAAGGGATTATTAAAGATGCTGACGAGGCAGTAGCTCTTGCGAACGAAATGGGTTACCCCGTCATTATTAAAGCGACTGCTGGCGGTGGCGGTAAAGGAATCCGTATTGCTAAGGATGAGAATGAATTAGTAAAAGGAATCAATATTACGCAACAAGAAGCCTCTACCGCATTTGGAAACCCTGGGGTTTACATTGAAAAGTTTATTGAAGACTTCCGACATGTAGAGATCCAAGTCCTTGCAGATAATCATGGGAATGCGATCCATCTAGGTGAGCGTGATTGTTCTATCCAAAGGCGTTTACAAAAGCTAGTGGAAGAAACCCCTTCTCCAGCTCTTGACGCAACAATTAGAAAGAAAATGGGAGATGCGGCAGTGCGAGCTGCTCAAGCCGTTCAATATTCTGGTGCAGGAACTGTGGAGTTTATTTTTGAGCCAACAGGGAATTTTTATTTTATGGAAATGAATACGCGCATTCAAGTTGAGCACCCTGTGACTGAGATGGTAACGGGTATTGACTTAATTAAGGAACAAATCCGAGCAGCTTCTGATGAAGAACTTCGATACAAACAAGAAGATGTGACGTTTAAAGGATGGGCGATTGAGTGCCGTATCAACGCAGAAGATCCTGACAAAAAGTTTATGCCGTCCCCTGGTAAGGTTGAAATGTACCTGCCGCCGGGTGGATTTGGAGTTCGAGTTGATTCAGCTGTTTATCCAGGGTATGATATTTTACCTTTTTATGATTCAATGGTTGCAAAGCTGATTACTTATGCTGATACTCGAGAAGAAGCTATCGCTAGAATGAAGCGAGCACTAGGAGAATTTGTCGTTGAAGGTGTTAAAACAACTATTCCGTTCCATATGCGCCTTATGAATCATGAGAAATTTGTAAGCGGCGATTTCAATACAAAGTTTCTTGAGAAATATGATTTAACAGAGCAATCAATGAATTCTAAGTGAGGTGTTCAGAATGAATGAACTTCAATCATTTGAAATGGAAGAGCACGATACTGGTCTTGGAAAAGTAGAGATTTCACCTGAAGTTATCGAAGTCATTGGAAGTATTGCAGCTTCTGAAGTTGATGGTGTAGCAGAGATGAGAGGGAATTTCGCCTCTGGTGTTGTAGAACGCTTTGGGCGAAAGGATCATCGAAAAGGCGTCAAGGTGGAACTTGATGAAGATGGGATCATCTTAGATGCCTATGTGGTGGTAAGCTATGGTTTATCCATTCCGGAAGTATGTGAGAAGGTTCAGGAAAATATCCGTCAGGCCCTTCTTACAATGACTGCTCTAGAAATCAGTGCCGTCAACGTGAGTGTTGTAGGCATTACATTTGATAAAAAAGAACCAGAGAACGAAGAATAAGCAGCGGGGATTGTCCCCCTGCTTTTTTGTTTGTGAAAACAATTGGACATTGCAAAACCTGTATTTGTCCTCTACAGTATGCTATTATTTATTGGTATAGCAATATTAGCGTAAAGGGAGTATAGCAATGAAAAGAAGACATGCAAGAGAAAAAGCCATCCAGGTATTGTTTCAAATAGATGTAACAGACACCGATCCACGTGAGGCTCTTCAACACGTTTTAAATGAGGGAGAAGGTGACGAGTTTCTATCTGAGCTTGTCTTCGGAACGCTTGAGAACCTCGAAAAAATTGATGAAGTCATTAAAGAAAATCTTGTGAACTGGACATTTAATCGGATCGGAAATGTTGACCGTTCAGTACTACGCATGGCTTCTTATGAAATGGTAGTCAGAGATGATATACCCGTTAACGTTAGTTTAAATGAAGCCGTTGAACTTGCGAAGTTATTCGGTGGAGAAGAATCAGGGCGTTTTGTGAATGGTGTCCTCTCTAAGATCATCCAAAAAAGCTAATTTAAGTAGGAGGGGATAGTTGTGAAAGCGGATCGCTATATTTCGGTAACGGCGCTTACGAGACATGTTAAGCGAATGATTGATAATGAACCTGCACTGCAAGATGTCTGGTTGCGTGGCGAATTATCCAATGTGAAGCTTCACAATCGAGGACATCTTTACTTTACAGTTAAAGATGATAAATCACGTGTTCAGGCTGTCATGTTTGCAGGAAATAATCGGCATATGAAATTCAAACCCGAAAGCGGAATGAAAGTACTGATCCGTGGAGAAATATCTGTGTTTGAGCCATATGGCCAATATCAGCTCTACGCAAAAGAAATGCAGCCTGATGGAATTGGTAATCTTTATTTAGCTTACGAAGAGCTGAAACGAAAACTCGAATTTGAAGGATTGTTTTCTGATAACCTCAAACAGCAAATTCCACGCTATCCTACAGAAATTGGCGTTATTACTTCCCCTACTGGAGCGGCCATTCGAGATATTTTCACGACAATTAAAAGACGGTATCCAGCTGCGCGAATTACGGTTTTTCCCGTTCTCGTGCAGGGAAATCGTGCTAAGGGATCGATTGTTCAAGCCATAGAGATGGCGAATGCGATGAAAATGATTGATGTGCTGATTGTGGGGCGTGGCGGTGGATCTATTGAAGAACTATGGGCATTTAATGAAGAAGAAGTCGCAAGAAGTATTGCTAGGTCGCACGTACCGATTATTTCTGCGGTAGGCCATGAAACGGACTTTACGATTGCGGATTTCGTTGCTGACTTAAGAGCGCCGACACCAACTGGTGCTGCTGAATTAGCAGTCCCTAGTGTAGTGGAATTGAAAGAGCGAGTTGATCAAAGAGTACATAGACTCATGAGAGTAATGCAAGAAAAACTTGTCTCCGATCGAGATCGGCTGTCAAACCTCCAAAAGTCTTATGCTTTTCGCTATCCAGATCAACTATTGAAGCAAAAGGAACAAGAGCTTGATTTGCAAGTAGAGCGATTGCAGAGAAATATGAAGCGGTTATTGTCGTATACAAAAGAACAAGTCGATCGAAACCATAAGCAATTAAAAAAGCAGCACCCCCAAAAACTTCTAAAAGAAGCGAGTCAAGAGCTTGTAGAGCTCAAGAATTCTTTGAATAAGGAAATGCAACGTGTTTTAGTTGGAAAACAACGTGATTTCTCACTTGCTGCTGGGAAATTGAATGCATTAAGCCCATTGAAAGTAATGGAGCGGGGGTATAGTCTTGCATATAAAGAAGAAGAACTCATTAAGTCTGTTAGTCAGGTCCAACCTGGAGATGTTCTTAAACTTGAAATGACAGATGGAAAAATTGATTGCCATGTATGGGGATTAGAGGAGAGTGATTCGAATGGAGAAAAATGAGAACGTCACATTTGAAGAAGCAATGGAAAAGTTAGAACAAATCGTAGGGGCCTTAGAAGAGGGAAACGTTCCTCTTGAAAAAGCTATTTCACTCTTTCAAGAGGGGATGAACTTATCAAACATCTGTCATGAAAAACTACAATCCGTTGAAGGGAAAATGGATCAAATTGTTGAGGAAAACGGTGAAATCAAGCGTTTTTCTGTGCAGGAGGATGAAGCGTGATCCAAGATCTTAGCTCTTATATGAATGAGTGTAAAAAACTGCTTGATCAAGAACTGCCTTCATATATTAATCATCTTGAAATGCCAGAATCATTAAAAGAAGCGATGTTGTATTCGATTCATGCGGGAGGGAAGCGGATCCGCCCGATATTAATGCTTGCTACTGTAGAAGCATTTGGCGAATCGATTGATCAAGCAATTCCCATTGCCTGTGCTGTAGAAATGATTCATACGTATTCGCTAATTCATGATGATTTGCCCGCTATGGACAATGATGATTTGCGTCGAGGAAAACCTACAAACCACATCGTTTTCGGCGAAGCGGCGGCTATTCTAGCTGGTGATGCCCTTTTAACCCAAAGCTTTGAACTTATTGCAGACTCCAACTTAACGAGCGAGCAAAAAGTAGAGCTTATTAAGTTATTGTCTCATGCTGCTGGACCTTCGGGTATGGTTGGGGGGCAAATGGCAGATTTGGATGGTGAAAAACAAGCATTAACGTTAGAACAACTTGAGTATATTCATCATCATAAGACTGGGAAGCTTCTTATGTTTTCCATTATGGCAGGGGCGATTATTGGAAATGCTTCGCCACTTCAACGGGAACATCTCCAAGCATTCGGTGAGCACATCGGGTTATCTTTCCAAATAAGTGACGATATCCTTGATGTTGAAGGAGATGAAGGCAAGATTGGTAAACAACCAGGAAGTGATGAGAATAACGAGAAAAGCACATATCCTAAGCTTCTGTCCTTAAAGGGCGCTAAAGAAAAATTAAAGCATCATTTTGATGAGGGATTATCTCACCTTTCTGCCGCTAACATAAAGGAAAATAGATTAAGGTCGATTGCAAAGTTTATTGTAGAGCGTGATCATTAACATATAATTGAGCATAATCATAACCTGTGGTATAATAAGTTAAGATTGAGTGGTGCAGTATTCTAGTCAGTTCGCCATTTCTGAAGGCGGGCCTAAAAATCCGCCATAGGGCACATCGATGAAGTTCCTGGTGTTGGCTTGAGTCGCCCAGACTTGGGTCGATGCTGGGAGTTAAGGTCGCAGGGCGATCCACAAAGGCATGTGGGCGTTGACCCTGCTTCCGCGGAGGCCCATTCTTGTAGTAGAGCGGTTAACGCTGCCTGCTATGAATTGGGGTATGAACCTGTTGCAGCTGCATGGGAACGCAGTTGAACAGCGTAGCCTGCCTTGAGTGGAGCTAGAGGGGATTATGGATTATTGGAAATTTGCAGCTCGGCCGGCCGCTTTTTTCCTACCACCCATATGAAATCTGCTCTGCAAAAGAGGCTAGGAAATGTGTGGAACTGTTGAGGAAAACTCCTAGACTGTTCCGAGTGACACTTAAAGGGGATTATAGTGCGGACTAAGTGGTAATCCAGTCTAGCGCATGGTGACTACGCTAAGATAGATATAAAGGGAAACCGCCTGAATGGCGACGTTCAGGTATCTATCTGGGAAAACCTACTGGACCTAAGCCGCAGTCTTTACTCTTTAAGTGACCACTCTTCAATACATATGAGTAAAGGGGTGTTCAACTGACAGGGAACAGGGGGAAACGAACTGACCCCATGAATTCCTGCCAGATGGATACCTATTTTTATGTAATTATATAATGGACAAGGAGTAGATATGAAAGCTTCCGTATCAAAATCCATAAACTGGAGTTTAGCTATTGCCGTTATCACACTTGTGTTAGCGGCTATTTTTTCAATTATATCGACGGCAGTATTAAGTGGTGTATCTTGGGCAATTGGTATGATTGTAGTATTATTAATCGTTCTAATTGGTATTTTCTTTGATACAATTGGGGTTGCTTCAACAGCAGCAAATGAGGTACCCTTCCACGCCATGGCTGCTGAACGCCTAACCGGGGCGAAGCATGCAATTTTTGTTACACGTAACGCAGATCGCGTAGCAAGCTTCTGTAATGATGTAATTGGTGATATTTCGGGTATTATAAGTGGTACAGCCTCCGCAACCGTTGTCGTACAATTAACACTTCAACTTGGACATAGCGATGGATCTTTGTTTCAATATATAGTATCAGTAGTATTTACCAGCGTCATAGCTGCGTTGACGGTCGGAGGAAAAGCGCTCGGAAAAACGTTTGCGATCCATTTTTCTACTGGAATCATTTTTCAAGTAGGTCGGTTCTTATATTATGTAGAAAAAACATTTAAAATTAAAATGGTAGGCAACCAATCCAAAAAGAAAAAGGGAAACCGTAAATCGAAATAAGAAGGGGAGGACATTCCCATGGATTTAGAAAAGATTGAGAATCCTAAGTTTCTCAAAAATTATGATATCAATGAAATGACCGAGCTTGCAGAAGAAGTTAGAAGTTTTTTAATTAATAAATTGTCTGAAACTGGTGGACATCTTGGTCCTAACCTTGGTGTGGTTGAACTGACAATCGTTCTTCACAAAATTTATGATAGTCCAAAAGATAAATTTATCTGGGATGTAGGACACCAAGCATACGTTCATAAAATTCTGACAGGACGAGCTTCTAGATTTGATACTTTGCGAAAATACAAAGGTCTTTGTGGATTCCCTAAGCGAAATGAGAGTGAGCATGACGTTTGGGAAACTGGTCATAGTTCTACATCATTATCTGCGGCGATGGGTATGGCTGCTGCTCGTGATATGAAAGGAAGCGACGAGAGTGTTGTCGCGATCATAGGGGATGGCGCATTAACAGGTGGAATGGCCTTAGAAGCGCTCAACCATATTGGTCATGAGCAGAAAGATATGCTAGTGATTTTAAATGATAACGAAATGTCGATTGCTCCTAATGTTGGAGCACTTCATAATATTCTAGGAAAACTTCGTACAGCAGGTAAATATCATAAAGCGAAAGAAGAGCTTGAATATTTGCTTAAGAAAATCCCTGCTTTCGGTGGTGCGCTTGCATCGACTGCTGAGCGTGTTAAAGATGCTCTAAAATATCTATTGGTGTCTGGTATTTTCTTTGAAGAACTTGGATTTACCTACCTTGGACCAGTAGATGGGCATGACGTTGAAGCTCTAATGGAGAATATTAAGTACGCTAAGAAAACAAAAGGGCCTGTCCTTATCCACGTGTTAACAAAAAAAGGAAAAGGTTATCAACCGGCTGAAAGCGATCAGATCGGTGTATGGCACGGTGTCAGTCCTTATAAAATCGAAGCTGGTGAACAGATTAAACCGAAAGTTGCTGCCCCAGGCTACAGTAAGGTAGTAAGTGAAACAGTACGGAAGCTCGCTGAAAAAGATGATCGCATTTCTGTTATTACGCCAGCTATGACAGTTGGTTCAAAATGGGAAGCGTTCGAAAAGCAATTTCCAGAAAGACTTTTTGATGTAGGAATTGCAGAACAGCATGCTACAACGATGGCTGCAGGACTTGCTACACAAAATCTGAAGCCTGTCTTATCTATCTACTCCACGTTTCTCCAAAGAGCCTATGATCAGCTTGTTCACGACGTGTGCAGGCAGAATCTAAACGTATTTCTTGCAGTTGATCGTTCTGGTCTTGTCGGAGCAGACGGGGAAACACATCAGGGAGTATTCGATATCTCGTTCCTTCGTCATTTACCGAACATGGTCTTAATGATGGCTAAAGATGAGAATGAATTGCAACATATGGTGAATACTGGAATGAAGTATAATCAAGGACCGATTGCAGTTCGGTATCCGCGAGGAAATGGCATCGGTACGAAGATGGATAAAGACTTAAAAGAAATTCCAATTGGTACTTGGGAAGTGATTCGCGAAGGAACAGATGTCGCACTCCTTTCTTTTGGTCCTACGCTTCAAGACCTTTTGAAAGCTGCAGAGAAACTTGAACAAGAAGGCATCTCAGCTCGAGTAATTAATGCTCGTTTTATTAAGCCTCTTGATGAGAAAATGATGGCTGAACTTATGCAAGAAGGAATTCCGATGTTAACAGTGGAGGAAGCGATTCTTCAAGGTGGATTTGGTAGTGCTATACTTGAATATGTGAATGACAGCGGTTATCAACACGGTACAATTCAAAGAATGGGCATACCAGATGCATATATTGAACACGGCAGTGTCAATGAACTATTAAAAGAAATCGGCTTAACTCCAGATGATATTGTTGCGAAAGCAAAGAAAATAATTCCAGCAAAACAAAAGAGGGCATAAAAGAGAATGGCTAAGAAGGAAAGACTTGATGTAATCCTTGTTAATCGTGGACTAATCGATACAAGAGAAAAAGCAAAAAGAGCGATCATGGCTGGCCTTGTATTTTCGGAAACAGAAAGAATGGACAAGCCGGGTGTGAAAGTAGCAGAAGACATTAGTTTACAAATAAAAGGTGATACGCTTCGTTATGTTGGACGCGGTGGTTTAAAACTTGAGAAGGCGATTAACGTCTTCTCTCTTCTCACCGAAAACAAAGTTGTATTGGATATCGGCTCATCTACAGGTGGGTTTACGGATTGCGCGCTGCAAAATGGTGCTTCACTCGTGTATGCACTTGATGTTGGTTATAATCAATTAGCTTGGAAATTACGTGTAGATGACCGAGTAGTTGTTAAAGAAAGAACAAATTTTAGATATGCAGAGAAAGCAGACTTTGAACAGGGGTTGCCAGATCTTGCCACCATAGATGTCTCCTTTATTTCCTTAAAATTGATTTTGCCAGTTCTTAAGCAGATCTTAAAAGAAAATGGAGAAGTGATTGCACTTGTAAAACCTCAATTCGAAGCTGGAAGAGGAGAAGTTGGGAAAAAAGGAATCGTACGTGATAAAAAAATTCACTTACGTGTACTAAAAGAAATGATGGACTTCGCGACTAAAGAAGGCTATCAGATCAAAGGCATCTCTTTTTCTCCAATAACCGGTGGTGAAGGAAATATCGAATTTTTATTATACTTGGGCTGGCAGCAGGATATGGTTAACGAAACAATTCCTACGCCTGAAGAAGTTGTAGAAGAAGCGCATCAAAAGTTATAGAGGATACACGCTGTGTGTCCTTTTTCTCGTTCGTCACTGTACCAGAGAAGTTTATTCGTATTTAGTCCAGAAAATATCTTTTTACGAGTGAATATTTATGAGGGTCTATACAAAAGAGAAGCGTGGCTATATAATAAGGCTGTCAGATTTTACTTACCGGAACTTCTGGAGGTTATACAATGAATAAAGGACAACGTCATATCAAAATTCGTGAAATGATTGCCAATCAAGATGTTGAAACACAAGATGAACTTGTGTATTGCCTGAAGAGCGCTGGCTTTAATGTAACTCAAGCCACTGTTTCACGGGATATTAAAGAACTTCATCTTGTTAAAGTGCCAACAATTGATGGTAGATACAAATACAGTCTTCCTGCAGATCAGCGCTTTAATCCACTTCAGAAATTGAAGAGAACATTAACAGATGCATTTATTAGCATAGATCATGCGGATCATCTTATCGTTATGAAAACGCTTCCTGGTAATGCGAATGCGATTGGTGCGCTAATAGATAATTTAGACTGGGAAGAAATCATGGGAAACATTAGCGGAGATGATACTATATTAATCATTTGCAAAAGTGCTGATGCTGCACCTATGTTATCACAACGCTTTATTGACATGCTTTAGGAAAATGAAAGAGGATCTTTTGAAGGTGGGAGAATATGTTAGCGGAACTATCCATTCGTAATTTTGCGATCATAGAAGCGATCACCGTTTCATTTGATCGTGGATTAACAGTCCTTACTGGAGAAACGGGCGCAGGTAAATCCATTATCATAGATGCCATTGGACTTTTAGTTGGTGGGAGAGGTTCTGCTGAATTCGTTCGTTATGGAACAAAAAAAGCAGAAATCGAAGGGTTGTTTCACATTGAACCTGAGCATCCAACAGTTCAAAAACTTGAGGACGTTGGGATTGAGTTTACTGATGATATGGTCGTATTGCGACGTGATATCTCAAATACTGGTAAGAGCATTTGTCGAGTCAATGGAAAGTTAGTCACACTCGGGATTTTAAGGGAAATTGGTCAAACACTTATTGATATACATGGGCAGCATGAACACCAAGATTTGATGCAATCAGACAAACATTTAACGTTGCTCGATCAATTTGGTGACCGTGCTATTAGTCCGGCGTTAGTGGAATATCGAGACATTTTTCAAAGATACAAGAAAATTCAGCAGCAGATGAAGAATCTGACAGAAAACGAACAACAAATGGCACATAGATTAGATTTAATTCAATACCAACTTGAAGAAATTTCAAAAGCAGAATTATCTCCAAATGAAGATGAAGAATTAATGGAAGAGAAGCTACGTCTTGGCAATTTTGAGAAATTATTTTCTGCTCTTCAAGATGTCTATCATTCTCTGCATGGAGATAATAAAGGATTAGACTGGGTAGGACTTGCGATGGCGCAACTTGAATCAGTAACTGATCTTGATGAGGAATTACAAGGATACCACGAAGAAGTAGCTAATCAATTTTATCTGCTTGAAGAAACGGCTGGAAAGTTAAATACATATCGAGATCAACTTGAATTTGATCCTGCTCGTCTAGATTTTGTAGAAGAGCGTCTTAATGAAATACAGGTGCTCAAAAGGAAATACGGTGAATCGGTAGAAGAAATTTTGGAATATGCTGCTTCTATTGAAGATGAAGTCGATGAACTTGTAAATAGAGAAGACCGCGTAGAAGAGCTTGAATCCAATTTAAAAGGTATTAAAGCGGACCTGACCGTAGAAGCGGAAAACCTTACAAGACTTCGTAAAAAGGTCGCCAGTGATCTTGTAGAGGCGATTCATCATGAACTTAGAGATTTATATATGGGAAAGACAGAATTTGCTATTCATTTTAACGACTTAAATAATAAAAAAGAATCCTTTCACAGATCAGGACAAGATGATATTGATTTCATGATCTCTACAAATCCAGGTGAGCCGCTTAAAGAGCTTTCAAAAACAGCATCTGGCGGAGAATTATCACGTATAATGCTAGCGTTAAAATCCATCTTTTCAAAACACCAGGGAATAACCTCTATTATTTTTGATGAGGTTGATACAGGTGTTAGTGGAAGAGTTGCTCAAGCGATGGCTGAGAAGATTCAGCGCCTTTCTTCTGGTTCACAAGTTCTTGTTATTACACATCTTCCTCAGGTTGCCGCAATGGCTGACCATCACCTTTATATTTCTAAAGAAGAAACGGGTGAAGGGCGAACAAAGACAAGTGTTGGTAATTTAAGTGATGAAGAACAAATTGAAGAACTTGGAAGAATGATATCTGGCGCTGAAATGACAGAGCTAACAAAGAAACATGCGAGAGAATTATTGCATCAAGCGAACCAAATAAAATCATGATTTGAAATGCTATCCAACTCAGGGTAGCATTTTCATTTTTAGAGGTTATAATAACCGCGACTCAAGGCAAAATTATAGATACAGCCATGTTGGAGGTGTGAGCAAGAGCGAGGAGAGTGAAGGATTGAAGATAGAGATGTTTCGTAAATTGTTAGGCGTAGTTCTCCTTGGTTTTTTAATTGCACTTGGTTTTTCAAAGCCAGTACAATTATTTTTAACTATCCCAGACGAGATTATCATGTTCGAAGGAGATCAAACTAGGATCTCATCTGTAATACCCGCTGTTGCTTCGCTAGGAAGTACAGAAGTGGCAAGCCTAGATCAGCAGCAAAGCAACCTTACGATAAACGGCAAAAAAAGCGGTTCTGATATTCTGGATTTAACGGTAGGCGATTTCCCGGTCAAAAAAGTTGGCGTGAAAGTTCTTCCTGATTTTAAGGTTATACCTGGAGGACAGTCTATAGGTGTTAAATTAAACACACGTGGGGTGTTAGTAGTTGGCCACCATTTAATTCATACAAATGAGGGAGATCGTTCTCCGGGAGAAATAGCAGATATACAAGTTGGCGATATTATTACTAAGATCAATGGTCAGACCGTTAAGAAAATGAGTGATATTGGAACAATTGTTAAGAAAGCCGGTAGCGACGGTAATGCACTAAAAGTTACAATCGTGAGAGAAAATGAAGAATTAAGTAAGAAGCTGATTCCGGTGAAAGATAAACAAAATGAATCATACCGGATTGGATTATATATACGTGATTCTGCAGCTGGAGTTGGAACATTAACATTTTACCATCCTAATACAAAGAAGTATGGTGCACTCGGACACGTTATATCTGATATGGATACAAAAAAGCCAATTGTAGTGAACCATGGAGAAATTTATCCATCATCTGTCACTTCTATTGAAAAAGGGAGCAATGGACATCCAGGTGAGAAGCTGGCTAGATTTTCTAATACGGCCCAAAAGCTTGGAACGATTACGCGCAACAGTCCATTTGGAATCTTTGGAGAAATGAATGATGAAGTCAAAAAAGGCATGTATGACCAACCAATGCCTATTGCACTTTCTCACCAAGTGAAGGAAGGTCCTGCCAAAATATTAACAGTGGTTAAAGGTAGTGAAGTAAAAGAATACGATGTAGAAGTGATCAGTTCAATACCACAGAAGTTTCCAGCTACAAAAGGAATGGTTATTAAGGTAACGGATTCTGAACTATTAAAAGAAACAGGTGGAATTGTACAGGGAATGAGTGGAAGTCCGATTATTCAAGAGGGAAAAGTAATCGGTGCAGTCACGCATGTGTTCGTCAATGATTCCACTTCAGGCTATGGTGTTCACATTGAATGGATGCTTGAAGAGGCTGGGATTAATATTTATGAAGAAAGTCGTCATGAGAAGCGAACAGCGAGCTAAAAAAAGCTCACTGTTCGCTTTCTTTCGTTTTTCAACCATGATATACTGTGGATGAAGAAAATTCGACAAAATTGAAAGAGTATTCAGAAAAAAGAGTAACGTGTAGTAAATTGAAGAATAGCTAAGAATTATGTGGAATAAATATTGTTTTTAAAAGTTTTTAGAAATTTTAGAGGAAATTTACCAAATCCGTTGAATGTCTATACTACGGTAACCAAACTTGTGGAAGGAGAGACGGAACCGTGCAAAAAATAAAAGTATGTTTAGCTGATGATAATCGCGAATTAGTTAATTTGATTGAGGAATATATGTCACGACAGGAGGATATGGAGGTAGTCGGAACCGCTTCCAATGGTCAGGAGTGCTTGGAAGTGCTTGAAGATCACGAGCCTGATGTACTTGTTCTAGATATTATCATGCCTCATCTCGATGGCCTAGCAGTTCTGGAACGCTTACGTGAAATGAATTACACTTGTAGCGTTATTATGCTTACTGCGTTCGGACAAGAGGATGTAACCAAAAAAGCTGTGGACCTTGGAGCATCCTACTTTATTTTGAAGCCGTTTGATATGGATAATTTGGCAAGCCATGTGAGGCAGGTAAGTGGTAAGAAAACAACGTTTACCACAAATGGCGGATCATACAAACGCCCGCAACGAGAAAACAGACCAAGAAACCTTGATGCAAGTATCACTAGTATTATTCATGAAATTGGAGTTCCTGCACATATTAAAGGTTACATGTATTTGAGAGAAGCGATCACGATGGTTTACAATGATATTGAACTACTTGGATCTATTACGAAGGTCTTGTATCCAGATATCGCAAAGAAATTCAATACAACCTCTTCAAGAGTTGAGCGGGCTATCCGTCATGCAATCGAAGTAGCATGGAGTCGAGGGAATGTGGAGTCTATTTCCAATCTGTTTGGTTATACAGTAAGCATGTCAAAAGCAAAACCAACAAATAGTGAATTCATTGCGATGGTTGCCGATAAGCTTCGCATTGAGCACAATATGGATAATTATTCTCATAGCAGGTAAAGTGCACTATTAAATAATTTATAACGAAAAACAAAGCCCGAAATCAAAAGGGCTTTGTTTTTTTGTTATTGTTTCTTTGAAGAAAATTTCTGCTGCACTTTATTTCGCTTACGATCACGATAGAAAATAAACCCACCGACAAAAGAAAGACCGGCTATAAGAAAGACTAGACCGAGAATGAATTGAACAATAAGAGAATTGAACGGTGGGTTAAGTACACCGAAAAGAACGTCTCTCATTAATTTAATACCGATTACTCCTAAAATCCCTGGTATTAATACGATAAGTAAAGCGATTAACCTCATTACCCGCGCACCCTTTCTAGACATCACTAGTGTTATTGTAGCGAACTCTGAATAAAGTGTCTATGCGTGTTTGTACCGGATTTTGTTACAACGGCATTGAGAAATACTAAATGGATAATCAACACGATAAGTTAACATAGTCAAAAAAGTGAACCATGCATGATTTGTCAAAATAAGAAAAGAGATGTATGATAGGTATGAAATATATTGCATGTATAGGATGCAGGTGATGAATATTTGCGAACATGTATGATTGTAGGTGCCGGAAAAGGCGGGGTAGCACTTTTGGATATCTTACAAGAGACTGAAATGATGAATGTTATTGCAATGGTTGATTGTAATTTAGATGCGCCTGGTATTCTTAAAGCTCGTCAAAGCGGCATTGCTGTTTTTGACAATTGGAAAGTTGCACTAAAGCGTTTTGAAATCGATGTCATTGTTGAAGCTACTGGAAATGAGAGTGTTTTTGAAGAGATTAGAGACATGCGAGAGAAGCATACTGTATTGATTCCAGGTTCAGTTGCTAACATCGTCCTTAAGTTAATTGAAGAAAAAGAAGATTTAATTGACACTTTACGCCATCAATCAAAACAGCAGGAAATTATTCTTGATTCTACTCATGACGGTATGATTGCGGTCAATATAAATGAAGAAGTGACGTTATTTAATCGGAGTGCTGAGAAAATTACTGGAATTTCCAAAACACATGCTGGTGGAAAAATAATTGGGTCTCTCATGGCCTCTAGCATGTTGCCTCGGGTTTTATCTTCCGGCCAGCCGGAAATTAATCAAGAGCAGCTTCTTCCAAATGGGAAAAAAATTATTACGACACGAATCCCGATGTTTGATGATGAAGGCAGACGAATTGGCGCATTAGCGGTTTTTAAAGACATGACAGCTATTGAGCAAATGGCACAAGAAGTTACTAATTTAAAAAGCGTGCAGTCAATGCTTGAAGCCATTATTCAATCATCTGATGAAGCGATTTCTGTTGTTGATGAACAAGGGAAAGGTCTAATGATCAATCCGGCTTATACGAGGTTAACGGGTCTTGAACATGACCAAGTTATTGGCAAGCCGGCGAGTACAGACATATCTGAAGGTGAAAGCATGCATATGCGTGTATTAAGGACCAGGAAGCCTGTG
The DNA here is from genome assembly GCF_056173645.1 of Anaerobacillus sp. QJM3NY_32. Classification (NCBI taxonomy): domain Bacteria; kingdom Bacillati; phylum Bacillota; class Bacilli; order Caryophanales; family Bacillaceae; genus Anaerobacillus; species Anaerobacillus sp. QJM3NY_32. The sequence continues at coordinate 2,672,290 of NZ_CM149684.1, read as the reverse complement.
CGTGGTGTTCAGATGAAGGTTGGACCGAGTAAGAGAGAAGTTGTTGTTAATGTTTCTCCGGTTATTGTCGATGGCAGATTGAAGGGCAGTGTAGGCGTCATTCACGATATTTCAGAACTTCATTCATTGAATAGTCAACTGCAGAGAGCAAGACAAATTATTCGAACGCTTGAAGCGAAATATTCATTTGAAGATATTATAGGGAAATCAGAAGAAATGACGTTTTCTGTCCAGCAAGCAAAGCTTGCAGCCTCTACACCAGCAACCGTGCTCCTCCGTGGAGAATCCGGGACTGGGAAAGAACTATTTGCACATGCCATACATAATGCCAGTGATCGTAAGTACAACAAGTTTGTTAGAGTGAACTGTGCGGCTATTTCAGAATCACTATTTGAAAGTGAACTTTTTGGCTATGAGGACGGTGCGTTTTCAGGTGCCCGTCAAGGGGGGAAACGAGGACTTTTTGAAGAAGCGAATGGCGGAAGTATTTTTCTTGATGAAATTGGAGAGGTGTCATTAGGTACACAGGCGAAGCTTCTTCGCGTTCTTCAGGAACGTGAAATTGTTCGAGTGGGTGGAGCGAAGCCGGTTTCCATCAATGTAAGAATTATTGCAGCCACCAATGCAAAACTTGAAAAAAGAATAATCGATGGTTCATTTAGGGAAGATTTATACTATCGATTAAATCGTTTACCGATCCAAATCCCTCCACTAAGGCAACGCAAAGAAGATATTGCTTCACTTGCTGAGCATCTTCTTACAAAAATCAACCAAGATTATGGAAGAAACGTTGAGGGGATTACGTCATCAGCTATTGATTATTTAAAAAGCTATGATTGGCCTGGAAACGTTAGAGAATTTGAAAATGTACTTGGTAGAATTGTTATTCATATGGATACATCTGAAACCATGATTGACCTTGAACATCTTCCGTCCTTATTAAGCGAAAAGAAAGACGCTGATTTATTGTCGGTAGAACGTACCCCTGACAAAATGCTATCCCAGTTAGTTGATGAATTTGAGAGGAAAACGATTCAGCAAACTCTTGAGCATTACGGTGGGAATAAAACTGCCACGGCAAAGGCGTTAGGAGTGTCACTTCGAAATTTGTATTATAAAATGGAAAAACACGAAATTGAAAAATCTAGCATGCAATAATTTGCATGGGTTGCGAATTATTGCATAGTTCAATAACCGCGAATCCTTGTTGCGTCAACAAGTGAGAATTGGCATGGAACTTGCATAATAGTATGATGGCGTAAAAGGAGGGACATCAATGAATCTAGATCAACTTGTGAAGAAGGTAGCGGAACAGCCGACTAAAACAGTTGCGCTTGCCTCCGCGGCAGATCAAGAAGTGATTGAAGCAGTTCATAAAGCCATTGACAAACAACTTGCTTCATTCATCCTTTACGGAGATCAGAACAAAATCGAGCAAATGCTAGATAATCACGGATTATCTCAATCAACATTTATCAAGGTTGTCCAGGCTCGATCAGACCAGGAGGCTTCGAGAGCTGCTGTTATGGCGGTTAGAAATGGAGAAGCTGATGTGTTAATGAAAGGAATGGTCTCCACTTCGGTTATTTTAAAAGAAGTTTTAAATAAAGAATATGGGTTACGAAAAGGAAAAGTACTTTCTCACATAGCTGCGTTTGACGTTCAGGGATACGAACGCCTGATCTTCGTGACAGACTCAGGTATGAATATTGCCCCGGATTTAACGCAAAAGGTTGAAATTGTTAAAAACGCTGTATATATTGCGAAAAGCATTGGTGTTACATTACCTAAAGTTGTACCGCTTGCTGCAGTAGAAGTGGTCAATCCTGCTATGCAGGCGACGCTTGATGCATCAGCACTTACACAAATGAATAATAGAGGTCAAATTGCTGATTGTATCATTGATGGACCACTTGCACTAGATAATGCTATTTCTGTCGAGGCAGCTGAGCATAAAGGGATAAAGAGTGAAGTTGCAGGTAAAGCAGATATTCTTCTTGTCCCTTCAATTGAAGTGGGGAATGCACTATATAAATCACTCGTTTATTTTGCAAATGCAAAAGTTGGTGGAGTTATTGCAGGTGCAAAGGCGCCAATTGTTTTAACTTCTCGAGCAGATAGTGCACAAAGTAAAGTTTATAGTATCGCGCTTGCGGTTAGTTCAGCTAAATAAATTTTTAGGAAAACAGAGAGGGAGATTTAAATGGAACTTTTTACTTATATGGAGAAATATGATTACGAACAAGTGGTAGTTTGTCAGGATAAAGCTTCAGGGTTAAAAGCGATTATCGCCATTCATGATACAACACTAGGACCAGCTCTTGGTGGTACAAGAATGTGGACATATGCTTCCGAAGAAGCGGCGTTTGAAGATGCTCTTCGTCTTGCAAAAGGGATGACTTACAAAAATGCTGCGGCTGGCTTGAATCTTGGAGGGGGAAAAACTGTTATTATTGGTGACCCTCGCAAAGACAAAAACGAAGCAATGTTCCGTGCGTTCGGTCGTTACATTCAGGGTCTAAATGGTCGTTATATTACTGCGGAAGACGTAGGTACAACAGTTCAAGATATGGATATGATCCACGAAGAGACAGAGTATGTAACGGGTATTTCACCGGCATTTGGTTCTTCTGGTAACCCTTCTCCTGTAACAGCATACGGTGTTTATGTTGGAATGAAGGCAGCTGCAAAAGAAGCATTCGGTACCGATTCGTTAGAAGGTAAAACAGTAGCAGTTCAGGGAGTTGGGAATGTTGCATATAACCTTTGCAAACATCTTCACGAAGAAGGAGCTTCACTTGTAGTCACTGACATTAACAAAGAATCTGTTGATCGTGCAGTTGCTGATTTTGGAGCGAAAGCAGTCGATCCGGACGATATTTACGAAGTAGAGTGCGACATTTTCGCTCCTTGTGCACTTGGTGCCATTATTAATGACGAGACTATAGGGAAAATTAAAGCAAAAGTTATTGCAGGAGCGGCTAACAACCAGCTTCGCGAAACGTCTCATGGTGATCAGATTCACGAAATGGGTATCGTATATGCACCGGACTATGTAATTAACGCAGGTGGCGTTATTAACGTTGCTGATGAGCTTTATGGTTATAATCGCGATCGCGCTATGAAACGTGTTGATGGCATTTATGACACCATTGCGAAAGTCATTGAAATCTCTAAACGCGATGGTATTCCTACTTATGCAGCAGCTGACCGCCTTGCTGAAGAAAGAATTGAGCAAATGAAGCAATCAAGAAGCCAATTCTTAATGAATTCTCAGCACATTCTAGGTCATCGCAGATAAACGGAGGGTTTCGAGTGACAGATAAAGAATATCGACTTCTGGTAATCAACCCGGGATCAACATCGACTAAAATAGGTGTTTTTGATAATGAACGTGCCGTATTTGAGAAATCATTACGGCACGATACGGATGAGATTAATCAATACAAAACCATCATCGATCAGTATGAATTCAGAAAAAACACTATTCTTGAAGCGTTAGATGAAGAAGATATTAACATTTCGAGGTTATCGGCAGTAGTAGGCCGTGGTGGTTTATTACGTCCCATTGAAGGGGGGACGTATTCAGTCAATGACATGATGCTCGAAGATCTTCGAAACGGTTTCTCAGGTGAACACGCTTCAAATTTAGGTGGAATTATTGCCTTTGAGATTGCTGAACAGCTAAATATTCCTTCTTTTATTGTAGATCCGGTTGTTGTGGATGAGCTTCAAGATGTGGCCCGTCTTTCGGGAGTGCCTGAAATAGAGCGCAAAAGTATATTTCATGCCTTAAACCAAAAGGCTGTTGCTAGAAGAGTTGCATCCCAACTGAATAGTAAATACGAAGAGTTGAACCTTATCGTAACTCATATGGGTGGAGGGATTACGGTAGGCGCGCATCATAAAGGGAAAGTTATTGATGTGAATAATGGTTTGCATGGGGAAGGTCCTTTCTCACCTGAACGTGCCGGTACAGTTCCGGTAGGAGAATTAGTATCTATGTGCTTCTCCGGAGAATACTATGCAGATGAAATTATGAAAAAGGTCGTTGGACAAGCTGGTTACGTTGGTTATCTGGGGACGAATGATGCTGTGAAAGTAGAGCGGCGAATCAGTGAAGGTGATGAGAGAGCAAAGCTCGTTTTTGACGCAATGGCATATCAAGTAGCAAAAGAGATCGGTGCTGCTAGCGCTGTTCTTGCTGGAGAGGTCGATGCGATTGTATTAACGGGTGGACTAGCATATGGTAAGCAGTTTGTATCTCAAATAACAGATCAGATTAAGTGGATCGCTGACGTTATTGTCCATCCTGGAGAAAATGAGCTCCAGGCTTTAGCTGAAGGTGGATTACGGGTGTTGAGAAAAGAAGAAAAGGCAAAAGTATACCCTGTTTCTTCCGTAGAATCGACTGTCATGTAATGGTTATTAACTTTTTCATATGATTGTTACGACCTTAACTGTAAAAGGGAATAAATTGTTCTATAAAGGAGAATTTGAATGGCTGAAGAATATGATCTCGTCATTATGGGTGGAGGTACTGGTGGCTATGTAGCCGCTATACGGGCTTCACAACTTGGTCTCAAAACGGCAATTGTTGAAAAACGTGAACTTGGTGGAACATGTTTGCATCGTGGATGTATTCCTAGTAAAGCATTGCTTCGAAGTGCTGAAGTGTATGCTACTGCTAAGCACGGTGAAGAGTTTGGCGTTATGGCTAAAGAAATTGCCCTAGACTTTAAGAAAGTTCAAGAACGTAAACAAGGTATCGTTGACCAACTTCATAAAGGTGTTCAACACCTAATGAAGCAGGGGAAGATTGATGTATTTGAGGGCTTTGGTAGAATTCTTGGACCATCTATCTTTTCTCCAATGCCTGGTACGGTCTCAGTCGAGATGAATAACGGAGAAGAAAATGCAATGCTAATTCCCAAAAACGTTATTGTTGCAACTGGTTCTAAACCGCGTACGCTTCCAGGCCTTGAAATAGATGGCGAATATGTTATGACTTCTGATGAAGCGCTTCGTATGGAAAGTCTACCATCTTCGATCATCATTGTCGGCGGAGGCGTAATCGGGATTGAATGGGCTTCAATGCTTGTTGATTTTGGTGTAGACGTTACGGTTGTAGAATATGCGGATCGGATCGTACCAACAGAAGACAAGGATATCTCTAAAGAAGCGCATAAGCTTATGAAGAAAAAAGGAATCAAGCTTTTCACTGGAGCAAAGGTGATGGGTGATTCTCTTACAATAGATAATGGTGTCTCCATTGATGCTGAGCATGAAGGGGAAACCAAAACATTTACTGCTGACAAAATGCTTGTATCAGTTGGGCGTGAGGCAAATGTGAAAAACATTGGACTTGAGAACACGACGATCGAGGTAGACAAGGGTGTCATCCAGACCAATGAATATTACCAAACGAAAGAATCTCATATTTATGCGATTGGTGATGTTATTGGAGGAATGCAGCTAGCTCACGTGGCTTCTCATGAAGGGATTACCGCCGTTGAACATTTAGCGGATCAAAATCCTGAACCAATTGATTACACAATGGTTTCTAGCTGCATTTACAGCAGTCCAGAAATGGCAAGTGTAGGCTTGACAGAAAATCAGGCAAAAGAACAAGGTCATAATGTTAAGGTTGGGAAATTCCCTTTTAAAGCGATTGGCAAGGCGCTTGTTTTTGGGGAGTCTGATGGTTTTGTGAAAATTGTAGCTGATGCTGATAACGAGGATCTCCTTGGCGTACATATGATTGGTCCTCATGTAACAGATATGATTTCTGAAGCTGGTCTTGCAAAAGTACTAGATGCTGCATCATGGGAAGTGGCACATACAATCCATCCTCACCCTACATTATCCGAGGCAATTGGTGAAGCTGCGCTTGCAGTGGATGGAAAAGCAATTCATTCTTAATAAAGGTTATATAAGGAGGTAAAACATTATGGCTGAAAATCGTCATGAAGCATTAGGTCTCTCTGATGAAAGAGTGCTCGAAATGTTTGAAACAATGTTAATGGCTCGTAAAATTGATGAACGCATGTGGTTACTTAACCGAGCTGGGAAAATTCCATTTGTAATCTCTTGTCAAGGGCAGGAGGCAGCACAGGTAGGCTCTGCCTTTGCAATGGATCCAGAAAAAGATTTTGTCGCTCCTTATTATCGTGATATGGGAGTTGTCCTTGCGTTCGGTATGACTGCAAAAGACCTTATGCTATCTGGATTTGCGAAAGCAGAAGATCCAAACTCTGCAGGTCGTCAAATGCCTGGGCATTTCGGACAGAAGAAGAATAATATCATTACTGGGTCTTCTCCAGTAACAACGCAAGTACCACATGCGGTAGGATTTGCTCTTGCGGGGCGTATGGAAGGGAAAGATCTTGTCACATTCTGCTCATTCGGTGAAGGTTCATCGAACCAGGGTGATTTCCATGAAGCAGCAAACTTTGCTGGTGTTCATAAGTTACCAGTTCTATTCGTATGTGAAAACAATAAATATGCGATTTCAGTACCAGTTTCTAAGCAGTTAGCTTGTGAGAAAGTATCAGACCGTGCGATCGGTTATGGTATGCCAGGAGTAACTGTTGATGGAAATGATCCACTTGCTGTATATGAAGCATCAAAAGAAGCAGTTGAAAGAGGACGTCGCGGTGATGGTCCAACATTGATTGAGACAGTTTCTTATCGTTTAACGCCTCACTCAAGTGATGACGACGATCGCGCCTATCGTACGCGTGAGGAAGTAGAAGAAGCTAAGAAAAAGGATGCGATCATTACCTTTGCAGCTTATTTAAAAGAGGTTGGCGTTCTAACAGATGAGATTGAAAAAGAAATTCACGACCGTGTTCAAAAAGAGGTCGATGAAGCAACAGAATACGCAGAAAATGCGGATTATGCACCTGCCGAAGATGCAATGAAGCATGTATACGCAGAGTAAGGGGGAACCATTATGCCAGTTATTTCATATATTCAATCGATAACCCAGGCCCTAAGAGAAGAAATGCAGCGTGATAAGAAAGTCTTTGTATTAGGTGAAGATGTTGGGGTACGAGGTGGAGTTTTCCGCGCTACTGATGGTTTGTATGATGAGTTTGGAGAACAACGAGTGATTGATACTCCACTTGCAGAGTCTGCTATCGCGGGCGTTGGTATCGGTGCTGCAATGTATGGGATGCGTCCTGTAGCTGAAATGCAGTTTGCTGATTTCATCATGCCTGCGGTCAATCAAATCGTATCAGAAGCGGCAAAAATTCGTTATCGTTCTAACAATGATTGGAGCTGTCCAATTACCATTCGTGCTCCTTATGGTGGTGGAGTGCATGGTGCTCTTTATCATTCGCAATCTGTCGAAGCGCTTTTTGCTAATGTACCGGGACTTAAAATTGTTATGCCATCAACTCCTTACGATGCAAAAGGATTACTAAAAGCAGCGATTCGTGATGACGATCCAGTTCTTTTCTTTGAGCATAAACGAGCTTATCGTTTAATTAAAGGACAGGTGCCTGAAGAAGAGTATACGCTTCCCATAGGAAAAGCGGATGTGAAGCGTGAGGGTGACGATATCACGGTTATTACATACGGTCTAAGCGTTCACTTTGCCCTTCAAGCAGCCGAGAAGCTTGAGAAAGACGGTATTTCTGCTCATGTTCTTGATCTTCGAACAGTATACCCGCTTGATCGTGAAGCGATTGTAGAAGCGGCGAAGAAGACAGGAAAGGTTCTTCTTGTTACAGAGGATAATAAAGAAGGAAGCATTATTAGTGAAGTTTCAGCGATTATTGCGGAAGAGTGTCTTTTTGATCTTGACGCTCCAATTCAACGCCTTGCAGGACCTGATGTCCCATCAATGCCGTATTCTCCTCCGATGGAGAAATATTTCATGTTAAATCCTGATAAAGTCGAGAAAGCGATGCGTGAATTAGCTGAATTTTAAACCGTGGGATGAATAGGAGGGATTAGAGTGGCAGTTGAAAAAATACTCATGCCCCAGTTGGGCGAGAGTGTCACAGAAGGTACAATTGAGAAATGGCTAGTTGAAGTTGGCGATACTGTTAATAAGTACGATCCAATTGCGGAAGTAAATACTGATAAAGTGAATGCGGAAGTTCCATCATCTTATACAGGCGTAATTAAAGAGCTTGTAGCTGCAGAAGGCGATACGATTGAAGTAGGCGAACTGGTTTGCTATATCGATATTGAAGGTGGAGCATCAGAAGAAAAGCAAGAAGAATCTACTGGTCAAAAAGCGATAGAGAATATATCTGAAGATAAAAAAGATCAAGAAGAAGTAGATCAGCCGATGAAACGTCGTTATTCACCAGCTGTTCTCCGTATGGCTCAGGAAAACAATCTTGATCTTGAACAAATAAGCGGTTCTGGTAAAGGTGGGCGTATTACCCGTAAAGATATCCAGAAGGTGATTGAGTCAGGTGAAATGCCAGCACCTAAAGAAGAACCTAAAGCTGTTAGCAAGAAGGAAGAGAAGAAAGAAGCTCCAAAAGCTCCAGTGAAAGAAACTTCTGAAGGAAAAGGAGCAGATGTTCCTGTAGCAGAAGGGGATATTGAAATTCCTGTTACTGGTGTTCGTCGTGCGATTGCCAACAATATGCTTCGCAGTAAGCATGAAGCGCCACATGCATGGACGATGATTGAAGTTGACGTAACGAATCTCGTTGAATATCGAAATGGGATAAAAGATGACTTTAAGAAGAAGGAAGGATATGGCTTAACGTTCTTTGCGTTCTTTGTTAAAGCTGTCGTAGAAGCTCTGAAAGAATTCCCTCAAATGAATTCAATGTGGGCTGGCGATAAGATCGTTCAGAAAAAAGATATTAATATTTCCATTGCTGTAGGAACAGATGAATCTCTTTTCGTCCCTGTTATTAAAAATGCAGACGAAAAATCAATTAAAGGCATTGCTCGCGAAGTGAAAGAGCTTGCTCAAAAAGCCAAAACGGGTAAATTGAAGGGTGAAGAAATGCAGGGTGGAACATTCACTGTGAATAACACTGGGTCTTTCGGCTCTGTTCAATCCATGGGGATTATAAACTATCCTCAAGCAGCCATTCTTCAAGTTGAGAGTATTGTGAAGCGTCCTGTAGTTATGAACAACGGTATGATTGCTGTTCGTGATATGGTTAACCTTTGCCTTTCTCTTGACCATAGAGTTCTAGATGGCATGATTTGCGGTAAGTTTCTTGCTCGGGTAAAAGAAAATCTAGAGACGATTTCAAAAGACAATACTTCCGTTTATTAAGAAATACAGCCGTCCCTACTCGGATGGCTGTTTTTTTTGATAAAGTTTGAAAGCGTTTCTTGGAAAAGTATAGGGATTCGCGATACAATAAGAGAGAAGCTTTCATGATAAAGGGAGGAATATAAAATGTCTATGGACTTTAATTTATTTATGAACGACGTTGTTGCAACAGCTCGTGAAGAAATCAAAGCAGCAGGATATAAAGAATTAACAACTTCTGAAGAAGTAGAAGAGGTTGTGACAAGTAAAGGAACAACGCTTGTGATGGTAAACTCTGTATGTGGATGTGCAGGAGGGGTTGCGCGACCGGCTGCAAAAATGGCTATTACAAACGAGAAGGTGCCAGATCAACTTGTAACTGTGTTTGCAGGTCAAGATAAAGAGGCTACAGCAACAGCACGTTCATACTTCAAAGGTTTTGCACCATCTTCTCCATCGTTTGCTATATTAAAAGACGGAGAAATTATTAATATGGTTGAACGTCATGAAATCGAAGGTAGCGATCCTGAAGAAGTATCTGGAATGCTACAATACTTATTTAATAAATATTGTTAAATTGAACTCATTTACTCAAAAGCACCAGGCAAACTTGCCTGGTGCTTTTTTGCATATAATATTAGTTTCTGCTTCTTTAATTAAGAAGGAACAAGAGGTTTTTTTGTTTAATAATACAGAATAAACCGAATTTAACAACTTTAATTTATATGAAATAATATGAATAAATATGTAGAAATCTAAATTATTATCTGCTATAGTAATCAATATACAAAAAAACGAATTATTATACATTGATCAGGGGGAATTAAAATGAAGAAAAATTGGCTAATGGTTATGGTTGGATTATTCATGGTGATGGCACTAGTTGCATGCGGATCTTCAAATGAAAATTCGAACGAAGAAGAAAGTGGAGGTTCATCTGAAGAAACGCTCATTATGGGAACTTCAGCTGATTATCCGCCGTTTGAATACATTGATTCTGCAAAAGGAGAAGATATTATTGGTTTTGACGTCGATATTGCAAACTACATCGCTGATGAGTTGGGATATTATGTGGAAATTAAAGATATGGATTTTAGCGGATTAATTACAGCACTAAGTAGTGAACGTGTTGATTTCGTTCTTGCAGGAATGACGCCTACAGATGAACGTAAGGAAAATGTCGATTTCTCAGAAATTTATTATTCAGCTAATCACATGGTTGTTTCTTTATCAGATAATAAAATGTCAAAGCCAGAAGACCTTAACGGAGCAAAAGTTGGTGTTCAGCTTGGATCGATTCAAGAAGATAAAGCGAATGAGCTAAAAGACAGTGGAATAAATATGGAGATTATCACATTAAATCGAATTCCAGAACTGATTCAAGAACTTAAGTCAGGACGTTACGATGCCATTATTATTGAAGATACGGTAGCGAAGGGCTACTTAGAAAGTAATGAAGATTTAACTGGTGAGAACCTTCCTAATACCGAGGAAGCAGGGTCAGCTGTCGCTTTTCCAAAAGATAGTGAACTGACTGAAGAATTTGACGAAGTAATTAAAGAAATGAAAGAAAATGGCAAGATGGACGAGCTTATTGAGAAATGGTTTGGTCAAGACACTGTAGAATAACACCTTAGAAGAAAGGATGATCAGGCATGGATTTGGATTTCAGCCAATTCGTGCCTAATATTCCCTACATCCTGCAAGGAATATTGGTCACGTTAAAGTTTGTAAGTGTATCTGCAATAGTAGGATTTGTGCTTGGTACGGTTCTCGCATTATTTAAAATTGGTAGAGTAAAGGTTCTAACTTGGATAGCTGATGCCTATACTTCCGTTTTCCGGGGAACGCCACTTATTTTACAGCTACTATTATTCTATCATGCAACTCCTCAGCTAACGGGTTATGATATTTCAGCTTTTGAAGCCGGTGTCCTTTCATTTGGTCTAAATTCAGCTGCATATATTTCCGAAATTATTCGGGCTGGAATTCGTGCAGTAGACAGCGGACAGAATGAAGCGGCTGCTGCATTAGGTATACCTTATCGTCCGATGATGAAGGATATCATTCTACCACAGGCTATGAAAAACATTTTACCTGCACTCATGAATGAATTTATTACATTAACGAAGGAATCAGCGATTGTATCTGTTATTGGTGTGTTTGATATTATGAGAAGAAGTCAAATAGTGGCTGCAGAGAAGTTCAAGTATTTTGAGCCGTTACTTATTGCGGGGATCATTTATTACTTACTCGTTATGATATTAACTCTAGTTGGAAAAATGGTGGAAAGGAGAATGAGCCGGAGTGATTAAAATAGACAATTTACACAAGAAGTTTGGAACTCTTGAAGTATTAACTGATATTCAAACAACGATTCAAAAAGAAGAAGTAGTTGCAATTATTGGACCTTCTGGATCTGGTAAATCAACTCTTCTTCGATGTATGAATCAATTAGAAAATGCAACCTCCGGAACAATCTGGGTAGATGATAAAAAATTAACAGATCCCACTACAAACGTCATGGAGTTACGTCAGTCTATTGGGATGGTGTTCCAGCATTTTCACCTTTTTCCTCATAAAACAGTATTGGAAAATCTTATTTATGCCCCAATGAAAGTAAAAGGATTAAAGCGAGAGGCTGCTGAGAAAAAAGCACATGAGCTCCTATTGCAAGTTGGGCTTTCAATGAAGGCGAATGAATATCCGAAACGGCTTTCTGGAGGTCAAAAGCAACGTGTAGCCATAGCTAGAGCCCTAGCTATGGAACCTGAGTATATGTTGTTTGATGAACCGACTTCTGCACTCGATCCTGAAATGGTAAAAGAAGTTCTTGATGTAATGAAGGATCTTGGTCAATCAGGGATGACTATGGTGATTGTTACACATGAAATGGCTTTTGCAAGAGAAGCAGCTGATCGTATCCTTTTTCTTGATGGAGGAAAGCTTGTGGAAGAAAGTGAACCTGCAGTATTCTTCAATGAACCAAAAACAGATCGAGCAAAAGCATTCTTAGAAAAAGTGTTATGAAGTGAGCCTATGGCTCACTTTTTTTGTTGAGTATAAGATAAAGCGTCTGAATTGGATATATAATCGGACTATCACAACTATAGAATGTAAGGTTTTATTGTGAAAATATTTTTTTGAAAGCGCTATTTAAAGAGAATTTGCTGTTCAACGATTCGAAAATGGTTTAGACTCTGATAATTGAAGGATATTAAAGTAGTAAGTCATATTTGGAAGGAAGTATCTTTATTGAAAGTGAAAATTGGTTATAGAACGGTAAAAACGGCAATAGGTACTGGTGTTGCGATAACAATCGCCCAATTGTTTTCTCTTGATAACTACGTTTCTGCTGGCATACTTACCATTCTTTGTATAAAACCGACGACTAAACGGTCTTTTCGAAGTTCATGGGAACGATTTCTAGCTTGTTTACTCGGAATTGTGTTTAGCGCTGTATTTTTTGAAGGAATCGGATATACACCGTTTAGCATCTAACTATTGTTGCTTTTCTTTATACCAGCCGTTGTCGCCATCAAGGCAACCGAAGGCGTTATTACAAGCTCAGTTATCATTCTCCATATTTATAATTTTAATCAAGTAAGCTGGGACATTGTATGGAACGAAGTAGCTATTATTGTTATTGGTATAGGTGTTGCTCTTCTATTTAACCTCTATATGCCAAGTCTTGAGAAAGATTTATTGAATATTAGAAAACAAATTGAAGAGAAGTTTTCTGTGATCTTAATGGAATACGCGGTTTATCTTCGAGAAGGTGAAAGCAACTGGGACGGTAAAGAAATCATTGAAGTAGGTGATTTGCTTCAGTATGCGAAGAACTTAGCTCTTAAAGATATCGAAAATCATATGATTCGCGATGATGATAAGTACTATGTTTATTTCAAAATGCGAGAAAAACAATTTACGATATTAGAGAGAGTGTTGCCGATTATTTCTTCACTCGATCAAACATATATTCACGGTCGTAAAATTGCCGATTTTATGGAAAAGCTTAGTGAAGCTGTTAAACCCCAAAATACTGCGAATCTTTTTCTAGAAGAGCTTGAATCCATGAGAGAAGAATTTAGGAATTCGCCGTTACCTGTTGCTCGAGACGAATTTGAAACGCGGTCAGCTCTTCTATATTTTCTAAATGAAATCGAACAATATTTGCTATTAAAACGATACTTTAAACCGGGAGCTTTCTCAAAATCCGAATGAATTGAATAAATAGATGCATGATAGATACTAAAAGGGGTGTTAGACTATGACTTCTTTCTTACTATCGATATATCTCTCTGTGTCCATTCTTTTCCCATTCGGTAATCAGCCTAACGCCGGAGATCCGTTTCTTATCGTTAACAAGATGACAAATGAGCTTGCTTTCATTAATGACAATGAAATTCAACGTGTTTTACCAGTAGCGACCGGTCGAAGTATAGAAGATACACCAGAAGGGCTTTTTACAATCATTATAAAAGCCGAAGACCCTTATTACAGAAAGAAAAACATAAAAGGTGGTGCGAAAGACAATCCACTTGGTACAAGATGGATTGGGTTTGATGCAAAAGGCACAAATGGTCGGATTTACGGTGTCCATGGTACTAATCGTCCATATTCAATTGGTGAATATATAACGGCGGGTTGCATACGTCTTTTAAATAAAGAGGTTGAGTCGCTTTTTGAGGTCGTTCCAATTGGAACGAAAATCATGATTACTACGAGTGAGAATGATTTTTATAAGCTTGGGGTTGAATCTGGAGCCCTATCTAAGGATAAAGCTATTTTAGATCATAAAGGAGCCCAAAATTAACTTCGTTCATAGCTATGAATAATGATAGATACTAAAAGAGATTGCTTATACAAAGAAGAGGCTGTCAGCTGACAGCCTCTTCTTTGTATAGGATAAAAACTATTTCTTTATTTGAGAATGATTTTTTTGCTAAAAACAATTCGTTATCAAAACAACATCGCAGTTGCTCCAGCAAACAAACTAAGAAGCATCGAGATAATCATAATATATACAACAATCTTTGTGGCTTTACGAGGCATGAGAGTCCCTCCCAAAATAAACATTCTATTGTCATTTTACATGGATTTCTTATATTGGACAAGACAATCCTTCATGAAACGGTAGCGAGTATCGACAAATTTTGTAGTTCTAGAAGGAAAACGCTTACTTAATGAAGAATTAGATATAAGTTAGACATCTAAATTTCGAATTAATTCTATAGCAAGACAACTAGGGAGGAATGGGGATGGAGACAGAGAAGAAAGATTTTCAAACTCAATTTAAGGAATGGAAAGAACTAACTGAAAAACTAATTGAGAAGTTTCCGGAGAAGAAAGAAGCGTTTAAGACGAGCTCTGGAATTGATATAGACCGTTTGGGACATCCAGAAACTTTGGATAAGAACTACATGGAGAAATTGGGCTTACCAGGCCAATATCCATATACAAGAGGTATTCAACCAACGATGTACCGAGGTAGAACATGGACAATGAGACAGTATGCGGGGTTTGGATCAGCTGAGGAAACCAACCGTCGCTTTAGATATTTACTTGATCAAGGTCAAACTGGATTATCAGTAGCCTTCGATCTTCCTACACAGATCGGCTATGATTCAGACGATATGATGGCCAAAGGTGAAGTTGGTAAAGTGGGTGTTGCTATTGATTCACTCAATGATATGGAAGCGCTTTTACGAGATATCCCTCTTGATAAAGTCAGTACTTCCATGACCATTAATGCTCCAGCATCTGTATTGCTTGCTATGTATATTGTCGTTGCAGAAAAACAGGGAGTGTCACAGGCACAAATTTCTGGAACGATCCAAAATGATATTTTAAAAGAATACATCGCCAGGGGCACGTATATTTTTCCACCAAAACCATCTATGAGACTTATCACAGACATTTTCGCTTATTGTGCTGAGCATGTACCGCGATGGAATACGATTAGTATATCAGGCTATCACATAAGAGAAGCGGGATCGACAGCGGCCCAAGAGCTAGCTTTTACAATTGCTAACGGAATCGCTTATGTTGACGCAGCCATTGAAACTGGGTTAAAGGTCGATGACTTTGCACCAAGATTGGCCTTCTTCTTTAACGGACACAATCAGTTCCTTGAAGAAATTGCGAAGTTCAGAGCTGCGAGAAGAATTTGGGCAAAGATTATGAAGGAACGGTATGGAGCTAAAAAAGCGAAAAGCCTTCAGCTACGTTTTCACACTCAAGTAGCAGGATCAACGCTAACAGCCCAACAACCGGATAACAATATCGTTCGAGTTACCATTCAGGCGCTTGCAGCAGTATTAGGTGGTACCCAGAGTTTGCATACGAATGCAAAGGATGAAGCATTAGCGTTACCAACAGAAGATTCAGCACGGATTGCTCTTCGAACGCAGCAAATTATCGCGAATGAAAGTGGTGTTACGGATACGGTTGATCCGCTAGGAGGTTCTTTCTTTATTGAGAAACTAACTAATCAGTTAGAAGAGTATGTGTTTGATTATATTCGCAAGATTGATGATATAGGTGGTGCAGTCTCAGCTGTTGAGCAAGGTTATATGCAGCGGGAAATTCATCAAGCTTCTTATGAAACTCAAAAGAAAATCGAAAGCGGCGAAGAAGTCGTTGTTGGAATGAATCAATATACTCTAGAAGATGAACCAAAGCCTGAATTACATCGTATTGATCCGGAGCTTCAGCGCAAACAAATCGAGAAACTTGAATCGCTGCGCTCAACGAGAGAACCGAATCGAGTGAGCGCTCGGTTGGAAGAATTGAGAATGGGAGCTAAAGGAACTAGCAATTTAATGCCTCTTATTATTAACTGTGTTAGAGACTATTGCACGGTTGGCGAAATCTGCGGGGTACTTCGGGAAGAATTTGGTGAGTACACAGGAATCTAAACAAACTGGGAGTTGAACGATATGAAGAAGATTCGAGTATTGATTGCGAAGCCAGGTCTTGACGGACACGATAGAGGTGCTCTTGTTATTGCGCAGGCCCTTCGAGACTATGGAATGGAAGTGATCTACACAGGGTTAAGACAGACGCCACAGCAAATCGTTGCAGCTGCTGTACAAGAAGATGTAGATGCAATTGGCCTATCTTGTTTATCTGGGGCCCATAATGAATTATTCCCTGAGATTGTTTCATTATTAGAAGAGCGCAGTGCAGGGGATATTATTGTAGTGGGAGGGGGCGTAATTCCATGGGAAGACATTCCGTTTCTTGAATCAAAAGGGATTCAAAAAGTTTTCACGCCTGGAACACCTACAAAAGATACAGCCATTTTTATTGAAAAAGCAGTATATGAGCGTGATGGAATTGACCAAACAGTTAAAGAACCACCAAAGAAAATTGATCATATTGGGATTGCCGTTTCTTCTCTTGAAGAAGCACTACCTTTTTATGTGAATCAGCTTCACTTGAAGCTTGAAGCGATTGAGGAAGTCGCTTCTGAAGGTGTGAAAGTCGCTTTTATGAAAATCGGTGAGTCGAGAATCGAACTTCTCGAACCAATGAGTGAGTCTAGTCCAGTGGCCATATTCATTAAGAAGAGAGGCGAGGGTATTCACCATATTGCTCTAGCTGATGACAGGATTGAAGAACGATTGAAAGAGCTTTCTTCAAACGGTGTTAAGCTGATTCATGAAACACCTGTTAAAGGAGCTGGTGGAGCGAACATTGCATTTCTGCATCCTAAATCAGCAGGAGGAGTACTATACGAACTTTGTGAAAAGGGAACGAAGGAGGCAGAATAATGGACATGTACGATAAAATTAATGAACTGTATGATCGCAGAAGAGAAGTTGAAATGGGCGGTGGTGATGAACGGATTAACAAGCAGCACGAGAAAGGTAAATTAACCGCCAGGGAACGAATTGACTTGCTGGTTGACTCAGGTACCTTTGTTGAGTTGAACTCGTTCATTGAACATCGTTCTCAAGACTTCGGAATGGGAGATTTAAAAGCACCTGGAGAAGGTGTTGTGACAGGTTATGGAAAAGTAGATGGTCGTCCCATTTATGTTTTTGCCCAAGATTTCACTGTGTTTGGTGGCGCATTAGGGGAAATGCACGCCAAAAAAATAACCCATGTTATGGATCTTGCTGCTCGTAATGGTGCTCCAATCATTGGTTTGAATGACTCTGGAGGTGCGAGAATTCAAGAAGGTGTGGTATCATTGGACGGGTACGGACATATCTTCTATCGAAATTCGATCTATTCCGGAGTGATCCCACAAATTTCTGTGATTATGGGTCCATGTGCAGGTGGGGCTGTTTATTCACCAGCAATTACTGATTTTGTTTTTATGGTAGAAGATACGAGTCAGATGTTTATTACTGGTCCGAAAGTAATCGAAACGGTTACGCGTGAGAAAATTTCTGCTGAAGATCTTGGCGGTGCGAAAGTTCACCGTTCTAAAAGTGGAAATGCGCACTTCACAGGAAAAACTGAGGAAGAAGTTCTCGCAAACGTTCGCGATTTGATCACTTACTTACCATCCAATAACGAGGAGAAGACGCCAATCGTGGCAAGTCCGGAACGAGATGATTTTTGTTCAGATCTTGCCGATATTGTCCCATTTGACTCCACGAGGCCATATGACGTTAGAGCCGTAATTGATTCAGTGGTTGATAAAGATTCTTTCTTAGAAGTACAAAAGTATTTTGCGAAGAATATCGTCATCGGTTTTGCAAGAATCAAGGGAGAAACAGTTGGAATGATTTGCAATCAGCCTAAGGTAATGGCAGGAGGACTTGATATTGATTCTTCTGATAAGCTTTCAAGGTTTATCCGATTCTGTGATTCATTTAATATACCATTGATCACGTTTGAGGATGTTACAGGATTTTTCCCTGGGATCAAGCAAGAACATGGTGGCATTATTCGTCACGGAGCAAAAATTCTTTATTCATATTCTGAAGCAACGGTTCCCAAAATTACAGTTATTTTAAGAAAAGCTTATGGTGGAGCATATGTTGCCCTAAACTCGAAATCCATTGGAGCTGACCTTGTATATGCATGGCCGAATGCAGAGATAGCTGTAATGGGTCCAGAGGGAGCCGCAAACGTCATTTTTGCGAGAGAAATTAATGGGAGCGATAATCCCGAAGAAACGCGCGCTTCAAAGATTGAAGAGTATCGGGAGAAATTTGCTAATCCATACATAGCCGCATCACGCGGGATGGTTGATGATGTCATTGATCCGAGAGAGACTAGAATGAAATTGATTGAAGCACTGGAATTAATGAGAAATAAGCGAGAAGAACGTCCAAAGAAAAAGCATGGTAACATTCCGCTATAAAATGAATTACAGGAGGCACGACATCATGATTAATGAACAAAGACTTGTGGATGAGTTTTTAGAACTCGTTCAAATTGATTCTGAAACAAAAAACGAAAAGAAAATAGCTGCCATTTTAAAAGAAAAGTTCACATCACTTGGTGTGGAAGTAGAAGAAGATGATGCAGCAGAAAAAACGGAACATGAAGCCGGTAACCTAATTTGTACACTAAAAGGCAACGTCGAAAGTGCAGATCCGATCTACTTCACTTCGCATATGGATACAGTTGTCCCAGGAAAAGGAGTTAAGCCTTCAATTAAAGATGGTTATGTTGTATCGGATGGAACAACGATTCTTGGTGCCGATGACAAAACTGGACTAGCTGCGATGTTTGAAGCTATTCGTGTATTAAAAGAACAGAATATCGAGCATGGAACGATCCAATTTATTATAACTGTTGGAGAAGAGTCTGGGCTACAAGGTGCAAAAGTTCTTGATCCAGAGAAGCTAATTGCCAAATTTGGCTACGCTCTCGATAGTGATGGTGAAGTTGGTAAAATTATCACAGCGGCTCCTACTCAAGCAAAAATCAAGGCAACTATTTATGGAAAAACGGCTCATGCAGGAGTAGCACCTGAAAAGGGAGTTTCTGCAATCACGATGGCAGCAAAATCTATTGCTAAGATGCCTCTTGGACGTTTGGATAATGAAACGACAGCGAATATTGGTCGTTTTCAAGGTGGCTCACAAACAAACATTGTATGCGACTATGTGGAAGTTCTTGCAGAAGCACGCTCGCTCGTTCCAGAGAAAATGGAAGCTCAAGTAGAAAAAATGAAGAAAGCATTTGAGACAACAGCTTCAGATATGGGAGGCTCCGTTGATCTTGATATAAAGGTCATGTACCCTGGATTTAAGTTCAACGATGGTGATTACGTTGTAGAAATAGCGAAAAAAGCTATGGAAAAGATTGGTCGTTCCCCAGAATTATTAACTAGTGGCGGTGGAAGTGACGCAAACGTTATAGCTGGACACGGTATCCCTACAATTAACCTTGCGGTAGGTTATGAAGAAATTCATACGACAAATGAACGGATGCCGGTTAAAGAATTAGTGAAAGTTTCTGAAGCCGTTGTATCTATTATTAAAGAAGTTGCAAATGCATAGTAAGTAAAGCATTGTTTAGAACATTGTCGAATTTAGACAATGTTCTTTTTTTGTTGTTCTCATCTTCGTGGCAGGATTCCTATATTATGTTAAAATAGATTCGTATGATTACAATTTAAGAAGTGGAAGCGGTGTTAAGATGGACTCTATTCAAACTCATAAACTAATGAACTATATGCGCGGAACATATAAAGTTCTCGAAAATGAATGGCAAAAAAATGCAAGAGAGATTGGATTAACTCAGGCTGAACAACATGTCATGTGGATTGTTTACTTTGAGGAAGAGGTAACGATAACCAAAATATCGGAAATCGGTTTATGGGATGTCTCCACCGTTATGCAGGTATTAAAGCGGTTGAAAAACAAAATGTTCGTTAAACTTGAAAAGAAAACGGATGATCGACGCGTATCATACGTTACTTTGACTGAAGAAGGACTAACGAAAGTAGAAGCGAGTGACCAGTATTCATACTCCGTTATGAAATACCTTGAAGAATATCGCTCCAAATCAGAAGAAAACGCTGAATTTCTTGAAGCAATGTATCAATTTCAGTTGGAGTTCAATAAGCATTTTCACGGAAATGAATTTGTGAAATGGGTTGAAAGACAACAAGTTAAAACGACGTAAGACAGGGGGCCACTCCTGTCTTTTTGTTAGTTATTAGTGACAGGCACCGCCCGAATAGACTCGAACGGAGTCGATTTAGGTTTAAGGAGATGTGTGGAATGGATAGGAGTGCAAAGGGAAGAGGGAGAATTATTTTTCATGTGGATATGAACAGTTTTTATGCGTCAGTTGAAGCTGCTCATAATCCTGAGCTTCGCGGAAAACCTCTTGCGATTGCCGGGAATGTTGAGGAAAGGCGAGGCATTGTGGTGACGAGTAGCTATGAAGCGAGAAAGAAAGGTGTGAAAACAACAATGCCGGTATGGGAAGCGAAAAAGTACTGTCCAGAACTTCTCATCATGCCACCTAACTTTCCCCTTTATCGCCAAACCTCCCTCCAAATATTCGAATTGTTAGAAACCTACACGCCACTCGTTCAGCCAGTATCGATTGATGAAGGTTACTTAGATATTACGGAAGATTGTGGTGAGAAAAGTCCTGTTGCTATTGCAAAGGAAATTCAACAGCGGATTCATTCTGAAATTGGTATTCCTTGTAGTATCGGAATTGCCCCTAATAAATTCTTGGCTAAAATGGCTTCTGATATGAAGAAGCCTTTAGGTATAACGATTCTTCGTAAAAGAGAGCTAGATAAATTACTCTGGCCGCTAGATGTTGGTGAAATGCATGGCGTAGGCAAGAAAACGAAGGGAAAATTGCATGAACTCAATATTAAAACCATTCACGATCTTGCTCATGCGAATCCTCTGCAGCTTGAAATGAAGCTTGGTATTAACGGAAGAAGGTTACATGACCGCGCAAATGGGAGGGACGACCGTCCGGTTGATCCTGACGCCATAGATGAGTTTAAAAGCGTTGGGAATTCAACCACTTTTCCAGAGGACCTCATTGATCATCATCGTATTAATACTGCGCTGACTAATTTATCAGATTCGGTCGCGAAGCGTATGAGTAAGAAAAATGTTTTGAGCTTTAATATTCAGCTGACGATTCGCTACAATGATCGCACAACTGTAACCAGAAGCAAGAAGCTTCAAAACCCGATTTCTCAATCTGCTGATATTTTAGATGCAGCTCAGCGACTATTTGAAAAGAACTGGTCCGGGCAGCCAATTCGATTACTCGGAATAACTGGACAGCAATTAGTAGATCGAAACGAAGCCACTGTTCAGCTTGATTTATTTTCTTTTGAAGCTGATTCAAGAAGAGATAGCTTACAGAAAACCATTGGATCTATCCGATCAAAATACGGAGATAGTGCTCTTCTAAAAGGGAACCAGCTTGGCGAAGATGGAAGCCATAAACTGCGAGACGAGAAAAGACGTGGGACGAGTCTAGATCGTGATTTTCTTTGGAATTATAAAAAAGAAAAAGAATAGCCTATTTTTCATCTGGTCTGAAAGGGAGCTGACAAAATGAAAATTGTAGAAAAAATGAAGATTGTTCAACAAGAAATGCAAAAGGTGCTGATCGGCAAAGAAAAAACGATTGAACTTGTAGTGATTTCATTGTTGAATAATGGGAATGTTTTATTAGAAGATGTTCCAGGTACCGGGAAAACACTTCTTGCCCGGTCAATGGCCGTTTTACTAGGAGGGGAATTTAAGAGAATACAATTTACTCCTGATGTTCTTCCAGGTGACGTCACAGGTATTCAATTTTTCAATCCTAAGAAACAAGATTTTGAATTACGACCCGGACCCGTTATGACGAATGTATTACTCGCAGATGAGATAAATCGAGCTACTCCAAGAACCCAGTCGAGTTTATTGGAAGTTATGGAAGAGAAGCAAGTAACCATTGAAGGAACAACGTTAAAGCTCCCTACTCCTTTTATCGTCATGGCGACACAGAACCCATTAGAATCACAGGGCACCTTCTCATTACCTGAAGCACAAATGGATCGCTTCTTTATGCAAATGAAAAGTGGATACCCAACCATGAAAGAAGAAAAACAGATGATTCAAATGATGAGATTACATAATCCATTTGATGATTTGACGTGTCTTTTTGAAGAAGGTGAGATTGAATCATTTCAAGAGGAAGTAAAACGAGTTGAACTTTCTGATGTGATTGAAGATTATTTACTTAATATTGTGGAAGCCACAAGAAATTCAGAGTACATAAGTGTTGGCGTTAGTCCAAGGGGCACAATTGCCTTTATGAAAGCCGCACAGGGAAAAGCGTATTTAGAAGGGAGACGATATGTCACTCCTGATGATCTCCAGTTCGTGGCTCCTTATGTTCTTAGTCACCGTCTTGTACTTACGATGGAAGGATCCATGCGGATGACGAAACAAAAAGTATTTAATGAAATTCTCACTCAAATTGAAGTGCCTGTGGAAGTGTTAGGGACATCAGCAACATGAGGTGGAGATCGTCAACTAGGCTTTCATTGTTTCTAACTTCATTTTTTGCCCTGAGCTGGATTGTGCTTCTTTCCTCATTTTATTTTCAATCTTTTGAACTTTTCTTAATCACCATTGCGCTATTGTTATTAACCTTTTTTACTCGTCTGTACTTGAAAAAGGCAGGTGAGCAAGTTGAGTTAGAAAATAACCGTCGAACGATTAAGCTTTTCAAAGGGGAGCAAGAAACCCTCTCTTTTACACTAAACAATACAGGGAAATTGCCGATATGGAATGGTCAGCTCCATTTTTCTCTAGAGCCTATTCTGCATGTTTCAAACGTTGATCTAGTCCAAAATACCAAATACCTTCAATTTTATTCCATACCTTTTTATCTTGGTAAAAAGGAAAGGAAAACCATTTCCTTTCCGATTTATGCAGATAAAAGAGGAGTGACTCGGATAAGAAAAGTAGAGCTTTTGATTAAAGATCTCTTTGGATGGGGGAAACAGTTATCCATTCTTGAAAGTTTATTTCAGACAGAAATTCTGATATATCCCGAACTTTTAGAGGTGAAAGGTGTAGAGCAACTTTCGATGTTCGAATTGGGAAGCCATTCATATGAACATTCGCTATATGAAAACCTCTCATCTCCAGCAGGTGCCAGGGAATACGAAAGTTCGGACCCATTCAATCGCATTCATTGGAAAGCCACAGCTAGAACCTCAGAATTGAAAACAAAAGTATACGAACGTTCGATTGATTTGAGGTGGATATTTGTTCTTGATTTATCTGTTAAAAAGAAAAATAGTCCTGGGCAGGTCTCTAAAGACATCGAGACGTATATTAGTCAACTTGCTTTTCTCTGCAAGCTTGCTACCAAAAGAGGAGTGTCATTCGAATTACATATCAATTTAGATCCAGAGGGACCGTCCCCATGTATGACACTGGAAGCAGGTGAGGGAAATGCTCAGTTGAGTAATGCGCTTGAAATGCTAGCTCGAATTGACGAAACGAGACCTTTGTTATCTTTTGAGCGAATGAGTGCATGGCTGCGGAAGCGAATAACAGATCGTTCTGTTATCATTCGATTAGGAGAACCGATCCAAGAGAGCAAAGAAGCAGCGTTTTACCATCTATTAGAAAGGAAAGGACATAAATGCTATGAAGTGAAAATGTCAGGTGATGACGCATATCTTAGCCATTTAGAGAGGAAGAAGGAGTCATGAGTTTACGAAAGGAACTCCCTCATATTCTTTATTACGTTTATGACATGTTGTTTGTGTATCTTATCATTTCGTTTTTTTATTTGTATGAAAAAACCTTTCCACCGATATTTCCCTTTCTGACCATGGTTATAGGGGGAGGCTTAGTATTTTTCGGTGTCTACGCCCGAAACCGAGCATACATTTCGTTTACATGGATGTTGCTGCTAATGGTTTTGACGACTCTTGCGGGAGTAGCA
Organism: Anaerobacillus sp. QJM3NY_32; assembly: GCF_056173645.1. NCBI lineage: Bacteria > Bacillati > Bacillota > Bacilli > Caryophanales > Bacillaceae > Anaerobacillus > Anaerobacillus sp. QJM3NY_32. Next base: position 2,648,136 of record NZ_CM149684.1, on the reverse strand, counting down.
GTGCTAGGTTTTCCGTTCCTATATACGGTTCTTCTTTCAATAGTCATTGCCTGGCGGAGTTATATAAACATGTGGGAAATCGAGCGAAGTAATGATGCGCTCATATTTTTCTTGAGTTTAATTGGGGCGTTTCTATTCTTTTTATTTAGTAATTCATCTGAGCTTCGACAGGTTATTTTTTTGTTGCCTCTTGTGCAGTTTGTGATGCTTCTTATTTGTAGAGCCGCTGTAGAAGTTAGAAAAACAGGAGGGAAGAAGCAGGCAAGGTGGGCGATAAGCTTTATCTTCATTTTGTTATCTGCTTCAAGTGTTCTGTTTAGTATCCTGATTTGGGTGAAAGAACCGATAGTAAAAGCAATCTCTTATTCGATAAGCGGACTAGGTTATGTTATTGGTCTACCGATTTACTGGTTAACATCGTTTCTTGAAGGTCGCTTTACTGAAGATGGTCAGGAATTATTACAGACGAGCTCGAGTAGTGAGACTCAAGAAATCATGAACGATAAAAAAATTCTGAATCAAGGGATGGATATTCCGATAGAGATGATTTTCTATACATTACTTTTCATTTGCTTCGTTATTGTTGTGATCGTTTTGTATAAGAAAAGGTTGGCTCTTACTCGTTTTCAAGTCAAATCGTTTGCAACTTCGACAAGTGAAACATTGTATTCACAAAAAGGTAAGCAAATGAAGCAATTAAAGCCACCTTCTGATCAAATAAGAAAACAGCTCTATGATCTTGAAATAAAAGCTTTCAAATATCGTAATGGTCGCCAAAAAGATGAAACGTTAAGTGAATGGTTGCGAAGGATTCCTGGTAGTCGTGAAAACAAAGAGTTTATTGTTAAAATTTACGAGAAGGTTCGCTATGGAGAGAAACATCCAGATCACAAAGAGGCTCTTCTGTATAAAAAGCATGTGAAGAACCTCCTTCATGAAGTAAAGTTTTCGTATAAACTAGAGAAGCGGAAAGAAAACTAGAAGAAATAAGTCGAAAACAAGGTGTGAAAGCAGCGGAACGATCATATTTTCTGTGCGGTTATACAGGTATCCCCATACAATTCCTGCTAAAACAGCAGCTATTAGCAATAGAAAAGCGCCTGCATATATGTGTGCACTCATATAAAGCAGAGCAGCTAGTAAGATTGGATACTTGATGTGAATCGTTCTTAGCTGTGTTTGTACAAATCCTCTCCAAAACAGTTCTTCTCCCGGAATAATGATAAGAATTAGGCTGTAATAATGCCAGGTTTGATCAGGCGATACAAGTTGATAGAGTGCTTCAACCTGAGTAATCGATTGAGGGAGTATGTAGAGCATCATCACTTTACCCACATAAAAAATAAGATACAGCAAGCCACCGCTTCCAATTCCGATTATGAGTTGAGCGAAAGAAGGTTTCCTCCATTTAACATGACGGAATGAAAAACTACCGAGTAAGAGAAGAGATACGGTAAAGAGCGGCCAGAAGATGTCATTTAACAAAAAGAAAGACAAGAATAAAAGGATATGAGATAGGAACAATGCAATTATTAATCTATTTTTCGAAGACATGAGATTCAGCTCCTATATAGAATTCATACATACAGTGTAGCTGATCATTGAAATGTTTGCGACAAAGAGACGATGAAAAGGAGGATTAAGATGGAAATCACATTTCTTGGGACAGGTGCCGGTGTTCCTTCCACAAAACGCAACGTCAGTTCCGCAGCCCTGCGATTGGATTCTGGAGAAGTATGGTTGTTTGATTGTGGAGAAGCGACACAACATCAAATTCTTATTTCATCCATTACTCTTAGTAAAATGACAAAAATTTTTATTACTCATTTGCACGGAGACCACATTTTTGGATTACCAGGCATCCTTGGAAGTCGCTCCTTTCAGGGAGGAGAATCAGAGGTGATTGTATACGGTCCAAAAGGATTAGCTGATTTTATTGATACAGCGATTCGGATTAGTGGTACCTACCTACGTTATCCGCTGCGTATTGTAGAAGTAGAGGACGGGATTCAAGTGAATGAATCTCATTTTTCCATTAAGGTTGCTCTTTTGGAGCACGGAATCGATAGCTTTGGTTATCGCATTGAAGAAAGGGATAAAGCAGGTACGTTAAATGTTGAAAAATTAAAGGCTCTCGGCGTACAGCCTGGACCGATCTATCAAAAGTTGAAAAGCGGTAGTTCAATTAAACTGGAGAATGGGCAAACGATTCATGCGTGTGACGTGACAGGACCAACCATTAAAGGGAGGCACATTGTCGTTTGTGGCGATACAAGATTTACAGAAAAGACCATTGATTTTGCCAGAAATGCTGACGTTTTGATTCATGAAGCTACTTTTTCTGAGGCAAACACTAGACTAGCGTATGAGTATTATCATTCCACTACAGTGCAAGCAGCTCGAATTGCAAAGGATGCTCGGGTGGAGAAACTGTTGTTAAATCATATTAGTTCTCGCTACCAGGAATCTGATGTTGTCGGACTGGTGGAAGAAGCGAGAAATATCTTTGAAAATACCGATTTAATGGAGGACCAGACATCGGTACAAATTCCATTAAGAAAAGCGAGCTCAACTTGAGCTCGCTTTATCTATATTTATTTCAACACATTAGTTCCAACCACGTTCATATTGTTTAGGAGCTTTTAAATCTCCTCCAAGTTCAACTGCGGCAGTTCTAGCCCAATAAGGATCTCTTAACATTTCTCTAGCGAGTAAAACAAGATCCGCGCGTTCATTTTGAATGATTTCTTCTGCTTGAAGAGGATGGGTAATTAATCCAACGGCTCCAGTCGCAATGTTAGATTCCTTTCGGATTTGTTCGGCATGCTTTACTTGATAACCTGGGTAGGCTTGAATACGCGCAGGAACAACTCCACCAGTACTACAATCAACAAGATCGACGCCTTGCTTTTTCATTTCGTCAGAAAAATAAATGAAATCCTCCATTGTATTACCTTCTTCATGGTATTCCTCAGCAGAAATTCGAACGAATAGTGGTCCGTCCCAAACTTTGTTTACTTCATTAATGGTTTCTTTTAAGAAACGATAACGGTTTTCTTTTGAACCGCCATATTCATCTTTACGTTTGTTAGTGAGTGGGGATAGAAATTCATTGATTAAATATCCGTGAGCGCCGTGTAGTTCAATCACATCGAATCCTGCTTCCTTCGCTCGTTCCGCTCCTTTTCTAAAAGCAACGATGGTTTCCTTAATTTGTTCGACCGTCATTTCTTCTGGTGTTTTCATCTCCTCATTGAAAGGAATGGAAGATGGTGCAATAATCGGTCCATCCAGAATGGCTTTTCGACCTGCGTGCGCAAGTTGAATGCCAACTTTTGATCCCTGTTCTTGAGAAAGATGAACAATTTTTTTTAATCCTTCGATATGGTCATCACTCCAGATTCCAAGATCTTGTGGAGAAATACGACCTTGTTCTGTGACGGCTGCTGCTTCTGTGAAAATCAAGCCTGTTCCTCCTACAGCTCTGGAAGTGTAGTGAATATAGTGGAAGTTTGTGGCTTTACCATCCTGTGCTTCACATGAATACATGCACATGGGACTCATCACAATCCGGTTAGGGAAGGTGACATTTTTAATAGTATATGGTGTAAATAATGCTGAAGACATGCAATCGCTCCTTTATTACTTCTTTCGTGACCCCAAAAGTATAGCATGTCTTAAAATAGATGTCGCAAATCTTGATCTACTTTGTTACTACACTCCAGACAGTTTTCCACCATGATTTCTTTTGTTGAGGAATTTGTTTATTATGCATGATATTAAGCGCCAGGTCTGGGACGTCTGTCATAATTCCATCCACTTCCCAATCGAGGAATTGTCTGAGTCCTTTTTCGTCATTGACCGTGTAAGGACGTATTTTAATGCCATGTGAATGCACTGCTTTTACGAGTGATGCATGGATTGATTTGAATTGCGGATGGATCGCTTTTGCTTTTAATTTCTTAGCATAATGCCATGGCTCATGTAAATTCCCCTTATAAAGAGGTGCTGTTTCTAATTTTGGCCATAACTTATGCACATCTATCAGCCGATGGTGTTCAAAGCTAGAAATCATTGTATTCTTCTCAGAGCGATATTTCTTAATGAGTGGAATCGCCACTTTGGCAAGCTGTTCGTCGTCTTCTCGATAGTATTTTAATTCAATGTTTAACCAAACGTCTGGGTAGTCTGCTGCCCATAACAAAACCTCTTCTAACGAAGGGATTTTTTCATGTTTAAAATCGGGAGAAAACCAACTTCCCGCATCAAGTTTTTTGAGGTCAGAGAGAGTGGTTTGTGTCACAATCCCCTTTCCGGATGTTGTCCTTTTCAGCGTTCGATCATGAATGACGACAGGGATCCCATCTTTTGAAAGCTGAATATCAATTTCAATTCCGCCTGCTCCAAGATGAACAGCGCGTTGATAAGCACTTATTGTGTTCTCGGGGCATTGTCTACTTGCGCCTCTGTGAGCGAATATAATTGTCATTGTTCCCCTCATTTCTGCTGGTCTTTTCGGGTTTAGTATGTATAAAATATGATAAACGGAAAAAGAGTTCATAAAAGTCCGTCTATTCCCATTAAACCTACCAAAAACAGGTTGGATTTGCAAAAATAACAGACATATGAGGGGGCGATGAGATGGGGAAATGGCAAACGAAAGAAACCTTAATGTACTTACTATCCAGACTAGTTGAACATCAGAGTGTAACGGGATCATATCCGGAGGTAGCACTTGCTGAATATATTCACCTTCAGCTTCAGGATTTGGACTATTTCAAAGACAATCCTAATATGCTCGCTCTTCATCCAACAAGTGATGGTCGCTCTTTCGTTACAGGACTTATTAAAAAAGGACGGTCTAAGAAAACAGTTATTTTAATTAGCCATTTTGATGTGGTAGACATAGAAGACTACGGACAATTCAAAAATCTAGCTTTTAGTCCATATGATCTTACAGAAGAAATATACAAAAATATTGATAAAATGCCGGTTGAAGTTCAAAACGACCTTACAAGTGGCGAGTGGATGTTTGGGCGTGGTGTCATGGATATGAAAGCTGGGATTGCCCTTCAAATGAGTATGCTTGAAAAAGCAAATTTTGGTGAATTTGATGGGAATATTTTATTCCTTACCGTTCCTGATGAAGAAGCGAATTCACTTGGCATGATCGAAGCTGTTCCTGTACTTGTCGAAATGGCTAAACAGCATGATTTAATTTATACTGCCTGCTTAAATTCAGAACCTGTTTTTACAAATTATCCTGGCGACCAGAACTTGTATGTTTATTCAGGATCAATTGGAAAGCTATTACCTGGCTTTTTCTGTTACGGTCAAGAAACGCACGTTGGTGAGCCGTTCTCAGGATTGAACGCTAACTACATGGCTGCTGAAGTAACAAGAGAGCTTGAGCTTAACGCTGATTTTTGTGAAGTTGTCGATGGGGAGGTAACACCTCCGCCAACTAACTTAATGCAAAAGGATTTAAAAGAAGGATACTCCGTACAGATTCCGCATGTGGGTGTAACTCTTTTCAATGTTCTTGGTATGGAGAGGAGCATTCAGCATATTACAAATCAATTAATGGAGGCAGTCAAAGTTGCTGCCAAACGCATTGAAAATCACTATTTGGAGAAAGCTACAGCGTTCTCCATGCTCCAAAACTATGTCCCTGAACCATTCAAGGTTAACGTTCTGACTTATGAGCAGCTGCACCAACGTGCTGTTATGCTGTTTGGGGAGGCAGAAATTAAACGTCGGCAAGATTATATATCTGCCAATTTTAAAGATCTAGGCGATCGAGATCTTTCAACAAGAATGGTTTTTGATTTAGCCGCACTTTGTAAAGATGATGGTCCGATGATTATCCTTTTTTATAATCCGCCATTTTATCCGGCTGTATCTTCCAGGCATGATTCTTTTATTCAGGAAACCATTCAGCGAGTGGTCGCTTATAGTTCAACTAAACATAAGGTGACGCTGAAACCTCAACATTATTTTCCAGGACTTTCTGATTTAAGCTTCGTAGGGCTTGAAAGAACGAAAGAAACAATCCAACCATTAATGAGCAACATGCCGTTATATGGTCAATCATACGAATTGCCTCTAGAAGCTTTAGAGCAGCTAAAAGTTCCCGTCATGAACCTTGGCCCTAAGGGTAAAGATGCGCATAAATGGACAGAACGCCTTGAACTCACCTATTCTTTTGAAACGCTTCATGAAATGCTTCCTTATACAATTAAGGAGCTGCTTCGCTAAGCGTTTTCCTTCAACAAATGAAGGTGAGTTTGCTATCATGAAAGAATCGAAGTGAAAAGGAGATAATTTATGAAAAAAACGATTCGGATGATAGCGCTCGTCTTATTTGCTTTCTTCTTTATTTTTGCAGGATTTGCTCATTTTCTTCAGGGTGAAGGTTTTGCCGCAATGGTACCCGATTGGGTTCCGTTTAAACTCGGCCTCATTTATTTAACTGGAATCATAGAAATCGTATTAGCGATTCTTCTACTTGTTCCTTCCACACGAAAACAGGCTAGATTGTGGACGGTCATATATTTAATCGCCATTTTTCCAGCAAATATTTATGCAGCAATTGCTGGCGTACCTGCTCCAGGGCAAGATGAAGCAAATCAAGTATTATTATGGGTGAGATTACTTTTCCAACCATTATTGATCTGGTGGGTATTCTGGGCCGCAGCTCAAAAAGACAGTTAGGGAATTTCCCCTGCTGTCTTTTGCTATAATTGAAAGTTCTAGCTTTGAATTTTTGGACATAGTACTTTAACAAGAATAGGGGAAGAATAGAGTCAACTTAACAACTGGAGGGGTGAACAAGGAGTGGAAAAAACAACTTTGAAGATTAAAGGAATGACTGGAGAAAATTGTATGGTGATCGTTCGGACTGCTTTACTAGAATTGAATGGAGTTTTGGCTGTAGAAGTTCATCTCAAGGAAGGAAATGCTAAAGTAACCTATGATAAAAATGAAGTGTCTACCTCAGATATACAGAAAGTAGTGGAAAAGCAGGGGTATGATGTGAAGGTATAAAAAAACCAGCTGAAATTAATTCTTCAGCTGGTTTTCGTGAATAAATATCGAGATTAGAATGTATGTGCAGTGTCTTTTGCACGAGCAATAGCATCCTGTTTAATTTCTTCTGCTTTATCTGGCATAGCATTATGACCTTCTACAAAGAGTCCTTCGTATTCTGGAACACCGTAGAATTGCATCATCGTTGTGAAGTAACGATGACCCATTTCCATTTCAGCAGCGGGACCTTCAGAATACACGCCACCACGTGCCTGGATATGAATGGCTTTTTTATCTGTTAAAAGACCTACAGGGCCATTTTCAGTATATTTAAAGGCTTTACCAGCCACAGATACAGAGTCAAAATAGGCTTTCATTACTGGAGGGAAAGAGAAATTCCAGAGTGGAGTAACGAATACATATTTATCTGCTTCAATAAATTCTTCACTTAATTCATTAAGACGCTGTACTTTTTCTTGCTCACTTGCTGATAGTTCTTCAAACCCTTTTCCTGACTGCAATTTTCCCCAGCCGCTGAACACATCAGCATCGATTTGAGGAATATGCTCACTATAAAGATCTATATGAATTACCTCATCGTTTTCATTTTCTTGCTTATACGTCTCTATAAATGCTTTACCTACTGCCATACTATAAGATTGAGTATCATCGTGTGGATGAGCAGTGATGTATAAAACTTTTGCCATTACAGATTCATTCCTTTCCTATTCGTTCCGATTATCTCGAATTGAGTTATTCTTAATTCAAGACAAATTATAAAACAGACGTAAGATTGATTCAAGGAATTTGCCTCATAGTAATTAAATCAATGTTAAAGTCATAAAAGCCTTGCTAAATGAGCAAGGCTTTTATGAAGAATTATTTAGTTGGTGGCAGTTGAAATGGATTGCAGCTGATACATTTTCGAACGTCATCAGTGATTTTAAGAGGTTGATTCTTAGCTGAAGTTACAGAGGGAACAGAGCTTCCATCGAAATGAATTGGTTTACCATTCATTTAAACTCCTCCTTGTATTTGTTGCTTCTATTTTACTTGGAAAAAAGAAGAAGTGGAATAGCTTTTATGTAATAAAATTCAATATTTTTTTGTTTCAACTAACAAGAGAAAATGGATAAAATCACTTAATAATGAGATGAAATATGGAAAGGATTCACTTGTTTCACAATTAATCTTAATAACAGTTTAGAAATAAGGTAAACTTAAGGGATTAGAGAGTAAAATTTGTCATTGTGGTTAATAAAGGAGTTATGATTTATGCACATTATATCGATTTTATTAGGAATATTATTCGTTCTAAATCTTGGTTTTGCTGCGCTCGTTATTTTCCTGGAACGGAAGGATGCTGGTGCCACATGGGCCTGGCTAATGGTCCTTCTTTTTATTCCGCTCCTTGGTTTTGTGATGTATTTAGTTTTTGGACAAAACCTTAGTCGAAGAAGATTATTTGATTGGGATAATATTAAAAAAGTAGGAATCGAGGATTTAATTGAGGAACAAGTTAGTGAGATTAAAAGTGGGATTTATCCATTTAGACATGAAGAAATTTCCAGATATAAAGATCTTATTTATATGCATCTTGTAAATGATGACGCAGTACTTACTCAGGATAATGCAATAAGCGTTTTTACAGATGGAGAAGAAAAATTCAACGCACTAATTGAGGATATTGGTCGTGCGAGTGATCATATTCACTTTCAATACTATATTTTTCAAAAAGATGATCTTGGTAGGAAACTGGTAGAAAAGTTGACTCGAAAGGCACAAGAAGGTGTGAAGGTACGTGTTCTTTATGATGAGATGGGTTCAAGAAAAACAAGGAAGCGATTCTTCCGAGATTTAATTGCAGCGGGAGGAGAAGTGGAGGTGTTTTTCCCTTCTCGAATTCCATATGTCAATACTCGCTTGAATTACCGAAATCACCGCAAGCTCGTTATTATTGATGGGAAACTTGGCTATGTTGGTGGGTTTAATGTTGGTGATGAGTACTTAGGTTTAAATCCGAAGTTTGGGTATTGGCGTGATACACATCTACGAATAGAAGGAAGTGCAACGCTCGCTATGCAAACACGGTTCCTCTTAGATTGGAATCATGCTGCTCGGAACAAAGTAGGGTATGAATCTTGTTACTTTCCTATTATCGAATCGATTGGAAAAGCAGGTGTGCAGGTCGTCAGTAGTGGACCAGATTCAGAATGGGAACAAATTAAAAATGGGTACATTAAACTTATTACATCAGCAAAACGCACCATATTCATTCAAACCCCTTACTTTATACCAGATGCAAGTCTGTTAGATGCTTTACGTATAGCGGCTCTTAGCGGGGTTGATGTGAGGTTAATGATTCCCAACAAACCTGACCATTTGTTTGTATACTGGGCAACCTATTCTTATGTGGGAGAATTACTGAAAGCGGGAGCTAGAATTTACATTTACCAGAACGGGTTTATTCACGCTAAAACCATTGCGGTTGATAGCGAAATATCTTCAGTAGGAACAGCAAATATTGATGTTCGTAGCTTTCGACTTAATTTCGAAGTAAATGCCTTTATCTATGATGAGGAAATCTCAAAGAAACTGGAGAATATTTTCATAAACGATATGAAGAAGAGTGAGGAACTAACAGAAGTGGGATATCTTGAACGCTCGCTTTGGATACGTTTTAAAGAATCAATTTCACGCTTGCTTTCGCCAATACTATAAGATCTTAATAGAAATACGTAAAGGAGTGTGTTAACGAAACACGCTCCTTTTGTTATGTCTTTACGGAGAAACAAGCGTAAAAAGGTCTGAATTGATCACACATAGCTACTTTTACACTTTAAATTGAACCATTCAAACGTATTGAATCGTCTAACTATAGAGAAAGTAAGCGTTTTTTTTAGGTGTTATGAAATTGTATTTATTTTCTAATAAGGAAAAAAGTCCTAATAAACCTATGTTATGATAGTTGGGAAGATAAGGAAATGTCGTGGGGGGGCCTTTATGATTAAAGAAAAAATGAAGAAAACACATGTGCCATTTCGGCTGAATATCTTATTTCTTTTTGTTTTTTTATTGTTTTCTGTTTTAATCTTACGACTTGGTGTGATCCAAATTGTGCAAGGGGAGGATTTTGAGCGAATTTCAGAGCAAACAGAAAATGTGACAGCGAAATCATCAGCACCAAGAGGGAAGATGTATGATCGATATGGAAGAGTACTTGTTGATAACGAACCAACGTTTACATTAACGTATATCCGAAATCAGAACACGAAACAGCAGGAAAGACTTGATGTAGCTCGTAAGTTAGCAGCATTTATTGAAATGGATACAGATAAAGTGACTGAACGAGATTTAAAGGATTTTTGGATTATCACGAGACCAGAAAAGGCAAAGGAGAAGTTATCGGAAGAAGAATGGAATGATCTTGATTCTAAAAAAGCATATCAATTGCAAATTGATCGGATTAAAGAAGAAGATCTTAAAGAGATAACGAGTGATCAAGAGGAACTAAAAATAGCTGCAATTAAAAGACAAATGGATACTGGGTATGCGCTTTCTTCTCAGGCAATTAAAAAAGGATTAACGAGAGAAGAAATCGCAAAAGTGAGCGAGAACCTAGAAGAGCTTCCTGGAGTTGATATCTCACCAGATGCCGAACGTGTCTATCCATACGATGAAACGATGGAGACGATGTTTGGTAATCTAGGACAAATCCCTAAAGAATCTTTAGATGCCTATACAATGAAAGGCTACGACAATAATGATCTTGTAGGCATCAGCTATCTTGAGAAGCAGTATGAGGATTTATTAAGAGGGCAGAAAGCGATGAAGAAGTACGTAACGGATAAATCAGGCAAACCAATAGGTGAACCTGAGGTGACTCCAGGAAAAAGAGGGAATGATCTCGTTCTTACAGTAGATATAGATCTTCAGCAGAAGCTTGAAACAATTCTTGAAGAGGAATTAAGAAAGGCTAGAGCGCGTGGGAACCCATACGCTGATCGTGCGTATGCGATTGGAATGGACCCAGAAACGGGTGAAGTATTAGCCTTTGGTGGAACAAAATATAGCTCGAAAGAAAATGAGTATATCGAGTATTCCTATGGGACCCTTTCAGAATCATATGAAATGGGATCAGCGGTGAAAGGGGCGTCCGTCCTAACGGGTTATGAAACGGGTGTGATTAGCCATGGGACAACTCTATTCGATACTCCAATATCTATTCCTTCTACCCCCAAGAAAGCGTCATATGCAAACTTAGGGTGGGTAAATGATGTGGAAGCATTAGAGAGATCCTCCAACGTGTATATGTACCGAATCGCTATGATGATAGCAGGGTTTGATTATGTTCCAGACACAAGCGGGATTCCTTGGAATCGAGATGGCTATAATGCTGTTCGTTATCACTTCAATCAATTTGGATTAGGTAATAAGACGGGAATTGATATGCCAATTGAAACAACAGGAATCAATGGAGGCATTCAGCAAATTGGTAACTTAATGGATTTAATGATTGGTCAGTTTGATACGTATACCCCCTTGCAGATGGCTCAGTATATTTCAACGATTGCAAATGATGGGAAAAGAATTCAACCACACTTTTTAAAAGAAGTTCATGAAGCTTCAAATGTCGATGGGTTATCCAATATTATCGTGGATCAGTTCGATACAAACGTAATGAATCGTATTCAAATGAGTCAAAGTGATATAAATCGAGTGCAAAATGGTTTATGGCGAGTGACGAATGCTAGCAATGGTACAGCGACAAAGTATTTTAAGGGAGTAGATTTCACTCATGCGGGTAAAACAGGGACTGCTCAGGTGTCATTCGGTAATGATAATCAGGTTAAGGGTTTTAATTTAACCTTTGTTGGCTATGCTCCTTATGAGGACCCTGAAATTGCTTTAGCCGTTGTAGTCCCTAGCTTAAGTAGTGATCGAAATGAATCAGTAAATAAAGACATAGCTAGACGATTATTTGAAGCTTATTTTGATCTTAAAGACGAACCAAAACCAGCTTCTCCTGGTGAAGAGGAAGATGCTGAATAACAGATTATGATATAACAAGAAAGCCTCACCAGATTGGTGAGGCTTTTACTCATACTACCAGATACCAAGGACATCTAACATGACGAACAAAATAAGAAGAGGTGCAACGAAGCGAATAAGAAAATACCACGTTTCAAACAATCCTTTTTTCAAGCCACTTCCACGTTTTAATTCCTCATAGAGTGCTGACTTCTTCATTTTTAATGGAACAAATAGTGAAATTAACAAAGCTCCTATTGGTAACAAAACGTTACTTACTGCATAATCAGCTAAATCAAAAATCGTTTTATTAAATAATGTCGCGTCGCTTAAAACGCCGTATGATAGGGCAGATGGAATTCCAACAACAAAGATCGCAAGTCCGATAATCCATGCCCATTTTTTTCGTTTCTTAAGATCGCCTTTTGATATCACCGATACAATGATTTCAAGCATAGAGAAGGCGGAGGTTAATGCTGCAAATAAGAAAAGAACTAAGAATGCAATGAAAAAGAGCATGCCGAACGGTAATTGCCCAAAGACTGTCGGAAGGACATTGAACAATAGAACGGGACCAGCGCCTGCTTCAAGATCGAAAGCAAATACAGCAGGAAAGATCGCAAGACCAGCAAGCAATACAATGAAAATGTTCATTGCGACAATCGAGATCGCTGAGCGTGGTAAGCTTTGCGTCTTTGGTAAATAAGAACTGTAAGTAACCATAACGGATACACCAACACTTAATGTAAAGAAAGATTGCCCCATTGCTTCAAGTATGGTTTGTGATGTAACTTTTGAGAAATCGGGTTGAAGCAAGAATAAGATCCCGTCCATCGAACCTTCTAACGTTACCGCACGAATGACAAGAATAATAAAGAGAAGAAATAATGCAGGCATCATAATTTTACTTGCTTGTTCAATTCCTTTTTCAACACCTCTTGCTACAACAAGAATTGTTAATATAATAAAAATAAATTGTGCGAATATGCTAATAAATGAATTCGAAATGGTCGTCCCAAAAACCTGAGCGTATTCATCTGAAGATAGTCCATTTAGCTCTCCTGTCACTGCTTTATACAGGTAGGCAATAATCCACCCCCCAATAACACTGTAAAAGGATAACAAGATGAAGGATGTAATCATGCCCAAAATTCCTACACGATACCATTTTGATTCAGGAGAAATGGTTTTATAAGAATCTACCGCATTACTTTGAGCAGTTCTTCCAATAGAGAACTCTGCAAGCAAAAGAGGGAGACCGAGAATTAAGGTGAATAGGATGAAGATCAGAAAGAAAGCCCCGCCTCCGTTCTGACCTGCTGTATAAGGGAATTTCCAAATTGCGCCAAGCCCGATGGCAGAACCTGCTGCAGCTAGGATAAATCCAAGTCTTGATGACCACTGTTCGTTTTGACTCATGCTGTTTCTCCTTTCAATTTGTATTGAATGCTGATCACGTTATGCCACAAAAAAATCGTCCCTACGTTATCCGTAGGGACGATTGTTATCGCGGTACCACCCTGGTTGTGAGATGAACTCACCACTTCATAGTGTAACGATCTTCACCGTCTTTTGCGATTGCAAAAGAAGCTCCAGAAATGAAATTCACGTCCTTTTATATACCGATTCTCACCAACCATCGGCTCTCTTCAATAGGGAAAAGGTGGCTACTTAATTTCCTTCAAAGCAGTTCAATTATTATAGAGTTATTCAATTTTTATCATGACCAACTGAAAGTGTCAATATGAATTTCGATATGGAAAAATAATCAAGAACATGTTTTTAGTTTGAATCAGGTGCCGAAAAGTTAGTTGTCTTTTTTATCGTCTTCAAAATGCGCATCAACTGGTCCTTTTTGCGGCTTATTTTTCTTACGGCGAATTGTCTGTAAAATCTTTTTGTAATTTAATGAAAAAGTCTTAGGCTCATAGTGTTCTGAAGCTTTAATATCGGCTGTTGAAGCACGCATAAACGACCAACCTAGCATAATCATGATAAATAGAAGGGGAAACCCACCGACAATACTTGCGGTTTGGAGAGTTCCAAGTCCCCCAACAAACATCAGCACCAGTGGCATTAAGCAAAGAGCAAATGCCCAGAAGAGTCGATTCCAACGGAGGGGTTCATCTTTTACCTCTTTTTGGACAACGGAAGCGAGAATATAGGAGCTAGAATCAAACGTCGTCGCAAGAAAGATGATCGCTAACACAACAAAAACGAGAATCATAAACCATGAAAGGGGAAGCTGAGCAATTGTTTCAATTATCGCTCTTGGTGCTCCTTGATCATTGAGTACTTTAATGACGTCGAATTCACCTGTTAACTGCATATGAAGTCCATAATTTCCAAGGATACCAAAGAATAATAAACTTCCTAGTGTTCCGTAACTAATGGTTCCAAGGATCATTTGTTTAATAGATCGACCTCTTGAAATCTTGGCAACGAATAGCCCAACAAAAGGTGCGTAAACAAGCCACCATGCCCAGTAGAAGACGGTCCAACTCTCTGGAAATCCAGTTTTATCATATGGACCAAGAGCATTGAATGGCTCTGTCCATGTACTCATATGAAAGAAGTTATCTAACAATAATCCGACGCTGTTCGTTGCCGTTTCAACGAGAAACCGCGTCGGACCCACTATTAAAACAAAGAGAAGCAGAAAAATCGAGAGAACTAAGTTGATATCTGATAGCACCTTAATTCCTTTCTTTAAACCTGAGTAGGCACTAATGGCAAAAATGGCTGTGACCAGTATAAGAATCATCGTCTTTAAGCCCATTGTTACTCCAATACCTGTCAGAGCATCGATTCCCTCAGCGATCATAGGAGTTCCAAGGGCAAGCGTTGTACCTGCTCCGCCAAGAAGTCCAAACATGAATAGAACATCAATAATAGTCCCTAAAGGCCCATCAACAAGGTTTCCAATTAACGGTCTTGTCGCTTCACTTATTTTGAGAACGGGTTTTTTACGAACATAGTAGAAATAAGCCATAGGAAGAGCAGGAAGGGTGTAGATCGCCCATGCGATTGGTCCCCAGTGGAAGATGCCGTATGTACTTGCCCAAAGGATAGCTTCTTCTGTTCCAGGCTCCAATCCAAACGGTGGTCCTTGATAATAATAGGCCCATTCGATCGTTCCCCAATATAAAATACTTGATCCTATTCCTGCGCAGAATAGCATTCCTGCCCAAGAAAAATTATTGAATTCAGGACGTTCTCCTTCTTCACCTAATCGCACACGTCCATTATCACTGAATGCCACATAGATTAAAAAGAAAAAAATACCGAGACCGACAATTAAATAAAGGACACCAAATTGGGTTGTAACAAACTCATTTGCTTTATTGACGAATTCCTTTCCACTCTCGGGAAAAAGAGTAAGTGGGACGGTAACGAGCAGTAATAAACTTAAAGCACCCAGAAAGGTAGGCCAATCAATTATTCGCTTATCCATTACATTTAAGCTCCTTTGCAATAGCGGACTAAGCTTAGTTTCTAGCACGAACATTTTTTTATACAACGCTTTTTATTTTTTGGAATTACGTCGGTTTTGTTATAATAAGTGGATAGAAAGTGACATTAGAGGGTGAAGTATTTGGAGTCATTTACTGAGAAAGTCGTTTCGATTATTAGTAAAATCCCATCTGGTAAAGTGATGACATATGGACAAATCGCAAAGTGTGCGGGAAGTCCAAGAGGAGCAAGACAAGTGGTTAGAATTCTCCATTCAATGAGTCAGAAGTATAAACTCCCATGGCATCGTGTGATCAACGCAAAAGGAGAAATTGGTATCAAAACAGAAGAAGGTTCTATTGATCAGAAAATGTTGCTTGAAGGAGAAGGAATTGTCTTTCTTCCTAATTCAAAAGTTGATTTAACTGTCTATCGCTATGAGCCAGCTCTGCGAGACAATGGTTAATAAAACAAGAAGAGGCTGGGACAAAACCCGGTAAATTAAAAAAAGAGTGGCCCGCGAACAACGTAGTTGTTCGCGGGCCACTCTTTTTATGTTTTTCATCTCATTTTAATAAGAAAATAAGGACACCATCTGATAAAATTAAAGTTACCACACAATAACCATCGGAGGTGCCCTTATGTTTAAAGAGTATAACATGAATCAAGTGATTTTACCTATGGATTTAGGAATGAAACTTCAAGAAAATGATATTGCCTATGCCGTTCACGACCTGGTCGAACAGATTCCAGATGAAGCTTTCTCACGTTTTTTACGCGATACAGGATGTCCCTCTTATCATCCACGTATGATGATGAAAGTGATTCTATGTGCGTACACGCAATCGGTTTTTTCAGGAAGAAAGATTGAAGCCCTTCTTTACGATAGCGTTCGCATGATGTGGTTGTCTCAAGGTTATGAACCGAGTTACCGTACGATCAATCGCTTCCGTGTCCATCCCGAAGCTATGGAGCTTCTTCGCGAGTGCTTCGTTCAGTTTCGATGTCATTTGGTTAAAGAAGAGGCGATTGATCAGGAAGCGATTTTTATTGATGGAACCAAAATTGAGGCGAACGCCAATAAATTTACGTTTGTTTGGCGCAAGTCTGTTGAAAGGTATAGTGCCAGTCTGATCGAAAAATCGAACCAAATGTATGATGAGTTGGTTGAAAACGAAATTATTCCTGAGATCAAGCGAGAAAATCCGGAACAACTCTCCATTGAAGAGCTTTTAAAAATCGAAGAAAAGCTGGAAGATAAGGTGGAGGAATTGAGTGAGAAGATTGACGCCAGTGAAGAGGTAAACGAGCGAAAAAAACTTCGGTCCGAGCGAAAAGGGCCGAAGCAATCCCTCAAGCAGTTGAAAGATATCGTAGGGCGCAAACAGAAATACGAGACCGACATGGCCATTTTCGAAGAACGCAACAGTTATTCGAAGACTGATCACGATGCCACTTTCATGCGCATGAAAGAAGATCACATGAAAAACGGTCAATTAAAAGCTGGTTACAATCTCCAAATTGCGACAGAAGGACAATATACGCTCGCTTACGATATCTTTCCAAACCCGACGGATACACGTACATTACGTCCCTTTCTCGACCATATCGAGAACGACTTTTTTACACTCCCTGACTATATCGTCGCCGATGCCGGTTATGGAAGCGAAGAAAATTATAAGGATGTTTTGAAGAATCGTGAGCGCAAGCCACTGATAACATACAGTACCTATCGCACCGAGAAAAAGAAGCGTTTCAAGCAGAATGAATTCAACACAGCCAACTGGGCCTACAACGAGGAAAGGGATTCGTTCATATGTCCGAACGGACAACAGTTGATGTTCCGTCACCTCTCTCATCGAACCGATCGTGGAGGTTTCACACGGGAATTCAGGGTTTATGAATGTGATGACTGTTCAGATTGTCCTCTTCGTTCGCAGTGTACCAAAGCGCAGGAAGGGAACAATCGCAAGATCTATTATAATGCCCAATGGGAAAAGCAAAAGAAAATCATTCGAGAACTGCTTTCAGAAGAAAAAACGGGAAAAATCTACGGTCAACGGAAAATTGACGTAGAACCAGTTTTTGGATTTCTGAAGGCTAATTTGGGTTTTACTCGAATGTCCGTTAGGGGCAAAGAAAAAGTCAAAAATGAATTAGGCTTTGCGCTCATGGCGGTGAACTTGAGAAAGTACACCGCCATGATTACCGACAAAGCTAAAAAGAATAGGAACAAACACGCCAAAAAAGGTCCCGTTCATCAAAAACCGATGAACGGGACCTTTTTTTCAGTAATTTAGGCTATTTATGTCCCAGCCTCTTCTTGTTCAGTAATTCTATTTGCTTTTATCAATACATGAAACAAGGCGCTTCTCAATGTCAGAGCCAATATCGCTTAAGTTGTCATCACCCGTTAAATTTAATAATGTTGTTGGCTTGGGCATTCCGATTTTAGTTTGACCATCTTCTTCATATACAACAATTTTACATGGGAGAAAGTACCCAACTAATTTGTCTTCATTTAGAACGCGTTCAGCCTCTTTAGGATTGCAAACTTCTAGAACACGATAAGGTGTATGAAAGTCCATTCCTTTTTCTTGTAACTTAGCAGATAGATCGAAATCCCATAATACACCGAATTTTTCTGTTTGAAGTTCCGTACTTAAATCAGAGACTGCCTGTTCGACTGTTTTGGATGTTTCAACTGTGTAATGAAAACTCATTTAGAACAACCCCTTAAAATAAATATCGTTATGCTTTATTGGTATACCCGGCATCGTATATTTTAAACGAGTTCATATGAAAAAAACAGGCGATTGTCGCCTGTTTTGTTTATTTCGTCATTTTGAAAGCGGCATTTAATTGACCACGAATCATTTCATCTCTGATTTTATCTTTGTCTTTCTGCTTTTCTTTTTTATATAGCTTTTTGATTTCAAATGTTTGCATGCCATCTTCAATTTGATTGGCGATATCCATTAATTTCTCTACATCCGTAAATGAAAATTTTCGAGTTCCGCCACCAGATCGTTCTGGCAAGATTAGTCCTCTTTCTTCGTAGTAGCGGATTTTTCGTAAAGATAGTCCCGTTAGTTCACTAACTGAACCGATTGGCAGAACTTTTTTATCTTTATATGACATCTCCAGTCACTCCCTGTGGATATATTCATAATGCAGCTACCGCTACATATACTATTGAAGTCTTCTAAACTGGCAATCTACTTTGATTATAGCATAAGCGTTAAAAGAAAATGTATTACATGTTAGAATACCTAACGTATGTTATGTATTGTTCGCAATGAGTGTGTAAGGAAAGGTGCCATAAGACTTGCGGATACCCAAAGAGGGTGTCAATATAGAAATGTGCAAACGGTTGTATATATTATTAAGGAGGATGTTGCAATGGTATATAAAGAAACCGTTTTGATCACAGGTAAAGTGACGATGACCTTTTTAATGGATTTTGTCAAAAGTGCGAATGAGTTTAGTAGTTATATTATTGTTGAAGTTGAAGGAAGACGATTAAATGCTAAAAGTATATTAAGTATGGGACGGTTAACAACTCATTTTGGGCCAATGAAAATTATTGCAAATGGACTCGACAGTGAAGAGGCTTTATATCACTTGAAAAAGAGGTGTGAAGTTGTTCAGAAGAAGAGTGTTTAAATAGAAAAAGGGGGCTTTTAAAGTAATTAAAATGGCGCTCTATTTTTGTTTGCCCGGACATTGTACGAATGTCCGGGTTAGTTAAGCTAGTTATTTTTGTTTCTCAAACGCTTTTCCTAGCTCTTCTGCTTTTTTAGTTGCGTCCGTAATACAAGACAATATTGCTCTTTCGAATTGATATTCCTTTAAAGAAGTTATTCCAGCTTGTGTTGTTCCTCCTGAACTTGTAATTTTTTCTCTTAATAAAGTTGGAGATTGATTAGTGCGACGGAGCATGTTTGCGGCTCCATTCATTGTTTGAAGCAGCAGCTCGCGTGCTGTATCCGGGTCTAGGCCATTTTGAATCGCAGCTTTTTCCATGCATTCAACCATATAGTAAAAATAAGCTGGGCCACTACCAGATAACCCTGTTACAGCGTTCATTTTATCTTCTGTAACCTGTACAACACTTCCGATTGTAAGGAATAAGTTTTCTGCAAATAACAGGTCCTCTTTCTTAGCGAAATGACCTGGAGAAATCGCTGTTGCGGATAATCCAATCATAGCTGATGTGTTAGGCATAGCTCGAACGATAGGTGTGCACGTTCCAATAGCCTCCTCAACATAAGAGGTTGTGATTCCGGCGAGTACAGAGATAATAAGATGGCTCTCATTAATATATGGTTGAATATTTTTTAAGGCAGTTTCTGCGTCAGCAGGCTTCATGGCGAGGATGATTACTTTATTGTTCTTTAATAGCTGCTCTATGTTCTGTGTAGTTTGCACATTGTATTTGTCTTTAAGTTCTTCAAGGCGATCCAAGTTTGAGCGGTTCATCACAACAATTTGATTTGCATGAATAAATTTTTCTTTGATCATACCTTCGATGATGGCTTCTGTGATCGATCCGGCACCTATGAATGCGATGGTGTGTTTCTTCATCTTACTCATCCTTCCATATAAAAACGCCCATTCGTCTTTATTTAAAGGACGAATGGGCGTTATCCGTGGTACCACCTTCATTTGATATCATAGCGATATCCTCAAGTACCCTGTAACGTGGGAAGCGGCTGTGTTTTCACAGCAGGCTCCGGGGCAGGTTCAAAGTAGGCGAAGTGAAGGAATTTTTCAGCCGGTGAATTCCTCTCTCTGACACTTATCTAGTCTTTTACTAGTCCCGTTCAAAGCCAATACGTTCAATCTAATTTTACATAGTATGCAACGAACAGGGATAATTGTCAATAGTTATTGTCGGAAAATTCAAATTTAATTATCTTGCTATAATGACAAATAGAGGGAAGAGCGGTAGAATAGAGTTAGTTCATGCAACGAAAGAAAAGTAGAGGTGGCGGGTAATTTGAATATAACGAAAGCTGACGTTCTTTCAATGACGGTACCAACACCATTTGCAGTTGGCCCTGTTAATTGTTTTTTAATAAAAGGAGATGTGCTGACGCTTGTAGATACAGGTCCGCGAACACCTGAGGCACAGCGAGAACTCAATGAGCAGTTGGTAAATAATGGTTATGCGTTCGAGGATATTGAACAAGTAGTACTAACTCATCATCATCCAGATCACATTGGACTGGTTGGGGGTATGATGGAAAGAGGAGTACGCGTGCTTGGACATTGGAAAAATGATCGCTGGCTTCAAATGAGCGATTCTTTTTTGAAAGAAAATGATACATTTATGACAAGTATCTATCGAGAAGCGGGCGTGGCTGATCAGTATTTTGATCATGCTCGCGACACGCGTGATTATCTTGCTTTTACAGATCGAGCGAAGTGCGATATCCATCTATCAGAAGGGGATGGCGTCCCTGGATGTTCAGAATGGACGGTCATGGAAACTCCTGGTCATGCACAAAGTCATATTTCTCTATGGCATAAGGAAACAGGAACGATGATCGCTGGCGATCATCTTATTAAGAAAATCTCATCTAATCCGCTTCTTGAACCGCCCTATGTAAAAGGAACAGAGCGTCCAAAACCACTCATTCAGCAGCGTAATTCTTATCGGAAAACGTTAGATGCTCATTTGCAATATGTATATACGGGACATGGAGAGCCTATTTTAAATCCGGATGATTTAATTAAGGAGCGCCTAAGGAAGCAAGAAGAACGCTCTGATAAAGTAGCGTTGCTCTTGCAAAAACAGCCGCTAACTGCTTTCGAAGTATGTAAGGAATTATTTCCAGGTGTTTATAAGAAGCAAGTGGGCCTGACACTTTCAGAGACAATTGGTCACTTAGATTATTTAGAGTCGGAAAATGTCATCGTCAAAATAAAGGATAAAGAACAAACTTATTATCGGTATAAGCTGTAAGAGGAGGAACTAATGAAGAAATTAAAAAACAAAGTAATCTTGATCACCGGAGCGTCAAGCGGTATAGGACGACAGCTGGCTGTTGACTTAGCTAGAAAAGGCGCTAAACTCATCCTCGTTGCTCGTTCCGAAGATAAATTAATGGACGTTAAGAAGCAAATCGAAGAAAGTGGAGCATACCCTCCAGCTGTATGGAGCCTGGATGTAGGTGACCGTAAGCGGGTTGATCAACTATTGCCTTCTTTGCTGAAGGAAATGCCACCTATAGATGTATTAATTAATAATGCGGGATTTGGGAAATTCGATGCTTTTGTAGATGCAGATATGAAAGATATTGAAGCAATGTTTGATGTGAACGTATTGGGACTGATGCGCTTTACATCTCATGTGCTGCCTCGGATGATTGCAAAAAGACAGGGACACATTGTTAACGTAGCATCACAGGCAGGTAAACTTGCTACTCCAAAATCCTCCGGTTATTCTGCTTCCAAGCATGCTGTGCTTGGCTTTTCGAATAGTTTAAGAATGGAAATGAAGGAACATAACATCTTTGTTACTACAGTTAACCCAGGTCCAATTAATACAAGCTTTTTTGAGACAGCCGATAGTAGTGGGACTTATATTAAAAATGTTGAAAAAATGATGTTATCTTCAGAGAAGGTATCAAAGGAAATCATAGCAGCTATTGAAAAAGGTCGACGAGAAGTCAATCTCCCAGGCTGGATGAACGTAGGAGCAAAACTTTATCATACTGCTCCAGGCGTGGTTGAAAAAGTGGCGGGTAAGTTTTTTGATCAAAAATAATGAGTTGTTTGAAGAGCGCTTTTAAAGTGCTCTTCTTTTTTAGGTTTTCTTTTCTAGAAGCCGTTCGTTCATTTGCCCCTGCCTAAGGTTAAGTGGATCGAGTATGATGAAAATATAGGCACTAGTGGTGTTTTCATTAGAAAGAGCCACTCTTTCTTTCGTAGAGAGAAACAATATGCCTGCTACAGTGATGATTATTTGGATTTTAGCTGACTATCGTGATTTCCCCTTTCTTTACTTCCTATTGGCTAAGTAGCTGCTCCGGCTGCACTAACATTTTTTTGAAAGGCGTTCACGCCCATAATAATTGAAATCAACTCTTCTGCTAAAAGGTTACTTGACATATTCTTAAGTTCATAATTCGCTGATTCAAAATAGCTATTTGTTCTTTGAAAAGTAGCTATCTCACGATTGGAGTCATCGGTTATGCTGTATGCTTTTGAAAATGCAGGTGACGTTATAGTGAATTTCTTACCGTCTTTGAAATAATGGAATTTCTTTGATAGAAAAGTAAAAGACATTTTCACGTAACCGAGTTCATCGCCATTTTTTCTTCTAACTATCCATTTGTTAGCGAAAAACGTAAAGGCTCCCTCCATAGTAACGTCTCCATTGACGTCTTCTATTTCGACTTTAGAAGAGAACGCGCTTCTAAGGTTAAGTGCCCCTACCGTCTCGCGATCGCTATTGTAGATGTCTGTTCTTCCTGCCGAAAAAAAGTTATCCGAAAAAAATAATTGATTCATACTAATCATCACCCCCTCCTCCATTTATACGATTAATACAGTAGAGAAGTTTCGGAATAATCTAGCTTATTAGATATGTGAATGGAAACGTTGATGAAATAATAATTGTAGTCAATAGTAATAATGCTAAAATAAGGAAGAGGATTTTACTGGAATAGAAGTTTATCTATCCAGCTAAAGATAAAAAGCGAGGGTGTAAAATGAAAAGTGAACTAGTGAGGATATTTAATGAGAATAGAGAAGCGATCGGCAACGCATCTCGAGAAGAGGTACATAGAGAAGGTTACTGGCATGAGGTTTTTCAATGCTGGTTTGTGCGGATCGAAAATGGTGTTAGAAAGATTTACTTTCAGCTTCGAAGTGATCGGAAAAAGGATTTTCCAGGGCTGTATGACATCACAGCGGCTGGTCACTTAATGGCTGATGAGTCTGTTGAAGACGGAGTGAGGGAAGTCGAGGAAGAGCTCGGAATTGGTGTTTCCTATAATGAATTGACCCCACTAAAGGTCATAAAAGCTTCGATTAAAAAAGACCACTTTTTTGATAATGAAATCGCGAATATCTTCCTCTATGAGTGTAATCAGCCATTGGAGAAGTTTAAACTTCAAAAAGAAGAAGTTTCTGGAATCGTACAAGCTGATTTTGATCAATTTTATGACCTTTGGTTGGGAGAGCGGGATGAAGTGGATGTAAAAGGATTTTGCTTGAATGACGATGAAGAGAGAATAAACGTGAATGAAAAAATCAATAAACTTCATTTTGTGCCACATGAAGTCTCTTATTATCAATCGGTTGTGAAGGAGATAGAAAAAAACTTCACACAGAGTGAAGATAATCTGAGGAGGTAAAAGGGGTCTCTAAAAAGAATCGGGTAATGCTGTCTTATTACTTCATTCTTTGGTTCTTCATAAAGTATGGTCCAGCCGAGCCAATGGTAACTTGTTTTCCCTACCTTCAGGCTTGTTATTGGGAGTAAAGATTAAAGTTTCTGCAACGGGAGAAATGCACCACTAAAATCGATCAAGTAGGAGAGCAGAATATGAAAACAAAAACCTTACCTTTTGTTACGATTAGAGAACTATCTCTATTAGATGTGGAAGATCGCTATCAATGGTGCCTGGATCGAGACGTAACGAAGCATCTGAATATGCCGGCGAAATATCCTCCTTTTACACGAGAAGAAACAATGAACTGGATTCAAATGTGCATCACTCGAAAGAACGGGTATGAGCAAAGAGCTATTGTAACTGGTGAAGGTCAACATATTGGCTGGGTAGACTTAAAGAATATTGATCAGTTAAACGGTCATGCAGAGCTAGGTATTGCCATAGGTGATAAACGCTATTGGGGGAAAGGCTATGGGATGAGCGCCTTAAAAGCTATGCTTCATTTAGGGTTTACGGAGCTTAGTTTAAATAAGATCTGGCTAAGAGTAGAAGTGGATAATGATAAAGCAATTAAGTCTTACAAGCAGTGTGGCTTTGTTGAAGAAGGGATATTGCGCGAGGATCGGTATAGAGAAGGAAAGTATGTCGACCGGGTTAGAATGAGTATTTTGAGAAGAGAAGTTAATTAGCAGATTTTATATCCAATTATTGATTTGTTTACCTAATATTGTTAGCCTTTATGTTATACTGTTTTGTATGAAAAAGGTACTAATCTACTAAACTTATTCGCTAAAGGAGAAGCAGTATGAACTGGTATTTGAAAGTATTAAAGAATTATGTGAATTTCCAAGGAAGAGCAAGGCGTAAAGAATATTGGATGTTTACTCTTTTTAATGTTATTTTTTCTATTGTCTTAACGATAGTAGAGTCTCTAGCTGATATTTCCCCATTTTTGACAAGTATTTATTCATTGTTCATTATTTTACCTTCGCTAGCTGTAACTGTGCGTAGATTGCATGACACTGGAAGAAGCGGTTGGTGGGTGCTCATTGGACTTATTCCTCTAATTGGTAGTATTGTCATTCTGGTCTTCACTTGCTTAGATAGTGATGTGGAAGAAAACCGTTTTGGGAAAAATCCTAAAGTAGTATAGTTAGCTCAATTTCCATTATTCTGCTCTCATTTGAACCGCTAATCTCCTTGATTGGCGGTTCAAATTCTAGTTGAAGGTGAAAAGTTAATCGCTTGTTCCAGCTTATTTGTAAATTTCCTTCTTTTTTGAGGGAATGTCTTTACTTACGTCGGAGGGATAGAAATGAATCCAATCTTAATGGAAATTGAAACAGTACTTGAAACAGAACGATTAATGTTAAGAATGCCTGAATACGGGGATGGTAAAATAGTTAATCAAGCCATTCAATCTTCTATAAGTGAACTGAGGCCCTGGCTTGGCTTTGCTAGAGAAACGCCGACTCCTGAGGATACAGAGATTAATACACGAGAGGCGCATATTAAATTCCTAAAGCGTGAAAGTTTAAGGTTCCTGGTGTTTTTGAAAGAAACAAATGAGTTTGTTGGATCCACTGGGTTTCATAACATTGAATGGGATGTTCCAAAGCTTGAAATTGGGTATTGGGTGGCTACTAAGCAAAGTGGTCATGGCTATATGACTGAGGCCGTTCAGAAACTTACTGAATATGCGCATCAGGACTTGAAGTGCAGAAGGGTCGAGATTAGATGCGATCGAGAAAACGAGCGAAGTCGTGCGATTCCAGAACGATTGGACTATGATTTCGAAGGAACTCTCAAAAACGAAGATATGTCGATCGACGGAACACAGATAACAGATACTTGTATCTACGCGAGTATTACTTAATGGCTTTGTGAATGCTCCAATCAAAAATGACTCATGCTTTCTTCAAGCATGAGTCATTTTTGATTTGTAGGTAATTTCTCCAAAGCACCTAGCGCATAACGCTTCCACCTGAAATTTTGAGCGATTCGCCAATAATGTTTTCTGACGCATTTGAGAGAAGGTAAATGATGCTATTGGCGACTTCTTCAGGCTGCGTAATTCTTCCAGATGGCATTGCTGCTTCTACAGCCTTTAATTCTTCCTCAAAGCTTTTATTCTGTCTCTCCCCTTTAGAAGCAATACTGTTTCGGCCCATTTCTGTATCAACGAAGCCGGGACATACTGCGTTAACTCTAATTCCATCACGGATAGCCTCGTGGGCAAACGACTGCGTGAAGCCAGTTATAGCAAACTTTGAAGCGCTATAGGCCGTGTTACCAAAAGTTCCTCTAAGACCTGAGAGAGAAGAGAGGTTTACAATCGCCCCTTTCTTCTTATCCTCACGCATTCGCTTATACACAAGTTGAGTCAGTAAAACAGTCGAGGTATAATTTAGCTCCATTACTTTGCGAAGATCTTCTTCTTCTAATTGATCAAGCGTATCGCCGCCGCCAATTCCTGCTGAGTTAACTAACCCTGTGATGCTTCCGTTATATTTAATAGCACTTTCGATAAGAGTAGAACGATCTTTCTCATTGTTTAAATCAGCAGGAAGAACAGCAACCGTTGCTTCCGTTACTAACTCTTCGCACTCCTGCTTCAGCTGAGTTAATTTATCTTTATTTCTTCCGGTTATCGTAATCGTAGCACCGGCTTTTACGGCGGCCTTTGCGGTTTCATATCCAATACCACCCGTGGCTCCGGTAATGAGAACATGTTCATGCTTAAGCGTATCCTCTTTGAAAATTCCCATTTGTCCTTCCTCCTTCCTCCTTTTAAGGTCTAGCACCCTTTTACCCGTTTGAATACTTATAAAACCCTGACATAACGAAAAGACAGGTAGCCATTGGCTGCCTGCCTAACTTCTTTCTATTGAACTCCAACTGCATTAAAAGCCTGTTTTACAGATTGAACTTCTGAGCTTCCGCTTCCATAAAGATCAGTGGCAGCTTGTACTGCTGCTGATCTCATCTGACTAAAGTTTGAAGAAGCGGTTAAGTATTGCGTAAGGGTGCGGTAGTAAATAGCGCCGAGTTTGTCTTTTCCAATTCCTGATACGGTTACCCCATAGAATGTACCGCCTTCACTCAGCAGATAAGCTGCTTTGTTCATGATGCCGCTGTTGATATGAACGCCGCCATTATCTTGAGAACCAGTATAGCGGACAGAGTAATGATCAGGGTCTCCGAATTGGGATGGGTCTGACATTGAACGAAGAGCATCCCCGGATGTACCTGGTGTATAAATATCTTCTCCGATTAACCAGTCAGGGTTATTGCTGTCGTAGTATTCTACAAGCGTTCCGAATACATCAGACATGGATTCATTCAGTGCTCCTGATTCATTTTGATAAATTAAGTCAGCTGTTGTATCAGTGACAGCGTGTGTCAATTCATGAGCAACAACATCTTCACCACCTGAAAGGGATACAAAAGTTGAGCCATCTCCATCACCATAGACCATTTGGCTTCCGTTCCAGAACGCATTATTGTAGTTGCGTCCGTAATGTACGGTGGACTTTAGTGGTGAACCGTTTCCGTCATAACTATCTCGGTTGAAGACATCTTTATAATAATCATACGTCGCTCCTGCATAGTAGTGAGCGTCGACTGCAG
The DNA here is from genome assembly GCF_056173645.1 of Anaerobacillus sp. QJM3NY_32. Classification (NCBI taxonomy): domain Bacteria; kingdom Bacillati; phylum Bacillota; class Bacilli; order Caryophanales; family Bacillaceae; genus Anaerobacillus; species Anaerobacillus sp. QJM3NY_32. Next base: position 2,620,585 of record NZ_CM149684.1, on the reverse strand, counting down.
CCGCGTCATAGCTTGCGTTAAAGGAGTTATCCGAATCTGCCCATAAAGAGCCTGGCAGTTTTGTGCGATTTGCCGCATCATATGTTAAGATTCCGCCACCTCGCGTAGTGTCTTTCAAGTAATAAGTTGAAGAGGAAAGTAGCGTATTGAACGTTTTTTGATCACCAAGTACACCAGTTCCACTTGCCGTCTTAATTGTTCCGGTAACATTATCACCACCACCTGGCTTGCCGACTCCTTCTTTTTTTGCTTCGTGTAGAGCATTGAAGCTTGTTAGAACTTCACCACTTGTTGCATCAATTATGTATTGCCAGTTACCCGGTTCAGGCGAGAGGAAGTTCAAGGTCACATGGTAAGCATACGTTGCAGACTCTCCTTCAGTATAGACGACAAGGTTGGATTCGGGTTTTTGTTCATAGGCTGGTGAAAAACCGAGATCTTCTTCTGCTTTTTTAACGGCGTCCTGTTTCTTGAATTTTGTTGCTTTTTTAAGCTCTTTCTTCGACCCAAGGTCTGGAATAACTGTACCTGATACGGCTGTTAAAATACCACTTTCATCAACATGAGCCGTTTGAGTTGAACCATAAACAGGTGTTCCTTCATGAAGTTGTTGTAATCGAAAAACCGTAAAACCAAGATCGTCCTTTTCTTTTGATAGGATTTTAAAGGAATCCTTAGCGGAAGATCCACTAAACTTGTACAGGTTTTTCTGTTCGTTCAAGTAATCAAATAGTACTTGATTGGCATTTTGAGAGCTTGCTTTTGTTAGTTTTCCTGAAACAAAAGTAGGTGTTCCTGTTTCTTTATTCATATTCGTATCTGCTGCTGCAAATGTTGAGGATGGTGCGAGCATGGTACTAACGAGCCCCACTGATAAACCGATTGAAAGTAAATTTTTTTTCTTTCCCATTCTATATCCCCCTCGTGATTAAGATGAGCTAACATTACCATAAAAGATTTAGTATTCAAACTATTTAAACTATTTTGATAGTTAAGACCTATCCTTTTGGATAGAGTTATAGGGAGATATACCTGTTATTTTAAAAAAAGGTATTGGTTCTTTAGACTCAGGAGGTGGTGTGCTAATAAATAATGGCGTTAATGACCATATGAAACGGCATATCCTGGTTCTTTTTCTGTGCGTTTAGAGATTGATGCGCGAGTATTTCTACTTCCCTATCTGTTAATGGAACAAGTGTAGGATCTCCAATACGTATGTGCTCTGATGACTAACTTTGGAGTGAATATCGTTAAGTTCATTGTTACTCTTCTTCCGGTACTTTTCGTTACTTTAGAAAAAAGGGTGATGCTAAGTGAATCGTTTTATGATTGGAAGAAAGTACTTATTGTAAAGAGAACGTATATTCGGTTAAAATACGGGTATATATAAAGGGAACAAACGTTCTTTTGATTAGGAGAAGGGGGGATACAAATGGATTATTCTAAATTTCCAAAGAAAACAATCCTATGTATTGATATGAAAAGTTTTTATGCAAGTTGTTCAGCAGTAGAGATGGGGCTTGATCCACTTACATGCTATCTCGCGGTTGTTGGTGATACCGAGCGACAGGGAAGTGTTGTGCTAGCAGCGTCTCCGGCACTAAAGAAGGAATTTGGAATACGAACAGGGAGCAGACTATTTGAAATTCCAAATAATAAAAACATTCATATCGTTAATGCGAGAATGTCTTCATATTTAAAACAATCAATGGAAATAACGAGGCTTTTTCATCGTTATGTACCATCAGAATGTATCCATACGTATAGCGTTGATGAATCGTTTTTGCAGGTTGATGGGACAGAACGACTTTGGGGGAACAAATTTGAAGTAGCTCACAAGATCAGAAATGAAATAAGAGAGACATTCGGATTACCATGTGCCATAGGGATTGGCCCAAATCTTTTAATGGCAAAGCTTTGTCTCGATCTGGAAGCGAAAGAAAAAGGGATTGCAGAATGGACTTATGAAGATATTCCTAAAAAACTCTGGCCGCTTTCCCCGCTAAGTCAAATGTGGGGTATCGGATCGCGTGTCGAGCGAACGTTAAATCGAATGGGGATTATGAATGTAAAGCAGCTTGCGCATTACCCGCTACATCTACTAGAAGAAAAATTCGGTATTATGGGAAATCAGCTCTATCATCATGCGTGGGGCATCGATCTTTCTGAAATGGGTGCGCCGATTATGCAGGGACAGATTAGCTATGGGAAAAGCCAAATTTTGTTGCGAGATTACCATGACGAAAAAGACATTCAACACGTCATTCTTGAGATGAGTGAAGAAGTTGCAAGACGTGCGAGAAAAGCCCGGAAGGCAGGGCGTACGATTAGCCTTGGGATTGGTTATAGTAAAGAAGAAGGCGGGGGTGGCTTTCACCGTTCAAGGAGTATCCACAGCCCGACTGCTATTACGCTCGAAATATACAATGTATGTCTTCAGTTATTTGAGGAGTTCTTTGGAAGAAAAACGGTTCGTAAGATTTCCATTACCCTTTCAAATATTTGCAATGATGAAGAAGTGCAGTTGGACTTATTTAACGCGTCACGCCCAAAGCAGCGGGATCTCGGATATGTGATGGATTCGATCCGTGAGAAATATGGCTCAGATGCGCTGCTTCGTGCCGTTTCATACACAAAGGCCGGTACGGCACTGCATAGAAGTAAACTTGTGGGTGGTCATAAAGCATAGAAGGGGGAAGAAGCGTGATTCGTGATCGCGGAAATATAAAATGGACGTCAATGATGTTACCTGAGCATGTGAAAGAGCTAAGAGATTGGAAAACCGAAGAGAAAAAAAGTGAAAAGCCGGTACTTGATGAACAAAGAATGGCGGAAATGAATGAAACAATATGTGAAGCAATGGCCAATCACAACTCGCTTTGTTTTCAACACTTTAGTGGGGGAGAAACGAAAACTCTCTTTGGATATGTGGACTATGTAGATCCACTTACGAAAGAACTGCGTATTATTGACCATAATGAAAAAAGGACAACGATAAAGCTGCTGGACCTTGTGCACGTAGAGTTAGAATGAAAAAAATGGAGTATCCTCTCGGATGTAAAAAAAGTTTTTCATTTCAGGATTGGGGTAAAATAATTATAAAGTCAAACCTGAATAAGTGAGACCATCCTGTCTGGTTAGAAACGAAGGGTGAATCAGATCAGATGAATTCAAAATCCGGAGTGAGATGAAAGATGCTATTAGCTCAAAATCTTAAACAAAATACGGAAAAGATCAAAGGAATTGATATTCACTATGAATACTATAGAAATGACACAGCCGTCGATCGGCCAGTATTAACGCTTCTTCACGGTTTTCTATCGTCGAGCTTCAGCTTCAGAAGATTGATACCATTATTAACAAAGGCATATACTGTTGTTGCCATTGATCTTCCTCCGTTCGGAAAAAGTGAAAAGTCTAATCGTTTTGTCCACTCTTATCATAATTATGCGGAAGTGGTGGTTGAACTTTTAGAAAGGCTTTCAATTGATCATACTGTTATGATCGGCCATTCTATGGGTGGGCAAGTAGCAATGAGAGCCTCGGCTATGAAAGATGATCTCGTTAGTAAGAATATTTTACTGTGCAGTTCAGGATATCTTGAAAAGGCTAAACAGAGTCTAGTGTATACATCGTACTTACCTTTTTTCTCGGTATACTTGAAAAGGTGGCTTTATCGAAAAGGTGTTAGAGGAAATTTGCTTAATTGTGTTTATGATCCTTCCCTTATCGATGAAGAAATGATGGATGGATATATCCAACCTTTCTTCAATGAGGGTATCTTTCGGTCATTAGTTAGGATGATTCGAGATCGCGAAGGAGATTTGTCAGAAGTTGAACTAAATCAAATTCATACACCTAGCCTACTAATATGGGGAGAAAATGACAGAGTTGTGCCGTTGAAAATTGGGAAGCGTCTCAGTAAGGATCTCCCAAATGCTAAACTGATCATCTATGAAAAAACCGGTCACCTTCTACCAGAAGAAAAACCGGAATCGATTATGAAGGATATTGAGTGGTTTTTAGGAAAATAAAGATTGATCTATTGCAAAAATTGGTAGTCATACAAAGCTTGAACCAGACTAGTTAATCAGGTAAACTCCTTAAAGGATGAGGAGTTTATTTTGATGCAGTTAATCAAAGTTGACTCATCAGAATAATGCGTGATAAAGTAAAGCTCGTTATGAAAAAGTAAAATGAAGCATGCGCTCATTAATAATTGTATATTTCTTATTAAGAGAAGTGGAGGGACCTGGCCCAAAGAAGCTTCAGCAACCTCTGATCATCAGAAAGGTGCTGCTTCCAGCAAGAGAAATCTTGAGAGATAAGTGCAAAAGCCTTCTTCTCTTGAAGTGGGCTTTTTTTATTGAGACAGAATAAAAGATGAAGGAGACATGAATAATGGAGAAAGAAATAAAGGGGAACGGCCTGGCTTTACTTCCCCTTGGAATATTTATTGTGCTTTTTATTGGTACAGCTATCATAACAAAGGACTTTTATAGTATGCCTGTTATTCTCGCTTCTCTAATTGCGGCGGGCGTAGCTCTTTCGATGAATCGAAAAGAAAGCTTTATGAAAAAAGTGGAAGTGTTTTGTCGTGGAGCAGGTAATACGAATATCATATTAATGATTTTGGTCTTTTTACTGGCTGGGGCGTTTGCCGGAACAGCTGAAAAAATTGGAGCAGTAGATTCGATTGTTAATTTAGGTATATCAATTCTACCGGCTAATCTTTTAATCGTAGGTTTGTTTGTCATTGGCTGTTTTATTTCTATTTCGATGGGTACATCGATGGGAACGATTGTAGCACTTGCTCCCATTGGAATTGGAATTGCAGAGCAAACCGGAGTTGCCCCGGCACTGGCTTTATCAGCGGTCATAGGTGGGGCAATGTTTGGTGACAATCTTTCTATGATTTCAGATACTACGATTGCGGCAGTACGCACACAAAATACGCAAATGAAAGATAAATTCAAAGTAAACTTTTTTATAGTCTTGCCAGCTGCTATTGTAACAGCCATTATTTATGGTGCTTTAACGATGGGAGAGCAAGCAACGGTTGGAGGAGAACACGCATTTGATTTCGTTACAATTATCCCTTATTTAGGTGTACTGATCGCAGCGATCGCTGGTGTTAATGTTCTTATTGTACTTGTAAGTGGTACCTTATTTGCTGGGATTGTAGGTTTATATAACGGAACATTTGGAATGAGTGAACTGATCTCCACGGTTACAGAGGGCATAAAAGGGATGGAAGACCTTGCCATGATTGCTCTCGTCATCGGAGGGATGATTGAAGTCATTAAGCATAACGGAGGAATACAATACGTATTGGACAAAATCCTGAGCAAAGTAACTTCTCGTAGAGGAGCAGAGTTTGGTATCGCCGGTCTCGCAAGCGTGCTTGATTTATCAACAGCTAACAACACCATTTCGATCATAATGGGGGGGCCACTTGCGAAAAACATTTCCGAAGAATATGGGGTAGACCCACGAAAGTCTGCTAGTATTCTTGATATTTTCTCAGGTAGTATACAGGGCATGCTCCCATATGGGGCACAGGTGCTTGCAGTAGCAGGTCTTGCGTCGATTTCGCCACTCGCTCTACTACCGTATTCAATTTATCCAATCCTCATTGCTATTGCAGGAATTATTGCGATTTTCATCAACTATCCTTCTATTTCGAAAAAGGGCTAAAGTGATAGTAAACAGAATCTTGAATTAAAATTTGATATGAGCATTTAAAAAACAGGTAGCTCAATTTAATATGTACCCTATAGAGTAGACACTTAAAAAAAGTCTGCCCTATAGGGTACTTTTATGTATAATGAGGACAAATTCTACGATGGGAAATGATTATTAATGAGTAAGAAAGTATTCTCAGAGGAAGATGTCAAAACACTTGCCTCTAATAAATTTGTGAAATCAGTTAGTGAAAAAGGAATCACATACAGTGATGAATTTAAGCGAATATTCATTACGGAGTATGAAAAAGGAAAACTACCGAGTCAGATTTTTAAAGAAAATGGATTTGATGTCGATACTCTCGGACACGAAAGAGTACATTCTGCCGCGAGAAGGTGGAGACAGGGTTATAAAAACAAAGGGATTAATGGACTTACTGACACTCGTAAAGAAAGCTCCGGAAGATCCAAAGATAAGGAACTGTCTTTAGAGGAAAAATACAAACGTTTAGAAGCTCAAAATAACCTATTAAAAGCAGAGAATGATCTCCTAAAAAAGCTCGAAATGATGGAAAAGGGGATGGGAAAAAAGAGATAAAATTAGCTGCTTCTCTCAAGTTTGAATTAATCCGCCATATCATCCATGAGTATCAACTTAAAAATATGGTCCGATACTTATGTTCCGTAGTGGGTGTCTCACGATCTGGTTATTATCGTTATTTCACTGAAGGTGCTCGAAAGCGTCGAACAGAAAACGAGGCGCGAGACCAAGTTTTAAAAGACTGGATCCTAAAAGCCTATGCCTTTAAAAAGCGAAAAAAAGGGGCACGTCAAATCAAGATGACGCTAGCTAACCAGTATCAAATAACCTATAACTTAAAACGCATACGCAGAATCATGAAAAAATACGGAATCGTATGTCCGATCAGAAGAGCGAATCCCTATCGTCGTATGGCGAAAGCAACGAAAGAGCACAGCGTTGTACCAAACAAACTTGAGCGAAACTTCAAACAAGGCATCCCAGGGAAAGTACTTCTAACTGACATTACCTATTTGTTTTATGGAAATAAGAAGAAAGCGTATCTATCTACCATAAAGGACGGCTCTACGAATGAGATCCTAGCTTATCATGTGTCTGACCGAATTACGCTCGATCTAGCGACAGATACGTTAGTAAAACTTAAAAACAACCGTAAAGCAAAACTAGATGCGAATGCCTTTATTCATTCTGATCAAGGCTTTCACTATACTCACCCTACCTACCAAAAACAGCTAAAGAAATACGGTTTAGATCAGTCTATGTCTAGAAGAGGAAACTGTTGGGATAATGCCCCACAGGAATCTTTCTTTGGTCACTTTAAAGACGAAGCCTCAATAAAACCTTGTCAAACACTAATCGAATTAAAACGTGAAGTTAAGAGTTATATGATGTATTACAACCTGGATAGATGTCAGTGGAACTTAAAAAAGATGACCCCTGTTCAATACAGGAATCATCTTCTTAATGTTGCCTAGTCTTTTTTAAACTGTCCTTTACACAGGGTACATATTAATTTGAGCTACCTGCTTTTTTTATTATCCTTCGATTTGTTTTTGAAGATGCACAATTCGTTGAGGAAGAATGTACAAGTATTCAATAAGTGAATCTAGTAAGTCGATAATTAAGTTGGCCGTTTCTTCGCTTGTAGCTTTCTCAAGACAAAGGAGGTTATTTAAATTACTACCTTTGCCTAGTAGGTGTCCTAGTTTTACAATTGGTTCTTCTAAATCAATCTGTTTAGCAAGTGTTTCTAGCTGTTTAGAAAGTGGCTGTCCTAGCTCATTTTCAGATAGAAAACTACCTGTAATGCTCTCAAGAACACGATTAGCCATTACAGCCGTTGCGGTCCAATCCTTCATGTTATGTACATTCACTGCTGAGCGATAAACACGCTCAAGGTCATCGGGTAATCTAGCTGTGCTAGTCAGTCTGCCGAGCGGCTCTCGTGTAAAAGAGGTTTGATGCACGAATAGCTCAACTTCTTCTCCGCGATCATTATGGGACGTTTTAATGAGTATGAAAAGCACAGCTTCTTTACAAATAGAGCAGCGAGAAAGCGTGGAGAACACAGCCTGATTAATTTGATAATCGAACTTCAGTTGAAATGAAGCATCGCTTCCGCATTCTGGACATTCTGTATTAGCTGATTTTGGAAGCTTTGTTTGTCCGTATTTCACAACCGAATTAATAGTAGTCTGTTGTATCTTTCTCATCATATACCCCCTGGATCGATTTTGAGCAACTTGTTGTGGATTGTGTATCTATTCTTACATTTAATCATTGAGTTTATTTATTTTGAATTATAAAAAACATATCATCAACTTATAATTTTCGCCCCAAATGGAAATTTAAGGGGGTTGAAATGAATTACTTGTATGGAAATGGAAAAACGAATCAAAAGTCCTTTCTTGAAAGAGAGTAATAAAGTACCAAAATTGTGAATTTATTGACAGATGTGGCGAGCGAATTCTACACTATAGTTTAATGAACGATAGGAGGTATGACTATGGAACAACACCTTTGGAACCAATTATGGAAAGAACATGATCGAGCAAAAGATCTCTTAACATTCGCTTCTTCACACACGCCGGAAATCCCTTCAAAAAGTTCTCAAAAAAATCCAGGTTATGCATCTGGACCAGATCCTGCTTATGATAAAAGGAAACTGACGGGGTTGATCCTCGGACCGGTCCTTTTTCTTAGCATAATGTTGTTTTTTAATCCAAATGGTCTTTCAGAAGCAGGTTTGGCCATCTTAGCAAGTACGGCGTGGATTGCAACGTGGTGGATTACAGAAGCCATTCCGATACCGGCGACGTCTCTTTTACCATTAATTTTATTTCCACTAACGGGCGGACTAAAAGGTGATTTAACAGCATCAGCTTATGGCGATAACACCATTTTTCTCTTTATGGGTGGTTTTTTGATCGCGCTTACAATGCAGAAGTGGCATTTACATAAACGAATTGCTCTTTTCATTATATCAGCAATAGGAACAAGTACAGAGAGAATTGTACTTGGCTTTATGATTGCAACAGGCTTTTTATCAATGTGGATCTCAAACACGGCAACGGCTATGATGATGGTGCCAATTGGGCTGGCGGTGATTTATCAAGTATCCGAGCAGCTTGATATGAAACAAGAAGAAGGGATTCCGCAATTTAATTTTGGAAAAGCCATTATGCTTGGCATCGCGTACAGTGCCTCAATTGGTGGTTTAGCAACATTGATTGGAACACCTCCTAATACCATCTTTGCAGCGGTGGTCAATGAGCTATATGGCATCGAGATTTCATTTGCCCGCTGGATGATGTTTGGCGTACCTTTAACTGTTCTTCTTTTATTCGGCTGCTGGTATTACCTTGTGAAAATGGCATTTCCGATGAATGTTAAAGAGCTGCCAGGCGGGAAAGAGGTGATTAATAAGGAGAAAGCGGATCTTGGGAAAATGTCTATGGAAGAAAAGGTCATTATGGTAGTTTTTTCTTTCACTGCGGTTGCCTGGATTAGCCGTTCCTTTGTTTTAAGTGAGCTTAATCCGAATATAAATGACACTGTCATCGCGATGACTGCAGCGCTATTACTTTTTCTTATACCTGCCCCTTCGAAAAAAGGTGCCTTTCTTTTAGATTGGGATACAGCAAAAGGATTACCATGGGGAATTCTTCTATTATTTGGAGCTGGACTCGCCATTGCTTCTGGCTTTCAGGAATCAGGACTTGCGAATTGGATTGGGGAGCAATTAACGGTTCTTGAAGGCATCCATCTGTTCGTCATTTTACTACTTGTCACATCGCTTGTTATTTTCTTAACGGAGATTACATCAAATACGGCGACGGCGACAATGATGTTTCCAATCATGGCGTCTCTATCATCCGCGATCGGAGTTCATCCTTATGCTCTAATGATTGGGGCAGGAATTGCGTCAAGCTGTGCTTTTATGCTTCCGGTTGCAACCCCTCCGAACGCCGTTGTATTCGGGTCAGGCTATTTAAAAATCCCAGATATGGCGAGAGCAGGTTTCTGGCTAAACCTAACATCTGTCGTCATTATTACACTGGCGATTTATTTTTATATGCCAGTGGTGTGGGGAATTGATCTCACTCAAATTCCCAATCAGTTAAAATAAAAGTAAGATAGAAAATTGAAGGTGATGATCAAGTGTCAGTTGTTCTAAATAACAATCAGCCATATACATCAAAAGATGCGGGTTTCTGGCGAGCGGCGGTTAGTCTTGGATGTGGAGCATTATTAGTCTTTTCGGCACTTTATGCTTTTCAACCATTGCTTCCAATATTTGCAAGTGAATTTCATTTAACGGCAACAACGTCAAGCTTACTTATGTCCATGCCCGTCATCACGATGATACCAGGACTTCTTATACTTGGCTTTGTTTCAGACCGCTATGGGCGAACAGTAGTGATGAAAATATCGCTCCTTTTTGTCCTTAGTTCATTACTAATAATGCCGTTTATGAATTCATTCCTTCTTCTGCTTATTATTCGGTGTATTGAGGGATTCTTTCTTGCAGGTATACCGGCATCGGCGATGGCTTATCTTGCAGATGAAGTAACTCCAAGTAACGTAGGACTTGCTACGAGCATTTTTATTGCGAGCAATGCAATGGGGGGACTTAGTGGACGAGTCGCAACAGGATATTTGACTGACTTATATAGTTGGCAAGTAAGTTTTATCATCCTTGCAGGGTTTGCTATTATAGCGATCATTTGCTTTTATTGGCTTCTGCCGCCCTCTCGCTTTTTTAAGGGGGGGAATAGCAGTGTTATAAAGGATATGAAAGGAATGTTTGTACATTTAAGAGATCGTCGGCTCTTATCGCTATTTACGCTTGGCTTTCTCATTCAAGTGATCTTTACGGGCGTGTGGACATATTTGCCTTTCTTCCTTAAACAAGATCCATTTTCTCTTTCGTTAAAATGGATCTCCCTTGCTTATTTTGCGTATATTCTCGGAGTAGTTTCACCACCAATTGCAGGACGAATTTCATCTCGTATTGGCTTACGGCGCACGATGGTAACGGGCCTCTTATTATTAACGTTAGGAGTTGCCATTACACTATATCAAGAACTGATTGTGGTAATGATTGGGCTTTGCGTTATTTGTGCAGGGTTTTTTATTTCTCATTCGATGGCATCAGCTTCTGTTGCAAAGACGGCAGAGCATCATAAGAGTGGGGCATCTAGTTTTTATTTGATTAGTTACTATGCCGGAGTAGCAGCAGGTAGTTCGGGCGTTGGTATCCTATGGGACGGTTTGGGATGGATAGGGGTAGTGAGCTTACTTATTTTAATTGTGCCGCTTTTATTATTATTTTCACAAAAACAGGTTTCAAAAAGATATCATTATGAAGACTTACGAGGAGAGAAAGCACGATGAACATTAGAAGGGCTAGAAAAGGTGATGAGGAATGGCTTACTTATTTGCTTTCAGAAATGGGGTATGAGACCTCTGTCTGCGAAGTGACGGAGCGTCTAAAACCAATTTTGTCAGATCCTTTGTACGTCACGCTTGTAAGTGAAAAACAGGAGTCTTTGATTGGACTGCTTGGAATGCATTATGAACGATCTTATGTTGCTAATATTCTTGTTGCAAGAATTATTACAATGGTAACGGCAAAAGATTACCGGCAGCAGGGAGTTGGGAAGACTCTGCTTTTGGAAGCAGAAAATCTAGCTCGTGAAAAGGGTGCCTCAACCATCGTCTTAAATAGTGGGAATCGGGATGAAAGGAAGTCTGCACACCTTTTTTATGAAGCGTGTGGGTTTACAGGGAAATCCACGGGGTTTTATAAACCGATAGATTGATAATAGGAAAAGCCTGCCACCTTTAAAAGGTGGCAGGCGCTTAAGGTTTACTTTCTAGTAAATCCTTCTTCATCAAGATATTGGATCGCTTCGTTACGAGAAGGGAATGTACCATCAAGGATATCTCCAGCATAAACATTCCATAGTTCGAGCTCAGGCTCATACATTAATTCCAGAGTTTGATCTTCATCGTTTACCCAAACTTGGATCTCAATATCTGAACCAGGAAGAACAGAAAGTGATTGAATGGATTCGCCTATGATTTTACGAAGCTCGTTGCTTGAGAAATCACGGATATTAACCATTCCTCTTTCATCTAATGGATACCCTTCAATAAGGTCACCAAATACATAGCCGTTGCCATTAGGGTGAAGATGATAAACAACATTTTTCTTATCAATAACCGCTTCTTCATAGTGAAAATTCACACGTCCAAGAGAAACGTCTTTTCGTGTCAGTTCAGGAAAGGATGATTCAATAATTTCTAATTTTTCTTCAAAAGTTAGCATAATGCCTCCATGTGCTTCAATAGTCTTTCTATATTCATTTTGAACAGGAAACTTCCAATTCAAACATACTGCACCTTATCTTATCATGGCTTATGACAAAATTGTATGCTTTGAATGAAGTTCATGAAGAAAATTAGCGATATCTGCTTTGTTTTTTAAATGTATTATGGTTTTATCGGGGGAAGTTTGTTCTAACTGTTCGAATCTACTTCTCATTTTTTCTTTACGAGGATAATAGGTCGTCCAAATGAAAGTTAAAAAAGACCAATCCACTTTCTCTTTACACCCTTTGCCCATATCAGGACGAGTTTGCCCGATATGAGTGACCCATCGTTTTAGCACCCTGTAAATGCAAAGCAATCTCGGAACATCTAAGTAAATAATCGTATCAGCTCGTGCAACCCGAATATCGTAAGAATTGCTATAATTCCCTTCCATGATCCATTTTTCAGTCATAGCAATCTTTTCCTGGGTATCACGGAATTCGTCAAGACTAGTTTCCACCCAATTGGGCTTCCAGAAAAGGGTATCAAGATGAAAAACTTTCAGATCTAGAATTTCACCAAGCCGACGGGCGAAGGTGGATTTACCCGCCCCGCCGGAAGATCCCATTACCATAATTCGGTTCATATCCTCGCTCCTTCCATTATTATACACTACTAAAGTTTACCAAAAATTAACGTAAGCAAACAGGCCTAAAAAATGATGAAGAGCAGAAGAGGACATTTGTTTATCGAATGGATCGAAAACCCAAAAAAATGTGAAGAAGGCAAAAAGTTGAGCAGCTTACAAACCATTATTTCTTTAGCAAAACAGCTTGTTAAAGAAAATCTTCCTTGTGGCGCAGGTATTACAGACAAGTCGCTTCATGAAGCGAACGTCCGTATTAACCTATGTCAGATTGCTATGTTATGATCAAATGACAAGATTAGTAATGTGGGAGGTTTTGTTATGAAACGACGATCGAAAAAACTTATAACCTTCCTTTTTATAATAGGAGTCGGTATCTTTTGTATCTATATAAGTGATGATCTTGAAAGACAATTCATAAAGAAGGATGTGCCCTTACCAACTGATCTTCACCCAAAGGTTAATGAAGCAAAAAAGGCGTTGATGAATCGAGCTGCTGAAGCTGGAATAGAAATTGTGATAACTGCTGGGCATCGAACGAAAGAAGAACAGGATGCTCTTTATGAAAAGGGACGTTCTACTGGGGGCCAGGTGGTGACGAACGTAGCGGGCGGCGGTTCCTATCATAACTACGGACTAGCAATTGATTTTGCATTAAAGTTAGATGATGGTGACGTCGTTTGGGATATGGAGCGAGACGATAATGGCAACGGGAAGTCAGATTGGATGGAGGTTGTTGCTATGGCGAAAGACCTTGGTTTTGAATGGGGAGGCGATTGGAGTAGCTTCAAAGATTACCCTCATCTTCAAATGGATTTTGGTTTCACAATGCGAGAGTTAAAGAATGGTCATAGGCCAGATGAGAGTGAATATGCGACAAACTAGCTTGGAGTGATGTGGTTATGAGAACAAGACAGGCTGTGGGGGCTATCGTAACGTATAAGCACCGTTTTTTGATCGTTCATAAAACAAAGCTGAATACCAAAGCGGGACAAGAGTCTCAGGGTGAAACGTGGGATTTCGTTAAAGGTGGAGTAGAAGACGAGGATAGAGACGTTGAAGCTTCGATTAGAAGAGAATTGCTAGAGGAAACTGGATCAATAAAATACAAGCTGATGAAAAAGTTTGATGAATCGATCACATTTGAATTTCCAGCTGAGGTTCAAAATAAAATTGGCTATCACAACCAGGTTACCACCATGTTTCACTATGAGTACGAGGGGGATGAACAGGATCTTAGTCCGCTTGATAAGGAAATTGATCAGTTACGTTTTGTTGGTGAAAAAGAGTTATTGCTCATGCTTAAGCACCCTGAAACACAGGAGTTCATTAAACAGGCTAACTTCGAACGAAAAAAATAATAGTAAGGATTTTTTAAAAAAGAGGTTTAGGTATTTGGAGAAGGGGTAAATTCAAACTAACATAATTTTCCCCCTTTTGTACCGTCCGTTAAATCGGGCGGTACTTTTTTTTGCTAAGAGTGCTTGAAAGAGAGTGAGTGTAAATCTCTCTCAAATGGAGATGTAAATGATGAGACATAAAACTCTTAGCGGTTGAAACCTTCTAAATTCTTGAAAATTCCAGCTGTTATCGATAGGATAAGAACAGCAACCAAACAACAGGGAAGTAGACGAACTTAACCTTTTGCCGTTCGCTATTGGATAGGAGAATATCATGTGGAACCGTAATTTTACTCAGTATTTGTATGTATTTTATTTATTTGTTTTTCTATTGGATGTGATTTACCTTTTCTGGTCTAATTCTTCCCTTTATACCGTAATTGGCTTGTTTGCAATTGTAATGATTGTCATTAATTTTAAGGAAGCCGATCGTGTATTTAAAATACTTGGCATCATCCTTCTATCCGCGGGGGCAGTTTTCTACTTATCTAGCAATGAGTCTATCACAAAAATCCCCTCCTTTTTTGCGGGGAATATAGGATTGCTTTTTCTTATATCGATGCTTCCATGGATGAATACCGTTGTTAAAGCGGGGAGATATAATAAGCTACTACAAACGTTACTTGGTGGCAATGTGAAAGGGATGGGAGAATTATATGTGCGTGGAGAAGCGACTATGGTTTCTCTCGCTGCATTTTTAAATCTATCGTCCGCTACCATTTCTCAAGACCTATTAAAAAAACAGTTGAAGAATGCTAACACAAACGTTAGAAATAGCTTTATAGCAAGGTCTACTTTGAGAGGATACTCACTTGCTCTGTTATGGAGTCCGTTAGAAATATTGTTAGCTACTTCAATTTTCATTACGAATGCCAATTATTTAGAAGTATTACCATGGATGTTACTTATTGCTTTTCTTGGTTTTGCGATCGATTCGAGTATTGGAAAAATCATCTTTCGAAACGAAGTCGTTGAAGAAACTGGGGCTTCTACGAATTTGAGAAGAGGGAGTCGGAAGAAGTTAATTCAATTTATTCTGGCGCTTGTACTGTTCTTAGTCGTTGTTGTATTTTTAACCAATGTTGTTCAGTTTAACTTTTTGTTTGCTGTAACGATCGCTCTGTTCCCGTTTGCTTACATTTGGGCGGTACTCCTGAAACGAAAAAGAAGCTTCCTTAAAATTGGCTGGCCAACTTGGAAAAGACAAACCAATCATTTACATAATTTTATTGTCTTACTACTAACACTCTCTTTTTTTACAGAAACGTTAAATGGTTCTCCGTACTTACGGTATTTACAGGACCCTCTTGTGGCATTAGAAGGGCATCAAGTTTTTATCATGCTTTTCATTCAGGCAACTTTTCTTATCATGACACTATTAGGTGTCCATCCCATTGCAACAATGGGAATCTTTGGTGGGGTAAGTGAACTATTATTAAACACTTTTCCTTCTGTGACGTTAACCCTCCTGCTTGCAAGTAGCGCGATTGCTACCGTTCCTTCGGCTCCTTATGGGCTTATTGTTACACTCACTTCAGTTGGATTAAAAATGAATCCATATAAAATCGTCTTAAAAAACATCCCATATAGTTTGATGTGTGGCTTTATTGGCGTTTTGATCGCTTATCTCACTTTATTTCTTTACTAGAATCATTGTGAAGAATAGGAGGTGCAAGGTGAAGTTTCAAAAGCAGTTTGTGCAATCGGTTCGTCTTTATTTTAAGGAAGAAGGAGAAGCATGGCTACAGGAGTTACCTGGAATCATCCATTACTGTGAAGAAAAATGGTCAATGAAAATGGAAAAACCTTACCGTCTCTCTATTAATTATGTTGCTCCTGCTAAGCTTAGGAACGGAAAAGAAATAGTGGTGAAAATTTGTATACCAGGAGCTGACTTTCTTAATGAGCTAGAATCACTACGTTTATTTAAACATCAGGGGATGGTGCAAGTTCTTGACTATGAACCAGGAAAAGGAATTCTCATTTTAGAGAAATTGTCACCTGGATATACGTTAGCTGAAATAGAGGACGACGAAACAGCCTGTTATTTAGCAGCGCAAGTTGTTAGAAGGCTATCCTTTCCTGCTCCAAGAAACACTCGAATTCAAACGACGAGAGCAAGGGAAGAGGAGCTTCGAGATACGGTCAATCGTAATGAGAAAGGATACGGTCCGCTTTCCCAACATGTTCTCGTAAATGCACTAAGCATTTTTGCTAAGCTGAATCAAACAATCGCTCAATATAAGTTGCTTCATGGAGACTTTCATCATTATAATGTACTGGCATCAGAACAGGGAGATTGGGTTGCGATTGATCCAAAGGGATTAATCGGTGAAGTAGAGTATGATTTGATCCAATTTCTTTTAAATCGTCTTCCTGATAAAGGGGTTTATGAAGTAACGAAAAAGCGGATAGAAATTTTAACAAATGAACTGAACTTGAATCTAGAGCGACTCTTTTTGTGGGGATATTGTCATACCGTACTCGCGACAGTGTGGACAGTCGAAGGCATGAGTTATAATAGCTGTTTTTATAGGATGATTTCTATTTTTGAGAGACTATATTTTGAATATTATGGAATTGAAATAGGGTGTTATGTAGATTAAGTAGTGATACACAATGTTGCTTCTATTTAAAAGGCTCAGAGCGATACGCTCTGAGCCTTTTTGATCGATGAAAATGTGAATGATTATTTTTTAGGTTTAAAAGGCCACCAAATTCCTTTACCGAATGAGACAACAACAGCAGGAATTAGAAGTGGTAGAACGATTAGGCCGTAAAGAAGTAAGCCAGTAATGACAATGGTCGCAATTTGCATTAAGCTAAGAACGCCTGAAGGCATCATGGCCCCGAATGTACCGGCTAGGATAATAGCGGCCGTGATGACTACCGTACCCATTTTTGCCATAGAGCGATGCATTGCTTCCCTAATCCCAATGGAAGCTTCTTCGTTAAAACGGTCGAGTAGGAAGATGGAGTAGTCGACACCTAGTGCAATTAACATTACAAATCCAAAGAATGGAACTGCCCATGTGATGCCATCATAGCCTAGTAGGTTAATAAAGATTAACTCCGATATCGCCATTGACGTAAAGTATGTGAGTAACAGCGAACCAATCATAACAAGTGGCATGATCATGGAGCGGAAAAGGATTGTTAGAATAATAAACAAACCGACAAGCATGATAATGACTGTTCTAGTAAAATCACTTGTTGAAATGTCAGATAGGTCACTGTTAATACTTGCTACGCCGTTATAAGCGACAGTTGCATCTTCAAGCGGCGTACCGTCAATCGTTCGTGATACTGTTTCTTTAATTTCTCTTACAGTATCAATAGCTTCCGTAGAATAAGGATCTTTCTTTAAAATAACTTCAAGTGTTACCGCTTTTTGTTCATCGAAGGCATAGCGATCGATGGCAGGCTCAAATTCTTCGTCTTCAAGGGTTCCATCTGGAATAAATACACCTGTATCCCGAAGAGCTTTCGAATTACCCATATCGGTCACGATGTCTGCAGCATCTTGTAAGCCGTTCTTTATTTCATCAAGACCATCAATGGATGAACCCACACCTTTAGATAGTTCAGTAATGCCACCGCTTAGCTCAGACGCCTGACCAGCCTGACCTTGTAGATCCGAAGAGGCGCCAGCGAGGCCCTGTTGGATTTGTCCGAGCTGTTGTTGCACCTGCCCAAGCTGTTCGGAAGCAGCAGCAACATTTTGCGATTGTTGAAGCCCTGCGGAAATAGAGCCAAGTTGATCGTTAATTTGCCCCAGTCCACTTACGGCTTCTTCAAGTCCACCAGCATTACTGCTAGAAGGAATTTGGTTACTAATACTATCCAATCCATTTTGAACTTCGGTTAGGCCGTTTTGAACATCATCGATGCCATTCGTTGCTTCGTTGAGCCCATCCCCAACTTGTGCAAGTTGTGAATCAACATAAAGATCATCAATCACATCTCCTGCTGGTCTTGTAATGGACCTAACGGAATCAACGTTATCATTTTTCTCAATTTCTTTACTAATTGTTTCGATATAAGGAAGATAATCTTCTGTAACAATATCTTGATCCTGCTGAATGATCACTTTAACCGGAAGTGAATCACCTTGGCCGAACCCTTCCTCAATTGCATCTAGTCCTTTAACAGATTCATAGTCACTACCAATCTCGTTTACTGTATTAAACGACAGTTGATCGTCGTAAGTGAAAAGTAGTGGAACCATAATAACAGCGACAACGAGCATAGACCAAATGGGCTTGTTAATAGAGAAACGACCGAACGAAGTCCACAGTTTACTATCTTTGTGGGACGCTGATTTCTTTGAAGGCCAGAACAACTTATCTTTTAATAAGGCCATAAAGAATGGCACAAGCGTAAAGAGGACGAGCATAAGAATCGCGATTCCTACAGCAACCCCAACAGCTGATTTAAATATCGGGAAGTCTGCAAAGCCAATCGCTGCGAAACCGATGAATACAGCTAATCCACTAATTAATAAGGTACGGCCTGCTGTTTTGTACGTATTCACAATCGCATCTTCTACAGAATGCCCTTCAGTTAATTCTTCTTTATACCTGCTTAAGAGGAGGATACAATAGTCTGTTCCAATCCCGAACAGGACGGCAACGAGAAAAATCTGAGTATAGTTGGATACAGGAAAGCCGATCCAATCAATTAAAAAGGCTACGATTGATTGACTTAAGAGATACGTAACCCCTACTGCAAGTAAAGGAATGAAAGGGGTTGTAATCGAACGAAAAACGGCCAATAGTAGAACGAAAATCAACACAACAGTAATGATTTCAGTACGTTCAAGTCCTTTTTGAGCACTTTCATTCACATCGTGATTAATAATGGATTCACCTGTAAGGTAAGCGGTCGTATTGTCTGGAATTAGATCCTGACGAATATGATTGGCGAGTTCATTCACTTCATCGTCTGTTCCATCGACTGTAATGGGAAGAAGAATGGTTTGTTCGTCATCTGAAACAAGTTGATCAGACATCTCTTCACTTTCAAATGGATCAAGTACTTCTTTTATGAGTGAACCTTCTTCAGCAATTTCTTTTGCAATTGAAGAAACTTTTTCTTTAGAGTCCTCATTTACTGGTTCATTGAAGGTAAAGACAAGTGAAATGGTTTCATCGCCCGCACCAGCTTCCTCAAGAATGTCTGCGGCTATTTTCGAATCTGCATTTTCAGGTAATTGAAAGGTTCCAGCATCTTCAGCCTGTTTCGTAAGGTTAGGGGATAAAACAAATAGTACGGCTGTTAGAGCAATAAGTGCAATGGCAATTGGCCATTTGAATTTTAAAATTTGTCTCATTTTGCATCTCCTTCTGCTTTTAAAATTGAACTTAACTTGCGGAAAATACGAAGGAATTCGTCGATTTCCTCTTCATGAAAATCGTTTAAAACAATATTCTCGACATGTTCATAGATCACTTTATCAAATAAGTCGACTACGTCATTTCCTTTTTCAGTAAGCGTAATCGATTTCCCTCTTAGGTCCTCTTCGGAATCAACTGTGACCACAAGTCCTTTCATCTCAAGTTTTTTATAACGGTTTGAAATAGCGCTTTTGTGAACGCCTTGTAAAGAAGCGAGCTTCCCAGGTGAAATACGACCTGATTTAGAAATAATTTGAAGCATCTGAAGCTGCTCTGAAGAATATTCTTCAAATAGTTGATGCTCAAAAGAACGAATAATTCGTTCTGTTCCATACATGATTACTTCTTCGAAAAGCTCAACGGCTTCACATAACTTCTTATTCATTTACCATTCCTCCACTAGTTTACCCTCTAAACATTATTAGTTTACCCTCTAAACTATGGTTTTTGCAACTATTTAATACGCATGAAGTGTGAAGGTCAGTGAAAGGGAGTATTTCAAGATAACGTTTTAAGTTAACGATAAGGTGGAGCGGAAGAATAGGTCTCATTTTAAATAACTTTCAATAAGATCAGTAGGGTATGTTGAAATTCTGTTTCTGTTCACTGATTTTCTTTTTCAATACACGAGAAATCTACCAAATGATAAAATAAAATGTAAATTTGCAGAATTTTGGCACAATATGTATTGCATAATACGATCGGCGGTATTATGATTAAAGAAACCATCGCTTGTTCGCTAAAACGAAAGGGAGGAATGAGAATGAAGAGTACTGGTGTTGTTAGAAAAATTGATGAAC
The DNA here is from genome assembly GCF_056173645.1 of Anaerobacillus sp. QJM3NY_32. Lineage (NCBI taxonomy): Bacteria > Bacillati > Bacillota > Bacilli > Caryophanales > Bacillaceae > Anaerobacillus > Anaerobacillus sp. QJM3NY_32. Next base: position 2,600,301 of record NZ_CM149684.1, on the reverse strand, counting down.
TAGGCCGAATTGTCATTCCAAAAGAACTCCGACGAACTTTAGATATTAACGTGAAAGATCCAATTGAAATCTTCACAAGTGAAAACAGGGTGGTCTTACAAAAGTATCAGGCAGATATGGCATGTATGGTTACTGGAGAGATATTAGACGAAAATCAAACATTTGGAAATGGAAACATTGTTCTTAGTCCAGAAGGAATGGCGCTTCTGAGAGAAGAATTGGAAATGAAGTTAGGAAAGAAAAATGAGGAAATACTTAAAGCGAAATAAGTGTTATCTGTAACACCCTTCCAAAGGAGAAGGGTGTTTTTTGTTAACAGTAAGTTAATGAAAGTTGTTGGATATCCAATAGAATAGCTGAAAATTTGGGGGGGTTATCATATAAGCTAATATACCTTCTAACAATTGAGATTCTTTATAAAGATCATATAGGATAGCGCGGGAACTTTTCTACTAATGTAAGTTAAAATGATAAAAAGATAAGCGTGGCTAATAACGTAATTTCAATAATAGCTCTCTTAAATGAGGATCTTCCATCATTGAAGACCCAAATTTTCTTGTAATTTCAGTTAATGCAATATCATGATAGAAGAACTCTGTGAAAAAGGTAACTAGTGGTCGTGATTTGGTGTGAATGGCCTGCCAGCTTGTATCTTCAATTCCGGCAAATAGAACGTCCTCATTATCTACAATAACAATACGACTCCGCTCTAACTTTTGGTGAGCGCTGTCGGGAATTAAAGTTGTTACATTTTTAAGATTAGAATCTATCTCTCCAATTGAATGTAATTCAACGATAACGCCTTCAGCTTCTTTTTCCGCAAGCAAGGAGAGGTGTTGCTCGATATCATCGGCCCAGCCCGAAAAGATAATAGAGCTCGATGATTGTTGAAGTAACTCTGAGACAAGGGAATGAATCGACTGATCTTCTTTAAGTGTCCAAACGCGATCATCTGCTTGCTTCTTACGAGTTTGAATTGATTTTAATTGTGTAATATTTTCGTTGAAATCACTTTTAAGCTTGGTAATCGCTGAATCAATTGGAAGAGCGGTATAAAGTCTTTTTTTCTCAGTGGTTGATTCTAACACCATCCCTTTCTCAATCATACGACGGATAACGTCATAAACCTTGGAACGAGGGACACCAGAACGTTTTACAATAGCCGTGGCATCCAGTGCTTCATCTATTGTAATCAGTGCTTCATAGACTTGACTTTCATATTGAGTAAATCCAAACTCTTGCAGCATTTATCGATTCTCCTTGCTTCATCTAATCTTTTCTATAATGATAGCACATCAACTGACCAGTCAAAAGCGTCCTTCATTTACCTATTGCCTTCCATCCTAAAAAGAGTTACTCTTTTAGTGGTAACTTAATAAGAGAGGTGCAAGAGGTAATGAATAAACGTGTTTACTTACTTACGATTGTTTCATTTGTAGTAGGAATGGTGGAATTAATTATAGGAGGAATTCTTGATCTTGTAGCAGAAGATCTTCAAATAAGTTTAGGGAAGACAGGTTTATTAATTAGTGTTTTCTCTATCGTATTTGCATTAATGGGTCCAGTTCTACTTTCTGTAACTGCAAAGATAGAACGGAAAAAATTGATGCTATTCTCACTCGTTATTTTTTTAATAGGAAATCTAATCGCAGTCATTAGTACAACGTTTAGTCTGTTAATGACTGCGAGAATCATCTCGGCGGCAAGTGGTTCTCTTCTTGTTGTGCTATGTGTCACTATTGCTTCAAATATAGTAAAACAGGAATATCGCGCAAGAGCTATAGGGGTTGTATTTATGGGGATTAGCGCTTCTCTAGTTTTGGGAGTGCCAATTGGATTAATGCTTGGAAATGCTTTCGGATGGAAAGCGCCTTTTATTTTAATCCTAGTTCTCACACTGTTATCAATGGTGGGAGTTACCTTGTTTATGGAGAAGATTCAGCCTAAACCCGCGATTCCACTTCGAAAACAGCTACAAACCCTGAAAGATAGCCGTGTATTTTCAGCACAGTTAACATCCTTAATGTTTTTAACAGGTCACCTAACTCTTTATGGATATCTAACGCCGTTTCTCAAAACAACGCTTGGATTATCAGGAAGTTGGGTAAGTATTGTTTATCTGATCTTTGGAGTGGCTGCAGTTGCCGGGGGCGGACTAGGTGGAATGGCTTCAGATCGATTTGGAACAAGACCAACAATACTTATATCGATTATGGTTTTTGCTGTTGCAATGTTTATTATTCCCTTTTCAACTTTCTCCTTTCCGGTCTTTCTTATCATAATGGTAATTTGGAGTATGCTGAGCTGGGGGATCACACCTGCACAACAAAGCTATTTAATTGAACTTGCGCCAGAATCATCTGATATTCAACAAAGCCTGAATAATTCTGCTCTTCACCTCGGAATTGCACTGGGCTCCTCGGTTGGAGCTTTTGTCATTGAAAACAGTTCAGTTGAAATGAATGCCACTGTTGGAAGTGCCTTTATTTTACTTTCACTTGCTGCCGCGGTATTTTCTATGAAGAGAGATAGCAGGAAAGCGTCAACGCAATTGAACAATCAAGCAGGTTAGTTGAGATTAAGAATTGATTTTGAAATAATATGGATAGACAATCCAAAAGGAGAGTTTACTCATGAATGTATTGGTTATTGGAGCAAACGGCCAGGTAGGTCAGAAAGTTGTTAATCTACTTGATAATAACAAAGACCATTCCTTAAAGGCGATGGTCCGAAAGAAAGAACAGGCGGATGAATTAGCAAACCGCGGAATTGAATCAGTAGTAGCGAGTCTTGAAGACTCAGTCGATACCATTTCTGAGGCTATGAAAGGGAGCGACGCCGTTATTTTTGCTGCTGGTTCTGGTGGAAGTACTGGATCAGATAAAACATTATTAGTAGATCTAGATGGAGCAGTAAAAACGATCGAAGCAGCTGAAAAACTTGGCATTAAGCGTTATGTGATGTTGAGTGCACTTCAAGCACACAACAGAGAAAATTGGAGTGAGGCATTATTGCCATACTACGCTGCAAAACATTACGCTGATAAAGCGTTAGAAGCAAGTTCATTGGACTATACTATTGTGCGCCCAGGTGGTCTTTTAAACGAAGAAGGAACTGGCAAGGTGTCAATCGCTGAGAATCTAGGACGTGGATCGATTCCACGTGATGATGTAGCTGAGGTTATCGTGTCTACACTAATGAAGCAAAATACGATTCGCCGATCTTTCGATTTGATTTGTGGGGATAGCTTGATTACTCAGTCAATAGGATCTCTATAATAATAAGGTGACCGATTCTTTATGCGAAAGAATCGGTTTCCTTACTTTTTCTTATTTAAAGAATACAAAATGCTGTTGAGTTTACGGTAAGAGATCTTTACAATATGTATTGAGTACATAAATCTTTTCATCTAAAAGGAGTCTAACTATGGAAAAAGTATTGATTTTCGGACATAAAAATCCTGATACGGATACGATCACTTCTGCTCTCGTTTATGCCGATTTAAAAAGGAAGCTTGGCATGAATGTAGAGGCAGTCCGCCTTGGTGCAGTCAATGGAGAAACACAATACGCATTAGATCAATTTAATGTGGAAGCTCCACGAATGGTTCAAACCGTTTCGAATGAAACAAATGAGGTTATTCTTGTGGACCACAACGAACGTCAACAGAGTGCTGAGGATATTGAAAATGTTCGGATTCTAGAAGTGATTGATCATCATCGCATTGCGAACTTCGAAACAGCTGATCCTGTTTATTACAGAGCAGAGCCGGTTGGTTGTACAGCAACGATTCTAAATAAGTTATACAAAGAGAAGAATGTTCAGGTTGATAAAAACATAGCTGGTCTTATGCTTTCTGCGATCATTTCTGACTCTCTTCTTTTCAAATCACCAACATGTACGGAGGAAGATATAGCTGCGGCTAGCGAACTTGCTGAAATAGCGGGGGTAAATGCCGAAACATATGGTCTTGAAATGCTTAAGGCTGGGGCGGATATGAGCAGTAAAACGCCTGCTGAACTGATCTCTCTTGATGCGAAAGAATTTGGTATGGGAGATTCTAAAGTGGAAGTAGCTCAAGTTAACGTTGTTGATACTCTCGATGTTCTTGCTCGTCAGGATGTGGTTGAAGAGGAAATGAGGAAAACGATCGAAGCTAAGGGTCTTGATCTTTTCTTACTTGTTGTAACGGACATTCTTACAAATAACTCAACGGCTTTAGCACTAGGTAAACAAGCAAATAAAGTCGAGAAGGCTTTTGATGTCACATTAATTGAAAACCTTGCTGTACTTGAAGGCGTTGTTTCTCGTAAGAAACAAATCGTTCCTGTTCTAACAGAAACGTTTACAGCTTAATGATCGTTCCAAACGTGGACAGATTCTAAGGGGATCTGTCCACGTTTTATTCATTTATTGTGAAAAAACACCATAAAAGTCATACTAAATATACACGTCAGAATTTATGAAACTGCTTTCTAATAGGTTCATAATCAAAAAGTTTCCCTTCGTAAATTAGTAACAGCCTTTCGCATTTGCGAAAATCATCTGGAGTGACAAGTGCTGGAAGCTTGTCCCAAAGTTGAATGCCGGAACGATGAAGAACTTCAGCAACAAATTGAGAACAAAAATAAGAATTACTAAACTCAATAGGTTCATTTATTGAAACCCCCAGAACGCCGAGAATATTGTACAAAAATCGCTGTTTGTTTCGAATGAATATCTTTAGCAAGCGCTTCATTTTGTGCACATCACGTTCTGTTACGTTGAGTTCATAGATCACACATGTCGTCTTGGGGTATCGACGGTATGTTCCCGTTAGGACATCCTCTTTCACAAATCCACCATTTAGAGGATTGCCAGGTTTTTTTCTTCCAAAGCTATACATATCATTTAATTCTTCATCGAAGGCAAGTGATGCATGATTGTAAGGAGCTTTAGTATATTTTTTAATCGATTTTGTAAAGAGCGTACCGGTATCAGAAAGTAAAATATATATTTTTTGACTCATCATGGCATCCTTATACATTTGACGTTTACTCTCATTATACATAAATAGATTGATAAGGAGGTACCTCTTCTGGAAAGCACAATATGGATATTGGCAACTATTTTAATAGGTCTTTTATTTGCACAGGCTGTTTTTCTTGTTGCGAAGAATAAGCAGCCAAACAAGGACTTTACGGGACTATCGTTAAAAGTAAAAACGTGGTGGGGCATGTTTGTTGTTTTTTGTCTTGCCACACTATTTAACCCAATTGTTTCCTTGTTTTCTTTAATGATATTAAGCTTTTTCGCATTAAAAGAATATTACTCAATGATGAAAACTCGGAAAGCTGATAGAAGGATTTTTCTATGGTCCTATGTCGCTATCCCACTCCAATTCTATTGGGTCCTAATCGATTGGTATGGAATGTTCATTGTGTTTATACCAGTTTATGTTTTCTTATTGCTACCGCTTCCACGTATTATAGGAAAAGGGACGCTAGGTTTTCTAAGATCAGTTAGTTCGACTCAATGGGGTTTAATGCTAATGGTTTTTGGTCTAAGCCACCTTGCCTATTTCCAAATAGCTAGCCCAATTTATGGAGCCAATTTAGTGTTATTTCTTGTATTACTAACTCAGGTAAATGATGCAGTTCATTACATCATTTCTCTTTATGTAGGCAAGCGTAAAGTCGTTCCATCCTCCAATCCTTATCTTACCTTAGAAGGATTTTTATGCGCAATTATCGTTACAACAGCACTAGCCTATACGTTATTTCCTTATTTAACCCCTTTTGGTACGTTGTTTGGAGTTTTATCAGGAGTACTAATCAGCGTCGCTGGCTTTCTTGGTAGTCTAACAATTTCCGTGCTGAAAAGGGACCTCTTACTTGGTGACGATCGAAGAATGAAAGCTTTGGAGGGAAATTACTTAAATAGAGTGGATAGTCTTGCATACACATCACCTGTTTACTTTCATGTAATTCGGTACTTTTTTGATTTTATGTAAGTAAAAGAGCATGTTTCATACAGCGAGGAATAATATTTTAGCTTGTCGTTATTGAGAAGGCGACAAAATAAAGCACGACAGCAGAAAATACCGCGGTCGTGCTTTACATTTATTCCCCTAGCAAAGATAAGCCACCATCGACAATAATCGTTTGCCCACGAATCATACGTGCTGCTGGAGTTGTTAAGAAATAAGCGGCATCTGCCATATCTGTAGGCTCTACAAGGCGTCCAGCTGGATTTCTTTCCTTAGCAGATTCTAATAATTCTTCTCTGTTTGGAAAATGTTTAAGTGCGTCCGTATCCACAGCGCCACCAGAAACAGCGTTCACGACAATTCCTTTTGGTGATAATTCAACAGCGAGATAGCGAGTAATCGCTTCTACGGATGCTTTAGATACGCCAACAGCAACATAATTTGGAAGTGCCCTGATTGATCCAAGACTTGATAGGGCTACAATCGCTCCTCCACCATTTTTCTCCATGATTTTAGCGGCTTCTTGTGCAGCAAATAGATATGCTTTAGCATTGATGTTCTGTGTCCAATCCCAATGACTTTCTTCTATTTCCATTAGAGGTCTTAAAACACCTGAAGCGGCATTGTTAACAAATACATCAAGTCGACCAAATGTTTCTTCTGTTTCATGAAATAAAGAAGTGATTTGCTTCACTTCACCAACATTTGCTTTAACGATATGTACTGTAATGCCATATTCGCTTTCTAATTCTTGTTTTGTTTGTTCCGCATCTTTCTTCTTTCTCATAAAGTTGAGAACAAGGTTGTAGCCTTCGGAAGCAAATTTTCGTGCTATTGCTTTACCGATACCTCTTGTTCCGCCTGTGATTAGCGCTACTTTATTACTCATCATAAGTCACCTCTTCAATATTTACTCCAACCTATCATACAGGAACAAGAAGCATGTGAAAAGTTTCGTGAAATCAAACTGAGGAGAATTGGTAGGAAAAGCTTTTAAGGTAGAGGGTGTATTCATTGGGAAAGAATACAATTATGATATACTTTCATCTAGAAACAAATTATGCTAAATAGTTGAGTGGAGCATGGAGATGAAAGTGAAAGTATTAAAATCAGTTTTGGTCAAAACTGCCAGTAAACTGTTTATTTAGGGAGCTGATTTGGAGAAAACTTTTTTAGGGAAAGTCTGGATGTGATGAGTCTCCTTGGTTTAGGGATCCAATACTTGAGAGAAGTGTTGGAGACAGACATTATGTATAATTGCAGCTTTTGTTTTAGGGGAGGCATTATAAACTAAAAGCGCTTTCGTGGATTGGTAAGATGATTTTTTATGAAAAACACATCCAAAGTAGACTGAGTAACGTTAGCTATACATAAGCTTCCTGCCTCTTCAGGCTAGCGTCAGTTGCGATGAAAAGGAGAATGATATGAGAGAACTTAACGATGCCGAGCTGTATGTTAAGGTGCAGGCAAAGGATAAAGAAGCTCTCTCATCTCTTTACGATCGATATGAAAAGTTGTTATATTCTTTCTCATATCGAATTGTAAAAGATGGAGGACTTGCAGAAGAAGTTATGCAAGAAGTGTTCATAAAGCTATGGAAAGGGAAGGCCGAGTATAGTGCTGACAAAGGGAAATTCTCTTCTTGGCTCCTTACAATGACGCGGCATACGGCAATTGATTTGCTCCGCAAGCAATCAAAAGAGCCAGATTTTGAACTGGATGAACGAGACTCTCTTCATAGCGATGAATCTTCAGTGGAAGATCAGGTTGAATGGAAAGAGCGAGGACAGATACTTCGTACAGCTGTATCAAAACTTAAAGATGAGCAACAGAAAATAATTGAAATGTTCTATTTTAAAGGAATGACGCACAAAAAGATCTCTGAAGAGTTCGACCTCCCTCTGGGTACTGTGAAAGGCCGAATTCGGCTAGCGCTCAAACATTTAAATACCAGTCTCAGAGAGAAAGGAGGGGTCTCAGATGAAAGCAAATTGTGAGCAACTACTTGACTATTTTAATGAAACCTTATCAGAAGAAGAGAAAGAACAGTTCGAAACTCACCTTTTATCTTGTGAAGAGTGCAGAGAGGAGTTAAAGGAGCTGGAAGAATTGACAGGTGACCTTCCTTATCTCTCTATACCAGAAAAACCACCCGCTGGCATGAAAGATCGTGTTTTGACAAGTGTGTTTGAGAGCGATGCTGAAGAAGTAGGTAACAATGAAGTCGAAAATCCGGAAGAGAAACAAAGTAATACAGTAATAGATCTGCAGACAGAAAGAAAATCAAGACAGAGGAAGTGGGTAGCGCCCGCATTAGCAGCAGCACTTTTTCTCTCCCTTGGTGGAAATTTGTATACGTATATAAACGAATCTGATGGCGAGATAGATAATTCAGAACAAATTTCATCTCTCATCAAAGCTGTACAACTACAGCCAACTGAAGCAGAAGCTTCAGCAGGATCTGCAGCGCTTATGAACGAAGATGGTAAAATGAATTTAGTGGTACAAGTGAACGATGTATCAGGAGTTCAAGGTGATCAAGTGTATCAAGTTTGGTTACTTGAAGATGAAAAACCATACCGCGCAGGCTCTTTTGTTCCGAATCAGGAAGGAAAAGGTGAGGTAGCTTATCAGGTAGATTATGAAGGTGAGCACGACTGGGATGCTGTCGCGATTACCCTTGAACCGGACAATACAAGTGAAACGCCTAAAGGGAAAATTATATTAAGTTCAGGTTTATAGAACACAAAAAGCAGAGACGTAAAATACGTCTCTTTTTTTTATATAATAATAGAGAACGGCTGAATTATAGAATATAACGTAAAACAAATACAATATATGAAAGGGTTTTTAGTAAAGGAGTATGGGGTATATTATACTAAATTCTTATAAAAATTTGAAAATAAGTTCGGTTTTGCTTATGATTAGTAACGATGTGGTTATTATTTTAAAATATTTTTGAGGTCCACATAATAAATGTAGGAGTGGAGAGAATGAACAAAGTTACTAACGTTTTTTGGATAGGAATCGCTATTGCGATTGTCTTCGTTGGTTGGGGGGTGCTGATGCCAGATAACCTTAATCAGGTTATGACGGTATCCCAAAATTTCTTCTTAGATCAATTTGGTTGGTTTTATCAGCTTGCCGCAACTTTCTTTTTAATATTTGCAATTTATTTGATTTTTAGTCGGTTTGGGCATATCAAGCTAGGAAAGGATACAGATAAGCCTGAATATAGCAGGCTCACCTGGTTTGCTATGCTCTTTAGCGCCGGGATGGGAATAGGGCTATTGTTCTTTGGTGTATCAGAACCAATGTCCCACTTTTCTACCCCGCCATATGGTGAAGGAGGAACGGTTGAAGCCGCGCACCTTTCCCTTCGATATACATATTTACATTGGGGATTCCATGCATGGGCTATATACGCAACCATCGCTTTAGCGCTAGCTTATTATAAATTTAGAAAAGGGGCGCCGGGATTAATGAGCGCAACGCTTTATCCACTATTAGGAGATAAAGTGAAAGGCCCTATCGGGATTACAGTAGATATTATTGCAGTATTTGCGACAATATTTGGCGTTGCCGCTTCTCTAGGGCTTGGGGCTCAACAAATTAACGGTGGTTTAAGTTATTTAACAAACATACCTAATAATTTCACAATTCAATTAATTATTATTGCGATTATCACTGTTCTTTTTACTGTTTCAGCAGGAACAGGAATAAAGAGGGGGATAAGGTATTTAAGTAATGCTAATATGGCGCTTGCTGTATTATTGCTTATCATGTTTGTCATTCTCGGACCAACAAAATTTGTGTTAGATTTATTTGTCACTACTTTCGGAGAATACGTTCAAAATATATTTGCTATGGGCATGAGACTTGCTCCAATGAATGCAGAAAGTGAAACGTGGATTCAAGATTGGACAATCTTTTATTGGGCATGGTGGATTGCCTGGTCTCCTTTTGTTGGGACATTTATTGCAAGGGTCTCGAAAGGAAGAACGATTAGAGAGTTTATGATAGCCGTAACAGTTGTACCAACAGTCGTTTGTGCCTTTTGGTTTGGCGTATTTGGAGGATCTGGTATTTTCTTTGATTTTACTCAAGGAACAGATATAGCAGGTCAAAGCCTTGAGACGGGGTTATTTTTCTTATACGAACAACTTCCGCTCGGTGGTATTTTAACTATCGTTACACTATTGTTAATCTCTACATTCTTTATTACATCTGCTGATTCAGCTACATTTGTGCTTGGAATGCAAACAACAAATGGAAGTTTGAATCCTCCGAACTATGTGAAATTCACCTGGGGATTTTTGTTATCAGCATCAGCAATCGTTCTAATGATTACGGGTGGACTTGAAAGTATGCAGACGGCTATAATCGTTAGTGCTTTCCCACTTACAATTATTCTGTTATTTACGTGCTGGGGAATGATTAAATCATTTAATGAAGAAGTACCAAGAAAGCAACGTAGTACGGATAAGAAAGCCAAGTCCAAAAAAGATCTAAAAACGGTTTAAAATAAAACCTTTGGAGAACATTCTCCAAAGGTTTTTTAAATAGAGCTAGATACCGAGGAAAAGAAGATAAGCAATATGAGCGGTCTAACATTAACTTCCGATCAAATAAAAGCAGGGATGGAATACGCAATGTTGGCAGAATGAATCAAATTTCGCTATTATTAATGTATGTGGACTAAAAACGAGAAAACAATCATACAAAGCTGGTGGTCTCGTTTGGCTGCTACAGACCCCGGCAGGACTAGGTTACATCAAGCAGCAAGAATAACGATTAGCGTTTTTTCTTCCGTCATGACAATGCTGTGGTTGACCACAGTACTTGGAATATCATTTACCCCAGCTATTCTTGCTGGGGTGGTAAGTCTTTTATCATTATTGCTTGTGAATGATGACACAGATAAAAAGAAAAAAATCACTGCCCTTTTGTTAGTTATTTCTAGTATAATTTGGCTAACACTTCGAACATTGCTTAGTTCTATTCCATTTGTTACGGATGGTTTGTTTTTACTTGTGATCTTTTTTGCTTACTACTTACAACATTATGGTTTTCGATATTTTGGACTATTTATGATTGCTTTTTTATCAATCTATTTTTCAACCTTATTGAAACTTCAACCATCCGATTTGCTCGGTTTTATCCTCGGAATTGTTGTCGGGGGAGCATACTCGTATCTTTATCACTTTATTCTGTTCAGAAATCGTCCTAAAAGACAGCTCAGTCGAAGTATGAAGTCGTTTCATATTCAAACAAATCTAACGCTAGATCTCGTACTTGATGCCATTGCAGATCCGACTCCGAATCGCTATAGAGCCTTGTTATTAAAGCGAGATGTAAGAAAACTTAATGAGTATGCACAGGTTATTTCAAGCCAATTAACAACGACTGATCCAGGAGAAGTCTGGAGTGGTATAGACGCTGAGCAACTTAGAATGTACGTCTTTGATGCAGAAATGTTAATTGAAACACTTTACCCAGCAGTTAAAAGAATGAAAGAACTTCATGCACTTGAACATAATGAAGTGAGAAAATTGCTATATAAAGTCGTTGAATCCATTAGAGACGCTGAGGTGTTACGAAGCCACGATATCGTTGGAAACTTAAAGCAAACACAGACCGTTATCAAAGAATTAAAAAATCAGCTGATCGAATTACGAATATCTAATCATCAAAATAAAGATTGGTTATGGTTAATTAGGAGAATAGAGTCGATTGCCAATCATCTTATTGAAAGTTCAAACGAACTCGGAGCTAGACGGATGGCAAATATTGAAGAACAAGTTCGATTAGACGATCCAGAAGAAGTAAAGAAAGAAAATGTTCAAGAAAGTGAAAAATCAAATCAACCAAGAGCAGCTACAAAGAAGGCGCTCCAAGCTATCGTAGCAGGCGCAGTGGCTATTTTCTTAGGTTATTTTCTTTCACCTACTCACCAGTACTGGGTTCTCCTCTCTGCATTTGTAGTACTTTTAGGAACGGATACCGTTGGAATGACGTTACAAAAAGCTTTTCAACGGTCACTGGGAACTATTTTCGGCGCGGTTGCAGGTTTTGGCCTGGCGCATCTTCTTGAAGGAAGGCTTGTCTTAGAGTTAATTGCATTATTTTGCTGTATCTTTATGGCGTTTTATTTGCTATCCATTTCGTATGCGATGATGATGTTTTGGATGACAATGCTAATCGCAATTATGTACGATTTTATCCTAGGTGGGATTACAGAACAGATTCTAATAGCTCGCGTGTTTGATACGTTAGCAGGAGCATTCATTGGCTTTCTAGCGGCAGCAGTGATCTATCCTAAAACTACACGTGAAAAGGTTGCAGATACTGCGGAAGATTTTCTTAATAAATTAAATGAGTATGTGTCGGATTATCTTGAATCCTTTTCACATACTGAAAAGAATTTTAATTTTACAAATCAGGCGTTTGGTATTGATGAACAAATGCGAAAAATCGTTGAAGATGCGAGGCCGCTTCGTAATCGACCTGCTATTCTTGCCCGATCAGGGATTGAACGCTGGTTAACTGTACTAACAGCGATTAATTATTTTGCTAAACATCTATTGGCTTCGACAAATCGAAATAACCGTTCAACTATCATAGAAGGATCAGAGAACACACTTTTCGAGGTTAATGAAGTGATTAAACATAATGTCCATACATTACTTAAACTATTAAAAGGTGAAACAGGGTTAACGATGTATAGTTTAAATAAAGAAAGAGAGCATATTGAAGGTCTTTCAGAAAAAGTTGAATATGCAGATGTAAATTTGAAAAAGTTTGTAAATGACCTCTATTATATATGGAGAATTAACCAGTCACTATTGATATTAGGGAAGGAACTTGGCTCAATAAAGAATAAAGAAGCATCTGATCATTTTAATACAAATCGTAACCTGGAGCAGTAACGCACCGGGTTATTTTTTGTTGAGCAAAATGTTGATGGGGCGATTGAAACTAAGCTTTCATTCGAATAAACCAGAAATCAATACATCTAAATATAGGCTAACTAATCCTTAATGAAGTGACTTGAAGTGGGAGCTATGAAAATAAATCAAAAATGATTAGTTTATTAAAAGGTAGAGCGGGAATAGAGAGGTGTGACAGTATAATTTTAATTTAGGATTGACAATAGGAGGAAATATTCATGGTTAACAACAAGACTGTATTTATTACAGGCGCAGCTAGAGGTATTGGTTTTGAAATTGGTGAAACGTTCGCAGAGAATGGAGCAAAAGTTGTTCTATCTGACATAAATGAAGAAGGAACAGAAGAAGCTGCTCAGAAACTAAGAGATAAAGGTTATAACGCTATTGGTATTAAAGCAGACGTGACTAATGAAGATGAAATTAAACAAGCAATTGACCGTACTGTAGAAGAATACGGTCGCTTAGACGTGTTAATAAATAATGCGGGACTTCAGCACGTATCTGCATTAGAAAACTTCCCAACTGAGAAGTTTCGTATGATGCAGGATATTATGCTTACAGCTCCTTTCATAGCAACAAAGCATGTATTTCCAATCATGAAGAAACAAGGATTTGGGCGAATTATTAACATGGCATCTATCAATGGTGTCATCGGTTTCGCAGGGAAAGCGGCTTACAATAGTGCCAAGCATGGGGTCATCGGCCTTACAAAAGTTTCTGCACTTGAAGGTGCGGAACACGGTATTACAGTAAATGCCATGGCACCAGGATATGTTGATACACCACTCGTAAGAGGACAGATGGAAGATCTAGCGAAAGAACGCGGAGTAGAGCTAGAAAAGGTACTAGAAGAAGTAATCTATCCACTTGTACCACAAAGAAGACTTCTTGAAGTGAAAGAGATAGCTGATTACTCAATGTTTATCGCAAGTGATGCAGCGAAGAGCATTACAGGTCAAGCCCTACTAATTGATGGTGGCTATACAGCTCAGTAAATTTAGATTTTACTAAAAAAATATTAAAGCAGCGCTTTCTAATGAGAAGCGCTGCTTTTTTATTGATCGCTAAAGGCTATTTGAAGACCAATTAAAGCAAGCAATAAAGCTTTTGCAAGATTGAATTTTCTAGCTAGGGCATGATTTTCTACGACATAGAATGCGATTTTTCCTGCAAAAAAGCTTATTGCACTAAAGATAAGAAAGGCTTGTAGAATGAAAACCCCTTCTAAAATTAACATTTGAAGAGCGGATGAATTCGCCTGCTGGTTTACAAACTGTGGAAGAAGGGCGAGAAAGAATAAAGAGACTTTTGGATTTAAAATATTCATAACAATCCCTTTTCGATATAAAGAAAAATAAGGTCTGCTAGGTTGACTTAGGGGTTTAGCTGCGGATCCGCTATCTTTAAAAGCTTCATATGCCATGAAAAGTAAGTAAGCTGCCCCGCGGTAACAATCGAAAAGGCGAGAGAGGATTGATAAAGGACGGCAGAAATTCCTAAGGTAGCAGCAATATGTACAAGTAGTCCTGAAGAGAGGGCAAGAAAACCATATCCTCGTGAAGTGATCCGTCAATTCGTCTCTCGATTTCAATTAGATGGTAGCGGGACATTGGCCGGAAAAGACCAATAACTTGACAGGTTTCTCATTAATGATATAATTCTGACATCTTTTAGTGTTGTTGGAGGAATAGTTCCATGGAACCCATTTTACTTGATATACCAAATAAATTTAGCACTGACCGTTTACATATACGTTCTCCACTACCTGGGGATGGTGCTTCGGTTCATCAATCAATTGATGCCTCGTTAGAAGAGCTTAAATCCTGGATGCCTTTCGCACATATAGATCAAACGGAAGAAGATGTTGAAGCGAATATCCGCGAATCTCACGTAGCGTTTTTAAAGCGGGAGGATCTTCGACTATTACTCTTCCATAAACAGACGGGTGATTTTATCGGTTCCTCAGGGTTACATCGAATAGATTGGAACGTTCGTAAATTTGAAATCGGTTATTGGATTGATTCTAGATACGCTGGTCAAGGCTATATGTCTGAAGCGGTCCAAGGCATTGTAGATTACGCCTTTTCAGAGCTAAACGCTAGAAGGCTAGAAATTCGTTGTAATGCGACAAATTGGCGAAGTCGGCGAATTGCCGAGAAACAATCGTTTCAACTTGAGGCTATTTTACGAAACGACCATGTCTCAATTGATGGCAGTAAACTAACTGATACATGCGTCTATGCTTTAACAAAAAAATAAATTTGGTAAGAATATGCATCTTACTTATGGGAGGAATAAGGTTCTTGCATCAAGAATAAACGAGTAATGAATGATTTTGATGATGGAGGGAAACTATGTGATCGAACGAGCGACGATAGAAGAAAGAGATTTTATTTTGTCGAATTCCATTCAATCTGTTAATGAAGGAACGACAAATCCCGGTATCGTAAAAGAAGAGAAAGCACTTGAAATTGTATCATCCATTCTTGATCGAGGTGGTTACCACCTCATTTATCGCGACGAAGGGGAAATTGCTGGCTGGGTATTACTTGGAGAAAACACGGATTATTTTACAGAAAGCAAGCATGGGTTCATTTATGATGTATTTGTTTTTCCAAAGTTTCGTGGGAAAGGGTATTCTAAGCAGCTCGTTCAAGCGAGTATTGAAAACTTCAAAGAACAGGGATATGAGGAAATTCGTTTGAATGTGTATTCCTCTAACTTCGCGAAATACATTTATAAAGACATTGGATTTCGAGAACTTCAAACGATCATGGTTTATAAATAGTTGTCCAGCTTCTTTTCATTTATTAAAAGAATGTGAAAAACAACTCATAATCAATCATCATGCCCTTGGAACTTGCTACACTATTTTTGCAGGGACTTCCCCGGTTCCTGCCCCCCTTAAAATATAAAGTGTGAGCCCCATGCATTTCCCAGCATGGGGCTTTTCCTTTTCAATCACACAGAAATGAGGGAGAGTATTGGTATATCAATTTAAGTTAATAAGTCAAGAAGAAGTCGAGCGAATTATCTCGTGGAACTATGATGGGCTATACTCATTTTATAATATGGACGAGGATCTTGAAGATCTAAAAGAGTTCCGGGAAGATGCAGCCAGCAATGAAAATTATTGGAGCGTCTACCATAGGGATCATCTTATTGGTTTTTTTAGTTTTCATGTGCATGAAGACAACCATATAGAAATTGGCCTAGGAATGTGTCCCGATAATGTTGGAAAAGGAGAAGGCTTTTCTTTTTTAGAGGCTGGCCTTCAAAAAGCAGTTGAATTGTATCGTCCAACTTCCTTTGGAATGGCAGTAGCTGAATTTAATAAACGAGCCATAAAAGTGTATCAAAGGGCTGGATTTCAAATCACTCATCTGTTTATGCAACAAACCAATGGGGGAGCATTTCAATTTGTTGAAATGAAGAAAAACCTCGTTTAAAACAATAATTGCAAAATACTAAATAGACCGATAGAATGAATCAAAATTAGATTTTTAATTTCCTTATTGAGAGAGGCGGAGGGACTGGCCCTTTGATGCCCGGCAACCTGATAGACAAGGTGCCAAATCCAGCAGAGTCTATGCTCTGAGAGATAAGGAAGAGCTCTGAAGCGAACTCTTCCTTATTAGTTAGGAAGAGTTTTTTTTAGACGATTCAATAAATGAGAGACGGGTTGTGAAGAATTTGAAAAAAGCTGACCGTATTCGCAAAATGAAAGTTCCAGATGCAAGTGAAAAGTATGGTGATCGTCTGCCACCGGGGCAAGTACTTACAGAAAGGTTCCCTATTCTACATGAAGGTGATGTACCTGTGTATGAGATGTCGACATGGAACCTAAGTGTATTTGGAGAAATTGATAAGGAAGTGATCATTTCCTATAGCGACATACTTGCCTTACCACAGAAGAAAGTAAAGTGTGATATTCACTGTGTCACAAGGTGGTCTAGGTTTGATAATACTTTTGAAGGGGTTTTGATTAAGGATTTTATGAACGCATATGGGATAGTACCGAAAACGAACCATGTTATGCTACATGGTGACTATAACTATACAACGAATATTCACCTCACTGACTTAATGAGAGATAATGTTATTCTTGCCCACTCAGTCGATGGAGAGAAATTAACGGCAAAACACGGATGGCCTCTCAGGTTAGTTGTACCGCATCTTTACTTCTGGAAAAGTATTAAATGGATCAGAGGTATAGAATTTATCAATGAAGACAAACCTGGTTTTTGGGAACAAAACGGATTTCATAACCATGCCGATCCATTTAAAGAAGAAAGGTTTTCTGGAGAGGATTTGGGACTACCGGAAGATGAATGGGAGAAAAAAGAGTTTGATTAATTTTTCTTAAAAAAGCGGGCGTGATTAACACATATAGAATTGATTGAGGAAAAGGTAGTTTATTATCACATTCTAAATATCATCATATCTATAAAAAAATAGTTTAAACTTGAAAGTCAGCAGAACCTTAGTATGTGTGGGTTTTGCTGACTTTTTATTCTCTGGTAATTAAAAAAGAGAAGAATTTTAAAAAAGAATGATCTAAATGGATCTTCCCTCCGTTAGCTAAGTGTAAATCAAAATTAAGGGGAGTGGATTTGAAAATGAATACGAACAAGAATATGAAAAAGAAAGTGATCGATTGGAAAAAGGGACTATTAATTGTTCCGCTTAGCTTTTCACTTTTAATACCAACTGCTGGAGCATTTGCCTCTGACCACGACCAGCAAATGGACAAGCCTACAGTAGAAACACCAGGTGCTGATCTTCGTGCTGATCTTGGCCATTTACTAAGTGAGCATGCTTATCTTGCAGTAGAAACAATGAGAAAAGGAGCTGAAGGTTCTGCAGATTTTGAAGCTTCTGCTGGTGCCTTAAGTGAAAACACGGAAGACCTTACAGCTGCGATTACATCCGTTTATGGTGAAGAAGCAGGAGCTGAATTTAATGAAATTTGGAGCAATCATATCGGTTTCTTCGTTGACTATGTGAAAGCAACAGGTAATGAAGATGAAGATGCAAAACAAAAAGCTTTAGATAGCTTAGATGGTTATAAAGAAGATTTCTCTAATTTCTTGGAAAATGCAACAGGAGAACGACTTCAAGCTGAAACATTGTCTGAAGGACTTCAAGCTCACATTAATCAGTTGATTGGTTCATTTGATAGCTATGTAGCAGGTGATTATGAGATGGCTTACGAGAAAGAACGTGAAGCGATTGCTCACATGCAAATGGTGGCTAAAGGATTCTCTGGTGCCATTACTGATCAGTTCCCAGACAAGTTCGAGAACACAAAAGCCGTAACACCAGCATCTGATCTTCGTGCAACATTAGGTCATTTATTATCTGAACATGCTGGTCTTGCAATGATGACAATGCAGAACGGAATCGACGGATCAGAAGACTTTGATGCATCTGCAGCTGCACTAAGCGAGAATACGGATGATCTAGCTGCTGCGATAACTTCTGTATATGGTGAAGAAGCAGGAAATCAATTTAAAGAAATGTGGTCTGGACATATCGGTAACTTTGTAGAATATGTTCAAGCGACAGGAGCTGAAGATGAAGCTGCTCAAGAAAAAGCACTAAAAGCGCTGGAAGACTATCGTGCAGACTTCTCAAGTTTTCTTGAAACAGCAACTGAAGGTAGATTAGAAGCGGGACCATTATCTGAAGGTTTACAAATGCATGTGAATCAATTAATATCTGCGTTTGATAGCTACACTACGGAAGACTACGATGCAGCTTATGATTCGGTTCGTGAAGCTTATGCTCATATGTATAAGCCGGCAAAGGGACTTTCTGGTGCTTTCGTAAACCAATTCCCGGACAAATTCGCTATGGAAGCTATGCCAACTGGTATGCCTAAAACAGGTATGGGTGGTACAGCTGAACAGCAAATGCCAATCGAATGGATTGTTGCAGCCATTCTTGCAACTATGGCTGCAAGTGGCGTAATTGTTCGTAGAAAAATGCAGAAAAGCTAAGGGAATAGATGATAGGGTAGCCTAACATACCCGCTAGAAAAGCAATAGCCAAAGTGGCTATTGCTTTTCTTCGTGAAAAGGACAATGAACTTGTCGTACTTACGCTATAGGAAATGGTTTTAATAAAGTTTGAGATGTAAGGAGCGTTACAGCATCATGTTTATAAAAAAGGTATACTGATAATGGGAAAATAGATGATGCCTGACTATGAAACACAATCAAGTTCGTCAAATATGTCTTTCAGTTGCTAGGATAGTTTATATGAGGGGGAAATTAGATGAAGCGAAAGTTTACATTTATTTTCGCAACGCTACTTTTTATTGTTGCATGTGGGAATAGTGAAACCAATGAAACTGGTAAAACAGAGGTGTTATCAAAGGAGTGGGATGAAATCGTATCCTCTTCTAATGGAACAGAGGTAAATCTCTTTATGTGGGGAGGAGATGAAGGCATTAATCAGTACATTGATGAATGGGCAGCACCAAGATTAAAAGAGGAGTATGATATTACGCTTAATCGTCAGCCGATGAATACCGAAGAATTTATGCAAAAACTTTTAAC
Organism: Anaerobacillus sp. QJM3NY_32; assembly: GCF_056173645.1. Classification (NCBI taxonomy): domain Bacteria; kingdom Bacillati; phylum Bacillota; class Bacilli; order Caryophanales; family Bacillaceae; genus Anaerobacillus; species Anaerobacillus sp. QJM3NY_32. The sequence continues at coordinate 2,580,820 of NZ_CM149684.1, read as the reverse complement.
AGAGAAAAAAGCAAATAAAAACAAAGGTACAATTGATGTCATATGGATCAATGGCGCAAACTTCAAAAATGCTAAGAATGCTGATTTATTACTAGGTTCTTTCTCAAAGAAGCTGCCTCATTTTCAAGAATACATTGGATCAAAGGATCAGAATGCTGAATATGATCAAGGGACGGAAATTGATGGATTAGAAGCTCCGTGGGGAAATGTTCAATATGTTTTTCATTACGATTCGAGCAAGATCGATACACCTCCAAGTACACTTGAGGAGTTAAAGCAGTGGATTCACGATAATCCTGGGAAGTTTACGTATCCTAACGTTTCGGATTTTACTGGTAATACGTTCGTGAAGCACCTACTCATAAAAGGTTCAGGCGAAGAGTCGGGTCTTCTGGCAAAGGAATTTAACAAAGAAATTATTAAAGATTCCGAAGAATACGTGTGGAACTATCTTGATGATATAAAGTCTGATCTTTGGCGTAATGGTGAAACTTATCCTGAATCATTGACTAAACTTGATACGCTTTATAGTCAGGGGGAAATCCTAATGACTATGGGCTTTAACGAAGCAAGAGCAGAAAGTTTAATTGAAAATGGGACGTTTCCTGAAAGCACGAAGTCATTTGTTCTAAAAGATCCTGGATCGGTTTCAAATACACACTATCTCAGTATTCCATTTAATAGTCCGAATCCAGAGGGAGCTATGACAGTTATTGATTTTCTTGAATCGCCAGAAGCTCAAATAGCTAAAATGGATCCTACAATGTGGGGGGAAGGTACGGTATTAAATTTCGATAAATTGAGTGAAGAGGATCAGAAGATTATTGGTAACCTTGACCGGGGAGAAAGCGTACTTTCCACAGAGGTTTTAAATGAATATAAGCTACCAGACTTAGATACAGGTTACACGGAGTGGATTAATAATGAATGGGCGAATCGGGTTATTGAGCAATAAGTGGAAATTACGTTTATATTTATTACCTGCGATTGCGGTTACATTGCTACTTGTAGGGCATGGAATGTGGTCAGCGGTAGCTCAAAGTTTTCAAACAATAGATGGGGAATGGACTATTGCAACATACGCGGAACTTTTTAGTAATCATGCTTTTTTTCATTCCCTTAAATTAACGTTTCGAGTTGCCGTCCTGTCCACCTTACTATCGTTAGTGATAGGATTAGTAATGACTAGAATGTTATATGAGTTATTTAAAGATTCAACGTTGAAGATACTTGTATGGATACCGATGTTAATTCCTCATTTTGTTGCAGGTTATTTAGTATTTTTGTTTTTCTCGCAAAGTGGACTGTTCTCTTCTCTACTTTATCAAATTGGAGTATTAGAGAGTCGAGGGAATTTTCTAGTTCTTGTTCAAGAGAAATTTGGGTTGGGGATCATTTTAACATATGTCTGGAAGGAAGTTCCTTTTGTAATTCTCATGCTGTTGCCTGTTTATTATGAGATCGATCATCGCTATTCTGAAGTCGTTCGAACGCTAGGTGGAAGTAAGTGGGATGTTTTTAAAACCGTTGAACTACCCTGGATACTCCCGATTCTCATCGAAACAGCAGTAATCTTATTAGCATTTGTTGCTTCTGCGTTTGAAATCCCATATTTATTAGGTGTCACACGACCAGAAATGTTACCAGTTAGAGCGTACGAATGGTTTTATGATGGGGATTGGAGCAAGCGACCACTTGCATTTTCTGCTATGCTTCTTCCAGGAGTGCTCGCCCTTCTTCTTGCGACCTTTTCAATCGGAGCTGTGCAAAAACATAGGCTTAGAATGATAAAGGGGAGAAACAGATGAGGTTATTTTTGAAGCGTTTAGGGAAAAGAGAGTTAGCAACTAGTTTCGTGTTTGTTTTGTTTATTATTTTATTCATCCTACCTTTTGTAACAATAGGAATGAAAAGCGTCTCCGAAGGGTGGAGGTGGCCTGCGTTATTTCCAAACGAACTAAGTTTGGATGCGTGGCGTAGCATTATGAAAGATCCTTCATTAATCGAATCAATTGTTACAACGTTCAAGATTGCTCTTCTAGTTGTAATATTAAATATTTTGCTCGCGATACCAGCGGCCAGGGCTCTTTCTCACTATACGTTTAAAGGAAAATCCATTATTGAGGGACTATTGCTATCCCCTATTTTAATACCTGGCATTTTACTCGCAATGGGGCTTCAATTTACGATGATACAATTTGGCTTAGCAGATAAGATGATAGGCGTTGTCATTGTTCATTTGATTCCTACGCTACCTTATGCCATTCGTGTCATGAGGGCAGGCTATGAGAGAATGGGAAGTAGTCTAAATGAGCAGGCTGCTGTACTAGGAGCCGGTCCGTTGACGCGCTTTTTGACAGTAGCCCTACCTTTATTACTTCCAAGTATTCGAAGCTTAATGTTATTAACTTTTGTTATATCTTTAGGACAATATGCGCTTACAGCAATTATTGGGGGAGGTACAGTGATCACCCTCCCATTATTATATTATCCCTATTTTTCAAGTTCGAATGAAGCAGTTATTGCAGGATTTTCAATACTTTTTGCTTTGCTACCCCTTCTATTTATTGGCCTGGTGGAAGTTATGTTGAGGCTGGTTATTCGAGCTGTTAATCGCGTTTGAAAGGAAGATTGTTTTGAACCAGCTATTGCAATGCAGAAACCTTCATAAGAAATTTTCAAATACATCCATCTTGCAGAACCTTTCGTTTCATTTAGAAGAAGGTGAGCATTTTACAGTAGTAGGACCATCAGGATGCGGTAAGAGTACACTCCTCAGGTGTATTGCTGGTTTGGAAGCACTAAATGAAGGAGACATTTACTTAAGAGAAAAATCAATTGTAAGGCTGAAACCAGAAGATCGTTCGGTCGTTTTGATGTTTCAGGATTCATTATTATTTCCTCATTTAACAGTACTAGAAAACGTAACTTATGGTTTGAAAAGAAAAAAAGTATCAAAAAACGAACGCGTTAGGCAAGCTGAACAAATGTTAAATAAAGTAAAGCTGTCTAAATGGAAAGATACCTTTCCTCATGAATTATCAGGTGGTCAAAAGCAGAGAGTATCACTTGCAAGAGCGCTTGTGCTGAAACCAGATCTTCTTTTATTAGATGAGCCGTTTAGCTCACTTGATGCTGCACTACGAGAATCACTTCGTAGTGAGGTGAAGGATTTATTAAAAGAAGAAGGGATTACTTCACTGTTTATTACTCACGACCGTGACGAAGCTATCGAAATGGGTGATAGGCTTGCTGTTATGTATGAGGGGAGATTCATCCAAATCGGTCATCCTTATGATGTTGTCACGAATCCTTCATCTATGGAGAGCGCTAAAATTATTGGAGAAGGATTAGCTCTAGAAGAAGGGTTTATTCCGCTTAGTAAATTAAAAGCCATTTCTGTGCAAGATAAAGAAAGTAACCAGGATTGTACCTTTGTTTCAGGAAAGGTAAGCGCGGTTACAGTAAAAAACAACATAGAATGCTATCGTATATCCTGGGAACAGGGAAGTATTCTTGTCATGTCAGACAGTCGTTTAGTTGCGGGTCAAGAAGTTCTATTAAGTGCTAAGAGGGAAGACATGAAAGAATATCCCAAAGATCAATGGGGTCTTGCCCAATGACTGTTAAAACACTTCTAAAAGGATTATCGTTGACGGCACTTATCATTGTTATTTACTTACTTAATCAATATGTATTTGATTTTAGACCCTCTCACATTCGTGGTTGGATTTCATCATTCGGCTTTTATGCTCCGCTCATTTTCTTGCTTATTTGTATTGGTAGACCCTTTGTGCTCTTTCCTACATCGATCATTTCGATCAGTGGTGGTTTAGTATTCGGGCCTCTACTTGGTACAGTTCTAGCGGTGGTAGGTGGTTCAACAGGAGCTCTTCTTTTCTTTTCATTAGCAAGAAAATTAGGAATGAACATTCTACCGAAATCATGGAAGCGGAAGGGAGAAAACCTTGAGAAACGATTATCAGAAAAGGGTTTTCTTTATGTACTCTTGTTACGTCTCGTTCCTTTTCTTCATTTTGATTTAGTTAGCTATGTTTGTGGGGTTTCTAATGTGAATCGGAGGAAATACTATTTAGCAACGCTGCTGGGGATGTTACCAGGTGCCATTGCATTGAATTTTCTGGGGGCAAGTTTTTTATCAAATAATTTATCATCGGTCATTATTGCTGCTGCCGTATTACTACTATTACTTATCGTAAGTCTATATATTCGCAGAAAAGCATTCGGACCTTCTGTTGAAGAAGAACTGAAATAAGGACGGTGCTGTCGTGCTTGACACTCATGCAAGGAAATATGTTCAGCCTCTAATGGATCGGACCTCAGAATCGCTGCTTCGATTAGGTCTTACAGCTAATCAAGTAACGGTTATTTCATTCATTATTGGCATTTCATCGGGGATATTTATTTATTTTGATTATTACGTTTGGGCGGTTATCGTATTATGGGCTTCTGGTTTTCTTGATGCTGTTGATGGAACAATGGCACGTAAAACAAAGCCATCTCCTTTTGGCACCGTATTGGATGTGAGTTTTGATCGCGTTGTTGAAATTAGTGTCATATTAGGGCTTGCTTTTCGGTTTCCTGAAGCGATGTGGGCCTTGTTATTATTAAGTACTTCCATCATTTTTGCCATGACGATCTTCCTTACAGTAGGTGCTGTGTCAGAGAAAAAAGGCATCAAATCATTCTATTATCAAGCGGGAGCTGCGGAGAGAACAGAAGGTTTTCTTCTCTTTACAGCAATGATTTTGTTTCACAATTTTTTAGTTATCTTGACACTAGCGTTTGTAGCAATTGAACTATTCACTGCTTTTCAAAGACTAGCAGAAGCCAAAAGGATATTAGGATAGAGGAGATGGGACGAATGATAGAATATGATCTAATTGTAATAGGCGGGGGTTCTGGTGGACTGACTGCTGCATCTGGTGCAGCCAATATGGGAGCCAATGTGGCCTTAATCGATGATCAGCCAGGTTTAGGTGGTGACTGTCTTCATTATGGGTGTGTCCCATCAAAGGCTTTTATTACAGCTGCTAAAGAAGTTCATGCTGTCTACAAGGGGGCAAAAGAATTTGGCCTTACGGTGAGCGGTGAAGTGCTCTTTAGTCGTGCTATAGATCGCGTGAAAGAAGCGATTAGTGAAATTCAAGAAATTGATAGTGATGAGCGCTTTGAGAAATTAGGGGTAGATATTTATCGAGGCAAAGGTTCATTTAAAGATAGTCATACAGTCCTCATTGATGGCAAGAACCCCATCAAAGGGAAACGTATTGTGATTTCCACAGGATCAAGCCCGAAAGTTCCCCCAATTGACGGAGTGGAACATGTTTCTTATATTACGAATGAATCAATTTTCAATTTAGACCATTTGCCTGAAAGCATCGTTTTTATAGGTGGCGGTCCTGTTGGACTTGAGCTTGCTCAATCTCTCTCAAGATTCGGCTCAAATGTAACTATATTAGAAACCTCTGAGACCATTTTGAAAAAAGAAGATCATGATATTATTCCAATTGCTACGAAGGAATTGGAGAAAGAACTTTCATTTATTTTTAAAGCAGAAGTAAAAGAGATTAAAGAGGAAAACGGTTATAAAGTTGTGGCGTATATAGAAAATGGCGAAGAGAAAACTATCCAATCAGAAATGATTATGTTTTCAACTGGTAGAAAGCCTAATACAGATAAATTGAATTTAGAAGCGGCCTCAGTAGATGAGGACAATGGATTTATTAAAGTTAATGCATCATTACAATCTAGCCAATCCCACATCTATGCAATTGGTGATGTGAATGGTGCCTTTCCTTTTACACATGGAGCTGGTATGGAAGGGAAACTTATTGTACAAAACGCAGTGTTTGGATTAAAGAGAAAAGTAAACTATGAGAACGTTCCATGGGTTACCTATATAGATCCTGAGGTCTTTCACCTTGGAATGACTGAGAAAGAAGCGAAAGAGAAACATGGCGATCAAATTCGCGTTTTCAAGGTTGGTACGGAAGATGTCGATCGATTTATAGCTGAGCGCAAAAAAAATGGACTTTTAAAGGTCATTACAGACATGAAAGGGCATATTCTAGGTGCTCATGCTGTTGGTGAAGATGCTGGAAGCTGGATGCAAGAAATTGTTTTTGCGAAAGAACATGGTCATAAAATCGGAGACATTTCTACAGTTATTCACCCATACCCAACGAAAGGTGCTATCCTAAATCAAGCCGCTGATTTATTCTGGAGAGAAAAATTATTTGATGGTTGGCTTCCGAAGGTGTCAGAAAAATACATTAAATGGGTTCGATAAAGAATTAAAGGAGGAGAAGGTTGAAGAAACTGTTGTTAATTGGAGCGGGACATGCTCATCTTCACATAATGAAGAAACTTCAGGAAGAAAATGGAGAGCATGAGGTGACACTCATTTCTCCATCGGAGTATCAATATTATTCTGGAATGTTCTCAGGCTATCTTGAAGGGCTATATAACAAAGAAGATATGCGAATACATATTCCAACATTAGCAAAAGCGGCAGGCATTCATTTTACGGAGGGTGCAGCGTTATCTATAGATGCTAAAGCAAAAGTTGTGTTAACGGAAAAGGGCGATATTCTCTCATATGATGTTCTTTCCGTAGATATCGGCTCATTAACAGCCGGAATTGAAGTACCTGGCGCTAGAAAGCATGCTCTCCGCATCAAACCTAACTATCGTATCGAGGAAGTCGCGAAGGCAATGCAGGCGGCAGAAACCCCTGTCGTTGTAGGTGGTGGCGCTGCAGGTGTTGAAATGGCTTTAGCTCTCACTGCAAAAAGAAAACTTGAGGATAAAAAACCGGTGGCATTAATTTCTCATTCACCATTGTTAGAAAATACTTCTGCTAAAGCGCAGGAAAAAATCAAGCAAATTATGCAAGGTAAAAGCTTGCCACTTTATTTGCAAGAAAAAGTGGCAAATGTAACGTCAAGTCAGATTATCACAACAACTGGTAATCAAATTGCTTATGATGAAGTGCTATGGTTAACTGGACCAAAAGCTCCAGGTATATTTCGAACTTCTCAATTACCAGTTGATGAAGCGGGTTATTTACTTGTAGAAGATACACTACAAGTGAAGGAGTATCCGGCCATTTTTGCGGCAGGAGATTGTGCTTCTATCCGCCAGTATCCGGACCTTCCTAAAGCCGGTGTAGTAGCCGTGCGACAATCAGATATCCTTTGGGCAAACATTAAGGGGTTTCTGAATGATGCGAATGGACGGCGTTTCCAACCTAAGAATGCATACTTATCGATTCTTTCTACTGGTCAAAAACAGGGATTACTGTTATATGGGAGAATAGTTCTTCACCATCCTCTCTCATGGAAATTAAAAAATAGAATAGATCAAAAGTTTATGACCACATACAAGACGAATGTTTGAGTAACGCCCCACTTAGAGGTGTATTACAATAGGACTTTAAGAGGTCTTCTTCATAAAAAACTCTCTTTCTTTAAGAAAGAGAGTTTTTTTATTGAAAAAGGATGTTAATGAACGTTGCTGATTTTTGGCTCATGTACGCTCTGTGATTAAATTGCACTCGAATGAGCCAAAAATCGAGAATCAAAAGTATAAGCTAATGTAGTTTGTTGATAAAAAATATAGGTATAATCTTCATTAATTCATACATAAAGACCGCGACTTTATGAGTGGAGGTGAGCAAATTCTGTCGGATATTTGTGCTGAAAAAAGAGGGGTTGACGAAACGATTGCTAGCGAAAAATGACAAATTGGAGTGCCTTTTCAATTTTTTTGGCATTTCGATAAAAGGCTATTTGAACAAACTCCTCCTTTATGCTGACATCCGAAAGATATAAAAGCGAATTTTAGGGACTTTGTCATAAGTAAATTACTTGAGTAAGAATCGATGCTTCTATAGTCCTTAACCCCTAAAGACTATTAAAAAACGATATTACTCATCAAAATGATTCAGAAGCAGGACAATCGTCATTTTTTTATATTAAAAGTACTTTGAGAGAATTGAATCATTTTCTGAAAATTTCGTCATTTTTGTTTGGGTTGTGACAAATCCTGGTATAGCATATTAAGTGAACCCGGCAATACAAAAGGAGGGCAGAGTGTAAACACAAAACTAATAATTAGGGAGGAAGAAATTTGAGAAAACGAAGCAAACGTAAAATCGTAGCTCTTTTTGCTTGTTTTATTCTCCTCATCACGAGCTTCATACAACCAGCGATGCAAGTGAACGCGAAAAGTGATTCTTCTGTATCCATGAATGATGAAGTGAAACGCGTTGATCAGAAGGTAGCGAAAGCATTTGAGAAGAACGAAAAAGTAACGTTCTTGATTAAATTTGCAGAACAAGCTGATACGACAAAGGTTGCGAAAGAAGCTGAAGAAAAGGCTAAGAAAAACAACTTAACTTCCTTTCAAGCTGAAATCACTAAGCGATCAGCTGTTGTTAATGCGTTAAGAGCTACGTCTATTGAAACACAACACTCTGTGTCCACATACTTAGAACAACAAGAGAAAAAAGGCAATGCAGAAGACATAAAATCATTTTACATCGTAAACGGTATGGCAGTAACAGCAACAAAAAAAGTGATGAACCAACTAGCATCATTTCCTGAAGTGGATAAAATACTTCCTAACGAGATCAGGCAGATTCAGCCAATTCCAGATAAAACGAAAACTAAGGCTAAAACGACTGCAGATACGAACTCAATTGAGTGGAATATTGATCGAGTAGGTGCTCCTGAAGTATGGGATATGGGAATTGATGGGGCAGGGACGGTGATCGCTAACATTGATACCGGTGTTCAGTGGGATCATCCCGCTCTTATGGAACAGTATCGAGGATATAGTTCTGAAGGAGTAGATCATGAATTTAACTGGTTTGACGCTGTAAGCGGAGAAGCCGCCCCATATGATGATCTCGCACATGGGACTCATACAATGGGAACTATGGTTGGCGCTGAACCGGATGGTTCGAATGAGATTGGCGTCGCTCCTGGGGCAAAATGGATAGCGGTAAAAGCTTTTAGCGAAGACGGTGGAACAGATATCGATCTTCTTGAAGCAGGAGAATGGATTATTGCTCCTAAGGATGCAGAAGGCAATCCACACCCTGAGAAGGCTCCTGATGTCGTGAACAATTCTTGGGGAGGCGGACCTGGGCTTGACGAATGGTATCGCCCAATGGTTCAAAATTGGCGAAATGCAGATATATTCCCAGAATTTTCTGCGGGTAATACAACACTATTTAATCCCGGAGGTCCGGAGTCAATCGCAACACCAGCAAATTATCCTGAGTCATTTGCTACGGGAGCTACAGATATCAATGATGCTCTTGGAAGTTTCTCTCTACAGGGACCATCCCCATATGATGAAATAAAACCTGACGTTTCAGCTCCTGGAGTTAATATCCGTTCTGCGGTACCAGGGAGTAGCTATGAAGGAGGGTGGAATGGTACGTCGATGGCTGGGCCACACGTATCAGCGATCGCTGCTCTCCTTCGTCAAGCAGATCCATCGTTGACGGTTGATGATATAGAAGACATCTTTTTAAACACCGTCACACCACTTACAGACGATGAATTCCCAGATTCTCCGAATAATGGTTACGGTTATGGATTAGTGAATGCATTTGACGCTGTTTCTTCTGTTATGAGTGGGCTCGGTACATTAGAGGGTGATGTGATGAAAGAAGGAAGCGATGAAGAAGAGCCCACGTATCAACACGATGCTCCTGCAGAAGCTTATGCTCAGATGGAATTTCCTCTTACCGTCACAGCGACAGATAATGTGAGCGTAACGAGTGTAGAGCTTGAATATGATCATAACGGAGAGTGGACGTCAACTGAAGCAACAAGAATTGATGGGAACTATCTTTCTGGATCCTATCAAGCTATTATCCCAGGTGACGCCGTCAGTGAACCTTCCGTTAGTTACAGGTTTAAAATCGAAGACTATGGTGGACATGTTGTCACAACGGACGAATATCAGGTAGAAATTATCCCTGGTATCTCAACAGGATACGAAACGGACTTTGAATCAGAGCCAGCTGGATGGATGAGCTGGGGAGAAAATAATTCATGGGAGCGGGGGACGCCAACGGTTGGTCCTGAAGCTTACTCTGGAGAAAAGGTTTATGGAACCAACCTTGATGGAGCTTATGACAACAGTGCTAACATGACGCTGATGATGCCTCCTATCGATTTACCAGAAGGTGAAGCTTATCTTCAATTCAATCAATGGTATGAACTAGAAAGAAACTATGATTATGGTCATCTCTTCGTTTCAACCGATCAGGAAAATTGGGAAGCTCTTGCGGAGTATAATAATCTTTCTGATGAATGGGTGAGTGAAGAGGTTGATCTATCAGCCTATGAAAATCAGCGGATTTATTTAGCTTTCCACGTCGAGACGGATGGTAGCGTGATGAAGCAGGGCTGGTATATTGACGATGTAAGTTTATCAGCAGAGCCGATGGAAGTCGCCGCTAAGAAAAAGAGCGCGAAAGTTTCTGTTCAGCCTGAAGAAAAATCTGCTAGTGCCAAAGCGAAAGAAAAAGTTAATCCTGACAAGTTAAAACCTTCACCGCTTGTTGCAAATCCAGTTAAAGAGAAACCATCACCTACACCTCAAGCTCTGCCGCTTCAAGCAGAAGTGTCTATTCTTGAGACAGGGCGCTCTGCAACAACGAACTTGGAAGATGGAAGCTATTCCATGACTCATGCAGCAGGGGACTATACAGCTGTTGCAGAAGCATATGGCTACCAGTCAGAGACTCAGGAAGTGACGATCGTAGATGATGAAGTGACAGAAGCTGACTTCACATTAGAAGCGATACCAGAGGGAGAAATCGAAGGAACAGTCACGAATAGTGAAACAGGAGAGCCAATCCAAGATGCAACTGTTTTATTAGTAGAAGATGCTGCTATAGCACCCGTGCAAACGGATGAAGAAGGACATTATTCATTAACAGGTTATGAAGGGGAGTATACGTTAAAAGTTCTTGCGGCCGGTTACTATAGCGATACATTTAACGTCACTGTGGAAGCGAACGAGACCGTTGTACAGAATGCTGATCTTTCCCCATTCATCGGATATGCAGGGGAAATCGGGTATGACGATGGTACTGCTGAAAACGCAAGAGCGTTCTATGATGCTGGGAACGGTTGGGCTGTGAAAATGTCGCTAGCAGAAGGTCAAGAACGTGCGCTTGTGACTGGAGGGTTATTTAGATTCTGGAATACGGAATGGCCAAATCCAGGCGGCACAAATTTTAAAGTCGAAATTCATGATGCATCAGGTCCGGATGGAGCACCAGGTAAGAAACTCGCTGGTCCAATTGACGCGACTGCTCTTCGAAATGGCGAATGGACGATGGTTGATCTGTCTGATCAAGGAGTGATCGTAGAAGGTGATTTTTATCTCACTTATATTCAAGCGGATGCCAATCCAAATGCTCCGGGTCTTGCAACAGATGAAGACGGAGAATATGTCGACCGAAGCTTTCAATATGTTAGCGGCGCATGGTCGAAGGCTCCTGAAGAAGAAGGGAACTATATGATCCGTGCAGTCGTGGATTATGAACTAACAGCACCAATGATTACATCTCCAAAAGACGGTTCGTATACAAACAAGAATAGCATTGAAGTTGACGGTGAAACGGCACCAATGACAGACGTTCATGTTATGAAAAATGGCGAAGAAGAAGCTGTTACAACTTCTAATGAAGAAGGTGATTTTACAACAGAAATCCAATTGAGCAATGGTGAAAATCAGTTAACAGCTCGTGCATCGACTGATCGTGGGATGACGGAAGAATCTGATACTGTTATGGTTACTTTAGATCAAACAAAACCGGAATTAACGATCACATCTCCTAAAGATGACTGGAAAACAAATAAAGGATCCGTAACAGTTAAAGGTGACGTTCATGATGATAATCTTGCTTGGGTAAAAGTTAACGGAACGAAAGCGAAAGTAGAAAATGGTGCATTTTCACATCGGATGCTTCTCGAGCAAGGTGAGAACATTATAAAAGTAGTGGCGAAAGACAAAGCAGGAAATAAAACGAAAAAGTCGATCAAAGTTTATTCCCAGCAAGAAGAATTGGTCATTAATCAATTAAAACCAGATCAAAATAAAGATCTTCAAGCGGGAGAATCAGTGAAAATTGAATTCGATAGCTCTCCAGGAATAAAGGCTACTTTCTCAATTCGTATGCCGCTAGTGAATCCAACGATGATGCCTTCAAGTATGACTGAATTTCCAATGATGGAAGTATCAGAAGGGCATTATGTCGGTTACTGGACAGCTACTTCGAATGTGGTGGCTGAAGGTGCTGAGATCGAAGTGAAAGTGAAAGATTCTTTTGGCAACGAGACACGAAAAACAGCGGAAGGATTACTAAATATCAATACGAAAGAATAGTTTAAACCATTGAAAAAGCAGGCAGTCTAAATAGACAGCCTGCTTTTTTGATTTGTCCGGTATTTTATCAGATTTCATCTTAAGCAATGTATAAGCATATGATCGGCGGTGGTTTTTCTTGTCATTTCTGATAAAATAAAATTCAAATTAATTGTCAAATGTGGATTTGCAACTTCAAATGTGCAAAGATATTGTAAAGACGTTTATAATGGAGAAGAAGCAAATTGCTGAAAAGGAAATGATGATATGGCTTTACGATATGCTCTTCTTGGATTACTCACAAAGAAACCATCAACCGGATATGAACTAACACAACAATTTAGAGAAACGATGATCCATTTTTGGTCTGCGCATCATACACAAATTTATCGTGAACTTGGAAAGATGGAGAAAGAGAAGCTAGTAAGCTTTGAAATTGTTCCGCAGTTAGATCTTCCAGATAAAAAGATCTATTCTATTGAAGATAAAGGATACCGTCTTCTCATTGAATGGCTTGCTCATCATACTGTAGACCCACCAAAAATGAAAAACGAACAATTGATGCGTGTTTCTTTATTTCATCTTATTCCAAAAGAAGAAGCGATCCAATTCCTAAAAGAGAGTAAAGAGCATCACCAAATGGTGCTTGATCATATGAACAGCTGGAAAGAAGTAAATGCAGTTGATCATAGAATAGAGAAAGATCGTCTGGGGGAATACCTTACGCTTGAATACGGTAGGCGTCAGATGAAAACCTGGATTGAGTGGTGTGACTGGGCTATTGAGTTTATAGACGTTATTATAGAAGATAGTGGAGAGGAGAGATAACATGAGAGTGACTTTCACAGATCAAGCGATCGAGAAATTAGAACATGATTCTGAGGGTTATATGAAGTTACATTATGACATCGAAGATTGCGGGTGTGTAGTGAACGGTGTTACGCAATTAGTAAATGATTCCGCTCAGGGTGATTTTAATATGACGCTTGAGTCAAATTTCAGACCTGTATTGATTCAGAAACAATATAAAGTGTTTTTTGATAAAGAAATGAAAATTGATTTTCTTCCGAAACACCAGTGTTTTATGCTTATAAGTGATAGTGAAATCATTAACCCGAGAATGCGATATATAAACAAAGGATAACGATTAGGGGGATTTACTAGAGTGACGTTTTTGATGTATTTTGTTATTTTTTTCGTAGTATTTATGATCGTAAAGGGAGTTTTGAATTTATTTAAAGGTCAAAAGATGGATCGAATTACGGTTATCGGTGGACTAATTCTAGCTCTAATCTATAGTATTATTTTAACTATAGTAAAAGGATAAAATAAGCACACGTCTGTGTGCTTATTTTATTTAGTTTACCATAATTTTTTTATGACTACTTTAGGGAAGCTTCCTTTTCTTTATTATATAACGTTCGATAAGGTGTTAGGATGGGTCTTGATAGGTGAGGCTCAATCCCATCAATAGCTCTCATTAGTTTTTCTAGATCAATACCTGTTTTGATACCCATTCTCTCCAACATATAGACAACACTTTCTGTTGCAACGTTGCCTGTCGCTCCTTTGGCGAAAGGGCAGCCGCCAAGTCCGCCTACTGACGTATCAAATCTTGAAATTCCAGCTTGGAGACATGCATAGATGTTAGCAAGTGCCATACCCCTTGTATCGTGGAAATGAGCTGTTAACAATGTTGACGGTAATTCTTTTACAAGTTGGCTAAAAAGGTTGTGTGATTCATCAGGAGTGGCCATTCCGTTAGTATCTGCTACGCTTAATTCATCTACGCCTGCATCAACAAATTGACGGCAAACGTCAACCGCATCATTTACTTTTATTTTTCCTTCATATGGACAATAGAAAGCAGTAGAGATGCATGCACGAACGAAATAACCTTCTGCTTTTAATTCTTTGACTAAAGGAATTAGCTCATTGAGTAGATCCTTTGTCTCTTTATTGCTATTCTTTTGATTAAAGGAGTTACTAACACCAGCAAAAAGTGCTATCGATTTCACGTTCGTTTCTTTAATCCTCTCGACCCCTTTACGGTTAGGGGCTAAAACGAAGTTTCTTGTACCGTCAAGGCAAGTACTTACTATTTCACTGGCATCTTTCATTTGGGGAACCCATTTAGGTGATACGAATGAGGTAATCTCCATTTCTTTCATTCCGGCTGTTTTTAAGGCTTTGATGAAACGGATTTTATCATTTGTTTTGATCTGATTTAGTTCATTTTGAAGTCCATCTCTTGGACCAACTTCAATGATTGTTGCATGTTGTGGTAGCAAAACATTCATCACCTTTCTTTGTAAGCGCTATCTTTAATTAAAACAAAGGATCGGAAGTCTTGCAAGATAATCGTTTGAATAATGGAAATTCTCGCTTGGAGGAAGGAGTTTTTTGAATTAAGTAAGAATTATGTAGAAGAGAGTCATAGATACATAAGGAGGAAATCGAAATGAGTCGAGATGTTGTAATTGTAAGCGCTGTCAGAACGCCGGTAGGTTCATTTAATGGTTCACTAAAATCTATATCAGCTACAGAACTTGGGGCCGCTGTCATTAAGGGAGCGATCGAAAAAGCTGACTTATCAATAGATCAGGTGGAAGAAGTCATTATGGGAAACGTTCTACAAGCGGGTCTCGGACAAAATCCTGCACGTCAGGCTGCGATTAAAGCGGGAATCCCAGTTTCAACTCCTGCGATGACAATCAATAAAGTATGTGGTTCAGGATTGAAAACCGTTCATCTAGGAGCTCAATCTATTATGCTTGGCGATCAAGATATTGTTGTCGCTGGTGGGATGGAGAACATGAGTCAGGCACCTTATTTATTAAACGGAGCACGAGAAGGCTTACGAATGGGTGACCAAAAGATGGTGGATAGCATGATTCAAGATGGATTATGGTGCGCATTTAACGATTATCATATGGGTGTTACTGCTGAGAACCTGTGCGATCATTATCAGCTAACAAGAGAAGAAATGGATGAATTTGCTGCATGGAGTCAACAAAAAGCACAGGCTGCAATTGAAGAGGGGCGTTTTAAAGAAGAGATTCTCCCGGTTTCTATTCCGCAGCGAAAAGGTGACCCTCTTTTATTTGATACCGATGAATACGTTAAACCAGGAACAACGGCTGATAAACTTGCAAAGTTACGCCCAGCTTTTAAGAAAAACGGTGGGGTTACGGCAGGAAACGCTTCTGGTATTAACGATGGCGCAGCCGCTGTTGTTTTAATGAGTAAAGAAAAGGCTGATGAGCTTGGAATAGAATACCTTGCTGTTATTCGCTCAAATGCAAGTGGAGGTGTAGATCCAAGCGTAATGGGGTTAGGTCCAGTTCCTGCTACGAAGAAAGCACTTGAACGTGCGGGGCTTTCTATGAGCCAAATGAATCTTGTAGAAGCAAATGAGGCTTTTGCTGCACAGTCTCTTGCCGTTGGAAGAGATCTTGATTTTAATAAAGAAATCTTAAACGTAAACGGTGGGGCTATTGCACTTGGTCATCCGATTGGCGCAAGTGGCACTCGAATTCTAGTTACTCTACTACATGAAATGAAACGTAGAAATGAGCGGTTTGGTCTGGCTACACTTTGCATTGGTGGAGGACAGGGCGTAGCAACAATCGTTGAACGAACTTAAAAAAGATATGGAGGTTTAAATAAATGAAGCCAGTACTTGATACGTTTGAAGAAGCCGTACAAGACATTCAAGATGGAGCAACGATTCTAGTTGGTGGGTTTGGCCTTGTAGGTATACCAGAAAATTTAATTCTTGCATTAAAAGAGAAAGGAACAAAGGACTTAACAGTCATATCGAACAACTGTGGAGTTGATGACTGGGGCCTGGGATTGCTCCTTAAAAACAGACAAATAAAAAAAATGGTAGGTTCCTATGTTGGAGAAAATAAAGAATTTGAAAGACAGGTGTTATCCGGTGAATTAGAAGTTGAGCTCATTCCTCAAGGAACGCTAGCAGAGAGAATAAGGGCAGGCGGTGCTGGCATTCCAGCGTTCTATACTCCAGCTGGCGTGGGAACACCGATAGCAGAAGGAAAAGAAGTCAGAGTATTCAATGGTAAAGAGTACTTGCTTGAAGAAGCCATTCAGGCAGATTTCTCATTTGTTCGTGCGTGGAAAGGGGACATAATGGGGAACTTGGTCTATAACAAAACGGCACGTAATTTTAATCCTATGATTGCTGCAGCAGGTAAAGTGACCATAGCTGAGGTAGAGGAATTAGTAGGTGTAGGAGAGTTATCCCCTGATCAAATTCATACTCCAAGTATTTATATTCAAAAGGTTATTGTGGGTGATCAGGAAAAGAAGATTGAGCGATTAACAACGCGATAGGAGGATCATAATGGTGAAAGTAGATAAAGCAGCAGTTCGTGAAAAGATTGCAAGACGTGCTGAAAAAGAAATTCTGGATGGCTTTTATGTGAATCTAGGAATTGGAATGCCTACGATGGTAGCTAACTATATACCAGAAGGCAAAAAAATAGTGCTTCAATCGGAAAATGGCCTTCTTGGAATCGGACCTTATCCAACTGAAGGTGAAGTTGATCCTGATCTTATTAACGCCGGGAAAGAAACAGTTACAGCGATGCAAGGAGCATCCTATTTTGATAGTGCAGAGTCTTTTGCGATGATTCGTGGAGGACATATTGATGTTGCAATACTAGGCGGAATGGAAGTCTCAAAAGATGGTAACCTCGCTAATTGGATGATACCTGGAAAGATGATTAAAGGTATGGGGGGGGCCATGGATCTTGTGCATGGGGCGAAAAGGATTGTTGTCATTATGGATCATGTGAACAAAAACGGAGATCCGAAAATTTTGAATTCTTGTACCCTCCCCCTAACAGGTCAAGGCGTTGTTAATCGAATCATTACGGATCGGGCTGTTTTTGACATAGCGGATGAAGGGCTTGTGTTAAAAGAAGTTGCCATTGGCTATAGCATTGAGCAAATTCAAGCTTCAACAGAACCGGATATTATTATTAGCGATCCAATATTAGATGCCTTTTAATTTATGAAAAGAGAAGGAAAGAGCGCAGTCATTTGACTGCGCTCTTTATTTAATTACCGATGCTTATCGTACACATTCACTTTTGAAACGTCACGTATTTTCTGAACTTCATCAGGTGTTAAGTCTGGAGCATTTTGTGCTGTAATATTTGCGAGAAGTTGCTCACTGCGACTAGCTCCAGGAATTACTGTAGCTACAGCGGGATGAGCAAGAGCATATTTTAGTGACGTTTGAGTTAAATTGCGCTTATCCCCTTTTATTTCAGAAATTTGCTTAACAGTTTCAAGAACGTCGAATTTAGAATGGTCGAGAAATCCGTCTTCTTTTACTTTTTCCTCATATTGATCAGTTAACATGCCTTTAGCAAGCGGTCCCCTAGCAATGACACTGATGTTGTTTTCATGCAAATAATCTAGAATTTCTTCTTCGGGTCTACGATCAAGAATGCTGTATTGCATCATAACTGATGCGATAGAAGATTTTTTTACAAACTCTCGGATGACATTTGGCCGTATACTTGAAATACCATATTCGATAATTAATCCTTCTTGTTTTAATTCTTCAAAAGCTTCAATGGTTTCATCGAATGGGTCCTCGATTGTACCACCGTGTAGCTGAAAGAGATCAATGTGATCTGTTTTCAATCGTTTTAAACTAGCTTTTAGTGCTGATTTAATATGTTTTTTTGATGGATCCCAGTACCAGCCTTCTTTTCCTTCTTCCCAGTGGTTCCCTGCTTTCGTAGCAAGTACGACTGAATCCCGTCGATCACGAAGGGCTTCTCCTACTATTTCTTCATTTAGACCGAAGTCATACAAATCAGCTGTATCGATAAATGTAACGCCGTTATCAATTGCCTCATGAATAAGCGAAATACCTTTCTCTCGATCAGTGCCAAGTGACATAGTACCTAATCCAATTTCGCTAACGTTCAGTTTTGAGCTTCCGAGTTGATTGGTTTTCATTGCATTCCATACCTCCCATTTTTAACCTGTATTAAGTGTATCGTGATAGGAGGATTCATGCCAATCATATGCTGATTACGATGTCTTGTTACCTGATAACACACCTGCTATAGTAAACATAATGGGAGGCGGTAGAATGGCAACAGAAGCGCTTTTAATTATTGATATGAGCAATGATTTTGTTCATGATGAGGGAGGACTTACTTCAGGCAAGAAGGGACAGGAGATTGTTCCTAGCATTATTTCACTTGCCACAACGTTTATTGAGGAAGGCAAGGAAGTTGTGATTTGTATGGATGAGCATGAAGAAGAGGATGATCACTTTAATATCTGGCCCGTACATAATGTAAGAGGAACGTGGGGACAGAAGTTATATGGTGAATTACAGCAGTGGTATGAATCCAATAAGAAGCTTCCGAATGTCACGTTTGTTCCTAAGCCAGAATATGATGCATTTTATGGAACGACTCTGGAAGAAATACTCAAATCACGTCGCGTAGAAACTGTTCATCTAGCAGGAGTATGTACAGATATTTGCGATTTTCTAACTGCTTATGGTGCTTACGCAAGAGGATTTAGAACAGTTGCGCATTCATCGTGTATGGCAACGTTTACCGAGCATCATAACGTATTCCTTGAGCAAATGAAAAATATTTTCAAAACGGAGATTCGTTAAACAAGAAGAGGCTGGGACATAAATAGCCTAAATTACTGAAAAAAAGGTCCCGTTCATCGGTTTTTGATGAACGGGACCTTTTTTGGCGTGTTTGTTCCTATTCTTTTTAGCTTTGTCGGTAATCTTGGCGGTGTACTTTCTCAAGTTCACCGCCATGAGCGCAAAGCCTAATTCATTTTTGACTTTTTCTTTGCCCCTAACGGACATTCGAGTAAAACCCAAATTAGCCTTCAGAAATCCAAAAACTGGTTCTACGTCAATTTTCCGTTGACCGTAGATTTTTCCCGTTTTTTCTTCTGAAAGCAGTTCTCGAATGATTTTCTTTTGCTCTTCCCATTGGGCATTATAATAGATCTTTCGATTGTTCCCTTCCTGCGCTTTGGTACACTGCGAACGAAGAGGACAATCTGAACAGTCATCACATTCATAAACCCTGAATTCCCGTGTGAAACCTCCACGATCGGTGCGATGAGAGAGGTGACGGAACATCAACTGTTGTCCGTTCGGACATATGAACGAATCCCTTTCCTCGTTGTAGGCCCAGTTGGCTGTGTTGAATTCATTCTGCTTGAAACGCTTCTTTTTCTCGGTGCGATAGGTACTGTATGTTATCAGTGGCTTGCGCTCACGATTCTTCAAAATATCCTTATAATTTTCTTCGCTTCCATAACCGGCATCGGCGACGATATAGTCAGGGAGTGTAAAAAAGTCGTTCTCGATATGGTCGAGAAAGGGACGTAATGTACGTGTATCCGTCGGGTTTGGAAAGATATCGTAAGCGAGCGTATATTGTCCTTCTGTCGCAATTTGGAGATTGTAACCAGCTTTTAATTGCCCGTTTTTCATGTGATCTTCTTTCATGCGCATGAAAGTGGCATCGTGATCAGTCTTCGAATAACTGTTGCGTTCTTCGAAAATGGCCATGTCGGTCTCGTATTTCTGTTTGCGCCCTACGATATCTTTCAACTGCTTGAGGGATTGCTTCGGCCCTTTTCGCTCGGACCGAAGTTTTTTTCGCTCGTTTACCTCTTCACTGGCGTCAATCTTCTCACTCAATTCCTCCACCTTATCTTCCAGCTTTTCTTCGATTTTTAAAAGCTCTTCAATGGAGAGTTGTTCCGGATTTTCTCGCTTGATCTCAGGAATGATTTCGTTTTCAACCAACTCATCATACATTTGGTTCGATTTTTCGATCAGACTGGCACTATACCTTTCAACAGACTTGCGCCAAACAAACGTAAATTTATTGGCGTTCGCCTCAATTTTGGTTCCATCAATAAAAATCGCTTCCTGATCAATCGCCTCTTCTTTAACCAAATGACATCGAAACTGAACGAAGCACTCGCGAAGAAGCTCCATAGCTTCGGGATGGACACGGAAGCGATTGATCGTACGGTAACTCGGTTCATAACCTTGAGACAACCACATCATGCGAACGCTATCGTAAAGAAGGGCTTCAATCTTTCTTCCTGAAAAAACCGATTGCGTGTACGCACATAGAATCACTTTCATCATCATACGTGGATGATAAGAGGGACATCCTGTATCGCGTAAAAAACGTGAGAAAGCTTCATCTGGAATCTGTTCGACCAGGTCGTGAACGGCATAGGCAATATCATTTTCTTGAAGTTTCATTCCTAAATCCATAGGTAAAATCACTTGATTCATGTTATACTCTTTAAACATAAGGGCACCTCCGATGGTTATTGTGTGGTAACTTTAATTTTATCAGATGGTGTCCTTATTTTCTTATTAAAATGAGATGAAAAACATAAAAAGAGTGGCCCGCGAACAACTACGTTGTTCGCGGGCCACTCTTTTTTTAATTTATCGGGTTTTGTCCCAGCCTCTTCTTGTTGTTTTCTTATTGTATTAACCTTAGGTGTGCTTTAGTTCGAACAGCAGGAGCCTGAATCCATTCTTCAATCGTTTCATAATGATTCATATAATGTCTAATCATTAATTGAATCTGCTTTGGTTTTCCTACCATTGTGACACCGTTTGGCTGAATATAGACTTTCATAAACAGAACCTCCTAAATAGTTCGATACATTAATGGTTTTAGTCTTTTCCCTATTATCTGTCTCATGTGATAGACTTTATGTATCGATTTGAATTTTTAGAACCAGGAGATGATGAACAAATGGACCATTTATATGAAAAGACCTTGCATTCAGAAACGATTTACGAAGGTCGAATTATTGACTTACGAGTGGAAGATGTTGAGTTACCAAATGGGAAACAAAGCAAGCGTGAATTAATTGATCATCCTGGTGCTGTTGCGGTTATTGCAGAGACGTCGGATCATAAAATTTTAGCTGTCAGACAATATCGTAAAGCCCTTGATAAAGCTATCGTGGAAATCCCAGCTGGGAAACTTGAACCAGGGGAGAAACCTGAAGTTACAGCAGTTCGTGAATTAGAAGAAGAGACAGGATATACGTGTGACTCACTTGAAAAAGTGATTTCATTTTACACATCACCTGGTTTTGCAAATGAACTTGTTCATTTATACGTAGCAAAGGGATTAGAGAAAAAAGGAGAACAATCGGCTGATGAAGATGAGTTTCTTGATGTTCTTCATTTAACAATAGAAGAAATGGAAAAGATGGTAGAAAGCCAGGAAATTCATGATGCTAAAACCGCTTATGCTCTCATGTATTTACAAATGAAATTGAAGTGATTACATGAAATCATGTTATGCAGATTTTCATATTCATATCGGGAGAACTAGAACGAACAAACCTGTTAAGATAACTGGTTCAAAAACGTTAACACTATCTCATATCCTTAATGAAGCTAGTGCAAGAAAAGGGCTTGATATGGTTGGCGTGATCGATTGCCACGTTCCTGAAGTTATGAAAGAGATAGAAGATTATTTGGAGAAGGGTGAATGTTATGAATTGAGTGAGGGTGGAATTCGGTTTGAATCTCTCACTCTCATTTTAGGTACAGAAATCGAAATCTATGATGAGAATTGTCAGGGTCCTATTCATGTACTAGTTTATTTGCCTGATTTAACAAAAATGAAACATTTTTCAGATTGGCTAAGAGCTAGAATGACGAACATTACTCTAAGTTCTCAACGCATATATGAAAGAGCGGAGGTCATTCAAGAAAAGGCAAAAGAGCTTGATGGTTTATTTATACCTGCCCATATATTCACACCATTTAAGAGCCTATTTGGGAAGGGAGTCCATCAGTCAATAAGCGAAGTTTTTGACCTAAACAATATTGATGGAATTGAATTAGGTCTTTCTTCTAACACACAGATGGCAGACCAAATTGAAGAACTTCATCGTTACCCATTTTTGACGAATTCAGACGCACATTCCACACAAAAAATAGCTCGAGAATATCAATGCTTATATTTAAAACAACCCACATTTCTTGAGTGGAAAAAGGCATTACAAGGCAAATATGACCGGAAAATTGCAGCGAATTTTGGATTGGACCCAAAATTAGGTAAATATTATGAGACCATATGCTCTAAATGTAATTCTCCAGTTAATCAGTTGGTTTGCGATTCATGCGGAAGTAAGAAGATTATAAAAGGGGTGGCGAATCGAATTCAAGAATTGAGTTCAGCGTCGACGTGCCCTGTTCGTCCTCCATATGTACATCACGTTCCTCTAGACTTTCTACCAGGGGTTGGACCAAAAACTTTCGAGCGTCTATTAGATTCTTTTAGTACGGAGATGAATATTCTTCACCGGGTGACTGAGAGTGATCTGACCGGCGTTGTGGGAGAGTCACTCGCTCATATGATCGTCCTTTCAAGGAATGGGCAGCTTACTTTAGAACAAGGTGGGGGTGGAACATACGGTAAAGTTGTAAACCAAAAGAGATAATCTATCGATCAGTCATACGTTCAAAATCCATTTCATAGACTTTACCAAAGGTCGTATGAAGGAGGAAATCGTATGAATCGTAGCCGACATCTGAAGCAAATGATATCAACTCATCTATCAGATCATTTATCTCTTTACACATTTATTGCCGTATTGTTCCTCATGGGCATTGTATTCGGAGCCGTTATAGTCAATAGTCTAAGCTTCACTCAAAAAGAAGATCTTGCTGTATACTTGGGGCGTTTTTTTGGACAGGTATCAGATGGACAGTTCGCAACATCATCTGAAATGTTTCATCAAAGCTTAACTCATTATGCCAAATATATTGGTTTGATGTGGCTTCTAGGACTTACGATTATTGGTCTTCCAATTGTACTAATTATGCTCTTTCTAAAAGGGATAGTTGTTGGTTTTACAGTAGGTTTTCTTGTGAATCAAATGAGCTGGAAAGGCTTCTTATTGGCATTTGTTTCAGTCTTTCCACAGAATATTATAGCGGTACCCGCGATGGTGATCGTTGCAACGGCTTCTCTAACTTTTTCGCTTCGACTGATGAGGCAATTATTTATGAAACGCAGAATAGAACCGATTCTTCCTCCATTCTTAAGGTTTTCAGGACTAGTTATATGTGCGCTAAGTTTTCTTTGTCTAGCAGCATGGTTTGAAGCTTATTTATCACCAGGATTGATAAAGGCCGTAGTGGAAATGAAGTAAATTATATTCATTATCAAATTAAAATCATTACAACATTAGGTTGATAATGATTTTAATTTGACACCGATTTCCCTACTGCTTATAATGAAAATGGCATCGATCGAGGGAGGGAAATGGGACATGGAAAGCAGAATCGATCGAATTAAGAAACATCTTCATTCTCAAAGCTATAAGTTAACGCCCCAGCGAGAAGCAACCGTGCGGGTACTTCTTGAGAACGAAGAAGACCATTTAAGCGCTGAAGATGTGTATCTTTTAGTAAAAGAAAAATCTCCTGAAATTGGATTAGCAACTGTATATCGAACGCTTGAGTTATTAGCTGAATTGAAAATCGTTGATAAAATTAATTTTGGTGACGGTGTTTCAAGGTTTGACCTCAGGCAAGAAGGCGCTGCCCATTTTCACCATCACTTGGTTTGTATTGAGTGTGGTGCAGTAGATGAAATACAAGATGATTTACTTGGTGATGTAGAAAAGGTAGTTGAGAATGATTGGAACTTTAAAATTAAAGATCATCGCCTTACATTTCATGGGATCTGTCACCGTTGTCAAGGACAGGAAGATAAAGAACAGCCGGAGCAAGCCGTTAATCATTCATAATTGTAATAGAAGACATTTAAGAACCTGTATCTCCTAACGATGTATAAAATTCTCTATCCCTGGCATATCTTTTACTAGAGATGGAGGTGCGTTAGTTTGAGAAGGGGTTTATTGCTTGTTTTAGATACAATGAAAGTTTTCTTACTGTTCACAGGTTGTACATTACTGTTTTACTTTGGCATTCTCTGGGTAAATCAAGAGTACCAGAATTATCATCGGTATGATGTGCCACAAGGAAAAGCAGTGAAAGTCGTTCAAATGGAATCGGGTATTCAACACACTTTCCTTGAAAGGCTCAATTTGTTTTACCAGACAGGTGAATAAGGAGCGTTTACAATGGAAGATCAGGTACAGGATTTTTTGCACTATTTGATAGTTGAGCGGAGCCTGTCCAAAAATACTCTCGATGCATACAGGCGAGATCTCGCTCAATATCTAAAACACATAAAAGAAAATGAGAACATTTCCACTTTGGATGAAGTGCGACGTGTGCATATTGTTAATTATCTCTATACGCTAAGAGACAGTGGAAAAGCATCTACTACAATTGCTCGAAACATTGCTTCTATTCGTGCCTTTCATCAATTTTTACTTAGAGAAAAGGCAGTGGATCAAGATCCCTCTGTACATATTGAAACACCAAAAACAGAGCGGAAACTACCTAAGATTTTGTCAACAACTGAAGTAGAGCAGCTGCTAGAGGCACCCGATTATTCGACTCCTTTTGGTAAACGCGATCGCGCTATGCTTGAAGTATTGTATGCAACAGGTTTGCGTGTGAGTGAACTCATTGATTTGAAAATGGAAGATGTTCATTTAACAATGGGTTTTATTCGAACGATTGGTAAGGGGAATAAAGAACGAATTGTGCCTTTAGGTAAGATGGCAAGAGATGCCTTAACCATTTATTTGGATGAAGGTAGAGGGCGATTAATGAAGAAGAATAAAAACGAAATGCTTTTCTTGAATCATCGTGGTGAAAGCCTATCGAGACAAGGTTTCTGGAAAATTCTTAAAAAGCTTGCATTGAAAGCTAACATTTTAAAACCTCTTACCCCCCATACACTTAGACATTCATTTGCAACACACTTACTTGAAAATGGAGCGGACCTTAGAGCAGTACAGGAGCTTCTCGGACATGCAGATATTTCAACAACACAGATCTATACACATGTAACTAAAGCGAGGTTGAAGGATATTTATTCAACTTACCATCCAAGGGCCTAATAGGAGGCTTTCTCCAGAAAGAGATCTGGTCATTGGCCAGATTTTTTCTTTTTTCTGCTTTCGTAAACGCATTCATGCGTGAGTTTTTTTGTTTTTGAAGGGAATAGTAACAATAGATAGACATTGAATGAGGAGGATCATAATGACAAAACGATTTAAGAGAGTATTTTTGGTTGTAATGGATTCGGTGGGTATTGGTGAGGCTCCTGATGCTGATCAATTTGACGACCTAGGTGCAGATACTCTAGGTCATATCGCAGATCATATGAATGGTTTGAAGATGCCAAATATGGAGAAATTGGGTCTTGGCAACATTCGGGAACTTAATGGGGTTAGTAAAGCAGATAAGCCAATGGCACATTATACTAAAATGATGGAAGCTTCGAATGGGAAAGACACGATGACTGGTCATTGGGAAATTATGGGCCTTCACATAGAACAGCCTTTTAGAACCTTCCCTAATGGATTTCCTGACGATCTCATCTCCGAGCTTGAAAGCAGAACTGGAAGAAAAATCATTGGAAATAAACCTGCTTCAGGGACAGAAATTCTTGTAGAACTTGGTGAAGAGCACGTAAAGACCGGTGCACTTATTGTTTATACTTCTGCAGATTCAGTTCTTCAAATTGCGGCCCATGAAGATGTTGTTCCATTGGATGAGCTTTATCATATTTGTGAGATTGCAAGAGAAATGACAAAAGCAGAAGAATATATGGTTGGACGAGTAATCGCAAGACCATTTCTAGGAGAGCCAGGCGACTTTAAACGCACTTCCAATCGCCATGATTATGCGCTTAAGCCGTTTGGACATACGGTTATGAATGAATTAAAAGACAATGAGAAAGACGTTATTGCAATCGGAAAGATTTCAGATATTTATGACGAAGAAGGTGTAACAAAGTCTCTTCGTACGAAATCAAATATGGACGGTATGGATAAGTTGCTTGAAACTCAACAAATGCAATTTGAAGGAATCAGCTTCCTGAACCTCGTGGACTTTGATGCATTATATGGGCATAGAAGAGACCCACAAGGCTATGGTGAAGCGCTAGAAGAGTATGACGAGAGATTAAAGGAAGTTCTCGATCGAATGGAAGAAGATGATTTGTTATTGATCACAGCTGATCATGGGAATGATCCAATTCATCATGGAACAGATCATACACGTGAATATGTTCCATTACTTGCCTACCATAAAGGGATAAAAGAAGCGGTAGATCTCGGTATTCGTGACACATTTGCTGATATTGGAGCAACTATTGCGGATAATTTTGATGTAACGTTACCAAAACACGGGACAAGCTTTCTTAAAAAGCTTTAAGAATCAAGAGGAGGAACGAAAATGACAATTAAACAAGAAATTCAAGATGCATCATCCTATATACAAAGTCAAGTTGGAGAGTTTCGTCCAGAAATCGGGCTGATCTTAGGTTCTGGTCTTGGTGTACTGGCTGAAGAAATTGAAAACCCAGTTCAAATCCCCTATAGTGACATTCCGAATTTTCCCGTCTCAACAGTAGAAGGGCACGCTGGACAATTTGTATTCGGAACG
This sequence comes from Anaerobacillus sp. QJM3NY_32, assembly GCF_056173645.1. NCBI lineage: Bacteria > Bacillati > Bacillota > Bacilli > Caryophanales > Bacillaceae > Anaerobacillus > Anaerobacillus sp. QJM3NY_32. Next base: position 2,553,780 of record NZ_CM149684.1, on the reverse strand, counting down.
TTAAATGGAAAAGCAGTAGCAGCCATGCAGGGGCGTTTTCACTTTTATGAAGGATATTCAATGGATAAAGTAACATTCCCCGTTCGAGTGATGAAAGAACTTGGGATTCTTAAAGTAATCGTAACGAATGCTGCAGGTGGTATAAATGAAGAGTTCCAACCTGGAGATTTAATGGTTATTGCTGATCATATTAATAACTTCGGAACAAATCCATTAATTGGACCAAATAGCAATGAGTTTGGACCACGTTTCCCGGATATGTCTACCGCTTATTCAATGGATCTTCAACGTTTAGCACAAGATACGGCAACAGAACTTGGAATGAAACTACAATCTGGAGTATATGTCGGAAATACTGGACCAACTTATGAAACCCCAGCAGAAGTTAGAATGCTAAGAACGCTAGGTGGAGACGCCGTTGGAATGTCAACTGTACCAGAAGTTATCATTGCCAGACATGCGGGCATGGATGTACTTGGTATCTCTTGTATTTCAAATATGGCTGCCGGAATTCTGGATCAACCACTTCACCACGACGAAGTAATTGAAACAACAGAGAAGGTAAAGGCAAACTTCCTTCTTTTAGTTAAAACAATTGTAAGTAAAATGGGTTAAAGTAGAAGGGAGAGCTATTCGAATGAGAATGGTTGATGTTATTCAAAAAAAACGTAATGGAAATGAATTGACAAAAGAAGAAATTAATTTCTTTATTGAAGGATATACAAAGGGGGACATCCCTGATTACCAGGCGTCAGCTTTAATGATGGCGATTTATTTTAATGGGATGAAGTCTAATGAAACAGCTATGCTTACCCAAGCAATGGTAGAGTCTGGAGAAACAATCGATCTATCTGCTATAGAGGGTCATAAAGTGGACAAGCATTCAACTGGAGGAGTAGGGGATAAGACAACCTTTATCGTTGGTCCATTGGTTGCTTCTGTAGGTGTACCAGTTGCAAAAATGTCTGGCCGAGGTTTAGGTCATACCGGTGGAACTTTAGATAAGCTGGAGTCTATTAAAGGATTCCACATTGAGATGACCAAAGAAGAATTTGTGAATAATGTGAATACACATAAACTTTCTGTAGCTGGTCAGACAGGGAACCTCGCTCCAGCAGATAAAAAATTATACGCGCTTCGTGATGTAACAGCTACTGTGGATTCCATTCCATTGATCGCAGGATCTATCATGAGTAAAAAGCTTGCTTCTGGAGCAGATGGTATTGTTCTTGATGTCAAAACCGGATCCGGTGCTTTCATGAAGAAGCTTGAAGACTCAGAAGCTCTTGCTAAAGAAATGGTTAACATCGGAAACAACCTTGGACGAAACACTGTGGCAGTTATTAGTGATATGAGTCAGCCGCTTGGTTTTGAAGTAGGAAATGCAAATGAAGTTCGAGAAGCTTGTCAGGTTCTTCAAGGAGAAAATATCGAGGATCTTCGCCTGCTTTCTCTAGAACTTGCTTCACATATGACAGTGATAGCTGGTGCTTTCGATGACTTTGAGACGGCGTATAAAACACTTGAAGAGAATCTTCAAAATGGAAAAGCGTTTGAATCATTTAGAACGCTCGTTCAAGCTCAAGGTGGGGATGTATCCGTCATTGATGATCTTTCTAAACTTCCACAGGCAAAGCATGATATTGAAGTTTCGGCACATCAAGATGGGTATGTAACAGAAATTGATGCTGAATCTGTTGGTGTTGCTGCTATGTATCTTGGTGCAGGAAGAGCGACAAAAGACGATCAAATTAATCACGGTGTTGGGATCACCCTGAAGAAAAAAGTCGGCGATAAAGTGGAGAAAGGCGAAGCACTAGTTGTTCTTCACAGTGATGAAGAAGACGTTCAGAACTCAATCGATAAAATTAATGAAGCTTATACTCTTTCTAAGCAAGCTGCTGAAAAGCCACAGCTAATTTATAAAGTTATTAACTAATAAAAAAAGATAGTATCTTGAGAAGTCTCTTTTGGGAGGCTTCTTTTTTTTATGTGTTTAGCTATGTGAGCTTATCTTTTTGGCTCATTCACGTGACATCTTCATCTCAGAGCGTAATTAAGGCAATAATCAACTACTTCATTAACATGTCCATGTGTATACATCCGTGAAAAGATTTAAGGAGATTGAATGCGATTATCAATAGAGGATATAGAATTCGTATATTTTTCCAAGATGTTGGAAATCCTTGTAATACTAAGAATGGAGGGATCACCAATGAAAGTTGTTGCAACAGCGCTCGCCTTCTTGCTGGGAGTAACTCTTATTGTTCCTTCTTTTGCGCATGCAGAAGAAGCAAAGCTAAAAATCGCAGAGAATTCTTCTTCCGCTATTTTGATTGAGCGAGATACAGGTGAAGTATTGTTTGAAAAAGATAGTGATAAAAAGCTTCCTCCTGCAAGTATGACTAAAATCATGACCATGATCTTAATTATGGAAGCGATTGAAAGTGGAAAAATAAGCCTCGATCAGAAAGTTAGAGCAAGTGAATATGCTGCTTCGATGGGTGGTTCACAGATTTTTCTTGAGGCAGGGGAAGAAATGACGGTTAACGATATGTTAAAAGGTATTGCAATTGCTTCCGGTAATGATGCTTCGGTAGCAATGGCTGAAGCGATCGCTGGTTCGGAAGAAGAATTTGTTAATTCGATGAATGCAAAAGCAAAATCAATGGGACTCAAAAACACTCATTTTGTAAATCCTACTGGATTACCAGCGGAAGGTCATTATTCCACTGCAAATGATATGGCCCTTATGGCTAAAGAGCTTCTTAAATATGAATTGATTACAAAATATACTGGATTATATGAAGACTACCTGAGGCAGGATACAGATAAGAAATTCTGGCTCGTTAACACTAATAAGCTTGTTAAATTTTATCCTGGTGTAGATGGGTTGAAGACAGGATTTACAAGTGAAGCAAAGTATTGTCTTACGGCAACGGCGAAAAGAGATGACATGCGAGTGGTGGCCGTTGTAATGGGTGCTCCATCTCCAAAAGTACGTAATGCAGATATTACTAAACTGTTTGATTATGCATTTTCTCAATATAAAACACATAAGTTATTCGATCGAAACAACATCGTGAAAGAAGTAAAGGTAAATAAAGGAGATCAACCTACCATGTCTGTTGTAACTTCTGAGCGAGTTTCCGTTCTTCTTAAGAAAGGGCAAGAAAACGGTAAAATTACAACAAGCATCAAAGTCAATAAGAATATAGAAACACCTGTTAAGAAAGGGGAAGAGGTAGGTGAGTTGTCTGTGAAAATAGATGGTCATGTGACAGCTACATCTCCGGTTATTGCAGCCAAAGACATTCAAAAAGCTTCCTGGTGGCAGCTGATGAAACGAACAGCTGCACAGTTCGCCAAAGCGCCTACTCAAACTGTCAAGTGATCACCTCTTTCATCGAAATCTCACTAGTTTTGTCACGAAGAAGGAATTAACCCTGTAAAGAGAGAAAAAACTCACAAGCAAACATGAGGAGGAATGTGACGTGAGTCTTTCGATCAATCTTGAAGTGCGCCATCCCGTTCTTTTGATTCGTCTTGATGGAGAGTTGGATCATCATACATCAGAAGAACTAAGAGACAGGGTAGATTCGATTATTGAAGAGCGTAAAATTGAACATATTGTGCTAAGTCTAGAAGGTCTTTCATTCATGGATAGTTCAGGTCTCGGTGTTATTCTAGGGCGGTACAATAAAGTGAAGAGTTTTGGAGGAGAAATGGTCGTATGTTCAATCTCTCCACCTGTTAAGAGATTATTTGAAATGTCAGGTCTCTTTAAAATTGTGAGGCTTGAGGCTGATGAGCAGCATGCCCTCGCTACTTTGGGGGTGGCATAATGAGGAATCGTATGGATATCGAGTTCTCTGCGCTCAGTCAAAATGAATCATTTGCTCGTGTAACTGTAGCAGCTTTTATTGCGCAGCTCGATCCAACTGTTGATGAACTTACTGAAATCAAGACAGTTGTATCGGAAGCTGTTACAAATGCCATTATTCATGGATATGAGCAAAATTCTGAAGAGAAGGTTTACATTTCGGTCGAGTTAAATGACGACACGGTCAATTTAACCATTCGTGACCATGGAATGGGAATTCTTGACCTTGAGGAAGCAAGACAACCTTTGTTTACAACAAAGCCTGAACTAGAACGATCAGGGATGGGCTTTACAATTATGGAGAATTTTATGGATGAGGTCAAAGTGGAGTCTGCAAGTGGCCAGGGTACGACCATTCACTTAATGAAGTATCTATCAAAAAATAAAGCGCTATGTAATTAAGGGGACCTGCATATGGACGTGGAGGTTAGAAAAGGGAAGCAGTCGCAACTGAAGCCTGATGAAGTGAAGGAATTGATTAAACAAAGCCAGAATGGGGACCAGGGAGCCAGAGACCTCATTGTTCAAAAGAATATGCGTCTCGTCTGGTCCGTTGTGCAGCGATTTCTAAATAGAGGGTATGAAGCGGATGACCTGTTTCAGATCGGTTGTATTGGTTTGTTAAAATCCGTGGATAAGTTCGATCTAAGTTACGATGTGAAATTCTCCACCTATGCGGTACCAATGATTATCGGGGAAATTCAGCGCTTCATTAGAGATGATGGAACAGTGAAAGTGAGTCGATCCCTTAAAGAAACCGGCAATAAAGTTAGGAAAGCGAAGGATGAGTTATCGAAAACGCTCGGCAGAACGCCGACAATTAATGAAATTGCAGAACGAATAGAAGTCACGCCGGAAGAAGTTGTCATGGCACAAGAAGCTGTAAGGGCACCAACTTCTATTCATGAAACGGTTTATGAAAACGATGGAGATCCTATCACTTTACTCGACCAAATTGCCGATCATACAGATAGTGCTTGGTTTGATAAATTAGCCCTTAAGGAAGCATTGCAGTATCTTGATAATCGTGAGAGACTAATTGTTTATTTAAGGTATTATAAAGATCAAACTCAGTCTGAAGTGGCAGAAAGACTGGGGATTTCTCAAGTTCAAGTATCGAGACTTGAAAAGAAAATATTAAAACAAATTAAAGAACAGATGAGCAAATAGCTCATTCTGTTCTTTTTTGTTTGGAAAGGATTTTTTTACCAGAATAATAATAGAGCTATCACTAAGATTAATGAATGGATGATATAAAAAGGACCCAAACTTCTAGGGAATTAATGGTACTTAGGTTGCTAAAGAATGAGAGTCATTTGGTAGAAACATACTATAACCAATATGCCCCTTGAATAAGGAGGTGGAGGATCATGGATAGTCAGATAATATATCTTCGACTTAGGCAAAAAAAGAAAGTACCACCTAATAAGAAGTTATTGATTGGTGATATTGCTCAGCTCATAGGAGAAGATTCTTGTTGTAGTAAGGTGGAGAATATCCAGATTTACCATGTGACGAAAGAGGATAAGAACTTAGTCGTAATCGATGTTATGAAAGTCATTATGTCCATCCATAGCGAAATGGAAAACGTTGAGATTCAAGTAGTCGGTCCTACACAAACGATTGTAGAAGTTCAGTATCCAAAGAAGAAATTAGCACCCGTTTATTTTGTTCTTATCTGGTTTTTATTATTTATTGGTGCGGCCCTCGCTATTATGAATTTTCATGAAGACGTCAGTATGAGAGAGGTTCATCAGCAAATATATAAAATTGTGACTGGAATCGACAATCCAAAACCACTGCTTCTACAAGTACCATACTCATTTGGACTTGGAATTGGGATGGTCCTGTTCTTTAACCATCTTTTCAAAAAGCGGTTTAACGAAGAACCTAGCCCACTTGAAGTGGAAATGTTTAATTATCAACAGGACCTTGATCAATATGTAATCGTTCATGAGAACGAAGAAAACGGAAATTCGAAACCATGAATGCTCAATTTCTCTTAGTGATGTTAATCGGATTTGCTGAAGGGATTGCGGTTGGGGCTGGATTTGTTGCATTTCTTTCAGTTCTTGGCATTATCCCCAGGCTCACTCAATTGTCCAAAACGTTACACCTCATTCGTTTTTATGAATGGGGGATCATTGTAGGTGCTGTAGTGGCAAGTTGGTTATCGTTAAGAAATCCAACTCTTGGCCTGCCCAAATTTGTAGTGATCCCAATTGGACTCGGTGCAGGTATATTTATTGGGATGTTAGCAGCAGCATTAACAGAAGTACTTAATGTCTTGCCAATATTAACGAAACGGATTGGGTTTATAGATAAAATTTTGGTTTTACTAATGGCTATAGTACTTGGTAAAGTATTCGGATCATTGTTTCATTGGACAATTTTTGTGGATGGAGGGATCAAGTAATGAAAAAATCATTAAACGATCAGGAAAAGTATAGTCAGAACATTAAAGAGTATCAGCCAAAGCCGCCGTATTTTTTCAACTGCATAAAAGCGTTTGTTGTAGGCGGGTTTATTTGTATGTTCGGGCAAGGTGTTCAGAATTTCTATATCAATGTCTTTGATTTTTCTAAAGAAAATGCTGGAAACCCGACTGTAGCCACTCTCATATTGATCGCAGCTTTATTAACGGCTTTCGGTTGGTATGACAGGCTTGGTCAATTTGCGGGAGCAGGTTCAGCTGTACCAGTTACAGGCTTCGCTAATTCGATTACTAGTGCTGCTCTCGAGCATAAAAGCGAAGGGATTGTACTTGGTATAGCAACCAATATGTTTAAACTTGCTGGCTCAGTCATCGTGTTTGGCGTCGTTGCGGCTTACATTGTAGGGATGGTCAGAATGGTTTTTAAAGCCCTGATATAAGGAGAGAACCTGTATGAAATCAGGAAAGCAAACATGGAGTTTTTCAAATGTTTATTTACAATCAGTAGGTACAGCAACAGGCCCAAAGGAAGCAGAAGGTCCATTTGGAAATTCGTTTGATGTGACCTATGCTAACCTTCATTGTAATCAGGCAAATTGGGAGCTTGCTGAAAGAAAATTGTTAGAAGATGCAGTAATGAGTTGTTTGAAGAAAAAAGAATTAGCTCCTGATCAAGTTGATGTTTTTGTAGCGGGTGATCTATTAAATCAAATCGTAAGCGCAACTTATACAGCAAGGTCTAATCATATTCCTTTTCTAGGTGTTTTTGGAGCATGCTCGACATCCATGGAATCCCTAGCGATTGCATCTTCTCTAGTTGATGGTGGTTTTGCTGAGAGGGCTATTGCTGGAGTGAGTAGCCATAATGCAACTGCTGAAAGACAGTTCCGTTATCCAACAGAATATGGAGGTCAGAAACCTGGTACTGCGACATCAACTGTAACTGGTGCTGGAGCTGCGTTAGTTAGTCAGGAGTTATCGGACATTCAAATCTCTGCGGCAACGATTGGAAGAGTAGTTGACTGGGGAATCAAGGATCCGTTTGATATGGGGAGTGCGATGGCGCCAGCGGCAGCAGATACATTGGCCACACATTTTGAGGACCTAAATGTAAAACCTTCAGATTATGACTTAATTGTTACTGGAGATCTATCTGCAGTTGGTTCTCCGATTGTTCGTGATTTATTGCTTGAGAAAGGGTTTGACATTACTAATAATCATAATGACTGTGGGTTAATGATCTATCGACCTGATCAGAAGGAAGTATTCGCAGGTGGAAGCGGGTGTGCCTGTTCGGCGGTTGTTACGTATGGTCATCTCATTGAGCTTCTAAAACAAGGGAAGTATTCAAAAATTCTAGTTACTGCTACAGGATGCTTGCATAGCCCCGTTATGGTGCAACAGAAAGAAAGTATGCCTGCTATCGCTCATGCAGTGGTTTTTGAGCGAGTTGGAGGTGAGGAATAGTGGAATACTTCATTGCTTTTGCAGTAGGAGGAGCCATTTGTGTTGTTGGTCAGTTATTGCTCGATATTTTTAGATTAACGCCTGCTCATGTAATGTCATCTTTTGTGGTGACTGGAGCGATTCTTGACGGTTTTGGTATATACGATCGACTGATTGAATTCGCAGGAGCAGGTGCGACAGTCCCAATTACGAGCTTTGGGCATTCCTTGCTACATGGGGCGATGCAGCAAGGAGAGGAACATGGATTTATAGGCATTGCAATGGGGATATTTCAGTTAACTTCAGCTGGAATTTCATCAGCTATTGTTTTCGGATTTATCATAGCCATTATATTCAAGCCAAAGGGGTGAATGAATTGAACAAGCGGCGGGTTATTTTCGTTACTGATGGAGATCTTTACGCGCAAAAAGCAATTGAAAAAGTGGCTTCGGATATTGGCGGGAGATGCATTAGCCAATCAGCAGGAAATCCAACCCCGCTTGCTGGTTATGAAATTGTTTCCCTAATTAAAGAAGCTCCACATGATCCAATCTTTGTAATGTTTGATGACAGTGGTTTTCCGGGTGAAGGTTATGGAGAACTAGCGATGCAGGCTGTGGCTGAGGATGAAGATGTTGAACTACTTGGTGCGATTGCAGTTGCCTCGAGAACACACTTCTCTGAATGGACGAGAGTAGATGTTTCCATCGACAGGGATGGTGAATTAACGCATTTCGGTGTTGATAAGAATGGATTTGCTGATATGGAAGCTGGGAGAATAGATGGGGATACTGTATCTATTTTAGATAAACTGAATGTCCCAATTATTATAGGTGTCGGTGATATAGGTAAAATGTCTGGGCTTGATGATCCGGAGGTTGGGTCGCCTATAACATTGAAAGCCGTTCAAATTCTGCTTGAAAGGAGCGGTTTCTATGACAACAAAAATGAATAACAAACAAAAAATATTTAAAAAATTAAAAGAAAATGAAGACTTCTTGAAAAAATCAATTGGCATTGGGGAAAGTTTTGACGTAGGTGTACGTAAACTCAAGATTTTGAATAAAGAAATACAATTCTATTATTGTACTGGTTTATGTGATACATCAATCATTGTTGAAATCATGCGTGAATTGATGGAATTAGATGATCATCATCGCTTGACCGTTAAATTCGAGCAAGTTATCCATAATCATTTACCCCATCAGCAAGTAACAAAAGTAGAGACGTTCGATGAGGTCGTCGATCAAGTTCTTTCTGGACTGATCGCTGTATTTATGGAAGGCGAAGAGATTGCTTACATTATTGATGTTCGAAAGTATCCAGGTAGAACGCCTCAAGAGCCAGACACTGAGAAAGTGATCAGAGGTTCTAGAGACGGTTTCACAGAAAATATTATTGAGAATACTGCACTTACTAGAAGGCGTATTAGAGATGGTCGTTTGCGTAATGAAATATTTCAAGTCGGAGAGCGTTCCAAAACGGATGTGTGTATCACTTATATTCAGGATGTAGCTAACCCAAACTTAGTTGAAATCATTAAGAAAAAACTAAAAGAAATTAATATTGATGGTATTCCTATGGCTGATAAAACTGTTGAAGAGTTTTTAGTGCATCAGGCGGGAAATCCTTTTCCACTTGTACGATATACGGAAAGGCCAGATGTAGCCGCATCCCATTTGTTAGAAGGGCATGTCTTGATTATCGTCGATACTTCTCCGAGTGTTATTATTACGCCAACAACCTTTTTCCACCATGTTCAACATGCAGAAGAATACAGGGAAGCTCCATTACCAGGTGCATTCTTGAGATGGGTCCGCTTTGGAGGAATGCTAGCAGCGCTATTGTTACTTCCCCTGTGGTTATTGGCGGTATATGAACCTGGGTTGTTGCCTAAATCGATTGATTTTATTGGGCCAAATGATGAAACGAATGTGCCGATATTTATTCAAATCATTCTTGCAGAAATTGGGATCGAAACACTGAGAATGGCCGCCATTCATACGCCTACCCCGCTTTCTACAGCGATGGGTTTAATTGCGGCTGTATTAATTGGTCAAATTGCCATCGATGTAGGATTATTTGTTCCAGAAGTTATTCTGTATGTTTCTATTGCGGCTATAGGTTCTTACGCAACGCCAAGTTATGAGTTATCAATAGCGAACAAACTAGTTAGATTATTACTACTTTTCCTTGTCTTTTTCTTCAGAGTTCCAGGATATATAATAGGCGTGACAGCTATTATTCTCTTCCTAGTCGCCTTAAAGCCATTAAATACACCTTATTTATGGCCATTCATTCCTTTTAATGCAAAAGCGTTTATTCAAGTGCTAATTCGCGTTTCTGTTCCTTTGACAAAATTGCGTCCAAGTATTACAGAGCCCCAGAATGAAACGAAGCAGCCGGACAAACCACTTGCCGAATCTTAAAAAGTATGATAATTTATTTCTTAATTGAATAGACCTCATTGAACGTAATGGGGATAGAGGCGCAAAACGAATGAGTAAGATATCTGAGCATAGAATGGAATGCGAAGACGATATCAGAAAGGTCAATTTGCCGAAGTGAGAAAGGACCCATCCTTTTCTTGCTGGGCTGCTGCTGAATAAGTTGCAGACTGTCACTGGAGGATGAATTTCTTTCAGTGGTGAGCTAATCCAACTCGTGAGGATACGGAGAAAACAGCCTATCTATAAAGTTGGCTGTTTTTCTTATTGTGTGGAGGGAGCTCGCATTTATATAAGCGAGAGGGGAGAAATGATTGTGAATTTATACGGTACATCTGCAGTTTCAGAAGAGGGGCATTTAACAGTTGGAGGGATCGATACGGTCCAATTAGGAAAAAAATTTGGCACTGCGTTATATGTTTATGATGTGGCTATGATTCGAGACAAAGCAAGGGCGTTTCGAAGTGCCTTTGAACGTGAGAATGTAAACTATCAAGTAGCTTATGCTAGTAAGGCCTTTTCATGTATGGCAATGATCCAACTTGCAGAAGAAGAAGGATTAAGTTTGGATGTTGTATCCGGTGGAGAGCTTTATACTGCTTTGAAGGCAGGTTTCCCCGTGGAGCGTATTCATTTTCATGGAAATAACAAAAGTGAATCTGAAATTAGAATGGCGCTTGATGCAGAAATAGGTTGCTTCGTTGTTGATAATTTTTACGAATTATCTCTCCTTGAGCAAATTGCAGAAGAAAAAAATGTGAAAGCTAATGTGCTGTTGCGTATAACACCAGGTATTGAAGCACATACGCATGATTATATTTTAACAGGCCAAGAAGATTCTAAATTTGGTTTTGATTTACAGAGTGGTCAGGTAGAACGCGCGATATTGGATGTAACAAAAATGAGTGCTGTTCATCTTCTTGGACTTCATTGTCATATAGGCTCACAAATTTTTGAAACAAATGGTTTTGTAATGGCTATTGAAAAGATTTATAGCTATCTTACAACATGGTATGATGCCTATGGTTTTGAGCCTGAAGTCCTTAACCTTGGTGGAGGATTTGGAATCCGATATACGAGTGAAGATCACCCATTACCAGTAGGGAACTACATCGAAGCTATGATTGAAACAATCAGAAATCAGGTAACAGGGCAAATGAACATGCCTGAGATCTGGATTGAACCTGGTCGTTCACTAGTAGGAGAAGCTGGAATGACGTTATATACGGTTGGTTCACACAAAAATGTTCCAGAGTTGCGACGTTACCTCGCTGTAGATGGAGGGATGACGGATAATTTACGCCCTGCTCTCTATCAGGCAAAATATGAAGCCACAATAGCAAATCGAATGAATGAAGCAAAAGACCACCTATACTCTGTAGCAGGAAAGTGTTGTGAATCAGGTGATATGTTAATTTGGGATTGCCAGTTACAGCGAGCGATTGCTGGTGATACGATGGCTGTTTTTTCAACGGGGGCATATGGTTATTCCATGGCAAATAACTACAATAGATTACCAAGACCAGCTGTTGTCTTTGTTGAAAATGGTGAGGCCAACCTTGTTGTTGAGAGAGAGTCATACGAGGATTTAGTTCGACATGATTTGCCATTAAAACAAGCGATTATATCAAAATAATAGTTGAAAAGCATAAATGATATGGAACAGCTTCAGTCTGTGCTATAATGAAAGAGCTTTTAAGAAAATTGTTAGTGCAGGAGGATTTATTTATGAAAAAAGGAACAATTGCATTTGAAAATGGAGAAGTTATTGAAATTGAATTTTATCCAGAAGCAGCACCTAACACTGTTGCTAACTTTGAGAAGCTTGCAAATGAAGGTTTCTACAACGGTGTGAATTTTCACCGTGTAATCCCTGGTTTTGTTGCTCAAGGTGGAGATCCTACAGGTTCTGGAATGGGTGGACCAGGATATACAATTGACTGTGAAACAGAAGGTAACCCTCATAAGCACGTAGCAGGCTCATTGTCTATGGCACATGCTGGTAAAAACACGGGCGGCAGTCAGTTTTTCCTAGTTCATGAACCTCAGCCTCATCTAGACGGCGTTCATACCGTTTTTGGTCAAGTAACAGAAGGAATGGATACGGTCCTTCGCGTTAAACAGGGTGACGTAATGAAAGAAGTAAAAGTCTGGGACGAAGAATAGATCAGACTCTTAAAAACTTAATACTTTCCTTCGGGGTCGGGTGAAAATCCCAACCGGCGGTGATGACTAGCTTATGCTAGCTAAGTCCGTGACCCGGTTGCGTAAGCAAACGGTGGATCTGGTGAGAAACCAGAACCGACAGTATAGTCTGGATGGGAGAAGGAATAAAAGTGACCAATTTCCTTTTGAATCATAGATTCAAAAGGCTTATTTGGCATATACTTTTGCCTCCCGGGACAGCTGTGTTTTGGGAGGCTTTTTTTGTTCTCCTTCTCAACCAATAATGGAGAGTGGAACAGGAGTAAATACGATGAATCATACGGATTTTATGAAAACAGCGATCGATTTAGCTAGAAGTACGATAGGTCAAACGCGTCCGAATCCCTCCGTAGGAGCTGTCATTGTTAATAGTGGGCGTATCGTAGGGATGGGAGCTCATTTAAAGGCTGGAGAAGGCCATGCCGAAATTCAAGCACTCAAGATGGCGGGCAATCGAGCAAGTGGGAGTACTGCCTATGTGACACTAGAGCCATGTAGTCATCATGGAAAGACGCCTCCTTGTGCTGATGCTTTAATTCAAGCAGGAGTCAAAGAGGTATTTATTGCAAGTCAAGATCCGAATCCCCTGGTCGCAGGAAATGGTGTGACTAAACTAAAGAAAGCAGGCATAGCTGTCCATATTGGGCTTATGGAAGAAGAAGCCTTACAGCTAAACCGGATGTTTTTCCATTACATTACACAAAAAAGACCATTTGTAACGTTGAAAGCTGCTACAACGCTTGATGGCAAAATAGCAACTCATTCAGGTGATAGTAAATGGATTACGGGGGAAGACTCGAGAAAAGATGTTCATGCCTATCGTCATCAACATGATGCCATTCTTGTAGGTATTGGAACCGTCCTCTCTGATGACCCATCACTAACGACTCGTTTCGGTGAAGGGCTATCGCCGATTAGAATCGTGTTAGATCGTCAATTGAGGATGCCTTCTGACGCTAAAGTAATAAGTGATGAGAATGCAGAAACATGGATCATTACAACAAAACGAGCTGCGCTAAAAAATAAGCGATCTTTCCCAAAACATGTCCAAATCATCGCTGTCACAGATCCACTGCTCCCAATGGATAAAGTTCTTGACCTTTTAGGGGAACGAGAAATTACATCAGTATTTGTTGAAGGTGGTTCAGAAATACACGGTAGCTTTCTTGAATCACGCTCTTTTCAACAAGTTATTACATACATTGCGCCGAAGCTAATTGGTGGGAGTCAATCTCCTACGGCTTTCGGAGGTGCAGGTTTTAAAACGATGAATGAAGCGATCGATTTACAAGTGGATAGCGTAGAACAAATTGGAAATGATATTCGAATTATTTCATCAAGGAGGCTTTCTTAATGTTTACAGGTATTGTGGAAGAAATCGGAAGAGTTGAAAGTGTTCAACAATCAGGAGAATCCATTGCAATGCAAATTGCGGCGTCGACTATTTTAAAAGACGTTCATTTAGGAGATAGCATTTCGATAAACGGCGTGTGCTTAACTGTTACGACGTATACAGACTCTTCTTTTACCGTAGATATTATGCCTGAAACATTTCGTGCAAGCAGTCTTCGTCAGCTAGGGCCAAACTCATCGGTGAATCTTGAGAGAGCTATGTCCGCAAATGGACGCTTTGGTGGTCATTTTGTTTCTGGACATGTTGATGGTGTGGGGAAAATTACTCGTGTAGAACAAATCGATAATGCTGTTTATTATGACATCTCGATTCCGCGAAACCTTTTAATTTACTTTATTGAAAAAGGCTCAGTTTCTGTTGATGGTACTAGTCTTACGGTCTTTGGAATAGGGGAGCACTCTCTTACTATATCTCTTATTCCCCATACCGTAGAGGAAACGGTGCTTGGGAGAAAAAGAGTGGGAGATACAGTGAATATAGAATGCGATATGCTTGGTAAATACATTATGAAGTACTTGGAGCAAAGAAGCGGTTCAAAACCCGAACCTACTGCTTCACTTGGGAGTCAGTTTTTTGAAGATCATGGATTTAAATAATGGTACTATCAGGAGGGTCATCGTATATGTTCCATACAATAGAAGAAGCGATTTATGATTTAATGCAAGGCCGGGTGGTGATCGTTTGTGATGATGAAGACAGGGAGAATGAAGGGGATTTTATCGCTTTAGCCGATAAAGTCACACCTGAAACAATCAATTTCATGATTACAAAAGGAAGAGGCCTTGTTTGCACGCCGATTACGGAAGAGCGTGCAAATGAACTGAAGTTGAGTCCAATGGTAGATCATAACACAGATTCTCATGGTACAGCGTTTACAGTGAGTGTCGACCACAAAAGTACAACTACAGGAATTTCGGCAGCTGAAAGAGCATCTACAATTCAATACTTAATTAACCCGGATGCTAAACCTTCAGACTTTAATCGACCAGGTCATATTTTCCCATTGATTGCTAAGGATGGAGGGGTCCTTAGAAGAGCAGGTCATACGGAAGCGGCAGTCGATTTGGCACGACTCTCTGGCTCTGCCCCGGCTGGTGTTATTTGTGAAATTATGAAAGAAGACGGTGAAATGGCGCGCGTTCCTGATCTAAAGGAAATTGCTGAAGAGTATGATTTGAAAATGATTACGATTAAAGATCTGATCCAATATCGTAACCGTAAAGATGTTCTTGTTCGAAAAGAAGTAGAAATAGAACTTCCGACTGAGTTTGGTTCTTTTAGAGCGGTAGGGTATTCGAACATTCTTGATCAGAAAGAGCACGTAGCTTTGATTAAAGGAGAAATCTTACCAGATCAACCAACTCTTGTGCGAGTTCACTCTGAATGCTTAACTGGTGATGTGTTTGGATCTTTTCGATGTGACTGTGGTCCACAACTACATGCTGCATTGGCACAAATTGAAGAGGAAGGTCATGGAGTGCTTTTGTATATGCGCCAGGAAGGAAGAGGTATCGGGCTTCTTAATAAAATGAAAGCCTATAAACTGCAAGAACAGGGCTACGACACAGTTGAAGCGAATGAGAAGCTTGGATTTAAGCCTGATTTAAGGGATTATGGAATAGGGGCACAGATTTTGAGAGACCTTGGTGTTTCTAAAATGAACCTTCTGACAAACAATCCTCGTAAAATAGCTGGGTTAACAGGTTATGGTCTTGAAGTAGCATCTAGGCTACCTCTTCAGATGGCTTCTCGAAAAGAGAATGAAAAGTACCTAAAAACAAAACATAGCAAGCTAGGACACATGCTTCATTTCTAAAAATTTACGTATGAAAATAGGAGGATATTAATAATGGGACAAACATTTGAAGGAAACTTGGTTGGATCTGGGTTAAAAGTGGGTATAGTAGTAGGAAGATTTAATGAATTTATTACAAGTAAGTTACTTGGAGGTGCTGAAGACGCATTGAAGCGTCATGGCTTGTCCGTAGAAAACATTGATGTAGCATGGGTTCCTGGAGCATTTGAAATTCCCTTTGCCGCAAAGAAAATGGTTGAAACGGGAAAATATGATGCAATTGTTACGCTTGGTACGGTTATTCGCGGGGCGACACCACACTTTGATTATGTGTGTGGAGAAGTTTCTAAAGGCGTGGCGAATTTAACGATGCAGACGGGTGTACCTGTTATTTTTGGAGTATTAACCACAAATACCATTGAACAAGCTGTTGAACGTGCAGGTACTAAGGCTGGTAACAAGGGCTGGGATGCTGCAACGGCAGCAATTGAAATGGCTAATTTATCAAAATCATTTGAAGGTTGATTATCAGTTCATTTTTGGCTATGATGAGTATGGTATGCGATGAAGGGCAAAAGAGTTTGGAATCGTAAAGCCAAGAAGAGAGAAAGAAAATGGTTGATTCTTAGGTCTGTGTGATCATTGTCATTATCATGCTAGCTGAGCTTGTTCGTCGAATCATTTTAACATTCTAATTGATTTTAGAATAAGTTATTAAACGGAAAGCCAAGAATTACTTTAATGAGGGATAATCATGCTAATTCGTTATAAGAAAGCTCATGAGAAAATAGCCATGGGGCTATTAAGCTTCATGCCGAACGAAAAAGATATTAAGAAACTGCAACAATCGATTAAAGACTATGAGGATATGGATTCTTTGCAGCTTTTTCTTTGGAAAGAAGAAGATATTATTGGATTGCTCGGAATTGAATGGGTAAACGACAACGAAGTAGAGTTAAAGGATATTAGCGTTAATCCTTCCCATCGCCATCAAGGAATTGGAAAACAAATGGTTGAAGCACTTCGAGAAATGCTAAGTGATGAAATATCTATTAAGGGTAATGAATATACGGGGACATTTTTTGAAAGGTGTCACTTGGAAGAAAATATGAAGTAAGATGCAAAGAAAAGGAACGGCTTAGCCGTTCCTTTTCTGTTGTTTTATTTCAAATTGTTGTTTTCTTTCTTCAATTACATCTGATCGATCACGTCTCGTATGACGATGGATAAGTTCTATATTCGAAAGATCGCTTTTACTACCATAAGTACATTCAAGTTCACGACATCTTTCTTCACAAGCCGTTTGAAGGGTGGAGCTTGTGAGAGGAATATCAAATCCCTGGTATGGAGAGTGATTGTTGATGAGTTGTAACTCTTTTGATAGGTTTTTAGAAAGTTGATCAATATTTATCGCTAATTTATCGAGTTCTTCACTTTCGCTTTTGGAAATGCGTATGGCATTAGCAATCATTCTCTTTGCCCCTGTGAAATTACCGCGTCGATGGTGGTAGAGGCCAACAGCAATTTGGATAAGACCTACCCAATGAAGTTTACGACTTCCACGCGGATCCTCTTTCCAATGTTCTTCGAGGATTTCATGGCATTCAAAATAATCACGAAGTCCATGGAAATGAGCCAAATAATCAATATAGGCTTTTGAATACATGCTGATTCCTCCATTTCTTTTAGTAGTGTAGCACATGTGTGTTAAATGGATAAAGCGAGTGCTCTTATGGATCAAAATAGCGATCAGTCGTCAGGATGCTATCAAACTGTTAACGATCAATGGAAATCAATTTACGTTAAAAATGAACCGGATGGTTTTCTTGCATTGCTGTAAGCCCCTATTGTAAATGTGATATAATCGGAATACTAGATGGACTTGGATAAAGGAAGATGGAAAATGAAGCAATACAGTGTAAAGGTTGATGCATTTGAAGGTCCATTGGATCTTTTGCTCCACCTTATAAATAAGTACGAAGTGGATATTTATGATATTCCAGTCTCGCAAATTACAGATCAATACTTAACGTTTGTCCATACAATGCAAGAGTTAGAACTTGATGTGGCAAGTGAATATCTTGTTATGGCTGCGACGTTGCTTGCGATAAAAAGCAAAATGCTTCTTCCTCAAAAAGAAGAAGAAATTTTCGAACAGGACCCTGAGTTTGAAGATGATCCCCGTGATGAACTCGTTCAACGTCTTGTTGAGTATCGAAGGTTTAAAGAGGCTGCGAATGATTTAAAGGAAAAAGAAAGTAGTCGAAGCCTTATTTATGCTCGGCCACCTGTGGATACTAGTGAATTTAGTCATGAGGATAGTCAAACCTCCATTGGCGACGTTACATTGTATGATATGCTTGCGGCATTTCAAAAAATGTCCAGACGTGTAAAGGAAAAGAAACCAAAGCGTACACGGATTCAAAGTGAAGATGTTCCTATTGAAGATCGAATGAACGCTATTCGGAACCAGCTACGAGGAAGTGGAAAGACGCGTTTTAGTGATCTTTTTAGTGAAGAGGATCGTGGGCATATGATTGTGACGTTTCTTGCAGTCCTTGAGTTAATGAAAACGAGAGATGTGGCTTGTGAACAAGATAAAAACTTTGGCGAAATTATGATTTTTGAACGAGAAGGGAAGGCATCAGTGTGACAAACGAAGAAATAAAAAGCATTATCGAAAGTCTTCTATTTGTAGTTGGTGATGAAGGGATCACAGTGAAAGATCTTTGTGAAACCATCTCATTGGAAGAAGACACCCTTCTAAGTGCAATAAGTGATTTGCAGGATGAATACAATGAAAAAGATCGCGGTTTTAAAATTAGTTTTATTGGTGGTGGCTATCAGCTCACTACAAATGCTAAAAATGCTCCCTATATCGAAAAACTAGTAGCGACACCAGGTAATCATACTTTATCGCAGGCAGCTCTTGAAACACTTGCGATCGTCGCCTACAAGCAACCAATAACAAGGGTAGAAATAGAAGAAATTCGCGGTGTTAAAACGGATAAGCCTTTACAAACTTTAATGAGTAAATTGCTCATTAAAGAAGCGGGCAGAGCCGAAAAAGCTGGAAGAGCGATTTTATATGGAACAACTAGAGAGTTTCTATTTCATTTTGGTTTAAGCTCAATCAAGGATCTACCCCCTTTACCTGATGGGACAGAAGATAAGGAAGATGAGGAAGCAGACTTGTTTTTTGAGAAGTTTCAGGAAATCTCTGAGTAGATGCTAAGTTCGATCATGATGAAGGAGGACAATCGATGCGGTTAACTCATGTTGCTTTCGAGGAGCTTCAAAAAGATCGTGCAAACTCCCCTGAAGATTCATTCGTTCGTTCTACAATAACGTATGAGGAGAATGGAAAGGTAAAGCGATTTCATGTTTTATATCCTGGTGTTTTTGCAGAAACTGCCATTAAAGAATTTTGGGATTATGAGACCCCCATTCACGAAGCAATCGCACTGAATCTCCTTTCATCTTATCCGAATCGAAAACGTTTGTATATTAGTAGTGAAAATGAGTTTGTTGATCCGCTTAAGAAGGCGGATTTACAAGAGCTTCTCGCGATCATCCATGAGATAAAAACAACAGGTACGTATTTACATTCAAACAAAGAAAAGATGCCTCCATACTGAGGCATCTTTTTTATGCTTTGACTATGTTCGCATATATTGATGTATCATTTTTGGCTCAAATGAGTGAATCTTCCATTCTTTTCTAGTTATTAACGGTTCTAGAATAAAAATGAAATAAACTTCGAACACTAATTGAAAAGAGTAGGAATAGGAGCTCAGATCAATGATACTATCGATCGGAAAATCTTTACCCTCTCATTGTCTTCTACAAACAGAAGCTGCGACTTTTGCTAAAAGGCAATTTGGTCCACATTTTAAAAATATAGATCGTCTGCTACCTGTTTTTCAAAGTGCTGAAATAGATAAAAGATATTTCGCTATGCCACTAGAATGGTATAGTAGTGGCCCAACATTTGAAGAAAAAAACGAAAAATACGTTTCTCTTTCTGTTGAATACGCTAAAGAAGCAATATTGGACTGTCTGAACAATCCCTTTTACTTAAATGAAATGATTGATTGTAGAGATATCGATGCAATATTTTTTGTGTCAACAACAGGTATTTCTACACCGAGTATAGAGGCTAGAATTATGAATGTCCTACCATTCTCTCCACATACAAAACGGATCCCCATCTGGGGACTTGGTTGTGCAGGTGGTGCTGCAGGTATTGCAAGAGCGAATGATTATTGTCTTGCCCATCCTGATCAAGCTGTTCTAGTAGTGAATGTTGAGCTGTGTAGTCTTACTTTTCAACATGGTGACTTTTCCAAGAGCAACCTTATTGGAACAGCACTTTTTGCTGATGGGATATCAGCTGTACTTTTGACAGGTGAGACTTCATCTCTTCTTAGGCGTTCAACCTTGCCGAGCATTCCAGGCATCGTCGCCACACGCTCCACATTAATGAGAGATTCAGAAGATGTGATGGGATGGGAAGTTAGCAACGAAGGCTTGCACGTAGTGTTCTCTAAGTCTATTCCCGCGATTGTGTCAAGTTGGCTTGAACCTAATGTTCTGGAATTCCTCTCTATTCAAGAGAAGACCACGCAAGAAATAGATTATTTTATTGCCCACCCAGGAGGAACAAAAGTATTAACAGCATATGAAGAAGCTCTCGGATTCGATAAGTCGATGACTGCAGTATCGAGAAATGTATTAAAAGAATATGGAAATATGAGTTCAGTTACCGTTATTTACGTACTAGACCAGTTTTTGAGAAATGGGTGTAAACATGGACATCTTGGATTAATGGCAGCTCTCGGACCTGGTTTTTGTTCAGAACTGCTGCTGCTAGAATGGAAAAAAGGAGCATAAAAAATGGGGCTAATATTTACTGGGGTTTTTATCCTTCTTGTGTTTCAAAGATTAATTGAACTATATATAGCTAAAAAAAATGAAAAGTGGATGAAAGAGCAGGGAGCAAGAGAAGTTGGAAAAAATCATTATAAATACATTGTGCTGCTACACATTTTCTTTCTTTTCGCAGTAGCGATTGAAGCGATTTTACGAGGTTTCACTCTCTCCTTCGTCTGGTCTGTTATGCTGTTTGTGTTTCTTTTGGCTCAATGCCTTCGAGTCTGGACAATTAGAAGTCTGGGCCGCTTTTGGAATACAAAAATAATCGTCCTACAAGATGCAGATGTTGTAAAAAAGGGTCCTTACCGATTTTTGAAACACCCTAACTATTTAATTGTGGCACTAGAAATTCTCTCTTTGCCACTTATTTTCTCCTCTTACTTCACTGCGATTGTTTTTACCGTGCTAAATGCAGTATTACTTCTGAGAGTTCGTATTCCCGCTGAAGAGAAAGCGTTAAAAGAGTCGACCAATTATCCCGTGATGTTTCCGAATGCCGAAAAGGAATGAAAGACATATACTGCGTCTCTTGCTCATAGACTTGTACAAATATAGAGCTTAAGGGACGTGGCTGTCATGATGAAATCGCTTAAGACAAAAATTGGCGTCTTTATTTTAATTGCTGCTCTGTTGTTTCTCATGATTCCAAGAGGTGTAGTAGCAGAGGGAGTAGGCGTCTCAGCGAGAAGTGCCATACTAATTGAACAAGAAACAGGAAGAGTTCTTTACGAAAAAGATGCCTATACACAAAGACGAATAGCGAGTATCACAAAAATTATGACTGCGATCATTGCGATTGAGTCAGGTAAGATGAATGAAACAGTAAAAATCAGTGGAAACGCTGCTGGGACAGAAGGTTCCTCTCTCTATTTAAAAGAAGGAGAGAAAATAAAACTTGAAAATTTGGTATACGGTTTAATGCTTCGTTCTGGTAATGATGCTGCTGTGGCAATTGCTGAAGAAGTTGGAGGCAGTTTAGAAGGCTTTGTTACATTGATGAACCAGAAAGCAGAAGAAATTGGGATGTCGCACACAATATTTATGAATCCTCATGGACTTGATGATCATGAGAATCATCTATCGACAGCTTATGACATGGCTATCCTAACACAGTACGCCATGGATAATGACACTTACCGTATTATTTCAAGTACTAAAGTACATAAGGCACCCAATGCGACAGAGGATTGGGATTATGTATGGCGTAATAAAAATAAGCTGTTAACTAGTTTATACTCTGATTCCACTGGTGGGAAAACGGGATACACAAAGCGAGCTAAGCGTACACTCGTTTCTACTGCTGAACGTGATGGTATGACTCTTATTGCTGTTACCTTAGATGCGCCTGATGATTGGAATGATCATATTTCGATGTTTAATTGGGGTTATAGTAACTATGAGCTGACTCTACTTGAGCCTAAAGGGATTATTAAAGATGTGAAGGATGAACCTTACAAAGGCAATGTGAGATTGAATCGAGATCTTTCCTATCCTTTAACCTCAGAAGAAAGAGATCAAATTGATTCCACCATCCAACTTGTAGAACCTCCAGATGAAAGTAAGTGGGATGAAATGGGGTCAACAGATGATCCTGTTGGAATGTATGTTGTAAAACTAAATAACAAGACAATTGTGAAAGCACCAATTACTTTTGACTCCGTTGAAAAAAAGGAAAAAGGATTATGGGGATTTTTTAAAGGGTTATTTTCATTAGATATCGGACGTGAGCCGAATGGTTAATCTCATCTGGGCTGGCTTATTTCTCATTGGTATTCTATTTGCTCTAATTAATGGAACGATGGAAGAGGTCAATAAAGCAATATTTACTGGGGCTGAAGAAGCGATAGCTGTTTGTATAGGGTTGTTAAGTGTTCTTATTTTCTGGCTTGGATTGATGAAGATTGCTCAGAAAGCAGGACTGTTAGACCTTTTGGGAAGAGGATTTAAACCGATAGCTCGGAAGCTGTTTCCGGAAGTTCCCCCTGATCATCCTGCAATGGGATATATTCTCTCGAACATGATGGCGAATATGTTCGGCCTTGGAAATGCAGCTACGCCAATGGGGATAAAGGCAATGGAAGAGTTAAAAAAGCTCAATGATATGAAAGATAATGCAACAAGGTCAATGATTACCCTCCTAGCGCTCAATACATCAAGTTTAACTCTCATCCCAACTAGTGTTATAGCTATTCGGATGAAATATGGATCAGTTTCACCAACGGAAATTGTTGGTACAACAATTGCTGCTACAGCATGTTCTACAATTGGAGCTCTCTTCATTGATCGGTTTTTCTATCGAAGAAGCAAAAGGGGAGGATCTCTGTGAATGCATCGATCTGGATTATCCCTTTATTGATCGGGTTTATTCTTGCGTACGGAACGTGGAAAAGAGTACCAACTTATGAAACCTTTGTAGAAGGAGGTAAAGAAGGGCTTTCTATTGCAGTTTCGATCGTTCCTTATTTGGTAGGCATGATGGTAGCGATTTCTGTTTTTCGAGCATCTGGTGCAATGGCCTTTCTTAGTGGATTATTAAGAGTACCACTAGAAGCGATTGGGGTACCTACAGAAATCGTTCCTTTGGCTCTCATTCGCCCGATTTCTGGTACCGGTGCGCTTGCGATGACAACGGATATTATTAGCACATATGGGCCAGATTCCTTTATTGGGAGGCTAGCCTCTACCATGCAAGGAAGTACAGATACGACGCTTTATGTCATTACGGTTTACTTTGGGGCGATTGGCATCAAACGAATGGGAAATGCTCTTAAAGTTGGATTGTTAGCAGATTTAGTCGGGATGGCAGCAGCGATTATATTTGTCACTCTCGTATTTGGATAGAAGCCATCTTATTCGATGGCTTTTTTTATTGTAACGGAATGTTTGGAACATTCCTGTTTGAGCATAATAAATGATAGAATGAATCTGTGCTTGAGGTTTGACTGTGACAAGAGTATGATGTTTTAGTGAGGTGAATTTGATGGAACGTTTGCAAAAAGTAATTGCTCAAGCTGGAGTAACGTCCAGACGAAAAGCAGAAACATTGATTGAAGAAGGTAGAGTGAAAGTTAACGGCAAAGTCGTAACTGAACTCGGTACAAAGGTGTCTGAGCGCTGTAAAATTGAAGTAAACGGGATTCCGGTAGAACGTGAAGAGCCGGTTTATTTTTTGTTTTATAAACCAACAGGCGTCATTTCAACAGTAGAAGATGATAAAGGAAGAAAGGCTGTCACCGATTATTTCCATGAAATCGAAGAACGGGTTTTTCCTGTTGGACGACTTGATTACGATACGTCAGGTGTTTTGCTCTTAACGAATGATGGTGATTTTGCGAATAAGCTGATGCACCCAAGTTATCATGTAGACAAAGTGTACGTTGCTAAAGTGAAAGGCTTAATGAATAAAGAGACCATTCAAAAGCTTGAGCGAGGTGTGCAGCTAGAAGACGGAAAGACTTCGAAAGCACGAGCTAGAATTCTATCCGTTGATAAACAAAAAGGAAAATCAATTGTAGAATTGACCATTCATGAAGGTAAGAATCGCCAGGTACGCCGTATGTTCGAAACATTAGGTTACCCTGTGCAAAAGTTAAAGAGAGAACGATATGGTTTTCTTGAGTTGACTGGAATGAATCCTGGAGATTATCGTGAGCTAAAACCTTACGAAGTGAAGCAGCTTCGTAACCAAGCTGTCACACAAAATTCAAAAAAACGATAAGGTGACCCCTTATCGACACGTTATAGTGAGAGTAGTATTGCTTTGTTTGATTGGAGTTGGTTGAATGAAAAAGAAAAACCGGCTGATCGTGCGGACTGTTATATTGACTATCGTCTTTATAGCAGTCGGCTATACGTTCTATACAAACTTTTTTGCAAATGAAAGCGGAATCGTACAGGCCGGAGATCAAGCGCCAAACTTTATTTTAACGGATTTAGACGGAAATGAAGTAGAGCTTGAGGACTACAGAGGGAAAGGCGTCTTTCTGAATTTTTGGGCAACCTATTGCGAGCCTTGTAAAGATGAGATGCCAGCGATGGACAAGAAGTATAAAGAATACAAAGAAAAAGGCGTCGAAATACTTGCAGTAAATGTTTCGGAACCTAAATTGACTGCCGAAAGCTTTGCTGATCGGTATAACCTTAGTTTTCCGGTGTTGCTTGATAAAAGCAATGATGTAACTAATCACTATGGAGTTGGGCCAATTCCAGTAACCTTTTTAATTGACAAGAATGGCAAGGTCGTTCAAAAAACGGAAGCCAGCCTTTCAGAGGAAGTAATTGATAGCTATATGAAGCAAATCCAACCGTAATGGGGTGTTCCAATGAGCAACAATAACATCACCTGTGAATGCGGACATGTGAACCCTTATGGAACTGAGATATGCGAAGTATGTGGTAAACCGCTTCAAGGAGATTTAGAATCTAAGAAACTGCTTAATATGAGATACGAGGGAAGTGCACGGAGGTCTCAAACGTACAAAACGACGATCATCGATAAGATCTGGAATTTCTTCTCATCTGTTAAGGTCGGAATCTGGATCATCGTCTTGTTGCTAGTAGCTTCAGCGATAGGCACTATTTTCCCTCAAGAAATGTACATACCACCGCTGTCAGACCCGACAGTTTATTACAAGGAACAATACGGCGTACTTGGTCAATTGTATTATGACCTGGGTTTTCATAACTTATACGGCTCATGGTGGTATATGTTATTAATTGCCGCATTGGGACTTTCGCTCATTGTAGCCAGTCTCGATCGGTTTGTCCCGCTTTATCGCTCATTAAAGAAGCAGCGAGTCATTCGCCATGAAAGTTTCATGAAGCGCCAGAAGTATTTTGGTAAGACGGAAATCAGCCATGATTCGCCTGACTTAAACGGCATTAAACAAGCATTAGAAAATAAAAGGTACAATGTTAAAGAAGAAAATGGTCATTTATTTGCTGAGAAAAATCGCTTCTCCAGATGGGGACCTTACGTAAATCATATCGGACTCATTCTCTTTCTCATCGGCGGAATGCTCCGCTTTTTCCCTGGAATGTATGTCGATGAGGTGCTCTGGTTAAGAGAAGGTGAAACAGAGAAGATCAAAGGGACGGAAGAAGCCTATTATTTAAAAAGTGATGGTTTTATTCTAGAAACTTATGATAATGAAGATGAGAAATTTAAAGATGCGATTGAAGAGTCTGGACAAGCAGTCGTGGCAAAGAACTATCAAACGGATGCTATTTTATACAAGCAGGTTGGTGAAAGAGTAGCTGGGACGGATCCAGAACTTGAGAAAGTGAAAGAACATCCGATTCAAGTTAATAAACCGCTTAAGTTTGAAGGGTATGCCATTTACCAGGTAGATTATAAATTGAATGAACTTCAGAAGATGTCATTTACTATGGACAATAAAGAGTCCGGAGAGTCTATAGGTGACCTTACTATTGATCTTTATAATCCTGAGAAAGAATACAACCTTGAAAACGGCTACAGCGTTGAAGTAATGGACTACTTCCCAGATTTTGAATTTAATGACAAGGGTGAGCCAACAACTAAATCTAAAGTTCCGAATAATCCTGCATTTATACTTAATATGGTTTCTCCAGAACATCCTGACGGAGAAGTAGCTTTTGTTGCGATTAAGCAGAACTTAGAGCCTCTTGGAGAAAATGATTACAAAATGTCGTTTCAAAATGTAGATACAAAAAATGTTTCCGGTTTAGTCGTAAGGAAAGACAATACATTATGGATTTTAGCGATCGGCGGCGCAATCTTCATGATTGGTGTTATTCAAGGGATGTATTGGAACCATCGAAGAATTTGGATTCGAAAAGGGAATGACGAAATGTGGTTATCCTGTCACACGAATAAAAACTGGTATGGTTTGAAACGAGAGCTAGAAAGCATTACAAAAGAGACTGGTCTGGATATGCCACTTGATCAGTCGGAAGAAAAGAAATAGATGTTTAGCACGAAAGGAGGCAAGATAAGATGGCTCAATTAAGCAGTAACTTGCTTTATGTTGCTTTCTTTATCTACTTTGCAGCAAGTATTGTATTCGCTATTTCTTTGTTTGGTAAGAAGTGGAGAAAGTCGGATGAAGTGACCCATTCAAAAAAATGGGGGTTGTGGGGATTTGCTCTTTCCACAGTGGGATTTCTTTTTCAGCTGAGCTATTTTATTACAAGGTGGATTGCTGCAGGGCATGCACCAGTTAGTAACTTGTTTGAATTTACAACATTCTTTGGGATGGCGATGGTATTCGCTTTCTTAATCATTTATCTGATATATAAGAGCAATGTTATCGGAGTATTTGCAATGCCTGTTGCAATTATTGTGATTGCTTATGCAAGTGTATTCCCATCAGATATTCAGCCACTTATTCCAGCTTTACAAAGTAACTGGCTCAAAATTCATGTTACAACAGCTGCTCTTGGGGAGGGGATTCTATCCATTAGCTTTGCAGCAGGACTTGTTTATCTAGTTAAAACAGTCAATCAATCTAAAGCGAGCAAATCAACTTTCTGGCTTGAGTTTGTCATGTACTCTCTCATTAGCACGATTGCATTTGTTGTCCTATCACTTGGATTTGAAGCTGCTGGGTATTCTTCTACTTATCAATTTGTTGATCAAAATGAGCAGCAGATAACAGTGGATTATACATTGCCAGCCATAGCAGGGCCGACAGGCGGCCAATATGTTAGTGGAAATGAATTTGGACCTCTTTTTGAAGCACCCGGATGGATGAAAGGGGAAAAAGCTGCACATAAGTTAAATACGTTAATCTGGTCGATATTTGGTGGTCTGATCTTGTATGGTCTGGTCCGATTAATTTTAAGGAAACGAATTGGAGCTGCCATTCAACCAGCACTTAAAAATGTGAATGAAGAATTGGTAGATGAAATACAGTACCGTGCAGTAGCGATTGGTTTCCCAGTGTTTACATTAGGAGCACTTATTTTCGCCATGATCTGGGCGCAGGCTGCTTGGACACGCTTCTGGGGTTGGGATCCAAAAGAGGTATGGGCTCTTGTTACATTCCTTTTTTATGCTGCATATCTTCACCTTCGTCTTTCAAGAGGATGGCAAGGTGAGAAATCAGCCTGGCTTGCTGTAGTAGGTTTTGTCATCATTATGCTCAACCTTGTTGTCGTCAACCTTGTTATTTCTGGACTTCATTCTTATGCATAACTTCGAAAACCTTCACGATTTGTGAAGGTTTTCTTATAAGGTGAGAGGTGAATGCGGTTTCTCATCACTGGTCTGGATTGCTATAGGCATGGTAGAATAGAACACATGAGCTCATGTAGGAGGGAATCTTCTTGGAAAAAGATGCACGAATATTAGTAGTAGATGATGAAGAGCGTATTAGAAAGCTATTGCGCATGTACCTTGAGAGAGAGAATTATGAAATAGAAGAAGCTGAAAATGGAGAACAAGCCCTGGAAATGGCAATTGAGGATGATTTCGATCTTATTTTACTTGATTTAATGCTTCCGGGAATGGATGGTACAGAAGTTTGTCAGCAAATGCGTGAACAAAAAGCCACTCCTGTGATCATGCTTACAGCAAAAGGGGAAGAAGCTAATCGCGTACAGGGGTTTGAAGTAGGGGCTGATGACTATATTACAAAACCATTTAGTCCAAGAGAAGTCGTTCTTCGCGTTAAAGCACTTTTAAGAAGATCATCGACGACGAAATTTTTACAAACCGAAACCACAACTAAAAACGTAATTGTATTTCCGTATTTAACAATCGATCATGACGCTCATAGGGTGTTAGCGGAGGAACAAATTATTAATTTAACACCGAAAGAATATGAGCTATTGTATTATCTTGCAAAAGCTCCAGATAAAGTGTTTTCGAGAGAAGAGCTGTTAAAAGATGTCTGGAATTATGAATTTTTTGGAGATCTCCGAACAGTTGATACGCACGTGAAGAGACTAAGAGAGAAGCTAAATAAAGTATCACCAAATGCTGCTGCAATGATTTCAACAGTATGGGGAGTGGGTTATAAATTCGAGGCAGTTAAAGAATAATGATTTGGAGAAGCGTTGTTGGTAAGCTGTGGCTTACAATCATCTTACTTGTAGCATTTGTGCTATCCATCTTAACAATTCTATTGCTTCAATTTTTTGAAGACTTTCATGTTGAAAAAGAAGCAGAGCAAATGGAGCGACTCGCTAATAAAGTGGCTTCTGTTATTGAACGATATGATGATCGAGAGCAGGCGCTTGACACAGCCTGGGAAATCACAGATTTTTATCCTACTAGGGTTATGATCGTTGAAAATGACAGCCAGGGGGATAGTAGGTATTCGCCCAATGCCCATGGGTTACCAGAGCTGTCATTGGATGTGTTTAAAAAAGACCCCATCTTAAAAGGGGTATTTACTGATC
Source organism: Anaerobacillus sp. QJM3NY_32 (assembly GCF_056173645.1). Lineage (NCBI taxonomy): Bacteria > Bacillati > Bacillota > Bacilli > Caryophanales > Bacillaceae > Anaerobacillus > Anaerobacillus sp. QJM3NY_32. The sequence goes on along the minus strand of NZ_CM149684.1, from coordinate 2,524,836 downwards.
GGGAAACGGTTGTTAAAAAGGGAGATTTCGTTACAGATGAAGCGGCCGCATCGCATAATGAACTTCTAATCGTCGGTGTGCCCATGGAACTTGATGGAGAAGATAACGGAGAGGTATTTCTTTACCAATCCCTTGACGTTATAGCAAAGACAACGAGTCAGGCTAGAAATTTAATTTACATAGCTGCCGGGATTGCCATTGTTTTAACGACAATCTTTGCCTTCTTCTTATCTACTCGTATTACCGCTCCACTTCTGAAAATGAGAGAAGCAGCTACAGAGGTTGCAAAAGGGAAGTTCGATACAAAAGTTCCGATGGTGACCCACGATGAAATTGGCGAACTTTCTGTTGCGTTTAACCGTATGGGGCGCCAACTCAATAACTATGTTACAGCGTTGAATCAAGAGAAGGAACAGCTTTCTAGTATTTTAAGCAGTATGGCGGATGGCGTTATTACCTTTGATAAAACTGGTGCCATATTAAGCACGAATCCCCCTGCTGAACGTTTTTTGAAAGCCTGGTATTACGAGCAGGGAATGGAAGAAAAGCCTGGTAATGAAGTACCTGAGGATATCAATGAATTGTTTAGTCTTGTTGTAACACTTGAGCGGGAACAGTTAACAGAAGTTGAACTACAGGGGCGGAGCTGGGTTGTTGTAATGACGCCACTTTATAACCAATCTGCTATTCGGGGAGCGGTTGCTGTCTTTAGGGATATGACAGAAGAACGTCGTTTGGATAAGCTTAGGAAGGATTTTATCGCGAATGTGTCTCATGAGCTTAGAACCCCAATTGCGATGCTCCAAGGATATAGTGAAGCGATCGTAGATGATATCGCAAGTAGTGACGAGGAAAAGAAAGAGGTCGCTCAAATCATTTACGATGAATCCTTGCGGATGGGAAGGCTAGTGAATGAACTGCTCGATTTAGCTAGAATGGAAGCCGGTCACAACGAATTGCATTATAGCAGTATTCATATGCAAGATTTTGGACAAAGAATAGTAAGGAAATTTTCCGGACTTGCTCGAGATCGACAAGTGGAATTAAATTTCCATGTTTCAAATGATGAAAGAATGTTAAAGATTGATCCTGATAGAATTGAACAGGTATTAACGAATTTAATAGACAACGCTGTGAGACATACACCAGGAGGAGGGGAAGTAAGATTATTAATTACTTCCCTTGAGAAAGGCGTTCAGTTCGATGTGAAAGATACTGGTTCTGGCATTCCTGAAGATGATCTTCCATTCGTGTTTGAGCGTTTCTACAAAGCCGACAAAGCTCGTACAAGAGGAAGGTCAGGTACGGGTCTAGGGCTTGCCATTGCTCGTAACATTGTGGAATCTCACCATGGCCACATTTCCGTTCACAGCAAGAGCGGAGAAGGAACAACGTTTTCTTTCTATATACCTGATAAAGGGAAAGAGTGACAGGCACTCCGTCGATATACTCAAAGAGTTTCCGAATTAACCGGAAGCTCTTTGTTTTGATTTGTGACATTTTATACCGAAGAAAAAGAGTAACGAATAGGTATCCTTGTTTCCCGTTAATGCGTTACAATAACAAGTGGAAGAGTCAAACTAGTTCGATAAAAGGAGCTGAAGCTATGTATACTGACTATCACAATCACTTAGAAAAAGGTACATTAACTCTTGATTATTTATCTCAGTTTGTTGAAGAAGCAAAGCGCAAAAATGTAAGCCATTTTGGGATTTCCGAACATGCTTATCATTTTTATGAAACAGAAAATATTTTAAGCAATCCGTGGGTTAACGAAAGAAGATGGTACAACATGGATGATTACGTTCGTCTTTTTCAGGAAGCGGAAAAACAGGGGATGGACGTTAAGATGTCCATTGAAATGGATTATACCCCAGGTAAACATCAAGAAATGAAAGATTTTATTTCTAGCTATCGATTTGATTATGTCATTGGATCCATTCATTGGGTTGAAGACTTTGGGATTGATCTAGCAGAATATCGTCATCTTTGGGATGAACGTGATATTAATACGGTTTACCGCAAATATTTTGATCAAGTTGTCACACTGGCAGAATCAAATTTGTTTGATATCGTAGGTCATCTCGACCTTGTAAAGATATTTAAATACAAACCTGAAAGCCGTGATTTTCTACTTGAACAATATGACCGAGCGACAAATGCTTTATCTCATTCCAAAACATGCGTGGAAATTAGTACAGCGGGGTTGCGTAAGCCAGTAGGAGAATTGTATCCTGATCCTGAACTTCTTAAAATGTGTTACGAAAAAGATATTCCAATTGTCCTCTCATCAGATGCGCACGTTCCGGGAGACGTTGGTGCAGACTATGATAAGGCAGTTGAGCTTGCTAAATCAGTTGGATATTCTAAATTAATGACGTTCGAAAAAGGAGAGCGGAAGTCGATATCGTTATAAATATAGGTGAGTGAAGATAAGTTGTTGCTCAAATGGGCGCACAAATCAGAGGGATAAAAATGCAACAAAAAAAGAACGGGAGCTAATTGCTCCCGTTCCTTTTTAGATGAATTAAACTCCGCCGATTTGTTCTACTTTTACGATATCTTGCACTTCTTCGAGAGTTTCTTCAATATTTTTTGGTAATGCATTATCAAAAGATAACATCATAATCGCTTCCCCACCTGCTGTCTTTCTTCCAACTTGCATGGTGGCGATGTTAATCTTATGTTCCCCTAGAACCTTTCCTACGTTTCCAATGACACCAGGACGGTCATTGTGCTGAATATAGAGCAGGTGACCTTGAGGATGGAAGTCAATATCAAATCCATTTAACTGAGTAATGCGATCTCCATATTCTTTAATATATGTTCCTTGAAGTGAGAAGGCCTCTTTATCCCCTTTTACTGTTACAGAAATAAGATTTGAGTATCCCTGTGTTTCAGAACTATGTTTCTCACCGTAAGTGATCCCTCTTTCTCTTGCGATAGAAGGGGCGTTTACTTCATTAACGGTAGTGTCCAGTCTTGATTTAAGGAAGGAAGCCATTAAATTCCTTGTCAAGATTGCTGTATCTAATTCAGTTAGCTTTCCGGCATAAGTGACTTCTACGAGATTTACTGCTGATTTCATACATTGTGAGAGTATACTTCCCATCTTACGAGTTAGTTCGTAATATGGTTTGATTTTTTCGTATTCTTCTTTTGAAAAACCAGGGAGGTTGATCGCATTTCGAATTGGTTTCTCTTTCAGGAAGTGTAGTACTTCGTCTGCTACCTGTGCAGCAACATTAAGTTGAGCTTCTTTTGTAGAAGCCCCAAGGTGTGGAGTTGCAATAACTTGATCAAAGCTTAAGAGAGGGTGGTCAGCCTCTGGTGGTTCTGCCACAAACACATCAAGTGCTACGCCGCCAATGTGACCTGATTCGAGGTAAGGAATGAGTGATTCTTCATCAATAATTCCTCCACGAGCACAGTTAATTAAGAAAACACCTTTTTTAGTTTTTGCTAGCGTTTCTTTATTTAAGAGTCCACGTGTTTTATCAGTTAAAGGAGTATGAACAGTGATAATATCTGCCGTTTGAAGCAGCTGATCCAAATCAACGGACTCTACATCGAGTTTTTCCGCTCGATCATTTGTTAGGAATGGATCAAATACGACGACATCCATACCAAACGCTCTAGAGCGTCTAGAAAGCTCTGTACCGATACGTCCCATTCCTACAATACCAAGGGTTTTTCCACTTAACTCTGTTCCGACATACTGTTTTCTCATCCATTGTCCATTTTTCAATGACGATGTTCCCTGAGGTATATTTCGAACGAGTGAAGCCATCATAGCAAAAGTATGTTCTGTTGTTGAGATAGTATTGCCATCAGGTGCATTAACTACAATGACGCCTCGTTTCGTTGCGGCATCAATATCGATGTTATCAACACCGACACCTGCTCTTGCAACAATCTTAAGCGAAGGCATTAGATCGAGCACTTCTGCTGTTACTTTTGTCGCGCTTCTTACAAGCAGGGCTTCATACCGATCCAGACGATCATTGAAGTCATTTAATGATCCAATGTCACATGTTATCGTGCTTTCATTTAAAAGCGGCTGTAAGCCATCTTCTTTAATACCATCAGTTACTAAAACGTAAGCCAACTTCTCCACTCCCTTTGTCTCTCTCTTCTCATTTTTTAGAAAACTTAATAACTTACTTTTTATCATGAAAGCACTAAAGTGTCAATTTCATTAGGAACATTTTTTAGTGAAAAAGATGCGAAAATAAAAAATCCCCGGTATTTAAACCGGGGATTCCATTCTTTATTATTCGAATTTTGTAGCGTCTCCGTCAAATGACTCATCAGCAATCTTAATAGAATCAGTAGGACAGCCTTCAAACGCATCCATCATATCTTCATGAAGTACATCTGGAATTTCAACGATACCTTCGTTGTCATCGAGGGTTACAAATGCGATACCTTCGTCGTCGTAATCATAAATATCAGGTGCAGCGGCGCCGCAGGCACCACAAGCAATACATGTGTCTTTATCTACAATAGTATACTTAGCCATGATTTAACCTCCTATTCAATACTTCTATATGCCTTTCATCGTCATTTTATGCGTAAATGAAAGTATTTAATAACCTTATTGTAAAGGTCGCGCCTTGACTTTTCAATAGTTTAATCCTTTTATTACCGCCTAATTGAATGTTACCCGGTTTTAAAATAAGTAAACAGATGAAAAAATTTGATACAATATAAAGAAGAAGGAATTGGGTGATTGATACATGCAATATTTAGATGGTGTGCTATTATATATTTTTGACCGTTTTAGAGGAGAGCGTTCACTATCAGCCGTTTTCCATCTCCTTACTGGGAAAAAATCTTCACAAACGATTCAGGATGCAAAACTATTTAACGTTTCAAATTTTTTTGGTGTTTTGAATCAAATCAAACGATCTCAACTCGTAGATCATTCCGCTAAGCTTCAAAAAGTTAAATTGATTGAGCCTAACCAACATAATGGTTTTAAGGTCACATTAAAAGGCAAAGAAAAATTGGGCGCTTTCCTGGTAGATAATCCTATTCCCACATACTTAGAAGGATGGAAGTATCATTCTATTAGTGATTTATTCTGGCAGCGGCTTAGTTTATACGTTCAAACGCTATCTTATTCAATCCATGGAAACATGAATTTTTATCCTATAAGCAAAGAAGAGAATATTCAAAACTGGGTCAGGCTTCACTTTCCAAGCGTGAAAGAACAGCGAGCCATTTTAGCAAATGATTTGTACAAAGAAATATCAGCTATTTTACTCCAACTCCCATCACATCATGCGGCATTATTTGTCAATCGGCTAAGTGGTAAAGGAAGGACAGGACTTACTTTTGCTCAAATGAGTACATCGAACAAGATTAGTGTGGAAGAAGCTACAGTACAATTTCAGAATGTAATTCATGCTTTTCTAACGTATATTCAAAATAATCCTCTTAAATTCCCTATATTGGGAACAGTGGCGAAAGGGTATGAGGGCGAGTGGCCGTTGACGTCTTCAACGAGGCAGACGTATACCTTTCTTCAATCGGGAGTGTCACTTGAACAAATAGCTCAAAGGCGTCGATTAAAGAGAAGCACGATCGAGGATCACCTCGTAGAAATTGCAATAAATGTACCTGGCTTCTCAATTGATCCTTTTGTATCTCAAGATGCACAGAGGGAAATACGATTAGCGAGCGAGAAATTAAACAGTCAGCGTTTAAAAACAATCAAACAGTATTTAGATGATAATTATTCATACTTTGAAATCCGATTAACACTTTGTAAGGAAGGGATTTAATGGCTTTAACAGACTTGTTATACAAGCATTTTGGATACCGCGAATTTCGTCAAGGACAGCAGGAAATCATCTTGGATGTGCTAGAAGGAAAAGACGTTTTTGCAATGCTTCCTACAGGTGCAGGTAAATCGCTATGTTATCAACTTCCAGCATATGCAGGCCTGGCACATATTCTTATTGTTTCGCCTCTCATATCGTTAATGGAAGATCAAGTACAGCAATTAAAAGCACAAGGAGAAAAGCGAGTCGTTGCGTTAAATGGTTTTCTTCCCTTTGAGAAACGAATCTCGATTCTAAAAAACTTATCGCGTTACACCTTTATTTACGTATCACCAGAAATTCTTCAAAATAAGTTTGTGCAAGATGCTTTAACTCAATTGGATTTAGGGTTAATGGTCGTGGATGAAGCACATTGTATTTCTCAATGGGGCCATGATTTTCGAACAGACTATTTAAAACTTGGTGTGATTAGAGACAAGCTTGGTAAACCTCCGGTTCTTGCGTTAACAGCTACAGCTACAGATGAAGTGCGGAATGATGTTATGGATCAATTGCACATGAAGATACCCGCTATTCATATACACAGCGTCGATCGACCTAACATTGCTATTAAGCTAGATAAATTGCCTTCACTTGAAACGAAAATCCAAGCGTTAAAGCGGTATGCTAATGAGTTAGAAGGGCCTGGAATCATCTATTTCTCAAGCAGGAACTGGGCAGATAGAATTGCAAAAGAATTAAATGATGACGTGAAAACCGTAGCATCTTATCACGCAGGAATGGAGCAGGAAGATCGGTTATTAATACAGCAGCAGTTTCTAAATGATGAGCTATCCATTGTTTGCTCGACAAATGCTTTTGGAATGGGCATTAACAAGAGCAACATTCGATTTGTGATTCATTTTCATCCCCCAGCTACAATCGAAAGCTATTTGCAAGAAATTGGTCGAGCGGGAAGGGATCAAAATCAAGCGATAGCTATTCACTTGTATACAGAAGAAGATGAATTTCTACCCCTTTCATTTATTGATGGAGAACTGCCTAAAGAGGTGCAAATTAAAGAAGTTATGAGAGACTTATCTAGCCGATCAGGTGAAACATATTCAAGTAGCCAAATAGAAAATGAAGGCGCGAAGTTTGGGTTGAATGAAACGGCGTGGCGTTATTTGTTCCACCGTCTAGAAGTTGAAGGAGTGATAGAGGATAAAGTTATTCGCTCTTTTGAGGTCGATTCTACTTTAATGAAAATAATAGATGAAACAGAAATCCGGCGTAAAGAAAAACTTGTTAAGTGGTTTGGATTCAAAAGCTGGTTAGAAGAAGAGCAGTGTCGAAGAAAAGGTTTATTAGCTAGGTTCGGTGAAACGAATCATATTATTAACCCATGTTGTGATTATTGTGGTTTAAACCTTGAAGATTATGCGGCTAGTCATGATCACAGTGATTCCTCACCACAAGAAGAATTTGACTGGGATGCTGAACTGAAACGGATGCTGACAGTGGGCGGGGAGGATACCAGTGAGAAACCGACAGGCTGAAATAGTAAAACAATTAACTGATCGTGAGCTGGTATTAAATGTTTACTTAACACAGGCGATCATGCTTATTCTAGCCTTTGTACTGGGAGCTTTTCTATTTGGGGAGGTATGGTTTCTTCCTAAAATTGTAGAATTTAATTGGAGTGACATAGTCTACCTAGGAGGTGGTGCAGGCTTACTCGTTGTTCTAGCTGATCTTCTTTTGATGAAATCTCTTCCGGATGAGAAATTAGATGATGGAGGGATTAACGAACGGATATTTTCCAAGCTTTCTGTGCATCATATTTTCTTTTTGTCATTTCTTATATCTTTTAGTGAGGAACTGATGTTTCGAGGAGTCATTCAAACACACTTCGGACTAATACTTTCAAGTGTATTATTTGCAATGATACATGTTAGGTATCTTGCTAAGCCAGTATTATTCACATCTGTTGTAGGAATCAGTTTTTTGCTAGGCATTTCATATGAGGTGACAGGTAATGTTCTTGTCACGATGTCAGCTCATTTTTTTATTGATTTTATTATGGGTTGTTTGATAAAAAGGAAAACACGTCTGTGAGTAACTACATCATGAAAGGTGAGTCTTATGAAAAACGATCGTCCGCTACCCTCTAGGAAGGAATTCCATCGGAAAAAGGAAAAACAAAAAAAGCAGTCACGAAGCAAAGGTAGTGAAGAGAATGAACTTCCATCTCTTGCGCTAATCCGAGTGCTCGCGCTGCTATTTATAAGCATGGTTGCCATATTTCTTTTATATTCTTATTTTTCTTAATATGTTTTCCTTATTCAATGCCCCCCTGTATTATCTGGCGTATATGTTGCATAAACTAGTTTCTATAAAAGGGGGGACTAGAGTGGATGCGTTCAAACAATGGAATCTTCCACAGCCACAATCTAAAATGACAAACGTTTTGTTAGAAGAGTTAGTGGAAAGAAAAAATGCTGAAATACAGTTTAATGGAAAATCTCAATTTTATGGGTATGTTCTTTCATGTTTACTTTTAGGTATAGGCGGCCTATTCTGGTACGAGCTAGAAAAGAACTCATCTTTATTTGTAAATGGGTTCTCCCCGTCATTGATGCCATTTTTTATGTTGATGGTTAGTTTGAGTATAGTAGCATATTTTCAATTAAGAAAGATTGCAAAAAAATGCAAAAAGGCCGAGGAAGAATTTGAATCTTTAAGATTGGAGATATTAGACCGAAGTGATGAACTGTTTGAAGGACAATTACAGTGGCAAAATCGTCATGCTGTTTTTAAGTATTTGAAAGATCAACATGGAATTAACCTTTATTACAAGTGAACTTTATCTTTGTTCAGGACAACCGAAAAATAAATATTGTTCAATTTGGAAATGATTTCCGTTAATAGAAAGCGCATCTTCTGCAAACATTTCAATTTTTCCGAAGGCAACAGTATCTTTAAGTTTTGGGCAGAAAACTTCTACGGGCATACCTAAACGACGGTTGAAATCCAAATCTTCATTACGTAACAATGATTTGGTTTTAAGTTTGTTTATCATAGATCCATCATCTCCGTTTTATTGTTTCCGTCCCAATTGGTCTGGTTATGCTTTAATCTTACCTCAAAAAGACTGAATCTTCAAGCAATTAAAAAGCCCAATTTACGGAAGAAATCGCCTCAATATCACATGAATTTCTCAATTAGAAGGATATTATCTTTGAAATGTGGTATTAATTAAGAGTAATGATCTTACAAAGAGGTGATAGCAGTGTATGTACGTAGTGCAATGAAACCAATTAGAGAAACTGTTTATGTGAATCATGACACAAAGTTGGATGAAACCCTGAAATTATTGAAGGAACGTGAAATTGATGGTGTCCCCGTTATCCAGGGAACGAAATATGTTGGTATCGTTACTTTTAATCGCATTTACAAAGCGTTTTTCAAAAGTGATGCAACAGATAAAGAAATGTTTCTTAAGGAAACCAATGCAGGGGATATTGCTTTCCAAAAAAATGTTACGGTTGATCAGGAGGAAGTGTTTGAGAATACGCTCCTTTTAGCAAAAAATGCACCACTTGTAGCCGTGGTTGATCAAAAGGAAGATTTCATTGGAATCATTACTAGATCAGATATACTTGATCAATTCCAAAGTGCTTTTGGTATGAGAAAGCCGGGAATTCGAATTGCCTTTGCATCTTCTGAAACAGAGGGAAGAATTGCAAGACTAGCTAAAATAGCAAAGAGTTTTCATGAAAATATTATTTCCCTCTCTACTTTTGACGAGTCAAACCAAAATGTACGAAGGATTGTAATGAAGATCGAGAAAAAAGAAAATATCGATCAATTTATTGCAAAACTTGAACAGAATGGATTTAAAGTACTCGATATTAAAGAAGTATGAGAGATTAGTACCCATAAAGCCTCCTACTCTTACATACGTTAGAGTGGGGGGTTTTACTATGCCGCTTCTCTTGATAAGGGTTATGACAATATTTTGTTTACTGTATTTAGCTGAAAGTAACTTGAATTTAAAAAGTATGACCTTCACTGATTTAATGTTAAACAGTGCGCGCTATGGTTTTGGGGCGATTTGTTTTTTATTTGGATTTTTAGTCGTGGCAAGAGTAATCAGGGAGCATGTAGAGAGCTTTCTTGCATTCGGAATCAAAAACAAAGCTCACCTTATAACGTTCTGCATTGAAGCTAGTTTGTTAATTGGCGTATACTGGGTATTGTTTCAAAATAATAAGTGGTTATCTCTAGCTTCCCTCGTGATGGCATTTATATATGGTGGTTTGTCTGCTAATATAAGGGCTGCAAGAGAAGTGAAACGCTTTCAGAGGAGCAATGAAACATGAACTATATCATTGGGATCTTTTTGGCAGGTGTACTGTTATTAATTTATATGTGGGTTGAAGCTCATCTAAATCGAGTCCACACGAAGGAACTTTACATTAAACAACTACCAAAAAGCTTTGAATCATTTCGGATTTTTTTCATTTCAGATTTACACAATCGATTGGTTTCTGAGAAAATTTTAGAAAAGGTGAGAGATCAGGTTGATATTGTAATAATAGGTGGAGACGTTATGGAAAAAGGGGTATCTTTTGATAAGGTTGCTAAAAACATGAGGAATCTTAGCGCTCTCGCCCCTTGTTATTTCGTTTGGGGGAATAACGATTATGAAGAAAATCCTGCAAAGCTACAAAAAATTCTAGTTGATCACGGAATCCACATCTTAAAAAACCAGGCAGAAACGGTAATGAAAAATAATGATGGAATAAGTTTATTAGGAATTGATGACCTTTCAACAGAAAACGCTTCACTTCAGGAAGCGCTTAATGGAGCGTCAGAAGACCTTAAGATCCTGGTTAGTCATAACCCGGACATTAAACAAGGTTGGCCAGAAGAGAGTGGGATTCAATTGATTTTATCCGGACATACTCATGGAGGTCAGATTCGACTGTTTGGATGGGGGATAAGAGAAAAAGGTGGAATTAAGAATATTAATGGGACAACCGTAGTAATCAGCAATGGATATGGCACTACAACTTTACCGTTAAGATTGATGGCGCCAGCTGAGTCACATATTTTTATATTAAAAAGGAAATAAATACAAAAAAACAAAGCGACGCTTATACAAAGTTTACACAAACATCATTCACCCTTTATACTAGGTGTGATAATGGCTGTATTAGAGGGGAAGATGACTATGTCTGCAGGTAAGTATAATATTAAAGCGGTCTCGAAAAAATTAGGTATTCAACCCGGGACCTTGAGGGCATGGGAAAGGCGTTATAATATTATTTCTCCAATAAGAAATGAAGCTGGTCATCGTCTTTATTCGGAAGAGCATATGTCAATATTAAAATGGCTGGTCCAAAAAACAACGCAAGGCTTTACAATTAGTCAGGCCGTTGAATTGCTTGAGAATGGAAATGATTCATCAGATACAGATAGTATGGGCACTGATATGGTTCAGGATAGGGCTCAAATCTTAGCTGATGAAATCCTTGAAGCCCTTTTAGCTTTTGATGAGAATAAAGCGCAAGATTTGTTGAACCAGGCTTTCTCTGTCTTCAGTATAGATAAAGTTGTTCATGATATATTGGCTAAACTACTTGTGAGGGTTGGAGACCTATGGGAAAATGACAAAATAACAATAGCGCATGAGCATTTTACTACCGCTTTCCTTCGTTCTAGAATCGGTATGATTTTCCATACGCTTCCTGTCGATGGGTACCTCCCAAAAGTAATGGCTGTTTGCTCAACTGGTGAATACCATGAGCTTGGATTATTAATTTTCACTCTGTATCTTAGACGGAAAGGGTTCGAAGTCATTTACCTCGGATCGAGCATACCAGAAGAGGATATTGAGATCGTCGTAGAAGATACTGACCCCAAAATTCTGTTTCTATCATGCACGTTGATGACGAATTTACCAAGGTGTCTAGGTATGATTGATCGATTGAACCAACGTTTCTCTGAATTAACCATTGGAGTTGGTGGTTCAGCTATTGGACATTTACGTGATGAAAAGAGACAGGCTTACGAACCGTTTTTAGTTGGAAATAATAAAGAAGAATGGGATGCCTGGATCAAAGATAAAATTCAAAAGCTTACTACTTAGTTGAAAGTGGACATGACTTGTCTAAGCTTCCTTTGACAGTGTAAACTAGAAGAATATCGTCAACCAAGAACCATCTTTGTATTATCACATATAGTATGAATAAAGGATTTGCGGGTGACAGACGGTAGGGGGGAATTAGATGCGTCTTGAACGTTTAGCATATGATAAAATAAAAATATTTCTAACTTATGACGATTTAAATGAGCGTGGAATTACGAAAGAAGAGCTCTGGCAGGACGTACCGAAAGTTCATAGGCTTTTTCGTGAGATGATCATGGAAGCTGATGATGAACTTGGATTTAAAGTCGATGGTCCTATCGCTGTAGAAGTATTTTCACTTCCTGCTCAGGGAATGGTAGTCATTGTCACAAAAGGTTCCGGTGAGAGTGAATTTGAAGAGGACTACAACGATGAGTATATTGAAATGCAAGTGACCCTTGATGAAAGCGATGAAGTTTTCTATGAGTTTCGTTCTTTTGAAGATGTGATTGGTCTTTCGAAAAGATTGATCAATGTGGGTATACAAGGAGGAACACTTTATTCCTATCAAAACCATTTTTATCTTAAGTTTGATGAAGAGGAATTTGCAGAGTATGAATTAGATTCTCTAGTCGCTTTACTGGCTGAATTTGGGAATCCTTCCACAATTACAAGCTACCGGGTGATGGAATACGGCAAACAGATTATGAAGACAACTGCAATCGAGCAGTTAAATCATTATTTCAAATAAGGTTCTGGAGGCTATCTGTATCATTCCAATTTGATTCTTAACATTCGAAATGATTCAGTTATTGCTTTCTTGAACACGAAAAAACCTCCCAAAGGAGGTTTTTTTAGGTGAGCAGGGATTTAGATGAAGATTCGGCGTTTTCCCACGCTTTAATGAAATATTCTTTATTGTTGTATTTCATGAAACCCTCTTGATTATATATGGTTGGAAAAGCTCTTTCAACGGAGAGGTGTTGCGTTCGATGCGCAAGAAGAGCTTCTCTTACGGGATTTATATGGTCACTTGAGAATGATTTCATCAATGTAATCGAATCATCAGGGTCAGAAAAAGCAGGATGGCCTGTTTCATCAGCTAATGACTGTGGGAAGGTAGTGTAGTATAATTCCTTCACAATGTTTGTTTCTTGTACTGCCTGGAGCGTTGCAGCTTGAATCGCTTTGTGGTCAGGATGCCCTGATAATCCATGGGGTGGAAAGGTGATGACAACGTCAGGTTTAACTTCTTTGATTCGGTTGATTACATCATTTTTAAGCACATTTGGAGGCAAAGAATTTAACTTCCCGTCCTGATATTCACCGATATATAATTCATCGATGCCAAGTAGCTTAGAAGCTTTTTCAAGTTCTTTCCGTCGAACGGATGCGAGTTCTTCGGGGCGACAAATAGCTGGTTCGCCGCATTTACCAGCGTCACCAGGTGTTGCACTATATAAAACGGTTTTAATATCTTTTTTGTTCGCTAACTCTAATAATGTTCCTCCGCAAGTAAAGCTCTCATCATCAGGGTGAGCGAAGACAAACATAAATGTTTGAGACATAAGGGCATTTCCTTTCATAAATAAGATTACTGCCAGTATACAAAAAGTAAAAGACTTTTTTCCAATAATATTATTTATCGATGGTCATTAGGGATAACATAGTGTTCGAAAAACATGGTATGATGAGAGAAGTTTTGATTAGTTCCACTCGATTAACTATCGAATATAATGACATACATAAATGTAGCCCAGGAGGTATAAAGAATGAAAGTTGGAGTACTTTATGGAGGAACCTCTGCAGAAAGAGAAGTTTCTTTATCTAGCGGAAAAGGAATTATGAGAGCTCTAAAAAATAACGGTCATGAAGTAGTTGGAATTGACTTCCATCCAGATCGCTTAGCTGAAGTAATGGAACTTGATGTAGACATTGTTTTTATTGGTCTTCATGGTAAGTATGGGGAAGATGGTAGAATTCAAGGTTTACTCGATATGCTACAAATTCCTTATGTAGGATCCGGAGTACTTGGATCTGCCGTTGCGATGGACAAAGCAAAAAGTAAGAAAGTACTAAGAGATTCAGGCATTCGCCTTGCTCAAGATTTCGTTCTTCATAAATCGCATGACCACCGTTCTTTGGAATTACCTTTTGGATATCCAGTTGTTGTAAAACCAAACAGTGAGGGCTCAACGATAGGCTTAACAATTGCTAAGAACGAAGCAGAGCTTCAGCAGGGGATTGAAGAGGCATTTCGATTTGATGATACTGTAATCCTTGAGGAATTTATTTCTGGCACAGAAGTGACTGTTGCCGTAATGGGAGCTAAAGGTGATGTTAAGCCACTTCCAGTCGTAGAGATTGTTCCGAAAAATGAATACTATGATTATGAATCGAAGTATTCTGAAGGGGGAAGCGAGCATATTGTCCCTGCACGTATATCGTCTGATTATACGACACTTATCCAAGAGCAGTCGATAGTGGCACATGAACTGCTTGGTTGTGAGACGTATTCTCGAGTAGACTATATTGTGCCGAATGATGGATCGAATCCTGTTTTTCTCGAAGTAAATACATTGCCAGGTATGACACCGACAAGCTTGTTTCCTGACGCGGCTAAAGAGATTGGATATTCCTATGAACAGATGATTGAAAACCTTATTCAATTAGGATTAAAAAAATAGTAAAAGGAGAGACCTCACAAATTGTGAGGTCTTCTTTTTAATTGACATGACTACGCCCTTACTTGGTAAGCGTTTTCATTACTATGGAACAATTTGCATAAATGTAGCATGAATGCCTTCTCATAGCTTACCTAAACGTGTATACTATGTTTTGAAAGCAGAGCAATGGAACATTCTATAAACAACATATGAACTTTAACAATTAAAATCGAATAGGCTATGCTTCATTTAGCCTAAAAAGTACAAAAACAGCAGAGTAAGTGCACAGTAATGGGAGGTAAAGCAATGGTCGACAAAAACGAAACAGATAATGGACAAGGAAATAAGAAGAAACGGAACGTATTAGAGTCGACGCAATCAGTCATTCACGAAGCGCTGGACAAATTAGGCTATCCGAGCGAAGTTTATGAACTATTAAAGGAACCAATGAGATTAATGACAGTTCGGATTCCAATTCGAATGGATGATGGTTCTATAAAAATATTCACTGGGTATCGTGCGCAGCACAATGATTCTGTTGGACCCACTAAAGGTGGGGTTCGCTTCCATCCAGATGTGACAGAAACAGAAGTTAAAGCGCTATCTGTTTGGATGAGCCTTAAAGCAGGGATTGTAGATCTTCCTTATGGAGGAGGTAAAGGTGGAATTATTTGTGATCCGCGTGAGATGTCTTTTAGAGAACTAGAACGATTGAGTCGAGGGTATGTAAGAGCAATTAGTCAAATTGTAGGTCCAACAAAAGATATACCTGCACCAGATGTATTTACGAACTCTCAAATTATGGCCTGGATGATGGATGAGTATAGTCGAATTAGAGAATTTGATTCTCCTGGATTTATTACTGGTAAACCTCTCGTATTAGGTGGTTCTCATGGTCGTGAATCCGCCACCGCGAAAGGCGTTACCATTTGTATTCGCGAAGCTGCTAAGAAAAAGGATATCAAAATAGAAGGTGCACGTGTCGTTATTCAAGGTTTTGGAAATGCGGGTAGTTTTCTAGCGAAATTCATGCACGATGCGGGTGCTAAGATTGTAGGAATATCAGATGCATATGGAGCTCTTCATGATCCTGAAGGTCTTGACATTGACTACTTATTAGACCGACGTGATAGTTTTGGAACAGTTACAAAGCTCTTTAAAGAAACAATTAGCAACAAGGAGCTTCTTGAACTTGAATGTGATATTCTTGTTCCAGCTGCTATTGAGAATCAAATTACGGAAGACAACGCACATCAAATTAAAGCAAGTATTGTTGTGGAAGCAGCGAACGGTCCTACAACGATTGAAGCTACAAAAATTTTAACGGATCGTGGTATTTTACTCGTACCAGATGTTCTTGCAAGTTCTGGTGGTGTAACGGTATCTTATTTTGAGTGGGTACAAAACAACCAGGGTTACTACTGGACAGAAGAAGAGGTAGAAGCGAAGCTTGAAAAAGTAATGGTAAACGCTTTTAATTCAATTTACCGAACTTCTGAAACGCGTCGCGTTGATATGAGACTATCAGCATATATGGTCGGCGTGCGTAAAATGGCTGAAGCCTCTAGATTTAGAGGATGGATATAAATAGTTGCCAATCCGATGAAAATTCCCTATCATTCAGGTAGGGAATTTTTCTATTGCAAAGAGTAGAATAATAAAAAGAAATGTTCCATTTCTTATGGATAGGTTCGGGAGTGAGTGAGATGAGAGAAGAACAAGTGGTTGTCATTGGCGCAGGTCCTTGTGGAATGTCTGCGGCAATTGAATTAATGAATGAGGGATACGATCCTCTAATTATCGAAAAAGGAAATATCGTGAATGCTATTTATCATTATCCAACGCATCAAACATTTTTTAGTTCAAGTGAAAAGCTTGAAATTGGTGAAGTACCTTTCATAATTGAAGAGCGGAAGCCAAAACGAAATCAGGCCCTTGCTTATTATCGGGACGTTGCTAAAAGAAAAGATCTTCGTATTCATTCCTTTGAAAAAGCAAATTTGATAACAAAGGAGAATGGTGCATTTATTATTGAAACGGAGAAAGTGCACGAATCCAAAAAAATAACATACCGCGCACAGCATTTAATCATTGCAACAGGATATTATGATAGTCCTAACTTTATGGGTGTTAAAGGAGAAGACCTCGATAAGGTTTTGCACTACTTTAAAGAGCCGCACCCTTATTTTGACCAGGATATTGTAGTGATAGGCGGTAAAAACTCAGCAGTTGACGCAGCATTAGAGCTTGAAAAAGCTGGGGCAAGGGTTACGATTCTTTATAGAGGAGCGGAATATTCAAAAAGTGTAAAACCATGGATTTTACCGGAATTTGAAGCTCTCGTTAGAAATAAGAAAGTGACAATGGAGTTTAATGCTTCATTAGTGGAAGTGAAAGAAAAAGAAGTCGTATATGAAGTGAAGGGTGAACAGAAGAGCATACCGAATGATTTTGTATTCGCAATGACCGGTTATCATCCTGATCATTCATTTTTGACAAAAATCGGTATAGAAATCGATCAACAAAGCGGGCGACCTGCTTTTGATCAAGATACGATGGAGACAAATGTAGAGAATTGTTATATTGCTGGCGTGATTGCCGCTGGAAATAACGCCAATGAGATCTTTATTGAGAATGGCAGGCTACACGGTGCATTAATAGCTCAGTCAATTATAGGAAAAGCACAAAAACCTACCAATTAAGGTAGGTTTTTGTGCTTTTAACAATCAAGGAAGGTCTCTGTTTCATCATCGTAAAAAGAAATTGTGTAATTCCTTGGGGTCTTCTGTTGCTTCGAGTGCAACGAGTAATTTCAAACGCGCTTTTTGTCCATTTAATCCGTTAGAGAAAATTACTCCATGTTCTTTTAAATGCTTGCCACCGCCTTTATAACCATAAACATCTTGTACAATGCCATTAAAACACCTAGAAACCATGACGATGGCGATTCCTTTTTCTCTTAGATGTTTGATTCCCTCCATCATATCCGGTGGTAAATTCCCCTGTCCAAGCGCTTCTATTACGATGCCATTAATGCCAATTTCTCCAGCAGCAAATAGTAGCTGTGAATCCATCCCTGCATAAGCCTTTAGAAGCATGACATTTTTCGTTAGTCCAGAAATATGATAGCGGTCTCTCATCGTTAAAGTATGGTGAAAGAAGACACGTTGTTTTGTTACGATCCCGATAGGGCCATATTGAGGACTTTGAAAAGTTGAAACATTACTCGTATGCGTTTTTGTCACATTTTTTGCCGTATGTATTTCATCGTTCAACACAACAAGCACGCCTTTTCCTTTTGCTTCATGGCAAGAAGCTACTTTTATGGATGAGAGAAGATTATAAGGTCCATCAGAGCCAAGCTCATTGCTTGAGCGCATCGCACCTGTTACGACGACAGGCAGATCTGTTTGCAGAACAAGATCTAGAAGGTAAGCCGTCTCTTCTAGTGTGTCGGTTCCATGCGTTATGACCACTCCGCTGATGTGTTCTTGTTTGATTCTAGTTTCAATCCTTTCCGCAATTGTAAACATGACCTCAGGTGTCATATGGGGGGAGGGAATGTTAATGTAATCATCAATAATAACGTCATTTCCAATTAGTAATTCGCTCAGTGTTGCATTTAGAGGATTTTCTTTACCTGGGCTAACAGCACCAGAGTTCTTATTTTCCTCCATAGCGATAGTTCCTCCGGTATGAATGATCAATAGCTTGCTCATTGCGTCACCTCATTGTTTTCCTAATAATTGTTTCCTTACATAAAGTAACATGATACGATTATAAAAGTATAGGTATGACTGATCCTGCTTAAAAATGAGGTTCAGGATAGAAATGGGGAAAGCCTATGTTAGCAGCAATAACTGCTGGAATAGCACCAGGCATTGCGCTTCTTTGTTTTTTTTATTTGAAACAACATCAGTATGAATCTGAGCCAATAGGCCCGGTTGTACGAAGTTTTGTGTTTGGTGCTATGCTAGTATTTCCAGTAATGGTGATTCAGCATGGTTTTGAGGTCGAAAACTTCTTGCAATCACCATTCAGTCAAGCGTACTTGATGTCTGGACTGCTTGAAGAATTTCTAAAATGGTTTATTTTCTATTTTACTGTATACATCCATATAGAGTTTCATGAGTTTTATGATGGGATTGTTTATGGTGTTGCTATCTCACTAGGATTTGCATCTGTTGAAAATGTCTTTTATCTTTTTGCATATGGCATTCAAGAAGCATGGTGGAGAGCGCTTCTTCCTGTTTCAAGCCACGCTTTATTTGGCTTAATTATGGGTTCTTATCTTGGAAGGGGAAAATTCTCATTGCAAAATAAGATTGGAAAGTGGATTTCTCTATCTCTTTTCGTTCCATTTTTGTTTCACGGAACATATAATTATTTAGTTCTTCAGGTGAACAGCAATACCATCTATTTAATGATTCCATTTGTGCTTGTTCTATGGTTTATAGGTGTAAGGAAAATCAAGGCTGCAAACCTTAATCAAGCAGAATTAATGGAAACGAAAGAAAACATGCCAATATGATAACAGTTTGAAAGATGCCGAAAAGGCATCTTTTTTGTTTTGTATAAAATACCTTCTGATACAAAAACTACACCTATGAAAACAGAATGATCAGGGAGGTCCACATCATGAGAAAGACAGTTCTTATTCTAAAAATCCCTCTAATAATTGGTCTGGTCTGTGCACCGCTTGTCATGGTATTTGATATGGAGAATCGAGCAGATGCATTTTCTAACCAAATCATCCAGAAGGGTGCAACAGGCAATGATGTCATTGAACTTCAAGCACGCTTAAAGCATATAGGGTTCTATACAGGCTCAATTGACGGCGTATTTGGATGGGGGACTTATTGGGCGGTTAGAAACTTTCAGTATGAATTTGGAATGGATGTTGATGGACTAGTTGGTCCTGAAATGAAAGCAAAGTTAAACAAGTCTACGAAGTATGATCCTTCCATTCAACAGCAGGTGAATAGTGGCAAAAGTCCTAATGTTTCACAATCAAATCAAAATAATCAAACGAATAAGCCAAAAGACTCAACTACTCAGGCGAAAAACGTGCCGTCCGGTTATTCCCAGAACGACATTAAGCTGCTTGCAAACGCAGTCTATGGTGAGTCAAGGGGGGAACCTTACGAAGGTCAGGTTGCGGTAGCCGCGGTCATACTAAACCGTGTTCAAAGTGCTTCATTTCCAAACACAGTTTCAGGAGTGATTTTTGAACCGAGAGCTTTTACGGCCGTCTCAGATGGACAAATATGGCTTACTCCAAATGAAAGAGCGAAAGAAGCTGTGATTGATGCAATAAACGGATGGGACCCAACTGGGGAAGCATTGTATTATTTCAATCCAAACACGGCAACTTCTGGATGGATTTGGACAAGGCCGCAAATCAAACAAATTGGTAAGCATATATTCTGTGAATAGTGGAGGTGGTTAAAATGATTCGTTCGATTTTAATTGGTGCGCTCGCAGTAGGCGTTGCTGGAACTAGCTACTGGGGGTACAAGGAACATCAAGAAAAAAATGCCGTGTTAATTAATGCGGAAAACACGTATCAGCGTGCTTTCCATGACTTAAACTTTCATATGGATGCACTAGAGGAGAAGATAGGGTCGACATTGGCGATGAACTCCCGTGGCAGTCTATCACCTGCCCTTGCAGAGGTATGGCGTTTAACGTCTGAAGCTCAAAATGATGTTGGACAACTCCCGCTAACGCTAATGCCTTTTAATAAAACGGAAGAATTTTTAACAAACATAGGTTCATTTAGTTATCGTGTAGCTGTACGTGATCTTGATGAAAACCCTCTGTCAGATGAAGAATATAAAACATTGAAGGAATTGCATAGTCATTCTACAGATATTAAAAATGAACTGAGAAAAGTGCAGGCGATGGTCATTGATCATAACTTACGTTGGATGGATGTGGAGCTTGCTCTAGCTTCAGAAACACAGGCTGAAGATAACACGATTATTGATGGATTTAAAACAGTTGATAAACAAGTGGAAGGGTATAGTGAAGTAAACTGGGGACCTGAGATTACTCAATTAAATGAAAAGAAAGAAAACCTGGACAAAAATATAGTCGGGAAAAAACTGACTGAAAAAGAAGCAAAGGAACATGTAATTGACTTTCTGGATCTTGATCCTAAAGCAAGCATTGATATAACGACTACTGGGGAGAAGTCAAAATACAAAGCCTATAGTTTATCAATTGAAGAGCCAGATTCGAAATCTAGTATCAATCTAGATGTTACAAAAAAAGGGGCAAAACCAATCTGGATTTTGATGGATAGAAAAATAGGAGATCAGAAGCTTAGTCTAAATGAAGCCGCTGATCGAGCAAGAGCATTTCTAAAAGAGCATGATATAACAAATATGAGCATTTCAGAAAGTAGTCAATATGATCGAGTAGGTGTATTTACTTTTGTATACAATCAGGAAGACGTTTTAATTTATCCAGATGCTGTTCATATTAAAGTTGCGCTTGATAATGGTGATATTTCCGGCTATGAATCCTTAGAGTATTTAACAAATCACCATGAAAGAACTTTGGACTCCCCAACTATTTCCAGGGATCAAGCGTTAGAACAAGTGAATCCAAATGTTCAAATAATGGAAGAAGGATTAGGTGTCATTCAAAACGATCTTGGAGAAGAAGTATTATGCTATGAGTTTATGGGTACGATTGATAATGAAACGTATCGCATTTTTATTAACGCATCTAACGAAAGAGAAGAAAGAGTTGAAAAAATGGACGGTACCGAAATGAATTACGATACCCTATGAGAGGAGCGAATGTATGGCGAGAATGGAACAATTATTAATAAAACTCATCGTCATTCAATTTGTTTTTCTTATTATTTCTCAAGTTCTTCTAACTCAAGAAGAGTTTCGTATCTATCTAAGCAAAGCGATTTATTATGAAGGTGTGCTAAAGGATATGCCTCCCCTGATTAGACGCCAATAGTGAATAGACCGATAAAATGTCTTGTGTTATGATAAATATGACATTTTGGTCGTACTGAGGAAAGCAGGTTCTCCTGCTTTTTTTGTACGTTAAATTGTCATTTATATGATCTAATTCGGATGGATGAATGGAATTTGGAGGCAATAATAATATGAACAAGCGAATAAATATAGCAATTGACGGTCCAGCAGGGGCCGGTAAGAGTACAGTTGCAAGAAAAGTAGCAGATAACCTATCTTTCCTTTATATTGATACAGGCGCAATGTATCGTGCATTAACGTATAAAGCTATTGAGAAGGACATTGATTTAGAGAATGGTCCTCTTCTTAAAGCCCTTCTAGATGATACAGTGATCGACCTACAAGTTGGTGAAAGTGAACAGCTTGTCTTGGTTGATAACATGGACGTAACAACAGATATACGTTCTTATGCTGTCACGAACAATGTTTCCTTTGTAGCAAGACAAAGTGAAGTAAGATTAGAAATGGTAAAGAGACAAAAGATGTTAGCTGATCGTGGAGGCGTTGTAATGGATGGACGTGATATCGGTACACACGTTCTTCCTGAGTCAGAGCTTAAAGTATTCTTAAGTGCTTCTGTAGAAGAAAGAGCCACGCGACGATATAATGAACTTATTGGAAACGGGACTGAAGCGGATTATGACCGTATCAAGGATGAGATTGCTTTAAGAGATAAGCGTGACACTGAGCGAGAAGTAGCCCCTCTTGTAAAAGCGGACGATGCCATAGAAATTGATACTACGAAGATGACAATTTCTGAAGTAGTGGACCAAATTTTACAATTAGCAAAAGAAAGGGCATGATCAAGTGAGCTTATACGGAGTAGGAAAAGGCTTATTTCATTTTTATTTCAAGGTATTCAATCGTGTAACAGTTGTTGGTCGTGAGAATATACCCAAAGACAAAGGGATTCTTCTTTGCTCAAATCATATTAATAACCTTGATCCGCCGCTAGTAGGTGCCATGTTTCCTAGAGATGTTCATTTTATGGCTAAATCAGAATTGTTTACCATTCCGGTACTAGGTAAATTGATTCATAAGGTTGGGGCTTTTCCGGTAAAACGAGGAATGAGTGATAAACAAGCTCTAAGAAGTGGAATGAAATTTTTGAAAGATGGCGGTGTTGTCGGCTTGTTTCCGGAAGGTACGAGAAGCAAAGATGGCGAATTAGGCGAGGGGCTTTCTGGAGCAGGTTTTTTTGCATTACGTCCAGAAGTGATGGTCGTACCGTGCGCAATTAAAGGATCTTATAAACCGTTTGGCCGCTTGAAAATCGTGTACGGAAAACCAGTTGACTTATCGCCGCTTCGTGAAGAACAGGGAGCAGCTAAAAAAGCCACTCAAGCTATCATGAAAGAAATTCAAGATCTTATTGAAATTCATCATAAATAATTCGATATTGTTAAAAAATTTAAATAAATGTGTCAGGATACTTGACAAATCCGTCATTTTTAGTGAAAGTTAGAGGAAAGGGTGCTTAACTTTTCAATAAATTTCTTTCGCTATAAGTGGAAGACTTTTATAAATCATATCGAAAAGTTTTATTTCTTTTGGATTGAAGGAGGAGTTTGTCAATGGGTGAAGAGATGAATCAGGAAATGACTGAGTTCAAATCATTCGAAATCGGAGAAGTGGTGACAGGTAAGATCTCCAAGGTTGAAGAAAAACATGCATCAGTAGATGTAGGTTTTAAAGTTGATGGAGTGCTGCCAATCAGCGAACTGTCAAGCCTTCACGTCGAAAAGGTTAGCGACGTGCTCTCAGAAGGTGATGAAATAGAAGTTAAAGTAATCAAAGTTTCTGAAGATGAGCTAGTGCTTTCTAAGAAAGCAGTCGAAGCTGATCAAGCCTGGGATGCTCTACAGGAGAAGTATGAAAACTCCGTTGCATTTGATGTTGAAATTGCAGACGTAGTTAAGGGCGGCCTTGTGGTTGACCTTGGTGTTCGCGGATTTATCCCGGCTTCTCTTGTAGAAAGACATTATGTTGAAGATTTCTCAGATTACAAAGGCAAAAACCTGAGCGTTAAGATTGTGGAATTTGATCCAGAGAAAGCAAAAGTGATCCTGTCACATCGTGCTGTTCTTGAGCAAGAGGCGGATCATAAGAAACAAGAAACGCTAGCATCTCTTCAAGCAGGACAAGTTGTCGAAGGGACAGTTCAACGTTTAACCGATTTCGGTGCTTTTGTAGATATCGGTGGAGTGGATGGCCTCGTTCATATTTCACAGATGGCTCATCATCGTGTTGAAACCCCATCTGAAGTTGTAACAGAAGGTCAACAAGTGAATGTTAAAATTCTTTCTGTTGATCGTGACAACGAACGTATTTCACTATCCATTAAAGAAACACTCCCGGGACCGTGGGAAGAAGTAAAAGGAAAACTTAGTACTGGAGATGAAATCGAAGGCACAGTGAAGCGTTTAGTTAGCTTCGGTGCATTCGTAGAAGTTGCTCCGGGTGTAGAAGGGCTTGTTCATATTTCAGAAATCTCGAACAAGCATATAGGAACTCCTCAAGAAGTTCTTTCAGAGGGAGAAACAGTTCGAGTGAAGATTTTGGATGTTAATCTTGATGAAAAGAGAATCTCATTAAGCATCAAAGTCCTCGAAACTGAACAAGTATCAAATGAAGTTGAAGAATATCAAAAAGAAAGTGACGGCAACTCGCCATTCTCTCTTGGAGATATGATCGGTGATCAGCTTAAAAAGTACAAATAAGTAAATGAAATCCTCTCTGCATTCATGCAGAGAGGATTTTTTTGATTTTTTAGATAGAAGGAAACGTATTAATCCTGTCCATTTCGTTTTCGAGCTTGGTCTGGTCCTTCAAGCATTGCTGCTCCATTATGCGAAAGCGACTGATCACGATCAGACTCTACTCGTTTCGATTTCTTAAGTTTTCTTTCCTGTCGATCTTTTCCCATCATTTAGCCTCCCTTCAACTGAACCTTTTCTTATCATGAAAAAAAGCTTCGAAAGTTATTCATTTACTTTTTTTAAGTCTATCTCTCATGAAAACGTCCCATACTGATCATAATGAGAGGAGGTAACGGAGTGGATGGGGCGATTTTTATTTGGTTTGTATGGATGGGAGTTGTCATCACAGTCTTTTTTCAAAAGCCATCTTTAGAAAGGACTGGGTCAGCGTTCTTAATGTTAGTGGCAATATGTGTCGTGAATAAAACCGTCATCCTGATGGGTTTTTCTGTAGCTGTTTTACTATTGCTTGCCTATGTTTGTGGATATCTCCTCTGGATAAAGAACGGTGTAAGAACGGTATACGCCATGATATTACTCATTATGTTAACAGCAGCTTATACTTCGATTCAGTTATTTGCCATATATGATCCTGTTTTTACTTACTTGTATACGAAGTGGTCGGTTGCCGCAATTCTTTTTATTATTATTCATCTAACACTGAATGGTTTTGCAGAGAGATGTTCGTTATTAATTCTTAGTATCGTTCATGGTGAGGTTATCTTAACAATGATTTTTCGAGGAATGGGTTTTGAGCGAACTGCTGGCGAGTTAGCTTCCTTCGATGTAATGGCCATTTCGATTATGGCAACATGGATCTGGTCCTCCTTTGTGAAATTAACAGTTCTTCTAGAGAAAACTGTCAAAAAACATCAAGAAAGACGGGGATATTCATGAATGAGTATACAATACCAATTGTATTTGGCGTGATAGCTGGTACGCTTGCGAGAATTTATATGTTTCGAACAGATTATAGGCAATACCCTACTTATCCACATGGTATGATTATACATCTCGCGCTTGGTTTTATTGCAGCTTCACTCGGGGCTCTCGTCGTTCCATCAATTATGGAGCAAGAATTTACAGCGGTGACATTCCTAACCCTAGCTGCATCGCAATTTCGGGAAGTACGCAATATGGAAAGAAAAACATTAACTGAAATGGATTCACTAGAGCTTGTCCCTCGTGGAGCGTCCTATATAGAAGGAATAGCTGTAACCTTTGAAGGGAGAAATTATTTAGTCATTTTCATTTCATTTGTCACGTCATTTGCTTATCTTGCAATAAATGTTTGGGCTGGATTAGTTGCTGCATTTCTTGCTTTTTTAGTAGCCAAAAAATACATGACTGGAAGTAAACTCGGAAAAATTGCGAATATTGAACAAAAAGAAGTTAAATTTGAAGGTGCAGGGCTATACGTTGATAACATCTATATTATGAATATTGGCATACCAGCGAGACAAAAAGAAATTTTAGAACATGGACTTGGATTTACGATTTCTCCAAAGAATTTTGATGCGCGAATGACGATTGGTAACCTCGGACAAAGACAAGCCATCCTTCATGACCTTGCTATATCTCTTGGAGTATACCGGGATTCAGGAACGCCTGCATTAGTACCATTAATTAAACGAGATTTGGACGATGGTCGAATTGGAGTTTTTATTCTACCTCAAAATAAAAGCGTGGATCTTGCCATGAAAGTCATTTCTCAAGTACCAACTCTTGAAAATGCGATAAGGATGCCTACGGAAACGAAGAAAAAAGGAAGTGACTCATCATGACTATTGAGAAAGCGATACTTGCAACTGTTACACTATCATTAGCACAGGCCCCCGTAGGAGCGAATGTGTTTGTATGTGAATCTCAAGATGAAATGGACGGCGTAGCCGCTGATCTTGAAGCTATACTAGATGGAATTGCTCATAAATTGAGCAATGGTGTTTATATTATTGTGAAGCATTAGCAAGTTTTCGAAGAGAAGTTACCAAGTTTCATTTGATCGTCTGTTGTTCATTGGTTGCTTTTTTGATAAGATATAAAAGCTATCGAAGACTATGCCCTTCTTATAGAGGAGGGTTTTTTACAATGAACTCCTGGAAAGTTTGTCCACGACTTTCTGGTTTCAAGCTTAGATAGTCTTTTAGAAAGGGCGTGCATAAAATGACAAAACCAGTTGTCGCAATAGTAGGTCGACCGAATGTTGGGAAATCGACCATTTTTAATCGTATAGTAGGAGAAAGAGTATCGATTGTAGAAGATACTCCAGGAGTAACAAGAGATCGTATTTATAGCAAAGGTGAATGGCTGAATCGTGAATTTAATATCATAGATACAGGTGGTATTGAAATAGGTGACGAACCATTTCTTTCTCAAATTCGTTATCAGGCAGAAATTGCAATAGACGAGGCGGACGTTATTATTTTCATGGTTAACGGAAGAGATGGCATCTCGAATGCGGATGAAGAGGTTGCAAAAATTCTTTATCGTTCCAATAAACCTGTTGTATTAGCTGTAAATAAAGTAGATAATCCTGAACAGCAAACGTTGATTTATGATTTCTATGCTTTAGGATTTGGAACTCCATTTGGTATTTCAGGTTCACATGGTCTTGGATTAGGTGATCTTTTAGATGAAGTCTTTAAATCATTCCCTGAAGTAGCAGAAGAAGAATATGACGAAGGAACGATTAAATTCTCATTAATTGGTCGTCCGAATGTTGGAAAATCATCGCTTGTTAATACGATTTTAGGAGAAGAGCGAGTGATTGTAAGTGATATTGCTGGTACAACTCGCGATGCTATTGACTCCATGTTTACTCGTGATGAACAGGATTATGTCATTATTGATACTGCTGGCATGAGAAAGCGTGGAAAAATTTATGAAACGACTGAGAAGTACAGCGTTCTTCGTGCAATGCGTGGGATTGAACGATCTGACGTCGTTTTAGTTGTGATTGATGGAGAAGAAGGCATTATCGAGCAAGACAAAAAAGTGGCGGGGTATGCTCATGAAGCTGGTAAAGCCATTGTTATTGTCGTAAACAAATGGGACGCAGTTGAGAAAAACGATAAGACGATGAGAGAATTTGAACAAAAAATTCGTGATCATTTCTTATTCCTTAGCTATGCACCGATTGTGTTCTTATCTGCCAAAACAAAGCAACGTCTTCATACATTGTTACCAGTTGTTAACACTGTAGCTGATAACCATGCCCTTCGTGTGAAAACGAATGTTTTGAATGAATTAATTATGGATTCCGTTGCAATGAATCCAACACCAACAGACAATGGGAAGCGCTTGAAAATTAACTATGCGACGCAAGTGGCTGTTAAGCCGCCTACCATCGTATTATTTGTTAATGATCCGGAACTGCTTCATTTCTCTTACAAACGCTTTTTAGAGAATCGTATTCGTGAAACATTTGGTTTCCAGGGGACTCCTTTACGAATTCTTGCACGTAGAAAAAGCGAATAATTAAGCTTGTTTCATTCGGGGGAACCTTGCTAATACAAAGGGGGAAATGAGATGATCGCGATCCTGATTTGCATTGCTGCTTACTTGCTAGGATCAATTAGTTTTAGTTATTTAATTGCAAAAGTCGTGAAGAAAATAGATATTAGAGATCACGGAAGTGGCAATGCAGGAGCGACAAATACACTTCGAGTGCTAGGGACTGGCCCAGCGATTGCTGTTCTTGCACTTGATGTAATAAAAGGCATACTTGCCGTCTGGTTAGGGTATTGGTTCACTAGTGAACCAATCGTTCCTTTCCTTGCGGGAATTTGTGCTATCTTAGGTCATAACTGGCCAATCTTTTTTGGATTCCGCGGAGGGAAAGGCGTTGCTACTACGATAGGAGTATTCGCAACAATTGCGTTTTTTCCAGCACTTTATGCTGGTATCATCGCTATTATTGCTATTGTAGTAACGAGATTTGTTTCTCTTGGTTCATTGATTTTTGTAGTATTAACTCCAGCGTTTATTTTCTTACTTGGAGGGAATCCAGCTTCATATATTTTGTTAGGGACGATTCTAGCGATTCTTTCTGTCTGGAGACATCGAACAAATGTAAAGCGACTGTTCTCTGGTACTGAAAGCAAGCTCGGTCAAAAGGTCGAGCAGTAAGGAGGAAGTTCAATGGCGAAAATATCAGTTGTAGGTGCAGGGAGCTGGGGGACAGCCCTTGCAATTGTACTAGCAGATAATCAACATGATGTGACATTATGGGCAAGAAGAACAGATCTTGCAAATGAAGTGAATGAGAAGCATACGAATGAGAAGTACCTTCCTGGTATAGAATTACCTGAGGGGATTAGGGCTACCAGTTCCCTTGAAGAGAGCGTGAAAGAGGCTGAAGCTATCTTACTGGTTACACCAACTAAAGCGCTTAGAGAGGTTCTTCCTGAACTTAAGACATACCTATCAACACCGGTTACGCTCATTCATGCTAGTAAGGGAATTGAACCAGAAACATCCAAGCGTATTTCAGAGGTAATTGAAGAAGAAATCCCAGAGGATTTAAGAAAATCGGTTGTCGTTTTATCTGGGCCGAGTCATGCAGAAGAAGTGAGTCTTCGTCACCCGACGACAGTAACGGCCTCTTCTAAATCAATGACTCAAGCTGAGTATGTTCAGGATCTTTTCATTAACTCGAATTTTAGAGTATATACCAATCATGACATCATTGGTGTTGAGCTTGGTGGTGCATTAAAGAATATCATTGCTCTAGGGGCAGGTTTATCTGATGGCCTCGGCTATGGTGATAATGCGAAAGCTGCCCTCATCACAAGAGGCTTAGCTGAAATTGCTCGCCTTGGTGCAGCTATGGGTGCAAATCCACTTACCTTTATGGGATTGACAGGTATAGGTGACCTTGTAGTTACGTGTACAAGTGTACATAGTCGTAACTGGAGAGCCGGAAATCTTCTCGGAAAAGGAAATAATCTAGATGAGGTTCTCGAAAATATGGGGATGGTAGTAGAAGGTGTTCGGACTACGAAGGCTGCTTATTATCTTGCACAAAAACAGAACGTAGAAATGCCTATAACATCTGTGTTATTTGAAGTGCTATTTAATAACAAAGATGCGAAAGATGGTGTAGATCAACTGATGGGTAGGCTTCGAACTCATGAAACAGAAGATCTAACGTCATTGCTTGCGGACCGTTTTGAATTGAATCCAAAAGAACTCTAAATAGGCGAAGCACGAAGTATTCCTCCTTGCATACACTATGTTGAACGTTAATGGTAAGGAGGAAACTGCGTGAGCGATCTGTTCGATAACATAGAAAAGAAAACCAATGTGAAAAAGGAAGACATTTTTAAGTTAGCTAATTCCGTTCAGGGAGCAGATTTTACTGATGAGAAAACAGTGCGTAAATTAATTGCGAATGTTGCACGCGTTGCTAACGTAAATGTCACAAAAGAAAAAGAAGATCGAATCGTAAAGGCAATCGTAAATAAGAATATGCCGTTCGATTTGTCTGCTATTGCAAAAATTTTCAGTCAAAAATAAAGAAATTAGTAGAAACTTAGGCTAATCAACGATACCGCCTTCGATGTAAGACCATATACTAATAATGAACCATCAATGTGCAGAAGCATACTTCTTTAAGAAATTAGAATAGTCAAAGCTGAAGAAAAGCCCCTTTCTTCAGCTTTTTATTTGTCATTTATGGAAGCGTTACCTTTTAAATGAAGTACGCTGGAATGTTTTGAAGAGCTTTAATTAAGTAGAACCATTGAATTGTTGAAACCTTTAGAGGTAAATGGAGTAAAGATTTGATATAATGGTGGGCAGTGCAAACTAGATTTGTCATATTAGGGGGATTAAAATGTCACCAGCGTTAATTAAGATGTGGGTAGCACTTTCGGCACTAGGACTAATGTTTATAGCGGTTATGGCGATCATGTTAAGTCGCACGAAGCTTAAAGGTATTTTCCGAGTGCTTGTGTCAACTTTTGCATATATGTGTATGTTCGTTGCGGGGGTGCTCATGCTTCTCGTCGTGTTTACTGGACCTACTAACTAAATGAGTAAATTTCTAACTAAGGAATGAGTGTAATGAAACGTTTAGCTACTAAAGCTGTATTATGGACATGCCTTGTTACTCTACTGTCAGGATGCCTGTATCCAGAGAGTCAAAAAAACGAGAATCAAATTCCTTATACAGACCAAATTCAATCTGTTCAAACAGCAGTAGAGCAATTCCAAGAAAATAAGTCCATTCTTCCTATCAAAACAAGAGATCAGGAAACACCAATCTATCAGAAGTATCCAGTTGACTTCAAGAAATTAGTGCCCGCTTTCTTACAGCAAGCACCTGGGAATTCATTTGAAAGTGGTGGGGTATTTCAATATGTACTTATCCATGTAGAAGAAGAGCCTACAGTAAGATTAATTGATTTAGTCACTATTGAAAAAGTAAAAGATCTTCAGCTACGTATTAATGATTATAGAAGGAAAAAGAACTATCCACCATTCAAAGATGTTCTTGCAAAAGACCGGTATTCCATCGATTATGATGCGATGGGGATGGATGAAGAGCCGACTGTTAAAAGTCCATTTACAAATGAGCAACTTCCATTTTTCTTAGATGAAAAAGGTGATGTACATATTAATTACTCTAGCGACCTTACGAAGGCAATCGAAAGTAATCCAGATCACAGCTATGAAAAGGGCGATGATATCCGAGATTTGTTAGCAGACAATTCGTTTTATGTTCCTGTTGCTTCTGTTGCGTATACAATTGAAAATGATAAAGCTGTTTTTTTAGTGAAATAGGTATTTTCCCTCCTCTTTAGCAATACAACTATTAAAAAGAGGAGGGACTTTTTTATGGGCTTATTCAATAGAGGACGAAAAGTTTACTTAAAGCATCAAATCCTTTTACTGTGAACTGTCATATTTATTGGACAACATCATAGAATGGTAGTGTTCAAGAAAGTCTGCGGTCTGGAGTGAATCATTTCGTCCAATGAGGCGGAATTCAGGAGGCGATCACGTGGAGAGAGTAGATATCTTCAAAGATATCGCAGAGCGTACAGGGGGAGATATATACCTTGGAGTCGTAGGTTCTGTTCGAACAGGGAAATCAACATTTATTAAAAAGTTCATGGAACTAATCGTCCTGCCCAATATGGAAAGTGATTCTGATCGAACGAGGGCACTGGATGAACTACCCCAAAGTTCTGCTGGCCGTACCATTATGACGACTGAGCCTAAATTTGTACCAAATCACGCCGTTCAAATTCATGTGGAAGATGGTCTTGATGTTAATGTTAGACTTGTCGATTGCGTCGGATATGCAGTGCCTGGTGCTAAGGGATACGAAGATGAAGATGGGCCAAGAATGATCAATACACCATGGTATGAAGAGCCGATACCGTTTCAAGAAGCAGCTGAAATTGGTACAAGAAAAGTAATTCAAGAACATTCCACGCTTGGCGTCGTGATAACGACTGATGGATCCATTGGGGAGATCCCAAGACACGACTACCTTGAATCTGAGGAAAGAGTCGTGGAGGAATTAAAAGAAGTAGGTAAGCCATTTATTATGATTGTCAATTCTGCCCACCCACACCATCCACAAACGGAGGCATTAAGAGGAGACCTTTGTAATAAATATGATATTCCTGTTATTTCTCTTAGCGTAGAGACTATGACGGAGCATGATATTAACAATGTCATGAGAGAAGTGCTTTACGAATTTCCAGTTCTAGAAGTTAATGTGAACTTACCAAGTTGGGTAATGGTTCTCCACCAAGATCATTGGTTGCGACAGAGTTATGAAGAATCCGTTAGAGAGACTGTGAAAGATATTAAGCGTCTAAGGGATGTTGATCGTGTCGTAGGTCAGTTTGAGGAATTTGAATTTATTCAGGATGCTCGTTTAGCAGGAATTGAAATGGGGCAAGGAATAGCGGAAATTGATCTTTATGCTCCAGAAGATTTATACGATCAAATTCTAAAAGAGGTTGTTGGTGTTGAAATTCGAGGAAAGGATCATCTCCTCCAACTTATGCAGGAGTTTGCATTTGCAAAAGCTGAGTATGATCACGTCTCAGACGCTCTTCGGATGGTTAAACAAACTGGCTATGGTATTGCAGCGCCAGCGATTGAAGATATGAGCCTCGATGAGCCTGAAATCATTCGTCAAGGGTCAAGGTTTGGTGTCAGGTTGAAAGCAGTTGCCCCATCTATTCATATGATTAAAGTAGACGTAGAATCGGAGTTCGCACCTATCATTGGAACGGAAAAGCAGAGCGAAGAGCTTGTTCGTTATTTAATGCAAGATTTTGAAGAAGATCCGCTTTCAATATGGAATTCAGATATTTTCGGTCGTTCCCTGAATTCTATCGTGAGAGAGGGGATTCAGGCAAAACTTGGTTTAATGCCTGAAAATGCTCGTTATAAATTAAAAGAAACGCTCGAACGCATTATTAACGAAGGATCCGGCGGTTTAATTGCGATTATATTATAACAAAACCGACTCCAATACCTGGAGTCGGTTTTTTACGTTAAGTGGTTTAGAAAAACCGAGAATAGGGGTATTATCTATTTTAGTGAGTTGTTATGCTGAGTTAGCAACTCTTGAGTATATCTAACATTTGTCCATCTAAAGTGTTGAATTGCTTGAATTAACAGACAATAGAAAAGTCACCTTTAGAGCGTTTACAAAACGCTCATTTAGCAGATAATAGGTAAAAAACATTGAAAAATCGTTGAAATCGAGCTAAACGTATTGAATTCTTTCGCATCTTCGTATAATATAGGGCTTGCAAACGTACTAAACGTGCATTGCAACGTATAAATATTGGTCATTAAGTAAATGAATGTATTTATCCATCTCTCTTGAGAGGAGGTGAACAGAATGAACAAGACAGATCTAATCAATGCTGTTGCAGAATCTGCAGAGCTTTCTAAAAAAGAAGCGACAAAAGCTGTTGACTCAGTTTTTGATAACATTATGCAATCCTTGCAAGAGGGTGACAAAGTTCAACTAATTGGTTTTGGTAACTTTGAAGTCCGTGAGCGTTCTGCTCGTAAAGGGCGTAACCCTCAAACTGGCGAAGAAATCGAAATCGCTGCAAGTAAGGTTCCTGCATTTAAACCTGGTAAAGCCCTTAAGGATGCAGTGAAGTAAGAAATACATAGGGCCAAGAAGAGTCGCACATTCTGCGGCTCTTCTTTTTTGCTAACTTTTTCTCCATGTGCTAGAATCTTGATAGGTAATAAAGGCCCTGAATGGAGGAGTAAGAACAATGTACGAAGTTAATCATGAAAAAATACAAGAAGCAGTGAAAATGATCCTTGAAGCGATCGGTGAAGATCCTGAGCGTGAAGGATTGTTGGATACTCCAAAACGTGTAGCAAGAATGTACGAAGAAATCTTTCAGGGGCTGCATCAAGATCCAAAAGAGCATTTTCAGACTATTTTTGGAGAAGACCACGAGGAGCTTGTTCTAGTTAAAGATATACCTTTTTACTCAACTTGCGAGCACCATCTTGTTCCTTTCTTCGGAAAAGCGCATGTTGCCTATATTCCAAAAGGCGGGAAGGTAACAGGACTTAGTAAGCTAGCAAGAGCTGTTGAATCTGTAACGAAACGTCCACAGCTTCAAGAGCGAATTACATCTACGATAGCAAATTCGATGGTAGATACATTAGATCCACATGGTGTTATGGTCGTAGTTGAGGCAGAACACATGTGTATGACTATGAGAGGCGTTAAGAAGCCTGGTTCATCAACCGTTACATCAGCAGTAAGAGGCGTGTTTGAAAATGACGCTGCTGCACGATCTGAAGTACTTGGTTTGATCAAGGGCTAATCCTTTTAAGCGGAGTGATCGATATGAAGAGTGATAGCAACGATTTTTTTGTAATTAAAGCACTTGAAAATGGTGTGAACGTTATTGGGTTGACGCGTGGATCTGATACAAGATTTCATCATTCAGAGAAACTAGATAAAGGCGAAGTTATGATTGCTCAATTCACGGAGCATACATCTGCGGTTAAGGTGAGAGGAAAAGCTGTCATTCAAACAGAACATGGTGAAATAAGTACGGAAGAGTAAAGCAGGACATTATAACCTGCTTTTCTTTCATTTCAAAACCTTAGCCGTTCGTTTTAGCTAGAGGGTTATTGTGCTATACTAGGAATGAATACATAATTTATACTTTAACAATGAAAAAACCGACAAAATAAAGTATATGGAAAACGTAAGCTTTCGCAAAAAGACGCGGCTGGCTCACTTTTCTAATTGGAAGACATGTAAGGGGTATGGGATATGACAAATCCGAAAGAAAGTACACATAAAAAAATAGCAGGAGTTCGAGACATGCTTCAGTCTCGCCTATCCCATTCATATTTGCTTCGATTTATTGATTTTCCAGTTATTGATGAAGAGAAGCTATATGTGTTCTATGGCATATTAGAACAAGCGAAGCTCGAACATAAAAGAAAGCAGGATACGCTCCTGTCCATCATGCTTGTGCAGATTGCACTTGATACGCATGAATTAATCTCACTCGATAATATTGAGAACGAAAGTGAACGAAAAAATCGTCAGCTAACGGTGCTTGCTGGTGACTATTTTAGTAGCATGTATTATCATATTCTTTCTAAGTGGGGAGATAATGGTCTGATTCGTACTCTTTCAGAGGCCATTCAGGAAATAAATGAGGCAAAGATGGCTTTTTATCAAACGGACTATACATCAATTGAATCTGTCTTTGATAACATAAAGACGATTGAGTCTATATTAGTTCGGAAAGTTGCTGAACATTATGGTTTAAATAACTGGAGCAATTTTGGAACTCACTATTTTTATATGAACCGTCTTCTAGTTGAACGTAAGAAGGGGCTCATTCAATCTGGGTCCGATGTCCTTTATAAGATTGCTGCTACGCTTCTATCGGTTAAAGATGCGAAGCTTACAACCAATCAAGTTTCTAAAGTGAAAATTGTACTGGACTCTTATATTTCACATGCGAAGAAAGAGATGGATCAGCTACTTCATAACCATTCAGAGCTTCATCATCTGTTTCAGAAGCGATTTGAATATAATTGGGGTTTACTGGGCATACAGGAAAAGAAAATGGCGGAAGAGGGATAAAGAATGGCTTCATCTAAAGAAGAACGCGTTCACGACGTATTTCAAACCATATCAAAGCGATATGATGTCATGAATTCTGTGATTAGTTTTCAACGTCATAAAGCATGGCGTAAAGATACAATGCGACTGATGGACGTTCAGAAGGGAACAACAGCTTTAGACGTTTGCTGTGGTACTGCAGACTGGACACTGGCTATGGCAGATGCCGTCGGTAAAAGCGGAACGGCAATTGGACTTGATTTTAGCGAAAATATGCTTGAAGTAGGTCAAGTGAAAGTCAAGGAAAAGAAAAAAGATAATGTTACACTTCTTCATGGAAATGCGATGAATCTCCCTTTTGAAGATAATTCCTTTGACTATGTGACAATTGGCTTTGGACTCCGTAATGTACCGGATTACAATCAAGTTATTAAAGAAATGTTTCGGGTAGTAAAACCGGGTGGTCAGGTGGTTTGTCTAGAGACAAGTCAACCAACGATTCCAGTATTCAGACAGGTATATTATGGTTACTTTAAACACGTAATGCCGGTGCTAGGTAAAGTTTTTGCGAAGAGTTACGAAGAGTATTCATGGTTACAGGAATCAGCAAGCACATTCCCTGGACGCGATGAATTAAAGCATCTTTTCTTTCAAAATGGATTTAGCCGTGTAGACATAAAGCCATACTCAGGTGGTGTTGCAGCGATGCATAGAGGATTTAAGCCAATCAAACCATAAAAAGAGAACAGATATTTTGTGAAAATCAGTAAGGTGGATCTCATGAAATTAAAAACGATATACGCTTCTTTAAAAAAAGATTTATCTTTTATTGAATCCGAACTGGAGCAAACGGTAGATGCTCACCATCCTGTTCTCCGGGATGCTTCTAACCACCTATTAAAAGCTGGAGGGAAACGAATCCGTCCTGTTTTCGTTTTGCTCTCAGGTAAATTCGGGGATTATAATTTGCCACTTATGAAGAATGTGGCAGTGGCACTTGAACTTATTCATATGGCTTCTCTCGTACATGACGATGTGATCGATGATGCAGAAATGAGAAGAGGGGCTAAAACGATTAAAGCCAAATGGGATAATCGTGTGGCGATGTATACTGGTGACTATATTTTTGCACGAGCGATTGAGCTCGTTACAGAATTGAAAGAACCAGCTGCCAATACCATTTTATCTACTGCGATTCTTGAGATGAGCATAGGTGAAATTGAACAAATTCGTGATCAATTTAACTGGAATCAAAATGTACGAGATTATTTTCGGAGAATCAAGCGGAAAACCGCTCTACTTATTGCTACCTCTTGTGAACTTGGTGCGGTAGCAGCAGGTGCTTCGAAAGCAGAACAGCTTCATCTTAAAAAGTTCGGTTATTACGTAGGAATGTCCTATCAAATCACGGATGATATTTTGGACTACACAGGAACGGTTAAGCAGCTTGGAAAGCCCGCTGGTGGCGATTTATTACAGGGGAATATTACGTTACCGGTGCTTTATGCCATGAATCAAGGTAACAAGGAAGAAATCATGAATGTGTTCTCAGAAGAACTCTATGCTTCTCAGGAGCAAGTCAATCAAGTCATAAGCATTGTAAAGTCTTCTGGAGGTATTGAGCACGCACGGGACATTAGTGATCGCTATCTTCAAAAGGCGTTTCATGAATTGGATCAATTACCTTCGCATTCTGCTAGAACCTCACTTAGACAAATCGCAGAATATATAGGCAAACGGAAACATTAAAAAGGAAATGTTGTTATTTTTGCGAATATTTGATAGAATTTTGAAGGGCAGAAAAATGCTTTCTGCCCTATACATATAAAGTGTTGAAAGTGAGGAGATTTTTGTGGAGAAAACATTTCTAATGGTAAAACCTGACGGGGTTCAACGTAATTTAATTGGTGGGATTGTATCACGCTTCGAGAATAAAGGCTTTAATTTAGTGGGAGCAAAATTGATGACGGTTTCAAAAGACCTTGCAGAAACTCACTATGGCGAACATAAAGAGCGTCCATTCTTCGGCGAACTAGTAGATTTCATTACATCAGGTCCTGTCTTTGCGATGGTTTGGGAAGGTGAGAACGTCATCTCAACAGCACGTACAATGATGGGGGCAACCAATCCGAAAGATGCAAGTCCAGGAACGATACGTGGTGACCATGGAGTGCAAGTAAGTATGAATGTCATTCACGGTTCAGATTCTCCAGAAAGTGCTGAAAGAGAAATCGCTTTATTTTTTAATGAAAATGAACTAAATGAGTATGCGAAAACGATCTCAAAGTGGGTTTGATTTTTTACAACAAAATGAAAGCGCTTATATAAAGAATCCGGACAACTAGTCCGGATTCTTTTATTACATGAAATCTTGAGTTATAAGTTTGGAAATTGGAAACCTTTTTCGATTTCAATAGTATGGGCAATTCGAAGCAATAAACTATCGTTAAATTTCTTAGATGCCGCTTGAAGACCTACTGGTAAGCCGGAATGTGCTAAACCAACGGGTATTGATATAGCCGGGTGCCCGGTACAATTATAAAGCTGTGTCATCATCCAGTCAGAGATAGGGGCGGATGCTTTTCCGTTAATACGATCCGGTCCTTCGATCTGGTGTGAAAAAGCGGTTACCCCAACTACAGGAGAGAGTATGGCATCAAAACGATTAAGTTCTTTTTGGATGATGTTCCACACTTGTGTTCTCTTCATTTCAGTTTCTCTCAATTCTACTGCACTGAGCTTTCTGCCTGCTTCAATCATGTCAGAGACAGATGAGCTAAATTGAGATGGGAAACGGTCGTAAAGGGATCCGTAAGCAGACGCTAACCCCGCAAACCACATTTTATTAAAGAAAGAAATTAATTCTTCTAATTTCATCTCAAATTGGAAGGGAATTTTTTCTACTATAGCCCCTTGATCACGTAATATGGAAATAGCTTCTTCAATTGGGCCTAGAATAATTGGGTCATACGGGTATAACCCGAAATCCTCTGTATAGGCAAATTTCTTTCCTTTCACTCCCAGTTGCATTTCTTGTTGTAGGTTACTTTCTGGTACTGGAACAGAGTAAGGGTCATTTGGTTCGTAACCTTCCATAACCGATAGAAGTAATGCCGCGTCTTCGGTAGATCTCGCCATTGGACCATAATGTACAAAAGGCTGTGTGGTTCCGAAGCGATTGATCGGTGAACTATCGAATGGAATGCGGCCAAATGTTGGTTTGAGGCCGATAATGCCATTAAGACTCGAAGGAATTCGAATCGATCCGCCACCGTCACTTCCCTCTGCCAACGGAACGCATTTGCTTGCTACTGCAGCAGCAGATCCACCACTAGAGCCACCGGCCGTTCTAGATGAATCCCACGGATTTTTTGCTGGCCCAGCTAAAAGGTTATCTGTCGTACCTTTATGTCCAAATTCAGGAGTGTTCGTTTTTCCAATGATGATTGCACCAGCATCACGAATCCTTTTAACTATCGTTGGTTCTGATTGGGCAATGTGATCTTTAAAGATTGGAGAGCCAAAGGTAGTAAGGCGACCAGTTACGGGGGTGAGGTCTTTAAGGGCGATTGGGATTCCGTGTAAAGGACCACGCACACCACTTTTCATCAGCTCTTCCTCAGCTCCTTTTGCTTCTTTTAAAGCTTCTTCTTCGAAAATAGTGATAAATAAGTTGAATTTAGGATTTAATTGTTTTATTCGTTCAAGATGACTTTGCACTACTTCAACAGGTGAAAGTTCTTTTGTCATTATTTTTTTGGCCATGGATTGAGCGGTTAGGTTTGTAATTTCCATCTGTACACTTCCTTAAGTTAAACTATACCGTCAACTGTAACGAAATATGGCTCATGAGGCAATCAAGTATCGCTTTTAACCATAAACATAACGTGGTTAACAGTAGTAGTAAATAGGGGGTCTTAACAGAGAGGAAGAATAAAAAAATTGTGTTTTTTTAGTTGAATTATGTTAGGATATGCCCAACCATTATTGAAAAAGTTAAAAATAATTACACGAATTTTAGATGGTGTGATATAGTAGTACGTAAAAGCGCCAAAGCAAAATGGAGGAGATAGAGATGAGATACTTAACAGCAGGAGAATCACACGGACCACAGCTAACGACAATACTTGAAGGACTTCCTTCTGGTCTTGAGCTAGTAGCAGAAGATATTAATACAGAACTTGCGAGGCGCCAACTTGGATACGGGAGAGGTCGCCGTATGCAAATTGAGAAGGATCAGGTTCAAATTCTAAGTGGTGTTCGTCACGCGAAATCAACTGGTGCTCCAGTTGCACTTGTCGTAGAAAATAAAGACTGGACACATTGGAAAAATTACATGGGTGCTGAACCATTAACAAAAGAACAAGAAGAAAACATGAAGCGTCAAATCTCACGTCCGCGACCTGGTCATGCAGATTTAAACGGCGCTATTAAATACAATCATCGAGATATGAGAAACGTGTTAGAACGATCATCTGCTAGAGAAACAACAGTAAGAGTTGCTGCTGGAGCTGTAGCTAAAAAACTACTTAAGACACTTGGTATTAAGGTGGCTGGGCACGTGCGCATGATTGGAGGAATTGAGAGTCAATACGATGGTGGTATGTCTCTTGAAGAAATTCAGCGTGTTTCAGAAGAATCGCCTGTTCGAAGTCTTGATGAAGTAGCTGGTCAGAAAATGATGGAAGCAATTGATGATGCAAAGAAAAATGGCGACTCAATTGGTGGAATCGTCGAAGTTATCGTAGAAGGATTGCCTGTAGGTCTTGGAAGTCATGTTCACTATGATCGAAAGCTTGATTCGAAAATTGCTGGAGCTGTTATGAGTATTAATGCATTCAAAGGTGTTGAATTTGGAATAGGTTTTGATGCAGCAAAAATTCCTGGAAGTGAAGTCCATGATGAAATTCAATGGTCTGAGGAAGAGGGATACACACGTAAAACTAATCGCCTTGGTGGTTTTGAA
Source organism: Anaerobacillus sp. QJM3NY_32 (assembly GCF_056173645.1). Lineage (NCBI taxonomy): Bacteria > Bacillati > Bacillota > Bacilli > Caryophanales > Bacillaceae > Anaerobacillus > Anaerobacillus sp. QJM3NY_32. The sequence goes on along the minus strand of NZ_CM149684.1, from coordinate 2,484,442 downwards.
GGTGGTATGACAACCGGTATGCCTATCGTTGTGAAAGGGGTTATGAAACCTATTCCAACATTATACAAACCACTGCAAAGTGTAGATATCGATTCAAAAGAGCCATTCCAAGCGAGTATAGAACGATCTGATAGCTGTGCGGTTCCAGCCGCAAGCGTTGTTGCTGAGAATGTTGTCGCATGGGAAGTAGCGTGTTCAATTCTTGATAAGTTTGGTCATGATCGTATTGAAGAAATTGCAGATGCGCTTGAACGCTTCAGGACATATAGCCGGGAGTTTTAAGGATGGACAGTATAACGATTGATACAAATGGGGGATGTTATTCTGTTCATATTGGAACTGGGATTCGAAACAAATGGAGAGATCTGATTGATTACGCTTCTTATTCAAGTTTTTTCATTATTACAGATGAAGCAGTTGAAGCAAAATATTTATCTTCAATTCAAGGACATGAGAATATCCGGACTTTCGTTGTTCCTTCTGGAGAAGAATCGAAATCTTTCGCTATGTACCATGAGGTAATGACGGCATTACTTAAAGCTGAGTTGGATCGAAAAGCCTGCATCATCGCTCTTGGTGGTGGGGTAGTAGGTGATCTAGCCGGCTTTGCTGCCGCTACATACATGAGAGGAATTGAATTTATTCAGATTCCAACTACGTTACTAGCTCATGACTCAAGCGTTGGTGGGAAAACAGGAATTAACCATGAAGTAGGTAAGAATTTAATTGGTGCCTTTCATCAGCCGTCAGCCGTTATTTTTGATACGGAGTGTCTAAGAACCCTTCCAGATCGCGAATGGCGTTCAGGATTTAGTGAAGTGATCAAGCATGCGCTCATACATGATGAATCGTTTTTACAATGGCTAATGGATAGAGGAAAGAAAGTTCAGGAATACACAGATGAAGAGCTTCAATTCATTATCAAGAAGGGTATTAGTGTCAAAGGCGCAATTGTGAAGGAAGATGAGCGCGAACAAGGAATCAGAGCTTACTTGAATTTTGGTCATACACTAGGTCACGCGATTGAATCAGAGCTTGGATATGGAAAAATGACACACGGAGAAGCGGTTGCTATCGGAATGATCTATGCCCTCAAATTAAGTGAGGAATATTTTCAAACAACGTTTCGTATGGATGAAATAACGAAATGGTTTCAAGATATCGGTCTTCCTACTGTAGTTCCGAATGAGCTTAGTATTCACCAATTAGTTGGCCGGATGAAGAAAGACAAAAAAGCGGAAAACAAAACATTACAATTTGTTTTATTAAAGAAGATCGGTCAGCCTGTTAAGGTGATGATAGACGATGAATCTGCCCTTGAACTGCTTCGAGCTAGTATGGAAGGGAGTGGAGCACATTGATTCGCGGGATTAGAGGAGCAACGACAGTTAACCTTAATGAAAAAGATGAAATTATTCATGCAACGACGACATTACTAGAACAACTAATCGAACATAATAAAATAGATCCTGCTATGGTGGCGTCCATTCAGTTTACGATGACTGGGGATTTAGATGCTGTATTCCCTGCAGAAGCAGTTCGAGCATTTAAAGGGTGGTCTAACGTTCCGTTGCTTTGCTCATCAGAAATCCCTGTTCAAGGAGCGTTACCGATGTGTATTCGACTGTTAATGACGGTGAATACTACAATTGACCAGGATGAAATTAATCACATTTACTTAGGGAAAGCTGTGTCACTTCGTCCAGATCTTGCGAGTTGACAAATGAGATTCATCATACTAGGATAGAAATAAGTTTTAGAGCAGAGGCACGATTAGGTATTACGAGTTGAGAGAGCAGAGAATAGGATAGTTGAGTTGAGGAGAGCTTAGAGGGATACGTTTATACACCCCCTGAGGTTATTAGGGGGGTTTATTATACCCTTTTTCGATATTGGTAACATTCAGACAATTACAGTCTGTTCTTTGTTATACCACATTTTTATCCTCGGATTACTCAGCTTTTCCATTCTCCATGACTAACAATGGAGAGGTGAGAAAGTTGACTTCAAATTATTCTTCTTTTCAAAGGGATTCCGAAACTTACGGGATGATCCCATTAATGAAGTCGTATTTCCTTGATACGACAACACCCATTCAGATTTTTCAAAATATAGGTAAACGAGCAAGCTTTCTATTAGAGAGTAGTGATCAAGAGTCAAGCTGGTCACGCTATTCATTTATAGGAGTAGATCCAGTCTATTCCCTGGTTGAACAAAAAGGTGTTTTCTCTGTTAATGATGTGGATGGGAATAGAATCCTTCAACGAAATGATTTCCAGTCAGGAGTAAAAGCGCTATTTGAATATTTAAATCCTAAGCTACCAGATCACGACTTCCCTTTTTATGGTGGAGCTGTTGGCTATATTGGCTATGATGCCGTTAGTCAATTTGACAAGATTCCAGTTCATCCTGACCGGGACGAAGATATGCCGTTAGTTCATTTTATGGTTTGTGAGAATTTATTAATCTATGATCATCATTTAAAGCGATTAACAGTTTGTCATCACGCCAGGGTAAAAGAGGCTTTAGATGTTGAACGAGTTTATACCGATGCTTTTTCGATTATGGAAGAACTTGTCTCTCTTGCATCAAAGCCTAATCAAGGTGAAGTGATGCTTCTTCCTGAAGATGCTTCACATGAGGTGGATTTCTCTGAAATTAAATCGAACTATGAAAAGCAGCAATTTTTAAATGATGTTAATAAAATAAAATCTTATATTGAAGAAGGGGATGTCTTCCAGGCGGTATTATCTCAAAGGTTTGAAAAAGATGTCACCATTGGAGGATTAGATCTTTATCGAGTTCTCCGAGTTATTAACCCATCACCATATATGTTTTATTTAAAAATGAACGATGTAGAAATCATCGGTAGTTCACCTGAGAAATTAGTTCAGGTACAAGATGGGAAAATTGAGATCGATCCAATAGCAGGGACGAGAAAACGTGGAAAAACAGCTCAAGAAGATAATGAGCTCGCTGAAGAGTTGCTTGAAGATGAGAAGGAACGAGCAGAACACTATATGCTCGTCGATCTTGCAAGAAATGACGTTGGGAGAGTAGCGGAATACGGAAGTGTTTCAGTACCACAGTTAATGGACATTGGACGCTTCTCTCATGTGATGCACATTATTTCTAAAGTAACAGGTGTTTTGGCACCTCGATTTACTAGTTTAGATGCGGTAGTAGCCTCCTTTCCTGCAGGTACAGTTTCTGGTGCGCCAAAAGTAAGGGCGATGCAAATATTGAACGAGCTTGAACCAACTTCGCGATCCATTTATTCAGGAGCTATTGGATATATAGGATTTGATGGCAATGTTGATTCATGTATCGCCATTCGAACAATGGTGATCAAAGACGGTACAGCATACGTGCAAGCAGGAGCAGGGATCGTAGCTGATTCCGTACCTGAGAGCGAATGGGAAGAGACGCGAAATAAGGCGAGTGCTCTTATTAAAGCGATTCAGGTAGCGGAAGCCATTTTCGACAAAAAGGAGGAGCAGCTAAATGTTTAAAGAACAATTAAGCAGAATGATGGAGGGGCACACGCTGGCTGAATCCATAGCAGAACAGGTCATGGATGTTATTATGGAAGGAAGAGCGAATGATGCACAAATTGCTAGCTTCCTAACCATTCTCCAAATGAGGGGAGAAACGGTTGATGAATTGACTGGGTTTGTTCGCTCCCTTCGAAACCATGTTGTTCAGCTTGATCATGGCGGACTGCCGCTAATCGATACTTGTGGTACAGGAGGGGACGGCCACTCTACCTTCAATATTTCAACTGCTTCAGCCATACTCGTATCTAGTCTGGGTGTCAAAGTTGCGAAACACGGTAATAAAGCTGTTTCCTCTAAGAGTGGTAGCGCAGATGTTCTTGATGAGCTCGGTATCCCTACACAATCAAGTCGTAGCGAAGCTGTTGCAACTCTGAAGGAAAGAAACATGTGTTTCCTATTTGCTCCGAATTACCATGTAGCTATGAAGCACGCTGTAAGTGCTCGAAAAGCGATTGGTTTTAGAACGGTTTTTAATAGCCTGGGGCCGCTAGCAAATCCAGCCGGTAGTCAGTCACAGCTAATTGGTGTTTATAGTCATGACAAAGCATTGAAAATGGCGAAAGCATTAAAGCGTCTAGGAACAAAACGCGCTTTACTGGTGACTGGTGGGGAAGGAATCGATGAGTGTTCTATTTCAACTTACACTGATTTTGTCGAATTAAGAAATGGTGAGATCATGACTTATCGCCGCACACCAGAAGAAGTTGGTCTATCAACAGGTAACGCTCAGGATTTAGTGGTCAACACTTCAAAAGAAAGTGCGAGTTTAATTGAACGAATTTTTAACGATGAAGGAAATGAAGCTAGCACTGGAATTGTTCTCTATAATGCTGGAGCAGCTCTCTACCTTGCAGGAGCGTGTTCAACTATTAAAGAAGGTGTGCAGATGGCTAAAGAAGCCATTACGAATGGAACTGGTCGAAAGCAACTAAATGCATTAAGCGCAAACAAGGAGTTGAATGTTCATGCTTGATCAAATTATAAAAGTGAAGCACGAAGAGATGGAACGGTTTATTATGCCGGATGATGAAAAAGTGACAAATGTTTCATTTGTAGGAAGTTTGCGTAAGCCAACCCATGAATTAGGATTGATTGCAGAAGTAAAAAAAGCCTCTCCTTCAAAAGGTATTATCAACGCCAACTTTGATCCTGTAGAAGTAGCTAAAGCTTATGAAAAAGCAGGAGCGGATGCCATTTCTGTTTTAACGGATGAGTCATTCTTTATGGGGGCAAATTCCTTCCTAATAGAAGTTAAAAAGCACGTGTCTTTACCGGTTTTACGGAAAGACTTTATTATTGATAAAAGACAAATTGAAGAGAGTAAACGTATTGGTGCAGATGCTATTCTATTAATTGTGCGAGCGCTTGGCGCAACAAAGACCAAGGAATTTTATGATTATGCTTCAAATTTAGGATTAGAATGCCTTGTTGAAGTACATTCCAAAGAAGAGCTTGAAGCGCTTACTGATCACTTTACTCCAGAAGTCATAGGAATTAACAATCGGAATCTCGCAACATTTGAAACGTCTACTAAACAAACACACTCACTCAGCCAGTATATTCCTCAGTCAACATTGATGATTAGCGAAAGCGGCATATCAACTTACGAGGATATTAAAGACGTGAAAAGTGCGGGAGCGAAAGCCGTACTAGTAGGTGAGGCCCTTATGAGAGATGGTACTTATGAAAAGGGAATTAAGCATTTGTTTGGTGAAACAGTTCATGAGAAAGCCTGAACTTAAGCTGTGCGGTAATCGCTCGTTAGAGGATTGGGAGAGCGTAAGAGTGAGCGGTGTCCCATATGCAGGATTTATTTTTGCAAATAGCGTACGTCGCGTTACGGATGAACAAGTTAAAGGTTGGTTAAGTGATTATCCACCGCTGAATGATACGAAAATTGTAGGGGTGTTTGTGAACCCGGAATTAGAAGAGTTAGCGCAAACGGTAAGTGAAGTACCGCTTGATATTCTCCAACTCCATGGTAATGAAACACCAGCTTTCGCGGCCAAGATTAAACAAATGACAGGGAAAACGATTTGGAAAGTGATTCATCATGGCAAAAGATCTCTAGATGAAATGAAACGGTACGAAGGTATCGCTGATGGATATATCGTTGACACCAAACTACCTGGACAATGGGGAGGAACCGGAAAACGATTTGATTGGGATTCTATCCCGTCATATCAGGCTGAAGCGGCTGAGCAAAGGGTGCCTTTATTTGTAGCAGGTGGAGTAAAGCCAGATAATGTTCAAGAATTGATAAGCTACCATCCAGATGGAATAGATGTATCAAGTGGAATCGAAACCGATGATAGGAAAGATAAAACGAAAATGAACACCATAATCGAAAGGCTGGGATAACAATGTCAACAACTGTACCTGATCAACGCGGTAGATATGGAAGATACGGCGGTAAATATGTTCCGGAAACAGCGATGTATGCGTTAGAAGAATTAGAACAATCGCTAAACGAAGCAATGGCAGACGAACAATTTATGACGAGTTTTCATCAGGAACTGAAAAAATATTCAGGTCGACCAACGCCGATTACACATGCAGAAAACTTGTCAAAAAGACTTGGCGGGGCACAAATTTATTTGAAGCGTGAAGATCTTAACCATACAGGGGCACATAAATTAAATAATGCAATTGGACAGGCTCTTCTTGCCGTTCGTATGGGGAAAGAAAAAATTGTTGCTGAAACAGGTGCTGGCCAGCATGGTGTTGCAGCTGCAACTGTAGCCGCTCGATTTGGATTAGAATGTAAAGTGTTTATGGGAGAAGAGGATATTAGACGTCAGGAATTGAATGTGTTCAGAATGAAGCTTCTCGGTGCTGAAGTTGTCCCAGTCTCTTCTGGTAGCAAAACATTAAAAGATGCGACGAATGAAGCGATTCGGTACTGGGTAGCAAATGTGGAAGATACGTTCTATTTAATTGGTTCTGTAGTTGGCCCGCATCCTTACCCGAAAATGGTAAGGGATTTCCAGCGCGTGATCGGTGATGAATCACGCGAACAAATGGAAGTATTACCCGATAAGGTAATCGCTTGTGTTGGAGGTGGTAGTAATGCAATGGGCATGTTCTATCCATTTCTTAAAGATGATGTTCGCTTGATTGGCGTAGAAGCTGCCGGTAAGGGAATTCATACTGGAGAACACGCCGCAACGCTCTCTGAAGGTCGTCTCGGTGTTATTCATGGCTCAATTACTTACTTATTGCAAAACGAAACGGGACAAATTCAAGAGCCACATTCAATTTCTGCCGGACTCGATTATCCTGGAATTGGACCTGAGCATGCCTATTTAAATGAAACGGGTCGCGTGACATATACAGGAATTACTGATAATGAAGCACTTGATGCATTAAAAGTTCTATCTGAAGAGGAAGGTATCATTCCGGCGATTGAAAGTGCTCATGCGCTATCTGAAGCAATTAAGCAAGCGCCAGACATGAACGAAAATGAAGTTATTCTTGTATGCCTCTCAGGAAGAGGAGATAAGGATGTGCACACGATAATGGAACATCTTGGAGGTGACGTTAATGAATAAACGATTTGAGAAACATGTAGATGGACGAAACGATCTATTCATACCTTTTGTTGTAGCTGGTGATCCAACAGAAGAAACGACTATTAATTTAGCATTGATGCTTCAAGAAGAAGGAGCTAATGCAATTGAACTCGGTATTCCATATTCTGATCCTCTAGCAGATGGTCCAGTGATTCAGCGTGCGTCACTACGTGCATTAGAACACGGAATGAGCCTTGAGAAAGCGATGGGTCTCGTGAAACAAATGCGAGAAAAAGGACTTGAAATTCCAGTTGTGATATTTACTTATTACAATCTTTTGTTACAATTAGGAGAAGAACGCTTCTTCGCTTTAGTGCGAGAAAATGATATTGACGGACTATTAGTTCCAGATCTTCCTTTTGAAGAAAGTGAAGAGTGGAGAGAAAGTTGCAATGCTAATGAGACTGCGCTGATTTCTCTTGTTGCGCCAACAACTTCAGATAAAAGACTGCAGGCCATTTCGAAAGAAGCTACTGGATTTCTTTATTGCGTCTCGTCACTCGGTGTTACGGGAACGAGGACTGACTTTCATTCCTCAGTCTTTACATTTCTCGATCGAGTGAAAGAGCATAGTATGATTCCAGTTGCGGTTGGCTTTGGAGTCTCGGCTCCTGAACAAGTTGAAAAGCTAAAAGAGCACTGTGATGGCGTTATTGTTGGTAGTGCGATTATTCGTCAAGTTGAGGAACAAGTGGAAGTGTTGAAGAAAGAAGCATCCCAGAAAGAAGGGATAGATCAAATTCGGGCATATGTACGAAATTTGATTTCTCCATATGGGAAAGTGAAAATCCATTCGTGAGGTGCAGGCATGATTCCAAAAAGACAAATGAAAGGGTTAACCCCTTACAAGCCAGGTAAGCCAATTGAGGAAGTAAAAAAAGAGCTTGGTCTCAAACAAGTAATTAAACTCGCTTCAAACGAGAATCCATATGGTTCCTCCCAAACAGTGAAAGAAGCCATTGAAAAGGAACTGTCGCAATTACACATTTATCCAGATGGCTATGCAGCTTCTCTTCGGACTGAGGTAGCAAAGCATCTTAATGTAAATGAAGATCAGCTTGTTTTCGGTAATGGATCAGACGAAGTCGTTCAAATCCTTTGCAGAACTTATCTTGAAAAAGGAACTAATACAGTGATGGCTACACCAACTTTTCCGCAATATCGCCATAACGCAGTTATTGAAGATGCAGAAATTCGTGAGGTTCCACTGACTGAAGGAAAGCATCAACTAGAAGAGATGCTAAAAGCCATTGATGAGAATACGCGCATCATTTGGGTGTGTTCACCAAATAACCCTACAGGAGAGCATATTCCAGAAGAAGAACTATTTTCATTTTTGAAAAAGGTTCCAGATCACGTTCTAGTTGTCATGGATGAGGCTTACAAAGAATATGTTACTGCGAAGAATTTTCCTGATACGCTATCAGCGCTCTCAGAGTATAAAAACCTTGTAGTTTTACGAACGTTTTCTAAAGCATATGGGATTGCTGCTCTTCGCGTCGGTTATGGAGTAGCTAACCCGGAAGTAATCGCCTCAATTGAACCTTCACGAGAGCCGTTTAACACTTCACGTGTGGCGCAAGCTGCGGCAATTGCTGCTCTCAAGGATCAGCAGTTTATTGATATGTGTCGAATAGAAAATGAAAAAGGCAGAGAGCTTTATTATGCTTTTTGTGAGCAATACGATTTATCCATTTATCCTTCTCAAGGGAACTTTGTATTAATTGATTTTGGTATACCTGCAGACGAAGTGTTTGAATACTTGATGAAACAAGGATACATCGTCCGTTCTGGTTCTGCGCTTGGTTTTCCAACTTCAGCTAGAATAACAGTTGGATCAGAGGAGCAAAACAAAGAAATCATTAGCTGTCTTTCTCAATTTCTTGATGAAAAGAGAAAGGAACAGTCATGAGTAAACATGTTGCGGTTATTGGCCTTGGATTAATAGGAGGGTCAATTGCTCTAGCCATAAAAGCAGGGCATCACGATGCTGTCATTACGGGGTATGATGTAAACCAGAATCAGTTGGATCTAGCTATGGCACTTCGGGTTGTAGATCAAACGGCTTCTTCGCTTGAAGAAGCCGTTCAAACCGCTGATTTTATTATGATTGCTGCCCCGGTTGTTCAAACAGAACAAATTTTAGAACAATTAGCCAAAATCAATTTGAAGAGCAATGTGATTATTTCTGACGTGGGTAGCACGAAGCATTCGATTGTAACTCATGCTAAAAAAATCTTAAGTCCTTCCGTTACCTTTATCGGTGGTCACCCAATGGCTGGTTCTCACAAAACCGGCGTAACAGCAGCAAAATCACATTTGTTTGAGAATGCTTTTTATATTTTGACACCTGATGAATCGGTCAACAAATCAAAATTAGATGCTCTAATAGCATTACTAAGTTCAACTAATGCTACATTTGTTGAATTAGACGCTGAAGAGCACGATTATTTAGTAGGATTAATTAGTCATTTCCCTCACATATTAGCAGCAAGTCTGGTTAACTTTGTTAGTGATCGAAATAATAATCAGAGCTATAATGTAGCGAGGTTTGCGGCAGGAGGGTTTCGGGATATTACCCGTATAGCATCAGCTAGTCCTGTGATGTGGCGTGATATTCTTCTAAGAAACAAATCTGTCTTACTGCAGATGACTGAAGACTTGAAGCTCGAGTTAGATCGAATTCAAGGTTATATTAAAAAAGAAGACGGAGATCGTATTTACGATTACTTCTCAGACGCTAAGGACTTTCGAGATGGGTTACCTGTTCGATCTAGAGGAGCTATCCCTGCTTTTTATGATTTGTTTCTCGACGTTCAAGACCAGCCTGGTGTCATCGCTAGCGTTACACAAAAACTTGCAACTGAAGAAATTTCAATAACAAATATTCGAATCATCGAGACACGAGAAGATATTATGGGTGTTCTTAGAGTGAGTTTTCGCTCAGAAAAAGACCGTGACAATGCAAAAGTGGTCCTTGATCATGACTTCGATACGTATGTAGATGATAAATAAGGAGTAAGTGACTATGGAAACGATTGTGCAAGCACAAAGTCTTAAAGGAACAGTTACAATTCCTGGAGATAAATCAATTTCTCATCGTGCCATTATGTTTGGTTCCATTGCAAAAGGTACAACTCGAATTACAAATTTTCTTCCTGGGGCAGATTGTTTAAGTACGATTTCTTGCTTTAAACAAATGGGTGTTCAGATTGAACAAGACGGAGCTTCAGTAGTGGTAGAAGGGAAAGGTATCGAAGGTCTTCGTGAGCCATCAGAGCTTCTCGACGTAGGGAATTCTGGAACGACCTTTCGTTTAATGATGGGCTTACTCGCTGGAAGACCATTTCATTCTGTATTAGCTGGAGATGAGTCAATTGCAAAGCGACCAATGAATCGCGTAACAGTTCCATTAAGCCAAATGGGTGCAGCAATTGATGGGAGAGAGAATGGCACGTTTGCTCCGATAGCGATTAGAGGCGGTAATCTTAGTGGTATTACATATGATTCACCTGTAGCGAGTGCCCAAGTGAAATCAGGTATTCTTCTTGCGGGTCTTCAAGCTGATGGCGTTACAACGGTTACAGAAACTCATCGTTCACGAAACCACACTGAAAATATGTTAGAAAGTTTTGGTGTCAAAGTGAAGAGAGACGGTTTATCTGTCAGCGTTGAAGGGGGACAGCATCTAACCGCTACAAATGTAGAAGTACCAGGTGATATCTCCTCAGCTGCATTTTTCCTAGTAGCAGGAGCAATCGTTCCTAATAGCACCTTAACCCTATTAAACGTAGGGATTAACGAGACAAGATCAGGTATATTAGATGTTCTTGAACAGATGGGAGCTTCTTTGTCCATTAAAAACAAGCGGGTTGTGAATCAGGAAGAAGTGGCTGATTTAACAATTAGTACTAGCGATCTTTCGGGAACAACGATCGAAGGGGAGATGATCCCTAGATTGATTGATGAGCTTCCAGTTATTGCTTTACTTGCTACGCAGGCTAATGGAAAAACGGTTATTCGAAATGCGGAAGAATTAAAAGTAAAAGAAACAAACCGTATCGATGCAGTCGTTGAAGCATTACAAACGTTGGGAGCATCTGTAACAGGAACACCAGATGGAATGGTTATAGAAGGCCCTACAAGCCTCCATGGTGGACAGGTTTCAAGTTTAGGTGATCACCGTATTGGAATGATGCTTGCAGTCGCAGGTTGCATTACAGAGGGGTCTGTCCAGCTTGAATTACCTGAAGCAATCAAAGTTTCATATCCTGATTTCTTTGAACATTTGAAACAACTAAGAGCAGGTTCCTAGGAACCTGCTTTTTTATGTGACAACACCTCCCATCTTTTGGCGCACAAAGTCTCCAGCGCTAGTCGGCTCTAAGCGGGCGCTTACGCTATTCGGTGTCCAGCTTCAGCGCCCAGAGCCTCGAGACGCTTCGCCTTTCACTCTGAACACAAAGGGCGTGTTCAGAGTGAAAGTTTCCAGCGCTAGTCGGCTCTAAACGGGCGCTTACGCTTTTTGGATAAAAACCGAAATTTTCTAAAGAATCTGTTGATTTTCTGGAATACCCTGTTATACTAAGAATAGTAATGGTTTCTCTCCACTCCTATCCATATTTATTTTGTCCCTGTGTTTTGAAAGCGCTAACAAAGGCTTTCGGCACAGGGAATTTTTTTCATTGGTGCTTTTATAACATAAACAAGTTCTTTAAAACATAGCCTGTCATAAACAAAATGGCAGGGGGGCGCTTGTTTGAAACGTCTTTATGAAAATGCATCTATAGATGGCACTGATTATAAGTTGGTTGCGGATGAATTGTTATCTTATAAGACGAAGGTTGGAAAGCTTAATAAAGGAGTCCGTTGCAACTTGAACGGTTTTTCAATGATGGCTGGGAAAGTTTATCTTTCAGAAATAAACAATAGAGAACCAGAGAGTGGATTTATCGAATTAATGAGAGAATACATGTTACAAGGCGTCACTTCGATTCTAGCGTTAACCGAAATAAAACATGCTTATACATTTGAAGAAGAGATCAGTCGTTCGTTATCATACCTAGTGAATTCTCCTATTGACTATGCTCTTGGTTTACGAATGGACAGCACAAAAGTGACTCCAGATGTTATTAGGAAGTGTGCACGTTACCAGGTTCCGTTCATTGTAATTGATTTTAAACGTGAGGAAGAATGGAAAGAATTCGTATCTGAATGGATCGTTCAAGCGAATTTTCCTTATCATGCCATGCTTGTGCCTTTGTTTTCATTTATCGAAACGTGGAATTCTGATGCTATAGAACTTAAGCTTCCACAATTGCTTGATGAAGCGGTACTCAAAGGGCTAGACGCATTCCACTATCCTGAATTATTGAGAAGGAGACAGCTTCCTAAACCAATATTAATGCGAATTGGTTTTTATCCTCAAAAAGGTGGAATCCTTACAGGAACGGATTTTGATTTTAATCTCTATCGAACGAATTCAGGCAATCAAGTTGAAGATGAACTATTTCTTGATTATGATGGAAGAGACCCAATCATTTCAGGACTTCGTGGTGAATTACTGAAAGTGAATCATCATGTTTTCCTAAAACCAGGATATGGTCAACATTTGAAAATTCACAGACCATCGTTTTTTACTGCGAGTCATCGAAATAAAAAAAGTAGTGTTAGAAGGAGTTTTGGAACGTGGAGCGTCTTAAGCAGGCTGTCTCATTAATTGAGTCGGGGAACTTTGAAAAAGGTTTAACAGAATTGAAAGAAGTACGAAAAGATGCAGATCATGAAACATTATATGATCTGTCAAACATTTACTATAGTCTTGGACTGATTGAAGATTCTAGAGATGTAGTAGAGGAACTGTTAATACACTATCCAAATGAAGGAGAATTACTTGTACAGGCAGCTGAATGCTATGTTGATCTTGAACAAGAGCAGGAGGCTATTGCCGCATTAAATAAAATAGATGAAAGTGATGCTGCTTATCCGCCGGCGCTTCTCTTGCTTGCGGATCTATATCAAACAGAAGGCTTGGAAGAGGTTGCGGAACAAAAATTAATGGAAGCAAAGCGTCTTTCACCTGATGAGCCAATCATTGATTTTGGACTAGGTGAGTTTTATCTCACTCAAGGGCATCATTTAAAAGCTGTACCTTACTATGAATCAGTACTCGGAACTAAGGGAGAGCTTGCGAATGAGAACATTGAACTGAGGTTAGCTGAAGCCCTAAGTGGAAGCGGACAATTTGAAGAGGCGCTTACTTACTATGAGAAAGGCCTTGAGAATGCTCGCGAAATTAATGCACTCTTTGGATATGCTTTCACAGCGTTACAAATAAGTGAATACCGTAAAGCCATTAACGCATTTAACGAACTGAAGGAAGTTGATCCACAATACAGCACGCTTTATCCATACCTCGCAAAAGCCTATGAAGAAGAGGGCGCTACTAGTGAAGCAATTCAAGTACTAGCAGACGGAATAAAGGTGGATGAATTTAACGAAGAGCTCTATTTGCAAGCGAGCAGGTTAAGTTATAAAACTCATGATAACGCAAGCGGTGAACAGTACTTACGCGAATTACTAGCTATTAATCCAACGCACATTGAAGCAGCGAAGACGCTTGCAACGTATCTTAGAACAGAAGAAAGATATGAAGACATCCTTGATCTACTACGTAATATTGAAGAAGGAGATCAAAGCGATCCTTACTTAGATTGGTCTGCTGCAACTGCTTATGCGCAGGTAGAAGAGTATAAAGATGCCATAAAACGTTATGAAAACGCATATACTTATTTCAGAAACGATCCGATCTTTTTAGAAGAGTATGGAGGATTTTTGTTTGAAGAGGGTCGGCGTGAAGAAGCTGTTAATGCATTTAAGCTAGCTTTGGAGTTGGACCCAACGCTCGTTCATCTTGAGGAAGAAGTACTGCGCTTTGAAGAAGAAACATTTAAAGAGGAGTAAGGCGAAGAAGGAAATTTATGTTCAATGACGAATTGTTAAATTAGGAAAATCTCAGGGAGGAATCGCTATGAGCAGCTCCGTTTCTGTCGTTGAAAAGAAAGACTTTCTGAAATGGTTTTTGAAGAAATACCAGGTGAAGAAACGTGAATGTGTCTGGCTGTTAAATTATTTAATAAGCGATGAAGTGCTCATGGGTAACGTACATTTTGTTGAGAATGCTGAGTTTTGTCCAAAGGCGCTTGTGATCTCAACTCATTGTGTAGAAAATGCTCCATTCCGTTTTTATAAGCACAACATCATCACGACTGACCCTGAAAAATCATTTCATGACATTCGTCTGAATCAGGACGAGCCTATCTACATTCAATTGAATTTCAAGAGTAAAAACGTTTCTCCACACTATGTGGCTGTTCTGGAGGAAAATCCATTTTTACCAGAAAATATGGCAGCGGATAAAAAGTATTCATTTATGGCTGAAATGGTTCTTGATGAGTCGTTTACACGGTTCAAGAAAGAATCGATTTTGAAGCAGATTGATGAAGCACTGGATCGCAATGATGAAATGGCGTTCAAAAATTTAAGCAAGCAATTAAGTAATTTATAACCCTTGATTTTTCAAGGGTTTTTTTATTTTGGTGGCTATCGTTATGAGCATATACTTGGAACGTGCGTTCGAGAATACTCCTTCATCGATGATCTTACAGATGGTATACTAAGAAAGAAATGAATGTCGCTAGTCGAATTCGTTTTGAGTTAACCGACTCACAGTCAAGAGAGGAGAAGACGTGTTGATCCGAAGTTTAGAGTGGAATGATATCGCTCTTGTAGAAGAAATGCCGACTGGAATTGAAGATGACTATGTCGTCCGGATTATTAAAAGGTTGATTAAAGAAGAGAAGATGGTCGGCTATTTTGAAGCAGGGAAATTAATCGGCATAGCGGGGATGACGCTCTATGAAGATGAAGCTGCCGTTCTAGGTAGATTGCGAACTCATATTGACTATCGTGGTAAAGGTGTTGCTTCAGCATTAATGAACTTCCTACGTAAAGAAGCACATAACAATTCAAATGTGAAATGGATCGGGTATGCGACAGAAGAGTATAATATAGCAGGTAATCGCTTAGCACCTCACTTACATATGAACCTTGAGGCAGTTATAGTCTCATCGCGTATAAGTCCTCATTCTGTTTCTGGTGACATCGTGACGTCACCTTTTCAAAAAGTGACCGGAACAGAAAAGAAAGGTCTAATAGAAAAAGAATGGGGAAATAATAGTCATTCTTTTTTCCCGTATTCAATCTATTATCCACTTCCCTTCGTTCCTTCTCTATCGTCTTCTTACATTGATAGCACTGAGATCTTTCTAAATGAATATGGAAGCTTTATGATGACGAAGGAGGAGAAGGGAGCTTCTTATTTGCATGTGAAAGTATTTAATGAAACGGTCCTTTATAGTAAAGAAATGTGGGAGATTGCAAGCAACTGTGCAAGCGAGGAAGCGAGAACGATTTGGATTGATTTACCAATGAAAGAAGCGAAGTGGCTAGAAATGAAGTCCCACCAAACCATTTGGCACTTATATGGACAGAAAAGGAGTTATCAAAATGAAATGGACAGAAGCTGATATCGCTCTATTTGAAAAAGAAAAAGAATATGTAGATACTGCTGTGCTTCCGCTTGTCCCGATATCGATGACGAGTAGCATAAAAACAACTGTATCGATGGGAGAATATATAAACATAATAGCAAGTGAGCTTGAAAGACAGTTAAAAGGGCGTCTATTATTATTACCTTCCTTTACTTATTTGACTTCTGAGGAATCATTATCAAAAGTAGAACGTCTAAAAAAAGTAGAACAAGAGTTATTCGAAGGTGGAATTAAGCACATTGTTACCCTAACAGCCGATGTTGAATGGAAGCAACTTGAAGATCAGTTAGATAGTGCTATGCTATGGATGCCAGCGATCCCTCTAGAGCATATGGATGAACAATATAAAATGGAAACGGTATCAGCGCAAGTGAAACAAGTTTTACAATTTGTAACAAATACGTGGCAAAGTAATATAAATAGTTAGTTTGTGGCATGCTAAAGACCAATCCGAATATTGACAGAGCAAGAGTGACTACGCTATCATAGGAATGTCCTAGTTATATGTATGTACTATTTATGTCCGGCTGGACTGACTTCATAGGATAGGGGGGAAACCAATGGCGAAGAAGAAGGAAGTAACAAGACGCCAATTTCTAAACTACAGCCTGACTGGTGTCGGCGGTTTTATGGCAGCAGGAATGCTAATGCCGATGGTTCGTTTTGCAATTGATCCATTATTAAAAGAAGGTGCCAAGCAGGATTTTGTTCCTGTAATGGACACAAGTGAGATTACGAACAAACCTGTTCGTAAAGAATTCAAAATTGACCAGGTAGACGGTTGGTATGAATCTGAGGTCACTCAATCCGCATGGGTTTACAAAGATGAAAAAGACGAAATCGTCGCACTTTCACCTGTTTGTAAACACTTAGGGTGTACGGTGGACTGGGCTTCAAACGCAGCATATCCAGATCAGTTTTATTGTCCGTGCCACGGTGGCCGTTACACAAAAGATGGTGTGAATGTAAAAGGAACACCACCTCTTGCGCCGCTTGATGTTTACAACAAGAAAGTTGAAGATGGAAAACTTTACCTCGGAAAACCTGAACCACGTTAGGGGGCGTAATCTATGTTAAATAAAATCTATGATTGGGTAGATGAACGCTTAGATATTACGCCAATGTGGCGCGATATTGCAGATCACGAAGTGCCAGAGCACGTTAACCCTGCTCATCACTTTTCGGCGTTTGTTTATTGTTTCGGCGGTTTAACGTTTTTTATTACCGTTATTCAAATTCTATCCGGGATGTTCCTTACGATGTATTATGTACCTGACATTGTGAATGCCTGGGAGTCTGTCTACTATCTTCAAAACGAAGTAGCATTCGGACAAATTGTAAGAGGAATGCACCATTGGGGAGCCAGTCTCGTTATCGTTATGATGTTTCTACATACCCTTCGCGTGTTCTTTACCGGCTCTTACAAAAAACCTCGTGAATTAAACTGGGTTGTAGGTGTATTGATTTTCTTCGTTATGCTTGGTCTAGGGTTTACAGGATATCTTTTACCATGGGATATGAAAGCGCTATTCGCAACGAAGGTTGGTCTTGAAATTGCAGTGACTATACCAGTGGTTGGAGAATGGGCAAAAACTCTTCTTGCAGGTGGAGAAATTATCGGAGCTCAAACGCTCGCTCGTTTCTTTGCGATTCATGTATTCTTCTTGCCAGCTGCACTTCTTGGATTGCTAGGTGCTCACTTTATCATGATTCGTAAACAGGGTATTTCTGGCCCGCTATAAGATGTAATCTCAGAACTTATAATGATCATTTCGACACAATTTTTTATACGAAGGAGGGGGACAGATGCATCGCGGAAAAGGAATGAAGTTTGTTGGCGATTCGCGTATTCCTGCGCAGAGAAAGCCTAACATTCCAAAAGATTATTCAGAGTACCCCGGCAAAACAGAAGCGTTTTGGCCGAACTTCTTATTAAAAGAGTGGATGGTAGGTGCTGTATTTCTAGTTGGGTATCTAGCACTAACAATTGCCCATCCATCTCCACTCGAGCGTGTAGCGGATCCGACAGATGCGACCTATACGCCGCTTCCTGACTGGTACTTTCTCTTCTTATACCAGCTCTTGAAGTACAAATTTGCCGCCGGTGACTATACGCTTGTAGGTACAGTTGTTATGCCAGGCCTTGCATTTGGTGCACTTCTTCTTGCTCCATGGCTTGACCGCGGTCCAGAAAGAAGACCAGCTAAGCGTCCTGTTGCGACAGCGCTTATGTTACTTGGTCTTATTTCAACGGTATACTTGACGTGGGAATCAGTTGTAACTCATGACTGGGAAAAAGCAGCAAAGCAAGGGGAAATTGTTGAAGCTGAAGTTGACAAAGAATCAGAAGGTTACGCCATTTATTCTGGACAATCCTGTATTGGTTGTCATGGGGACAGCCTTCAAGGTGGTTCAGGTCCATCTCTTCTTGAAACACAGCAAACCAAAGAGTCGATTATGGACATTGCTGTGAACGGGATCGGCGGAATGCCAGCGAATGCTTTTAAAGGTTCTGATGAAGAACGTGAGAAGCTAGCTGAATTTATTGTCGAAACGGCAGAAGCAAATAAATAAGATGAAAAGCTGACTGTTACAGTCAGCTTTTTCTCATTTAAATTGCTTATGCACTTCAATCGATGAAAGATATTGAAAAGGAGATGCCTATGATTTCTCAATTTTTATACCTGCTAAAATCAAGACCTTTTCTTTTACTTCTGTTGATCATTAACATTCCGGGTACCATATACGGCTATTACTGGTATGGATGGCAGTTAGCAGAAACAAAGCCTATCTTTTTACTATTTGTTCCGGATAGTCCTACAGCGAGTCTGTTTTTCTGTTTTGTTTTACTGGCCTTTCTCTTCGGTAAAAATTGGCCACTGATGGAAAGTCTAGCTGCCGTGACTTTATTCAAGTATGGGATTTGGGCGGTCATTATGAATGCTCTAGTGATGGTTGTGACAGGACAGCTATCTCCTATCGCAATTATGCTCATCTTATCTCATCTTGGAATGGCGATAGAAGGATTGCTTTTTACTCCTTTCTACAGAATTAAGTTGTGGCATCTCGTGCTAGTGGCGATATGGACATTACATAATGATGTGATCGATTATGTTTTCGGTCAAATGCCAAGTTATTCAATATTAAGTGAGTATACACCGCTTATTGGATATTTTACATTCTGGCTGTCGATCTTTTCTCTAGCTCTTGTCTATTTCTTATCTGTTCGAAAAGGACGCTATCAGCTTTCTATCTAAGATGGTCTACTCTTGTCCATTTCTTCATACATTGAAGTAGGAAGAAGGAGGGACAGGGAATGGGTAGACGATGGCTCCTTGTAGTGTTGCTTTTGACGCTTCCCGTCAATGTACATGCTTCGGAAACAGATACGAAACAAGTCTGGAATGATATAGCAGCAAATGCGTTGGAATTTGGCAAACAAGAGAAGTTTGACCGTGCTAAAACGATGCTTGATGAATTTTCTAATGCTTTTCCAGGTGATCAGTCTGGTGAACTTTCGACTACTGAATTAAGAGTGATCCTCAATACACATGACCGTGCACTAAAGGCAGTGACAGCTATGGATAAAGCAGTTGATCAAAGAATTCAGTCCTTAACGGAATTTCGTCTGGCTGTTGATGCGCTAGTAGCTGAAGATCAGCCAATGTGGAAACAGACGGATGACCAAATTCTCCCGCTTATTACCGAAATGTCCACCGCTATTGAACACGGAGACGTAGACGTCTACAATGCGAGTAAGGATCGTTTTATTGGAACGTACAGTGTAATACGCCCAGCGATGGCAATTGATCTCTCGCCTGAAACTCAGCAACGACTTGATTCGCATATTGCATTTATTGAGCGATATGGGTCTGATCGTAATTCAGAATTATCGGGTCAATTGCAAACCATGAAAGATGATTACAAACGAGCTTACCATCCTTCTTCATCTGAGGAATCTTCCCTTTTATGGTTAATTGTTTCAATTGGAGGTATTATCATCGCGACACTGATTTATGTGACCTATCGAAAATACAGAGGCGAAAAAGAAGGCTTAAAAAGGAAACAAGCCGATTAAATTTGAAGATCTTGTGAACCTGAAACAGTGTGATTGACTTTCTAGTGGGATTTGACTAAAATTGACGTTAATAACAGTTTAGAAAGCAATTACACATATGATGGAGGAATGGAAATGGCTGGTTTTCTAGTCTATTTTGCGCTTTTGTTGATCATTCCACTCTGGGCTCAGAGTAGAGTGAAGAGCGCATACAAAAAATACTCAAAAGTTCCAAACTCGTCTGGGATGACTGGTGCTCAAGTGGCAAGAAAAATTCTCGATGAAAATGGGTTATATTCTGTAGGGGTTGAAGAAGTGCGCGGGCAACTTTCGGATCATTATGATCCTCGCTCAAAAACAGTAAGACTATCATCAGGTAATTTTCATGGTCAATCAGTGGCGGGAGCAGCGATCGCTGCACACGAGGTAGGACACGCGATTCAAGATGAGCAGAACTATGCACCGCTTCGTTTCCGTCATACGCTTGTTCCTGTGGCGAATATTGGTTCAAACTTTAGCTATTTCATCATTCTCGCTGGTATTTTGATGGCATCGCAAAACTTTATTTTACTTGGGATCGTCTTTATGAGTGCAGCTGTGTTGTTCCAATTGGTAACACTTCCAGTTGAATTTAATGCTTCAAATCGAGCAATGGAACAAGTTGTATCAACAGGCGTTATTCGAAATGATGAAGAAAGAGAAACGAAAAAAGTATTGAATGCAGCGGCTTTAACATATGTTGCAGCAGCAGTAGTTGCTCTATTAGAATTACTCCGCTTTGTGTTCATCTTTATAGGAATGAACGAAGATTAAATAAAAAAATCTCGCCCTTTATGGGGCGAGATTTTTTTATTGGTCGATGGGATTTTTGTTTTCATCTAGGGTGAAGCCTTCACCTAAAACATCTTGAACATCGTTAACGGCTACAAAAGCATGTGGATCAACCTGTCGAATGATATTTTTCAAACGTACAATTTCATTTCGAGCAACAACGCAATAAAGAACTTCTTTTTGAAGACCGGAAAAGCTGCCTTTTCCATTCAATACGGTCGCTCCCCGATCCATCTGCTTCATAATATTGTCAGCGATTTCTTTATTATTCTCAGATATGATCATGGTCGCTTTCGCAGAATATGCCCCTTGTTGGATAAAGTCAATGACTCTAGCAGCTACAAATACCGCTAATAATGTATACATCGCTTCTTTATAGTTTAAATAAACAAGTGATAAAGCTATAACGCAAAAGTCGAAAATAAACATCGTTCTACCCATGCTCCAGCCAATGTATTTAGAACCGAGCTGCGCGATGATGTCCACCCCACCGGTTGTTCCTCCATAACGAAAGATAATGCCAAGACCAACCCCTACAAACACTCCTGCAAACAATGCTGCAAGAGTTAAATCGTCTTGAAGTGGGATGGATAGAGCGGAATATCGCTGAAAAATCCATAGAAACACAGATAAGGAAACGGTTCCAATAATCGTATAAATAAATGCCTTTCGACCAAGCAACTTCCATCCAACTAGAAATAATGGAATGTTAAGAACTAGATTACTAATCGCAGGATCAATTTGAAATAGAAAGTATAGCAAAAGGGTAATGCCAGTAAAGCCACCTTCCGCTAAATTATTTTCCATATTGAAATGCACAAGGCCAAATGCAAAGATTGCAGACCCAAGTAAGATGAACAATACATTTTTTCCACGTATGCCTTCCATAATAACCACTCCTATCCCTCCAGTAGAGCCAACAGAATTCATTATAATCAAATACTGAGCAGACAGCAATTTGAATCTGTTATACTCACTTTAGGTTTGATAAGAATATGTTGTTAGATTTTACGAATTTGGTGTTAAAGATCTGACGAGGTGAAGATTTGATAAAGAAAAAACTTGTGAAACATTTGTCAAATGCCTATCTTTTAGCTAACATAAGAAATGATGTGAAAGGTGGTTTGACAGATGGCTAATAGATCGATTAGTGAGATGCAAAAAGAGGTAGATCAATACATAAGTCAGTTTAAAGAGGGGTATTTTACTCCCCTTGCGATGCTAGCAAGAATGACCGAAGAACTTGGTGAGCTTGCACGTGAAATTAATCATTACCATGGTGAAAAACCGAAAAAAAATACAGAGGAAGAGCGTACCATTGAAAATGAAATGGGAGATCTCCTCTTTGTACTAACCTGCTTTGCAAATTCGTTAGATATAGATCTTGATGAAGCATTTGGAAAAGTGATGACTAAATTTAACACGAGAGACAAAGATCGATGGACGAGAATTGAAGAGGAGAGTGAATAGGCATGCAAGAAGTGAAAATCGTAATCGCAGGACCAAGAGGAAACATGGGGAGCGAAGCAGTGAAGTTGGTAGATCGTACAGGTCATTTTACTCTTACTGCAGTTATTGACAGCAAACAAACAGGGCAAACGGTAGCGGATATCGAAGGACTTCCGTCGCTAGATGCTCCTGTGTATACGGATCTTGACAAGTGCTTGTCAGAAGTAGAATGTGATGTATTAATTGATCTAACAACGCCTGAATATGGAAAAAAACATATGGAGATTGCTTTTAATCATGGCGTCCGTCCTGTCATTGGGACAACAGGTTTTTCTAATGATGATGTTGAAGAATTATCCAAAATAGCTGAACAAAAAGAATTAGGAGCCATTATTGCTCCAAACTTCGCTATCGGTGCAGTTCTTATGATGAAGTTTGCTTCTATGGCAGCTAAATATTTTGATGACGTTGAGATTATCGAGCAACACCATGATCGTAAGCTTGATGCTCCATCAGGAACTGCTGTCAAAACAGCGAAAATGATCTCAGAAGTAAGAGATGCAAAGAAACAGGGGCATGAAGATGAGCGTGAGGATTTAGAAGGTGCGCGTGGTGCAGATTATGAAGGAATGAGAATTCATAGCGTACGCTTACCGGGACTTGTTGCTCATCAGGAAGTTTTATTTGGTGGAGAAGGACAAACGTTGAAAATTCGTCATGACTCAATGAATCGAGCTTCCTTTATGCCAGGTGTGCAGTTAGCTGTTGAAACGGTTTTGAAAATTGATCAGCTTGTCTATGGTCTTGAAAATATTATGGAGTAGGGGATGACCTTATGAAAATCGCTTTAATCGCGCACGATAAGAAAAAGGATGATCTTGTTCGTTTTACTCTTGCGTATAAAATGATTCTAGATCCACACGAACTTTTTGCAACTGGTACAACTGGTAAGCGAATTATTGATGAAACGGGATTAGACGTGCACCGGTATCAATCAGGACCTCTTGGTGGAGATCAGCAGATTGGCGCTATGATTGCAGAAAACGATATGGATGCAGTGATTTTCTTTCGAGATCCCCTCACAGCACAGCCTCATGAGCCTGATATAACTGCTCTTATTAGGCTTTGTGATGTATACGATATCCCGCTAGCAACAAATATGGGCAGTGCAGAGATTCTTGTACATGCCCTTGCTAGGGGAGAATTGGATTGGAGAGAAATTGTACATGGAAGAAATAACACTTGATATACTTGCGTTCGGAGCTCATGCTGATGACGTTGAGATTGGAATGGCTGGAACATTAAAGAAACTTGCCGACGAAGGTAAACAGACGGGGATTTGTGATTTAACCGAGGCAGACCTATCATCTAATGGGACCGTGTTTATACGGCACCATGAAGCAAGGAATGCGGCAGAAATCTTATCTGTTAAAACGAGGGTGAATATGAAGTTTCCTGACCGTGGATTGACGATCTCTGATGATAAAGTTTCTTCCCTTGTTAAATTAATACGCCGCACAAAACCTAAGGCTATTTTTGTTCCATATCCAGAAGACCGCCATCCTGATCATGAACATGCTGCTCGTTTAGTTGAAGAAGCGGTTTTTTCAGCTGGAATCCGAAAATACAATCCTGAATTAGGATCTGCTCATAAAGTAAGTCAGGTCTATTATTATTTTATTAATGGATTTCACCGCCCTCAGTTTACAATTAATATTTCACATCAAATAGAAGCAAAGAAACAGTCTCTAGAAGCCTATGAAAGTCAATTCGTTCTAAGTAACGGAAGCGTCTCAACTCCACTAACGAATGGCTACGTTGAGAAAGTAATCAATCGTGAATACTTATATGGCAAAGAATCTGGAGTAGATTATGCGGAAGGGTTTATCGCAAAGAATCTGTTATGTATGGAAGAATTTCCGTTAGGAGAAAGCAAATGACACTTAAAATTGGTATTACCTGTTATCCAACTGTCGGGGGTTCTGGAGTGATCGCAACTGAGCTTGGTAAAATGCTTGCTGAAAAAGGGCATGAAGTCCATTTTATTACGAGTAGCGTTCCTTTCCGTTTGGATACGTTCCACCCGAATATTTATTTTCATGAAGTTGAAGTAAATCAATACGCGGTTTTCCGTTATCCTCCGTATGATTTAACCCTTGCAAGTAAAATGGCAGAGGTTATTCAAAGAGAAAACCTTGATCTGCTTCATGTACATTATGCTGTTCCGCATGCGGTCTGTGCTTTTCTTGCTAAAGAAATGGTGGGAGGAGACATAAAAATTGTGACAACGCTCCATGGTACGGATATTACCGTGCTTGGCTATGATCCTTCCTTAACACAATTGATTCGATTTGGGATTGAAAAATCTGATCGAGTTACAGCTGTGTCAGATGATCTCGTTGAACAAACGCATCGGCTCCTTGAAACAGATAAAGAGATCGATACAGTGTATAACTTTGTTGATGAAAGGATTTATTATCCAAAAGAGCCTGCCGATTTAAGGAAAACATACAGTATTTCGGAAGAGGAGAAAGTGATTGTTCATATTTCAAACTTTAGAGCAGTGAAACGTGTACCGGATGTCATTAAGGTGTTCCATCGTATTCAAAATGACATGCCAGCGAAGCTGCTACTCATAGGAGACGGTCCTGAAATTCAAGTTGCCTGTAAACTCGTTAATGAACTTGGTTTGAAAGATAAAGTGAAATTTCTTGGTAAACAAGAAAATGTCGCTGAAATTCTTTCAATTTGTGATTTGAAATTATTGCTTTCTTCGAAAGAAAGCTTTGGGCTTGTTGCACTTGAAGCGATGGCTTGTGGAGTTCCAGCCATTGGTACGAACATTGGGGGAATCCCAGAAGTGATCGAACATGATGTGAACGGTTTTATTGCAGAAGTCGGTGATATAGATATGATTTCTTCTTACGCAAAGCAGTTGCTATCGGACGACGCTCTGCATGAAAGAATGAGTACGGCAGCTGTAAAAGCTGTTGAAACGAGATTTGCTTCACAACGGATTCTAGAACAATATGAAGCCATTTATTATAAAACACTTCAAGGGGCATTGACTTGATTGACCTAAAAGGCGAGGCTTACAACACATGTATGGAAGTGCTTCACATCCTAACTGAAGATGGATTTGAAGCCTACATTGTTGGAGGAGCTGTGAGAGATGCTTTACTAGGTATACCTGTTGCTGATTTTGATATTGCTTCGTCTGCTAAACCGGAAGAAGTAATGAGGCTATTCAATAAAGTTGTACCTACTGGGATTGATCATGGCACCGTGACAGTCATCTATAAGGAGTTATCTTTTGAAGTGACAACGTTCCGCTCTGAAAAAGGTTATCGGGATTTTAGACATCCATCAGCAGTATCATTTCTTGGAACGATTGAAGATGACCTAGGACGGCGAGATTTTACTATAAATAGCATGGCTCTTTCAATAAAGGGGGATGTGATTGATTTATACGATGGTCTAGATGATTTGAAGCGTCGCCTTTTACGCACTGTAGGAGATCCCGCTGAGCGTTTTCAAGAGGATGCTCTACGTATGGTAAGAGCGCTTCGGTTTCAAAGTGTCCTGGACTTTTCGTTGGATAAAGAAACGGAAGAAGCGTTAATACTGAACGCGCCTCTCCTTAAGCGTGTGGCGATTGAAAGAATTCAAATTGAGATAAGCAAATTGTTGTACGGAAAGGCTGTTCATTCAGCCATCAATCAGCTTGTTCAAGCACGTTTGCACCAAATTTTACCAGGACTCCAAAACTTAGAGAAATGGCTTGAAGAGACAAGGTACCTGCACTATCTGGCTTCGGAAGAAGAGAGATGGGCTTTTCTTGCGCGGACTACAGATGATCCCGTTCGATTTCTTAAAGAATGGCGCTTACCAAATCGGATCGTTAAAAAGGTCGAATTTCTATTAAGGAATGTCGATCTTGTTAAAAGAGAGGGCTGGAGCAGGTGGCGCATATACGAAGCTATACCCGAAGTAAGGTCATGCGAACGGCTTTTATCCGTTTTTGAAAAGCGCACACCAAATCTTTTAGAAGTGGATCGAATCGCTTCAGAACTAGTGATAACATCAGCCGAAATGCTCGTTGTGACTGGAGAAGAATTGATTAAATGGAAGGGTACAAAGCCCGGGCCATGGGTTGGAGAAGCTCTTAAACAAATTGAGCATGCTGTAATAACAGAAGAGATAAAGAATGAGAAATTCAGCATTAAAAGGTGGCTTGAACAGTGGCAGACTCAATAAGGCAGCGCCTGCTGCAAATGCTTGAAGAACATGCAGAATCATATGTTTCTGGTCAAATGATCAGCGAAACGCTTAATGTATCTAGAACAGCCATTTGGAAACATGTATCTGAACTTCGTAAAAACGGATATGAGGTTGAGGCTGTTCAGAAAAAAGGTTATCGAATTGTTTCTAGACCAGATATGTTAAGTAAAGAAGAAATCAGCTTAAAGTTAACAACAGATTTTCTTGGCAAAACCATTTACACCTATCCTACTGTCGAATCGACCCAGTTTATTGCGCATGACTATGCGCATAAAGGGACAGCAGACGGTACGATCATTGTTGCAGATGAGCAAACAGCGGGAAAAGGAAGACTTGGACGTTCGTGGCATTCTCCACCTGGGAGTGGTATTTGGACAAGCATTATACTTCGTCCAAAATTACCGCCTCAAAGGGCCCCTCAATTCACTCTTATCGCAGCTGTTAGTGTTGTCCATGCCATCCGTAAACAAACAGGGCTTGAAGCAGAAATTAAATGGCCAAATGATATTCTCATAGATGGAAAAAAAGTAGTTGGAATCCTAACGGAACTTCAAGCAGAAGCTGATCAAATTAAATCAATTATTATTGGAATGGGTATTAACGTCAATGCCACAAAAGAAGATTTTCCAGAAGATTTAACGACAGCTACCTCCCTTAGGATTGAATTAGGAAAAGAAATAAAGCGCTCAGTGTTATTAGCTGCTATCTTAAATGAACTTGAAACGCTCTATGAAGAGTACTTAAATAACGGTTTTAGAATGATCAAGCTACTTTGGGAAAGTTATGCCGTCAGTCTTGGTCGAAGAATTAAGGCGAGAACTCTGAATGGTGTGATTGAAGGTCTTGCGAAAGGAATAACAGAAGAAGGGGTACTCCTTTTGGAAGATGAAAGTGGTAAGATGCATTACATTTATTCAGCAGATATCGAAATTTGTTAACTATAGCTGATGATTTCTGCTATACTAACAGATGTAAGGGTGGTATCCGGATGGAGCCGCACCAATCGTAACTTCAAAAAAATAATCTGCCTTGATCCATATGGACTGGGACAGAGGGATGAGACCGATACAGTAACCTCCTGAAGATGGAGCGTTGCAGCTAGTCTATGTTGTCATAGACTGATGGGATACCCCTGTCTGCTGCAATTCCATTTCAGGAGTTTTTTTGTGCGGTATTCCTCTGAATAAAGGAGGAAAAGATATGAAAACAACGAGTGATTTTAGAAAAATGAAAGCAAATCAAGAACCAATTGCTATGCTTACGGCATATGATTATCCCTCAGCTAAGTTAGTAGAAGAAGCTCATATTGATTTGTTATTAGTCGGTGATTCACTTGGAATGGTGGCGCTCGGCTATGACTCAACTATTCCAGTAACGATGGATGATATGGTCCTTCATACAAAAGCGGTTAAGCGAGGCGCCCCAAATACTTTTATCGTTACAGATTTACCGTTTCTCACTTATCATAGCAGCGTTTCTGAAACGCTTTCTCATGCTGGTCGATTACTTCAAGAAGCAGGAGCTCACGCTGTTAAACTTGAAGGTGGTGGAGAAGTTATCCATCATATTCAAAAGTTAACTTCAGCTGGAGTGCCAGTGATGGGGCATTTAGGATTAACTCCGCAATCAGTAGGTGTTCTTGGGGGATATAAAGTACAGGCAAAAGAGTCAGAAAGTGCCGGATTATTAGTAAAAGAAGCGAAAGCTGTTGAAGAAGCTGGAGCATTTGCCCTAGTACTTGAATGTGTGCCGCAACAGCTGACTGAAATTGTATCTAGCGAGCTTTCTATTCCAGTAATAGGGATTGGAGCAGGGGTCAAAGCTGATGGCCAGGTACTCGTTTATCATGATTTGATCGGATATGGTTCTGGTCATGTACCTAAGTTCGTCAAGCAATATGTTAACGTGTCTAACTTAATTCATAAAGCTGTTGAACAATACGTTTCTGATGTAAAAGGAAGTCATTTTCCCGAACAAAAACATTCATTTAATATGAAAGAGGAGCAGCTTTCAGGAATGTATGGGGGAACAAGGCTATGAAGATTATAAAGACTATTAACGAAATGCAATCATTCTCAAAACAAGCGATGAGATCAGGACAGAAGATTGGTTTTGTACCAACCATGGGTTATCTTCATGAAGGGCATATGAGCCTTGTGGGAGAAGCTGTGAAGCAAAATGATTGCGTTATCATGAGTGTGTTTGTGAATCCACTTCAATTCGGTCC
This sequence comes from Anaerobacillus sp. QJM3NY_32, assembly GCF_056173645.1. Classification (NCBI taxonomy): domain Bacteria; kingdom Bacillati; phylum Bacillota; class Bacilli; order Caryophanales; family Bacillaceae; genus Anaerobacillus; species Anaerobacillus sp. QJM3NY_32. The sequence continues at coordinate 2,455,856 of NZ_CM149684.1, read as the reverse complement.
GAATGAAGACTTTGATCGCTATCCCCGAGACCTAAAGCGAGATGAAGAACTAGCAAGTCAGGCAGGAGTAGATGTTTTATTCTACCCTGATGTAACGGAAATGTATCCGAAGGAGCGTACGACAAAGCTAACCGTTCAAGAACGTGTTAATACATTATGTGGTGAATCTAGACCTGGTCATTTTGATGGCGTAGCTACAGTCGTTTTGAAATTGTTGCAAATTACACTACCTGATCGAGCTTATTTTGGTATGAAGGATGCTCAACAAGTAGCTGTGATAAAAGGGCTAGTCGATGACTTTAATGTACCTGTTGAGATTGTCCCTTGTCCTATCATTAGAGAGAAGGATGGGCTTGCCAAAAGTTCAAGGAATGTGTATTTAACACCAACCGAGCGGAAAGAAGCCATTCAACTTTCACGAAGTTTAAGTGCTGCTTCAAAAGCACTTAGTGATGGCGAAATAAATCCGGAACGAATTAAAGACATCGTTTCAACTTACTTAAGCGAAACTTCTGGAAGTATTGATTATGTAGAAGTGTTAGCCTACCCTGCATTAGAGAAGGTACATGTGATAACAGAAGACGTTATCATAGCGGTTGCCGTTCAATTCTCTGCTGCAAGGCTAATTGATAATATTGTAGCGCTAAAAAGCGAAATAGCGATAGGAGTGTAGAACATGTTTCTAACAATGATGAAGGGGAAAATTCATCGAGCACGTGTGACAGAAGCAAATTTGAACTATGTAGGAAGCATCACAATAGATGAAGATATTATCGAAGCGGTTGGTATGCTACCGAATGAGAAAGTTCAAATCGTTAATAATAATAATGGTGCAAGGTTGGAAACGTATATTATTCCTGGGGCAAGAGGGTCAGGTGTAGTTTGTTTGAATGGTGCTGCAGCTCGTCATGTTCAAGAGGGCGATGTCGTCATCATTGTCGCTTATGGGATGATGAGTGAAGAAGAAGCCAGAAACTTTACGCCTCGTGTTGCGATTATGGACGATCACAATACGATCATCGATATGATTGGGGTAGAGCCTGAGGCGACTATATTATAAATACCTACGCTCTGGACTTTGGTCCAGGGCTTTTTTTTGAAGGGCCATCCTAGTTTTACTCCTTTCAAATCATATCCTCACAATCGAATCTATCGCATTTTCGTGGATTCTTATCTCATGTTATAAGAAATTATTTTCCGTTCCATAGAAAAAATGATAAAGTTAGTAAGGTGACCGCTTGAACGGTTTAAGCAACTGAGGTGAAAACGTATGAATCGATATACAATTATAGATTTTGAAACAACTGGTAATTCCCCCAAAAACGGGGATCGCATTATTCAAATTGGACTTGCTGTTGTAGAGGATGACACGATCGTTGACCGATATGCTTCGTTTGTTAATCCTGAAAAACCACTACCGTTATTTATTCAGCAGCTGACAGGGATAACGGATGAAGATCTTAAAGATGCGCCACTATTTGAAGAAGTCGCACCTGAACTTCTTAAACGTCTTGACGGTGCTTATTTTGTTGCGCACAATGTTCGATTTGATCTTAATTTCATGAATGCACAGCTTGATTCAAGTGGATATGAGGCTTTTACTGGACCAACGCTCGATACAGTAGAACTTGCACGAATCCTCTTGCCTACAGCAGAGGCCTATAAATTATCTTCACTAGCAGAGTTTTTAGAAATCCAGCATGATAATCCGCATCAAGCAGATAGTGATGCGGAGGTAACAGCGGAGCTTTTGCTTTATCTATTTGATAAGATGGGTGATTTACCGCTCGTAACGTTAACGCAGCTCGAGGAGCTTTCAACTCGGCTTTATAGTGATATAGAAGTAGTCCTTCATGAGCTTATTCAAGATAAGCAGAAACGGATTGAGCCTGAAGGGAATTTTGAAGTGTTTCGGGATATAGCGATTAAATTACAAGAGCAAGTAGACGAAGTTGAGTCACTTCAGAAGCGTATCGCGTTCCATGATGCCCAAAATGAATTTGAGGAAAAAATGTCTAAGATTATCCCCGGTTTTGAAGTGCGAGAAGGTCAAAGTGACATGATGAAGCAGGTTTCAGAAGCTTTTGAAACAAATCAGCACATTTTGATTGAAGCTGGGACGGGTATAGGAAAATCTTTAGGGTATTTATTACCTGGGGTTGTTCATGCCAAAAATACAGGTAAGCCTGTTGTTGTCAGTACGCATACAATCCAACTACAAGAACAGCTATTACAAAGAGACCTACCGTTTCTTCGTGATATTTTGCCGTTCCCTTTTAGAGCCACGATTATTAAAGGCAGAAGTCATTATTTGGATTTAACGCGATTTGAACAGCAGCTTCATCATGTAGAAGAAGATAATTATGATACGATTTTAACGAAAGCTCAAATTCTCGTATGGTTGCTAGAAACAGATTATGGGGATGTGGAGGAATTAAATCTCTCTAGTGGAGGCAAGCTTTTTTGGCAACAGGTGAAAAGCGATGCCGCTGTATCTGCAAACCACCGTTCTCCGTGGTTCTCCCGTGATTTTTACCATCGAAGAAAGCGCTTTGCGATGAATGCTGATTTAATCATCACAAATCACGCTTTATTATTTAGTGATTTAATTAACGACCATCAATTATTACCCGCTTATCAACAGGCAGTAATTGATGAAGCCCATCATCTAGAAGATATTGCTACAGAATTCTTCGGTATTAAAACGGATTACTTTTCTATCCTACAAGGGTTTGTTCGGATGGGATTAAAAGATGGTGATGGCATTTACGGAAAGGTAATTAGTATCCTCAAAAACCTTGAAATCGAAATAGATGAAACCAAAAGGGAAATTGATGCTTATGTGAAGACGATTCTTGGAGATGTAGATGAGCTTTTTCGCATGCTTCATCGTTACGTTCAGAAAAACACTCATCGTTCGAATGAAATTGGTCGATTAAGCTATCGTATTTCTGATGAAAACGGTCCTACATGGGAAGCTATTCAAGAAGCAGCTCATCGATTAGTGTTCTACTTGAAAGATTTGGATAAAGGTTTAAAGAAGGTAGAAAAAGAACTTGATTTAAAAGAAGATGAACTCACAAGAGAGCAATTGAACACTTCAGCTGATTTTAAAGGAATTCATGCTTCTGTTTTGGAGGAACTTTCAAAAGTAGATTACCTCTTACTAAACGAAAGCGAAAATGATGTGAAGTGGGTGGAGATTGATCCGAAGGGCTCATTAAATTCAGCCTTTTTGTTTAGTAGACCTGTTGAGGTAGGTTCATTACTATCAAGCGACTATTTTGGAAAGAAAAAGAGTATTTTGCTTACCTCTGCAACGCTAACTGTCAGAAATTCGTTTGATTTCATTATTAACAGACTTGGATTAGAGGAGTTTGGGCCACTTATTCACCAATATCATTCTCCATTTGATTATAGTGAACAGGCAAGGCTAATGATTCCGACTGATTTACCAATGATTAAAGATGTATCGGACAATCAGTTTGTAGACCATATTACAGAAGCGATTCTTCGAATTGCCCGCGTCACTCGAGGGAGAATGCTCGTTCTCTTTACATCTTATGATATGCTCAAAAAAGCTCACCACCGTATGAAGGAGCTCATTGTTCATGATGAGTTAACTTTGATCAGTCAGGGCGTAGATAGTGGAAGTAGAGTAAGGCTTACGAAGAATTTCAAGGAAAGTGAAGAAGCGATTCTGTTTGGTACAAGCAGCTTCTGGGAGGGCGTAGATATACCAGGCGAAGACTTAAGCTGCCTTATCATTGTTCGTCTTCCATTTTCACCACCAGATAATCCCGTTTTTCAGGCTAGATCAGAGCAATTGAAGCAGTCAGGTGGAAATCCATTTATGGAACTTTCTCTACCTGAAGCAATCATTCGATTCAAACAAGGTTTTGGTCGGCTTGTTCGATCACAGCGAGATCGAGGAGCTGTGTTTGTATTTGACCGCAGAATCATTTCTACAAGATACGGTCGTTCATTTGTAAAGTCACTCCCTGACGTTCCTCTTATGAAAGGGACAACGGAAGAATTAGTAAATGAATTAGATCTCTGGTTATAAAGCTCCACTTCATCACAAACTAATTCTACAGGAGGGTTTTGTGATGAAGAAATTACTTTTACTTAGTGCGAGCTTCCTTTTTTTTAGTTTGGCTTGCCCGGGTGCTGACGCAGCTATCCAATCTGTTGACTTACACCTTAAGCACCACGAAGTAGCCGTAACTTTTCTTGATCTATCAATTGGAGAAGCGGTTTTGATACAAGGATCAGATGGAGAGGCAATTCTGATTAATACAGGGAGTAGCCTTTCCGAAAAAGAGCTAATGAATCGACTACAGATGTACCAGGTGAAGGAGCTGAGAAAAGTTTGGCTTACGAATGCTGAGGAAGCTTATACAGGAAACTTCACTGCATTGCTCAAATATTTTGATATAGACGAAGTATTTTTATCTGATCAAGCAGAAAAGGCATTTCTTACGAAGATACCAACTCATCTACAAAAGACTAACTTAAAGATAAATCAAAAGCTTACACTGATGGATGGCGTGGATGTCGAAATTATAAACATATCTAAGGCGGGTTCTGTAACATTTGTGCTATCCTTAGGAAGTCAGGATTTACTACTGATGGGAGAAACGAATCTCGAACTAGAGGAAGAGATCGCGTCTTCCGGGAGAGCAGTAGAGGTATTGAAAGTTGCGAATTTCGGATCAGGTAATGGAACTTCAACCGAATTATTGAACGCCATCGATCCACAAATGGCCGTGATTTTTCGTCACAATAACATTGATGTAAGTGAATCAGTCCTTGAACGGTTAAGTGAAAGCTGGACTGATGTCTATTACCCATACCGAATCGGAAGCGTAACCCTAAGGATGCAACATGATCGTTATGACGTTATCACACTTCCTACTAAAGAAGTTAGATGAAAATTCGTCATAGTATTTGTTGCAAAATCCCGTAACTTATTTAAAAATAGGAATAGAAAAGAAGCCGTCCTATTTTCTTATAGAAAAAGTGTCTCATATCTCCAAGAGGGATCAATGAATCGCATGAAACCGTCCCACTAAAATAGCCTGCGCAAGGCGCAGGCACTGTTGGAAGTGGAGCAGATATAGTGCACCGTCTTTGACGGTACTTATAGTTTGTCACACCTTTTTGCATCTATAAGTAGTAAATTTATCCCTGAGTGAGAAAACGTCTCTATAAAAGGATTGGTAGCTTAAAACACATACTATAGGGAGATGACAGCAATGGAAAGCAACATTGAAGTATTGTCGACTGTGAAGGTTAGTAAATCCCTCGATATTTACAAAATTGTTGATTCGTTAAATCGCACCTTAAAAGAAAAAGATTTAATGTTTGGACTTGCACTTGATGAAGAAGACCAGGACCAGATGATTTTTACAATCTATCGTACATAATAGGGTGAGCGAATGCGAGTAATAGGAATAATTGCAGGCGTGATTTTAGCAGTTTTGATCTGGCAAGGCATTTCATTTTATTCTTCCGTAACCGATCAACCTGATCGGCTAGAAGAAAAAGCGATTGAGAGAGCTGAATCGGAATCGGTGATAGAAAAAGTTGATGAAGCGGTTCAATATCATGGTACAAATAGTGCATATGTTGTCTTAAAAGGTAGCGATGCAGATGGAGATCAGGTTTATGTTTTCGTGCCACGAAAGGATGGGGCGCTTGCCACAAAGAAAATAGAAGACGGCGTTACGTTAGAAGCCATCAAAAAGAAGCTTTCTGAAGAATTTTCTCCACAAGAAGTCATTAATATTAAACCAGGTATTGAAATCAATCAAGAAGAGAAGCAAGTGCTTGTATGGGAAGCCACATTCATTGATACCGACAACCGCTATACATTTGCATATTATTATTTTAGTAATGGTGAATATTGGCGATCTCGTTCAATAAAACAAAGTTAATGTGATTAAGGGAGGAAGAGAAATGAATTTATCTAAACGTGTAGCAGCTCTTACACCGTCTGCTACGCTTGAAATAACTGCAAAAGCAAAAGCATTGAAGGCTGAAGGACATGACGTTATCGCATTAGGTGCAGGTGAACCAGATTTTAATACACCATCTCACATTCTTGAAGCAGCGAAGAAAGCAATGGATGAAGGGTTAACAAAATATACTCCTTCTGGAGGCATTCTTCCTCTAAAAGAAAGCATTATCGCTAAATTCCAAGAAGATCAGAATATAACGTACAAAGCTGATGAAATTATTGTATGTACTGGAGCGAAGCATGCTCTCTACACATTGTTCCAGGTAATACTAGATGAAGGTGATGAGGTTATTATTCCTACACCTTACTGGGTTAGTTATCCTGAACAAGTTAAGCTTGCTGGTGGCAAGCCCGTTTATGTAGAAGGTAAAGAAGAACAGTCATTTAAAGTGACAATTTCTCAACTTGAAGCAGCAGTAACGTCCAATACAAAAGCTGTGATCATTAATTCTCCTTCTAATCCAACAGGATCGATCTATACCCCTGAAGAGCTTAAGCAAATAGGTGCATTCTGTTTAGAGCATGACATTCTCATTGTTTCTGATGAGATTTATGAAAAGCTTGTGTATGCTGGAGCAGAACATACTTCTATCGCACAGCTTTCACCTGAATTGAAGGATCAAACGATTATTATTAATGGTGTATCCAAATCCCATTCCATGACAGGTTGGAGAATTGGTTATGCTGCAGGGAGAAAAGAGATCATTAAAGCAATGACAAACCTTGCAAGCCATTCCACTTCAAATCCAACTTCCATTTCCCAATATGCAGCTCTAGCAGCATATGAAGGGTCACAGGAGCCTGTTAGTGAAATGAAAGAAGCATTTGAAGGTAGATTAAACACCGTTTATGAACAATTAAATGCGATACCTGGATTTACATGTGTGAAGCCACAAGGAGCATTCTATCTTTTCCCTAATGCTAAAGAAGCGGCAGAGAAGACAGGTTTTGATTCTGTTGATGCGTTTGTAAAAGGCCTTCTTGAAGAAGAGAAAGTAGCGCTTGTGCCTGGATCCGGCTTTGGTTCACCTGATAATGTTAGGCTTTCATATGCAACATCACTTGATGTGATTCTTGAAGCTATAAATCGAATTGAACGATTTGTTAAAACGAAACAGACAGTTTAAGCAAGTTGTTGTATGGCCAAATAATCGGTATAATAAGAACCGAACAATAGATTCATCTATTTAAACAAATTAATTCATGGCGCTATTCTCCTATTGTATAAAGAATGTGCGCCAATTTTTTCTAATTAGTTGGAGGGAAATAAGAAGTGAAAACAACGATTTCTAACGTAAATAAACAGGTTGAACAAACCGTTACAATTGGAGCCTGGTTACATAATAAACGTTCAAGCGGAAAGATCCAGTTTCTTCAGCTTCGCGACGGAACGGGATTCATTCAAGGCGTTATGGTTAAGAAGGAAGTAACAGAAGAAGCATGGGAAGCTGCTAAGAATTTAACTCAAGAATCCTCAGTATGGGTGACAGGAGTTGTCCGTGAAGATGATCGTTCACAATCAGGATATGAATTAACTGTTACTAACATTGAATTAATTCATGAAGCTGTGGATTATCCAATTACGCCAAAAGAGCATGGTACAGAATTCTTAATGGATAATCGTCACCTTTGGATTCGCTCTAGACGCCAAAACGCTATTCTTCGCATTCGAAATGAGATTATTCGTGCAACTTATCAATTCTTTAATGAAAATGACTTCGTTAAAATTGATCCGCCTATTCTAACAGGTAGCTCTGCAGAAGGTACAACAGATCTTTTCCATACAAAATATTTTGAAGAAGATGCTTATCTATCACAGAGTGGACAACTTTATATGGAAGCAGCAGCTATGGCTTTTGGACGCGTCTTTTCTTTTGGTCCAACATTCCGAGCTGAAAAATCAAAAACGCGCCGTCATTTAATCGAATTTTGGATGATTGAGCCTGAGATGGCATTTATGAATCATGACGAAAGTCTTGAAGTTCAAGAGCAGTATGTTAGCTTCCTTGTAAAATCTGTATTAGATAATTGTCAACTTGAGTTAAAAACGCTTGAACGTGATGTTTCGAAATTAGAAGCGATTCAAGCGCCATTCCCTCGCATTTCTTATGATGATGCGATTACGCTATTGAAAGATAAAGGCTTTACAGATATTGAATGGGGCGAAGATTTTGGTGCTCCTCATGAAACTGCAATCGCTGAAAGCTTTGAGAAACCAGTGTTCATTACTAATTATCCTAAGGACATTAAGGCGTTCTATATGAAGCCTGATCCTGAGCGTGAAGAAGTTGTTCTATGCGCTGATTTAATCGCTCCAGAAGGTTATGGTGAAATCATTGGAGGTAGTCAGAGAATTGATGATTTAGCACTTATGGAGCAGCGATATGAAGAACATGGTCTTACAGACGATGCATATAAATGGTATCTTGAACTTCGCCGCTATGGTTCTGTTCCACATTCTGGTTTTGGTCTTGGACTAGAACGAACTGTGGCATGGTTATCTGGTGTGGAACATGTGCGTGAAACAATTCCGTTCCCACGTCTTTTAAATAGACTATATCCGTGATAAACTAACAAAGCTGACGCTTCTTTCAATGTGAAAGAAGCGTCTTTATCTGATGAAAAAGCCGTAGGTTAAAGCATTTCACGAAGTGAAGATGGATAAGATTAGAAGATGAGAGGAAAAAATGGTATGTACGTGAAAGTACATAGCCAGATTTTTCTACTCCCATCACAAAATGCCGGCGTGCTATAATGAAAGGTAGAGGTGGATGGGATGAAGAAGGAACACATCATTCAAATCATTAATGAAGGTCATGTTTCAGTACCAAGGCTATTGCTCAATTACTATGTTAGCGTTGGTTTACATGAAGAAGATGCCTTCTTTTTAATTAGACTACACAGTTTTATTGAACAGGGGAATTCTTTTCCAACACCGGAGGAACTTGCCCAAGCAATGACATATTCACCACAAGCTTGTCTAGATAAAATACAGCAGCTTATGCAAAAAGGTGTTTTAACGATCGAGGAACACCAGAACGAATCGAAGAATTATTATTCTGAAGTCTATTCGCTAATCCCGTTGTGGGAGCGAATTTTTAAGGCGATCGAGCAAGAAGAAGCAGAGAAGGCTGCTGCGAAAAACGATGAGAATGAAGAAAGTCTTTACACGTTGTTTGAGCGTGAATTTGCAAGGCCACTTTCCCCCATTGAATGCGAGACGCTTGCCATGTGGATAGATGGTGATAAGCATGATGCTGAGTTAATTAAAGGGGCGTTAAAAGAAGCTGTTCTTGCTGGAAAGCTAAACTTTCGCTACATTGACCGGATACTCTTTGAATGGAAGCGAAACGGCATTAAGACATTAGAGCAGGCACGTTCCTACGGAGAGAAGTTTAGAAAGCACCAATATGATAAAAAAGCACCTGCTAAGCCTGATATGAAGAAAGATTCAGGTCAGAGTGCTCCTATATATAACTGGCTTGGAAGATAGGTCATATGTAAAGCGGAAGTGTTGCTTCCGCTTTTTGTTTATGAACAAATTAAAGCCTATACTAGACATAAGAAAGGAAGACAGACTTTTGCTAACGAAAGCCAAGATAAGAACAGTTCTTGATACGATGGGGGAGATGTTTCCAGATGCCCATTGTGAATTGAATCATTCTACTCCATTTGAGCTTGCTATTGCAGTTGTATTATCAGCTCAATGTACAGATGCACTAGTAAACAAAGTTACTCCTGGTTTGTTTGAAAAATATAACGGTCCTGAAGACTTTCTTCAAGTACCCATAGAAGAACTCGAGAACGATATAAGAAGGATCGGCTTATTTCGAAATAAAGCAAAAAATATAAAAAAGCTTGCCAGAACGGTTGTTGAACAATATGGCGGATCTCTTCCTGAATCGAGGGAAGAGCTAATGGAGCTCTCAGGTGTTGGAAGAAAAACGGCTAACGTCATTGCTTCAGTAGCTTTTGATGTTCCTGCGATCGCCGTGGATACCCACGTTGAGAGAGTGAGCAAGAGGCTCGGCATATGCAGATGGAAGGATTCCGTTCTCGAAGTTGAGAAGACGCTCATGAGAAAAATTCCAGAAGAGGAGTGGTCCGTTTCTCACCATCGCTTTATTTTTTTTGGAAGGTACCATTGTAAAGCTCAATCTCCGCAATGTGAAATTTGTCCACTTCTCGAGCTATGCCGAGAAGGACAGAAGAGAATGAATCAGCGAGCTCGGAAAGGCAAATAGATTTTATGTATTATTACAATGAATTAATAAACAGAATTAGTTAGTCTTTAAATCAAATAAGTATAAATAAAGCCCAATCTGCATTGCAGATTGGGCTTTAAAGCTATTCTTCCTCATTAGGTGGTGTGCTGGCTGGTGGAGCGTTTGAACCTGTGTTTCCTGTGTCACCAGGATTATCAGTCTCAGATCCAGAACCGTCACTAGAACCGTTCCCAGACCCGTTACCAGGATTTTCTCCAGAACCATTGTTTCCTTGATCCTGGCCTCCGTTACCACTTTCATCAGTGTTGCCACTTTGGTCGTCAGCTGGAGGTTCTTCTTCTCCCTGATTGTCACCACTGTTTCCGTCTCCAGCATCGCTATTTTCATCATTACCTTCGTCCGGCGGTGTTTCACTATCTTCGTTTGTATCTTCTTCTGTAGGCTCCTCAGGTTCCTGTTCTTCTTCTTTAGGAACTGATACGGATGTTTCAGCAGGCTTCGTTGATACTCCTGAGTCTGAAACGGCTGTTACTTTAAATTTATATTCGCTACCTTTTTGGGCATTTTCTAACGTAAATCCAGTATCTCCTGTTTCGGTCACCCCTTGATAACCTCCACCATTTACAGCCATTTCTACTTTATAAGTGAAGCTCTTATCTTCACCAGGCTGCCATGATAGTGAAATGCTATTGGAGTCAGCATTATACTTTCCAGAAAGTCCTTTGACGCCGTCTGGTTGTTTGTACTTATCAGAAGTCTTTTCTGGCGTACTACCTTTTACAAATAGCTCATAGACGATTTGATCCTTTGGCGTGTAGTCACTTGGCAATAGACCAGTGCTTTTCTCAACGCCAACCTCTACGACCGAGTCGGGCTTCTGGAAGTCGGCAGTATTAATACCTTCAGATACTTGGCTCATAATTTCTTTGAAAAGGAGCTTGGAAGTATCATCTTCGCCTTTGCTAGAATCTAAATAGTGCTTATTTGGTTCGTTAAATCCTGTCCATACTGCCATGGAATACTCCGTAGTATATCCAGCAAACCAGGCATCTCTTACAATACCTGATGTAGGGAACCCTTGTGATTGCACGACTTCTTGAGGATGGTTTGTCGTACCCGTTTTACCAGCGACAGGTAGACCGGAAATTTTAGCATCGGTTCCAGTGCCTTCGTTTACAACGGATTTAAGCATATCGCTAACCATGTAGGCTGTGTAATCATTCATTGCCTTTACTGGTTCAGGTTCGATGTTAATCTCTCTTCCGTCAGGAAAGACCACTTTTCGTACCGTGTGAGGCTCATTATACGTTCCACCGTTACCGAAAGCAGCATAAGCACCAGTCATTTGAAGGGGAGAGGTGCTAAATGTTCCGATAGCAGCAGTAGGTACCATGTCTTCATCTTTCAAATCCATACCAAGCTTGTTAGCAAACTCTTGAGCAGGTTTTTCACCAATCTCAAGGAAGGTGTTAACAGCCGGAACGTTATAAGACATCTCGAGAGCACGTCTCATTGATACTTGACCACGATACTCGCGGTCCCAGTTACGAATATTAGCGTCACCTATTTTTAGAGGCTCGTCTTTAATGGAGCGGCCAGTTGACCACTGCTCGGTATCAATTGCAGGGCCATAAGCAACAATCGGTTTAGCGGTTGATCCTGGCTGAAACTTCCCTGTCGTTGCGTAAGTAATTACGTTCTCATCTTTACGTGTTTCACCAATGGCTCTAATCGAACCAGTCTTAGTATCCATCAGGACTAGCCCTGATCGCATATCTTCATTCGAATAAGGATAGTTTGCAATCACATCAGTTGTTATATCTTGAGCGCGCGTATCTAGGGTTGTGTAAATTTCAAGTCCCCCTGAGTAGATATCCTTTTCAGAAATATCATCACGTTCTCGTAGTTCTTTCACAACCTGGTCCATGAAGACTTTATATTGATCTGTTTCTTTATCTTCTGTTAATGCAACAACCATGTCACTAACTTTTTCTGCTTGATATTTGTCAGCTTCTTCAGCTGTAATAACGCCCTGTTTTTCCATCAAGCTAAGCACAACATTTCTACGCTGTTCTGCCTGATCAGCGTATTCATATGGGTTATAGTAGGTAGGGCGCTGCGGAAGTCCTGCTAGTAGTGCTGCTTCGCCAGGTGTTAAGTCTTCTTCAGTAATGTTTTTGCCAAAATAAGTTTCGGCTGCATCCACAACTCCCCATGCACCATTACCGAAATAAATTTTATTTAAATACATTTCTAAGATCTGATCTTTTGAATATTCTTGTTCAAGCTTAATGGATAGATAAGCTTCTTGAACTTTTCGTTCTAATGATTTTTCAGATGTTAAGAGAGAGTTCTTGATGACCTGTTGTGTAATCGTACTAGCACCCTCAGCGCCAAACCCTTGCGTAATATTTGCAAGAACAGCTCCGCCAATTCTTCGTGGATCAATTCCAAAATGGTCATAGAAACGAGTGTCTTCAACAGAGACAAAAGCATTTTTTAGAATATCCGGAATCTCATCAATTTTAGCGACTTCTCTTGCATCGGTTCCTGCGAGAGTTTGAACTTCTTCATCCTTTTTATCCAGTATGATGGAGGACTGTGGATTCGTAAGCTTTTCTGGATCTAGCTCTGGTGCATTGTTGATATAGGCAATTGAGGTGATTCCCCCAGCAACTAAACCAACTAAAAACAAAACAACGAGGGTTAGAAAGATTTTTTTGAAAATACCTTTCTTCCCAGCTTTCTTCGGGGACTTCTTTTTCTTGTCATTTGATTTACGTCGTTCTTGACGTGATTGATATTCACTCATGAATATTCCTGCCTTTCAAGCCTGTACTGTTAATAGGATTCGAATGAACCCTTCATTTTATGAATTTAAACCAGTTGTTTAATAACTGAAGTACATTTTATCAATAATCTTGATATAGTCAATGCGCGGTTGATAGGTATAAGGAATATGCGTTCCCTGCTTTTCAATCTCCTCTTTTCTAATGGATTTTCTTCCGCCAATTTTCATTGTTTCCCAGTGGGAAAAGAGCATAGCGGCATCCATAAGGAACACTTCGTCAGTGATTGAAAAACGTAAAAGCACAAAGCAGATTCCGTTGTGCTCATGAACTTGTTTCATATGTTCAATTTGATGTTCATGAAAGTTACTTAATGGAAAAGCTGTTTTGTTTTTTGTTTCCTTCGCTTCAAAATCCACATACCTTCCTTTGTAAACGCCATTATAATCAGTCGTAGATGCCTGCTTAAAGTAGGCCTCCTTTATCACGGCTGCGCTTCGTTTGGGATAATCAACGTTAACAATTTGAACAGGCGTAGGCTTTTTGTGTATAACAGCTTTGCCTGTTGAGAGATAATACGTATTACTATGATTAATATCTTCCTCTAATGTCATACCACGGTTGCTGTATGTTTTTTGTTTCTGATTTGCTAGCTGATTCTGAGCCGAAGGGACGTACGGCTTTCCGTTCGGATATCGAATCGGCACGTTAACCATCCTTTCTATATAAAAGGTGCACTGAATCTATTTTACTTTACTTATTACGAGTTGTACGACAAAAATGTTTCAAGCAGGTGAAAAAAATTGTGGAGAACGTCACGAAAACAATCACAAAAGCGATAGAAAAATGGAACATTGACAATATTTCACGTACCGTATTTTATCAAGATTTTTTCAATCGGAATCCAGAAATAAAATGGTCGTTCCTTGCCGCGATGGTTTCTAGGAATGCCGGTTGGAGTATGACTGACTTACAAGGAGAATGGTTTCCTAAGGCAATAAAGGAAGAGCAATTAATGAAGTTATTCCTAACATATGAACGAGCTAATTGGATCATCTTTGCAGACGCAGCCCCACAGCTATTGCTCTATGAGCTAGGTAAGAAAGCAAACACTTCCTTCTTCCATTTTGGTAGAGATCTTGGAATATCGTGCTTTATGTTAGAAGAATGGAAAACTTTTCTTGAGTTAGGTGATCAGGATCGTTTAATGACGGCGTTAATTATTAATGAGCAGCACGTGATTGAAGGACCGCTTATGGAACATCATTTATATGCTAAGAAGGTATTTCATTCATTGCTATTCACCATTCAAGATTGGTTCCATTTTAGCACAGTTCTTTTTCCGACAGTGAGGGGAGAGCTATTTGGTTTATCAGTTAGTGGTTTTCGTCATACCCGTAACCGAATTAAGCTAGGAAAAAGCTTAGCTAAGCTCCTCTTTCATCCTAATTATTTTAGTGCATTTTATCATTTTGCAATGAAAGTTGCTCCAACGGGATCACGCTACGATTATGAAAGGTTCATGGGGAAAAGAAGAGAGGGACCAATGTTAAGACAGGTTTATCCAATTATTCCTCATCATCAACAGGATAAGAAAGATTGGTTTAGAGGTCAATTACTAGTAAAAAAAATGATGAAAGTTGAAGCGGAATTACCAGATAAAGTTCTCATTTCAGATTGGTATGAAAGAAAGAGAAGTCAGATCAGAATTGCGATGGAAGTGGAAAATCTGCTCATACAAAAAAGCAGGAAATAGCCCTGCTTTTAAGTGGAAGGTCGATCTGGTCCTTCCATTTTCTTATTTCCATATCCAGTTCTAGTTTCTTCCTGAGTTTTGCCTTTACGTTTTGTTTGATCAAGTTTTTGCTTTTTGGTCATTATACTGACACCTCCTTACTTTAGTTTGAGCAGATGTTACAAAAACATTCCTATTCATTGTCGAAATCCTTTTCCTTTAGCATTAAACCACTACCTTTGCCGAAACCGTACTAGTTTTGTCAACGAAGAAGGCAAATAAAAAAGAAAGGCGAATATTACGTATACAAACTAACAGGCGAAGGCCTGAGAATGACAGAAGGGATGGGATTGCATGTTATTAAAAACAAAGCAAGTTTCGGATGAACTTGGTGTAAACCCTACTACTGTTCAGCGTTGGGTTAAGTATTTTGACCTATCATGTGAGAAGAATGAACTTGGCCACTTTTTATTTTCTAATGAAACACTTGAGGAGCTAAAATCGATTAAAAACGATTTAAGAAGGGGTTACTCAATGGAGAAAATTAAATCAGCTGGTAAAAACAATTCAAAAGTTGCAATGGTAACACCGGAACGATTTGAGCAAAGGTTAGATCGCTTCTCAGTAAGGCTAGAACAGCTTGAGCGACAGTTAGATGAAAAAGCTAATGAGGTTATCACCGTTCAAGTACTTCAGCATCGATCTGAACTGGAAGAGCTAGTCAAGAAAGTTTCTTCGTTAGAAGAAAAATTATCTGAGCTTGAGGATCATACTTCGATACATGAGGCAGTAGGTCAGTCGACGGGCAAAGGCAAGCGTCCCTGGATCATGAGTTTATTCAGTTTCTAGAGATCTTTACGTTCCCTTCTGACCTTATGTCCTAAATGGATATAAGGTTTTTGTATGTGTTTGGTGACCAGTGAGTATGGTAGGATAAGGGAGTAGGGGTGAATGAAATGGAAGATACACAAAAATTATTAAAGCTAACAAAACAGCTAATCACAATAAATGAAGAAGCGAGAGTACAATATACTACTCGCACACATCTTGATACGTACAAAGTTAACTTCTATGAAGAAGTGAAACCTTTTGCCGATCGAGCACTTGAGATTTTGAAGGTATGGGAACCATTAGCAAGAGCATGGGTAATGGAAAACAAACCTAAATATTTATATCCAATTCAAATTAAAAACACATTCGAAAATATAGAAATGGTTTCAGTTGTGGCGTGGCAGAAGGATACTGGACCTAAGAAATTTAATGAGCGTGTCCAATCTGTTGAATATGTACTTGAAAAAATAATTGAGCAAGTAACATAACGAGCTTGATGCTCGTTATTTAATGTATAATTTCACATACCATACTAAAATGAATAAATTTCCCTTTTTTTGAGTAACACTAAAGAAAAAGGGAGTGAGTTTATGACTGCGTATTTGTGCCCACGATGTAAAACCAATCGAATGAGATTTAATAAAATTGAGCAAAAAGCGACTTCAGTTAAATTAGATCCTCAATCTGGAGAAGTGATGTCTATTATAGAAGAGGGAAAAGCTGATCCATTCCATATGGTTTATAAAGGACCAAGCATACGAGTTCAATGTGGGGCATGTGGCGAAATTGGAGACGAAGAAACCTTTATTCAATTTGCTCGATCACATCCACGTGCTAATTCTTAATGACTTTTCCCTCCTTTATTCATGATATAGTGAGAATGTAAGGAGGGGGACAGGATGTTTGATCCAACTATATATGAGAATGTAAAAGTAGTTCTTGAGGGAGAGCTATATGATCGAGATCTTGATGGTGAGATCTCCATCATCAATCGAAAAGATCTGGTTGATTTAGCTTCTCTTTCAAGAAAGTATCAAGTAGAGTTTAGTGAAAATGAACATGTGAATGTAACGATTGAACTTTTTGCTGATCTAGCTAGTTTCAGTGCGGAGCAGCTTAAGCTAGAGCATGTTCAAGCAGGATGTGAAATCAAAATTCTGTTTGATGTTGCCATATCAGATGCAGAGGACTGTGAACAGATTGAAGAAGATATCCGAAGTATTTGGGGTTATCGACCTGCTATCCGACAAACGATATCTTTCCCATACGAGGATGAGGAACAATTAAAGACTCACATTGTTTTAGAATTTAACCGTCGAATTAATGAAGATCAAATAAGTGATCTTTCGGAGTTAATTGCACATGCTGTACAAACTTCAACGTTACTTGGAGAATAAAGAAGAAGGCGGATTGCTCCGCCCTCTATATCCATACTATGCAGTTGGTGATTAGTAGCTTCCGCCGCCCATTTGCTGTTCAGCCATTTGGACAAGGCGCTTAGTGATTTCTCCTCCAACAGAACCGTTAGAGCGAGCAGTGGAGTCTGGGCCAAGTTGAACGCCGAATTCGCTAGCAATTTCGTACTTCATTTGATCTAAAGCCTGTTGTACACCAGGGACTACCAGATTGTTTGAGCTATTGTTGTTTGCCATGTTGTGTACACCTCCTTGACTAATATAATGCTCAGGAGTAAAGAATGATATACAATCTTAATATAGGAACTTTTTGGTAGTTACGGAGACGTTCATTTTTCTGAAAATTTAGAGGGTTCTGTATTTGGGTAACGAATATGTTATTTAGAGACTAATGAACTGGAGGGATATAAGAATGGATCGCTTTATTACTAAGACAGGATTTTATCAAAACCTCGATAAAAGAAGGTTGGAATATTGGTTGGTGATATCTGAAGAAAATAAAGTGCTTGTATCCTGGGTCTGCTGGAGTGCCCCTCAAACCATGGTAGAGCAGTGGAAAGGATCGTATGCTTCTTAACTAAACCGCCCTGAGCGGTTTTTATTATGGTTGAATTTATTTTTACTTCTATCAAATTCAGGATTCACAAATAAAAAAGAAAATGAAAAATTAGTTCATTCCAATACTTTTATATTAAAAGTTGTTAGAGAGGGTATAAAGAAATAAGTATTTTCTGTTTTACCACTCTTAGCTATAATAGAAAACGGATCAGGTCTTTTATACTAGACAATGTATGAAAATATGGAACGAACAGTTTAAATAGCATTTAAAAGAAAGAGGAGCTTCCATGATTCTAAAACACTATTCGAATCTTATAATGGTCATATGTTTAACTGTAAGCTTATTTCCATCAGTAACGCAAGCACAGGAACTACCAAATGTAAGAAGCGAAACCGCTATACTGATCGATGGCAAAACAGGACAAATTCTTTTTAATAAGAATGGCAATGACGAAATGTACCCGGCGAGTATTACAAAAATTGTGACTGCATTTATGGCTGTTAAATCCGGAGAGATGGATGATATGGTAACGGTAAGCGAGCGTGCACGTAAAGCAGATGGTACTAGGGTGTATTTGAAAGAAGGAGAAATCGTTTCGTTAGAAAAATTAGTTAAAGGAATGATGGTTAATTCCGGAAATGACGCTGCAATCGCTATAGCTGAGCATTTAAGTGGAAGTGTGGAATCGTTTTCTGAAGATATGAACGAATTTTTACGTGAAGAAATTGGTGTCAAAAATACGAATTTTGTTAACCCAAATGGACTTTTTAATGAGAATCATGTAACGACTGCAGAAGATATGGCTAGAATAACACAGTACGCCATGAAAAATGAGCAGTTTCGATCTTTGATAGGAATCAAAAAATTAGAATGGGTTGGTGAAGATTGGGAAACGACGCTTATTAACCATCATCGACTCTTACTCGATTATGACTTTGTTACAGGTGGAAAAAATGGGTATGTCTCAGAGTCTGGCTTCACTTTAGTGACAACCGCATCAAAAGACGGTCAAGAATTGATTGCTGTTACGATGAAAGCAAACGATGATCAAATCGCTTATCAGGACACATTATCCATGCTTAACTATGGGTTTAATGCTTTCACGCCAGTTGAGTATAAGAAGGGGACTGATTTAGGAGTTGGAAATAATGAGGAATATAGTCTTTCTGAGGATATGACCCTTTATCAAGTTGGAGATGACGAGCTAGATCTTACCATATCTGATAACAATATTCTTGAAAGTAAAGGGGCTTCATATGTTTCCATTCTGGATGCTGATTTTCTTGAAGTGAATTCTTTAGAAGAAGACAAAGGTGCGACAATAGTGGAAAGTGAAACAAAACCAGCAGCAAAAGTAAAAGATGAAGAAACAGCATCATTGCTGTCTAGTGAAAATATTTTCTATTTTGGGATCGGCGTTTTTGTGGTAATTTTACTATCTTTATTTTTTGGAAGAAGTCACTCTTCTCAAAAAAGACATCGAACTTTTCCTTAAAATCAACTTTCAAACCTAACATTGAAAATTAAAAAAGGACCTCAGGGTCCTTTTTTAATTTTCAAGAAAGAACGATAGCTGTTTGACAGAGGTCATTCCTTGTCCAACTGAGGAGGCAATACTTGATAACAGCGGTCTAGTGCAAACATCTCCTGCAGCATAGACGAATGGCAGAGATGTTTCACCATAAGAGTTGCATCGAATGTATCCTTCCTGATCGACGTCAATGCCATCCTCGTAAGGTTCAGTGTTTGGTTTAACACCAATTCGAATGAACAGACCATCAACCATCATTGTAAAGTGATGATCTTCGTCAGCGAGGAATAGTTTCTTCTTTCCTTTTCCATCTATTTTTGTAATAAACGTTTTTGTTAGTATGTCGATGTTTGGGTGGAGCATGACAGGTTCTTTGTATTCCTTACGAGCTTTAAAACAATCAGAACGATGTATTAGTGTAACTTGAGAACCAGCTTCAGCAAGAAGAAGAGCTCCTTCGAATGCGCGGTCTCCGCCCCCGATTACAGCAACATGTTTGCCTTTGAATTTCAATTTATCTCGAGTTGCCGAGTATACTTCTTTTTGCTCGATCATTTCTTGTTCACCAGGAACATCTAGCCTACGTGGGGAAGACCCTGATGCAATTAGCAAAGTGCGAAATGTATATGAATTGCCTTCTGCTGTTTGAAGTATCCGATTAGTCCAATCGATCGACTTAACGCAAGTGTTTGTAACATAATCACATTTGATTTCCTCAGCATGTTTGATGAACTGTTCCTGTAAAACCTGACCGTTTGCAACCACCATACCTGGGTAGTCTACAATTTGATTATAGATTGTACTTAATTGCCCCCCAAGGCTATCCTTTGCTTCAAGCAATAAATGATTAATGCCTAGTCTTTTAGCCCATATTCCAGCAGAAATTCCAGCGGGTCCTCCACCGATTATTAGCAAATCTGTTCGTTGAGTCACCACTGTACCCTCACTTCCATGTTGAAAGCCATTCTTCAAATTCCAACCAGTTATTCACGCGAGGGACGTCGACATATTGATTATAACGATAGTTCATCGCAATGGCCATTCTCCCTGAATTTTTAAATGCGATGAGGTTGTGTGGAGCATCATCAAATAATAAATCTCCGCGAATCATTTCTTTTCTATGCGAGAAAATCAAATTTCTTTTGCCGATAAACGGAAGGTGTTTTTCTACCCATTGTTCTTTTTCAGTGTAAGCATATGTACGGCTACTCGTGACAATCATTACGTCATACACGGATGAAAGACGTTCCATTACTTCAATAGCATGTGGTAGAGGCTTGAGTTCAAGAAATAGACCTGGCTGATCAAGGTATTCATAAATTTTATCTCCACACTCATTTTTTACATAGTCTTCAGATCGCCAGCATTCAAGTTTCTCAACAGACAAGTCGTCATTGTAATCATGATTGTATCTCTGGTGCCATTCAGACATAAGGTCACATATAACCGAGTCCATATCGATTAATAAGGTTTTCATTGTCTCACTTCTTTCATCATACATTCTTTATCACTATAACAGGCAAAGTTAATTGGAACAATTGTTCAGGAAAGGACATGGAACGAACGTTCTTGATTTTTGACTCATCAAAAAATGAATGAACTATAAATCGAAAATTAAGCTAACATAGCGTAATTAAAAAAAGCAAGAACCAAGTGGCTCTTGCTTGTTAAAAACTAACATTTAATAAAAGCTGTTCCTACTATAATAAGCAGGATAAATAGTACAACAATTAGCGCAAAGCCGTTTCCAGCTGGTCGGTGACAAGGCATGCCGTAAGAAGCTCCAGCTACTGGTTGGTAAGGCTCATTTCCGTATGGTGCATTGTTTGCATGATACATATTAGGTCCCCCTTTAAATTCTCTTTCTTTACCACTGTATGTTTCCGTCTAGAAAAGATATAGGCAGGAGCGGAGAGGAACCTAAATTAGGTGAATGTCCCATGTGAATTTCTTATGAACTAATGCCTTTGTCTTTCGTTTGGGCTTGCTTTAAGAAATTTAATTTGTAGTCATCAGTTAGTTCTTTCACTTCCTTACTAAGGAATAAGATCGCAATAACGTTTGGGATAACAAACAAGGCGAGTGTAATGTCGACTAGCTCCCAAACAAATTGAAGTCCTCCTATAGCTCCAACAAAAATAGAAATAATATAAACAAATCGCATTACTCTAGAAAAGGGTGTGCCAAATAAGTATTCAGCTTGTTTCTCACCATAAAAGACAAGGACACCTATCGTACTGATAACAAAAATCAATAGGAGGGAAGAAACAAAGATGGGGCCCCATGTAGCTCCCATTAGTCCAGAGAAAGCATCTGAAACCATATCAGCTGCATTTGAGGGTTTAACGTCTTTCCAAGCTCCTGAAAGAAGCACTGTAAAAGCTGTTACTGTGCAGAGAACGATTGTATCGACAAAAACGCTGAAAATGCCCCATAATCCCTGTCTACATGGATGAGGCGTATGTGCTGCAGAATGGGCAATAGACGCCGTACCCATACCAGCTTCGTTTGAATAAAGCCCTCTAGCAAGGCCCCATCTAACAGCTGCAGCAAAACCAGCTCCAGCAAAACCTCCAGCTGCTGAGATCGGTTGAAAAGCATGTACGAAAATAAGGTTCATAACAGCTGGAAACTCTTCTATATTAATCACCATAACGCCGATAGCGCCTGCAATATATGTAAGTACCATGAATGGAACAATCTTCTCAGCTACAGAACCAATTCTACGTATTCCACCGAATACAACAATTGATATAAGGATAATTAATAAGACACCTGTTACCCAAGTCGGTAATCCAAAAGAACTTTCTGAGAGTGTTGAAATGGAGTTGGTTTGGACCATGACACTTGGAATGATTTCAATCATCAGTCCAAAAGCGAATAGAGATGAAGCGAACTTCCATCCCAAGCCTTTTTTTATGTAATACATTGGGCCACCAACATAAACGCCATTTTTGTCTTCCTCTCGGTATTTGATCCCAAGAACAATTTCCGAGAATTTTGTAGACATTCCAATAATAGCGACAATCCACATCCAGAAAATAGCGCCAGGTCCTCCAAAAGCGATTGCCACAGGAACCCCAACAATGTTTGTAGCACCTGCAGTAGATGCGAGAGCGGAGGCAAAGGCTTGAAATGGAGAAATTGTTCCATCACCTTTTTCTTTTTTGAAAATTTTACCGATGGTATGTTTTAAAGCGTGGGGAAAAAAGATTATTTGAAAGAAGCCGAGGCGGATTGTTAAAAATAATCCACCGCCTAAGAGTAAAATCATCATAGGATAACCCCAGATGAACGCGGAAAATTCAGTTATTGCATTAAGAATATAGTCCATATCAATCTCTCCTTATAGGTAATACTCATTTAATTATCCATATAAAGGGAGGCCGAAACGCTATTTACAAAATTATGAAAAAATGAGCATAAAGACACAGAGCCGGTTTTCACCGGCTCTGGATTAATGGACCTGGGGAGGCTGATTATTCTGTTGTTGCTGCGGAGCTGTTAGTTGGTTTTTAACTTGTTGAATTTCATTGGTTTGGGCTTTGGCAGCTGGCTGATAATACCCTTTTTGTTTAGCGTATTGATAAAGGTTATACTGTCGCTGCTCATCAGTATTTCTAATTTGTTGAAGAGCCTGACGAAGTTGTTGATTGTCAGCTTGAGAAATGACGCTCCCGTAATTACTTAAGCTGCTGTTCAATACGGATAAATAATCATTTACCATGTCTTTCTCATTCATAAAATCCCTCCTTAACTTAAGAAGCCGATTAATTGTTGTTGTGTGTTGCGTGCGTCTTGTGCATCCTTTTGAAGCATTTGCTTAAGCTGCGGACAAGTACAAGATTGGGCATAGGAATCAAGTTTGTTTGCGAGTGTTTCATGTCCGCCGATCATGTGACGCAGGTTTTGAAGTTCAAGTTCGTTCAGCTGAGTCATCCTGTTTCCCTCCTTCATTTCACATAGTATGAATGGAGAAAAACCAAATTATACTCACTTAAGCGATAACATTTCGCTCGTTAGAAAACTGCTGATACGTTTTTTTAATCATAATACTCTTTAGAATTTGGACAACATGATAAACATCTTCAAATGATGAATAGAGAGCAATTGGTGCAAGGCGAATGACGTTTGGTGAGCGGAAATCTGGAATGACGCCTTTTTGTTTTAGCGCTTTGCAAATTCGAGCAGCTTCATCGTGCTCGAGACAAATATGCCCACCCCGTCGATCATCTTCTGATGGATTAGTGATTGTAAAACCATCTTCAGCAAGATTTTCTTTAATAAGACACATTAAATAGTTGGTAAGAGACAATGATTTTTCTCGAATCGCATCTATGCCAGCTTCGTTCATCAATTCCAAAGCTCCTATTAAAGGAGCCATACTAAAAATGTGGGGTGTGCCTATTTGAAATGCGCCAGCGGTTTCAGCATGAGTAAGCGTATGGCTCATATCGAATTGCACTTCTTTCTTGGAACTGAACCATCCAGCAAGACCGGGTCGTCTGCCAAGGTGGTTTTCGTGCACAAAAAGTCCACCAACACCACCAGGGCCACTATTTAAGTACTTGTATGTACACCAAACCGCGAAGTCAACGTTCCAGTCGTGAAGTTTATGTGGAATGGCTCCGATTGAATGAGCTAAGTCAAAGCCAATGATTACTCCTTTAGAATGGGCTGCTTTTGTGATTTTTTCTATATTTAGTAATTGTCCGCTCCGGTAAAGTACGGAAGGGAGGAGAATAAGGGCTATAGTCTCATCGATGGCCTCAATGATATCTTCTTCCAGGATTGTTCTTCCGTCACGGCTCGGAACTTGTACTAGATTAGTTTTTGGGGATAACCCATGGAGTTCAAGCTGACTTTGAATAGCATAAATGTCAGATGGAAATGTTAAAGAATCGGCTAGTATTTTTGTTTTGTTTCCTGAAGGTTTAAAAAAAGTAGCGAGCATCTGATGAAGGTTAGTTGTAATTGAACCGGTAGTAATTGTTTCAGAAGCATGTGAACCGATTAGCGTTGATGTCATCTCACCGATGTTTTCTGCCATATAAAACCAGGGCTGCTTTCCATCAGACCAGCCATCAATTCCATGTTGCTTCCAGTCATCAAGAGATCGAAGAAGGGATGCTTCCGCATTCTTTGATAGAAGACCAAGTGAATTACCATCCAAATATAGCGTATTTGGATTTAAGTAAAACTTATCACGTAAATGGGCTAAAGGGTCTTTCTTGTCGAATTCTTTTGCGCCTGTAATGGACTGTGATAAACTCATATGTAACAGCTCCTTTTCTACAACTTATCGTATGAGAGGGAGAAGAGCATGTCAACGCTTTCACTCTTTGCAAAAGAAACTTTCTACATTTTTTTAGAATAACGATTGACATTTTAAATGATTCAATGGTATATTATTAAACGTCGCTGATGCACAGCACATGCGGGTGTGGCGGAATTGGCAGACGCGCTAGACTTAGGATCTAGTGTCTTACGACGTGGGGGTTCAAGTCCCTTCACCCGCACCATATATTTTTTGCGCCCGTAGCTCAATTGGATAGAGCGTCTGACTACGGATCAGAAGGTTAGGGATTCGACTTCTCTCGGGCGCACCATACATAATTTAAGTGGCGGTGTAGCTCAGCTGGCTAGAGCGTACGGTTCATACCCGTGAGGTCGGGGGTTCGATCCCCTCCGCCGCTACCATATTACAATTTCATCATGGAGGGGTAGCGAAGTGGCTAAACGCGGCGGACTGTAAATCCGCTCCCTCAGGGTTCGGCGGTTCGAATCCGTCCCCCTCCACCATGATTGGGCTATAGCCAAGCGGTAAGGCAACGGATTTTGATTCCGTCATGCGTTGGTTCGAATCCAGCTAGCCCAGCCATTTTTGCGGGTGTAGTTTAGTGGTAAAACCTCAGCCTTCCAAGCTGATGTCGTGGGTTCGATCCCCATCACCCGCTCCATTACATATTGTAGAAGAGTTTTAAAAGCTACTTCACAACCTGATTTTAATCATGGTATACTTTTGTTGAGATGGAATACCATTCATATCGTGCGCCTTTAGCTCAGTAGGATAGAGCAACAGCCTTCTAAGCTGTGGGTCAGAGGTTCGAATCCTCTAAGGCGCATACCCAAAACTCCTTGAATAAGATTACTTATTCAAGGAGTTTTTTTATCCTATTAATGGCACATGTGTGTTTGCACATACGCTCCATTTCCAATAAACTAGTAATTAATAAATCACTTAGGAAATGGTGACGAAATGAAGCGATATAAAGGAAGAATTATATCTGTTGTAACGTTTTTAATAGCGATTTTATTATGGGATTATTGGCTTTATTCTGTTAATGGAATTAAAATCAATTGGTTAATGGACATATTCTTTACGATCTCAGTTATGGTAATTGTTTGGTGGTTCTCTTCTTATTATGATCGCTCTGTCATACTTCTGTCCAAATTAAAAGATAGTGAGGAAAAATATCGTAAACTATCAGAAAACTATAATAGTGTCATAAACAGCTTAAACGAAGTTGTTTTTCAAACTGGAATAGATGGTAGTTGGATCTGGTTGAATGAAGCGTGGGGTGAGTTAACTGGATACGACGTTCAGGAATCAATAGGCACATACAGCTTATCTTATATACATCCAGATGATCGGCTGAATATACATAAAGAATTATCTCGATTCCAAGATGGCGCAGAAAAATCTAACGTATTTGAATTCAGGGTTCAGAAAAAAGGCGGGGGGTTCGTCTGGTGTGAGGTCTTTATTAAATATGAATATAGCTCTAAAGGAAGATTTGAAGGAATGACAGGAACGATTAAGGATAAAACCTTTAGAAAGCAATCAGAAGAGCGGTTACTTAAAACAAATGAAGCCCTTGCGGTTAAATCTGAAAAGCTAGCATCAGCTGCACAGCTTGCCGCTGGAATTGCTCATGAAGTTCGGAATCCTCTAACATCAGTGAAAGGATTTCTTCAACTGCTTGAGAAGAAGGAATCCACTATGCCGTATTTTGAAATAATCTTTTCAGAAATATCCCGTATCGAATTAGTGCTAAGTGAACTCCTAACGCTAGCAAAGCCGCATAGTACATTATTTACGAATGTTGAAATGAAAGGTTTATTAAAGCAGGTCTCAACCTTGATTGAGTCTAATGCTCTATTGAACGATGTGACATTACAAACGAATTTTGGGAATGAGGAAGCAGTTGTTTTTGCTGATCCTAATCAAATAAAGCAAGTGTTTATTAATCTCATGAAAAACGCTATTGAAGCAATGAGTCTAATGGAGAAATCGAAATATCTTCATGTGAGTATGGATGTTCAAGAGATGTTTATATCTGTAAGGATTACCGACAATGGCGCCGGTATTTCTAAAGAAGATATTGATCGACTAGGGGAACCATTTTTTACAACAAAAGAGAGTGGTACTGGGCTTGGGTTATCAGTGTGTTTGAAGATTATAGAACAACACGGAGGAGAGTTATTAATTGAGAGTGAAGAAGGGCGAGGGTCTACATTTGAAATGAAACTACCTCGTCTTATGATAGATCAGCACATATTGGAATGAAAGGCGAGTGAAACGAAGATTTTACTCGAATGTGCCCGAATCAAGAATCAATAGGATAAGCTAATATAGCTGAAAATTAGAAAAAGACGAACGATACTTGTTATTCGAAGTTGTTTATTCACTTTTGATGAGTTTTTTAGGTGTGTTTCTTTTGTTTTTTTATGAATTGTGCTACTATATCCGTAGAAACGATTCATTGCAGTAACTGACGACAAATGTGGAAATAACCACGAGGGAGCTGCGGTGTACAATGCCGGTCGTCTGGGCGAAGAAGTGAGTGACCTCATTCTTTACCAATTTTCAGGAGGAATAGAAATGACAATTGAAACTAAAATTTTAGACGGAAAAGCAGTTGCAAATCGCATAAAGGAAGATCTGAAAACAAGAGTAGCTTCTCTTAAAGAAAAAGAAGTTACACCAAGTCTTGTAACGATTCTAGTTGGAGATGATCCTTCTTCTGAAACGTATGTGAGAATGAAGGGCAACGCTTGTGAACGGGTAGGAATTACGTCTAAAAAAATTCATCTCCCTGAAGACACGACAACAGAAACGTTAGTTCAAACTATTGAAGAATTAAACAATGATACATCAGTACACGGTATCTTACTTCAACATCCAGTGCCATCACAAGTTGATGAGCGTCTTGCTTTTGAAACCATTGCTATTGAGAAGGACGTTGATGGGGTAACAAGTGCTGGATATGGCCAAACAGCTCTTGGGTTTGGAACTTTCCCATCCTGTACTCCAGCGGCTATTATGAAAATTATGGAAGATTATGATATTCAAGCTGAAGGAAAGCACGCTGTTGTTGTTGGGCGTAGTCCAATTCTAGGAAAACCAGTATCGGCTCTCTTATTAAATCAGAATGCTACAGTTACAACGTGTCATTCAAGGACCGCAGATCTTGCTTCTCATGTTCGTCAAGCAGATATTGTGATAGCTGCTGTAGGAAAACCAGAATTTATTAAAGGGGACTGGGTCAAAGAAGGAGCGGTTGTGCTCGATGCCGGGTACAACAAAGGCAACATCGGGGATGTTGAATATGAGGCTGCTGCTAGAAAGTCTTCCTATATCACACCTGTCCCAGGTGGAGTTGGACCTGTCACAATTGCTATGCTACTAAAGCATACGGTTGATGCAGCTGAGAAAACAGTTCGTTAAAATAACATAAGATATGAAAAGCAGTTTAATGTAGGAGGACAAATACTTAATTTGTCCTTTAAGTTAAGCTGCTTTTTAAATTCAATCATACCACCTTGGTTATGAACATAGTGGAATTATGTAAGGTGATCAATTATACGAACGAACATAGTTTTTATAATAGTCTCTTATTTCAGTAAGATAAAAATGTGATACTATCATAGATAATGAATCGTTTATTCATCGCTTCACACAGAAGTGATGAGTAGTGAGTGCCTTTTCCTTTCAGCAGTAATGAATGAGCATGGAAATCAAGAAACATGCGATCACCTAATAGAATAGATTATACAAAGACGGTAATTTAACTTACATAGTCATTAATATTGAAAGGGGATACATAATCATGAACACGAAATACTTAGATTTATTAGCTCAAAAATATGATAGTGAAGAAAAGGTAGTCACTGAAATAATCAACCTTAAATCCATTCTTAACTTACCAAAGGGTACGGAGCATTTTGTGAGTGATTTACATGGAGAATATCAAGCCTTTCAACATGTTTTAAGAAACGGTTCTGGGAAAGTGAAGGAGAAAATAACTGATCTTTTTGATGAGATACTACCAGAGAATGAAATTAATGAATTTGCCACATTAGTTTATTATCCTGAAGAAAAAATAAAGTTAATTAAAAATGCTTTTGACAATGAACCAGAATTATTCCAATGGTACGCAGAAATCATAGAGCGGATGCTTAAGCTCATCTCTTATGCGTCCTCCAAATATACACGTTCGAAATTACGAAAAGCTTTACCTGCTCAGTTTGTTTATGTGATTGAAGAACTACTATACAAAACGGACGATCTTACAAATAAGGAGACGTATTACCAAAAAATTCTCCAGCAAATTATTTCTCTCGGACAAGCTGATAAACTCATCATTGGTCTCGCATATACGACTCAGAGATTAGTCGTTGACCACCTTCACGTAGTAGGGGATATCTATGATCGAGGTCCAGAGCCTGACAAAATTATGGAAACACTCATTAATTATCACTCAGTTGATATCCAGTGGGGAAACCATGATGTTCTATGGATAGGTGCATTTGCTGGTTCAAAGGTATGTCTCGCTAACATTATTCGTATATGCGCAAGGTATAACAATCTGGAGATTATTGAAGATGTGTATGGAATCAATCTTAGACCTCTTTTAAATCTTGCAGAAAAATACTATCATGACAATTCAGCGTTTACGCCTAAAATTGATTCGGATGAGAAGCAATCGAATCATGAAAAATGTCAAA
Source organism: Anaerobacillus sp. QJM3NY_32 (assembly GCF_056173645.1). Lineage (NCBI taxonomy): Bacteria > Bacillati > Bacillota > Bacilli > Caryophanales > Bacillaceae > Anaerobacillus > Anaerobacillus sp. QJM3NY_32. Next base: position 2,426,737 of record NZ_CM149684.1, on the reverse strand, counting down.
TCACCAAAATTCATCAGGCGATAACTATGATTCAGTTCAAACTTGAAAGTCCGATTATAAAGAGGCGCTCATATTTTAATATGTCGGAAAGGCTGTTGCTTGAGAAAATAGACTTTGAGCAGAATAACATTACACTTCACGGTAAAACGTATCCGCTTGATAACACTTGTTTTGCGACCGTTAATCCAGAGCGACCGGATCAGTTATTAGAAGAAGAGGAAGAAGTAATCGATAAGCTGCTTTTTTCTCTCCAACACTCTGAAAAGCTGGCAAGGCATATGAATTTCTTGATGAAAAAAGGTTCTCTATATTTGAAGTACAACGGGAATTTATTAATACATGGATGTATTCCTTTAGATGAAAAAGGTAATATGGAAGAAATGATGATTGAAAATAAATCTTATGGAGGTCGTGAACTGCTTGACGTTTTTGAAAATTATCTTCGACATGCGTTTGCACATCCTGATGAAACAGACGATCTAGCAACGGATATGGTTTGGTATTTGTGGACCGGACAATATTCATCACTTTTTGGTAAAAGAGAAATGACCACTTTTGAACGTTATTTTATTAAAGATAAAGCAACTCATAAAGAAAGAAAGAACCCATATTACTATTTACGTGAAAACGAGAATACCTGCCGAGATATTCTTGAAGAATTTGATCTTAATCCAGATCAAGGTCATATTATAAACGGGCATACACCAGTAAAAGAAATAGACGGTGAGAACCCAATTAAGGCAAATGGTAAAATGATAGTGATAGATGGAGGCTTCTCTAAGGCTTATCAATCAACCACAGGTATTGCAGGATACACGTTATTATTTAATTCATACGGCATGCAACTTGTCGCACATAAACATTTTAATTCCAAAGATGAGGTTTTACTAAATGGAGCAGATGTTTTATCAGTAAAAAGATTGGTAGATAAGGAGTTAGAGAGGAAAAAGGTTCGCGAAACGAACGTTGGAGAAGAATTGTTACAGGAAGTCTATTTTTTAAATAGTTTAATGGAATATCGTTATGTAAATTAAAGGAATCACATGCCAGGGTATAAACGAATTTACAATTGCGGTTTACTATAAAAACAGCCCACAGAAATGTGGGCTGTTTTTATAAGGGATATTCTGTAAATAACAACTCTAGCTCATTTGAGTTTTTAAAAGGTTCGAAATTAATAACCATATTTTTTAAACTCCTTCTTGTTACCATGAAATACGTTAACATCTATGAACTTTTCTTCTCCGTTATACCCATTAAACTGCTCTCTGTCAGTATATTGCCAAAAAGTCCAAGATTGATTATCAGGTAAGGTTGGTTTAGTTAAAACATCTCTTATCCAAAGATCACACTGATTGAATCTTTGATATAGAGCTCATATGCCTCATGAGTGGTATAAAGAATGACCTTTTTTCATAGTGTTCTTCTAGCATCGTTATCATTGTCTGAAGCTCTGACTCTACTTCGCTTCTATCAGGAGGATTCTTTTCTTTATCAGCATAAAATTCAACATCAATAACAGGTGGTAATCCATACTTATCAATCGGTACGGTTTCGATAAAATGCTTGGCTTGCGTCGCTCCTTTACTATCAAAACTGAAGAAATGATAGGCGCCGATTCGTAAGTTAGTCTTTTGAGCATTTTTCCAATTCGTTTAATAATATGGATCGATAAATGAGCTTCCTTCTGTCGCTTTAATAAAAGCGAAGGACATACCTTGGTCCTGTATTTTGGTCCACTCAATCCCCCCCTTAATAGTTTGAAATGTATAGTTTAAAGTTGAATATACATATTAATTAATACTAGATTCACAAGGATTTTCATCTGTTTTTCAGATCAACGAAATAAAAAGTGAATATAACCTATTAAAAAATCATGAAATAATTGGTAAATTAATGTTACGATAAATAGTGGTATTCTGATGATAGCTTTAGAAAGTGGCTCATGTAGTAGATGAGTTTATTTTAGAAAAATTTTTATGCAATTAACGATATGAACTTATATTGTAGATAGTATGATTTTTGCTAAATTCGAGTGAAACATTTACTTCAATCCTTTTTCAACATAGAGCGTAAATAAGCCAAAAGTATCGATAGTCATTAACACAGAACAAGTGAAAGAAAGGAATAATTAGCGGTGAAAGATATGAAAAATAGATTAGCGCATAGAAGGAAAAAGAAGCGTAAAAAGAAAATATTGCTCAGTGTCTCATTTCTATTACTAGTTATCGTTGGTATTGGTAGCTATCTAGGCTATCAGGTTTATAACACGGCGAAGCAATCTTATAGTGAGCTTGATCGGGAGAATGATATTTCAGAATTGAGAGAGACAGAAGTGGACATTGGAGAAGAACCGATTTCGATTCTCCTTCTTGGAATTGAAAACTACTCTTCAGATGGAAAGGGTGGAAGAGCTGATACCCAAATTGTTCTCACACTTGATCCTGGTTCAAAGAATGTTACTATGACAAGTATTCCAAGAGATACGAAGGTAGAAGTTCCTATAGAGAAAGTAGGAGAGGAATATGATGGTAGTCATAAAATAAACGCTGCTTATACATACGGATATCTTAGTGATTATGGGGCAAAGAAATTAGCTGTAGAAACGGTGGAAGATCTATTGAATATTCCGATAGATCGGTATGTAGCTGTTGATTTTGATGGTTTTCATGATATTGTTGACGCTATCGGCGGAGTGGAAGTTGATGTTAAATACCCTTTCTGGGAAAAAAACTACTATTCAAATGATCGCATCTATTTCGATGAAGGCTTAACCGAAATGAATGGTGAAGAGGCACTAGCCTTTGTAAGAATGAGGAAACGTGATATAAATACGGTGTATTCAAGAGAAGAGCGTCAAAGGCAATTTATTAAAGCAACGGTCGACGAAATGAAGTCTGGAGACACGATCTTTGAGATTAATAAAATTTCAAATGTATTAAAAAATAATGTGGAAACAAATATTACACCAGGAGAGATTCTCGCTCTGCAGAGAGAATTTCCATCACTTAGTTCAACTGCAATTGAAACGAAAGAAATCAGGGGTACGACACCAGATGTAAGTGGTCCTTCTTACTTTATTCCAGATCTCGATCAGCTAGAATTATTGAAGAGCCAATTAAGAGAAGCTCTCAATTTATAGAATTTAAACGACATCCATATACTAAGAAAGAGACCAACAAAGGAAACTTTGTTGGTCTCTTTTGAGTTCGCGTATGAATTTAATTCATGACTATTAGACAACTTCAAGAAAGACTTTCTGACCTCGTTCATACTAAAGCTCTTTACGCAGATGATATTGCTCGTGTGGTGGTAGGATTATTTGTATGTGGTCATGCAAATGATGCAATAGAAACTATCTTATAAGGTTTTTTGTCAGAAAAATTGCGTAGACTTTACTTGAATGATTCTTTCATCCACCATATACTCATACTAAGACAAGGAATAACGTTTTAAAAGGGAAAAACCCTTGTGATTCATGTAGAATAACAACTAGAGGAATATGCTCGTCAGGTGGGGGAAGAAAGATGAATAGTTTTATTGTCATGCAAGGAGATACATACCATGAGGAAAAAGAATCGGGAGTGATTTGGTCTCCTAAAGAGGACAGGGGAGGTCAGGTACCTCATTCTTGGAAAAGGCTGAAAGAAGTGAGACAAGGAGATCCTATTTTCCACTATGTTAAGGGAGATATTGTTGCCGTTAGTATTGCAAAGGTTGATTGTAGCGAAGAAATGCAACCGTCAACGTTGTGGAATCAAACTGAATCTAAACAGGGGTATTTAGTGAAGTTAGAATATCAAGAATTGGATGTTCCGGTGAATGTGAAAGAGAAGTTTCAAGAAATTTCTCCTTTATTACCTCTTAAATATTCGCCGTTTCAAAATGATGCTAGCGGGAATCCTGGATACTTATATCCTTGTAATGAAGCATTAACGATTAAATTGCTTGAGCTTATTAGTGAGTCGAATTTTTATCGCGTAAATGAAGAGCAATTAGAACTTACAGTCGATGAAGTAAGACGAACCGATCGGAATACGCTCGTTCCGGTGATTACAGAAACGGAATCAGAAGCAAAAACGAAAATGAGGTGGGGCAAGCTTAAATTTAGAAATGAAGTAGCCCCGTTATGGAAAGAACAATGTGCATTATGTGCAATTAACTTGCCGGAATTATTGAAGGCTAGTCACTCTAAACCGTGGAAGGATTGCTCCAATGATGAGCGATTGGATCCTTATAACGGGTTGTTACTTTGTCGAAACCATGCAGGTTTATATGAGGAAGGGCTAATTGCGTTTGATGGCCAGGGTCGCTTGCATATTTCTTCGATTATGCAAGAAAAAGACTACGAAATTTACGGATTAGTGGAGCGAGCAAAAATCAGCATTCATCAGGAAAATAAAGTCTATTTCAAGTGGCATAAGCGAAAGATATTTAGAAAGTAATTGTTACAGTTTGGCTATGGGGTTGAACTCAATAAAGTATCTGTTTAGGGTTACAGTGCCATTGGAAAATATATAAGAAAGAATGGACTTCTCATGAAGAGAAGTCCATTCTTTCTTTGAGCTTTAATTATTGCTCTTTTAGTTAAGCGAAACTTACCAAGAAAAATAATCTATCTAACATTGCTAGGCAAAGGGGCATTTGATGAAATGAATCCTCTGCTGAGCAATTCATCCCAGAACGCTTTCGGTATATCACGTTGAATCATATTGAGATCTTCCTTAATTCGATCTGGACGTGTTGATCCCGGAATGACTGATTTTACGGCAGGATGAGAAGTTGAAAATTGAAGGGCTGCTGCTTTTAATGGGACATCATATTTCTGACCTATTTCGTTTAGCTGATTGACTCTGGCAATAATATCAGCATCCGCCTTCTCATAATTGTAATAATCCCCGCCCAGCAATACACCGGAGTTATAAGGTGATCCAATGACGATGTCAACATTATTTTCTACAGCTTTTTTCAACATTTTTTGTAAAGCCTGTTCATGCTGTAGCAATGTATATTGGGTAGCCGACAAGCATACATCCGGTTGAGTTTCTTCAAGTTCCATTGCTTTTTCAATCGGTTCTGTCGTATTAACACCAAGGCCCCACGACTTGATTACTCCTTCTTTGCGCAGGCGTGTCAACACACGAAAAGCTCCTTCACGAGCTTCATCAAATTTGGCTAGCCACTCATCCCCGTGAAAATCAGGGGAAACGTCATGAACAAAGACAAAGTCTAATCGATCTGTTTTTAATCGCTCCAAGCTTTGTTCAATAGATCGTTTCGTTGCATCTTCCGTGTAGTCCGTAATCACTTTATTATTCCGGGCATGTTGGAATAAACCTTCCTTGTTTTCTGTATCGTCAGTGATATAACGGCCGACTTTTGTACTTAATAAGTAGTCATCCCGGTTATATTGCGATAGTACGTTACCAAGGCGCATCTCTGCCAAACCTGCACCGTAGAAAGGGGCAGTATCAAAATAACGTACTCCTTGATCCCACGCGGTTTGAATCGTTTTGCGTGCTTCTTCTTCTGGAACTTCCCTGAACATATTACCTAAAGGAGCAGTGCCTAATCCTACTTGATGTTTTAATGCATTATCAAAGGATGTCATAAGTTCAATTCCACCTTTAATTAAATGATATAATTTTCTACCCAGAAAAAGGGAAAAATAAACGCGATAGAATAAGAAATGGCAAGAGAAGATGCAGTCACTATATCAAAATAGATTACTAGTTTTATCATCCATTAAGGAGTTATTCCGTCTTAAGTAGTGAGAAATCGATAACGGCATTTGGTGAGAGTTGGAAATCGGTTTTGCTTTCTGATCGTCTATTTACTAATTTGTTCGTTTAACTGAGCAATACGAAAATGAAAATACCCCGCAAAATGTTCTTTCCATTTGCGAGGCACCTTATTTAAGAAATTAAATGGATTCTTCTTTATCAGGACTTTCGGGAGACCAAAACGCTTTAATTATGATTCATTCTCATTCTTCTTATAAATCCGCTCCACCACTTCCTGAAGCGTATCAGGCTTATGAAACTCGACAGGAGAAAAGCCTTTCTCGAACGTAATCGAATCGGCTTCAATCGCAAGCACATACTTGCCGTTTACCTTCGCAAGATGAATCGATTCGCCGAAGTCAGACAGCATGGCTTTGACTGACACATGGTCAAGCTTCAGCTTCCACTCAACGTCAGGGGAGTGTTCCACGATTTGTGAAGTAGCTTCCACGACTTGTTCGGTCGTAAAGCGCTCCTGTAGCTCTCGCTTAGGACTCTGAGACCATTCCTCTATCGCTTGTTCGAACTCTTCTTTTTCTTCGCTTTCTTCCTGATACGTTTCTTGGATATGCTCTTGTACCATACCCATCGTCTGAGTCTTCACGATTTCAGGCATCGACTTTTCGTATTCGACCCATTTTAAGAAGTCTTCGAAGTAACGGGCGTGAGAGGACTGATGGACTTTAATCTCAGCACTGTCAATCATGCCTTCTTCTGGCATGTAGGGGTATTGGACGGATTTCATGCTTTTTGTTGTGATCGCCATTTCCACATTCTGAATCAGCGTATCTTCATCAGTAATTGTTGCTACTTTCGGTTCAAAGTCGCACTTCAAGATAAAGAGAAAAGGATCATCAAAGAGTTTTGTAAGCTTTGAAGTGGCCACAATTAACACGCCACCTCTGATAGCGCTTGTATCCAAATACATTTGAACAATTTGATCGGATGAAGTTTCGAAATCATCTGCTGATTCAGCATAGCGTGTCCGATCGAATAAATTATAATTTGGATTCGATGTTAAATCATGACCTTGCTCAACAATGAAGCGCCCAATTTTCGTAGGTGCTCCTTCTGACTTCGCGTGACGATCTACTTTACGTTTCATTATTTTCGTTAACTCACCGTTTAGAAAGTCTTTTAGTGAGCTTTCCTCATAGGCATCTGCGTCAAGAGTTTGATAATGCTTGTAACGTCGTTCTTCACTTTCTCCGCTTCCTTCTACTTGTATTAAATAAAAGGAAAGATACTGCATTTTAAATTCCATTTCATCACCTGTCTTTACGTTTGCGTTTATTCAGTATAGGCAAGGTTTTGCATTTCGTCAATCACTGAAAAGAAGTGATTTAGAGAAGGAATATTTCTTTGAATTCAAAGTTTTTTTGTATTTAGCCAATTAAATTTTTACATGAATCGACATTACTCTTATAATGTAGGTAGGAATAATGATGAAAAGGGGAGAGGCAATGGAAGCGAAGCAAACCGTTTTTGTAAATGAGTTTACGAATGGTATTTTGGATCCAAAGGAAGAGATGATAGGACCATTGAAGGACGGCGGTCATATTATTGCAAATACTGCACCTGGCTGTTGGGGACCCATGATCACCCCCTGCTTAAGAGGCGGCCATGAAGTAACAAAACCTGTTTTTGTGGAAGGGGCTGAAGTTGGTGACGCCATAGCGATTCGAATTAAATCCGTTCAAGTTACATCTATGGCTACTGCTTCAGGAAATGATCGTCCCGTTGATGGAAGATTTGTCGGTGATCCTTTCGTTGCTGTCAAGTGTCCTGGCTGCGGTGAACTATATCCAGAGACTAAGATTGAAGGTACAGGACCAGAAGCTATTCGGTGTTCAAATTGTGGAGAAGATGTGACGCCATTTGTGTTTACGAATGGGTATACAATGGCATTTGATTCGAATCGAACAATAGGTGTGACAGTGGATGAGGCAGCTGCGAAGTACATAGCAGAACATGGAAAATCATTTATGGCTACTCCCGAGAACTCTGTACAAAATCCAGTTGTTACTTTTGCGCCAAGTGATCTCGTTGGAACAATGGCTAGGCTCCGTCCATTTTTAGGGCAGCTCGGAACAACACCTTCACGCCCATTGCCCGATTCTCATAATGCAGGAGACTTCGGTCAATTTCTCATTGATGCTCCGCATGATTATGGCGTAACGAAAGAGGAATTAGAAGATCGTACAGATGGTCATATGGATATTAATCGCGTTAGAGAAGGTGCGGTTCTCATTTGTCCTGTAAAGGTCCCAGGTGGAGGCATTTATATTGGGGATATGCATGCCATGCAGGGGAATGGAGAAATCGCCGGCCATACTGCTGACGTATCTGGTATCGTAAACCTTCAAGCAAAGGTAATCAAGAATCTTAACATTGAAGGCCCTATTTTACTCCCGGTACTAGAAGAACTACCTCATTTAGCTAAACCTTTCACCGATAAGGAAAAAGCATCAGCTAAACAAGTAGCAGATATGTACGGGGTTGCAAAAATAGAAGAATCTTTACCTCTTTCTTTTATAGGCACAGGAGCAAACCTTAATGAGGCAACAGATAACGGCCTTAATCGTGCAGCAGAAACTCTGGGAATATCAGTTCCAGAAGTTATGAATAGAGCAACGATCACTGGTTCGATTGAAATAGGGAGGCATCCTGGTGTTGTCACGATTACATTATTAGTACCTGTACACTTATTAGATGAACTGAGTTTAACAGACCTAGTTCGCAATCATTACAACGCGGCAGAATAATGAACATAACAGACAGCTCGTTAGCTGTCTGTTGATTTCACATGAATGAAGCATGGTACTAATTGAGTATGCTAAATGTAACGATGTTGTTTTAAGTAAGGAAAAATGGGGAATTTAAGTAAAAATATATTATTTACTTTCGTTATAAAAATTTTCCAATAAAAGTAAATGATACCACTGAAGCGAGGAATTCACCATGAAGATTAATTTTAACCAACTTCAATACACTCCGATCACCCATATATATGGACCAGACATTCAAACGATTAAGCGTCTTACATTTCATTCGAAAATGTCAGGGTCTTCTTCTGTTTTTTTTGCAATTAAAGGCGAGAATCACGATGGACATAAATACATAGAAGATGCGATTAAGAATGGATCAGTAGCAGTAGTAGCAGATCAAGATGATCTCATTACAAGTCTTGCTCACAGTTATCCTAATTGTACTTTTATTCTTGTTGATGATGTTAGAAACGCAATGGCATCCTTTTCAAAACAATATTATGGCTCATCAGACGAGAAATTAAAGACAGTTGGCGTTACAGGTACAAATGGTAAAACAACCGTTGCAGCTTATGTGCGCTCGTTACTCACACTGCTTGGATTGCCAACAGGGTCTATTGGAACAACCGGCATTTGGTCTTCAAAGAAAAAAATTCCCTATAAGAAAAGCACACCAACGACTCCTGAGTCACTTGACCTTCATCGCATCTTCAAGGATTTGATCAACGAAGGAGATGGGGGAGTAGCGATGGAGGTTTCATCTATTGCCCTTGATCAAAAGCGCGTAGAAGGAATTGAATTTGATGTCGCCATTCACACTAATATCTCTCCAGAACACCTGGAATATCACCATACTTTTGAACACTACAAAGCTTGTAAAGAAAAACTCTTCAATCAAGCAAAAGCGGCTGTAGTCAATGTAGACGATGAAATGGGCGTTGAGCTTAGCCGAGCTTATGAACATCGTAAAGTGACTTATAGCTTAAATCCACATGCAGAAGCGGATCTCATAGCCACTGAGTTGGAATATAGACTAGATGGTACCTCATTCAAATTGCTCTCACATGGTGAAGCATACGATGTTTTTGTACCAGTTTTTGCAGATTATAATGTTGCAAACGTGCTTTCTGCTGTAGGGACAGCTTTATTACTTGGATACCGACTGCAAACGATTATTAAAGTGCTGCCACAATTAGAAAGCCCTGAAGGTCGTTTTCAAGTAATTAGTGGGCCTAACCGGGAAACGATCATCCTGGATTACGCGCATACTCCAGTAGCTTTAACACGTCTTGTAGATGAAGTGAAAAAGATGGATCATCGCAAGCTCATTGTTATGATTGCTGGAATTGGGATCAGGGATTTTGAGAAGATGCCTAAAATGGCGAAAGCAATTGAAGGTAGAGCGGATGAAATTATCGTCACAGTTGATCATCCCGGCTATCATGAGCCATCTCTCATTGTCGACAAGGTTATGTCAGGATTTTTGAATCCCAATGATCCTAATATTTATCGAACGAACACAAGAAGAGAGGGCGTCTTGAAATCTTTACAACTTGGCAGCGAACAAGATATTATCCTTTTAACAAGTGGATGTATCAACGGTGCTCAAATTGTAAAAGGAAATGAAATTCCTCATTCAGATGAGGACATCATCGAAATGTATTATCATCTTTCTTCTTAAACCTCCACTAGGAGGTTTTTTAATTCTTTTAACCAAAAAATAAGGGTTGATAACAGATAAAAGCTGACGTACACTTTAACTTTCAATAGATCGTGAAAGGGCGTAATGGTGTGACTTGGGAAATATTAAATATCATTGGTACAATTGCCTTTGCTGCAAGTGGAGCACTCGTTGCACTAGAGGAGGAGTTTGATTTTCTCGGTGTGATTGTTCTTGGACTTGCTACAGCATTTGGTGGTGGAATTATACGGAATTTATTAATAGGGGTGCCAGTCGCTTCGATTTGGGAACAGGATGTGCTTATTATGATTGCGATCGGTACAATCCTAATCATTTTTGTTTTTCCTGCAAGCTGGATTAACTACTATTGGGAGAAGTGGGGGAGCTTCTTTGATGCAATTGGTCTTGCTGCATTTGCGATCCAGGGCGCGCTATTCGCAGAAGAAATGGGTCATCCTTTTATTGCTGCCATGGTTGCTGCAGCCATGACGGGAACTGGTGGTGGAATTATTCGTGATTTATTAGCGAGAAGAAAACCGACCGTTTTACAAAAAGAGGTTTATGCAGTGTGGGCCATGATGGCAGGGCTGTTAATTGGGCTTGGTTATCCACAAGAATTACCTCAGCTCATGTTCTTATTTGGTGCCATTGTCTTTCTACGAATGCTGTCCCTCCGTTATGGATGGAAATTGCCATATCGTAGCATTCACAGTTCATAGAAAATAGCTATGTTCATCTGGAGACGAACATTTCATTAGAAATAGATGGATTATAAAATGCAGCTCTCTTAAAGAGCTGCATTTTTGTTGTGAATTAATTTTTCATATTTTGTATGCTTTAACTGAGCTACGATCATAAAGCTCACAATGACTAATAAAAGCCACGAGCTAATTTTACCAATATGTACGATTTCCCAATCACTTTGCTGATTTGGATACGCCCATGCTCCGAAAAACGTCGCAATATTTTCAGCAATCCATATGAAAAAACCAATGAGTACGAAAGATATAGGGAGAGACATCTTGTAAATTGTATGATTGACTGTAAAGTTCACCATCGTTCGAAAGAAGAGAATCACAACAAGGATCTTCAACACCCAGCGAAAATCATATAGAAAATGATGGGTAAAAAAGTTTCCATAGATGGCAATTCCTAAACCGATCGTCATCCAGGAAGTAGGCCAATTCACTAATTGTAAATCCAGTCTTCGCCAGGCCTGGCACATGTAACTAGCAACACTTGCATACATGAATCCGCTATACAGTGGAACGCCCGCTATTTTGAAGATAGCTTCCTCTGGATAAGACCAGGAACCCATATGAACTTTATATATCTCGAGTGCCAAACCAATAATGTGAAAAACAAGAATCACTTTCATTTCATCAATTGTCTCAAATTTGGTTATTAATAAGAAGATTTGTGCTAAAATGCAAACGATAAGAATAAAATCATACCTTGGTAGAAAAAAAAGCGTCATTCTTTCGCTTAATGCTAGCGTTACAAAAATAATTAATGGAAACAGACAAGAAATGGCTTGCAAGTAACCGAAGTAAAAAAGATTATAGATATGCTTCATAAGCACCGCCTTTTTGAACGTAGTTAACATATAAGGAAGGAGAAATCATATGAGCGATAAAAATAATCGGAATAATGACCTACCGACAAGATTGAATGTACTACTTGTACTCACATTCTTGCTGTTTATGATTCTTGTCATTCGACTGGCAGTTATTCAATTGTAGTTTTACCTGATTCAGGATAATCACAGTATTCAATGATTGTTCCTTCTGTGTCAGCTGGATTTAAATAAATTAATCTTCTGCCGTGTTTGTTTACTCGTCGCGTATCTTCCATTACGCGAATATTCTGTTGCGCTAATTCCTTTATTGCCTCATCAAGGTTATCGACAACATAGGCAACATGGTGGACGCCTTTCCCTTTTTGTTTCATAAAACGTGCGATTGGCGAAGTGGAATTATTCGTAGGCATCAGCAGTTCGATACGACTGCCATCAAGATCTATAACGGCAATTTCGCTTTCTACACCTGTTGCTTCACTACGGTAACGGTCGAAAAGCTCGCCACCTAATACTTCTGTATAAAACTGAACTCCTTCATCTAAACGTCTGACTGCAATTCCAATGTGGTCTAATGTTTTTTTCATAGTGAGACTCCTTCTTCATGTAATGGTGTTATTTTAGCATAATGAAAGGCTTCACCTGAAGAAATAGGTTAAAAAAAGGTAGGTCTTCATTTAAAGAGTATTAGTCAATACAGTCGGTTTGTGTGCTTAACTGAATTTATGTAAAATGAACAAAGAATCGAAATCAATGAAAAAGGTGTTACATATGAAATCAACAATTATTGTCGGCTCCGGCATCCTTGGAGCTTCAACGGCCTATCATCTTGCAAAAGAAGGAATAGACGTTACGATTATCGATCGTAATGAACCTGGACAAGCGACAGAAGCGGCAGCTGGTATTGTTTGTCCATGGCTTTCCCAACGTCGGAATAAAGTCTGGTATCGACTTGCTAAAGGGGGAGCAAAATATTATCCAGACTTAATTCAACAATTAATAGAGGATGGAGAAACAGAAACGGGTTATAAGAAAGTAGGAGCAATCAGCCTCCACACTGATGAGACAAAATTAGATAAAATGATCGAACGTGCTAAAAAGCGACGAGAAGATGCCCCTGAAATCGGGGACATCAAGAAGCTATCTTCTGAGGAAACAAGAGAGATATTCCCCCCTATAGCTGAAGATTACCAGTCTGTATTTGTTAGTGGAGCGGCAAGAGTGAACGGTTCAGCTCTTCGTAATGCGCTACTTCGCTCAGCTGAAAAACACGGTGCTACCATCATGTATGGTGATGCTAAGCTTTATTTGTCAGAAGACGAAGTGACTGGTGTTACGTTAGGTAACGAGATCTTTATAGCGGACAAAGTAATTTTGACGGCTGGAGCCTGGGCGGAAGAGCTTTTATCTCCAATGGGCCTTCAATTTAATGTTACTTCTCAGAAAGCTCAGATCGTCCACCTTGAAATGAACAACTCGGTAACGAATGAGTGGCCAGTCGTGATGCCGCCTAACGATCAGTACTTATTAAGCTTTGATGATGGACGCGTTGTTGTTGGGGCAACTCATGAAAATGAAGCTGGTATGGATCAGCGTGTGACTGCTGGAGGACTGCAGGAAATCTTCACTAAAGCCCTATCCGTCGCCCCAGGATTAGCGGATAGTACGTTTCTAGGAGCGAAAGTAGGGTTCCGTCCTTTCACACCAGGGTTTTTACCAGTGTTTGGTTATGTGCCAGGTAGTAAGAATCTACTTGCTGCTAATGGTCTGGGGGCTTCTGGACTCACAGTTGGCCCGTATCTAGGACTTGAGCTCGCTAAACTTGCGCTCGGAACGGAAACAGAACTTGACCCGGAAGATTATGACATTGAAGTAGCCATAACTAAACAAGAAACTTAAGATAACATGAAAATGAAGCAGTTCAGTGTAGCGTGCAAAGATAGATTAGTCACCTACATTGAACTGCTTTTTGTATTTGCACGATAAATCTAATAAGGAAGGTCATCGAAAATGAGACTAAGCCTGCTCAAGGTAATGGATAGGTTTGTGGTATTATTTAGAAGTAAATATGAAAGTATTGTCATTGAAAATGGATGGGGCAATTGCAAGTAGTGATATAAAACTTTCGGCTGATCAAATAACTGCGAAAGGAAGTGCTTTAATGGCAAATAGTAGAATGAATCCTAAAGTTGATGGCTTTATCAGTAAACCCCAAAAGTGGCAGGAAGAATTTAAGAAATTGAGAATGATCATTCTTGACTGTGAGCTGACTGAAGAATTGAAGTGGGGGGTTCCATGTTACACATTCCAAGGGAAAAATATCGTTTTAATACATGGATTTAAAGAATATTGTGCTCTATTATTTTTTAAAGGTGTCTTGTTACAAGATACGCATGACATGCTTATTCAACAAACGGAAAATGTACAGTCTAGCCGTCAGATAAGATTCACCCATATAGAAGAAATAGTGGATAAGGAAAACATATTGAAAGAATATATTTATAACGCCATTGCTGTTGAAAAAGCTGGTTTAGAAGTGAATATTAAGAAGAATATAGAAATCCCTGAAGAACTTCAAAATAAATTCAATGAAGTTCCTGCATTACATTCTGCATTTGAAGCTTTAACACCAGGAAGGCAAAGAGCATATGTCCTTTACTTTTCTAAAGCTAAACAATCCAAAACACGAGAAGCAAGGATCGAGAAATATATGCAGCAAATTCTACAGGGAAAGGGATTAAATGATTGAGAGATAATAATAATACTTCTTGATCCAGCCGCAGGTAACTTCACTGGCTGTGGATGAGATTTTTAGATTTGATATTCTTCATGCATGAAGTGAAAGCCCGGAGCATTACTGCTTCGAGCTTTTTGGGAGGGGTTAGTAAAGGGGAAGTGCGGTTTTGTTCATGAGGCCATGATCACTGATCCTCCAAGGATGGCAACAAAATAGGCCATGTAAATGACAAAAGGTGAGAGTTTATTGTTTTTGGTTCCTAGTTTTTTTCTAATTAGTTTCATAAAAGAATAGAAGAGTGCAAAAATAGCTATGAAAATGACAGCTGATCGTAACGAGTACCAGTTTAGCGGAACAAAATGAAAAAAATGATGAATCGATAGTAGGGAAAATAGTCCTAAAGGCATTACCAGTAGCTCTGCAAGATCGTTTTGAGAGTGGTCACTTGAAAAAACGATTAAGAGAATATTCTTAATGGTACTCATGCTAGCCCCCTCCTTTTTTGTAGAGTGATTTATTATGGGGATATTTGTTAAATCAAGCATATCATACATGTTTATCATTTCTTCCTCAAAAATGTGGTGTATATTTTTTTAGTGGGTTTTGGAAGGATCGGATCAAATAAGAAAGAAGGAGTAAGTACTGAAAATTGATTTGGGAGGGAAGGTAATTCAAATGAATCCGATTTTAAATGAAATTGGTGCTGTTTTTATTCCCGTAAAAAATATTGAAAATGCAAAAAATTGGTATTGTGATTTACTAGGGATTCCTGCCCATGGCGACATAGTAGCAGGACATTTGTATGTCGTGCCAATGAAAGGTAACCGCCTTGTATTGGATAGCAAAATTTATTCTGAGCATAACCTTTATAAAACTCCACCTCTTCATTTCAATACGAAAGACATTGAAGTCGCTTTTTCTTTTATGAAAGAAAAAAGAATTGAGCTTATCACTGATATTGAGAATGGTCATTGGTTTAATTTTAAAGATCTTGATGGAAATGTACTCATGATTTGTGAGTAGCACTGTTTAAAATAAGATCTGGATGAAATGGAGGAAGACATGGTGAAAATAGGGGGTGTGCTTTGTGCGTTACTCCTCGTAACAGCCTGCTCAAGTAATGATCCAAACTCAAGTTCTAGCGATGGTGCAGATGAGGAGATTAAAAGAGAGTCAGCCTATATTGAAAATTTAAATGTTCCATGGGAGATCGTCCAAACAGAAGAAACGTTTTATCTCACAGAACGAGCAGGTAAGGTAGCGAAATTCGATAATTCCCTGAAAAGACAAACGATCCACCTTACTAAACCTGTGCATAGTGAAGGTGAGGGCGGGCTTTTGGGGATGGCACTAGCTGAAGATTTTCCTCAGTCCCAAATTGCGTTTCTCTACCACACTTATGTAGAAGGTGAGAAGACTCTGAATAGGGTCGTGAAGGTTGAACTTATAGAAAGCACCTGGGAAGAAACGGATGAGCTTCTAGCGAATATTCCTGGCTCTCAGTTTCATAACGGAGGAAGACTGAAAATCGGACCAGACGATATGCTTTATATCACAACAGGTGATGCTGGAGAACCGGAGCTTGCACAGGATAAAGGTAGTTTAGCAGGCAAAATTTTACGTATGGATTTAGAAGGAAACGTACCAGAAGATAATCCATTTAATGATTCTTATGTTTATTCTTATGGACATCGAAACCCTCAGGGTCTTGCGTGGAATGAAGAAGGACAGCTTTTTAGTTCAGAGCATGGGCAGTCTGCTCATGATGAAATCAATCAAATTGAAGCAGGAAACAATTATGGGTGGCCAGTGATTGAAGGAGATGAAATTGCTGATGGCATGGTGCAGCCGCTCTATCACTCTGGAGATGATACATGGGCTCCGTCAGGAATGGTTTTTCAAGATGACAAACTTTACGTTGCTTGCTTAAGAGGCGAGGAAATTCGGTCGTTTGAACTGAAGGGCCAGGGTACTACTGTGGAGACAGAAGATATTGGACGAGTTCGCTCCTTATTATTGGACGAGGACACATTATTTGCGATAACAAACAATAAAGATGGTCGGGGAGACCCGGTTAAAGAGGATGATCGTATGGTGAAGGTGTACTTGGAATAGGATAACCTTAAAGCTTATCTCAATGCAGTTATCGATCAACTTGAGAACTTTTTCTATGTTACAATAATTTCTGGATGAATTTATTAACAAAGCAGGTGAATCAGAACTTTGGTAAATATGAAAGATGTAGCAAGAGAAGCTGGGGTAGGACTAGGTACTGTTTCTCGAGTACTAAATAACAATGGCCCTGTTAAAGAAACAACGCGACGAAAAGTAGAACGAGCGATTGAAACTTTGAATTATAAGCAAAATGAAGTTGCTAGGAATTTTAAAATGCAGCAAAGTCAATCGATCGCTTTGATTGTCCCCACTATTTGGCATCCATTCTTTTCAAAATTTGCTTATCATGTTGAAAAGGAATTGTCTCATCTTGGCTATAAAATGATCCTATGCAACACTCAAAATGAGCGTACGAAAGAAATAGAATATATTTCAATGCTCGAGAAAAATAAAATAGATGGATTAATTGCCATTACTTATAGTGCTGAACTTGATCAATATATTTCAAGTCACCTACCAATTGTAAGCATTGATCGGCACTTTACAAAAGATGTCGTATTCGTAACGAGTAATAATAAGAAAGGTGGAGAGCTTGCAGCCAAAGAACTGATGAAGCGAGGTTGTAAGCGGATTGCCTATTTAGGAAGTGTTTCAAACATTGAAAATGAATCTATGAATCGGAGACTTGGATTTGAAACTGTGAGTTTAAGTAAAAATTTTGATCACTGTATTTACGAATTAAGAGAGCCTGTCACAGACATTGAAGCGGTCATCCAGCGGTTTTTAGAACAAAACCCTGATGTGGATGGTTTTTTTACCATGAACGATAAATGGGCGAAATTATTGTTGCGATCTCTAAAAAAACTAGGGAGAAGAGTTCCTGAGGAAGTTCAGGTGATTGGTTTTGATGGCGTTACTTCCAGTAAGGAAGATGAATTAACTTTTTCAACAATCATCCAGCCTGTTGCTGAAATGGCTGAAAAAGCTGTACAAGTGCTTATTAAACTAATTAAGGAACAGCCGGTTGAAAAGAAAAATGTACTTCCTGTAACCTTTTTTGATGGAAATAGTACTAAATAAAAAAACTCTTGACTCTTCTTTGTGTAAACGATATCATTTACTTATTCAAAAGCGATTTCTAGAGTCGCTTTCATTTTATACCAAACTGGAAACGTTTCCAGTTTGGTAGTAATCTTGGTAGTAATTTTCTTTTTATAACAAAGTGGAAACGTTTCCGCTTTTGTTTGGATAACGAATATTTTATTGGAGGGGTAGGATCATGGCTAAGAATCCTAAAACGGTCGCTCATTCTGTATTACAAGCTTTAGGTGGAAAAGAGAATATATCTCGCATCTCTCACTGTGCAACAAGATTAAGAGTCGAATTATATGATGATACATTGCTCAAGAAAGAATCGTTTGATTCAATTGAAGGTGTAAGCGGATATTTTTATCAAAGTGGGCAGCATCAAATTATTCTTGGTACTGGTTTTGTAAATAAAGTCTATGCTGAACTAGAAAAGGGTGGAGTTAGTGACAGTAAAGAGGTCTCTAATGAACCGAGAAATTCAAACAGTTCTAAAATCCATCAATTAACGAAAACGTTTGCAGATATTTTCATCCCTGTTATTCCCGTTCTAATTGCAACGGGCCTATTAATGGGACTTAGAGGCTTGTTAATAAACGGTTTCGGAATGGAGCTTTCTTCAACGATTTTAGTACTCTCACAAGTTTTAACAGATACAGCTTTTACATTCATTCCGGTATTGATTACCTGGTCTGCTATGAAGAAATTTGGAGGATCTCCTGTTATTGGAATTGCTCTCGGTTTAATGCTGGTAGCACCGCAATTACCGGATAAGTGGGCTGTATCTTTCGGGAAAGCTGATCCGTTGTTCCTGACTTTATTAGGATTTGATATTCCAATTACAGGTATGCAAAGTTCAATTCTTCCTGCTGTCTTTATGGGATGGTTAGCTGCAAAAATTGAAAAAATAGCGAGAAAATACATTCCTGAGATGCTAGACCTTATTTTGACACCGTTTGTCACATTACTGTTTTCGTTAATTCTTGGACTTGTTATCGTAGGCCCAGTGATTTTGGGAATAGAGAATTTACTTACTTCTGGCATCATGTATTTCTTTGAATTACCATTTGGTATCGGTGGATTTGTTTATGGAGGTGCCATTCAGCTTTTAGCGATAACAGGTATGCACCACACGATTGTTCCAATAACGGTTAAAATGGTTGCGGAAACGGGATATGATTTAATCAATCCGATTGGTACGGCAGCAATTGCCGGACAAGCTGGAGCAGCTCTTGCAGTTGTTATTCAGCAAAGAGATAAAATTAAGCGATCTAATATGTTAGGTTCCGTTATACCTGCTTTCTTTGGCATAACTGAGCCCGTGATGTTCGCGATTAACTTACCTAAAGTAAAACCATTTATTTACGGTTGTTTAGGTGGCGCAGTCGGCGGTGGGTTTGCTTCGATCTTGGGCATCGCTGCAGCGGGTACTGGTTCGACGATGCTACCAGGATTGTTATTGTATATAGGCGATGGTTTCTTTCAATACATTCTAGTCATTCTAGTTGCATTGGCCACATCGTTTCTCGTTACGTTCATTGCTTATCGTGAAAAGCCATCTGCGGAACAACCTGCATTAAATTTAAATATTAAACATGGCTAATGTTCATTTTCTTAAGGTTTAACAGAAGGGAAGCTTTACATGATTGATTACATTGATTTTTCTAACCGCCAGAATCGTTTCGTTACTTTGTCAGATGTTTCGAATGACTATCTAAGTACGATTGAAAAAATTGCAAAAGAGGATACTTATTATCCAAATTATCATATAGCACCTCATCATGGATTAATGAATGATCCAAATGGATTAGCTTTTTTTAGAGGAGAACACCATATCTTCTATCAATGGTTCCCATTAGGCCCAGTTCATGGATTAAAGCATTGGTATCATATTTCAACGAAAGATTTTATTCATTTTAAAGATCACGGTATCGCTCTTTATCCAGATCAGTTATATGATTCTCACGGCTGTCACTCAGGATCCGCTTTTGTTGAAGGGGATAACATGCACCTATTCTATACAGGAAATCATCTAACTGAGGAGAGTGAAGCCATACCAAGTCAGGTGTATGGATTCCTAAATGAAGATCAAACGATATCGAAGGAAAACGTGATGATAGAAGGGACGCCCCCCGATTTCAGCAATAATTTTAGAGATCCAATTGTATTTAAACGGGATAACAAATACTACATGCTCGTTGGTGGTGAAACGAGTAAGCATAAAGGCGCAATCGCCCTTTATTCAGGAGACCAACCAAATGAAATGACGTATCATGGCATTCTACAGACGAATTTTAAGGATGCGGGGTATATGTGGGAGTGCCCCAACTATTTTGAACAAAATAATCGCGGTGTTCTTATCTTTTCTCCTCAGGGGGAGCTGAGTAAAAATAAATATCAGTATAACAATGTATTTTCGGTGGTGTATTGTATTAGTGATGTATTAGATGTTGCTACGGGTAAACTGAATGCACACGAATATATCGAACTAGACAAAGGGTTTGATTTCTATGCTCCACAAACTTATGACGATGCATGTGGAAGAAGGATTCTGATTGGTTGGTTAGGCAATTCAAAGAGCATCTATCCTACAGACCAAAATATGTGGGCTCACATGTTAACGTTGCCGAGAGAAGTTAAGATTGAGGGGGATCGTTTATTACAACAGCCTCTTCAAGAGCTAAAAGAACTGAGAACAAAGAGGCAGGAGCTTCAAACAAATCATCAATTAACTTCTCGGGCCTTTGAAATGGTCATTGAAGCCGACCGAGAGTTTGAAATTATTTTTAGGAATGATGCAAATGAAAACGTGATTTTCTCTTCAAATGGAAAAGAGTATTGTCTTGATCGATCAAATATGACCCATGTTTATGCTAAAGAATATGGTACAAAAAGATATGCACTAAGAAAACAAAAAGTGAAACATCAAATTCGTCTTTTTATAGATTCCTCAAGCATAGAAATCTTTTGTGATCATGGCGAAACTGTTTTTACGAGTCGAATGTTTATAGAAGGCATGAATGTCGTATGTTGCCACGGTGTTTCAGGTGACTTATATTCTTTAAAACCAATTGATAAAGGTACAAAACCAGGTTTTATTATCTGAAAAAAAGTGCTGGGAAATTTCCCAGCACTTTTTTATATCTTTATAGAAAATGATTCGTTGTTTAGTATGCTAATGCAAACAATCCTTTGATGTGTGAAAGGTAACGGACGTTACTTGCTTCTTTCATCACAGATGCAGGAAGGCCTTTAAGGGATGTTGCGTTGCCACCGATTTGAGCAACGGCATCCTTACGACCAAGACTTGCTAATGTTCCAGAGTTAACTGGTTCAAATTCTTTGTAGTCTTTGTCATAAAGGTAAGCATACAAGTTGTAACCAATAAGGTCACCCATTTGCCAAGCGATTTGAGCAGTTGGAGGCTGTGGACGTTCGTCACCTGGTTTGAAGTAAACGGCACTGTCACCAGCAACGAATACATCCTCATGAGAAGTGGATTGAAGGTAATTGTTCACTGTTGCACGGCCTCGATTGACTTCGATACCGCATTCTCCAACAAGTGGATTACCTTGAACGCCGCCTGTCCAAACAAATGTGTTTGTAACAATCTTTTGGCCATCTTTCAATTCCACGACATTTCCTTCTACATTCGTTACAGGAAGGTTTGTTAGGAATTCAACGCCGCGTTTTTCAAGGCTAGTCATCGCTCGGTTAATTAACTCATCAGGAAGCATTGGAAGAATTTTAGGCATCGCTTCAACAAGCTTCAATTTGATCTTGGCAGGATCTACGCCATATTTACGAGCAAGCTTTGGTGTTTCATCAGCTAGTTCTCCTACGAGTTCAGTCCCTGTAAGACCGCCACCGCCGATAAGGATTGTAGCATCCGCTTCGTCACCTGATGCTGCAAAGCTCTTGATGCGTTCTTCAACATGAGCGTGGATGCGGTTTGCATCTTCAGCCGATTTCAGTACCATACTGTTTTCTTCAAGTCCTGGAATACCAAAGTACGCTGTTTTACTACCTAGTGCTACGACTAATGCGTCGTAAGAAAGTGTAGAACCATCAGATAACTTAACTTCTTTATTATCAACAGAAAATGAATCAACCGATGCTACTTTAAGATTAATGTCATTTCCTTTTAATAACTTATCCAGTGGAAGTGCCGCAGCTTCCGTTGAGATGTTACCAGCAGCTAAACGGTGCAACTCTGTAATGATTTGATGAGTAGGTGTTTTATTAATTAATGTAACAGTAGCTTCTGATTCATTTAAGTATTGACGTACGGATAAAGCAGAAAGAAGCCCACCATAACCTGCGCCCAAAATGACTATTTGTTTTGACATGATTGTTCCTCCATTTCTAGCAGATCAGTATTATTTTTGGTTACTTTTTTCTCCTGAAACTTTAAGATAAGCATTCACGAATCTGAAAAGCTTCTGAGCTTGAGGATCCTTCAACATTTTTAAAAGACCAAATAACCCAATAACTTCTGAGCTCTTTTCAGCTTCATCTTTTGCTTCAATTGCATTTGCTGCCACGTCTTTTACGGAGTTTGTAACAGGATGAAGGATTTCAGACATAAATTCTACTGTATCATTCTTCAATACATCATCTGTTGCAAGACCTTGGACCGTATCATATGATTTAGACATCATATTAACAAGTTCCGTTACTTTAGGAAGTTCCTTTACAAGCACGCTTAGTGACTCTTGAACTTTAGGATCCAAAAGCTGATCAAGCAGTTCGCGTTCGTCTTGAGTAGGGACGCGTTTTTCGCCTGTTTCGGTTGTGATTGATTCTGACATAGTCACTTCTCCTTCTTGTAAGCAGTTACGCTTATTTGTTATATAGTAAGGCAAAACCATGTTAAGGTATTTTTATACCTGATTAGAAACGAAGTTACTAATCAAGAGATAGAAGAAAAGTTGGACTTCACTCTGTTTATTTTTCCCTATAAAGTGTCTATCATCCAGTCATCTTTTATACCTACTCTAATAGGTTAAATTATCCTTGAGCGAATTTCAATGCATAGCCTCATACTTAACCGCTTACATCAATAATTTCGTGAAGAATATCACGTTCTGTCGTTTTTAAAGAGTATAATATGGATGAATAAGTAAAAAGTGGGAGTAATTATCATCGATGAAATAGAGTTAAAACATCATTTAATGAAATTAGAAGAAGAACTATTAAAGCCTGAAGTACGTTCTCATCCAGATAGATTAAATCAGATACTTGCAGATGATTTCTTTGAGTTTGGAAGTTCAGGGAAAGTGTGGCATAAAGAGGGGGATTACAATAATGGTCTTTCCAATAGAGAAATGATTCTAAGTGAATTCGAGATACGCTTTTTATCAGAGGCTGCCGTTCTTGCAACATATCGCATCCATGATAAAACAAGATCACAAAAGACCTTAAGAAGTTCTATATGGAGAAACAATAATGGAACGTGGAAAATGATTTTTCATCAGGGTACGTTGACTGATTAAATTGCATAACATTAAAGGTTCAGGGACAGTATGATGTGAAGACGAATAGGTAAGCCGTTGCAAATCTTTACTTTAGTAATCAAAGGAGGCCTTTTTATGACAAAACATAAAATTTATACAATGAGCTTCTCAAGCGTCTATCCCCATTATGTGACGAAAGCGGAAAAAAAGGGGCGTACAAAAGCAGAAGTGGACGAAATCATTCGTTGGTTGACAGGGTATAGCCAAAATGAATTTGAAACTCAATTAGAAAAAAAGACAGACTTTGAGACCTTCTTTATGGAAGCTCCCCAAATGAATCCTTCACGCAAGATGATCAAAGGAGTGGTCTGTGGTGTGCGAGTAGAAAACATTGAAGAACCAACTATGCAGGAAATTCGCTATTTGGATAAGATGATCGATGAGTTAGCAAAAGGAAAAGCGATGGAAAAGATTTTGCGTAAATAATATCTTGGAAAGAAAATGTTCTGATTTATTTGCGAATTTACATAAACCTTTAGACAAGGGAGTCTATTGAAAACTAACTAATAGCCGTAACTCATTCCCAAATATGGAATTGAGATACGGCTTATTTTTATTTTGATAAAGTCATTTTTGATCATTAATAGAAAAAATTACAAAAAAAGACTTCTCAAATCAATTGGCTTTCGATATACTTTAACTGTACTACATATATTAATACAGTTAATACAGTTATAGCTAGTGAGAGTGGAGGTGAATTGATGTTTGAATTGGACTTTAGAAGTCGAAAGCCGATCTATGAACAGTTAGTTGATCGTTTGAAGCAGCTGATCATTAAAGATGTTATGAAAGACGATGAGAAACTTCCTTCTGTCCGTGAACTTGCGCATCAGCTGACAATTAATCCGAATACCATCCAAAAAGCATATAGAGAGCTTGAGTCTCAAGGATACATTTATTCAGTGAAAGGGAAGGGGAGTTTTGTTAATCCTTCAAAAAAACTTGAGAGTGAGGAGCTAAAAAACGTGCGAGATCAGTTAAAGAAGCTACTAGCTGAAGCCATTTATCTTGGAATGACAGTAGAGGAAATTGAGTCACTATTAACTGAAATTGAAGGGGGGAAAAAGGATGATTGAAGTAAACGGTGTTGAAAAGTCTTTTGGGACTAACAAAATCATCCATCAAGTTAGTTTTGCAGTGCAGCCTGGATCAATATATGGTTTGCTTGGTTCAAATGGCGCAGGAAAAACAACACTCATGCGAATGATTGCCGGTATTCTGAGACAAGATTCAGGAGAAATTCTCGTACTGGACCATCCCATTTATGAAAATGTCTCTACGAAGCAACGAGTGGTGTTTATTCCAGATGCCCTCTATTTTTTACCACAATATACAATGAGGCAGCTAGCCAATTATTACGCTAGTTTATATGAACAGTGGGATGAGGAGCGCTACACAAATCTAACGAATTTGTTTAAGCTCGATGAGAACAAGAAAGTAAGTCAGTTTTCTAAAGGTCTTCAAAGACAAGTGGCTTTCATCTTATCTATGTCAGTTAAGCCGGATGTGCTTATTTTAGATGAGCCTTTTGATGGTTTGGATGCGGTTATGAGAAAAAAAGTAAGAAGCATGATCATTCAGGATGTGGCTGAAAGAGAAATGTCTGTGTTGCTCTCGTCACATAATTTAAGAGAAGTTGAGGAGATTTGTGATCATGTCGGGATTCTTCACCATGGTGAAATTCTTCTTGAACGTGATTTAGATGCATTAAAGGAAGACGTACATAAAGTTCAAGTCGCATTTAAAGATTCAGGAGAACACGATTTGACTTCTAGCGATCTTGATATTCTCTATAAGGAAAAACGGGGAAGTGTTATTCTCTTGATCGTAAAAGGAGAAGAAAAGAAAGTGATGACTGAAATCGAGAAAATTGGTCCAGTCTTAATGGATCGATTACCACTTACATTAGAAGAAATATTCATCTATGAAATGGAGGGTGTTGGATATGCTATCGAAAACGTCCTTGTTTAGAAGAGAAATGTTCAAAAGAGATTTTAGAAATGTTGGTTGGATTAGTATTTTGTTCTTTTGTGGTCTTGCCTTTACTTTGCCGCTCCAATTACTCATGGCGTTTAACGATGAATATAGGATAGAAGCAAGCGGAGCTGGGCTTTTTGATCCGATATTTATGTTTGAAATACAATTTATGCTGCTATTTCTTATGCCCGTTTTAATGGCTGTATTTCTTTTTCGTTACATTCACGTGAAAGGTGCTTCAGACTTTATTCACAGTTTACCAATTAGCAGAGAGCATTTATTTCGCCATCACGCTTTATCAGGAGTGATTTTGCTCATTGCGCCTATTTTGTTGACTAGTCTTATTCTATTCATGTTCTTTTTGTTTACTGACGTGTCAGCTTTTTATTCAATTAGCCAGCTTGGTTATTGGACGTTGATGATGATCATTGTAAGCATTCTAACGTTTATGATTTGTGTCTTTGCTGGTACATTAACTGGATTATCAACCGTTCAAGCTGTTTTGACTTATATCCTTCTGCTTCTTCCGGCAGGAATTTATGTTCTTGTAGCGGTACATCTTAGCTTCTTTATTGCTGGTTTTTCAGACTTGGTGGTAATCGATCATACGGTAGGTAACTATTCACCCCTTGTCAACGTTTTTCAATATTACCCTAATGACCCACAGGAGGGGTATCTCCCCGTTCAGTATATAATGTTGGGTATCTATTTTATCGCTTCAATAGTATTCTACTTTGGTGGAAAAGCTATCTATAAGAAACGTCCATTAGAAGTAGCTACACAGACGATTGCCATTAACGTGTTAAAGCCAGTCTTTCAGTTTGGAATGACCTTTTGCTTTGCTCTAGTCGGTGGTACCTATTTTGGAGAAACTCAACTAATGTTATCGTGGTTGATTTTTGGGTACGTTATAGGTGGGATCGTCGGATATTTCCTTTCTTCAATGGTGTTAGATAAAAGCTGGCGTGTGTTTCACTGGAAGCACTTTAAAGGCTTGTTCGTTTACGGAGCAACAGCTGGTTTAATTATAGGGATTTTGCCATTGTTCTGGTTAAACTATGAAAGTTACGTTCCAGAAACGAGTGAAATTAAAAATGTTTATATAGGTGACAATATCTATCAGTTAGAAGAACATATCGAAAATACTTCACCTGATTTAATAGAATCAGAAGGTGCAATTAATGCAGTTATACAATTACAAAAAGAGATGATTAACCAGAACGATCAGTTTAATTCTACAGGAATGATGTATTTCATCTCTTATGAATTAAAAAACGGTGATCGCGTGCAACGTTCATATCAAGTCGATCGAAAGAACGTCCAGGAAACCCTTAAACGTGTAATGGAAACTAAGGAATACAAAGAATTAACTTACCCTGTCTTAAATAGTGACCCTTCAAAAATTCAAAAAGTCACTCTTCAACCGGGAGGGCCCGTCAATAAAGAAGTTTCCATACTTGATCCGCTTCAAATTCAAGAATTCTATCAACATGTAAGAGAGGACATTTACAGTTTATCCTATGATCAATTGATTCATCCAAAAGGGATTCGATCTCGTGTATCTGAAGTAAGAGAAGGTTCCGATTGGAAAGAGGAATACTACTATGCGCAAGACAATTCGATCTATAATTCCTATAAAAATACTGTTAATTGGTTGAAAGAAGAAGGCTTCTATGAGGATGCATTTATTGACGAAGGTGAAATCGATCATGTAAGCATTTATCCATGGGATGAAGCACAAAATCAATACCCGAGAGAAGCTTATGATCAAATTGTAGAGAATGAGTCCGTTGAACCTTTTGAGATAAAGGATAAGAAGCAAATCGAAATGATATTATTAAGCAGCAAAGAAGAAGAGGAAGGGGATTATTTAGTTGGCATTCATTATGAGGATATAAAAGGTGGGTATTATGAAGTGTTAACCTTTGATTCTTCAAATGCTCCAGGCTTTGTGCAAGATTACTTTAAGGACCAACAACAATGATAGACTCGAGAACAATTTGTTTTAATGACATCTTTACAAAACACTATAACCGCGTTTACTATACTGCATTAAGAGTCTTGAAAGATCACGGACTTGCCGAAGATGTGCTTCAAGAAACCTTTTTAAAGGCGTATGATCGATTAGACGAAGTGCAAAGTGAAAGGAAGCTAGGATCCTGGCTTTCAACTATTGCCGCTCGAAAATCGATTGATCAATTAAGAAAGCAAAAAAAAGTGACTCTGTTTAATACGGAAGATACTCTCATGAATCAAGCGGATCACGATTGTAACGTAGAAGAAGACTGTGAGATTCTTCTTTTTGAAGAATCTGTGAAAAAAAAGATCCATTTGTTATCCCCGAGATTAAGAGTGGTGATGAAACTTCACTACTATGATCATTTAAAGGAAAGTGAAATAGCATATAAACTGCAGCTATCACCGGGGGCAGTGAAGTCTCGTCTACATCGTGGGCGAATGGCTATGAGAACAAAACTAAGTGATGAATTAACACAAAATCATTCGGCATAATCAAAAAGCGTCCTTACTTAGGTAAGGGCGTTTTTACTTGATGATAAGAGGGCTAATAAAATTGAATTTTTCTGAATTGTATATGAACTAATCTTCAAAGGTGATTGGGTCTTACGAACATAAAAAATAGGAATTTAGATTTTTCGATTGTCGAAAATACAGAACCTTTTCAAAAATTAGCTGAGATAAATTATATCATCAATCATATTAAACAGTTGAGTAAATAAGGATAATGAATTTTAATGGGAGATATGAATATTGCATGGTGAATGAGCCACTTATGCGCAAAATTAAACCACCGATTGCGGAAGATAGAGCCACCATTTGCGGAGTAGAGAGCCACAAAAACATATTTTCACAATATACCTCCGGTATACTTAAGGGACATGCCTATAAAGCATGACACTTGTGTAGAAGGAGGATTTTTTTATGGTTAATTATCGGAAGATTCTGGGGATGGAGTTCGATGGCATAAGCCAGAGGACGATCAGTTCCAGTACCGGCCACTCGCGAAATACAATCGCTGAAGTTGTCCAGCGGGCTAAGGAAAGAGGGTTAAGGGGGTTAGAGGATTCCATGAATAATCAGTGGCTTGGGACTTACTTGTTCCCGGAGAAACAAGCAATTGAAAAGGGATACTGCCCCGTTGATTTTGAGTGGGTTCACAAAGAACTACAAAAGAAAAATGTCACCCTGACGCTTCTGCACAACGAATATGCAAGTGCAGCTAGAGAAGATGGAAAAGTCCCATATGCCTATCGGACATTCGCTGAAAAATATGGGAACTTCGCAAAGAAGCATAAGCTGACCATGCCAATTAGAAGAAAGCCAGGCGAGATTTTAGAGGTGGACTGGGCAGGAACGACGCTTAAAATCATGGATAATTCGACCGGAGAGGTTATACCAGCGTATGTGTTCATTGCCACTCTTCCCTACAGTCAGTTGAGTTATGTAGAGGCATTTCTTGATATGAAATCAACTTCCTGGCTGCGTGCACATATTCATGCATTCGAATATTTTGGAGGCGTTACCGAGGCATTGGTACCTGATAATTTGAAGACGGGCGTGACTAAGCCCCACCGGGGCGACCCAATGATCAATGAAGCTTACCGGGAATTAGCCGATTACTACCGGGCGGTTGTGGTGGTGCCCAGTCGCGTCAGAAAGCCGAAAGACAAAGCGAGTGTAGAAGGAACTGTCGGATACATATCAAGGCAGATCATTGCATCATTACGAAACTATCAGTGTTTTCATCTCGAGGATTTGAATGCACGAATCTTTGAAAAGCTGGAAGAAATCAATACGATGAATTTCCAAAAGCGCGAGGGTTCTAGGTTCAAAGTGTTTGAAGAAGAGGAGAAGAGCCACCTTCATCCTCTACCTCCAACACGGTTCAAGATGACGGAATGGGCAACTGCCAAAGTTCAACCGAACTACCACGTTCAAGTGGACTATAAGTTCTATTCCGTCCCCTATGAATACGTCCGCGAGGATGTCGATGTCCGAATCACTGCGGATGTAATTGAATTGTACTTTAAAGATGTGCGGATTGCATCCCATCCACGTAAACAAAAATCAGAAGATTCGTATGCCACAAATCCGGATCACATGCCAGACCACCATCGGCTTTATCTCGATCACAATCCAGAAAACAACCGTAAATGGGCGAGGACTGTCGGACCGAATACGCAACGTCTGGTTGAACATATCTTGAAAACAAATGTTGAAAAGAAAGCTTTGAATATATTGAACGGATTGAGAAGTACAGCCTCTAAAAGAACGGAATCAGAGCTTGAGGAAGCGACCAAGACCTTACTGGAGATATCCTCCCATCCCACCGTTGCCGTTCTTAAAAGCATCTTGGAGAGGCAGAAGAAAAAGCAAGCGAACAAACAGCTAGTTGGGGAACCGCAGACAGAGGACTATGGTTTTACCAGAGGCGCTACCTATTTTGGGAGGGATAAAAAATGATCAACCAAGAAACCTTACGAAAGTTAATGGACATGAAGATGAGTGGAATGGCGGACTTATATCAACTACAGAATGAAAATAAAGACTTCCAAGGCATGGATTTTGATGATCGTTTTAACCTATTGGTGGATACGGAATATGATCGCAGAAGGTCGAATAAGTTAGACCGATTGATTAAACAAGCCACATTTGATGACTCGAGCGCAGCCGTTGAACTGATCGAGTATCACGCTGACCGTAAGTTGGATAAGCAGTTAATTTTAGAGCTGGCGTCCGGCACCTATCTTCAGAAGCATCATAATATTATCCTTATGGGCGCTTCAGGCAATGGAAAGACATGGATATCAAATGCTTTCGGCATTCAGGCCTGCCGGCAGTTCTACAAGGTGAAATATATCCGATTGCCCGAATTATTGGATGAACTCGCAGTTGCCAAACATGAGGCAGATGGAAGTTTTCGCAAACTGATTAAAAAGTACAGATCGATTGATTTATTGATATTGGATGAATGGCTCCTGAGTGAGCTGTCTCAAGATCAAGTACTCCACGTTTTAGAAATTATCGACGCGAGGCTCAAGCGGACTTCTACCATCTTTTGTTCCCAGTTCTCACCCGAAGGGTGGCATTCCAAACTCGGACAAGCCCAGGTAGCTGATGCGATTCTTGACCGGATTGTCCATGACTCTTATAAAATACTAATCGATGGCCACATATCAATGCGTGAAAGGCATAGTTTAGTCGCTCCTCGTTGACCATATTAAAGAAGAGAGTCACTAGTGAAATTTACCCGGTGGCTCTCTTCTATGCATTCACTGGCTCCATTCTCCGCAATTGATGGCTCAAAACTTCGCACAAGTGGCTTTTTCGTTCCGCAATACTCAAGATACGAGGTTAGCCTTGTATTTCATTTTAGCATTTCACAATTAATTGAAAATATATGATCTACATGTTGTATTAAAATGATTTGGAGAGAATCAATTCACTTAATCTGGCTGAGTTGAAAAGAGATTAAAGAGTGTTTTTATAGTTAATCACTAATTAAGTTTACATAATGATATTATGGTTGATATATATAAGCGTGATATGGGGGAAGTTCGCAGTGAAGGAGATAGGTGATACAACTCATTTGATTAGAACTTGATTCGCATTAAGGCAATTCAAAGGCTCCATGATCTTCATAAATCTTTATAAATTATAAAAGAGACAGATGAATCTAGATTCATCTGTCTCTTTACGTGATACTAAGCTTGTTTGAAAATACCGAATGGTTTGCCAATCGGGAGTGTGACTTTGCCAAAGTGAGTATTCAAAACACTCGCAGCTGAGCCATAGAAGCTTAAAATCGCAATGCAGAACTCAGCAATGGCGGCTAAGAAGTGCATGCCTTCAGGGAAAATACCTAAAGTGGAAAATGTGAGTCCGATAAATAAGAAATCAATAAAGACAAAAATAAAGAAAAGTACTTTATGAGTTTCCATAGCTCCAACTGTCATGAAGACACTGAAGATCAAATAGCCGATGTATGCAATGCCTAATTGCTTTGGATCCACAGCGGCAGCTGCAGCGTCTCCAAAAACACCGAATTCGATTAACCATGACGTTCCTACTCCAAGCCAAAACAGTCCAAAAGCTGCGAAGGCTGTCGTACCAAATGTATTATTGTGCTTTGCATCTAGAAAACTAGCGATCAGCTGTGCAATGCCCCCTAGAAAAATCGCCCAAGGGAGTACAAATGAGACGCCATCTGTCCAACCAAGCTTGACTGATGATGCAACAAGCGTTACCATAGCAAGACCGAATAATCCAATAGCGGATGGATCAGCTGTAACCATTTGCACGCGTTGAGTATTTTGTGTTTGATTCATGATGAGACCTCCTAATAAACATACTTGACTAATTTACATAAAAATCGCCTCTCTTGCAATAGCAAATATTAAAAGGCGTTACCTGAACTGGTTGTTATATTGGTTAAAAACATTGTTACTGTTCACTCGAAATCGCTTACAGTAAAAAGTGAAAAAAGTGTGCTTCAAATGTTGACCAGTAGGACCTGAAATCTAGAATTTGTATGAAATGATAGAGATAGGTGTTAAAAACTGAATTTTTTTACCTTTCTGCACTATAAAGCTTTAATTCAGTAGAGTTTGGCAGTACAATAGATGAATAGTTAATCTACTGCCTTCATGTGGAAGGAGTATGAATTCATTATCATAACCACTTTCAAGAGAGTAAGGAGTCCTGGCCATGAGTACAGATTTAGAAATTGTGAAAAGCACTAATTTGAAAGCGAAGCCTGAGAAGGATCAAATTCCTTTTGGAAGAACGTTCACAGATCACATGTTTGTAATGGATTATGAAACTGAAAAAGGGTGGTATGAACCTCGCATCATTCCATATGAGCCAATCACTCTTGATCCTGCTGCAATGATTTTTCATTACGGTCAAACCGTTTTTGAAGGGTTAAAAGCCTATCGTGCTGATAATCGAATTTTATTGTTTAGACCTGAAAAAAATTTACAGAGACTGAACCTTTCAAGTGAACGTTTAAGCATTCCACATATTGATGAAGAGCGTGTAATGGGCTATCTTAAGGAATTAATTAGCTTGGAGCAAGATTGGGTTCCTTCAACACCTGGAACGTCTCTTTATGTACGTCCTTATATTATTGCAACGGAACCGAATCTATCTGTTGCCCCTTCCCACACATACAAATTGATGATTATTCTCTCACCAGTAGGGTCGTATTTCTCAGGAGGGTTAACTCCAGTGAAAATTAGCGTAGAGGATAAATTTACAAGAGCTGTTAAAGGTGGAACGGGTATGGCCAAAACGGCTGGTAACTACTCATCTGCATATCAAGCGCAAGCGAAAGCATATAAAGATGGAAATGCTGATGTTCTCTGGTTGGACGGGGTAGAGAAGCGTTACATCGAAGAAGTGGGAAGCATGAACATCTTCTTTAAAATCAATGGGGAAGTTGTGACACCTGAATTAAACGGTAGCATTCTCCACGGCATTACGAGAATGTCGGTTATTGAATTGTTAAAGAAATGGGATATCCCTGTTACTGAAAGAAAAGTTTCCATTGAAGAGCTGTATGAGCTATCTCAAAAAGGGCAGCTCGAAGAAGCATTTGGAACAGGAACGGCCGCTGTTATCTCCCCTGTAGGTGAATTAAACTGGGCTGGTAAGAAAATGGTCATCAATGATCATGAAATTGGGGAACTGTCTCAAAAGCTTTATGATACAATCACAGGAATTCAAACTGGAAAATTAGAAGATACGCAGAATTGGACCGTTTCTGTAAAGTAAGAATGCCAAAAGGCTCTCTCATTGACTGAGAGAGCCTTTTGTTATGGTTTTAGAATGAGGTGCTGAGCATTTTCTTCGTAATCATTCATCTTTGTTTCATGATATTCTCCTTCAACCCAATCCGTAATTTGATTATCATACCACTTACTAAAAACGTAGCCGGACTGACCTGGTGAAATGACATTGTAGCTTGTTTGGATATTTGATAAATCAGTAACGCCTCTCCATGGTGCACCATGGGTTACAAGTCCAGTTGTCGTGTTCCACCCAGCAGCACCTACCGTAACGCGGCTGCCACCCATTGCATTTACATCAGGGTTAAACAGGAGGTTTAACGGTTTAATCGCACCTAGCGGGTGTTCAAATGGAACCGAATGGAACGTACCCCATGCCCATTTTTCTGGTGTACGCCCTTGTAAATCAACTGCTCTCGAAACTGCAGCCTGATAAGATTCAGTGACTACGGATGTAAATCCTCCAGACTTCTTTATCCATGGCCCTTCATCCCCGCTTGCAGCTCGTCTTATGAGCTGGTCAACCACCTGGCTTTTACCATCAAAAAGCGGCATCATTTCTTTTTCAATTTCTCCCTCAAATAGAACTTTCTCCATTTCTACTAACCAGAGATGAAAGAGTAGGGGAGCAGCTTCATCTCTACCATCAATATAATTCCATTCATTAAGAACAGATAGCGCTTCTTTTTCAACTGAAGTTAAGTTTTCACTGTTAAGTTCCTTTATGAGAAGAGGAGTAAATTCTTTTCCCTGTAAATTCACGAAATCATTTTGTAGCGCCATCATGTCTTTTGGTTCAAGTTCATCGCTTTCAAGCAAAACTTCTCGAATGCGATCTTGACGATACGGTTGTGCCCATGTATGTGTAATGTGATAGGGGTAGTCTTCTGTTGTGATTTTATTATTTGCAGTAGAAATGAAGCCTTCTTCAGGATTAACAATTGTTGGGAGATCTTCCCATGGGATATAACCTTCCCATTCATATTCATCGTTCCATCCAGGGACTGGCACCATGCTGTCACCATTTTTGCGAATAGGAATTAATCCATTCGCCCGGTAGGCAATCGTGCCGTCAGTAGAAGCAAAAACGAAATTCTGAGCGGGTGTATGAAAAGAGGTTAAGGCACTTTTGAATTCTTCCCAGTTAGATGCTTTATCCATCATTAGAACGGCCTCAAGCTCCCTAGATGGGTCAAGGGCTGTCCATCTTAAAGACAATGCAGTATCTGGTTGGTCGTCATAAGCAAATTCAGAGAGAATCGGGCCGTGGCGTGTAATAACGACTTCATATGGAAGAGGTTCACTTTCTTTTACAGGAATGCTTTCATCAATAACTTCTGCTTTCTCCCATTCATCATTATATTGAAATTCAGTAGGATTATCTGGATTTCTTTTCTCAATATAAAGATCTTGAACATCAGGACCAACATTGGTAACGCCCCAGGAAATGGAGTCATTTCGTCCAACGATAATACCTGGCACACCAGCAAAGATAACGCCACTTACATTATATTCAGGTGAATTTAAGTGAGTTTCATACCATATCGGTGGGGTACCAAGACCCAGGTGAGGATCATTGGCTAGAAGCGGTTGTCCCGAAGCGGTTTTATCTCCAGAAACGACCCAATTGTTACTCCCATTATATTGATCTGGGATTACTGATTTCGCAAAGCTTTTTGACATATCAAGGTTACTTTCCTTGATTTCTTGAATCACAGTTGAGCCTTCTTCAGGGTAACTTGGGAACAAGTCCACGGCTTCTTCTTCTGAGAAATTCTGCAGAAGATAATAACGAAAGGCTTGACCTTCCCAATGTCCTCCTAGATCAAAAGCCATATATTTTCCGATTGTAAGAGAATCGATTGGATCCCACTCATTAGGCTCATAACCCGCAAGTGTAAATTCAAGCGATAATGAGTTTTCTTCTTTTGCTTGAGTCATATAGGCATTCACACCATCAGCATACCATTGAAGAATTTGTTTCGCTTCTTGAGAGTAGGCATTAAATGAATCTTCTGCAGCTCTTCTTAAACCAAGCGTTCGAAAGAATTTGTCCTTATCAATTGTCGATTCACCAATGACTTCACTGAGAGTTCCAGAAGCTTGCCGACGACTTAAGTCCATTTGAAACATGCGGTCCTGAGCTGTGACGAATCCCTGAGCCATAAATAGATCTTTAGTAGAAGAGGCTTCAATATGAGGAATACCTGAATCATCTCGATAAATGGATACAGATTCCTCCAAGCCTGATAGGATCATTTCCCCCTTTGTCTCAGGAGCTGTTCTTTGAACAAACCAGAAGCTTATAGCGATAGCAATGATCAGTAAAAGTGAAATTCCCCCAAGTAGATAATATGGCCACTTCCTTCTCTGGATCTTAACGTGCTTTTCAGGTGTAACAACCGTGCTCATAACGTCCCCCATTTCGTTTTAACTATATATTACCATAATTATCTTTAGTGATAACGCTTTCTTTTTTTGGAGTGTAAGGGTATTAAGACGATAGACTAAAGATAGGTAATAGAGGTTTGATTGAACCGTTCCCGAACCAAATCAAAATAATAAATTTATGTATAAACCTAAATAATTAGACCCCTTAGTTACATAACAATTACTGTTGATGATTTCGAATCAGTGTGTATGATACGAATTGAATCTTTGGTTTGATTAAAATGAATAAGATAGAAAAGTACTGAGTATGGCGGAGAAAAAATCCAAAATATGTTAATTTTAGCGTTGGATAGTAATTGAGTGATGTTCGACAATCGGGCAGCATTCCTGTTATGAAGTAAAATGCTATTTGAGAATAAAACAAGCCCCTTGGTATGATTGTTTTAGCTGGCCAGCATAAAAACAGAATACCAGGAAGCTTATACAATGAATTATAACCAAAATAACAAACTCGCTCAAATTACTTATCAAACGTTAATTGTAGGTGTTGATATTGCGAAATTCAACCATGTAGCGCGTGCTCAAGATTATAGAGGTGTTGAGTTTGGAACATCGCTTCCGATTGAGAACACCAAAAATGGTTTTGAGAGATTGTTAGAGTGGATTCAAAGTCTTTTGAATGATCATCAAATGAACCAAGTGTTGATAGGCATGGAGCCTACAGGACATTACTGGCTCAATTTAGCCCATTTTCTTAAAGAACATAATATTAAATTCGTTGTAGTAAATCCTTCACACGTGAAGAAATCGAAAGAGTTAGATGATAATTCACCTACGAAGAATGATATAAAAGATGCGAAGGTCATTGCACAACTAGTAAAGGATGGGAGATACGCTGAACCAAATATTCCACAAGGAGTGTATGCAGAACTCTGCGGGGCTAGGAAAATTCGTGATCTCTTATCTGTTGATCTTCAAGTCGTACAAGGTCAAATTCATAACTGGATTGACCGGTATTTCCCTGAATTTTTAACGGTTTTTAAGGACTGGGAAGGCAAAGCAGCGCTACAAATATTGAAGTTAAATTTAATGCCATATGAGTTAGTGAACCTCTCTGATGAAGAGTTAATGGTGCATCTTAGACAAGCTGTTAAACGCGGCGTAGGCTTAGGAAAGATGCAGGAGTTAAAACAAGTAGCCAATCTTTCGATAGGCATACGACAAGGTGCTGAAATGGCTAAACTAGAGATTCAAACACTGTTAGACAAGTATGACTTGATCAAACAAAAGTTCGAAAAAGTTGAATCCAATATGGATTCCCTATTTGAACATATCCCAGGTGTGGACCAAATGCTTGGTATCACGGGCATTGGAAGGGACACTGTTGTTGGCTTCTTCGCAGAGGTCAGAGACCTTAGCTATTATTCTCATCCACGCCAAATTATTAAGCTCGCAGGCTTAAACTTAAAAGAGAATACATCAGGTAAGCACAAGGGTCAGACGAAGATTACAAAGAGAGGCAGAAAGAAATTGAGAGCCCTTTTGTTTAAAGTAGCTATGCCCCTTGTCGCTAAAAACTCGGCATTTAAATCGTTACATGAGTATTATACAAGACGTACCAATAATCCATTGAAGAAGATGCAATCTATGATTGCTTTATGTAACAAGCTCATAAGGATTTTGTTCGCCATCGGTAGAAAGAAATTTGAATTTAGTGAAGCAAGAATGTTGAGTGACATTCCTCATTTAGCCGACTTACAACCAGCAGCTTAGGGTTTCTTTTTCGGAATAAATTATAGTCTAGCTCATTTTATAGTAGACATTTGAAGCACGGATTAATCAGTAAAACCAACAATAATACGGACAATGATCCTGTCGGGCAGCATGACTGACATCCACCTCATGGAAAGATTGTACGAAGGAATTTTAGAGCATTGACTCTGTGAGACATGGGAGGGTTCACCTCCATGAGATCTGTGGACATCCTCTAGTGCGATCATAAATAATCATACATCCTATTTAAAAATTGTACGAAGTAGGATATAGATTCTCAGGCTCCTAAAGTCCATAATTAGACATAAATACAACATAATTCCATGATTCTAATGTCCACTAAATATGAATGACTATGAAAATCTAAGAAAACTAGAGAAATCGTAAGATTGTCCTTTCTTTATAGAGGGAGGGAGGATTGTGGAATAAAAACTGGTTAGAAAAAGTAAAAATAGCCATCTCTTTGATGGCTATTTTAATGAATTTGCAATATCAACAAGCATATCAGGAGATACTTTTTCAGGACTTGCACTATCTAAACTCAATCTATATTGCCAGCCTTCATCTTCAAAAAATAAAACGATAAATCTTCCTAGTTTTTTGTTACTTAATAAAGCACTTGTCCCATCTTTTAATGGAATTGTCCTATCAATTAGGTTAGGATTTAAAGTTAGCTTATATCTGGATGGTTTAATTGAAATTATATAATGATTTTTTGTTGCATCTTTATTAATATACGTGATCTCTAATTCGTCATTAATATCCCCCTCTAAATCATCAAATCGACCGAAACTATGCGTAAACGTGATAGGGGGGGAATTGTACAGGTAATTCGATTTTTTTTCGATAAAACTTTTCAGCATCGTCAACAGCCTTATGCACTTCTTTAAAGCCAATATCATATAAGGAATTTTCAAATTGTTCATTAGTATAATTTGCTTCAACATCTATGGCTGTTAATTGTAACCAAAAAGATGTTAATAAAGAGAATACTACAAACGTTTTAATATCGTACACGCCCCTCTTAAAAGTTCTAGTGACGTTATTTTTCCCTAAGTGTTAATTGTTATTAATATTGAGCTAAGTGTTTACGCTATTCTTCAACGGGGACATTTATTAAAGAAGGAGAAATGATCTTTGGTTATTCCTCTATCTCGGAGCTTATCTGTAATAAGATAGGCTTCTTTTTGTTGAAGAAAAGGTTGAGTTCTCTTAAACGGTCTGGGTAATTGGTAATGATTAGATATTCAGAAAAATTAAGCCAATGCTATTGAAGAGTTATATGACTTTTGAAACCTGGCATTTTTTTATATTTCAACTCAAGGATGGACTCAATATTTTCCTTCCATTTGAATGAGGATACTTTATTGAATAAGGTAAAAGAGTCAATTTCACACTAATTGAAAAATACCCTCTTACCTAACAATTATTTTTACATGAAATCATTGTGTATATTGTATATATTATATATAATGACTTATATACAATTTAAGGAAGGTTATGGAATGAAAATTATACTTTCAAATCGAGAGAAACAATCCATGTATGTACAAATCTACAACCAAATCAAAAATCAGATTCTCTCTAATGAAGTTAAGGTGGGATATTTACTGCCATCAATGCGACAGTTGGCGAAAGAGTTGAACGTCAGTCTCATTACGACTAAACGGGCCTATGAAGAGCTTGAGAAGGACGGTTTTATTTTTTCCGTTGTAGGAAGAGGTTCATTTGTGTCGGATCAAAATGACGAGATGATTAAGGAAGGTAAGATGAGAGGGATTGAAGAGCAGCTATCAGCAGCGGTACAAAACAGCAAAGATATTGGTCTTCCACTTACTGAGTTACAGGAATTGCTTACTATTTTGTACAGGGAGGAAGAATAATGGAACCTGTGGTAGAACTGAACAATGTGACTAAATCATTTGATGGATTTACACTGAAGAATTTTTCGCTGACCGTTAAAAAAGGGTTTGTGCATGGATTTATCGGTGGAAACGGGGTTGGGAAGTCCACTACGATTAAGATGATGATGAACTTACTCGAGCCAGATAGTGGGAATGTATCTGTGTTTGGGTCATCTTATAAGGAACGAGAGAAAGAAATTAAACAGCGAATCGGTTTTGTTTACGATGAAAACGTCTTCTATGAACAACTTACTTTAGCTCAAATGAAGGATATAGTTAAAAGGGCGTACAATATGTGGGATGATGATCTGTTTTATAAGTATGTAAAAACCTTTCAACTTCCACTTAAAAAGCCGATCAAAACTTTTTCTAAAGGCATGATGATGAAAGCTTCTTTAGCCTTCGCTTTATCCCACCATGCAGAGCTCATTATAATGGATGAGCCCACATCAGGACTCGACCCAATTTTCAGAAGAGAGCTGCTTGAGATTCTGCAACAACTGATGATGGATGGAGAAAAGACGATTTTCTTCTCAACTCATATCACAACAGATTTAGATACGATTGCGGATTATATTACCTTTATTCATAACGGTGAACATATCTTTACGAAGGATCTTAATGAAATAAGCGAGGAGTATGCCATTGTCAAAGGCGGACTTGAGCTACTTGATCAGGAAACTGAAGGAGCATTTGTAGCCATTCAGAAATCATCATTTGGGTTTGTGGCTTTAACCGATCATAAATGCGAGGTGGAAGAGATGTTCGGGGAAACGGTCCTTATTGAAAAACCGACGCTTGAAGATATTATGTTTTTTACGAAGAAGGGGGAACCATCACATGCTCAACTTAGTTCGTAAAGATATTGTGATGCAAAAGAACTTGTTGGCGCTTCTTATGCTAATGTTATGTGGATATTCAGCTCTTGGGGTTTCTTCAATTATCTATCCAGGACTTATATTCTGCCTCTCGATCTTTATGAGTGCTATCTTTTTGGATGAGAAATCGAACATACATATGTTTCTAAACTCTTTACCGTACACTAGGAAACAAATCGTTGGTTCGAAGTATGTGGTCTTCGTATTGTTTACATGTATGGTGGCGCTGGCGTTATTAGTTGGAAAACTTGTTTTTCACGGTGAATTCACCTTATGGAAGGACTTTCTGCTCATGTTCACGATTGTTCTCACAACAGCCTCTTTTTTATTGCCGTTTAGTTATCAATTTAAGACCCAATATCTTTACGTGGGCTTTATTGGATTATTTGGTCTTTATTTACTGACAATTAATTTCCTAATTCCGAATTTACATGATCGGATTAGGCAGGTCGTTCACCTTATCCTGACAACATCAAGCCCTTCCTTATTTATAGGGATAGGAATCTATGTTGTAGTTTTATATGGCTTTTCTTGGCTTCTCTCTATTCGCATATATCAGCGTAAAGTGTTTTAGTGGTTTAATAACTAGGAGGAGAAGGGGGAGGCGTTGAATGTTGGCATCACCAGGAAGTCAACTAAACCACTAGCATCAGTGAATCCTAAAGAATTTACTTCTCACCATCATCGGACTTGTTTTTTGATATAAACTCAAGTTTAAATCTAAGTTGTTCCATTAAATCGGAGCAATTGCTCAATTGAGTGCAAGCCTCTATAACATATGTAACGGAGCAAAATGAATTTGACCTTTTTCACAGAATGCAGTAGATGGAATTTAAGATGTTATTTTTGGAGGAGAGAGGGATGCAGGAGAAGATCAACATTTGTTCATTTATCTGTTCATTTATTTGCGTGTTATTATTTTTAATAGTTTCATTCTCAGGTTGGTTCAGTAATTCCATAATCGGAATTCACCCTTTAACAATAGTTTTATTTATTTCGTTATTTACATTTCTTGCTGGAGTATTTGGTTTGTCTGGTATTAGAGACTGGAAAGGTATGACGAGAAGTCTATTCACAATGATAATATCCCTTAGTTTGGCGGTTCTTCTGAGTGGGATTTTACTTTTTGGAAGTTTACTTAACTAAAATTGCGCTCGTAAATGTTTTACTTAAAGTGTTCAACAATCTCGGAGCAATTGTTGAATAAATACGGGAACACCACTCTGATGGCGTTCTCTTTTTTTGCTTTAATAATAATGAGCTATTACGTATATTTTCGGAAAAATTAAAAAATAATGCACAAAACCAATATTATGTTATATATTTATAACATAAGGTTAATTATTTCTAACAAAAGGAGGTAAGAGAGTTGAATTCAAAGACTGCGTTGATTCTTGTTTCTATTCTGTCAGCTTCGATTGCTGCAGGACTCCTATTTCAGATGTTCACGGTATTCAGTAACGATGCGATGACGACTTCTGAGTTAATTTTAACGATCACGACCATGGTGGTCATGCTCCTACTTATACCCATCTTTCTACGGTTATGGAAAAATATTAAAGAGGGTATCCCTCACGATGATGAACTTTCTCAGAAGATGAAAATGTTCGCAGCAGGATATTCTTATTTTTCTTCGCTTATTATCTGGCTCGCCCTCTTTGCTTTCCACAAGCACATTCAACAGGATGATCTACTGATGTTAGGACTCTCCGGAATGATCTTCAGCTTTGGAATCAATTGGTTATTAGTTAGAAGGAAAGGATTTCAGTAATGAACACAAGAATGAAAGAATTGCGAGCAGCTCTTAAACTAACACAGGCAGATCTCGCAAAACGCGTGAACGTTCGAAGAGAAACGATCGTGTTTCTCGAAAAAGGGGAATACAACCCATCACTTAAACTAGCAGTCAAAATCGCAAGACAGTTAAATTCAAGGATTGAGGATGTGTTTATTCTAGACGAAGATGATTTGAGATAAGTGCCTTAATAGAACAACTTTTTGAAAATGTATCGTAGAAACGGTAGCTCTCTTATAAGGTTATTTATCTACCCTGACCAATAAGACCCAATTCAAATGAGCGACGAATTTCTACCGATTCGTGCGCTCTATTTTTGTTTTGATCCTTGTTACACAAATATCCGGATTGAGATTGTAGGGAACTTATTGATTGCTTTTTGGTTAAATGTGGTAAAAATGTTTTAGGATACAATATTGAAGTTGTTCAATAAACGGGAGCTATTGCTGCAAAAACGCTATATTTTGTTGGACAAACGAAGTAAGGTGGGTCAACAACCACTAGATTAAGCGCGGGGGTTAGAAAATATGAAACAATTAGGCACGCTATACTTTTTCTGTGGAAAAATGGGCGCAGGAAAAACAACTAAATCAAAACAATTGGCGCTCGATAAACATGCGGTACTATTGTCTGAAGATGAATGGCTTTCATCTCTTTATCCGAATCAGATTGTATCATTTGAGGACTATCTAAAATTCTCGGCGCAACTCAAGCCGTTGTTAAAAAAGCATGTCCAAAACATATTAAGTGTCGGTTCAGATGTAGTGATGGATTTTCCAGCTAACACTCAAAAACAGCGGAAGTGGTTTTTAGATATGGCGTCAGAAGTACATGCAAGCCATCAACTAATTTTCATTAATGTAAATAATGAGCAATGCTTAAGTCAAATTGCTCAAAGGCGTAACGAACAGCCCGAAAGAGCAGCTTTTGACACGAAAGAGGGGTTTATCCATGTTACT
The DNA here is from genome assembly GCF_056173645.1 of Anaerobacillus sp. QJM3NY_32. Classification (NCBI taxonomy): domain Bacteria; kingdom Bacillati; phylum Bacillota; class Bacilli; order Caryophanales; family Bacillaceae; genus Anaerobacillus; species Anaerobacillus sp. QJM3NY_32. The sequence continues at coordinate 2,383,990 of NZ_CM149684.1, read as the reverse complement.
AAATTTTTTGAAACACCAGAAGCATCTGAGGGTTTAAATATCTTAGAATTTAGTGGAAAAGAATAATAAGTAATGTAACACAGCTTAATAAGGAACAGAACAAAATCGTTTGCAACGGGTGGTAGCGGATGCGATAGTTTAAAATCTACTTTAAACTATCTTGAAATCAAGTCTACCGTATAATCAGAGCAACTCTTCAATATCGTCCTTTGGTATTTAGAAACTAATCAAGATGAGCTGAATGGATAAGCATTAAAGGGGTATGCAACAATCTCGGAGCGTTAATCTAAAAAGGATTACGCTCCTTTTTGTTTAAGTTAATAACAGGGCAATTTAACGGAAAAAGAGGTTGTCATATTCAATCCATAAAAGGGCCAGAGATTGTTGAAGAAAAACCTGTTCAGTTTATGCTAGAAACTAAATGGAATACTAATCATAAAATACATTAAAAAGTGGGGAAATCAATGGTTGCAAAAACTAAAAAGGATTTTGATGGATTGAAAATAATTGGTGAAATTTGTGGAGCGATTCGTGATGAATTGGTCCATAGTACGAAACCCGGAATTACGACAAAAGAACTCGATGAAATTGCAAGAGAGATGTTTGAAAAGGCAGAAGCTCAATCTGCGCCAAAAAGAGAATACGATTTTCCTGGGTATACGTGTATTAGTATAAATAATGAAGTGGCGCATGGGATTCCGAAGAGAAAACGGGTCATCCATGAAGGAGATTTAGTGAATATAGACGTTTCAGGTTCAAAAAACGGATATTACGCAGATACTGGAATTTCATTTGTAGTAGGGAAAGGAGACGCGGCATTACAAAAAATATGTGACGTTTCTAAAGAGGCATTCCATGCTGGACTTAAGCAGGCAAAGCCAGGTTCAAAAAAAAGTGCTCTCGGAAAGGCTGCCCACAATGTAGCGAAACGCCATGGCTTAACAGTAATAAAAAATCTTACTGGGCACGGTATTGGACTTTCGCTTCATGAAGAACCTAAACATATTTTTAATTATTTCGCTAGTTGGGATGATGAAATCTTGAAAGATGGTGCGGTAATTGCCTTTGAGCCTATGATCTCTACATTCGAAGAGGAAGTTTTCGAATCTGAAGATGGATGGACTTTCTTAACCAATGAAAGCTTTGTGGCTCAATACGAACATACGGTTATTCTTACAAATGAAGGACCTCTTATTACGACATTATAAAAAGCACAACTCGGCAATCGAGCGCAACTCAAGAATATTGAATTTAGTCCATTGTTCTATTAAATCGGAGCTTATCTTTAATTAGATAGGCTCTTTTGGGGAAAAAGATGGATTTATTAGTTCTATTTTGAAATAATTGGTATTAAGCATTTTGACTTAGATTAGATGCTAATAAAACTATTGTATTGCTTTTAGGAGGATTTTTATTTGAATACCAAAAAACTTGATTTGATTATCTTATTAACTCTGACCGTTGCAGTTCCGGTATGTACAATTCTACCGTACCTTGGAATAATTCCAGACTTTTTACTATTCTTCATCTTGCCAGTAGGAATTATCTTTTGCCTCATAGGAGTAATGGCTTCTGTTCTAAGGATACAAACTAGTAGTTGGAAACAATCATAACAAATATCAATGTTCCACAATCTCGGAGCAAGAGCTGAAGATCGATACATAGATTCGTATCCTCTTTATATCTGTAAGCTAAACATGAAAATAGAAAAACAATGTTAAGGGAAGGAACATGAATGGAAAAACACAATCCAATAATTGAAACAGATAGATTAGTACTAAGAGAGGTAGTCGCAGAGGATGCTTTGGATATGTATCACTATTTGTCCGATGAAGAAGTCGTAAAACATATGGGGTTACCGCCTGCCCAAAGTGTTGAAGAAGTAATGGATGAAATCGACTGGTATCATTCAATAATAAAAGAAGGAACAGGCATTAGGTGGGGCGTTACTTTAAAAGACTCAGGTAAGGTTATAGGTAGTTGCGGGTATTTAAATATGCAGCCCAAACATTATAAAGCTGAAGTTGGATTTGAATTAAATAAAAATTATTGGGGGAAAGGCATTGCCTCAGAAGCGCTAGAAACTATTATTAAGTATGGATTTAATCACTACCATTTAGAACGGATAGAGGCTTTAATAGAGCCTACTAATATTCAATCCCATAGATTGGTTAGCAAACTAGGTTTTACAAAAGAAGGTTTACTCAGGAGCTATGAATATACTCTTTGTAAGTTTGATGATTTATATATGTATTCAATTATTAAAAGAGATCTTATCAAGTAATAGAACCGTAATGGTTTTAAGGAAGGTATCTTGATACTGCGCCTTAATTAATCTCGGAGCGATAGCTGTAAAGCGGCTATCACTTAATTTTTATGACGGAACAAATTTTTGAAACGTTTCCAGCATGAAATCGTATCTAATGTAATGTAGCTTTTAGTTCAATGAATAAAGCTGTAGGGAGAATAATGTGAAAACGAAATCAAAGTACCGTGGGTTAGGAATTGCTCTTGGTTTATCATGGGCACCAGCATAGGGATAGCTGTGAATCAACTAGCGATTAGTCTTATGTTGGGTATCCTATTAGGTTTGGTCCTTGGTTCCATGATTGATAATAGGAGTAATCGATAGAATTAGTAGGAATGATTAACTTTTTGGTGGAATGAAAATGAACTCTATTCATGAATTGACATCTCTTGAAGATTGGTGGGCCCTGTGGAGACAATCGATCCATTCGCCGGTATTAGTCTTTAAACATAGCACATCTTGTATGATTAGTTCTAGATCCTTCAAACACTTGAGGAACTTCCAAAAGGTAGGGGGAGGAATAGTGGATTGTTATATGGTAAAGGTTGTTGAAAACAGAAGAATTTCTAATGAGATTGCAAAGGTTACAAACATACCTCACAAATCACCACAACTACTCCTCATAGATAAACAACAAATTATTTGGCATACATCTCATTGGAAGATTACAAAAAAACGTATACAGAAAGCAATTTGTTAATACTCGAGTGCAAGGGGTTGTTAAAAAGTTAAAGCAGATTAGAGGCGCACCTTAACTCTAAGACAATGATTTTAACAAAAGGCCTTGAAATCAAGCCTTCCATTATATCGTAGCGATTGATCAATAGAGTCCTAGCTCTTTTTTATTAAGCATAAGGAATATCAGGGCTATTGGCAAAGCAGAATAGTTTAAGATGGTCCGGTATATTTAAACTCCTGCTACTAAACTCCAAATTGTTTTAAATGGTGGTCAAGATGTTTGTAGATACCTTTTCCCCATTGGTGGGAAGAAAGTTTTCCAAAAAAAGGATGTGGATGATCTGTACAAGACTCTGGTCCATTCTTTTGAAATGTTATTATTTTTTGTTTTAGTTTTTCTTTTTCAACTTCAAAATCTCTTTTAGATGTAATTAAAATGGTTGGAATAGTTGGCATATTGTGCTCTAAAGGTTTGTCATTATAAAAGATGGGTTTTGCAAATCTACCTACTAATATTCCTAACAAACCTCTTTTAGGGAAAGAATCTCCCAATGCGATATCTTGGAAAGATGAGCAATGAGCTAACATTTGAGAAACATTCATTTTACCCCATATTGGTTGTGAATTTACATTTAAGTCATCGATACGAATTAATATTTCATCTGTATGCTTGATCTCGAAAATGTTTTTCATTAGAATCCTCCTTTAGTTTTTAAAACTAAAAAATCCCATTAATTATTATAGAGTTCACCGTCACCGTTGTTAATCCTTTAAACTAACGGGTGCTTTAATTTAAAATCTGCTTCAAGATATACCTTGGAATCAAGTCTTCAGATTAGCGGGAAACTCAAGAATATGGAAATTAATCCATTGTTCCGTTAAATCGAAGCGATAGCTAAAATTTTGGTATCACTTATTGTGCTCACGGAGCCGTTTGAATTAATTTTATCTACAATGCAGTAAGGGTGATTTTATGATTGGTTTATTTTTTTATGTATTTTCTCATTTTGTTTTTGATTGCAAGATTGATTAGCCTGTCTGGAAATATAAGATGGGTACCCACAATAAGAACCACAGTCAGGAAGGACGCAAAGATAGCAGCAATTATATCTTTATGTTTTGTGATTTTTCTTTAGCTAACGGATAGGCTAGTGCTTGTTACATTTAATTTAGTAGTGTCTCAATCATTTAAATGGTAATGAAATAGGGGGATTATATGGATATGGGTGCTGCTTCTATAATGTTGATTTTTGTTACGGTAATACCTATCGTAGCTGTTATTTATATTATTAGAGCGTTCTTGAAGAAATAAATACATAAACACTCTTCTATTATATAGGAGCGTTAATCTAAAAGGATTACGCTCTATTTTGTTTTAGCTAGTAAAAGGTCAGTTAATGGGAGGTGTATATGGATTCTGAAGTTCTCAAACAAATTGGATAGTAGAGTTCAGTAAAGTCAAAATGATATGTTGGTGTGTAGAAGATGAGAGGATGGGTAGTTATTATAAAATCAAAAAAATTACTTTTAACTATTTTAACATTGATGTTATTTCTTTTGAGTGCTTGTCAAACGAATAATGTAAAAGAAGAGCCATATGATGGCGTGCTGTTAAAGATTGCAGTTGTTGGTGAACAACCTAATGTTAGAGAGGAACAGATAAATTTTAATGAATTATCTCTAAGTGAGTTACATCATTCAAACTTAAGAAAGTATGATGCAGTATTCATTATGGAAGACCATTTATCTGATGCTTCAAAATCAAAATATGTAGAAATGTATAAGAGTAAAAACATTCCATTCTTCTTTGTAGGCTCGCGAGCAAATACTATACCTTTTCAAGATTTAGAAAATCCCGTGTCTTATGAAGAAGAAGCGGAAAGGATTAATGGTACGCAAAATTTTATATCAGGAATTTTGTATGAGGGAGAAGAAAAAGGCTATCGTGGTTGGAAACTTGCATACCCAATTAAAAACAGTGAAGTTCAACAAGATAATGTAAAAGGAATATACTCTAAGGTATTCAAGGTCGTTGAGAATGAAGTAAAAAAAAATTCTTAAACTACAGGTGGCTTAGCTCAAAATCTGAGGATTTCTTGAATTCAAATTTTCCAGTAAAATCGGAGCTTATCTATAAATAGATTTGTAGTACACAAATAATACAATCTTCAACGAATATACAGGTAGTCAATTTGTTATTGGAGATAAGGTTAAGACTTGGGATACTAGCCTACCAATTGATAGTAATTCATCGGAATTTCTTTCATTCATTTATGACATGGGAGATTTGAGGCGTTTGTTTAGAGAAGGATGGCAAGTGAGATGTACTTCCTTTATAATGAGGGATAATTCAACAGGGAATGGAGAGCTTCTATGACGTACAACGATGAATATTACATGAAAATAGCTATCCAACAAGCTTCAAAATCAAGAGCAGAAGGAAACGAACCTTTTGGTGCAATCCTGGTTAAAGGCAATGAAATTGTAAAAGTTGCTGAGAATAAAGTACATACCCACTCAGATCCTACCTACCATGCAGAAATAGGTCTAATCAGAGATTTTTGTTCAGAGAATCAGCTATTTGATTTGGAGGAATACACTCTGTACACTAGCTGCGAGCCTTGTGTAATGTGTTCAGGTGCAATGGTTTGGTCAAATCTAGGTAAATTAGTATATAGCGTTACACACGATCAATTAGCACAAATAGCAGGTGACAACATAATGATTTCCTGTAAAGATGTATTTACTAAAAGCCCACTTAAACCTTCAGTGGTAGAACAAGTATTGAATGACGAAGGTTTGAAGGTATTTGATGGATACACGTTTGGATAAAACAGTATGATAGTAAGTAACCCCAGGCAAAAAATCTTTTGTCTGGTTTTTTTAGCAGCAAGGGAGCGAATTAGAAGAAAGGATTGTAAAGTAGTATCATAGTTTCCAATAAACTCGGAGCTTACTTGTATTAAGATAAGCTCCATTTATCTGAAATAAAGATTGAGTTATGCTTCCTGATTTGAAATAATTGGAATTAATACCCAGGGAAGTTTACTTAAGAAAAATTATGGAGGTGTCAAATATGTCTAAAGAAGTTATTTTTATCTTAGTTATAGTATCTATGGCTATATGGGTTACGGTGTCTAAAGAGGCTGTAAAACCTTCAAAGGAAATAAACTGGTGGAAAATGATAACATTACTGTCTGCTGGTTCTTTATCTACATTAGTTATAAACCTTACTCTTTTTCAAAGTCTGTCGTTTTAGTTCCGTTAATTCGGAAAAATGCTGTCATAAAGGAGCACAGTAGAGGTTGAAGACCGATCTTCATTAATCGTACGCTCAACGTTTTTTTACATATCAGATCAACTTAAAGAAAACATTAACCTCTCTTTCTGGTGATAAGGATACTTTCTACTATATATGATATCGTAAAAGTTGTATTAAAACCTGATGATTATTATGAGAAGGAACAAGGAATATTTATGATAAATAAAATGGATGATGTTGGTATCCGCATACTCATACTTGTATCGCTCGATGAGCAATCATGAAAAACAGCGTTAATTCATTCACATAATGATCAAGCAAAGGTAACTGGAGAGGAAGTATCTGCACCATCCCTAAAAAAATTTTAAACGAGTCAAATGTTAACGTGACAAACCTAGATCAAGAGATTGAAATGTTATCATGTGTACTTAAACATAATAAAGTAATGAAAATGAGAATAAGTCTGCCGTTCAAATTGGATGGCGGGCTTATTTTCATATTTATTACAGTACCTTAATAAATTTTTAATTATCTTAAAATAACTTAATATTTGAAAAACAAAAAATGTTTTTGTTTATATTAAAGGGTTTCAAACTATTTTTGACTTTATTAAAATATTAAAATATTATAGTAAAGGAATAAGGGAGGTAGTAACATGTCATCATTGAATAAACAGAAAATTGTGGATAGCGTCCCTCAAAAAGGTTTCTTTGGACATCCGAAGGGATTATTCACTTTATTCTTCACAGAATTTTGGGAGCGCTTTTCCTATTACGGAATGCGTGCCATCCTTGTATTCTACATGTACTATGAGGTTTCAAAAGGCGGTCTGGGTCTAGAGCAAAACACAGCTTTAGCAATCATGTCGATTTATGGTTCACTTGTATATATGTCCGGAGTAATCGGAGGCTGGTTGGCAGATAGGATATTCGGAACTTCGAAAGCCGTTTTCTACGGTGGAATATTCATCATGTTTGGTCATATTGCATTATCATTTCCAGGAAGTTTAGCTATGTTCTTTGTTTCCATGGTATTGATCGTTGTGGGAACAGGACTATTAAAACCGAATGTTTCAACTGTGGTTGGAGAAATGTACAGCGAAAGTGACACGCGCCGCGATGCAGCTTTCAGTATTTTCTATATGGGTATCAACCTTGGTGCATTCATTGCCCCGCTAATCGTTGGTAAGCTTATGGAAACAAAAGGATTCCATTGGGGATTTGCAGTTGCAGCTGTCGGTATGTTCGTAGGTCTTGTTGTATTCATGTTAACTAAGAAAAAGAATCTTGGTCTAGCTGGTACTTATGTTCCAAACCCGCTTGCGCCATCTGAGAAGAAGAAATATGGATTAATCGCAGGGTTAGTTGTGGTTGGTCTTACTATTATTTTAGGTATTACGATTCCTGCTGGCTTATTTACATTAAACGTATTTATTAATTTAGTAGGCATCTTCGGTATCGTCGTTCCAACCATTTACTTTATCGTGATGTATTATAGTCCGAAAACAACGCAAACTGAACGTTCCAGAGTCATCGCTTACATTCCATTATTTATTGCAGCTGTTATGTTCTGGGCAATTCAAGAACAGGGTTCAACCATCCTTGCAGTTTACGCAGATAAACGAACTGAACTGGAATTCATGGGAATCAGTATATCCCCAGCTTGGTTCCAATCGTTAAACCCGTTATTTATCATTCTATTAGCTCCAGTATTTGCTTGGATGTGGGTGAAACTTGGCAATCGTCAACCATCGATTCCTAAGAAGTTTTCATTTGGTCTATTGTTTGCTGGTTTATCATTCTTAGTGATACTACTGCCTGTATATTTGGGAGGAGAGGATTCACTAGTAAGTCCATTATGGCTTGTGCTTAGCTATTTTATCGTTGTGCTTGGTGAGCTATGCTTATCACCAGTAGGTCTTTCTGCCACAACCAAATTAGCTCCAGAAGCTTTCTCTGCTCAAACTATGAGTCTATGGTTCTTAGCTTCAGCTGCCGCACAAGCATTGAATGCACAACTTGTTCGTTTCTATACACCAGAAACAGAAACGCTGTACTTCGGGGCAATCGGAGGTATGGCAATCATATTGAGTATTGCACTATTCCTACTTTCACCTAAGATCCAGAAATTGATGAAAGGTGTAAAATAATTCATTTAACCCTCTGAATGTTTTCAGAGGGTTTTTATATACTTGAAGGGGAATGGAGTGGCTTCTTCAATGCCAGTAAAGTAGAAAAGAATTCCGCTATATAACGGAGTTCTAATCTAACAATTAGAAAAAGTCACATTCACATGTTCTTTTACGACTTCTTCTACGATTATCTTTAAAAAGATAGGCTCCTTTTAACTGGAATTAAAGATTGAGTTATGTGGATTCTTTTGAAATAATTGGTATTAATCCAACGTTCAGTAAGATTGAAATAGCGTTAAATAATAAGACGCTAATAAAAGTATTGATTTGCTTTAAGAGGATTATATTTGAATACCGTAAGACTAGATAAGGTTATCTTATTAACCATGATCACTGCAGCTCCGGAATGTACAATTCTACCGTATCTTGGAATAATTCCGGATCTTTCACTATTTTTCATCTTGCCTCATAGGAGTAATGGCTTCTGTCCTACGGATACAAACCAGTAGTTGAAAACACCGTTAACACATATCGATGTTCCGTAAACTCGGGGTTATCTGGAATAAAGTTCATAGACAAGTCCGTGTTAGTGGCAATTAGTTTGGGTTTGAGAAGAGAAAACTAAGGCATGGGAGGGGAATTATGGGAGAATACCACAATGAAAAATCTATATTAAAAACAAAATTGCAAAAGTTGATTTATATCATACTCTGCCCTGTTGTAGTAGGAATTGTTATTTATATTATTACACTGATTGAAGGCGAGCCGTTTCGGTTAAAAGCTGAGTTGCCATTAATGCTTGGACTATCGATACCACAATGGATTATTATTCTGTTTTTTCCTCATTTTTACGGTTCACCAGGAAAGAAAGAAAGGCAAAAAGAGAATCAAATTCTGAGGAATACCATCTTTTGTTTGTTAATTTTAACTATCATTCTACTTATCATTTTGTTATTTAATTAACTAACTTTAGGAGTGTAATAATTATTCCACAGTCAGCGATTTTTAACATCACCGATTTAAAAGGATTGTAAAAGAAACGTCAGCAAGGGGTATGAACGGTGAGAAGATTGCAAGCTGTCGATGTAGCCGAATGATCAGATTCTTTATGATGAAGGAATAATTGAAATGTATGGGGAAGAATCACTTGCATTTGTAAGAATGGGGAAGGGTGATGTAAATACTGTTTACTCAAGAGAGGAAAGATAATATAACTTTTACATTAGGCGATTAAAGGTGAGTTTTATTGAGCGGGAGATCAAATGACAATAGAAGAGCTAAAATGTTTGAACATTTGTTATGATAATAGCACTCACATGCATGTATTTATCGAATTGATTATCCATTAAAAATCGGAAAAAAGAACAACTATTGACTGTTTCTCTTTTCCGATAAGTAACATACTAGGTAGCAAGTAAAGCGGTGCTCTCTTTTAATTAACTAAATCGATCTGAAGAAAGTTTTCAACTGTAAAGGCTACTACGCCTAGGGCAGAAGAATGAGTTGAATGCTCAGAAAAATCAATCCTAAGTCCTTTTTGTTGAAATCTTTGTGTATGATCCTTGATATGTTTGTTTATTGGTTTTTTTAGCCATTTTTTGGCTGAAGCGAGACGATTTCCTATGATAACTTGTTCCGGATTGAATATATTTATGATATTGTTAATGCCGATTCCAAGGTAAGTTCCTATTTCTTCAAACAAATCAGCAGAACGCTGATCCGTATTAGCCAGTTTAATTAATGCATCTAAACAAAGTTCTTTTCCTTTGTGTGGGTTTAACTTTAATTCTTTAGCTTTTTTAAGCAAAGTATTCTCGGAAGCATATAATTCCCAGCACCCCTTATTCCCGCAGCGACATTCGAGGCCATTCACATCAATTGTCATGTGGCCCATCTCTCCTGAAAAACCCTCATGACCCTGATAAAGTTTACCGTTCAAGAGTAAACCAACGCCAATTCCAATTCCAGCACTAACATATACAATATTATCAAATGCCTGACCAACTCCGAATTTCTTTTCGCCATATGCTCCAGCATTTGCTTCATTTTCGATGATAACTGGAATGGCAAACTCATCTTCAATAATGGTTTTTAACCTAATGTTCTTCCACCCCAGGTTTGGAGCTAATAAAATTTCGCCGTCTTTATTCACAATTCCTGGTACGCCAATTCCAATTCCTATTACACCATATTTGCATGAAGGAGTGTTCATTGAAAGACTCTTGATCATGGCAATGAGTTGAGACTCAATTTTTTTATATGTTAAATCATAGAAATTCAACTTTTCCTCTTTGACAATGTTGCCATTTAAATCTGTTAAGATGCCTAACATGTAGTTTACACCTAGATCAATTCCAATTGAAAAACCGGCAAGCTCGTTGAACAGAAGCATAACGGGTCTTCTGCCACCACTCGATTTTCCAGGGCCAGATTCATATATCAAATCTTCGAGAAGGAGCTCGCTGACAAGAGAGGAAACAGTACTTTTATTAAGCCCGGTCATTTTCGCTATATCCGCTCGTGAAATCGGAGTATTGTCTTTTATTACTTGTAGTACGATCGATTTATTCCCTCTTTTTACAACGTGTTGATTCCAAGTGTGGTTTAGTGTCATTTTCATTTTGTTCCCCTTTTCGATTAACTTCTTACCAGTATTCTAACATAAACTTAGTTTATCCAGTAGACAAACATAAATTCATTTGCTATTCTGAATTAACGGAAAGCGGTTTATTAATTATGAGGGGGATTTTAGATGGGTTATAAGAAAGCGGTTACATTTTTTGTGATGGTTATATTCACGGTCTTACTAGCTACAGGTTGTGCTTCTTCAAGTAGTAATGAAGAATCGAGTGGTGATACGAAAACGATTGATTTCATGCACCTTTGGCCTGAAGGGAGTTCTAAAGATCACAATAGAATTGTAAGCGAAATCATTTCGGATTTTGAAAAAGAAAACCCGGATGTGAACGTTAACCTTGAAGTGCTTAGTAATGAACAATATAAAGATAAGTTAAAAGTATTATCTACGTCAGAACAGCTACCCGATGTAGGAATGACTTGGCCGGCAGGATTTTTGGAACCTTATGTGGATGGTGAGATGTTTACACCGCTAGATGATGTTCTGGATGATGGATTAAAAGATCAATTTGTCTCAGGTACAACTGAGGCATATGGGATTGATGGAAAGACGTACGGACTTCCACTTGAATTAAATATTGCAACTGTCTTCTATAACAAAGCGATTTTTGAGAAGTATGGTCTTAAGGCGCCTAAAACGTATGAAGAATTAATAAACGTAGTAAAAACATTGAATGAAAATAATGTGGAACCAATCGCACTAGGAAATAAAGATAGATGGACTGGCTCATTGTGGTACATGTATCTTGCAGATCGAATTGGTGGATCAGACGTGTTAACTAAAGCTATTGATCGTTCTGGCACTTTTGAAGACCCGGCCTTAGTGTCAGCAGCAGAAAAGGTTCAAAACCTTGTAGACATGGGAGCGTTTGAGAAGGGGTTTAATGGCCTGTCAGATGAAGAAGCCAAAAGTATGTTTATGAACGGACAAGCTGCTATGTATTTAATTGCAACTTGGGATCTACCAAACTACACGACGAATGAAGATGTTCCTCAGGAGTTTAGAGATTCAGTTGATTTCTTTAAATTTCCAACAGTTGAAGGTAGTGGTGTTGAGAATAGTTTCGTTGGTGGTCCAGGTGTTGGGCTTTTTGTAGCGGAAAATTCGGATGTGAAAGAGGAATCGAAGGAATTCGTTAAATTCTTCGTAGAGAAGTGGGGAGAGAAGTCTGTAGAAGAAGCTGGCGTAATCCCTGCAACCAAAGTGAATAGTGAAAATCTAGAGCTTCCAGATATGTACAACGATGTACTGAATGAATTAAATGAATCTAGTAATATCACTTTGTTCGCAGATGTGCAAATGAAGCCAGAGGTGGCCCAGATTCACCTTGATGCCATTCAGGCGCTTTTCGGAGGAGAAATTACACCGAAAGAGTTTGCGAAGTTGCACGAGAAAGCACTCTCAGATTCTGAGTAATGGGAAATAAAAGTATAGCTGGCCTCTATTGTAAGTGAGGCCAGTTTCTTTCCTTTCTAATAACAAAAATAGTTAATAAAGAGGCGTCTCAAATTTACTTTGTATTTTGTTTAAACATATTAATTTTTTCATTGAAAATAATGTGGTCGTCCTCTCGAGCGAGTAGGTAGCATTTTCTAATCTGAACAGTATGGAGTTGTGGTTATGAATAAAGTTATGTCGAATAAGTTTGTCATTGCGTTATACGTTCTACCATCTCTGTTATTAATAGGGATCCTCATCTTCATTCCGTTACTATTGAGTGGTTATTATGGGTTAATGGATTGGGATGGTATAAGTGCGATGAAATTTATTGGAATGGATAATTATATCAATGTTATTCAGGATGATAAGTTTTGGGATAGTGCTCTACATTCTTTTCTTCTTGCATTGTTTTCAACACTCAGTTTGATTATCTATCTGGCCATTTCTCTTATCCTCGTATCGAAGATAAAAGGTGCCGATCTATTGAGGAAAATCTATTTGATCCCTATGCTTTTATCTTCTGTTGCAATCGCACAGCTATGGATTAAAGTCTACAATCCTAATAATGGTATTCTGAATAGTATTCTTATAGGGATTGGAATTGATAATCCGCCTTCGTGGTTAGCGGAGCCTTCACTTGTATTATACGCCATTTTCATCCCAATTCTATGGCAGTATGCAGGGTTTTACATATTGATCTATTATGCTGCGCTCAAGAATATTCCAGATTCGATTATTGAAGCTGCAAGGATTGATGGGGCATCTGCTCTGCAAATCGCTTATAAAATAAAACTTCCACTTATTATGGGCGTCGTAAAAGTGACTGTCGTACTTGCCATTGTAGGTTCGTTAAAATATTTTGATCTCATTTACGTTATGACTGGCGGAGGGCCGAACGGGGCTAGTGAAGTTATGGCTTCCTATATGTATAAGCTAGCATTTTCAAATTATGAGTTTGGCTATGGAAGCGCGGTAGGTTTTATGCTTCTTCTAATAACGTTGATCGTGACACTCATCATTCGTAAACTGACGGAATCGGATGAAAATATCCAGTACTAGGAGGTCTTCTTTTATGAATCGTATAGGTTATGTCTTGCTCTATCTCTGCTTAGGGATATTAGGTTTATTTCAAATATATCCAATCATTTGGTTGTTCTTATTCTCTCTGAAAGATAATCAAGAGATTTTTTCGGGATCTCCTTTTTCCTTTCCCAGCAAGTTTAATTGGGAAAACTACCAGAAGGTTTGGGATGGAGGGGTTGGCCTATATTTCTTCAATAGTGTATGGATTACAGCGGTAGCCATCCTATTAACAGTACTATTAGCCAGTATGGCTACTTTCGCGATTACGAGGCTGAATTGGAAATTAAGTAAACTAGTACTGGGGTTGTTTATGATTGGTTTGATGATCCCGATTCATTCAGCTCTCATTCCGTTGTTTAATATGTTTTTAAATGTGAATTTGATAGATAATCCATTGTCTATTGTTGTCACTTATACGGCATATAACTTACCGATCACAATGATGATTTTACTAGGATTTTATTATACGTTGCCCCGTGAGATTGAAGAAGCAGCGATTATTGACGGTTGTTCCATTCATCGATTGTTTTTTAGAATTATTTTGCCAATGACGATTCCAGTTATGTCTACAACCGTAATTATTAATATGATCTATAACTGGAATGAGTTTGTATTTGTTAACACGTTTATTAGCTCAGATAAGTACAAGACGTTAACGGTTGGTATTCAGAATTTCATTGGTCAGTACATGACGGATTGGGGGGCAATCGGAGCTACTTTGATCATTAGTGTGTTACCGATTTTAATTGCATTTATTTTTTTCAGTAACAAGGTTGTAGAAGGAATATCATCTAGTGCAGTTAAAGGATAGCTTATTATAGGAAAAGAGAGGGATAGTTATGCCAGAAAACAATTTTTATAATGCTCATCATTCACCGATCGGTGCTTTTTCAAGTTTTACATTAGGTTATGGGGGTAATGGAGGTGGACTCGATTTAGAACTAGGGCGTTCACCGAGGAAGAACATATACGTTGGACTGGAATCACTGAAGCAAGAAGGTCATTATGATGCTCTTCCATTCTTTGATGCGAATGACGATGAGAGTAAGCGGTATGATATTGAGAACCCGGATCCTAACCCAGACAATCCTAACATCATTCATTCCTTTCCCAAAGACCAAGTTGAACGAGATTTTCAACTATGTACGGATACCTGGAAAGCAGGTGATTTAACATTTACGGTGTATTCACAGGTTCATACAGTAGAGAATCCAGAAACAGCAAGCGAAGAGGAATTGAAACGAACGCTTGTCCCAGCAGTTCTAGCAGAATTAACCATCGATAATACAAAGGGAGAGAGAAAGCGTCGAGCCTTTTTTGGATACGAAGGGAGCGACCCCTATTCTTCGATGCGGCGATTGGATGATACGGCAGAAGAATTGGCAGGTATCGGTGAAGGAAGAATAACGGCTATAGCAAGTAAGAAGGCTGAAACGAAGTCAGCTATGCACTTTAGTATGGAAAATATCCTAACTACTCCTTTCGAGGAAAATTGGACGTTTGGTCTCGGACCAGTAGGTACGCTTATTGCTGATGTTCCACCAGGGGAAAAAGCGACGTATCAATTTGCCATCTGCTTCTATCGAGGTGGAATTGTGACAGCTGGTATGGATACTTCTTATTTCTACACAAAATACTTTTCAAACATAGAAAGCGTAGCAAACTTCGCCATTGGAAAATTTGATGAGCTGAAACAACGGGCACTGCAAAGCAATGCGATGATTAGTGAAGCAAATTTATCGAACGATCAGAAGTTCATGATGGCCCATGCGGTCCGTAGTTATTATGGAAATACTCAATTACTTGAACATGAAGGGAAGCCTTTCTGGGTAGTTAATGAAGGCGAATATCGCATGATGAATACATTTGATTTAACAGTGGATCAGTTGTTTTTTGAGATGAAAATGAATCCTTGGACAGTGAAGAATGAATTGGATATGTTCATTGATAGATTCAGTTATGAAGATCAAGTTCGTTTTCCAAATGAAGAAGAACTGTATCCAGGTGGAATCAGTTTCACTCATGATATGGGCGTAGCGAATACGATTAGTCGTCCACACTACTCTTCTTATGAAGTGTATGGGATTGATGGATGTTTCTCTCATATGACAGGGGAGCAGCTGGTTAACTGGGTACTCACTGCGTCAGTTTATATTGAACAAACCCATGACGAACAATGGTTATTAGACAACTTAACTATTTTTAAAAGCTGTTTCGAGAGTATGTTAAATCGCGACCATCCAGACCCAGTTCAGCGCAACGGATTGCTGGGGCTGGATTCAAGTCGTGTTATGGGCGGAGCAGAAATTACGACGTATGATAGTTTGGACGTTTCCTTAGGACAGGCTAGGAATAATATTTACCTTGGAGGGAAAATGTGGGCGGCCTATGTCGCGCTAGAAAAGATTTTTTCAGAACAAAGGGAAAAAGAGCTGGCTACATTAGCTGGAAAACAAGCAGAGAAAAGTGCTCATACGATGGCAAGTCATTTGACGGATTCAGGCTATATCCCTGCTGTGATTGGGGAGAATAATGATTCTAGAATTATTCCTGCAATTGAAGGGTTAATCTTTCCATATTATACGAATTGTAAAGAAGCTCTTGATCCGGAAGGAAGATTTGGGGAGTACATTAGGGTTTTAAAAGCACATCTTGATACGGTTCTAAAAGAAGGCGTGTGTAAGTTTGATGATGGAGGGTGGAAAATTTCCTCTACTAGTAACAACTCCTGGCTTAGTAAAGTGTATCTTTCTCAATTTATTGCTCGTGAAATATTGCATCACGTTGATGAAAACGGAGCAAAAGCGGATGCGGCGCATGTGAAATGGCTGACACATCCAGAATTGTCAGTTTGGAGCTGGAGTGACCAGATTATCTCTGGTGAAATAACAGGAAGTAAATATTATCCCCGAGGAGTTACAAGTATTCTATGGTTAGAAGAAAAGAAATAATACTGACAAATGGACGAAACCGATTAGGTTTCGTCCTTTTGTTTTGCTAAGTGTGGGAACATTACAATGAACAAGCTCCCCGAGAAGCGAGGAGCTTTCATGAGATTAGGCCAATTTCTTTTCCTTATTACCTTTTTTTCGTAAAAGCATTTCTAATTCTTCTAATGATTTTCCTTTTGTTTCAGGAACAAACTTCCAAACAAAAATGGCTGATAGAATACTCATAATTCCATAAAAAGAGTATGTAAGACCACCGCTTACTTCCATCATCATAGGATAAGTAGAAGAGATTAAGTAGTTAGCCGCCCATTGAGCAGCAACTGCAATTGCGACGGCTTGTCCTCGGATTTTGTTCGGGAAAATTTCTGAAATTAATACCCAAACGATCGGTCCCCAGGACATCATAAAGGAAGCTGTATAAATAATAATGAAAACTAAAGTGGCAATACCGATAATGTCAGAGAAAGCCATTCCAGCTACGCCGAACATTCCGATTGTCATACCGATTGAGCCGACAATGAGAAGGGGTTTTCTGCCCCATTTGTCAACCGTTAAGATGGCGATAATCGTAAAGATCACATTGACTAATCCCATGATAATCGTCTGAACCATTGAGGCGTCTCGTGCTGCTCCCATGCTTTCAAAGATTCGTGGTGCATAATAGAGAGCGACATTTATCCCTACAAACTGTTGGAAAATAGATAGCAAAATACCTATAAATACGATGGTTTTCCCAAAAGCAAAGAGTTTTGCTTTATTCGTGTCAAATGAATTTTTTATCTCATATAGGGTTGCCTTAGCCATCGTTTGATCATGAATTTTTGAAAGGATAGCAAACGCTTCTTCATTTTTATTGATAGATACGAGGTACCTTGGTGTCTTAGGCACCGTAAACAATAGCAACAAGAATAATAGAGCTGGGATAGCTTCAGAAGCAAACATATACCTCCAGCCTATATCATTCATCCATTCTAGGGGTTGCCCCTTGGCGATGCCCCAGTTAACGAAATAGACGACGAGCATCCCGAAAATAATAGCGAATTGGTTAAGAGATACTAACGTTCCTCTTATATTAGATGGAGCGATTTCTCCAATGTACATTGGAGAAACAGCTGAGGCTAATCCAACCCCGATCCCACCTATGATTCTATAAAGATTAAACATAATTAACAAAGAGTAAGTCGGCTCCTCACCATAGCCAAAAAACAAAAATTCGGGATAAGCTGAGCCGAGAGCTGATAGTAAAAAGAGTACAGCAGCTAGTATAAGAGAATATTTTCTGCCAATCTTTTTGGAAAAGTAACCTGATAAAACCCCACCGATGATACAGCCAATTAACGCACTTGATACAGTAAGTCCGTGAACCAGCGAGCTAAGCTGTAAATGATCTGAGAAGTATGTCTGTAGTGACCCTTCTGCCCCAGAAATTACTGCCGTATCGTAACCGAATAAAAGTCCTCCTAAAGTTGCAACAAGGGTGATTAACATAATGTAAATGCTCCGTCTTAGTTCCATTTTTTTACAGAGTAGAGAATATCTACTCTTTCCTCCCTTCAAGTGAAATCGCTTGCAATGTTTTCATTTTATCAGAGGTTTCTTAGTTTGTATAGTGGATAAACTAACTATAGGTTTATTTTTATTTATGTTAGAAATCACTGGAGCATGTTTGTAAGTTCTCATAGATGTTGAATCGAGTTTTTACTGGTTACTTTAGAAAATGCATGAAGAGATAGCCACATAAGAATGAAAGCTGTTGCACTTCCTCCGAAGATAAACGCTAGTGCAGGTAGTAGTTTAATTATAAAATAGATAGACGTTAGACAAATAACCATCATTATCGTAGTTAAGGGGCTAAGCAACATTATAAAGAAAGTATTTTTGAAGACAGTGCTCAGCTTAATTTCGAAATGAACAAAAGTAGGGAAAATGTATAAGAATAGTAGTCCAATCAATAGAATAAAAGCGAACAAAGGAATATAAGTCCATTGAACTGGATGTATCTGCTTGATGTAAAACAAATCAAGACAGATAAAGCCAATCAAGAAATATAAAATTGCTCCTAGAATATTTCCTTTCCAAAAATCTGCTTTATAATAATGCCAGAATGATTTACTGATTGATAACTGTGTATTTCCTTTTAACCATTGTCTAATAACAGCAAACATAGCAAGCGTAGAAGGGAAGATCCCAAGTAGAATCCCTCCTCCTAATGAAAATAGTAACCAAAGCAAATTGAGAAGAGCTAGTTTCGTAATCCACTCAAAGGTACTATAAAAAGCATTAAATGTATTTGTCATTTCTATACCCCCGTCTTAAAACATAGCTATTAGCTTATGTGTTTAGATTACTATAAACTAAAAAAAGTATATCACAATAGCCTGATACTCCTCGTTATATGTTAACTGCTATCGTAGTGTTTGAAACGAATTTTCTATGAATTTGAGTAGGATAGTTGAATGTTATATCGTCGTCTAAGTTAATATAGCAGCATTTACGACTTCCTAATTTGGGGGGAGGGATATAATGAAATCCGATTAATATAAGAACGTTGAGGCAAGCAGAAGCAATATTTGGAGGAGTATATATGGCTAGCAATATAAATGACTTACAGAGGGGGGCGGATCGTACCCCATTTTTTTAAGTAAAGAAGATCGGTAGAAGCAGAAAATTACGTTGACTGTAAGTGCATTCGTGAAAGAGAAATACCATTGGATGAGTAATCTCTTACTAGTGATGGGGTCTTATTTTTCCAAATCAACTATTAATGATATAACTGCCTCTACAACTAGTATCTATTTGACTAAATTATTAATATTGTTCACTTTAGTAATTTTAAACTTAGTTTATCTAATAGACAAACTAATGTAGAGGTGCTATACTTTTGGGTGAAAGCAGTTACATAAAGTCATTAGAAATTAGATAAGTTTAAAGGATTTTTTTACTGTAGGTGACACCATGTTCTCTGCTTTACATCATGAAGTTCTTATCCAGTAACAGGTAGGGTAAGTGTACGCATTGGTTAGCTAATTTTATTTGAGGAGGAGTTATTTTGGGTTATTTTAACAACATTAATCGTATTCAGTATGAGGGAGCACAATCCACAAACCCGTTTGCATTCAAATATTACAACCCGAATGAAAAAATTGGTCACAAAACGATGAAAGAACATCTTCGTTTTTCGGTTGCTTACTGGCATACATTCACTGCAGATGGTGCTGATCCATTTGGTGCCGGCACGATGATACGTCCATGGAGTGAATACAGCGGTATGGATCAAGCAAAAGCAAGGGTCGAAGCTGCATTTGAACTGTTTGATAAGCTAGATGCGCCATTTTTCTGTTTTCATGACGTAGATATAGCTCCTGAAGGAGAAACACTTAAAGAGTCATATAATAACCTCGATACCATCGTTAAGATGATAAAAGACTACATGAAAACAAGCTCTACAAAGCTGTTGTGGAATACGGCAAACATGTTCACCCATCCGCGATTCACTCACGGAGCTGCGACCACCTCTGAAGCAGACGTGTTTGCTTATGCAGCAGCAAAAGTGAAGAAAGGACTGGAAGTTGGGAAAGAGCTTGGCGCAGAGAATTATGTATTCTGGGGTGGACGTGAAGGATATGAAACTTTGCTTAACACAGATATGAAGCTTGAACTAGACAACCTAGCACGCTTTTTCCACATGGCGCTTGATTATGCAAACGAAATTAATTTTACCGGACAATTTCTTATTGAACCGAAACCAAAAGAACCATCAAAGCATCAATATGATTTTGATGTAGCTACATCTCTATCATTTCTTCAAAAATATGATTTGCAGAACCATTTTAAATTCAATATCGAAGCGAATCATGCGACGTTGGCAGGTCACACGTTTGAACACGAACTCCATACCGCTCGAATAAATGGCATGCTAGGATCTGTGGATGCTAATCAAGGTGATACGCTTCTTGGGTGGGATACTGATGAATTCCCAACGGATTTGTACGCTACTACTCTCGCAATGTATGAGATATTAAAAAATGATGGACTTGGAAAAGGTGGCTTGAACTTTGATGCTAAGGTTCGTCGGAACTCCTTCGATCCTGACGATCTTTTCCACGCCCATATTGCTGGGATGGATAGCTTTGCAATTGGATTAAAGGCGGCTCATCAAATGTTAGAGGATCGAATTCTTGAGAATTTTATTTCGGATCGCTATCGTAGTTTCTCAGAAGGTATTGGGAAAGAAATTATCGAAGGAAAGACGGACTTTCATAAGCTCGAGAAATATGCTTTAGGACTTAATGAAATTGAGACAAAATCAGGACGTATGGAAAAACTAAAAGGTGAGATTAACTCATATTTACTAAATGCTTTTTCAAATGTTCGTGTATAAGTTAAAGAATGAAACTTATAGTAAATGGTTGAGGGAAAGGAGGAAGCACCATGAGCTATGTTATTGGAGTCGATCTAGGCACAAGTGCAGTCAAAGTCATCGCTGTAGATCGAACTGGGCAAGTTCAAGCAGAAGTATCAAAGACATATCCGCTTCATCAACCGAAGTCTGGATACAGCGAGCAAAACCCTGACGATTGGGTGGAACAAACCCTTCATGCTTTGGAGGAGATTACCCGACAACTTCCTTCCTCGGCAATTATTGAAGGAATGAGTTTCTCTGGGCAAATGCATGGGCTTGTATTACTGGATCAAGATAATAAGCCTCTTCGGCAGGCCATTCTCTGGAATGATACAAGAACTACTGAACAATGCCGAACGATTGAGAAACTTGTGGGGGAAAAGAGGTTGCTTGAAATCACCCATAACCCTGCGCTCGAAGGATTTACACTTCCTAAATTACTTTGGGTGAAAGAGAATGAACCAGATTTATACGCTAGAACTAAGGTTTTCCTCCTTCCAAAAGATTATGTACGTTATCGTTTAACAGGCGAGCTCCAGATGGAGTATTCCGATGCAGCCGGGACCTTGATGATGGATATTAGTGGGCATAAATGGAGTGAAGAAGTCACTTCCAAGACTAACATCAGTCTATCCCTATGCCCACCGTTGATTGAATCTACTGCCAAAGTCGGTAATATAACAAAGGGATTAGTGAAAGGCTTGGATAATGTAGAAATCTTTGCTGGTGGTGCTGACAATGCATGCGGGGCTATTGGAGCTGGGATTCTTAGAAATGGTAAAACACTCTGTAGTATTGGAACTTCTGGCATCATTTTGTCATATGAAGATCGCAATCAGCTTGATTTTAACGGCAAGGTTCACTTTTTTAATCATAGTAAGCCGGGTGCTTATTATACAATGGGGGTCACGCTTTCCGCAGGTCAGAGTCTGAACTGGTTTCGAGACCAATTTGCCGAAGGAGTGCCATTCGATGAATTGCTTTCTTCTATCGACAATATCCCTGCAGGTGCGAATGGATTGCTCTTTACGCCATATTTGGCCGGAGAGAGAACGCCGCATGCGGATTCATCCATACGAGGCAGTTTTATCGGAATGGATGCTTCACACACTAGAACTCATTTTGTAAAAGCAGTATTAGAAGGGGTCACTTTTTCGTTGAAGGAGTCACTTTCTATTTTTAGAGAAAATGGAAAAGACATTCAAGAAATTGTTTCTATTGGTGGTGGGGCAAAGAATGATTCCTGGCTACAAATGCAGGCGGACATTTTTGATGCTACTGTTGTAAAGCATGAGAGTGAAGAGGGGCCAGCCCTTGGGGCGGCGATGCTAGCAGCTGTGGGTTGTAACTGGTTTTCTACACTTGAATCCTGCAGTGATTCCTTTATAAAAGTGAAAGAACGTTTCACTCCGAATCAAGCTAATGTAAAAGCATATAAAAAAATGTTTTCGATTTATCAATCCGTATATGTTCAGACAAAAGATTTGAGTGAGCAGTTAAAATCAATTCGTCAATAAAAAATGAGTATGAGTAAACATTAGCTTGAATTGAATAAAAAAAAGGGCCCGTTCATCAGTATTGGATAAACGGGCCCTTTTTTTGCAGAGTTTGTTCCTATTCTAGTTAGCTTTTTGGGAATTATGCTGGTGGATTTAAGAAAGTGGAACTTTAGGGATTATCTAGGTGAAGATAAGCTAGGAACCCATTTCTAATAAATACAATTCCAACACCAATTGGCTATTTATCGTTCAAATTGTATTTTAGGAGCTCTATCATATTTGTTGTGGTTTAAGAAAATAGGACATAAAAATACTCGCAAGCTATTTACTTTTAGTTGAAAGATTATGAAAAAGTTTTGAGGAAAGTGAGGCGTATCCTTGTCTATAGCCCCCTTCTAATGATTGCATCTGTCTAGTCTTATTTAATCGCATATCCGCTGGGATATTCACCGCTCGGTTACGCAGGGCTAGAAGCAAAAGAGGATACGCTAGTTCTACAATCTCATAACGTCTTGGGGCTGAAAGAGGATAGAATTACCTATGAACCACAAAAAGGTGAGGAATGGAAGGTTGAACTTCTTAAAGATCTGGTCAATCAACAACAGACTCAATACCCCTTCTTCTTCATCCCTATCATGGTGGCGATATTCTGGGGAGGATTCGAGCTTCTTAGATAAAAATCACAGAAGAGAGTTCTGTTCCAAGGTTTCCTATATGTTCTTGTTCCAGCATTATCATTAATTGGACACTTGAATGATATAAAAGATATTCTTCAGAACTCTGCCTAAAATGTCTACTAAGGGTTTCTTAGTACCTTCATCTTTTTTACACGAGTATAAAATCAACCTATTATTTATGAAAGACGACACCTGATCCACTAAGGATTTAAGTGTCGTCTTTCTTTTGGATAAGGTCCACTAGTCAATTCTGCTACATCATATACAACGAATTTAAGCAACTAACAAAACAAACTTAATGTCGATATCTTTCTCTGAAGGAAAAATGGTGTCATGATTCGTCCAATGCTGTTAAACCGTTTCAAAACATTACAACAAACGGGGAGGGTTTGGTAGATTAGCGCTATATTTAAGAGTCTCTGTCTGTTGATAAGAACCTTTGTCATCTGGCAGGAAAACTGGTGTAGAGGTATGGAATAACTCATTATAAAATCAACGGGGAGGAATGATGAAGATGAATAATACTTTGATGATTTCCAGGGTGGCTTCCATGTTGAACGTGTCTCGTCATACACTGAAATTATGGGAAGAGCAATTTGCTCCGTTTTTAACTATACCACGTGATGAAAACAACGCTCGGACGTATACAATTGGCGATATTGAAGTGCTTCAATTAATTAAAAATATGAAGGAAAGCCATGCCGAAGATGAGGTCATTATTAATGCATTGGATCAACAAGGAAAAGGAATTGAAAATACTCCTGAACCGATTAACAATCCTGCTGATCAGACTGATATTCAATCATCTCTCTCAAAAATTGTCTCCTTTGTTGAATCTGATGAAGTGAAGAAACTACTGAAAATCGATGAAACGGTTAAACGGTTGGAGAAGGATATTGTCCATCAGGTTCATGAAATTGTTCATGAAGAAATAGCGACTGCATCAGATGCTCATGCAACTATTAATCAAATGGAACTCAATTCTATCGGTAAAAAAATCGATAATCTTGCTGATATTTCAGTCGATGAGCGTGAGTTTTATCAATTTGAGGTGACAAAAGAAAGAAAAATTGCTGAAGATCATATGTCAGCTCGAGAAGAAAGACTGATGGCGGTGGTGCAGGATCGCTTCCGTGATGAAAGTAGATCACATGATCCTAAATGGGGCGTAACGAAAATTAAAAATATATTCGGATTTGCGAAATAAGGAATTGTAATAGAGTAGAGAGAAATCCGAATGGGGGAAGATGAAATGGATCAGGTTAAGGTGATGTTTTCCATACTCAGTCTCCTCGTCGCTGCTACATTTGCGGCTCTCTATATTTATATTTTCTCACTGCATACCGAAGTGAATGGTACAAAAGTGAAAGCGAATGATCAAGTGGTATCTGCTGCATCATTCCCGGCCGAATATAAACAAGTGGAAGAGTTTGTCGGAGATTTTCATGCTTTTTACAATCGAACAACAGGCTATGGCATGATTGATCGTCCGATGGACATAGAAGCCCAACAAGTTCAAGCGGATGCTGCTGTAGCTTATATTAATGTGTTTTTAGAAATTGGTGTAGATCATGACGATCTTAAGAAGGACTTAATGGCGATTAAGGCTCTTGCTAGTATAGAGATTACGACGTCAGAGGTTCGAGAAATTCATAGGTATTTTCATGATCTTGATAAAGCGCTGAACAACTACGACCACGAAGATACCTTTGGTGTCACCGTTACTTTAGGAGATCAATAAGATGAACCATTCCACTCATGCCGTATAGCCAAAAGCGATATCGATTAGCTTATGAGATATCGCTTTTGTTGCGTTAAAGATCAGTTTCATAATAATAAGGGAGGCTATGTCTTGATGAATACCAGACTAAGATTCATCATACTTGGTCTAGCGACACTAGGTAGCTTGGCCCTTACCATTTATGCCCTATTTTCCATAAACGAAAATGTGCAAACTTCAAGTAAGGAACTTGTATCGTCGGTTTTGGAGGATAGACAAGTTTATTCGAAGGAAGAAATGAAGGATATTGCCTCTCTTCTTCCTGAAAAGACAGATTTGGAAAACGTGAATGCATTTATTGCAGCGAATCATGCCTATTACAATCAGACAACAGGATTTGGAGAAATATCAAATTTGAATATAAATGATCAAACCGATAAAGCTATTGAAATCGTTTCTTATATAAATTTCTATGCAAACAATGAGGACAAGGATCTTGAAAGAGACCTTCAGGAGATCAAATCCATCGCGCTTCGTTACGTTGAGCATGCAAGTCAAAAGGATGTGCAAATGCTACATCGCTATTTCCATGACCTCGATATTGGGTTAAATGGCTACGGAGCATACGATAAAGTATGGGGTGTTACTGCTGTACTTGGTAAAGGTGAATGAAGAAGTCTTAAACTTATAATGAAGAATAAGAAGGATTGCTAAATGACTAGCATGTCCTTTTTTGTTTTGTCATAAAAGAGTTTATATGAATGATGAAAAAACATTGTGATATGTGCATTATTTTGACAAAATGAATGATAAAGAAAGTTGAAATAAGTGAATTTTTTAACAAAGGATAATCCGCTGATGATGTAAGGTAGATTAAACGAAATGGTAAGTAAAAAGTAGGTGAGAAAGATCTATGTACAAACTATTAATTTCAGACCGTGATTCACGAGAACTGAGCGGATTAGAATGGTTAATTTCAAAGTATTCCTTTCCTATTTCCTTATTCATAACTGCGAACCATCTAACAGAAGTGATGACTATGTTAGAAAGGGAATTACCAGATGTGGTTTTCATTGAATTAGATATGATCCCCAGGGGGAAGTGGGGTCTTATGAAAACTTTTATTAACCGGTATGCAGGTGAAGTTATTGCTGTGACGGCAGAACCAACGTTTGAACGGGCAAAAGAAGCGATTGAAATCGGTGCAATAGACTTAATCGTGAAACCGCTTTCTCCCCTAGAGGTGAAAACATCTCTGCAAAAAGCCTTTCGTAATGCTAAAGCGGTAAATAAGACACTGTTAGGAGGAGAGGCATACGAAAGAGTTTGGTATAAATCATTGTTTATTGATGATCAAGTAAACCATCACTTTCCAGTATATTTAATGAAGTTAGAAAAAAGCGATTATCTTGAGGAGTTGCGTCAGTTTATAGATCAATTTGATTTTTATAACAAGCCCCTTGTCTTTTCAACCAGTGATCGAATCGTGGTTGTATTTGAGAATGCCATTCCAGATTCAAATAGTCAGGCACAGCGCTTCTTACGGGAGTGGGAGCAGTTGAATGAATCGTCCCTCGTAATAGCGGTGCATCATGGGAAGTCAGATCTGTCACTACACCAAATTTATATGAAGTTAAAGAAAGTTATGGAAATGGTGTTCTTCACTGGCTACCAACAAATTCTTCGTGCTGATCAAGATGAAGCCTGGGAGGAGATAGATCCATTTTTGACGATTACAGAACAGCGGAAGTGGGTTTTCATGCTTGATGAATCTTGTGTAGATGAAATGAAAAAGTGGATGTATGAGCAATTTTATGGAATGGAACCTCCATATCCAGACCCAGGATTGCTTCGAACACGTTTAACAAGCATTCTTGCTCAAATTCGAAGATTTATGGTTCGAAAAGGGTTGACGGATGTCCGTAATGAAACTTTGTATAAAGAAGTGTTTGAATCGATATTATATAGTTCTGTACTCTACCGAATTGTACAGGACTTAATATTATTCATCACACAACTTCTTCATCAATTAGCCGATAACCCACCTTTAAAAAGAAATATCATTGAGGAAACGCTCGCTTACATTGATGATCATTCCAATGATCCTAATCTATCATTAGAAGAAGTAGCTAATCATGTCCTTCGCAATCCAGCTTACCTAAGCCATACATTAACACAAAAATATGGACGGTCGTTTCGTGAAATATTAACGTATACCCGTATTCAAAAAGCAAAAGAGTTGCTCATGACTACACAAGAAACTATTCAATTCATTGCGCGTGAATCAGGATTTAAGAGCCCGAACTATTTTAGTCGAGTTTTTAAAGAAGTCGCAGGGCAAACTCCAGGAGAGTATCGACGGTTTCAGTCGAATGAACCGAAAGTCAAGAAATTCTCCACATAACAAACGGGTGCGAATACATTCTCGTATTCGCACCCGTTTCATATTGATAAAAGAAATACACTACTATATCTTCTTGTTACTATTTTTTATTAACTGAAGCATCATAAATGGAATCAACCGCACTTTGCAACGCTTCATTAAATTCTGCATCAGACTGATTCGCATTTAAATCAGCTGCTAATGCTCTCGAAAAGCTTGCAATCAGACCATCATTTTCTTTCAGTTTTTCATTGGCTTCATCACGAGAATAGCCGCCTGAAAGTGCTACAACGCGAAGAACGCGTGGATGTTCAATCAATTCTTTGTAAGCATTTGCTCGCGTTGGAATTGAAAGCTTTAGCATGACATTTTGATCTTCAGATAAATCATTGAGTTGCTTCAAAATTTCATCTCGCAAAATCTCTTCAGATTTCTCTTTGCTTTCACTATGAATATTAACTTCTGGTTCAATAATTGGCATAATATCAGTCGCTAAAATTCGTTTGGCGATTTCAAACTGCTGATCTACGACTGCTTTAATGCCACTTGGATTAGGCTCATGGATGACAGAGCGCATTTTAGTTCCAAAAATCTTTCGCTCAGATGCACGACCTAGCGTCTCATCTAAATCATGAATTGGTTTCATAAGCTGTACGCCATTCTCTTGATCTGCTAGTCCTTTATCCACTTTTAGGAAAGGAACGATCCCTTTGTCTGCAAGAAAGTCTGCTGTATACTTTCCTTCGATTTCGCGGTCCATTGTTTGTTCGAATAAGATAGCGCCTAGAATTTGGTCTCCACTAAAAGCGGGTGAAGTAATAATTCTTGTACGCATCTGATGTACTCGGTCAAACATTTCATCTTCGTTAGAGTAGGAATCTTCAGGAACGCCATATTCTGCGAGCGCCTTAGGAGTACTACCACCACTTTGGTCTAACGCTGCGATAAATCCTTTTCCGTTCTTGATTTTGTCAAATTGACTGTTATTCATGTTCTCCACTCCTTTTTGATTCTAAACTTTAATAAAGCAACCACCTATACTCTTCCCAATATTACGTCATACATAACACGGAATTTCTTAGATAACAGAATACTAATAAAACCGATATAAAATATCGCTTTTTCTATTTTCATAGACGTTCTTAAACAGATGGTTCCCTACATTCATGAAACTTACCCGACTCGGGTTACTTTTAATCATGTGATGGAAATAGCTTAATTACTCTTTATAAAATAATTACTATTCGTTTTGATAGCAGCTTAAACTGATATCGTTTTTTATAAATAATGTGCTATTATTCGAAAATTGGTCATCTATTTCCATAGTGATTGTCATGCTACGATTTCAATATGAACGCATTTCGAAAGGATGGGGAGTATGTCGGATATCAAATCAAAGAGAGTGACGCAGTATAGAGGCACAGAGCTTCATACAAAAGGCTGGGTTCAGGAGGCAGCTTTACGGATGCTTAGTAATAATCTACATTCTGATGTGGCAGAAAATCCAGATGAACTTGTTGTATATGGAGGAATAGGAAAAGCGGCACGTAACTGGGATTGTTATGAGGCGATCGTGAATTCGTTAAAAGTGTTGGAAAATGATGAAACGTTGTTAATACAGTCTGGAAAGCCGGTTGCTGTTTTCAGAACTCATAAAGATGCTCCGAAGGTATTAATTGCTAACTCTAATTTAGTTCCGGCATGGGCCAATTGGGAGCACTTTCATGAGCTTGATCGAAAAGGGTTAATGATGTATGGCCAGATGACGGCTGGCAGCTGGATCTACATTGGAAGTCAGGGAATTGTACAGGGGACATATGAGACGTTTGGTGAATGCGCCAAACAGCATTTCAATGGAACTTTAAAGAATACGATTACCCTAACAGCTGGCTTAGGCGGGATGGGGGCTGCTCAACCGCTAGCTGTAACTCTTAATGGTGGCGTTTGTATTGCGATAGAAATGGATTCAAAGCGAATGGAGCGGAGAATTGAAACAAACTATCTTGATACTTCTACTAATAGTCTTGCTAAAGCGATTGAAATGGCGAAGAATGCAAGTGACAAAGGAGAAGCGCTTTCGATTGGTTTACTTGGTAATGCAGCAGAGATGTTACCTAAAATGATCGAAAAGGGTTTTATTCCAGATATTCTAACAGATCAGACTTCGGCACATGATCCCCTTAATGGATATATTCCAGTGAAATTAGATCTAATAGAAGCGAATAAGTTAAGGATAGAAAATCCAGTCCAATATAATAAGCTGGCAAAGAAAAGTATCGCTACACACGTTCAAGCTATGCTTGATATGCAAAAACTCGGAGCCATCACCTTTGATTATGGAAATAACATTCGTCAAGTGGCAAAAGACGAAGGGATTCAAAATGCATTCGATTTTCCAGGTTTTGTACCGGCTTATATTCGCCCGCAATTTTGTGAAGGAAAGGGTCCATTTCGCTGGGTAGCTTTGTCGGGAAATCCAGAAGATATTTATAAAACAGATGAAGTGATTTTAAAAGAGTTTAGTCATAATGAACACTTGTGCAATTGGATTCGAATGGCAAGGAAGAAAATTAGTTTCCAGGGACTTCCCTCACGTATTTGTTGGCTCGGCTATGGAGAACGAGCTAAATTCGGAAAAATTATAAATGATATGGTAGCGAGCGGAGAATTGAGTGCACCAATTGTGATTGGACGTGATCATCTTGACTCTGGCTCTGTAGCTTCACCAAATCGAGAAACAGAAGCCATGAAAGATGGAAGCGATGCTGTAGCCGACTGGCCCATTTTGAATGCCATGATTAATAGTGTAGGTGGAGCAAGTTGGGTCAGCGTTCACCACGGTGGCGGTGTTGGAATGGGATATTCTCTCCATGCAGGGATGGTCATTGTAGCAGATGGCACAAAAGAAGCGGAAAAACGTCTTGAACGTGTGTTAACAACTGATCCTGGTATGGGTGTCATTCGACACGTTGACGCGGGGTATGAACTAGCAAGGAAAACAGCAGAAGAGAAAGGTATTCAAGTCCCGATGCTACGAAAGAAATAGGAGGTGGATGGTAATGACAAAGCGACTATTAATAAAGAATGCGGCCCAGCTAATTACGATGGAAGGTTATTCCAATCATCCTGCTAGAAAAGAAGAAATGTCGCAAATTGGAATGATTGAAGATGGTGCGGTTTATATGGAAAATGGAATTATTATTGAAGTAGGACCAAGCGCCGACATAGTTAATAAGTATCAAGATTCTATTCATGCGTCAGAGATCATCGATGCAACAGGGAAAGTGGTAACGCCAGGACTGATAGACCCTCATACGCATTTAGTTCATGCAGGGACGAGAGAAAATGAATATGCGATGCGATTACATGGGAAGACGTATATGGAAATCATGGAAGCAGGCGGGGGGATTCATGCAACAACTCGCGCGACCCAAGAAGCGAGTCATGAAGAACTTTTCGAACAGTCTAAAAAACGCTTGAACAAATTTTTGTTACACGGTGTGACAACACTTGAGGCCAAAAGTGGTTACGGGCTAACGCTAGATCATGAAATAAAGCAATTAGAGGTAGCTAAACTATTAAATGAGTCGCATCCTATAGATATCGTTTCAACCTTTATGGGTGCTCATGCTGTTCCTTTATCAGAGAAAAGCGATCCTGA
This sequence comes from Anaerobacillus sp. QJM3NY_32, assembly GCF_056173645.1. Lineage (NCBI taxonomy): Bacteria > Bacillati > Bacillota > Bacilli > Caryophanales > Bacillaceae > Anaerobacillus > Anaerobacillus sp. QJM3NY_32. The sequence goes on along the minus strand of NZ_CM149684.1, from coordinate 2,353,157 downwards.
AAAATTCGTCTCGAAAGTGATCACTGAAATGATCCCTGAAATAGCAAAGCGGAAGTTGGCTACTTTTAATGATGTTTTTTGTGAACGGGGTGTTTTCACACCGGATCAATCAAAGCGAATCCTTGAAGCAGGTAAAGCTCATGGACTAATTCCCAAAATTCATGCAGATGAAATTGAACCTTATGGCGGAGCGGAACTAGCTGCATCCGTTGGGGCCATTTCAGCAGATCACCTTCTCAGAGCATCGGATCAGGGGATAAAGGACATGACAGACGCTGGAGTTATTGGCGTATTACTTCCAGGAACAGCATTTTTCTTAATGGCTGATTTTGCAGAGGGGAGAAAAATGATTGATGCAGGAATAGCCATTGCGTTATCTACTGATGCGAATCCAGGGTCATCTCCCACACTTTCTCTCCCATTTATTATGAACTTAGGCTGTTTGAAAATGGGATTGACACCTGAAGAAGTGTTGACTGCGACTACAATCAATGCAGCCCATGCAATTGGTTGTGCAGATGTGGCTGGAAGTCTTGAGTTTGGAAAAAAAGCAGATTTCACAATATTTGATGTTCCGAATTATCTAACTCTCTCCTATCAATATGGAATGAATCATGTCGATACCGTCATTAAAGGGGGAGTGCCACTCGTAGTAGGAGGCTACCTGCAATGAACGATTATCCATACCCAATGTTAAATCGCCCTAGTATGATTTGGTCTAAGCAAACAGATAAACGAGTTGATCTAAAAGTCCATGAATGGATTGAGACAATAGGGGAGAGGAAACCACACTGGGAGGAATATGACGTTACCATTCTCGGGGTACCTTTATCTAAATCGTCTATTAGTACGTCTGCTGCTAGTGAAAATCCTGATGCCATGCGAAGAGCTTGGCGGGCATTTGGCACTTATAACCTTGACGAAGAGGTTGATCTAGCTCGTATAAAAGCAATAGACCTTGGAGATGTCAAGCAGCATGTGACGGATATCAGGTACACACACCAGCAAATTCAGCAAGCGATGGTAGCTATGAGAGAACACCATCCACATACTATACCGTTAATGATGGGTGGGGATCATTCGATTACTGCTATGTTAATTAAAGGCTGGAAGCAAGTTCATAACAACGAAACGATTGGCATTTTACAATTGGATACGCACTTTGATTTACGTGATTTAGCACATATCGGTCCAGCAAATGGAACGCCGATTCGTCAATTAGTAGAAAGTCACACAGTTGAAGGAAAGCATGTTCATACGATCGGATTGCATGGTTTTTTTAATAGTCACGAGTTGAAGAATTATGCTGATCAACACGGCGTTCACTACACTACGATGAAGAAGGTAAGAAAAAACGGGATTCGCCACATTGTGACGGATGCCTTAGCTCAATTAGAAAAAGTGGTTGATACGATTTATTTAACGGTTGATATGGACGTCCTTGATATCGCTTATAACCCGGCAGCACCAGCAGCAACGCCTGGTGGTATGAGTACGGAAGAGCTGTTTGAGGCTGTTCAGTTAGCTGGTGAGCATTCGAAAGTAAAAGCAATGGACATTGTGTGCCTTGATCCCAGAAAAGATGTAGGGGAGATGGGGGTGAAAAGCGCCGTTCATACGATGCTCTCATTTTTAACAGGCGTTTGCAGAAGATAAGGAATATGATCCAAACTAAATCATCTTGACCGCACGTGTTGGTAGCGCTTACAATTAAGTGAGATATTAGTGAATAGTAGAATGATAGACAGGTGAGAGTATTGGCACAAAAAATTTTGATTGGAAAATTAGCGATGCTTGTAGCTTCTTTAACTCCTGAAGAGTTAGAACCATTTTTAGCTCAGCTAAAAGATGTTGATTACTGTCAGGGAAAGTCAGGATCTATGAGCATGCAAAAAGTAATATCAGCTGTCGAAACATCCGCAAAAAGGAATAATATTATTTCGGAAGACCTCTATCGAGAAACGCATGCGTTGTATCACGCCATCTTAGAAGCATTAGAAGGGGTCATGCGGGGGCAAATTGGAGCAGGTGACATGATGAGGACTGTAGGCTTGCGTTTTGCAATAGTACGCGGCTCTCCTTATGAGCATTATGACGAAGGTGAGTGGCTTGCGGTAGCTTTCTATGGAACAATTGGTGCTCCGGTGAAAGGTCTTGAACATGAAACGTTTGGACTAGGAATAAATCATATAGGTTAAAAGCTGCCTAAAGTCATTAGCGATGAGGAGGCGGCAATGGAACAGTCTGTTCCATTGTCGTCTCTTTTTTTATGGCGATCAAATTACTGAAAGAAGGGGATCGACATGATTCAATTAAACGGAACTAATTTAACATTAATCGAAATGAAACAACTTATTTATGGTGGAGAACAGATTACGATTGATCCAGTCAGCATGAATAAAGTGAAGCGGAGCAGAGAGGCTGTAGAACGGATTGTCGCTAGTGGAAAGACTGTATATGGGATCAATACAGGCTTCGGTAAATTTAGCGATGTTCGTATACAGGATAAAGATGTTGATACACTTCAGCTCCATCTCATTCGTTCTCATGCGTGCGGGATAGGTGAATACTTCCCAGAATCAGTGAGTAAAGCAATGGTTGTATTAAGATTGAACGCTTTACTCAAAGGATATTCTGGCGTGCGTCCTTGTATTGTGGAGGGCCTTTGCCATCTTGCGAATGAAAATATCATTCCAGTTATACCAAGTCAAGGTTCTCTTGGTGCTTCCGGGGATCTAGCACCCCTATCTCACCTTGCGCTAGTTCTGGTAGGGGAAGGAAAAGTGCACTATAAGGGCAGCATCGTTCCTACAAAAAGTGTGTATGATGCTCTCTCTTTTCCTGCTCTTTCCTTAAAGGCAAAAGAGGGGCTTGCACTAATTAACGGTACACAGGCGATGACGGCGATGGGAGTCATTAACTATATTGAAGCAGAGCGCTTAATAAATCAGTGTGATTGGATTGGAGCAATGACGTTTGAAGCGCTTGAAGGTATAGTAGATGCCTTCCATCCAGCGATACATGAAGCGCGTGGGTATCCAGAACAAATGGAAGTTGCAGAGCGAATACGAACGCTCACAAACGATAGCAAACTCGTGACACATCAAGGAGAGAAACGAGTACAGGATGCTTACTCGCTGCGCTGTATCCCGCAAGTACATGGAGCTTCTAGACAAAGCTTAGCGTATATTAAAGAAAAACTTGAAATCGAAATGAATGCTGCAACAGATAATCCACTCATCTTAGAGGATGGACAAACGGTTGTGTCCGGAGGGAATTTTCACGGTCAGCCCATTGCAATTGCGATGGACTTCTTAAAAATAGCTGTAGCCGAAATGGCTAATATTTCGGAACGACGAGTGGAGAGGCTCGTTAATCCTCAGCTAAATGATCTCCCAGCATTTCTAAGTCCGGACCCTGGTTTGCAGTCTGGCGCCATGATCATGCAATATGCGGCTGCTTCTCTTGTATCAGAAAATAAAACGTTAGCACACCCAGCAAGTGTTGATAGCATTCCATCTTCAGCAAATCAGGAAGACCACGTAAGTATGGGGACAATAGGGGCTCGTCATGCTTATCAAATTATATTGAATGCCCAAAAGGTAGTCGGCATTGAAATGATTTGCGGGATGCAAGCATTAGAAATTCGCGGAATCTCGTTAGCTTCTGTATCAGCTCAGAAGCTTTATGAAGAAGGTCGATTAGTTGTCCCTTCCATCAAGGAAGATCGTGTTTTCTCCGAGGATATCGAAGCTCTTACAAAATGGTTAAAGACAGATCAGTTTGATTGGTCCATTAATCGTCAGTTAATTCCAGGATAAGGCGTAGCTAATCAGAGGAGAAAATAGTGAAATAAGCTAAAAAGGACAATGCCTATTAAATAGGATTGTCCTTTTCAACGTCATCTCTTAATCTTCGTAAAATTCGTGGTCCGTTTCAAAGAGAACTTCTTCCTGACAGGATACACAGTCATTGAAGCATCGTGTGAAGTCTAAAGGAAATAAACGACGACAAACGTTAGAGCAGTATCTAGAACAGCTCGGACCAGTTTGGCGACCTCTTGTGTCACTATCTCTTGACCCACATCCTCTAGATCTACGACCAGTTGCTTCACCTTCTGTTTGGTTGTTTCGTTTAACATATGTTCTAGGGTTACTTGCATTACGGCGATTTCCCATTTTAACACCTCCTGTCTCTCAATACTTTATGTCGAAAGAGCTGGACATGCTTATCCATTAGCCTAATAAAACATGCAAATATTCAAGTTTTGAATAAATTTTCAGAAAATAGTTTATTAACCTTGTATTTTTAGAAATGTATGTAAAAATAGGTATAAATGTCCTTTTTGGACTTGCGGAACGTTAAATCTAAACAATCCCTTCCCGATTTGAGAGGGATCGATTTGTTTAAGGAGTTGGAACAGTCAATGCCATCTACAAAAACATTAATCATTTCCATTTCTACTATTTTGGTCTTCATATTTGGATTCACTTACTGGTTTATTTCTGATTTAGGTTGGGATTTAAAAGAAACAACGAATGAAGCGGATACCGTTGATGAAGCGACTGGATCATCTGTTGACCCTGCGCGCTATGTAAGTGACAATGAAGAACCGATTAGCGCTGAAGGCATACCAAAGGAAAGCAAATTTCAGGATTACATTCACGGCATGACTCATCAAAAAGTGGTTGCTAAAGATAAATGGGGAATCTATCAAATTTCAGAAGAACGCATCGATAATATGTTAGAAGTATTAGAGAAAGTACAAGGTACGAATGAAGAATACAAATATCAAGATTTTTACGTTGAAACATTAGAAGAATGGGACGAGGGAGATTTTTCTAATGCGGTAGAAGTTCATAATTACATATGGGATCTAAATGGGGGAACAATTGGAAAAGCAAAAAGATTAATGACAACAGAAGAAGAGCAAAAATATATTGATCAGACATATGATAAGCGGTAATCCCGCTTATTTTTGTTTTTAGGATTATGTAGCACATTTTGATACACTGAAGATAGATAAACCAAGAGACGGAGGGTGTAACGTGAAAAATCAAGCCAATCAGCCATACGAAAATAAGTTAATTCATGAAAAATCGCCCTATTTGATTCAGCATGCTCACAATCCAGTAGACTGGTATCCATGGGGAGAAGAAGCGTTTGAAAAAGCGAAGCGGGAGGATAAGCCTGTTCTCGTTTCGATCGGGTATTCGACCTGCCATTGGTGTCATGTAATGGAAAGAGAAAGCTTTGAGGATGAGGAAACAGCAAAGCTTTTAAACGATCGATTTGTAGCGATTAAGGTCGATCGCGAAGAGCGTCCAGATATTGATTCAATATATATGAAAGTTTGTCAGGGATTAACGGGTCAGGGTGGGTGGCCATTGAACGTTTTTCTAACTTCTGATCAAAAACCATTCTACGCAGGAACGTACTTCCCGAAAGAAAGCAGATACAATATTCCTGGGTTTAAAGATGCTATTATGCAGCTTTATCAGCAATATAAGGAAAACCCTGATCGAATTACAGGAATCGGGGAGAAAATTACAGCCTCCTTGCAAGAGCGGATGAATGCAGAAGGTGGGGAATTAACAGAGGAACCTTTACATAAAGCTTTTGAGCAGATGCAAAATTCCTTTGATACCATCTTTGGTGGTTTTGGTCAGTCTCCAAAATTCCCATCACCTCATATGCTGATGTATTTACTTAGATATTATCGACAATACGATAATGATCTCGCATTAACAATGGTTACACGAACGCTTGACGCGATGGCAAAGGGCGGGATCTATGATCATGTTGGCTATGGCTTCGCAAGATATGCGGTAGATCAGGAATGGCTAGTGCCTCACTTTGAGAAGATGTTGTATGATAACGCCATGCTTGCCCTTACCTACACGGAAGCTTATCAAGTAACGGGAGAAGAACACTATAAGAAAGTCGCTTGTGATGTTCTCGAGTATGTGACGCGAGATATGACTAGTGAGCAAGGTGGCTTTTATTCCGCTGAAGACGCTGACTCAGAAGGAGAAGAGGGGAAGTTTTATGTTTGGACAGAGAGTGAGGTCCACGACATCCTTGGCGATAAGCTAGGCTCCCTATATTGCAAAGCTTATGACATCACGTCAAAAGGGAACTTTGAAGGGAAAAACATTCCTAACTTGATTCAAACCGATCTTTCAAAGGTTGCTAAATCATTTAGCATGACAGAAAAAGATGTTAATAAGCAGTTAAAAGAGGCTAGAAAGAAGCTGTATGAGGTTCGTGAAAAACGGATTCACCCCTATAAGGATGATAAGATCCTTACAAGCTGGAATATGCTTATGATTGCAGCTTTCGCTAAGGCAGGAAGGGTGTTCGCTCAACATACCTACACACAAACTGCTGAGCAATCATTCAGATTCATCGAAGAAAATCTCGTCATAGACGGTAGATTAATGGCTCGTTACCGCGATGGTGAAGTGAAATTTAAAGCATACCATGATGATTATGCTTATGGATTATGGGCATTAAACGAATTGTATGAAGCTACGTTTAAGTCAGAATACCTCGTCAAAGCGAAAAAACTGTCAGATGAGATGCACGATTTATTCTGGGACGATAGCGCTGGAGGTTTCTATCTTTACGGCCATGATGCAGATGAATTAATTGCACGACCTAAGGATGTGCATGATGGGGCGCTACCGTCTGGAAATAGTGTAGCTGTTCTTCAACTGCTTCGTTTGTCGAAGTTAACGGGGGAGGCAAAGTATGATGTGTGGGCTAACAAGATGTTTACCGCTTTTTCAGGTGATGTATCTTCGTATTCCAGTGGACACGCTTATTTCTTAATGAGCAAGCTTTATACTTTATCCTCTCCAAAAGAAGTTGTTATTGTTGGGAAAAATGGTGATACAAGCAAAGAAAAGATTGCAGAGTTTTTACAGCAGAACTTTTTCCCTGAACTTACAGTGATTAGTACTGAAGATCCTACCTTGTTAAAAGAAGCAGCTCCATTTGTAGCTGAATTTGAAAAGACAGATACGACAACGATCTATGTTTGTGAGAATTTTAGTTGTTCGCTTCCTGAGACGAATGTAGAGAAGGTAATAAAAGAATTGGATAATTAAACAAAGAAGCTACCCAGGTTGTGAGACCATGGTAGCTTCTTTGTCACTAGTAAAGTTGTCGGACGAGAAAAAGTATGGTGATGATAAATTCTCGATAGAAAGCTTCTATTGCACCCTGATTTGATATGTTTCTATTTTGAAGATGAATACGTGTACCTTAAGAGAAAAGCGTGTTCTCTTAAAGAAAGAAATGAGCTCGATTGTAATAGCATTGACGAAGGTTTTCGATTATTAGTTAGTAGGTAATGGAAAAGCTTTACTTTCAAATCAAAACGGTATCCATTCGAACGCATATTCGCTACAATAGAAATAGAATAATTTTTGAGGTGATCGGATGGAAAGAAAAAAGAAACTGCCCCAGCTACTGGAGATGTTTCAGCAGGAGGAAAAGTATCGATCCAATATTGTTAATTGGAAAACGATTGAACCGAAAGAAGCTAAAACAGCGCCATATCCTGCAGAATTGCAGCCTGAGTTAAAGAAAGCACTTGAAGATAGAGGAGTGCAGCAGCTATATACTCATCAGGCTACAGCATATGAAGAAGCTTCAAAGGGGAACAGTTTTGTCGCTGTTACACCAACCGCCTCTGGGAAAACTTTGTGCTATAACTTGCCTGTTTTGGATACGATCTTGAAGGATCCGTCAAGTCGGGCACTGTATTTATTTCCAACAAAAGCCCTTGCGCAAGATCAAAAAAGTGAAATAAATGAATTGATTGATGAAATGGAAGTGGATTTAAAAGGGTATACGTATGATGGGGACACTTCTCCAACCATTAGACAAATCGTTCGAAAAGCAGGGCACATTGTGATGACGAATCCAGATATGCTGCATTCTGCTATTCTCCCACACCATACGAAGTGGGTTTCTCTTTTTGAGAACCTTAAAGTGATTGTCATCGATGAGCTACATACGTATCGTGGTGTTTTCGGGAGTCACGTAGCCAATGTGATTCGAAGATTGAAAAGGATTTGTCAATTCTACGGAAGTAATCCCATATTTATTTGTACTTCGGCTACGATTGCGAATCCAAAAGAGCTTGCAGAGGAGCTTACTGGTGAAGGAATTACGTTAATTAATAACAATGGGGCTCCTACTGGACGAAAGCATTTTGTTCTTTATAATCCCCCTGTTGTAAATCAAGCCTTGAACATTAGACGATCGGCTACGCTTGAAGCACGAAACTTAGCGGCGGAACTATTAAAAAACAACATTCAAACAATTGTTTTCGCGCGTAGTCGTGTTCGGGTTGAGATCCTTCTCACATACTTACAGCAGCTAGAACAGCGTGAATTAGGACCGCGTTCCATTATGGGATATCGGGGTGGTTATTTACCGAAGCAGCGAAGGGAAATTGAAAGAGGACTTCGAAATGGAGACATTAAAGGCGTGGTAAGCACGAACGCCCTCGAACTTGGTGTGGACATTGGACAGCTTCAAGCGTGCGTGCTGACAGGCTATCCAGGCACCATTGCGAGCACGTGGCAGCAGGCTGGACGTGCGGGTCGCCGTCAAGATGAGTCTGTTGTATTTGTCGTCGCTAGTTCTAGTCCGCTTGATCAATATATGATTACACATCCGGATTACTTTTTTGAACGGAACCCAGAAGAGGCGCGAGTGAACCCCAATAACTTAATTATTCTTGTAGATCATGTTAAATGTGCAGCGTATGAGCTTCCATTTCAACAAGGGGATACGTTTGGTGGGGAAGACATCGAGGATGTTCTTGAGTTTTTAACAGACGAACAGCTGCTTCATCATCGGGCAAATCGCTGGTTCTGGATGAACGATGCATTCCCGGCTCACAACGTAAGCCTTCGTTCTGCTTCGCAGGAAAATGTCGTTATTATTGATCAAACAACGGCTGCTAATGTAAAAGTCATTGGAGAAATGGACAGATTTAGTGCCATGACGCTTCTTCATGAAGAAGCGATTTACCTTCACCAGGGTGTGCAATATCAAGTGGAGCTTCTTGACTATGACGAGAAAAAAGCTTGGGTAAGGGAAGTTGATGTGGATTACTATACGGATGCTAATCTTGCTGTTCAACTGAAGGTTCTAGAAGAAGACAAGCATGAACCGCTCCCACACACAACCGCAACGTATGGAGAAGTTATGGTAAATGCTATGGCAACTATTTTTAAGAAAATTAAATTTGAAACTCACGAAAATATTGGATCAGGTCCGATTCACTTACCCGAGGAAGAGCTTCACACGAATGCTTGCTGGTTTGACTTTCCTGAAAGCTTCGTTCAAACAATGGGAGAAAATCGCTTAGAGGAAGGATTGTTAGGACTTGGTAACGTTCTTCGTAACGTTGCTCCGCTGTTTGTCATGTGCGATGTATCGGATCTCCATGTGACACCACAAATCAAAGCTGTCCATTCAAACAAGCCTACCGTTTTCTTCTATGATCGCTACCCTGGTGGCATTGGGCTATCGGAGCGAGTTTACAAAGAGCTAGGGGTTATATTAAAAGAAGCCGAATCCATTGTTGTTAATTGTGAATGTGAAAGTGGCTGTCCTTCATGTGTGGGCGTTTCCGGTGAAACGGGTGAAAATAGTAAGCAAACAGCCATTTATTTACTTAAATATTTAAGAGGTGAACATTCTGATGTCACTGAAAGCTAAATTAAATCGAATGAAAAAGCATATGAACTTGAACGAAGGAGAAGAAGTGGAAGCGAAAGTAGAGCAGCCGATTCACGAAGTGCCTCATTTGAACAAGTGGCGTGATTTAGATGCTCACCCGTTTTTCTTTGACGGAGAATATGCGCTAGTGAGAAAAAAACAGTATCCAACTTCCTATCAGCATGGACGTTACACTTTCCAAGAACTTGAGCAAGTTGTCGAACGCTGGAATCGTCACTATCGTGCACATCCACTCTCCTCAAAACACCTTCAGCCATCCGATTTATTGTTTTTTGATACAGAAACAACTGGCTTAGGAGGTGGGGTTGGAAATACTATCTTTCTACTTGGATATAGCCAGTATACAGAAGAAGGAATTTCTGTAAATCAGTATTTCTTGCCTGGCCCAGGTGCAGAAGTTCCGATGTATCAAGCTTTTTTAGAAGATGTAAAAGAATTGAAGAACCTAGTTACCTACAATGGCAAAGCGTTTGATTGGCCACAGGTGAAAACACGTCATACGCTTATTCGTGAACAAGTCCCTAAGTTACCGCAATTTGGTCATTTCGATCTGTTGCACGGAGCGAGGCGATTCTGGAAAAATGATATGGAGTCTGTTAGACTCGCGAACGTAGAAGAACAGCAGCTAGGTTTTGAACGGGAAGAAGATATTCCAGGCTATTTAGCTCCTATGCTTTATTTCGAGTTTGTAAAAGATCCAGATCCAGAGCTGATCGCAGGCGTGATGAAACACAATGAAGAAGATATCTTATCTTTAATCACGCTATATACTCGTTTGTCTAATCTCCTTCTTGATGTGGAAGGAAAGTCCTTAACAGCTGGTGAACAATACCAGTCTGCTCGATGGTGGGAAGCTGTTGGTGAAGAGGATCATGCGGCTTTACTATATGAAAAGACAACTGGTCGTCATGAACAGGACGCAAAAAAGGCGCTTGCACGGATATATAAGAAGCAGGATAACGTTCAAGAAGCCATTGAGATTTGGCTGACGCTATCACAATCCACAAATGATGAAGAGTGCGACATTGAATTAGCTAAATATTATGAGCATAAAGCGAAAGACTATGAGAAAGCCCTTCACTATGCTCTGTCTGCATACGAAAAGTGGAAAGAGAAGAAACGGATTCTTAAAGATAAAGAAGAGAACGAGCGGCTGCAATATATGAAGCGAATCGAGAGAATTGAGCAAAAAGCAGCTCGCTAACGATAGGAGGTTGTTATGCAGGATTTCTATGAAGTGTTGAAGAAAAAGGAACCATTTCATTCTTTGAGCGATGCTGAAATCGAAAGTCTAATGGAATCAGCACATTTCGCAACTTATCAGAAGGGTGAATTTTTATATCACGAAGATGAAGATACGAATACGCTTTATCTCCTCGTCTCAGGTATTGCTAAAAACATCGTACACAAAGCGAATGGGCAACAAACGACAATGCGTTTCTACTATCCCGGAGATCTAGTTGGGCTCATGATTATGCTTACAGATGCGTCTATGACGTTTTCTGTTCAAGCTAATGAAGATTGCCAGGTGATTCGAATCAAAAAAGAAGTCATGCTAAAGATCATGACAGAAAACCCTGCCTTTTCACATAATGTTCTCGATACCATTGGTGAACGTATGAGAAGCCTCTATGATGAAATTAAGCAAGAGCGAGATCGGGAGGCCGATGGTGAAAACATTGCCTTGTATAGAACACGAGTGAGCGCGATTATGGATACGAAGGTGACGATCCCACCAACTTATACGGTATTAGAAACAGCTGAGCTCTTTCGAACGAAAAATTATGACGGTGTGATAGTAAGTGAAGATCGTGAAAGTGTTCTTGGTACAATAACACCGCTAGAGGTCATAAATGCACTTACAATGGGACAATTTCAAGATCCTATTCATAAGTGGATGTATCAAAAACCTAATATGGTAGAAGAGGATGCCTTTAGTTATGAAGCATTGGCGTACTTAAAATTTCACAAAGTCTCTTTGCTACCTGTTGTAAAGCGAGATCGTATTGTCGGTATGGTTTCAGCCAAATCTTTCTTAGGGATTCAGGAATCGGCCTATTTAGATCTGTCTTATCGACTATCACGAGCTAAAGAGCTTAATGAAATAATGAATCTTTCACCACCAATACATGAAGAATTCCGCTCATTTATTCAAGAGTTACTTGACGCAAATACGTTGGGTTATGAAATATGTGAGATGATGTCCAATTATAATGATGAAATGCATCGACGCATTATTTTACTTGCAGAGAAGGAAATGATCAGTGAGGGATATGGACGGGCGCCAGTGAACTTTTGCTTCATCGTTATGGGGAGCGAAGGGCGCAAAGAACAGGCTTTTAGTACAGATCAAGACAACGGACTTATTATTGATGATTATGAACACCTCGAGCATAAACAGGAAATTGAAACGTATTTCTCGATATTTGCAAAGAAAATCAATACGATGCTTACGACATGTGGTCTCCCTGAGTGTGAGGGTGGCATAATGGCGAAAAATGAGAAATGGAGACGCTCTGTTTCTAATTGGCAAACAGAAGTAAATCGTTGGATTACTGAAACAGATGCTGAAGAGATCCGGAATTTTACAATTTTTATGGATTTTCGTCCTGTTTACGGAGATTTTGATCTCGCACGAACATTAAGAAGTCGCATTACTGCACGAATTAAGAAAGCTCAAACGCTTCAAATGCTGTTAATGAAGGATACGATTCGTTTTCGCGTGCCGTTAAATCCTCTTGGAAAGCTTCAACTTCGTGGGAAAGAAAAAACGCTTGATTTGAAAAAAGCTGCTATTATGCAAATCGTGAACGGTATTCGAATTTTTGCAATGAAATATGGAGTGGAAGAAGTTAATACAATCAAAAGGCTTCATGAGTTAAAGAAAAAAGAAATTTTTCATCATCGTGATGTGATCAATATCGAAACATCTCTTCATTACCTTTATACGTTCCGTGTTAGGCAAAACCTTTATCAACTAGAAAAAGGGGTAGAGATTTCGAATCAAGTAAGGCCAATCGAATGGGAAAAAGAAGAGAGAAGGAAAATGAGGGAAGCATTGCTTGTAGCAAAACGGATGCAGCAGGTAAGTGAATTAAGCTTTCGAAGGAATCGGAGTATTTAACAATGTCGTCCATAGGTTTGAAATTATTGCGCTATTATCTATATGATCGTGTGAAATGGCAGAAAAAGATCAAAAGGGACAAGGATTTACCAGTTTATGATCGCTTACAGGAGTCTCTGTTATTATATCAAGAATCAAGCAGTCGATATTTTACCGTTTACGATCTCGAAACGACGGGTTTTTATCCAGCTATCGGAGATGAAGTTATTTCGATCGGTGCGGTTAAAATCGATCTTGTTGAAGGAAGGATTCTCGAGGAAACTTTCTATCGAATTGTTCGCCCTATTCATAAAGTACCGCGAGTTGTTAGACATCTAACGGGTCTATCATTTGATGAAATAAGAGCGGGATGGACATTTATTGAAGTATTTGAAGAATTTATGGCGTTTAGTAAAGGGACGACCCTTATTGCTCATCCAGTTAAATTTGATGTTTATTTTCTACAAACACTCGTTCAAAAATGGGGGTTGCCAGATTATTTACCACCTTATTTGGATTCGGAAGCACTGGCGAAGGAATTATTTCCTCGCAGTAATCCGCAGCTTGATTCGTTGATAAGGAAATTAAATATTGAACGTCATGAACGTCATCATGCCCTAAACGACGCAAGAATGACAGCGGAGCTTTGTTTGAAAATGTTTCACAAATTGGACATGAAGGACGGTCATGAACAAGAAATAAGACGGCGAATTGCTAGAGATAATCTCGTATTTGGTAGGAAATAGCTTCATTTTCCTAATTATTCCCCGGGCAAGCGCACAAAGAGATGATATTCGACGATTTCTTTTAGAAAACATGTAGAAACACCGTTTACAATTGTCGTCTCTTGTTGTAACTTTGAGTAGTATATTGAAGTTTCTGTTTTTTTAAGAAAAGGATTCAGATTTGATGTAATGGAGAGATGGTAATTGAAGCAGGTCATTATGGTAATGTTTTTTATGGTAATTGCGTTAACAGTGGTCGTTATGAGTCAAATTAGTGAGTCGGCCCAGATTTATAGTGACAATGAAGTAGTCGTACAAAAATAGGCGTGGAAATTGCGTTTGTATTGAGGAAATAAGGACGAATACACAGTACATGTACATCGTGATCAACATAGGCTAGTAGGGAATTCACCAATTTAAGAAGGGGGAACCTACACTATGTTTCATAGACATCATCGCATGGGCCCGAATGGGAATATGCCAAATCAGGTAAGTCCAGCAATGCAGGGACCTAATGCGAATATGCCAAATCAAGTAAGTCCAGCAATGCAGGGTCCAAATGCGAATATGCCAAACCAGGTGAGTCCGGCCATGAAAGGCGGCATGCCAGGTCAGGTAAGTCCAGCAATGCAAGGTCCTGGAGGTCCATGTCCGACAAGTCCTGTTGTATATCCGACAAAATGTTGTGTCAAAAATCACTATTATAAGCACAACGTAGATCATATTCATCCTACGCATATTAAAAACGTCCATCATCACATGTATGAGCACAATCATAGTTATCCTTTAACAGAGTCAGAGGAAGTGCTAGCTTCACACATGAACAATTATCCGCCACCACGCCCGACAGGCGCAATGCCGGCTGGATACGCACCTACTAATCCTTCCCAAGTAGCAGGAGCTATGCAAGGACCAAATGGCAATGGTATGCCAGGTCAAGTAAGTCCTGCTCAAAAGAGAAGAAAATAACGAAATAATGAAACGAACTGGTCTTCCAGTTCGTTTTTACATAGGAGGTGTCTAAGTGGCAAACGTTTTACTTGTTACTGGCTATAAGGCACACGAACTAGGAATATTTAACGACGATCATCCTGGACTTCCAATTATAAAGGCAGCCCTTCAGAGTCGCATGTCTCAGCTTATCGAAGAGAGAGATTTTGAGTGGATACTAATCAGTGGGCAAACTGGTGTTGAGCTCTGGGCTGCTGAAGTTGCACTTGATTTAAGAGAAATGTATCCCGATTTAAAGCTAGCCGTTTTAACGCCATTCCTAGATCAAGAAAGTAAATGGAAAGAGCCTACTCAAGAATTCTATCAAATGATCATGGGAGAAGCTGACTTTGTTGAATCAATCACAAGTCGACCTTACGAAAATCCAGGGCAATTGAAAGCAAAGAATGAATTTCTCGTTCGTAAGAGTCATGCTATGCTCGTATTATATGACGAAGATACGCCTGGTTCTCCTGATTATTACTTGAAAGAAGCAAAGAACAGACAGAGAACGGATGAAGGTTACGAAGTTTTTACCATCACACCTATTGACCTTGATTTATTAGAGCAGGATTTACGTGAAAGTAATCCCGATTTCTACAGTCAATAAGGAGAATAGAAGAGATTCCGATTGACAAGAGGAAGCTCTTTTGGAAGAATAAAATAAAGACAATAACTGCATACATACAGAGGTGATAAAATGGCAGAGCAACAACCGACTCAATTAACAGCTAAAGATATTCTTGAAAAAGATTTTAAAAGCGGATTTCGCGGTTATGATCAGGATGATGTCGACAAGTTTTTGGACGTAGTAATTAAAGATTATGAGCGTTTTGAAAATGACATTGAACAGCTGAGACAAGAAAATACGCGTCTTAGAAGAGAGATGGATCGTATGTCTGAGCAACAAAAGAGACAGCAGACGCGTTCTCAAACGCAGCCTGGAAATACCAATTATGATATCCTAAAACGACTATCAAACCTAGAGAAACACGTTTTCGGTAGTAAGTTGTACGAATAAACCACCAAACGGCGGTTTATTTTTTACAGTTATAAAAATTTCAATTACCGTACTATACTAATATAAATAAACATAACAATTCTTTAAGCAACCTTGCATCATTGTAGAATATAAGATATAATTGCTTTTGCTGTCCTAACAATGATAACGTTCGGGTAGTCGCTGTATGTCGCAATTAAGTGGCATGTAGAGGAAAGTCCATGCTCGCACGATCTGAGATGATCGTAGTGTTCGTGCCTGATGAAACAATAAGTCAGGGTAGTCCAATTGGGCTAACGGCGGGGAAACGGCCTAAGTTCTTCACGGATAAGGCCCGAATACTTTGAAAGTGCCACAGTGACGAAGTCTTAATGGAAACATTAAGAGTGGAACGAGGTAAACCCCACGAGCGAGAAACCCAAATTATGGTAGGGGAGCTTTCTTGAAGGAATTGAACGGAGAGAAAGCCAGGCGGTGAGGACGCGTCTGGAGATAGATGATTACCACCTGAGTACGAGGGGAGACCCGTTCGCAGTACGATGGAACAGAACATGGCTTACAGAACGTTATCATCTTTGATGAAAAGCCCTTAAGGGGCTTTTTTGTACGTTAAGGCTATGAATGCGCATGGATTGGAAAGCATAATAAAAAGACTTAAAAGAATACATTCTCTCCTCCACGCGAAATAGGTCTAACATGAAACAATTTATTTTTGTATGATAATAGGGTAAACCTACGTTACATAAAAGAGCAAAAGATTGGAGTGGGTAAAATGGCGAAAATGGAACTAATTGCAACGGCCACCATGGGGCTCGAATCATTGGTTGCTCGTGAAGTAAAGGATCTTGGTTTTGAAAATGTACGTGTCGATAACGGAAAAGTCACTTATGAAAGTGATGAAATTGGAATCTGTCGATCGAACTACTGGTTAAGAACAGCTGACAGGGTTAAGCTTAAAGTCGGGGAATTCAAAGTAACGACATTTGATGAGCTTTTCGAAGCAACGAAAGCACTCCCGTGGGGAGATTTACTACCCGAAAATGCTGAGTTTCCCGTAAGTGGTCGATCTGTAAAGTCGACATTATATAGTGTTCCGGACTGCCAGGCGATTGTCAAAAAAGCGATCGTAGAGAGCATGAAGGAAAAATATAACGTTTCGTGGTTTGATGAAGATGGACCACTATTTAAAATCGAAGTTGCGATTCACAAGGATACGGCTATTCTTACAATTGATACGAGTGGCAAAGGCTTGCACCGTAGAGGGTACAGGTACCTCCATAGTGCAGCTCCACTTAAGGAAACTATGGCAGCAGCAATGGTGATGCTAACGAATTGGAATGCAGATAAACCATTCATGGATCCATTCTGTGGATCAGGAACTCTTCCAATTGAAGCAGCTATGATCGGCCAAAACATCGCACCCGGTTTTAATCGAGAATTTGCTTCTGAAGATTGGGAGTGGATCGGGAAGAAGCGCTGGGAAGAAGCTATGATTGAAGCGGAGGACCTTGCAAATTATGATCAACCTCTTCACATTTTTGGTAGCGACCTTGACCCTAAAATGGTCGACCTTTCTAAGAATAATGCTCTTGAAGCTGGATTTGGAGATATGATTCAATTTAAGCAGATGCAAGTTACGGATGTTAGCTCTAAGTTTGAGTATGGTACTCTCATCGGAAACCCACCGTATGGTGAGCGTCTTGGTGAAAGAGAAGAAGTGGAAGACATGTATCGAAAGATGGGAAAAGCCTTCCGTGAGCGTCTTGATACATGGTCTGTTTATATTCTAACTTCACATCCTCGCTTCCAAGAAGTTTATGGAAAGAGATCAACAAAGAACCGCAAACTCTACAATGGTGATATCAAAACGCATTACTATCAATACTTTGGACCGAGACCGCCAAAGAAAGATTAATATAATAAGACTGTAAAAAACACCTCTCTAGTAACGAGAGGTGTTTTAATTTGGATTTTTTGATAGTAATTATCTTTTATAACAGGTCATTATACTTTTTCAACAACATAAGCACGTTTATCCCGAAAGTACTTCTCACCTTCATCAGAAGAATGTTCAAAAAAACCTTCCACTTCATGGGTCACCTTATACTCACGTTCCGGATCAGAAAAAAGTTGTGAAGCATTACTTGAAAGTAAAAGAACATCCGTCGTTGATACAAAGCTATCCAGTTCTTTGGCGGTATAGTGTTCACCTGGTTTTAGCGTATTGATTCGATGTTGTCTCATTTTCATTTTTCCTCCCCTTAACTTATGATGTACTTATTTGTTCCCACGTCTAATAGACATTTAAACGGAATAATATGTATATGGTATAAAAGAGCTAAAGAAACAAGAGAGGGGTGAAATGAATGAAAAAAACTATGTCTATTATCATCGTCGTATTAGGGTTCGTAATGTTTCATACAAATCCTAATCAGACTGATTATAGTAGGTGGGTAGGGGATCAACTTAAAAAAGACCAAAATGCGCTTATGGAAATAGGCGTCGATTTGGCTGTCATTCCATATGTTGAAGCAAATACCACTAGAACGAATATGTACGTGTTTTCTGTATATCGAACAAAGTTATGGAATGATAAAGAAATAGTAGCTTATGGATTATTTCATCATTTTTACATAAATAAAGAAAAATTAGAAATTATTATAGACGAATCATAAAATATCGTGTATTCTTTCCGGGTCGGGAATGACGGAAGGAGGGTTTACAATCGAGTTTATTGGTCTTATTGTACCTATTGCAGTCGCCATATTTCTAATAATGGACGCTCCAAAGCATGATAAGAATCCCTGGTTATGGGGAGTATTAGGATTCCTATTTACATTTCTTACACTTGGAATTTATCTACTTAAAACGGGACGTAAAGTGGCTGGGTGGATTTTTATAGCGCTTTCTATATTATCAATTATTGCAACAATTGCCCTTATTGGTCTGGTGATTGCAATTATTATGAATGCCGTATAAAGAAGTTTGGAAATGTAGAAAAGCCATGGGCAGCATTGCCCATGGCTTTTCATGTACGTATCATTAGTAACTTATGGTAGGATAGAACAAGAGGGATTAAAAGGCTTTCATTTCTTCATGCGTGAAGTACTCTGGTTTCTTTGCGCCTTGTGAGTGGAGCTCTTTAAAATAGGTTTGATACTCATATAAAGAAATCGAACCTTGTAAATAATTCACCTGGATAAAGTCGAGTAGTTCGTCTGCACTAGCAGGCTTTCTTCCTTTTTCCTGATCAAATGTGTTTATCAGATTTTGCAATGACATCTGAATCCCTCCTTGAACTATTGAGCTTATCCAAAGGATAACATGAGAAAGTTTATATTCATTATTTTAGAATTTTTTAACTTCCGACAAATCCTTACATAGTTAAACGAGATATGTCGAATTTATTGTTATGAAGGAAATTACTTTTTAAGGAGTTGAACGATTTGGCAACAGAAATCAAACAAACCGAGCAGGAATTTTTAAATTATGTAAAGAAAATGACGAGTTTTAATGAAGCGATTGGGGTTATGTATTGGGATCTCCGCACTGGCGCACCAAAAAAAGGTGCTGAACAGCGCTCTGAGGTTATTGGAATGATGTCTTCTGAAGTTTTTGAAATGTCGGTATCTCCTGAAATGAAGGGGTATCTTGATGAGCTTACAAAGGAAGACCAGCAAACTGAATTAAGTGAAATCACTCGTAAAACGGTAGAAGAGTGCCGTAAAGACTACGATCGGAACATAAAAATTCCTGCAGAAGAGTACTCTGAATATGTCATTTTAAGTTCGAAAGCAGAGACGATCTGGGAAGAAGCGAAGGAAAAAGCTGACTTCGAATTGTTTAGACCGTATCTCGAAAAGCTTGTTGCATTCAATCAGAAATTTGTCGAATATTGGGGATACGATGAAAATAAATATGATACGCTGCTTGACCTATTTGAACCAGGTGTAACAGTGAAAATGATTGATCGCGTATTTAACCAACTTAGAGAACATATTGTGCCACTTGTACAACAAGTTGTTAATGCGAGTGATCAGCCCAAAACTGACTTTTTGTTTGAACATTTCCCACAAGATAAGCAACAAGCCTTCAGTATGGAAGTATTGAGGAAAATGGGGTATGACTTTGACGCTGGTCGTCTTGATACGACGGTTCATCCATTTGCAACTGGACTGAATCCTGGTGATGTGCGTGTTACGACGAAGTATGATGAAGGTGATTTTCGCACAGCAGTATTTGGTACGATTCATGAGGGCGGTCATGCTTTATACGAACAGAATTTATCACCCAAATTGATTGGCACGCCTTTATGTACTGGTACGTCTATGGGGATTCACGAATCACAGTCTCTTTTCTGGGAAAACTTCGTGGGTCGTCATCAATCATTTTGGAAAAACAATTACGACAAGCTTAAAAGCTATTCAACTGGACAGTTTGATGATGTTTCATTAGAAGATTATTACCGTGCCATTAACGTTGCGGGTCCTTCTTTGATTCGAATTGAAGCAGATGAAATGACGTATGCGCTGCATATCATGGTTCGTTACGAAATTGAAAAAGGATTGATTAATGGAGAAATTGAAGTGAAGGATTTGCCAACGATCTGGAACGAAAAAATGGAGGAGTATTTAGGCATTACTCCAGATAACGATGCGGTCGGCGTTCTTCAGGATGTCCACTGGTCAGGTGGCTCATTTGGTTATTTCCCTTCCTATGCGCTAGGTTACATTTATGCGGCTCAAATTAAGAATGCTATGTTAAAAGACATCCCACAATTTGATGAGCTATTAGAACAGGGTGACTTGGTGCCTATTAAAGAATGGTTAACAGAAAACATCCATCAGTACGGTAAGCTAAAGCAACCAATTGATATTATTAAAGACATTACTGGCGAAGGGCTAAATGCTGAATATTTGATTCAATATCTTGAAGAGAAGTATTCACAAGTTTATCGCCTGCAAAAATAATAGATGAAAAATCCTGCCGGCATGGCAGGATTTTTTTCAATTAATCTGTCGATAGAGCTTCATATTCGTTTTCGTTAACACCAACGAATCCATTAAGAATGACCGCAGCAAATAGTGGAGTACGCTCTTTCAATTCTTCTACTGTATATAGTCCTGAGAAATATTGAACGATTAACCCATCAATCATCGCTACAAATGCGCTAACGCCTTCACGGTAGTGAAGTGGCCAATATTCTTTATCTGGATCGAGCGCCATAAATCGATCTCTTAGATATAGGAGCATTTCGTCAAAAGCTCTTTTAAATTCTTCTGGTTCTTGATTCTGAGCTTGTTTCCCCATTTCTTCCGTTAGTTTAGGAAGGTTCTGTTCGTTGTAGTCCATTGAGCCATATATGAAATTCTCTACAAATTCTGGAACGGTTTCACCTTTGCAGTCATCGGTGAATTTTTCATATTCTTGTGTGAGCTGGTATAAGTTTTTATTCATCTTCATTCTTCCTTTCAAAGTGATAAAACACTATTTCCCAATTTTATCTATGTAAAACATGAATTTTATATTGAATAGTGAGAACGGCTACATGTATGATAAACGAAAGACATACCATACGGTCAGTATGAAGGAGGCTATTATGAAAAAAATGAAAACGAGTTGGCCAGAAGCTGTTCCAGTAACGTTAGAATACTTAAATGGGAAAAAGCCGCTTCATGAATATCTTGCATTAAATGCCGAAATTTCACCAAATCAAACAGCAATCCATTACTATGGTTACGAATTGACATGGAAGGAATGGAGTGAGCGATCAAATCAATTGGCTAATTATTTGGCAAGGATCGGGGTAACGAAAGGCGATCACGTGGCAGTATTTATGCAAAACTGTCCGCAATATCTTATTTCCCATTATGCGATCCAAAAGCTCGGGGCAGTTGTTGTACCATTAAACCCAATGTATAAATCATCAGAGCTTTCATATTTAATAAGCGAAGGAGATATCAAAGGTATAGTATCCGGCCTAGAACTGTTGCCAATGCTTCACGAAATGGAAGATAGTCTCTCCTTTATTGTTACGGTTTCTTATCAATCACTTATTCAGCAGGAAAATCTCTCTCTCGTACCGCAAGAATTACTTAACTCCGAGGAAGCCTCAAGGTTTACGACTCTTGAATCACTTTTTGAAACAGAATCGAATCTATTTCAGTCTGCTAAAGTTCAATTAGATGACGTTTCTCTGATGGTGTTTACATCTGGCACAACAGGAAGACCGAAAGCAGCTATGTTAACTTATGAAAACGCTTTATATAAAACCGCTGCAACAATGACATGTAATCAAGTAGGGGAAGGTGAAAAGCTACTGGCCAATGCCCCGTTATGTCATATTGCTGGAATGGTTATGGGCGTCAATCTTCCAGTTTATAGTGGCAATGAAACGGTGTTACTAAGTCGATTTGACCCAGAAACCGTAGTTCGTACAATTGAGGATCATCGTATTACAATGTGGTATAGCATTGCTCCAATGAATGGAGCGATCATGCAAATACCAAATATTGAACAGCGTGATTTTACTTCCCTTCGACTAAACCTAGCGACGAGTTTCGGGCTCCAAGTAACTGAAAAACTAGCAAATCAATGGAAAAAAATAACGGGCGGTTTGCTTTATGAAGCTTCTTATGGATTGAGTGAAACACATACATGTGACACTTTTATGCCAAAAGAAAACATTAAGTATGGGAGTTGTGGCATTCCGATTCATCATACTACCATTAAAATCGTCGGTCTTGAGAGTGGGGATGAGCTACCACCTTATGAAGAAGGAGAAATTATTATTCAAAGCCCTGGTGTGTTTAAAGGGTACTACAATCGACCCGAAGAGACTGCGGCTACGCTTAAAAACGGATGGGTTCATACAGGCGACATTGGTCACCTTGATGAAGAAGGATATTTGTATTTTAAAGGTCGAGTAAAAGAAATGATAAAGAGCTCAGGATATAGCGTTTTTCCAGAAGATGTAGAAGTACTAATGAATGAACATCCAGCCATTATGCAAACAGCTGTTATCGGAATACCTGATCAGCAAAAAGGAGAAATCATTAAAGCTGTCATTGTCCTTGACCCTAACGATTCAAATCGATCTATAGAAGAATTATTAGCATGGGCGAAAGCTCATATGGCAGCTTATAAAGCACCAAAAGTGATTGAAATTCGAAAGAGCTTACCCGCAACATCTTCAGGTAAAGTATTGAGAAGACTGTTAAAAGATAGATAAGGAGAGTGAGATTATGGAGAATATTGTAGAAGAGTTAAAGAATCGTAGAGTTTTTGCAGAGCGTATGGGGGGACAACATAAAATCGACGCGCTTCATGCAAAAGGTAAAAAGACAGCTAGGGAGCGAATTGCCCTACTAGTTGATGAAGGGTCCTTTCTTGAACTTGGTAAATTAACCTCGTCTGATATTCCAGGACTCGAGGAAAAAAGTCCAGGTGACGGTGTGATCTGTGGAGTTGCTCGGGTAGATGGACGCCCGATAGTAGTTCAAGCTGGTGATAAAACAGTATTTGCAGGTACAGAAGGTGCTGTCCATATTCGAAAAACAAAAGCTGCTCATGCGTATGCATTAAAGAGAGGTTTACCATTAGTTAATTTAAGTGAAGGGGGAGGTCTCCGAATGCCAGATGGAATGGGCTCTGATGGTATTAGTGATAAGCTTTTCCCTCAAGAAATGTTAATGCATCATCGTGAAGTTCCGATGGTCACAGCGATTTTAGGTGATAGTTTCGGAGGACCAACATGGCTAGCGGTGTCTTCGGATTTTGTGACACAGCTGAATGGGACGTGCATGGGGGTAGCTGGTCCAAGAATGCTTGAGATTGCAACTGGAGAGAAAATAACAGAGAATCAGCTAGGAGGTGTTGAAATTCATCATAAGCACACAGGTCAGATTGATCAATCTGCAGACTCGGAAGAGGAATGCATTGATCAATTGAAGTTATTCTTAAGCTATCTTCCTTCGCATAGTGAAGAGGAACCACCATTATGTCACAATGAGGATTCGCTCGAAAGGCGAGTTGATCAGCTACTTTCAATTGTTCCAGAGAAACGGAATCGTGCGTATAACATGAAAAAGGTGTTGAAAGAGTTAGTCGATAACGGGGAGTTCTTTGAACTTAAACCCGAGTTTGGACCTGCTCTCTTAACTGTTCTATCAAGAATAGGAGGAAGGACAGTAGGGATTATTGCAAATCAACCGATGAAATATGCAGGTGCTGCTGGTGTACAGGAATGTGAAAAGGCGACTGATTTTATCTGTATGTGTGATTCATTTCATATACCTTTGATTTTCCTTCACGACATTCCAGGGTTCCGAGTAAGTTCCGAAGCAGAAAAGGGAAAAATCCCGACGAAAATTATGATGTGGAATCAGGCTCTAGCGCAGTCCACGGTTCCGAAACTTTCCGTAGTCATCAGAAAAAGTGTAGGGGCAGCTTACGGGAATATGTGTGGCCCAACAATGGGAGCGGATTTTGTCGTCGCCTGGCCATCAGCAGAAATTAATTTTACTGGACCAGAAGTTGGTGTGAATGTCGTTTATGGCAGAGAATTAATGCAATCTGAAAATCCGAAACAGGATCGAGAGAAGCTTTTAGAGGAATGGAGCTTTGATAGTTCTCCTTATAAAGCAGCCGCGAAGCATTTAATCGATGATGTCATTGATCCAGGCGAAACGCGGGTGTTTCTTGCCAGAACCCTTGAACTGGCGTGTTATAAAAACGGTTCAAAAAGCAATAGAAATTTAGCTAATTGGCCAACAGGATTTTAAATTTTAACATTTGTATTGAATATTTGGAATAATAAATTTATAATTATTACAAGAACATACCAACCGGTTAGTTAGATAACTGGTAAAAGGAGCCAACAAATGATGAATTTCGACTATTCAGAGCGTTGCTTATCGTATCTTGAAAAATTAACGGCATTTATGGATGAGAATGTATACCCTAATGAAAAAGTCTATGAAGAACAGCTTTCAGCGCAAGATAGTAGGTGGTCTGCCATTCCACCAATTATGGAAGAGTTAAAACAGAAAGCGAAAGATGCTGGATTATGGAATCTTTTTCTTCCAGATAGTGAGTATGGCGCAGGTCTTACCAATGCTGAATATGCTCCTCTTTGTGAAGTAATGGGGCGTTCTATGATTGGGCCTGAAGTATTTAACTGTGCGGCACCTGACACTGGAAATATGGAAGTATTAGTCCGTTACGGAACAGTCGAGCAAAAAGAACAATGGCTTGAACCTCTTCTTTCTGGGGACATCCGCTCCTGTTTCTCAATGACAGAACCTGATGTTGCGTCATCTGATGCTACAAATATTCAAGCACGAATCGAACGTGATGGTGATGAGTACGTTATCAACGGAACAAAGTGGTGGTCGTCAGGTGCAGGTGACCCTAGGTGCAAAATTGCTATTGTAATGGGCAAAAACGATCCGAACGCATCAAAGCACGAACAGCAGTCGATGATTCTTGTTCCTCTTGATACGAAAGGGGTGACAATAAAACGTGTTCTTCCTGTCTTTGGGTATGACCACGCACCGCACGGACATGCTGAAATTGAATATAAAGATGTTCGAGTACCAGCTACAAACATGCTATGGGAAGAAGGAAAAGGTTTTGCAATTGCTCAAGGGCGACTAGGTCCTGGTCGAATTCATCACTGTATGAGATTAATCGGTACGGCAGAGCGCGCACTTGAAGATTTATGTAAGCGTGTACAAGAACGAGAAGCGTTCGGGAAGAAAATATCTGAGCAAGGTGTTGTTCGAGAATGGATCGCTGATTCTCGTATTGAAATTGAACAGGCAAGACTTCTTACCTTAAAAGCGGCATATATGATGGATACAGTTGGGAACAAAGAAGCGAAAGCAGAAATTGCGATGATCAAAGTAGTGGCTCCTAATATGGCGCTTCGTGTTATTGATCGCGCCATCCAAGCTTTTGGCGGTGCTGGAGTTAGTGATGATTATACGCTAGCTGCTCACTGGGCTAATGCGAGAACGCTAAGACTGGCTGATGGTCCGGATGAAGTGCATCGTAGCGCAGTAGCAAGACAAGAATTGAAGAAGTATAGATAACGAGGGGGATATAGGATGAACGTCATGCAACTGTTTGACTTAACTGGTAAGACTGCGATTGTTACAGGAGGTGGAAGAGGACTTGGTAAGCAAATCGCAGAAGGATTTGCAGAAGCTGGAGCTAATGTAGTTATTTGTTCAAGGAAACGAGAGGCTTGTGAAGCTGTTAGTGAGGAGCTACAGAAAGCCGGAGTAAAGTCTCTAGCTTTTGAATGTGATGTAACGAATCAAGAGCAAGTTCAGCATGTTGTAGATGAAACAATGAAAGAATTTGGTCGTATTGATATTCTTGTCAATAACAGCGGTGCATCATGGGGTGCGCCAGTCGTTGAAATGCCACTTCAAGCATGGC
This sequence comes from Anaerobacillus sp. QJM3NY_32, assembly GCF_056173645.1. Lineage (NCBI taxonomy): Bacteria > Bacillati > Bacillota > Bacilli > Caryophanales > Bacillaceae > Anaerobacillus > Anaerobacillus sp. QJM3NY_32. The sequence goes on along the minus strand of NZ_CM149684.1, from coordinate 2,327,128 downwards.
ATAAAGTTATGGAAGTTAATGTAACTGGGACATTTCTCTTTGCACAGGCCGTTGGAAAAGAAATGATTAACCAAAAAAGTGGAAAAATCATTAACATTGCTTCTGTCGCAGGTCTTGGTGGTGCTGATCCACGCTATATGGACGCGATTGGTTATAACACGAGTAAAGGAGCCGTTATCACATTTACAAAAGACCTTGCTGTAAAGTGGGGTGGCTATAACATAAATGTTAATGCGATTGCACCAGGATTCTTCCCTACAAAAATGTCGAAGGGATTGATTGATGCAGGTGGCGAAAAAATGTTAGAAACGACTCCACTTAATCGCTTTGGTTCAGATGATGATCTAAAAGGGGCAGCACTATTTTTAGCATCAAATGCTTCTAATTATGTAACAGGAGATATTTTAATTGTTGATGGTGGACAACATGCAATGTAATGGGGGGAGGAAGCTAATATGAAACGTGATGCAGTTATTGTCTCAAGCGTAAGAACACCTATTGGTAGGCAAGGAGGAGCGTTTGCTGGGATTCAAGCACAAGAGCTTGGGGCAATCGCTCTTAAGGAAGCCGTTGCTCGAATCAATCTGGAGGTTGAATCAATCGATGATGTGATCTTTGGAAATGTTATTGGCGGTGGCGGAAATATCGCTAGACTGACAGCATTGCAGGCTGGTCTTCCGCTTTCTATACCAGGTTTAACAATCGATCGACAGTGCGGATCCGGACTGAATGCGATTAATCTTGCTGCACAGGCGATTAAATCGGGAGACGGAGACGTTTATATTGTCGGAGGGGCAGAAAGTATGAGTCAAGCGCCTTATTTAATGGAAAAGCCTTCAAAACCATATAGTACAATGCCACCACGCTTTATGAAATCCAGGCTTTCCCCTCATGAAATTGGAGATCCTCCAATGGGAATTACAGCCGAGAATTTAGCAGAGAAATATCAAATTTCTAGAGAAGAACAAGATGAGTTTGCACTAAGAAGTCAGGAACGAATGGGTAAAGCTATGGTAGAGGGATATTTTGACTCGCAGATTGCTTCTGTTCATGTTCCTGTTCGTAAGGGTGACCCAATTGAAGTGAAAAAGGATGAACATCCTAGACCCGAAACTACTTTGGAACGGCTTTCTTCCTTGGCACCTGTCTTCAAGAAGGGAGGATCGGTGACAGCTGGATCTAGCTCAGGCTTAAATGATGCGGCATCCACTCTCATTGTCATGTCGCGTGAAAAAGCAGAGCAGCTCGGTTTGAAACCACTTGCCGTAGTTAAAGGATATGCTGTAAGCGGAGTAGATCCTAATATTATGGGAATTGGACCTGTTCCTGCTACAAATAAAGTTATGCAGCAAACTGGATTATCTCTTGAGGAAATGGATTTAATTGAAATTAATGAAGCGTTTGCTGCACAGGTACTTGCATGTGATCGAGAACTTAACATGAACCATGATGTACTGAACGTCAATGGGGGCGCTATTGCTCATGGTCACCCATTAGGGGCAACAGGAGCGATTTTAGCCACAAAGGCAGTTTATGAGCTTGATCGTAGAGATGGAAAATATGCGCTGATTACAGCTTGTATTGGTGGAGGTCAGGGGATCGCTACAATACTTGAAAGAGAATAAGGGAGGCGTAAAATGAGGCTGCAGGATAAAATCGCGATTGTTACTGGAGGCGGAGGAGGAATTGGAAGAGCGACTGCCATTCGCTTTGCAAATGAAGGGGCGAAAGTAGTTATCTCAGATATTCACTCTGAAACTGGAGAGGAAACTGTCGAACAAGTGAAGAAAATGGGAGGTGATGCCATTTTTGTAAAAACAGACACAGCAAATGAAGGAGATATGAAAGCGCTTGTAGAAGAATGTGGAAAGCATTATGGTGGACTCGACATTCTTTTTAATAATGCTGGTGTTAGTAATGAAGAAGTAAAGTTAGCTGATATGTCCGTTGATGAATGGGACCGTGTCGTGTCGATTAATTTACGAGGCGTTTTTCTAGGAATGAAATTCAGTATTCCGTTAATGGAAAAAAGAAATGGTGGTTCCATTGTTAATACATCTAGCCTTCTAGGACTAAAGGGGAAAAAATTCATGGCCCCTTACAATGCCTCTAAAGGCGGGGTGATTACATTAACGAAAAATGCTGCACTTGAATACGGAGGTAAGAATATTCGAGTGAATGCTGTGTGTCCAGGTGTTATCGATACGAATATTGTTACACCATGGAAGGAAGACGATCGTAAATGGCCCATTATCTCAAAAGCCAATGCACTAAAAAGGGTAGGACAACCAGAAGAAATTGCAAGCGCCGTGCTGTTTCTAGTCTCGGATGAGGCCTCATACGTAACAGGAACTAGCCTTCTTGTTGACGGAGGAGGATTAACGTTTTAATTATTCGGAGGTGTAAGCATGAACGAGCAAAAGAGTTGGTTTAAGCATTACCCTGAATCGATTTCCAGTACGATTGATATTCCGAACATTTCACTTCAAGATATGTTAATGAAAACAGTGAACGATTATCCAGATCATGTTGCGCTATCTTTCTATCAGAAAAAAATAACGTACCGTGAGCTGGGGCACTTTTCTTCAGCATTTGGTTCTGCGCTTCAGAATACCTCTCAAATGCAACCAAAAGATCGTGTCGCCCTCATGCTACCTAACTGTCCACAGTTTGCTATTAGCTACTATGGTGTATTAAGAGCAGGAGGAACCATTACACAAATTAATCCAATGCTCGTTGAACGCGAACTTCAGTACATATTAGCGGATTCAGGTGCGGAAACGATTGTGATCTATGATGCCCTTTATCCAAGATTAAAAGCGATACAGAATGAAACGAATGTGAAAAACGTTATTGTTGTTTCCCTTCAGCCTACCGAGGCATCTTTCGCTCCAGATATGACCTTCGACCAATTTATTCAAAGCTCAACTCAGCAACTAAACGAAATTTCTGTCGATCCAAAGGAAGAAATCGCCGTTCTTCAATATACTGGCGGGACAACTGGGAGATCAAAAGGAGCAATGCTCACTCATCGTAATCTAATTGCAAATGTAGAGCAAAGCCTTGAATTCTTTAAAGGAGAGTTTATCTTTGGGGAAGAGAAGTGCCTAACGGTCATTCCGTTATTTCACGTTTTTGGAATGACGTCTTGTATGAATTTATCAATTCGAATTGGTGCAGAGAGCGTGATTTTACCAAGATTCGATGTTGATGAAGTATTGAAGACGATCGAAACCGAAAAACCAACAATGTTTCCAGGCGTCCCAACGATGTATGTAGGACTTACAAATCATCCTGATGCAGAAAAGTATAATCTCGGTAGCATTCGGACCTGTAATAGCGGAAGCGCCCCAATGCCCGTTGGATTAATGAAGGAATTTGAGAGGAAAACTGGGGCCAAAATACTCGAAGGATATGGATTGAGTGAAGCTTCACCGACGACTCATGTAAATCCCCCATTCGGTGAACGTAAGCCTGGTAGTGTTGGAATTGGTTTTCCTTCAACGGATTATAAGGTTGTCGATCTAGGTGAAGGGAAAACAGAGCTTCCGTTTGGTGAGTCAGGGGAGCTGGTGATTAAAGGACCACAAATTATGAAAGGGTACTGGAACATGCCAGAAGAAACGGCTAATACATTGCGAGATGGTTGGCTATATACAGGCGATATTGCAAAGATGGACAGCGATGGGTATATTTCCATTATTGATCGCAAAAAGGACCTTATTATTGCTAGTGGGTATAATATTTATCCGCGTGATATTGAGGAGGTTCTATATGAACATCCTGCTGTTATGGAAGCTGTCATAGTAGGTGTTCCGGATCCTTATCGTGGTGAAACTGTCAAAGCGGTTATCGTTAAGAAGCCAGGAGCTGAATTAACAGAGCAAGAAGTTGTTTCTTATTGTCAGGATGAAATGGCTCCATACAAAGTGCCAAAGATCGTCGAATTCCGTAGCGAGCTCCCTAAAACTAGCGTAGGGAAAATTTTAAGAAGATCCATTCGCGATGAAGCACGTCAAGTATAGCTAAGGATGCTTCTGAGTAGCCTCCATATGATATAATCTTAATCAATGAACATTGATAGATTGAGAGGGTACTAGCATGAAACACAAACTGACTGTCAAAAGTATTGAGCTTTTTGAGAAGCAAGGCTTTAGTGAAACGTCAATTCAAGATATTGTCGATGCCATTGGCGTAACGAAGGGCACATTTTATTACTATTTTAAGAGTAAAGAAGAACTGCTGATGGATATTCACTCTTCTTATATCGACGGAATGATTAAGCAACAAAAGGAAATTTTAGAAGATGTGTCGAAAGATTGTAAAACTAAGCTATACGATATGGTGTACATGTTAATTCACAACGTCGAATTAGAAGGTCATAGTGCACGAGTTTTCTTCCGTGAGATGAAAAACTTGAAAGAAGAAAACTTAGCCGAAATTCTTCCAAAGCGTGATCAAATTCGCTATTACTTTCAGGATCTATTAAGACAAGGTGTTGAAAACGGAGAATTCAAAAGTGATCTCAATATTGGGATTGTGACGTTTGCCATTCTTGGCATTACAAACTGGACGTATCAGTGGTATAAACCAAACGGTCCAGTTTCAGATAAGGAAGTAGCTAGCATTTTTGTGGATATGGTACTAAACGGAATAGAGGAAAGCGAATAAGCTTTCCTTTCTCATTCCACTATAATGTAAACGCTTTCGATCCGAACATTCTAACCGGTTAGTTAATTAAGGAGGAAAAGGTATGAAAATCGATGAAGTCAAGAACATTACAGTATTGGGAGCAGGTTCAATGGGTCACCAAATTGGGATGCTTTGCGCACTTGGTGGCTATGAAACAACCATTCAAGATATCAATGAAAAAGCACTAAAAGAAGCTGGAGAAAAGCTTGAAGGAATTATGTCAAAGTGGGTTTCAAAAGGGAAGATAACCGAAGAACAAAAATCAGCAGCATTTGAACGCCTGCAATTCACGACTAGTCTTGAAGAAGCTGCTGTCCGAGCTGATTTTATCATTGAAGCAATTGTAGAGAAGTTAGATGTGAAACGAGAGGTATTTGAAAAGCTCGATCAACTAGCTGATCCGAATACAATTCTTGCTACGAATAGTTCAACGATTGTGAACTCGTTAATTGCGTCCGCAACGAATCGTAAAGATAAAGTTGTGAATATGCACTTTTTCTTCCCACCACTAGTGATGGATTGTGTGGAAGTTGTTATGAGCGATGCAACGTCGGAAGAAACAGCTAAGCTTACAATGGCTGTTTGTGAGCAAATTAATCGAACAGGTGTATTGTTAAAGAAAGAGATTTCCGGTTTTGTTGCGAATCGCATTCTTGGTGCCTTACAAAAAGAAGCGATGTATTTATATGAGGAAGGCATCGCTGATTTTGAAGATATTGACCTCATCTGTAGAAAAGCCTTAAATCATCCGATCGGTCCGTTTGAATTGATGGATTTATCAGGAATTGATGTAGGTTATTACGTGATGCAGCAACGCTATAATGAAACAGGTAATCCAGAGGATAAACCTTCAAAGGCGATAGAAGATAAAGTGAAAGCTGGAACATTAGGAAGAAAAACAGGTAAAGGCTGGTATGACTATACAAAAGAAGGAGTGAAGAATTAATGAAAATGGTAACGTATGAAATTCATGAGAAAACAGCGGTTGTGACGATTAATAATCCCCCTTTAAATGTGATGAGTAAGCAAGTATCTACAGAACTTTTTGAAGTATTTACAGAGTTAGAAGCCAATCAAGATGCTGTTGCAGTGATTTTAACAGGTGCTGGTAATAAAGCATTCATGGCTGGTGCAGATATTAAGGAATTTCCTGAGTGGATTGGACATACAGGGTTTAAAGATATCGTGATGGAAACTCATCAGGTATTAAACTATCTTGATCACTTTCCTAAGCCAACAATTGCGGTTCTTAATGGTTTAACATTCGGCGGTGGATGTGAACTTGCGATGACATGCGATATGCGTATTGCTGAAGAGCATGCTCAACTCGGACTTCCTGAAATAAAGCTAGGTCTTTTCCCAGGTGGTGGGGGAACTCAGCGGCTCCCTAGACTGATTGGAGAAGCAAAAGCAAAAGAAATGATGTTTACAGGAGAACCGATTTCTGCAGAAGAAGCCGATCGATATGGCCTAGTAAATCACGTTGTACCGTCGGGCCAGGGAATGGCTTATGCGCAGGGCCTAGCTGCCAAAATAACCGGACAATCCCTACAGGCTTTATCACGAATTAAGCACGCTGTGAATAAAGGAGCTCATCTTCCAATTGAATCAGCTGTTGAGCTTGAGGCGGAATTGTTCGAGGAAGTTTTCCAAACAGATGACATTAAAGAAGGCGTTCAAGCATTTATCGAAAAGAGAAAGCCTGCTTTTACTCATAAGTAATAGAAAAGAGGAATCGATATGAGCGTTCATACAAGTGTGAGAGTAAGATTTTGTGAAACGGATGCGCTTGGCCATGTTAATAACACAAGCTACTTTATATACCTCGAGGAAGCACGTGTACAATTTTTTGATTATCTAGGTAAACGTTCTGGAACAGATGATTGGCCATTTATTCTCGTTTCTACGAAATGTGATTTTCTAAAACAAGCTTATTTTAAACAGTCACTTCATGTAGAAACGACTGTTAAGCGAATTGGCACAAAAAGTTTTACACTCATGCACTATATAAAGGATACGGAGAGTGATGGTGTAGTAGCTGAAGGTGAAGCGACTGTCGTCTATTATGATTTTAAGAAACAAGTAAGCGAAGTTATACCGGATGAATTGCGAAGTAAGCTTGAGGAATCTTATCAACTGCTATAAGCGTGGTGTTTTTTAAGGGTAAATGACTGAATATTACGTAATCAGGAGAGTGGCGTATGACCTATTCACACGATACGATACCTGTCCGAGATGGAGAACAGCTCGATCTAAATAAACTAGAGAGGTTTATTAAGGAAAACATTGAACATCTGAGTGATGATCCTCTCATAGTTGAACAGTTTGGAACAGGTCACTCAAATTTGACGTATCAACTATCGATTGGTGAGTGGGAAGCAGTTCTCAGAAGACCGCCTCTTGGTCCAGTTGCTCCAAAAGCGCATGACATGGAACGAGAGTATACGATTTTAAGAGAATTACATCCCGTTTTCCCACTAGCACCAAAACCATACATCTATAATGAAACTTTACTTGATGCCCCATTCTTTCTTATGGAAAGAAGAAGGGGAATTGTGCTTGACACCTCGTTTCCTGATGGCGTTCAACCTACTGAAGAGTTGTGCAGAAGGATCTCAGAAACGATGGTAGATACGCTAGTTGATTTGCACAGTGTTGATTATCAGAAGACAAATTTAAGTAAAGTAACTCACCCTGATGGTTTCATGGAACGTCAGGTGCACGGCTGGATCAAACGATATAACCGCTCGAAAACAGATGATATTCCTGGTATTGATGAATTGACGACATGGATGGCTTCGAATATCCCTAAATCACAAAGCCCTACTGTGATTCACTACGACTATAAATTAAACAATGCGATGTTTGATCAGGAAGACTATAGCAAAATGGTAGGTTTATTCGATTGGGAAATGACAACTGTTGGTGATCCTCTGGCTGATCTTGGTGCCGCAATGGGGTACTGGTTGCAACAAGATGACCCAGAAATCTTAAAAAAGGGCATGGGTAAAGCACCGGTAACTGTTATGAATGGATTTATGACGAGAGAAGAATTTATTGCGTCTTATGCTACTAAATCAGGGCGTGATGTCTCGCAAATGAACTTCTATTTAACATTTGCTTATTTCAAACTTGCTGTCATTTGTCAGCAAATCTATTATCGTTGGAAAATGGGTCAAACATCGGATGAACGCTTTCGTCATCTTAATCAGTTCGTAGCGAGTTTAATTGCGCATGCTCGTGACAATGCCAAAGTAAAGCGTTAGGAGTTCATATGGGAAAAATACATGTCGTTTTAAAAAAGGAAGATATTGATCAGGCAAAAATTAGTGAAGAAAAAATTGCGGTTGTGCTTGATATTCTTCTAGCAACATCAACCATAACCTCAGCACTTGAATTTGGTGCAGAACGGGTTATTCCTGTTCTAGATCAACACGAAGCATTGCAAGAAGCGAAAACGTTACCTGAAGGAAGTTATTTGCTTTCAGGTGAGTATGAAGGGCGAACAATTGAAGGGTTTCTAGATCCTAATCCATTGCAATTAAAGAAAGCTGTTAAAGGAAAAACGTTAATTTTATCAACTACAAATGGAACCGTAGCAATTAAACGAACGAGAGAAGCTAAACGAGTGTATGTGGCTTCGTTACTGAACGGTCATGCCATCGCAAAAAAGCTCAATGATAGTCACCGAGAGGAAACGATTGTGATTGTTTGCTCGGGTTCATCCGGCGAATTTGCCTTGGAGGACTTCTACGGTGCTGGATATCTTATACATCAAATGCTTACTACTCACGATTGGGAGCTTACTGATTCCTCACGTGCTGCTGTTTCATTTTATGAAGGTAGTTCGAAAAGCGGTGAGGACGTGTTACTTTCCTCGCGAGTCGGTGAAATGATTAAGAGGTACGGATTTGAAGAAGAAGTAAGTTTTGTTGCTTCCGAAGGGATTTTCTCAATCGTCCCTTATGTGAAGGCGCAAAAAACGGTGGTTCGAGAGGAGGTTCATCATGACACAAACCAAGTCTAGTCGTTCTGGTGCGGATTTTATGTTTCAACATTCTAGTTCAGAAGAAATATTCACACCAGAAGATTTTACCGATGAACATAAAATGATTGCAAAAACAGCTCACCAGTTTATTACTAAAGAGGTTGAACCGCATAGAGAATCGATTGAAAATCAACAGTTTGACAAGGTTGTAACTTTGATAAAAAAAGCTGGTGATCTTGGTCTTCTCGGTCATAGCATTCCTGAGAAATATGGTGGTCTTGGACTAGATAAAGTTTCAAAAGGGATTGTAGGAGAAGTGGTTGGCCGGACAGGTAGTTATGGCGTTGCTCAATCCAACCACACTTGCATCGCTACGCTTCCAATTACACATTTTGGAACGAAGGAACAAAAGAATCATTATTTACCGAAACTCGCTTCAGGCGAATACATTGGTGCTTACTGTTTAACTGAACCTAACGCAGGCTCTGATGCCCTTGCATCCCAAACCACGGCTATTTTAAATGAGGAAGGCACTCATTATATTTTAAATGGGACAAAGCTTTATATCACGAATGCGGTCTTTTCAGATACTTTTATTATTTATGCCAAAATAGACGGAAAGCACTTCTCGGCATTTATCGTAGAAAAGAATTTTCCAGGTATTTCTCTTGGGCCAGAAGAAAAGAAGATGGGTATAAAAGGATCATCGACAAGATCGGTTATTTTAGAAGATTGCCTAGTTCCAATTGATAACCTTCTTGGTGATAAAGGGAAAGGTCACGTTATTGCTCTTAATGTCTTGAATTTGGGAAGGTTTAATCTGGGATCTGCTTGTACTGGAGGAGCAAAACATGCTCTAGGACTGGCGTTACAACATACAAGTGAGCGTAAACAATTTGGTCGAACCATTGCCGGTTTTTCAGCTACTCAAGAAAAAGTAGCGATGATGATGGCTAAAATTTATGCTTCAGAATCACTACAATATCGGACAGCCTCTCTACTTGAAGGTGCGATGGAAGGTTTATATGACGAAGAAGACCACAGGATTGTTGGAAAGCAAATGATGGAGTATGCCGTGGAGTGCGCTATTTGTAAAGTATTTGGATCTGAAACGCTCGATCAAGTTGTTGATGAGTCATTACAACTTCATGGCGGGGCAGGATTTATTCAGGAATACCCAATTGAGCAGATGTACCGCGATTCCAGAATCAACCGAATTTTTGAAGGAACGAATGAAGTAAATCGTTTGTTAATACCAGGAAATTTATTTAAGAAAGCGATGAAAGGCGAAATTCTTCTTGAAGAGCACATTGAAAAAGCGAAGCAGGCATTAATGCAGCCGAACAATCGTTTATTAAATGAAGAAGCGGCTATTCAAAGCATACGAAATGTATTTCTTGTATGTGCAGGTGTAGCCTACAAAGAGCATGGTAAAGAACTGATGGAGCATCAAGAATCCCTTATGAAGCTTGCGAATATAGCGATTATGCTTTATGCAAGTGAAGCTGCAGTTCTCCGAGCATTTAAGAAGGATGAATCAGCCGGTGATTTGAAGCAGATGCTAGCTAGAACTTTCCTTGAAGAAGCTCTTTTGCAAGTAGAAACGTCAGCTCGCAAACTGGTTATGAGCGTACTCTCTCAAGATGAAAAGGAACAAACATTAGGATTAATTATTCAAGAACTTTCGAAATATGACTTTGGAAGTTCGCTAGAACGAAATCGACTAATTGCAAAACAAAGCTACAATAAATTAAAGTACGAAGTTTAGAAAGCGGTGAAAGAAATGGGAAGGTTTTCAGGACGAACGGCAGTGATAACCGGGGGTGGCAGCGGAATCGGTGCCATGACTGCAAAGCGGATAGCGAGTGAAGGAGGAACGGTTATTCTTGTTGGCCGTACAGAGGCTAAGCTGTTGCAAACGGCTAACGAGCTTAAAGAACTTGAAGGAAAAGTTCTTACTTTTGTAGCTGACGTAACAAAGCAGGAACAAATTGATCACCTAACAACATTCGTTAAAGAAAGTACTGAAACTCTTCATGTATTAATTAATAATGCTGGAGGGTCTCAAGGTTCCCCCATTCTTGAAATGACGGAAGAAAATTGGGATCTTGCACAAAATGTGAATTTAAAAAGTGTTTTTCTCGTTTCGAAGGCGCTGGGGAAATTAATGCTAGAAACCGCAAAGAAAGAGGAAGAAATGGTAGATTTCTCTATCGTGAACGTAGCCTCGTTATCAGGGCATAAGGCTGGTGCACAAATTCCTCATTATAGTGCAGCGAAAGCAGCCGTTATTAATTTTACAAGAGCACTGGCGGTAGAACTTTCCCCATACATTCGAGTGAATTCAGTTTCCCCTGGATTTGTTGAAACTCCGTTAACAGAAGACGGTTTGAAGAATGAAAGGTTTGAGGCGTCAATTAAGCGAAATACCGCTTTGAATCGAGTGGGACAGGCTGAAGAAATTGCAAACGTTATTTCATTTGCTGCTTCACCTGAAGCGAGTTATATGACTGGATCTGATCTATTAGCCGACGGTGGCTGGCTCATCGTATAAAAAATAAGGAGAGTGTTTAAAAATGGAAACAACAGTAAAAACGGATCATCTTAAAGTAAATGTACATGGTGCTGTGCTTCATCTTACACTTAATCGACCTGAAGCGCTAAATGCGTTTAGTCCCGAAATGATCTTAGGACTAACAAAAGCGATTCAAGATGCCAAAGAAAACGACGACATTCGAGTTGTTATGCTTTCAGGTGCCGGCCGTTCTTTCAGTGCCGGTGGTGATGTAAAAACGATGGGGGATACTTCTTCAACAGAAGTTTATGAACATATTGGTAAGTTAAATGAACTGGTTCTTACGATGAGGGACCTTGAGAAGCCGATTATTTCAGTTATTCATGGTTTTGCTGCTGGAGCAGGATTTAATCTAGCGCTCGCTAGTGACATTATTCTAGCAGCAGAAGATAGTAGTTTCGTATTAAGTTTCTCTCAGGTCGGATTAATTTCAGATGGTGGGGGACTATCTTTCCTTCCACGTTTAATCGGTCCTTATAAGGCGAAAGAGCTTTTCTTCTCTGCCCAGCCTATTACTGCAAAAGAAGCGAAACAATTAAATATTGTAAATCAAACTTATCCTTTAGCTAGCTTAGAGGAAGAAGCAATGGCATATGCTGATAAGCTTTCTAGAGGCCCTGGTAAAGCATATGGTTTTATTAAAAAGATTGCCGATGCTTCACTCACTTCATCTTTATCTGAAGTGCTTGAACAAGAACGTATTACTCAGGCTTTAATGGTAACGACAGAAGATCACAAAGAAGGCGCAAATGCGTTTAAAGAAAAACGTGCTCCTCAATTTAAAGGTAAATAAAATTGTTAATCTGGATTGAAGATTTCTTCAATCCAGATTAATTCCCACATCTTGAATTCTCTTCATAAGTCCGCCGTCCCCTTAGTCTGGATCCTATCTAATAGAGGAGGAATAACATGGAGCTCCTTTTCCAGCAGATTTTTAACGGACTTACAATTGGAAGCGTTTACACGCTTGTCGCCCTTGGTTTAACACTGGTTTTCGGTATTTTACATGTTCCCAATTTTGCTCATGGTGCTTTTTATATGGTGGGTGCTTACGTTACCTTAATGATGATGGTAGGTTTTGGTTTTCACTATTGGATCGCTATCATTGCATCGATTACTGTCGTTGCTCTTCTTGGAGTAGTGACGCAACAGCTTATTTTCAAAAAGTTAGAAGGCGCTGATGGGATGAGAATGATGGTTGCGGCCATTGGTATCCTTCTTTTTCTAGAAGCATTTGGTCAATTTATGTGGGGAACAGAATACCACAGAATGGACACCCCATATGGTTCTGTCGTTAACTTATTCGGTTTAACGGTAACTCTGCAAAGACTCTTAATTATCGTGGCAGCCGTGATCCTTATGCTTGCGCTTCATTTTTTCTTAACCAAAACAATGATTGGGGCAGCTATTATTGCCATGGCTCAAAATAGAGAAGGGGCCTTTCTAGTAGGAATTAATGCAAATCAGGTAGCATGGCTCACGTTCGCGATTGCTGGTGGTTTAGCGGCTGCAGCAGCTTCACTTGCTTCGCCAATTAATCTCGTATTCCCGACTATGGGAAACCTCGTCATCATGAAAGCATTTGTCATCATTATCATTGGCGGAATGGGGAGTATCCCTGGTGCCATACTTGGAGGTTATTTACTTGGATTAACGGAGAGCATTGGAGCAACGTACATATCCTCTGACTATAAAGATGTGATTGCGTTTCTCTTACTCGTTGTGATTCTCACAGCCAAGCCGACCGGGTTGTTTACTAAGGGGGTTCAGTAATGCTAAATGTTCTCTCAAAACGAACCCTTTTACTTTTGATAGCGTGTGTTGCTGTTCTTTTTCCGCTAGTTTTCCCAAATATGTATGTGCTGCAATTACTGACACTTGTGTTTATTTGGTCCATTGCAGTCTACGGTTTTAACATCATTTCGGGCTATGTGGGTTATTTATCTCTCGCTCATGCAGGATTTTTTGCAATAGGAGCATATGGACTTGGATTACTGACAACAAAAGCTGGAATGCCTTATTGGATGGCTTTATTTCTTGCTGTCGCGATCACCTCTATAGCAGGCGCTATTGTCGGTGTGGTTGCTCTTCGAACGAAATCTCATTTCTTTGCAATTTATACGATGTGTGTAGGCGTTATCATCTATCTCCTAATAGATAAATGGGATAGTTTAACTGGAGGAGTTCGAGGGTTAATTGGAATTCCCGCTCCTGGGAGTATCGGTCCCATCACTTTTGATACGTTAACATCTCAGTATTATCTGGCTCTATTTTTTCTATCATTTACGATTTTTCTTTGTTATCGCATCGTACATTCATTACTTGGTAGGACATTTATTGCGATCCGTAATAGTGAAGAGCTTGCGAAAACGATTGGTATTTCAATCATGAAAAATCAGTTGCTTGCTTTTACCCTATCAGCATTATTTGCTGGATTATCTGGGGCTTTGTACGCGTCTTTTATTCGGTTTATCGGCCCACAAATCTCAGCTATTACCGTTACGTTCGAGATGTTGATGTACCTTCTTGTGGGAGGGATTGGAACTCTAGCAGGTCCGATTGTTGGCACACTCATTGTCATCTCTCTTACGCAATCCTTGCAGTTTCTTGAAGAGTATCGAATGCTCATTTTCGGTCCTGTAGTTGTTTTATTAGTCTTATACTACCCTCGTGGAATAACAGGTAGTATTCAAGCGTATATGCAAAAAAAGCGGCAGAAAAAGGTGAAAACCGCTAAGGAAGAGCGTGATGTTAAAAGGAACGTAGGGGAGGCAGGATAATGTTTTTTTCAACAGAAGGAATCACGAAGCGCTTCGGGGGACTAGCTGCTGTTGAAGATGTGAATGTGTCTATAGAAAAAGGGACCATTACAGCAATCATTGGACCTAACGGCGCCGGGAAGTCAACTTTTTTTAACTTGATTAGTGGGATACACCCACTGACATCTGGAAGAATTAATTTCAAAGGAAAAGAGATTACAAAGTTACCTCCACAGCAAATTGCAAGACTAGGAATAGGAAGAACTTTTCAAACAACAAACTTATTTGAGCAATCGACTGTTCTAGATAATGTGCTGATCGGCCATAGGCTTCGTACCAAATCCGGAATATGGGATGCGCTTTTCCGTACGAAAAGAGAAAAAGATGAAGAAAAAAAGTCCTACGAAAAGGCATTAGAAGCGCTAAAGTTTGTTGAAATGATGCATGTTGTTGAACATCCTGTAACCCTTATATCACAGGAAGAAAAAAAGAGACTCGCTTTTGCTCTAGCTTTAGCGACTGATCCCGAAATGGTTCTTCTTGATGAACCAGCTGCCGGAGTGAATCCAGATGAAACAGATGGACTTGCGTATTTAATGAGGAAGATGGCTGACCACGGCATTACGGTTTGTCTTATTGAGCATAAGATGCCGATGATTATGAGTCTAGCTGATCAAATTGTGGTCTTGAATCACGGGAAGAAAATTGCAGAAGGGCGACCAGAGGAAATTCGCCAAAATGAAGCTGTGATTCAAGCCTATCTAGGGGGTGCAGCGCATGCTCCAGCTATCCACAATTAACGTCAACTACGGTGCATCGAACGTTCTTCACCAGATTTCCTTAAATGTTAACAAAGGAGAAACGGTTGTTTTACTTGGAGCTAACGGGGCAGGAAAGAGCACTATATTTAGAACGATCAGTGGTTTGATGAAGCCAGTATCTGGTGATGTTCTATTTATGGATCGCAAGGTAACGGGAAAACCGCCTCACTCTCTTGTGAAGGAAGGCATAGTCCAGTGTCCTGAAGGGAGAAAGTTATTTCCACAAATGTCTGTCTATGAAAATCTGAAGATGGGTAGTTATGTTCATCGAAAGCATCGAAAGGAAATGGAAAATCAGTTAAAGGAGGTGTATTCTCTTTTTCCTATCTTATACGATAAGCGCCATCAAGCAGCTGGATCTCTTAGTGGTGGTCAACAGCAGATGCTTGCCATAGGTCGCGCATTAATGGCCAAGCCGAAAGTCCTTCTCCTTGATGAACCATCATTAGGTCTAGCACCATTGATCGTTGAGCAAATGTTCCACATTATCGAGGATATCAATGAGCAGGGAACAACGATTCTGCTGGCAGAGCAGAATGCAAATGCAGCACTCCAGATTTCTGATCGGGGTTATGTCATTGAGAGTGGCAAAATTGTACTAGAAGGAAGCAAGGAAGAACTTTTGTCTAATGATGAGATTCGAAAAGCTTATATTGGAGCATAATTGGAATCGATTAGTATAGGGGGATAACGATGAAAATTGGGATGAAGCTTTTTGTATTCATGATGGTGTTAATTGGACTGATGGTTGTGGGCGGTTGTGCGGCGGGGTCCGTTAGTAACTCCAGTAATTCAGAAGGATCTTCTAATGAAAATAAATCAAAAGACACTAGTACAAATGCAGATGCAACATCTTCTGCAGAGAACACGGTCAACATTGGGTTTAGTGGCCCACTAAGTGGACCTGCAGCATATTATGGGGAAAATACGTTGAGCGGATTAGAAATGGCCGTAGATGAGATTAATCAAGAAGGTTTCGAAGTGAATGGCAAACAATATGGCATTAACCTTGTGACACTAGACGATCAATATCTACCGAATGAAACAGGTACAAATGCGAGAAGACTTGTACAAGAAAATGATACACCAATTATTTTCGTTCCTCATAGTGGAGGCGTATTCGCTACTCAAGTATTTAACGAACAAGAAGACTTTCTTATTGCAGGCTATACGAGTGAACCGAAAATTATGGAACAAAATAATTCGCTGACATTAGGGATTCCGCCAGCTTACAATGCTTATCCTGAGCCTTTTACAGACTATCAAATGGAGCGATTTGGAAAGAAAATAGCTCTTCTGCCTACTTCCTCTCAATACGGTAAAGATTGGACAGAAGCATTAAAGCCGGTATGGGAAGAAAATGGCGGAGAAGTTGTATTTGAAGGCTCTATTGATTTTAGTAAGGATACCGATTTCTTCTCTATCGTTACAAAAGCATTAAGCAACAATCCTGACGTAATGTTTGTAGGAGGACCTTCGCAGCCTACAGCGCTCGTGATTAAACAAGCAAGAGAGCTTGGTTTTGAAGGCGGTTTCATGCTGATGGATCAGTCAAAAATTGAAGAAATTGAGCCTGTACTAGGCGGGCTTGATCAGTTAGAAGGTACGATAGGTGCTCTTCCAATTATTGATAGTGATGCTCCAGGGGCAGAGAATTTTATTAGTCAATACAAAGAACGATTCGAGCGGATTCCTACTGCTGAAGGTGCATTTAACTATCAAGCGATGCATGTCATCGTAAATGCGATGAAAGAAGCCGGGTCAGTTGACGATCCAGCCAAAATCATGGAAAGCATGGATGCAGGCGTTCAATCACTTCCCGACGAGCAAATGGTTTGGCATTTAACTGGCATTTATAACGGTGGTGCATTTGACTGGAAACCAGCTATCGGAGCTGTTGAAGACGGAAAAGTAGTTAAGATAGAAAATTAAGTGGACTTGAAAGGGGATCGAAAAAATGCAAACAAATCATTTTAAATTCTGGCCTAAACGAGTACCATATTCACTTACCGTTCCTGAAACGACTATCTATGATAACCTCGCTGTTTCTGCCAAAAGATATCCGAATAAAGAAGCAATAATTTATTACGGAGCAACACTAACATACAAAGAGCTACTAGCGGAAGTTGATCGTACGGCTGCTTTTCTTGAGCAGCTGAAGGTCACTGAGGGTGAAAACGTTCTTCTTTTCATGCAAAATTCTGCACAGTTTATCATTTCCTATTATGCGATCCTAAGAGCGAATGCTGTCGTTGTTCCCATTAATCCGATGTTAACAGCAGAGGAACTCTCTTTCTATATTAAGGATTGCGATATTAAAACCGCAATCGTAGGTCAGGAGCTCTATGAAAAGGTAGAACCTTTAGTAGGGTCAACCACACTTACTAATGTTATCACGGCAGCTTATTCTCACTATGCCGGTAACGAAAGCGATATACCAGCAGAAGTTTCACTAGAAGCTAAAAGAGTGGACAAGCCGAATCGTTATACGTGGGAAGATGCCGTCAATCACCAACATTCACCCGGAGAATATGTAAGATCTATTCATGACGTTGCGGTCATGCCTTATACATCTGGTACAACGGGTCTTCCAAAAGGATGCATTCATCCAAACCGCACGCTTCAAGCAAATGCTGTAGGAGCATCTCAATGGATGAATATCACAGCAGATGGCTTGCATCTTGTAACGCTACCTTTATTTCATGTGACAGGTATGCTTCACAGCATGCATGCCCCCATTTATAGCGGGGCTCCAATGGTAGTCATGACACGTTGGGATCGGGATTTGGCTGCTAAATACATTGAAAAATATGAGGTTGCTAACTGGGTTAATATTAGTACAATGCTAATTGATTTTCTATCAAACCCTAATCTACCAAACTATTCAATTTCATCCCTAAAAATACTAGCTGGGGGCGGTGCTCCATTACCAGCAGCTGTTGGGGAGAAATTATATAACTTAACAGGCTTACGATTTATAGAAGGGTATGGTTTATCTGAAACGATATCTCACACTCATTTCAATCCACCTGATTTTCCAAAACTTCAATGCTTAGGCGTTCCTTCATTCGACGTGGATGCTCGTGTAATCGATCCTAATACAATGAAAGAGCTTGGACCAGGTGAGCCAGGTGAAATCGTAGTGAACGGCCCACAAGTGTTTGATGGATACTATAATCGAGAGGATGAAAATCGCAATTCGTTTATAGACCTTGATGGGAAGTCTTTCTTCCGAACGGGTGATATAGGACGCTATGATGAAGAAGGATACTTTTTTATGATTGATCGCGTAAAGCGAATGGTCAATGCTTCGGGCTTTAAAGTGTGGCCAACAGAAGTCGAGTCAATCTTATATAAGCACCCAGCTGTTCAGCAAGCTTGCGTTGTCGGTGTTCCTGATCCTCGTCGAGGTGAAACAGTTAAAGCTTTTGTCATTCTAAATGAGGGTGATAAAGGAAAAGTCACGGAAGAAGAGATTATCGAATGGTCAAAAGAACAAATGGCAGCTTATAAATATCCAAGAATGATTGAGTTTATGGATGCATTTCCAACTACGAGTAGTGGAAAGATTTTATGGAGAAAACTCCAGGATAACGAGCGCCAAAAAGCAGAAGGAGTGAAATAATATGGGGAAAACAGTAGAAACAGTGACGGGTCCAATTCCGGTAGATCAGCTCGGGAAAACGCTAGTTCATGAGCATTTTGCATTTGGTTATCCAGGTTTTAGTGGGGATGTTTCTCTTGGCGCATTTGATTTTCAAGAAGCACTTCAGGTAGGTATATCAGTTGCCGAAAGTGTCATGGCACACGGTGTGAAAACGGTAGTGGATCCTACGCCGAACGAGTGTGGTAGAAATCCGGAACTTCTTCGAACAATATCAACTGAAACAGGACTACAAATAATTTGTGCGACCGGATACTACTATGAAGGGGAAGGTGCGACCCCTTATTTCAAATTTAGACAGGGTCTTGGAACGGCAGAAGAAGATATTTATGAGATGTTTAGCAAGGAAATTTCGGATGGGATTGGAACAACTGGAATTAAACCAGGGGTTATTAAACTAGCCTCTAGTAAAGATCAAATCACAGATTATGAAATGATGTTTTTTAAAG
Organism: Anaerobacillus sp. QJM3NY_32; assembly: GCF_056173645.1. Lineage (NCBI taxonomy): Bacteria > Bacillati > Bacillota > Bacilli > Caryophanales > Bacillaceae > Anaerobacillus > Anaerobacillus sp. QJM3NY_32. The sequence goes on along the minus strand of NZ_CM149684.1, from coordinate 2,308,180 downwards.
CCGCTGCACGTGTTCATAAAGAAACGGGCATTTCAATTTTAACGCATACACAAGAGGGGACAATGGGGCCAGAGCAAGCACAGCTTTTGATTGAAGAAGGTGTCCACCCACAATCCATCATCATTGGTCATATGTGTGGAAATACAGATGCTGCTTATCATTTGAAGACATTAGAAATGGGGGTAAATATCGGTTTTGACCGCTTTGGCATACAGGGACTCGTTGGGGCTCCTTATGATAAAGAACGTCTTATTACATTAATTGGGTTATTGAATAGCGGATTTGAAAACCAAGTCATGCTCTCACATGATACCGTAAACTATTGGATGGGCCGCCCACCAGTTCTTCCAGAGGCAGTGGAAAAAATCATGGCTAATTGGCAACCAGCGTATATTTTTGAAGAAATCATTCCTAAATTGAAGGCAGCTGGAATATCTGACGAAACGTTGACGATTTTGTTTGAAGAAAATCCAAAGAAATTATTTTCCTCAGAAGCAAAAGTAAAAGCATAAGAAAAAAGCGAGGGTGAATCCTCGCTTTTTCTTATGCTGTTTTATTTCATTTGGTTTTCGTACGGTTTCATTAAACGATATAGCGTCTCTGTATAAGGAAGTTTCATCTGCACCTGCTCAGCAAGACGAAGTGCCCCTCCTTGAAGATGCTCGACTTCTAGCTTGTTCTTTTTTCTTTTATCTTGATGCATGGAGGAAGTCGCTTCGTAAGGAAGGGATTGGAATGACTTCATGCGGCGATCAATATCTTCTTGATTGATGTGTATGTCATACTGTGATGCAAGTGTTCTGATCTCACTCATCACATTTTCAACTAGTTTGAGGGTTTCGGGTACATCTCTTATGATGCCCGTGTGAAAATCTCCAGCCGTAGTTACACCAGACATCGCTGAAATGAACATATACTTTTTCCACATCTCTTCTTCGATGTTTGAAGTTAATTGAGAATTAAAATTCGCATGCTCATTTATTTTGCTTAATGAAGCACAGATTTCTTCTTGAGAAGGGTGGAGCGGACCGAAGATTAGTTCATGTAGTTCACTCGTGTGTTGTACGTGTCCATGGTCATCAAGAGTAGCAATAATGTACGATAATCCACCGAGTACTGCTTCTTCCCCGAGTTCATCTTTGAGGATGGAAATATGTTCAATTCCATTTAGTATAGGAAGAACCTTTGCTCCTTTCGCAACAAGCTCCTTGAGAACTGGAAGACTATCTTCAAGATGATACCCTTTAACGCCCAGAAGAACAAGGTCAACGGAAGATACTTCAGACGCATTTGTGATGAGTTTAGGAGAGCGCACCTTCGTATTACCTTTTACACTTATTATTTGTAGCCCTTCTTGTTCAATTTGCGCTTTTCTTCCTTCACGAACATAAAAGGAGACGTTTTCACCAGTTTCAGACCATCTTGACCCGAAATATGTACCAAGTGCACCAGCACCAAAAATTATAATATTCATAAGTATCCTCCTTGTCGAAATCTTCTTTCTAATAACACTCTACTTATTCTTACAAATAAATTCAAGTAGGGATAAAAGGAAATGACAACGTTGTCCAGAAATTAGCTATAAGTGACCGAAAAAGTAGAAAGGGTTGATTAATGTGAAGATATTATCACAAGAACGTTTTGAAGCAGCGTGTTCCTTTGTTCGTAATCATGCGAGGCCGGTTGATCGAGAGTATTTTGCTTTTTGGAAAGGAAATGGCGACAAAGAAAGTGTGCTGAAAGAACTGGAAGAATTCCGAAATAAAGATGGGGGATTTGGGAACAATCTTGAACCTGATTTTCGCCTGAAAGAGTCTTCTCCTATGGCAACCTCAGTTGCTTTTCAATACATGACTCAGCTTGACCTCGATTCTGATCACCCGTTTGTTAAGGATGGTCTTCACTATTTGAGAAGTACATATCAAGTTGAAAAGCAGAGTTGGCAAGCTGTACCTCATTCAGTGAATTCAGTGCCACACGCTCCGTGGTGGAAGGTAACGGAAGGAGATGTCGCTTATTCTGCCAATCCCGATGCAGAAATTGTAGGGTATTTTTTACACTATGGGAGTAATTATTCGATCACTTCAGAATCATTGGCTAAAGTGATGAATCACCTGGATAGCCTAAATGAATACGAAATTCATGAGGTACAGTGCTATCTTCGTTTAGCTCAGTTAGCTGGTGGTGAGATTAACAAAAAAATTCACGAGAAAATTAAGCAGAAATTGCCATATATCATAGATCGTCCTGAAAAATGGGATCATTATGGTGTACAACCCGTTGTTCTTGTTGAGTCTGATCAATCTCCTTTTGCTAAAGAGCTCAATCAAGAGCTTCAAGTGAATTTGGATTATTTAATTCAAAAACAACTTTCTAATGGCAGTTGGGAACCAAGTTGGTCATGGGGACAATACGAAGACAGTTGGGAAGGCGCAAAAAAAGAATGGCAGGGATTTTTAACAGTTCAGAACTTAATAACACTGTCAAAATTCGGTCGTATTGAAAGTTAGTCTGTTTAGAATGAGGGATATAACGGGAACATAGTAGAGAATCAATGATTGAGAGGAGTTTTCTACTATGAAAGCAGTTGTTATTGAACAGTATGGAGGAAAAGATCAGTTAGTTGAAAAAGAGGTAGCCTCACCTTCTCCAGGAGAAAACCAGGTTGTTGTTGAGAGTTATGCAACGTCGATCAATCCAATTGATTGGAAATTGAGGGAAGGCTACTTGAAAGAAATGCTACCTTTTCAATTTCCAATTATCCTTGGTTGGGATATTGCAGGTGTCATAAAAGAAGTAGGCTCAGCCGTAGAAGGTTTCAAAGAAGGAGATCGAGTATTTGCAAGGCCAGCAACAACTGCAAATGGTACATATGCAGAAGAAGTCGTGGTAGATGATCATTTGCTTGCCTTCATTCCAGATAATATTTCTTATGAAGAAGCAGCATCGGTTCCGCTTGTAGGTTTAACCGCATGGCAGTGCTTAATTGATTTCGCTGATCTTCAAAAAGATGAAAAGGTGTTAATTCATGCTGGGTCCGGTGGTGTCGGTAGTTTTGCCATCCAGCTTGCAAAACATAAAGGGGCATATGTTGCGACAACAGCGAGTGGCAAAAACGAAGCCTATCTAAAGTCACTTGGAGCAGATCGAGTTATTAATTATCGTGAAGAGGACTTTTCAGAAGAATTAGAAGAATATGATGTAGTTCTTGATACGATGGGTGGCGAAATCCAAGAAAAAAGCTTTACAGTTCTCCGTGGCGGAGGTCGATTGGTTTCGATTGTAGGAGAGCCTGATAAAGAGAAAGCCAAGGAAAAAGGCATTCGCTCAGGAAATGTATGGCTTGAACCAAATGGAGAACAGTTAAATGAAATTTCTTCATTGATGGAAAATGGTCATATTAAAGCGACGATCGGTCACCGTTTCCCATTTAGTCAAGAAGGCATTCAGGAAGCACACGAACTAAGTGAATCACATCATGCTAAAGGGAAAATTGTTATTTTGTTTGATAAAGAATAAGGGAACAGCGGCTAGTATGCCGCTGTTTTTTTACGCAAACGAAAAATTTCATATATCGTATTTATAATAAAAAATATATAAATGGTTTATAAAAGTATCAATTATATAAATAATAGCAAGAAACAAAATAAAAAATCCGGAACTATTTGTCCCGGATTTACTAATTTAAAAAATAATATGTGCCATGACTACAATAATAGGTAAAGAAATAATCGTACGTTCAATGAAAATAATAAATAGGTCAATAAAACGTACAGGAACTTTTGATCCTAAGAGCAAGCCACCAACTTCAGACATATAAATTAACTGAGTAACAGACAGACTCGCGATAACAAATCGAGTAAGATCGCTTTCGATATCTGCACCAATTATGGCTGGTAAGAACATATCTGCAAAACCTATTACCATAGTTTGAGCTGCTTCAGCGGCTTCAGGAACTTGCATTAAATTTAGAATAGGAACGAACGGAGCACCAAGGTAACTGAATAGTGGTGTTGTTTCAGCAATAATTAAAGCAATGGTCCCGATCGCCATAACAATTGGAATAACGCCCATCCACATGTCGAGTACATTTTGAAATCCGCCTTTGATAACGTTCGAGGCACGATTATCTACCGCTGTTCTTGTTGCTTGGATTACTCCCCACTGAAAACGAGATTTGCCTTCAGGTATCGTATCATCAGGTGCATCTGCTTCTGTTTCGTAAGTAGTATCGGGTTTCCTCGAGAGGGGTGGGATTCTCGGCATAATAACAGCTGCCACAACTCCAGCTAACACAATCGTTAAATAATATTGTAAGAAGTATTCCTCAAGTTTCATTTGTTGAAGTACAACAATACTAAAAGTGATCGATACTACCGAGAATGTTGTGCCAATGACGGCTGCTTCTCGTTTCGTATAATAACCATCTTCATATTGTTTACTCGTTAGAAGAACACCGATTGTACCATCGCCCATCCAGGAAGCAAGACAGTCAATTGAAGAACGACCTGGTAGAGTGAAAATCGGACGCATGATTTTCGTAAGAAGTGTTCCGCAAAATTCTAACAAACCGAAGTTTAGTAGAAGAGGTAAGAAAAGCCCCGCAAATAAAAATACAGAAAAAAGAATAGGAATAAGATCATTTAGTAATAATCCTCCAGTCGCGTCTGACCAAACCCATTCTGGACCAATTTTAAATAGTGTTAATATCGCGAAAATCATACCCAGAATACGAGCAAGCAACCAAATACCTGATACTTGTAATAGACTTGTCAGGAATGAACTCTTCGTAATCCAATCAGGTTTAGCTACTACTGCTAGGAAACTAAGTACTGCTGTAATTGTAATAACAATGGTCATAATTGCGGGAAGAGAGAAAGGGATAGCTGTCCCAAATAGGCCCTGGAGCCAACCAGCTAGTTTTGCTATTGGAATCGTAACACCTTCATCATTTGGTATGGGAATCATGAATAAGAAAATACCAATGAGAGATGGGATAATAAATTTTAATAATCCTTCTGAAGTTACTTTTCTTTGATGAGTACTGTTCACGTAGTGTCACCTCTGTCGTTTTGCAACGGATTTTCTATCAACTAAAACGTATTTTTATAAAAACATAATTATGAATATAACATATCAACCCCTTTTATGTAACATGAAAATACAAACTCTTGAATAGAAAAAGTGTTCAGAAAAGAGCGACCAATTGCATTATATCTTGAAAACGCTCACAATAAAAGGGTGAAACAGATATATAACGCTTCTTTCAAATTAATCAACCTTAAACTTGAGAAATGAACGATCATATCTAACTATTCCAAAATAAAAAGACAGGGATCAGCTGATCCTTGTCTTTGACAAATTTATCTATTAATTTATTTGCTTTATATAGTCAATGAACGTTTATACGTATCTTGGAGGAGTGTCAAATTCATAATGTTCTTCAAAAGTTGAGCCAAAGAAACAGGATGCACATTTGCGATAGCCTTTTTGTCTAAGAAAAACGAGAAGTTCTTCTTCATGGTTGGCTTCAGAACGATCTTTGATCGGCGTCTCGGGTAAATGACATTCATCACCAGCGTAGGCTGTCCTATGGACAATTTGTTTTTGGTGGTCAATCATGTATTTTCCCATATATGTTTATCAAGTCCCATCTCTAATAAGTTCCTCTAAGTGTAACACACTCATCTTTGTATTGATACAACCTAAACTTACTAGTATACCCTAAAACGAGGAGAAGTATTACTGTTTATGCGTATTTTTTTTAATTTTTTTTGAATGATCAACAATCAGGCATTCACTCTAATGCGAAAAGTACCGATAGTAGTAGGGTTAGGAGTTTACATAAGTTATAAAATGAAGCGTGTGGTGGAGGTTAAAAAATGAATTTCATTATCCAACATGATGAGTTAAGTATTCGTTATCTTCAAGAAGGGGATGAGCTCTTTCTATTAAAATGGTTAACAGATCAACAAGTTCTTGCTTATTACGAAGGAAGAGACCGGCCATATACAAGAGAAAAAGTTTTGGAAGATTATTTTATAGAAGACGATGAAGTAAGGTGCCTTGTGTTGTTTCATGATATTCCGATCGGATACATACAGTTTTATTTGTTAGCAGAGGTAGAGGGGATCAAGCTCCCTGATCAGTCATATGGCATGGACCAGTTTATCGGGGAAACCTCATATTGGAATAAAAATATTGGGAAAAAGCTCATTCGATCAGTTGTGTATTATATTGAAAGAACTTTAAAAGGTTCTCTTATAGTCATGGATCCACAGCACTGGAATAAGAGGGCGATACGATGTTATCAGCAGGTAGGTTTTGCGAATTTAGGTATCCTTCCTAAACATGAATTGCATGAAGGTTCTTGGAACGACTGCACCCTAATGGCTTATGATTTTGCTGGATACCGTATTGTGCCCATTAATCATTGTAATAGAAAGACGTTGTCCCGATTATTTGTTCAATTGTGGGGCAGCACAGAAATGGTGATCTCTACCGGAACGTATAATTTACATGAATTAGATGGATTCTTAGCTTATGATTCAGCTGGAGAGATAATAGGTGTTGCGACCTATCGATTGTATGAAGATCATGTTGAAATTATTTCTCTTGATAGTTTGATCGAAAAGGAAGGGATTGGCGGTCGATTATTGATGAGAATAGAGCTTGTGGCAGTCGAGAATGAATGTTCAGAAATAAAGGTAATCACAACCAACGATAACCTTAGCGCTCTTAAATTTTATCAGCGAAAGCGATACAGAATGAAAGATGTTGCTAGGGGAGCGGTTGATTTAGCTCGTCAAGTAAAGCCCGAGATTCCATTAACCGGTCATCAAAACATACCTATTCATGACGAAATACTCCTTAGTAAAAAGCTCTCTTCTAATAAGCAACGTAATTGATAAGACTTTGATTGAAAGGGCGGGTGAGAATTGGAAATAAAACAAGTGAAAAATAACCGATTATCAGAAGAAGTTCTTGAAGAATGGGACGCTAAATTTGTACCTAATTATGATCTCTTATTCTTTGAAAATAAACCGAAGAAATTCACAGCTGTTTCTAGAAAAGATGGATACTCCCAATTAAGTCTTGATGAGCGAACGTCTTTCTTAACATAGAATGTTCATCCTAAATGCAAGTGGATTGCAAAGGTATCGAATGGATCATTTTTATCACTTCATAAAGCCGTGCAAATAGAACTTCTTCTCGACCAAGTAGAAAATGGACGTGGTTTTCATTTTAGATTTCGGGAGCTCTTAGAGATTAATCCTGAACCAAGTGCTTTAGCCATTTTGGAGGAAATTTCACTAAACTATGAAGGAGAAGAAATCGTAGTGTTTCAAGGTTGGAGTTGGAACCTGCTACCTATTTCCTTTAGGTTTAAGCTACTAGAAAGCATCTCAAAAAGTTTTATTTCATCTGCATCTGTTTCGATACAAACAAACGAAGAAGTAACAACAAATTCAGCCTTGATTAATACCTTTACGGGATGCAACGGACCGAATTGTTTTGCTTTTACATTGATGAATCTTGAAAAGGAAGCTGTTCGAAGAAAACACTTAGCACAATCGTGGGTAGTGGGCGATGAGTTTCTTTCCTCTTTAGAATCGTATGGATATAAAAAAGTGAGCAGTCGAAATACCGTGAATTCTGAGGATGTATTTGTGTGGTTCAACAATGACACGCCTGTTCATGGCTGTTATGCGATTAATGAGAGGGTTTTGTTAAATAAAAATGGTCAAACGATGTTCCATCCTTATCAATGTCAGTCTGTGCATCATGTATTGGATGATTGGTCTAATAAAGGATTAAAGCTAATCATTTATAGAAAATAAACAAGCCCCGGACGAAAGATCGTCTGGGGCTTGTAAAGCGATTTATGCTTTTGTTACGTTAGCTGCTTGTGGTCCGCGGTTACCTTCTACGATTTCGAAGTTAACTTCTTGGCCTTCGTCAAGTGTTTTGAAACCTTCACCATTGATTGCAGAGAAGTGTACGAATACGTCGTCTCCACCTTCAACTTCGATGAAACCGAAACCTTTTTCAGCGTTGAACCATTTTACTTTACCGTTTTGCATAAAAAATTGCCTCCTAATGTACCTCATCGTACATAATTTAAAATTCACCATTTACCATTGTAATACGTTTACATTAAAAAACTGCAGCTTTTTAAGAGGATTTAACTTTGTTACCCTCTTTCGAAGCTACAGCTAATTTAAATCCTAAATATATTAATAGTAAAATGGTTTAAATATATAATAGCACCGCCTCTTATAAATTGCAAATCATTCTGGAAATTTATTTACCGATTCATTAGACTGGATCCCAGTTTTGCTCGCCTTTTGTTGATTTGAATTGGAAGAGTTGATCCTATCAGTGCGACAATAGCAGATCCGATGAGAATACCCTGAATGCCGCTCGTTGCAAACAAAGTTAATAAGGTAAAGACAACTAAATCAAATACAGAATCTAATATGGATAGCAAAGAGATCGTAGTTGCTCTTATGTGAGAAGGGATGAGGTCATTGCTCAACTTGGAATAAATCGGATATCTAATGGCGCCTACCCATCTTAGAAACAAGACTACAAACAAAATAACCCAGAGCTGATTTTGAAAAATTGCAGCGACGACTAGCCCGCATGCTGAAAGAAAACCAGAAAAGTACATAAGCACCTTATAAGAGAAATTCCTATGAAGCATATTGATACTTCTAGATGAAAAGAATGCAAGTAATGCACCAACAGCATAAATAGGCCCAATGATGTAGACAGGCAGACCAGCATTAATCATCAATGGCTGATCAAATTTTTGAAACACCGCAACGGTAGGAATAAAGACGAGCGTGAGGTTGAGGAAAAGGAATAACAGTTCAGGTGCTTTCTTAATCACCTGAATCCCTTCAATTACATTTTGTAAAGATGTCCCTTTAACTTCTACTTTGCCTGATGGTTCACGGATGAATAACAAGAGAATGAATTCAATAATATAAGAAATGAGGCTGAAGAGAATAAGTAGCTGAAATTGTTCGCTCTGTAAATCTTTAGCAAGAAATGATCCAACTAGAACAGCAATCATCATAGCTATAAATCCCGCTGATTGAATTTTCCCCATGACTTCATCCATTTTGTGATGGTTTTTATCTTTCTTTAATGACTCATAAATTAATGCTTCGTCTGCACCAGAAAAAAAGGTGACCGATAATCCATTTAAGATGCTAAACAGCATAAACATTGTTAAGCTATCTGCCATTAAAAGAATACCTATACTGCTTATCTTGATGATGGCTCCTATTAGAAATGCATTTCTAGCTCCATATGCATCCGCGAAAACTCCAGTTGGGATTTCACCGATGAAGACAGCGCCGCTCCAGCACATCAAGATGATGAGGATATCAGCTTCGTTTAAGCCGTTTTTTACATAAAAAAGTGTAAGAACCGGTTGCAAAAAACTGATGGTACCAAAAAAGTTCACCCAGAATAAAAGGGTAAGATTTCGTGTTGAATGAGATGACATGTTCCTCCAACTTTCAATATAAGTTCCGACAATAGAAAGATAGGAGGGGTACAGTTAGATTTTCGTTATACGTCCCTCCCGTTTGATGAGATTAATCGTAGGATTTTTGACATATTGAAATCTCCCTTCAGTTAATTAAGAAAATTATAACAAATAGATAAAACAGAAGCGAGACTATTAATAAACAAAATATGTAAATCTAGAGCAGGTTAAAAGAAATAGACCAATTACGCAAAAATGACGAAAGAAGAATTGATCGCAGAACTTCAACCAGAGTTGCCGGAACTATTCCGTAGATGGGAGGATGATATTCAAACTGGTTTGTTCGATTATAATACATGTCCTGATTTGTATCGTGCTGTCGGAAGCGAGATTCGCAACATGGTTTCTAGTGCCAATCAATTAGAGAAATCGAATTTCCCAAATCTTCCTCTTACTGTCATTGGAAGAGATGGAGAACATGATTCCAAACAGCAGATAAAAGCAGGGACTCCTGCAAATGAAGCTGTCACTTTGGAGCAAATTTGGAAGGAACTGAATTTCGAACAAGCGAAACTCGCTACTGGTTTACGATACATAAAGGCAAAAGGATCGGGGCATAATATTCCTTATGACTGCCCTGAGCTTGTAATAATGGAGATGAGACGGCTCTCACAAGAGCTTTGAGCGAAATAGTTTTTCTATGCTCATACATCTTCTATAATAGAGATATACCATAAATTGCAAAGGGGAGAACTACATGGCAATTGAAAACCCGACTCGAGAAGAAATCGGCAAGATTCTAAAAACAAATAAGCGAATTGCCGTCGTTGGTTTATCAAATAATCCAGGACGTACTTCATTTATGATCTCGCAGGCTATGATGGATGCAGGTTATGAAATCATCCCGGTTAATCCGACAATTGATGAAGCGCTCGGCATAAAAGCGGTAGATTCATTGAAAGATATTAAAGGTCACGTAGACATCGTGAATGTATTTAGAAGAAGCGAATTTCTTCCTGATATTATGAAAGAAACCGTAGAAATTGGTGCGGACGTTTTCTGGGCACAGCTTGGCGTAATGAATGAAGAAGCTTATGAATATGGGAAAAAGCATAATATGAAAATGATTATGGATCGCTGCATTAAAGTTGAACATGCTATGACGAAATAGGGCGTTGGTACGCCCTTTTTTTATGAGGTAAGAAGAAAAATTAATGTCACCTGCGCACCAATTGTTAACTGCCCAGGTTGTATTTGCGTACTTTGCATTTCGCTAAACATGCGAGGTGATGGCGCTGCAGAACCGGTTTCAATGATTCGGTGTGGTGTATGTGGTAGAGAGATGTGGAGAGACTGAGCGATTGTTTGAGCTTTTTGATTGGCTTTTTCCATAGCGGCACTTAACGCTTTTTGATAGTAAATATCTGGGTCTTTTATTTCGAAACGAATATCTGAGACGACATTAGCGCCAGAATCTACCGCAACGTCAATGACTGCTCCTGCTTTCTTCACTGGCTCAACTGTAACTGTCAGTAAGTGTGTAACTTTGTATCCGAGAAAGATTTTAGTGTTGTCTTCATACCGGACGTTTTCTTCGATCCTGTAATCAGACGTTTGAATGCTTTCTGTCGGTATTCCGATTGATCGCAAAGACGATACAATCGCAGCGATTAATTCTGCGTTTTCTTCTTGAGCTTCCGTAACCTGCTTAGAAGTTGTGGTAGCACCTGTAATGATAGTGGCGATATTAGGAGTAGCACTCACTTCACCCGTTCCAAATACTGTTATTGTATTGTCGCATTGACACTCACTATTTATACTTACATTCGATTTTGTCATTTTTCACACTTCTTTCTATTATTCTAAACAAATCATTGCGATTAAGAGGACAGAAAGCTTCTCTTTTGTTAAAATTTTAGTAGTCGTTTCGATACTAAGGAGGAATGCATGTTGCCAGAAAAAATCATGTTAGAAAAGTATGCAGAACTTGCTCTTAAACGTGGAGTTAATTTACAAAATGATCAAATGCTAGTTGTAAACGCTTCTATTGAAGGAGCTGATTTCGCACGAATCGTCGTAAAAAAAGCCTACGAAATAGGCGCTAGGACTGTACATATCAATTGGAGCGATGATGATCTTGACCGTTTATGGTATGAAAACGCAGCCCAGGATGTGCTTGAAAACGTACCAGAATGGCGTGTGAAAATGTTTGATCATTTCGCAAGTGAAGGGGCAGCGATACTATCAATCCGCTCTACAAACCCTGATCTACTAAAAGGAATTGAATCTTCTCGTATCTCAGCCTCGAATAAAGCGAGCGGAGAAGCGATGAAGAACTTCCGTAAATATACGATGAATGACAAAATTACGTGGTCAATTGTAGCTATTCCAAATGATGAATGGGCGAAAAAAATCTTCCCTGATTCATCAGAGGAACAAGCTGTTGAAAAGCTCTGGGAGCAAATCTTTAAAATTACTCGTGTTGATCAAGAAAATCCAGTAGCAGCCTGGAATGAACATAATGCCACTCTTGCAAAAGCAAGAAAAGTATTGAATGACAGACATTATAAAAAGCTCCTCTATAAGGCTCCAGGGACGGATCTTGAAATTGAATTGCCTGAAGGGCATATTTGGAAAGGTGGTTCATCTATTTCTGAGCAGGGCATCGAATTTAATGCCAACATGCCAACAGAAGAAGTGTTTACATTACCGCACAAATATGGTGTGAATGGTACCGTTTCAAGTACAAAGCCACTAAGCTATGGTGGTAACTTAATCAATGATTTCTCACTTACTTTTAAAGAAGGTAAAGTGGTAGAATTCTCTGCAAAAGAAGGATATGAAACCCTTGAGAATTTATTGAACATGGATGAAGGCTCTCGTCGACTCGGTGAAGTCGCCATTGTGCCACATCAATCTCCTATCTCTCAATCAGGACTTATTTTCTTTAATACCCTGTATGATGAGAATGCTTCCTGCCATCTTGCTCTGGGTAAAGCTTATCCAAGCAGCGTAAAAGGTGGAGCTAACATGGACGATGAAGCATTAGATCAAAATGGGGTAAATAACAGCGTAACTCATGTTGATTTTATGATGGGTTCTGGAGAACTGGATATTGATGGTGTGAAGGAAGATGGATCCACAGAAGCGATTTTCCGTGATGGAAATTGGGCAATTGATGTGAACTAACGAAAAAAACGCTCTATCTGGTTTAATCAGATAGAGCGTTTTTTATCTAGTTTAACCTGTTGAAAATTGAAAGTCTTATGAAGATCTTTCTATAATAAAGAAAAACAGTGAGTGGTGATATATGATGGGAACTGTTGAGAAGCTAACTGGCATTCGTTTGAAAAATTACCTTGATTTTCGTAAAGCTCCATTAGATTTCTTATTGAAGACGAGGGAAGTAGCTGATTTTGTAGAATTAGGAGCTTCCTCTTTTGTTGTTCATCAACCAGAGGCGATTAAGCAAATACTAGTTACAAACGCAGCATCTTTTCATAAAGGAAACTCCGCTTCATTACTCAGTCAAACGATCGGAAGAGGCTTGCTTACTTCTGAAGGGCAAACTCATGAACGCCAACGAAGATTGATTATGCCTGCTTTTCATAAAGAGAAAATGGCGCAATATGTAGAAATTATTCTAGGTGAAACAAATCAGTTTATCAAAGAATGGAATGACGGAGATGTTATCTGTATTAGCTCCGAGATGATGAAGTTAACATTACGAATTATTACGAAAACAATGTTTGGACAAGATGTCTCAAAACCAGAAAGTGCTAAGCTAGTTAAAGCAGTAACCCATATTATTGAAAAATCAGCCGGGGATTTATTCTTACCTTTTCCTATTCCATCGTTTATTCCTTCAGAACGTAATAGACGCTACCAAGCTGGGAAAGAGCGATTAAACGAATTGGCTGATCAACTTATTGCCCAGACTCCAAAAGGTGATCATTTATTAGCTCTCCTTCAAGAAACCACGTATTCAGATGGCTCGCAGATTTCAAGAGAAGAAATAAGAAGTCAGATTTTGACGATGTTAATCGCGGGACATGAAACAACAGCCAATGTCATGTCATGGATGTGGTATGAACTCTCTGTACATTCCGAATTAGAAAAACAATTAGTGACTGAATGGCGCTCTATAAACGATCACGACCTTAAGAATCGACCATTAACAGACCAGTTTTTTAAAGAAACTTTAAGACTTTATCCTGCAGCATGGGTATTATTAAGAGAAGCGTTAGAACCTGTTGAGATAATGGGCCATCCGTTCAAATCTGGATCGTCGTTTTTAATCAGTCCTTATATCATGCATCGTAATCCTGCTTTTTTTGAAAACCCCGAGCAGTTCTCTATTGATCGAATGAAAAGAAAACAAGTTCCGTTCACATACATCCCGTTTGGCAGCGGTCCGAGAAGCTGTATTGGTAGTCAGTTTGCAACATATGAGGCTCAACTCATTTTCGCTACAATTGGAGAAAGGTTTCACCTTCAACAGGCTTCGAGCGATCAACGAGTGGAAGCCGAGCCGCTTGTTTCTTTACGAATTAAGAATGGGCTATTAATGAATGTGCATAAACGAAAATATTAGGTGATAAGATGAATGAAATGATTAATGTGTCCGTTCGACCTCTTGTCGAGTATGCGTTTCGAAGGGGAAGTATCGATGCTCGTTTCCGTACAGCCACAACGATGACGGAAGGAACTCGATTGCACCAGATGATTCAGAAGACTTATGGAGAACATGACAAAAAAGAAGTACCGTTTGAAACAAATTTGATTTATGAAGAGATGACTTTTCATATTGAAGGTCGATGTGATGGCTTACTTAAAAACGATGAACAATTTATTATCGATGAGATTAAATCCACGTCACTCCCGCTTACTGAAGTGGATGAGGGGACACACCCAGTTTATTGGGCGCAAGCGAAATGTTATGGATACATGGCTGTTGAGGAATACAACTTAGAGAAAATCACGATTCAGTTAACATATATCCAGTCAGAAACAAATGAGATTATACGATATCAACAGGAAACAACAGCCTCTGAGTTAAATGAGTTTATGAAATGGGTTGTCGAACAGTATGCTCCATTTGCCAGGTGGAAGCAAAAGCATCTAACCATGCGTGATGAGAGCAGCAAAGCACTCACTTTTCCTTTTGATTCCTATCGAGAAGGTCAGCGGAAGTTAGCAGCAAGCGTCTATAAAACAGTTCAAGATGAAGCGACGTTGTTCGCTACGGCGCCCACAGGAATAGGAAAAACGATTAGTACGCTATTTCCAGTTGTTAAAGCAATGGGAGAAGGCTATGGTAATAAAATTTTCTATCTTACAGCCAAAACGATAACGAGAGAAACCGCTCAAGAAGCTTTTGAATTAATGGAAACGAAAGGACTACATGCTTCATCAGTGACCATTACCGCAAGAGATAAAATTTGCTTCAAGGAAAAAACCATTTGCGAGAAAGAGTATTGTGAATATGCCAATGGCTATTACGATCGAATTAATGATGGAATGCTTGATATTTTGCATCATGAGACGCGTATCACTCGAGAGGTTATTGAAAAATATGCTCATAAGCACCGACTATGCCCGTTTGAGCTATCTCTAGATTTGTCTTACATGGCTGATGCGGTTATATGCGATTACAATTACTTATTTGATCCTCGCGTTTCTTTAAAGCGACTTATTGAGGAGCAAAAGAAACAAACGACGGTTCTTATAGATGAGGCGCATAATCTCGTTGATCGGGCGAGAGAAATGTATTCTGCCGAATTAATGAAGTCACCCTTTCTTGAGTTGAAGCGGAATTACAAAAGACAAAATAGCGAAGTATCGAGCGCAGCAGCATCGATAAATAACACGTTTATTACGTACAGAAAATCGACGCAGAATGGTTCGCTAGTTCTATCCGAAATTGATGAAGAGCTTATTGTTCAGCTTGATACGTTTGTGCAAGTGAGTGAAGTCGAGTTGCTTCAGGAAGGAAGCGATGAGCTTCTACTTGAAACGTATTTTTTAGCACAGAACTTTATTCGGATTGCCAAACTTTATGATCAGCGATATATGACGTATGTAGAGGCAGGAAAGTCCGAGGTGAAAATCAAGCTCTTTTGTTTCGATCCTTCACATCTCCTTCAAAAGATGCGGAAAGGGTTTCGATCGAATGTTTTTTTCTCAGCTACTTTTACACCTTTCTCATATTATCAAAACATGCTAGGTTGGAAAGAAGAAGATTACGCTGTGAAAATACCTTCTCCTTTTCCACGTGAACATGCGAATATTTATATTGCTCCTCTTTCGACGAAGTACCGCGATCGTGAGCGCACACTACCAAGACTTGTTACACTTCTTCAAAAAGTGCTTCATGAAAAAACCGGCAATTATTTGTTCTTTTTCCCGTCATATGGCTATATGGAACAAGTTTTTGAGGCATTCACTTCTCCTGACGAAGTGGAAACAGTCATTCAACAGAGCGGGATGACGGAAGAAGAAAGGGAGTCGTTTTTAAAAAAATTCACATCTGATCGAAAAGGTAGCTTAGTTGGGTTTGCTGTTGTAGGTGGCATCTTCTCAGAAGGGATTGACTTAAAAGGGGATCGCCTTACAGGAGTGGTGGTCGTTGGAGTAGGGCTCCCTAATTTTGATACCGAGCGGCAGCTAATGAAATCTTACTTTGATCAAGCTGGAAGAAATGGTTTTGACTACACTTACGTTTACCCAGGCATGAACCGTGTTCAACAAGCAGGCGGTCGACTCATTCGAACAGAAACCGATCGAGGTCTTTTATTGCTAATTGATAGTCGTTATTTAGAAAAACGCTACCAGCAATTAATACCGTATGAGTGGCAACACTTTAAACTAATTCAAGTACCTTAGGTCTTCACTGGCGTTTTGAACTGCTTGCTCACAACTATTCATTTACCAAAACCCCCGCTCTTTAAGTGTGGGGGTTCATTTTCCTGCTCATCATGCCTAAATTGCTTCTTAATAACTCATGTCCCAAAACGTATACTCATACCTTGGAAATCTTACTTGTGAATCTTTTACAATTATGGAACATTACATTTTCGAGTCATTCTATTTATTATGGTTTAGTATTAACTTGGGAAGGAAATGGTGAACAAGGAAATCGAACGTATTAAGGAGATCATCTATGAATTTATTGTTCACAATACTTCTATTTATTTTAGCAGCGATTGCCACCTATTTCGTTGCTACTCGACTTGCTATGTATGGCGATGCCATTAGCGAGAAAACAAAAGCGTCATCAGCGTTTATGGGGATTATTATTGGTGCTGCTATATCATTGCCAGAATTAACATCAAGCGTGACGGCAATTGCTATTGATAGTCCAGATCTTGCTATCGGGAATTTGCTTGGGAGTAATTTATTTAATCTATTAGCCCTCGCCGTTCTTGATATGGTCTACCGTCGCGAACAGATTATGGGACAAACAGATATAGGAAGTAAGCTCTACATCTATCTTGTCATTGTGATGACGTTAATCGTTGTAGCTGGATTATCATTAACGCTACCAGCGAGCATTTATCATATAGGATATAGTTCGATCATTCTTGTTCTTGTGTATTTTGCTGGTGTGAAATGGATTAACAAATTAACAGAAGAAAAAGTGAAACGGAGAAGTCGAAAGAATGAAAAATACGGTGAGTTTTCATACCAAAAAGTTCTAACGATGTTCATCTTATCCGCTGTCGGTATTATGATTGTCGGAACGGTATTAACATTAACTGCCGATCGAATTGCGGAAAGCACAGGATTAGGAGCTTCGTTTGTTGGATCCTTTCTTGTAGGAGCGAGTACTTCTTTGCCTGATGCTGTAAGTGTTGCAACAGCGTTGAAACTTAAGAATTACAGTATGGGAATAACCTCACTTCTAGGAAGTAACGCCTTTAATATCATGCTGCTTTCGTTTACAGATGCTATTTATCTTAAGACAAACTTATTTAGGCATGCTAGCATGTCTAATATTGTGACAACCGTATCATCAATTGTGGTGGTGCTCGTCATTTTATATAGTATTACAAGAAAACAAAAACGTAGCACGCTTTTTTATATGGTGCCATCCACTTTAATTGTCTTGATCTATTTTGTCGCTACGTATTTCGTCTATCAGATGAAGTAAGTTGCAGAGAGTTAATACTCTCTGCAACTTTTTTTCTTATCTAGAATACTCGATGTGACAGAGATGGTAACGCTACCGAAAAATAGTCCGAAAATAATTGCAAGTTTTAAGTTAAATATACCGTGGAATCCCCTGTGATAGATTAATTTATGGAGGTACGATCAATGTCAAAAGGGAAAAGTATTCACGCGTTAATTATTTTATTATTTACCCAGTTCGTTTCTGGAGGGGTGACGAATACAAAGGGGATTGTACTTGATAAAGTTGAAACGGATATTGGACTTGATATGAGTCAATTCGGATTAGTTGTCTTGATATTCCAACTAGGATTTACGCTCGCGAGTTTGATTTTCGGTTATTTAACAGATAAAAAAGGGTTAAGAATAATGGTGGTCTTTGCAACGATTGTCATGGGACTCGGTTTTGCAGGTACCGGATTTGCGCCAAACATTACATTCTTCTTAGGTTTCTATATGTTAATTGGGTTCGGGCTTGGAGCGCTTGGTGTTGCTTCCAATGCGATTGTACCGGCTGCATATCCAGAGAAGCAGAATCAAATGTTCAATTTAGCGATGGGGATCTATGGACTTGGGATGATCGTCTTTCCACAAATCCTTAACTACATGTTCCAATTTGCATCATGGCGATATTTCTATCTTGCTATTGCCATCTTAAATATTCTCGTTATTTTTTATGTCACATCGGTTAAATTCCCTGATGGAAAAGCAGAAAAAATCAATTTAAAAGCATTTATACCAATGTTAAAAGATGCACAAATGATTTTCTTAATGTTCTTCTTAATTTTCGAAGTATCTGCAGAAGTTTCGTTTACTAATTTCTTCCCGCCTTACTTAAAATCTCTTGAATTAGGAGGCATATCTACCGAGGCAAAATCGGATATGGTCGCAACGATTCTATCACTCTTCTCAGTATTCTTTATGATTGGGCGCTTAGGAGTGGCTTATCTTGCGAATAAAATCAACGAACGATTGATTATGATTTCTTTCTCATTAGGATCAGTCATTATCGTAGCGGTCAGCTTCTTCTTTGCGAACCAGGTACCTTATTTATTTGCTGGAGCAGGACTTTTCTTCTCTACATTGTTTCCAACCGCTACGGCATTTGGAACGACTATTTCAAAAAATCCCGGTACTGCACTAGGTTTAATCTATGTAGCATCTGGTATTGGTGGTGGTATCGCAGGATACATCATTGGAATTGTTTCAGAAGCTTTCGGAGAGAAAGGTGGATTTGGTCTCGTCATTGTTTTCCTTGCACTAATGTTTATCGTTTCTCTATTCTTAAATTCAAGTAATACAAAGCAAACTGCAAGTGAATAATACTCACACGTAAAAAAAGGCCGCCGGTAGTTATACCGGCGGTAAATTTATATTCATCTATTGGGAATAGAGGAATGCAGTGTTAAGCTACTTGCGCTCGCTTTGCTGTTTTCGTAACAGCACTGTAGATGCGCGGTGAGATGAGAGCAGCTACAATTGATAAAATCACATCTTTCGGTAGTGGAGCAACCATCCACATCCATGCCATTCCATAAGTAAATCCTTCAGGCGCTTCAGCCCAAAACTTGTATGCGTAGTACATATAGTTTGTTCCTAGAACATAATTCAAAATAAATCCAGTAAAGCTTGCGATCATGAATGTTCTCATAGTTGGTTTAGATTTTGATTCTACGATTTTCCCTGCAACATAAGCAACTAAAATGTAAGATAGAATAAATCCAAATGTTGGTTTAAATAAGACGGCAGGACCACCAGTAAACTGCGCAAAAACTGGCGCACCGGCAAGACCAACGAATGCGTAAACAGTCAATGAAATAGCGCCAAGTCGACTGCCGAGTAAAAGGCCAGCTAAAATAGCGAAAAAAGTTTGGAGTGTAATGGGCACGCCACCGACAACAAGGAATTGAGCAATATTTGCTCCAACGGCCATTAATGCTGCGAACATACCTGCGTAAACTAAATCAATTGTTTTCATTTTCCTCATGACTGATCCTCACTTTCGTTATCACTATAATGAATCGTAAAAGAAAAATCAAATTGTGTCAACATAAATTTATATTTAGTTAACATTAATGTTAGCAAGTGAATAAATTTAATTGGTTTTAATGGGATTTAGTATTTAAATAGTTTATATACATTTAAACGACACCCTTTATTTATATAAAGTTAACATATTTTTGTTTGTGGAAACGAAAACTTCAGTCAAGATCTCTCCAAGTGCGGTCAATGAATTGTTATTTTAACGAAATGTTTTTTGCGGAGGAATGAAGACGATTATGAGAAAACGCACTACTCAACAAAAAATCTATGGTAAACTAAGAGCGAAAGTATGTTGAAAGGAGCCTCTGTATGAACTTGTTAAGAGGAACTCTCCTGTCTATTTTATTGCTATGTTTCGTACTTGCCGTTAGCACTGCTTTCGCAAATGGACAGGATGAACAGCTTAAAAATGTAACAGGTGAGGTTCAAAAAAAGATGATCCGCTATGAAGAACCAAAACTTACGAATGAGACGGCTCAAAAAGATGAAAGTAATGTTGAAAATGAAGCAGATGTAACAAGTGAAAATGCAGAAGAGGCGACAAATACGCCAGTTGAAAAACCTTATTATTATCTTATTGTTAACGAAACTCCTTATTTAGCCGATAAATCTGATTGGGAGTCGGTTGAAGAAGGTCATATCGTTACGCTTGGTTATGAAGAAGGTAACGTGCATGTCGTGAAAACAATTGATGAAGAATAGACAATAAGGTACAATACGGTTCGATGTTTTTTTCTCTCCTGCCACTGTGCAGGATTTTTTAATACGGAAATAATCGTCGTTCTCATAGTGGGAAAACTTGAAGGAACAAAGAAAGTCTTTTGCTAATAAAAGCTTAGAGGAATCATTCCTTTTCTATTGAGACGCATTCAGTAAGAAGCTGTAAACCACTGCCTGGCTATTAAAATGACTGCGATGTGGCAATGCTTTAAAAAAAGGATAGGGTATAAGAAAATATAGAAACACCCGTTCTCGTATGGTAGGCTAGTCTATACAGCAAGTTGAAAGGGGAAAAACATGGTAACAAAACAAAAGCAAGAGTATAGTGACGATTCAATCCAGGTTCTTGAAGGCCTTGAAGCGGTTAGAAAGCGTCCAGGTATGTATATAGGAAGCACGGACTCAAGAGGTTTGCATCATCTAGTTTATGAAATCGTTGATAATTCAGTTGATGAAGCTCTTGCAGGACATGGGAATGAAATCAACGTTACTTTATATGAAGATAATAGTGTCAGTATAGAAGATAACGGTCGAGGTATGCCAGTTGGAATGCACAAACTTGGCAAACCAACACCAGAAATTATACTTACGATTCTCCACGCTGGTGGTAAATTTGGACAGGGTGGTTATAAAACGAGCGGTGGACTACACGGTGTAGGCGCATCTGTAGTAAATGCTCTCTCTGAATGGCTTGAAGTGACCATTCATCGCGATGGATTCATCTTCAAACAACGTTTCGAAAATGGGGGTAAGCCGGCAACAACTCTCGAAAATATTGGGAAAACGCGCAAAACGGGAACGACGATTCATTTTAAGCCGGATACATCGATGTTTAGCACGCTAAACTATAACTACGATACCCTTAGTGAACGTTTACGTGAAGCTGCATTTCTGCTTAAAGGACTAAAGATTGAACTGAATGATAAGCGTCATGACCGTAAAGAAGTCTTCTATTATGAAACCGGTATCGAGGCATTTATCAACTATCTAAACGAAGACAAAGAGACGCTTCATCCAGTTGTCACCTTTACCGGTGAGAGCAATGGTATTGAACTAGATTTCTCTTTCCAATACAATGATGGATTTTCAGAGAATGTTCTCTCATTCGTAAACAACGTCCGAACGAAAGACGGTGGAACGCACGAATCTGGAATGAAAACAGCCATTACGCGCGTGATCAATGATTATGCTAAGAAAGTGAACCTCCTTAAAGAAAAGGATAAGAATCTTGAGGGGAACGATATTCGCGAAGGATTTACGGCCATTGTTTCTGTTCGTATTCCTGAAGAATTGCTGCAGTTCGAGGGGCAAACGAAAAGCAAGCTAGGGACAAGTGAAGCACGTTCAGCGATTGATGCGATCGTATCCGGTCAGATTTCTTATTTCTTAGAAGAGAATCCGTCCATTAGTGAAATGCTAATAAAAAAATCAATTAAAGCCGCTCAAGCTCGGGAAGCTGCAAGAAGAGCACGAGAAGATGCACGATCTGGTAAGAAGGGTAAACGCAAGGAAACCATTCTAAGCGGAAAACTGACTCCAGCTACTTCGCGTAATCCCAAAAAGAATGAGCTATACTTGGTTGAGGGAGATTCAGCTGGAGGCTCAGCTAAACAAGGACGCGATCGTCGTACGCAAGCTATCCTTCCGCTACGAGGGAAAGTTATCAACACGGAGAAAGCGAAGTTGCAGGATATTTTTAAGAACGAAGAAATCAATACGATTATTCATGCTATTGGAGCGGGAGTCGGACCTGATTTTACTATAGAAGATTCAAATTACGATAAAGTAATTATCATGACGGATGCCGACACCGACGGCGCTCATATTCAGGTGCTTCTATTAACTTTCTTCTACCGCTATATGAAGCAGTTAGTTGAACATGGAAAGGTATTCCTTGCTCTTCCACCGCTATATAAAATTAGTAAGGGTAAAGGCAAGAAGGAAGTTGTGGAATACGCCTGGGATGAAGATGGCATGAAAGAGGCTATGAAAAAGGTTGGTAAAGGCTATACGATTCAACGCTATAAGGGTCTAGGTGAAATGAACGCCGATCAATTATGGGAAACAACGATGAATCCTGAGAGCCGCACATTGATTCGCGTAAAGATTGAAGACATTGCTCGTGCAGAACGACGCGTCTCCGTTCTTATGGGAGATAAAGTCGAACCGCGAAGACAGTGGATTGAATCCAATGTGGCATTCGGATTAAATGAAGAAACAAATATCATCGAGAATGAGAACATTTCCATTATTGAAGAGGAGGCGTAACATTGGCTAACGCAGAAAAATTCTTAGATCTCCCACTGGAAGATGTCCTTGGAGACGCTTTTGGTCGCTATAGTAAATACATTATTCAGGACCGTGCCCTGCCCGATGCAAGGGACGGTCTGAAGCCTGTGCAACGTCGTATTCTTTATGCGATGCACCATGAAGGTAACACAGCAGAGAAAGCATTTCGAAAATCGGCTAAAACGGTCGGTAACGTTATTGGTAACTACCATCCACACGGAGATACGTCCGTGTATGATGCAATGGTCAGAATGACGCAGGATTGGAAAGTAAGGAACATCCTTGTTGAGATGCATGGTAATAACGGTAGTGTCGATGGAGATCCACCCGCTGCGATGCGTTATACAGAAGCTCGCCTTGCAGCAATTTCATCAGAACTTCTACGAGATATTGATAAAGATACAGTTGAGTTTGCTCCAAACTTTGACGATACACAAAATGAGCCTATTGTTTTACCAGCACGTTTTCCTAACTTGCTCGTTAACGGCTCAACGGGTATTTCAGCGGGTTATGCAACGGACATTCCTCCTCATAACCTTGGAGAAGTTATCGATGCTGCCGTTATGCAAATGGAGAATCCTGACGTAACACTTCAAGAGTTAATGGGCGTTATTAAAGGACCTGACTTCCCAACTGGTGGCATTGCCCAGGGAACAGAAGGCATTCGTAAAGCATTTGAAACGGGCAAAGGAAAATTCATTTTACGAGGCAAAGCAGAGATTGAAGAAGTTCGCGGAGGACGTCAACAAATTGTTGTGACGGAAATTCCATATGAAATCAATAAAGCGAACCTTGTGAAGAAAATTGATGAACTAAGAGTAGATCGAAAAATTGAAGGGATCTCAGAGGTCCGTGATGAAACGGATCGTACAGGTCTTCGATTCGTTATTGAGTTGAAAAAAGAAGCAGATGCTAACGGTATATTGAAATATTTATACAAAGCAACTGACCTTCAAATTACGTATAACTATAATATGGTGGCCATTTACAACAAAACACCGAAGCAAATGGGATTAAAACAAATTCTAAAGGCTTATATTGAACATCAGAAGGAAGTTGTTATTCGTCGCTCAGAATATGACTTAAAACGTGCGAAAGACCGTCAGCACGTTGTAGAAGGCCTCATTCGTGCCATTTCTATTCTGGATGAAGTGATTGCGACGATTCGTTCATCAAAGGATAAGCGTGATGCTAAAAACAATTTAATGGTTCAATACGAATTTACAGACGCTCAGGCCGAAGCGATTGTAAACTTACAGCTATATCGCTTAACAAACACGGATATCACAACGCTTCAAAAGGAATCTGAGGAGCTTAGCCAGCTTATTAACAAGCTTGAAACGATTCTTGGAAGTGAGAAAAGACTTGTCAATCTTATCAAAAAAGAATTATTAGAAATCCGTAAGAAATATGCAGATGGTCGTATGACTGTGATCGAAGATGAAATTGAAGATATCAAAGTTAATCTTGAAGTCATGGTTCCATCTGAAGACGTGATTGTAACGGTGACAGAAGATGGCTATGTTAAGAGGACGAGCCCTCGTTCTTACGCGGCATCGAATGGAAAAGACTTCGGAATGAAAGAAACGGATACGCTGCTACGGCAATTTGATAGCAATACGACTCACACGATTTTGCTATTTACGAATAAAGGAAGCTATCTTTACTTGCCTGTCCATGAGCTACCAGAAATCAGGTGGAAAGATTTAGGACAGCACGTTGCAAACATTGTTTCCATTGAATCTGACGAACGAATTATTGAAGCTATGGAAGTCAAAGAGTTTAAAGATGATCAATTCCTCGTCTTTGTGACCAAGCAAGGGATGATTAAGAAAACAGAGCTTTCTCAATACAAAGCTCAGCGTTATTCAAAGCCTCTCATGGCTCTTAAGTTAAAAAAAGAAGATGAATTGATTGATATATACCGGACAAACGGAAGTAAAGAAGTCTTTCTAGCTACACACTTCGGCTACGGACTTCGGTTTAAAGAAGAAGAGATAAGTCTTGTCGGGCAGCGGGCAAGCGGAGTGAAGGGCATTAATTTAAAAGAAGATGATTACGTTGTGAGCGGAATTATTTATGAACCAACAGCTAAGCATGACATTTTCCTTGTCACTCATAGAGGGGCAGTCAAGAAAATGCAGTTAAGTGAATTTGAGATTACCACAAGGGCCAAGCGTGGTGTCGTGATGCTAAGAGAATTAAAATCAAATCCTCATCGTGTCGTTGGTGTGGCCGCGACAACTAAACAAGACTTGATTATCGTTCGAACGAAAAAAGGTGAGCCGGTAGAAGTCGATCCATCTACGTACAGACCTAATGATCGCTATAGTAATGGTTCTTTCGTTGTAGATATAAGTGAAACTGGCGATGCCATCGAAATCAAAAAAATCGACAAACCCGAATAACCAATCAAAAGATCCGCTTCAGAGCGGGTCTTTTTTTAGTATTTGTGGTGATCGATTTGTGTTATACTTAATGATATGCGAACATATGATTGCACCCCCTCTAAAATGGCACTTTCCAACAATACGAACAAGAAAACACAGATGAAGGAGGAATAAAATGGAGGGGAAAACACACGCCATTGGTGGTATATGCCTTGGCGTAGCCGCTCAAAGCTACTACATAACAGATAAATTAGATGCACCAGAACTGATCGTCTTTTACGGAGCGTGTCTTTTTGGTTCACTTCTTCCGGACATATGTCATCCGGGATCATGGACGGGACGCAGGGCCAGGACATTATCCAAAGGGATAAGCAGGTTTTTTGGTCATCGTACCATCACTCACAGTATTCTTTTTATCATTCTAATCTACTGGTTGATGTCAACATTCAGCTTTCAATTCGACCACTTGATTCAAATTGGACTTCTAGTTGGCATCGTTAGTCATATTGTGCTGGATGCCATGACAGTAAGAGGTATTCAATTGTTTTACCCCATCCCTCTTCGCGTACGATTTCCGCTTTATTTGAAAACGGCATCGAAGGGCGAAGGTGTCGTATCAAGTAGTTTGATCATCCTAACGCTTTTTCTAGTATACAAACAAATGATGTAAGCCATGTTACAGCAAATTTCATGTCATTCAGTTAAGGTAGACATGAGAAGTGTTGAGAGAGGATGGGAAGATGAAACATCCAAAGGTATGGTTCAAGTGGTTTGCAATAGTCATCGTTGTTGGTTTATTAATTTGGTTCAGCCGTTCGTACCTTGATTTTAAAGTAGAAGAGATCAGGGATTGGATATTATCGTTTGGCATACTCGCACCGATTGTTTATATAGTGATTTACACCATTCGTCCTCTTATTTTTTTCCCAGCCTCTGTCTTGTCCATTGCAGGTGGACTAGCATTTGGTTCTTTGTTTGGAACCTTTTATACAGTGATTGGGGCAACAGGAGGAGCAGTGTTATCATTTATTGTAGCAAGAAAGCTAGGTAAATCGATCGCAAATAAAGATTGGCAAGGAAAAGGACGTAAATTACAAGAACAGCTTGAGAAGAACGGATTCTTTTATGTATTATTCTTTCGGTTCGTTCCTCTTTTTAACTTTGACTTAATTAGTTATTCAGCAGGACTATCTAAAATTCGTTTTGCATCATTCTTTTTTGGTACGCTTATTGGTATCATTCCAGGGACATTTGCATACAACTTTTTAGGTAGTAGCCTAGTCTCAGGTGATCCAAAGATTATTGCCATTGCGGTAGGCGTTTTTATTTTACTTTCGGTTATTCCAATACTCATTCGGAATCGAGTAACCAAAAAGGATCCGACGCTTGACGAGAATACGAAATAACAAAAGGAGCAGGTCGTTAACCGACGCTTGCTCCTTTTTTATTATGATTGAATTTCTTTACTTCGAGCTTCATTTATCACTTTCTTTGTACGACGCCGTTCCAGGATAAGGTAGATGATCGTTGATACGAGAACAATACCATGAGTAATACTAAACTCAGTACCATAGTAATCACGATTCCAATAAGAAACAACTCCAGGGATTACGGTATTGTTAATAGGATAGAAGATCGGCACAGCATCACTCACATGTGTTAAAAAGTCCACTAAAACATGTAAAAACCATCCCCATATAAACCCAGACAGAGCGGTCAGCTTAAAACCTCGATGAATGATCATGAGAAGAATAAAGGCAATGAACCAGATCACGATAGAATGACCAAGTTTCCGCAATACATCAACGATAGGATGTTCAAACAAGCCGTGGATAAAATAATGGAGGGACAGTTCTATTTCTGGATTGATGATTTTCTCGATACTTCGTTCAGCTAATAAGTATAAAAACATCACATAATAAATGATGTCAGGTGCAATGCCACCTATAACAAGATACTTAACGGTACGCCTACTTTTTTTCCGAAAGAAAAAATAGCTCCAGAAGGCATGGTGTAATGTATTCATAATGAATTAACCCTCACTTTAAACATAGTATCTCAGGTATACCTTATTGAAATGGATATAAGCTATAAGTATTCTTACTTTCATTCATTCTACCATCAACCTATGTTACTGTCTTTTTAAATTAAATGTACGAGAAGATAGAGAGAAGCGCCGTCTCTGACAGATCGGATAAGTTTTGATAAAGTAAAAGATGGACTATTGAACAAATGGAGGCACACTATGAGCGTATTTGATGAACGAATTAACCGATTTGATACACATTCAGTAAAGTGGGATCACACAGATACCATATTTGAAAAGGAAAACTTGCTGCCAATGTGGGTAGCGGATATGGATTTTCGTGCTCCACAGGCAGTAATTGATGCTCTTACAAAGCGAATTCAGCATGGGATATTTGGTTACTCTATGCCGACAGAAGACACGAAGGGAGCGGTGCAAAGCTGGCTTAGTCGACGTCATAATTGGTCAATTGAACAGGATTGGATCGTTTTCACGCCAGGAGTTGTTCCAGCGCTATCCGCTGCTGTTAACACGTATACGAACAAGGGAGAGAAAGTGGTTATTCAATCGCCTGTCTACTATCCGTTTCGTGATATGGTTGAAAAGAGCGAGCGGGAAGTCGTTGATAATCCTCTCATACAAGAAAATGGCAAGTATGCGATGGACTTTGATGACCTCGAAACAAAGCTTAAAGATCCTGAAGTGACCATGTTACTACTATGTAATCCGCATAACCCTGTAGGAAGAGTGTGGAAGAAAGATGAGCTTAGACAGCTTGCTGAGCTTTGTTTAGCGAACGATGTGCTAGTCGTTTCAGACGATATTCATTTTGATCTTATTTTCAAAGGGTATGAGCACACGCTTCTATCAACTCTTTCAGAGGAGATCGCAGCAAATACGATTACGTGCATCGCACCAAGTAAAACATTTAATCTTGCAGGCATGCAGCTATCGACGATCATTATTCCAGATGAGAAGAAGCGGGAGCAATTTAACGCCTATATGGGGAAATTGGGTCTGTTTGCACCAAGTCCATTTGGTATTATTGCTGTAGAAGCGGCATACACTCATGGCGAGAAATGGCTTGAAGAGTTGATGGAGTACTTACAAGGTAACCTGTCGTATCTTACTCAATTTATTAATGAGCGTCTACCAGAAATAGAAGTGATTGAACCAGAGGGTACTTACCTTGTATGGTTGGATTTCAGTAACCTGTCGATGACACATGAAGAACTTGAACAATTCGTTCAGGAAGAAGCTAAGTTGGCTCTTGATGAAGGTTATATATTTGGGGAAGGTGGAAAAGGCTTTGAGCGCATTAATATTGCCTGTCCACGTTCAGTATTGCAAGAAGGCTTAGAACGTTTGGAGAAAGCCTTGAAATCAAAATAATGATTCAAAAAACGCCCTGGAACATCACGGGCGTTTTTTTGATTTAGAGGGACCGGCTAACCTTAATACAGTTTGTTTACTGGACGTAAAGGAAGTTCAAGAACAGGTGTATAAGTTTTGGAGGCATTCATTGAAAAAATATGAATGGATTGAACCAAAAAGGGCTCGAATTCGTCTAGTGTTTGTTCTGCATCTCGTTTTATCTTATTGAATTGAATGGGATCTATTGGTTCATGTTGCTGAGTAATCGTTAAATGAGGAATAAAATCAGTTACTTCATAATACATTTTTTGTTCTTGTAGTGAAGGCTTAATAGCATCAACTAATAGTAAATGAAGCGAGATGATCTCCTTAGATAATACGCTACTAAACAAAACATTTGAGCCAAATGTAGCTGGGGCACCTAGCTTCAATTCAAAAGCGGGAAAGTTCCGACAAATACGCTCAATTTTTTCAACCCAATCATCGGTTGCTGTTAAACCACTTTGAGCTTTTACTGTGATATGTGGTGGCGAAGGTTCATGATAATCCCATTTCTTTCGAAAGGAATGAATTCTCTCGATAATCTGGTGAGGAGGGAGGACTGCAATAAAAAATGGCATGGAATAATCTCCTTCGTAAGTAGATGAATAGAAGTGCTATACCGATTTAACAAGAATAGATGTACTATGCACTAATTCGCTATCCAATGTTTTACCCCTTTAATAGGATAAGATGATTACGAAAATAAAACAAAAGTACTATTAAAACGCTAAGAAAATTATAAAAAAACTCCCATAATTGAATGAAATATAATAAAATTTTGTTATGATGAAAGAGGTGAAGTGTTTAGGCATTTAACCACAGCATTAGCTGGAAAAGGAAAGCGGGTGATTTGTATGAAAAAAGCAACAAAAGGACTTCTAACCATCCTACTTTTCTCTGTTCTCGCATTTGGATATCTAAAAACAGCTGAAGTTTATATAGACTACAAGAATGATAAATATTCGCATACTGCAAGTGCCACAAGTCTTGAAAGCAGCTTGCATCAAAAGATCGATGAACAGAACATCTATGAAATACAGGTACATAGAAGCGATCAGCAAGAAAGTGAAGTTATCACGTCAAATGAGGATGAATCAACATTAGTTAGTTGGGTTAATAAACTAGATAACAATGATTTAACACAGTTACCGAATCATCGTGTTCAAGTTAAAGATGCTGATTTCATCATTTATTTAAAAACTGGCAAAGAACTTAGAATCAACCTAGATGAAGATACTGTTATTATTTCTAGAAACGATAATGAAAATAAAGAATTTCATTCTTATTTAATTAATAGCTATGATTTAAACGATGATTTAGCGCGTATTTTAAAAATCGGATAAAATTTCAATTCCGTCTCACTATCTTAAGTTTACTTAACGAATGAGACGGAATTCACTATTTTGGATCGACTTCCTATAATATATAATATGTAAACTAAAATAAAAATTCAGCAAAGGAGTACAAATGAACTTTTGTGTACTCCTCTACTTGCTTCATTTGGATTCATATCAATTCATTGAACACTTACTTGCGATCTCGGTTTCGTTTTCGATCATGCAGTTCATCAGCTGTAAATGTTTCCTGAGCAAAAGCTTCATATTTACGTTTTAAATAAAGTGACTTGTCATGATAAATCCAATCGGCGAATTGTTTAATTGATTTCCTGCTAGTAATAAAAACTCGGTAGTGTTTTCCATTTTCACTCATATATGGATCAAATCCATACTGCGTTAGCGTTGTTAGCAAAGTCTCCATATATTTACGTGACCATCGCCGTCAAAATATCCTCTTATAAAATAATGAATATATTGTTCTGATACAATCGGAAACGTGATATTGTAACTTTTCTAAGATGTAATATTAAATAGCGTTCGAAGATCGTTTTTCATAATTTTGCTGTGAAAAAGCAAAGTGTATACCCCGATATTTTTATATAAAGGTTGATTTGAATCGAAAACGTTCTTGATTTCTTCCAGAATAGTTGGATCTTTCTGCGTAAAAGCATTAGGTTGTGATTGAGAGGCAATATATCCATCAGCAATAAAAAATCCAAGTAAATAAGCTATGTCGTTCGTCCAATGCTTAAAATAATCTTCATTAAAGGAGTATTTCCTTTTCCAGCTCCCTCTTGCTCGCTTTTCAACGCCATTAGTGGTCAGTAGCTGCCGAATGTGTCTGTCAGAAACTCCTGCTAATAAGCTTATTTCGCTAGTACTAGAACCGCTCTCTTAGAGAGATATCACTTCATTCATACTGAGTTTCATTTTAGACATTTTATAACCTCCTTTTCATCTATTTTATATTATAAACACAAGATAGAACAAATGTTCGCCACCTCGTAAAATTGGCACTTTTGTATCTAGAACGTCATATTTTACTAAATTCCACTCACTTTTAGTTGATTTTAGTAAAATAGCTCACCTACACAAAATACTAAACAAATTTGACGGAGAACAAATGTTCCGTGGTCGTAAAATTGGCACTTTTTGATCTTATAATCTTCATATTTGTTATGAATTACAGTTCTTTTTCCAAAAAAGGTACTTAGAAAACAAAAAAGTCACTTATCTCTATTAAAATAAGTGACTTCCGCATTTATTAATTTCTATTTCAACACTGCTACATGTTTATGTACCGTCAATTCGTTAATATATTCTAGATCAGGCTCAAATCCTATACCCGGACCTTCAGGGATGTCGATATAACCATTGTTCATTGCTACTTCTGGTTTAATAATATCCCGCTTCCAGTAATGAGCTGATGGAGCTGTATCTCCTGGCAATGTAAATTGACTGAGTGAAGTGATGGCGAGGTTATGGGCTCGGCCAATCCCTGCTTCCAACATCCCGCCACACCACATAGGAATATGATGCTTTGTACATAGGTCATGGATTTTCTTAGATTCAGTTAAGCCTCCAACGCGACCGATTTTAAGGTTAATGATTCGACAACTTCCAAGTTCAATGGCTTTTCTCGCATCTTCATAAGTATGAATGCTTTCATCCAAACAAATAGGTGTATCCAATTGAGCTTGAAGTTTGGCATGATCAATGATGTCGTCGTGAGCAAGAGGCTGTTCAATCATCATTAAATGGAACTGATCTAGCTTCTTAAGGTGTTCAATGTCATCGAGTGTATAAGCGCAGTTCGCATCGGCCATTAACTCGATCGTTGGGAATTTTTTGCGTATCATAGCTAGAATCTCAATATCCCAACCAGGCATGATTTTAATCTTAATGCGTTTGTACCCGCTCTGGAGATATTCATCTATTTGCTTTAAGATGTTTTCATGTGAAGATTGAATTCCTACGCTGACGCCAACTTCTATTTTATTCTTCACCCCGCCAAGTGCTTGAGCTAACGGAAGGTTGTTTTCTTTAGCATAAAGATCCCATATCGCACATTCAATCGCCGCTTTGGCGTTATAATTGCCGCGAATTTTCTTGAAACGTTCTGATACCTCATCAGGGTGAGTGATGTCTTGTTGATGAAGCAGCGGAATTAAATGGTCATTCATCATGTGCCAATTGGTACGAACGGTTTCTTCGTTATAAATTGGTTCCATAATGGCGACCGATTCGCCCCATCCTGATTGGCCAGAATGAGATCTCGCTTCAACTAGTATAATATCTTTGTCTCGCTCGGTTCCAACACTTGTTGTAAAAGGATGAAGTAGGTCCATCTTGATTTGTCTTAAGATAATGCTACTAATTTTCATTGTTTTGATCACCTTTCTCTAAGAGGTATACATAATGATGTGGATACTCTTCACTTTTTAGTAAATCAGTCACTTTCCACCCTCTCTTTAGGTAGTTAGAAAAAACAAGTCCTGTTTGTTCTCTCCAGTCAATAGCTAGTGATAGATCGAACTTTTTGATTTCTTGAAAGTTTCCTGGAACAGGTACAAATATCTTACTAGCATTAAGGGAAAGGTCTAGTTTTTCAGGCTTGCTAAAAAGGTTCTCTCCACCTGGTATAAGAGCATAAGGTATCGTTGGATTCGTTTCAGTACTTCGCTTCATCTCATTCGTATCCCACTCAACTAAAAAGCGATCAGTTGGTATCCCTGCATTGAGATTATCATCCATGAGACCGTAGACATTTGGAAGGTACGTGCTCACGACGGCCCCTAACTTGTGTAAGTTTAGCGTGCCGTTAACCGTCTCTAGCGGATCATACGTCCACGTAATGAAATCGTATCCCATGTTTGACGCTGTTTTTCTTTGTTCGATTTTCAGTCTTTCACCAATTCCTAGTCTTCGATAATCTGGATGAATGCCTAAACTTTGAGAAACAAGATACACTTTCTCACCATTAAATCCTGGAAAGCTATATTGAAAAGCGATAAGTCTGTCTTGATAATAGGCTCCTAATATAAATCCACCGTTTTTGACAACGGCCATACTTTGATTCACTGGTACGGAATCATTAAAGCTCCATACGATTGTTTCTAATCGTCTCACTTCCTCAAGCTCTTCAACCGAATGAAGGGTACGGATCGTTAATGATTTAAGTACGTTTGCTTTCAACTCGTATCCCTTCTTTCTTACCATTCATTTTGATCGGCTTCTAACAACAATTGAGTGAGGATTTTCGTGCCATCGATCAATGCTTCCTTGTTGAATTGCATATCAGGATGATGTAATCCAGGCGTTAAATCACATCCTAGCCCAATCATGGTTGCAGTAAGATGAGGATACTTTAATGAATAGAAATGAAAATCCTCCGCTCCTGGTGATACACACTCATCCACTACATTGTTAGCACCTAAAGAAGAAGCAATTGCCTTTCTAGCGAGGGTAATGGCCAAATCGTTCTTAACAGCGGCTGGAGAATATTCGGCTATTTCAGACGCTATTTCTGTTTCTGTTAGCTCTCCTACTTTAGAAATGATGTATTTCGTTTGGTCGATCAGTTTCTTCATTGTTTCGTTGGACCTTGACCTTAAGTCCAGTGTGAAGCGAGCTTTAGCGGGAATCGAATTAGATGCTTCCCCGCCATGAAGCTCAGTAATCTTCACTGAAAAAGGATCAGGAACATTTAACCGAATACGCTGGATTTCCTGAATTAAAACCGCTGCTGCTTCAAGCGGGTTATTACCTGTCTCAGGTCTAGCCGCGTGTGAAGGCACGCCTTTGATCCAACCTTTTATACTGGTGGTTGAGCCGTGCGAAATAATCGGTGCGGCTTTGCCGTAAGAAATCTCCATCGATGGACGCAAATGAATCCCGGCTAGAAACATAACGTCTTTTAGCACATTCTCTTCTATCATTTTTAGTGCTCCTTCAGCCATTTCTTCCGCAGGTTGAAAGATAAAGCGAATGGTATGCTGCATCGGCTCTTTTATGAGTGATAATGCTGCAAATAGCACCATTGTGCTATGCGCATCATGACCGCAGGAGTGATTGGGCTTAACACCCCCCTCTACCTCTTGAACAAGCGCATCCATATCTGCACGAAGAGCGATCACATTAGCCTTTTTTCCTTTAAACTCTGCAACAAATCCGAAGTGCCCCTGAAAGGTTTGGATGTGATAACCGACTTCCGCTAACTTTTCCTTTAAGTAATGAGCTGTTTTCTCTTCTTGCCAGCTTGGCTCAGCAAGTAGATGTAGCTCATGATATGTTTTTAAAATCTTATCATGGTTTTCTTCTACGAAATTCACATTCGAACTTCCTTTCTTTTAAAAGATAAGGTGAGCGATAGCAACAACGATCGGCAGTGTAATACATGTGCGAATTAAGAAAATGATGATTAAATCGACAATGCTGATAGGAAGTTTAGATCCGAGGAGTAATCCACCCATTTCAGACATGTATATTAATTGTGTTACAGATACACAGGCAATGACGAAGCGGGTTAATTCACTTTCAATGCCACTACCAATCACAGCTGGTAGAAACATATCCGCAAATCCGACAACCATTGTTTGAGCGGCTTCACCAGCTTCTGGCACTTGCATCCATGTTAGGATCGGTTCAAACGGCTTCCCTAGAATCGTAAAGAATGGGGTGAATTCTGCTGTAATCAAAGCAATGGTACCTATAGCCATTACGATTGGTAAAACGCCTAACCACATGTCTAATACGTTCTGTACACCTTCTTTTATTACGCTCATCGGTCCTTTATTCTTTTGGGCTTTTGAAACCGCTTGATGAAAGCCCCATTTAGCGGGTGAAAATTGTTCTGGAATCCCCGTTTCTTTCTTTAATTCTGTATGTTCATATCCTTTATTTGACTTTCGAGACAATGGTGGAATGCGTGGCATGATGAGTGCCGCTACAAGTCCAGCAAAAATGATGGTTGCATAGTAATGTAGAAAATACTGCTCCAAATTCAAATAGGAAATAATGACGATTGTAAATGTAATGGAAACAACTGAAAAAGTGGTCGCAATAACAGCGGCTTCTCTTTTTGTGTAATACCCATCTTCGTATTGCTTTGTTGTGAGAAGAACACCGATTGTTCCGTCTCCTACCCATGATGCAAGACAATCAAGAGATGATCGACCAGGCAATTTGAAGAGCGGTCTCATGATTTTAATAAGCAATGCCCCAAAAAACTCAAGAAGTCCAAAGTTGAGAAGAAGCGGCAACAATAGCCCAGCTAGTAAAAATGTTGAAAATAAGATTGGGATTAAGTCATAAATTAAAAGCCCACCAGTATTTTCAGAGTAAATCATTTCTGGTCCTAGTTGGTATAGCGTCATGACAGCAAATATTGTTCCGAGTAAACGCGCAATTAACCAGAATGGACGAACGTGTAATAACGTATGTAAAGCTGGGTTTCTTGCTAAAAATTGAGGTTTAATCGTTACTGCTACAAATGATCCTACTGTCGCTACCACCATAATAAAAACCGTTATAGCAGGTATGAGTTCGCCGATTGAAGCGTTAATTTGTCCCGCTAGAAACGCCACAGGGATCGTGATACCTCCATCCTGTGTTATCGGCACAATAAATAAGAGGATCCCTATTAACGACGGAATTAAAAAGGTTAAGATATCTTTTGTAGAAAAATGTGAAACCTTAACTGTTTCGTTACGTTTTGATAATTCATTCATTCCCATTCCACCTTTATTCTCAAAGTTTATTCCACAAACCAATTACGCTCACTATAAAGTTGTTCCAACGTTTGTTGGCGAAGACTTATTCGTTCTCGATCTTTGAATTGTACCCCTTGAATGATCACTTCTAGAAGGCTAATGACAGAGGCAATGGAATGGTGTCCTGAGTCCATCTTCTCTTCGGTTGTTAACGTTATTGTAGAAAGCGGACCAATTGGAGATAAGTGCCGATTAGTAATGGATATGACAGGAATTCCTAGCCTTTGAGTAAATGTAGCAAGTTCGATCGCTTCTTTGTGATAACGAGGGAATGAAAGAATAACAACGACTGAATCTTGCGTAAGGTCACAAAGATCTTCAGGAGAAAAAGCCATTGATTCAGATAGAAATACACCTGCTCTGAATTGCTTTAAGTTATAATACAACCAGTACGCCGCTCCGTAGGAACTCCCAAATCCTGCAATGTATACACTTTTTGCCTCAATGAAATGATCGACTACCTTCCAGACCTCTTCTACATCCAATTGTGCTAATAATTGCTTTAGGACAGATGTTTCTTTTTCTATCACCTGTTTGAAAAGAGTCTGCTCTGTTGGTTCTTGTACGTGTGAAGGAAACTCTTCATGATCTTGCTTTTTCTCTAACCACTGACGCCGCACGGATTCTTGCATTTCAGAATATCCTTTAAATCCTAGTGCATAGGCGAATCGAATGACAGTTGTTTCACTTACACCTACTTTCCTCCCCATTTGAAAAGCAGTAAGCAATGCTCCTTCCTCATCATTTTGAGTGATCCATTCTGCAACTTTCTTCTGACCTGGAGAAAGTGATGAATAGTGTTTTTTAACCATTTGATTAATCGATAAATTCTTCATAACTACTCCTTTGATTTTGTGAAGTATATCCTTCTTGTTTGTTATTATAGTGCATTAAATACTTCAGTGCTAGTTTATTTTCGATTATTCTGATTTTAATCACCACCCTATATAAGATTCTGTTTCATTACATCAAAAAAACACTATCGAGTAGTCGACAGTGTTCGTCATAAAATCATGTGAAGAGAAGATCTTTCTTTTATGCTTTGTTTCTCTCCATTACCGCGAAATAGTTATTTTCTGGATCTGCAAAGTTAAAAATTCGTCCTGAAGGCATCGATACGATCTCTCCAACAGTTATTTCCTTGCCTTTAAAATCTTCATATAGCCGATCTATATCGTCAGTGAAAAACATAAGCGATGGTGTTCCGAGATTTAACTCGGGTTCCATCTTGGCAATGAATGCTTTATCATGAAGGACGATACTTGCCGCTCTTTCTTCC
Source organism: Anaerobacillus sp. QJM3NY_32 (assembly GCF_056173645.1). Lineage (NCBI taxonomy): Bacteria > Bacillati > Bacillota > Bacilli > Caryophanales > Bacillaceae > Anaerobacillus > Anaerobacillus sp. QJM3NY_32. The sequence goes on along the minus strand of NZ_CM149684.1, from coordinate 2,271,238 downwards.
ATAGTAGGCGCAATCTCCATCCATTTCATTGGACTATCGTTATCTTCTTTCGAAACTAAGTGAAAACCGATTTTTTCCGTCCAAAATGTTAATGCTTCTTCCTGATTGTCCACGTACAGCATGATTTGACCGATTTGATTAATCATTTAAACACTCCTTTTGTTTAAGGGTAATCTCGTACTATTCTATCTATTCTACAAAAGAAGTGACTGACCTTTAGTAATTGATAAAAGAACGGTTTGCTGTCTCTTTAAGTTCTATTCTTCTTAACGTAAAAGGTAAGGGTAATCCCAACTAATTATAGGGGATTCAGCTGATCCGTTCTCTTCATTTAACAGTTTAAGCTGATATAGGTAATTCGTAAGAAAAGCACCCCCAAGTGGGAGTGCTTAAATTAGCGCAAATCGTCTTTTATTGCGTTTGTGAATTGGGCAATGGCATCATTATCAATTCCTTGAGCGGAAGCCATTTGCTTCAAAGATTCTGGATCCTGATGTTGAGAGTGAGATTGATGGGAAGAATTTTGTTGAGAATGATGCTGTTGCATGCCCATAAACCCATCCTGCATCCGACTAGTTAGTGCGTATGCAGCCGCTCCTCCTAATGCACTTAAAGCCATGACGGTAGCGGTTTTCCCTTTCCCTTTTTGATTACGCTTTTTATTGTACACTTCAGGTCACTTCCTTAACTAAAAGTTTAAAGGTGTGTTTCTAATCAATTGTTAGTCACACAGATTAGTTTAAGTCAACTCGGCCTTAATATACTGGTGCGTATTCCCATGTGTAAAAACACCTTATATGTAAAATGATAATGATCAGTTCTATGGAAAACGGCCGATGTTTTAACATCAGTACAAAACGCTAAAGCCGCTCTTTCTGTAAGAGCGGCTGTCATGTGAATTATGGTTTTTCAGGTGGTTCCCCGATCACGCGAACTTCACGTTCAAGATCGACATCAAACTTTTCTTTTACTGTTCGCTGCACATGATGAATCACGTCCAGATAGTCAGTCGCTGTCGCATTATCGATATTTACAATAAAGCCAGCATGCTTTTTGGAGACTTCAGCTCCACCGATTCGTGTACCCTGAAGCTGTGAGTCCTGAATGAGCTTACCAGCAAAAAGGCCAGGAGGTCGTTTAAACACACTGCCACATGAAGGGTATTCTAACGGTTGCTTTGTTTCACGTTTTTCCGTTAAGTCATCCATGATTGCTTTAATATCCTCATACTCTCCAACTTTAAGCTTGAAAGTAGCTTCAAGGACAAGAAGACCATTTTCTTCTACATTACTATGACGGTAAGATAAATCAAGTTCATCAGCTGTCAATTTAACGAGCTTTCCTTCCTTTGTTACAGCAAGAACGCTTTCGAGACAATCCGCGATTTCTCCACCGTATGCTCCTGCGTTCATATAAACAGCTCCGCCGACAGAGCCTGGGATTCCGCATGCGAATTCGAGTCCACTTAGTTTGCTGTCACGAGCAAATTCAGAAGCATCAATAATACGTGCGCCAGCTTGAGCAATAACTTTTTCTTCATCTTTTTGAATGGCTTTTAGTGAAGAAAGATTCAGGACAATTCCTCTAATGCCTCCATCTTGGATAATAACATTAGAGCCTTTTCCTAAAATGGTTAATGGATAATTAGATTGATAGGCGTACTCAACTGCTGCTCGTGCGTCCTCTAACGTGTTAGGAAACACAAGGACATCCGCACATCCACCCATTCTTGTATACGTATGTGCATTTAATGGCTCATTTATCTTCAGTTCCGCACTGGGTAAAATGGAGCGGAGTTCATTTAATACATTTTGATTATTCATAGGCTACCTCGCTTATAAAACAGTTCGTTTTCATTGTGGTTTGAGTTCAATAATGTTTCATGGACATATTCAAACACATTTAAAATAATAACACAACTACTTGATAAATATGATGTTTTTCATAAAAGAAGCCTTTAATTCGAAAAGAATGTTACTTGGAAAGAAACTTATATAGCGGAAAAATCAATCTCAGACATCGTGATTGGAAAAATGCTGTTATCCTATCAAATGCATAAATCATTGTATTCGTTACTCTTCTACAGATACTGTTACTAATCATCGCCAACGTTATCAAAAATAATCAGCTTATAGAAAAAATGTAGTAGATATAATATCCTATGTATGAATGTATTTTAATACTGTAGTACAGGTGTACAGATAGGGTTTTTGGTAAAAAAACAACAACCGGAGAAATTAAGTTCTCCGGTTGTTGTTATAAATTAGGCCTTTGTTCGATAAGCCGTATTGTGATCTTTCAATGTCTCATCCGTTCCAAACAAAAAGTGCTTTTCCATATTTGGAGAATATACCGAGTTTACAGTTGTTCTGCCAACTGTTTCAGCCACCTCTCGCAGCATACTTGGAGAAGCCCCGCAACAGAGTCCGAAGTAATTGACGCCAACCTGCTTTGCTTTCTTAGCCCATTCCGCTAGTTCATAGCGATTGCAATAAAGCGGGTCTAAAGAGGTTGGAAAGGTCGTCTCTGTTGGCAATGTACACGCACAGCCACCGTCTGGTAAGTTAAAGAATGTTGGGTGTTCTTCTGTTGTACGATAAGGGATTGGAAGAGCACCAACATAGCCGTTAACAGACTGTCTAATTTTTTCAATGTAAGGCTGCATTGTGGCAGGCCCTCTAAAACAATTCATGCCAACAACTAGTGCACCTTGCTCTTCTAATAAACGGCAAGCTTCCTCAACCGTATAGCCGTCCCTTAAAATGTTCTCACTCATAAGTCCGAGTGTAATCACAGCTTGAAGACCTTGCTTTTGAATCTCTTCTAGCGCTATTTTGGCTTCTTCATAGAAGTAGAAGGTTTCGCCGTTGATGAAATCAACGCCTTCTTCTTTGCTCCATTTCACCATTTCAGCAAAAATTGACCGAATTTGTTCCTTACTTTCCTCATCTTCAGGATCAAATAAGTTTGTATTTGAAATGTTTCCAGCAACTAGCGCTTCTTCTTCAGGGTGTTCCTTCGCGACTTCTTTAGCCAGGCGGATGGCTTGTCTATTGAGCGGTTCTAACAAATCTTCTTTTCCAATAATCCTCATTTTCTCTCGATGACCATTATACGTAAAAGCAAGTACGACATCTGAACCTGCAAGCATATAATCACGATACGTTTGTTTTAGCGCTTCAGGGTTGTCTAGGGCAACTTCGGGTACGAATGATCCTGCTTGTAAATAACCACGACGCTCTAGTTCAAATAGATAACCTTCCCCGCAAATAACTGGACCATCTTGCAATCGTTCTTCAAGTGTTCTTTTCATGTGTAACAGCTCCTTTTCTGGATAAAATAAAAAACCCTCTTCTTAAACAATAAGAAGAGGGATTGCTAACATAATCCTCCTCTTATCTTCCAGGTGATATCACCTGTAGGATTTGGCACCAGCTTCAACTGAAGTTGAAAGGTTGCCGGGCATCATAGGGCCTATTCCCTCCGCCGCTCTTGATAAGAGTGTTGATTTAATTTTTGAACATGTGTGAAATTATAGACCGGTTAACTGGAAATGTCAATCACTTATCTGATAATTACGAAATGTTAGGATATTCACTTGCTTTTCAAACGATAGATGCGATCTTCACGCCCTATCGGCTCGACTGACATTGATCCAGATGCAACAAATGAATCGAGGTAGGTACAAACAGCATAATAAATTTTTGGTTTCTTTGTGGAGTATCTCTTGTCTTGTACCTTTCCTTCCTTAATCAAAAGCTCACAAATCATTAGGGCGCTTTCCATACCTTGCTGAATATAAGAGTCTACCTCTTCCTGTGTTGTAAATGAAAGGTCCCCTACAAAATAGGTTTCCTTAGGTTTCTCGCTTGTCTTTTCTTGTAAAGGTTCTTGAACATCTTCCGCGAACAAATCAAAAGCGCCTTGTAATTCCTCTTCTGGTTTCGGTTCTTCCTGGTTGCTTTTCGGGTTGACTACTTGTTCTACAGTGTTGCTTCCTCTTTGAAGAGCTTCTTTTTCTTCACGATAAGATCTGATTAAACTGTTTAGCCTTTTTTCTTGTAAATCTAGTAATGGAAGATTTAATGAAAGTAGCTGTTCAATGTCTTGTGGAAGGTTCAATCCTTCAGGAATGTCGTATGTAGGATAGCCGTTCTGTCTTTTCAACAGTAGCTCATCCAACTCATAATCTATTTCCATAAATCCCTTCACAACTTCTCTCACAATGGAAGCGGATAATCCGGTATGCTCTTCGAAATGATTAATCCCGAAACGCCGCGTTTCTCCTGTTTTTGCATGTCGAACAACATACTGATACCGTAAAGAGCGACCGCACTCACATTTTAAATCATCTGAAACGAAGCCCGCATCGATGTAATCTTCTAGTATCCAATCATCAAGCAGCATCCTGATTTCTTCATCCGTTGCCCCACTTGGAATCATCCGCCCTTTACTTCTAGCAATTACATTCGCAAAAGCCGTTTTTTTACCGCGTTTAAGAAAATTCATTACATACGTTTGTTGCTCATTTGTCAGATCTGAAAAAAGCTCATCTCTTTGGGTGCTTGTCAGGCTTTGTGTCATATAAATCCCTTTCTGTACGATAGTAATGCCATTATATCAGTAAATATTCCAATATTGTTTGCATCGGATAAATTCTTAAAATAAGAAACGCCAATTCTGATGAATTGGCGTGAATTCGTTCTTAACGATGGCGGCCGTGCTCGCCCTTATGATTATGATGATGCTTTTCTTTTTTCTGTTTCGTTAAGTCGAGTGTATATTTAGCGAAACCATTTTCTGTTTCATCAACAAAATGAATCGTTTGAATGCTTTCCGCATAGGTTTTGGCTTGTAACGAGGATTCAAAAGTGACGTTCAGTTTCTTCTTATTGACTGTGTGAAATGACCAGTTCTGATCAGCTGTTGGATTAATTGTCTTGTTTTCAAGAATATAGTCAATTAAAATTTGTCTATTTTCATCAGGTGAATCAATGACAATATTCGAACCGTCTAAGTGCGGGAAATGCCCACCGCCTGTTGCTCTGTAATTATTTGTAGCGACGATAAAGAACATATCTTTCGTTACCTTTTCTCCGTTGTATTTTAGCGATTTAATTCGATTCGCATCAGCATTTACTACACTCCCACTCATATCATATTTCGCCGGTTCAGTAACATCGATTTGATAGGTAACGCCATCAATCACATCGTAGTTATAAGAAGGGAAATCAGGATTAATTAAAGGCTGTTCCTGTTTATCTTTTTTGTTGATCACATTAAATTGGCCTGCTGACATTTCAAGCCAATCCTTCAGTTCGTCACCATTTAACAGCACCGCTTTCAGTGTATTGGGATAAACGTAAAGATCAGCTGTGTTTTTAATCGCAATGTCCCCAGCAGGAATATCTGTATAGTAGGACGAACCCCCTCGACCGCCCGCTTTAAATGGAGCGCCTGCGGATAGAATTGGAATACCTTCATATTCGGTACCCTGAATATTCATATGTATTCCCCCTTAAGTATTGAAGCATTTTACCCAATGTTAGTTTACCTATAATTGTTAATAAATGTTTGGAATTCAAATAAAAATTTTGAAAATAGTAGAAAATGCTTCAGGAGACACGGGTGAATGGACCTAATTAAACATTTTTTCAAGTTTAATCAACTTAATTCGTAAAACTTGGACATCCGTTTATACATGTACATATCCTGGGACATACATTGAGGATGTAAAGAAAAAATAAAAGTCTTCAGGAGGAAATATTTTATGTGTAATTCAAACTCAGCTTCATCGTTTTGCTGTCCTGCCCCTTGTTCCACTCCGAACTTCTTTGGTAACAACCCAACGTTAATGGCTATTAAAAGATGTCTTCCAATTCGTACTATATGTCAAGATGAGGCAGCACCAGTTCCAGTTGACCTGCTAGTTGCTCCAGTAGGTACTCCAGCACCTTCACTAGCTAGTGGGTTTTTATCAATTATTAACACTAGTTCAGTAGCAAATGATTGTGTTATGACTCTTATTGTAACGGACGATACTGGCGCTGCAACGGAGTATACGATTGATGCACAATCTTCTTTAGTATTAGAACTAACGAACGTAACGTTGGTTCAAATTCAGTGTACTTCTGCTGCACCTCCAACTCCAGATGTTTTCTGTACAGCTACAGTTGAAATGGATCTTCAATATACGGCAGGACTATAATATATTGCACTCGATGAAGTCTTACGACGGAGAGTGTTTTTTTATATAGTAAACCATTATTAGGAATTATTATCATACTTAATTTTTAAAGTCTACTTGGACGCTTATCTATACAAAACAAATGTCCATGCATTTACTATATAAAAGGAAGTTTAAGGATGTGCTCTTATGTCAAGAAGTAAATCGTTGTTTCAAGAAGATCACCCCTTATGTGAAAAGCGTCGCCCCCATCAATCAAAGGGAGAGCTGGTAGAAGAAAATATCTGTGGTGTCTTTCGAATTGATCCACTTCTCAATCCTTATGCCCCAATATGGGAGGCGGTTGGAGATATAGGACCAGTATCAGGAACTCTATCAATTTATTACGATGGTGGGGTTTGTGAGGAAGTTGAGGTATTAATAGATCACTGTCATGAACCCGCATTTTATGTGCCAGAGGGGAATACGAGAACGAGAACATATCAACAACTTTATAAAGTAACGATTGTTGCAAGAGATCGTCGAAAAGAAACCGGTTCTATTCATCACCCCCATGGACATAAGAAGCACTCCGTCTGTACGGGACGCTATTGTCTAACTATTTATTACCATGTAAATGGATATAAAAAGAAGTCACATAAGAAACAAGACTGTGTGAACAAAGAGTGTCATGGAGGGTGCTGATCTATTCTATCAGCCCTTTCTATTTTCTTTCAGGCATAAACGATAAAGATCCTCTCGCCCCCACGACAATCCTTTTTGAAATGATTTGACCATTCTCTTCTTCAAAAATGAGATACAATTTATCATCATCAATTTCTGCATTGAGATAGGTAGCAGATGGATAGAGCTCTTTTAAGCTTTCCTCATAATAAACCTTCACAAGATCACCATTTTGATCATAAACGTCCAATCTTGATAATTGATCGTTCGTCATGATGACGTGAAGATAATTGTAACCAGATCTTACGCTTGCTTCCTCACCACTTAATTCGAAAGGTGGATTTGAGCGGTTATAATCGGAAGAAATACCTGAAGCAATCCATAAAAAGAGAAAACAAAGGACAATAATAAATCCTTTCATAATTCATCTCCCATATATAAACATCTATTTTCTAAAAATAAACGTTTTTGTTTACAGTGTATGCTTCCCCCGTTTGAGAGTGTGTCACCTACTATACATAAAAAAGACGCACCGTTAAAGGTGCGTCTTAATTGAATTATTTACCTGCATTTTCAAGTTTCTTTACTTGTTTACTGCGAAGCTGACCGCATGCAGCATCGATATCTGTTCCGTTCTCATGACGGATCACACAGTTAATACCGTTTTTCTTAAGCGTATCATAGAACGCAAGAATCGATTCTTTTTCACTACGCTGATAAGAATGGTCATCAACTGGATTGTATGGAATCAAGTTTACGTAAGAAAGATGACGTTTGTCAGCGAGAAGATTGGCAAGTTGTTTCGCTTCTTCTACGTGATCATTGACGTCTCTCAACATAATATACTCAAACGTAATTCTGCGGTTGGTTTTCTCAAGATAGTAATCAATCGCAGGCATTAATTTTCCAAGTGGATAAGCCTTATTGATTTTCATAATCTTCGTACGCAGCTCATCATTAGGAGCATGTAGAGAAATCGCAAGGTTCACCTGAAGATCTTCATTGGCAAAGTCGTAAATTTGCTTCGCAAGACCACTTGTTGAAACCGTAATGTGGCGCGCGCCAATACAAAGTCCTTTTTGAGAATTAACGATGTGAAGGAAATCCATCATATTATCATAGTTATCGAAAGGTTCACCGATTCCCATAATAACAATATGACTTACGCGTTCTTCTTTCGCCTTTTCATCAAGTGCGTGTTGCACATTCATGATTTGCTCAACAATCTCACCGCTTGTAAGGTCACGGCTCTTCTTAAGAAGTCCACTTGCACAGAAGGAACAACCGATATTACACCCTACTTGTGTTGTTACACAGACAGATTGACCGTAATGGAAACGCATGAGTACCGTTTCAATAACGTTTCCGTCTTGTAATTTGAACAAGAACTTGATCGTACCGTCAGAAGATTCCTGCTTGATTTCTTGAGTTAATGTCTGGATCGCAAAGTTTTCTTCCAAAAGTTTGATACAGTCTTTGTTTACGTTATTCATTTGAGAAAATTCTTTAACACGCTTTTTATAGAGCCAATCCCATACTTGGGAGGCACGGAATTTTTTGTGACCACGTTCTAGCAACCATTCAGTTAGCTGATCAAACGTTAATCCGTATATAGATTCTTTCATTTATAACCCTCTTTTCAATTCTTAGCCATTCAGTCTAATATTACTAGAAGTATAACCAAGTCGCAACCGCTTAGTCCAGAATAGTGAAGTGCATTATTTAAAATAGCGTATGTTTTCAAGAAGCTTCGCTCGTTTACCTATTAGACTGTAACATATAGTGACTACGTTTATAAAACAAAGAAAGACTTCTCCCTTCTGGAAAAGTCTTTAATCGTGTTACTTACAGTAATGGAATAATAACTAAAATGAGTAAATCAAAGAGGATATGTGATAATAATGGCACCCAGAAGTTCTTTGTTTTTTCATAAAGCCATCCCCAGGCCATCCCACCTCCGATTGCAGCTAGTACTAATAAATACGCATCGGAATAAAGATGAGCCGTCGCATATAAAATGGTCGCTATAAGGATGGTGTCTCCCTCTTTGTACTTCTTTAACTGTTGCTGAATATATCCTCGCCAGTAGATTTCTTCTCCAGGAATGACGATCAGAACAAGACTAATGAAATGCCAGGCTTTTACGGGTTGGACCACATCATAAAACCGCTCCATCTCTTCGAATAAAGAGGGATAAACCCACTTGATTCCCTCTATCCCTACATAGGAAAGTATATATAGAAATAAGGCACTAATGACGATATAAAGCCAATGCTTGAACGTGATTTTTTTGAACTTAAGTGCGCCTGTTTTAATACTTAAGAAAATTAAGATGGCTAGTGTTACTGTAAAAACAGGCCAAAATGTTCCTGGGAACCGAACAAAGCTTAAAAAAAGCAGAATATGAGCTAATATAAGTGTGCTAAGGATTATGATTTTCTGATTCATATTTTCATCACCCTATCTTGTTGCCTCTTTTTAACATCCTACCCTGAATGTATCGAACGCATGTTAAATTGAACAGCTTGAATATGTAATGATGTGCTAAAAGTAAAAAGCTAACGAAATATGCTTCGTTAGCTTTTAGGCTATTTGCTTTGCGATTTGCACTTTTCTTGAATGACAGCAAGAGCACTTTCTTTGTCAGGCTGATCACTCTGATGCCAGCGGATTTTTCTTCCGAATTCATCTGCCTTTGCATAAGCATAGATTTTGCCTTCGTATTCCGCCACGCTAATTTCCCAGTAATACGTCACCTCTGCTCCAGTAGGCTGAGTAACTTCGACTGGATAGAAAAAATAATCTACCTTTTTTAGCATATTAGCAGCTCCTTCATTATTGCTTCACAGTTATTTTACCAGATTTTTTATTGTTAGGTTTAATGGTTTACTAGAAGAGTGACTTTTATCACATATGGGGAACTGTATTTCGTATATGCTTATATGTGAAAGATGTCACATATAAGCATATACAAGAAAAGGTGATGAAAATGAATGGACTTCAACTTTTTACAGCATTGACTCCTATTTTAGCGGTGTTTATCTTACTTGTTCTTTTGCGTTTACCTGCAACGAAAGCTATGCCGGGAAGTTTACTCCTCACCGCATTAATGGCCTATGCGATATGGAAAATACCAATGATACAAATGACAGCAGCATTCATTGAAGGATTAATCATAGCTTTGTCGATTATTTGGATTGTATTCGGAGCGATTTTATTATTAAACACGCTACGAAATAGCGGAGCGATTGACGCGATTCGCACGGGATTTATGGGAATATCCATGGATCGAAGGGTTCAGCTAATTATTATCGCCTGGTTATTTGGGGCATTTATTGAAGGAGCAGCGGGATTTGGAACACCAGCAGCCATTGGAGCACCACTCCTTGTAGCATTAGGCTTTCCTCCTCTTGCCGCAGTTGCGATGGCCCTTATTGCTGACAGCAGCCCAGTTTCTTTTGGCGCAGTTGGAACACCAATTATCGTCGGTGTAGATCAAGGACTCCGACAGGGTTCAGCTGTCGCGGATCAAGTAACAGCTTCCATTGGACAGCAATCGATGCCTGAATATTTGCAGGCAGTCACTCAAAGTGCTGTCATGATTGATCTTTTCGTAGGTACTTTTATCCCACTTATTTTAATCATGATGTTAACACGTTTTTTTGGTGAAAACCATTCTTGGAAGGAAGGTCTTTCTTTATGGAAGTTCGCTATATTTGCAGGAGTGAGCTTTACACTGCCCGCATTTATCGTAGCAACCTTCTTAGGACCTGAATTTCCATCCATCATTGGTGGTCTTGTTGGACTCACAATTGTCGTTCCGGCAGCCAAAAGAGGCTTCCTTCTACCTGATGAGGCCTGGAATTTCAACAATGCAAAAGAAACATATGTGAAACCTTCAAAAGCGCTACCTTTGTGGCTTGCGTGGTTGCCCTATTTACTCGTTGCGCTTTTATTAGTGCTAACACGCTTGGACGTATTACCTTTAAAAGGATGGCTAAGGTCGGTTAAAATTGGTTGGAACCAAATTCTAGGTACAGAGATCAGCACTTCGTTTGAACCTTTGTATCTACCTGGAAGCCTATTTATTGTTGTCATAGTAGCTACAGTCTTTCTTCATAAAATGTCTCTAAAATCGGTTAAGAATACAGTAGTAGATTCTATGAAAACGATGGTTGGTACGGTTATTGCACTTGGAACGGCTGTTCCGATGGTTCGGATTTTTATTAACTCAGGAATGAATGGTGCTGATCTTATGAGTATGCCAATGGAGCTAGCGACACTTGTTGCAAATGCGGTTGGTGATGCGTGGCCACTTGTTGCCCCGTTTATCGGTGCTCTCGGTTCATTCATTTCTGGTAGTGCAACATTTAGTAACATGATGTTTTCACTTTTTCAATTTAGCGTAGCTGATCAGCTTCAAATGAATGAACAGCTCGTTCTTTCACTTCAAGTACTTGGAGCAAACGCGGGAAATATGATTTGTGTATTAAACGTTGTTGCAGCTGCTTCTGTTGTTGGCATGGTTGGAAAAGAAGGAACCATTATCCGAATGACACTTGGTCCTATGTTGTTCTATGCTATTGCAACAGGGGGGATTGGATGGATTGCCATTATGCTGCTCTAAGTCTCACTAAAGAACAGCGCCTTCTCAATTGATAGAGAAGGCGCTGTTTCTTTGGTAGTATAATTATTGATCTAGTTTATTAATATCTTCTTCTGCTTTATCAAGCATCATCTGATAATTAAATGTTGTATCTAATTTATTCAAGAATTCATCATACTCACTAAGGTCACGTTGTCCACTTATAAATTTAATCATTTCTTCTTCAGAGAATCGATCAGCATCTGCCGAATTATAGCCCTCTGGATAATCAATATACCCATTTAGAGATTCAATTCGCGGAGCGTCTGCGGAAGCTTCGATATATTCCGTTTGTTTTGAGAATTTCGTTGATAGGTACTCCATTTCAGGTCGACCAGTGAATTGGTAAAGCCAAAAGTAGCCACCCTCTTCAGCCAGTTTGTCCGTTGGAACAATCTTGCCGTCTTCTTTGTTATAATGTTCTCCTTCTATTCCATACTGAACGAGTTTAGAGCCCTCATCAGATGCTACATAGTTAAGAAGTTTAAATATTTTTTCGAGCTTTTCTGGTTGGTCTTCAAGTGCTTTCGGAATAGCATAAAAGCCATTAGCTTGACCTATATCCCACGTTCCTGCTGATTTTCCTGCAGGTCCTTCAATTGCCGTAAGCTGTACCCACTCAGCATCTGGATCTACTGCTTTGTATTGTTCAATATAAGCATCACTCGTTAAATTCGCCCATCCATCAAATAAAATCCCAAATTTACCTTGAAACGCTTTTTGTTGAGGCTCGTTACCTGTATTACTAAAAATTTCAGGGTCCGTTACATCGTTTTCAACAAACTTTGTAACTGCAGTGAGAGCTTCTTTCATATCAGGATCATGAAATGAGTTCACTAATTCACCGTCTTCTTTATAAAAGCTTTTTGGCATTCCTACACCATAAGCACCAAGTATCGGTTGGAAAGCGCTTACTCCTGATCCGGTAAGACCATAAGTATCTTTTTGCCCATTCCCATCTGGATCATCTTCTCGAAAGGCTTTTGCTACTTCATATAAATCATCTACTGTTTTAGGCATTTCCATGTTTAATGCTTCTAACCAATCTTTCCTAACCCAGTACGTATAGAAAGGTATGCTTGCAGGAACAGTCACCGCATAAACTTTATCATTTACCTTCGCTTTTTCAACATTATCTTCTCCAATAAAATCCTCAACTTCCTTAAGGTCGTCCATATAAGGGTCAAGGTCTAGTAGTAAACCTTTGTTAGCATATTCTACTAGAGCAGCTCGACTAACTTGAAACAAATCAGGATAATCCCCTGCCGATAAACGAACGTTTAATTTGTTTTCATAGTCATTAGGATTAACGGAGAGGTTCACAGAATAACCAAGTGCCTCATCTAGTTCTTGCTTAATAACGTCATTTTCTGGGTCAGGTAAGTTTACCCCTTGTCGAATGACTTCTACTTCCTCACTACCAGATTCGCTGTCAGCTCCAGACGATAAGTTACAAGCAGAAAGCAATAATGAAAGAGATAACGCAGGTATAAGGACATGACGCAACTTTTTGCTTTTCATAAAACCTCTCCTTTTTCAATCGTAATAGATGAAGTTCATTTCACTTTTTCCTGAAACCAATCTTTTCTAGTTTATCATAATAATGAATCAGTTCAGCTTTGGATTGATAGGGTTGTCGGGTCAACTTAACGGAAAAATAAAGCTCTGATTATTTAATTAAATCCTCTTCTACATTCGCTTTTAAGGTAAACTAGAGCCTTCACTTCTCACCTTGATCAATTGTGTCTTACCCCCTTTAGTCTGTTTAGCTTTTATTTTTCTAAATTTTCTAAATTAAGTATATAAATAATACAAGCTTATGAGAATAGAATATAGAGTCATTTATTTATACTTTATTTCAACCAAAATCTGGATGGAAATGCAATTGATTGAAAGTTTAGTAGTTCCCCCCTCCCATTTGTAATTTTGAATTTACAAAAAACGTTCTCTCTGTGAGAACGTTTAAAGGATTATCCTAAGTTTTCGATGTTCCAAGTACGAATTGAATAGAATCCAGCATCAAGCTTTTGTTTCTCTTCTAATAGGGTGTTTTGCAACAGTTCCGGAAGCTTCTTAAAAGTCTCGTGATGGACGTCAATTCCTTCATAACTCGAGTAAATGGGAATAGTTACAATTTGTTTATCTAGTGTATCGAAGCAGTGTATACATAGAAATCCAACGCTCCTCATTCGATACGAAAACATAATGCGATATCGTGCTTCGCTCATATTATTCTCTCCTACTATTTTTTTATCAGTATGTACAAAATAGTAGATAAGCAAACCTCTGTTTTACGAGTAGCGAGTCAAGATAGGAGTGTTAGAGCATATTGTTTTTCAATTAGTATACCTGCTGATAAAATTGAAAATGGGTTTTTCTTGAAAGAAAATCTCCCTTTTACACTCTGAATAGAGAAAGAAGATGAAATTATGTCAACTAGTCAAAAAAAATTATCTGATGTTAAATACTCAGTACTAGATTTAGCTCCTGTTATGGATGGAGAAACTATATCCGATGCTTTAGAACGAACAAGAAATCTCGCTCAGCACGTAGAGAAACTTGGCTACAATCGTTTCTGGCTAGCTGAGCACCACAATATGCCCTACATCGCAAGCTCTGCTACATCTGTTGTGATTGGACATGTTGCTGCGGGTACCTCAACCATTCGTGTTGGATCTGGTGGAGTCATGCTTCCAAACCATTCCCCTCTTGTCATTGCTGAACAGTTTGGAACACTAGAATCGCTATTCCCTGGACGGATTGATTTGGGACTTGGACGAGCTCCTGGAACTGATCAGCGTACAGCATTTGCATTAAGACGAGGCACTGGAAGCATGGCTCAGGATTTCCCAGAACAAGTCGCTGAACTTCGCTCATATTTTGATCCTTCTATGAGCCCGGGATCATCTCCAGTACGAGCTATTCCTGGTAAAGGTCTTAACGTACCAACATGGTTATTAGGATCTAGCCTATACAGTGCAGAGCTTGCTGGAAAACTAGGGTTGCCCTATTCTTTCGCAAGTCACTTTTCTCCTAAAAATACAGTTAGTGCGCTCCAAACGTATCACCGAAGTTTTACGCCTTCGAAAGCACTCGATAAACCTTATACGATGGTAGGTGTAAACGTGATTGTGGCAGATACAGATGAAGAAGCAAATTATCTGTCTACGACTTTACAACAGCAATTTTTAAATTTGATTCGTAATCATGAAGCGCCTATTCAACCGCCTGTTGAAAAGCTAAATGCGAGTGAATATGAGCTTGCGGCACTTGATCAGCAGCTAGCTACTTCTATTGTTGGTAGTCCTGAAACAGTCAAACGAAAAATGCAGGAATTTCTTGATGAAACGCAAGCGGATGAAATGATGGTGATCTCTTCTGTATATGATTATGAAAAGCGGAAAAAGTCCTATAAGTTGTTATCAGAATTAACGACTGATTAATCAATTCTCCTATAACACGTGAGTTAAAATGTTCTGGTGTTTGCAAATAACGTTATTTCTTTGAAACCCGAACGAAGTTTAATTAATAGTAAGTCATAGTTAAGATTTGTCTTTACATTGATTTGAGTGCTGGTTTATAATACCAATCATAACCTGAATAAGAACATCACTCATATAACCGCAAGAATATGGCTTGCAAGTTTCTACCGGATCACCTTAAATGATTCGACTATGAGTGAGCAACCATCAGTTTAATTACTGTAGACTCTTTCTTTATCTATATTCCCGGAGGCATGTTGCTCACTCTTCTGTGAGCAACGATGTTCTTCGGGTTTTTGTATTGAAGGAGGAATTTATATGGAAAATTTAATGAACAAAATTAGTCAGGAAGGTTTAGCTTTATCTGACGCTGTCTTAAAAGTAGATTCATTCTTAAATCATCAAGTGGATCCAGTACTTATGAAGGAAATTGGTGAGACATTTGCGAGTAAATTTCAAAGAGACTCCATTACAAAAGTCGTTACACTTGAATCATCTGGTATTGCACCAGCTGTTTTTGCTGCCCTCACCCTTAATGTACCGCTTATTTTTGCTCGAAAGCGAAAGTCGCTCACATTACAGGAGGACTTGTTAACGGCAGATGTATATTCTTTTACTAAAGAAGAAACGAATACAATCACCATTTCGAGTAAATTTTTAAATGAAGAAGATCACGTTCTTGTTATTGATGACTTCCTTGCAAATGGCCAAGCTGCTGAAGGTCTCATAGAAGTTGTTTCTAAGTCAGGTGCTTCGGTAGCTGGAATTGGTATTGTTATTGAAAAGGCATTTCAAGATGGCGGGAAACGCCTTCGCTCAAAAGGGATTAGGGTGGAATCGTTAGCGAAAATCGCTAAACTAGAAGCTGGAAAAGTCACCTTTGTGAATGAGGGAAGTTTCGTATGAATAGCCTGAAATATTTATCACTAGGCATTCAACATGTTCTTGCCATGTATGCAGGAGCTGTCGTTGTACCACTCATTGTAGGAGGGGCCCTGGGGTTAAGTGGAAAGGAACTCACTTATCTTGTCTCAATTGATATTTTTATGTGTGGAATGGCTAGTATTCTACAAGTATGGAAAAATCGTTTCTTCGGTATTGGCTTGCCGGTAGTACTTGGTTGTACCTTTACCGCAGTTGGTCCAATGATTGCGATCGGTGGAACATATGGTATTACTGCCATTTACGGAGCCATTCTCGCTGCAGGTTTATTCGTGATCTTAATCTCACCTATTTTCAGCAAATTAATAGCATTCTTTCCACCGGTTGTGACTGGTTCAGTCGTCACCATCATCGGAATTACCTTGATTCCCGTTGCTATGGGGAATATAGCAGGTGGGGAAGGTTCGGTTGATTTTGGATCATTACAGAATATTAGTCTTGGATTTGGTACGCTTCTCTTTATTGTGTTATTGACTCGATTCTTTAAAGGGTTTATCCGTTCAGTTGCCATCTTAATAGGACTTGCAGTTGGTACGATCGTTGGCGGATTCATGGGGATGGTTGACCTAACACCTATTAAAGAAGCTAGCTGGTTTCATTTAATTCAACCGCTCTATTTTGGGGTACCTACATTTGAATGGACGGCTATCTTGACGATGATTCTCGTTGTTCTTGTAAGCCTTGTAGAATCTACAGGTGTATACTTTGCTTTAAGTGATATTTGTGATGAAAAACTGACTGAGAAAGATGTGAGAAACGGCTACAGAGCAGAAGGCCTAGCGATTGTATTAGGTGGATTATTTAACGCATTTCCTTATACGACCTATTCACAAAATGTGGGGTTAATTCAACTATCTGGTGTCAAGAAGAAGCAAATTATTTATCTCGTTGGTTCAATGCTGATTTTGATCGGTTTAGTGCCAAAAATCGGTGCTGTCACAACTATTATCCCGCCACCAGTCCTTGGTGGAGCTATGATTGTTATGTTTGGTATGGTAATGGCTTATGGCATTAAAATGCTTTCTCGCGTAGACTTTCAATCTCAAGAGAACCTCTTTATCATTGCTTGTTCGATTGGAGTTGGTCTAGGTGTTACAGCGGCTCCATCTGTTTTTGAAAAACTGCCACAAAGCCTTCAAATTCTAACAGACAATGGGATTGTAGCAGGTAGTTTAACGGCAATTACATTAAATATTGTTTTTCACGTATTTAGAAAAGAAAAAACAACTTCCTCTTCTCTCGTTCAATCCAAAGCTTCATAAAACAACAAGCCTGGATTCGAATAACTCATTCGAATCCAGGCTTGCTTTTTGATAATGATGAAATTTTAGCTATTTTTCTTTACTAATTTAATATAGTCAATATTTAAAGGGGAAAGTAAGTTGTTCATATAAATGACATGTTCACCTGCTTCAAGTTCAAATAGAAGCGGCTGGTTATCTAAAGTACCCAATCGTACATCTTCCCAATTCTCCCATCCATATGTGGAAGGAAAATGAAAGCTATTCGTTGGGCCGTCGTCTACCTTAAATTCTCGATAAGCATTCGGCATATCAGTGGAATAGCGTACAATCGCCTTGTAAGTTCCTCCATCTGGAACCGTGATTTTCCATTTCAACCAGTGGTTCTCATGATCCCAGTTTTTCAGAGCTAATCCTTCTGATGCTCCGGCTTTTGGAGTGATTACGACCTCTCCACCCCCCTGATCAACAAAATCTTCGCCCTCTACAATAACTCCTTCATCTGCAGAGGTTATGGAAACTTCTCCAGTAACTTCTGGTTCTGTTTGCTGCTCTTTAAAGATAGGTTCTACATGTGAATAAAGCTGTGCTACTTCTTTCGGATTCCCACCATCCGTCAAAATAAATTGATCATTATTTTTAACGGATATAGTAAGCTGGTTTTTCTGATTCATTTTCAACTTTTTCATTTTCTCTTTTTCTTCATCATACATCCATACTTTTGTCTGTGGCTTTATCAAATCACCTGAAAGAGTGATCACATTGTCAGAACCTTGATAGTCAATTCGAAAGTTTTCATCCATCTTACTAAGTTCGATACTTCCCTCTTGATCTAGTGTTAGGTTGGTTTCACCCAAACTAAGATAAGTTCCTTCCTGAAGTGAAAGCCCTATTGGTTTATGATCATTTAATGAATGTCTTGTCATAGCGAAAGCACCGTCGGATTCCATTTCGTTCATCTTCTTTTGTTCTAATTTGTTTCCAATGATAATGGCATCTTCAAAATCCAAACTAGAAACAGTAACACCTTTAGCAAATTGATCGCTCACTACAGGGACTTCCATGACATTTACTTTTTCATTTTCTTCCTCGTAAGGTTGAATGACAGAAACAAAATCAGTTTTTCTTGCCGATCTACGTGGCATCAACATTTCAGTGAAGACATTTCCGGTATAGATAGATGTTTGTTCTTCACCTAGCATCGTAAGGGTAAAAAACTGATCGTCTTTTTGATAGGTTGCTTCCCATAGCTCGTCTGATATCCCCTTCTCCAAACTATTCAAATGTTGATAGCCGCCTTTATCTCGAAGTTGATCGACATTACTTCGATCGTCAACAGTGATATCCTTTAAGTCTCCATCTATATGGAAAGGAAGATCGTACGTATGATTGTCTTCACTTTCAGCATGAAACCAATCTAGCACATACTCATCTAACATCGTAGTGGTACGTTCCATGGCAACCCCTTCATAAACTGCCTCAGTTATTGCACGGGTTTGCTTCACAACTGGACCAATGAAGTCATGTTCTAAGTAACCTGAAGAAGGGTTTCCTGGTTCATCAGCTTGCCATAAATATGTTGAGTCCCCCTGCGGATACTGGCTCGTTTGATCAACAACGAGTGTATTATGGGCTAGCGTTTGTTTCGCCCAGCTCACATGCATAGGATTGTCATACCCAAGGGAACCAGCATCTTTCAGCCACATTTTCGAATCAGCATACATCATAATGCCTAATTTATCTGCATGAAGGTGTCCATTTGGAGTTCCGGGAGGACTATAAAAAAGACTAACATTCATCGCTTCCTCAGCCGGTTTATGATTGCGGATAATCGTTAAACCGGAATCTCGATAAAAGGTGCTCCCGTTCTTATTTTCCCCTTCTGGAGCAAAGACATTTGTACCAATAGAAAAATCAGCAGAAGAAAGATCTTTATCTGCAAATAATATCGCCCAAGGCTCTGTGAGTGAACCTTCACGATTTTCTCCAACGGATTGTTTAATCAGCCAGGCGTATTTTGGGTCTTGATAGTAATGGAAGCCAATTTCATATATCATTTTTGATTGTAATGTTTTATATGCAGCGTTTCCGATTGCAGGGCGAGCCATATTTCCAAACGTATAATTCATTAATGAATCGAGCATTTCTTTAATAGCATATTGCTCACCATTTTTCACATGAAATAAGTCTTGATTCGATTGATAGAGCGGAACAGAAAGGTACATAAGGGGTTTAATTGCATATTCATGATACGTACTTGGACCTTCCCACCATAGACCATCTTGACGGATTCCTTCCGAAAGCTGCTTTATTGCCCCATGCTTTTGATCATTGATAACTTGATCAAGGCGTGACATGTCTTTCAAAACGAGTGCTGCATTACCGATCGCAGCATTATGCCAGACCTGCCAATTGGAGAGACCTCGTTGGTAGCGATCAATTACTTCTATTGCGTTTTTCAATACATTCTCTTCTACTTTATATCTCTCATTATCATCTAGAAAAGGATGCATCATATCGTATACCCAAGCTATATTGATCAACCATTCCGATTCTTCAAGAGTTTGTGCTGTAAGTCTCCCATCATAACTTCCTGTCAGGGGATAATCGGGGTAATGATCTGCGTATTCTTTCATTATCGTAATGGCAGCTTCTTTGTATTTATCATCCTCTGTTATCCAATAAACGAGTCCGGCATCTCTTGCGATTTCTCCTAAATGCAAGTGAAGGTTATTCTTAGTAGGCGGGAGTGAAAATTCCCCTGTGGTTCGTTGGACTGCTTCATCTGCGTTTTTCTGTAAGTCTTTAAATGCATCTTCTGCATATGCTTCTGTTTCTATTTTAGCTTTTAGTTCGTCTATGTCATTTTCACTAAAATACAAATAAGGATGATCAAGACTTATTGGTTCATCTTGGACTTTAGGGAGAATATCTTTTTGTTTAGCAGTTATGAAATCGCTCTCATTTCCTTCCGCATCAACGACAGTCATGGCGAAATACTCATCAGTAATGTCTTCATTCATCCAAAGTGAAGGATGTTGAGCTTGATCTTCCGCTACAAGAGTGGCCTCGTTTAAATTTTCAATTTTATTTGGAGAAGAATAAATTCTGATGAACTCAAGGCGCGATTCTGGAGATAATCCCCACGTTCCTACAGCGCCATTTTCTATATGAGTAAGGACGCTAAATGCCTCTGGCTTAGATGGTGGTTCGACGTTTGTGATTTCAACTGATGCAGTATTGGATTGACTACTTTCCTTTGTGGCTTTCATTATTGCTTCTATCTTATAAAAATAGGTAGCACCTAAGGAAGTTCTCGAGTCGATCCATTCGTTTGTTTCACTCTTATTTAATAGATGTTCCTCATCAAGTGGAAACTCCTCTTCTGTGCTTCGATAAATGTTATATGTTAAAAGGTCATTATATCCGGGAGGGACATCCCATTTTAACTTGACAGCTCCTGTTGTGATTGTCGTTGCTTGAAACGCACTGATATCAGGTGGCTCATCATAGTTCACTTTTACTAATTGCATATCATCAATCCACGCTTTCCCATTTCGACTATCCATCATTGGTTCAATGGATAATGTAACCGTGTTTTTAGGGACGTTCAGGAGTTTAGTTATTTTTGTCCATTCATTTGAACCTTCCCTTGCTCCAACCAAAATCATGCCTGACGTATTTTGCCATGTCTCATTTTTGAATTGAATACGTACGGCCATAGACCCTGAACCTTCATTAATATCTTCCGTCTTCATCCAATAAGATAGTGCGTATGTTGTTTCCGCTTGTATCGGAACTCTTTGAACGAGTGACGTTCTATCATCAGGATTTGTATTGTGTAGATAAGCAGATTGTGTTCCTTCCTTCACCTGATCTGTAACAAGCTTTATTTCTCCATTTCCCTTCGGCTTCCACGTACTCCACTTCGGAGGGACGGAGCCAGGATCACCATCCTCAAATGCTCCATTTAGAATATAATTAGCCTGACCGATCTCTACTGTAAATGAGGCGGTTAACGCGCCAGATGCTGTTGTGGCTATAATCGTTGCGAAACCATTGTTTAAACCTTTCACTAGTCCTGTTTGATTAACTTCTGCAACAGTGTTGTCAGAACTAGTCCATGTAACTTCCTTATTTGTAGCGTTCTCAGGTAATACTGTTGCTTCTGCTTGGAATGTTTCATCAATTTCCATTGCTTTATAAGAAGTATTCAATTCTAGTTTTGTTGGAAGTATATTAGTAGTTGGTACAACTTGAACGTCATCGATCAATATTTGCCCTGTCCCGTTTTCAAGAAAATTCTCGATGCGTATTTTTGTGATGTTTGAAGGGATATCAAGCGTTAGGGAGGCTTGCTCCCAATCGGTTGTTCCCTTCCCTTCAAACAGCGTGAATTCTTTACTTCTTTGCCCATCCGCTTTATAGAAGGATACTCTTATATAGGCTCCCTTTGAAGAGGATTGAACATTGCTAAGCTTAATCCACTCAGAAATTTGATAACTTTCCCCTGGCTCCACAAGAATATCTTGATACACCGAGGCGCGAGCATTTTCATCAGGACTTTGAATAGATAGTGCGTGACTTCCATCAATCGACGAGTCAGTAATAGCTTCAATCGTTGGGTTTCCAGAGGCTTTCCATACTCCCCATTTGTTCAATGAACCATTCGAATCTTCAAAGCTACCATTACGAATCATGTTGTTTTCTTCTGCATGAAGCGATGATGAAACAAGTAAGGAGATAACTAAGGTCAAGACGGCTAGTAAAGAGTATCCAAACGGTTTCTGCATAATATCCTCCCAATTAGTGGATTGGTTGACGGATCAACTTATGCTATTTGCTCTCTTGAAGTGATCGATTTGCTATTTGTCCTCTACATATCGTTAATTGCACATTCATATGTTCATCAAGTACGATTAAGTCAGCATCTTTATTCACTTCTATACTTCCTTTTCTCTTCCAGATACCTAATTCTCTCGCTGCGTTTTCAGATGTCATCTTCATAAGGTCATACATGGAACAATGAGTAAATTCCAGCATGTTTCGGGCAGCTTCGTTCATTTTTAGTATGCTTCCAGCTAAACTGCCAGAGCTCTTTAGTATGGCTTTATGATCTTTTACTTCCACTTCCTGACCACCTAAATCATAGATGCCCTCGTTTAAGCATTTAGCCCTCATCGCGTCTGTGATTAAAAGAAGTCCTTCTGCTCCCTTGAGCCGATAAGTTAAATCTACGATATCTTTAGAAACATGAATCCCATCTACGATGATTTCAGCTAAAATGTTTTGATTTAATAGAATGGCACCAGCCGAACCTGGGTCCCGATGATGAAGGCCGTTCATTCCATTAAAAAGGTGTGTCGCGTGTCGAATGCCTAAGTTAACAGCGTGGGATAGTTGTACAAAATTAGCTTCGGAATGACCAACTGAAGCGATCATCCCATTTTCATATAAATACCTCGTTAATTCTGATTGATCATCGAGCTCAGGAGCAAGTGTGACAAGCTTTATTAAATCATTTGCGAGAGATTGGTAGTGTTTGAATGTTGAAACATCAGGTCTAATAATGGAGGAAGTAGGTTGAGCACCGGCACGGTTTTGATTAATGAATGGTCCTTCTAGGTGAATCCCAATCATTTCAGCTTGGCCAGGATGGTTATTTTTTTGATGATAAGTAGCAGCATTTCTTAATGCATGTTCAATATTTGAAGAGGGGTTCGTCATCGTTGTAGCTAGAAAGCTAGTCGTACCCTCTAAGGGAAGAGTCTTGGCAATCGTTGTTAAGGCTTCAGGGGTACTATCCATGACGTCTGAACCTGCTGCACCATGAATGTGGACATCGATCATACCTGGTAGAATAGCGTATTGGGAAGGGAGATCTATCACTTGATCAACCGGTAAATCTCTTGAAATATCTGAACCGATACCGGTGATTTTATCATTTTCAATGAGAATAGTATTTTCTTGACGATTTGGATTAGGAGTGTAAACTTTTCCTCCTCTAAGTAAGATGCGTTGCAACTTCTCACCCCCTTCCGTTTAGAGCAACTTACTACCGAGCCATCCAACCGCCATCGACAATTAACGTATGTCCGTTCATGTAATTAGAAGCCTCAGAAGCTAGGAAAATAGCTGCGCCTGTTAAGTCCTCCGCTTCTCCCCATCTTCCAGCAGGGATGCGCTCTAAGATAGATTGGTTGCGTTTCTCATCTTCTCGAATGGCTTTTGTATTATTTGTGGCAATGTAGCCTGGCGCAAGGCCATTTACCTGAATTCCATCCTTTGCCCATTCATTCGAAAACGCTTTTACTAAACCGTTAACAGCGTGTTTGCTTGCTGTGTATGCTGGTACATACACTCCTCCTTGATATGATAGTAAAGACGCAATATTAATGATTTTCCCTTCCTTTCGTTCAAGCATCGGACGAGCAAGGTGTTGAGTAAGAAGGAATAAGGCATTGACGTTCGTGTTCATCACAGCATTCCAGTTGTCTATTGAATAATTAGAAGCCTCTTCTCGTCTAATGATCCCAGCGTTATTAACCAAGATATCGATTTGGAATTGACTTAATAGATCTTCACAATATGCTGGAAGTGATTCAACATCCTCTAAATCAATAATTACTTGATGAGCACTCCCACCTCCTTCCTCAATCAGTTGCGTTGTTTCATCTAAGTTATTTCGATGACCAAGTAGTATGAGCTTTGCCCCTGCTTTTGAATAAGCCACGGCGATTGCTTGACCAATTCCTCCAGCTGCTCCTGTGACGAGTGCTGTTTTCCCTTCTAATGAAAACCGATCTAAGTATCCCATCATTGGCCTCCTATTTTAAGTCTTTCATATCAATAAAGTCCATATCCGTAAACGTGTAGTTCTCTCCAGCCATAGCCCAAATAAACGTATAGCTTGAAGTTCCAGCACCGCTATGGATGGACCAGGATGGGGAAATGACTGCTTGTTCATTAGAAACGAGCAAATGCCTTGTTTCGTCTGGTTCTCCCATGAAATGAAAAACACGTCCTTCTTCAGGCATATCAAAATACAAATAGATTTCACTTCGGCGATCATGAATGTGAGCTGGCATCGTGTTCCACATATTATGAGGCTCTAGCATTGTCATCCCTAGCATGAGTTGGCAGCTTTGAATTCCTTCTGCGTGAACGTATTTGTAAATCGTTCGTTCATTTGACTCTTTAATAGAACCGAGGTGGTTAGGCTCCGCGTCTTTAATCGCTAATTTCTGAGTAGGATATTCTTTATGAGCTAGTGTAGAGACAAAATAAAACTTCGCTGCACTCTCGGCGTTACCAGGATAAAACGTAACGTTTTCCTTGCCTTTTCCTATGTAAAGACAATCACGCTTATCGAGTTCAAACGTTTCTTGATCAACCTGAACAGTTCCATGCCCACCGATGTTAATGATCCCGATTTCTCGACGTTCTAGAAAATAAGATGTTTTTAATGTCTCTGTTGCGGATAGCGAAAGTCCTTCCTGACTTGTTGGAATAGCTCCTCCGATCACCATACGATCGTCATGAGCATAAAGCATATTGATTTCCCCTTCAGTAAAAACCCTCTCCATCATATACCGTTCTCTTAATTGATCTGTTGTATAGTGTTTGGCTTCTGTCGGGTTTGTTGCATGTCTGATTTCCATATTTTCATCTCCCATAAATGTTATTTTTGAACTTCTTTTTGATCCATTCTACGAAAAACAAGATTCGCTACCCACATGAGTAGAAAGGCAAGCCAGCTAAAGCTGAAAATCGGTAATAACCCTGGAACTAATAAAAGGACATAATAGAAGGCAATCATGATTGCCCCCATCATCAAAGCATGTAACGGATAAGATAATGCAATGATGGCCGCGTATTTGATAACTTTAAGGGCTGATAATTTATATTGAACAAAAACAGGAGCAACAAAAAGCGCTGTCAAGCTATACAAAAATATGATTGTTAAGGTAAAGAGGTAGCATATGAGGAAAAATACTCCTTCATAGCCTCTGAACAGGGTTAAATTAAAGAGCAATAACCCTCCCACGATCGTCGTCAACCAGCCAACAAGATTGGCCTTTATAAATTCTTGTTTATAGGTAGTCCAAAACTCAGGGAAAACAGGAACATCTGTCTCTCCGAGTTGCCAGCGGCGTACGACTGCAAACATGCCTATTGTTGCAGGGAAAATTCCTGCGACCAAAAGCCCAACAATCGAGAATACGAGCCATAGACATTGAACGTATACAAGACGAGCGACCCATTCTGTAATGCGATAAAATTTGCCCCATAAGCCATTTAATTCAACCATTCAGATACACCTCTTTATCCTTCTTTTTCTCGTGATGTTTAGTTAAGTCATACCTGTGCTTTGTGCCTTTTCAGATCCAACTCGCTGAGTGACCTGTACCACTTTTCCTCCAGCCCGAATGGATTCTGACGCCGCACAACCAACTGCGACACTCATTCTTCCAGCATAAGGAGTTGTGAGCGGTTGTTTATTATGAAGAACAAGATTTACAAAATCCTGACATATGACTGGATCGGCTCCACCATGACTTCCCTCTGCCGTCTTTATGTCGTACGTTTGATCAGCATATTCATGCCAGGTGTTAGATTTTCTCGTCTTCACATATACTTTTCCATCCGGTTCGGAGTTTTCAATTCTTCCTTTTGTGCCAATAAACGTATAGTTGCGTTGATAATCTGGGGTGAAATGACACTGTAAATAAGAAGCTTTAATGCCACCTTCTAATTCCATAATGACCATGTTATTGTCTTCTACATCCACTTCATTGCGAAAAGCGCATTGATTCAATGGAGTAGTGCTAAATTCCGTGCAGTCATGTTTTTGATCACAAGTGGGACACGTAAGATTGTTATTTTTTTCTCCTCCGAAGAAATCAAGGCTACCAAATGCTGAGACTTTTTTGGTGTAACTTCCTGTTATCCAGTGGATAATATCTAAATCATGAGAACCTTTTTGGAGTAAAAGAGAATTCGTATTTGCAGAGTTAGCGTGCCAGTCATGGTAGTAATACTCTCCACCTAACCCTACAAAATGGCGAACCCAAACGGCTTTAATGTCACCTATTACACCAGAGTCAACAATTCCTTTCATCGTTCGAAACATATTCATGTACCTCATATTAAACCCGATCATAAGATGCTTCTCTGACTTCTCCCACTCATCGAGAATACGATCGCACCCCTCCACTGAAATGGCTAATGGTTTCTCGCAATACACGTGTTTTCCTGCTCTAAATGCTGCAATGGCATGTTCCTCATGTAAGTGATCAGGTGTTGTAATAGCAACGGCATCCACGTCTTGTCGTTCCAAAAGTTCCTTATAATTTGTCGTAATAAATGTTTCTTTGTTTATGTCTTCTTGAAAGGCTTTTAATCTAGAGATGGATAGATCTGCTGCTGCTACAACAACAGATTCTCCATCCGGCTGATGCCAATATTTTGCAATAGAACTTCTTAATCCAATACCGATTAATCCAATTCTTACTTGTTTCATTGTTTCTCCCCTACGAGTATGGCATTCATTCTATGTTCTGCTTCTGACATGATCGTTTTCTATCCTTTGATCGAACCTAGTAGCATACCTTTTGTTAAATGCTTCTGAACAAATGGATAAATCACAATGATTGGTAAGCTTGCAATAATAACGGCTGCCATTTGAATGGTAGCTGTCGGTATAACTGCATCCACGTTCTCGATTTGGTCTTGATTTTGTACAAGAATATCTCGAACCACAACCTGGAGAGGATTTAGGGCAGGGTCTGTAATGTACATAACAGCCTGGAAAAATTCGTTCCAGTGACCAACGACATAGAATAACCCAATTGTAATCATAACGGGTTTCGAAAGAGCGAGTACAATTTGCCCGAGAATTCTAAATTCGCCTGCACCATCAATTCGAGCTGCTTCGAAAATATCTTCTGGTAAGTTTTCAAAGAAGCTTTTCATGATCAGAACATTAAAGCTCCAAATCGCATTCGGAATAATCATTGCCCACACCGAATTAAGTAAACCAGTTGCTTTTACAATTAAGTATGTTGGTACGATCCCGCCGTTAAATAAGAGTGTAAAGACGACGAGGAAAATGAAAATGTTGCGACCAGGTAAATTTTTACGACTTAATGGATACGCCATTAACGTAGTAAGAATCAAGTTAATGATCGTTCCAACAACTGTAATAAAAATGGTGACCATAAACGATTTTGGTATTTTGGGTTGAGATAAAAGGTGAGTATACGCATCAAAGTTAATCGCTTCAGGAATCAGAACAAATCCACCATTTTTCAATACTTCTTCGATCGGGGTTAGAGATACTGCAACGACGAAAAGCAAAGGGAAAACGGATAGTACACCAACTAGGATGAGAGATATCGTTACAAGTAGATCAAAGGCGCGGTCTCCTTTATTTTTCACCATATGTTTTCGCCCCATTTCTTCGCAATTTGGTTCGCTCCGATGACAAGAATAAGGCCAATTGCTGACTTAAATAATCCTACTGATGCAGCAAGGCTGAAGTTCATCTGTTCAAGTCCTGTTCGGAAAACCCACGTATCAATAATGTCAGCCACTTCATATACTTGGACGTTATACATGATGTAAACTTGTTCAAAACCAGCATCAAGCATATGTCCTAGCTTTAAAATAAACAAAAGGATGATAACGTTACGTATTCCTGGTAGTGTAATGTGCCAGATCATATGAAAGCGATTCGCCCCATCTACTTTTGCTGCTTCATAGAGAGAAGGATTAATTCCGGCTATCGCTGCTAAATAAATAATGGCTCCCCATCCGAGACTTTGCCATGCTTCAGATCCTACTAATATCGAACGGAACCAGTCTGTTGATGTTAAGAAAGGAATGCTTGATGCTCCCCCTTCTGTTAACCAACGATTAAATAACCCTGTGCTTTCTGACAAGAAAGCGATACAAATTCCATAAATGATTACCCAAGATAGAAAGTGTGGCATGTAGCTTAGCGTTTGTATCCATCTTTTAAACCACATTGTTTTACATTCATTTAGAAAGATAGCGAGTACAATACTCGGAACCATTCCAAAAAGAATTTTGTATAAACTAATGATCAATGTGTTGGATAATAGTTGGTAGAAATAAGGGGAATCAAAGAAAATTTGGAAATATTTATACCATGGGTCAGCCCAGTTGCTCCCCGTGATGCCTTCCATCACGTTGTAATCTTTAAACGCGATAATAACGCCGTACATTGGTAGATACTTATAGATGAAAAACCAAATTAACCCCGGTGCAAGCATAATGTAGAAGCTTTTGTACTTCCATAAGTTTGTCATCAGCGTTTTCTTCTTTGTTTCCGATTTCGTATAAAGTGACCTCTCTGACTCTACAGCTGTTTTTGCATTCATGAATTCCCTCCTAGACTGTTCTTTGGTGACAGACTTTCTTACCTGAAAATTCGATTTCTTTTGAGATATTATTACAATAGCATATCTGTTCACCTGTGAGAGTTTATTAATTTAGATACTAGTAGACTCTCACTTCGATCAGTTCAGCGTGCTGTGAACCATTGGTTTCCTCGATAACCATACGTATTTTATCAGTAGTAAAGGTTTCTAAATGATGGACGCGCTTTCTTTTTCGGTTAGATTTGATTGAATCTACCGTTTGCCACTGACCATCTAAATTCATTTCAATACGATAGTTGGCAACTAGCTCTGGCATAATATCGAATTCTGTTTTCAAAAAGTGAAGGTTAATTAAGTATTCGTTCACATCATCATTAAAGGTTAAGTGGATTTCATTCATTTGAACCGGCTTGTCCCAGGTTAACTCGATCCACTCTTCCCCTCCAGTGGATTCAGACATCCACATATGTGGAGATCCAAATGGTCGGTGGTAACCATTAATGACTTTATCTGGTAAGTAAGTTCCGATTGGATCACTTACTTTAAAACAAAACGGCTGTCGTGTAAGATTTTTCATTGACCACTGAACGACTAACTGCTCGGGTTGTTGGGACAAGTTAGGGTCAACGATCGGAATATCTCCTTTTTCAAAAGTTAACACCCCGGATAGTGGCTGTTTTGACTTCCATAAAGCTAGCTGTTCATTTTCCTTAATCACGATAAAAGCATTTTGTTCACCGTTTGGTGTCCAGGGAATGCTAACTGTGATCCACTGCTTCTCACCTTTTGGAATGGTTACTTTCCTCTCATTATGCAATGTACGAGGAATGTAATTTTCACCTCTACCTGTATCCCATACTTCTATAATCGCTTCTGTTTCTATAGTAGCATCGACTAAAAGTTCAATTGAAGTGAGCTTCTGATCAACTGGAAACAAGATACCCACATCATTTTTTAAAGAGTACAGTTCAGCTGGTGTGTTAATGGCAATCTTTTGATATGTGCTTGATGCGCTGATCGTTGCAAGTTTAGCTTGATCCCTTTCATCTTCGTTTCTAGCTCCAATAATTGAAGCATCTTGTTTGAGCAAAGTTTGCTGCACACTTTTGAAATGATTTTCATACAGTTCACGTGGCGTCAGTTGTTTGTCCACACATAGAGCGGCGCCTACTCCAGCAGCTTCCCCCATAACCGCACAAGTTGCCATCACTCGAGTAGTTCCGAATGCTACATGGGTTGCGCTGATATTCCGCCCCGCCATAAACATGTTCGAAACGTTGCGTGAGTATAAAGAGCGGAATGGAATGTGATATAGACCATCAGGGAAAAGGTGCTTGGATGCATTTTCTCCAGTATACATGCCCTTTGGGGGATGAAGGTCAATTGACCATCCACCAAAAGCAATTCGATCATCAAATGGTCTCTGACTAATAATATCATTTTGATTTAGCATATAATCGCCTACAAATCGGCGGTACTCTCTTTTACCTGGAACAGACCCTACCCACTCAAGAACTAGGTTGTCAGCATCAAACTTCCCTGAATTTTTAATGTAGTCCCAGATTCCGTAAATGGCTGCCCATAATTCATCTCGTATTGCTTCGTTTTGATGTACGGTATCCATTTCGCCGCCCCATTCAATCCACCAATAATAGCAGCCAGAGTCCCCAGTTCGAATGATTCTTTTTTCTGGAATGAGAGTTTGGGTAATGTCTCTTGCAAATGCTGGTGCGACATATTTCACTGGTGTTCCAATATCCTTTGTATAAAATAAGATGGTACTTCCAAGTGTGATGTTGTCAGCTTCTTCTGGTGCCCACTCTTCGTCGTACTCATGTCTTGCTTCTCTACCTAACTTAAATTCGGCCCCTGCGAGAAAACCAACTAATCCATCTCCTGTACAGTCAAGGAATACCTCACTCTTGTAGGTAATTTTCCGCTCTGATCCCATCATCCAGCCTGTAACCGATTGGATAACACGATTGTCATTTTCTCCAGTGGCTTCTACTTCATGAACATCTGTATTAAGATGAAGTGTAATATTTGGTTCGTTGTACACGGTTTCATAAACGATCAGGTCCCAGTAGTATGGGTTTCCTTCAGGGTTCCGATATTGATTTTCAACAAGCATTTCTCCCATGATGCCCGTTTCTCTGGCATATCTTTGTGTTCCTACTGCGTTAGCACCGCTTACCCACACTCTTACTTCACTACTTGAATTACCGCCAAGTACTGGCCTGTTTTGGATAAGGAAAACGGTTTTACCTAATCGAGCGGCCGATACGGCTGCACAAACTCCAGCAAGACCTCCCCCAATTACCGTAATATCAGATTCGACTGTTTCATACTTCATGCGATGAACATCCTCCTTGATGTTACCTTCGATAATTTTTTAAGTTTTCTAAATATAATTGTATCGCTTGCCAACTTCTATTAAAATGTAATATAGAGTCATTTGTTTATACTTTATTTCATAAGGTGGTGAAATTAATCCTGGACTCTAAAACGTTGCAAAACTATGTTCCATCGGTCATTTATTTAGCTCATTGGAAAGAAAAGCAGCGATTTGTATTTGAAGAAGATGTCCACCCTAAGTGGGTGTTATTTGCGGTCGAAAAAGGTGAATTCGAATTTTCAATCGGTGATAAGAAAGGTGTAGCACAGGTTGGTGACCTCGTGTTTTGTCCACCTAACACACCTTTTAAAAGGAAGTTAATTGAGCCTTTGTCATTTTTTGCATTTATTTTCGAATGGGAATTAAAAAAAGAGTACTTATCAGATCCGTCGTTACTAAAGCCATTGGAAGAAGATGAATCCATTATTAGTGGAAAATGGACGTTAAGAGATTTTAAAAGACTTTCTTCTAATTTCGAATATTTGGCTTTGTATTCGAATCATACTCACTCTCAGAATATGTCCCGTATTAATTACATACTGAGAGATATTTGGAATGTGTTTTGTTGGGAGCTTGAAGAAAAGCATGTGAAACAAATCGGCCAAAAAGATAAGCTGATGATTGATGCGAAAAATACTATTCAAGAGAAAGGCTTAATGTCTCTATTTAGCATGAATGACCTTTCTATTCAATTAGGACTTAGTCCTGTTCAACTTACTAGAAGGTTTAAAGCAGCTTTTCGGATGACGCCAAAGGAATATTTGATTTCACTAAGAGTAGAAGAAGCGAAAAAATTACTCGCCAACACGGATTGGACAATGGATGAAATCGCACGACATTCAGGCTATGAAAATCGGTATTACTTTAGCCGTGCGTTTCGAACAAAAGAAGGGAAAAGCCCATCAGAATTTAAAAAAATTCACCAAATGTAATACAAATAAACCGCCTTTCAGGCGGTTTATTTATGAGTATGAACATTTATTTCAAGCTTAATTCGTTCATTTATTTCGTCTCTTTTGGACAGAAGCCAAGCAGCATCTTTTGGATAATGGGTGAATGTTAATTCTTGTTTCAAATCGTTTTCTAGTAGACCTAGCGTTTGTTCACGCCCAATATAGCTTTCAAGAAGTTGTAATGCAGAATGATCCTGAAAAGCCTCCATTAACACTTCTAAACGAAGTGACTCAATTGGCCCTTCCTCCCCGGGATAAACGAGAAAAGCATCGCCTGATGGAAAAGAGTAATTCGCATCCGTGTTCCGAAACGGGTCAATTAATTTTTTTGAAAAAGAAGAGTACCAGAAGTTAAATCCCCAATGAAGGAAGCCCTGTATATTAAACTTATATAATTGCATTCCTAGTATTCTATTTCTAGAGGAAGGCATGTTAAAAAAACGATTGGAAACCTCTTTGTATTGAGAAGTACAGTAATAAGTCCATAAATCGGGAACGTTGTTTTCAAGAAATGGAGTAATATGATCGTTAGATGATACTGGATTTTTAATAAGACCTTTTTCGTAAAAAGTATAATCTGAAAGTGCGTCGATTACTGGTAGGTCACCAAGGTAATCATTCATAACACGACTTGCATTCTTATAAGATTCCAAATGCTCCATTCGCGGTTCATCAGAAATATGAAAGTAACAATAATCTGTTAGATTGGATTCTTCTAGTAATTGAATAAGCGCAGGTAAGAATTGTGCTAGAAATGAACGGTAGGCTTGACTCATAGCCTCTGTTTCCCAGCCAAATAGTTTTTCTTTTTTCCCATTTACATCACCTATAATTTTAGGTGAATGCTTTGCACCCCACTGACTAAAAAGGTGAGAGAATTCGAAATAGCGAATGCCGTTATTCTGACACATTTTAAACCATCGGAGAAGCTTTTCGAAATGAAATGTATACTTCTCTCCTTCTTTTGTTACATCAACAAGCTGTACAGTCGGTCTCTCTCCACCAATCTCAGTATCTAGCGGAGGGGTGAATAAAGGGGTTAAAATCATATTAATGTGATGATCAGCAGCAGTCTTTACATACTTCTCTACTGTGTCCCAGTATTTATCACTGAAGATCTTTAATTGATAAATTGAAGCGATACAATCCGTGTGTAGCCACTCGGTGTGAATCACTCCTTGCTCTGGAAGGTTTGCACCAATGACGTTTAATTGAAAAGTATCTTTAACGTAATCACCATCTGTGCAAATGAGGGCGATTTCAATTTGGTGGTCGCCTGGTGTAGCGTCTTGTTCTACGGCCACTGTTATCCAAATGGATCGCCACTGATTTGGAAAAGCAGTAAGCCCTTCTTCTTCTATAATTGGAAATAAGGGATCAGGGTATAATCCTGGTGTATGACGCAGGGTATGATCATCGTAATCAAAGTGACATGGGTACTCAGAAGGCACCAGTCCAACTACTCGTGCTGTTACATTTAACTGAGAGTGAATTTCGACCTTCATTTGTTTTACTAATTTATCTGACCGATACGCTACTTGAAAGGAATATGTTTCACCTAATAAAGCAGATGCAAATGAAACATATGGCTCAGTTAAATCTTCATCAGCAAAAACTTTGGTGAGCGAGCTTACTAATTTCGTCTCAATAATGATTAACCACTCCTTTATCGTTTATTTAGCTTGAATAATAGGCAAGGGTCGATGAATGGTGGTTTTTTCCCTTAGTTAATCGGAATTCACCACATATAGAGGAATGAGTCGAGACAAATATTTTTATCTCGGATTCGCTTTGTAATACTTCTATATTTTCAACTTCTCTATTTGGTAAATCCGTAGCTATTTGAAAGACGTTAATAAACGTGATGGATTGATGTGGCTCACTTCTTTGTATAAGAGTGGCTCGATCAGAAACGGGAGGATTATCGGGAGTGTTTGCTAAATAAAGCATCGTTTTTGATGAACACCAGCTATGTTGATTTACAATTTCTTCGTTCGCCTTCCACTGTAAAAATGTAGAACCATTCGTCATCATTTCTCTCTTATTGTTGAATAAATCTTGATTTAATTTGCTTAATTTTGCTTGTGATGTTTCCCAGTTTTGGGTGTGAAGTATTTGGCCGTCGACGTGATATAAGAGATCCACTTCTCTTTTTTCTGGTACGTTTACCGTAACGATGTCAAGAAACAATCGATCAGTAATAGCATTGAAACGTTGGATAGAACAATCTTTGTAACTCTCAACATCCCAGGAACTCATTGACTCAGGTAACTGAATTAAATTTTGAAAAAGATAGGTATCACTTTTCCAGTCTACGACGCTTTCTACCCAGCTTCCCCATTCGCATTGTTCAGCTTTGATACGCTTCCCATCTGCTGGTGGTTGATCACTTCCATTTATACTAACGGTGTTATGTGAATACGTATGCTTGAACCAGTCATAGTGTACAGGAACACTATAGCGTGTTGTGCCAGGATCTCGTATAAACGGTTTGTTTTTTAAGCTAAGCGATAAACCTAGTTGATCGAGATGATCGTGTTCACCACCAAATGGCGCATGCTTTTGAAAGACCTGCCATCCATTTTCACAGGAAATTTTTGTTAAGCTAGAACTTGAAGTTAACGTCTTATTTTGATTGTTCTTACAGCATGGGACTATACAATTGGTATCATTTAAAACGAATTGGTTAATGAAGAACAATGAATAAGAATCTTGCGGAACGCGTTTAAACTTTGATGGTTGCATGCCGTATAAGCTTCTTAATATCATTTGATACTGCTCTTCCCCATAACTAGAAAAAGCGAACTCGTAGAGATGTGCATATTTAGATAAGGAAATAGATGAGGATGAGTCATTCAAAGATGGGAGCAACCCTTCATTATCAATAAATAATAAGGGCGTATCGAACATCTTTTTGATTTCTGGGAATGACCAAAGACGAGTATCATCTGTGATATGTGCTAATTGAACGATCGATTCAAGTGTATAAAAATGGTAGGAGAAGGACCCTTCATACCATAAACCATCCTCAAGTACGCCCTTACGAATCTGATTTCTTAATCCATAATCTCCATTAAACCCTTGTTCAATTAAGTGATCATTACCCAATATTGAACCGATCATACAAATAGCAACAGTTATATGGACAGCATGATTATGAATCTGTTGTTCTTTCCATGTAGATAAAAAGGAAGCCGCATTAAGAAATAGCTGATTATTTACAATTTCCAATTCTTCTTTGGTAAAATGTTCTTTACCAATGTGATAGGCATAACAAAGATTAATCATCCAATTGGCTTCATCAAGCGTTTGAGCGAAAAGTTTACCTGGCCCATTATAAGGGATCTTTCCATGTGTTCGGTAATGAGGGTAGCACTCTGCATAATCCAAAAGGATCTTGTTTGCTTTCAATAAATAATCCTCTCTTTTAGTAGCTGCATAGGCAAACGAAAGATGTTTAACTGCCTCTCCTAGTTTTCCGTGAGCCATTCCCATCCAGCCACCTAGAAATGGAGAGTCTTCAAAGACTCTCCTGCATGAAGGACAATCAAATTTCTTATTATTCGTCCAGCTGAAATTGAGTGCAGCTCCATCATATGGGCAGTGAAAATAGTGCCCCCAGTCTGCGATATCTGTCTTTGAAGGTCTAAATGGTATTTGTAGCGCTTCATCACCCTCGGCGATTAGCTTTTTTTTCGCATGTAGTGTTTTTTTATGTTGAGCGTTTAAGTAAATCGTATCTGACAAACGAGAACTCATGAATGCTTTCCTTCTAATAAGTCCTCTCTTACTGGACTAAAGGAATCTAAAAGACTACCATCTGAAAGTGCTTTAACGCCATGAAGTGTATTTGGTGGGATATAAAGTGACTCTCCTTTTTCAATGATCGTATGAGCTGTGCCAATCGTGAATTCAAATTGCCCATCAAGACAATAGGAAATCTGTTCATGAGGATGCTGATGTTTATTTCCGATCGCTCCATTTTTGAAGCGAACTTCCATAATCATTAGATCTTCACCACTTGTTAAGATATTTCGTTTAACACCGTCTTCTACTGACTCCCATACACCGATTTGTCCCATAATCGAACTCCTTTCCAGATTACCAATATAAATTCCAGTCTTTCGAGAGACGAACAAGCGCTTCGAAATAATAATAATCGCCCCAAATACAACTTTCATCTACTCCGCGGTTACCACCTTTATAGTAAACGGCATGGCGCAACAATCCATTTTCATTTGAGTGCACATCTGTCGTGTAATGTTTAACTAGTGATTCGGTTGTATTATTGATAGCGTTCTCATAGAAAGGTCTCTCTTCATCTGTAAGTGGTAAATGTTTCACTAATTCAAGTAATCCACAGAGTGCGATAGCAGCTGATGAGCTATCTCTTTCTTCATTGCCATCTGTGAAAATTAAATCCCAATAACAAATATAGTCTTTAGGTAAACGATTTAAATAGTAATTTGTAAGTTTCTTAGTTAACGTGATTAAATTCCAGTCTTTCGTATAAGCATAACTTAGAGGGAAGCCGTATATTCCCCATGCTTGCCCGCGAGCCCAACAAGAGTCATCCGCATATCCCTGGTGTGTGTCACCATACAGTGGATTTCCTGAGTCTGGATCCATGTAATAAGTATGGTGCGTAGATGCATCTTCTCTCACAAGGTATTGTGCTGCCTTTTGGATATGGCTTTCGGCTACGCTCTTATACTTCTGATCTCCAGTTTCTTCTGTAGCCCAATAGAGTAAAGGTAGATTCATATTACAGTCAATAATCATCCTTCCCCGCTGTGACGGGTCCGTTAAGTCTCCCCATGCTTGAATGATGCCTGCTTTTTCATGAAAACGCGTCATGAGCAAGTCTGCTGCTTCAATAGCTACATTTTTGGCTTCTTCATTACCAGTCAATTTATAAGCACTAACACAGGAAAGCGTATAAAGAAATCCGAGATCATGGTGATTTACAGCAATTCGATTCTTTAAACGCTGTTTGAAACTAGTTAGATGTCCTTCAGCTACACTGCGGTATTTCTGATCTCCTGTTACTTCATAAGCAAGCCATAACATTCCGGTCCAGAAACTCGTTGTCCATTCATTGTTCTCAATGGACGGGTACACTCCATCTTGGCTACTTGAATCAGGAAAAGAGTTAGTAAAAGTTTCAAGATTTTGATCAATTTTCTGAAGAACATGGTGAATCGCTTGATCGACGTACGTGCGGTTTATCGTAGGCTGTTTTTGATAGCGATCTTTTAGTCGAATGCCTTCATCTAGTACACGTTGTGTATTTGTTTTAATCTTCATTTGCACCTCCATCAGATGAGTTGTGAAGTCTTAATCCGGCTCCAACAAGTCCTGAGTCTCCTTTCAATTGACTAACAGATATTCGATGAACGGCACTGCTTTGTTCAGTAATCAAGAGAGGTTTTAGTGTCGCTTTAATATGGTCTATTAACTCTGGATTATGATTAATGACCCCGCCACCAAGAACAATTTGGTGAGGGTCGAGCATGCAAATCATGCCGTGAATTCCTTTACTAATATCATTTAAAACTTCAGTCATGACATAACAGGCGTATTTCTCCCCATGAAAATAATCTCTTAAGACTGTAGCTGTTGTGATTTGTTCAGTCTCTTTCATTTGAAGTCTTGCTCTTTTGGTTGCTGCCTTTGATTGAATAGCTGGACCGGATGCTACATTTTCAAGAGTAGCCACTGGATTTTCTTTCGAGGCACTTGTCAACATTAAGCCTACTTCACCTGCAAAACCAGCACCACGTAAAATGGCTCCATTATGAAGAATGCAACAAGAAATCCCTGTACTAATAGTTAAATAAGCAAACGTTTCATTTTTTTTACATCCTCTTTGATACCATTCCGCAAATGCTGCCATATGAACATCATTATCAAGGATGACAGACTTTGTAGGATAAAGTTCTTCCAATTTTGGACCAATTGGAAAATGAGACCAAGGTAGGTTGTTTTGATAGATGGCTATTCCTTTTTCAATATCGACTTTTCCAGGGACACCAATTCCGATACCAAGTAGGTGTTCTGGTTTGTAACTAGACTCTTCTAATACTTGATCAATACAGTTCTTTAATTGCTGAAACATCTTGTCTTTATCCGTTGTTATACTTGGGACTTCTTTTCGAAATAGCACGCGCCCATCTTTTGTAATGAGCGCAGCTGCAATTTTGGTCCCCCCTACATCAATACCGAGTGAAAGATTCATGTTGACCTCCTGTTATTAAGGCAGAGAAATTTTCACGACTTGATTAAGGTTACGAGGTTGATCTGGGTTTAAGCCAAGTTTGATTGACTGATAATAAGCTAGAAGCTGAAAGTAAGGAATATAGAGTGCCGCTCTCGCTTCATCTGATAAATTGCTTCCTATATTAATCACATGATCAGCCGTTAAATCTGTCCCAAGATCTCCAATCACAATCGTTTTTCCACCGTTATTTTTAATATCATGAAGTAATGTGTGGTCGATCTCGCTCATTTTCGTTGTAGAAAACAGCACCACAACGGTTTCCTCATCCACAATGGAAATCGGACCATGACGGAATTCAAGGTTCGAATAACTTTCGCATTCCGTTTGCGTCATTTCTTTGAGTTTCAGTGTACCTTCTTTGGCTAATCCATTATAAATACCTGCGCCTAAGAAGATAAACCGCTCCGCTTTTGCACCTTGAACTATATCCTTCATAACATGTGCATGACTTACATTCTCATTTAACAATTCAGGCACCTGTTTCAGTTCTTTTAATGCCTCATTATTCTCGGTAAATCTTGCAGCATATAGTTGAATTGCATAAAGCATGTTAGTGAAGGATTGAGTCATGACAACGCTTTTTTCACTTATATGATCAAGACTAATTTGATCGTCAGCTAGTTGTGCCATTTCAGCATCACTGTTGCATGTTACGGCTAGAGTGGATATATTCTCTTTAGCCTTAATGGCTTTTAAAGCCGTAATAATTTCTGAAGTGGTTCCAGAGCGAGAGATACTTACTACTCTATATCGTTTATGGGGGGTGAATACCTGCTTTTCATGAAGAAAAATTTCTGAAGCCGGCACCGCGTTGGCTTGAATTCCAGTGATTTCTTGAAAGTATCTGGCAGCTGAAATTGCAATGTAGTAGGATGTGCCGCACCCTGTAAATACATAATTGACTTCGACATTATCATTAGGAATATTCATATTGCTGACGATCTGATAGGTTTTTTCTGAAGCGTTTCCTTGAGACATGATTTCCTTCAATGTATACGTATCCACTAATTACATCACTCCTTATTTAGTAAATGAAAATTGATTGACACTCATTTGTTTTTCTAGCGATTTAAGATCTTCTAAGGAAAGGTCTCCTGCTTTTTCTTGCAGTGCATTGGCTGTGCCAGCAGCTGAGGCTCTTATTAATGATTTCTCAAAAGGCTCTCTATCATAGAATCCAGATACTAATCCAGCAACAAAGGCATCGCCACTTCCTACAGGATTGACAACAGATAACTTAGGAATAGAAATTGTATAAATGCAATTGTCATAAGCAGCCATCGCTCCATCGCTTCCTCTAGAGACTGCCACAACGGAGACTCCTGTATGGCTTAATTCCATTAAAGCATTCATGATTTCATCATCGGTTTGCAACGGACGATTGGTGATTTCACTTAGCTCATCAATATTTGGTTTTATCATAAAGGGTTTCGCTTTCAGAGCTTCCTTAAGCGGTTGTCCACTCGTATCAACAATTGCTCTTGTACCATTCTGCTGAACAAGTTCAACAAGTTCTTGATAAGCCGTCGTTAAAAGGCCCTTAGGTAAGCTCCCAGATAGAATGACATAAGTGCTTTTATTGGCCAATTCCAATAGTTTTCGTTTAAATTCAATCCATTCTCTTTCTAAAATGGTTGGACCTAACTCAAGAATTTCAGTTTGATTTGTGAATTCATCAATGATATTAAGGCAAATACGTGATTCGCCTTCAATCATTACAAAATCGGAATGAATTCCTTTTTCATCTGCTAACCGTTTAATGAATTGACCATTTAAGCCCCCCAAAAAACCTGTCGATACTGTGTTTATATTTAAAATTTTCAGTATTTTTGAGACGTTAATGCCCTTACCTCCAGGTTCGCTTATGATTCTTTTCGTCCGATTTACTTCATTTATAGAAAAGCGATCCATATAGTACGTACGGTCAATCGCTGCATTTAACGTAACAGTAGTGATCATAGACTTAAGCGTAAGTTTGCTGACTTTGCAGCATTAAGATTTTTTTCTTAACAATTTCCTCAACAGCTTCTCGAGCAGGGACGAAATACTTTCTCGGATCATCTGTATGTGGATGTTCATTCAAGTAATCTCGTAATCTAGCCACGAATTCAACCTTTAATTCAGTCGAGAAATTCACTTTACTTACGCCATATTGAAGCGATTCACGAACTTTTTCTTCTGGTACACCAGAGGCACCGTGCAT
Source organism: Anaerobacillus sp. QJM3NY_32 (assembly GCF_056173645.1). Taxonomy (NCBI): domain Bacteria; kingdom Bacillati; phylum Bacillota; class Bacilli; order Caryophanales; family Bacillaceae; genus Anaerobacillus; species Anaerobacillus sp. QJM3NY_32. Next base: position 2,230,842 of record NZ_CM149684.1, on the reverse strand, counting down.
AACAATTGGCCGTCCTGTCGATTCTGAAATTTTTTGTACAAGCTCAAAATTAAGCCTTGGTTCCTTTTTATATAAGCCATGCGCTGTTCCAAAAGCAGGGGCAAACGAATCGATATCCGTTCGTGCGACAAAATCTTTTGCGAGGTCTGGATCTGTCAATTGAGCGTCCTGTTCGTCTACACTAAGATCGTCTTCAACGCCTCCAATGGTTCCGAGTTCAGCTTCTACGGGGACATTAACATAGTGAGCAGCTTCCACAACCTTTTGGACGAGCGCTACGTTCTCTTCATATTGTAATTTTGATCCGTCAATCATGACTGATGTATAACCTGCCCGCAAACATTGTAGAACCGTTTTGAAACTATCTCCGTGGTCTAAATGCAATGCAATTGGAATCGAGGTTTTCTCAGCTACCGAATTCACCATATTTTTGATGTTTTCGATTCCCACATATTTAATTGTTCCTGGAGTCGTTTGAAAGATAACCGGTGTATCGATCTTCTCAGCACCTGAAATAACCGCTTTCATAATTTCAAGATTATGAACAGCAAAGGCCCCAATCGCATAATGATTTTTGTACGCATCATCGAGTAACGGCTTACTAGAAACTAATGGCATTCAATCATCTCCTTAAAGTGATTCAACCAGTCAACGGGTTGTTGGGTCAAGTTGGGTTGTACCTTGGCAACATAACGTCACCAGGTCTTTAATGGTATTGTACTGTTAATAGGTTGTTGGGTCAACCTGTTCTTTAATTAAATTAATTCTGTGTAGAAACGACAGCGATCTCCTCTTACGATAGAATGACAGAATTCCACGGGTTTTCCTGATCGATCATAGGCTGTTCTTTCTAACAACAATGCGGGGTAACCTTCTTTTACCTGGAGATATTCACTTTCATAATCTCTTATGAGGACAGGTTCAAACACCTCTTTTGCTTTTGTAACGATAATACCAAAATCACTTTCCATTACATCATATAAGGAGGTATTCATCACATGCTCCTGCTTAATACCGGGTATGAGGTATTGTGGTATATATGATGTTTCAAGAATAACAGGCTCGTCATTTGCGCAGCGTAACCTCTTTAATTCGATTAGAGTATCTCCTTCATCAACCATTAACTTACTTGCGACTCGTGGTGAAGCAGTTGTTTCAATCATATGCAAAATAATATCTGTTGGTGCCATGCCCATTTCTTTCATCACTTTACTAAAGCTATAAAAGCCCATTAGTGGTTGCTCGAGCTTCGGCTGCGAAACAAAAGTCCCCTTTCCTTGAATTCGATTCAAGACGCCAATTTGGACGAGGTCTTCAATCGCTTTTTTAGCTGTGTTTCGGCTTATATTATAGTCAGCTCTCAACTCGTTTTCAGATGGAATTTTATCGCCAGGAGCCCAGTCACCTCGTTCAATATTCTCCTTTAATATCTCCTTTAATTGGTGATAGAGAGGAATAACACTATGCTGATCTAATTCTCTTTTCATAATATCCCCCATTTCTTTTGTGTATAGTTGTATCTACCTCATTCATTTTGTACCTTAATATTCATTGTGGTTTCAAAGTGAATTTTTCTTTATTCTATCATATTAATCAAGTAAGAGAGTAAAGTCGAGCTTCGACTTTACTCTCTTTAGTAATTGTTTTCATATACAGGTTCGTCAGTCAGTTTCAATGAACTCTGAACGAATCGAGAAACCTTTTCTCATTAGCTTTCTAGCATAAGTTAAATGAAGCATCATTGCTTCTGAAGCCCCACTTGGATCTTCACAAAGTATCATTTCCATAATTAACTCATGTTGTTGATTTGTGTCTTGAATGCGTTCTAGGTCTGTTGCGATTAAGCAATGGTAATGATCCATTGACTTGCTTATCTTTGCAGATAGTGATTGGAACAACTCTAGTAAAATAGGGTTGCCCGAAGCTTTTGCAACGGCCAAGTGAAATTGAGAGTCTTGAATGCTCTTATCCCTATAACGCTCACTTCGTTCTAGAAGTTCGAGCGTATGACTCATTGTTAGGAGGTCTTGCTCTGTTCGATTAACCGCTGCCAGTTTGACCAACGTTGTTTCTAACATTACAAGTGTTTGGAATAATGATTCCAAATTCTCATGTTGAGGCATCGGCATATATTGGAAATACCGTTTCGGTGTATAGCCTGTGACAATAGCTCCTTCTTCTGCCAATAAATCAATAACCCCTCTTCCACTCAGCGTTTTTAATGCAGCTAATATAGTGGACCGTGAAACACCAAAAAACTGCGAGAGTTCCAAAACGGAGGGGATTGTATCTCCTTTATCATATTTCCTTTCTTTCAATAAACCTAATAGTTGTTTCTCAACTTTTTGGGATAATTCTTCTGAAGAAATGCGTCTAAGTTTCATTGTAAAACCCCCTATACGTAATAGCACAGTAGACGAGGTGGGTTGAAAGCATATCTGTATTATTATGTAAGTCAAAGCAAAAGCAGCCTGTTGGCTACTTTTGCAACATAAATTACTTATTTGAATAAACTTTTGCTTTCGCTTCTTTTCGTCGACTATGAAGTATTGGTTCAGTATAACCAGAAGGTTGATTAAAGCCTTTAAAGACAAGGTCACATGCAGCCTGAAACGCAATCGACTTTTCAAAGTTATCAGCCATTGCATGATAAGTCGGGTCACCTGCGTTCTGCTTATCAACTACTTTTGCCATTCGTTTCATTGTTTCTAGAACCTGTTCCTTGGAACAAATTCCGTGATGAAGCCAGTTGGCCATATGCTGACTAGAAATTCGAAGCGTTGCTCGGTCTTCCATAAGTTCAATGTTATGGATATCTGGCACTTTAGAACAGCCTACACCATATTCGATCCATCGAACCACGTATCCTAGGATACCTTGAGCATTATTATCGAGTTCTTTCCCAATTTCTTTGTCGCTCCACTTCTTCTCTCTATTAACTGGAATTTCTAAAAGATCATTTAAATAATTTGCTGTCCTTTTCTCTAGTTCATATTGAATTTCCCTCACATTTGTTTGATGGTAATGTAAGGCGTGAAGGGTTGCAGCTGTTGGAGAGGGTACCCAAGCTGTACTCGCACCAGCTTGAAGCTGTGCACCTTTTTGTGCAATCATTTCACCCATAAGATCTGGCATAGCCCACATGCCTTTTCCAATCTGTGCGACTCCTCTGAAACCTGTGTTTAAACCATGAGCCACATTTGCTTTTTCATAACTTTGAAGCCAGGTCGCGTTTTTCATTTGGCCTTTCGGTATAACAGCTCCAGCTTCCATCGACGTATGGATCTCATCACCCGTTCGATCAAGGAAGCCGGTGTTAATAAATACGACGCGTTCCTTTACTTCGTTTATACAGTTTTTGAGGTTAAGGGTAGTACGTCGTTCTTCATCCATCACGCCAATTTTGATTGTATAACGCTCTAATTCAAGTAAATCTTCTGTTCGATTGAATAGTTCATTAGCAAATGCAACTTCCTTTGATCCGTGCATTTTAGGCTTTACAATATAGATGGATCCTTTGGAAGAGTTTTGGTATCGACCATTTCTATTCAGATCGTGCTTTGCGATTAATCCTGTAATCACGGCATCGATAATTCCTTCAGGTACTTCATTTCCTGATTGATCAAGAACCGCATCCGTTGTCATTAAATGTCCAACATTTCGAGCAAACATCAAGGATCGACCAGGAAGAGAAAGTATCTTTCCATCAGGTGATGTATACTCGCGATCAGGATTCAACGATCGAACGATCTTCTTAGAACCTTTAGAAAAAGATGATTGTAAATCACCTTTCATTAAGCCAAGAAAATTCCGATAGACGAGGACTTTGTCTTCTGCATCAACAGCTGCAACAGAGTCTTCAAAGTCCATTATCGTTGTAATAGCAGATTCAACAAACACATCTTTAATTCCTGCTTCATCTGTTTTACCGATCGGATGAGAACGATCAATTTGAATTTCAAGGTGGATTTGATTGTTTTTCAATAAAATGACTTCAGGGTTTTCTTCACTACCTAGATATCCTACAAATTGTTCTCTATTTATTAAAGCGCTTTCATAGTTGTCAGTAAAGTGTACCTTAAGCATCCCTTGCTGTATAGTAAATCGTTTAATGTCTGAGTAACTTCTTTCCTTTAATGGCACGACCGAATCTAGGAAATGCTTTGCATAAGTTATCACTTTTTCACCACGGATTGGGTTATATTCCGTACTTTTAGATGCTCCTTTGTCTTCTGAAATAACGTCAGTTCCATACAATGCATCATAGAGACTCCCCCACCTTGCATTCGCTGCATTAATCGCATACCGAGCGTTATTGACTGGGACAACTAGCTGAGGACCAGCTTGAATGGCAATTTCCTCATCTACTGATTGAGTGCTAATTTTAACATCCTTTATTTCTTCTTCAAGATATTCGATATCCTTAAGAAACGTTTTATAGCTTTCTAGGTCACTAGCTCGTTTGTTCAGGTGATAAGCATTGATTTTTTGTTGTAGGTCTTCTCGAACTTGTAGAAGCTGTTTATTGATAGGTGACAGTTCAGTGATCATGTCACCAAGGCCACTCCAAAACTGTCTAGAAGAAGTGCCAGTTCCAGGAATAACATCTTCATTAATAAATTCATAGAGTTCCGTTGCAACATGCAAAGTACCAATTGACTTATAATTTTCCATTACCTGTCCCCCTCATAAGCTTGACAGAACCTTATATGGTGCTGTTCATTCGTTATATCTTATCTTATAATAAAGTAAGCTATTTATATAATACATATATCGCATATTAGGTATGCTTTCAGGTTATAATTCAGAATTTTCGAAATGTGCATTGGCTATATATATGATTCTCTACTTTGGCTCTTTCAAATAGCATCGTTTTGATCGATCAGAAATAAGCCAATAAAACAGCGTTCACTAACATAGCCTTTGAAAAAATCTCTGTGTGGAGGTATTTTGATGGAAATTCGTCACTTGGAATATTTTTCTGAAGTCGCTAGACAATTAAGTTTCACAAAAGCTGCTACTAGTCTTCACGTGTCCCAACCTTCTATTAGTAAAGCCATTAAAAATATGGAAGCAGAACTTGGAGTGCCGCTCTTCTATCGATCAAAGCAATTGGAATTAACCGATGCGGGTCACGCTGTCCTTATTAATGCGCATCACGTACTAAGTGCTTTTCGTAATCTAACAACAGAATTAACCGACCTCACAGAGCTTAAAAAGGGTGAAATTAAAATAGGTATTCCTCCTATTATCGGGGCTGCGTTTTTTTCAAAGTTAATTAGTCAGTTTAAGGCGAAATATCCTTTTGTTGAAATTCTATTAACGGAAGTAGGATCAAAATCGATAAAGCAAGGGATTGAGGATGGCTCACTCGATATTGGCCTAATTTGCAATACCCCTTTAAAAAACAGTTCTTTGGAAACGGTTCAAGTTATTTCTGATCCATTGATGGTAGTTGTTCACAATGAACATCATTTAACGGAATCGACTGAAATCGATATAACGGATCTTGCATCAGAGCCATTTATTTTATTTCGTGATGATTTTTCGTTACATGATCGAATTGTAGAAGAATGCTCGAAACAGGGGTTTCATCCGAATGTCGTTTGCCACAGTTCGCAGAAAGATTTTATGATCGAGATGGTAGAAGCAAAGCTTGGCCTTGCCCTTCTACCTAGTAAAATCGCTCTTTCAATTCCAAACGATTCCATTACGTCAATTAGGCTTCGTCACTCAAATCTTCGCCTCGAACTTGGGCTGATTTGGAAAAAGAATAAATACTTGCCTTATGCGGTCAAAGAGTTTATTAACCTCGCAGATTCAATTGAAGTGAGTTGAATCCTTCAGAGCAGGTGTTTTAATTTAGGAAATGCTTCTATGATTCTACAAATTGAAAAGAGCTGATGAAGGACTTCTTCATCAGCTCTTTTCTTATTCTTCTATAATCTCCCAATCATGCTCGAAAGCAACACAGCCCTTGAGCGTTTGTGCAACAGGACAACCACGCTCAAATACATGAAGTGCCCTTTCTGCAGCTTCTCTTTTCCCTTCTGGTATGATTAATTTATAATGACATTTTATTTTAGTGATTTTGAGGACACCCTCAGGCGCTTCGATCAATCCTTCGAATTGACCAGATAGTTTGTTTGGAAAACTAGGTATTTGGCGCGCCTCCAGCGCACCGGACAATGTCCCTGTTAGTCAGCCGCCTGCAGCAGCAACGATGTGATCAAGGGTTGACGGTTGTTCCACCTCAGGTGACGCTTGATAAAAATCTTTCACCCCACCATGCACGCCGTAGTGAATCGGTTCTTTGAAATCCGCAATATATGCGCGACGGCTTTTATCTTTATCTTGCTCAATACGAATGTTTGATATTTCGATTGGTTTATCCATCGTTTGAACTCCTTTCGGTTATTAATAAGCCCCTCTAATCATTTCATGCACTTCTTGATGGTAGAAGCTAGCAAGCTTCTCCATTTCTTCCCTGGAAAAGTTAGGAACCTCTGTAGCTTTGAGGTTTTGTTCTACTTGTTGAATGTTTTTAAAACCAGGGATAACACAAGAGACTTCTTTATGTTCAAGAATCCATTTTAGCGCAGCAGTCGTCATACTCTCTCGGTCGCGAGCAATCCAATTGATTTCATCGCTTAGCTCTACACCTTTTTCAAATTCAAGTCCCGCAAACGTTTCACCTACATTAAAGGCTTCTCCATTCCGATTAAAGTTTCGGTGATCATCATCTTCAAAGGAAGTGTTTTTCTTGAATTTCCCAGTTAATAAACCACTGGCCAGCGGCACCCGCGTAAGAATGCCAACGCCTTGTTCATAAGCTTTTGGAAAAAGTTCCTCTAACGGCTTTTGCCTAAATATATTAAAAATAACCTGCAGAGTACTTACGCCAGGATACTTGAGACATAATAGTCCTTCCTCAACTGTTTCAACACTTACACCATAATAGCGTATTTTACCTTCGGCTTTCAATTTGTCCAATACCTCAAACACCTGACCTTCCTTAAGAATGTCGATTGGTGGACAATGAATTTGAAAAAGATCAATTTGATCTCGTTCCAAGCGCCTTAAGCTCGCTTCACAATAAGCACGAACACTTTGTTCTGAATAGTTGACAGAATCGTATATGTCTCCTGCACGACAAAATTTCGTTGCGATGTGAATTTTATCTTCCATCCCTTTTGTTGCTTTAGCAAGGAGTTCTTCACTATGTCCATCTCCATATACATCTGCTGTATCAAAAAAATTCACGCCAGCATGTATAGCATGTTGTAGAGAATCGAGCGCTTCTTTGTCATTTGTTTTCCCCCATGCTCCGCCAATTGCCCACGTTCCGAAACTAACTTCACTTACTTGCAAGTCTGTATGACCTAACTGTCGATATTTCATTCTTTCGCCTCCATTAACTCGAGTTGACATTACATGGTAATTTCCCTTTAAATCGTTGTTTAAACCGCTTTCATATTAGTTTTTGAATGTAACGTTCTCTAAATGAAGTTGCTCTATAGCTTGATCATTCAATGATTGGAACGAAATTGTTCAACCTTTCAAATCATCTCTACACCATACGTATGTCACTCTTCTCACTTCCAAAAAAAGACGGGGGCGGGCCCCGTCTCTCAGTTATTTTGTGATTTTTTTATAGTGACTTAGTGCATTTCTAACTTCACCAAATTCAGATGCATGAGGTCGATCTTCTCCTACTGAATAGCCCTCATCTACCATGCGATTTCGATTAAGGCAAAGCTTAGTGAATGTAGGTTTAAAGAAATCAAATAACTCAAAACGCTTCTCTAGTTGTGGGAACCTTGATTGATACGAAAGAATTGATTCCGCTAGTTTTTCCCAGAAATTCTGTTCTTCCATTAACTCACCGTTTACTAAAATGTTCGATAAATAACGGAGGTGACAGATGAATAAGCCTGTAAATATAAATTGGGTCAGTCCCTCAGGTGGTTCACTCCGAAGCACATCTTTTAATTCCTCTGTAAGATAATTAAGCTCCTCGAATGGTTGATCACTAATATTGACATCATCTACGAAATCTTTAATTGCAAGGCGTGATGGTTTGTAATCTTTTAGAACAAGAATAGTGTTTTGGCCGTGAGGAGAAAAGACTGTTCCATATTGGTACAAATAATGGAGCAATGGCTTCATAGTGACATCAAAAAATTGCGTCATCCATTCTTCTGTAGACATTCCAGATTTCTCAATCAAGCTCTTTACATAGGGCTTCCCATCATGGTCTTCGTATAGAAGTGCTGCTAAAGTAATCGCCTGTTCACCGTCCTCGAGATAAGTATAGATACTTTCTCTAAAAATAACGCCAAGCATTTCTTTGTACTGATATGGGGCATTCTCCAATTGATTATAATAGGAATGATTCACATTAATACTCGCAATTTCACCTGGTAAAATCACTCTACATTCATCTTTTAAAAAGGAGTCTTTATCATAGATGCCTTTAATGAATTCAGTTATTTTCGGAGCAATAAGAGTACGTTCTGCGGGTAATCCTCTATATACAAGTGTATTTAGTATGCTCATCGGTAATTTTACATGGTGCTTGTTTGGATTGGATTTGTTAACAAATGTCCGAATGGACTGTTGTGGGAGATAACGATCACTGGATTGACCAAGCGGTATGATCGTTTGGTTTGCAATCTCCTCTGCAAAATTCTGAACCAAAATGTTTTTCCACTGCCACTCATGGACAGGCATCATGAAGTATTGATTAGGATCATCAATCTTTTTTTCTAATATATTGTGGAATGTAGAACGATCCTGATCACTTAATTCATAGTTTACTAGTTTTTCGAAGGTAAATTTCTCAATAGATTGAAATGAGCTAATGTGTCGACTAACGCCAATCCATGAAAGTGTTACTTCGTTTTGGTGTTCAGGAGCATATGCTAAATAATCATCATACCCGAACCCAATTCTCCCTTTGTTATACGTGATCCAGGGATGTCCAGTCATGTAGCCTTCAAGATTAGCGTAGTCTTCAGTAATCAATTTGTCTGATGAAACTCGCTTATTTAACAGATGAGCATCTGCAATGAGAGTTTGACTAATTTCCTTTATTAAATGAGCTGTTGTTTCCGATGACATGCCTATTAAGGGTTTGATATCAAGGAGGAAGCCAACGGCACTCCCTTCTACCTCATTCCCATTATCTAGTATGCGAATGGATTTGCAGTCAACATCATAGCTATCAAATTGGCGGGGAATCGCATGGAATGAGTATGATTTCTTGTCTGAAACTCGAAGTTCATAGATGGTATAGCTATCTTTCTCTTGAACGAGTTGAGGTGAGATCATATCTTCGTACATAAATTCTGAAATCATTTTTGCTAAGAGTTTTGTATTAACAAGTGTCCAGTTTTGTTTAGTAAGAACAGTATCTAGTTCGTTTTGAGAATACATACGTTCACCACTTTCCTTCTAGTTTGTTGTAAGAGCAGGTTGTTTGGCGATTCCAAAAGATTGAAAAACGTTATGTGACTGCACGGGGTATTCTTCTCTATTGGAGATTTGATTGATGATGACAGCATTTCGGTGTGCTCCGAGACCAAGGTCGGGCGCACCAACTCCGTGAGTGTGTAGCTCTCCGTTTTGAATGAATATATTGTTCTGATTGGAATCTTTCGTCATTAAGCGGTAATCTTTCGTAATCGTCGGGCGGCCATTCTCGTCCCTAAGTAAAAAAGATTCGGGTAAGAAAGTTGGAACGGTCTGTTTATATCCAGTACCAAGCACAATGATTTCAGATTCGAAATCAAATGGTTCATTTGTAATCGTGTGGCGTCCCTTGCCAAAACACACCTCCCCTTTCATCTCTAGTTGATTTACCTCACTCATAGCCTGTAAGTGTAAGGGGGAGCGTTGATTACCAATAGATCGTTCATATAATACGTCATAGATTTCTGAAATCGTTTCTGCACTAATCCCTTTGTAAAGTAAGTCTTGTTTTTCAATCACTTTGTCTTTTTTTTCTTGCGGAAGATCGTAAAAGAATTCGGTGTAATCTGGTGAAAAATATTCAAGTCCTAGTTTGGAGTACTCCATTGGGAAAAAACCGTTTGATCTTGTGTACCAGCTAAGATGGTAGTCATGATGCTCCTGTTCTTTTGCTAGATCTAAAAAAATCTCAGCTGCACTTTGGCCTGATCCAATGACTGAAATGGATTTTCCTTGTAAAGCCTTTGGTTTCTTCTCCATGAACTCTGATGAATGAAAGACGGTTTCTCCAAGCGCAGGTTTAAAATGTTCTGGTACTGCAGGTACTGAGCCTATTCCCATGACCAGATGCCTGGCCAAGAACGTGTCGGTTTCTAGCGTTTTCACATCCTGGACGTGAACAGCATAAATAAATTCTTCCTCGGATGCTTCATATGATGAAACTTCAGTGACTTCATATCCAAATCGGCATGAATTTAGCTGATCACTCACCCATTTACAGTAGTGATTGTATTCCTTTCTCGGAATATGAAACTTTTCTAAAAAATAAAAGTGATACATACGACCATGAACCTGCAGGTAGTTAAGAAAACTATATTTGTTTTTAACGTCAGCCATGCTTACAAGATCCGCGAAAAATGGCACCTGCAATGTGGTTCCTTCGATGAGCATACCTGGATGCCAATCAAATTCTTTTTTACGGTCAAATAGAAGAATATCCAAATCGTCCATTTCATCTGTTAAAGCAGCTAGACCTAAATTAAATGGTCCAATACCGATACCAATTGCATCGTAGACGTATTCAGGCATTTCCCCACTTCCTTTCAAACTGCTTCCGCTCACAAATCATTAATAAGCCTGTTTTATCCGGTAGAATAATCGGTTTTTGTGGAGTGAAACCACATTTTTCAAACACATGAATCATTTTTTTGTTTTGTATATCTGGTTCTGCAATGATTCTTTCTGTTCTTGTTTCTCTTAATTGCAAAGAAACCATTGCACGTAGAAGGGGAAGGGAAAACCCCCGACCAAGGTAGTCAGTATTACCAATCAAAAGGTGAATGCCTTGATCGTAAGGTTTGTTTTCATAAAATCCTTCTATTATATCTTCCTTTACCCAATAAGCTTCCCAGTAGCTAATGGGCACTTCATTGATAAAACCTAGGTACAGCGTCTGATGTTTCTCTTTTAGTGCCTTTTGTAAATGATTTCGAAATGAGTTAATCGGTATATTTAATTGCCAGAATGGATGCACATGCTCTTTGTTCATCCAAGAGTGAATCATTTCGATATCGCGTTCGAAGCTCACCTTAGTAAAAGAGATCGTTTTCTGTAATTCTTGATCGAATACATTAAAGTCCATTGCCATGTCTAACTGTAACCTCCTGAGCGATCGGATTTCGGACCATCGTATACACTGATTGTGTAGCCATTGATCCAATAAGCTCATCCATATCATAGAGGCGAGTTAAGAGATTCGCTTTACAAGGAAGAACAGGATCCTCAAGTAAACTTTTAATGAGAGGTGATAGCTGTATGGCTAAATACTGAGAGAGGCGTTCTCTCAGTATGGTCACAAGGTGTTTTTCTTCAATTAATCCGTTTACACCAAATGCGTTGATTAATCCGAATAAGTTGTTAAAAAAGAAATAATAGCGAAAACGTTCATTTGCTACGTCATCGGAACAGATTGTATCGCTCTTCTTATTCAAATTAGGCATGAGCATTGCTAGTTCTTCAGACTTGGACTCACTGAAATAATATCCTTGATTGTCTCGATAATAGAATGTAGATGGATACCCTTCCTTAAGCTTAACAACAGCATTCTGCTGGTGTGCTTCAAGTGCAATGCCATAATGTTGATGAAGCCATAGCATCGGATCAAGTGATATGTCCAGATAACGATCAAACCATTCTACACTGACTTCTTCTATGGCACGTCCCTCTCTTCTAGCAATAGCAGTAATGATGGAATAAATACGTGACTTGCCACCATAAGCATGATCCTGACATAGTGCTGCTACGAGGCTTGTATTTTCGCTCTTTTCGTAGAAAGGATTCTCTCTAATCATCACGGCGAATTCAGATTCAAGATTAGGTATGTTGATATTGAGATAAGCTGGATCCTGGATAATTTTAAAGTCAGGATAATTATTTGCTAATTTTTCACCTAATTGTGTTTGTAAGAGTCTAGAAACCTCTACGCCACGATCTAGCTCTTTCTGTTGATTTAGTCGTAGTGAATTTGTGATTTTTACCGGAACTGAAAATTTAAACATGAATCTAGATAAAGAGCTGTACACAGTTCTAAAGGAAGATGTTGCTGTATACATGCGCCCTACTGGTCCTAGATAATCAAGCGATCCTTTTTGAATGTGTTCAAGCACTTCTTCTTTTTTTAGAAGAGAGTTTACTTGAAGAGGGTGCATTGGCACTAGAACACGCTCCTTAAATTGATGGAGCCATTCTGGATCTACTTCTCCACTTTTTAACTCTTCTTTAATAAGCTCGCTTGCTTGTAGCTGCAAACTGGAATCTTCATTGATCAATGAAGGGTGAACACTAAAATAGTGAAGCTGAAATTCACCTTTCAGTTCTGGAGAAAACAATTCATCCTCCTCGTGTGTTAAACCTTGTTTGCTTTTCGGCGTCGGGTGCATTAAGTGACCAAAAAGTAAAGACTGTTCTGCTTCAATGTAATCAAAATCTTCATCCTTTAATTTTCCTCTGTCTTCGAATCGCTTTCCAATGTAAGTTGTCATGCTTTGACAGCTCAACATCACTCGCAGAACCAATTCATCTTCTGCATCCGTTCGGTTTTGGTCAATTAGTAGTTCCTTTACAATCAGTGTTGTTAATGTCACATAGTCAAGAGTATGAAAAGTACCATTTAATGACCGGTAATATAATGGGAACTGAAAAATATGCCGCTCTGTTAAGGACCAATAAGAAACGGGGAAGATCATCTCTATGCCCTGATTTTCTAGTAGGCAGGAAATGAATTTCTGAGATAAGGTTGTAGATAAATCTTCAGGTTTTGGTATTTCTGAGTAGTTTCCTGTTTCACGTAAATAACAATTCAGAAAGCTTTGCATAGTCGCCTGTTCTGCGATCTTTTTAGCGCTGATCACGTGTGTTCCCTCCACTTCCTTCCGAGTGTACGAATGTCATCCACGATCTCTTGGATGTGCTTCATTTTGGTTCTAGGGTTTAGTATGGTGAACTTCAAAAAGGTTTGGCCATTAACAGAAGTCTTGGCTATGGCCGCTCTGCCCTCATACAACAATTCTTGCTGTATTTTACGATTTAATTTGCATCGATCAGTACTGAAATCTTGAGGTTCATAACGAAAGATAACAGTGTTGAGTTCTGGAGAAAGGTTTTCAACTTTTATATCATCCTGACATGAAAGGTATTCCGCAGTTGCTTGAGCAAGGATAAAAGTATAATCAATCATTTCTCCGAACAGGTTTGTACCTATCGTTTTTAATGAAAGAAAGAGCTTAAAGGCGTCAAATCTTCTGGAAGTTAAAATCGATTTGTTCACCAGGTTAGGAATCCCCGCTTCAACATCTTCTAGTGGATTTAAATAATCAGCATGGTGATTTAAAAACCGGAACGATTCTTTGTTCTTCACTAGGAAAGCCGCACATGAAATGGGCTGATAAAAAAGCTTATGAAAATCGACTGTGAGCGAATCGGCATAACAAATCCCATTTAACTTTGACTTATGAGATTCGGAAAGAATAAGTGCACCTCCAAAAGCTGCATCCACATGGAACCATAAATCTTCCTCATGAGCGATTGCGGCTAATTCATCTATCGGATCTATGCTTCCGAAATCAGTGGTGCCACAAGTCCCAACGAGTGCAAAAGGAACAAGGTGTTGAGCTTTTAATTCAGCTAATTGGTACTGTAAATGCGATACCGACATTCTGTGATGTTTGTCTGTTTTAACTTTTATTACTGCTTTTTCTCCCAATCCAAGCTGTACAGCTGATTTCTGTACAGTAAAATGAGCCTCCTCTGAGCAAATAATCCTTAATTTATGAAACTCTTCTGGTAATCCATCTTTCTGAACATTTTGCCCCCATAAGCTTAAACAACATGCATCTCTAGCTAGAAGAAGACCAGTGTAGTTCGATTGTGTCCCTCCACTTGTAAATGTGCCGTCAGCATTTGATGAATAACCAAATTGACCTGCGAGCCACTTAATCATTCCCTCTTCAAGGTACGTAGCAGAAGGACTTTGATCCCATGAATCAAGTGATTGATTGAACACACTTATTGCGAGTTCAGCAGCTATGGCAGGTATAAGCGGTGGGCATTGCAAATGAGCTAGGCTTTTTTCATGAGAAATTTGCAGGTTATTTTTGAATAGAGGAGCCTTAAGCTCGTTTAGTAATGCAGTAAAATCTTGATTTGAGCTATGAAAATCGAAAAGTTCTTCAACTTCCTTTTCAATCGTTTGTGGCTCCTTTCTGGTGAACGGCTCATTTTCTTTACGAAAAGTCTCGCAAATTATGTTCGTCATTTCGTGCATTTGTGCCCGGAAAGCTTCTTGCCCTTTCTCACTGTTGTGAAGGAAAAGGGAATCATACATTTTCTCTTTTGAAATATCAGGAGGATTCTTTTCAACTGCATTTATCATAAACTTTTAACAGCAGCGTTAACTGCTTCCTCAAAAATGCTGAGTACTTCTAAAACTTGTTCATTCGTTATTATCAGTGGCGGGAGGAACCTTACTACACTTCCGTTACGACCTCCAACTTCTAAAATCAATCCTCTGTCAAAGCATTCTTTCTGAATCCTGCTAGCTAACGCAGGTTGAGAAGGATAGCTTCCTGATGAAGACTGGGGCTGTGTAGGATCTACTATTTCAACACCGATCATTAGCCCTCTTCCCCTTACGTCTCCAATTTCACGGAAATTCACCTGGAGCTTTTGTAAGGCAGAAAGCATTTTTTCTCCCATCGTTGCTGCATGAATATCAAGTCTCTGTTCTTTAATAAATTTCAATAAGGCTGTTCCGGCTGCCATTGCCATTTGATTTCCTCTGAATGTACCAATGTGAGCACCAGGCTCCCACTTATCGAGTTCACGATCGTAAATAACAACCGAAAGTGGGAGACTGCCGCCAATTGCTTTAGAAAGGACAATGACATCTGGTACGATCCCTGCATGTTCGAATGCGAACATTTTTCCTGTTCGTCCTATTCCCGTTTGGATTTCATCAATAATAAGAGGAATACCTCGCTCGCTTGTTATTCTTCTCATTTCCTGTAGCCATTCGATTGGTGCAGGTACGGAACCACCTTCGCCTTGAACAACTTCTAGAATCATAGCGGCCGGGGGTAAAATGCCGCTCTCCGGATCATCTAATAGATTTTCAATATAAGTACTAGAAATTTTGTGTCCTTTGCTTTCCTTCATACCAAATGGACAACGATACGAATACGGGTATGGCATGAAATGAGTATCTGGCATTAAACCTTGGACGTTTTTTTTGGGACCGAGATTACCACTAATCGCCATTGTTCCATGTGTTGAACCGTGGTATCCTCCTTGAAACGTAAGGATACTACTTCTCCCTGTCGCAGTTTTCACTAATTTTAAGGCGGCTTCTATCGCATCGCCTCCTGTTGGTCCACAAAATTGTATTTTGGCACGCTCTGCGAAATCTCCGGGTAAATTTGAAAATATTTCATTCACGAACTCTTCTTTTATTGGTGTTGTAATATCTAACGTATGTAAAGGCCTTTTATCATGAAGGACTTTCTGCATGGCTTCTATAGTAACGGGATGGTTATGACCAAGAGCTAAAGTACCAGCACCAGCTAAGCAATCATAATATCGCTTTCCTTCCATGTCAGTAACAAAAATCCCTTCTGCCTCATTAATGGCAATTGGTATTCTTCTTGGATAAGATCTTGCATTGGACTCTCTTTTCATTTGTTGGTCGAGTAGTGTTTGATTTGTATTTAATTCTTGAATCATCATGTTGAGAACTCCTTTACTAATTGATAATGATTTTCATTATCTTACACTATTCATGATAAGTGAGAATGATTATCATAGTCAATGATACTTGAGAACCATTCTCACTTAAAAATAAAGTCGGTTTTCTAGGTAGATCGATTGGTTTTAATCCCTAATAATGGAAAGCGGATTGTGGGAGTCCCTCCTTCTTTGGTGGTCTAAATTAGACGATCGACTTTGGTCACAATGCAAATCAAACGAATAGGATAAAAGTATGAAAAGGAGCGTGTTTAGTATTGGAGGTGTACGGAGAATTCCTCATTCTTTCGGGAGCGTGGATCCAGACGATAGGTGCAGCTATTGCCTCTATTGGGAATACAATTGTTGCAGCAAATGAAGCTGACTCACTTATGGAGGATATCGGAGGAGACCTTTATGTAATTGGGAATGGCGTCGAAGCAACGGGGAACTCTCTTCAAGCTATCGGAAGAAGCAGCTTGACTTCTAATGAGAATGAAACGTTTGGAACGCTCGGAGCATGGTTACAGTCTGCTGGTAATATTGCAAATGTTCTTGGTGGATCAGGAATTGTAACGGGGACTGATGAAGAAGCGCTGAATATTGACATTATGGGAGATATTATTCAATCAGCTGGAGCTGCTTTCGAAGCAAAAAGCTCGAGTATAAGTGAAGCCTTCTATGCAGAGCTCATCACAACCGGGCAAACGATTCAATCGTTTGCCATTGCTATTGAAGCTATTGGGCTTCTGTATGTGAAGAATGGAAATAAGAAGATGGGACAACAGATTCTTGCCATTGGAAGTTATGGTCAAACTGCAGGGGCAGCCATTGCAGCCATTGGTTTCACAAAAGAGTATTATGAACATTGAGCGATCTGTTAAATGAGATTAAAAGGATTTATAACGTGCGCTCATTGATTTCAAATGCCGCTCTAACACCAGATTCAACTGCTCCTTCAATCCACCCGTGGAAATCTGATGTGTGCTCACCTGCAAAGTGAACTCTTCCTTCAGGTTTTTTTACGATGCTTTCAAATTCGGTAATTTGATTCGGTTTAAAGAGTGTAAAGCAACCTCCTGAGAATTGATTTTGACTCCAGCTAAATGATGCGCTCGTCAAGTACTCATCAAATACTTTAGGTCCATGTATTTTTGCAAGATCTTCAAGGGATTGTGTGATTTTTTGATCATCATTTAAGCTATTCCATAACATCGCGTTATCTTCCCAGCTATAACTTGCTAGTAAGACTCCAGCTCCTGGCTCATTACCTGTGCGACTAGGTGTATACGTATAGCGATTAGGAAAATCCGAAATGGTATTTGCACCATTCAACCCTTCTTTTTCCCAAAATCGGTCTTTAAATTCAATCCCAATTTTAATAGAAGCTACATAATGCAACTCACGGATCGCTTTCCATTTATCAAATGAAAAAGAACGGTACGGATAAACTTCTATAAATTGAAACACTGAAAAAGGCACAGTCATAAGAACATAATCGCTGTTAAACTTTTCAATAATTCCTGTTTGTTGATTCCTCGTCTGAATTTGAACACTTTGTGGTCTTTGAATGAGGCGGTGTACTTTTTGATTTAACAAGAGATTCTCTTCTAGCTCAGGTAGAAAAGACCGAGGCAATTGATCATTTCCACCAGTAATTTCGTTAAATTCCATGTCAGTATTAAAAACAGTATTTACGATATCGGTTAGAATGTCGATAAAGGATAGTTCCGAAAATCCTTCAATGCCTAAAAGTACTTTAACCATTCGAACAGCATTTGGAGATAGCGAAGGACCAATGGGATTGAAGCGAAGAAAATTCTCCATTGAATACTGATCAAATTTTTTACGAATGAATTTCTTTTGTTGAGCGTCACCTTCTTTATAAAGCAGTAAAAATGGATTAACTGCTGATAAAAATAATTCCGTAGCGGTTTTTCCTTTTTCGTGAGGTTCAACGGGAAATTGAAGGATATCAGGGTCTGCTTCGTATTTTTCTCTTGTAGTTCTAACTCCATTAGCATAAATGATATCTCTTGGAGAGGAATTCACGAAGCGATTCATTTTAAGTTGAAATCTTCTGATATATTCATACGTTAATTTGTGAGTTGTAGGAATACGCATAGCGCCAACATCAAGATAATTATCATCTGTAAATGGTTTTCTAAGAGTGTAAACCCTCCCGCCAACACGATCGTTTCCTTCTAGAATGGTAACTCGATGACCGGCCTTCTTTAACAAGGATGCTGATACTAGTCCTGCAACGCCAGCTCCCACAACAATAACGTTCGTTGGTGAAGACGATTTTTTCAATCCATTCTTAATGATATTAAGCATCTCGTTAGGGTATTGAGGCGTAGTGAATTCTCGAGACATCACCATCATCCTTTTTTCACTAACATATTAGTTACATTTAAAAACTATACGAACTAGTTTTTAACATCACTATTGCCTATAACTCCTTCGCCATGAGAAAATTTTTAAGTTGGATACCGTTTTTTTCAACTAGCTGACTTTTTACTAGTGAAAATCCTTGCTCTCTAAAAAACGGAACTGCCGTTATGCTTGCTTCCGTATGAAGCTGTTCCATATTGTTCAAACGTGCGGTCTGTTGCACTTTTTCTAAGAGCTCGGAAGCGATTCCTTTTCTTTGGTAGTCTTTATGAACATATAAACGGTCAAGCAGTCCTGAAGAGGTTAAATCGCAAAATCCTACGATCTGTTTGTCTAAGGTAGCAACATAAGTGAAGTTTCGTTCGAATTCCTCTCCCCATGATGCATGACGCCTATTAAGTTCAGTTTTATTAGCCCAGGCATTTACCTGTATGTTTGTATAGTCTCTCCGGTTAATAGAATGAACAGTGTCATAAAAAAGATCAATCATTTCTATTAAATCGTTTTCTTTAAAAGGCCTGATATGCATGCCATTCCCCTTCCGTGATTCTCTTTCTTTTTATTATAGAACCCAAGTGCAAACAACGCATCAAAAAAGACGGCAGATGCCGCCTCCGATAAGAGTCTATCCGTTCATACTTTCTACCATCATGGCCATGCCCTGTCCACCGCCAACGCATAATGTTGCGATTCCAAAGCGTTCGTTTCTCTTCTTCATTTCATATACCAAAGAGGTTAGAATGCGAGCACCTGTAGCACCGAGCGGATGACCTAATGCTATAGCTCCTCCATTTACGTTTACCTTGCTCATGTCTAATTCAAGTTCTCGAATAACAGCGAGTGCCTGAGCAGCAAAGGCTTCATTGAGCTCTATTAAACCGATCTCCTCGAGCGTTTTCCCTGTGCGTTCTAAAAGTTTCCGAAAGGCTGGAATTGGTCCGATTCCCATTATCTCAGGAGAAACCCCAGAAGTTGCCCAATCAACGATTCTAGCAATGGGTTGAAGCTCTAATTCTTTTGCTTTTATTTCAGTCATCACAAGCATGGCAACAGCTCCATCATTCCTCCCGCAAGAATTGCCAGCTGTCACCGTTCCGTTCTCTTTAAATACTGGTTTTAATTTGCCAAGTTTCTCAATTGTTGTGCCTGGACGAGGATGTTCATCTTGATCGACAAGATTCGTTTGACGACGATTTTGAATTTCGACCGGAACAATTTCATCTCTAAATTTACCCTTTTCAATCGCTTCTGCTGCTCGTCGCTGACTTTCTGCTGCAAAAGCATCTTGTTCATCCCGCGATATCTTGTAACGTTCGGCTACGTTTTCTGCTGTAATACCCATGCCAAGATGAGAACCATATTGTTCAACAGGCTGTTGTCCAGCTTCTGAATTAGAATCAACTAATTGCGTTTTGTCTCCTCCGAAACGGCTATTTCTTAAATAAATGGGAGCCTGACTTAAACTCTCTGTTCCGCCTGCGATCAGAATAGATGCCTGCTTTGATTGAATTTGTTGGACTGCTGAGGCGACAGACTGCATACCTGATGCGCAAAGTCGATTGATTGTAAATGCAGGAGAGGTTTCAGGAATGCCAGCACGTAATGAAGCGACTCTCGCTACATTAGATGATTCGGTTGTTTGTCTTACTTCTCCTAAAATGACTTCTTCTACTAAGTGAGGGGAAAGACCTGATCGAGCTAGTGTTTCTTGTATGGCATAGGTAGCTAACTTTCCAGAGTTTAGATTTTTAAAGACACCACCGTAGCGTCCTACTGGTGTTCGAACTGGTTCTACGATAACGATGTTTTCCACTCCTTTTTACCTCCTCATTTGTATTCTTTACGAAGTTGACCTGCAATGATGTTTTTCTGAATTTCTGATGTACCTTCATAAATACGGGTGATCCGAGCGTCACGGAAAAATCGCTCAATCGGATAATCTGAAATGTAACCGAGCCCTCCGTGAATTTGTAGAGCCTTGTCGGCGATTCTATTGTATACTTCAGATCCATACAGCTTTAACATTGCCGCTTCCTTAATGACCTTTTTTCCTTCTTCAACCATCCATGCGACACGATAAGTAAAAGATCGAAGTGCTTCAATTTCAACTCCCATTTCAGCTACCATATGGGCAACAGCTTGGTGTTCAATGATCGGCACGTCAAATTGGATGCGCTCCTCCACGTAAGACATGCATAAGTCCAATAGCTTTTGGGAAGATCCAAGATTACGAGCAGCAAGGCCTGCACGACCATTTGCCAAAATTTTTAATGCATTAACATACCCTTCTCCTACTTTTCCAAGAACATTTTCCTCTGGCACTTCACAATGATCAAAGATAAGCTCAGCTGAATGTGACCCTTTTAACCCCATTTTTTCTTCCACTGCACCAACTTGAAAGCCAGGGAAATCTTTTTCAACGATAAAGGATGTAATCCCCTTCGCACCTTGTGAAGGATCTGTTACAGCCATAACGGTAAAAACGCTCGCTTCTGTCGCGTTAGTAATGTAATGCTTCGTACCGTTTAGAATATATTTATTACCTTGTTTGACGGCTGTCGTTTTCAAGTTAGAAGCATTTGATCCTGCAGATGGCTCAGTAAGAGCAAAGGCTCCTATCATGTTTCCTCGTGCCATTTCGGGTAAATAATATTCCTTTTGTTTGGTATTACCGAGTTCAACAATTCCAACCGAACCAATTCCCGTATGTGCTCCAATTAAAGTAGTAAACCCGTTATGCGTTTTACCTAATTCTTCATATAGAGCGCATTTTCCAACCATTCCAATTCCAAGTCCGCCATATTCTTCTGGAATACTAAGACCAAATAGACCTAATTCTTTTGACATTTCGATAATGTGTTCTGGTATTTGATTTTCACGCTCAATGGTCATGGCTACTTTTTCTACTTCGTTTTCTACAAAGTTTCGGACAGTCGTTTTTAAATATTCGATGTCTTGATCGAGCTGAAAGTCCAATCTTAACCCTTCTTTCTATTAATATGTATAAAAGCCTCTTCCGCTTTTTCGCCCAAGTCTTCCTGCCTTCACGTACTTTGTTAAAATGGGACAGGGGCGATATTTTTCACCTAGTGTTTTGTATAAGTACTCCATATTGCGTAGTCGAGTATCAAGACCAACAAGATCAGCTAGTTCAAGAGGCCCCATTGGATGATTTAGACCAAGTTTCATGGCTTTATCAATGTCTTCGGGTGTAGCTACACCTTCCATCACCATATTCATCGCTTCGTTGCCAATTAGACAATTCATACGACTAACTGCAAAGCCTGGAAACTCATTGATTCTTACGCATTCTTTTCCAATGGTTTCTCCAAACCGCATCGCTTTATCAATGGTATCTTCAGATGTTTCCAGGCCACAAATGACTTCAATGAGCTTCATCTTTGGTACCGGATTAAAAAAATGAAGAGCAAGACATTGATCAGGGCGCATGGTTTGTGCGGCAATTTCGGTTGGACTCATTGTCGAAGTGTTTGTTGCAAGAATAGCGTGAGCTGGAGCAAACTCATCAAGTTGTTTAAAAATGCTTGTTTTTAATTCCATTACCTCAAGGACTGCTTCGATCACAAGATCACAATCGTAGACGGCTTCTTTCAATTCGTTTGTGAATTGTATTCCTTCGAATCTTTTTGTTGCTTGCTCTCTTGTTATTTTCTCTTTCTTGACCAAACGTTCAAATTGGTCTTTTACATAGATCTGTGCTTGCTTCAAAGCCTCGTCACTAACATCGTGCATTTTCACTGAAAGCCCTGCAGCTGCAGTTGAGAAAGCAATCCCTTTTCCCATTGTACCTGCCCCAACAACAGCAATTTTCGTCATCGTCATTTCTCGTCCTCCTAAAAAACATATAAATGAAATCGCTTACAGTTTGTACTACACTTACTTCTCGAAGAAGACAACTAGTTCCTTTTAGGATTCAAATTAAAAAGACCGTTCAGTTGTTTGAACGGTCTTTTATATCTAGAATGAAACTTGATCAGTCACGAAAATTTTCCCCGGATTTAGGATCCCATTAGGGTCAAGCGTTTTCTTCAATGCCAGCATGACTTCGAGAGAACCTCCATGTTCTTTTTGCTGATACTGAGCTTTGCCAGTACCTACCCCATGCTCACCAGTGCAAGTTCCGCCACGATCTAGAGCATAGTGCACTAGGTGTTGGTTTAGCTTGTTTGCCTTTTCAAGTTCAATGGGGTCATCGGGATTAATCATCACAATAGCATGATAATTCCCGTCCCCTACATGCCCCAATAGAGCTCCGTCTAAATCAAATTTCTCGATGGCTTTTCGTGCATCGAGAATGGCGCCAGTTAACTCTGAAATGGGAACACATACATCTGTTACCATCATCTTTTTCCCTGGAGAACCATGACTAAAGGAGTAAGCAAGATTATGTCGCGCTTCCCAAAGAAGCGCTCTTTTCTTCGTATCGTGCTCAAATATAAATTCTTCGCAATCATTGTCTTCTGCGATGCTTTTGGCAAAGGTAACATCTTGATTTAACCCCGCTTCATTACCATGAAATTCAACAAATAACGTTGGTTTTTCGATATAGTTGGTTTCATTTGTTTTGTTCACCTGTTGTACTGAGCGTGCGTCTACTAGTTCGATTCTAGCGACCGGAATGGCTGCGTGAAGAATATTAGTAACGGTGGCTACAGCTCGCTCTACAGTTGGAAAAACGATTCGCCCTGCAAGCGTAGCTTCTGGTATGCCGTTTACGTTGAGTGTTAATTCTGTAAAAGTCCCAAGTGTCCCTTCTGAGCCTACAAAAAGGCCATTTAAATGGTAACCTGATGAAGACTTTGCAGTCATGCTACCGGTATGGATGACACGTCCATCGGCAAGAACAACTTCCATGTCTCTAACCTGATCACGCATTACTCCATACCGTACTGAAGTGGTTCCGCTTGCATTTGTTGAGGCCATGCCACCTAACGTTGCATCCGCACCTGGATCTACTGTGAAAAAGAGACCGTGTTTTTTCAATTCTTTATTTAATTGTGAACGTGTGACACCTGGTTGGACGCGTACTAGAAAATCTTCTGGTCGAACTTCGAGAACTTGGTTCATTAATTGAAAATCAATTGAAATACCGCCATGATATGGAATCACATGCCCTTCAAGACTAGATCCCAAGCCAAATGGCACGATGGGAATCCTATGCTCATTTGCCGCTTTCATAATTTTACTTACTTGCTCGGTTGTTCTTGGGAAAACAACAACGTCCGGATCGTGTGGCGTATGATAAGATTCATCTTTGCTATGTTGTTCGAGAATCGTTGCATTAACACTAATTTGATCATCGTCTAGAAATGTTGAAAGCAAAGATACGATTTTCATATAGCTTTCCTCCACTCTTATGTAAAATTAACACTTTTCTGATAATACTCTCATTACTTTATCACTACTGTTTTCATAACGTCAATTCTTATAGCAATAAGTCAAAAAGAAAAGCCTGACTTTTGTCAGACTTTAACAGTGTTACTTGTTTTCTTCTTCCACTTGTTCAATATTTTCTTGTGCTTCTTTTTCATTCTCTTCTTCATAAGCGGTGGCGACTTCATATTGGCTATCATATGTGCTGTGTTCCTCATCTTTCTCATCTTTAGAGTCTTGATCATTAACTTGATCATTAGCGGAGAAAGAGTCATATTGCCCTCTAGAAACAAAGCTTTCTAACATAGCTTTCAAATCCATTCCCGTTGATTCCTTCAGACTTGCTTGAAGACCTGTCATTGTTTTCGTGACGTTATCAGTTATTTTGGTTGAACCACTACTATTACTACCTCCTAGATCAATCACTTTCATTTCTGAAATCTGAGATAGCGGCTGAGCAATTTCGTGTGCATATTTCGGCAACATCTCAACAAGCATTTCAATAATCGCAGCATCACCGTAATTTTCCATTGCTTGAGCCATTAATTCTTTTGCTTCTGCTTCCGCTCGGCCACGTTCTCTAATAACTTCCGCTTCAGCTAGTCCTTTTTGCTTTTCAATATCAGCTTTTGTTTGTCCATCAATACGATCGCGCTCTGCTTCTGCTTCGGCATTTGCGCGAATATCGTATGCATTTGAATCAGCCTGAGTTTTTCGACGCTTCTGTTCCTCTTGTTCCAATTCCACTTGACGTTGACGTTCAATGTACTGAACTTGCATCTCTTCTTCTTTTACTTTCTGATTTAATCTCGCCTGTTCTAGGTTGTAAGACTGTTCAGAACGTGCGCGCCCCTGTTCAATTTCAGCTTTGTACTCGGCTTCTTTCACATCTTTGTCTTTTTGAGAGCGTGCAATCTCAATTTGTCGTCTAATCTCATCTTCTTCTGCTTCTTGATCTGTTTTGGCTTTATGCATACGGGTTTCACGTCTTGCATTTGCTTCCGCAATATCAGCGTCTTTTCGTGCTTCCGCAATTCTTGGACGCCCAAGCGCTTCTAGATATCCATTCTCTTCATCGTCATCTTTTAATTCTTTTAAAGCAAACGACGTAATTTCAAAACCAAGATTTTTAAGATCTTCTTCAGCAATGTTTTTCACTTTTTTGTTCACTGAATTGAAGTCTTTGTAAATTTCGTCGACTGTAAGAGAAGAAATGATGGCCCGAAGGTGTCCTTCAAGAACTTCTTTTAATTCACGCTCTTTTTCTTTTTGAGGCTTACCTAGAAATTTTTCTGCATAGTTCGCGACAATTTCAAGTTTACTTCCAATACTAATCTCTGCGACACTTGTCGCTCTAATAGGAACACCTTCTGAAGTATAGGCTTTTGGTGAAGCAATTTCTAATTGAAATGATGTTAGATCAATCGGTGTACTTGTTTGGAATAGCTTTAATCGTATCCCGCCACCGCGTACAATTTTCATACTGCGGCCGTTGTCATCTACGAAGATTCGATTGTCTTTTTCAGCATCGCCTAGTTTTGGTCCTGTAATAATCAGCGCTTGGTTTGAGCTAGCGGTTTTGTATCTTCTTTTGAAAATAAAAAAGCCAATCCCACCAGCCACTAATAATATAAACAAAATGATACCGGAGATGATTAATCCGATAAATTCCATCATGCTTGCATCATCCTTTCGAAAAATTGTAAAGGTTGCTATGTAACTGCCTTCCTTAATTTCTACGATTTGGAACAAATAAAGTTTCAGAATTAATCGAATTAACGATTTTATTGCGAAAAGAAAACGAACCCGTGAATGGTTCGTTTCAAATGGAGAGTTGTTTATTTAGTTTTATTGGTATCTTTTAAGTGTTGCTGATCCTTTCACAACTGTTTCTTCATTTTGATTAATAGCGAGTACATCAAAATAATACCGATCATTTTGGATGGAAACGAGTGATGATTGAAGAGTAATTTCATCGTTTAAGAAAACCATTCCTTTAAAAGCAACAGTATAATCTTCTAGGAAACCTTCTTCAAAATAGGGAGTAAATAGCTTTGATAAGTTTCCCATCGTCCACATTCCGTGAGCAATGATACCCGGGAGCCCTGCTTTTGCAGCCTCTTCGTCAATCGTATGAATTGGGTTGAAATCTCCGGATGCCCCGGCATATTTAATAAGATCTAACCTTGAAACAGGAGGGAGAGTGATTTCTAGCTGTGTCCCCACTTCAAAGTCATTAGCCATCTTCATGATTTCATCCCCTTTCTCACTGCTTCAGTAATAATAACCACTTGCTCTTCTGTAAAAATGAGTTTTCCATTTGGCTCTTCTCCGTATCGTTTTAGTATGAGAAAACCAAGCAAGCCGCTCTTTCCTTTTCGCTCATAATAGTTTTCAAGTGATGTCGAGCACATCACCGTTTCTCCAACTAGAAGTGGACGCTCATAGTGAAATGATTGTTTTCCGTGAATCAATCCGACATTTGGTAAATCAAATCCGTTTATTTCTCCATAGTCAAATACTCGTGGATATGTAGGCGGCGCAATGTTTGCTCCGTATCTCGAGCGCTTTCCTACTGCTTCATCGATATAAATAGACGATTCATCTCCAATTGCTTTTGAGAACGCTTTCAAAGAACCGCGCTCAACAATGTTTTTTACAGGATTGGACCGGGTCCCAATGAGCGATTCAAACATAAATACCCTCCTAAGCGTATTGTCCTACTTTCACATGCCCTTTCAGCAGGTTTCTAGCAATGATTAATCGTTGAATTTCATCCGTTCCGTCGTAGATCCTCCAAAGGCGAGCTTCTCGGTACCAGCGTTCAATTGGTAGCTCTTTCGTATAGCCCATACCACCATGAATTTGTAAAACGCGGTCTACAACGCGATTCCCCATGTTAGATCCATATAATTTAGCCATCGATGCAAGTTGACGATTATCTTTCCCTTCATCAAGTGTATACGCTGCGTTAAGCACCAGCCATTTAGCGGCCTCTATTTCAACAGCTGAATCGGCAATTTGCCATTGAATCGCTTGACGTTCTGCGATGGGCTTTCCAAATGTTTCTCTCTCATTTGCATAGTCAATCGCCATTTTCAACAATCTTTCGCCTGCTCCTACCGCTGTCGCACCAACAATCCAGCGAGCAAATCCGATCCACTCAAGTCCGAGATTGTATCCTCCATCTACTTCACCAAGGATATTTTCGTGTGGCACACGTACATTGTCAAAGACTAGGCCAGCAGGTCCCCATTCTCCCATTGTGTGGATGTATTCAGATTTCCATCCCATCTCTCGGTCCGCAATAAAACACGTGACACCATCTCTACCTGTAGCTGCGTGTTTTTCTTTATCTGTAATGGCAATAACCATCACAAAATCTGCTTCATTTCCACCAGTGATAAACGTTTTCTCTCCGTTAAGAACCCAATCATCCCCATCCCGTACTGCAGTCATTTTAATGTTGCGCGTGTCTGATCCCGCGCCGGGTTCTGTCATAGCGAAGCATGATTTTTTTTCACCATTAATGGTTGGCAGGAGGTACTTTTCCTTCTGCTCTTCATTGGCGTAATACAAGATATTGTCTGCTGATCCACCAAAACGAAACGGGACAAATGTTTTAGAAACTTCCATCATCACAATAGCAAGCATCATTTGACCAAGGTCAGCGCCACCATATTCCTCTGGTGTATTAATTCCCCAGAATCCTGCTTTTTTCGCTTTTTGCTGAAGCTCCTCCATCTTTTCGGCAGATACGCCTGGCTTTCCTGCACGTTCATTTCGAAGTACATCATTTTCTAAAGGGATTAACTCATTTTCTACAAATTTCCGAATCGTTTTTTGAACCATCACTTGTTCGTCAGTTAATCGTAAATCCATCGGTCATCTCTCCTTGTGAGTTTATCATATTTAGACGATTACTTACTAACCGGTTAGTATCTTGATTCGACAAAGTAAAGAGACCTCCTTCTTCATTATGTAGATTCTTGAAATTTTTTCAATAAAAAAGCGAAAGAGTCACGTACATGACCCTTTCACCTGCTGTACTATTTTCCAATAAACATCTGTGTCCAATAATGACCATCCTGAGCAAGTCCCACCCCAATGTGAGTAAAACTGCTGTTCATGATGTTTTTACGGTGACCTTCACTTTTCATCCAGGCATCAACCACGGCTTCTGGTGATTGCTGACCTTGTGCGATGTTTTCTCCAGCCGTATTAAAATCTACGCCGAAGTCCCTCATCATATCAAATGGAGATCCGTACGTAGGGCTTGTGTGAGAAAAGTAATTTTTTTGTTGCATGTCGCGTGATTTTTCCTGTGCAACATCGCTTAATGATGGCATTGCTTTTAGTGCAGAAAGCCCTTGCTTTTTTCGTTCTTTGTTTGTTAAATCGATCACTTGCTGGACTTCTTTCGTGATTTCCCCTGAAGGTTCGGAGGTTGGAGACTTCTCTTGATTCGGTGCGGCTTTTTGATTTGACTCTGATTGACCGGTATTTTGATCAGGTCTCATTTTTTGTTGACGCTGTTGTTCTTCCTTGCCACCGATTCCGTATTGCTCTGGGAATCCCTCAGGTAAATATTCTCTTGGATCAACATTAGGAAGTGCTTCATTGAATTCAAACTGACCATCCTGAACCATTTCACCATGAGGGAATTTAACACTTGGTGTTTCAGTGCTATATGAATTAGGATCGATCGTTAGCTGACCACTGTTTATACGCTGAATACCCTCTGTAGGTGAACTAGTTTTATTGATATTTAACGCTTCATCGTTATTATTCGCATTACATGCTCCAAGAAGCAATAAACCCGGCAATAATAACGGCATTAACTTTTTGTACATACGTTGCCCTCCTTTGATTCTTTTGTTACCGTCTTAGTTTTTCTATTAGAGGGCAAAGTATTTGTGGTAAAAATCGAGAATACCGAGATCATTTAACATGTAAAAAATCCCCCTCAAAAGAAAGAGGAGGATTGTACGATCAGCCTGTATTTCGTAGGCCAGCCGCAATTCCATTGATCGTGAGGAGAATTTCTTTCAGAAGCTCGTCGTCCTCACTACCGTTGGATCGATACGTTGAGATAAGTTCCACTTGGAGAGAACTTAGTGGATCAACATACGGATTACGTAAACGGATCGAATCTTTAATGTTTGGCGTACCATCAAGTAATTCTTCCTGTCCGGTAATCGTTAAAATGACATCTTTTGTACGATGGTATTCATCGACGATTTTTCCGAAGATGCGGTTCGCTAGCTGATCATCATCAATTAAGAACATATATTTTTCTGCTGTAGCGAGATCTGCTTTCATTAATCCCATTTGCAAGTTATCGATAAGAGATGCAAAGAACGGCCAATTCGCATACATTTCTTTTAGACTGCTTAATCCTTCTTCTGTTGCAGCGAACTCGGTAAGACCGGTACCTGACGCATACCATGCTGGCATTAACTGGCGACTTTGAGTCCAAGCGAATACCCATGGGATTGCACGTAAGTCATCGAAGTGGTCTGTACCTTTTCTGCTCATTGGACGGGAACCAATGTTTAATGCGCCAAGTTCTGGTAATGGCGTTCCTTGTTTAAAGTAAGCCAGGAACCCATCATCCTCAAATACGAGGGATTGATAAGATTTAAGGGATACAGCCGAAATTTCTTCCATAATTTCATGCCACTTCTCTTGTCTAACATCTTTTTCGATCCCTGATACGGCAGATGATAGCAAGGTTGTCGTCGCTTGTTCTAGACTTCGATAAGCAATATCGTAAAGCAAGTAACGAGAAGATAACACCTCTCCTTGCTCTGTAATCTTTACACCAGCCGTATATGTTTCAGGAGGTTGCGACAGTAGACTTCTTCGTAGTGGACCGCCACCACGCCCAAGCGCTCCACCGCGACCATGAAAGAATTTAAGTCGAAGGTTGCGTTCAGAAGCGATCCGACTAATTTCTTGTTGAGCTTGATAAAGCTTCCAGTTAGCTGTTAGTGTTCCACCATCCTTGCTTCCATCGGAATACCCCAGCATAATTTCCTGACGTTGATCATGCTTTTCTAGATGATGTTTGTAGACTGGAAGATCAAATAGCTTCTCCATAATGGCAGGACCAGCTTTAAGATCATCGATCGTTTCAAGTAAAGGAGCAATATTTAAATCACTTTCAACGCTACCGTCTGCGTGTAGACGATAAATATTCGCTTCCTTAGCAAGAACGAGTACCTCAAGAAGGTCACTAGCTGATTCGGTCATACTAATTAAGTATACAGAAATTGATTGAGGGCCAAACTCTTTGTGAGCTTTTTTAATCATCGTAAAGATATCGAGTATTTTTTGTGTTTTCTCAGAATAATCCTCATAGGTAGAAAGAACTGGTCGTGGGTCTTCAAGAAGACGATTGAGTAACTGAACCTTTTCTTCTTCATCTAATTCGGCGTAGTTGTCAGCCAGATTTACACGACTTAAAATTTCTGCGATAGCCCCCTCATGTTCACCGCTATGGTTTCGAACATCTAAAGTAGCGAGATGAAAACCAAAAAGAGATGCCTGACGAATAAGCTTATTCAACTCTGTGAAGTGGGACCCTTCAGGAAAGTGCTGTTTCAAGCTATTTCCTATTAACTTCAGATCTGTTATAAATTCTTCTGAGTTTTTGTATCCGTTCTCACGATTAACGCGCTGAAGTTTTTCTAATACATAAGCAAGCTTTACGCGATAAGCTTCATGTGGAACGCCCCACTCTTTCGTATCAGGAAGGCGATTTTGATCTTCTTCAATTGATTTTGTCAATTCTGGACAAATGGCGATGCGGTTCGTCGACTGGCTTAGCTGCCGCATTAAATTTTTCACTGAGTCTTTGTATTTTGAAATGACTACATCCCGTTGTCTTTCGAGCGTATTCCATGTCATCTCAGGGGTAACGAATGGATTTCCGTCTCGATCCCCACCTATCCATGAACCAAATTTCAAAATGTTAGGTACTTCCCATTTAGCATCAGGGTAATGGTCACGCAAACACTCTTCAAGCTCCTGATGAATTTGAGGAAGCACTTCAAATAACGTTTCCTCAAAATAAAACAGCCCCATATTCACTTCATCCATAACAGAAGGCTTCTTATGACGTAACTCGTCAGTTTGCCATAGTGTTGTGATTTCATTCAATAATTCAGCCTTTAATGCCTTTTGCTCTCGTTTTGTAAGTAAAGGATTGTCTAGCTGTTTAAGTGATGTTGCAATTCTTTTATGAATTTCTAGCACAGATCGTCTTGTCGCTTCAGTTGGATGTGCTGTAAGGATTAATTCCAATGAAATGGAAGATAGCGTATCTTCAATCAATTCCCCAGGAACATTATTCTTTTTAAGTAAGGCAATAGCATGAGGAATTGAACCAGGTTGCGACTGCTCTTCTTCTAACATTTGATAATCTCGACGTCTGCGAATTCTGTGATTTTGTTCCGCAATATTGACAAGATGAAAATAAAGGGCAAATGCTCGAATAACCTGTTTTCTCATAGGAGGTTGGAGCGTTTGGATCGTTTCTTTTAATTGTTGAGAAGTTTCCAAATCAGCAACATTCCGAAGAGATTTTGTTTTCTCGCGAATGGATTCCACCATATCTAGAAGTTCTTTGCCGCCATGCTGCACTAAAACGTCACCGAGTAGGCTTCCCAGCATGTTAATGTCACGCCTTAGGGCAACGTGGTGACTTTGTTGAGTTGAATGTGCCGTATCAATTGTCATGTCCGATCAACCTTTCTTTTTCTTCTAATAACTTAATACCAAATATTAAAAATATTTCAATAAACTTATTATAAACAAGAAATTTTATTCTTGTCATCTTTTATGACACCGTTTTTTGGAATG
This sequence comes from Anaerobacillus sp. QJM3NY_32, assembly GCF_056173645.1. Lineage (NCBI taxonomy): Bacteria > Bacillati > Bacillota > Bacilli > Caryophanales > Bacillaceae > Anaerobacillus > Anaerobacillus sp. QJM3NY_32. The sequence goes on along the minus strand of NZ_CM149684.1, from coordinate 2,199,219 downwards.
AATATAAGGCCTTAGTACTGGTAACAAAGGAATGAAAACGGATTCAAATATTTTTTTATTTTTTTGCATTTTCATAAAAAAATCCGCAATAGTATGCGGATTTTTTGGTGTTTATATGCTTATGGTTACCCCTGTTACTAAATAGAAAACTTATGTTTAAAACGTTCTATTTTTTTATTCTCTCCTACCATCAAAATCACATCCCCTTTTTGGAAAGCCACTTCGGCATAGCGACTTAAGATGGGGGCTTCTTTTCGCAAGATGAGAGAAACGTTTAACTCGTATTTTCTAGAGAAATCAAGTTCAAGTAATGTTTTTCCAATCAGTTCTTCTGGTACCTCTACTTCAATAGCTGATACATTCTTCGTAATTTCAATGTATTCAAGGACGTTAGGCATCATGATTTGTTTGGCCACTTTCATCCCTGCTTCTTCCTCAGGATATATGACCTGATCAGCCCCTAAGTTAGACAGGATTTCTCCTATTTCTCGACTCACTGCTTTAGTAATAATTTTCTTTGCTTTTCGGTCACGAAGACGATTTGTAATTAAAATAGCTGAATAGGCATCAGTTCCTATAGCTACGAAAACAGCATCGTACTGTTCTACGTTTAAATCATCCATCACTCGATTTTCTCTTAAATCACCAACGATTGAATGTGTTGTGTAGTCATCTATATCTTCTAGCGGTCCCTCATCTTTATCACAAACGACAACATCACATTTTTGCTCATATAGTTCACGAATAATACCTTTCGCAAATCGACCAGCACCGATCACTAGAAATTGTTTTCGCATGACTTCTCACTCCTTAACCTACGGCCAAATCCTCTTTAATATAGCGCGTTTTTGATTTTTCTATTTTAAATACAGCGTATATGAAGCTAAATACACCAATGCGCCCAATAATCATTAGCATACATAATAGCAACTTTGAAACTCCTGCAAGTTCACTCGTAATTCCCATCGATAAACCAGTGTTTGTTAAAGCAGATATAACCTCAAATGCAACTAAAATGATTTCTTGAGACTCAAATATGGACAGAATTATGGTTGAAAATCCAAATAAAAAGATAAAGCTTAAAAAGATCAAAAAAGATTTATTAATCGAGTCCTGCGAAATGGTCTTCTTAAATAGCGTGGTATATTCTTCAGATTTTGCTACTGACACCATTTTTGCTACAAGAACCGCAAAGGTTGTTAAGCGAAGCCCCCCTCCGGTACTTGAAGATGCCCCACCAATAAACATTAATGTCATTAGTATGAGAACCGTAGTGATACTAAGCGTTGAAATGTCTACCGTTGTTAATCCGCCATTCCGTGATGTAGCTGATAGAAAAATCACGTTTACAAACTTATCCCATATTGACAAATGACCAAAAACGCCATTTTGTTCTAAAGTGAAATATATGACAACGCCCACAAGAAACAGCGAACTATGAAGACGGATATTCACTTTTGTAAACAAGCTTTTCTTTTTTCGAAAGCCGAGTATGTATTCTACAATAGTAGGAAAACCAAGGCTTCCTAGAAAGATCATCGTTGCTGAAGTCAACAGCAAGAGCCAATTGTGTTGATAAGAAATCAAACTATCTCCAAATAAATCAAACCCAGCATTCGTAAAGCTCGCTACACTGTGAAATACAGTAACAAAAACAGCTTCTTTAACTGAGCTATATTGCTCACTTATCCCATTGAACATGAGACTAAAACCAATGGCTTCTACCGTTAACGCGATCATTAAAACGGAAATACTTAATGAACGAATGGTTCTTAACTGCGACTGGTTTTGGTCTTTCGATAGAAGGACCATACTTGACATTGTTAGTTTCTTACCCATCATTAAAAATAGGTAGCTGACGAGTACGAGGATTCCAATGCCTCCTAGTTGCATTTCAATAATCAATAAGACCTGTCCAACTCGTGTAAAGTCAGACGAGATGTCAACGGAAGATAATCCTGTAACGCTGAGCGCACTAGTTGATATAAAGAGAGAGTCAACGACCTGTAATGAGCCATAGTGGGAAAACGGCAGCATATAAAAGGTCGCAAATAAAATAATAGTACCGACATACATTAAGAAAATATAGCGGAAGGATTGAATCGTTGATTTATTTTTTAGCATAGCATCTCTCCGTACTGTTGATCTAAATGATTCATTCAATATAACATGAAAAAAAGCCTTTGCGTATTATTCACAAGAAAACCACTTAAGCAGAATCTAAGTGGTTCGAACTGATTTTCGTTTCAAATAATCGATTAGGCCAAGAGCACATACTTGTAAGTCTACTTTTATGTAATCATATACAGGATGATCGGAAGGTACTCCTTTTATTGAAAGCTTACTTGCCACATGTGCTAATAGCGCTTTTGAAAGATGCTCAGTAATTGGCGCCTCTTTCTTTTGCATGAGGTCATTTGTTATTCTCAGAAAATCGGATAACCAGCCTTTTAATTGAGCCATTACCTCATCTCGGTTAGATGTTCTTCCATAATGACCGAAATAAATGGCGTCTGGCTCATAGGACACGATTTTTTCAGCAGATGCTAGCATTGCGTCTGGATCGAATTGATTTGGTGATGTTGATGGAAGATAAAGTTCAACATCGAGATGCGGATAATAAACTCCCATCGTATCACCTACAAACACCCCGTTCGTTTTTGAGTCATAGATCGAGAAATGGTGTTTGGCATGTCCCGGAGTATCCATGAAAGTTAACATTCGATTCGGCCCAATTCGCATCGTGTCCATGTCATTCATAGCGATTAGCCGGTCTTCTTTAATCGGAATTATTGGTTCGAATAACTTCTGGAAGTTATCCCCATAAACAGCTTTTGCTCCCTCAATTAAGCGAGATGGGTTTTCTAAATGGCGAATCCCTTTTGGATGAACAAAAACACGAGCATTGGGACATTTTTCAAGAAATAGCCCTGTCCCTCCAGCGTGATCGAGATGGATATGAGTGACAATGATGTTGCGAACCTCTTCTAAATCGATTTGGAGTTTTTCTAACCCGCTAATTAAGTAAGGAATCGATGGACTCGCGCTAGTTTCAATGATTGTAAGTTCTTCCTCATGCAGGACATAAGAACCCGTCCTTAGTTCAAGGGAGAGGTCATAGAGATCAATAAGAGATAAATCTTCCCCTATCATTTCGGGTTTTGCGTTCATGGCTTTTCCCTCCAATAATGAATGGTAACGTTCTATATTGAAGGTCTTCTCGATCATTATCAAAAATCCTCTCTAAATAAAGACTCAGGATATGGATTGATTCGTTTATTAATTAAGATGGCGTGTGGAATGGAACTTTTCATTTAACCATTTGTCTCCATCTCTTTTAAGAATCGTTAAAGAAGTATTTACAATATGATTTTCATGATTTAGTTCAGGTAGGGTGCTTTTAAAGAAATGTCTAAGAAAAGAACCGTGGCTAACTACTAGCACATTTAAACCGGAGTATTTATCATGAAAATCATTTACTGCCGCATGTGCGCGTTCAACAACAAGATGAGCTTTTTCAATACCGAGATCTAATTCGCGCCAGTTTTCTCCCCATTTCTTAATACGTTCTTGCTCTGTAGTTCCTTCAATCTGCCCACCGCCGGCCTCTCGTAAGCGATGATCGGTTATCACTTTCAGGTTGAGCTTTTTGGCGATGATCTCTGCTGTTTCTTTAGCTCGTGAAAGATCACTTGAGAAGATCACATCCCACTTGTCGTTCTTTAACCAGTCCCCAAGCTTCGCTGCGTCACTGCGACCTTGATCGTCAAGATGAATGTCTGAGCTACCTTGAGCTCTTTTCTCTTTATTCCATGCTGTACTCCCGTGGCGTATAAATCCAATCCTCATGTATATTCCCCTCTCGCTTGTTCCTACTTAATAAGATTCTATCGTTTTAGTAATAAGGTGAGTGATATCCCTTACCCTGTTTTCCCCACATACTGGTCGATCAAGCAAGCTACAAAGCGCAACGAGGTCTGCCAGTTTGGCAAGCTTTTGCCATTGTTTTGGCAGGGTGATTCCTCTGTTTAATAATCCTTGCTGAATTCCTTCTTTAAATGATGTCATGTGATCAAATTCGTATCGAATCATGTTACCTAAATCAAAATAAATGCTACCTGATAAGGCAAATTCCCAATCTAGAACGGCGCTTACTTCTGTTCCGTCCATTAGTACATTAAGTCCATTATAATCCCCGTGAACAAGGCAGGATTCGCTTTGATCTTGCTCAAGCAAATAGGCATTGTTCCTTACAAATGACATCACTCTATCAGTTAGAGTAAGAGATAACCATTTGGAAGCATGATGATTAAAAAAGGATTCAATGGTTGAGATGAATGAGGTTGGTGTTAATTGAAATTCATCTCTTACTTCAAGCGTTGAATCAAGAAAACCATATGTATTAAAACGCAGTTCTCTCATTGAGGCAAGCTGTTCTCCAATGGATTGCCCCATTGCTTTCATATGTTGTTGAGACGAAGTAGATAGATGGTCTCGCAGCAAGGAGCCTTCTTTCCATTCAAGAATACCAATATGATATCCATTCCACTTTGTGATATGAAGAAAAGCTGGTGCTCGCACATCTTTTGGCAAGGATCTGTGAACTTCATATTCCCGTTTCAAGCTTTCCTGGTTTCTAGCCACTCTGATAACAACAGAGCTATGATGAGCAATATCGATTTTATAATTCGTATGACTTAAACCTCCAGAAAGCTGGGTCGTGGTATTTACCTTTAGATGTGGCTGATAGCTTTTTACGATTGATGTTATCGCTTCATCAGGTAAATGAATGATCGAATGATGTCTTTCCCAATTTGTTTTCATGCCACACCTCCCTTTATCTATCATAACAACTTCAATATAAAAAAGCTCTTTCTCGTTTGAGAAAGAGCTTTTTATTATTTCCAGTTGATTGGTAAAGGTGAAACATCTTGGACTTGTTGTTCATACTTTATCACTTGATCTTCTGTCATCCAAATACAGACGACACCATGATCTGCACTACTTCGAATTAAACGACCAATTCCCTGTCGTAAGCGAAGTAACATGTAGGGAAGATCCACGTCGCTTACTGGATCTTCTGAATGACTTCGTTTCGCCTGGAAAACAGGGTCATTTGGAGGGAATGGTAATGACGAGATTAGAACCTGAGTAAGTGATTCACCCGGTACATCAAGTCCCTCCCATAGATGATACGAGCAAAGAACAGCAGAATGATCTCGTTGAAATGCCTTGACCGTTTCGCTTATTTCACGGTCTCCTTCATAAATTAGGTTAAACGTCCAGCTTTGTTGGTCTGCCCACTCTCTAAACCTATTCATTTCTTCTAGCGAAGAGAATAGCAGCAATGAATGACCTTTATTCAGGTGAAGGGAATGGCCCATCTCTTCCCATTTTTGATATTCATTTCCAGCTACAGAACCATTCATTTTCATCTGTGCTTCATAATCAAACGGCGAATTTACAGAGAAGGAAGCATGTTTCTGAATGCCTAAGCTGCTTGCTATATAAGAGAAATCTCCAGCTTGTGAAAGCGTTGCTGATGAGAAAACAAATGGGATCTTTTGTGAAAATACTTCTTTTCGCAAAATGTCTTCTACAAGTCTTGGCATAATGACAAGAGAAGTCTGGGTTTCAGTTTCTTCAAGCCAATGAATGCCCTCTCCATCCTGGAGTAGCGTTCTTAAGCCATATGAGAAGAACTCGAGGTATTCTTCCATAATCTTGACATGGTAGTCTTCCATTACATAAAGCTCTGAATCGAAAACAAGCTGCTCTAACAAAGCATCAACTTTCTCAGCAATCGCTTTTGCAATTTCTATCATCGTTTCAGTTCGTGGGACATCTTTTCGAATCGAACCTTCTACAGCGATCGCGGACTGACTAAGATGAGCGAACCAGTTATCGTGAAGCTCCAGGATCTCTTCAACTAATGTAAGCGATTCTTCTCTTACATCCTGGTCCATGTAGCCTGTAAGAATACTGGATAGAGTTTCCGAATGAAAACGATACGTCAAGCCTTTTTGTGCTGAGAATTCCAATAAATGGCCTTCATCAAATACAACTGTGCTAGCTTCTGGGAGTAAAGGAAGTTGTCCTTCACGTTTACGTGAGTCTTTCGTCCAGATATGTTCCATATAGAAATCATGAGAACAAATAATCAAATCGCTTGAATGACGATAATATTCACGATTTAACGTTTGGCCACAGCGATGACGCCAGTCACATGTTGAACATTGTTGCAGTGGATCCCACGCAATTTTTTCCCATTTATCATTTGGTACCCAAGGGTATTCTTTCCGATCGCCATAGCGATGAAAAGACTTCATTGATGCAGCTGGTTCATAAACAAACTCTGGTATTTCATCGTGCACACTTAAGATGTCTTCATCGTCAGTACGATGAGAAAGATAGTCTAGCTTTTTCACACAAACATATTGCTCTCTAGCCTTCGCTAGACGAACATCAACAGTTAAACCAAGTGCTTTCTCAAGCTTCTCAATATCTCCGCCTTCTTTCACTAGCTGCTCAATAAGTGTTTCATCCGCACATGAAATAATCGCAGGTTTTCTTGTATACCTCGCATAGCAAATGGCATACAACAAATATACAAACGTTTTCCCTGTTCCAACGCCTGCTTCAGCAAACACAACGCTCTTATTTTTAAAGGCCTGTTCAATTTGAAAAGCCATAAAGATTTGTTCATCTCGAAGCTCATATCCATGCTCCGGTAAAATGTCGTAGAATACGTCGCCAACATAGTCGCCGAGTTTCTCGAAAAAGGAATCTTCCTTTGTGATTTCAAAAGGTAATGGTTGGGTCATGTACGGTCTCCTCTTCTAGCTTGATCCGTCCTTTTATTTTCATATCTATTGGCACTGTAAAATGGATACAGTTAAAAATTTAATCCTATAAAAAACAAAAGAAACCAAACTCTATCATAACAGATTTCCTTCTATTAGTGAAAAAAGATCTATCCTTGAATAAGCACCTCACCAAGAAGTTGAAAAGAAGTCAGTCTTTCCTTTCGATGTGGCGTAATCGTTGTGATTAAGAATTCATCTGGTTGATACTCTTCTTGGAGATCCTGTAGCTTTTCTTGGACGATTTTAGGTGTTCCACTAATAAGCTTTGAGGTGTGATCATTAGGAAGTGATACGGTAAGTGCCTCTTCAACACTTGGGAGTGTTGTTTTCCCTTTAGCTCGAAATTCATTGACTACGTGAGTCCAGTGCGCAAGCTCATCTGCACGTTCCTGTGTCTCACTGCAAATAATGGACACCGCTAGAATGCTATAAGGAGATTCTCCCGCAAAGTTTGTTCGATATGTGTCGAGAAGTTCTTTCCCATTTTGTTCGCTCATAAAATAGCCAAATGCATAGGACATACTGTTTTCTGCTGCTAACAGCGCACTTTTCTTTCCTGTTCCAAGGAGCCATGGCTCGGGAACGTGGTTAGGAACAGGCTTTGCTTGAAGATTATGATACAAATGGTCCTTTGCAAAGCCATTATTGATAAAGCGAAGTAGTTCATCTACTTTCTCTGGCATCTTCCGAACTTCTTCTAAAAATCGCGGAGATAGAGCAGAAGTCGCTTCGGCGGATCCCCCTGGTGCTCTGCCTAATCCAAGGTCGATGCGACCTGGAAAAAGGGTTGCTAGTGTATGAAATATTTCTGCTATCTTATATGGTTGATAGTGAGGAAGTAGTATTGCTCCAGCTCCAAGTCGAATTCGTCTAGTATGTGCTCCGATATAGCTTAAGAGTACCTCAGGGGTGGGACACGCTAAGTGATCTAGGTCGTGGTGTTCCGTAACCCAGTAACGAACATAGCCAAGCTGATCTCCGAGAATAGCTAACTCTTTTGAAGCTTGTAGTGCCTCAGCTGTCGTTTCTCCAAGGAAGACTGGTGTTTGATCAAGTATACTTAATTTCATTCCGCACCTCTTTTAATACATTCTCTCCTTATCATATAGAAAAAAGTGCCCCATTTATACTCGAACGACTTCAAAAGAAAAACGCCCGCTATAGGCGTTTTAAATGAGTAGGTTAAAGAGATCTTGGTCCTTGTTAATTTCAATGTAGGAAAATCCTTTTCGATTTAAACGCTCAATCAAAGGTTCATAATCTTCTTTGTGTTTGAGCTCAATTCCTGCTAGAACAGGTCCTCGATCACGATTGTTCTTTTTCGTGTATTCAAAACGGGTAATATCATCTGTTGGACCTAAAACATCAGCCATAAATTCTTTTAACGCACCAGCTCGTTGAGGGAAATGTACAATGAAATAATGTTTTAGCCCTTCATAAATTAAAGAACGTTCCTGGATTTCCTGCATGCGATTAATATCGTTATTTCCCCCACTAATAACGCACACCACATTTTTTCCTTTAATTTGATCACGATAAAAATCGAGAGCGGCGATGGACAAAGCGCCGGCTGGCTCAGCCACAATGGCGTTCTGGTTGTATAGCTCTAAGATGGTTGTACAAATCTTCCCTTCTGGCACAAGTACGACATCATCAAGGATATGTTTGCAAATATCGAGTGTTAGCTTTCCAACTTGTTTCACAGCAGCTCCATCTACAAATTTATCGATATAATCAAGCGGTACGACCTCGTCCTTCTCAATGGAACTTTTCATTCCTGGGGCACCTTCAGGCTCTATGCCGATGATTTTCGTGTGTGGGCTAATGCTTTTGATATAAGACCCTACGCCTGATGCAAGACCTCCCCCTCCAATGCTGAGCATCACAAAGTCGACTTCATCAATATCATTCATAATTTCAAGTCCTACTGTTCCCTGTCCTGCAATCGTACGATAGTCATCAAAAGGATGAATGAATGCTTTGTCGTGTTTGTTACAAAATTCTTTAGCGGTTAGAAAGGAATCATCAAACGTATCGCCTGTTAGAATGACTTCCACAAACGATCCACCAAACAATTCAACTTGCGAGATTTTTTGACGGGGCGTCGTAGCAGGCATAAAGATATGTCCTTGAATGCCAAGGGTTTTACAAGAAAATGCTACGCCCTGGGCATGGTTCCCTGCACTTGCGCATACGATTCCATTTGCTTTCTCTTCCATCGTTAAACCTTGAATCAAATTATAAGCGCCTCTAATTTTAAAAGAACGAACACTTTGTAAATCTTCTCTTTTCAAATACACATTGCAATTATATCGATCAGAAAGAATATCATTCCGCTGTAGCGGTGTATGAACAACGACTTCTTTTAAAACCTGGTTTGCGATAATGATATCTTCCACCTGGACTTTACTGATTGTTTTACTCATTCTCGCACTCCTTCAGATTAAATTGAATTGTTTAACTTTTTAAAATTCATTTTAACACAATTTAGTGCGGCTGTACGTTATTGTTCTAAAAGAATCAGATTTCTTTTGAATATGAAAGCATGCTACAATTTTAATAGGTCAACGACTAAATGAAGGAGGAAATATCAATGAAAAAGTGGGCATTTGTATCTGATTTTGACGGAACCATTTCAAAAAAAGATTTCTACTGGCTTGTAATAGAAACTTATTATCCTGAAGGTAAAGGGTTGTATAAGAAGTGGAAAGCTGGGGAAATGCAAGATATTGATTTTCTAAGGCAGGTATTTCAATCCATTGATCAGCACGAGGAGCAAATTATTCAAGATATCCTCTCCTTACCGATTGATGAGCATGTTCCTTCCTTTATTAAGAAAGTACAAGAAAACGGCGGGGATTTCTACATTTTAAGTGCTGGGACAGATTATTACATTCACCACATTTTGAATCATTATGGGATTCAGAATGTTCCTGTTTTCTCGAACAAAGGCTATTACGAGAATAAAAATGTCCATTTGTCGATTGATGAGAATCATAAACATTATTCGAGAAGATATGGTATTGATAAATCAAAAGTGATTTCTGATCTGAAAGAAAAGTATGAAGTGGTTTATTTTGCTGGTGATAGCGAACCAGATTCTCATCCAGCCAAAGTTGCTGATCTTACTTTTGCTAAAGACGCACTGCAAGAACTACTAAAAGAAAATAACGTGCCATTCGTAGCTATTGAATCGTTTCAACAGATTGAAGATTTCCTGCATGAGAAAGGAAGGATTTGACCATGCATCCATTAACGAATATTCCGATCCCTGCCATTTTGGAGATTCGTTCTGGTATCCGCCATCAGCTTGATATGATTCTCCAAAAGCACGGCTTTCATCATGCCCTATTTTTATTCGATGAATTTACATATGAGACTTATGGCGAGTCCTTTCAGGAGAATATGAAATATGTCTCCATCGATCTTCAAAAGATGGAACCTGGGAAAACCATTCATGATCTGATCGGGTATGCATTTTCCCTTGATTCTTATGATGTTGTGATTGCTATGGGCGGTGGTATGGTTATAGATTATGGGAAATATATTTCGTTCTCTAGAAAACTACCGTTTATAAGCATGCCGACTTCTGCCTCAAATGATGGTTTTGCTAGTAGCAACTGCTCTCTTATTGTGAATCACAAAAAAACTACTGTTCCTGCACAGGTACCTTATGGGATCATTGCTGACCTCGAAGTGATTAAACAAGCCCCTTCTCACTTCTTGCTTGCAGGAGTTGGTGATCTAATGAGTAATATAACGGCTCTTTATGATTGGGAATTTGAAGAAAAGAATGGGAAAGGGCACGTAAATGCCTTTGCAGCGATGCTAAGTAAGAAGGCTGTTAACAGTTTCATTCGAACGCCGATGTCAGATATTCAAAATCCGATCTTTATTAAAGAACTTGTAAGCTCGTTAACAATGGGCGGTGTGGCAACGGTTATTAGCGGCAATAGCGCACCAATTAGTGGTTCAGAGCATTTAATTTCCCATGCGCTCGATAAACAATTATCAAATCCGCACATGCACGGCATACAGGTCGGAATCGCAACTTATATTATGGCTAATGTGCAGAACCACAGAGCGATACGGATGAGAAAAGTATTTGAACGTACTGGTTTCTTTGATTACCTTAAGAAAGAACGTATGCAGAAATCTGACCTGGCTGAAGCTATTTTAAAGGCTCCTTCTGTTAAGCCCCATCGATATACGTACCTTCATGATGAAGATTTTCAAAGGAAGGCGCTCTCTTTCCTAGAAAGTGATGCAAAACTAAATGAACTACTCATATAAAAAAACGCTCCCAAATGAGAGCGTTTTTCACATAAGTTTACATAATGATATTATAATCACCTATAGAGCAGTTCGAATATCCCAGAGCTCTGGGAAGAAACGGTGATCAAGTACTTTCTTTAAATAACCGACCCCTGATGAGCCTCCTGTACCCTGCTTAAAGCCAATAATCCTTTCAACGGTTTTCATATGACGGAATCTCCATTGCTGCAGCCAATCTTCAATATCGACGAGCTTTTCGGCAAGCTCATAAAGATCCCAGTATGTATCGACATTCCGGTATACCGTCAGCCATGCCTGCAGCACAGAATCATTCTTCTCATAAGTTTTGGTTACATCGCGCTGAAGAACTTCCTGATCTATCGGTAAACCTGCCCTGGATAGAGCTTTAATGGCGACATCATAAATGCCGGGTTTTTGATAAGCATTCTTCAGTTGTGCGTGAAGTTCTTCATCCTTTTCATAGATTTTAAGCACGTGTGATGTTTTGTATCCTAATGAAAATTCGATCATGCGGTATTGATAAGATTGAAAACCAGATGCTTGTCCGAGCGAATCCCGAAACTCCATATATTCTGAAGGGGTTAATGTTGAAAGAACATCCCAAGCCTGAATAATTTGGGTTTGGGTCTTTGAAACACGTGCAAGCATTTTAAAGGCAGACGAAAGTTCATTATTTTCAATTGCTTCAATGGCTCCTTTAAGTTCATGCAAAATTAACTTCATCCACAATTCACTAACCTGATGAATGATGATAAAGAGCATTTCGTCATGATGGTCTGAAAGTCTATTTTGCCCAGAGAGTATTTGATCGAGACTTAAGTATTCTCCGTAAGTCATATTGTTTTTAAAATCCGTATGTATAGATGATTCGGTAGGATCAACGTGATCTTTTTTATCCAAAGGGATAACCTCCTTCTTGTTTGTAATCGGTTACAAAAACAGTAATTCAAATGAGTTTCTTCATTAATATGCTTTTGCAGCATCAAGAAGTTTTTCTTAAAGCAAAACTATATTTATACCTTCAACTCCTCCCCCCTCTTTTATAAATTATAACATGTCTATCATTGCTTCACTTATAAACTAAAGTTGAACAATGATTCATCCATTTGCTCCTGCTCAATTCCAATATACCTTAATGTAATCGATGGTGCAGAATGTCCAAAGATCTTCTGAAGCATTGCAACATCCTTTGTTTGTTTATAGTAAAAATAACCAAACGTCTTACGCATAGTATGTGTTCCAATTTCGGAAAGTCCTACTTCCGCTGCAGCCTGATTTAATATTTTGTACGCTTGTCCTCTTTGAATCGGTAAATCGGTTTTATTCGATGGAAATAAAAAATCACGTTCTTCCATATCAAACGTATACGACTCAATGAGTTCCTTAAGAGAATAGTTGATCGGAAATCGTTTGGCTTTCCCTGTTTTTTTCTCCTTAATAATAATGTGTGTTTGATTTCGAACGTCCCCCACACGTAATGGAAGTAAATCACTAATCCGCAGACCGGTATTAATTCCCATATTAAATAAAAACCAGTCTCTAGAATTTCGCTTTCGTAGATGTTTTTTTACTAATTTGATCTTCTGAGGATCACGAATCGGCTGAACCGTGTTCATGAGGGCATCCTTCTTTCTCTATTCAATATGTATCGTTAATGATAAACATTTGGTTAATATGTATCATTATACCTTTCTTCGTTCCGTTCGAAAAGAGAAAAACCCCTAAAAATAAGCTTTCATTCATTTTCACAATGATACACAATATATGTTTTGTATCATTGTGTTGGAATACGTGCAATTAGTTTGTTCTGAACGTATGATAGCCAATTCGTTTTTATTCCCAATAAAAAGGCTATAACGACAATTATCTTTGTCAATTATTCAGTCTCAAAATAGAGTAAGGTATCTTACATCATTTATTTCTGAATTAGAGTATCATAACAACTGCCTTACATTATAAGGAGATTGTTATTATTCAAAGGAGGAAATAGTTTTGTCTAAATTTGCATTGAAAGACGCAGTCCCTAATTTTTCACTTCCTGCAGTAAACGGCGAAGAATATTCTTTTGAATCATACCGTAAAGAAAAAGGTGGATGGCACCTCGTCATTTTCTTTAGAGGTTCCTGGTGCCCCGTTTGTGTGAGTGATCTTGAAAGTCTAGAAGAAAGTACTGGTTTCTTTGAAGGGAAAAATGTTCATATTACAACTATATCAACTGATAAATTTGATGATTTAAAAGCAATGGCTGAAGAAAAGAATCTTTCTTTTCCAGTATTAGCTGATGAGGATTTAAAAGCACTTGAAGCATATGATGTTCACTATCATAGAGAAGATGATCCATATGAAGATCATGGCGCTCATGGTGAGCCAGCCTACTTCCTTATTGATGATAAGGGCGAATTGCTTTATCAACAAAGACAAACAAGTCCATTTGGTCGTCCTACTGTTACAGAGTTACGTAAGATCGTTCAGTATATTGGAAAGACTTATAAGGGATAAAGAAAACAGGCCAAATTGGCCTGTTTTTTGTATTGACGTCGCTCGTGATTTGCAATAATTTTAAAGACTATTATTTTTAAATTTTGTGTATACAGTACGGTAATTGAAATTTATTATATGTTAGGTGATACAATTTCTACCTTTATTCGATCTGGATCTTCAAAATAAAGCGCATAATGATTAATGCCTCCCGCATGAGGATATAGCTCGTTATATAAAATAGAAGTTTGTTTTTGTACGAGCATTAATCGAATATTTTCTACCTGCTCTTTTGAATGAGCACGAAATGCGAGATGATTTATACCAATCCGTTTACGATGATATCCCACTTCTTTGTATTTCTCCTCAACTTGCACAAATACGATATAGCTTTCTTTATCTCTCCAGCTTCTCCCTTTTTTCCAATTTTGAAATGGTGTATAACCAAGTTCTTTTAATAACCATCCCCAAAATTCTGTGCTTTCTTTCAGATCTGATACATACAGCTCGATGTGGTGTATCAAATTTACCCTCTCCTTTTAATAATATAATAGTTTAAAATATTGATATTATGTAGATTGAAAACATAGTCCTTCTACTAAATTGTTCATTACAATTGCACATCAGATTGCAGAGGAGATTTTTCGCTTTCTTGTTGGTGTGAGTCGCTTTTTTTGCAAAACCCTTTTCCATGCTTAAACTATAAAAAAAGTCAGCATAAATGCTGACTTAAATCTGAAGTGTTGTTTACATAGGAAACATAACTTGTTCCATTCAAAAGTTCAATAAAGAACAGGATCAATTTCTAGTGCTTTGGAGGGCTCCATCTCTTTGCTTCACTTTCACTCGGGTAATCAATACCATCAGGATACTTTATTAATTCTATCAAACTTCCCCAAGGGGTTGTCCCATATACTCCACTATTACGTGGTCCATCTTCCACTCCAGCCAGTGGGTGGGGTTCCGACAAAAGAGAGCCACCTGCAGCTTCGAAACGTTTAGAAGATTCTTTAATATCGTCAACATATAAAGCAAAATGATGTAGACCCAAATCAGATATTTTCGCTGGATCCTTGTCTGCTTTTGTTCCTAGCTGAAAAAGTTCAATAGTTGGTCCCTCACCGATTCTCAATAGACGCATATGAATAATTATTTTTCCAGATGGTAACCCCAATTGTTTCTCTACTTCTTCTCCTTTCATCGGATCATGTTCGGGTCGCTGCACATCATAACAAACTTTAGCGTCAAAAGCTTCCCGGAAAAAATTAGTTGCTACTTCTATATTTGGTACGGTCATCCCTATATGGTCAATACCTCTATACATCTTATTCTCTCCTTCCTTGAATTGAGCAGATTTAAGAAACCTAAGAATAGAATTGAATCATGTCACACATTAGAACTGTAAAAGTATTTTTTATTCGAAATGATACGTAAGATCCCACTTCTGACGGGCCTCATCCATTAAATACATTACCTGACGTGAAAGTGGTAAGGTCCAATTCTCTTTGTTATTCAAAATCAGGTCATTCATTGCCTGCACTTCATACATAAGGGCTCTTCTTTCTTCTCCAGCTTCAATTGTTTCTACAGAACCATCAGATGTATATGTAATTGTTGCTTTATCAGCTCTTGGAAAATTATCTACTGTGATGAACCCTTCATCTCCAGCTACGATTCCTCGCTTAGGCATCTTAGCCCTCATCGCCAATGAGACAACTGCCATTTCATCCTGATCATTTTTCAACACAATTCCGGATTGTTCGTCTACCCCTGTCTCATATTTCTTAACAGTTGTATGAAGTTCCGTTGGCTGACTGGATAGGAAAAACCTTGTGAATGAAAGAGCATAAGTACCAATGTCCAACATCCCACCACCAGCAAGGTCTGGATTGAAAAAACGATTGGTTGGATCATCTTCCTTGCAACTACCGAAGGTCACATTGACCATATTGACTTTTCCAATTTTACCTTCTTGGATAATGTCTTTTAACTTCTTGTATAGAGGCATATGATAAATCGTCATCGCTTCCGCTACGATTAGTTTCTTGGACTCTGCTAAATTAATAATTTCTTGCAGCTGTTCACCGTTCATTGTGATTGCCTTCTCACATAGAACATGCTTTCCAGAATCCAAAGCATCAATGATGAAAGAATAGTGAATACTGTGTGGAGTTGCTACATATACGATATCAATGCGATCATCCTTAAACATATCTTCCGTTTTCTCATATACGTGCTCTACTCCATAACGATCAGCGAATTCCCTAGCTTTTTCTACATTTCTTCCCCAGACCCCAAAGATTTGCCCATTAACCTCATTAATCGCCTGTGCAAAATCTGTAGCAATCCCTCCTGGTCCAACAATTCCCCAATTCACTTGCTTCATTTCAAACCTCTCCTTTTAACGTGATTTTTCTAACTCTTGTTTCGACAGTATGAACACGTTAGTTACAATAGGGGTAAATAAAGATACATCTAGCCGCTTCCAATCTTATTAACCTTTCTTCAAACTGATAATTTTTTAAGAATAAATAGGCTTGTCCAATAGCTGAAGTTAACTGTTATGAAGGTACACCTCGTTTTGCTCATACAAATATACTTTTAGATGAGGCGATTTTTCTAAGTGATCCCGTCGTAAAATCATGTCATAAAGCTTAAATTCGAGTTCAGCTTAATGTTCATGTTTAACCTAGCTCATCATTCAATAACTCACTTGCCGTCTCTTCCGTTGTGACAAGAACATTAAGGTGACCAGATACTAGCGCGGCGCGGATTGCTTCAACCTTTTCCTTAGATTCAGCTACTCCAATGGTGTACCTTGCCTTATGAAGATCATTCATATCAACTGAAATTGTGCGATTTGAGAGTCTCGTATCTAGAGTCTTTCCGGATTTGTCAAAGAAATTTGAGCAAATGTCCCCTGCTACTTTACTCTTTTCCATTTCACCCTGGAATCTTTCTCCATAAAAAGCGAGCCAGTTTGGACCGTCGCTGATTAGTGGGGACCCAATACCTACAATGGCAATTGTCAACTTTCCCCATAAATCCTCAACCTCACGAAAGTGTTCAGAATCCATCAACGCTTCTTTTAACGCTTCTGATTGAACGATTGCGGGAACATCAACTAATTTAGAATTTCCTTTCCACTTTTTAGCTATTTCATAAACGATGGTGTTAGCATGATAACGACTTTCTAGTTTACCGTCCGGTCCACCTATAAGCGGGACACACATGATTCCTTCTTGAGTTCTTTGAGGATTCAATTCCTCTGCAACGGCGGCAAGAGATGTTCCCCATGAAAATCCTATAACATCATCAGTTTTGACTACTCCATCTAAGAACTTTGCACATGCTTGCCCCATAGCCTTCAAATTTTGGTCACTAGAGGCACCTTTTTTCTCGGGGATGAGAATGACTTCTTTCAGTTGATACTGTTCTTTTAGTTTTCTCCCGATGGTAACATCTTTGAAGACATCATAATTGATACGGATTTGTACGATTTCTTTTTCTCTTATCTTCTTCAACATTCTACTAATGGTTGTTCGATAGATCCCGAGTTCTTTCGCTATTTCACTTTGCGTCATATCTTGCTCGTAGTACATTTCTGCAACTTGATATAGCGTATTAATTTCCTTTCTTTCCTCCATCGCATTCTCCCCTTTGCACAAATGTACAACAATTAGGACAATTGTGCAATCCGAAAGCACTCACTCCTATTTACCCAGAGAGTTATTGGTAACAATCGCAAACCATTTAATCTTCAAAAAGTATAAATAAACCCCGCTATTTAGTTTCTATTGAAATTCCCCCACTTACTTAACCATTTCTACATAGAAAAGGCGTAATTTCTTAGTACGAAATTACGCCTGATTAATAAAGCTCGAACTTCAACATTTATGATGTTATGAAATAATAAAATTTTTCTCTTATGATCGGTTGAAATATTCCAATCTATTTTTCATATAAAAGTAGTTCTCCTTATAGATGCATAAGTCTTTCCGCTTTTTTCATAGAGTTGCCCGGATCATATAGCTTCATTCATATTTGCTAACGTTTCATAAGCAAATTTAGGAACACTAACATCATCAGGCATTTTTCCTTCCCACTCTAAAAACTCCCACTTAACAAGTTGATTCGAGCTTTCAACAAGCATACGACACCTTTCATAACGTCTGTCATTAAATGCTTTTAACAATTGAGTCACATTTAGTCCTTGTTGAATAAGTTCAGTTAGAACAACAGCATCCTCAATTGCAAGAGACGCACCTTGTCCAAGATGTGGGGCGGTGGAGTGGGCAGCATCTCCTATTAACAATACTCGACCTTGATACCAAGGAGACGGTAATAAATAACTAAAAACCGGACGGTAAACGACTTCTTTAGGATCTACAATTTGCTCTCTAACTTCAGCTATTTTTCCACCAAAATCCCCCAATCTGTTACGTAAAATTTGATCTAACTGATCTTCTGGCATTCTTGGATTTCCGGGTTCAGAAGTTGTTAACAGCAGATACATTTCATCTTCAGACATTGGAACCAAACCTGCCTTTGCATTCGGACCGTAATACAAAGTACTTCTTGTTATGTCTTCCATCCGAGGTAACGTATAACGCCATACCGCTTGCCCGAGATATTCTTGTTCAACCTTTCCAAACATCAAATTTCTCACTTTAGAATTCTGACCATCTGAACCAATAACTAAATCCGCTGTGAGCATAGATCCATCGGTTAATTTTACTTGAGCTTGGTCATCACCTTGATGAATATCTACTATAGTTGTTCCCATCCTAAATTTTGTTCCTACAGACTTTGCTTTCTCATATAAAATGGAGTGCAACGTCCTTCGAGAAATAATATTTAGCCCAGGATACCCATCAATTTTTGGAGATTGAGGTTCTGCAAATCGGTTCCCTTCCGCATCACAATATTCCATTCCATCAAAGCTATAGCCCCATTCCATACATGTATTTGCTACTCCTAGTTCATTTAAAGCTCTAAGTGCATTCGGTGGTTGAAATATTCCAACGCCATATACTTCCCATTTTTGTTTTAGTTCAATAATCTCTGTTTCAATTCCTATCTCACCTAGAGCAATAGCAGCTGATAGTCCACCAATTCCTCCGCCAACGATCACTATTTTCTTCACCTTAGCATTTGACATATCAAATACCTCCTTTAAACGTGTGCATCTTTACATTGCGCCCCCAAAGATATTAGGGTAGTCCACATTATTCCTCTGATTCCTAATTATGAACATATGTATGTATTACCGTACGTGGTCTTCATCGCAATTGGAGCTACCACTAAAATTTTCTAGAATAAGGTAAATCATTAGATTCAGGAGCCCTACCATAAGAGCCCTTTCTCAAATTAGCTTGTTCATAGATAAATTATAAAATGTTTCCCTGCATACGATCTACGATCCCAAAGTACATCATTAGGCCAGAATTTCACTCTTCTACTTCGTTTTTGAAAAATACTCCTCCCTTCTTTCAAGCATAGTGAATAGTATAGTCATTTCAATTTTTTTACGTAAGTGAACATTTTGTGAAAAATCTCTTGATCATGGTGAGCGATTCGTATTGAATACGATGATGAACATATGCTCACTCTTCCCATCTACTGCCCTAAAACGACTTAGAGCGCTTACTTTTTATTAAGCAAGCGCTCCCCATTTGTTCAAAACATATTCTGTTATTTATCAAAAAAACCATTTAAGTTGACCATTTAGTAATCTCTTTATTAGGAAAAGATTTATGTTCTATTATAAGTGAGTTCATTAATGAACGTCTAACGTTACTCCATTTGGAACCACCCAGCGCTTTTTAAATGCATTTTCTACGAAGGTTTGATCTTCGGCATATTCTCTTATCACATCTTTTATTTCATCAGATTGATAGGAGAAGTTCCGGTTAAATGCTAAGTCCGGATACCCAGAGCCCCTTAACAAATAATCAGAAGAGGCAATTCGATACCACTTTTCTGGATCTAACACCTCATTATTAATCGTAATAGAATGTATTTTCTTTTGATCATGTTGGATCACTGCACCTGATACATGAAGTCGCCCAACATATTTACCTCGGAAGCCTGGCCCCCTGCCATCTGACATACAAACCGAACTATCTAACGAGCTTTCAAGAGCAGCATATAAGTGCTTTCCCTGAATTTCAAAATAAGTCGGATTTAATGGTGAAGGACATATTTCAATGAGCTTTTTATTAGACACAAAATCAACGATTCCCCCATTAGTGATGCCGCTGTTAATTAGTCCGAGGTCACATTCAAAGCGATCTTTTAAACCGTCCGCAATTAAATTCGCCATAGGGTTTTCTTCAAGTACATCATGCCAGAGCGTTTTACTAACTGTGAAAAGTGGTTTACTCAAATTGTCGATCGCTTCTTTCTTACTTGAAAGTAAAATATCTTTAATCTCTTCATCCTCTACCGCTTTTGCTGTTGAGATCGCTCTGGAGGCTAATAAGGTTAAACCATCCTCTGTAACCTCTATTTCTACAATACCAATATGTTCCCCGTACATACCAGCTGAGTTCAGAATGGTGCCATTCACTACTTTAGCTTCATCGTAGAGAACGTGGTCATGTGCGGAAAGAATCAAATCAATCTCATCAATTGCATCGGCAAGTTCAATATCACCTTCAGTGCCAACATGGTTTAGCACAATACAAATATCATAGTTTCCTTTTTGGCTTTCTATCTCTTTCTGAATCGCTTCTATGTAATCTAAAATTTGAAAACCCATCAAATCATTAAATTCCTGCAAATCCGGTGAAGCACCTGTAATCAAAATACGTATCCCTTGCTTTTGTATGATCGTACTACTAAATACCCCTTTGAATGACGCACCGTTTGCTTTAAGAAGATTACAACTAATGAAAGGAACAGGGCTATGTACCGCCATATGCTCTAGCGTTTCATTTCCATTAAACAGTTCATTATTTCCAATCGTAATCGCATCATAACCGGCAGATTGAAGCATCTTCACGGCCGCGATCCCCTGCGTTCCTTGAAGCTCTATACTTTTAAAATCAGCAAAGTCACCACCATCCAAAATTAGTGTGTGGTCATCTGCGTAATCCCTAATAAGTGATGTCGCTTTTGCGAAATTCTCAAAATGACTATGAATATCGTTCGTATGTATGATCGAAAGCTTCATGATTGTCCCCCATTATGTTCGTAATGAACGAATTTAGTGCCAATCTACTATTTCGAAACTAATGAGCGAAATCCTCCTATTAAGCCTTTAACTTTAATAAACTTTTCCTTTTTAAGAAGGAATTGGCTTGAAAGAAAAGAAGATTCACTTAATCATATTGTTAAAGGAGTCGTTATCATGGGTAATATTGGTAATAAGATACAGTTTGGCATATATAAGCAGATGCATGCGCCTGATCCTGATCGCCTTCCAACAAGATATGAAGATTGGGAAAAAAGAGCGAGAGAAGTACTAGAGGATGGTCCTTATGATTATGTGGCTGGAGGGTCTGGTGCTGAAGATACGAAAAATTCGAATCGAGACGCCTTTAAACGTTGGAACATAGTTCCTCGCGTTTTCCGTCACGTTGAAGAACGAAATTTAAAGGTAGGTTTATTCGGTCAGATGCTCCCTTCTCCAATAATGGTTGCTCCAGTAGGAGTTCAATCGATTATCCACCAAGAAGGTGAGCTTGCTTCTGCTAGAGCTGCAGCTTCAATGGGAATACCTTACATTGCAAGCTCAGCATCAAGTCATTCTATGGAAGAGATTGCTGACGCGATGGGCGATGCGCCAAAATGGTTTCAGCTCTACTGGAGTCGCGATCCTGAGATTGCCAAAAGCTTTGTTCAGCGAGCAGAGCATGCTGGATATTCTGCGATTGTTGTAACGCTTGATACACCAATGATGGCCTGGCGAGAATTAGATCTTCAAAATGTCTACTTGCCTTTTCTTATTGGAGAAGGTATTGGCAACTATTTAACTGACCCTGCCTTTCGAGCAGGACTTCACGTTCCGCCTGAAAAAGACGCTATGGGTGCGATTATGCACTGGACAAACGTTTTTGGGAATGCAGGATTAACATGGGAGGATTTAGCAGAACTCAAAAAATACACATCTCTTCCTATCATTTTAAAAGGAATTCTTCATCCAGATGATGCTAAGCTTGCGATTAAATATGGAGCAGATGGAATTATCGTTTCGAATCACGGTGGACGACAAGTGGATGGTGCGATCGCAGCACTGGATGCACTTCCGGCTATTGTTGAAGCTGTTGAGAATCACATTCCGGTATTAATGGATAGCGGGATTAGAAGAGGAGCAGATGTATTTAAAGCCATCGCGCTTGGTGCCGAAGCGGTGCTTGTCGGCAGACCATGTATGTACGCCCTTGCGGTTGGTGGTGAAAATGGTGTGAAACAAGTGCTTTCCAACCTTGTTGCAGATTTTGATCTAACGATGGCCTTATCAGGTTGTCGAGACCTAACTGAAGTAAACAAAGACTTGATCATTCCGGCTAGTCGATAGCAAAATAAGGAACACAGACGTGTTCCTTATTTAATCTTACTTCCATTGAACAGCTTCACTATGTTTATGAACAGCTGCACTTCTTTTTAAGTAAATGACGTAGATCACCATAGAAATGATGACAGATATTCCAGCTGTTAAATAAATATCAGCATATCCAAAAGTAGAAGCAATTAGACCGAAAAACATCGCACCAAGTCCTACACCTAAATCGAAGAAGGAGAAAAAGGTTGCGTTAGCCATACCTTTTCTGTGAAGCGGTGCTTCATTAACAGCCCATGCTTGAAGAGCAGGTTGAACGGAGCCAAATCCTATGCCAAATAACACAGCCGCAAGAATGAGCATAAATTGATTGGCTAATAAAGTTAGATCTACCATAGCCAGTAAAATCAAAAATGCACCTGGAAGAAATATAGCTTTATGACCTTTTCGATCATAGATTTGTCCAGCGAAAGCACGTACGAGCATAAGCGAAACAGCAAATACGACAAAGTACCATTCAATTCCATCAATTCCTAGCTGTTCTGCATACAACGGAAGAAAAGTAGCGATTCCTCCAAAGACCATTGTAATAAAGAAAAGAAGAATAGAAGGCATTAAAGCTGTCTTCTCAAATATATCCCATTTCTTTTTTTCAATCGGTGTTTTATTTGCAGGTTTATAGCGAATAAAGGCAGCGATGATGAATGAAAGTAAACCGGCAGAAGCGGCAATCAAAAACATCGTTTGAAATCCAGAAAGAGCGATTAAGAATAAACCGAGAGCTGGTCCAAATGCCATCGCTAAATTCCCAGCAAGGCCAAAATAACCCATGCCTTCTCCCCTTCGCTTTTGAGGAATCAAGTCAGTTGCAATTGTACCAACCGCGGTTGTAGACATTCCCCAGCCAAGGCCTTGTACTACTCTCATAAGAAACAAAAGAATCAAACTTCCTGTAAACGCATAAGAGCCAACGGAAATGACAAAAACGATTAAGCCAATTAAAAAGATAATTCTTCTTCCGAGTGACTCTAATACATGACCGCTCCACGGTCGTATAAGCAAAGCAGATAATGTGAAAATACCAACAACAAAACCGATAAGCTGGTCGCTCCCACCAAGTTCATTCACAAATAAAGGCAGCGTTGGGAGGGTCATTTGGAATCCTGCAAAAATAAAAAAGTTTGCCATACATATAAAAATAAAGTCCCGCGTCCAGATCTTCTCTTTTTGAAGACCCTGCTGTTTCGCCATACATATTCCTTCTTTCTCTCACATAAGTTCTCTACCATCTTACAACATCACTGTTTTGATTAAGAGTTTTCTGCTCAGACAACAAAAAGCGAAGACGAGCGGTCAGAAACGAATGGATTGGAGCTCTTGAACAGAAAAAACCAGCATCCTTCTGAATGGGACGCTGGTTTTTAGTCATTTCACTCGTAGTTAATAAGTAGCAGATTCAAAGAATTCAAGCCATTCTCCATCAGGTCCTGCGAAGAACAAATATTTTGCACCGTTTGGTAATGTATTGATTTCTTCATCGATAAACGTTACACCAAGGTCATGAAGACGAGTGCGTTCTTGTTCGATATTTTCAACAGTAAAGGCAATGTGATGAACTTTTCCTTCTGCGGGTAAATCAGGATTATAACCTTCTATTAGCTCTACTAAAATTTGCCCGTTTAAACCAAGAAAGGCTAGCTTTTTATCACCATCAGGATGATCGAATTCATCAAGTAACTCTAATCCAATAATCCCTTGATAGAAACCTTTCGAAGCTTCAATATTTCTTACTTGTACCCCGACATGTTCCAGTTTTTGAATCCCCATAAGTCACCAGCTTTCTTTTCATATCGTTATTCCCTGTAACTTTATCACAGTAACGTAAACGAAGAAAAGTAGAAGGAACATTATTCTATTAATCTCGGGGAACAATTTGATTCAATATTTCTCCAGTAAAAAGTGTAGACTCAAGTCTCAAGGCAACTGCGGGTGGAAGGACATCTTTCATCCCTTCAAATGGAACACCAAGCCAAAGCACATTTTGATCAAGCGCTATAAATGGGAATGCCAGACTATGGTCGACATGGTGAGCAATCGGGACTGACTGAACGATCTCTGGTGAAATAATGGACAGCTTACCTTTTGCTTTTTTTAATACGTTCACCCACTCGGCTGTTAACCTTGTTCCCTTAGGAATTGAAATAACGATTTCTTCAGCAGTTTGAATATCTTGAAAAATCATGTCAGTATTCAGTGCGTGGTGCCACTTCAATTTGGGATGCTGATTCTTTACCCACTTTCCTATATGCGTAGGAGAAATTCTCTCTTTTTTTAATAGCTGATGATCAACTAATTGTCGTAGTGTTTTTGATGGAGACATCCGTTTTTGTATATAATCAACATTGCTAATTTGTATAAATTTCCCCTTCGTTCTCGTCATCGCAACATTGATCAGTCTTTCACTATTGTGACCACTCAATAACATGCCAGGACGTGATTCTGGTTCTCCATCTACTGTATCAAACACCATCATATCTCGCTCACTTCCTTGAAAACGATGAACCGTGGCTGAGAGAATGTCAGCCTCAACAAAAGAATGTTTTAAAAGATCGTCTATTAATAAATTCATCATCTTCGCTTGAGCGCGATAAGGGGTAACATAACCAATTGATGACATCCCCGCTTGTAACGCTTCGTAAATTGCCTGAAAAGCTAGAAAAAGCTGCCATAAATTCATTCGTGACTTCGATGAATGTCCCGTCATACAAAAATAGCCAGTATGACTTGTGTCAATTAGAGCAGATGCCATACCTTTAAAAGGAGCTTGGTCTGATATCGGTGCTCTAAGTACGGCAGTTTTCGGATGATCTGTTACAAGTGAATGATAAATTTTATTGTTTGTAAAGTCTGAAATAACCGGGTGCATTCGTCTTTGTTCATTTAACAGAAAGAGTTGAGGATGAAGTTTACCGGTTTCGACAGTTTCAACAATTCCCGAACAGTGAAATACGTCTTCTCTTAACCATTTTGAAACAAGCGGGTGCCGTGCAGACGCTATAGGAGGTAGCTGTTTAAAATCGCCACATATAACAACGCGTTTTCCAAGTGAAGCAGCAAATGCTGCCTGGGGCACATAGGCCATACTCGCTTCATCGATGATCACTACATCTACCCTCTTCCGATAGATATTCTCATCAATAGCGGCTTTTGTTAGTGTTGTGCCTATAATCGTTGCTTCTTTTACAAACTGAGTTTCTTTCCGACGAATCTGCTCTAAAACATTTCCTAATTTTGATTCAAGCTTTAATAACTGATCAGAATCGCGTTTACTAAAGGAATTAGATAAGTCCTCCTTCAGTTTTTTTCGTTCATCAAGAATACTCTCTTTCTCGTTGGCAAGGTCTGGATGCTTCGTCATAAGCAATTGATCTGTAAAAAGCGGCAGATTTGATGAAACATCGCGCTGTTGTCCATACCGCACAATTTTTCCTTCTTCAAATTTCTCTCTATTTTCAGCAAATGAGGCTGTTTCCCGCATTAATACATCAACAGCTTGATTACTATGAGATAAGATCAGGACGCTATTTCCTTTGAAAAAGTGATTTGCAGCGGCTCTTGCTAGATTATGGGTTTTCCCAGTCCCTGGAGGTCCCCACACGTACGTCACTGGGTTATATTTGGTTCGTAGAATCAGCTCATGAAGCCGGCTTTTGATCTTATCATCAGGATGCTTCACAGAATTGGGAGGATTCATTACTCGATTAACCCTAGCTAACCTTCTTTTGCTTTTTTTTATTTCTTCAAGACGCTCATGCAGTTCATCTAGCAGTTCCCATGGGTCATGATAGAGATCTGCCTCTCCAATTCGCTCTCCTAAACCAGCTTCAAGAGCTAGAATGACATTCTTTCCTTCTGAAGACAGTACCCTGCCTTCGCGCTTAATATGTTTCATCTCAAGCCGAACCTTTGATCCAGTTGGGATTTGAATTGGGGTACGTGCATCAAAGTAATACCTAAAATCGTCACCTGAAGACAGCAGCCTTCCATTGACAACTCTAATTGGTCTGCTACCAAATTTTTTAAGGTGTGCAATTTCAGCGCGAAGCGCTAATTGCCATTCATCAATTAATTCTTTCATCTTACATCGCTTCCTTTTATCCGTTCCTTTTTCAATTCCCTAACTATATCACGCTAACGAAAAACTCTCTATATATGTGCTACGTTCTATGATGAGAATGAACATAGTCTAGAAAAACTTCAAGTACTTTTGTTTGAAAGGGAGAGCGCATCAAAATTGAAAACGTCCTTGAATAGGTGAAATTCGGTATTTCCAGAATTTGTAATGTACCAAGTTCTAACTCTTTCCGTATTGTCCACTTCGATAAGATACTTATACCAATTCCAGCTTCGACAGATTCTTTAATTAACTGCGTACTCCCAAAGGCTAGTTTTTGAGTAGGCTCTATATTGAGCTGCTTCCACATCTTCTCTGTAGCTTCTCTCGTCCCAGACCCTTCCTCCCTCACAACCCACATCTCTTGTTCAAGTGTCTTTCCACTGTTCACTTGATGATGTGTTGGTGATGCTACGATAACCATTTCATCCTCAGTGAAGCTATCCACTTGCATGTCCCTAGCAGGATAGTCACCTTCTATGATGCCAACATCAAGTTGGTGTGAGTAGACAAGATCACCAATTTCTCTTGAATTCCCAATCGTTATAGATGGTGTAATTAATGGGTATTTTTCTCTAATAGCTGCAATCACATGTGGAAGGACATATTCACCGTATGTATAACTTGCACCAATTGTAATTTTCCCACTCGCTCGGTTTGTTAGGTCATCCAAAAGATACGTCATCTTTGAATAAAGATTTAAGAATTCTTTCGCATGGTGGTAGACAATTTCTCCTGCCTTGTTCATTTCCACAGATCGGTTGTTTCTTTCTAACAGTTTAGTACCAAGCGCCTCTTCCAGGCTTTTGATATATTGACTAACCGCAGGTTGAGTCATGTGTAACTCCTCTGCCGCTCGAGAGAAATTGCGTTTTTCTACGACTGTAACGAAAACGTGTAACTGCTGATCCACGTCATCACCCCTTACTATAAGTTAATACTTATAGTACATATTCTATTTAATTATTTCACTTATAGCAATAGCTGAAGTAGACTAAAGAAAGAGAAACGGGGGGGACATGATGATTAATACTTTAAGACAACAACAAACTATACCTGAGAAGATGCGATTTTTCCTCGGCATAGCATTTACCTTTTTTATTGCACTATTAGGTTATTTCCTTGCTATGGTGCCAGGCTTTAGTCTTACAGGACAACTCGCATCAGCCATTCTGATCGCAATCGTTTATCGGCAAGTAGCCGGGTATCCCGAATGGTTAAGAAGAGGAATCACTTTTTCATCTAAAAAAATACTTAGGTTCGCCATCATTTTATATGGAATTAAACTAAATGTAAGCCTGATTCTTCAAGATGGATTACCCATATTATTATTAGGCGCGCTTATCATCGTATTTTCTATCTTATCGTCTGTTTGGCTTTCTAAAGTGATGAAAGCTAATACATCCATAACCTTTTTACTTGGTGCTGGTACAGGGATTTGTGGAGCTGCAGCCATTGCAGCAATTGCGCCGATCGTGGAATCTAAAGAAGAGGATACGGCAATTGGAGTGGGGATTATCGCTCTATTTGGAACGGTATTTTCAATCGGATATACGATTCTTCGCCCATTCCTTCCATTAACTGAAAGTCAATATGGAGTATGGTCAGGTATTTCACTACATGAAGTTGCTCACGTTGCATTAGCAGCAGCGCCAGGAGGAGAAACAGCTCTTGCAATGGGGCTCCTTGCAAAGCTAGGAAGAGTCTTTCTCCTCGTGCCAGTTTGTTTTCTTTTCATGTACCTAATGAAACGCAAAAACGCGGGCACAAAACAAAAAGTTGCTTTTCCATGGTTTTTAATCGGGTTTATCTTAATGAGTCTCGCAGGAACTTATCTCCTAGGACCCATTATTCCCTTTTCTGAATCTGCAACAAATGTAGTAACCGAAATAACAACGTGGTGTTTGACGGCTGCTATGGTAGGCCTAGGATTGAGTGTTAGTCTGAAGGATTTGAAAGATAAAGCACTAAAGCCAATGGCCATTATTACAATTGTATCAGTTGCTCTTTCCATTTTTACATTCTTCATCGTAAAATGGTTTTACTAGGCTTCATTTGAATGGTCATCCTCTGTGGATGACCATTTTTTACGAAGGTAATCCACGTAACGAAATACAGTTCTCACAATAAGCGCATGAAGAAGTATTCCTACAATTGTAAGTAAAATAATCACAAATTTACCTACAAAAGAAGTTGGTTCTACTGAAAATCGTCCAACAAAAATGATCGAACCTAATGACCAAACCGCTGCATCTTGAAAAGAATCCACGACAGGTTCATAGAAATAGAATGGAAATGTTGAGACGATAACAAATACAAAACTAGTTAAAAACCACGTTTGAGGAGACATACCCATCGCTTTACCTAGAATGGGATTACTAAATCGCTTGGCGATTGTTTTAATTCGCCATAGTCTATAAAGTCTCGCAAGCTTAGCTCCTTGAAAGATTGAATCTAGCGGAATTAGAGCTATTAAATCAAATGGATGCTTTTTTATATATTCCCATCGATCTTCAGATAAATAAAGAAAGACCGTATAATCAATAAAAAAGACGATCCAAGTGCCGATGAGGATCGCCTGTTGAAAGGGAGATTCATACCAAATCGTTGAAACGGATAAAATCACACATACAAATAAAAGATATTGATACAAACGCTTCAACATTTAATCCCCCTTCCCTTGCTACTCTTTCTTTATGAATATCTAACTTTGAAGTCGTCATAAACAGCTTTGACCGCTGATAGATTGGCTTGAAGTTATGACTGAATGGCTATTTTAAATTGCCTCCGTATTAGTAATGTCTACTACTATTATACCAGTCATGTAGATGACCGGCTTCACGATTCGACAATTCAATCTGTTAAATTTCTTTTTTCGATTTTCAACCCTTCAACTCTACCAACCACTAATGCCCCATTACATAAAGGTAGAAGATAATACGATCATCAGTTCATCCTCTATCTTTTCCATTTCTTCTTCATCTAGAAACTTATTAATAATAATTGAAAAAATGAGCGAATTATTCGTTTTAACATATCCAGATAAAGAAGTAACACCAATTAGAGAGCCAGTTTTAGCAAAAACAACGCCTTCTGCTGATGTAGCCCTTAGACGCTCTCGCAAAGTCCCTCCCACTAGCCGATCAGGGATTCCCGCTACAGGAAGTGAGTTCATAAATGATGAGAACCAGGGTTTGCTTTGAAGTTTGAATAAAAGCAAAGATAGCTGATTCGGCTGTATCAAGTTCATTTGTGAAATACCAGAACCATCTCTTAAACACATGTTATCAGGATCTAATCCTTCTTCTCTTAAAAATGTTCTCACAACTTCGAGACCAGCTGAAAAACTTCCTTCTCCCCTAACTTTCCTGCCCATTTCTTTTATAAGAACTTCTGCATGCCCATTATTACTTAGTTTCATAAATGGCAGTAGCAATTCAGAAAGAGGCATGGATTGTTTAGTTAAAAGCGTTTTGATTTCAGTTGACTTATTTTTTAAGGCTTCCTCACTTATGTAAATACCAAGTCCTTTTAAGGAATCTTTAAACAGATGTAGGGCGTAACTATCTGGGCTCCATAACGCAATCCACTTTTTTTCTGGTGGAGCATCCTTCGAAATGGTACCGCTGATTGTAAGCGTATTGGTACCATGCTGACGAATGATATGTAATTCCCCTTCCCCGTGAGAGGGTGAAGTCGTAAGAGCGTTATTCACTAATTGTATATCGTTCGCCGTGGGAGAAATAACTACTTTAGGTGAATCGCCTTCTTCTCCTGGTGAAACCTCAACAATAATGGTTCCTGCGTCATAATCAATATTCGGAGAGATAGTGAGGGCAGAGATTTGAGCACCGTAATACTCATGTTCATCACTCCAAACCATATCTTCTGATAGGTACTGCTCGTCATACCAGGAATAATCACCTATAACATCACCTTGAATACGTTCAATCCCAAGAGCTTTCAATTCTAAAGCAATTTGATCTAAATCTTCCTGTAAAACCGTTGGGTCTCCTTTCCCCTTTAGATAAAGGTTCCCCATTAAACGACCATCCTGTATTTCTCCATCTGTTTGTACCTCAGTGCTGAATCGATAGTCAGCACCAAGTTTCTCTAGAGCTGCCGCCGCTGTAATGAGCTTCATATTTGAAGCGGGCGTCATTCTTAAATCTCCAAAATGGTCGTAGAGAAGCTCTCCACTATGATTACTACGGATGCTTATCCCAGCAATCGCGCCATAAAGACGCTCATCATTTACTATGCTATGTAGAGATTGAGACAATGTCTTTCCGTTATTTATTTTACCACTTCTTTTTTTGCGATATCGACGTCCTAAAAACAAACTAGAAATTAAGGCTCCACAAGCTAGTTTTTTCTTTATACCGATCTTCTACACAACCTTTCCAATTAAAATAGAGCCGAAGCGATGAACATTTCGCACGGCTCTGATCTATGAGACTTCTTTTGTAAGAATATAATGGATAAGCATCATTTGTTTTCTTTCAACTCCTGCTGTTTGTGATTATTGATTACGTAAGATCCGTCTTCTTTAGGATTTTGTTCATCTTTAAGATCAATACCCCATGGATGCGTTAACAGCAAGCTTCCACTTAACGAAACGGTTTGACGTTCCCTCACCATACTCCCCTCCTTTCGCTTATTAATGATCTATTTCGCTATTCGAATGACTTTTTCCTTCTTTTCTGTCTAATTTAAAACTAATGACCTAGAATGCTGTATTATTTGAAGGCATTGAGGAAGAAATAGGGCTATAAAGGGTCTATTTTACTGCTTTTTATCGAAAGTTAGAACGATTTGAATTTGAGCTCGCGCCACCTGAACAATTCAGTGAGTTTAAAAAAGAACCCTCCATTAGGAAGATTCTTCGAATTTTGAAAAGGCATTGCTAGCAAGCATCGAAATCACTGCATCATCCATAGGAGGATTATGCAATCCTGCTCTTACATCCCGATAATAGCGCTGCATAGGATTATCTTTAAATAATGCTCTTGCACCTACAACTCTCATGGCCATATCGACTACATTTGCTGCACTATTGGTTGCGACGTGTTTTACAGCCGCTAACTCAGGGCCCATTTCATTTCTCTTATCGGGTTCTGAAACCCACCGTAACGCAACAGAGTACATCATTTCTCTAGCTCTCATTAACTCCAATTCCATTTCCCCTATTTTCCGTTGAACTTCAGGGACTTCTTTAATAGGACCCGGCAGACTATTTGGTGAATAATGTGATGCGAAAGCAACTGCTTCATTACGAGCAGCAATCGCGACACCAAGATAGCAGGCTGGTATGTGTAAGAGCCAGGCTTTTGGCAGTTCACTTTTGGCAGTATTAGGTCCCTCAATAAGGGCATCTTGCGGTAATTCAACATTTTCTAGGACAAGATCATCACTTCTCGTACCTCTCATCGACATCGTGTCCCATTTTTCTTCAATCGTAACACCAGAAGCTGTCATATCTACAAGGAAGAAGCCTTTTTCTCCTGTCTCTCCAATTTGGGATGAGACAAGTGCATATTGAAGACCTGGCGCCATTGAAGTAAATGATTTACGACCGCTTATAATCCATTTATTCTCTTTAAGTACAGCTTTCGTTTGAGGCATCCCACCACGGGTCGGACTACCAGTTGCAGGTTCAGAAGCCGCCCGGTTAAACAAAGCATTTTCTTCAACGATGAGATGCGAAAGTCTTTCAAATACTTGATCTGTCCAAATTTGTTCTTCTCTCATTTCAAGGATGATTCCAAGATGCCATCCGATTGAAAGTGCTGTAGCAGCATCACCTGTTGCAAGTCGTTCTTGAAGCATCACGTACTCATACAAATTGATGCCCTTACCTCCAAATTTTTCTTGTACAGTTAACGAAAGATATCCAGATTCTTTCAGCTCCTCAAAATTCTCAAAAGGAAAGCGCCCCTCTTGATCAATTTGGTCTGCCCTTGTTGCAAATGAATTCGCAAGATTACTTCCCAATTCAAACAACTGCTTTTGTCGATCGTTTTTAATAAAAGAGTTATAAAGATGATTCATAAACAAACGCCAGCCTTTCCGATTAATCTGTACTTACTATCGTACACTAGAAGAGGAATTAATCTCCAGTAAATCGATCGGAAAAGCGCATTTTTCTATTTTCGATACAAAGGATAGGTGACAGTAGTCGGTACTTCGATCACGATAAGCCTTGTTTTTGCTTCTGCTTGAATGTTCATTTCTTCTAACTCGCTTGCTTCAATAACAAAAAATTCCTTTCCTTCATAAGAAGTCTCGTTTATCCGTCCTCTTCCTTCTAAAACTAAGATGCTTACTGAACGTCCTTTTCCAATGTGTTGTTTATAAATGAATGGATGGCTTATATGGAGATCCCACATATGAACGTCTGTTTCGAGAGCAACAGGAGAGTCGTCACCAAGTATTTCCTTAACACGTACTCCATCGTGAACGTCTATCTGGAACTCTTCATGCTCAAATTGTTGGTAGGTAGGTTTCCGGCGAAGAGCTTCTCTCAAATGAGGTTCAAACCAAATTTGGAACCCTTGCATATCGGGTCCAACAAACCCCTCCTCATGGGATACACCAGAACCTGTCTGCATCACTTGTAAACCACCAGGACCTACGATACTTCTCGTACCTAGTGAATCTCCATGCTCCGCCTTCCCACTGATCACATAAGTAATAATTTCAAAACCTTGATGAGGATGAAGCGGGATGTATCCTTCATGCTCAGACTTCGCCCATGCCCAATAAAATAAAGGACCTACTCGTTTCACTTCAGAGCCTTCACCTGGAAAACCAATTGGTTTCTGTTCTGTGATTTTTCCACCGTCAAATTGGCCTACACCTTGTTGCTCTTCGTTATACCGCTGAATCAACATATAGATCACCACCCTGTATTTATCTCGAATTCGAGATAATTTTATCTTGAATCCAAATTATTGTCAACTCGTATTGTCTACTTTAAACAAGATGTCTTTGTAAGAAAACTCTGGTGTAATGATTAATGTCATTTCTTTAGCATTTCGGTCGATTGCATAAATTAAGACGATTCGAAAAGAACCTCCTCCCTTTATCCAATATTTGTTCCAGCCATCTTGATCAATAATGACAAATTCCTCTGGTTTTATGTAAGAACTGTCTACTTTTAGTTTCGAGTAATATGGCTTAAAATCAATTGCAGCATCATCGAAGTTTTTTGCGTAAATTTCAAATCCAATATATTCTTTTTCTTTTTCTAATTCAGGTAAATCTTCTTGTCCTGGAATTTGATCAACTTCATTTACTTCTAGTCTAAACATTTCCTTCCCATCCATATCTTTTTCAACATAAGGCTCACCTATTTTGTATCCGTTTCCATTCGAGGGTTTTTCTATCTTCTGAATTAAAGCAGACTCTGTTGTTTCTGCCTCTGGGTAATAGTTACGAATCATTGTAAACCAAACCCCTGTAAAAAAACCTACAATTAATAAGATAATCGTTGCTCCGATAATCCATTTCCCCACTCTTTACTCCCCCTTTTAATTGTAGACGAGGCCAAAAAGAAATGGTTGCATACAAAAAGCCGGCACTTTGGCCGGCTTTATTTTAGAAATCAAAGTTATCAGGATCAGGTCCCATTCGTTCATTTTGATTTAGCTCATCAAGAGCTCTAATATTATCTGTTGTTAATTCGAAGTCGAAAACATCAAAATTTTGTTTAATGCGTTCTGGATTCGAAGATTTAGGAATCGTTACGACCTCATGTTCAAGATCCCAACGAATAATCACCTGAGCAGTTGATTTGCCATGCTGCTCAGCAATATCTTTAACCACCTCATGATCCAACAATTTCCCTTGAGCAAGTGGTGACCATGCTTCCATTTGAATGGCATGTTGCTTACAATAGTCTCGAAGCTCTTGTTGATTTAATAGTGGGTGAAATTCAACTTGGTTAACCATTGGCTTAATTTCTGCATCCTTCATTAGATTTTCAAGGTGATTCGGATGGAAATTACTAACGCCAATAGCGCGAATACGACCGTCTTTATAAAGCTTCTCCATAGCTCTCCACGTTTCTTTATACTTTCCTTCTACCGGCCAATGAATTAAGTAAAGATCTAGCGTCTCAATACCAAGTTTTGAAATAGTTTCTTCAAAGGCTTTTATTGTCGATTCATAACCCTGATCATCATTCCATACTTTTGAAGTAATAAAGAGTTCTTCACGCGGGATGCCGTTCTGTTTAATCGCAGCACCAACGCCTTCCTCATTTTTATAAGCTGCTGCTGTGTCGATCGCTTTATACCCAGCGTCAATAGCAGCATTAACCGCGTTTTTCACTTCTTCATTGTTTTCCATTTTCCATACACCTAAGCCAAGTGTTGGCATTTTAATACCGTTGTGTAATGTAGTTGTTGTCCATTGTTTAGCCATTTAAAATCTCCTCCAATTTACTTTGTATCACAATCGAACTGTTCCCCATTTTTTTCAATCTTACACATTTTTATGTAAATGGATATGCGTGCTTAAACGAAATAAGCGAAATAAAAAAAACCATCCAAAAGGATGGCTATATTTTCGTAGGTTTTTGCTTCAATCTAGACTTCTTGTTAAATTGAGCAGTAGGAGACGTTTGAACTTTTTCCTTCTCTGCTTTAGCGTCCTGTTCGAACGCCTGCATGCCTTTTCCAAATAAAAGACTCATTGTTTTCCCTCCTTGTGTAAAGCGTTAGTTCACCATTTCCGATTTTAATTGAGCTAAAACTATAATTTACAAATTTACTCAATAAAATTTTTTATCGCTGCTCTAGAACGTTTGCAGTCTCGTTACAATGAGTCTGAACAGTCATCAACTCATCTAGAGACTGCTGAATACGATCACGATTTTGCCCTTTTTCAACTGTCGAAAGAGCATCCTCTAAATATTTACTCGCTTCTTTTAGAGCCCTACAGCTATCTTGAACATAACCTCGTGCATTTTTCTCCATATGGCACTCCTCCTTTCCATTAGTTTCTATCAAAAGGTTATTTTCATACAAAAAACCAGCCAATTTGGCTGGTTTTCATCTTATAGTTCAAATTGTTGGAAAATATTACCTTCCAAAACTGGATATATTTCTTTCTCAGCTAGTTGATTAATAATGATTTTATTTCGATTTACAGCAAGTCCGAGATTCGTTGAGCCCACGCCATGAGTATGCTGCATGCCACTATGAACATAAATGTGAGAAGAAGCTTCACATGTTAAGTTAAGGCGATAATCTTTTGAGACATGGTATCGCCCGTTCTCATCCCAATCAATAATCTCTTCTAAATCTTGAAGGCACTTAGGAATCAACGGGCGATAACCTGTACCAGCAATAATAACTTCACTATCCAAAAGGAAATTTTCTCCTTTTTGCCATTGTCGACACTCTACTTCATACCCTGTTCCATCTTCTTTTTCTCTAACTCCATTGATTTCAGTTAATGGCATTAGCATCACATCCATATCTTTACCTCCCACGGACTGTTCATATAGAAGGTTATAAATATCGGTAATGGTATGAGGACTAATGCCTTTATACAATAACTGCTGTCCTTTAAAGATATCATCTTTTTGCTCCTGAGGTAGATCATAGAAATAATCAACATATTCAGGAGA
Source organism: Anaerobacillus sp. QJM3NY_32 (assembly GCF_056173645.1). Lineage (NCBI taxonomy): Bacteria > Bacillati > Bacillota > Bacilli > Caryophanales > Bacillaceae > Anaerobacillus > Anaerobacillus sp. QJM3NY_32. The sequence continues at coordinate 2,163,262 of NZ_CM149684.1, read as the reverse complement.
AAAGTGCTCTAAACTTAATCTCGTTTCTTCCATTGGGAAAAATCCTTGAGACCTTGTTACCCAATTAAGGGAATACCCGTACTCTTGTCTTTCTTTTAACAACTCACGGAAAATCTCTGCAGAGCTTTGCCCGGACCCAATAACCGTGATTTTCTTAGCCTGTTTACACCGCTCTGTGTGATCTAGAAATGTGGAAGAATGAAAAACGTCTTCTTCAGGTAAATCCTGCAACGCCTTAGGTAATGACGGAATAGTCCCTACTCCAAGGATAATATTTTTAGCTACATATGTTTCTGTTTCACCAGTGGTAAGCTTTTCAACCGTAATTTCATAACGCTCGACTGGTTTACCTATTGGAACTACAGCTAATACTTTAGAGCCGAATTGACAGCTTTCCAATTGATTGGCTGCCCACTGACAATAATGATTGTACTCATTACGTGGCATTTCAAGACGCTGTAGAAAATAAAAATGATACAAACGATTATGATGTTTTAAATAATTTAAATAACTATACGGATTAGTTGGATCAGCCATTGTGACAAGATCCGCCATAAAAGGTACTTGGAGCCGCGTCCCTTCAATCAACATTCCCGGATGCCAATTAAATTGTTCTTTCTGCTCAAAGAAAAGTGTATCCATTTCTTTAATTGGATCCATCAAAGCAGCTAACCCTAAATTAAATGGTCCAATCCCAACACCAATTAAATCGTATACTTTCTGTTTCATCCAATCCTATCCTTTCTCTTCTTGCATCTATTATCTCCTTTTATTATACCAGAAATGCTATTATCTGTTTTTTCTAAAAAGCGAGAGATTAATGAGCAATTTGAACATACCATTCAAAACTAAAAAAACAGCCTAATTAGGCTGTTTTTAAGAAGAATGTTGAGAACGACGATATTGATACTGCTTCCATTGAAAGCGAACAAAGCAACCGATACAAAAACCAAGAATAGCAATTAGTGAAGCAAGTGCCACCATAGTGGCAGACGTGATCGCTAACCAGTTCACGTTAAGGTAATAGGCGATTAATGAAACAGACAACAACGTCACAGCTATTTTTTGATTGAATTGCTGTTGATCTTTATCTTCAGGAATATATTGATTAACAGGCTTCTTTAAGAAAAGTTTACCCGCCTTCATAACTGGATTAAAGTTCATAAGTAGCCCCATTATTCCAACAATGAGAGGAATAATAAGAAATAACCAGTGATTAAAAAAGACAAATGACGTAGCAAATATAAAAATAAACGATTGATTTAGTCTCACTAGAGGTCTAGGTATAGATGAAGGCAATTTAATACCAACCTTTCTTATAGGAATATATTTATATTAAAGGATACTGCTTTTTAAGACTTTTGTATAGTCTAATGCTCATAAGAAAAAACCACCGACAAGTGGTTTTTAAAGTTAGCATCAAATATCAATGCCCCATATTTACGTTCAAGACTCTTTTAGTATGGTTTGTCTTGATAAAAATAGTTAGGAGTTACAATTTTATTTTTATATGGTTTGTGAAAAATATGCGTTGTAGCAGGTGATACAGGTGGAATGAGCCAAGTCCAATTACCCGTTACTTCTCGTTCTGCTTTCGCTTCATTTTGTTCAAATTTGTGAAATTGTTTTGCAGCAGTATGATGATCAACGATACTAATGCCATTCTTTTGATAGGAATACAAAACAGCACGATTTAACTCAACTAAAGCGCGATCTTTCCAAAGCGTCGCATTCGAAAGAGTATCGAGATTTAAGATTTTAGCGACTTCTGGTAGAAGGTTATATCGATTCTTATCTGCAAGGTTCCTAGCACCGATTTCTGTGCCCATATACCAGCCATTAAATGGGGCTGCATTGTAATGGATCCCTCCGATTTCTAATCGCATATCTGATATGATAGGCACACCATACCACTTAACATTTAAAGGAGAAAAATCATATTCCGGATGCTTAATTTGTACCTGGATAACTTCATTAGCAGGGATCTCGACGACGTTTGGACTTCCAGCATCTATACAAAAAACAAGCGGTAAAACGTCGTGTTGCGTCCCTTCACCTCTCCAACCCAGTTCCATTACTTTCTTAGTAAATGATATTGAATCAGGATCACCAATGATGCCATTCTCGGTTTCATAGCCTGCGTAACGTATGAGTTGGTGATTCCAAATTTGCACTTTACCAGGTGCGAAAATGGTGATGGAAGGTTTAATTTTACCTCCATTAGACGCCATTCGAATATGATTTATTAATGCTTCAGATACTTCTTCTACAGTACAAGCCGATCGAGCATCTAAAACAGTCATCGTATTCCAGAAAAGGCGACCGATACACTTATTGCTATTTCTCCAAGCCATTTTTGCACCTTGAACTAACTCTTCATATGTATGAGTATAGGATCCTGTATCGGTAATTTCTCTTTTTATTTCAGTTTTTCGTTTTATTAATTCGGCTGGATCTTTGTTTAATTCATAATAAGCTTGATCGACAAAGTCATAAGCACTATCTAATAATTGTTCTTTTTCCATTGTCTCAACCTCCAATAGCCTGAGACGGTTGTAACACCTGATCTTAAGCTGAATATCGTTCTATTAATCCTATGAAAAGACGTCATTTTGCACAGAAATATTATATCACACCCCTTCTATATAGGACGAATGGTACATATCAAACGATCGGTTTTAAGAAGCGATGTTTCTTTATATTGTTAATACCTCATTGTTTTGTTCATCCAAGTGAAGCCGTTCATTATGATAGCTTTTAGGAAAGAACACGTACTTGTTTACAGAAAGGGAAATATCATGTAGGATGTACGAATCAATTCATACTAAATACATCGGAATGAGGTGCATTATATATGGCTATGGAACAGCCGATTCATCGTTCAAAAACAAATTTACAATTACCGTTTTTAAAAGCGCCACAAAAACCTGTGTTAACAGGTGGCTTTATCGTTATTGGTTTACTAGCACTAATTCTGTGGCTGGATCAAGGCATTCAACAATTTGTGCTATTTGGTTTAGGCCTATTACTTGGGTACTGCCTCTTACATGCAAGATTTGGATTCACTTCCGCCTTTAGACAACTTCTTAGTGTAGGCAACGGGACAGCTATTCAATCACATATGCTTATGTTAGCTGTGGCTAGTACGTTGTTTGCGCCAATACTCGCAAATGGTTTTGGTTTATTTGATACAAATCCAACAGGATATGTTTTTCCAGTGGGAACTAGTGTTGTAGTAGGATCTTTTCTATTTGGTATAGGCATGCAACTCGGTGGAGGATGTGCTTCTGGGACACTCTATACAGTTGGATGGGGAAAGTCTGAAATGCTGCTAACGTTATTTGGTTTCATTGTTGGATCTGTCATTGGTGCCTGGCACTTTGATTTCTGGGTAAATCAGATGCCATCCTTTGAGGCAATCTCGTTAGCAGAAGACACAGGCTTAGGATATTTTGGTGCTTGGATTGCCCAACTATTCTTATTTGCTATCATATTCATTGTTGTAAGAAGCATTGCAAAGAAACGAAAGCCCCCTAAGATGAAACCTTTGCCGACATCAACTGGATGGAAACGGATCTTCCGCGGCTCATGGCCGATTTGGACAGCTGCCATTGCGCTCGGTATCCTAAATGCATTAACACTTATCTCGCGTGGAAATCCTTGGGGTATTACGTCAGCTTTTGCTCTATGGGGATCTAAGATTGCGCTGTTTCTTGGCATAGATGTTACGCAATGGGGTTATTGGTCTGGAGGAAAAGCTGCTGCTCTTGAACAATCAATCCTTACAGATTCAACTAGCGTTATGAACTTCGGTGTCATTTTAGGTGCTTTTGTTGCAGCAGGTGCTGGGGGCGCATTCGTTATGAGAAGAGTTCCATTGAAGTTAGCTGCTGCTTCTATTATAGGCGGTTTATTAATGGGCTACGGTGCTCGTCTCGCCTACGGCTGTAACATAGGGGCATACTTTGGCGGGATTGCATCCTTTAGCCTTCACGGCTGGGTATGGATGATTGTAGCTCTCGCAGGTTCATATGTTGCGCTTTATTTAAGACCACTATTCGGTTTGAAAAATCCTAAAAAAGATGATCAATTTTGCTAACGTAACTGGGCACTGGATAATATCCAGTGCCCTTCATAATGGTGAAAAATCATTGCGTATAATAAAAAGACCAGATCATTAATGATCTGGTCTAAACGATATGGAATACTAGATTTCCTCAAAATACTCTTTATAAAATCCGCCAACTTTTCCACTATTATCAACTACAAATAAAAACTCTTCTGTTTCATTCTTAACTTCATATGTTTTACCTTCTGTTAATACGCGATTGACCATATACTTCTTTGCATCTGTATGTACACACTTCACATTTTTAATAGTAGGTGCTTCTTTCCATGAATGATGAATCATCTTGTTTCACTTCCTTTCAACTTTCTTTTTATTTTACATGACAGAACCAATAAGTTAAAGGAAGATCATCTATTCCTTTTCAAACAAGTTAATCGTGGAATCACCAACTGTCTTGATGTAAAAAGAACCTGAATCGGTGAGATTCAGGTTCTTCGTTAAATTACCCTTCTAGAAGTAGCTGTTCTGGATCTTCAAGAAGGTCTTTAATTTTAGCAAGGAAGCTAACCGCTTCTCCTCCATCAACAATACGGTGATCGTATGAGAGGGCGATGTACATCATCGGACGGTTTTCCATTCTTTCCTGATCAATTGCCATAGGACGCCATTGAATTTTGTGCATTCCTAGAATACCAACTTGAGGAGCGTTCAAAATCGGTGTCGAAAGCATTGATCCGAAAATCCCACCATTAGTAATAGTGAATGAACCACCCTGAAGTTCATCAAGCTTTAATTTATTATCACGAGCTTTTTTTGCAAGGTTACCAATTTCCTGTTCGATTCCAGCAAAAGATAGCTTATCTGCATCACGAACGACAGGAACGACAAGTCCTTCTTCTGCTCCAACTGCAATACCGATATCATAAAACTTCTTCAAGACAATATCAGTATCTTGAATTTCTGCATTTAGACGTGGATATTTCTTCAGTGCGCCAACAACCGCTTTCGTGAAAAATGACATAAATCCGAGCTTTACATCATTATCTTCTAGAAACTTGTCTTTGCGACGCTTACGAAGTTCCATAATTGCTGTCATGTCAACTTCATTAAACGTTGTTAACATAGCAGCCGTGTGCTGTACTTCCACAAGACGCTTAGCAATCGTTTGACGACGACGTGACATCTTCACACGCTCTACTGGCTTGCCTTCATTTGCATCAGGAGATTTCTTTTCTTGTTTCGGAGTCTCCTGTTTCTTTTCTTGCTTAGGTGCTTCTTTCTGGTTCGCTTTATCTGCATGTGCCTTCACATCGTCTGGACGAACACGACCTAATGGATCGCGTGTTTCAACATTGTTTAAATCAACACCTAGTTCACGGGCAAGCTTACGCGCAGAAGGTGAAGCAACAGTGCGACCATTCTCGGATTTTTCTTCACTTGATTCAGTTGTATGTGCTTTAGATTCTTGCTCTGACTTCGCATCCTCAGGTGTTTCTTTTTCTTCCTGTTTTGCTTCCGCATTTTCAGTGGATTTCTCTTCTTTTGTTTCAGAAGAACTATTTTCTCCACTTCCGCTGCCAAGATAAGCAATAATTTCGCCTACTTCAACATTATCTCCTGGCTCTTTAAGAAGTTCTTCAATCACGCCATCATTTTCTGCGCTCACTTCAATGTTTACTTTATCTGTTTCAAGCTCAACAAGGTTGTCACCTTTTTCAACTTTGTCGCCTACTTTTATTAACCATTGAGAAATGGTACCTTCTGTAATGGATTCTGCTAGTTCTGGTACTTTAACTTCAATCACGACGATTACCTCCTTGATGGGAAACAGTTTTGGATGGTTCTAATACTTCTTGAATAATTCTTTCCTGGTCTTTCTTATGCACGTTAGGCTCTCCACCTGCAGGACTTGAACGATCAGGACGTCCTACATAGGTAACGGAAACTCCATCAGGTGCTGAATCGTGAATTCGAGATGCGATATAATTCCATGCTCCCATATTCTTTGGTTCTTCTTGTAACCAAATGATTTCTTTCACATTTGAATACCGTTCAAAAATCTTCTTCACTTCATCCTCAGGGAATGGATATAATTGCTCCACTCTTAAAACATGTAGCCAGTCATACTTTTCATCAGATGACTCAATTTCAGCTGCAAGATCAACAGCTACTTTCCCAGTACATAAAACAATACGTTCGACTTTCGTTTTCTTCTCACCAAGACCCGCTTGTTCAACAACGCTTAGGAACTGACCTTGACTAAATTCGAAACCAGGTGATGATGTACGTTGATTACGAAGTAGGCTCTTAGGAGTCATAATAACGAGCGGACGAACTTCTTGTTTCTCTAGTATCGCAGCTTGTCTTCGCAATATGTGGAAGTATTGTGCCGCACTAGTAAGGTTCGCAACTGTCCAGTTGTTTTCTGCAGCTAAAGTAAGGAAGCGTTCAACTCTACCACTTGAATGCTCAGGACCTTGACCTTCATAACCATGAGGAAGTAGAAGAACCATTCCTGATTTTTGTCCCCACTTAGCTCTTCCAGCAGAAACAAATTGGTCAAATATAACTTGAGCAGCATTAGCAAAGTCACCATATTGTGCTTCCCAAATAACGAGTGTTTCTGGAGCAAAAACATTATATCCATATTCGAATCCAACAACTGACGCTTCAGATAGCGGACTATTATGAATCGCAAAGGAAGACTCTGCCTGCGGTATTTCGTGTAGCGGACAGAACGTCTCTCCAGTTTCTTTATCATGAAGAACGAGATGACGTTGCGCGAATGTACCACGCTGTGAGTCCTGACCTGTAATACGAATTGGAGTTCCATCACCTAGAATAGAAGCAAATGCTAGCGTTTCACCAAGGGCCCAATCCACTTTTCCGCCCTCTTCCAACATATCAAGTCTTCTTTTTAAAATCCGCTCAAGCTTTGGATATACATTAAAGCCATCAGGACGAATTAGAAGCTTCTCATTAATATCTTTCAATGTTTCAAGTTGAACAGATGTATCAATAGTTGGTATTCCTTTAACGATTTCTTTAGGCGGCTGCAGTTCTTTTACATCTGTATCAGCTTCGCCACCCTTAGCCACCTTATCGTATTGCTCTTGTAGCTGTGCAAGAATTTCCTCATCATATTTCTCGCCATCACCACTCTCGATGACTTTCTGCTCAGTAAGATACTTCGCATAGCTCGCTCGAACAGTAGGGTGGTTTTTAATCTTTTCATATAAATGCGGCTGCGTTACAGCCGGATCATCCATTTCATTATGGCCAAATCGACGATAGCCGATGAGATCAATTAGAAAGTCTTTATTAAACTTCATGCGGTATTCGTATGCTAGGTGCATAGCAGCGAGACACGCCTCTGGATCATCCGCATTAACGTGAACAATTGGAATTTCGTAGCCTTTAGCAAGATCACTTGCGTACTTTGTAGAGCGAGAGTCCGTGCTTTCAGTCGTAAATCCAAGCTGATTGTTAGCTATGATATGAATCGTTCCACCAGTATGATAGCCTTTCAGCTGACTTAAGTTAAGCGTCTCAGCAACCACTCCCTCACCTGGGAAGGCCGCATCGCCATGAATTAAGATAGCAAACGATTTACGGAAGTCCTGCTTTGGCTCACCTTTTTCTTCACGTGTTTCTTGAGCAGCTCGAGCATAACCTTCTACAACAGGATCGACGAATTCAAGATGACTCGGGTTGTTTGCTAGTGTTACCGTTGCTTTAGCAGTATCAGACTCTTCAAATTTCCGGTCTGCCCCCATGTGATATTTAACGTCACCAGTCCAACCGTAGTTAATTCCCATTGAACCTTCTGAAGGAACGAGTTCCTTATTTGGTGCATGGTGAAATTCAGAGAATATTTTCTCGTAAGGCTTGTTTAATACGTGTGTTAGAACGTTCAAACGACCTCGGTGCGCCATACCAATCATAACGTTCTTTGCACCATCACTTGTCCCGCACTTAATAACATCGTCAAGCATCGGCACCATGGCATCAACGCCTTCGATTGAAAAGCGCTTTTGACCAACAAATGTTTTATGAAGGAATTTCTCGAATCCTTCTACTTCCGTTAATCTGCGTAGAAGCTCCTTACGATCATCATTCGTAAGTGTACGACTTACAGAGTCGTTTTCTACCATTTCATCTAGCCATTTACGCTCATCGTCTGAATGAACATGAGTGAACTCATAAGACATAGATTTTGTATAAAGATCTTGCAATTTTTGAATCGCTTGCAATCCATTGTTTACTTCATCAGGAGCATTTTCCCAAATCACTTGTGCAGGAATCGCTTTCAGGTCTTCATCAGAGAGACCGTATTTCTGTGGTGTCATGAAATCCTGATCAGATTTTTCATTAGAAAGCGGGTTGATCGCCGCAGCTAAATGACCGTATGTACGAATATTGTCGGCTAATTTAACAGCAGAAATAACCTTTTTGAGATTAGCTGGCTGACCTGAAGTTTCAACTACTTCTTGTGAAGAAGGTGGGGGTCCCCACTGGTCAAATTTTTGACGCATGTCTGGATCAACAGATTCAGGATCCTCTTGATATTTTTCATATAATTCAATGGCATAGCCAAGGTTTGGTCCATAAAATTCTTGCCATGGGTGTTCCACTCTGGACTGTTTGGTATTCAAAGCATGCTACCTCCCTGCTGGGTTTAAACTCGATTAGTGCAATGGTCTAATTGCACACCACTTTAAGCATGGTTTCTTACTTGTTCTTTACACTCATTTCGCGATTTGAAACATTCAATTTAAAAAAACGCTTACATTGATATTTTAGCATAATTTTAGACTGCTCACAAAACTTTCAAGCAAATTCTCGAAAAAAAATTTCAACGAACAATGATAAAAGTCGAAAAATTTTTCGAATATTAACACAGTGCAATACTAAATTACCACAAAGTGTTACCATAGTGAATAGCTAATATCGATTTTCTACCAATGAATATTTACAGCGGTTTATTTCTTTAGTGTCATACGAGCGAAATGCGGTCCATTTTATTTCATTCATCCTATAGGATTCGTTAAAAATTAGTTGTATGTGGAAAAGCGAAGTACTACTTACCTAAACGAATATCAGCTATAACTAAACAAAGCCGACCTTTATAGGTCGGCTTTGTTTATGTTGAATTAAGGTGTTAAGATTAGTTTTCCTTTCGTTTGACGCCCTTGAAGCATACGATGAACGTCAGCTGCTTCTTCTAAATTAAATACACCACCAATTGTTAATTTCAATTCTCCACTTTGCATATAATGTAGCAATTCTTCGAGACTCTTTTGATAAAGGACTGGTTTGCGCATCATTTGTGGCAGGAAAAAACCAACCACTGATTGATTTTTCTCCATTAGAGAGGATGGATAGAAGCGGCTTTGTTCTCCGCTCGCCACGCCATAAATAACGAGTCGTCCAAATGGAGCAAGACACTTCAACGATTTTCTAAAAACGTCTCCGCCTGCCATTTCCAGAATAACGTCCACTCCATTTCCATCTGTTGCATCTAAAACTTCTTGCTCCCATCCTTCTTTCGTATAATCCACAGTGAGATCTGCACCCATATCAGCAGCAAGGTTTCTTTTTTCTTCACTACTCGCTGTTCCAATAACCGTTTTAGCTCCCCATAGTCTTGCGAGTTGAACGGCTATCGTTCCAACGCCACCTGCAGCCGCATGAATTAAGACAGTTTCCCCATTTTCAAATCGTCCCATTGTTTTGAGTGTATGGTAAGCACTCAAGCCCTGTAGCGGTAACGCAACAGCATATTGAGGTTCAACACCTTCAGGAATGGCAATCAACCCTCTTTCATCAGCTAGCGTAAATTCTGCATAACCCGTCGCATTTTTCGTGCCTAGTAACGTCACAACAGATGATCCTGGTTTTACGGAAGTCACCTTCTCTCCAACAGCTTTCACTATACCTGCTACTTCGGAGCCTGGAACGTAAGGAAGCGGAGTTTCAACAACATATTGCCCTTCTCTTCTTGCTGTATCAGCGTAATTAACTCCAATAGCTTGAATTTCAATTAATACTTCATGACCTTTTGGTTCCGGAACATCCATGTCAATGAGTTGTAAAACTTCGGGTCCACCAAATTCCTTCAGTTGGATCGCTTTCATTGCAATTCCTCCTTTTTAACTAACCAGTCAGTATGTAACACTTTCACTATAATACAAGATATTCAAATATTCAATCTTTTTTAATTGATACCACTTCCCCCGCAATAAAAAGTGCGCCATCGGCGCACTTTTATAAATGTAGTAGACCTTCAATTACGGTTTGAGCAAGTAAATCGACATCCTTTTCTTTGATCGTTAGTGGAGGAGCCATCGTTAAAACATTGTTATAACCTGCTACCGTGTCACCATTCTTCCCTATAATTACACCTTGCGATTTGCAATAGGCGATTACTTTATTTAGCTCACTGACCTCTAACGGCTTCTTAGTGCTCTTGTCTTCGACGAGCTCGATGCCAACCAATAATCCTTTCCCTCGAACATCACCAACATTCGGGTGAGTGGCTAACCGCTCTGTTAACTGCTTCTTTAGCTTATCACCTAATGTATGTGACCGATCAAAAAGCTGCTCCTGCTCCATTATTTCTAAATTCTTTAGGGCAAGTGCACATGAAGCTGGATTGCCGCCGAATGTATTGATATGTCTGAAATGATCATAAGAATCTTTCCCCTTAAATGCTTCGTAGACCTCTTCTTTAACAGCTGTTGCAGATAATGGGAGATAACCACTTGTTAAACCTTTTGCCATTGTCACTATATCTGGCTTTACGTCATAATTCATAAAGCCGAATGCTTTTCCTGTTCTTCCGAAGCCACAAATCACTTCATCACAAATTAACAGAGCGCCGTGCTTTTCACATATTTCTTTCACGGATTTCATGTACTCTTGTTGAGGCATAATAATACCTCCACCTGTGATGATCGGTTCCATAATCATAGCGGCGACTGTTTGGCTAAGCTCCCATGTCATAATGTCATCAACGGCTTTGACCGAAGGTAGTTGTCCTTGATGATCTTGATTCTCTCTATACGTATCTGGTGGCTGTACATGTAAAAAACCCTGACCAAGTGGTTCATATTTGTATTTCCGTTGCGCCTGACCTGTTGCAGCTAATGAACCCATTGTATTACCATGATACGCTCTATAGCGGGAAACAATTTTATGTCTACTTCCTTCTCCCTTTTGCTCATGATATTGCCTCGCAATTTTGAAAGCTGTTTCGTTTGCTTCAGACCCGCTATTAGAGAAAAAGATAACGTACCCTCCACCAAGCATCTCATTTAGCTTTTCTGCTAACTTAATAGCCGGGGCGTGTGTATGCGTTAACGGATAATAAGATAACTCTTTAAGCTGATCAAAAGCTGCCTGAGCCAGTTCCTCTCGACCGTACCCAACATTGACACACCAGAGTCCAGCCATAGCATCGAGAAATTGATTTCCTTCGTAATCAGTTAACCAGGCGCCATTTGCTTTCTCAATCACCATAGTAGACTTTGGATCATATGGACGCATCGCATGCCAGACGTATTTCTCATCTTTTCCTGCAAGATTCTCGTGAGCAGTATGCATACTCTTCACTCCCCTCTAGTAGTCAAAGCGAGTTGTAATCATTTTTCTTTTTGTATAGAAATTCACACCGTCTTTTCCATTTGCATGAAGATCTCCATAGAAAGAATCCTTCCATCCCGAAAAAGGGAAAAATGCCATAGGTGCTGGAACACCAACATTTACGCCAAGCATGCCAGCATCGGCTTCTTCACGGAATTTCCTAATCGCCCCTGCATCCTTCGTATAAATTGTTGCGCCGTTACCATACCGAGATTTGCGGAGAATACCAAGCGCTCCATCAATCCCATCAGCATGTAATAAACTAAGAACAGGTGCAAAAATCTCTTCTTTTGCAATCGTCATCTCTGGTGTCACTTCATCAAAGATAGTAGGTCCAATAAAATTCCCCTGCTCATGCTCTTTCATGTCACTGCGTCCATCACGAATTAACGCTGCTCCTTCTTCTAAACCTTTATCGATGTATCCAAGAACTTTTTCACGATGTGATGCTCGAATGACTGGCGTTAGCAACACCTCTTCATCTAATCCATTCCCCATCTTCAATTCATTTGCTTTGTCTTTTAAAGCAGAAATAAACGCTTCACCGTCTCCAACAATAACCACGGCACTACAAGCCATACAACGCTGACCTGCACTACCAAATGTCGAACTAATGACTTGTTGAACAGCCTTTTCGATATCTGCATCAGGCATCACAATATGATGATTTTTGGCACCAGATAGCGCCTGCACTCTTTTACCTCGTGATGCCGCTTGTTCATAAACATATTTAGCAACGGGCTGAGAGCCTACGAATGACACTGCTTTTACTTCTTCATGTTCTATCAATCCATTTACAACGTCATGAGCACCGTGCACAATATTAAATACACCTTTTGGTAAACCAGCTTCTGTTAACAGTTCCGCTATACGGTTAGCAAGAATGGGCGTACGTTCAGAAGGCTTCAAAACAAACGTATTCCCACAGGCAATGGCAAGAGGAAACATCCAATGAGGTACCATCATTGGAAAGTTAAATGGAGTAATTCCCCCAACAACACCCACAGGATAGCGGAACATCTCTGAATCTATACTTTCAGCGATCGTAGACAGATTGTCTCCCATCATTAAAGAAGGTGCTCCAGTCGCAAACTCCACACATTCAATACCACGAAGCACTTCTCCATATGCTTCTTTATAACTCTTTCCATTTTCTTTAACAACGAGCTCAGCTAGTTCCTCGTGGTTTTTCACTAGAAGGGAATGATACTTAAACAATACTCGTGCCCTTTTTGGAACAGGAACTTTGCTCCATGTTTCAAATGCAGTGGTCGCAGCATGAACAGCAAGATCAACGTCTTCTTTTGACGATAGTGGCACATATGCGAGGTTCTCTTCTGTTGCAGGATTTGGGACGTCAAGCGTATCTTTACTTTTGGCGTTTACCCATTCCCCATTAACAAAGTTTTTTAATACGGCCGTTTCCTTCTTTACAACTGTCATTACATGCCCTCCTTTGATTCGTTCATATCTTTATTGTAGGGGATGTAATGGCACTCATACATTAGACAAAACGTAACATGGATGAGGAGCCTATTGTACACGTTGCACATTTTATCCATTTTGTTTCAAATAATCGTATGCATGTAACGAGAATTCAATAGCTTGCCGCTTAGGAGAGCACATAAAATCACTCCCAAGTAACTCTTCCAATTTTTCTAACCGATGATAAAGGGTCTGTCGTACAACGTAAAGCTGTTCAGCCGTTTCCTTTTTTGATCCATTGCAACACATGTAGACTTTCAACGTATTTAGTAAGTTGCTGTTATTCTTCGAATCATATTGAATAACGGGGTCTAAATAATCAAACATAAATTCATTAAGTTCTCTCCCCTTAGCTAGTTGGAAGATCATACGGTAAATATGGAAGTCATTGTAGTAGGTCACTATAGATGATTGTGAGAATAGTTTCTCATTCATGACAAGTGTCTCAAGAGATGAATCATAGCTTTTATGCATGTCTTTTAAGAGGTGGACATGTTTACCTACTCCTATTTTCTCCACTTCTGGTACAGACTCTTTTTGTAAGATGTCGCTTTGAAGAAAACGTTCAAAGGCCTCTCGTAAACGGTGATCAACATCTGCTTCAGATCGACGATTTAGAATGATGATTATCAGTTTATTCCTTGATGTTAACGATAATACAAAGAAACCTTCCTGTTCAAAAACAGACCGCATGAGAAGCATAAAGTATGTCATCTGAGAAGAAGTGTAGGTATCATGATGTTTTTTGAATTTACACGTGCATACATGAAGACCTCGTGGAATAAGTGTTTCATCCACATCTACAAGATAGGATAAAACTCTTTCTTCAGAATGCTTTCCTTCAATCCAATCGTATAACCATTCAGTTTCAAGAGCTCGCTTCTTCTCTTCAATATATAATTCTCGTAAAAGATATTGAGCGATTGCCGTAGCACTTCGATCAAGTAGTAGCATATCGTAATCAGAAATCGAAGCATGTTGCGCAGGGACAAGTATGAGATTCGCAAAGTGATAATCCATTGCACGAACATGTTGGAGCACGAGGCCTTTACCCTCTGGTTGGATCGTAAGAAAATGCAAAAACGTATCCTTTTTTTCTTCCGTTGCTTCAGGTGCAAAAATAGGCTCAGCTTCTTTAGGGTTATAAATCACCTGCATACCTGTTTTTATGGAAAGTAGCGTTAAAATCTTTGTTAAACATCCTGGTACAAGAAGAAGGTTATTGAGTTCCTGTGAAAACTGCTCCAGATCTGAAATCATTTGATAGTGATGGGCAATTAAGAGGGAGTGAAGGTCCTGTGTGATATCAACGAATCGAACTTCTCTTGTAAATGCAATAATGGGGAAATGATACTGATCGGCAAGTTCGATTATTTCTGAAGGGATATGATCCATGTATGTACCTATTTCAATGCAAAGACCAGCAGCTTTACTTTGTATCAATTGCTGCACAATAGAGCGAAAAACACTTATGTTATCTTTCCAAACAAATCCTGTGGATAAAATCAATTCTTCACCGTGTAATAGCTGCTTTACACTGGTTACTTCCATAACGTGAACCCATTTAATTCTTCGATCTAATCCGTTTTTTCCAGCTAAGACAGTAGCATGATGAAAATGTTCTCTCTCTAACACTTCATGGACCGTTAAACTAGTCATTCGCAGCATCCTACCACTTCCTCTTCTGAAGATTATATGGTTAATCTAATCATGAAGTTTTGCTATTCAGGGGTTTTACGGCACATAATCTTTCAATCATCATTTATGATAACGCTTACATCTTGTGAGGATAACTTTACTACATCGTGAAAATCATTTCTAGGTATTCTCTAAATAATGACATTATTAGTCATAATTACTTAAATTTTTTACATTACATTACGGTATATGAAATTTTGCGTATAGTATCATTTGCATCAGTACACGAAAAGTAAAAAAACACCGGGCAACTACTGCCCAGTGTCTACTTCCCATTCGTATTCGTCTAATAACTCCATTAAATAATAATATTGTTTCTTACTCCGGAAGTCCGTCTCTTTCCAATTTGATCGAATCCAGAGCGTTAACTCAGCTGCTGAATTGAAAATCTCTCCGCTCGTATCCGCCTTTCTTATCATATAACGACCATTTTCTTCATCAATCGTTACTTCGCATGGATAAGCGCTATCCTTCGAATATAAAGTGTACTCCATGAGCTTCCTCCTCTCTAAGTAACGGATTGCATCTGTTTTAAAAGAAGAGCTGAGAAGTATTTTCTCCCATCAGCGGTTTGAATATGAAGAATTTCCTTTGTAATTTCATCAGATTTCATGTCTTTATGAATAAACTCTATAAATGCCCCACTTAAATTCTCGGTAATACCATTGATTCGATAGCCACGGTCAATAAAATAGTCGACCTTCTCGCGTTCGATTAAATAATGCTGATATTCTCTCATTTCTTTAGCTCCTTTCGTCAAGTGCACTCCCCACTTCTTGAACAGCATGAGATTCACTGTCACTCATGATAGTCCAATCACGACCAACTGTTATCCCAAGGTATTTCTCATCACTTGGGTCTATCATTTCAGCTTGTTCATATTTCTTAAACCACCAGTATTTTGCTAAGACAAAGTAAGTCCCAGCACCTACAATAAAGCCTACTAGAAATGAATAGTTTGAGAGAAAATAAGCAGCTAATCCTCCGAGAACCCAGGCAATAAATCCAGCGGCATTTACACCATTCATATAACGATACTGACCGTTTTGCTCATACAAATCTGGAACGTTGACGCGACGCTTTCTTAGAAGATAATAGTCAGCAAAAAGAATTCCAACAATTGCAGATAAGATCCCACCAACTATGAGCAAAATCGGGATGAGAATATTGAATAAACTCCACGGCTGAACAACTGATCCTATAATACCTGCAATAAATACACCTGCCCAGAACGGAACTTTAGGTCCACCTACATTGGAGAAAATCGTGGCGGCTGGTACTAAGTTAGCAGATACGTTAGTTGACCATTGAGCGAGAACGATCATTAATAATAAAATGCCGAGCACTAAACCGGTAGCGGCTTCCTGTAGTGCGACAACTGGATCATAATTCGAAACGGCAATGTAAGATACACCGCCAATAATGACCATAAAGGTTTGCGTGATCGGTAGCGCAATCATACTACCTACTAACGTCCCTTTATTACGCTTCACCCAATTCCGCTCGAGTTTAGGAGCCTTAATGAATCTTGATATAGAAGGGATGTCCGCTGAAATGGTTGCCCAAAATCCCATATTACTAAAGATGACCACAAGAAAAGCAGTAACTGCCGCTCCACCGGTCACAGGACTTTCAATCCACGCCCATACTTCCCTTCCCTGCGAAACTGCCTGATCGGATAAAGAAGCGTACATCCAAACAGAGATGATAATGATCACTGGTGCAGCAAGATCTGCGAATCGTTCAACCGCTTTAATACCTAGTGCAGTATTTACGAGCTGAAGCGTTGCGAAAATAAGAAAACACACAAACCAGTTATCAAACCCAAAAAGTACATTTAGAATAGCGTTCATTGCCGTTGCACCAAAATACGTATTGATTCCAAACCAGAATGAAGCAGCGAGTCCTCTCACAATGGATGGAATGTGAGTACCGATCGTACCAAATGGTGCCCTCATATAAACTGGAAAAGATAGACCATGTTCAATACCGATATCACCAATCACTGTAATAAACAAACCAATTCCAAGCGTACCGATAATAGTTGCCGCTACAACCCACGTAAGTGACAGTGATTGAACACCGGCCCCACCAATTGCAAACGCAGCAAGAACGACAGCCATCCCAACCCACATCATGGCAAATCCGCCTGTCCCTATTTTTCTATCTTTATGGGCAATCGGCAAAAGGTCCGGTGACTTTAAATAGCTTTCATCTTTTTTCATTCAGCTATCTCCTTTTTCGGTCAGTTACTGAATCATCATCGGCTTATCAGTAACGGTCATAAGCTTTCCATATTTTGCTCGCTTCATATACTTCCCTGACCCCGGTGTACCTACAAACTGTTTGTTTTTAATCACAAACTCACCTCTTACAAGAACTGTCTCTGGCTCACCTGTAATCTCCATTCCTTCAAAAGCATTGTAATCTACAGCCATATGGTGTGTTTCAGCAGAGATTTTGCGTTTTGTTTCAGGGTTAAATATAACTAGATCTGCGTCTGCTCCAATAGAAACTGTCCCCTTCTTAGGAAATAATCCAAATAGCTTTGCTGATTTTGTTGAAGTAATATCAACAAACTGGTTTAATGAAATTCTTCTTTTCAGTACTCCTTCCGAGAAAAGAATACTAAACCGATCTTCAATCATTGGACCGCCATTAGGGATTTTTGTAAAATCATCTCGACCGAGGTCTTTTTGACCATTAAAATCAAATGAACACTGATCAGAACCAATCGTCTCAAGCTGTCCAGTTCGAAGAGCCGTCCAAAGAGCTTCCTGGTTCCACTTTTCACGAAGTGGCGGACTCCATACATACTTTGCACCTTCGAAATTCGGTTTCTCTAAGTAGGTTTGATCTAAAACAAGATATTGCGGACAAGTCTCGCCATGGATGTCATAGCCTTTCTTTCTTGCTTCAGCAATTTTATCAGCTGCTTCCTGACAGCTAACATGAACAACATATAGTTGAGAAGAAGCAAGACCAGTTAATTGGGCCGCACGACCTGTTGCTTCTCCTTCCACTTCTGGTGGTCTCGTTAATGCGTGATAAATAGGTTCAGTCTGACCTTTCGATAGCGCTTCCTTCGTTAAATATTCAATCACATCACCATTCTCAGCATGAACCATGACCAATGCTCCGAGTTCTTTAGCTGCTAAAAGAGTTCGATAAAGGGTTTCATCATCTGATTGAAAAACGTTTTTGTAAGCCATGAAAACTTTGAAAGATGTGATTCCCTCCTGATTGATCACATCAGGAAGCTGCTCTAAAACACTGTCGTTTATTTCGCTAATCATTAAATGAAAACTATAATCAATGACCGATTTATCCTTTGATTTGTCGTGCCATGTCTTAATCGCTGTTGATAGAGGCTTTCCTTTCTCAGTAAGGCAAAAATCGATGACAGATGTGGTGCCTCCAAAAGCTGCAGCAATAGTCCCTGTTTCAAAATCATCTTTTGAGACCGTACCACCAAAAGGCATTTCTAGATGTGTATGTGGATCGATTCCTCCAGGAAATACGTAACGATCACTCGCATCAATGATTTCAGCTCCTTCTTCTTCGATGTTCTTACCAATTGAAGAAATAATACCATCAGATATTAGAATATCTGCCTGGTACGTTTCACTGGCCGTTACAATGGTCCCATTTCGAATGATTTTTTTCATTTAAAATCCCCCTACTTATTTGGATATTTTGATATCTTTAAGCGAACCGATAAGAGATTGACGTTCGTTCCAGGTCATTTGTGGCAAATCATTTTGTACTTCAATCATATCGATTGCTCCATCAACTGGACAAACAATGGAACATAAATTGCAGCCTACGCAATCCTCTTCTCTTACTTGAAGAATCGCATGCCCATTTGGGTCATTTAGCATATCGATACATTGATGCGAGGTGTCCTCACATGCAATGTGGCATTTATTGCAATTGATGCAAACGTCATTGTTAATACGCGCCACCACTTTATGGTTAAGATCAAGATTACCCCAGTCAGAGAAGGTTGGAACAGATTTCCCAATGATGTCTTGGACCGAAAGAATGCCTCGTTCGTCAAGGTAAGAGGACAATCCGTCGATAAGATCCTCCACAATTCGAAAGCCGTGATGCATGGCGGCTGTACAAATTTGAACATTGCTTGCCCCCATCAACATAAATTCAATTGCATTTTGCCAGTTAGATACACCGCCCATTCCAGAAATCGGCACGTTAATACGGCTGTTTCTCGCACATTCACTTACCATATTTAGCGCAATCGGCTTAACCGCTGGACCACAGTAGCCGCCATGCGCTCCTTTTCCGCCAACATGCGGAATCGGTAGCCATGTATCAATATCAACCCCAGCAAGACTATTAATTGTATTAATCATACTCACCGCATCAGCTCCGCCTCTAACAGCTGCCTCAGCCGTCGCTGTGATATCTGTAATATTAGGCGTTAACTTAACGATGACTGGAGTTTCTGCAGCTTCTTTTGCCCAAAAAGTTTGTTTCTCCACAAGCTCAGGGACCTGCCCTGAAGCAGAGCCCATTCCCCGTTCAGCCATTCCATGTGGACAGCCAAAATTAAGCTCAAGGCCATCAACGCCAGCTGCTTCCGTCTTTTTAACGATTTCATGCCATGCTTCCTGATTAGGCTCAACCATTAATGAAGCGACAACGGCGTGGTTAGGAAATTTTTTCTTCGTTTCATAGATTTCTTTCAAATTCACTTCAAGTGGCCGATCTGTAATTAGCTCGATATTATTAAAACCCGCTACTCTTTGGCCATTGAAATGAACGGCTGCGTATCTCGAAGAAACATTCAGGATCGGGTCTCCAAGCGTTTTCCAAACAGCTCCTCCCCATCCCGCTTCGAATGCACGTTGTACTTGGTACCCGGAATTGGTAGGCGGAGCGGATGCTAACCAAAATGGGTTCGGTGAAGTGATACCCGCAAGATTCGTTCTAAGATCTGCCATCGATATTCCCCTTTCTCCTCTTACGCTGAGTACGTTGCTTTTAAGCTTTCATGCATATGATAAGCAGCCGTTTTCCCCTGTTGAGCCGCTGAAACAACCATGGCTTCTCCCTGTCCTTTTCCGAAAATAACATCTCCACACGCATAGATTTTGGGATTCGATGTTTCCATCGTTTCTTGGTTAATTAAAATGACACCGTCTTTATGAGCAAGACCAAGCTCTTCTATAAATGGAAGATGCCGCTTTTGGCCAATCGCTTTCACCACAGCATCACATTCAATAAGGAATTCAGAATCAGGAATAGGTTCTGTCCTCCTTCGCCCATCTTTAGCCGCTTCTCCAAGCTTCATCTTGACGCATTTCATTCCTTCTACATCGCCAGTTTCATTTGTCATTATTTCAACCGGCTGTGTTAACCAGCGAAACTCAACGCCATCCTGCTTGGCAAATTCATATTCAAAGTCATAAGCAGTCATTTCTTGTTCAGATCGACGATAAAGTATTTTGACGTTTTCTGCACCGAGTCGAACAGAGCAGGTTGCCCCATCAATCGCTGTATTCCCTGCTCCTACCACAACAACTTTCTTTCCTTTTAAGTGAGTTGGAAATGGCGCATTCTTTGTCATTTTGACGAGTTCAATGGCATCGTAAACACCATCAGCTTCTTCCCCTGAAATTTGAAGATCTGGAACATTTGCCATGCCAATTGCTAAAATAACACGGTCATTTGTTGAAACTAACTCTTCAAATGGAAGATCAACGCCTATTTTCACACCCGTTTTAATGGTGACGCCTAACCTTTCAATTTGCTCCACTTCCCAGAGTGAAATGGCTTTTGGTAACCGAAAAGACACGATGCCATACGTATCAAGTCCACCTGCCTGTTTCTCGGCTTCATAGATTGTGACACTATAGCCAAGTAGCGCAAGTTCGCGAGCAGCTGATAGACCGGCTGGGCCGCCACCTACAATTGCGACTTTCTTCCCGTTTGGTTGTCCTTGTTTAAATAGTACTTGATCATTTTTAATTGCCCAATCTGTAGCGTAGCGCTGCAGATTACCAATTAAAATTGGTTTTGTCGAATGATTTAACACACATGCACCTTCACATAGTTCTTCTGTCGGACATACTCTCGCACAGCTCGCTCCTACTGGGTTTGCAGTCATAATTGTTTTTGCTGACCCTTTCATGTTTCCTGAAGCGATTTTTTTAATGAAAGTTGGTATATCTATGCCGGTTGGACACGCCTTGATACAAGGAGCATCATAGCAATAAAGACATCTTTGAGATTCTTGAAACGCTTCCTGATTCGTGAGAGGTGGAACAACTTCAGTAAACCTTTTCTGCAGTTCCTTTTGGATCGCTGGTTCGCTTGTATTCATATTCGTCCCCCCTGTTTAAATTACGCATTACCGCTTGATAAACTAATAGATCCTTAAATGAAAAAGCAGGCGGCGAAGCCACACCTGCTTTCACTCCCATCAAGGCAATAGTGAAGTCATTTCCCCATAAGTCTCAGGACGGCGATCGCGATAAAATTGCCACGTATCTCGAACTTCACGAATCATCTTTTTATTTACATCACCGATAATCACTTCATCTTCATCCCTTGAACCCATCGCTACAAAATTGCCTCGTGGATCAACAAGATAAGATTGTCCATAGAATTCACCCATGTTCCAAGGTCCCTCTGTTCCAACTCGATTAATGGCTCCAAGATAGTAACCGTTCGCAACAGCATGAGCTGGCTGCTCTAGCTTCCATAAGTACTCAGAAAGTCCAGCTACCGTTGCAGAAGGATTAAAAACGATCTCTGCGCCGTTTAAACCAAGCAGTCTTGCTCCTTCTGGAAAATGACGATCATAACAAATATACACGCCTATCTTTGCGAAAGCCGTGTCGAATACCGGATAACCAAGATTACCAGGCTTAAAGTAGTATTTTTCCCAGAATCCGTGGCCTTTGTCTCCAACTGCTACATGTGGAATGTGTTGTTTCCGGTACTTACCAAGATAAGAACCATCAGCATCAATAACAGCAGCAGTATTATAATAGGTTGAGATGCCTTCTCGCTCATAAATAGGTAGAACAATGACAATACCAAGTTCTCGAGCAAGCGCCTGAAATCTCACTGTCGTTGGACCCTCGGGGATCTCTTCTGCAGCGTCATACCACTTTGTGTTCTGCTCTGCACAAAAATACGGTCCATAGAAGATCTCCTGAAGACAAACAATTTGAGCTCCTTTTTCACTTGCTTCTCTTACAAGGTGAATATGTTTTTCAATGGCTTTTTCTTTGTGAAGGTCAACTGATTCACTACCTTCCACATCATTTTTTGCCTGAATTAGGCCAATTTTCACTGAATCTGCCATATGTATGCCCTCCTATTCACATTAGTTAACTGAATTTTCTTTCTAATAAAAGTGTAGAAGATTCATTTCCTCCATGCACTATACAAAATGTAAAATAAAATGTACAAAAAACTAGCATTCTGTCGCGAGTCTTTAAAAGAAGATGGATCAAAAAAACAGCCTAAGTGAAGTACGGCTCTCTCCGCACTTACTACTTAAGCTGTTTTTGTTAAATCCCATGGTTGTATTTATGGTCTACGATTACTAGACACTTCATGGATGCTAGTTATCTTTTTGATCCTTAATATATTGTTGAACGACCTTATAAACATACTCCTGATTTGCTTCAGCAGTATTTGGGTTGTATTCTCCTCCATTTACTTTATTATTTGAAAGAATACGAATCCCTAGGAAAGGCACATCGAAAGCTTGAGCGATTTGTGCTCCTGCAGCACCTTCCATTTCTTCAACGGATGTACCATAATTTTCATGAAACCACTTGATACGATCAATTTCATTATTCCATACATCCGCTGAACCAATTGTTCCTTCCACAACTTTTCCTTTTGTATATTCATCCTTCACGGCGTTCGCGGCAGCAAGTAAGTCCTTATCTCCATCAAAGTATCGGATATTTTCTGCATCTGGATCTTCTCCTGCGCTACCTTCAGACGCCATTAAGTCCATTGGTTTCCATTCCGTTGGCTTAATACCCTCATTCTCCTCGAGATTAGTTGTTTTTAATGAACCCGTGTTTGTGGTTCTTTGCCCTAATACGATATCAAATACGTCCAATTCAGGATCATGTCCTCCTGATGTTCCTTGATTGATAATCGCGATCGGGTTATACTTCTCTATTGCTAGTGCAGTTGCAGCTGCCGTATTCTCCATTCCCTTACCTGTTTTCGTAACGATAACAGGATAATCATCCACCGTTCCTTTGTAAAAAACGAACGAACCTGAATTTTCTTCTGTTACATTCTCTAATTTTTGTGCGAACTCTTCTGCTTCAATTGGCATTGGTCCCTGTACAATGATTGGTCTTTCTGTTTTCTCTTGTTCAGCTGAAGATTCTGGTGCAGAGTTACAGGCTGACAAAACAACTAACAAAAGTAAAGTTATCATAGCTGATGTAGCGTATTTTTTAAAAAATGGTTTCCTCATCGATTTTCTCTCCCTAGTATGTAAGTTCGGACACTCTTCTTCATCAAATACGTGATTTGTGACTGACAATAGTAAACTTTTCTTCCGTCGTCATTCTCCCTTTCTAGAATGTGATTCTCGTATTAAAATCAAAAGAAATAGGCCAGGATTTTGTAGAAGATGTTCTACCGTCCAGACCTACGAAAGTTAAAATATGCGTCAAATATCCCTGCCAAAGTTATTAGTAAAACTAAATGTTAAGTCAGCTACATGCATATTTCAACTCGTAGTCCAGTACTTTAACGGGAACCGGGTAGAAACACTCAGACCATATTTCTGAGAATATACGAGTAAGAAATGATTAAGTTAGTACTTTAATACCATAACAGACATTCTTGATCATCACAACTAAAACATGAACATTAAATATATTTTTAATAAAATCGTTCGCCATTCATTGCTTTCGAGAAGTATATAGAAAGATTTAATGGGAATTAACGATAATTAACAATAACTATTAAAAAGTTAGACCTAAAATTATAGAAACCTTTCTTTTTGTTTTTTTGATGGAATCATACAACTTTCATTTTCCCCAAACCATTTGTAACGGCGCTTCGAAATGCCGTCATAAATTTTGTCTCTTAGCCTTAATGGTAAAAGTCGGAGTACAAGAAAAAGACTAAAAAAGCCTCCTAGCTGCTTTACAATATAAAGAGCTGCATCTGATTTAACGAGTGCCTTTCCATCCTTAATGACAATCACACTATCCGGAACGTCTGTTAGTTCAGCGTCATGAAGGAGATGTTTAGCCGTCTCCGATTGGAGGGAGGCAAAAGAAAATACAGCTTTTTTGTCATACTTAAACATAAACTTCACTAATCCATTGCATAAATTACAAACCCCATCAAAAAGAATAACGTTTGTTTTCGATTCTCTGGTTGTATCCACTGTTCCATTCACCTCGTTTTAAAACATGCTCATTACTTCACATACTAAGTATATCATAACTACATAATCTAAGATGGGGAATATGCTATAATTTCCATGTTCAGTATTCTACATAGCAAGGATGTTGCACCATGTATCCAACTAAAACGATCAAGGAAAAGATCAAATTATTAGTCATCATTCTTTATCCCATTTTAATCACTCAAGTTGGTCTCTACTCAATGAATTTCGTAGATACGATTATGAGTGGAAGAGCTGGAGCAAATGATCTTGCAGGAGTTGCCATTGGTTCAAGTCTCTGGGTTCCTGTATTTACAGGATTAAGTGGCATATTGCTTGCCATCACTCCGATTGTTTCGCATTATATCGGTGCAAAGCAGGAAGATCGGGTTTCATTTTCAGTACTTCAGGGCATTTATCTTTCGGTTGCTCTCTCCGTTAGTATATTAGTTGTTGGTTATTTTATATTAGACCCTATTTTAAACACCATGGATCTTAATAACAAAGTTGCTCAAATTGCAAAAGATTACCTCATCGGACTTTCCTTCGGGATTATTCCACTGTTTATTTATTCCGTTCTAAGGAGTTTCTTTGATGCACTTGGAGAAACAAGGACGACGATGCTAGTCACGCTCACGTCTCTTCCAATCAATGTATTCTTCAATTATGTTTTGATTTTCGGTAAATGGGGATTCCCCCAATTAGGAGGTGTTGGTGCTGGATATGCATCAGCGATCACTTATTGGTTTATTCTTTTAATCGCCTTACTTGTTGTCATTAGAGTAAGGCCATTCCGAGCGTATAGGATTTTCAAACGTTTTTATCCAATATCCTTTTCTACCTGGAAAGAACAGCTAAAAATCGGTGTTCCGATAGGTTTTTCTATCTTTTTTGAAGTCAGTATTTTTGCGGCCGTTACACTTTTAATGAGCACGTATACAACCGAAACGATCGCTGCTCACCAGGCAGCCATTAATTTTGCTTCTCTTCTATATATGATCCCCCTTAGTATATCAATGGCGTTAACAATTGCTATTGGATTTGAGGTTGGGGCAAGAAGATTACAGGATGCAAAGCAATACAGCTATATGGGCATTGTCTTTGCTGTTCTAATGGCCTTACTATCAGCTCTTTGTTTATTTCTCTTCAATGACACCGTCGCGAGTTGGTATACAAGCAACATGGAAGTGTTTGATTTAATTAAAGTATTCCTTATTTACGCCATCTTCTTTCAGCTTTCCGATGCCGTTGCTGCTCCCATACAAGGAGCGCTCAGAGGATATAAAGATGTTAACGTAACGCTTGTTATGAGTCTCATTTCTTACTGGGTGATTGGCCTTCCTTCAGGCTACTTACTAGCGAAATACACAGCGTTCGGTCCATACGGCTACTGGGTTGGGCTTAGTGCGGGACTTTTCGTTGCTGCTATTACGCTCTTCCTACGTCTCCGTCACGTACAAAGAGTCGGAAGAATTATATAAACAAAAAGCGGCTCCCAGAAGGGTGCCGCTTTTTGTATTACTTGTACATTTCTTGTGCTTTTGCTTGTAATTCAGTGTTTTCAAGGTACTCATCATAAGTTGCTTCTTTATCAATGATCCCTTTAGGTGTTACTTCAATTACTCTATTTGCGATCGTTTGAATGAACTGGTGGTCATGAGATGTAAAGATCATTGCACCTTTGAAATTCATAAGACCATTGTTGAGTGCAGTAATTGATTCAAGATCCAGGTGGTTTGTCGGATCGTCAAGTACAAGAACATTCGCACCGCTAAGCATCATTTTTGAAAGCATGCAGCGAACTTTTTCGCCACCGGAAAGAACGCTCGCTTTCTTCAATACTTCTTCACCAGAGAAAAGCATTCTTCCAAGGAAGCCGCGTAGGAAGCTTTCGCTTTGATCTTCTGGGGAATATTGACGAAGCCAGTTAACAAGGTTCGTATCCACACCCTCAAAGTAATCAGAGTTATCTTTAGGGAAGTAAGCTTGAGAAGTGGTAACACCCCACTTGAACGTTCCGCTATCTGCTTCCATTTCACCCATCAAGATTTTAATGAGCGCCGTATTCGCAATTTCATTACGACCTACGAGTGCCACTTTATCGTCTTTATTTAGCATAAAGCTTACGTTATCAAGTACTTTTACACCATCAATCGTTTTTGTTAAACCTTCAACGTGAAGCACGTCGTTTCCGATTTCACGATTTGGTGTAAAGGCTACGTAAGGATATTTTCTTGAAGAAGGCTTAATATCATCAAGCGTAATCTTATCAAGAAGCTTCTTACGTGACGTAGCCTGTTTAGACTTCGACGCGTTCGCGCTAAAGCGCTGGATAAACGCTTGAAGTTCCTTTACTTTCTCTTCTTTTTTCTTGTTCGCATCCTCTTTCATCGTACGAGCAAGCTGGCTTGATTCATACCAGAAATCGTAGTTACCCACATACACTTGGATTTTACCGTAATCAAGGTCAGCCATGTGCGTACATACTTTGTTTAGGAAGTGACGGTCATGGGACACAACAATAACGGTATTCTCAAAGTTAATAAGGAACTCTTCTAACCATTGAATTGCGCCAAGATCAAGGTTGTTCGTAGGCTCATCCAGTAGAAGAATATCAGGAGAACCAAAAAGAGCCTGTGCAAGAAGTACTTTCACTTTTTCAGAACCAGTAAGGTCTGCAAGCTTCTTATCATGAAGATCTTCAGAAATACCAAGTCCTCTAAGCAATACAGCTGCATCTGATTCAGCTTCCCACCCGTTAAGGTCAGCAAATTCACCTTCAAGCTCTGCAGCTTTCATACCATCTTCATCAGAGAAATCCTCTTTCATGTAGATCGCATTCTTTTCCTGCATCACTTCATGAAGACGTGCATGTCCCATAATTACGGTGTTAAGAACCTCATACTCTTCGTATTCGAAATGGTTCTGTTTCAGGACGGCAAGTCGTTCTCCCGGTCCCATATGAACATCGCCAGTTTGTGGTTCGATTTCACCTGATAAAATCTTAAGAAACGTTGACTTACCAGCACCATTAGCACCGATTAGTCCATAACAGTTTCCTGGAGTAAATTTAATATTAACATCTTCAAAAAGCTTACGATCACCATATCGTAAGCCGACATCTGTAACTGTAATCATTTAGGTCGTATTCCTCCATCTATCGTAATATAGTGCAAATTATAACATGTTCTACACGGAATAGATATGAACCCAACAGATCTTATTCATCAAATGGATAGATCCAGAAGGATTCTTGTTTAATAAACGACATCATTTCAGAATTCGGATCCATTGAACCATCTTCAAGTCTTGCCACCATCGCCTCTGTTTGGGAGCGGTGAGCTTCAATGGTTTTGATCTTCGTTTCTAACACATCCGTTACGTCAAAAACTTTATCAGGTTTACCAAGTACCACTTCACGGTCCGGAGTAATTGGTAAAGCATAAACCGTTGGACGTTTTTCCTTCGGGATCCGTTTTAACGTTTCTATGACAGCTGCAGAGCAAGCATCATGATCCGGATGGATACCGTATTCTGGATAAAATGTAATAATTAATGATGGGTTTAATTCATCAACTAGCTCTCCAATTGTAGAAACAAGCAGTTCAGGGTCTTCAAACTCAAGCGTCTTGTCTCTAAACCCGAGCATGCGAAGATCTTTTACGCCCATAGCGTTGCAGGCATCTTGTAATTCTTTCTTTCGTACTTCTGGAAGTGTTTCTCTTGTCGCAAAAAATGGATTCCCCATATTGCGTCCCATTTCTCCGAGCGTTGCACATGCATAAGTGACGGGCACGCCTTCATTTACAAATTTCGTTATCAACCCTGCAGTTCCGAAAGCTTCATCATCCGGATGCGGGAAAACAACGAGGACTTGTTTCTCCATAATCGTTTCCTCCTTAGTCGAATGGTGTATAGCTTAATTGAACAGCTACTGCTAAACGGCCGCTCGAATCATGACCTGCCATTAATAAACGACCATCATCCAATTGATAATCCGTTAAGCCTTCAGCATACATCCAACCGTCATTTAATTTAAACCCAACGCGGAATGGACCGCTACCTGCCATTTTGACATTGGTGAATTTGATTGAGCCATTTCTTATGTAAGCTCCAACCGCAAGCTTTTCTTTATCTTGAGCAGCATAGGCTCCACTCGTTGTTTCTAAGTGAAAATACAGTTCTTTGTTCTCAAATGTTTCAAGGATTTCTTGTACTTTTTCTATTTGAATAGGCTTCATTCTTATGCCCCCTTCTTTCTTAGGCCTACTTGCTAGAACTAGTATAGCTCATCTATTCCGCCTGGTAAAATGATTGACGTTGGCATTAGAACGACTTTCATTAGACAGAGACCGTTTTTTTCCGTTATAGTTAACTTTTGAATAGACATGAATTCGAAACTCGGAGGTATGAAAGATGCAATTATATGAAACGTTTGATATTCCAGATAAAATACAAGACCGTATTGAAGCAAGACGCGAGGCAAACTCCAATCCAGAGCACTATCTCATCGGATCTGAAGGCTATACAGCACCAGATATGTCGATCGTAAAAGATGCCGTCACAGCTTTGATTCTAGGTAAAAATGTGCTTCTTAAAGGTCCAACAGGTGCTGGTAAGACAAAACTTGCCGAACTAATTAGCTACTTCTTTAACCAGCCAATGTACTCGATTAACTGTTCTGTTGACCTTGATGCGGAAGCGCTTCTAGGGTATAAAACGTTAACATATGACGAACAAAACAATGCTCATATTACATTCATTCCTGGACCAGTAGAAAACGCGATGAAAAACGGCGAACTTCTCTATATTGATGAAATTAATACAGCTAAAGCAGAAACACTTCCCATTCTAAATGGTGTACTTGACTATCGTCGTATGGTTCTAAACCCTTTCACAGGAGAAACGGTTCGGGCAAAAGAGAACTTTGGCGTCATTGCTGCAATTAATGAAGGATATATTGGAACAGCACCATTAAATGAAGCATTAAAAAATCGTTTTATCGTGATAGAAGTACCTTACCTACAGGGAGAAGCTTTAAAAGAAATGTTAAGTGAACAATCGCTTTTAGATGATTCAAAACAGCTGGATCAGTTTGTTACGTTATCTGCTGACCTTCAATCAAAAGTAAGAGATGGTCAAATTTCAGAGGAAGCCGCCTCTCCTCGTTCACTTCTAGACGCTTGTGACTTAACAACATTTATGGAAGCGAGACGCGCGATTAAACGAGCGATTACAGATAAGCTTGAAGATGAGCGTGAAAAAGCTGCAGTGGAAAACATCGCAGAAACAATTTTCGGACGTTATCAGGAGAAATCATAAATGAAGTTTCTAAACTTTGCTGAGAATCAGACTGATCCGTTTCTTCATCTAAGTTTATCTGATCTCGCGGAAACACTGAGTCATCTAGAGAGTGAAGTTCAGTTCGCTTTCCATTCTTACTACAGACCAGCTGAACAGTTGATTACGGTCAGTCATTATTGGAATGATATTTTTGATGGAACGCAATATGATGGTATGAAAAGTGACATCTACCTTCGTGCACTTGGTAATGTTCATTATACGAATTTCAATGAAGTAGATCACTACCTCTCCACTATCAAACAACAATCACATCCTCTTTTCCGTAAACAACTGTTTGCATTATTAGAGGATATAAGACTCGAGCAGATTTGTATGTCTATCCGACCAGGAATGAGCGCTGCTTTTGATACAAGACGAACATTATTTCAAAAGCGTTTTCGTGGTCGTCTTGAAGTTCATAATCGCCAGAATCAGCTGCTTGATGCATTATTCTGCGCAATCTATCTACAAGCGATCGGTAAACCAGTTGCTCTAGGAAATGAACTAGCAGAATATAAGCCCTATCTGCGCCATTTAATTATAGAGATTTCTAAAGCTAGTTCAACAAAAGACGTTGCCACTCTCACAAGCGCATTTTGTCAGGAGCTGAATGTTGATCATTTCGATATGACAACAGAATATTTAACGATGTATGGAACCTCGGTCAACGCTTCCACTGTTGTTGAAGATGAAGAAGCTCGTCAGTTAAAAAGTGACGATACGATGGAAACGACTGATAAAGAAGATAAAGAAACGTATGATGAGGAAATGAATACGTGGCATGAAGAGCAGGAGCAAGAAGGATCCAACTTCCTTCAATTTGACTTAGAAGAAGGCGCTAAATCAGATCTGATCGGAGAAGGCGAGCGAAAAGAAGAATCTGGTGATCAGGCCTTTGTCAGTGTCCAAGGTGCTTCTAAGCAGTCAGAGGGCAGTCAGTTTGATGAAGAGGCAATTCTTGAAAGTCGTGATACAAAAGCAGTTGCTTCTTCACAGGATCCTCTAGGTGAAGCGAATCGAAACGTAAAAGAAGTGATTCGTCATGCCGAAAAACCAACTTCTGAAGAGCTTTCGAATTATCGAACTGCGAAGGCTGACATCCAATACGCTGAAAAATCACTTCGTGCTGCGATCCAGAAAACGATCGAGCAAAAACAAATTGCTCCTAGAAGTGATCTTCATTTTGGACGATTGAACCGCAAGCTACTAAGGCTATTAACAGACGAAAACCCTCGTCTCTTTTATAAAAAGAATGCGCCTAGTACAGAGCTTGATGTAACGTTCTCGTTACTCGTCGATTGCTCGGCATCGATGTACGACAAGATGGAAGAAACACGACTAGGTATTACGCTTTTCCATGAGACGCTAAAAGGACTAAATATTAAACACTCGATCACTGGATTCTATGAAGATGCATTCGATGCTGATGATCAGGAACAACCGAATACCCTGTTTCAAATTGTTGATTACAACCGATCGACTCAAGCTCATGAAGGGGCTAAAATTATGCAATTGGAACCTGAAGAAGACAATCGGGATGGGTATGCGATTCGAAAAGTTGCTCAAGAATTAGCTGAACGAAATGAAAAACATAAAATTTTACTTGTGTTTACAGACGGCGAGCCTTCCGCATACGATTACAGCGAAAATGGTATCATTGATACTCATGAAGCCGTGATGCAAACAAGGAAAAAAGGCTTTGAAGTAATCGGTGTTTTCTTATCTAACGGGGAACCACAGGAAAAGGAAAAAAATACGATGCGAAATATCTACGGCACACAAAGCCTTGTGATTCCTTCTGCTAATGAGATTCCCGCTTATTTAACGCCTCTGTTGAAGCGATTGTTGCTACGATTTGTATAGAAAATATGAACGGTTATCACTTTGTCCCTAAATGGTGATAACCGTTTTATCTATAATAAATATACTTGACATCCCTTTTATTGATGGACCCCATTTCTATATCCTGTCTCATCCAACTAATAAACCAATTCGCTAAACCGCTAAGAAATAATGGTAGAAATCGTCAGTAAAGTATATCGAAATAAAATTAAATACTACATAAATAGAAATAAAAGCAGTTTATGCTGGTGCTAAGATTAACGGTTTGGCAAATTGATTTTCTCTTCTATTTACTCGTTTAATAAAAAATTACATCGTAAAGGATATAGTACCTTAAGCGATTTAGCTCGAAGATCTTTGCATTTTAATACACAGAAGTACAGTAGCTAATATAGGATGACATTTCCCCACGAACGATCTGGTCATACGTTTTTTGGATTTTCTGTGTAATCAGACCGATTTTACCATTTCCTGTTATTCTCCGATCTATCTCCACTACTGGCTTAATTCCAATAGCCGTTCCCGTAAGAAACACTTCATCTGCCTCGTATAACTCAACTCTCGTAATACTCTGTTCTCGCATTGATAATCCTAACTCTCTGTATACAATTTGAGCAACGGTATTCCGAGTGATTCCAGGAAGAATATCATCTGATACTGGAGGAGTCACAACTTCATTCCCTCGTACGATAAAGAGGTTATTAGTAGCTCCTTCACTAACATTCCCTTCTCTAGTTAAAAAAAGAGCCCCATCATAACCGTTTAACATCGCTTCATTAATTGCCAACCCTGAATTCAAGTAACCAGCTGTTGATTTTGTTTGTGGAGGAATCATATTACTTCCTACTCTTGTCCAAGAGGAAACACATACATTTATAGAAGCTTTTGGCTCATACTCGGTAAGATCCAGATAGATTGCTAGATGATTTAATGGATCATTTAAATCTGGACGTAACGTATTAGCTCCTTTGAAACAAAGCGGCCGTATATAAACGTCTTGAGTCACTTGGTTGATTAATAGTAACTGTCTGGTAATCTCAGACAACTGATCTATAGAATAGGGAATGGGAATATACAAGCTTTTTCCAGAGCCGTGGAACCTTTTAAAATGATCATCTAATCGAAAAACAAAAAGCTGCTTTTGTTCTTTATTCCAAAAGGCGCGTATACCTTCTATGCAGCCTAAACCATAGTTTAGCCCTTTGTTTTTCACGCTCAGACTTAAGGAACGATCATCTACAAATCGATCTTTATCAAACATAAAAGCCACACCATTCACCCTCTTTAATGGCTAGATTGAACGTTGTTGTTTTTTACCGAAAGCCGATATATCATCACTATTAACTAACATAGCTTTTTAAATAATATATGCTCGTAATGGCTAATCATTAGAGAATTTTCGATTAATGTTGCACCAGTAATGTACGACATGTTCTTACGAAGGGACTATTTCTCTGTACTTAGCTAGATACTGTTGATTCTCGAATGAGAACAAAATCTATGTCGTTCATTTTCTTAGCATTGTACTTAAATGCCGATAGATTTCTACTAATTCCTCAAGCGTCATCCTAACTAATCCGCTAGTTGATGGTGCCACAAAATCTTGCACACCATCTATTTGATTAACGGGTTGATATCCCCACTCAGCCTTTCTAACACCCGAGAATTTCTGGTAAACTCCTTTTCCTACAAAACAATTGACTTCGGGCTTGTACAATCTAATTTTCTTGCTAAGCTGCTCTCGTCCTTTTGTGTAATCATCAGACGTTAAGTCAGCCGCTCCTCGCGTAGGACGATCTACGATATTCGTGAGTCCATACCCATATTCTAAAAGCCTATGATCTTCCTCTGGTAAGAGCTTACGATCTGTAAGACCCGCTTCTTTTAATACGGAATAAAAACGATTTGTTGGGTTTGCATAATGATGCCCCTCATTCTCGGACTGGAGTCCAGGGTTAAAACCGATAAACAAAATTTTCAACTGATGATCAAGATGGTCTGGTAACAAAGCTCCTCACTCCTTGCATTCAAGTATTCCATAATGAAATTTCGATGTTTTTCGAATTTGTTGTTGAAAACCTAACTGTTCAAACCGCGAGCTGTTCCAAGAATCTTTTAAAATCACTCTTATGCGAGCAACTCTTCTAGCTTCCATCACCATATTTTCTGTGAGTGCATCATAAAGCGCAACCTGTTTGATACCAGATACGCCGTCAGATGCTAAGATAGAATCTTCAAACATTGGGTCAAAATATACAACATCAACCGAGTTCTCCATTAAATGAGGTAATACGTCTTCATATTTATTACTTCGAACTGTTATTCGCCTCATCGCCTTATCTACGTAGTTATTATTACTTTCCCATTTTTTTAATCCTTCTTGAAGTAATAGCGCGTGCTCTGAACCCTCAATTGCTTGTACACTACCGAATTCGCCTACTACTAAACTCGCAACGATGCTGTCAGAAGCAAGACCTGCTGTACAATCTAACAAGCTCATTCCCTCACTAAGACCACTCGCCTTAATAAACGCATCATCGCGTCCATTTAGAACCGCCCTGCAACGAAACATGGCTGAGTTTGGATGAAAGAAAACCGGTGTTTCAGCGCTTTTTTTATACAAACATAATCGATCAAAACCGACAACCACAACTATTTCCTGATAAAGATGAATGA
The DNA here is from genome assembly GCF_056173645.1 of Anaerobacillus sp. QJM3NY_32. Lineage (NCBI taxonomy): Bacteria > Bacillati > Bacillota > Bacilli > Caryophanales > Bacillaceae > Anaerobacillus > Anaerobacillus sp. QJM3NY_32. Next base: position 2,129,099 of record NZ_CM149684.1, on the reverse strand, counting down.
TTTGTTGAATCGATCGTTTTTCTCTTGATATGTAAGTACCTTCATAATAATGACTCAGTTTTATAGCCTCTTTAATGAGTGCTTCAGTCGGTCTCCCTGCAGTTGTAAAAATCATCCGATTATCTCCTTTAATTTCCTTCAAAGCTAGTATACCATGTCGTTTAAGAAGATTTCCGGAGAGAACTACTCCACCTTAGAAACTATATTGAAATAAAAAATGAAGTGAAGCTGTATTCGGTGGACACGTGCTATCAACTAACATAAACACCATTGGCTCATTGTTATATAAACCATATAATTTTAACAAATACGATAAATGAAAATTCAAATTCTAAACAAATTATTATGTAGCTGTTATACTAATAACACTATTTAATAAGAGGTGGAACAATGCAAAAAATGTGGATAATGTATAAAAATTCTTCATTCATACTAAAAATGACGCTTGGCTTTATACTTGGTATTACAGCGGGAATTCTTTTTGGCTCAAGTATAGAATTCATTAAACCGCTTGGCACCATTCTAATCAACTTGCTTAACCTGGTAGCCATTCCAGTTATTTTTCTAACAGTTGTGCTTGCAATCAATCAAATGAACCCTAAATACGTTGGGAAATTAGGTGGAAAACTGTTAGTATATTACGGATTAACAACAGCAGCCGCTGTTTTAATAGGTGTTACAATCGCTTTATGGATTAGCCCTGGGTCTGGTCTAACACTTCCGGATACGAAAGTTGAAAAGCCTGACACTCCTGGTTTTTCTGATGTTCTCTTAAATATCGTTCCGAATAACCTTTTTGAAACCTTTTCTTCGGGACAACTCATGGGTATACTCTTTCTAGCTGTGATCATTGGATTAACTATAGGAAAAATGCGCTATTCTGAGAAAAATGACATGCGTGAATCTGGCGAGAGACTTCATAAGCTATTCTCCGCTGCAAATGACTTATTCTTTTTGTTACTGCAAGGTATTTTACTTTATGCACCGCTTGGCATCTTCGCCATTAGTGCCACATCCTTCGGCAATCAAGGCTGGCAAACGTTCCAATCTTTACTTGCTTTCACAGGTGTTTTTTATTTAGGCGTTCTATTACTTTGGGCATTGATTTATACTTCTTTTCTAAAGTACGCGAAATTAAGTATTAAAAACTTCTTTTTTCAAACGAAAGATGCTTATTTAACAGCATTTTTTACATCAAGTAGTATCGCTTCGCTTCCAATCGCGATTGACTCTGCTAAAAAAGCCGGCATCTCAGAACGAATTGTGAACTTTTCTTTACCAATCGGGGCCGTCTTCAATTCAGATGGAGGGGCCTTAAGAATGGGTGTGTCAATCGTTTTTGCTGCAAACGTCACCGGGTTAAACTTTTCCGTTATGGATTATGTGACCATTGTTGCCATAGGTACACTTCTCTCCATAGGAACGGCAGGGATTCCCGCTGCCGGCTTAGTGACATTATCAGCAGTGTTAACCATGTTTAACCTTCCCTTAGAAATTGTTGCTTTAATCGCTGGAGTTGACGTCATGATTGGCATGGCTGGTACAGCTTCGAACGTACTTGGTGATATTATTGGGGCAGCTGTCATCGATCGTGATAAAAAGAAAACATCCAAATCAGTTGCTTAAATGAAAAGGCGGCCCTGTTATCTCGATAACAGGGCCGCCTTTCTCTAATTAAACGATTAAGCTCTATTAACACTAAATTTCTCTTGTCCTTCTACCGATCCATAAGAATCCTCCAATATTGAGTAAACCAACAGTGATGAGCAACCATGAAATTATTTCTAATCCAATTGTGGGAGAATTATTGCTAAAACAACTTGCGAGAAGTAACCCCATTCCTAGACTTCCATAATAGACTTTTAACTTCTTCCGATCATGCTTAACGGCGAATGAAAATAAAAACGTCAGCAAATAAATACCGCTTACCACCATAAGAATTGGGAAGAGCGGTTTGAATTTAGCCGCATATATAAAGTGATCTAGACTTGATATATCTGCTTGCCCTGTAACTTGGCCGTTTATCACCCTTGAAAAAAATGTGCTATATTCCCATTCCCACGGTTTATTTCGTAGTTCACTACCTTCATACCAGCTTCCTAATGTAGATAAAACAAGCATAACAAGTGCGGTACTACCTTTCACAATATTCATCATCCAACATTCGACTCCTTACCTGAAAACCACTTCAAATCATCACCCTTATTTTATCATAATGATTTTTGGATCTAAACCCGTTAAAACCATGTCCTCAAACTTAATAGATTAAGTAGATTTATTGCTTATGAATGATTCAAAATCTAGTCATTAAATATCGTATGAACTTATCCTTTATAATAAAACGAGCATCAAAATCATTCGATTTTAATGCTCGTTTCCGCTTTTTTATTGTATAACTAATTAAAATCAACCAGCTGTTCTAATAGTTTTCTTTAAACCATTCTGCCGCTTTTTCTACTTCTGATCTCGTTAATTGATGACCTGCACTTTCCCAATGAACCGTTACCTCTGCCCCAGCATGAGAAAACATTTCCTGAAGTTCCTTTGTCTCTTTTGGAGAGCAAATGGGATCATTTTCACCAGCGCCTATGAAAATTGGTTTTTGCTTAAGGTTCGGTAGCTCAAGATGACGCAGTGGCACCATAGGATGATGTAGGACAGCGCCTTTAAGCGAATTTGCATCGTGGAATAGAAGGCTAGCTGCGATGTTAGCGCCATTCGAGTACCCTATTGCAATAACGTTGTTGCGCTCAAAATCGTATTTTTGTGCTGATTCATCGATGAAAGCATTTAATTCATGTGTTCTCTCTATTAAATCCGCTTCATCAAAAACGCCTTCCGCTAATCGCTTGAAAAAGCGCGCCATCCCGTTTTCTGATACATTACCTCTCACACTCAGAATGGAATGCCCAGGAGCAATAAGTTCAGCTAAAGGAACCAAATCTTCTTCTGTTCCGCCAGTACCATGAAGTAGTAGTAGAGTCGGAAGCTCTTTTTTTCCTTGTTTAAAAAGATGGTTCATCATTTGTCACCATTTAGGACTCTTGCTTCCGCTGGTTCAAGATGATTTTCAATTTGAGATCGCTTCTCTTCTAGCCATGGTGGTAGAAGTAGGTTTTTCCCCATTTCATCAGGGTCTTCATCTTTTGCAAACCCTGGAGGATCCGTCGCTATTTCAAACAGTATTCCACCTTCTTCTCTGAAGTAAATGGCATTGAAATACTGTCGATCAACGACCGGAGTTGGTTTATACCCTTTTTCTTCGAGTAAGTTTCTCCATTCTTCATGATCATTGAAGTCATTAGCCCGAAACGCAATATGATGGACAGTACCTGAGCCCATGTTTCCAGAATCTAGCGGTGTTTTCTTCACGTCGACCGTGTTGCCTATCGAATCACTGGATTTAAATCGAACAAAATCTTCTTCTTCAGCTACACGAATAAAACCAAGAACTTCTTCTAACACATTCATAGTTGCTTCCGACTTGCCGGTCAATAATGTAGCACCTGCAAATCCTTTGATTGCATGTTTTGTGCTAACACCGCCAAAGCTCCACGTGTTTCGCTCCCCTTCTTCTCTTTCAACGAGTTCAAGGTGTAGTCCATGTGGATCATCAAAAGCGAGAACCTTTTCACCAAACCGAGTCATCTCACCGTTTTCTACATTTAATTTATCAAGACGCTTTTTCCAGAACGTTAAACTGCCTTCAGGCACAACGAAGCTAGTTACGCCAACTTGACCAGAGCCAATCTTTCCATCATGTGCTTTCGACCATGGGAAAAAGGTCATGATTGTACCCGGTGCCCCTTCTTCATTTCCGAAATAAAGATGGTATGTTCCTGGATCATCGAAGTTCACTGTTTTTTTAACGAGACGAAGACCAAGAACCCCACTATAAAAATCAATATTTTCCTGAGGATTTCCTACAATTGCGGTAATATGATGTATTCCTGTTGTATGCTTCATAAATGACAAGTCTCCTTTTCAATATTACATCCACTTTAGAAGGTTCCCGTATAGTACGGTTTTTAATCGTCTAATTTGTTCTTTTAGATGTCTTTTATCTCGAATTTGAGATATTTGATTTAAGTGTATATAATTTGTATTCTTATGTCAAATCTTTTCCTCTTATGCGTATAGGACAACCCCTGCTGGTGACATTCTATATGTAAAGGAGTGATGTGATGCTAAGCGTATTTGAGGCCCTGTCGTTAATGGTCAGCTTTTCCGCTCTTGTGCTCGCCATCATCCACACGAAAGATCGTTCATCCTAACAAAGTGAAAAAGCACCCCTTCGGTGATGACCCCCGGAAGTTAGTTTTAACTCTAACTTTCGGGGTCACTACCTTCATAGGAGTGCTTTTTTATTTCAATTAAGGCATGACAGTTTTATTCATAAGATAACGATCGGTCTCGCGTGCAACGCCGCGACCTTCATTTATCGCCCATACAATGAGACTCTGTCCTCTGCGAACATCACCTGCTGCAAAAACACCATCAACGTTTGTGCGATAGTCTTCGAATTCAGCCTTCGCTCGTTTCCGATTGTCCTGCTCTACTTCAAAATGTTCGAGAACCCCTTCTTCAGGTCCAGTAAATCCAATAGCAATGAAGACAAGCTCAACTGGCCAAACTTGCTCTGTACCAGGGAGTTCTTTCATGAACACATTGCCCATCTTATCAACATGCTTTTCGATTGTAACCGTATGAAGTTCCTTCACATTGCCATCTTCGTCACCAACGAATTTTTTCGTCATGATGGAATATTGACGAGGATCTTCCCCGTGCTCTGCTTGCGCTTCTTCATAAGCATAGTCAAGAGTAAAAACCTTAGGGAATTCTGGCCAAGGATTATCGATCATACGGTCGGCAGTTAGCTGCGGGTGTTTACCAAATTGGTGTACACTTTTGCAACCGTGTCTGAGCGCAGTTGCCACGCAGTCCGCTCCAGTATCTCCGCCACCGATAACAATAACATTTTTACCTTCTGCAGAAACATACTTGTTATCTTGAAGCTTAGAATCAAGCAAACTTTTCGTATTCTGTCTTAAATAATCCATGGCATAATGAATGCCACCGAGCTTACGACCTTCAATCGGAAGATCACGGTGCTTTTGAGCACCTGTACAAAGAATTACAGCATCATGCTGATCACGAAGCTCATCTTGTGTGACATCTTTTCCAATTTCGGTATTCGCAATAAAGGTTACTCCCTCATCTTCAAGAAGCTTCACACGTCGTTCAACTAATTCTTTATCAAGCTTCATATTAGGAATACCGTACATTAGTAAACCACCAATACGATCGTCACGCTCAAATACAGTGACAGTATGACCAGCTTTATTTAGCTGATCGGCCGCTGCTAAACCAGCAGGACCTGACCCTACAATGGCAATCTTCTTACCTGTACGATTTTTGGGAGGCTGGGGTGTCATCCAACCTTCTGCAAACCCGCGATCAATAATTTCCTTCTCGATGCTTTTTATTGCAACAGCGTCGTCAGGAATAGCTGCTACGCAGGCTCCCTCACACGGTGCCGGGCAAACTCTACCGGTGAATTCCGGAAAGTTATTCGTTTTAAGAAGTCGATCTAGCGCATCTTTCCATTTCCCTTGATATACAAGGTGATTCCATTCAGGAATCAAATTATAAAGTGGACAACCCGATGCACTCCCATTTAGTTCTATACCTGAGTGGCAGAAGGGCGTGCCACAATCCATGCAGCGTGCCCCTTGCGTTTTCAGATTTTCTTCAGATTGAGGAAGCTGGTATTCTTCCCAATCTTTTAAACGTGTTGAATGATCTCTTTCACGTGCTTTTTCTCTAGGATAGTCTAAAAAACCTGTTGGCTTACCCAATCGAATACCTCCCCTTATACCGGTTCCAAGTCGCTTTGACGTGGCTTCATTTGACCGTTCTTAGCCTGTTGGAACACCTCATATGCTGCGTCGTCATCTTCATAGCCTTTTTCTTTCAATTCTTCTAATGATTCTGTGACTCTTTTAAATTCTTTCGGAATTACTTTCACGATCTTCCCGACAACTTCATTCCAGTTTTGAATGAAACGGATCGCTTTTGGACTATCAGTAAAGTATGCATGCTGCTGAATCATATGCTTCACTTCAAGAATCTCGTCATAGTTACGTAGTGATTCAATGTGAACCATTTCAGCATTTACATTGCGCTTAAACGCCTCCTGGTCATCTGAAAGAACATAGGCAATTCCACCTGACATACCTGCTGCAAAGTTCTTCCCGGTCTCGCCAAGAACAACAACACGGCCACCTGTCATATATTCACATCCGTTGTCTCCAATACCTTCAACAACCGCACTTGCACCACTATTTCTCACACAGAATCGCTCTCCTGCGAGACCACTAATATAAGCTTCACCTGAAGTTGCTCCGTAGAAAGCAACGTTACCTACAATTGTATTTTCATCACGAGCAAATTCAGCTTTAGCTGACGGATGGATGATCAGTTTCCCACCTGATAACCCTTTACCTACATAATCATTTGCATCGCCTTCTAGTTGCATTGTGACGCCATTTGGTACGAAGGCTCCAAAACTTTGACCTGCTGAACCTGTGAAGTGTAAGCGAATCATATCTTCTGGAAGTCCTTCTGCGCCATAGCGCTTCGTAATTTCATGTCCTAGTAGAGCACCTGCAACGCGGTTTGTATTTCTAATAACATAAGATCCCTCAAATGGCTTCTGTTCTTCGAGCGCACCGAGTGCTGCAGGAATAATTGACGTATTGTCAAGTGCAGCTTCTAACTTGTGATCCTGATCACGCTGTTTGAAGCGTCCAACCTCTTCTGACACATGCGGCTGATAGAGAAGCGGTTTTAGATCAAGGTATCTTGCTTTCCAGTGATCTTTCGTGCGACGACTTACTTTCAGTACATCCGTACGTCCAATCATTTCCTCGATTGTTCTAAAGCCTAGCTCAGCCATGATTTCGCGAACTTCTTGTGCAATAAACTGCATGTAGTTCACGACGTGATCCGGATTCCCCATAAATTTCTTACGTAGTTCAGGGTTTTGAGTAGCTACACCAACCGGGCACGTATCAAGATGGCACGCTCTCATAAGAATACAACCAAGAACGACTAGCGGTGCTGTCGAGAATCCAAATTCTTCAGCGCCTAGAATAGCTGCCATCACGACGTCGCGACCAGTCATCATTTTTCCATCAGCTTCTAGAACAACACGATCACGTAAATCATTTAATACGAGTGTTTGATGCGTCTCCGCTAGACCAAGTTCCCATGGAAGACCAGCGTGTTTGATACTCGTTCTTGGAGATGCTCCTGTTCCACCCTCATATCCGCTAATGAGAATAACATCTGCAAGCCCTTTAGCTACACCTGCAGCAATCGTACCAACGCCTGCTTTTGAAACTAGCTTTACGTTAATTCGTGCAGATGGATTTGCATTCTTTAAATCATGAATTAGCTGGGCAAGATCCTCAATCGAATAAATATCATGGTGTGGAGGTGGTGAAATCAGTCCAACACCTGGAGTCGAGCCACGAACTTCAGCAATCCAAGGGTATACTTTCTTCCCTGGTAGCTGACCACCTTCACCAGGCTTCGCACCTTGTGCCATTTTAATTTGAATTTCATCTGCATTGCTTAAGTAGTAGCTTGATACACCAAATCGACCTGATGCTACCTGTTTAATAGAGCTTCGACGAAGATCACCATTTTCATCAGGAGTGAAACGAGAAGGGTCCTCTCCACCTTCACCGCTATTGCTACGTCCACCTATACGGTTCATTGCAATCGCAAGAGCTTCGTGAGCTTCACCACTTAAGGCACCATAGCTCATTGCACCCGTTTTAAACCTACGAGTAATCGATTCAACACTTTCAACCTCATCAATCGAGATCGCATCTTTCGAACCAAAATCAATCGCCTGTCTTAAATAAGTGAGATTCTCTTCTAACGCCATGCCAGAGAATTTCTTATATAATTCATAGTTATTACTTCTTGCAGCGTGTTGGAGTGTATGAATGGTTTTCGGATTGAATGAATGGTGCTCTCCCCCATTTCTCCACTGCAGTTCACTACCTGTTTCAAGTGTAAGATCACTATATTCAGAATCATGATAAGCAAAGTGATGCCTCATTAACGTTTCTGTTGCAATAACATCGATTGGAATACCATCAATTTGCGAAGCTGTACCAGCAAAATAACGATCAATTACTTCGTTACTAACTCCAATTGCCTCGAAAATTTGCGCTCCTCGATAGCTTTGAATTGTTGAAATGCCCATTTTGGACATCACTTTTACAATTCCAGTTGTCGCAGCATCAATATAATTATCAATGGCATCTTCGAAAGAAAAGCCCTCAATCGTCCCGTCGTTAATCATATGGTCAATCGAGTCATAAGCAGCATATGGATAAATGGCGTCTGCTCCGTAACCAACTAACATAGCAAACTGATGAACGTCCCTAGCTTCACCTGTTTCTACGATCAAACTTACTTTCGTACGCGTCTCGCGTTTAATCAAGTGGTGATGTAGGCCACTTAGAGCAAGTAAAGACGGAATCGCCGCTTTCTCATGATTCACTCCAAAATCGGAGAGAACAAGTATGCTTTTCCCGTTTTTAATTGCGCGATCAGCTTTACGGAATAACGCCAGAAGTGCATGCTCCATTTCCGTTTCACCACGTGCTGCATTAAACAATAAACTAAGTGTTTCAGGATGAAAGTCCTCTTCGTCTAATGCCTTAATCGCTTCAAATCGACTATCTGTTAAAATAGGTGTTTCAAGACGAATTCTTCTAGCGCTTCCCGGTTTTGTTTCAAGTAAATTTCCTTCAGGGCCAAGCAGCGTCATTGTTGAAGTAACGGATTCTTCTCGAATCGAATCAATTGGTGGATTCGTTACTTGAGCAAACAACTGTTTAAAGTAGTTAAACAGTAACTGTGGTCGCTCAGAAAGAACAGCTAATGGAACATCATTTCCCATTGAGCCAATCGGATCCTTTTTCTCAGTAACCATCGGCGCGATATTTTTTGTAAGTTCTTCATATGTGTATCCAAAAGCACGCTGTGTTTGGACGAGTTCTTTCTCATCTATCTGTCTTGTCTTCACTTTTTCTGGTGAAAGACTCATAAGGTTTTCATCAAGCCATTTACGATAAGGTTGATCAGTCGCAATTTGCGCTTTAATCTCCTCATCTTCAACAAGGCGCTTTTCCTCTAGATCGAGTAGTAGCATTTTCCCAGGACTTAAACGGCCTTTTTCTGAAATTTTCTCTTCTTCTATTTCGATAACGCCAACTTCAGAAGAAAGAATAAACGTGTCGTCGTTTGTGATCACGTATCGTGCAGGACGCAAACCATTACGATCAAGCATCGCTCCTATTTGACGACCGTTAGTAAACGCAATAGCTGTTGGACCATCCCATGGCTCCATCAATGTACTATGATACTCATAAAAGGCTTTCTTTGGATCCAGCATCGTAGTATCACGGTCCCATGGCTCTGGAATCATCATCATAGCCGCATGTGGTAATGAACGGCCTGAGAGATTCAAGAATTCAAGACAGTTATCTAATGAAGAGGAGTCACTTCCATTTGGACGAACAATTGGAGCAATGTCTTTCATGTCATCTCCAAATACTTCCGATTGAAGAGCTCCTTCCCTTGCTCTCATCCAGTTCACATTTCCACGAAGAGTATTGATCTCCCCATTATGAATAAGATAACGGTTTGGATGAGCACGATCCCAGCTTGGGAAAGTATTTGTACTAAAGCGTGAGTGCACCATTGAAAAAGCTGATTTAAAACTAGGATCTTTCAAATCAAGATAAAATTGATCCAGCTGTTCTGGTGTTAACATCCCTTTATAAACAATCGTATCTTTGGAGAAGCTCGCTGCATAATACTTTGTTTTTGATAACTGTGAATCTTGAGCGACTTGCTTCTCTGCTTTTTTACGAATAACGTATAATTTACGTTCAAATTCTTCAGCTGAAATATCGCTTTTCTTAATAAAGACCTGTCGAATGACAGGCTGAGCAATACATGCTGCTTCTCCAATTGTCGTTTCATCTACAGGAACCGTTCTCCAGCCAATAAACTCTTGACCTGCTTCCTTGATTGCTTTCTCAACAATTTGTTTTGCACGCTGTCTCAGCTGATTATCTACCGGAAGGAACATCATTCCTACTCCGTACTCACCTTTATCTGGTAGGTTGAACCCTGAATTCTTTTTGAAAAACTCGTGTGGAATCTGTAACATAATACCCGCACCGTCACCCGTGTCAGGATCGCTTCCCTGCCCTCCTCGGTGATCTAGCTGGCGTAACATATAGACTCCTTTTTCAATAATGTCGTGTGCAGGCACATTATTTATATTGGCGATCAGTCCGATGCCACAAGCGTCATGCTCATGAATTGGATCATATAATCCTTGTTTCTCTGGAAAGTTACTTCTATCCATAATCCCACTCCTCGCTCTTATCCCAATTCATTATGGTTTCTCGCTTTAACGCCATAACGTCGAAATTGTTTAAATATTCTACACTTATTGTACATTGCTTTAACCAATGCTTCCAATATATAATTTAGATATAATTAATCTAATATTGATATGAATCAAAGGAGAGATTGCTTTAAATGGAACTCAGGCAACTGTATTATTTTATGGAAGTCGCGAAACGGGAGCATGTGACAGACGCAGCTAATTCCCTTCACGTCGCACAATCAGCTGTAAGTAGACAAATTGCCAACCTTGAATCTGAGCTTGGAGTGCAGTTATTTATTCGAGAAGGACGGAATGTAAAGCTAACACAAGTAGGACATATTTTTATGGATCATGCTGAAACGGCCATTTCAGAAATCGAACGCGCGAGACAAGCTGTATATGAATTTTTAAATCCTGATACAGGGACGATTCGAATTGGATTTCCAAACAGCCTTGCCGCTAAAACATTACCTACCGTTATTTCTGCATTTCGAAAGGAGCATCCAAGCGTTGGATTTCAATTAAGACAGGGATCTGTACAAGATCTTACCGATGCAGTAAGTAAAGGGGAGATAGATATTGCTTTCGTGTCCCCAGTGCCGAAAGATCGAACTGATGTTGATGGACATATTTTCTTCACAGAAAAACTTTTAGCCCTCCTCCCTATATCTCATCCCCTGGCCGATTATCCAATGCTACGGCTCGGACAATTAAAAAATGAACCATTTGTGCTGTTTCGCTCTGGTTATGCCCTGCATCATCTCGTTACTTCAGCCTGCCAGCAAGTTGGATTCAAACCACGTATTGCATTTGAAGGTGAAGATATCGATACGATTAAAGGACTAGTTGCAGCTGGACTTGGCGTAAGTCTACTACCAGAGATTACCCTATCTGAGCAGCTCCCAGGTGAGACAGTCAAAATTGAGTTATCAGAGCCAAACGTCACGAGAACAGTCGGCGTCATTATCCCGCAAGGAAGAGAGTTAGCTCCTTCTGAAAGAAAGTTTTTTGAATTTCTTACCCATTTTTATGAAGTTCTTAACCGATTTGGACAATAAAAAAACCATGTCGAGCGTATACGCTCGACATGGTTTTTTAAATCAATTAACTTTGTGAGGCTTTTGCCGGCATTTTTAGAAAGACGCCGAGAATAAGTCCAGTTAGAAATATAACCGAAGCAGCTAGATACATATGCTCATATCCTGATAGAATCATATCCCTTACTCCATCCGTTATTTTGCTACCGCTAAATGTACTTGAACCTGAAGTCGCAATGAATCCTGCAAGGATAACAGGACCAAGCGACGTGCCAACAGATCTAAATAAACTTACTAAAGAAAGCGCTGCGCCAGCTTCTCGATCAGGAGTTAACTCAAGGATAATGTAATTAAGCGGTGTGCCCATTGTAAATCCAATCCCAACACCAGACAGCACCATACCAAGCGAAAGGGTTAGCCATCCATCTGCTAGATAAGTAAAGACGAGTGAGCCAAGAAGACTTAATGAAAATCCTAATAACACGACTTGTTTGGCGCCCCACTTATCAAGAAGAACACCACCTATAGGTGCTGCAAATCCAGAAGCAACGGCTAAAATTGTCATCACATAACCACCCTGGCCCCTTGATAATGACAAGATAATTTCAGAGAATGACGGTACGAAAATCATACTAATTATCCCAATGCCGGTAATCGTTGAAATAAGTAATGCGAGAACAATATTCCGATCAGTAAAGTAGCTTAATTTCAGTATAGGGTCTGCGGCCGCTTTTTCGACCTTGATCAAAGGGTAAATAAGCACAAGACTGATAAGTAACAATGGCCATACAAGCAATGATTGGATGGATTGAAGAAATTCACTCGTTTCAAGGTTGGTTAGACCTAGTAAAAGGGACACAATTAGAAATGATAGAACAAGCGCCCCACCCCAATCAAGTGAAGGTTTCTTACTCTCTGTTCGGTCATCCGGAAGTTTAAGTCCCATTATGATAATTACAACGGCAATTGGAAGGTTGATAAAGAAAATCCAGCGCCAGCTAAGCTGTGCAACGAAGAACCCCCCTACGTTCGGTCCTAGTATAGTTGCTACGCCAAACATAGCACCAACTAAACCAAGGGCCATACCTCGCTTTTCTTTCGGGAAACTACTTCCAATTACAGCATTCGCTATTGGTATGATTCCCCCTCCACCGAGGGCTTGAATCGCTCTCCCTGCTAATAGAACAGGCAGTGATTGACTAAATCCCGCAAGAAGGGAACCTAGTGCAAATAATGTAATCCCAGCAAGAAAAATACGCTTTCTTCCAAATAAGTCAGCAAGTTTTCCTACAATCGGCATGCTAACCGCATAAACAAGTGTATAGATTGTAACGACCCAAACTGTCCATTTCAAATCAATGCCAAGATCTTCTATAAGCGTTGTTAAGGCAGGAGAAACGATCCCTGAATCAAGCGCGCCTAGAAAAACACCTAATAAGAATGTAATTAAAATAAACCGAAGTTTTTTATCCACGGCAAAACCATCCCCTTCATATTCATATGTGTATTATCACATATGAATATGAAGGACTTCAACTTTTAAATGGCCATAAAAAGCTATTTACGAAGATGGCCATAACAGGTTTTTCAAGTCCTCATAATTAGTAACATATAGATCAGCGCCTGAAGAATCATTCTGAAATAAACACGTTTTCATTCCCACTTCTTTAGCAGGAAGAATATCGAGTACTCTGTCACCAACGGCAAGATCAAGCTGATGCTTGTTATTCAAATGGTGATAGGAAGCAGGATCAGGCTTACGTGGAAATCCATCATCTCCGGCAACAAGATCAGCGAAATAATGCTCCATATTAAAATACTTTAAAATCGTGATCACCTCTTCACGCGGTTTATGAGTCATAATGACATTTAATTCAGCTTTTTGAAGAATTGTTTTCAAACCTGGAAATGGTGGTTTATCTTCTGGTGACAAGGCATTATCCATTTCACGAAACGTTTTAATTTGTTCTTCAGTTAAATGAAACACTTCCGTTGCATGACGAAAAGACACTTTTAGCTCTTTTAAAATATCTTCTTCCTTTACATCTTTAGAAACTAATTCTTTCATTACTTTTGTAAAAGCAGGGTATGTATCAAATAATGTGCCATCAAAATCCCATAGAATCTTCACTTACTATTCACTCCTTATTAGTTATACAACAAGTTAGCTTAATCTCGTGGGTAAACGATCAATAAGAATCATTGTTATTCTTCATTATAAAGAAAAGCCGCTCGTATTTTGAGCGGCTTCCTACATTAAAATTGTGTTTTTTCTTCAAGAAAGCTTTTCAGTTCAGAAATCGGCATTCTCTTTTGTTCCATTGTGTCACGGTCACGAATCGTCACTTGTTGGTCTTCAACAGAATCAAAATCAAATGTAATAGCGTACGGTGTACCAACTTCATCATGACGACGGTAACGTTTACCAATTGAGCCAGCCTCATCATAATCAACCATAAAGTATTTCGAAAGTTCCGCATGAACAGCACGCGCTTCTTCAGAAAGCTTCTTAGATAGAGGGAATACAGCAGCTTTAAACGGAGCGATCGCTGGATGGAAGTGCATCACACTTCTAGTTGTGCCATCTTCAAGCTCCTGTTCCTCATATGCTTCAATCAAGAAAGCAAGAGTGACGCGGTCAGCACCAAGTGAAGGCTCAATGCAATAAGGCACATACTTCTCCCCTGTTTGTTGATCGTGATAAGTGAAATCTTCATTGGAATGTTCCATATGCTGCTTTAAGTCGTAATCTGTTCGTGAAGCAACACCCCAAAGTTCGCCCCAGCCAAATGGGAACTTGTACTCGATATCAGTTGTTGCATTACTATAATGCGACAGCTCATCTTCTGCATGCTCACGCAGTCGGATGCTATCTTCTTTTACACCAAGATTTAGAAGCCAGTTTTTGCAGTACTCTTTCCAATACTCATGCCACTCTAATTCGTTACCTGGCTTACAGAAGAATTCAAGCTCCATTTGTTCAAATTCACGAGTACGGAATGTAAAGTTACCTGGTGTAATTTCATTTCGGAAGCTTTTTCCAACTTGCGCAATACCAAAAGGCACTTTCTTACGCATAGAGCGTTGAACATTTTTAAAGTTTACAAAGATTCCCTGCGCCGTTTCTGGGCGAAGGTAAATTTCACTCGTGCTCGATTTAGTTACACCTTGATGGGTTTTAAACATAAGATCAAATTGACGAATTTCTGTGAAATCTTCACTGCCACACTCAGGGCAAGTAATATGATTTTCTTTCATCAAACGCTCCATTTCTTCAAATGAAAGGCCGTCTGCAATCATGTCCTCTTCATCAGTAGAAAGAGCGTCCTCAATTAATTTATCTGCACGATGACGTGTTTTACAGCTTTTGCAATCAATTAAAGGATCATTGAAATTACCTAAATGACCTGAAGCTTCCCACGTTTTTGGATTCATTAGAATGGCGGCATCTAGACCACTGTTATAAGGTGATTCTTGAACAAACTTCTTCCACCATGCATCTTTAATATTTTTCTTAAGTTCTACACCAAGTGGTCCATAATCCCACGTATTTGCTAGTCCACCGTAAATATCAGAACCAGGGAAAATAAATCCTCTGTGCTTTGATACTGAAACGATCTGATCCATTGAAATTGTCATGTCATTCTCTCCTTTTTTCTCAATCAATATAAAAAGCTCCCAATCCATGGACAAAAAATGTCCAGGGACGAGAGCTTATGCACCCGCGGTTCCACCCTAGTTGATGCAAATAAGGCATCCACTTTGAGAAACGTAACTCCAGACTGCCGTTTCATCAGACCTCGTTCGGGCTTCCACCGTCCCCGAATCGCTAAAGTCAAGGTTATTCTGACTACTATTTATCCTTCATAGTTAGTATGGTTTATGTATGCAATTGATATGACATATGATACAAAAAATATTGCCCTAAAGTCAAGGATTATTCATTTCACACCGTATTTGCTTTCATCAAAGCTTATCACAAAAAAACGACCTTAAAGGTCGTCATTCATTTATGTATATTCATAGATGTCGGTTTTTGTCTTGTCTTAAGAATGCCTGTACCTCTTCTTTCTTCAATCCAAGTTCCCTGGCAGCCCTCATGAGAATAACCCATTCTTGATCAAGTACCTTCTTAGGCTTAGGTTTCGCCATGGTCATTCTTTTCTCCTCCTTCTTGGGTTTTCCAGGAGGACCAGCCGTCATCGTTGGAGAACCAACATTAGACCTGTGTCTTTGCGTCCCACCCTTTAGGATGGTTTGCCCTTGTCTGGAGAATTCAGAAATGACACATTCCGACCTTAAACTTACAAAACACACAGCTTTTTAGTGAATAAATGCGATTATCGAGAAGTTTGACGTTATATGCTACTAATATACCAGTTATCTGATGAAAATTCAAAATATTTTTAAATTTTCATTTCTATTTCTAACATCCTAGGATTTCACTCATATCCTAACTGTATTCCCTGAATATATTTTTCACAAAGGAAGAGTGATATGCAGAGAAATCATATTAGTACCGCCTGGAGCGGCAAACATGTTGTACTACTTCGTTGTGAACCCACCTCTAGTACCGTAAAAACCATGTATAAAAGTCTTCATGCCCCAACAGAACCATTACATCCCCATTGTAGTGAGACACTTTCTACTTACCTTAGCATTGGATATACAGTTGCATTTGTTCATTCATTAATCGACGGCTCCATTGAATATGTTCTAACAAAATAAAAGAAGGTTGCCTTCGCAACCTTCTCTTTTGTTTAGAATTGACTTAAATATTCTTTCACCTGATCTGGATTTTTGGTATTCGCACTATGCAAGTGACCAATCTTTTTGCCGTCTTTATAGACAAGAAGGCTCGGGATACCCATAACATCATTTTCCTCTGTAATTTCAGGGAATTGTTCAATATCGATTTGAGCCCATTGTTTTTCATGATGAGCATTCATTATATCATCAATAAAAAAGTCAAGGCGCTTGCAATCCGGGCACCAGTTAGCTTCATATTTTAGAATGGATACGTCATTATTGTTAATGAATGACTGATAAGAATCAGCTGTTTCAATCTTCTTCATGATTATCTCTCCTTCACCTATATCTTCATTAACAATTATATCGAAATAATCATTGAATGTCTGTAAGAAAGCTTACGTTATTTCACACTAAGATAGTGCAAACTGAAAAGCTGTTCTTGATCAGTCCATGTTTTCATTGATGTGAAACCTGAATTCTCTGCTAACAGTTTAAATTCCTCTAGACTATATTTATAGGAATTCTCCGTATGAATCGTTTCATGGTTCTCAAAATGGATATGTTGATCACCAACGGTCACCATTTGCTCTAGCATACTGACAAGATGCATCTCAACCCTTCCCAGATTAGCATTATAATAGGCGTAATGCTCAAACTGATCTAGGGAGAAATTCGCCCCTAACGAAAGATTCAAATGACGAAGCATGTTTAAATTAAACTTTGCAGTTACTCCCTTGCTATCATTATAAGCACGATGCAGAAGAGATGGTGATTTCTTTAGATCAACTCCAATTAATAATCCATCATTACTTGATAGTGTACTCGAAATTCTTGATAAAAACCTTTCTGCTTCTTGCTTCTCAAAATTACCGATTGTAGAACCGGGAAAAAAGACCGTCTTTTTTTTAGAAGGATCAAGCAGATGTTCCGGCAGATGAAAGGCATTTGTATAATCCGCAACAATACCAGTAATTTTAATGTTAGGATAATCAAATGCCAATTGTGCTGCAGACTCTTTCAAAAATGTTTTCGATATATCAATAGGACTATATTCTTGAATCAATCCAGATTCAAGAAGAAGTCTGATTTTGCGACTTGCCCCACTTCCAAATTCAATAACCCTAGATTCTTCGCCAATGTAAGCAAGAATATCATCAAGAGACTCTTCCATTATTCCAAGTTCCGTTCGAGTCGGATAATATTCTTCTAGCTGTGTGATTTCTTCAAATAGCTCAGATCCATATTGATCATAAAGAAATTTAGGCTCAAGCTTCTTATTAGGAGCTGTCAATCCCTTTAAAACTTCTTGAAGTCGATCAGATTGTTCTGGTAAAAGATCAACTAGCTGAATACTTGGCGAAGTTTTTATCATAGCTCATCATCTGCAAGACGAATGCCGGTAAATTGCCAGCGTTTATCTGGACCAAAGAAATTTCGATAGGTCGGGCGAATATGAGTTACGGAGGTAACACATGATCCGCCTCTTAGAATCATCTGACTGCTCATGAATTTTGCATTATACTCACCCAACGCCCCGTCAAGCGGTTTATTACCTGGGTAAGGCATATAAGGACTTTTCGTCCATTCCCACACATCTCCATAGGCTTTTTTAATTATACCTTCATTTTTCTTGACCGATGCGACGGGATGATAGATGCCATCTTCAACAAAATTACCCGCAATCGGCTGATCGCGAACTGCAAGTTCCCATTCGGACTCAGAAGGAAGTCTTTTACCTACAAAGCTTGCATATGCTTCAGCTTCGTAGTAGCTAATATGTGTAACAGGTTCTTCTAAATTTAGTGGAACTAACCCATGAAGCGTAAAGGTATACCACTCCCCATCCTTTTCAACCCAATGCAACGGTGCTTGCCAATTTTCTTTCTTTACTGTTGCCCAACCATCTGATAACCAGTAGGTCGCTTCTTTATAACCACCAGCTTTAATAAACGCAAGATATTCCCCGTTCGTTACTGTTCTAGTCGCTAACTTAAATGGCTCAAGCCAAGATTTATGTATTGGACGTTCATTATCAAAGGAAAAACCATCATCTTCATTTATACCCGTTTCAATCAGCCCTCCCTCAAATGAGATCCATTCTAATGGTGTAGCTTTTTCTTTAGAATTAACCTCAAGTGAACGGTAGACGGGTTTCAATGGATTAATGGAAAAATTATATTTAATGTCTGTCATTAAAAGCTCTTGATGCTGTTGCTCGTGATTCAATCCGATTTCTACTAAATCAGCAACTTGGTGAAGTTTACTATCGTCAATTTCTTGAATAAGAGTAACCATTTCTTCATCAATATCAGATCGATAGCTTCTAACTTTATCTATACTTGGCCTGCTCAGCAAGCCTCTTGCATGGCGAGGGAAATAACTTCCTACACTTTCATAGTAAGAGTTAAATAAGTATTCGAATTCTTCGTGAAACGACTTGTAATTTTCACAGTATTCTTTCAGAATAAACGTTTCAAAAAACCACGTCGTGTGGGCCATGTGCCATTTGGGAGGACTTACATCTGGAATCGATTGAATAGTGAAATCCTCCGTTTCAAGTGGTTCCACTAAGGTGTTCGTCATTGTGCGTGTTGCTTCATAAGCATGAAGCAATTGTTTTCGTAATTCGTTTAATTGAATGGATTGTTGTACCATAAGTTCCTCCCCCAAAATCTTAATAATTTATGAACATAAAGTTTTACCCTAGTTTTAACTAAATTAAACATTTAAAGACATATTCCTGTTTCGAAGAGAACATTTAATATATCTTTAAAGTCCTGTGTCGTTAGGAGAATGTCCTCTGTATCCAACAATTGCTTTTCTCTTCCTCTAATAACAGGAAAAGTATTGGAGATGTGAATCTAGCATTCGTAACACCTTATTTAATGCGTGCTCTATATTATTCCTCTCATTATTGCTTGGCTATTAAAGGTCTTCCAAAGAAAGAGCTTCCTTTCCTCCTACAAGAAAAGGTACAACAAATTCCCCAGCAACTTTAATGAGTTCATCCTGTCGATCCGGCTGTTCCATTAAATTGACTTCTTCAAACGGGATGCTTTTTACCTTTAGATGCTGTTTCATTTTATAACAATCGATACAACTTGTAATCGTAAATAATGTAATCTGTTCCATGTTAGACATCTAACCTCCTAACATAGTCTAGTATAAGTGATAAAATAGATAAAATGATGTAAGCTAACTTACGGAGTACAACTACTTTGACATGAATGAAGGTGATGAAAATAGATAAATTAACAATGTTATCTCAGATCAACTTATTTGAAGAACTCGAAATGAATGACTTAATACAAATTGATCGTGTAAGTGACATGCAACCTTTAAAAAAAGGAACGGTCATACTGGGGCCCGAAAAACCGATGAAAGCCCTCTTCCTTTTAAAAAAAGGAACAGTACGTCTCTTTCGCTCTAACGCTGCAGGTAAACAATTAACTGTTGACCTTCTAGGAGACGGCAACATATTCGGTGAAACATCTAGTTTCTCTCTCAATGATGATTCCGTATATGCGGAAGCCATGTCTGACGTATATGTCTGCGTCATCGGTAAAGATCAATTTGAAGAACTTATTTCTGAAAACCCCAAGCTCGCCATAAAATTCATTGAAATTCTTTCATCTCGTTTAAAAGAAATCTATGAAATGAGTGAAAACCTGGCGCTTAGAAGTGTAAAATACCGAATCCTATCGCTTTTAATGAAACTCAGCGAAAAATTTGGTAAAAGAAAAAATGAATGGCAAACCATTGATATTAAGTTAACGCATTATGATATCGCTACGATGATCGGTTCCACAAGAGAAACAGTGAGCGCCACGATTAGCGAACTTAAAAAAGCTGGCTACATAAAAAAAACGCCGCTAACATTTGCGATCCATGCAGAACAGGCAATATCCTACATGGAAGAAAACGGAGAATAAGAAGCAGAGACATCAGATATCCTCTTCACAAGAAAAGACGCTAAGTTTCATTAGCGTCTTTTCTTGCCCCTCGATCTAATTTGCAGTTTTTCCATCTGAGTCTTTCTGGTTATCCTTTTTTCCTTCTAGTTTATCCCACTTAATCGGTCTATTGAGATTTAATTTTTTTTTCAAGTTCAATAAACAGTTGAAATGACCAACATACCATTTATCGAACTTCACCATATGAATGGTTTCCCAGTCTCTCATCTCCTTCGTACATCCATCACAATGTATTTCCATTGGAAGGCACTTCCTGTCTTAAGTAGTTTTCTTTATTTATATTCAAAGAACTGAAAATGTGATTGGTCATCTGTACGAAAAAACGCATCCAATGGATGCGTTTCTCTTCTTTATTTTAGATTCTCTGGATTTAACACTTGAAGTGCTTCAGGGACAAACTTGCCATCTTTGCGAATTAACTCATCATCAAACCAGATTTGCCCGCCACCATATTCCGGACGTTGGATTAAAACAAGATCCCAATGAACGGAAGAATCGTTGCCGTTTGGTGCCTCATCATAGGCTTGTCCTGGGGTGAAATGGAAAGATCCATCGATTTTCTCATCAAAGAGAATATCTTTCATTGGCTCACGAATGAAAGGATTGACGCCGATAGCGAATTCTCCGATATATCGTGCACCTTCGTCCGTGTCGAGAATTTGATTAAGTCTTTCTGTATCGTTTGCAACTGCATCAATCACTTTTCCGTTTTCAAAAGTAAGCTGGACGTTTTCAAACACAAAACCGTTATAAGGAGAAGGTGTATTATACGTAATGACGCCATTGACGCTATCTTTTACAGGTGCCGTAAATACTTCTCCATCAGGTATGTTAAGTTCACCCGCACATTTTACAGCTGGAATATCTTTAATAGAAAAACTTAAATTTGTATCCGGGGAGACGATTCGGACTTCGTCAGCTTTGTTCATACGCTCAACAAGGGCATCCATCGCCTCACTCATTTTTGCGTAATCCATTGTACAAACATTGAAATAGAAATCTTCAAATGCTTCTGTACTCATACCTGATAGCTGTGCCATTGATTCATTAGGATATCTCATCACAACCCATTTCGTTTGTTTTACACGTTGGTTGCTGTGAACTTTTGTTTTGTAAATCTGATTATAGAGAGCCATTTTCGCTTCAGGAACGTCAGAAAGTTCATTAATGTTCTCAGAACCGCGAATGCCAATATACGCATCCATTTTCTCCATTTGATTTAAGTCGATTTCAGCCCATTCTGTAATTTGTTCTTCTGTGGCATTCATCAATAGCTCACGAAGAACTTGATTATCTCTTAAATTCACATGAGGAAAGCCACCTGCTTTATGTACTTCTTTTACAATACTCCGCACTAATGAATTATTCACATCAAAGGCTTCAATCAAGACATGTTCACCTTGTTGAATTTTTGTAGAATACTGCACAAGTTTCTCTGCAAACTCTATAATACGAGAATCAAACATATTCTCCCTCTTTTCATCAAATTAATATTCTTAACCTTTTCTATTATACGCTCTATACCGGAGTTTCTTCAAACATTAGAAAACCGGGCATACGCCCGGTTTTCTTATTTGATATCTTGATCGTACTCCATATAGATTACGTGTGTCTTAAGATATTCATTAAGACCATGTTTGCCATCTGCACCACCGATACCTGATTGTCCCATACCTGCATGGAACCCTTGCACCGCTTCAAAGTTCTCACGATTCACATAAGTTTCACCATAACGAAGGACATTCGATGCTTTCATCACTTCGTGCATGTTATCACTAAAGATCGATGAAGATAGTCCATAATGAGTATCGTTAGCCATTTCTAGAACTTTGTCAAAATCGCTATATACAACAATCGGTAAGACTGGTCCGAAAATCTCTTCTTGGATAACATTCATATCCTGGGATACATCAGTCAGAACAGTAGGTTCAAAGAAAAAGCCTTTGTCCCGATCTACACGCTTCCCACCTGTTTTCACAACAGCACCAGCTTTCACTGCATTATTCACCATTTCTTCGACAGAATCGATTTGCTGTTTGTTCGCAAGTGGACCTATGTCACATCCATCTTCGTTTAAAGAGTCCCCTACTTTTGTATTCTTAAAAGTATTAGTAATTTTCGAGATGAATTCTTCGGCTACATCTTCATGCACATATACACGTTCTGCATTTGTACAAGCCTGACCATTGTTTGTTATACGAGATGTCGTAATCTTCTCAACGGCTAAGTCAACGTTCGCATGTTTCGTTACGATCGCTGGCGCTTTGCCACCAAGCTCAAGATTCACTTTTGTAATGTTTTTAGCAGCCGCTTCCATCACTTTTGAACCTGCCGGATAACTTCCTGTTAAACTAATCATTTGCACGTCTGGTGAAGAAGCAAGTGGCGTACCAATGTCTGAACCTTTACCGGTAACTAAGCTAAATACTCCTTTAGGAACGCCGATTTCATGGATAATACTTGCTAGCTCACATGCTGTATTTGGCGTATATTGACTTGGCTTAATAATAATCGGACAGCCTGTGACAAACGCTGGTGCTACCTTCCGAGCAAAGATAAACATTGGGAAGTTCCATGGCACAATACCCCCAACGATTCCGATCGGCTTTTTGAATACAAGAATATTCTCATTCGGGCGATCACTTGGGAGTACTTCTCCTTCATATCGTCTTGCCCAACCTGCCATATAGCGGAAGTAATCAATCGTTAGGTCTACTTCTGCCTTTGAAGCATCTACTGTTTTACCATTTTCTTCAGTCAACATGTTAATAAAAGCTTCTTTTTTCTCTTCAATTTTATTTGCAATCTTATATAAGTAATCAGCTCGTTCAATTGAAGGTTTCTTTTCCCAATCTCTTTGGGAAGCTTTAGCGGCTTCAATTGCACGCTGCACGTCATTCTCATCACTTTTCGGAATTCGTGAAATCACTTCTTCTGTAGCTGGATTGATCACTTCGAGCATTTCTTCTGAATGACTGTTTGTAAATTCACCGTTAATGTATAGTTGATAGCTTTTCACTTGAAAGACCTCCTACATAGTGTTGGAGAACTGTTCCCAAGTTAGTTATATTCTTAAACATATGATCACACATTCAAACAGGTTCTTTCGCTAACTCCCTCTTCTCAAGCCAAGCTTCTAGTTCTTTATGATGCCTTTTCATCTCTTCATATCCTTGATTGTATAAAGTCGTGAGACGAAGCTGTGACTTTTCTATCCGTGCTACTTCAAGAGGTGTGGAAGGTTGAATGATAAAATAATTTTCCCGATTTGCTTCTATATGATCAAGTGTTTGATTGTAATGAATATATCGCTTTGTAATGGCTTGTGCGAGCGCAGGATTTTTCCGATAAAGACGTTGGATCATCCATGATAACTTTGATTTCTGCTTTCGATATCCTTCATTACGGGTCAAAACGACGACATGACTTTTATTGCCATCGGCTTCCGATTTTTGAACAGGAATCGGATCTGTAATACCCCCATCGAGATGAAAACGATTATTAATTTGGACGGGCGGCGCCATAAATGGTAATGAGCTCGATGCTCTTAGAATCGAAAGAATCTGTTCACCATCATCTTTCTTATTAAAGTAATAAGGTTTTCCAGTAGAGATGTCTGTTGTGCCAATAACAAATTGCTCAGTAGCATTCTGAAATGCCTCAAAATCGAAGGGCACATGAGTAGAAGGAATTTCATTAAAGATCAAGTCCATACCAAACAGCTGTTTTTTACGAAATAAATTTTTGTATGAAATGTATTCTGGATGGTTCACGTAATCAATAAGTACTGTGCGGTTCCTTCCATTTTGCCTAGAGAGGTATGAAGCTGCATTACAAGCACCAGCAGATACGCCAATCACGTAAGGAAAATACAAATCGTGCTCCATCATATACTCTAAAACGCCTGCCGTGTAAACGCCTCTCATCCCTCCGCCTTCTAGTACAAGACCTACTGAATTCATTTAAAAGTCCCCTTTTCAATCATCTATAGTTAATTTTACTGGAGTTGTAAATGAACCTCAAGAAAGCAAGCTTAGTTACTCGTCAAAAGTAAAAAGCTCCCTGCCAGTGCAGGAAGCTTCCTTTATTCTTCGCGTTCTTCATTCTGAATTGTTTTATGCCCTGTTGATGCTTCTTGAGGGAACTTTGTTTGATCTGCTGTTTTAGGTCGTTCACGTTCCATACCTTTTTTCTTATGATCAAATGCCTTTCCTCGGCCCATCTTACCCCTCCTTTCATCTCTTCATATTCTCCCACTTACGGAAAAAAAGTATCCGAAAGAAAGTGAAATGAACATGTATAGAACCAGATGAAAGTGGCTATGATAATTAGTGAAGAGGGAAGAACAAAAGTGCATAAGGAAAACGGAAGCTTTTAAGGAGATGGTCGCGTTGAACTACTCTGTTGGTAAAACAAGGCTCTAACAACTTTCATTAGAAAGAGGTGTCTCCAAAAGACAACTACCGTTCTACCCCATCGCTTGTTTAGCAAACGCTAATAACTTCCTTCTTCATGAGGGTCTTATCCTATCGGATAGGGCCCTTTATGCATTTTCTTTCACATGCTGATGTGCTAAACTAATCTGAATTGCGATTTGCTCTGGCGACGTACCTCCATAGCTTTTTCTTGCATTCATCACATTAGCAGGCTTAAGCACTTCAAAAACATCTTCTTCAAATAATGGCGTAAATGATTTAAATTCTTCCATTGTAAGATCAAGTAAAAATTTCTTTCTCTCGATACCGTAAAGAACAATCTTTCCAATGACTTCATGTGACTCGCGGAACGTCATTCCTTTATTCACAAGGTAATCCGCAATATCGGTTGCATTAGAGTAATCTTCATTAACTGCTTGCTTCATGTTTTCTGTCTGTACTGTCATTGTTTCAATCATAGGCGCCAAAAGTTGAAGAGCGCCATCAAGCGTCTTAGCTGTATCAAACATGCCTTCCTTGTCTTCCTGCATGTCTTTGTTATAAGCAAGCGGTAGTCCCTTTAATACCGTTAACAAGCTAAACAAATTCCCATAAACACGACCTGTTTTCGCACGAAGAAGTTCAGGAACATCCGGATTCTTTTTCTGTGGCATAATACTCGATCCCGTACAGAAAGAATCGTCTAGTTCGATAAATTGGAATTCCTGACTGCTCCAGATCACCATTTCTTCCGACAAACGGGACATGTGCATCATCAGCATGGAAGCATTTGAAAGAAACTCGACAATAAAATCACGATCACTAACAGCGTCCATGCTGTTAGGATAAACGGCGTCAAAACCTAGCAGTTCTGCCGTGCGATGACGATCAATCGGAAAGGTTGTTCCAGCTAGTGCGCCTGCACCAAGCGGTAACATACTCGTTCTCTTTAAGCTGTCTTGAAATCTTTCCTTGTCACGTTCAAACATCCAGAAATACGCTAGCATATGATGGGCAAATGATACAGGTTGAGCACGCTGCAAATGTGTATAACCTGGTAAAACAGTTTCAACATGAGATTCAGCCTGGCTTAGAATCGCCTGCTGAACCTCTTCGATATGTGAAATAAAATGGTTAACCTTTTTTATAAGGTACATATGCATATCCGTTGCAACCTGGTCATTACGACTTCTACCGGTATGCAGCTTTCCTCCAACAGGTCCTATTTCATCAATGAGTGCTTTTTCAATGTTCATATGAATGTCTTCGTGAGATACATCGTATTCAAACGTTCCATTCTGAATGTTCTCAAGAACAACGTGTAAGCCTCGCTTGATTTCTTCCATGTCCGAGGAACTAATCACTCCGCATTCACTAAGCATCTGAACATGGGCCAGACTGCCTTCGATATCTTCTTCTGCTAGTTCTTTATCATACTGGATCGAAGCTGTATATTCTTCTACAAGCTTATTCGTTTCTTTCGTAAAGCGTCCACCCCATAGCTTAGACACACTAACATCTCCTTATTGAGTTACTTTTTGTTTCTTATGCACTTCCGCATTCACTTTTGTAGGTAATCCCCATAGTTTAATGAATCCAACTGCAGCGTCATGATCAAAGAGATCACCTTTAAGATATGTTGCAAGTTGTTCGTTATAGAGAGAGTTTTCTGACTTACGTCCAACTACTGTGTTTGACCCTTTGTGTAATTTAAGACGAATCTTCCCACTTACTACTTTCTGGGTTTCGTTAATGAACCCTTCAAGCGCCTGACGAAGTGGTGAATACCATAGACCATCATAGATCAGTTTTGAAAGCTGCTGATCAATCGTCGTTTTGAACTGTGATACTTCACGAGTATGTGTTAGAAATTCTAGTTCTTTATGAGCGTTAATCAAAATGAGCGCGCCTGGATTTTCATATACTTCTCTGGATTTAATCCCAACAAGGCGATTTTCAATATGATCAATACGTCCAATACCGTGGACGCCGCCGATTTCATTTAACTTCTCAATAAGATCAACTAGCCCCATCTTTTGGCCATTAAGTGCTGTTGGGCAGCCTTCTACAAAATCAATTTCAATGTATTCCGGCTCATCAGGTGTTAGGTGAATTGGTGCTGTCCAATCGAATGCGGCTTCTGGAGCCTCAGCCCACGGATCTTCAAGTACACCAGCCTCACATGCACGTCCCCAAATGTTGGCATCAATTGAAAATGGATTATCAAGTTTAACTGGAACCGGGATCCCTTTTTCTTGTGCGTAAGCAATCTGTTCATCACGCGTCATTCCCCATTCACGAACAGGAGCGATCACTTTCAAGTCCGGATTCAACGCTTGAATCGATACTTCAAAGCGAACCTGATCATTTCCTTTTCCTGTACATCCATGTGCCACTGCCGTAGCTCCTTCACGTTCAGCCGCTTCAACGAGAAGCTTTGAAATGAGGGGACGTGACAGTGCTGAGGATAGCGGGTATTTCCCTTCGTATAATGCATTTGCTTTTAATGCGGGTAAAAGATAATTCTCAGCAAGAAGTTCTTTCGCTTCAATCATATAAGCTTTTGAGGCACCCACATTCAGTGCCTTTTCCTTGATCGACTCTAGATCTTTCCCTTCACCTACGTCAAGTCCAAGAGCAATAACCTCGTATCCATATTTTTCTTCTAACCATTTTATCGAAATGGAGGTATCAAGTCCTCCGGAATAAGCAAGAATGATTTTCTCTTTTGCCATGTCATCCACTCCTTATCTTTGTATTAATATCTATGATAACGTATATTTATTCAAATTGCACGAAAAAAATTTAACTTTTTAATAAAAGTTTCAAAAGTGCTTTTTGAGCGTGAAGACGATTCTCTGCTTCCTGGTATACAACTGAATGAGAGCCATCGATAATTTCCGCTGTAACCTCTTCTCCTCTATGCGCTGGAAGGCAATGCATAAAGATGTAATTTTCATCAGCATTTATGCATAACTCCTCATTCACCTGATAAGGTTCGAAAACGCCCTCGCGTTCAGCTTGCTCGTCTTCTTGCCCCATACTCGCCCACACATCGGTAATCAAAACATCCGCATCCTTAGCAGCTGCAAGGGGATCAGCGGTTACTTCAATGACCGAACCATTTGTTTTCGCTACTTCGTTCGCTTTCGCTACGATCTCTTCATCTGGTTCATACCCTGCTGGACAGGCGATCGTGAAATTCATGCCCACTTTCGCTGCCCCTTCAATAAGTGAATGAGCCACATTGTTCCCATCTCCAAAATAAGCTGCTTTCAATCCACTTAAATGACCTTTATGCTCGATAATCGTTAGTAAATCAGCAAGAATTTGTGCTGGATGATGTGTATCTGTTAATCCGTTAATAACAGGAACGGAAGAAGCTTTCGCAAAACGTTCAATCGTCTCATGGCCAAACGTTCGAATCATTACTCCGTCAAGGTACCCTGCTAGCACATTAGCGGTGTCTTCAACCGTCTCACCTCTTCCAAGCTGAATGTCTTTCGAACTAAGAAACAAAGCATGCCCGCCAAGCTGAAGCATCGCTACTTCAAATGATACACGCGTTCTTGTTGATGACTTTTCGAAGATCATCCCAAGCACCTTTCCTTTTAATTCTCCATGAGGAATCCCTTCTTTTTGAAGTTTTTTCAACTGTTCAGCTTCTTGCAAAAGATAATGAATCTCCTCACTGCTAAGTTCAGCGATCGATAGAAAATCTTTCCCCTTCATTCCTTCTGCGATTTCATTTTGCGTTTTTACCGACTGCATCATTCAATCATCCTTCCTGCCCGATTGGAGTTTCTTTCATTTGGTGCCAATGCGCTAGACTGTTGACTTCAAGTGTCTTCGATCCTTCTAAGACCAATAACTGAAGCGTGTCAAGATGCGTAAAACATGGAATTTTATATCGTGTGGCGAGTGCGCGCATTTGAAATCCAGAGCGTTCTTTTTCTCTGCCGATTGTCGGAATCGATACAACTGCGCTTAGCTCTTCTTTCATTAGCGTCTCAATTTCATCTAAATCTTTTTTTATCACGGTTGATTGGATGCCTTTGTCATTTAACAATTTGGCTGTTCCAGATGTTGCGTATATTTTTACACCTTTTTCTTTAAGCTTCATTAGTACATCACATGCAGCTTCTTTATGCTCTTCACTAATTGAACATAGGATGGAAGAAGGTAGCTTATTCGGATCCCATGTTGGTACAATCGCTTTTCTTAATGCTTCTTCCGATGTTTTTGCCATAGCAAGAACTTCTCCTGTAGACTTCATCTCTGGTCCAAGCACATGGTCAACGTTTTTTAACTTTCCATTTGAGAAGATAGGAAACTTCACAGTGTAATAAGGCTTCTCTTCTAATAATCCCGTTGCTTCTAATGAGTTACTTTGCAATTGCGCTTTAATCGCCCATTCAACCATTGGAATGTTCGTTACTTTACTGATAACGGGTACCGTTCTCGAAGATCTTGGATTAATTTCAAGAACATAAATGATGCCTTGATCGATGACAAATTGAATATTCATTAACCCTCGACATTCGAGCGCTTGAGAGAGCTTTTCAGAATACATCGTAATCGTTTCTTTCTGCTTCTCTGTAATGGATACAGGTGGATAAATCGCTGTGCTATCTCCAGAATGAACGCCCGCTCGTTCAAGGTGCTCCATAATGCCAGGAATGGCGATTGATTCTCCGTCGCAAATCACATCGACCTCACATTCAATTCCTTCCACAAAGCGGTCGAGAAGGAATGGCCACATTTTCTTTGAACTGCTCTCTAATTTTTGCGTATACCGTTTCAATTCATCCATATGACGGAAGATAAACATGTTTTGTCCGCCTATCACATAGGAAGGTCTTACAATGATCGGGAATCCTAACTCTGCGGCAAGCTCCTCCATTTCATCTGGCTTGTAAGCCATTTTCCCTTCAATATAAGGAATCGAAAGAGAATCCAACAATTGATAAAATTGATCTCGGTCCTCAACTTTATTAATGTTCTCAACAGGTGTTCCGAGGATTGGAACTCCGCGCTCGTGCAACTCTTCCGCTAAATTAACAGCTGTTTGACCACCAAATTGTACGGCCACTCCTATAATATGTTCCTTTTCGATAACCGCAAGAACATCTTCAAGTGAGAGCGGTTCAAAGTAAAGACGATCGGCAACGCTATAATCTGTACTAACCGTTTCTGGGTTATTATTCATAACAATCGCACGATAGCCTAACTTCTTCACTGCTTGTGTCGCGTGAACGGAGCAATAGTCAAACTCCACACCTTGCCCGATTCGAATGGGCCCTGAACCAAGAACGAGGATGCCTGGCTCACTGATCTGCTCCATCTCATCGCTCCCTAAATACGTAGAGTAGAAATAAGGCGTGATGGCTTCAAACTCCCCTGCACACGTATCAACTTGCTTCATTCCCCTCTGAATGCCAGCTTCTTTACTCATACTCATGATCGAATCGATCGTTTTTCCAGTTACTTTCGAAATGTAAGCATCACTAACGTTTAATTGCTTAACATGAATCAATAATTCTTCAGAAAGATCGGTTTGATTCATTATCTTTACTTCCGCTTCCACAATTCGCTTCACCTTATGAAGAAACCAGCTATCAATGGCTGTAAGTGATTTGATGTCCTCTACAGAATAACCTCTTCGAAAAGCTTCACTAATTAAAAAAAGTCTTTCATCTGTTGGCGTTATTAGCTGTTCATTTAAATACTCTTGACTTACCTCTTCATATAAGCCTGTTAATGATTGATGACCACTCTCTAGAGATCGAACAGCTTTGTTTAAAGCACCTTCAAAACTTCGATCAATTGCCATCACTTCTCCAGTTGCTTTCATCTGCGTTCCGAGTACGCGATCACCTTCAGGAAACTTATCAAATGGGAACCTCGGTATTTTGACAACTAAATAATCAAGGGCAGGTTCGAATGCTGCATACGTATTACCTGTAATTGGATTTGGAAGCTCATCTAATGTAAAGCCAATGGCACATTTTGCAGCCATACGTGCAATCGGATAGCCAGTAGCTTTAGAAGCTAATGCAGACGAACGACTTACCCGCGGATTCACCTCAATGATGTAATAATCGTTTGATTCAGGGTTTAATCCAATTTGAATATTACAACCACCAATAACGTCAATGGCACGAATCACTTTCAACGAAACGTTTCGTAGCATCTGGTATTGGTAATCATTCAGCGTCTGAGATGGTGCAACAACAATCGAATCCCCTGTATGAATTCCAACAGGATCCATATTTTCCATGTTACAGACGATCATGCACGTATCGTTTTCGTCACGCATCACTTCATATTCGATTTCTTTCCAACCAAGCATGCTTTTTTCAATGAGTACCTGGTGAATAGGACTTAAGGAAAGGCCACGATCAACAATTTCAAGCAAGGCGTTGTCATCAGCTGCAAATCCACCGCCTTCACCACCCATTGTATAGGCTGGGCGAACCATAATCGGATAGCCAATTTCTCGAGCGAATGTTAATGCCTCTTCCCTTGTCACGGCAATTTTCGACTCAGGTACTGGTTCGCCAATATCAAGCATGAGCTGTCTAAACTTCTCACGGTCTTCCCCATTTTGAATAGATTCAACAGAGGTGCCAAGAAGTTCCACATTCAACTTTTCTAGAATTCCTTTTTCATAAAGCTGTACGACAAGATTTAAACCTGTTTGACCACCCAGTGTGCCAATGATGCCATCAGGCTTTTCTTTTTTGAGGATTTCCTCTACATAAGGAAGCGTCATTGGTTCCATATAAACATGATCCGCGATTGATGAATCCGTCATAATGGTGGCTGGATTGCTATTTATTAAAACTACCTCAATCCCCTCTTCTTTTAGCGCCAGGCACGCCTGTGTACCTGCATAATCAAATTCCGCTGCCTGACCAATGACAATAGGGCCAGATCCTAAAATGACAACTTTTTTTAACTCTTTACGTAAAGGCATAATGCTGGTCTCCTGTTCTCGTAATCTGGTGCATAAATTCATCGAATAAAAAAGCTGTATCAGATGGTCCCGCATGTGCTTCAGGATGGAATTGCACCGATTGAATGTTGTAATGTTGATGTTTTAATCCTTCAACGGTTCCATCATTTAAATTAACAAAAGTAAGCGCAAACCCTGTATCTTCTAAGGTCTCCTGTACGACTTCATAACCATGGTTTTGGGAGGTGATAAACACTTTCCCCGTCTCCAAATGCTTCACCGTGTGATTCGACCCCCGATGTCCAAATGTTAGCTTTCGAGTGGACGCCCCGTGTGCAAGAGCGAGAAGCTGATGACCAAGACAAATCCCGAATGTTGGATATTTTTCACTAATAAGCCGGATCGTTTTAAAAGTTGCAGATAATGCTTCAGGATCTCCAGGACCATTACTTAACACCACTCCGTCTGGTTGTAGGTTAACAACTTCCTCAAAAGTTGTATTAAATGGCATGATTGTTACAGCACAACCAAGAGATTGAAGGGACGTAAGAATTGATTTCTTATACCCGTAGTCCATTAGCACGATATGTGGTCCCTCACCTGGATAATGTGATTTTTCTTTTACTGATACATTTGGAACAAAAGATTTCTCTGATTTCCATTCAACGTTGTTACTAGGAAATTCAGCCGTTATCTGTCCTTTCATTGTTCCATAATCCCGTAGCATTTTAACGAGGGCTCGTGTGTCTACACCTGTTAAAGAAGGAATTTCATTCTGTAATAAACCATTTGAGAAGGAACCTGTTGCTAAATAATGACTAGGTTCCTCACACTGCTCTCCTGTAACAACACCGTGAAGATGAAGGTGTTCACTTTCACTATCAAGTTTATTTATTCCATAGTTACCGATTTGTGGGTAACAGAAGACGATGATTTGCCCGGCGTAAGAAGGATCAGATACAATCTCTTGATATCCAGTCATGCTTGTATTGAAAACAACTTCACCAGAAGCTTCTAAAGCCCCTATTAGATCGCCTTCAAATACTGCTCCGTTTTCTAATACAAGATAGCCCTTTTTCATGCCTTATCCTCCCCTTCAGTTGACTTAAAAACGTCGGTTAGCTTCTCCAAAAATTGCTCTACTTCCTTCTTACTCACATTAAGAGGTGGAAGAATGCGAATGACGTTAGGTCCTGCACTTAAAACCAGAACGTCTTTTTCTCTAAGCTTACTAACAAAAGGCGCGGCATCCGCCACTTCAATTCCTAGAAGTAAACCTAGTCCCCTCACTTCATTAATGGAATTGTACTGCTCCGACAAACTTTTTAATTCATTTATAAGCATGTCTCCCATTTCTTTTGCGTTGTTAAGTAAAGAAACAATCTCTTTTACCGTCGAAGTTGCAGCGGCAGAAGCAAGTGGATTTCCCCCAAATGTACTTCCGTGAGTTCCTGGACCAAATGTTGACGCTACGCTTTCCTTCGCAAGCATCGCACCAATCGGGAATCCTGAACCTAACCCTTTTGCAAGCGTCATAATATCTGGTTCAAACCCATATTGCTCATGAGCAAATAGCGTTCCGGTTCGGCCCATCCCGGTTTGCACTTCATCAACGACGATAAGAATATTGTTCGATTTACAAATCGACACAAGCTCCGAAATCCACTCCTGATCTGCTGGACGAACGCCTCCTTCTCCCTGGACGAGCTCTAACATGACGGCTGCTGGTTTTAGTTCCTCGATTTCTGATAAACGATCAGAATCGTTGTAAGGAAAATATTCAAAACCAGGAAGCATAGAGCCAAATCCATCTTGAAGGTTTGGTTGAGCTGTAGCGGAAAGGGAACCTAGCGTTCTTCCATGGAAGGACTTTGTGAACGTTGCAATTGTTTCTTTACCGCTCCATTTTCGAACGAGCTTAATCGCTGCTTCATTCGCTTCCGTACCACTATTACAGAAGAACACCTGGTCAAAACAGCTTTCCGCCGTTAACACGTCAGCGAGTTCCTGCTGTTTTGGGATATGGTATAAATTCGAGCAATGCCAGAGGAGATTTAACTGATCTGATACAGCTTTTTTGATCGCTTCTGGTTGATGACCAAGATTACATGTGGCAATTCCGGAAGTAAAATCTAGATATTTTGTTCCGTCTTCACTATATAGGAAGCTTCCTTCACCTTTAACGGCAGTAATCGGAAGTCGATTATATGTTTGCATGATGCTTGTTTGTGACGTTTCAGTTAGTGACATTCTAAAGACTCCTTTCGAACAATTCGCGTTCCAACAGGTTCATGTACGACTGCTTTTAGCAGGGCATTCTCTTCTCGACCATCAACAATAATTACCGAGGAGACTTTATCCGAAAGAGCGGCAATCGCTCCTTTCACTTTAGGGATCATTCCACCAATAATCGTGCCTTTTTCTATTAAACTTGTTATTTTTGGCTCATCTAGCGTTCTGAAAATAACTTTTTGCCCATCAATTTCTTCATACACACCCGGTGTATCGCTAACGAGACAAATATCTGCACGCAGCGCCTGAGCGACAGCTGATGCGGCTTCATCCCCATTAATATTAAGAGGTTCGAAAGATTCATCCGTACTGATTGGTGAGATAATAGGTATGTACCCAGCTTGAGAGAGTTGTTCAATTAGTGATTTATCTACATGGATGACTTCCCCAACACGGCCGAGTGATTCATTAGACTGTTTGCATGTAAACAGCTTGCCGTCTACGCCACTAATGCCAATGGCTTTCGCTCCTGCATGGTGGATCTTCCGCACGAGCTGTTTATTCACCTTACCGCTCAGTACCATTTCAACTGTATCGACCATCTCCTCTGTTGTGACACGTAGTCCATCGACAAATGTTGTCTGAATTGATAGTTTATCAAGCATCCTTGAGATTTCAGGGCCTCCACCATGAACGAGTACCGGATGATATCCTTGTTTTTTCATAGCTACTAGGTCAAGGTAAAATGATTCTGGAAGCTGATTTAATATACTTCCACCACATTTAATAACAAAATACTTTTGATTATGTTCTGTAGGAGGCATTGATTCTGACATAATCATAAGAAAGGTCACACCCCCATGCCGTTGCTTCTTCATTACCGTTATGCAAATCAATATAGATATGAATGTTCTCGTTTTCTAAATAGGTTTTTGCCTCTTCCTCACTAAATTCCGTTGTTATACCATAATCCACTACTTTAATGGGTCCAAGTGATATGGAAAGAGAATCTTCTTGAACAGATTCACCACTGTACCCAATAGCACATACAATACGTCCCCAGTTTGCATCGGTTCCATATATGGCTGTTTTTACTAAACTAGAACCTACAACAGATTTGGCAATGGCTTTCGCACCGGTTTCTGTTTGAGCACCTTTTACGTGAACTTCAACGAGTTTTGTAGCCCCTTCGCCATCTTTAGCGATCAATTTCGCTAACTGTTGACAAACATACTCTAGTGAACTTAAGAACGTTTGCCACTCAGGATGACTTTCTGATAACGCTTCATTCTCCGCCTGACCATTTGCTAGAAGAAGGACCATATCATTTGTACTCGTTTCACCGTCAACTGTGATCATGTTATAAGTCGTGTCAGTCACAGAGCTTAATGCGGACTGAAGAGCGTTATTTTCTACTTCTGCATCGGTCGTTACAAAAGCCAGCATCGTGGCCATGTTTGGCTTGATCATTCCTGATCCCTTTGCAGCACCACCAATGGTGATGTCTTTTCCATCAATCTGACACGTTACGGCTACCTGTTTTGTCATTGTATCTGTCGTAACGATCGCTTCAGCAAAATCGGTGCCACTCGTTTTTTCTGCATAGCTTGGAATGTGATGAATCCCTTTGATAATGGCTTCCATGGGCAAATACTCCCCAATGACCCCCGTCGAAGTAACAGCCGTTTCCGTTTCTTTTAGACCCATCACAGTTGCGAATTGTTTTCGCATTTCATATGCGTCCTCAAGGCCTTTCTTTCCTGTAAACGCATTGGCGTTTCCCGAATTAACAACTAGGCCTTGAAGTTTTCCATCTACTAAACTTTCTTTTGTCACTTTTAATGGCGGTGCCTGGAAAGTATTCATTGTAAACACTCCTGCAGCATTCGCTGGTACAACCGATTTAATCCAGCCAAGATCTTTACGCTTTCGTTTTAAACCTGCATGAAACCCACCAGCTTGAAATCCTTTAGGAGAAGTAACTGTGCCCTCTTTTACGATTGAAAAAAGTTCCTCACTTACAGTCGATGTTGCCAAAGCATTCAACCCTTTCGTTTAGTAGATTTATGGAAATACTGGAGATAAACTAAGACCTGCTGTCTCAGAATAGCCAAATCGTAGATTCATATTTTGTACCGCTTGACCAGCAGCACCTTTCATCAAATTGTCAATCACCGAGATGATCGTTAAGCGATTTGTTCTCGGATCTACAGAAAGACCAATATCACAGTAGTTAGAACCGGAAACACCTTTTGTGGAGGGCCATTTCCCTTCAGGCATCACGCGAATAAAAGGATGATCTTCATAGATTGATTGGTAAAGATCAATCACTTCTGCTTCGGATCGATCATGAGATAGATTGACATACATGCTGCACATCATCCCTCTTGTAAGCGGGACGAGGTGAGTAGAGAATGATACATTTACATTTTCACCGATTTGATTCGAAATGACTTGTTCTATTTCAGGGATATGCTGATGTTTGCCAAGTTTATAAGCTGATACATTTTCATTAACTTCAGAGTAATGGGCTGTCAGACTCGTTTTACGTCCTGCGCCTGAAAGTCCCGACTTTCCATCTATGATTAAAGACGATGGATCAGCCCATCCTTTTTGAATAATTGGAAGAATACCTAGTAGCGTTGCCGTCGGATAGCATCCTGGATTGGCAATTAAATTTGCGGATTTAATGTCTTCTGAATAGTATTCTGATAATCCATATACCGCTTCTTCCAAAGCTCCTTCTGGTGGAGATGAATGGTTATACCACTTTTCATATAAATCTCCACTCTTTAATCGGAAGTCTCCGGATAAATCGATCATTGGAACACCCGTATTTAGTAGTGAAGGAACAGATTGACTGCTCACGCCAGCTGGTGTTGCGAAGAAGATAACATCTGACTCGGAAGCAAGCTTCTCTGCATCAAGTGCTTCAAACTGACTTACTTGTATATTCGTGAGATGTGGGAAAACATCATGGACATTTGTTCCTGCGTTAGATGGAGATACAATTGTATTAATTTCTACTTCAGGGTGACTAAGCAATAAGCGAATTAATTCAAGGCCGCTATATCCGCTAGCACCGACTATACTTGCTTTCACTATTTCCACTCCCTCTTTCATTGCTTATTGAATGATTATACATATATAAGTATATATATATACAACAGGTTTTTTATTATTTTTTCAAATTTATGAATTTGTCACAACGTATTAACAAGCGCAACTTGTTTATCATCCTGATAAAGAGTGTGTTAGGTGAGAAAATTAGTTCAAAAAAAGCATGCCCCTATGAAAGGCATGCTTAAAATTACTTCATTTCAAATTCAAATGTTAGTTTTTTCTCATCCGGGCTCCATACAAGCGCGGCATTAAACGTCCCTTTTTTACTTTTCAGCCCTTTGATTACATTGGATTTTCCTTCAGTTAGAATTTTTTTAGCGTTCGTTTGCGAAATAGGTTTACCAAGAATTCGTTTGGAGATTGTAAACGGGCAACTTGTTTTAGCATAACTACTACACCCAAATAATTTCCCCTTATCCAGTACGTCAGAACCGCAAAGTGGGCATGTGCCAACCTTTTTTCCTAGTGATTTTTTGGATGGCTGTGCTTCTATCTTAATATCTTTTAAATCCCATGATGCAGAAGATTCAACTGCATCGGAGGTTAGCTTCGCTGCAAGTTTCTTCACAGATTCCATGAACGCTTGTGGAGAAGCCTCGCCACTTCCAATTTGTTTTAGCCGCTGCTCCCATTTCGCTGTCATTTCAGGACTTGAAAGAACGGCATTTCCGATCGAATCGATCAATAACATGCCTTTTTCCGTTGCATATACCTGGTTTTTTACAACATCGATGTATTTGCGATCTTTGAGCATTGTGATGATTCCCGCTCTAGTCGCTTCAGTCCCAAGTCCTTCTGTGTCTTTCAAGATCTTCTCAAGAGATTCATCATCTAGATGCTTACCGGCCGTCTTCATCATTGTAATAAGCTGTCCTTCAGTAAATCGTTTTGGCGGCTGTGTTTTGCCTTCTGTTACTTCTACAGATACAACTTTACCTTGTTCGTTCTTTTCAATAGGTGGTAACTCTTCATCCTTCTGACTCGATGGGATAATTCGTTGCCATCCTTCCTGAATTCGCACCTGTCCTTTTGATTGGAATAGGGCTCTATTATCAACGAGGGTGAGCACAGTTGTATAATCGACAATCGATGCCTCTTCGTGCGCCGCTAGTAAACTTCGTGCGATTAAATCATATATTTTAGCTTCATCACCTGATAATTTATCCAGGTTTGGCACCTGTTCTGTTGGAATGATCGCATAGTGATCACTTACTTTCGCAGCATTCACAAATCGCTTGTCCTTTAAGAGCGAGTCACGTTTTAGTGGAAAATACTCTTGATAAGCTCGCTGCTTCTGAAGCTTTGATAAAATCGAAGGGAATTCTGCCGCTTCATCCTTGGTGACAAAACTAGAATCACTTCTTGGATACGAAATGTTCCCCTTTGTGTAAAGCTTCTGAGCAATATCCAACGTTTTTTTCGGTGAAAATTTATAGCGCTTGTTGGCAGTAGACTGAAGAGATGATAGTTGATACAAGAAGGGAGCTTTGTACTGCTTCCGTTCTTTCTTAACCTCACTCGCTAAACAGTCCTTATTTTCACAAAATTGAGCAATGGCTTGGGCCATTTCGGGCGACTCAAGTCTCGTTTGATCTTCATTGGTCCATTTTCCAACAATCATTTTTCCATTGTAATCAAATGTGCCCTTCACTTCCCAAAACGGCTCTGAATTAAAGTTCGCAATCTCTTTCTCTCGTTGAACGACTAATGCTAGTGTAGGCGTTTGAACCCTTCCTGCAGAAAAAACATCCTGTAACCCTTTTTGTTTAAAAAGAAGTGTATACACGCGTGAGGCGTTAATTCCTACGACCCAATCTGCACAAGATCTTGCATAAGCCTCGTAATAAAGATTACGCGTTTCTGTTTCTTCTAACAGTGATTGAAATCCTTCTTTTACTGCACGTTCTGTTAGTGAAGAAATCCAAAGTCGCTTCATTGGTTTCTTGCAACGAGCCTGATTCAAAATCGTACGGACGATGAGTTCACCCTCTCTCCCAGCATCACCCGCGTGAATAATAGATCCTACTTCTTTTTTGTTAACGAGTTCTTTAATGACATTAAATTGTTTCCATTTTCCTTTCGTTACCTGATATTGAAATTGTGTCGGAATCATCGGAAGGGTTTGAAGAGACCACTTCTTCCATGAAGATTCGTATGTTTCAGGTGGAACGAGTTCACACAAGTGTCCTACAGCCCAAGTCATATAGGCTCCATCAGGAAAATCAGGATTAGGTTTAATATAGAGATATCCTTGTTTTTTTTCGGTTGGATAAGGGGCGGCAAGACGCGTTCCCTGATCTGGCTTTTCGGCGATAATACAAACAGCTGCCAAAGGTAACATTCCTCTCTCAAAAAAATACGCTAGCTATTAGTATATCGTACATGTGATCGTATATGGTAGTAGGTGTTTTAACGTTCCTAACTATATTCAACTATCGCTAAGGCGCTTGGATCAAAAGGATCCTGACGAATGCTAGTAGATGGAATTCCGAGCAGCACGTTTTTATTATCAGATTGAACCGCTTCCTCTTCTATGACAATTGATATGTTTTCATGAACAAGGCTCACAATTTTAGGGCCATCCTCTTTTGATACCTCGAAATTCAAAACTTTCGTACAAAAGGCTAGCGCTTGTTTCATATTAGGTACTTTCACGGTTACACACTCACGTTGTTTAACAATAAACCCCCTCCTTTTTAGATCATCCCTATAAAATTCCATATAAAGAAGACTTCCCCCTTCTTTTTGTCATAGCATTAGTTCTAAGGTCGATTCTCTATTGATTCACAAATCAACATGTCCACTAAAAAAGTCAACAAAAAAACTTCCAATCGCTATTTTCTTTCAGTAAGCGATTGGAAGATGAGACTCCATCAATATTAAAGAAGGACACTTTTCTCTATTTCTCTCATTTGATAGAAATAGCCCTTTATTTTCATCAATTCTTTATACGTACCACTTTCTACGATTTGCCCTGAATCCATTACGATAATTTGATCCATTTGTTCAAGATTGTTTAAACGATGACTGACCAGTAGAAGCGTATCCTCTTTCGCTTGTTCAAAAAGATGCTTGAGAATTGACCTTTCAGTAAGAAGGTCGACTGAGGAAGTCGGTTCATCTAATAACCAGACTCGTTTACCCTTTAAGAAGGAACGGGCGATAGCGAGGCGCTGTTGCTCACCACCAGAAAGGTTCGATCCTTTTTCGTGCACGCTATAATCGAGAGAAAAGTGTTCTAGCTGGACAGCTTGAAGACTTTCCATTAACTTTTCATCGGATAATGACTCTCCGGCTAGAAGCAAATTATCACGAATCGTACCTGAAAAGAAATGATTTTGTTGCAGGACGACATTCGTCTTGCTCCAGATATTCTCTTCGGAAAGCGATTGAATGGAACGATCATTCATCTCTAATGCGCCACTTCCCTCAAAGAACTTTAAGAAAAGTTGTAATAGAGTCGATTTTCCAGAACCACTTGGTCCAACAATAGCCGTTTTTCCTCCTGCTGGAATATGAACCGTTACATTAGTTAATGACTTTCGTATTTCATTTGGATAAGAAAAAGTGACATTTCTTGCCGACAGAGAAAAAGCTTTCTCATTCGGAAGATCCACCTTTTCTTTCTCTTCCACCCTTGACTTCCCTTCTACAGATGACAGTCTTTTCGAAGCTACTATGCTATCTTGCAAATAAGCAGGCATGATAGCCAATGGCACTGCGTTCTCAAAGGACGTTAAAGAGATCAGGACAAGCATGGCGAGAAACACGCCATCTAGTTCTCCCGTTATGACAAGATATGAACCGATCCCAATAACACTCCAGGTTACAAATAAAGACACAAATGAATTAACGGCTTGATGAAGCACTTCTGCTTTTCCTTCTTTGCTTTGAGCAATCCCATAGTCGTTGGATTTTGTTTTAAGATCGCTTTTCTTTCCTTCAACCTCACTCATGATTTTCAAATCACGATAACCAGCGAAAAACTCAGCTGAATCAGCAGCAAATTCTCCTCTACTTGAACGAACCTTTCGATCCTTTTTTCGAATACTCCACGCAAAGTAACCCGGAATCACAATCCCTGTAAAAATTACTCCAAGTAACATTAGAAGTGCAATTTCGAAAGAATAGAATAGCGTAAACCAAATCGTAACAAGGAATATGAGAATAAAAACTATAGGTGGATAAAAAACGCGAAGGTAAAAATGCTGCAGTCGATCAATATCTCCTACAATTCTACCTAGCAGATCTCCACTGCGATATCTCTGTGACAACCCTGCCGCTATTGGCTCAAGCTTTTTATAAAAGGAGACGCGCATGTTGCTTAAAATGGAAAACGTCGCGCGATGAGAATATATCCTTTCAAAGTAGCGTCCAGCTGCGCGGGCAAGTCCAAAAAATTTCACAACAGCTGTTAAAATCGCTAATGCAAACACAGGTAACGATAAGGCTGCCTTCGAAATTAAATAGCCGCTAGAAGCAAACAAGGCAACAGCTGTTATTCCCGCAATAAAACCAAATAATATTGAGAGGAGGATATCCCGTTTTTCTGTCAGCATCTCACGCCATACAAATGCTAGCTCTCTCATAAAGTGACCTCCGCCTTCTGCGTATCAACCATATCACGATACAACTCACTTGAAGCGTAAAGCGATTCATCGGTTCCTTCCGCGATCAAGTTTCCCTTATCAAGGAGTATAATATGATCGGCATTTCGTATTGTATGGATACGGTGTGCTACAGTAATCATTGTTGCGTTTTTTGATAGTTCTTTGATCGAAGTATGAAGAACTTTCTCTGTATATAAATCAAGTCCCGTTGTTGGTTCATCAAATAAAATAATCTCTGGTTGTTTTATAAATGCTCGAGCAAGCGCAATTCTCTGCTTCTCTCCTCCAGATATCCCTCTTCCGGATTCACCAATAACCGTCTCATAACCATTTTCAAGAGAAGCAATAAACGAGGAAATACCAGCTTTCTCAGCCGCCGCTTCGATTTGTATTTTATCCCTACTTTTTGATCCAATCGCGATATTTTCAGCGATCGTTCCAGTAAACAAATACGGGTTTTGTGATATAAAGCTTATCTTTGAAAACCAGCTTTCTTCTTCTAAACTTGTTAGGGGAATTTCGTCGGCGGTAATGGCACCTTCTTGAGGTGGAAGCAATCCACCAAGCAAATTCAAAAGCGTCGATTTTCCAGATCCACTCCGACCAATCACGGCCGTATTGCTATAAGGTTTAATAGTTAGATCAATAGAGGATAACCCAAATCCACTCTCCTGATAGCGATATGAAACGTTCTTAAACGCCAACAGTGGTGGCCTCTCCTTCGTTTCAAGTAATCGATCTCCCCATTTCATTTCGTCACTTTCACGATGAAGTTCTTCACTTACCTTTTTCATTGCACTCATGCTACCTCTACCAGTATGAAAAGCACTGCCTAGTTCCTTTAGGGAAAGATAGAACTCAGGAGCAAGCATAAGAAGGAAAAAGGCTGTAGCAAAAGACATGCTATTAAACACAATGAGACGAAGACCAATCTCAAGAGCGATAATCCCAATGCTTAACATTGAAATAAGCTCAAGCATAAGGGATGAAACAAACGCAACCTTAAGAACTTCGAGCGTTGCATCTCGATAATTCAAGCTGCTTTCTTCCATAATCGAGCGATATTTCTTCGATTGACGAAACAAGTTCAACGTAGTCAAACCCTGAATTGTATCAAGAAAGCGACCAGAAAAAACGGTCATCTGCTCTAGCTTCTCCTCGGATTTTTTCTGAGTACGAATGCCGATAATAATATAAAAGAGTGGAATGAATGGAGCCGTCACGATCATTATTAGCCCTGTTTCAATATGCTGAGTTGAAACTGCGATTAGAATAAAAAAAGGAATAACCGCCGTTTTAAACACTTGTGGAATGTATTGACTATAATAGGAATCAATCTCATCCACCGCATCTAGTAAAACGCTCACTTTCTGTCCAGATTGACCCTGGTAAGACGTTAGAAGTGCGTCTCGAGAAAATTTATTCAAAAGCGCTTCTCTTATTCTTTGTTTTACAATAGCGGCCATGTTAACGCCTGCTTTTCCCATTAAATAAGATACGCAAGGGCGTAGCGCCATGACAATCAGTAAGCCAATGAGATACGATGAAATGTCTGAATATGCTAGTTTTTCAATAAATACCCGATTCACTATTTCTACTGTAAGAAAAGCCTGTACAATAATGGATGCGCCAATCATAAGAGCACCTAAAATCATAAACAAGTGTGTGATTTTAAAACCTGAAGCATACGCTTTAAGTTCGTTCTTCACCTGATCCCCCACCTTTAGTTTCACAACAAACATACGTTTGTGAAATATTTCACATTAATTCTTAATTCCTATTGTACGACTTATACAAAGGAGAAGCAAATACTACGCAGCGATTATTTTTACAATTAAATGAACGAAATCTGTGCTAGAGTCATCGAGCCACTACTTATTCAATTGAGGCATTCTTAGATTTAGCATTCTTCCTTATTTCCTATTTGCTATAATGAAAGCAGCAGGATAAGAAATGGAGGATTAGCGTGGAACACGAACCTGAATTTGAAAAAACGCGTAAAAATACACACAAACGAAATAAATTAAAGCATTTATTGATTTCTTTTACTCAACCATTACAATCCTTCTTTAAAACCATATGGAAAGGAGCTTCTTACGGCGCTCTTCATATGACAATGCTGCTAATCTTTTCGATTGGGTTTGATTTTCATACTGGACTGGGTCAAATAATGGACGTTATTCTTTTCCTATTAATTGCAGTTGTCAGTACACTGCTCACCGTTAAGATTGGTACATGGTTCATAGAGCATTTCAAAAGATTACCCTCTCTTCTCATTGCAAGTATTGGAGTCTCGCTTGCTATAACCATTTATACATTAGATCAATTTCGTCAATTAGAGAACATCCTTCCGCTCTCCTATCTCTTAATTGCAGTCGGTATCATCCTTGGCGCTATGTTCGGATACCCTCTTTCTAAAGGCATCAAAAAGCCAATGTCTATGATCATGCTACTGTTTGGTGTTTTAGCAACGTCAGCTTTTTCATACTGGTTATTCACACCTGGTTTAATGAATGATCGTCTCTCTATTAATGTAGAGCCGCTCTCACCTGTTAGTGATAACCCTTCAGAATACGGCTCATTTGATGTAACTACTTATACATATGGAAGTGGAAAGGATAAGCAACGTCCTGAATTTGGGGAGCAAGTAGATATTCAAACGATGTCAGTTAACGCTTCAAGTATGGTTGGAGAATGGTCCAAAGAACGCGAGTGGTTCTGGGGCTTTAAAGACACCAATGTGCCACTTAATGGACGTGTATGGGTGCCTAAAGGAAATGGTTCTTTTCCTCTTGTCCTTATTGTCCATGGAAACCATAAGATGGAGGACTTCTCAGATGAAGGCTACAATTATTTAGGTGAGTTACTCGCTAGTCGTGGCTTTTTAACAGTATCAGTAGATGAGAACTTCTTCAATTCATCATGGTCTGGTGGCCTCGCAGGAGACATTAATGGACGCGCTTGGTTGCTGCTTAAACATATTGAAGAAATGGAGAAATTATCTTCTCAAAAAGATAATCCATTATTCAACAAAGTGAAGATGGATCAAATTGCTTTAATAGGTCATTCTCGCGGTGGTCAAGCTGCGATTTTAGCAGCAAAATTCAATGACCTTGATCGTTACCCAAATAACGGGAACATGACTTTTGATTTCCATTATAATATTGAATCTGTTATCGCACTTGCACCGACGGATTATCAAACACTTTCAGATCGAAAAATCGAAGTGGATGATGTCAATTATTTATTACTTCAAGGTTCTTATGATAGTGATTTATCGGAATTCGAA
Organism: Anaerobacillus sp. QJM3NY_32; assembly: GCF_056173645.1. Lineage (NCBI taxonomy): Bacteria > Bacillati > Bacillota > Bacilli > Caryophanales > Bacillaceae > Anaerobacillus > Anaerobacillus sp. QJM3NY_32. Next base: position 2,084,223 of record NZ_CM149684.1, on the reverse strand, counting down.
GGCGACCGACAGTATAATGGGATTGATTTAACTGGCAGTAAAGAAGCTATGAAAGCAGCCCTTTATATTGATCGCGCCAATCACGGACAATTTAACACAACGTGGGGAGAAAACGATACGTATTTCCCTTTCACGCTTTTATTAAATAAAGAGCCTCTTCTTAAAGGCACTGAACAACGACAAATAGCCCGCACATATGTCGCTGGCTTTCTTGAGGCGACGCTTCATCAAAATGAGTCCTATCAACCGATGTTTGAGGATTATCGCTATGCTCTCGAATGGCTACCTGATACAACATACATTAGTAAATATGAAGATCCTTCGTATCATATCTATAGCACCTTTGAAGAGGACGTTGATGTCACAACAGCGACATCTCCCTATATCACCATAGAGACTAATAGCTTGCTGCAATGGTATGAAGGAGAGCTTGAATTTCGACGCGATAAAGAAAGAGGTACTCATGGGGTCTTTTTGAAATGGGATCATTCCTATTCAAAGAACGGCACATACAAATTAAATTTCAAGAAAGCCCTTCAGGATCCATTTGCTTATACAATGAACAGTTCATTAACATTCACAGCAGCAAACCTTTCAGATCCATCTGACCAGCAACCTGTTGATTTCACAATCACGGCTAGTTCAGATAACGGAGCATCCGCTAGTGTTAAGCTGAGTGACGTCATGCAGTTGCAAGGTGTTCTTCCTATTCAACACACAAAAACAAAATACTTTGAAGAAGGACGTTATGGTGAACCTACTGAACCGGTTCTCCAAACCTTTAATATTCCGATGCAGCGATTCTTAGAAGCAAACAATGCCTTTAATCCGAAGAAGATGAATGCTCTTACATTCGAATTTAATGCATCAGAGAAAGGAAAAGTCTTTATTGATCAAATAGGTGTCAATCAAGGTGATTAACTAAAAAAGGCCTTCCCTCATGACAATGAGAGAAAGCCTTTTTTCTATTATGAAATTTTGCAAGAAGACTGTCCACGCTTAGCAAGATAGCTTTGATGATACTCATCTGCACGATAGAATGAAGTGATTGGTACAATTTGCGTCACAACTGGTTTTTTGAAGCGTCCAGATCGCTCGAGTTTTTCTTTTGCAATCAATGCTATTTCTGCCTGCTCATTTGAGTGGTAAAAGATCGCTGAGCGATAGCGTGTTCCGACATCTTCTCCCTGTTTGTTTAAGGAGGTTGGATTATGATTTTCAAAGAAAACTTCTACAAGTTCTTCATAAGAAATGAGAGAAGGATCATATTCAACTTGTACGGATTCGGCATGGCCTGTTAATTCAGAATAAACATCTTCATAAGTTGGATTAATCGTCTCTCCTCCTGTAAACCCTGCTGAAGTTGAAATAACACCGTTCAATTGTTGAAATAGCGCTTCTACTCCCCAAAAGCACCCTGCTGCAAATGTTGCTTGTTCCACTATGACCACTCCGTTTCCTTTTCTCTGTATGGTTTTATTTGATCGAGCATATATGTTTTCTAATTCATTTAGTGATAACATATAAAGTTGCTTTTCACCCTTCTTATATATCCCTTGTGAGAGAAGGGTCTTAATAAGCTGTTGTTTTCTTGCTTCGTTATCCATTAGTGTATGCAATATCAGTCTCTCCCTCTACTAAAACATATTTCCAAATGAGGGTGCATAAAAAAACCCTCATCTGCTCGAACAGAAGAGGGTTTGGATAGACCGAGCCTCTTCTCATTTTTCGACTTTCGTCGCAGGAATTAGCACGGTTCCAATTGAACATAAGTTCATAGGTCCGTTGCCGAGGTATCTAAGGGCCAGTCCCTCCACCTCTCTGAATAAGAAGATCCTTTAAACAAAGGATTATTAAGTTAGTCCCAATAATAAATGGTTTTAAAACGGATGTCAATACAAAAGTACTCATAAAAATAATTATATTACAAAAGAGATAACAAAGTAGCCAGCTGCTGCTAATCCCGCCGCTAATAAAGCTGGGCCAAGCTTAAATTTCGCATATGTCATAGGATTCAACTGCAAGATCCTCGCAACTGTATTCGTATTGTCACTTAGCGGAGAAGCAAAAGCACCAAATGTCCCACTCGCAAACACGGCTCCAATGACAACAGGTAGATCTGCTCCTGTAGAATACCCTAATGAAATACCCAGCGGCATTAAAATTCCCCATGTGCCCCATGATGAGCCAATAAAGTATGAAATAAACGCCCCAACGAGAAATAAGACTGGTGGTACAAATAAAGTAGGAATCCAATCAAGGTTTGAGGTAACAAAAGACGAGAAGCCAAGAGCTTCTGTTGAAGCTGCTAAGCCCCAAACGACAGTAAGCAAGACGATGACCGGCATCATCTCGTTACCACCTTCGATAAAATAAGTAACAAGGTCCTTTAAAGAAAAACGCTGAAATAAATAGAAAATGAACGTTAAAAGTACTGTAGTGAGAAGTGCAAAGACCATCGCGTCCAGGACATCTGCCTCAATAAACGCCTTGATTAAAGAAGTAAACCCCTTCTTATAACCACTCCAATATGTAAGAAGAAGTGTTAGGAGAATAACTCCTCCAAGAGGTATTAATAAATTCATCGGTTTCGTAGGAAGATCCTTCGCCACAGCTGGATGACAATCTTCCCATTGATCATCAAGCTTTTTTTCCACATTACCTGCGTCTGTAGCTGGCGTTTTTCGATGATGGAAAAAACTCAAATAAAAGCCAATCAATAAAATACTAATCGAAAAAAAGTTGTAAGGGATACTTTGAAGAAAGTAACGATAGCCATCTCCTTCAATGCCTTCTGCTTTTAGTGAAAGCTGCACAACAGATGACATATAGCCGACAAAAGCGGTAGCAATTGGCATTAAGACAATAACTGGAGTTGCTGTCGTTTCTATCACAAATCCAAGCTCCTGAGGAGTGATTTTCACTTTATTTAAAAGAGCTTTCATGATTGGGGCTACCGTTACAATGCGGAAACTAGGAGCACTAAATGTTCCTAGCGTTGACACCCACGTCAGAAATAACGCTCCTTTTTTTGAGTTGATTTTGGATGAGGCAACTTGAACAAATCCTTTTATCCCACCAGTATATTTCATCAATCCGATTAAGCCCGTAAACATATATAGAAAAAGGACGATTTTAACATTATTTTCATCTTTCAAACCAGTCATAATAAATTCATAGAACTGTTGTAAACCAATGATCAATCCAGGTTTGTATATAAATGATGCTGTTAGCAAACCCGCCGTTAATCCGGGGATCACTAGTTTTGTTTTCATCGCAATGATAATGACAACGATAAACGGAAAAATGGATAACCAGGCCATTAGCGTCGCCCTCCTTAAGCTCTAGTTTGCTCTCTAGAGAACGACCTATACTACGGGAACCGATAATGTTGATTCCTCATTCGTCTGAGCAAGTGGAGTTGCTCGAAGTCATTGGTGCCATATGGTTTAAATAAGACAAATTGAACATCGTTCCTTAACTTATTCATACAAAAAAGCCAGAGCTCAGTGCTCTGGCTATTTCTTTTTTAATGCGCTATTGTATTTTAATCTATTGATCGATGCAGCTCCAATTCCAAACATAGCTGTTCGTAATTCGAACTCAATTCGCTTTAATTGATCTGATAGCGCTTCTTCACTATCATCTACTGCATTTTCAAGTAATGCCCTACCAAATCCGGACACATCCGCCCCGAGAGCAATAGCTTTAGCTGCATCCACACCATTTTTTAGTCCGCCACTTGCAACCATCGGGACATCGGGATGCTGTTTCCTTACATCAATAATACAATCAGCTGTCGGGTTACCCCAATCTTGAAAAGCTTCGGCAGCTTGTTGTCTTAATGTTTGATGGGAACGAAAACTTTCAACTTGAATCCAGGATGTTCCACCCGCTCCAGCAACATCAATAAAACTGGCACCTGCACTTATAAGACGCTGAGCACTCTTCGCATCGATTCCCATGCCAACCTCTTTAATACCGAGTGGAACAGGGATCGCTTTTGCTACTTCTCGAATTTTATCGATTAAATCTTGGAAATTTGTATCACCCTCAGGTTGGAATACTTCTTGTAATGGATTTAAATGAAGCAGAAGCGCATCAGCTTGAATGAAGTCAATCGCTCTCTTACACTCTTCTACTGTAAAACCATAATTGAGTTGAACAGCTCCAATATTGGCTAGTATAGGAATGGTTGGTGCATGTTTTCTTACGTCAAATGAATAAGCGGATTTCGATTCTTGAATAGCGGCACGCATTGAGCCTACACCAAGCGCCCAACCATGTGCTTCAGCAGCTTTGGCAAGACGTTTATTAATCTCCCAAGATCGCTCTGTACCGCCGGTCATTGAGCTGATCAGAAATGGCGTCTTCAATTTCTTATTAAGAAATTGAGTGGAAATATCGACTTCATTATAATCAATTTCTGGTAGTGGATTATGCTTAAAACGATATTTTTCTAACCCCGTCGTAAGTCCCTGTCCTTCCACGTCTTCCGTTAGACAAATATCAATATGTTCGTTCTTTCTTTTTTCGGTTTGATCAAACCCCAAGTGTTCCAATGGAATTCCCCCTGCGCTGCTCTTTTTTCAACTGTCGATGTAATAATGGTTTTAACCTGAGTCGATTGTACCTTTGTATAAGAATAAATGGAAGATTAACTATTAAAGAATACCCAACCATTACTAAACCAATACTCAAAGGATTCCATAAGAAAAACAAGAATGAAGGTGGTATGAGAAGCCAATGGGTCACCTCTGCACGTCTTGTCTCTAAGATAAATTTCCTTATATAAGAAGAAGTGAGCGTTTTGAGTTCTTTCTTCCGAAATCCTCCTTTAAACACATCTCCCCCATCAGGTAGTATTGTTTTCCACTTCCTTATCTGGATACGATCATACACTTTCAGTTCCCATTTCTTATTTTGTAACATTGATTTTTTAGATTCATAAAAGGAATCTGGCAACCGAAGGCAAATATAAGAGATAGAAACATGAATGATCAGCCAGGCAAAAATATTCACTAAGATTAACCCTACGATCGATAAGTGGATGACCTGCATACACATTCCTCGTTTCAAAATTGTTTAACATATCCAAGATTAGGTAATTATTATGTCAGGAAAACCTATTATACACTGTAACAGCGTTATGATTCCTTTACAAAGGTTATACCCACACTATACAATTACAGTGTATAAATGTCGACGCTTGAAGTTAATTCGATGAAGGAGGAGATGGAATGAGCAAAAAAACAATCGTTATTGGTGCTGGACTAGGAGGTCTTTCGGCAGCTATTCGTCTGGCAGCCGATGGACATCAAGTTACCGTACTGGAAAAAAATGAGCGCGCTGGCGGCAAATTAAACAAACGTTCTGGCCAAGGGTTTAAATTCGATACGGGTCCTTCCATTCTAACAATGCCTTGGGTCCTTGAGAAACTATTCAAAAGCGCAAACCGAAATGTAAACGATTATATGACCATTAAACGTATTGAACCTCAATGGAGAACTTTCTTCGAAGATGGCGCCCAGATTGATGTAACAAGTGATATTGCTGTTATGTTATCTGAAGTACATAAGCGCTCAGAGAAAGATTATTCCAACTTCCTCTCCTATTTAGATTATTGCAAAACGATGTTCGATTTAAGCTTAAAAAGCTTTTACAAAAAAAGCTTGTCAGGCATTCAAGATTTGCAAAAACTGCATTCATTTAAAGATCTTCTCACAATGAACCCTATGAAATCAATGAATCAGGCAACGGAAAAATATCTGGATGATAAACATCTTCAGCAGCTCTTTAACTTCTTTATTATGTATATTGGCTCATCACCTTATCATTCCCCTGCCATTCTTTCACAACTTGTTTATGTGCAGCTTGGCCTTGGTATTTATTATGTTGAAGGCGGTATGTATAACATAGCAGAAGGAATGCTTAAGCTACTTGATGAGCTAGGTGTGGACGTACAAGTCAATACAGAGGTCGCTGAGATTCTCACCGTAAACAAAAAAGCAGCTGGTGTAAAACTTGCGAATGGGACGATGATGGAGGCAGACTTAATCGTTAGTAATCTTGAAGGCATCCCTGCCCACGAGACGCTTCTTAAAGGAGAGCCTGGTGCTGAAAAAGTGAAAGATGAATTGAAAAAATATACTCCTACCGTTTCAGGCCTTGTGTTGTTACTTGGTGTAAATAAGACGTTTGATCACCTTCAACACCACAACTTTTTCTTCTCGAAAGATCCCGAGTTAGAATTCAAACAAATATTTGATGAAGGGGTCCCTGCTGACGATCCAACGGTCTATATTGGTGTCTCATCAAAATCTGACCCTACTCAGGCACCGGCAGGAAAAGAAAATCTCTTTGTCTTAACACATGTTCCACCATTAGAGCCTGGTGAGAGCTTTGAGAAACATCGCGGTAGATACCGTGAAATCGTCCTAGATAAATTAGAACGAATGGGTATGACAGGTCTTCGCGAATCAATTGAATTCGAATATCAGTTCATTCCAGATGATATTAAGAATTTATATGGTTCTAACGGCGGCTCTATCTATGGTGTAGCAACGGATCGTAAAGTAAACGGTGGTTTTAAAATACCATCTAGAAGTTCACTAATTGATAATCTGTACTTTGTAGGCGGTTCAACACATCCAGGTGGTGGTGTACCAATGGTTACACTTTCAGGTCAGTTAACTGCAGATTTAATTGCTGAAGATCAGAAATTGAAAGATGAACAAACTGGCTAAGAAAGGGACTTCGCAACATGATGAAATGGGATAACGTAATCTTTCGACTATTTATTTTTTGGTACTGCTGTGGGTTGATCCTTGTTGGCTTCGACCTACTTCCATCGTTTCTTAACTGGGCAAATGCCTTCTTCCTTATACTCTGTGGAATATTAGGCAGCTTTTATTTTGTACGTACGTTTGGGGCTTTGCGGGGGCTTTCAACAGCCTCCTTTATCTTTGCTTTCAGTATGATCGCAGAGGGCTTAGGCGTTCATTATGGTTTAATCTTTGGTAAATATGATTATTCCGGTGATTTTGGGTTTAAATTAGCTGACGTTCCAATAGGGATTGGTTTTGCTTGGATTATGGTGATCGCCGTTACCCATGTGCTTTCGCTTCAAATGACCGAAATACTAAATCCTGGAATCATAAGATGGATCGTCTACTCCCTTGTAGGCTCCCTTATTGCCGTTTTAATTGACTTAATCATTGATCCCGTCGCCTATTTAGTGAAGGGTTATTGGGGATGGGACGGAAACGGCGTTTATTATAACGTTCCTTTCCAAAATTTCACGGGCTGGTTCTGGGTATCCCTTTTCTTCCATGCCTTACTCTATCCTCTCTATATGAGGAATAAGGTTCCAAATAGGACTTCTTTCATTATATGGAAGCATCGAATGGCTATGTTATTTGGTATGGTCATGGGTATGTTTATTTTCCTTGCACTACTTGATGGACTTTGGCTTGCGGTCTTTGTAACATCGATTCCTACACTGCTTCTGCTAATTACCTATAAGAAAAAAGCGAAGCAAAATGGACACGCTAAAGTGGAAGAGGTGACCGTCTAATGTTGCTCATCTATATTAGCATTCTTACAGCGTTTGTCTTGTGGACGATCATCAATTCACTCTTCATGCCACGTCTATCAAATCGAAGTATTCAGGGGGATGAGAATGGACGAGTATCCATTCTTATCCCTCTTCGTGATGAAGAACGAAACGTAGGGGAACTCCTTCAAAGCTTAAAAAAGCTCACATATCAAAATATCGAATTTCTTCTACTTGACGACCACTCTAGTGATCAAACATTGAATTTACTGTATGAAGGAACAAAAAATGATCCGCGATTTATGATAATTCGTGGTAAAGACCTACCTGAAGGTTGGACTGGGAAAGTATATGCTTGTCACCAGCTAAGTGAACATGCTAAAGGACAATACCTACTGTTTAATGATGCAGATTTAAGACTGTCGCCAAATGCGGTTCAAGCTGCCCTCTTATTAATGAAAAAGCGGAAGGCTTCCATGATAACAGGGTTTCCTGCTTTTCCTGTAAGCTTGTTTCTTGAAAAGCTTCTTGTACCACTTCAGCATTTTGTCGTTCATTTCCATCTTCCATTAGCACCAGCTAATTGGACGAACCTTCCCTCCTTCACCGCTGCTCATGGGGCTTTTATAATGGTTCATACGGAATCATACAAACACGTTGGTGGTCATGAAGGGATTCGCGAGACCCTCCTAGATGATATTGATTTAGCAAAAGCATTTAAGAAAAAAGGACAAAGAGTTATTCTTGCCAATATAACAAATGTGGTCACTTGTTATATGTATCAAACAAATCGCGAAGTCTGGAATGGTTTTACTAAAAACCTTTTCCCAGGTCTCGGCCGCTCTCGTTTCCTAATATGGATCCTCTTTATTTTTTATGGTATTTTCTATGTCGGCCCTTTTATTTTATTACTTGCAGGGCTTTATACAGCATTAACAGGTTCACTAATAGTCGCACTCTTTTACCCCTATGTCCTAATCGTGCTTCAAAAAGCATGGATTGATTTAAGAACGAATCAAAGAGTCACGTTATCGCTCCTCATGCCACTTAGTGCTGTCGCGTTTATGACTCTGTTGATTCATTCTATGCGCACAGGTTTAAGGCAGAAAGGTTATGTTTGGAAAGGAAGAACATACTCATGAAAACAATTGCCGTTATTGGGGCAGGACTCGGTGGGCTCTCTGCTTCAATTAAGCTAGCTAGCAAAGGATACAACGTACACGTTTATGACAAAAATGAATACGCAGGTGGGAAAATGATGCCTGTTAACCTGGGGACACATCACTTTGATTTCGGGCCAAACACAATGACAATGCCTGAAATTTTTGATTCTTTATTTGAAGAAGCAAACCTTAACCCCAGGGATTATTTCACGTGGATGAAGCTCGACCATCATACAAGAAATGTAGACTATGATGGTCAATCTTTTATGATGAGCACAGACGAATCTTTCATGATAGAACAACTACAGAAGCTTGATTCATTTGCAGCGAATCATTATCTCGCATATCTCAAAGAAATTGAACGACTCTATCATTTATCCAAATCATCATTCTTTCCGAGGATGTTTACAAAGTGGAATGATTACTTGTCTCCTACATTGTTTCGTGCGGTTATGAAAGTGAGACCGCTTGAGAAAATGAATCACTTTCATGAACGCTATTTTCAGCATCCTCTTTTATTAAAAGCTTTTAATCGCTATTCTACATATATTGGTTCCTCCCCCTTTCTCTCGCCAGCTACTTTTGCGATGATCGGATACCTTGAGATGGTGCAGGGAGTTTATTATGTTAAAGGGGGAAACACCAAACTTGCTGAAAGTCTAGAAACCGCGGCAAAACAGCTAGGTGTTACTTTTCACTTAAATACTGAAGTGAATCAAATACATGTTGAAAATAAAAAAGCGAAGCAAATTGAAACGGCTTCTGATCGATTAAACGTAGACAAGGTTATTATTAATGGCGATTTATTAAAAGCCTATCCAGCATTAGTTGATGAGAAAGAGCGACCATCCATGCCTAATATAAAAATTGAGAGATCATCTCCTTCCATTTCCGCTTTTGTCATCATGGCTGGATTATCAACAAGACTTCCTAATCTCGTACATCATCAAGTATACTTTGCTCAAAATTACAGTCATGAGTTTAAAACGCTATTTAAAGGAGAATGGCCTGACGATCCGACGATCTATATTTCAAATTCTTCAGCAACAGACCCTTCTGTTTCTCCAGATGGAGATAATCTCTTTATTCTAGTAAATGCGCCTCCTCTGTCCGAAAATAACCAAGTTTCCTTAGAGGAATATAAAGAGAAAATATATGATAAGTTGGAGAAGCATGAATTACCTATAAGAAAGCACCTTGTCACGGAGAAGGTCATCGGACCTGAAGAAATTAAAGAACGTTTCCACGCTTTCAGAGGGGCACTCTACGGCATTTCTTCGAATTCTTTAAAAAATAGTTTTCTTAGACCTTCCAATCAATCAAAGGATATCTCGAATATCTACTTTGCTGGCGGAAGCACCCATCCTGGTGGTGGTTCTCCAATGGTCGTCATTAGCGGGAAAAATGTGGCGAATCGAATCATACGCGAAGATCACTAGTGCACAAGTACAAATTGTTCAGTAAAGAACGCCATTTATGGTAGACTATCTAAACAAATTTAAAGTGCCTTCCAAATGAAGCTTGCGTTTGGAGGGCACTTTTCGATTTAATTTATCAATTATTTCGTTTGAACACCTTTTACCCTTAATTCTTCAACAAATGATGCAACAGGCGATCTTTATCTTCAAAAAATTGTTTCATCGTCACAAAATGATCAGTTCCTTCTAACGTTACGTCACTCATGCTATCGGCGTTTAGCTGTAGGATTCTTGCCTCAGGGTATGCCATTAAAATTGGTGAGTGTGTCGATATAATTAGTTGAGAACCTTCTTGAACAAGCTCATGTATTCTCGTTAACATCGATAGCTGCCTAATCGGTGAGAGCGCCGCTTCGGGTTCATCTAAAATGTACAACCCTCTTCCTTGAAATCGGTACATAAATGTAGCAAAAAAAGACTCTCCGTGCGATTGTTGATGAAGTGATTTCCCTCCAAAAGAATCAATAATTTTCGGACCAAATCCCTCTTGATCTAATGCTTCAATATTCGTAGCTAAATTGTAATACGTCTCGGCTCGAAAGAAAAAAGAATCATCTGGTCTATGAACTCCTCTTGTTAATTTCAAATACTGATGCAAATTTGAGTGAGAATCATAGCTAGAAAAATTGAAATTCTTCGTGCCACCTTCAGGATTCATACCTAGTGTCCCAGCTATCCCTTCTAGCAGCGTTGATTTCCCCATTCCATTCTCACCAACAATATACGTAACATTTGGGTGAAAGATAAGTTCATCCTGTAGACTTTGTACAGCAGGTAGTGAGAACGGAAATTCATTGGCTTCAGTTTTTTCTAAACGGACACTTCTGATATATTGTGTCTCTTTCGTTAGTTTCACTTGACTCCCCCTTATGTCATAACACTTAAGAAACCCTTTATGCACATTCTGGAAAAGGTTTGAGGAATCTTCTATTGAATAAAGTATGATCCCACTACATCGATCAAGACTATGACGGCGGCTGACCTTCATGTTTTTCAAAGCAAGTAAAGCAGTATAGCTGACCATTCCAACTAACTCCATCGAGAAAACCATTCAAGCAATAAACTAATTTCTGACAGTTTGTACACTCACCAATTTGTTCTCTCATGCGATCATCCTTCCAGAGGATTGAACTTTTGTGATCAAAAAGAATTCGGACTTAGAATAAATGAAACTGGGCTCTATCTAAGGTCTTTCCCTAATCCCTTTTATTAATAAATTGCAGAGCTCGGTGAAGCCATTCATTGAACTCCTCCGGGTATTCATGATCCAGACCTTGAATAATTTTCAGTTCATGTGCAACCTCTTGAGCTTCCAACAACTCGGATAAGGCTTTAGACCCCTCAAGACAGTCATCATCTTCCTCACCACATATGATATAAGCCTTTATATTTGAATTCTTTAAAGAATCGATAGTATCTCGCCATTCATCAATATTAGGAATCCATGGTGCTACGAAAATAAAACCATCCACACGTATACGCTGCTCGAGAATCGCTCTAAGTGCTACGTGACATCCTGCTGAAAAACCTCCAATAATCAAGTTTTCTCTAGAGGAAAGGGAATTCACATGGTCCTGTATTTCTTGTACCCCTAAAGCAGCGTCTTCCCATTCATAAGCATCTGAAAACTGGATTTGAGATGATTGAGGAAAGGCGAGTTTATACTTTTTCGTTGCTGTTCGGTTCCAAGCTACAGCGGTCATTTCAGCATTCTCTTGATCTCCATGAACAGCCATAAGAACGGGACGTTCTTGTTCACCCTCGTTATTTAAAACCGTTAACGCTGGCTTTGCTTGTTCCATCGCCTTTTCTTCTCTTTGTTTACAAAGCTGAACCAATTCTTGAAACTTTTCAAACTCACGGAGGGAATCCAAGTCTTCATCCGCTTGTAAATACTCATACGCATACCAGTATCCCTTATCAATAATGGCTTCCTCCATGATCCCAAGGGCTTCTTTTTTTAGGTCAGATGCAGCTGCAAGAGCATATTGAAAATTGTAGAGCTGAGCTTGATTGCCTTCCACATTCTTCGCATGCTCTTTCATAAATTGATAAGCTTTTAAACTACCACTTTCTTCATAAATTGTGATCGTTTCATTCAATAAACGTGTATAAGATCGTTTTTTCATAATTTCCCCCAAATGATTAATAGCAAGCTACCTCTATCATGCCATAAGTCCTTCAAAAACAAAACGCCTTACAATTAAACCGAAGTTGCTCCCATTCACTTCGAAGCATCCCCATTTTGATGGCATCGTAGTAAACACCTTCTACTATTCTTGCATCTCTTATTCTAGCTTCTTCTTTCATTCCAACCTTCCCTGCCACCTTGATCATCCGTTCATTCCCAGACCAGGTAGACATGCCAAGTCGATGAAGCTTTGTTGATCGAAATAGAAAATGGATCCATTCTCTATAAGCTTCAGAACCGTATCCTCCATTCCAGTAAGATGGATCATAAATAACAATTCCGGTTTCAAGCCAGTTAGTGAACTTATCAACCCAGTATGATCCCACTGTACCTATCACTTTATTGTCTGCTTCAATAACTAACGTATCTGGAACTCCGAGACTAATTTCACGCTGTTGCTCCCACTCTTTCTTGTACTCTACTTTGGATATCTTCTTCTCAATGATGTATGGGCCGTTCCATTTTTTTGCTTCTTGCTTCTCCTCTTCATATTTCCAATAGTATAAAGTACTAATATCCTCCAATGTTGCCTCTCTTAATGTTACTTTCTTCTTCTCAATATAAATCAACAGGCTTTCCTACCTTTCTTTGTCGATAACATAGCTCTTTCTAGAATAGCTTTCTTGATTACTTGCGTCACCCTTTTTGAAAAAAATTAGAGATCATTACCCCTAATGATGCATAGAACATTCATTACCTCCTAATCATTTCAAATTCTCTCAAATGTTACAACTCCTTTTCGCTTAGATTCCTTAATCTTAAAGACATTAAGGATATAACAAAAAGCTCTCCTCCAATTGGAAGAGAGCTTTTTTGTTAATTTCCGGCAATCGCCGATAAAAGCGCTTCTTTTTCTTTTTCCGATACAAATGCTCGCTGGTGAAAGACATTATACTCTTTTTTACGAATGGACTGCAAAATGGCTTTGTAAAAAACCGCTGAGCTTTTCACTGGAAGGCGAGCATCTAGAGGATAATGATGCATAGCTGAGAAAGCTGTTTCGTAATGCATTTCAGCTCGAACAGCAAGCTTTTCCCAAACTTTGATAAATGCCTCATTCATTCTTCGACTTCTTAAATCTTCAACACCATAACCTAATGCTTCCATCTCTGCAATTGGCAAATAAATTCGGTCTCGGTCTAGATCTTCAGAGATATCTCTTAAAATGTTCGTGATTTGCATGCCAAGACCTAACGCTATGGCACTCTCTCGAAGTTCGTCTACCTTTTTTGGAGCAAGAATTGGAAGAAGCATAAGGCCAACGGTGCTTGCCACATGATAAGAATAATGTTCAAGTTCCTCAAGCGTATAATACTTCGTTTTATATAAGTCCATTTCTTGCCCAGCAATCATATCGTGAAAAGCTTTCGTATCCATGGAGAAATTACGAAAAACATCTTCAAGAGCTAGCCACATAGGATCAGTTTTTGGTATTTCACCTTTTAGAAAAGAGGCAAATTCAGAACGAAAGACCTTTAATTCTGCTTCAGGATCTGTGCCTTCATCAATGATGTCATCAACCTGCCTGCAAAAACCATAAACAGCCCAGACTGCTTTCTTCTTTGAAGAAGGCAATAAAGAAAACGCTTTGTAAAACGTTTTGGAATGATGTTTAATAATGGCTTCACAGTGAGCATAGGCTTGTTCGAGCATCTCTCGTTCACACCCTTTCAATTTCTTTTACAAGAAGATCCGCCCCCTGCATAACGATTGGGATGCCACCTCCAGGATGGATCGATGCTCCCACCGCATAAAGGTTTTCAAATTTAAAAGGTTTCACTTGTGGTCTAAAAGCGCCTGATTGTGTAAGCGTTGGGGCGATACCGAAGCTCCCCCCTTTATATAAGCCTTCCACTTCTGCATCAGCAGGTGTGCGAATTTCTAACCACTCTATAGATTCTTTTAAACCTGGAAAACCTCTTGTTTCAAGAAGTTCAATCATTTTTGATGCAACGTTTTCCTTTTCATCCCATTCGACTGCTTCACCTGATGGTACGGGGATCAGCACGTATAGCACGCCTTTACCAGGAGGTGCTAGCGTTTCATCAATGAGAGAAGGATGGAACGTGTAAATAGCCGGTTGGTCTGTCAATTTACCACCTTGAAAAACGTCCTTCATATGGGATGTAAAGTCATTTGTCATAAAAAATTGATGAACATCAGCATTATCATATACACGATCAAGCCCCATATAGAGGAGTAGACAACCTGAGGAGGCTTTGTATTTCTTCCGAGGAACTTTCTCTTTTTTTATCAGATTCTTGATCATAGGGAAATCTCCATTGTACACTACTTTATCATAATAATGTTCTCCACTTGTAGTACGAATTCCTCTACATGTCTTCCCATCAATGAGTAATTCTTCCACGTTAGATTCTAAATGAACCGTTACGTTTTGAAGACGAAGATGTTTTTCTAATACAGTAATCAAGCTTGCATAGCCACCTTTTAAATACCAGATGCCATGTTCATATTCGCTAAAAGGAACTAAAGAATAAAGTGCTGGTGAAGCAGATGGATTTCCACCAATATAAAGCGTTTGTAGGGCAAAGGCGTCTTGCAACCGTTCATCATTAAAATAATTAGATACTTGAGATTGAACAGACTGGTAAGCTTTAAGCTCGAGTAAAAGCTTCATATTACTTGGAGTAAAGAAATCTTTTCTATTAATAAAAGACTGTTCGAGAAAAGCCGCCTTTCCTTTCTTAAATCGAACGCGCATATCTTCAAGATAAGAAAGAAAATGTTGCTCTTCTCCAGGAAACATTCGAGTGATCTCTTCCAGCTGCTTCTCGATATCACTTGTTTTCGTAAAAGTAGAACCGTCTGGATAAATCATGCGATATAGTGGATCACACCTTACCATCTCAACTTCCTCACGAGGAACTCCCGCTTTATCCAAAAACTCATAGATCATCTCTGGAAGAAGCACGATCGTAGGGCCTTTGTCGATCTTGAACCCATCTCGTTCAACAAATGAAAGTCTACCTCCAAGCGTAGGCGCTTTTTCATGCAGCTCAACGTTGTAGCCTTTTTGTGAAAGGAGTAGCGCGGAAAGCATGCCACCTATGCCTCCACCTACTATACCAATCGTCATTTCGCACTCTCCAAAAGCGCTGCTTGTTCATGAAGCATTCTGCTCGTGATGCGTGCAGATTCCATAATTGTTGGAAGTCCACTCCCCGGGTGAGTTCCTCCACCAACAAGCCAGCAATGATTTAATTCTTTAAATTGGTTAGGTGGACGGAAGTACATCATTTGAGGAAGATTATGAGCTAAATTAAATGTGGCTCCTTTATAAACATTTAAATCCATCTCCCAATCCGTTGGCGTGTACATTTCCTCAACTTCGATATGCTTTTCAATATCCTTAAATTCCGTTCTTTGTTCAAGCTGATCAAGAACTAATCTTCTAAATTCATCCTTACGTTCTTCCCAATCAACTAAACTAAAGTTATTCGGTACTGGAGCAAGGATATAAATGGAAGATTTACCTTCTGGAGCAAGAGTATCGTCAGTAACGGAAGCATTTTGTACATAAATGGAAGGATCTTCTGATAGAATTTTCTTCTTAGTAAGCTCTTCTACGTTCTTTTTATAATCAGAGGAGAAGATAATAGAGTGATGCGGTAAGTCGTACTTTTTATCTACACCAAGGTATAGCATAAAGGCTGAGCAAGAATATTTTTTCTGTTCCATTTTTTTAGGTGTATATTTTTTTACAGAACCAGATGGAATGAGATGATTTACAGCATGTGCGAAGTCAGCATTTATAATGACTTCATCGGCATAATCCGTCGTACCATCTTCAAGTTCCACACCTTTCACTGTCTTCCCATCAAGTAAGAGCTGCTTCACACCTTTATTCGTATGAACTTCGCCGCCCTCTTCCTTAATAACCCTGGCCATAGCTTCTGGAATTTGACTCAATCCGCCAATCGGATGAAAAATGCCGTAAGCATGTTCCATATAAGAAAGAATCGTAAAAGCACCTGGACACTCCCACGGTGACATTCCAAGGTATTTTGCCTGGAAAGTAAAGGATAGCCTTAAACGCTCATCATCGAAATAATGGGAAAGTCGCTTGTAAACACTATCTGTCACCGTCAATTTAGGTAAAGCCTTCACAAACCGCCATCTACCATAATCAAGAAGTGAATCATGCTTATTTTGAAGAATAGGCATGAGCGCTTCGAATTTTTCTTTCTCTTCTTTCATAAAACGTCTATACCCTTCACCGTCTCCAGGAAATGTCTCTTCGATTCTTCTAACCATTTCATCCTGGTCACGCGTTGGATAAAAGGAAACATCATCGAATTTCAATTCGTACATTGGATCGATTTCAATTAAGTCGATATAGTCATGGACATTACGTCCAGATTCCTCGAACATTTTTTCGAGAATATGCGGCATATTAAGGAAGGTTGGTCCTCTGTCAAAGCGGTAGCCACTTCGCTCAAATCCAGAAGTTCGCCCCCCCACATAGGATTGTTTCTCATAAACTGTAACCGAATGTCCTTTGCTCGCTAGAAGCATAGCAGCTGTAAGCCCTCCCGGACCTGCACCGATTACGATGACTCGTTTTGTTGTTGGCATCATTTTTCCCCTTCCATCCGCATATGAAACTTCGCACATATATTATACAAACATTATACATATTAACGCTATTTTGTTCAACAATTTATGCACAAAACCATCTAATTAACGTATTGCCCTATTTTTCATTAAAGAAAACATGTTCAATGTGGAGAGGTTTATTTCGTTCAATAGTAAGTTTTCCGAATGAATATCGAGCTTGTCTCCGCTTATCAGTAGGTGATCCAGGGTTAAAAATGACCTTCCCATCATATTCTTTATGAAGAGGTATATGGGAGTGACCAAAGAGAATTAATTCGACATCATCATCTTGAAATTGAGAAACGGCTCTTTGTTCTGTTGTTTTACCTTTACCGTGACCATGCGTAATGCCGATTCGATGAGATTCTAAATTCAATATGAGTTTTTCATTAAACTTATTATTAAAAAAAGCTTCGTCGACGTTTCCATAAACTCCTTTAATAGGCGCAAATGACTTTAATTCTTCGTAAACTGCCTGTGTTTGCCAATCACCTACATGAATAATGAGTTCTGCATGGTACAGCTCATTTTTTAGTGCTTTGGGAAGCTCTTTCGCCATCCGTGGCATATGTGTATCTGAAACGATAACGACGTTCATTAGTATTCATTCCTTTCATTTAATAGCGCTAGGGGGGCTACTTTTGCAGCATACGGTGAAGTCAGGTGAAACATTATCTTCTATTAGTGGGGATTACCGAGTTCCAGTCACTGAAATCATAAGGGCAAATTCCATACAAAACCCTAATCTTATCTATCCAGGCCAGCTTATCCAAATCCCTGGATACCCTGACCCTGCAACACTTCCATATACCATTTATGTATCTCTTACACAGCGAACGCTTACACTTCAAAAAAATGGATCTACTGTAAAGGTATACCCTGTTGGTGTGGGGCGTATGCTTCACGATACGCCAACTGGAAAATTTATTATCATTAACAAAGCTCCAAACCCCGGCGGACCATTCGGTACGATGTGGATGAGTATTTCTAAAATACATTATGGTATACACGGGACAAATGATCCTTCCTCTATTGGGAAATATGTATCGAAAGGATGCATACGAATGTATAACCGAGATGTCGAAGAACTTGCAAATACGATTCCAATTGGAACGGCCGTTTCAATTGGTCCTTAATTTGGATTATTGCAAAACAAAAACGCCGTCTACAAACGGCGCTTTTGTTCATTTCATTCATCGTTTCAGTCTTCTTTATAAAAGTCATAAAGTAACCGACCCGCATTCGCAATAGCATCTCTTCCGTACCGGTTTTCTAGCAATCCAGCTGTTAAAAAAGCATAGATAACCGGACCTCTTGATGTAAATAAAATACCCGCGTCATGCTCCACTCCTGCAAGTTCACCAGTTTTATGAGCAAGCGTGTTTTTCTTTAGGGTAGAAATCTTACTTGTAAACTTATCCTTAAATTGCTGCTGAAGCAAAACGTCTATCGCCCATTTCATAGATGAGTTTGATAGAAGGTGTTGTTCAACTAGTTGATTTAATAGTAAATAAGTATCTTTTCCACTCATCATATTATCTTTTCCAGCTTTGACGGCTTCTCGGTCCATCATTTTCCTCATTAGCTTTGAATGAAAGGCCCCCGCTCCTTTCATAGTATGATTAATATTCGCTATGCCGACTAAATCAATTAACTGATTTGTAGCTGTATTATCAGAAGAAATAATCATCAGATGAATCAGATCAGTCAGTCTCCATTCGAGTTCTTTACCTAGATGGTAGATCACACCAGCGCCTTCGACTCGATTGACATCTTCAATCTCTACTACTTGATCTAATGTGAGTGCACTTCTATCCACTTGTCTTAAAGCTTCCAGCATAATAGCAATTTTAATAATACTAGCTGATGATACAGGCTGATCCTCATGATGAGTTAATTCTCCATCAGGCGTTGATACATACACGGATTGGTTTCCTTCAAGACCCTGGAAACATGCTATAATTTTCTCTTTTACTTGTTCAAACTGCATTAATTCGTCTCCCAGTAGCGGCAAACGCCACAAAGTTCTTCCTCATAGAGCGTACCTTTAAGAGGGGTAATTTCTATAAAGCGTCCAGTGCTAGGAGAATGAATCATTTTTCCTCCACCGTAATATATGCCTACATGATGCACAGATCCCTTTCCGTGCTCATAAGCAAAAAAGAGAAGATCACCTCTTTGCCAGTCACCTTCTTCTACTAGCGTTCCACTCTTTAACTGATCATGGGCATCTCGCGGAATCGTACAGCCAATAGTTCTAGCCATATTGTAACTAAATCCAGAGCAGTCATATCCATAAGATGACATACCTCCCCATAAATAGAGGAGACCAATAAATTGTTCAGCTTCGCGAACAAGGTCTAAGCCTGTTCCAAATGGGCCATTTGTTGGACGAGTCGTAACGTCTTCTTTGTTCAAAATCACCTCTCCATGTGGAGTCCAGACAAGGTAAGTTCGTTCACGCTCTTCTAAAACAGGAAGGATCGTTTGATAACTTAATCGCATTTCACTTTTTCCATTTTGAGTTGTAAATTGAACACCATGCTTATTTGTAGCTACAACTTCAGTAAATACTCCTGGTACATTTTCAGAAAGTTGGATCGTTGGAATCCATCCAGGATAGCCTCTTTCATCTTTTGAAGAGGGTTGTGAAGGGACGAGTACATAAGACCAATTTCCTCGCTGATCTAAAACTAAGACCTCTTCCCCGTACAAAACTTGGGATTGAACGTGGTTATTATCGCACAGTTCCAATCTATTCGAATAAGACAATGGTTCCAACCATTCTGTTAATTTCACTGGATTGGTTAGAGCATTATGATCAATTGTCCTTGCCTTCTCCGGAGTTGTCCATAACGTTGCTACGGCTACGGCAATTGTTTTTTTAGTCCATTCCAACTGTAATCCCACCCTTTTCTACATAGTGAATTCCTAAACCATAATCTTCAGTAAACGTCATCATATTTTTAGTATATTGAACCCCGCCATTCACAAGATCGTAATCAAGCATCAGTGGCGCATCGAAATCAAACCTCGTTATATTTCGTTGGCTAGCAGCAAGGTGTGCGGCGGCAGTTATACCGACTCGTGATTCAATCATACTTCCTACCATACACTCCATTCCAGCACTCTCCGCTAACGCGTTAATCTTTAATGCTTGATGGATACCGCCAGACTTCATTAATTTAATATTAATAAGGTCACTTGCTCGGGTGATGATTACTTTAAGTGCGTCCTCAGGTGAAAACACGCTTTCATCTGCCATAATTGGGGTGTAGACAGCATCAGTCACTTTTCTTAGACCTTCAATATCTTTCGCATGAACGGGCTGTTCAACTAATTCGATGTTAAGACCTTCATCCTCCATTTTTCGAATGGCATAAATTGCTTCCTTAGCTGTCCACCCCTGATTGGCGTCAAGACGAATAACGGCATCGTTTTGAACGCGCTTTCTAATTTCTTTGATTCGACTTAAGTCGTTTTGAATGGTGTCTTTGCCTACCTTTACTTTCAAAATTGAAAACCCATCTTTTATGTATTGAACAGCGTCAGTTGCCATCTCTACAGGTTCGTTTACACTAACGGTGTAGTCTGTTTCCAGGGCATTCCGATATCCTCCAAGAAATTGATAAAGAGGGAGTTGACTTCGCTTAGCCAATAGATCATAAATAGCCATATCAACTGCTGCCTTTGCGCTCGTATTTCCAATCATTGATTTCTGTAGAGTGTACATGACGGATTCATATTCCGTTAAATCCATTCCAACCAATTTCGGCTTCACGACATGTTGAATGGCCGAATCAATACTAGCAAGACTTTCACCAGTAATGACGACTGTTGGAGGTGCTTCTCCATAACCGACGTATTCCCCAGCTGTTATTTTTACAATGATCGCTTCGGCATTTGTCACTGTACGAAGCGCCGTTTTAAAAGGTTTCTTTAACGGAACGGATACAGAAAACGTTTCAATATTAGTAATCTTCATAGATATCTCCTTTAAAATATTCATAGTTTCATCATATGTAATGCCTAGTGTTACGAGATAGATAGTCTCAAGTGTGTGATGCATAGCTCAAGCTAATTCTATCAATGATGCGTGTAAAACTATAGCCCTTTTGCCAATATCGTATAATGACAGAAAAAAAGAGCCTGGTTTTCGTATCACCAGGCTCAACTGTATTACTTCATATCTGCCCATTTCAATTCCATATAGCCAACAGGATGACGTACAATTCCCGTCACATCTTCATTCTGAAGATAAACCTGATTGTAGAAATGAATCGGGAAGATTGGCATCTCTTCGAACAAGAGTGCTTCAGCATCATGCATGTATTCAAATCGTTTAGCTTCATCTGTTTCTTCTTTCGCCTGTGCAATTAAGGAATCGTATTCTTCATTACTCCAGCCAGTACGATTCATAGAGTGCCCAGATTGGAAACTTTCAAGGAAGTTGATTGGATCAGCATAATCTGCAAGGAAAGAACTCCTTGAGAACTGTAAGTTTAATTGCTTTTGTTCATCAGAGAATACGTTCCATTCCTGATTGGCAAGCTCTACATCAACACCAAGAACTTCTTTGTACATTTGTTGAAGAGTTTCAGCAATCTTTTTGTGATCATCACTCGTGTTATACGTTAATGTTACGGCAGGAAGCTCATCATAACCTTCTTCTTCCATGCCTTTTTCTAGTAGTTCTTTTGCTTGATCAGCATCATTGGTTACAAGATCACCGCCAACCTCTCTGAAGTCGCCGCCTGCTGCATCTTCAAACCCATACGCCACAAAGCCATTTGCTGGCTTCTCTTCATTTTTTGTAACAAATTCCACGATTTTCTGCTGATCGACTGCCATAGCAAATGCTTTTCTAATATTTTCATTTTGGAATGGCTCCATTTCAAGATTAAAGCGATAGAAGTATGTTCCTGACTGATCTTCAACCTGAGCTTGTCCATCACTGAAAAGCTCTTCACTTAAGTCAGCTGGTACATCAGAAGTATGAAGTTCACCAGTTTTGTACATTTGATATTCTGTATTCGTGTCATCAACCATAGCCCAATCTACTTTATCGAGCTTTACATTTGCAGCATCCCAATAATTTTCATTCTTACTAAATTCGAATTTTGAATCATGTTCCCATTTCGTTAGTTTAAAAGGACCATTACTTACATACGAATCAGCTTCTGTATGCCATTCCGGATTTTCTTCTACTGTTGCTTTATGAACAGGGAAGAAAGCTGGGTTTGAAATAACACTAGGGAAATAGGCTACTGGACTTTCAAGAGTTACCTCAAGTGTTGTTTCGTCCACAGCTTTTACCAACATATCTTCTTCTGATCCATCTCCAGTGTTAAATGCCTCTGCGCCTTCAATAAAATAAGCAAGAAAAGCTGCAGGTGAAGCCGTATCAGGATTCGCTAGACGCTTCCAAGCATATTCAAAATCTTCCGCTGTAACAGGCTCTCCGTTAGACCACTTGGCATCTTCACGAAGGTGGAAAGTATATGTTTTGCCATCTTCTGAAAGATCCCACTCTTTAGCAGCGGCAGGCTGTGGCTGATCTTCCTTATCTAGACGCGTCATACCTTCCATTAAATTGTTTAAAGCGTTCCACGAAACGCTATCAAAACCAATTGGTGGATCAAATGATGTTGGTTCACTTCCATTGTTTAACTTCAGTACTTTCGCTCCATCCTCTTGCTTTGCATCATCATTTCCTGAATTTGATTCTGATGAACTATTTTCCGTAGTTGTACAACCAACGATGCTAATAAGTAGCACTAGAGAAAGTAGCATTGTAATAATCTTCTTCAAAAAAATTCCCCCTTAGTATTTGTATCAGTGAAAACTCATCGAGATGAGGATTTACTTACGTAGTTTAGGATCAAGTGCATCTTGCAAACCGTCACCGAGAACATTAAAAGCAAACATCGTTAATGAAATAAAGAATGCTGGAAAAAACAGCCTCCACCAGTGCCCTGATAAAATAACCGATAATCCATCATTTGCCATTACGCCCCAACTCGCTACGGGTGCTTGTACACCTAGTCCTAAGAAACTTAAGAAGGCTTCGGCAAAGATAGCTGTAGGAACGGTTAAAGTCATTTGAACGATGATCGGCCCCATCGTATTAGGAAGGAGATTCTTTCGAATAACGCGACTTGCGCTTGCTCCAAACGTACGAGATGCGAGAACATGCTCTGCGTTCTTTAACTGAAGAACCTGTCCTCGAACAATTCGTGCCATTCCGACCCACCCTGTTACAGTTAACGCAATAATAATCGTAAAGAGCCCAGGACCCATGACGACCATCAAAAGAATAACCATTAGGAGATATGGAAGACCGTACAAAATTTCAATGATTCTCATCATGAAATTATCCGTTCTTCCACCTTTATATCCTGAAAACCCTCCATAAGCTACTCCAATAACAAAATCGATAATCGCTGCCATAAATCCAACAAACAATGAAATTCTAGCTCCATTCCACGTTCGTGTGAACATATCTCGACCAAGGTTATCTGTTCCAAACCAGTGCTCAGAAGATGGAGGTAAGTTCCCTTCGGTCAAAACCTGATGATCGTAAGAATATGGTGTTAGCAACGGACCAAATATGGCCATTAAGACAAGCAATACTAACATGATAAGACCAGCCATAGACAACTTGTTCCCAGACAACCTCATCCATGCATCTTTCCAATAAGAAATACTTGGCTTTGCAATCATCTCTGCATTATTAGAGGAATCTTTTAACGGAAGAAAGAGGTCTTCTGATAGCTCTTGTTTCGTATCTTTTCGCTCCGGTATCATGCTATTCCCCCCTCTTATGCAGCTTAATTCTCGGATCTAGTATCCCGTAAGCAATATCTACAATAAAGAGCATCATAATGAGGAAGGCACTATAAAAGACTGTTGTTCCCATAATGACAGGATAATCACGATCATTTATACCGTTGATAAAATATTTACCCATGCCAGGAATGGCAAAGATTTTTTCGATAACAAAACTCCCAGTTAATACTCCAGCAACAAGTGTTCCAAGAATAGTAATAACCGGCAGTAAAGCATTTCTCATAGCATGCTTCATAACAATTTGGAATGTTGTCATCCCTTTTGCCCGAGCAGTCATGATGTAATCTTGATTGAGAACTTCGATCATACTTGATCTAGTAAGGCGCGCTATGATGGCCATTGGCCCAGTTGCAAGCGCAATAGAAGGTAGGATCATATGCATTGGCGAGGCCCAAGTAGCCACCGGGAAAACTTCCCAGTTCACAGCTAGCTGTTGAATAAGTAAAGTCGCCATAATAAAGTTCGGTACTGAAATGCCAAAGACCGCAAAAGTCATCGCTATGTAATCAATTGCACCATTGTGACGAAGGGCAGCCATAATGCCTAGAATAATACCTGAAATAATCGCAATCAAAAGCGACGTAACCCCAAGTTCTGCCGAGACTGGAAATCCTCTACCAATCATTTCATTAACCGACGTAGATGATTGTTTAATAGAAGGCCCAAAATCAAGTGTTGCAAGTGATTTAATGTAAATGGCATATTGAATAAAAACTGGTTCATCCAAATGATAGTGCGCTTCAAGGTTTTGCTGCACCGCTTCACTGGTGTTTCTTTCCTGGTTAAATGGTGACCCTGGTACCGCATGCATTAAGAAGAACGTAATGGTTACGATAATCCACAATGTAATCACCATGGCGAAGAGACGATTGATAATATATTTCGCCACAGGCATCCCTACTTTCTAGCTAAATGTTGTTCTTGATGCTAATTCAGTCATCACAAGCATAGCTTGATAGACTTCAAGCATATTTTTCGCTTGATATTTAACTGTCGTTTCTTTTTCAATCTCAACACCAGGCATAAGGCTCGCCCACTCGGCATGTCCATGATTCGCAAATTCAATGCGAAATACAGGCTCGCGAGGAGGAACTAAAGGTTCGACATTGTGTCTATTAAGCATTGCCTTTTCTGTTTGTTGACGTAACACTTGCCCTGTTTTTTGTGGTGATAACAAAAGAGCGGAAGATCGAGAAATCGTTTCTTTTACAACAGCTGTTGTTATGTTTGGGATAAGCTCTTCGGCTTCTAGTGCAGCTCTGTCATCGCCTGCAACGAACAAAATCGGAACACCAAAGTATCCGGCAACGTATGCATTCATCCCTAGCTCTCCTACAACTTGATCATTTATGTAGAAATTTCTCACATTGTGGAACATGGAATGAGACATTACGCCCGGCATACCGGCGCGTGCATGATAACCGATCATCCCCATACCTTCATATGTACTGTCTAACCCCTGAACCATAGAAAAAGGCTTCACATCTCCTGAAATGAGCCTTGCTTCGGGATGAAGCTTCTCAATAAGTAAGTTGTTCATTTTTGAGTGACTATCATTTACCGTCACAGCTGAGCATCCACTTCCAAAGGCGGCTTCGATTACGTGATTGGCTTCCTGCGTCATCATTTCCTGACCACGCATATAATTCTGTTTATTCGAATCCACAAACGTCTCATCTACAAGACCGGTTACGCCTTCCATATCTACCGATAAATAAAACTTCACAAATGTTCTCCTTTCTCTCTAGATTCGTAACTTTCTGAATAATTATACCACTATTTACTTCATTTCTCAAAATATTCTAAGGAGATCGCGAAGTTTTATTTCATTCTGCAAATGCTCCTCAATGTTCGTAGAGTTCACAAAAAGGGGGATCCTAAAAATATATTTACAATATATAAAAACCACACCAGTATATTGATAACCGAGTTACTTCAGATGGACAAATCGTGAAATCACATAACGCTTCAAAGGCCAAAACATATATTAAATCATAAAAAAAGAGAGCTTAGAGGCAAAATGCCATTTCAAGCTCTGTAAATTTTGTTATTTTATTAAAGCTCCAACAACCATTGACGGTGATTGCTAATGAAAACGCAAATTATAGTTACTTGTCGTTCAACTACATTTTCTCTACTTATATTATACCGCTAATTTCCAGGTAATTATAGACTACTATTTTTATACTTGCTGCTCTATACTATTTTATACAAATCAAAAAAGAGAGGTGTATTAAAATGAATGACAAAAAAGATGTCTTAGATCATGGACCTTTCTTTCATGGTACGAAAGCAGAACTAAAAATTGGAGATCTATTAGTACCGCAACACTTATCAAATTACCAAAACAAAAAAGCGAACTATATTTATTTCACTGCTACATTAAATGCCGCTAAATGGGGGGCTGAATTAGCAATATCTACATCAAAAGAAAGAATATATATTGTAGAGCCATTAGGTGAATTTGAAAATGATCCAAACGTAACTGACAAAAAGTTTCCCGGAAACCCTACACGTTCTTATAGATCGAAATCGCCCTTAAAAATAGTAGCTGAATTAAGTTCATGGGAAAGACATTCCGATGAAGAAATAAATCATATGCTTGCATCTATAAAAAGATTACATGAACAAGGGAAATTTGTCATATATGATTAATCTTCTAAATCTCTCAAATCATAAATTGAAAGAAAAACTAGGTATCTCAATACTAGCGATGCCTGGTTTTGAACAAAAAGTTCTATTGTGTATCTAAACTTGCAGCCTCTCTTATTGCATGCAGATAAGCTCCGAGTTTCTGGAAGGCAGTTATTATGAATAACTATCTTCCTTCTTGCTGTAAATTTCATAAGCAAAATATCCTAATAACATACCTATACCAGGTCCCCAAGTAATTGCAGAAAGAAAGGAAAAGGTGCTAAACATGCTGAGAAGTATAGCAACAGCCAAACCAAACATCATTCCGAATGGTATTAAGCTATCTAATATAGTTTGAGCACTTCTTGTTTTTTTCTTACCTAGAGTTCCTTGCTTAGACTTATGTTTCATTCTTAGAATTACAAATACTCCAATCCCACCCACTATGGCAACTGGCAGTATAATACGCGCAATTTCCAAAGATAAATCCATATTATAAACCCTACTTTCCTTCGCTTATTATGTAGATTAATTTTCAACATAATTTATTCGGTTAAACTGTCCAAATTCTATTGCTAATTATTTCAAATAAATCTGCATAACTCAGTCTTTTCTTCAAAAAGATAGAAGCTCACCTTGTTAAAGATAAGCTAAAGAAGACTTTAAAGAATAGCAGCAAAAAGTCTTTGATATCCAAAAGGTAAAACTACTGCTACGAAAGTACCTATAGAAATTGATATCGCCATAATAAGACTATATTTTCGTTTTGATATCTCATTTCTATTTAAGGCTATATTTAAAGCCTTAATTATCGATTGAACAGTTATGTATATGATCACTGCCGAAAAGAAACTCATCAAAAAAACTTCCATACTTCTCCTCCTTTCCAATTATCGATCAGAAGAAAAATCCCCAATAACTTCCTTGCTGTTTTTATCATATTATCCTCGATACATACATTCCCAAAAAATGTTTCAACTTCAGCTGTTATCTTGAATTCAAGTCTTCAAGAATCACTGATCTTAACTTGAATACCTTCTTTAATCCAACTTCAATATTAACATAAATAACCAATTAAAAACTTCTTTCAATTCACTCCCAAATCCGCACTCGTATCAGGTATGCACTTTTGCTTGGAGGTTTTTCAACCTGTGAATTGAAAAGTGAATTAGACTTCGAGACCCTAAAAAAACGTTAGCAGACCAAAAAAGCCACACCTGAAGTGCAGGAGTGGCTTTAGGTTTGATTACATAAATTTTTTGGTGAGTGAATCTCTCAAAACTCATTAATACATAGCAGGGTTTCCTACTATTCCATTTTCTCTGAGAGCTCAGACCAACGTTCAATTTTTTCTTCTAATTCCAACGTAAGAGCCTGTTCTTCTTTATAAAGCTCATCTACTTTTGCAAAATCACTTCCTGATTCTGCTATTTCAACTTTAACGTCTTCAATGCGCTGTTCAATTTTCTCAATAGTGTCCTGAATCGTTTCCCATTCTTTCTTTTCTTTGTAAGAGAGTTTCACTTGCTTTGGTTTCTCGATTGCATCATCTGTTTTTGGAGTTGATTGCTTTTTCTCCATAGCTTCAAGCTCTTTTTCTTTTTTCAATACATCAAGATAATCGGAGTAGGAGCCATAATAGTGGTCAATCTTTCCATCACCATCGAAAACGAAAAGCTGCTCTGCCATCTTATCAAGGAAATAACGATCGTGGGAAACGGTAATAACAGCTCCAGGGAATTCGGCAAGATAATCTTCTAACACAGCAAGTGTCTGAACGTCTAAATCATTCGTAGGCTCATCTAGGAAAAGAACGTTAGGCTCTTCCATTAAGATACGAAGCAAATATAACCTTCTTTTCTCTCCACCAGATAATCGGGATATGTATGTCCATTGCATATCAGGTGAAAATAGAAATCGCTCAAGCATTTGAGAAGCTGATACGGTTCCGCCCTTACGGAGGCGAACCTCCTCTCCACCTTCACGAATGTATTCAATTACTCTAAGCGATTCATCTAACCCCTCATTTTGTTGAGTGTAGAAACCTGGTTTAACCGTTACACCAATATCAACATGACCTGAATCAGGAGCGATTCGACCAGCAAGCATATTAAGTAGCGTCGTTTTGCCAGAACCATTCGGTCCAATGATGCCAATTCGGTCTTGTGGGAGAACAAGATAGTTAAATTGGTCTGCTAACGTTCGACCATTGATCACTTTTGATATATCCGTAGCTTCAATTACTTTCTTACCTAGACGACTCGCACCTAATGCCATATCGACATTTCCTTCTGTCGTTCGTCCTGGTTCTTCCTTCATTTTCTCGATTCTTTGCTTACGTGCTTTTTGTTTTGTGGTTCTAGCTTTCGCTCCCTTTTTTAACCACTCTAGCTCACTTTTTAGTAATTTATTATGTTTATCTTCTTCTTTCGCCTCACGTTCTTCACGCAGCGCTTTCTGTTCAAAAAATGTAGCGTAATTCCCTTCATATTCAAACAATCGTCCTTTATCCAGTTCAAAAATGCGGTTTGTTACACGATTAAGAAAATACCGGTCATGCGTAACAAGCAATAGAGTTCCAGAGTAATTGGCCAGGTATTGTTCTAACCATTCAACAGTTGCATTATCGATATGGTTAGTAGGCTCATCGAGAATCAATAAGTCTGCTGGATTTATAAATGCTTTCGCTAGCGCAACACGTTTTTGTTGACCACCTGATAATTCATTCACCATTGCGTCAAACTGAGTAAGCCCGAGCTTTGTTAGAATCGTTTTAGCTTGGGTACTAAAATCCCACGCTTGAAGATGATCCATTTCTTCCTGTGCCTGAATGAGCTTCTCTTGTGTCGCTTCTTTCTCAGGAAAGTTCATTACGTTCTGCAGCGCTTCTTCATATTTTCTTACCGTATTAAATAATGGTACATCACTATCAAAAACCGTCTCAAGGATTGTTTTTTTCTCAACAAATACCGGGTCCTGAGGCAAGTACTCTACATGGAACTGATTCGCATGGTGCAGTGTACCGCTATCCATCGACTCGATGCCCGCAAGAATTTTAAGCAAAGAGGATTTCCCTGTGCCGTTTACTCCAATTAAACCGATTCTCTGCTTTTCTTCGAGTGAAAAAGATATCCCATCAAATAGTGTTTTCTCTCCATATGATTTGGTGATTAATTCAGCCTGTAATAAGCTCATGATACTCATCCTTTTCTCTCTTTAGTCTGCTTCCTATTTTAACTGTTTTAGAGAAAGAAGGGAACTGATCTACTAATAAGATAAAGAAAAGAAGCTCCGCTAAGAGCTCCTTTTTATTAAGCATTCTTTTTTTGTTGCTTATTTTTCTTATGCTTTTTATTGTTATTTTGTTCAGCTGCTAGCTCGCTTGCGAATTCGGTATCATGCTTATGAGTTTGTTTTGGGTTTTTCATGCACTCACCTCCCTACTCTTTAAGGTGAGCTATTTTTAAAATTCTATACTAATACGGTAATTGAAATTTAATTATGTTTTTTTGAAAAGAGCTGATCTACATCAGCCCTGCTCCTCCTCTTTCATAATGTTTTCAATCGGTTCTCGTTTATTAAATCCACCTAGATCTGAATGATAAAAGGATACTTCCTCTTCTCCGTCTTTCCAGCACAGTAACACTTCTTTTCCATTGATTATTGCAGGAAAATCAATTAATCCTTCATCTACATTCTTGATTTCTACTCCAAGAGTCATGATATTGTTAATAAACGTTTGTGCTTCTAACTCCATAAATTCCATCCGTGCCTCTTTTTTAAAAAGGATATCTTCGTCAACTTTTGTTTTGTGACGATAAAGAAGCGTTTTCTTATGCTGTTCAATCTGATCGTAATGTTCGCTAAATTGAATTTTCAGGCGCTTAAGTCCGGCAAGCTCTCTCCTTAACACTGGCAACAAACGATTCGCTTCTTCTAAAGTAAAATACTTTTTTTCCATGTTTCTCCTCCTGGTTCGTCTTTACTACTACTTCTTTACCCTTACCCACTTTCTTTAACCATTATTCGACGAATTTTTACAATCGGAACAATCCTCTTCAAAGAGGGTTGAAATTCGGATATGATAGAGGATGTAAGGGGAACCATTTCATAAAGGAGGAATTTCTTTGGCTAAAGTTACTGTACCAGATTACGGAACGTTTGAAGTAGAAGAAGGAACTAAGTTAGCACTTGCTCTTGAAGATAACGGGGTACATGTTCTTCATCGCTGCGGAGGGAACGCAAAATGCACCACCTGCCGTGTAGAAGTGGTGGATGGAGAATTTGGAGAACTAACTGAAATTGAAGAGGAAGCGTTTAAGAAAAAAGGCGTGGAAGAAAAACTCCGCCTCTCCTGTCAGGTTCGTGTTAACGGCAACTGCGAAGTGAAGCCTGCGATGACTGTTGAAAGCTCTGGCCTTGATGCTGGACCTAGACCTGCTGAATAAGCAAAAACAAAGACGAGCTTACCTAGCTCGTCTTTATTAAAATAGTGTTGTCAGTGACTGATAATTTAGCTTATCTTCCTGAAGCTTTGCTAAACTATTCTCAAGATGGTTTGTAATAACGTTATGAAGACTTTCCTCATCGTTCGCCTCTAGTAGTTGAATCACTTTATTATGTTCGACAGTATCATTCTCATCATTACCACTAAAAACATCATACAGCACCATATAAATGGTGATTTGATTTAAAATTTGCTCCATAAAATCAATCAAATAACGATTTCCACTCGCTTTAGCCATCACAAGGTGAAACGCCTTATTTTGTTCATGATATAAGAGAATGTTCCCTTCTTTAAACGCCTTTCCCATCTCCTCAGTCTGATATTTTAACCGCTCGATATCAGAAGCTTCCATTTTTGCGTACCCTTCACGGATCGCCATGTCCTCTAAAACTTTTCTCAATTCAAAAGCCTGAATCATTTCATCAATCGTCGGTTGAACGATAAAT
Organism: Anaerobacillus sp. QJM3NY_32; assembly: GCF_056173645.1. Classification (NCBI taxonomy): domain Bacteria; kingdom Bacillati; phylum Bacillota; class Bacilli; order Caryophanales; family Bacillaceae; genus Anaerobacillus; species Anaerobacillus sp. QJM3NY_32. Next base: position 2,052,783 of record NZ_CM149684.1, on the reverse strand, counting down.
GCTCCTTTATTCGGAACGACAGTCACAAGACCCTCTGCTTCCAGTTTCGTAATAGCACTTCGAATCGGCGTCCTACTAGCATTGACTTTAGCAGCAATAGCACTTTCAAACAGCTGATTCCCAGGAGCGATTTGTCTCGTTAATATCGCATTTTTTATTAGTTGATACACTTTTTGTTCAACTGTTTCTTTACGCATGTCTTAAGACCCGCCCATACTCTATTTTCCATTATTTTAACATAAAAAAAAGGAAGTCACATTTCTTTCGAACAATATTGTTGAACAATCTTGTCCAGTTTCAACCACTATGATATATTATCCTACGTATTGAGGAACAGAACGGAGTGATGACATGAACAATACTGGAAAAGAAATAACGTTAATTATTATCGGATCGTTATTCTTTGCGCTTGGTGTGAACTGGTTTGCAATTCCAAACGAACTAGGTGAAGGCGGCGTAACTGGCATATCGATGACGCTTTATTATATTCTTGATTGGTCACCAGGGATTACAAACTTTGTTATGAACGCTGTGCTTTTAGCCATTGGATATAAGGTACTGAATAAACGAGTAACCTGGTATACGATGCTTGCGATCTTCTTTAGCTCATTATTTATACAATTAACTGAAGGAATGGGTCAGCCGCTTGATATTATGCTCGGAACCGTCTTTGCAGGTGTTTTCATCGGGATTGGTCTCGGTCTCGTTCTCCGCTCAGGTGGTACTACTGGTGGATCTACAATTGTTGCCCGTATGCTTAACCAAAGCTTTGGGTGGAGCGTAAGTACATCGATGTTTGTTTTTGATATTCTCGTTGTACTCGGCTCTTCCGTCGTCATCGGGATCGAAAATACGATGTATACCGGAATTTCCATCTATATTAGCACAAAAATATTGGACTATTTAATTGACGGATTTGATACGCGTAAAGCCGTAACGATTATTTCTCAAAGTACTGTTGCCATTGCAGAGAAAGTAAGTGAAGAAATGGACCGAGGCGTAACGGTTATTAATGCTCGCGGACATTATTCAAATGAATCAAAAGACATCTTATACGTTGTCATTAATAAACAGGAGCTTTTCCTTCTTAAAAAGATGATTCAAAAAGTCGATGATAAAGCTTTTGTCGTTGTGCATGACGTGAGAGATGTTTTTGGAGAAGGATTTACATTTCCTAAAACATAAAAGCAAAAATCCCCCTAGTGAAACGCATTTCACCGGGGGATTTTTTTAGTTGCGATCGTAAACGACAAAATCGAAAGCGTGTTTATTTCTCTCATCACGTGAATGTTTTTCGCGCGAAGTTTCTTTCCAATCATCTTGAGAGAAATCGGGAAAATAAGTATCTCCATCAAACGATTCATGAATCTCAGTAATGTACAGGCGATCAGCATGCGGAAGCAGCTGACGATAGATTTCAGCGCCACCTATAACGAACCAATCTTTTTCCTCACGCTTTGAAAGTTCCAGAAACTCCTCTACAGAATGCAGTACAGTAACCTTTTCATATTCCAGGTCTTTTCTAGTAATTAGATAATTATCACGGCCGGGTAACGCTTTGCCAATTGATTCGAATGTTTTTCTTCCCATAACGATCGATTTTCCAGTCGTCATGCGTTTAAAATAAGCGAGATCAGCTGGCAAATGCCAAGGCAGATCATTGTCTTTCCCAATTAACTGCTTTTCATCCATTGCTAGAAGAAATGATATCATACCGACACCTCTCCTTTAATATGTGGATGAGGATTGTAATCCGTTAACTCAAAATCATCAAATGAGAAATCAAAAATTGATTTCACGTCTGGATTAATTTTCATTTTTGGAAGGTCTCTAGGTTCACGAGTGAGCTGAAGGTTGACCTGCTCAATATGATTGTTATAAATATGCGCATCACCTAGCGTATGAATAAATTCACCTGGCTCTAAATCACACACCTGCGCCATCATCATCGTGAGAAGCGCGTAGGATGCGATATTGAAAGGCACCCCAAGGAACACATCAGCAGAACGTTGATAAAGCTGACAAGAAAGCTTACCATCAGCAACGTAAAACTGGAAAAGACAGTGACATGGAGGTAAAGCCATATTATCGACTTCTGAAGGGTTCCATGCTGTTACAATCATTCTTCTTGAATTCGGGTTAGTTTTAATTTGCTCAACTACTTTTGCAATTTGATCAACGGTTGATCCGTCCGCGCCCGTCCACGAGCGCCATTGATGACCATAAACTGGACCAAGCTCACCATCTTCATCAGCCCATTCATTCCAGATGCGCACACCATTATCCTGAAGATACTTTACATTGGTGTCTCCATTTAAAAACCAAAGAAGCTCATGAATAATTGATCTTAAGTGAAGTTTTTTGGTAGTTAAAGCTGGAAAACCTTCTTGTAAATCAAACCTCATTTGATGTCCAAATACACTGACCGTCCCCGTGCCTGTCCGATCAGATTTCTTAGTTCCGTTATGTAAAATTTCTTCGCATAGCTGCAAATAAGTCTTCATCGTACTCCTCCTTCAATTCTCTAATGACCATTGTAACATGAAGAAAGATGAGAAGTAACTTGCGAATTGTATGTAAAAAACAGCCAAAAAGCACATTTTCCTTGGGCAAACATACTGTATAACAGAAATGTTGGAAAGGATGAAATAACCATGGCGAAAGGCGATAAATTGCCCAAACTGTTTCAAGACCCTGCTATTCAAAATTGGATGAACACCTTTGATGATTTCTTTAAAGAGCCATTTGCGAATCTTCTACCAGCTCAGTCGTTTCGGGTTGATCTTTATGAAACGGAGGATGCATTTATTGTTGAAGCAGAGTTACCTGGTATCACAAAGGAGCAAATTAAAGTGGAACCACTTGGAGATGGTCTTCGGATTTCCATTGAATCTAAAGAATTTCATGAGTCACGAAACGATAAACAAAAATATTACAAACAAGAACGGTCCTATTCAAGTACTAGTCGCACCATTAAGCTTCCCTTTCACTTTTCCATGAAAAATGTGAAAGGAAAATACGAAAATGGTGTTCTAGAAATTAAAATACCCAAATCTGATCGCATACGTACCGATTCGAATTATATTAACATCGACTAAAAAAGCGCAGGGCCAAGGCCTGCGCTTTTTCTTCTTACATACTCCAGTCTATAAAGGCGTTTCCTTCAAGGAACCGCTCACAATCCATAGCCGCCATACACCCTGTGCCTGCTGCTGTGATCGCTTGACGGTAAGTGAAATCCTGTACATCTCCACATGCAAATACACCAGGGACATTCGTTTTTGTCGTTCCTGGTTCTACTTGAACGTAACCTTTATCATCCATATTAATTTTACCCGCGAGAAAATCAGTGTTTGGACGATGGCCAATCGCAACAAATATGCCATCTGTCTTAACGAACTCCTCTTCTCCCGTATCACTATTCTTTACTTTAATACCGCTCACTTTATTGTTTTCTGCTACAACCTCTAGCGGGGAAGCATTCAGCTTCCAGCTAATTTTATCATTAGAGCGAGCACGCTCCTGCATAATTTTTGATGCGCGAAGTTCTTTCCTCCTGTGAAGAACAGTAACTTCTGAAGCGAATTTCGTTAAGAAAGTCGCTTCTTCCATAGCTGAGTCTCCTCCACCAATCACAACGATTTTTTTACCACGGAAGAAAAAGCCGTCACACGTTGCACATGTACTCACACCTCGACCCATATTCTCTGATTCTCCTGGTATACCTAGAAGCTTTGCTGAAGCACCAGTCGAAATCAAAACAGACTCCGCCATAATATCCCCGAGAGTATCTGTTTTTAATTTAAAGGGACGCTCATTAAAATCAATATCCTTCACCCATCCTCGCTCAATTGTAGCGCCGAACCTAAGCGCCTGCTTCTTCATATTTTCCATCAATTCTGGACCGAGAACGCCATCTGGAAAACCGGGAAAGTTCTCAACATCTGTTGTTAACGTAAGCTGACCACCAGGTTCCGGTCCCTCAATGACGAGCGGCTCCATATTAGCCCTCGCAAGATAAATGGCTGCTGTTAAACCCGCTGGTCCTGTTCCTACAATAACTGCTTTATGCATAATGACCCTCCTCTATCGACTTCATTATGTTATTTTTCCTAATTATATAGAAATAAACCCTTCTCTTACAAATTATATGGGTATCCATCAATTTGTTTCTTGATCTTATGCAAATGGTTGTTCATTTTCACACCTTCTTGATAGAATAGAAACAGTCTTGTAATAGTAAGGAAAACCCGAGGTGAATAAAAGATGAATCCAATAGTTGAATTCTGCATGAGCAATCTTTCGAGCGGTTCACATAAAGCAATGGAAAAACTAGAAAAAGATACAGATCTTGATGTGCTCGAATATTCTTGTCTTGGTCACTGCACACTTTGTAGCCAGGATATTTACTGTCTCGTTAACGGCGAGCGCGTTACTGCCGAAACGCCCGATGAGCTAGTTGATAACGTCTACCAGTTCATCGAAGAAAATCCGATGTTTTAACCGAATTTGGACATACTAATAAGTGAATCCAATTAGAGGAGGAGCTTACATGAAAAATCGAAACGCGTATGATCCGAAAGCCGGTGTGCAAGGTGAAAAAGAAGGCGAAGACGCTCTTCTTATGAATAAAAAAAGAGGCCCGCAAAATGCGCGCCCTAAAAAAAAGTAAAAGCCGCTTTATGCGGCTTTTTATTATGCTATGCGAAACCGAAAAGTAAACCAGAAGTCTTCATTGAGTGAGGTGCCGGTAGCAATAATATGCTGCTCTCCTTCATCATCAAGCGTAATCCAGCTATGATGCTCATCTTTATAAACTGGATAGAAATGACCTTCCTTAAATAATTTACGATTCAATACACTTTCTGAGCCGGTTAAAGGCTCTTCTTCGAAAACATCTCTAATACATTGTACAAGTTCCATCTATGTTGTGATCCTCCCTTAATCTCCAACCAAAAACACCCCGCGCACCTCTCTTACGAGAGCCACTTAGGCGGAGTGTTTTTATCCCAATAAATCTTACCTACTTCATAATGTTCTTCAAAATCATCATTCGCTGCATGGTAATGAAAATTAAACCAATAGCCATCTTGTGGGGGATGATCTCTTCTCACATGAAAACGCAATAAGTCTTCCCCACTCTGTTCATTATATACATGAAGAATACGTTCTCCGTATCCACCAGAAGGGTTGTCCGTCAAACGAAGTGACCTTAATGTATCCTCATCCAGATTTTGCACTGAGGTAGCGATCGCTTCTGTCATTTTAGGTACAATTGCATCTCGATACTCGTTACCGACTCGAGTTGAGATCGTTTCACCGAATTTTGTTAGCCCGAGTTGCTCGGATTGATTGCTTGCATAGCTTACAAAATGCGTCAGGAGTTCAGAAGAAGAAGCGTCCTGAGCTATGATGGGCCAATCATACTGATCAACAAGAGGCTCTATCGCCTTATCAGGCTCGTCCCTCGGCTCAATAAGAAGATGGTTTTCTTCTTGATAATTTTCTGATGACTCTGTTTTGTCATCTGCTAGATATCCAGTAGGAACCACAGTTCCAAGTGTAATAACAGCAACAAATGCTACAAATAACTTTCTCATCCAAAGAGGGAATTTCATTATGTGCACCTGACTTTCGAAGATCAATAGTTAGTATTATTCTCGCATGATCTTCTCAAAAAAGCCAGAAGTTTAGACGATTTTTCATTAATTTTCATTTGGCTATGGTAACGAAGCTTTTCATTCAAAAAGGCTCTTTTTTAAAAGATTGTTGCTTTCGAAACAATTGTTGAATTAAACACTAAACTTAGCTGATTGGAGCGGAAGGATGCTAACCGCCTGCCCCGCGAAAAACGAGCATCCCTGAGCGAAAATTCACCCACTATAGCAACAATGTCTACGAAAGAGCCTTTAAAAAAGAGCGCTTCATGTAAGCGCTCCATCTATTAACAAGTAAACATATCAATTCTTCTCAAACTTATGCCTGTATACACCCACCTTCTACCGGTCCAGCGAAACCCTGAAACAGAAGTACGCCCTACATAAACTGGCCAAAACCAAAATGAATTGCCGCCTCTCATCCAAATATAAGTAAACCGATACATACACCTTCTAATGGATCCCGGATCTACAGCAAATGTTCCAGCTTGTGCTGACTGTGGTCTAGGAGGCGGTGATGCTGGTGGGCTCGATGTTGGAGCTACGGGTTGCTGACGGTAGGCATCTGTGTTGTCATAATGATAAGCAATGTGCTCATGTTCTTCATAATACATTCGGTCCATCCCCTCTCTTATACAGTCACTGTATGCTGTATTCTGATGAGACGTACCGAATTGAAAACAACAAAAAAAGCATCTCTTTGAGTATGCTTGAGTCAAAAAGTCTATGGAAATTTAGTTGGTGACCCGTACGGGAATCGAACCCGTGATACCGCCGTGAAAGGGCGGTGTCTTAACCGCTTGACCAACGGGCCAAAAAAATGGAGCGGGTGATGGGGATCGAACCCACGACATCAGCTTGGAAGGCTGAGGTTTTACCACTAAACTACACCCGCAAAGATGGAGGAGGAAGAGGGATTCGAACCCCCGCGGGCGACTAAGCCCCTGTCGGTTTTCAAGACCGATCCCTTCAGCCAGACTTGGGTATTCCTCCAAAAACATGAAAATATATATGGTGGAGCCTAGCGGGATCGAACCGCTGACCTCCTGCGTGCAAGGCAGGCGCTCTCCCAGCTGAGCTAAGGCCCCAATATGGTGCGCCCGAGAGAAGTCGAATCCCTAACCTTCTGATCCGTAGTCAGACGCTCTATCCAATTGAGCTACGGGCGCATATTCTATGGTGCGGGTGAAGGGACTTGAACCCCCACGTCGTAAGACACTAGATCCTAAGTCTAGCGCGTCTGCCAATTCCGCCACACCCGCATGTGTGGTGCCGGCCAGAGGACTTGAACCCCCAACCTACTGATTACAAGTCAGTTGCTCTACCAATTGAGCTAGGCCGGCATAATTTAATGAAAGTCATCAAAAATAAATGGTGGAGGATGACGGGCTCGAACCGCCGACCCTCTGCTTGTAAGGCAGATGCTCTCCCAGCTGAGCTAATCCTCCATTAAACAGCGACTTCATTATTATACAATAACTTCTTTTGCCTCGTCAACACTTTTTTTAATGTGTTTTTTCAAGGACAAGACCTATCTTATCACCGACCCCAAAAAAACACAACCCTTTTTCACAAAAAAATTATTCCCCATAGTTAAGCACTCCATTTTTGACATAGAAAAAAAGCAGGGAGCGCTCTCCCCTGCTTATACTGGCGTTTGAATAAGTGGTTTTTTCTTTTTATTTTGGCGGAGTATTGGTCTTTTTTTAGTCACCATTTCAGAATCATATTTTCGGTACTCTTTCATGTCGGTTGATTCCCGCAAAAGCTGATCTTCAACATAGTGACGCTTTCTTTTCAAAAAAACCCCTCCTCATAAGTAATAATTCTCAATACCCTATTTTTCTGTTGTTAAACCCGAATCTTTTTCACCATCGATCTATCGGCAAAAGTTACAGGTAACACATAATTTATTCACTTAGAGCGCAATTATGCTTCATCCAGATTAAATTGGTAATAATTTTCCTGATCTTCTCCTGACCTCTCAACAAAAGTAACTTCTCCATTTTGTGAAACCATAATAACAGTTTGCGCCCTCGTTCCGTAATGATCCGACTTAATAAAAACGGGTGAAAGCATCCTTTCCCATTCAATCGGCACGCCTGTCTGTGGTAATAAATAATCAGGTGCAGGCTCAGCATGAGAAAGCATTTCAAAAAGACGATTTTGATCGAGGTTCTTTTCTGCACTTAAATAGTGTTTCAATTCTTCTTTAAGCTGCTCAACCTTTGGCCAGCTCGTATTCAGTAAGTGATTACTTACAGCGTGAACACCGTTCTCTAGTTTTGAAATTTGATCCTGCCGGTTTGAATAATAATAAAGGCTCTTAAAATCTCCTATGATTAAATTAAATCCATTGTACTGATCTTTCTTTTGTCGAACCATTTCTAGGTATGATAATGGGGATTGATGATCACGTAAGTAATCGGCCGTTAGATCACCCCTTGATAGACTTTTAGGCTGCTCATTCGCTTCTCGATAATTCGTAAGGGCTGCAATTCTTCCGTTTGTTGTAACCCCTAGCCATGTTCCCATAGCCTTTAAATCACGCCCCGCAAGTAGTTCTGGTACATCTTCCCAATAGTTCGCAGGTTTTGTTGGACGCTCGTAGAATTCATCTCGGTTGGCTACGAGTATAAATGGGTATGTAGGATGAACATTTTGAGCTACAGCAATTAAGCACATCTTAACGCGCCTCCTCTCTCGTTTCACTGTAAGAAAAAACGCAGCGTTAGCCGCTGCGTTACGATTGGATCATACGAACTTCTTCTTCACATGCAGAAGAACAATAATGGTTATACTCCTCTTTGCAAGAATCACAGACGATGTGAAGCTTGTCACACTGTACATTAGCACAATTGATATAAGTATCTGCTGGCTCCTCACAATGATAGCATTTCCCTACAACTGTATCTTCATCGGTACGGTTTACATTAACAGCAAGACGATCATCAAATACAAAGCACTTGCCATCAAAATATTTCCCCTGTACCTCCGGGTCTTTACCATACGTTACAATTCCTCCATGAAGCTGTGAAACGTCGGAAAAACCTTTTTTCATTAAGTAACCAGAAAATTTCTCACAGCGAATTCCACCTGTACAATAAGTTAGTACTTTCTTATCTTTTTGGTCCGAAAGATTTTGTTCAATCCAGTCTGGAAGATCACGAAAAGCCTTTATATCAGGACGAATTGCATTGCGAAAATGACCAATATCGTACTCATAATCATTTCTTGCATCGATAACTATTACATCATCATCTTCTAATGCTTCCATAAATTCCTTTGGCTCAAGATAATTCCCGGTTATTTCTTTCGGGTTTACATCTTCCTCAAGCTTTAGTGAAACAATTTCTTCGCGCGGACGTACGTGCATCTTTTTAAAGGCATGACCTTCTGCTTCATCAATTTTGAAAGCCATATCACGAAAGCGTTCATCTGCTTTTAGTTCGTCCATGTAGCGCTCAGTATCCTCAACGGTTCCTGAAACCGTTCCATTAATGCCCTCTTTGCCTACAAGGACTCGACCTTTTAAATTGAGTGATTGACAATACTTAAGATGCTTTCGAGCAAAATAATCCGGATCTTCTATTTCTACATATTGATAATATAACAGCACTTGATATGCTGAAGCTTCTGATTGCAAATCAAAAACCACCCTTTACGTCTTCTTCAATCAAGCTCTAATCCAAGAGCCTAAATCAATACTATATCTTACCGGATTCGAAGTCTGATGTAAAGAAGATTACCTTGATGGGAAGTAGTCGTCTTTAAGCTTTTCGATTTCGATAAGAGATGCTTCGGCCCATCTTCCGCCTTCGTGCTTGAGCTCTGCGGATTGTGTTTCAAGCGCTTCCTTGAGTGAATCATGATAATCAGGAATATTTCCTTCGTAATGATTAATGGCTGACATTGGAACGAGCGCTTTCTCGAATTGGGCTAACGCTTTTCGCTGGTGAAAAAGAGGAACATCGAGCTGTTTGGGATTATGAAGGTCTCCCTGAGTTGGATGCTTGATGACAGCAAGAACTTTAATCACAGCTTTGGGGGACTTCATATCGACGACTTCTCCAATATATCTCCCCGTTTTATAACCTGCCGTTACTATTTCTCCTGGCTGAAACGTTTTTTTCTCTGACATAGTCGCTTCACTCCTTCATCTAACTGTGTGTACACGTCGATGATATCATAAAATCCTCCTTTATCAGGAGGATTTTATCTTGTGAAGACATGTTTCCCAATCTCTTTGATGATATGCCTTGTACGAATCCAATCGTCTGTTGCAATATCAGGATTGTAATAAAACAAAGCTCCTGAGCTTGGGTCTCTACCACTAAGGGCCGCATAGACAGCCTTATATGATTCTGCTCCTGGCTTTTGATCATATTGACCGTCAGATACTGCAGTATAAGCACCACTTTCAAAAATCACTTCTTTAATGCTATTTGGAAATCTTGCAGAAAGTGTTCGATTGACTGTTACAGCAGCTACCGCTACTTTCCCTTCAAACGATTCACCTCTTGCTTCTCCATTAACCAATTTGGCCAACATTTCAATTTCTTCTACAGAATAGTTCGATACAGTAAATTGATCCTTTGTTACTTTCTTAACATCATTCATATTTTTAACAGGAAGGTTAAGCAATAAGGCAACCTCCTGTTTCGTTTCTGGTTCAGATAAAGTTTCGTTTAATACAACTTCTTCATTAACCTCATTCTCAATCTTAGGCTTTACTTTCATCAATGATACGGCCGCTACCTGATGAGTTTGTGCAGAAAACAGAGCAAAAAAGAGGCTCATCATCATCATAGCAATGATCGTTTTGTTCATATATCTCATCCTTTCAGTAGCTTTTTGCCACGCCATAAAGGATAGAGGAAGGACAGGTCCCTTTCAATAGGGAGTCACAGGGATGTCTTCCACATATGAGAACAAAAAGAAACTCCTTCCAAAAGGGAAGGAGTAAGATAATTAGTCTTGAAATTGCTTCATTGCAAGAACTTGTAACGATAATTCATCACTCGGAGGATTGTGAAGCCCCGCTCTAACGTCTCGATAAAGTCGTTCCAGATGATTCTTCTTCATTAAGCTTCGTGCTCCTACAATACGCATTGAAAGATCAACAACTTCCAGTGCAGCATTCATTGCTTGCGTTTTGGCAGCGAAAAGCTGTCCCTGCATGTTCATCCGCTCTTCTGGGTAACGATCCCACTGCTCTGCAACCGAATATAGAAAATGACGTGCTGCCATTAATGAAAGTCCGATTCGTCCAAATTTATCTTGAATGTGCGGTACATCTTTTAGTGGCACATCAAGTGTGTTCGGTTGGTAAGAAGACACAAATTGAACTGCCTCTTCCCGTGCTGCCTCTGCTATTCCCATGTATACAGCGGGAATATGGAGCAACCAGGCCGGAGGTAATGAAGCTGTTTTCCGATTTTTATCATAAGTTTCAAGGAGCGCATTAGAAGGAACAAATACGTCAGTCAATACAAGGTCATCACTACGGGTACCTCTCATGCCTAGCACATCCCAAGTCCCTTCAAGTTCTACACCTTCTTGACTCATGGACACTAAGAAATCTGTAGGGACACCTTCGCACGTTGCTTTGACAATCACTTGATTAAGGTGAGGACTTAATGTTGTAAATGTTTTTCGACCAGTTATTTTATATCCTCCTTCGACCGCAGTCGCGATCGTAGCAGGCATACCACCTCGAGTTGGGTCACCTGTCTCCTCTTCTGTTTGAGCTCGATTTATGAGCGTACCATCCACAACATGACGACAAAGCCTTTCATAAGTTGAAGCATTCCATGGCCTACGATCGCTTAAATCTTTTAGTACTCCCAGATGCCAGCCGAGTGATAGCGCACCAGACCCTTCTCCTTTACCAAGCTCTTCCTGAACAAGGACAAGCTCATAAAGAGAAAGACCACCACCTCCAAATTCTTCAGGGATCGTAAGTGAAGTAAAGCCTGATTCTTTCATACTTGCTATAATGGAATCAGGAATATACGCTTCCTGATCAATATGTGTGGCACTCTCCTTAAGTTCTGCTCGATGTTTATTAGCTAATTCGAGCAGCTTATGATCACGCTCATTTCGAACAAATTTATCAATCATTCTAAGACACCCTCTTTCACCAAAGTCATTAATCTATCATCAAGATGATGGAATATTCAGAAGTTCATCAATACGCTCCTGTTCAAATCCAATAATGACTTCGCCGTCGATGACAATCGTTGGGGTAGACATAGAACCGTGATCATGAATCAATTCATTGCGCGCAGCAACGTTTTCTTTTATGTTTAGTAGCTCATATTTCACTTCATGCATTTGAAAATAATTTTTCACAAACTCACATGGTGGACATGCCGGTTGTGTATACAATTTGACTTTTTTCATTTTGTTCACTTCCTATCACTAATTTACAAGTAATTCCGTTTAAAACATACCACCCTACTTTGCATCTTTCAACTATTTCAGTTAGGTGAGTTTGCTCGATTCACTCAAAGGGAATTGTTTTGCTGAAGGTGTTTTGAAACTTTTCACGAAATCTATTCGTATAGAATGATAGAAGAATAATTTAACGAATTCATTCAATTGAAGGAGTGACATATATGAGTAATCAACCTGAGAAAATCAACTCACAACGTGAAAAGGCTGAAGAGATCATTCAAAGCTTTTATCATGAAGACGATACAGATAAGATTCTCCAGTCATTATCAGGGCTTGGTGAAGATGCCCAGCGCAACGCTGGGGAATCCCTTGAAGCATTGAAGCGTCCTGTAAAGGGCATGATTGACCAACCGAATAACGACTTACCTGATAACTTACACAAACTCAGAGAGCATGTCTCAGACTTAGAGCCCTCTTATTTGCAAAAGAGTAAATTCAATAAACTGCTAAATCGAGTAATGGGGCGAAACGAAGTCGAGCAATATGCGAAGAAATACAAAACGGTCGAATCCCAAGTAGAAGTTATTGTTGAATCACTTTTAACTGGTAAAGATAAGCTACAAGAAGATAATGTTATGTTAAAAGAACTAAAGGATGTAGCAAAAGACCGCATTGTCGGACTGGAAGATCAGATGGAGCTAGGTCAGACGCTTATGACGATGCTTGAGGAGGAAGCCGCTAAAGACGAATGGAAAGAGAACCCTCTTCCCCTACAAAAGGCTCAACAAAAAGTCGTTAGCCGAGTGAAAAATATGTCACAGGCTGTCATGGTCTTAAGACAATCCATGGCATCGGTTGATTTGATCATGGAAAACAACGAAAAGCTAGAAGAAGCTATTTTTAATGCAGTGACGATGACCAAAAACATCATTACCGTAACAGCTTCCATTCAGCTGGCTCTCGGAAACCAACAAAAAGTGATTTCAGCTGTACAAAATGTGAACCAGGCAACCGAATCGATGCTTCTGAAAAACGCTGAGATGCTGAAACAAAATACAGAAGAAACGGTTAAAACACTTGAAAAGCCAGCGATTGCGATTGAATCCTTCCGCAAAGCTTATCAAGATGTGTTTGAAGCCATTGATTTAACAGAAAAATCAAACGTACGTATTATCGATAGTGGGAAGAAGTTTATAACAGAAATGGATCAATTAAATAAAGAAATGAAATCCAAATTAGATAGCTCAACAGAGAGGCAGAAACAGCTCTCTGAGGCAGCCGATCGACTTTGACGATAGGAGGTAATGGCATGGGGCTTTTCGATTCTTCTGAACCCCAGTGGCTTGAAAAGCTTTTACCACCGCAATTTAAAACGGTGGAAGCATCACTTCTTCAGGATGCGAGCACCACAAGCTTCCTTTCATATGCTGAACAATTGTTAGATGAATTTATAGATAAACTCGATCCTTCGGAGAATAAGCCACAAAAATGGAAGCGTACTGAGAGAGGTTTTACGATTTATTTAAAAATCAGGCGAAATCTCATCCTTTTCTCTGGATATGATAGTCAAAAAAACAGAACGTCAACTCCTAAGAAGTTTTTTATCCAATGGGAACGACAAATCATTGAGAAAAAAGACGCAGGTAAATGTAAACAAGGTACCATTCTCATTAATGATCGTGGTCGAATCATCAAACGCAGTATAAAACGATCACCATTTTTCACAGGAATTTTTCAACGAATGAAGCTTTTAGATTTAGCGTTACTAGGATCCATTGCTTCCCAATCAGAAACAGGGTCAATTGATCCCCTCTTGAAGGAACAGATTAATCAGCTTGAACGAATTTCGACACATCCGTTAATCAACGGGGTTATTTATTCTAGAACAGTTAGACTCATTCAATTATTCAAGCAAATCTCACCCGAACTTGAACCGCTTGACCTTGAAGAACGTCATATTGTGAAAAGAATGCTTTCAACTGAACTGCCAGATTTACTTACAGGATATATCGCACTTTCACAAGAAAACAAAGAATTACGCCATCGCGATTTGTTTCAAGCTCTTTGTCAGATGGAGTTAGCGCTTCATGAATACATGGAGAAAATTGAAAAGCACCGTCTCTCCAAGGTAGATCACCTTCTTAAAGTAAACAAAATAAGATATGACAAATAAAAGCTAGCTGTCAAATGGACAGCTAGCTTTTTCGATTATACTTCTTGCCCGATATGCTCCTGCATGAGTTTTTGCAAACGCTCATCGACTTCTTCTTGAGTTAATCCGTGCTCTGCTACGTAACGATTACGTGGCGATGTGCGACACTCATGTGAACAGCCTCGTAAATATTTATGCTCGTTCTCCTCAGATGTAATAATTTGCTTATTACATTCAGGCCTTGCACAATTAACATAGCGTTCACAAGGTTCACCCGTAAAGTAATCTTTACCGACCACAGTGTGGTCTTTTTGATTAATCGGAACAGTTATTCGGCCATCAAACACATAGCACTGTCCATCCCATAGTTCACCTTTCGTCTCTTCATCCTGACCATAAGTAACAATTCCACCATCAAGCTGGTTAACATCTTCAAAACCTTGTTTAACCATCCAGCCAGTGAACTTTTCACAGCGAATCCCGCCTGTGCAGTAGGTTAGGATTTTCTTATCTTTTTGGTCTGCAAGGTTTTCTTGAACCCACTCAGGAAGATCTCGGAAATTCTTAATATCTGGTCGAATGGCACCACGGAAATGACCGACATCATACTCGTAATCATTTCGGGTATCAAGAATAATCACATCATCCTGCTGCATCGCTTCGCGCCACTCTGCTGGCTTCAAGTGCTTTCCGCCAACTTCATTCGGATTATGATCATCATCAAGTCTAAGTGTCACTAGCTCTGATCTAAAGCGAACATGCATTTTTTTAAATGGATGTTCAGTCGCTTCATCAATTTTAAAGAACAAATCAGCAAAGCGCTCATCCGCATGCATCATATCCATATATTGCTGCGTTTCTTCTACTGTTCCAGAAAGAGTGCCATTAATGCCCTCTTCCGCGATTAGAATTCTTCCCTTCAGGTTGTGCTCCTTACAGAAGGCAAGATGCTCTTCTACATATTCTTCCGGTTGATCAATTTGTACATATTTATAAAACAATAATACGCGATAGTCTTTATTCATACTTCTATCTCCTTTATTTCACTGTTACCGTGTGGCCAGTCACTCTTCCGTTCCAAAATATTATTATAATAAAATTCTCAAGAAATGCAAAGAGTGTGCTTTCCATTTTCACATAAGTTCCGTTAGCTCATTCGATAGATTGACCATTTTCTCCTAAGATGAGCATGCCCAAAAAACACGACGTTGTTAGCATACTACAGTAAAAAGTTTATGACAGTGAAAAACCTCACACTTTTTTAATAGCTGGTTCTACAACTACATTAACATTTCCTTTAATCGCTCTTGTAATCATACATCCCTCTTCTGCACGATGAGCAATGGAATGAATACGCTCTGTCAATTCTTCATCCGGCTCTTCTGCAAGATAGATGACTGGGTAATGGTGAATTGACTCTACGTGCAGCTTTCCGTTACCACTTACTTTAAGCTTAGAGGAAATTTTAACATCTTCGAAAGGAATGTGATTACGCTCCAAATAAAGTCCAATGGTCATGAAATAACAAGCGGCTGATGAACTTAACAGTAACTCATCAGGATTTGTTCCTTTCTCTCCGCCGCCCATCGACGTAGGGATCGATACTTCTGTTGTTAGGTTTTCAGTCTGAATCTTACCTTCGCCAGAAAGTCCACCCTTCCAGCTTCCTTGTAGTTCAAATATGTGATCCATTCTCAATTCCCTCCCATTAAGTAGAGACAAAACTCCACTCGAGTGAGTGGAGTTTGTCTTTAACAATATTGTTCAAAAGCTCCTGTCAAATTCGCAACGATTTCTTCCACTTCATGATCTTCGATTTCTTCTCTAGGAATGAAATGAAGCACCTGGCCGTCTTTTAAGAGAGCGATAGAAGGTGATGACGGCTCATATCCTTCCAAATATTCACGCATTTTACCTGTTGCTTCACGATCTTGTCCTGCAAAAACCGTCACAAGATGCTCAGGTTTTTTGTCATGTTCAATCGCTTCGCGAGCAGCTGGTCGAGCAAGACCTGCTGCACATCCGCAAACAGAATTAATGAAAACAAGTGATGTTCCCTTTTTTTCTGTAATAAAGCCGAATACTTCTTCCTCAGTCGTTAACTCTTCAAAACCAGCTGATGTTAACTCATCTCGCATCGGCTGTGCCATCTGGCGCATATATTCTTCGTATGGATTCATATCCTATACCTCCGTTAATTCGATTTTCTTGCTTGAGTCATTTGATGCCAGACAGAGCCTTTAGCTTCTTCTCCGCCTTTTATCCGTTCTAATGCCATACCCGCCTGCATCTTCACTTCAAATTCTGGATCGTCCATTGCTTGCTCAAGTGCTGGAATCGCCGTTTCATCGCCAACTTCATATAGAAACATAGCGGCCCTCCAACGAACAAGCTTATTTCGATCTTGCAACGATTCTATCATTTCAGGAATGGCTTCAACATGACCTAAATCTGACATGCAGTCGCCGGCTGTCCGCCTAACCGTAACAGATTTATCACGCAAAGCTTTATAAAGAAGCGGAAGAACATCCTTTGATTCAATCATACCAAGGTAAACAACCGCCAGGCGGCGTACAGAAGCTTTTTCATCGTGTAGCGCCTTCTCCAGTACCGGCAAATCATTCATTTCTGGATCCATGCGATCAAGTGCTGCGTATCTTACTTTCCAATCTGAGTCATCTAGCATTTCTAGTGTAACGACCTTTTTCTCTTGCTTTGGAGAAGCATTTTGATCTGAGAATGCTGCAGTAACAAGATCCGAAAGACGCTCTTCACTATACGTCGCCGCTATTTCTTCGGTAACTTCTTGTCCAACTTCTTCAGGTGATCCGTACCGTGGACTTTGTTCTTTCCATTCACGTTCCATCACCATGTTTTCAGAAGCTGAAGAGGCTTTCATAGCAGCTTCCATAAATCGGTCAGGCAAACCAAAACGATGCTCAGTCTCACCTTCTACAAGCTTCACCTGCATTGGAATACCGCGAAACATTTGAATAAACACATTCACTTCTCCAAAGTCTTCTATCGACGACTGATTTGTCGCGACGGATTCTTCATTAATCTCTCCGAATGCCTCACGAGCTTTTGGAAGGATCTCTTCCCATGAATATTTGGCATTCCGTTCTAGCGCGATAAAATCCATCACATGATAAAGACCTTTCACACCGGGAACGGCCATTAATTTTTGAATATAATCTGGAGCATTAGATATGTCAGTATCAAGCTTATACTGCCTTGTGTCTCCAGCTTCTAGCTCTTCACTTAAGTTAATTTTCATCGAATTTGGACTTGGTGTCGGTTCGATTGAAACAATCTTCATGCAATCGCCCCCTTCTAATCGTGATTTTATCATATGTAACAGCGCTGTACCATTACATTGAATTAAGGATCTAACTTCACTACAGAAACATTTTCTCTGTATTCTTTATAAAATGAAAGCACCTCATCCACATACTCATCACTCTGATTATAAGCGAATAAGGCACTCTTCAGTCTCCCCTCACTTGCACCATTAGCAGATAAGTAGCTAGCGGCAGTATAAGCAGCATCCGTCAGATTATATGGATCTGCCTTACCGTCTCCATTTCCGTCTTTCCCATACCCACCGTACTTTTGAATAAGATCTAAATTTGTAATATCAACTAGATCATCCTTATCCAGTTCTCCAAGACGACTACCCCCATAGCTCCAACCAATCCAGGTTAACGGCATAAACTGGTAATGGCCGATGGCACCCTTAGGGCTTTCTAATGTTGACATCGTCGAGAATTTTGTTTCAACGCGATGTACCGCTGCTAAAAGCTCCCATTGAACGTCGTATTCTTCACCAGCTTCTCTGTAAAGGTCGATATATTCCTCTGGAACTTCAGATTTTTTCAGCGGTTGGGAAAAAGAATCTGGTGTTTTCTGAAGAAATACACCTATTAACACACTAATAAAGATTGTTATGATAATTAAGCTTCCTAATCGCTTCACTTCCGTTCTTCCTTCCTACCGTCTTTCCTCTGGATCTATGAATTCCTCACTAGGAAGATGGATCCATTTACTTAAATATCCGTGATCATATAACGCTTTAATGAGAATGAGCAAAATCGGTGATAATACGACTCCTGCAATTCCAAATAGTGAAAGAGAAATAATCATAAATGAAAGAATTGTAAACGCAGATACACCTAGTGAATCTCCCGTAATTTTCGGCTCCATGATTTGTCTCACTAGCATAACCACCCCAAGTAGAATCAATAGGGATACTGCGAGAGAGGTTTGTCCTACCGCAAGAAGATAGATTGCCCATGGTATGAAGATCGCCGAAACGCCAAGAAGCGGAAGAAGATCGAAAAAAGCAGATAAAAGCGCGAGTGTGAATGCATTATCCACTCTTAATATCCATAGCCCGCATAGAACGAGTACAAATGTGATCGTAATAAGCTTTAGCTGCGCTTTTAAATACGCTCCGATTCCGCTTAATACATTTTCCTTCAGGAAGAAATAAGCCGTCTTAAATGTATTTGGTGTTCGCTTCGCCGCAATTCGCTTCCACATTTCAATCTCAATACTTAAAAAATACGCGAGAACAATTCCAATAATGAAATTAATCACAAGCGTTGGAATGGACGTCACAAAAGCAAACACGCTATTTAATAAAGTCGTCAACATAATGGATGCTTTCTCAACAAGCGTTAGTGAAAAATCTTGCGCCTTCTCTAGTACATCTGGAGGTAAGGCGTTTAACTGGAGCTGCCCCCAATGCACATAGTTCATAATTTGATCCTGGAATTTCGCAACGTATCCAGGAATAAGGCTGATTAAGTTTTGCAATTGAAGAACAAAAATCGCGCCTGCTAGAAAGACTACGCTCACCACGATTAATACGAAAACAAGCGTGGATATAGTAGTTGCAGCTGTTTTGCCTATTCCCTTCCGATTTAGAAACCGAGCGAAAGGTTCGATAACTAGAAAAATAATGTACCCTACGATAATCGGTGCTGCAATTTCAAATAAGAAACTCGAGACAAGCATAATTAAAAAAACCGTTAACACGATAAGTCCAATATCAAAAGCTGTTCGCGCATAACGCCGATAAAAAGTTAGCATCCTGTCACCTCAATTTAGTAATCTTTCGTAAGCATATCGGTTTTGAGAAGAAATTTCCATAAGAAAAAGAAGGGAAACCCCTTCTTTTAATATTAAACTTGTATTGAATCTATTGGTCGTTCAGCCGGACGCCCAAAATAATAGCCTTGTCCAAGCGGTATTCCCATTTGCCTACAAAAATCAGCTTCTTCTTTACGTTCAATTCCTTCCGCGAGTAACGTAATCCCCTCTTCCTTTGATAGATAAATCATTTCGATCAGTTTCTCTTGTTTTTCAGAATCTTGATCGCAATGAGAAATAACACTGCGATCAATCTTCGCATAGTCGGGCTTCAACTGAAGGAGCATTTCTTTCGTAGCGTATCCAGTGCCTACATCATCTAGCGCCATTTTCATTCCTTCTTGCTGATATGAGCGAAAGATTTGTTTTAAATGATCTACTTCGTCAATCTTTTCAGTTTCTACTACTTCAAATACTAAATCTCTTGGATCGAGATTGTACGCTTCAACAGTTTGGAAAGTTGTTCGTAAGCAATGAGCTGGATCATAAATCGAAGAAGGGAGAAAATTAATGAAGCGTTTAATGCCTTTTGAAAGATGCGACGCACTAATTTTAATAGAAGCAATTCTTGCAGCGCTGTCAAGAAAGGCTTGAAGACCAGATTGTCTAGCCATATCGAATAATTCATTTGGATAAAAAGGATAGCGCTCATTAGTCGGCCGCATCAAGAGTTCATACCCTTTAATATCATTATTATCAAGCGTAATGATGGGCTGCATGTGGCTAGTAAAGAGAGAATTCCTTATAACCTCTATGAAATTTGGATGTTTGAGCCTTGAATAAAATTGAGGAAATGAAAGAACTGAGCTGCTCTTTATTTCATCCACTGTTCCCGTTCCACAAAAAAACATTTGTTTTGCCGCATCATTAAAATGAGAACTGATGCGATGACAAATTTCAAGCAGGGATTCCGAATTTTGATAGGAGACTGTAAGAGAATTCAAAGATTCACTTTGGAACATCAATTCATTTAAACTTCGTTGAAGTTGCGGCACAGCTGTAACGATTTCTAAGTAACCAGAAGAAGGAATATCTGGTATCGCGGTGCATTTTGAGCATGTATACATAAGGGTCTTTCTCCTATCTAAGTCATAATCTGTCTATGTAATAGTTGGTAAGAATCATCGTTAATTCACACGTTTTGACTCGTTCAAATGACTCATCAATTAAGCCTGGTCACTTTCCGAATCAAAAATGAAGCAGAGGAATAATTCCCCTGCTTCTCTTATCGGAATATATAAGCGTTACTTTAATAGATTATTGTACAAATTCATGTATTTCGCTGATGAAGCTTCCCATGAGTAATTAAGACGCATCGCTCGCACGACTAATTTTCTCCATGTGATTTCATTATGATGATAAAGATCTAGAGCAAGATTAATTGTATCTAGCATTTCGTGAGCATTGTAGTTCGCAAAGCTAAAACCGTGGCCTTCACCGGTAAATTGGTTATAAGGTAGTACGGTGTCTTTTAACCCGCCTGTTTCTCGAACGATCGGTAGACTCCCGTATCTTAAAGCAATCAGCTGACTGATTCCACATGGCTCAAATTGAGAAGGCATTAGGAATAAATCGGAGGCAGCATAAAGCTGTCTAGCAACCCCGTCATCGAAGTAAATATTCGCGCTAAACCTGCCTGGGTAACGAGCTTCAGCCTCTCGCAGCATATGCTCGTAGTGCTCATCACCCGTTCCAAGAACGACAACCTGAACCTTTTCCTCCATGATTTGAGGAAGAACTCTAAAGAAAAGATCGATTCCTTTTTGTTCTACGAGTCTTGTGATAAGAGCCAGGACAGGTATTCCCTCTCCTACTTGTAAGCCCAGCTTTTTCTGAAGATCTGTTTTGTTTTTTTCTTTAAGTAAATGTGTTGCGTGATAGGAATAAGAAAGTGCTGTATCTGTAGCAGGATCATAAAGTTCTGTATCAATTCCATTAATAATCCCAACAAATTCATCTTCTCTTTTTCTCATAACACCATCCAAGTATTCACCAAAGTATGGTTGCTTAATTTCTTCTGCGTAGGCAGGACTTACCGTTGTAATATAATCTGCATAAAGCAGTCCGCCTTTCATAAAGCTAACGTTCCCATGAAATTCCACACCTTCATTATTGAAGTGGAGTTCACTTAAGTCGAGCAAATCATGAAGGATTGTTTTTGGAAACACTCCCTGGTAACGAAGGTTATGGATGGTATATACCACTTTCATCCCTTCATAATAAGGATGATTTCGGTAATGAGCTTTTTTCAAAACAGGAATCATCCCTGTTTGCCAATCATGACAATGAAGAATGTCCGGTTGCTCTTCTAAATACGGAATCGCTTCTAATACAGCTTTACAGAAGAATGAAAAGCGTTCTCCATCATCAAAATAACCATAGCTACCGCTACGCTTAAAATAATACTCATTGTCAATGAAATAATAGGTAATTCCATCAAGCTTGAGCATTTCAATTCCGCAATACTTATCGCGCCAACCTACAGAAACTGTGATCGTTTCTTTCAGTTCAAGCTGACTTTTGTACGTTTCATTCATATCTTGATATTTAGGTAAAATTACGGATACATTCGCTCCCTGCTTTTGAAGGGCCTTTGGAAGGGCGCCTATTACATCGCCCAATCCCCCTGTTTTGATAAAGGGATGACCTTCAGAAGCGGCAAATAATACATTCATTTCAACTTCCTCCTACTAGATGACGGTGGATTTAGCAATAACTCTCGGCTGATCTTCAGAAGTCACTGTCTCATTAGGCGAAACGGATACGTCTTTATCAAGAATCACATTCTCGATAACGGCTCCTTCACCAATTTCGCACTTTTGCATGATAATGCTATTTCGAATCACAGCCCCTTTTCCAACGCGGATACCTCTAAATAAAATACTATTTTCGACTGTCCCTGATATCGTACAACCGTTTGCGATTAATGAGTTCGATACGGTGGAGCTTTCAAGGTATTTAGCCGGTGATTCGTGTTTTACCTTCGTATAAATCGGGCCAGTATTGTAAAATAGTTCCTGCGTCACGTTTGGATCAAGCATCTCCATGCTATAGCGATAGTAGCTTTCAACACTATCAATAAATGTTACATATCCACCGAAATGGTGCGCATGCACATGATAGCGATCCAGACTTGCGGCAATTGCTTCATTAATTGATTGATGCTTACCTGATTCAATACTATCTTCCACGAGGGAAATGAGAAGAGAAGATTTCATCAGAAAAGTGTTTAAATAAACGTTATCTCCTGGAAGAGGCTCAACCCCAAGGTTTAAGCGATCAACGCGCTCATCATCGTTTGTATAAAGCACATTGTAATGACTTCCGCTCGTATAAGGATCATCACACGGCTTGTAGACAACAGTGATATCGGCGTTCTGAGATTCATGTTCTTCAATAATCTGATCGAAATCAATATTCCAAACGAGCTGACCATTTGTTACGAGAACGTAATGGGAAAGGCTTCTTTTGAAAAAGGAAAGGTTTTCATGAAAAGAGTGAATATCTCCAGTGCTTCTGCGCTCTTCATCTGCTGGAGGCTGAAAGAAAAGACCTCCTTGATGACGATCTAGATCCCACTCGCGTCCGGAT
Organism: Anaerobacillus sp. QJM3NY_32; assembly: GCF_056173645.1. Lineage (NCBI taxonomy): Bacteria > Bacillati > Bacillota > Bacilli > Caryophanales > Bacillaceae > Anaerobacillus > Anaerobacillus sp. QJM3NY_32. The sequence continues at coordinate 2,029,830 of NZ_CM149684.1, read as the reverse complement.
CCTAAATGGTCAAATAAAGAACGGTATTTTTCACGAGTGAATACGGCAACTGTATTCACTCCTGCGTTTGTTAAATTCGATAATGAGAAATCAATGAGTCGATACCGCCCTGCAAATGGAACAGAGGCAAAGCTCCGATGATTGGTTAACTCACTCAGCGTGTTCTTTTCATCTACGAGGTTAATAACTCCTACTACTTTTTTCATCGTTTCATCCCCCTACTCTATTTTGGTACCGATACAATTTCGCCATCTGCAATTAACGAGATCGAACCATCGCTTGATCCTAGTGTCATGCCATCTTCTACTACCGTTCCACTTTCTACGATAGCGTTCTCAATCGTTACATTCGCGCCAATTTTCACATTTGGCATTATGATCGAATTTTTAATTGTGCTTCCAAGGCCAACATGCACACCATAGAACAATACGGAACGATACACTTCTCCATATACAACACATCCTTCATTAACAAGAGAACGCGTTACCTTTGCTTGAGGTGCGATATATTGAGGTGGTTGGTTCGGGTTAACTGAATAAATTTTCCAGGCAGGATCATTTAGAATTAAGCTTGGATCATCATCAAGTAAATCCATATTGGCTTCCCATAAACTTTGTAACGTACCAACGTCTTTCCAATAACCGTTGAACGAATATGCGAAAACGTTCTTTTCATCTTCAATCATAGCCGGAATGATATCTTTACCAAAGTCATTTGATGAATCTGACTTTTGCTCATCTTCGGTTAAATATTTCTCAAGCGCTTTCCAGTTAAAAATGTAAATCCCCATAGAGGCAAGGTTAGTTTTCGGTTCAGCAGGCTTTTCTTGAAACTCGACAATACGATCTTCATCATCCGTGTTCATGATTCCGAAGCGACTTGCTTCATGCCATGGCACTTCAAGCACAGCAATTGTGGCATCTGCATTGCGCTGTTCATGGTAATCCAACATTTCAGAGTAATCCATTTTATAGATGTGGTCACCTGAAATAACTAGAACATACTCAGGATCATATTGTTTAATGTAGTACATGTTCTGGTAAATCGCATTCGCTGTGCCGCGATACCATTCGCCACCTTTTTGTCCCATATATGGTGGTAGAACAGATACACCTCCATTTTTTCGGTCAAGGTCCCAAGAACTCCCGATTCCAATATACGAATTCAATATGTAAGGCTGATATTGCGTCAGAACCCCTACCGTATCAATTCCTGAATTACTACAGTTACTGAGGGTGAAATCAATAATACGGTATTTCCCTCCGAACGGGACTGCTGGCTTAGCAAGACGTGTTGTTAACTTTCCAAGTCTTGTCCCTTGACCTCCTGCAAGTAGCATAGCGACACAACGCTTTTTAGACATAGCGATTTCTCCTTTCAAGGTTGCTTTTATTTTTTTTGCCGAGAATAACAATTCCAAGTGGTGGTACTTTAAGCATTAGACTACAAGGCTGATTGTGATACGGTTTTCTATCGCTTTGTAAGATTTCTGCGTTAAGTTGACCTGAACCACCATACTTTTCTTGATCGCTATTAAACATTTCGATATAAGTACCGGAAGATGGAACACCAATGCGATAATCATAGTAGACATTAGGAGAAAAATTAATGATGGCGATATCACAATCGCCCTTCGCTTTTCCTTTTCTCATAAACGTTAGAACGGACTGTGAGTTATCGTTCGCATCAATCCATTCAAATCCTTCTGATTCATGATCAATTCGCCACATGGCCCTTGAATCAAGGTAAAAGTGGTTCAAATCTTTTACATAGGCATTCACCTTACTATGCATGTCATAGTCCAAAACCATCCAGTCTAGTTCAGATAAATCTTTCCATTCATCGTACTGACCAAATTCTCCACCCATAAAAAGCAGTTTCTTTCCTGGATGAGCCATCATGTACCCGTAAAGCGTTCGAAGATTGGCAAACTTCTGCCAATAATCACCTGGCATTTTATTCAACAATGACTTCTTCCCATGTACGACCTCATCATGAGAAAGAGGAAGAAGATAATTCTCAGAAAAAGCGTAAAAAAACGAAAAAGTTAATAAATTGTGATGATGCTTTCGATCATCCATATGGAGCTCCATATACTTCAGTACGTCATTCATCCATCCCATGTTCCATTTATAATTGAAGCCGAGCCCACCTTCATGGATCGGAGCACTTACAAGCGGGTAGTCGGTTGATTCTTCTGCCATCATCAGCACATTCGGGTATTGTTCAAATACCGTCCGATTTAGTTTCTGAATGAATTCCTTGGCTGCAGAGTTCTCGCCTTCAACGCCACCACTTTCATGGTCATGATGATAAAGTAACATCTGTGATACAGCATCCACTCTTAAACCATCTATATGGTAGTAGTCAAACCAGAACAACGCATTTGAAATAAGAAAACTGACAACTTCTGGTTTACTATAATCAAAATTGTACGTTCCCCAATTATGTCGCTCAGCACGAGCGGGATCAGATGGCTCAAAAACAGGACCTCCATCAAATTGACCTAGTCCATGCGCATCTTTGCAAAAATGAGCAGGTACCCAATCAAGCAGTACACCAATGTCTTCTTGGTGACATCGATCAATAAATGCTTTTAAATCATCCGGTTGTCCAAACCGACTTGTTACAGAAAAATAGCCGGTAATCTGATATCCCCAAGATCGATCAAAAGGATGCTCCATAACGGGCATTAGTTCAATGTGCGTGTAACCGAGTTCCTTTACGTAAGGAATGAGCTCGTCCATAAGATCCCGATAAGAATAATAAGAGCCGTCCTCTTTTCTACGCCAGGACCCTGGATGAACTTCATAAATCGACAGCGGGCTATCATAAGGAGCCGTTTTCTTTCTTTTGTTCATCCATTTTGCATCTTGCCAATCATACTCATCGACTTTTTTAACAATAGATGCTGTCTTCGGTTTTAACTCTGAATAAAATGCATACGGATCAGATTTCATTAGAATCTCGCCTGCACCTGTTTCGACAGCATACTTGTAGAGTTCGTCTTCTGATAGATCTTCTACAAATAACGACCAGAGACCGGACTCTTCGATTTTCTCCATTCGATGCGATGTGGGATCCCATTGATTAAAATTCCCTGTTACAGATACGGCTGCAGCGTGAGGAGCCCAGACTGTAAACCTGACTCCAAATCGTCCGTCTTCTTCCCTTAAATGGGCGCCCATTGAACGATAAGCCTGAAATAAATTTCCCTGATGAAATAAATACCGATCGTAATCTGTCGGCATCGATACAGTCATTGCGGCACCTCGCTCTCATTGATAAATATAGGGATTCCACCATAGTTATCCTCTACATCCTAAAGATTCGACATGTAATATGGTCATTCCTTCAAAAAAAATATTTGTCGAAAAATACATGCTTTTTTCGACAAATAACGGAATAATATTTCATAAAAAATGCTTTTTGATTCATATCTCATAGAAAAAAGGTTGCGGATAAACCGCAACCTTTAGAATGGCTATATTAATGAACGTTTCAATCGAATGAGCAACAATATAAGCGAACATATCATTTTTGAAAAAAACTTTTTTAAGTTATGATACATTCTCTTGCATTTCGTTCATTCGAACCTGTAGCTGGTATGCCATCGAAATAGACCATGCAAGGGGAGTGTTTTTATTTGGAATATCAGTACCACCAATATAAAGTTCTGGGATTTTACCACTTTCAGGTGTAATACTCATGGTTTTCGTCCAATATTCATTCATTTTATCTAGTTCACCCAGCTGCTCATAACATAAACCGAGCCAAGGAAATCCGAAGCACCACTCTGCTTCACTACCTTCATTATAATAAACATCGTTTTCATAACGAATAACTCCGCGTTTTCGCTCGAGTTGTCCCGTGATACGATCTACAATTTGAATGGCTTGTTCTCTTGTTACAACATTTAAAGGATAAATTAAGGATAATAGCGCTAAATCGGCTTCTTTCGTTTCGCTCTCACAAGGCAGAAGTTCATTTAGGACTTCCTGACCCTTTTCAATCATATAAGAGGGAACATTAACGAGCGTATTTACTGCTTTTAATCCTGCAACACATGCTCCGACACTTGATGCATGAACTTCTACATTTTCTTCCCACATGCCGTTGTCTGGGCTTTTCCAGTATTCTAGACATTCTAAGTAGTCGACAAGCTTCTGAACGATGCGATGATCGACTTTGTCCCTTAGCATAGGCTTTCCATTTTGAATTCCTTGTCCTATACCAAACAGCAATATTCCTATTGCATCATTTTGTGCATGACCCCATTCAACAGGAATTTCTTCAAGATCTCTTGTGTATCTGGCATGAATGTATTCATGTAAGTAATGTGGTTTCTGCTCCGTATGAATATCGATTTTCCATTCATACTTTCTCAATAATGTGAGCAGCGCATGATAAGCTTTTTCATATCGTGAACACTTTGAATTTAAATATGGCATAACCGCATAGCATACATCTCTGATCCAAACGTAGTCGTAATCATCGGATGTACTTGCAACATAAGCTCCATTGGGTAATCGCATGCTTTCAAGTACACTGTGCAGCTGCTGTTGATTCATATTTCTCACCTGCTCCTTATTTTTTACTACAATTATACCCTATTCGACAATTTTAAACCTTTTTATGCCACAAAAAAAAACTGACCCGGGTAGTTTAGGGTCAGTCAAAAGTCTGATTTATTGCTGTCATATCGCTCATTTCAGGTTCCATTCGATACACATAGTCTATATAGGTAAGAAGTGTGTCTCGCGCTTCTTTCACCTTCAAAAATTCAGTTTCACGTATAAACGCATGAACAAAATGCTCAATTCGCTTCGAAAGAATATCGTCTTCTGTCTTCATCATCAGGATACTTAATTCAATGCAAGCACAATGATGTGTGTAATATAGAGCTTTGTCATAGTCAGTAATGTCCAATGACATGCCCCCTTTCTAGGAGCTTACATATAGTATCCGCTCGTAAGCACCCATTACACGAAGAAAAAGATGTCATATTACGTTCTAAGGAACGTTACACCGTCTTTTTGTTCAATTTTCTTTTCTTTAATAAGTTTCCCCATAGCTCGCTTAAAAGCAGCTTTACTGATGTTAAACTCACTCTTTATGGCTTCTGGATCACTTTTGTCTGTATATGGCATCCGATTGTCACGCTCTTGCATATAAGCAACTAAACGTTCAGAGTCCTCAAGTCTTGCTTCTTTAACAAGTGGTCTTGTGGATACATTTATACGTCCATCTTCTCTAACAAACGTGATCCTCACTGTAAGACGCTGGCCAAGTCTCACTTGATCCTTCATCTCATCCTTATGAAGATAAGCAAGATATCCTTCATTGGTTAAAATTGAAACACCGTCTTCTAGAAAGCGAAAAACCAGGCCTTCTACTTCATCATTTTTACATTCTGCCGGTGCTGATTTAGAAAGCTCCTGTATTTCTTCAAATTTACTTAAATCTGCAAATAGACGCTGCTTTTTATCGAGCTTTAGTCCGCAATACAATTCATCACCAATTGCTGGCCAAGTTGCCCAATCATAAGGTAAATCATCTTTTGATAACAACATGTCCTTTTGAATACCAATATCAACAAAAACCCCAAGGCTTCTTTTCACTTCTACGACCTTTAGAATCGAAAAAGAATCAACTGTAACAGTTGGTATTGTTTCAGTTGCTGAAAGTCTCCCCTGATGATCATGGTACAAAAACACCTCAACTTCATCATTTTCTTCATAGTTATTTTTAGCTTCTTTTTTATGAAGCATAACGTCTTCGAATCCATTTGTTAGAAAATATCCGTATTCTTGTATACGTGCGACACGTAGCGTCGCCATTTCTCCTGCATATAATTCACTTGCCAACTTGATTCACGCCTTTCTTTTTGCTTGTCTTAGTATATCACTTCCACAGCCGGAATTTCCCCTTGTTTCTCATAAAAGTGTCTTTCCTGTCAATACTAATCGTGACCAATTACGAAAAGGAGATGTGCACATTGTCCACATACCGAAAACTAGAGGAAATGTTAAAAAACGCTCATGAGCTAGTTGAATATGCCGATGAACAGCTTCAGCTTGCTACCAAACAGCAATCAGCCATTACTGATAATAGCTATACTGAAACACAGCAATTACTTGAGCGAATGTCCGGAGAATTAGATAAAATGATTCACAGTGCAAATCCTGAACAGCGTGACGCCCTTAATCGAGCGCAACAGCAAATTCAGGATCGGCAAAACAATTTTATTCTCGGGTTTGAAACATGAGATCTGCATATTTGCAGATCTTTTTTAGCTATGTTTAACGCAGTTGATTTTTAGCTCATTCATGCTCTTTGATAACCAGTCGAATGAGACACAATCGATAATTTAAGTAAAAGCAGCTTATTTCTTAAGAAAATGAACCAAATTCACTGGCTAATGTTTGCGAGTGTTTTCTTCTCGCTTTTCTTGCCTTCATACGCTCTAGTCCACCATCATTCACAAATCTTTCTTCTTCTGTCTCAGGCATTGCTTCAGGCACTCTTGCAGGTATACTCTCTTCATCTAGAGCAACGAAAGTTAAGAAGGACGTTGCGCACACTTTCTTTCTTCCTGTTAACACATTTTCGGCAAATATTTTCACAAACACTTCCATTGAAGTATTGTGTGTCCAACTTACATAGGCCTCTAAGCTGACTACTTCACCTTCACGAATAGGACTAAGGAAATCAATTGAGTCAGCTGATGCAGTAACTACTGCTGATCTAGCGTGCTTAGATGCAGCTATGGCAGCAATGTCATCTATGTAAGACATTAGCTTTCCACCAAACAAGGTTCCATGTGTATTTGTGTCAGAAGGTAGTACGAAGCTTGATTTGGTCGTTCTTGAATCACGTATTAATTTTTTTGTTAAAGCTGTATTCGACATCGTATATCCACTCTTTCTAGAAAAGCCCAATTGCTGTTCCGTCTTCAGAAACATCCATGTTAAGGGCCGCTGGTTTTTTAGGTAATCCAGGCATCGTCATTACGTTCCCGGTTAATGCTACGATAAATCCGGCTCCAATGGAAGGACGGAATTCGCGAATGGTTATCGTAAAGCCAGAAGGTCTTCCGAGTAACGAAGGGTCATCCGAAAGAGAATATTGTGTTTTTGCCATACAAACAGGAAGTTTCCCCCAACCATTTTCTTCGAATTCTTTCATTTGTTTCTTAGCTTTAGAGGACAATTCTATCCCCGAAGCACCGTAAATTTCTTTAGCGATCGTTTCGATTTTCTCAGTCATTGAACAATCAAGATCATAAAGAGGCTTAAACTGATTTTCAGTTCGTTCCATTTCGTTTAATAACGTTTCTGCGAGCTCTACGCCGCCTTCTCCTCCTCGTGCCCATACATCTGTTAGCGCTACAGGGATATCATTTTCTTTACACCATTCTAAGAGAGTATTCATTTCTAGATCCGTGTCTGTTAGAAACCGATTAATGGCAACAACATATGGTACACCAAATTTTTTTATTGAAGAGACATGCTGTTCCAGATTTGATAGTCCAGCTTTTAGCGCACCAACATCTTCTTTTTTTAGGTTATCTTTTGGTACTCCGCCATGCATTTTAAGGGCTCGAATGGTTGCTACAATTACGGTTGCTGCAGGATCAATATCGCCAGCTCTAGTTTTAATATCGAAAAACTTTTCAGCTCCGAGATCAGCCCCAAATCCTGCTTCAGTAATCACATAGTCAGAAAGCTTTTGCGCCATTTTGGTTGCTGCCACGCTGTTACATCCATGAGCAATATTAGCAAAAGGGCCACCGTGGATTAGGGCTGGAGTATTCTCCAACGTTTGAACAAGATTCGGATTCATCGCATCTTTTAAAAGAAGTGTAATCGCTCCCTCTACACCTAAATCCCCAACAGTAATCGGCTCTTTTGACATGCTATATCCTACTACAATTGATGAAAGACGTTTCTTTAAATCAGTTATGTCTGAAGCTAGACATAGAATCGCCATGATTTCAGAGGCTACTGTAATATCAAACCCATCTTCACGAGGTACACCTTGTGTAGGGCCGCCTAGACCAACAATGACATTACGTAATGCTCGGTCATTTAAATCCACAACGCGCTTCCAAGTGACACGCCTCGTATCAAAACCAATTTCATTTCCTTGATGAATATGGTTATCGATAAGGGCAGATAAAGCATTATGTGCAGACGTTATCGCATGTAAATCTCCAGTAAAATGGAGGTTAATATCTTCCATCGGCATTACTTGCGAATAACCACCTCCAGCTGCACCTCCTTTAATCCCCATACTCGGACCAAGTGAAGGTTCTCTCATGGCAACGATGGCTTTTTCACCGATTCGATTTAATGCCTGCGCTAAACCAACTGTTACAGTGCTTTTCCCTTCCCCTGCAGGAGTAGGATTGATCGCTGTTACAAGGACGACTTTTCCAGAGGGCTTTTCATTCAAACGTTTCATCGCATTTAATGAAATCTTTGCTTTATAATGACCATAAGGTTCCCATTCATTCTCATATAATCCTAGCTGCTCGGCAATTGTAGAGATGCGAGTCATCTTAGATTCCTGTGCAATATCAATATCACTTTTGAATTTTACTTCCGGCTTCATAGAACCCCTCCATATGTAAGAATGCATCTTTCCAATTTCCATCTTACCCAACTTTATTCTTCCCGTTAAGGATTATGTTTTAATCAGTTGATAGTCTTGACATTTTTCTAATGAGACGTTATATTGTAGTTAACCATTTATCACATAGGATATTTGATTGAGACTTTGATTTCGATTTTTCGTGCACTAATCTCGTACACATCGAATATCTCTTATTCAATGTTCCAGTGAATGGTTGAATTTTAAAGTGCACAAAGATTGTGCTAAGCTTTTAGGAGGAACAAACATGCAAAACGGTAAAGTAAAATGGTTTAATGCAGAAAAAGGATTCGGTTTCATCGAAATCGACGGAGCTGACGATGTATTCGTACACTTCTCAGCAATCAATGATGAAGGTTTCAAAACACTTGAAGAAGGCCAAGACGTTTCTTTCGAAATCGTTGAAGGAAATCGCGGACCTCAAGCTGCTAACGTAAACAAACTCTAAAATATAATTTTCAAAAGGAACTGATGAAATCATCAGTTCCTTTTTTCATGTCATTTTCCGATGAGATAGACGCTAAATCACGATAAACCCTTTGGTTTAAAAAGCAGACTCATGGTCATACTATTCTTGAATGAATCGTAAAGGTGGGATAGTATGTCAGAACCATATTCTGATTTGCAACAAATTGAAATGTCCATTAAATCAGCTCAGCACCTCGTCGGCCAGGCAACGAAAAGCATGAATGGTAACCAGTTACAAGCGGCACAGGATGCGATAAATCAAGCGAAAGAACAGTTCCAACAAGCGCTCTCACATAAATCGGGAACGAATGAACAGTTCTATGAATTTTCTAGTGAATTAATCGAAAAATGTGAAACGCAGTTAAGAGAAGCAAACGAATAAGAGAAGCAGCATTGCGCTGCTTCTCTTATTCGTTATCAACTTCAATGGAACTACTAATTTCTGTACCCTTAAGCGCTTGTTTGGCTAAACGATGCGCCTCTTTATTCTCTTCGCGAGAAATATGCTTGTACACAGGTTGAAGTCTAAGATCACGTAGCGTATCTTCAATGCGATCCATCCACCTCGTTAAGAGTGGTTCATACACGGCCCATTCTCCTCCAAGCTGGTTAATCACCACCTGGGAATCACCTTTGATGAGGATCTCTGTATCCTCAACATCGATTGATTTTATTTCTTGAAGACCTAACCATAACGATGCATATTCGGCCTCATTATTATTTTCAAGATAATCCATCGCTTTATTTATTCGTATGCGTTTTCTCTGCCTACCCTCATAATAATAAATAACCGCTCCGCATCCAGCCTTCTTTGTTTCTTTATCAAAACTACCGTCGAAAATAACCTCAATTGAAGCTGGTCGCTCTTGTTTTTTGGTCATGTATGTTTCCAATTCCTTAACAGACCATTTCGTTCCCCTATTATCAAGAAAGTAAAGGTCGATGGATCGACCAGTTTTAGCAATATCACGTGCCAAAAGAAGCGCTTCATTAAATGGCACTTCGTCTGACGTCATCCAGGAGGAAAGGCCTCTTGGCGTTTTGTATTTCCATTTCACTATAACATCCATGACTATGCCCTCCCTATGTCAAATGTTTACCTAATTGCTTCAATTCTTCTCCAACTGTACATTCGGTAATACAAAACTTTTGGGCATGACATTTACCGTAATCATGTTGATTGACTCTTTTGAGCAAGCAATCCTGACAATATGTATCTAGGATTAACCCTACTTCCATCATAACTTCTTTCTTTTTCATACTTTTCACTCCTACACACAGTCCCTTCTTAACAGTTTTCTCCTTTTACCTTAAATGTATGTCTTCTCTCTACGAACATGATTATGATAAAATACAACAAGACCAGCCCACAGGGGAGGAAAGGCACATGATTGAAGTGTATGTAGATGGAGCAAGCGCAGGTAACCCTGGTCCCTCTGGAGCAGGTGTTTTCGTTAAAGCAGAAGGAAGTGTCATTCGATCTTCTCTCCCGCTTGGCACGCTCACAAACCATGAAGCAGAATTTGAAGCGTTAATTCACGCTCTTACGCTTTGTATAGATAAACAGTTCCGCACAATCTCCGTTCGGACAGATTCACAGCTAGTCAGTAGCGCAGTCGACGGCAGATATGTCAAAAACAAAGGTTATCAACCCTACTTAATTCGATGCTTGGCGTTAGTTGATCAATTCGACCTTTGTTTCATTAAATGGATCCCAAGCTCAAAAAATAAAATGGCTGACGAGCTAGCGCGAAAAGCGATTCAGCAAAACAAATGATAAAAACGTCCTTATCTTCTATCAAATCCTAATTAAAATGAGCGCCTTTTCAATCCAAGGCGCTTTTTTTATTTAGGATTTGTTAACCAACCATTATTTCTACATGCGGATTCTCAATCCGAGATGATCCAGCTCATCTTTAAACCGATCTAAATCCATATCTAACCTGCAATTAGCAAACGAATAATCATCAAGATCAGGAATCGCGCGCTCAATTGTCACAAGTTCAAGACTTAATTTCGCGAACTCCTCGCCATCTATAAGCTTTTTACGATACCGATTAAATTTACTGTCTAGTTCGCTAATGTTCTCATATACCCCTTGAACGGAACCATATTGCTGAATTAGCGGTAAAGCAGCCTTGTCCCCTACTCCGGCAACACCTGGAATGTTATCACTCTTATCTCCAAGTAATGCTTTCACATCAATCCACTGATCGGGTGTAATTCCATACTCTGTTTTGAAATGCTCTTCTGTGTATACCCTATCGCCTTCTTTGCGAATCGCAATAATTTGTGAAACAGAAGGATTCAGAAGCTGAAGAAGATCCCGATCATTACTATAAATGTAACAATCACCCAGACCTTCTTTTGTCCACCGGTCGGAGAGTGTTCCCATTACATCATCTGCTTCAAATCCTTCTACACTTATCTGCGGGATTCCTGTTGCCTTAAACAAATTCACAGCCGTTTCATATTGCTGAATAAGAGGACCTGGTAAATCTTCCCTCGTTCCTTTATATTCTTCATAGAGCGCTTTACGCTTTACTTCATTCCGTTTCACATCCCATGTAACAACAAAATGCGTCGGTTCATACTCCTTTACAAGAGAAATGATTTTTTGCAGCTTCACCCTTAAAGCATTCGTATATAACCCTTCAGGCGTTTGCGAAAGCTGGTCTTCAGACTTTCCATAGGCTGTCGCAAAATAACCTCTACTTAATAAATTAAATCCATCAATTAATACTAATCGGCCCATATATTTGATCTTCCTTTCACCCTATAAACCATTTTCTTTTCTTATGGTAACATAAACGAAATAACAAAATGATCACAATAAAAGAAGGAGCCTTTTTAATGAAGGCTCCTTCTTTTATTCTTGCGGATTTTTCAGCTTTTCTGCTTCCATCTCTGCATAGGATGGCATCGCTTTTGCTTTTTGTTGTTTTGCATTATTATTACGCTGTGCATTGGGGTTTCCTTTTTTCTGTCTGCCCATCGTGACACTCCTTTAGAAGTACTTCCTCTCTAGTTTGTGCCAGATTGGCCTCATTCTATTCAGTCGAAATGAAGCTCCTGTTTGTAAGAACGAAGAAACGCTACATACTGCTTGGATGCTTCTTGAAATGCTTTTTTGTCTCCTCTGTCGAGAGCTTGATCAATGGATTGTTGGTAACGTTTTTCCTGGAAAGTAAACACGGCTTCATCAAGGATCAATTGGGCGTACAATTCCAACTCAAACGTTTCCTGTTCCTGTTTCTTTTTCATAGCACGTTGTTTCATATTGTCTTTATACGACTTATGATGATTGTTCATGCTAGCTCTCCCCCCTCTGAAGCTCTTTTTTCTATTATACGAGGGAATCGTCAAAATATCAATATTTTTCAGAATATTCCGATATAACTTTTTTTACTTGTTTTCTTTTCAAGAGAAAATGCTATTAACTCAAGGATTAGAGCGGGTAACGATCAAGATCAAAATAATTTTTCTTTAAGAGTCTTTCTTGACTCATTAATTCTTTATACGAAAAGGAGGAGGGTAGTTTTGCCGTATCGATTAGCATCAATTGCTCCTCCACGTCTCCAACTAATTCATCTGTCTGATAGCACATCCCGCAATAACCGCATTGAACCGAGGGCAAATCACTAATTTCGACCGCTCTCGATCCATCAGGTAATTCCCAGTAACCTTTATCAAGCGTCTCAAAAGCTCCCTCCTGTTCACACCATTTACAGATCATACGGTTTCCTCTCCTTTATCATTACCTTTGTATTTCTCCTGCTCTGCGTTAAATTTCTTTTCCTTCATAACATCTCTTTTATCGCGCTTATCTTTTAGCGAGCTATGTGTTGCGTCCTTTTCGTATTGAGATCTTCGACTAAACCGCTGAATGCCTTCTGGAACAAGATTAAACCGCTCATCTGTCATTAAGGAATGAATGCCGATAGCAGGTTTTTTCTCCATTTCATAAACCTGGTTAAAGTACGTATCAGCCGTACCAGGAGTATAATTTTCCGGCTCAGGGTAAGAAGTAATAACCCCTTCAAAGTTTCGTAAAATAACTTTATCTGCACTTTGGGAAATCATGTAATTTGGCTGAAGGGCTATTTTTCCACCGCCTCCAGGGGCATCAACTACAAAAGTCGGTACGGCATATCCTGACGTATGTCCCCTTAATCCTTCAATGATTTCCAATCCTTTAGAAACCGGTGCACGAAAATGCCCAATCCCCTCAGATAAATCACACTGATAAATGTAATATGGCCTCACCCTAATTTTCACAAGGTCATGCATCAGCTTCTTCATAATCGGTACGCTATCATTGATCCCTGCAAGAATAACCGCTTGATTTCCAACAGGAACGCCGGCATCTGCCAGCATTTCACATGCCTTCTTCGATTCTTCTGTAATTTCAATACTTGTATTAAAGTGCGTGTTCAGCCAGACAGGATGGTATTTCTTTAAAATGTTACATAAATCCTCTGTAATTCGCTGAGGAAACACAACCGGGGCTCTCGTTCCGATTCGAATAATTTCAACATGTGGAATCGCTCGTAAGTTCTTGAGCACATATTCAAGAATCTTATCATTGATAAGTAGCCCATCTCCTCCAGAAATAAGGACATCTCTCACTTCAGGGGTTCTTGAAATATAGCTTATGGCTTCATCAAGCTGTTTTTTTGGAACCCCCATTCCGATTTGCCCTGAAAAGCGTCTCCTAGTACAATACCTGCAGTACATCGAACACTGATTTGTAACTAGGAAAAGAACGCGATCAGGATATCTATGCGTTAATCCAGGCACTGGGGAATCCTCATCTTCATGAAGAGGATCTTCGAGATCATATTTCGTTTTATACATCTCTTGCGAAATAGGGACTGATTGCATGCGAACCGGACAGCGCGGATCATCCGGATTCATTAAGGAAGCATAGTATGGCGTGATGTTAAGTGGAATGGTTTTCGTTGCGATCTTCACACCTTCTTCCTCGTCAGGTGTTAAGTTCACTACTTTCTTCAAGTCATCAAGCGTTCGAATCGTATTAGTAAGCTGCCAAATCCAATCATTCCATTGGTCTTCCGTGACATCCTTCCAAAGTTCAATATCCTTCCAATTCCGAGTTGGCTTATACAGTTGCATCAGCACAATACATTCCCCCTTCAGATAATCTACTCCTATACTATGCAAGTAGCGTGCCAGCTCCATTAATTCTTCAAAAAAGCCTACTTTTTGGTTTATCGTGGGATCAAGACGCTTATAAGATAAGTCTATTACGGTTACAACTAAGATCCCTACTTATCCACTCCCTTCATTTATTTCCACAATAAAAAGCCAGCTGTGCTCAATATTCGGCACTCTGGCTTAGTGGGTGTTTAGAAAGTTTATATTGTAATGTTTGTCTGGGGATGCCTAACTGCTCTGCAGCTTTTTTCACATTACCCTGGCTGACATTCATGGCTTGTTTTATTAAATCATATTCTGTTTTTAACAAAACGTCGCGGAGTGGTGCCGTTACACGAGATTGATTTTCTGGAAGAAGCACCTCAAAATCGTCGAAGGTTAATGTATGTCCTTCTGCGAAATTCATGGCCGATTGAATCACATGCTCAAGCTCCCGAACATTTCCATGCCAGTGACGCGAAGAGAGCAGCGTTGCCGACTTCTGATCGACTCCTCTTATGTTTTTATGAAATTTATCGTTGTATTTCTTAATAAAATGAGCAATGAGATTAGAAATATCCTCTTTTCGTTCTCGAAGAGGTGGTAATCTAAGATAAATAACATTCAAACGGTAAAACAAATCAACACGAAGCCTCTTTGCCTCAAGAGCAGATTCCGGTTCTTCATTCATTGCAGCTATGATTCGGACATCCACTTTTCTCGTCTTTCCTGCTCCAACTCGCCGGATGACACCATCCTCTAAAACCCGAAGCAATTTTGCTTGTACATCAATGGGCATCGAATTAATCTCATCAAGAAAAAGAGTACCGCCATTAGCTAGTTCGAATAATCCTTCACGCTCCTCAGCACCTGTAAAGCTTCCTTTTGACGTACCAAAAAGAATCGACTCAAGAATCGATGCAGGTAAGGCGGCGCAATTTTGTGCAATAAATGGCCCCACCCGCTTAGAAGCATTATGAATTGCTTGAACAAGGAGTTCTTTTCCAGTGCCAGTCTCACCATAGACAAGAACTGGAGAATGAAGAACGGCAGCTTTTTGGGCTCGGTCCTTTACCTTTATAAAAACGGGATCGTTCGTTAGAATGTGCTCAAATGTATAGATAGTGCCGTTGTCGAACTCCTTGACCGTCTTTCGATTTATTTTAGATTGTAATTCCATTACCTTATCAGACAATATTTTGATACGCGAAAGATCTCGAGCAATTTCCACAGCTCCTTCTAAGTGCCCATTCACAACGATAGGCAGTGTCGTATTAATCGTCGAGATCAAGTGTCCCTTCATATTTCTGTAAGTTTGATCTTTATTAAAAATTGGCTTTCTTGTCGTTAACACATGAGATAGTGTGCTCGTTTCTTTGGAGAGTGATGGAAAAGCTTCTAAATAGTGCGTTCCTAACACATCGCCTACTTGCAATCCGTCGTGCTTAGCAGCAATTTCATTATAATAGATCGTCATCCCTCTGTTATCAACGACATGAATCCCTTCATCAATACTTTCTAGGATCGCTTCAAACATTCCATCCGTAAGTGGAATCGTTTCTCTCATAGACGTCCTCCTTTATGCCGAATTTTCATCTATCTGTGCTGATTTTCCGGCACTACCTAGAAGCTTTTTACTCCATAGATTCATATTTTCCCAATCTTTATAGATCTTTACATTGTTTACAAGACGCCCACCATATTCATAGTGAAGCTGATGAAATACAGCATTCATTCCAAAAGAAAGACTCCTCGCGATCGAGTAAGCGTAGTACACCTCTTGCTTTAACAACTCCGTTTCTAAAGCAAGAATTAAGTGACGCATCGTTCCACCTTTCCTATACTCAGGAAGGGTTGCGCAATCCGTCATCTCGGCATTTCTATACGTACGATTCACTTCAGCTGAGGCGGCACTTTTGATTATTCCCTGATCTTCCATTACATAAAAAATCGTGTCACTCTTCATAGCTTTCTTAATGTAACTAGGATCATCCATTGGGGTTGGGTAGACCGAAAACACAGTTTGATATAATTTGGCTAGCGCTTCAGCATCACTTTCAATTCCAATCCGCATAGGAGGGTTTCCTTTGAGAGAAGTAAGAGGTTTGTTTTGTACAGCCTTTAATAACTTGTCTTCATCTACCCAAGACTCACTATTTCGACGCCAATTCGCTCGATACTTCGTCATGAGATGAGCATCACTACCAGAAAAATAGAAACGAATCTTCCCTTCGTAGGTATAGCCAATTGAAAGAAAGGAGGAAACATCTTCACTTTTTACTTTTACAATGCACTTTGAATATTCGCTCGTAAACACTTCTTGAATATGAGCGATAACTGCTTGGACGCTTCCATCATAAACATCAATACGAATGCGTTCATTAAATGTATCAAACGTACAGGTAAAGACATAATCGCTCCCTTTATAAAAATGCTCAACCGCTTCAATTCGCTTATTTCCCATTAACCTCCCCCTCATTCATGTCTTAAATCAGTAGTTCTTCTTTCTTTTGTAAACTCCTTCCTAAAGGTAAGCTATATTAGAAAAACAAAGTGAAAGAACCACATGAAAAAGAACGGCATAGCCGCTCCTACTTATGCTGGCCACACCATTCTAGAATGATGTGCACAAAAAGTTCTGCTGCAAGCATCATTTGATCAATTTCAATGTATTCATTTGCAAAATGTGCTACCGCTGTCTCTCCTGGACCGAAAATAATCGATGGCGTATTCCCTTCTTCTTGTAGCAATCCCCCATCTGTCCCCCAAGGAGAAGCTTCGATAACGAGATCTTTCCCTGTGACTTCTTCGTAATGACGGCGAATTACGCCCACTAGCGGATGATCTTCATCAACTTCTCCAGGCAGCCATCTTGCTCCAAACCACTCGATCTCTACTGGATGATCCTTTAGCCAATCATCTTCAATAGCTTCTAGGGCACGGCGCATGTCAAGCTTTGCGTCATCAAGCTCTTCTCCAGGAATCACCCCCATTCTTCCTTCTAAAACTACTTGATCTGGAACAGAGGATGGCCAATCTCCACCTGAAATTTTTCCTATATTAATCGGAACAGGGATCGGAATGTTTTCATATAAAGAGTCTGTAATTCGATTATTGCGCTGTTCCTCTAATAATTGGATGGCTTTAATCACCGAAAGGCTTTTCTCGAGAGCAGATACTCCTTCATAACGCGTACCACCGTGTGCACCGCGCCCTGATACGGTGATACGAAACCACATTGATCCCTGCTGCTTAGGGAACACTTTCATCTTCGTCGGCTCTGGAATAAGAGCGGCATCAGCACGGTAACCTCGTTCAATTGCCGCAAGTGTACCTGTTCCCCCACTTTCTTCTTCCACTACGCTTTCAAAGATCAGATCGCCATTTAGAGGAAGCTCCAAATCTTTAAGGCATTTTAAGGCAAGAAGCATCGCCGTATTTCCGCCTTTCATATCGGTTGCCCCTCTACCGTACAGCCTGCCGTTCTTTACTTCCCCGCTATAAGGTTCTAACTCCCAGTCACTTCTATTTCCAGGGGGGACAACGTCAATATGACCGTTCAAAATAAGTGAACGACCACCTCCCTTACCTTTCCACACACCTACAACATTAGGGCTTTGTGTAAAATCTGTTCGATTCGCACAAAATGCACGATGATTAAGGGTTTCGTCTCCAGGAGTAAACCGATCTATTTTCATTCCGAGTTGATGAAGTTCTGACTGAACAAGGTCTTGCACATTTGCCTCGTTTCCTTGCACGCTATCACAACGAACAAAGCGTTGAAGCATTTCTATCCCATAGTCCCGATGAAGCATCATCCATTTGTTTATTTCTTCTTTCATGAGGTCCGCCTCCCCACATGATCAACATTTACAACCGCTTCAGTAGCGCCTAACACATCTTCAACAGAATAACCAGGCATCACTTCGAGAAGAAAAAGCTCTCCCTGATCAATTCGCATAACAGCTCTCTCTGTAATAATTATGTGTGCACCTTCTTTTACCGTCAAAGGGAGAGAACATTCTTTGACAATTTTGGGCTGCCCATCTTTTGTTGTATGACTCATTAATACAATCACCTTTTTAGCTTTTTGAGCGAGATCAATAGCCCCACCCATGCCAGGCACTCGTTTTCCAGGTACGATCCAATTTGCGATATCTCCTCTTCCACTCACTTCAAGTGCGCCAAGAATCGTTAAATCGAGATGTCCCCTCCTAACCATTCCAAACGCTTCTGCACTATCAAAAAATGAAGCACCTGATTGAATGGTAACTGGATATCCCCCGGCGTTAGATAGATTTCCATCTTCCTTACCTTGCTCAGGACTCCCCCCCATTCCTAAGATGCCATTTTCCGTATGCAACATGACATCGAGGGAATTTGGAATAAAGTCAGCTACAAGCGTAGGAATACCGATCCCAAGATTAACCATCATGCCGTACGTGACTTCACGAGCAGCACGTTGTGCAATTAACTTTCTCGCTTCAGCTCCCATACCCATTTCCAATCAACTCCCTTGCTTTCAATGACGTGATCAACGAAAACACCTTGAGTGATAATTTCCTCTGGACCTAGCTCACCTGTTTGTACGATTTCAACAGATTCAGCGATAGTAACATCACCTGCTTGGGCGACAAGTGGGTTCGTGTTTCGTGCACTTTGATCGTAGATTAGATTTCCATATGGATCAGCACGTTTGCAGGCAATAATAGATAAATCTGCCGTAAGAGCAGGTTCAATCATATATTCTTTACCGTGAATGATTGTCTTTTCCTTTCCGTGTTCAATAGATGTCCCAAGCCCGACGTCTACTAAAATACCACCAAGCCCCATCCCCCCAGCGCGAATCTTTTCTGCCAGCGTTCCCTGCGGGTAGAATTGAACGGTAAGTTCTCCGTTATGCATTTGTTTTCCTGCTTCAGGATTTGAGCCAATATGAGATGCAATAAGTGTTGAAACTCTTTTTTCGGTGACAAGCTTTCCAGGTCCAATCCACGGGAAGCCAGCATCGTTACAAATGAGCGTTATATTCTTAATACCAGAATCAAGAATCCATTGAATAAGTGTTGGAGGTGAACCTACTCCACCAAATCCACCACACATTATCGTCATGTTATCTCTTAATAGATCGAGCTCTGACAATGCGCATCTTTTACTTCTCACGGATTTCTCATCCTTTCGTCAGCTTATCGATCGTCTACTATAGAGGCCTTCTATTGTAAGCTCTTTCTCCAATTCAGCTAATGCTTGATTCAGCTTATTCAGAAGGAGATGAACCTCATTTTCTTGAATGATTAGAGGTGGTGCCACAATGACTGCATCACCCGCTATCCCATTCAATCCCCCAGCAGCCGTGTAAACGAGTAAACCGTAGTCATAGCATTTTCTGATAAAACGATTTGTCACTTCATTCTGTAGCAAGAACGGTTCCTTCGTCAGTTGATCCTGAACAAATTCAATAGCTGTTAATAACCCTTTACCTCTTACATCACCAATAAAAGGATAAATCGATTGAAGCTCTTTTAATCCTTTTAAGAGAAGACCACCTTTTTCTTCGGCATTTTTCACAAGATTATTTTCTTCTATATAGTCAAGAACAGCGAGACATATAGCAGATGAGAGTGGGTTTGCACTAAACGTATGACCGCTTAGCACAACTTTGGATCCGCGTTCAATTTCCAGTATGATCCGATCAGATACAAGGGTAGCTGCCATCGGTGTATAACCTGCGCTCATTCCTTTTCCGAGTGCTAAGATATCTGGTGCGACACCCCAATGTTCCATTGCATACATTTTCCCTGTTCTCCCGACTCCTGTCATAACTTCATCTGCAATAAACAAAATATCATAGCGCTCACATACGGCTTTCATTTCTTTAAAATAGGAATCAGGTGGAACAACCGCACCCCCAGCTGCACCAATGATAGGTTCACAAACAAACGCCGCAATTGTTTCTGCCCCAAGTCTTTGAATCGTTTTTTCAAATTCTAGCGCATAGTGCTTTGAACAATTCGGACAGTGCTCATTGTAAGAACATCTGTAACAATAAGGAGGAGAGAGTTCTGGATAATGCTCTAACATCGCGCTAAAGCGACTCCGACGTATGACATGACCGGACATTGAAAGGGCACCCATTGTAATCCCGTGATAGCTCATCCACCTCGATATGATTCTGTTCTTCGTTGGTCGACCCAGTTCCTGCCAATACTGAACGGCTATTTTCAAAGCGGTTTCTAATGCTTCTGATCCGCTGTTCACAAAAAACACCCAGTCCAGATCACCCGGAGCATGGCGACATAGTCTTTCAGCAAGAAGCTCTGCAGACGAACTCGTAAACTGAGAGCGATAAACAAATGATACTTGATCGGCTTGCTTTACCATCGCTTCCTTAATTTCAGGAACGGCGTGGCCGATATTTGCTGTCACAGCACCTGAACATCCATCAATAAACGCATGACCATCCTCATCATATAAATAGATCCCTTTTCCATGAGAAATAAAGGCATAATCCATTCCTAATAAAGGTTTTATTAAGTGGGTTCTTTTACTCATCACCGAATCGACACCTCACTTTTTTGTCTATATGTATAGCCTATGTTGAAATGAAGCAAAATTCTATCCCACATCATCTACAAAAAATTCTGACATTATTGTACGCTTTGGATAAGAAGAGACGGAGGGACGCCTATGGGACTATCAGTTCGAGAAGCCTTACAGCTGCCTGAGATGAGTGGAATTAAATTAATTGCTGGAAAAAAAGGAATTGACCGAGATATTAAATGGTTAACAATCGTGGAAGTAATGGAAGATATGACACGGCTTCATGAAGGGGAGTTTTTAATAACGACGGCATACGGATGGCACGAGAAATCCGATTCTTATGCGAAACTCATTGATGCCCTTTCGAACAGACAGCTCTCTGCTCTTGCCATTCATACTGGATTTTATCTAGACGTAGTTCCGATTGCGATGATCGAAGCGGCGAACCGAACCGGATTACCGCTTCTTGAAATTCCGAGAACGATGAATTTCTCAATGGTTACAAGAAGCATTTTGGAACAGCTCGTTAATAAACAACTGTCCATTCTTACACAGGCTCAGCGTATTCAGGATGACTTAACGTCACTTGTTATTAAAAATGCTGGCTTTTCAGCTATCACTGATGCACTATCGAAACTACTAAACTGCACTGTTTCAATTTATCATGCGGATAATGCTCTTTTAGCAGAGACTTATCTCACGAATCAAAATGATTCTACCGATCAATTCTATCCGATCAAAACCGAAGGAAAAGCAATTGGAACAATTCATATCAAGAAACTAACACCACTCACGGCACTCGATCACCTTGCTTTAAAGCATGCGGCTAATATTTTTGCGATTGAATTTCTAAAACTACGTATTATTGAAGATACTAGATCTCAGATCGAAGCTGATTTTCTTGATATTTTACTCTCCCAATCCTACGAAGACGAGAAAATAATATTAAAAAAGAGCAAAGAAATGGGCTATGATTTAACCGGTTCTAATACAATCGCAGTTCTTTCATCATCAAACCTTACAAAACTTGAGCAAGACTGTCAGCAGCAATTAATCGAAACAAGAACAAAAGGTATAATAAAGAGGAAGATGGATCATATTGTTGTGCTTCTTTTAGGTGACACCATTCCTTTCAAAGAAGGAAAGAGCTCTTCTATCATTGGAGTCAGCATGACCAAAATAGGCATACAACAGCTTGAACTAGCACTTAAAGAAGCTACGGTTGCCCATCAATTTGCTAAATATCGAAACGAACATCATCTATCCTTCGCTGACCTAGGTGCTTATCAGTTATTCATTCGATTAAAAGAAAATGGCGAAGATCTTTCACCCTACTATTCACCTCTTCTATCACCAATAGTTGACTATGATCGAAAGCACCAGGCTCAGTTAATGAAGACACTTGAATCTTTTCTAGAAAACAACCTTGTCATTAACCGGACAGCTGATAAATTATTTATTCATAGGCATACACTAAACTATCGAATCAAACAATTAGAAAAGCTCACCGGTATTGATATATACGCATATGATCAGCGCATGCAGCTTCAGTTTGCTCTACTTGCTTATCGGACCGATTGCATTCTTCCAGCTATTTAAAAAAGCAGATCCCCTATCAATGATAGGGAATCTGCTTTTTTTATTGAGACGATAGCGAAGACCAATTCAGAAGAAAATTATCTGAATATTGGTTATCCACAGAATTTTGTGGGTAACCCATCTACGGCACCTATACCCCCATGTATTTAAAATATACCAGGGGCGGGTATACGAAATCATCTGTTGATAAGTGTCAGAAAGCCTATATTATCAATAGTTTCCAAAGTTATCAACACTTGAATTTCCAGAGGTTTCATGTCTTTATAAACAGAACATCTTCATTTCGACGATAATATAGAAATTATGCTACAATGATGTTTATGAGAAGAAGAGACGGAAAGGAAGACAGACCTATGGAGCATTTATTAAACCCTCGCGTGAAGGAAATTGAGATTTCTGGGATTCGAACTTTTTTTAATATGGTAGCTGATTATGAGAACATGATTTCATTAACAATCGGCCAACCTGATTTTGAGACACCAGCTCATATTAAGGAAGCAGCTCAAGCCGCTATTAGTGAAAACAAAACAACGTATACTCATAATGCCGGCATCCTAAAACTTCGAAAGGCAGCAGCTAATTTTCTACAATCAAAATACACTCTTAACTACCAAGCTGAATCTGAGATCATTACCACTTCAGGAGCAAGTCAGGCAATTGACGTGACACTTCGAACACTTCTCACTGAAGGTGACGAAGTGATTTTGCCAGGTCCAGTGTATCCAGGTTATGAGCCAATCATTACATTATGTGGCGCAACTCCAGTACACGTCGATACGACTAAAAACGGATTTAAAATGACCCGCGACCTAATTGAAGATGCCCTAACAGAGCGAACAAAATGCATTATTCTACCTTCCCCATCTAACCCTACTGGTGTTGCGATGTCTTATGATGAATTAGCCGATCTTGCTGATTTACTTAAAGCTAAAAACATTTTTGTTTTATCTGATGAAATTTATTCAGAGCTTAACTTTTCAGGTGATCATTCTTCGATCGCTCAATTTGATGGCATGCGTGATAAAACGATCGTAATCAATGGACTATCTAAATCTCACGCTATGACAGGATGGCGCATTGGCTTTCTCTTCGCCCCAGTAGAACTATGCCAGCATATCTTGAAAGTTCATCAGTATAATGTCTCCTGTGCTTCATCAGTATCTCAGTACGCCGCTCTAGAAGCGTTACAGAATGGATTGCAAGACTCGATTGAGATGCGAGTTGCTTACAAGGAACGAATGAATTATGTTTATGATCGCTTAGTTGGTATGGGGTTATCTCCAATCAAGCCTGACGGTGCTTTCTATATCTTGCCTTCCATTCAGGAGTTCGGCTTATCTTCATTTGACTTTGCAATGAAACTCGCGAAAGAAGGTAATTTAGCAGTTGTACCAGGAAGCGCCTTTTCATCACTCGGTGAAGGCTATGTAAGAATTTCTTTCGCTTATAAACTTGATGTACTAAAAGAAGGTATGGATCGCTTAGAAAAGTTCATTCACACCCTTAGATAGAATGAATAAACGCCAGCCCTCGTAAGGGCTGGCGTTTCGTTTATTTTGTTTCAATTTGATTTTCTTCATAGGAGATCCAGTCACTATAACTTCCAGGATAAAGCTTTGCATGAATACCTGCCTCTTGTAAAGCAAGCAGGTTAACACAAGCAGTCACACCAGAACCACAGTATACAATTGGTTCATGACCATGCTCTTTCTCCCCTACTCTCTCTTCAGGGTCTTTCCATGTTTTATTATCATTAAGGTTATTCTTCCAGAAGTAATTGATAGCGCCTGGTATATGACCTGCTTTAGGATCAATAGGTTCTATCTCTCCAGAATAGCGCTCGCTTGCTCTCGAATCAATAATTGTGCGCCCTTCTATCTGCGCCTGCTTCACATCATTCATAGAAACAATCATCGATTTATCAAGACTTATAGGATACGATGAAGGAGTTACTTGTCGAACTTTCGTCTCAAGTTTATGCCCCTCCCCTCTCCAAGCTTGAAGACCCCCATCAAGAACAGCACGCGCTTTATGGCCAGCAAATCCGAGTAGAAACCATAATCTTGCTGCCATAGCACCATACTCATGGTCGTATAGGATCACTTTCGAATCCTGCTCAATCCCTAGCCTTTCAACGAGCGTCTGGAGCTGTTCTTGATCAGGTAAAGGATGTCTTCCACCATGCTCTCCAACTTCACCAGATAAATCTTTTTCGAGATCAGCATACTTCGCTCCTGGAATGTGACCTTTTAAATAGGAAGCATAACCGTTTTCTGGATTGCCAAGTTCAAATTGACAGTCCACAATCACTAATTGCTCATCATACAAATGATCTGATAGCCATTCAATTGAAACTAGATTTTTCATTTCCTATTCTCCCTTCGACAGTAGCTCCGTTTGAAATTCGAAAGCTTTATTTCGCTTAGTTTCAAGGAAATCTTTTGATATATCGCTTGTTAGCATCGTTGTTCTGGCCTTGACATATGATGTAACTTCTTTCATCATTTCGCCTTTTACCTCTACAATTAATTGATCAAAGAAATTCGTAGCCGCCTCTTCAATCACTTTATGTTCTGTTTTCAAATAGTTATTAACAGGTAGTTGAAACTCATTTTTCAACTCATCATGAAGCGTATCTCTTCCACTCTGTTCGAAAAATTGCTTCGAAGATTTAAAGGAGCTACGAGCGTGCTTTAAAACACGGTCAACCGCTATCCATGATGTAAGAGACTCATCAAACTGCGGGGTTTCCATGTCCCGATCAGGTAGACTGCTGTAATGAAAATCAGATAGCATTTCTCGAATAAGCTTTTGTATTTCTTTCTCACTCTTTTGAATTTCTCGCTTCATAAATCGATCGATTCGAAGAGAAGCTGCCCTGAGCTCCTGTAATAAATCTTGTTCAATATCTTCAACCAGCGTTTCTGAAGCAGGTTGCAGTCCTTCACGCCCTTGAATAGTCGATGGGTTAAAGGCTTCCTTAAAGAAATCATTAAATCGATAAAAAAGACGCTGAGGAATATAATGAACAAGTTCTGTTAATTCTTGTTTGATCAGCTTTTCAGATGAAGTGTTTGAATAGTGATTAATCTTCCTATTTGCTTCGTCACTCTGATTACGAAACTCTGTGATCTGCTGTTCTTTTTCACTCGCATTTAATTCAAAGTTCTCGATCCAACGCTCGATTTCGCTCATCACACTTGTTAATTCAGTTAAGCTGGACTCCACTGCCATTTTTGAAAGATCCTTGCGAATAAAATGATAGAAGCGCGATTCAAACCGCTTAATACCGCCTTTTTGTCTCAATTTTTCTGGTAACGCCGCAAGAAACTTAGCCTCTTTTTCACTTACATTCTCTTCAGAAGCAAGCATTCCTGCAAGACTTGAGACAGGATACAGTGCAGGATAGCGAATACCGTACTGCTGTAACTGATTTGTAACATGATCAAGAACGATTTCGAGCTCTTCGTCATCTGCAGCAAGATCAGATGCATTAAGAAGAAAGAACATTTTATCCATTTCAAAAACGTCTTTCACTCGTCCAAGCTGAATGAGGAACTCTCGATCTGCTTTTGAAAATGCATGATTGTAATAGGTGACGTAAAGAATAGCATCGGCTGCTTTCATATATTGAAACGCTACACCTGTATGTCGTGCGTTGATGGAATCTGCCCCTGGAGTGTCTACAAGCGTTATTCCCTTTCGCGTTAAAGTACAATCATAATAGAGCGAGATAGAAGCAACGAAGGCCGCTTTTGACTCATTTACGACCATATCCTCATAGTCATCCAGTGTGACTTCACGTTCCTTACCGAGGTATGCTAGCTCAGCTTCACCTTCAAGTACAGCTCTTAGGAAAAGGGCATGAGGTTTTGTTGCAGAAGACTCTCTCTTAAACAATTTCCCTTGTGAAATGATTTGGAGACAATCCCTTAGTGAAAAAGCTTGCTCACCAAAATAAGAAAGGGAATGATTCAAATCCTCCAAAAGTTCTTCTTCCGATTTGTAATAAATCATCGCCGTTTTATGAGCATGATCTTCTGTTACCGGGCAAATACGATTAAGCGTAGCCGTTGTTGGATTTGGAGAAGAAGGCAGTATTTTTTCGCCAATGAGCGCATTGGCAAAAGAGGATTTCCCAGCGCTAAAGGCACCAAACAATGCGACCGTAAATGACTTTTCTGATAATTTATTTGCACGCTTGATCAAGTTTTGTCTCGTATAGTCAAAACCAAGAAGATCCTCTAATTCATCTGCCATTCTTTGAAGGGCGATACTAGTCGCTTCGGGATCAGGAAGAGAAGTTTGACCTTCAGGTGAATCCACCTCTTTAGGCTCCTGTTGCTTACGCTGTTGTCCACTATCGCTTTTGGTCGACTCTACGATAGTAACATCCTCCGTTTGCGTGTACCTTTTCTTAAATGCCTCTCCCGCACGTCGAGCCTCTTCATCACGGCTCCCATCCAAAATAGACCAAAGCTCTTCAGTATTCTCACTAGCAGCTTCCAGCTCTAATAAAAAAGTCTCCGCATCCTCTTCTCCGACTTGAGATTTGAATGACTGCTTAAGCTCCTCAGCCTGCCTATCGTGGTCGGAATTGACTTGATCAACAAGCTTGTCCTTCCTTTGTTCTGCTTGCTGCTTGACCTGTGTCTTCAAGCGATAAGCGATATTCTCAGTATAATGAAGAACTGCTTCTCCTGTTGCACCGTTTCCTTTGTTAGCTTCTTCTTGTATCACTGAAAAATCAACTTCATATGGCTGATCAATGAGAGAAAATGATACGTCTTTTAATCCAGCTGTCGAAACTAGCTTTTGTAATAGCTGCTGATAATGCCACTCTAGTTGCGACTTTACCTGTTCTTTTAAACCCGCAATGAAAGTTTCGTACCTCGCCGTTCGTTCTTGCTGGGTTTTCTTATCACGAAATACAAATCCTACTTTAAAGTCTGGTTGAAGAGATTCAAGATACGCTCGTCCTGCTTCTCTCACTTCATATGGCATTAAAATTGCACTTTTTTGGATAGCCGCCGCTTCAGTCTGAAATTCCTGATCGATTAGTTCAATGCGTTCCTTTGAAAATGCAAGCTTGTTTTTCATCTGCTCATAAGCTTCTTCTACTTCGTCGTTATGAGCATCTACTTGATTCAGATCATCCAAAAGCTCTCTTGCTGCATTAAAAATTCGCTTCACTTTGTCTTCATCTGTTTTCCTTGAAAGCCCGTCAATGTATGTTTTCAACTGATGAAACTGGTTATGGGGATGATCGTAATCGCGTAATGAGATAAAGAAAAAGGATTCGAGAGACATCCCCCACGTTTCAAAAGACTCGACCACTGATTTCTGAAATGATGTGAATGAAATTTCAGATTCATGATGCTTATCAATTTGGTTCACAATTAAGATGATTTTTTTATTTTGACGATAAAGTTCTCGGATGAATTGGTAATTCACTTCAGATTGAACATGATTGTAATCCATCACATAGAAAACAACATCAGCTAAATACATCGAAGATTCCGTTGATAGCCTATGCGCTTCATCTGTTGAATCAATACCAGGAGTATCAATGAAAATAACGTCCTCTTCTAAAGAAGACGGAGCGGACAATTCAACGCGTTCGACCTCTTCTCCGTTCAAACAATACCCTTTTACTTGATCAATATCATACGGCGCTTTAAAAATCATTTTCTTTCCATTCAAGAAATGAACGGAAGCGCCTGGTTCACCTGAACGGATACGAACTGTATTAGCACTCGCCGGTATGGGACTTGACGGTAAGAGGTTTGATTGAAATAACGCGTTTATTAATGAAGATTTCCCTGCAGAAAAATGGCCCGAGAAAAGGAAGTGCTGTTCACCACTCAACAACTTGTCGATCAGTTGTTTGATTTTCGATGCTTCCGAAGCCTCTAATTCTTCTTCAATTAGTGCAAGACGTTCAAACAGTACGTCCTCTTTTAGTTTTGTGTGTGACTGGTGATCATGCTTCATAATATCCCGCTGCCTTTCCATAAATAGTGTCCCTCTTAGAATAACGCTTTCAGTAGATTTTTCCCAGCATTATAAAAAATAAACTCCATGATGAACACGGTAAAACCATCAATAAAAGAATATATGGCTACTATCAAAAGCCTAGCTTCCGTGGGGCAATAGCAAAAATCCGCATAAAAAAAGCCGGGATTTCTCCCGACTTCTACATATATCTTATTTATTTCCTTTGTCGTTGAACTTACGACGCTTGTTAGCGCCACCGCTGTTGCGGTCTCCGCGATATCCGCCACCGCTTCCACCTTTACGGCCTCCGCGATCATTACTGCGGTTACGGTTGCGGTTTCCACCGCCACTGCCGCCACGGCCATGAGCCTTTTTAGCACGAAGTGGTGCAATTTCAGTAATTTTAACCGGAGTTGTATCCGGCTCTTTTGTTAGCAACTTAAGAGCTGCAGAAAGAAGCGTTACTGAATCGTGATCATCGAGAAGTTGTTCAGCTGATGAACGGTATACTGAGTGATCCTGCTCTTCAATTGTGCTTTGAAGCTGTTGAATCGCCATTTGCTGCTGGCCTTCCATTGCTTCAGCAAAGCTTGGGATCGTACGTTTTTGCATAGACTTCTTCGTAATTTTCTCAATCACTTTAAGGTGATCGTACTCACGTGGAGTAATAAACGTCGAAGCAAGACCTGACTTACCTGCACGGCCAGTACGACCGATTCTGTGAACGTAGCTTTCAGGATCTTGAGGAATATCAAAGTTATAAACGTGTGTAACACCACTAATGTCTAGACCACGTGCAGCAACGTCAGTCGCTACCATGATATCGATTGTGCTGTCTTTAAACTGTTTAATAACCTGATCACGTTTACCCTGTGGAAGGTCACCGTGAATTCCTTCAGCCATGTATCCACGTTTCTTAAGTCCTTCAGATACTTCATCAACGCGTTTCTTAGTTCTTGCAAATACAATTGCAAGCTCAGGAGACTGAGTATCAAGAAGGCGACAAAGAATATCGAATTTCTTAGAATCACGAACTTCATAGTAATGCTGTTCGATTGAAGGAACAGTCATTTCTTTTGATTTTGTTCTAACTGTTTCAGGATTGCTCATGAATTTCTCTGCAAGAATCGCGATACGTTTCGGCATTGTAGCAGAGAACAGAAGCGTTTGACGCTTGTCTGGAACACCTTTAAGAATCTTTTCGATATCTTCAATGAAGCCCATGTTAAGCATTTCATCTGCTTCATCAAGGACAACAAAAGATACTTCTTGAAGACGGATTGTTTTACGTTCCATATGGTCGATCAGACGCCCTGGAGTTGCAACAACTAGTTGAGGTCTCTTTTTAAGTGCTTTGATTTGGTGAACGATGCTTTGTCCACCATATATAGGAAGGGCACGCACGCCTTTTGCTTGACCAATACGGTTCAATTCTTCTGCAACCTGTACAGCAAGCTCACGTGTTGGCGCAAGAATGATTCCCTGTACATGAGATAGAGAAGTGTCGATTTTTTCAATCATTGGGATACCAAAAGCAGCCGTTTTACCAGTACCAGTTTGAGCCTGGCCGATAACGTCTTTGCCTTCAAGCGCTAGAGGAATCGTACCTGCTTGAATTGGTGTTGTTTCTTCGAATCCCATTTGATTAACTGCTTCTAGCAGCGTATTACTTAAACCTAGATCTTGAAATTTTTTCAACTTTTAAAAACTCCTTTTTACTTTTAAAATGCATTAAATGCTATAGACGGGAGAAAAATCTCCTGATAGTGTTCAAAAAAAGCATTTCCCTAATGTTGGAAAACGCTCGGAACAAGCAACTCTTCTTTCACATATAGCCAAAGATAACAGTACCATTAATATGCGCAAATTTCAACTGCGCACACTAAAAATATTTTAACAACACCTTCTAGTTATGACAAACGACTAGCAAACTTAGCATGAAGGGATGAGGTTATCTCACCTTCTTTTCCGTTCCCAATCTGCCGGCCATCCACCTCAACAATTGGTCTTGCTTCTTGGGTTGTACTAGAAATGAAAACTTCATCACTTTCAAGCAGCTCCTGCTTTGTAAACGCTTCTTCCTTTATTTGAATACCTAGTTCAGAAGCAACCGAAAGGATAACCCGTCTCGTGATCCCATCTAAAATAAAGTTGTTAGCTGGATGAGTATAAAGGATGTTATTTTTCACTATAAAAACATTCGTAGAACTTCCTTCAGTTACCAAGTCGCCACGATGAAAAATCGCTTCGTCAACGTTCTGCTCCGTTGCAGATTGTTTAGCCAATACATTCCCAAGTAAATTCAAACTTTTAATATCACATCTTAACCATCTGATATCTTCCATAAAAATCGCTTGACCTGGTGCGCGTGATGGTTCTTTCTCATATTCTTTCGTATAAGCGACAAGCACAGGTTCTGATTTTGCCGGGAAGGGATGATTTCGTGGAGCTACGCCTCGTGTTACTTGCATGTAGACGTGCCCGCTATGTACGCGATTAGCAGCCACAAGTTGCTCGATTTTCCCCTTGATTTCTTTTTGAGTAAACGGTAAAGAAATCTTGATCTCGCTCGCGCTTCGTTCTAAACGTTCCAGGTGAGCATCCAACTCAAAAAAGCTTCCGTTATAAATACGGATTACTTCATAAACACCATCTCCAAATTGATAACCACGATCTTCAATATCAATGGTTGCCTGCTCTCTTGTAATCAAATCCTGATTAAATAAAATCATTATGCTCACTCCTACCTTCTATTTTCTCCTTCTCTACCTTAACATATTTTAAGCACGGACTATGAACGCATTTATCTGAATAGTTTTACTTATTACATTTTATGCCAAATAGTAGTTTAGTAGTTTACAAAACCTTCCTAATAAACTAAAATTTGTACTCGTAAGATGATTTTTCTAAAAATTAGGAGGGTTTTGAATGAAAAGATTTTTACCTCTCGTGATGCTACTGTTTGTATTTGTAGCTGCTTGTAGTAACAATGGCGCTTCAAATGAGAACGATTCTAACGCTACTACTAATTCCGCAAACTCAGAAGAAACAAGCAGTGCAAATGAATCAGATGTAAAAAGTGATCTGCTCGATTTTCAATTGAACTTAATTCAAACCGTCAACAAAAGCGATTCACCAATTTATGAATTTGAAGCTGCTAAAGTCGCTGAAGAAAAGCCTTCTGATGAAGAGCTTGCAACGATGAAGTCTGATGCAGAATCTGCTGCAAAGACCGTTGCTGAAGATGTGCGTGCCATGGAAATTCCTGCTGAACTTGAAACATACAAAAGTGATATCGAAGCTGCTTTAGAAGAGCTTGCAAAATCATATGAAACAAGAGCTGCGAATCTTTCGGATGACCCGGAAGCAACGTATGAAGAATCAGACGCTCAATTCGCTTCTTTCGAAGAAAAAATGGCTACTGTCTACGAAGATGCTGGACTGACAGCTCCTAGTTTCTCAGCTGACTTAGTCGATTAATCGGAAAAACCGTTACATATTGTAACGGTTTTTTATTAGCTATGTGCGAGAAACATTCAAAATATAACCACTATTCACGAACAATACTACTAATTAGAATCCATAAACCGTCATTCCACCGTCTACGAACAACGTTTGTCCTGTTATGTAGTTTGCTGCTTCAGAGGATAAGAACACAGCTGCCCCTACGAGATCTTTTAGTTCACCTACTCTGTTCATTGGCGTTCGATCAAGGATCTCCTTAAGATATTGTTTATTTTCTAATAATTTTTCTGTACAGAGGTTTCTCTAAAAATAAGAAAACTCCTGCACCTTATATGTTCACATAATAAAATTATAGTAATCTTTCACGTCATTTAGAAAAATATGTATAGGAAACAAACATCCATGATACAATTGGATAAAAAAGGGGGATTACAGGTGCGTCAGGATACACTCGGATATGCGATGCGTGAACTTCGATTGTACCTTGGACTCTCACAGGCCGATTTATCGGAAGGCATTTGTACACAGGCATTAATTAGTCAAATTGAAAATAATGATGTCTCACCATCTGCAGAATTACTGTACCAACTTGCTTCCAGACTCGGTGTTGATATTAATTACTTTTTTCATATGAAGGAAACCCCTCGACTTGATTACGTTAATGAAGTGATCCGCCAAGTCAGAAGGCACATTAAGCGACGTGAGTATAATGAAGTATCTGATATTCTTGAAGCAGAAGAATCGAACCCCCTTTTCCGAACAATCAAAAACCAGCAGTTTTATCTCTGGCATAAAGCTATTTGTACGTATTATCTTGAACATAATGCCTCTACAGCCCTTCTACTTCTCCATGAAGCCCTTCATCTTACTACGACAACGTCTAAAAATTTCTCGGAACGTGAAATCGAAATTTTAATTAGTATGGCCATTTTGCATAGTGAGGAAAAAGAGTGGGAATGTGCTCTGCCGTTATTTCATAAAGCTCTTTATCACGTTCGCTTTTTCCCCATTATTAAGGATGAAACGATCGAAATTCGCCTTTATTATAATTACTCAAAAGCGCTATCCACCTGCAGAAACTATGAGAAAGCTCTCTCGATTGCTAGGGAAGGATTTCTGCTTTGCAGGGAGAAGCAGCGCCTCTATCTTTTTGGCGAACTTAGTTACCAGTGCGGTAAGCTCCATTATTTGCTTGGGAATCAAGAGCTGGCAATTGAATATCTGAAGACAGCATCTACGATCTTTGAACTAGACCAAAATAATAACTTTAAGACTCACGTTGAAAATTATGTTAAAAAAATAGGTATTGTCCACGAAGCCTAACTATTTGTGCTTTGTTTTCTCGATTAAGATAACAATAAAATTGAAGAGAGACACGAAGAACAGGCCAGCCGTGATAAACAATGTGAGTTCTTCCATTGTACGTCCTCCTTTCAAAGAGGTTAAGGGCTATTCATTCGACAAATGATAACTTGGAAAGATACCAACACACTTCAGACCCCTTTTCTTTAATTAATGACAATAAGGTAAATCTTCATCTTGCACCACATAAGCAGAGGCCTGTACCATTTGTGATGAGTCATTTGGTGCGATCGCGTACCCACTCACTACAACGAGAGATAGAAGAAGTAAAGCTGCCCATTTCTTCATTTTGTCACCCCTCCCTTCATTACATTTATATTACAACGCATCCAATATTTATGCATTTGCTATATGTGCTTCTCTACTAAATGGCAAAAGCCCCGTTCTCAAGAGAACGGGGCTTTTTGGGGAATCAAATAAACATTCTTATATTTTATGACGATTGAATTCATCTAATACATTGTTAATCGCATCCTGGTAACGTTCGCGACTCCAAGAATTATACGAAGGATGAGGAACATCCATTATGACCGTCCATTTTTCACTTGACACATTAGCTAGCTGAAAGAACTTTTGAGCAAATCGTCCACAAGGAATGATCGTTAGTTCCCGATCAGAAATCGCCTTCAGTCGATTTCTAAACTTCTCTAATATAAGTTGCTGCACAGCTAGTAACTCATTATCTTTAAAAGGGGTCTTTTGATTAGATGTTCGGATTTTACTTAAGTGTTCAAGTAATTCACTGTTAGCATTTCGATCACTCTCAGCATATGGTTTCGATTGCATCGGAATATTGCATACGTTAAGCAATCCCACAATGTCAAGCGATGGCCTTTCTATACTTTCTTCCTGATGTTTCTTCAGCAAGAGGCCGAGTGGATGTGAATACTCCGGACCAAATAGCTTTTTTGACATTGTAGCTCCTGAAGGTCCTGCGACCGGTACACCATTTTCCACTTCAGAAACGTGAGGAGACTCTAGTATGAAGATGAGCTTTGATTTTGGTGTCATCACTTCCGACACTTCATACTGTTGGGCGAGGGCTACGTATTGCTGTTCAAACTTTTCTACCGTATCCATAAATGGTTCCCTACCTTTATTGATTAAATGCTACGTTGTTTTCTTCTAAATAAGAGACAATCCGATCCCCCATTAAATGATACCCATCTTCATTTGGATGAAAGGCATCTTCATATAGAAGGTTCTCATCACTCTCAAGGAAGAGATCGGCAACTGGAACAAACGTAACTTCAGAATAATTTGAAACAGTTAATTGGCTACCATCATTCCAATCGTCTACGATTTCATTCATTTCTGGAATATCCCCAAAAGCTTTTGAGAACGGATTGAATAAACCTGTAAAATAAATTGGTGCATCACCATTTAAACTTCTAAGCTTATCTAATATCGTCGTCAAATTTTCTAAATAAATCTTTTCTTGAAGAGAGAAATATTGTTGATCAAGATTCATGAAATGATTTTTAACAACACCAAACAAATCATTTCCACCGATCGTTAAGAAGATATAATCCGCTTTTTTGACACCGCTTTGAACTTCATTCTCTTCTAATCTTTTTATGAGATCTTCCGTTTCACTACCAGTTATCGCATAGTTATCTAGTGTAACCTTTGCATTCTGTTCATCTTCAAAATAATAATCACTTACATAACCGATATATCCCTTTTTTTCTTGGTCACCGACGCCTTTTGTTAAGGAATCACCAAGACCAACAATCCGCACATTATCTGGCACTTTCTGAGGAATGGGTTCTTCATCTTGAAAGGTTTCCTTTATTTCATCACTCACAGGGAGTGAGTCCGTTAGCTCTGGATCATCCTTAAAATAGACATAGGTTAAGGCGCTCGCTCCCACAAATACTAGGAGCGTTAACGAGATGAGGATTAGCTTCATAAATCGATTCATTGTCATTTTCCTTTACTCTAACGATTGTACCTATTATTCTATCAAACGGAAGTTCACTCGTATATGAACTATTCAAATGGGATTTCTTCTAATAACTCATCCTGCTTCAACCGATATTGAATCTGCCTCGCCATTAGTTCGTATCCTTGATCATTTGGATGAAAGCCATCATCAAAAAACAAGTTCTCATCTACAGAATTAAACAATTCATACACGGGTACAAAGGATGTGTTACCATCTTTAAGGACCGTATCTTCACTTGCTCCATTCCACCTTTGCACAATTTGATCAATTTCCGTTACCGATTGAAAATTCTCTAATAGAGGATTATAAAGACCAATAAATAAAATCGGCGCGTCGGAATTAATACTTCTAATTCGTTTCATAATGGCACTTAGACGTTCTACATAGTTTGTTTGTTCTTGTTGAAAAACGTCCATTTGTAAATCTAGAAAATGTTCTTTCACAACTTTCATTAGATCGTTTCCACCAATACTCATGACGATCACATCTGCTTCTGAAAGGGAATCCTGCACATCGTCTTCGTTTAACATCTTATATAATTTTGGCGTCTGCCTTCCATGAACAGCGTAGTTCTCTACAAGTACAGACGTATCTGTTTCATTCTTTATATTCGCAGCAAGTCGACCAATGTACCCTTGCCCTGTCGAGTCACCACTACCCTTCGTCAGTGAGTCTCCTAATCCCACCATTCTTATATCGGGATCTTCAGGCTGCGTTACTTCTTCAGGTTCTGATGAATCTGACTTTTCTTTAGAGACTTCAGGTACTATATCCGTTTTCTCTCGATCATTTTTATTCGCGATCGATGAGATGACCGTTTCATTCGGCGCTTCATTCATAACCATCATGGATGCGGCTTGCTTTATTTCATTCAAACGCTGACTACGGTGTTCCATAATTGGTTTAACACTGAGTAAAATACCCGCAGCAAGAATGAGGAATAAAAACAGCCATATTCTCTGTTTTTTCATTCCAAAAACCTCCTCATTACACTTCCTTTTATACCCTTATTCTATGCTGATGTAACGTGAATTAAGAGATGGTTTACATATTTAAGTGGATTTATTGCCATTATTTCGCTTTATAACCTTTTTCTTTTTGCAAGTTGGCGCTACTTCTTTATAATAGTACGAGAAGACTCGTACGGCAAAGGAGGAAATACACTTGAAAATGACAATTACAAAACCCGCATTGAACTGGTTTAAACGAGAAATGGATCTTGAAAAAGGTGACAACCTCCGCTTTTTTGTACGTGTAGGTGGCTGCAGCACTGTTCAAGATGGCTTTTCCCTTGGTATGACTGTGGAAGAACCAACGGAACCTGCTCTTACAGTTGAAGAAGAAGGCATAACCTTTTTTGTAGAACAAAAAGATATCTGGTTCTTTGAGGATCAGGATTTCGCTGTAAAATTCAGCCGAAAAAAAGAGGAAATAGAATTTGTACACGGAAATTGATTGAGAAAAACGCGAAAGCGAGAAGCTTTCGCGTTTTTTATTTCACTTTTTTGTTAATCTAAATCGGTGAATGTGCGCTGCAAGACCCTCTGCTTCAAGAATACGGATCTGGTCATCCCCTAACAGGTCAAAGTGCGGAAATTCTTCACGGTCATGCATCCACTCTCTTTTTAAACCATACTGTTCTCCCCATCGGGCAAGCTTTTCTTTATTACGACACCCTGCTTTCGTCACAGAGTGATACTGTGGAAAGCGAGGATCATACCAAAAATGAGTCAATAAAGCGACCTCTCCGTTCGAAACGGCTGCCTTCCATTCTGCTAGCTCTCGCTTCGACAGACCAAAGGCCATTATTCTGCTCCAGTAGAAACAGATTGTTTCTTCGCTTGTTCATACGCCTGATGCCATTCCGGAAATTTTCTACGTATTGAGACAGGACGGAACGTATCTCGCTTTACACACGTATGCATCGATTCGCCCGTAACACAAATCTCGCCCTCTCCGTTTATGACTTCATAGCCGTAATTCACACGAAGCCCATCATAATGCTCGACCCAGGTTCTTACATTTACTTCATCCCCATACCTGACAGGTCGTTTGTAGCTTGCTTTAATATCTACAACGGGAGAAAGAATCCCCTCTTTTTCCATATCAGCATAACGGAATCCTAAATCATTGATTAGCGACGTTCGTCCGAGTTCAAACCAGATGAGATAGTTGGCATGATATACGACTCCCATTTGATCTGTTTCTGCATATCGAACATCAATAGACGTAGTTGCTATGTACATAATCTTTCCTCTCCTAACTTCAACGTGGTGTATATGTTATTTTACCATAATCCACCCATGAAGCATGAATGAGAAGAACTGAGTGACTTATTGTCACTCAGTTCTTTAAATCGCTATTACTTTGTTTCGTCTTTCACTTCATTTTCCAGCGCCTGAATACTCTCTTTTCGGTGCTGGTTTTTATCTTGAATAGCTTTTTTCTGCAAATCGCTATCCGTAAATTCTAACGAAGCTTCAGAATCATGAATATTCTCTTTCGTATCCTGAATTATTTTAGATAACTTCTCTGCATTATCGCTGCGATCATCTCGTTTAGATACCATCATAAGCCCTCCCGAAATAAGTAGGTACGAGCTTATTATGACTAATCATCTTAATAGGTATTCATTTTAATTAAGATTGAAGGCTTTTGGGAAGCGCCCCTTCTAGCTTGCCTTCATAGTACAACATATCCTTGCGCACTTCTGCACTACATCCGTTGGAAAGCAAAATGTTCTCAGCCGCAGTAAATACCTGTTTCAACATTCTGATCCCCATTCGATAGTCTACGACAACATTGCTCTGAATTCGGTCCTCATAGGAAGACAGCTCGACGAGAAGCCGATACGTACACTCTAATAATCGTATCGGAACATCGTTTGGTGAATGATTGCCTCCCTCATCTAAAAACGATTGAAATTCACGGTCGTCTTCATCACACATCAGAAAGAAAGTACCTGGTACGTCATGTAATTCGTGGTCAATATCAGAAATCGTAAGACTCATAACAGCAAGCCTGGCAGCGAAACCACCTATAATGGATGCAGTCCCACACCCATAAGGTGGTCCAGATTCCTCAAGCATGCGGTATATATCACTGCCTAACCTATCTTTTTTATCCACTACTATCACCCCTCTTATATGCCCATACCCTTTCTTCCTTTACTAAAATCTTCTAAATGGCTTCTTCAAAAATAATCGGACTCATATAGTTGACGCTTTTTCTAGAGATCTCTATCAAATTCTGCCAGTACTCTTTCACACTTTCCTGATGATCTCCTTGATCAAAACTAATTTGGAGCCATGATAATTCCTCAAGAAGCCTTACAGAAGAACCAATCCAGATCTTTCTACCTTCTATTTGAATGACAAAAGGCTCATCAAATCGAAAAGGAAGATAAATTCCAGATTGATTTGGGTGAAGAATAAGATGCTGAAAAATCGTCCCTTTGAAAAGACGTGCGTAAATAAGAAGAACGCGATCGTTTTTAGCAGCGGCTTTTTTTAATTTTTGAAGGGTTTGTGCTTCACCTAACTCAAGGCTCGCAATTGTGCGACTCCAATTTAATTCTTCTCGATATGGCACAAGATAGCCCATTTGCTGCATTTTGATTTCAAGTTCTTTTACAAGAAGCTCTTTGTTTGGTTCTTCTTCAGACCCCATTACTGAAATGGGTTCAATCCTTGCTGTAATTGTCATAAAGTTCCCCCCGAAAACGTTTGTCTCCTAATCTTTCGTCATCTCTCCACACTTTTGGACAACTTTACAAGAAATGAAAAGAAGTTGTTAAAATTGAAATAAACCAGAAAGAGCTTTCCTTTCTGGTCGTCATCAGCCTATTTACCTTTTGGAGGGGCGTAGTCAGGTTCAGCGTTGCCTTTAGTTTGCATTTGCTTTCCTTTGTTCCCTTCAGCTTCTGGATTGACAGAAGCGAGGTGATTTGGCTTAAAAGATTTTGGGAATTTCTTTGGGTTACTCATTTGTATCTCCTCCTTTAGGTAATAGGCTGTGCAACTAAAAGAGAAATATCTATACCCTTACAAATTTTTTGCGTGCTTTTGTTCAAATTTGTCTTCAATACGTTCAATCGCTTGTTTATCATTCATTAATTCAAGCTTATTTTGCATAACAAGTTCTTTGAAAGAAACTTTTTTAGATTTCCTCATGTTAGTCTCCTTTCCTCTTCAACAGTATTTAAAACCATTATTCCCGATTGATCAAAACTTATTACAAAAATCCGATTTTTTTGTTTATTTTATTGGGTTCTGCCCATGAACATTGCTATTCTTGGAACATTTAAGCTATGTCGTCATCTTTCTAGCTATGTTGTCAACAAATTAAAGCAAAATAAAAAAGGATGGCAAGAGCCATCCTTTTCTAAATTAATTTGCAATTTTGTCGCGAAGAACCATTTGAAGAATACCGCCGTGGCGATAGTAGTCGATTTCAACTTCACTATCGAAACGAGCAAGTACTTTAAATGTTTGCGTTTCGCCTTCTGGAGATGTTGCCGTTACGTTAATTTCATCACGTGGTTTCACGTTTTCTGTGATTTCAACAGCAAACGTTTCTTTACCAGTAAGGTTATACGTATCTGCAGTCTCACCATCTCTAAATTGAAGTGGAAGCACACCCATCAGCACAAGGTTACTACGGTGAATTCTCTCGTAGCTTTCTGCAATAACCGTTTTAATTCCAAGAAGGTTTGTTCCTTTGGCAGCCCAGTCACGTGAGCTTCCCATGCCGTAGTCTTTACCAGCAAGAACAACTAGACCTGTTCCTTCTTCTTTGTATTTCATTGCTGCATCATAAATCGGCATAACTTCATCCGTGTTCCAGAATGTTGTCCAGCCGCCTTCAGTTCCAGGAGCTACTTCGTTACGAATACGAATGTTACCAAACGTACCGCGCATCATAACTTCGTGGTTACCACGACGTGATCCGTAAGAGTTAAAGTCAATTGGACGAACGCCGTTATTTTGTAGATATTGCCCTGCAGGCATATCTTTCGCAATCGCACCAGCTGGTGAAATGTGGTCCGTAGTAACGGAATCGCCAAACTTCGCGATCGCTCTAAGGTCTTTAAGTTCGTGAATGTCTTCAGGATCTTTAGAAAGATTCTCGAAGAATGGAGGGTTCTGAATATAAGTAGACTCATCGTCCCAGTTATAAAGATCTCCTTCACTTGTGCTTAATTCGTTCCAGCGTTTGTTTTCGTCGAATACTGTTTTGTACTGACGCTTAAACATTTCTGGTGTTACTGTTTCAGCAACGGCTTGCTTGATTTCTTCTGCTGAAGGCCATAGATCTTTCAAGAATATATCGTTGCCGTCTTTGTCTTTACCGAATGAATCAGAATGAAGATCGAAATCTACAGTACCAGCAAGAGCATAAGCAACTACAAGCGGTGGTGAAGCAAGATAGTTTGC
Source organism: Anaerobacillus sp. QJM3NY_32 (assembly GCF_056173645.1). NCBI lineage: Bacteria > Bacillati > Bacillota > Bacilli > Caryophanales > Bacillaceae > Anaerobacillus > Anaerobacillus sp. QJM3NY_32. The sequence continues at coordinate 1,989,204 of NZ_CM149684.1, read as the reverse complement.
TTTTACTAGTGGATGGATACGTCCTTCAAAGTTACGGTTACCTGAAAGTACAGAAGTCACCGTAAGATCGCTCTTCGCAATCGCATCTTCAATCTCTTCTTTAAGTGGACCAGAGTTACCGATACAAGTTGTACAGCCATAACCAACCAGGTGGAAACCAAGGTCTCTAAGGTAAGGCATAAGTCCAGACTTATCAAGGTAGTCTGTTACAACTTTTGATCCTGGAGCAAGGCTTGTTTTCACGTATTCAGGAACTTGTAGTCCTTTTTCAACAGCTTTCTTCGCAAGAAGAGCCGCACCAAGCATAACGGAAGGGTTGGAAGTATTTGTACAGCTTGTAATCGCTGCGATCGCAACTGCACCTGTTTTCATCGTTACTTCTTTTCCATCGTTAAATTTAACAACAGCTTCCTTATCGAATTCTTTCTTATCCATACCTAGACCCTGGTTACCTTGAGGGGCAACGACTGCTTTATTGAATTCTTTCTTCATATCGGAAAGAAGAATTAAATCTTGTGGACGCTTAGGACCAGCAAGACTTGGCTCTACAGTTCCAAGATCAAGTTCAACAACGCTTGAGAATTCAGGATCTTCTGATTCCGGCGTGTAGAACAATCCGTTAGCAATTGAGTATTCACGCACAAGGTTAATATGCTCTTCAGAGCGACCAGTTAGGCGCATGTATTCAAGCGCTTCTTCATCAACTGGGAAAAAGCTACATGTAGAACCTTGTTCTGGTGCCATATTGGAAATTGTTGCACGGTCAGCAAGCGGCATGCCTGATAGCCCTGGTCCGAAGAACTCAACAAATTTCCCAACAACTTTTTTCTCACGAAGAAGCTGAGTCACTTTAAGCGCAAGATCCGTAGCTGTTGTTCCGCTTGGAAGTTCTCCAGTAAGCTTCACACCGATTACTTCAGGAACCGGGAAGTAAGAAGGCTGACCAAGCATTCCAGCTTCAGCTTCAATACCGCCTACACCCCATCCAAGTACGCCAAGACCGTTGATCATGGTTGTATGTGAGTCAGTTCCGAATAATGTATCTGGATAGGCAACATTCTCGCCATCAACTGTATTTTCTTGAACAACGTTCGCAACGTACTCCAAGTTTACCTGGTGAACGATACCAGTTGCCGGTGGAACGGCGCGATAGTTATCAAATGCATCTTGAGCCCATTTAAGGAACTTATAACGCTCAAGGTTACGTTCAAATTCTTTATTCATATTAAATTCAAGCGCATCCTCAGATGCGTATTTATCAACCTGTACCGAGTGGTCAATAACAAGATCCACTGGGATTTCAGGGTTGATTTTGTCAGGGTCGCCACCGATATCAGCCATTGCTTTACGAAGTGACGCAAGGTCAACAACAGCAGGTACACCTGTAAAATCTTGAAGAATGACACGTGAAGGTTTAAATGGTACGTCAATATCTTTGTTCTGCTCGCTAGTTCCCCATTTAGCGAGGTTTTCGATGTGCTCTTCTTTGATCACTTTACCGTCATATTGACGTAAAACAGACTCAAGTAAAATTTTGATCGTGTAAGGGAGCTTGCTTACCTTAGCGATGCCTGCTTCTTCTAACGCCTGAAGACGATAGAAAGAGTATGATTTACCATTGGCATCGAATGTTGCTTTGGAATTATAAAGTTCATGATTTGCCATATGTAGTTCCCTCCTCCAAATTGCATAACAAAGCGGATGTCGAAAAAACGTTTTCAACTACCCTTTATCCAGTTTAGTAAATTTCTAAACATAAGTAAATAACAAGATTGTTATTGCTATTGATAAGTCTAGCTTATCACCACATATTTTCTCCCTTATAGGAAAAGTTAGATGAAGGGAGGTGATGAATATGGGTAAGCGAAAAGCAAACGGTGTGCGTCCAGGAATGAATGATGCTGATGCTCAAGGAAACGGCGCAGGCTATGACAATGAATATGCAAACGAGCATATGACACAAGAGCAGCGTCAATATAATAAAAAGACAAAGAAACGCCAATAGGCTTGAAACCCGTCATCACCTGATGACGGGTTTTCATTCTTATTCTTGATTCATTTCTGCTTCAATCGATTGCAAATCCTGCTGAAATTGTAGTAATTGAGCTCGCTGATGTTCTGTTGCGCTCATTAATGCACTCTCAATCTGCTCTTTCGCTTCACCCACTTCTTGTTGCAAATGCTTCAGGTCTTTACCGTATCCACTACTACTCACCACAATTTCTTTCTTGGCATCAACAGCTTGTTCGTAACCTTGCTGCGCTGCCTGGAAACTCTGTTGTTTGTCTTTATTGTAAGGCATTCAACCAACCTCCTTTTCTTAAGCTTTCATCATAGTGTAACCAGGACGAAGCGTCCTATTCGACAGGAATAAGCACTGTCATTCTGACCATACTAAAGCGTAAGGAGGGATTCATATGACTGAGAGCAATACGTTCAAAGACATTCGAAAAAACGCTCCTAAAGGGCATACTGGCCAACCAGAGCCAATGAAAGGCTCCCATAAAGTAAAAAACAGAAACCACACGAGGCAAAAGAATGGTGAAGGGTTTTAAACTTCAATTAGAAAAGACGGCCGAAGTGGCCGTCTTTTATTTTGGTATTTGAATCAAGCATTGCAAAATGTCGTCTTCTTCCTCGATTGTTACCGTCCTTAGGTCAATCAGTATTTTTCCATCTTGAATTCTTGTAATGATTGGTGTGTTACTAAGACGAAGAAATTCTTCTAGTTCATTTACGCTGTATTGATCGGTTTGGAGGGCGATGACATAAGTAGGTAGCTCGACTGAAGGCATTGTACCTCCCCCAACTTGTGAAGTTCCCTCCACTACCTCAATACTATAATGAGACGCTTTTCTTTCAAGTCTTTGCTGAAAGAGTTCTGAGCGCTCTCGAATCTCTTCCGCACTTTTTGTAATGTCTCTTATAGCTGGTATGTTAGCAGCCTCTTCATACATGTGTTGCTGTAACGTTGCCTCAAGCGCAGCAAGCGTGAACTTATCGACGCGCAATACTCGAGCGAGCTGATGCTTCTTCAACCGATTGATCAGATCTTTTCTCCCAGCAATCATTCCTGCCTGTGGTCCACCCAGAAGTTTATCCCCGCTAAAGGAAACGAGGTCAGCACCAGAAGCAAGCGTTTCTTGCACCGTAGGCTCTTCGCCAATCCCATAGTCTCGATAATCAAAAAGCGCCCCACTCCCTAAATCCTCATAAAAAACAACCTGGTTTTTCGTCGCTATGGAGGCTAACTCTTCTCGTTCTACTTCAGCTGTAAACCCGACGATTGAAAAATTGCTACGATGCACTTTCATCAGCATAGCCGTTTCTTCGTTGATTGCTGCTTCATAATCAAACGGATGTGTTTTATTTGTCGTCCCTACTTCTTTAAGCTTAGCACCACTTTCCTCCATAATTGATGAAACGCGAAAAGATCCGCCAATTTCAACAAGCTCTCCTCGAGAAACGACCACTTCCCTTTCTTTCGCAAGGGCACTTAATATAAGAAAGACTGCAGCTGCATTGTTATTCACAACCATAGCGGCCTCTGCACCTGTTGCTTTACAAATAGCATCTTCGACGATTGTATGGCGGGATCCGCGCTTTCCTTGCTGCAGATTATATTCAAGCGTCGAATAACTTTTAGATACTTGCACCAAATGATCAATAGCCACGTCACTTAAACGCGCTCTGCCAAGATTTGTATGCAGAACGACTCCAGTGGCGTTGATCACGGGCTTTAAGTTAAACTCTTTGGAAGATCCAATTTTCGCCCTCACGCTCTGCATGATTTCATAATGAAATGCTTCTCTCCCCTCCGAGCCTCCCGTATATGTATTTCTCAACAAAGAGTCCCGCAAGTCATTGACTTCTTGTTGAATCAGTTGTTTTAGCACATTGTGAGGTAACTCGCTTCCAACGCTTTCATTAAGTAATGCTTCTTGAATTTGATGAATCGGCGGAAGTTCTCTCAGTAATTTCAAAGCTCTCATCTCCTATAGCGACACGAAAGGCACCCCGGAGGTGCCCATCTAGAACGTTGTATTTTCCATATCTATAATAAATGCTTCGATATCAGGATAGTGACCAGTTTCTTTTTTCGAATGCATTCGCTTGTCATTCACCGTAATTTCAAACACGCCTCCTGAACCAGGGATTAGCTCAAGTGAACCAATTTCGTGTCTGAAATGATTAAATAATTGTTCCGCGAAACTCGCGGCTTTAGGTGCATAGTTTCACTGCATACAGAATTCGATTGTAACATTGTATTTCATAAAAAAAGCCTCCTCTTACTTAATTTTAAGTTGTTCATACTATATCATTTCAAAAAAGCGATGAAAAGATTTATACTCTTGGGAGGAGGTGGTCATATGTCGAACCAAGAAAAAATCCGTTTAACGTCTCTTTCGACAAAAGGTGGTTGAGGATGCAAAATCGGTCCTGAGGACCTGACGCAAGTTTTGCGTCAATTACCTAACAAGAAAAAAGATCCAAATTTACTTGTCGGTGTGGAAACTTCTGACGATGCAGGCGTATACCGCCTAACTGATGAACTCGCCATGATTCAAACGGTAGACTTCTTTACACCTATCGTTGATGATCCATATATGTTTGGACAAATTGCCGCAGCCAATTCACTAAGTGATGTGTACGCAATGGGCGGTGTACCTAAGACCGTCCTTAACATTGTAGGATTCCCTATTAAAAATTTAGATCCTTCTATACTTGCTGAAATCCTAAAAGGTGCTGCAGATAAAGTAGATGAAGCCGGCGCCGTCACTGCTGGGGGACATTCCATTGATGATCAAGAGCCGAAATTTGGATTATCCGTAACCGGACTTGTACATCCTGATGAAATTCTAATGAATGTCGGCGCTAAGCCTGGCGACGCTATTGTGCTAACAAAGCCAATTGGTGTGGGAATTCAAACGACTGCGATCAAGCCCGAAAAACTTACTGCCGAACAGCTTCAGCGTGTATCTGAAACGATGGCTGAGCTAAACAAAACAGCAGCAGAACAGCTATCGGGATTAACTCCAAATGCTGTTACGGATGTGACTGGATTTGGTTTACTTGGACACGCTTATGAAATGGCAACTGGTAGCAACGTTAGTATTCAGATTGATTACAACAACGTACCTATATTACCTGGTACGGTCGAGTTAGCGGAGCAAGGCTATATTCCGGGTGGATCAAAAGCAAATCACCGCTGGATAGCTGAAACTGTCAAATACGAAAACCTAACAGAGCTTGAGCAATTCATTTTATGTGATGCGGTAACTTCTGGCGGCCTATTAATTAGCCTGCCTGAGCAAGAAGCAAACGAATATGTATCACGTATGAATGGTAAAGGGAAATCAGCTCACATTGTCGGTCATGTAAATGAAAAAGATTCATTTGCGATCACCGCAAGCAAATAAAAAAAAGGAAGTTGGGGAGTCCCCAACTTCCTTTTTTATATTTCATACAGCATATCTTCTAACTCCTCAGTGAGCGCTTCAGGTTGATCATCGAAAACAACGCGACCTTCTTTTAAAGCTACAATTCTAGTCGCGTACCTCTTTGCTAACTTCACATCATGTACATTAATAATCGTTAGCAAGTTGTGTTCTTGATGCAACCGTTGAATAAGCTGAAAAATCCGATTGGCGGTACCAGGATCAAGACTTGCTACAGGCTCATCTCCTAGAAAAACATCGGGAGTTTGAACAAGAGCTCGCGCAATCCCAACTCGCTGCCTCTGCCCCCCACTCAGTAAATCCACGCGCTTATTTAGATGAGGAAGTAATTCAACCTGATCAATAACGTCCACTGCTAACTTCTTTTCTTCCTCATTAAACAATCCTGCCAGGTTACGAAAAGTTGAACGAGAACCAAATAATCCTGTATATACGTTTTGCAGAACCGTTAAACGCGGAATGAGCTGATGATGCTGAAAGATCATTCCCATAGTCTTTCTTTTACTTCTAAGTCCCTCTCGATCCAGTTGACGGAACGTACTACCGTTATATCGAATATCACCTTCAGTTAAAGCCTGGAGGCCATTCAATGTCCTTATGAGTGTCGACTTACCAGCGCCAGTTTTTCCAAGAATACAGACAAACTCTCCTTTATGAAAAGTGAGCGTAACGTCGTCTAGTGCAGAAGTATCGGCATTTCGATAACGCACTGAACCATTTTCTATCGTTAATAACGCTTCTTCACATAACATACTGTCTCACCCTGCTTCCGAGAAAATCGACGACGATGACAATCACCATAATCAACATGACATCAACCGCAACTGTTGAGTATTGAAATGTTTTAAAATGAACAAACAGCTGTTGTCCAATTCCCCCGCCACCGACGAGTCCGAGCATGAGCGACGTTCGGATAGCGACTTCGAAACGATAGAAATAATGGGATAAAACGTTTGGCCAGATTTGAGGAAAAACAGAAAAAAGAGCACCAGTGAGTGGACGAGCTCCTACCGCTTTCATCGCTTCCTGAGGGCCTTTATCAGCCGCTTCAATTAACTCTGCAATTAATTTAGAAAGCACGCTTGCATTATGAACAATAATGGCAATCGTTGCAGCAAACGGGCCAGGCCCTACAACTGTAAGGAACATCAAGCCTAGTACAATTTCTGGAATAGATCGTACAAAACTTAACACAATGCGAACTGCTCCGTAGAAGGGCCCAGCCGTGTTTTTTGCTGCCAACAAGCTAACAGGTAGTGCAATAAGTAAACCAGCAAAGCTTCCTAGAAACGCCATACCTAGCGTCACTAAACTTGCTTTTAGCATTGTCGGAAGCACTGAAGTATTTAGCGGAAACCAATTGGAAAGAAAGTCCAACATGTTGCTAAATTGACTGAATTTCCTTACGTCGAATTCCGTAACCCCAATGCTCCACACAATTAATAGAATAACCCCAAGGAAGAGGATAAGGTGCTTCCATTTAAACCAGGCCATTTTACTCGTCTAATAACCCTTGTTTGTCAGCAGCGCTTCTAATACTCTCATAATCGTCATTACTAGCCTTCGTAAATCCGGACGCACCAAATGCATTCAAAATCTTTTCATCTTCAATCGATAAAAATGCGTTCTGAAGCTTATCAATCGTCTCATCATCCGTACCTTTTGAAACAGCCCACGGATATTGGAATAGCTTTTCTGACTCCCAAATGACTTTTAATTGATCTCCATCAATTTTTCCTGACTCAAGAAGCTGATTGTAAATAGCACTATCAATCGCACCAGCGTCAACCTGTTTATTTTGAACAGATAAAGCCGTTGCATCATGTGATCCGGTGTACGCTACAGAAGCAAATTTGTTCTTGTCTTGATCCTCAAAAACTCCTCTGTCTTGAAGCTCGATTGATGGAATGAGGGATCCTGAAGTAGAATTCGGATCACCAAATGCAAAGCTTCTTGCTTCACTATCTTCAAGGTAGTCTTCTAACGTATCCCACTCGTTCTCAGCATTTGTGATGATATAAGAATGATAGAACGGCTCACCGTCAATTAGCTGTGTAACAATCGCTTTTGCACCACTCTTCTCATGAGCAATCACGTAAGTAAGCGGGCCAAAATAGGCCATATCGATTTGATCATAATTCATCGCTTCTACAACACCGTTATAATCTGGAAACGTTGTGATTTCTACTTCTTGATCTAACTTCTCGGAAAGTTCACCTTGAAGTTTCGTCATCGCTTCTTCAATCTCACCTTCTGTTTGAACAGGAATAACCCCAATTGTAAAGGCCTTATCTTCTGACTCACTGTTTTTCTCTTCTGAAGCATTTTCGCTATTATTTGAGCTACATGCGGCAAGTATTCCTAGCATAAGCACCAGTGTAAACATCATAAATCTTTTCATTTTTTTCCACTCCTAAGCATCGATCTATTTCTCTAATCTCCAATATCTTTCCTGATCTTTTCTTATTGTGTAGCTCTCTTCATCAAGTCGCTCAAGAATCGGCACCAGATATTTACGGCTAACATTCAGAATGTCTTTAGCTTGTTGAAGAGTGAAGGATTTATCAGTGCCTTCCTTTAAATCTAGCACAACGCGACTCCAATTTTCTTTGTGAACATATAAGTCATCTGTTAATTTTACCGCGATTTCCTCTTCTAATAAGAATTTCTTCAATTCAGCTTGATGGGAATCTGGGATTTGTTGATCCTCGATCAAGCGATCGATCGGTGAAACATTCACACCCTGTTCAAGTAACTTCTTGAACACTTGGGTCATACGTGTTTTCCAGGCATCAGGCATCGTGGGTTCAAAACCAGTCATTGATAAGAATGGCCCTGTTTGCAACATATCTTCTTTCAGCTCTGCTTGAAGGACAACTTCAATTACTTTTTTAGGATAAGTTTTTTTCAAATCTTGAACGACCTCCGCCTTGCGTGGTCCTTTTCGCATCGGAAAGTGATCATGATAGCCCTGTACAAAGTTGTGAATGGCTTCAACGATCCGAGTTAAAACGTCTTTAGATGTAACGCCATTGTCGATACTTACAATTTCCGGATCATCAATAAGCTGTTGAAAGGATTTTTCATTTAAACCAATTTGCTGCATCACCTGTTCTTTTGATAATAGGTGCTCTTGTTCAAGAATCTGAACAAGTTGTTCGACTGGCGTTCCTTTCACCATCTGCTCAAATTTCGCAATTGTCTCTGAGCCAAATTTGTATTTTTCTCCCGCAACATTTAAGATGCTTCCTCCACCAATCGTCTCAACCGGGGAAGGGCGTCTAAGGATGACGCGGTCTCCTTTCTTTGCTGTAACGGGATCATGTAAACGAAGCTGACAAAATAGATCTTCTCGGTCTCCAGGCTCAAGAGTGTTGCGATCAAAAAACACAATCGTCCCACGTACTTCAGCAGTACCAATATGAACCGTTACTTCTGATCGCTGTTTCAAGTCATACGACATCGTGAGCGCTTTGGTGAATGAAAGGTCGATGGTAGTTGAAACTGCATAGTGATTAGAATTAATAATCACCTGTCCTCTCGACAATTCTTGCTTATTAGGTCCTGCTAGATTAACTGCTACCCTCTGGCCAGCAAAAGCCCTTTCCACTTTCTGACTGTGTGTCTGGACTTGTCTTACTCTAGCAGCTACACGGTCTGGCAACAGTGTAACGAGTTCTCCTTCTTGAATTTCCCCATCAAAGATCGTGCCTCTCGCAATGGTTCCGTGACCTTGTAGCGTGAAAATCTGATCAATCGGTAACCTTAGCGCTCCTCCTTTATTTCTCGAAGGAACATCTTTTAAAAAGGCACGAATACTCTCTTTCAACTCCTCAATACCTCGCCCACTCTTGCCATCGACGAAATGAAGCGGTGATCCTTCAAATCCAGTGCCCTTTATGTATTCAAGGATATCCTCCTTAACAAGATGAAGCATCTCATCGTCAACCATGTCTGCTTTAGTAATCGCAATAATCGATCGTTCAATCCCAAGCAACGATAAAATTTCCAAATGCTCTCTCGTCTGAGGCATAACCCCTTCATCCGCCGCTACGACTGGAACAACAAGGTCTATTCCTGCAACACCCGCAATCATTTGACGAATGAACCGTTCATGGCCCGGAACATCAATAATTGATACTTTCATGTCATCAGATAAATGAAAAGGAGCAAAACCTGGTTCAATTGAAATGTTTCGTTCTTTTTCCTCCTTCAAACGATCTGTATCGATTCCTGTTAACGCTCCAGTCAACGTTGTTTTTCCATGGTCAATGTGTCCAGCTAGACCAATTGTATAATAGTTCACTTTCACACCCGCCAATCAACTGTCATCATTTATTAACCTTAATAAATGTCGTAACAGGATGCAAATTTAAACCATTGCTTTCTTAAAATCACCGTTTCATTTTCCATTCACTTATGTATATATATTCACCTATGTATAGCTAAAAAGTTATGCACAGCTATCCACAGACAAAACTGTTACACCGGCTTTTCACCACTGTACCACCCAAGCATCTGTTATAGTTCGTTATAGAAAACTGTTTCATTTGAACAATTTGTCGAAATCACGAATAATGGGAAAAGATACGCTTTTTGTCGATTCATCTGATTTTTCCACATTAATCTATACTTTCAAAATTGTTTAGACCTTTTTCGACAAATGTCTTTGATGAAAATCTGCACAAACACATTTAAGTAAAACTTTACTTGGTGTTTTACTTAAAGTTTTCTTAGAATAATCTTATTGAGCACATGTGTTGAATTAATCAATTTTTTCCGTTACTATATTAGCGTAATACTTTTTATATGGGGCTGGTTGTACGTCTGGTGAGTGCCACGGTCTTCAAAACCGCCTGGGAGGCGCGTGCCGTCTTCGGTGGGTTCGATTCCCACACAGTCCCGCCATTCTTTAAACTTTGATCATTTGCAAGATAATGGCCGTTCCTTCAATCGGCGCATCTTCGGTCAAAAGTATTAAGATCCCCTCATCTACTTTATAATTCATTTCAGGTTGCAGCACTGCATTTATAAATAGATTCATGAAGGAAACGTCCTTACTCGATAAAATTTGATGATTACCATATCCTTTTACGGCGTCTTTGTCTGTAAAGGTTTTTTGATATCCATTTGCAATAGCAAAGTATTCGTAAACTCGCACTTTCGCCGGAAGCTTCGCTCTGAATGGTTTCGAATTTATAATAGGTAGCATAATTTTAGGATTGTTACAGCGATCGGTTCTCCTCTTATTCATCACTAGACCCCCTCCTCTCTTTACACAACGCACAATTTTTTACTAACGAATTAAAACAAATGTTTGTCCCCTTACATAATATTGTTATGAGCATATTATAAAACGACAGGAGGTGAACGAATGGCCTTACAAATCATGAAAATTGTAGCTAACGTGACGACTACTGTTGCGACCACTCCTGATACCCAACGTTTTTTCTATAACACAACTAGCTTAATTATTGGCGCAACCACTCTAACAATTGATGCGGCAGATTTCTTTGATGATACAGGAGCCGCGGTAACAACTTTACCTACACTAAATACAGACAATAGCTACTTTAACGTATATGTAAATGGTGTCTTACAAATGCAGGACCTCTCAACTTATACACCAGGAGCTACAGGTGTCGGAGAATTAGCATTTGACGTTCCTGCCGCTACGTCCCTATTATTAAACACCCCTATCGTCGTCGAAGTAGTCAACTTCACACCTTCATCATCGTCTACGATAGAAACGTAACTCCCCTACCCTCTTGATTAAAAAGCGCTTTCGGCGTATAATGTGACCGTATTCATACAGTTTATATTATGATGCCATGAGGTGAGTGCGTTGGCAGGATGGTTTCAATGGTTTATCGTTGGATGGACAGTGATCTTAATTTCACTAATTGCAATTGGTGGATTCTTTATGTTTCGGAAGTTTCTCAAGCGCCTTCCAAAAGAAGATGGCAAGTCAACTCTTGACTGGCAAGAGCACTACATTGAACAAACGAAGCATATGTGGAGCAGTGATCAAAAAAAGTTATTAGACGAACTAGTCGCCCCTGTGCCTGAATTGTTTCGAGATATTGCTAAGTATAAGATTGCAGGAACAATTGGCGAGCTTGCGTTAAAAGAAAAAGCGAAAGATATGTCTCAAGACTTAATAATTCGAGGGTATATTATCGCTACTCCAAAACGAGATCACAAATGGCTCGTGAAAAAATTAAATGAAAAGCGAATTGATATGAGCCCCTATCATCATTTGCTTCAATAAAAAAACTCGTTTAGCAGATGCTAAACGAGTTTTTTTAAAGTAATGTTTGATGAAGTCGACCACTGTGTCCTCGGCTTCGTTCCGTTTTCTTAAATTGATAATACATCGAAATTCTCCATGGAACGATCATACCAAATGCTAATACGAAGAAAAGCGAGCTTGTTTGAAGCACAGGGATTGACTCGCCAATGATTAGTTTAAAAACGATTCTTACTAGAAGTAAGCCGATCAAAATAAACGCAAAAGCTTTTGAACGTGTTAAATAAATTTGATCATCTTTAATTTCAAACTTAGACGTCCGAATCAATAACAACGAAAAAGCCGCTCCAACTGATAGCGCTTCAATCGCTTCGTACCACGGAACCCTTGCATCCGGAACAACGAACATCAAAAAACCAGTTGCCATAAAAAAGGGCGGAAGTATTATTTTCCTTATTGTTGCAGGTTTCTTTGAAGCTTTCAACCTGATTACTACCATCGCAAGAGCCATCATAGCTCCAACAACTGTACTTAAAATCAGCATATACTCATCCCTCACCTATACCGTACTACCCATCATTTCCATTGTATGTGGAAGAGACAAAAAATACAAGCGCATGAAAAAAAGAACGGTGCACAACCGTTCTTTTCACATTAACCATTTACTTTTGAAAGTTCTTCTTCGCCTTCATCTGCCGCAATGCTTAGGATAATCGTCATCGTAACACCGACAACCGTAAAATAAACGCCTAGGTCAAATAACATTGCTGTCGCGAGGTGAGAATGACCGAGAATCGGAAGCTCAAAGTACGCGTCTGTCTGACTCAAGAACGGCTGTCCAAAAAGAAAGGAACCGACGCCAGTGAGAACAGCAATCAGAAGACCGATCGGAATAAAGTTCTTAAAATCAATGCGGATGACCTTATTCATGGTTTTAAAGCCATAAGAGATATAAAGAAGCACCAGAGCACCCGCCGACATAAGTCCTCCGATGAAACCTCCACCAGGTGCATTATGACCAGCGAAGAATAAGTATATTGAAAATCCTAGAATAATAAAGACGATAATCGTAGTCGTCGTTTTAAGTATAAGGTCATTTGTCCCCTTCACACTTCTACACCCTTTCTTTATTAAAATCCTTGAAATCCACCAAACAGGTTATTTACAAGGAACGATGTAAACATTGTCATAAAGTTAAAGTAAAGCAAGATTCCCATTACAATCATTAAGTACCCGCCAGCCTTCATGATGAACCGGCTATTTTTCTTAATCCAGTGCATTCGACCGATAAAAAAGGACAGAATGAAAAATGGAACAGAAAAACCAAGCGTATAAGCTACCATGTACATGAAGCCAGCTCCAGGGTTTGAAACACCCAACGCAATAACCGCAGCTAAAATCGGCCCTGTACAAGGTGTCCAACCTGCCGCAAAACCCATCCCAATTAAAATCGATCCAACAAAGCCAGATGGGCGGTTTCGAATTTTTAACCTGCGATCTTTCATTAGAAAGTTCGGTGTCCAAAAACCTACTACTACAAGTCCAAATACCACAATCAAAATGGCTCCAACTTGACGAAGCAGCTCTTTGTACTGAATAAATAAATTTCCAACGAGCGATGTTGACATCCCTAATACGAGGAAAATAATTGAAAACCCTATTAAAAAGAAGATCGTATGAAGAATTGCCCTTTTCTGCATCATTCCTCGTTCTTCTTTCAAGTCGTCAACGGATACCCCAGTGATATAAGAAATAAACGCTGGATAAAGCGGTAGCACACACGGTGAGATGAACGATAAAAAGCCGGCTCCGAACGCTAAAAACAAGTTCAAATCTGCCATTAAATTACTCCCTGTCTAATGCATGATCTTATCATGTGCATGTCGTTACCATTTCAACCTCTATTGTAAACGATTTATCTTATTCAAACTATGAACATTCCATAACTATTTTTCTTCAGAGAAAAATTCTTCAAGCGTAACGCCCGCTTCATGAACATCAGAAGCCGCTTCCTTGCCCACATACCGAACGTGCCATGGCTCATACTGATAGCCAGTGATATCTTCTTTTCCTTTTAAGTAACGAACAACAAAGCCATATTCATGCGCATGCTCTGCTACCCACTTACCTTCTGGCGTATTGCCAAATTCTTCGGTAAGAGAGCTTCCTAGAGAAGGCGTGCTAATATCCATCGTTAATCCCGTCTGATGTTCACTCTGCCCCGCCTGAGCGCTAACCTGGTTCGCTACTTCTTCTCCACGCTGTTCAGCATTATAAGCAAAAATAGCTTCCTGTCGCTCATAGGAGCGGTAGCCAGAGACAGCTTTTAATTCAAATCCATCTTTCTTTGCACCGGCAAACATTTTTTCAAGCGCTGTAGCCGCTTCCTTGACCATCAACCTTTTAGGATCATCTTTTGGTGCGTATGAAGAAACATCCGGTTCCACAAGATTTTGGGGCACAAAGTCTGAAGGTAGATTTCGCTCTTTATTTGCCACAACATAAATACTGTCTGGATTCGTTACAGTTAAATTCTCTCCATTTTTCTCAACTGTTTCAGCCATCGTTGGATACGCTGCTGATTTATCCTTTTTGGCCTCATCGCTTTGATCGCTTTCTTCATCTTCTTTCTTGCTGCTATCATTTTGCTTGTTATTGTTTTGGTTTCCATCATTATTTTCAATACTATTCGAGGAGCCGTTATTCGTCTGTCCATCATTCTGTGACTGATTCTCTGTCTGGTTAGACGTTTGCTCGTCATCTCCCGCCTGGCATCCGGCTAAAAGCGCGAACGAAAGACCTGTTGCTACTACTAAATTTTTCATTGTCATGTGAACACTTCCTGATTTTTTATAGTCTAATCTATCATACCATCACACCAATTAGACCCGTCAACCAAAATTACTCCATACAAAAAGCACTCTGTTACCAGAGTGCTCAATAAGCTATTTATCGTTGTTTGTCATTTGACTATTCATAGCCTTCATCATCTGATTAATCTTCTTCTGAGAAGGTTTTTGCCCCATTTGCATCATCATTACACGAAGCATATTTTCATTGATAGGGGGATTCTTCTTTAAATAGTCCATCATATATTTGCGGGCAATAAAAAAGCCAAGTGCTACTCCAGCAATCAACGCTAGCACGCCCACAAGCGTGTACATCCACCACATTCTAGATTTCCTCCTTATTCTTTCTCTTCCAATAGTGTACTACAACCCTTAATGATTATACAATAACGTCTATTAAAATAGTAGGAGTTTATTCAAACTAGTTTCTGTTGTTTAATCGGGTTAAGCCACCCGTATCGACCGGATTGGAAGTCAATCGCAAAGAACGAAGGAGTTAATTTTCGTATCACTTCAAAAAAGACTGTTTCAGCCTCGTTTGATCCGCTAGCATATATATTTATCTTCTCGCTTCTTACAAATAAAGATGCATCACTTTTAGATTGTTTAATACACAATCGATGCCCTTCATTTTTATATTCATACGTGCGAAAGCCACCCAATTCATTGACCAAACAGGTATTTAGTTCTTCTTCTTCCACAGGCTCTGTAATAAAGGCTACCTGTTTTTCTAGAAGCTCTTTCTGATCAGCCTGTATGGCCCGCTTCCTTTCGAGGAAAAGTTGATACAACAGATGCTCCTTACCAGCATATTGTTCTGCAATGTGCTGCTTAACGAAGTACATTTCGTAATGCCTCATATAACTCCCCCCCTGCCCAAGAATCCACTCATATAAAAGAAAGTATAAATGAGTTCTCATAAAATGATTGTCTATACATGGAGGCTAGCTTTCACTAGTTTTGTCGAAATCAAAAAGACCTGTACTATAACATATATGTTATAGTACAGGTCTTTAGAATGCTATGCCATACTCGGCAGGTCACAAAGAACACCGCCGGATCTCTCATCATAATCAAGCTTCATTCGATCAACAAACCATTGATCGTCCGGTCGAACGAAGTACGTAACTCCTCCAATTTCTTGCTTATAATCATCATATGAAGGCTTATCAGACATGACCCCAAGAGAAAAACCTCCGCTGTCTCCACTCCCTGCGTAGCGTACGAATAACCTCAAGCAATCACCGTTACCAAGTTCCATTTCATTTTTGTAAAACTCAGCTGCAGAATCAGTTACAACAAACATCATATCCGCCCTCTCCGTTTTGTATTAGTACATCTTGTTATAGTACAGTATAACGAATATTTGAAAAATTGCAACCATAAAAATAGCCTAATTTTGCTTTTCGCAAAATTAGGCTATTTTCTACTGAAGAAAGCGACGGTTTTTCTTGCTTTCCTTAAGCTTTTCAGGTGTTACATCTGTGCCTTCTTCATCCACAACTTTTATAGAATGAAGTTGGTTTTTGAAAGAAGAACGGAAATTTGCTAAATATTCCTTACGTAGCTTTTTCTGTTCTTTTTTCTCATCTTCTGTTAATGATGACTCTTTTGCTTTACGAGATAGCTCGTTAATTCTTTGGAGTTTATCTTCAAAAGGCATGTAAAATAGCTCCTTTACTGAAACTTGTATCTCACATGCTAACGCATGTTTTGAACATAGACAAGTTTAGTGCTTCTCGTTCTGCTCGTCAACATATTCCTGATAACGTCTATGTACCGTTGCTTTCGAAGCGTGATGTCCAAATCCTTTAAGCGTTGCAGCTATCTCATTAAACGTAAGACCACGGTTTCGTAGATTAACAATTTCTTCGATTGGAACTTCCACCCGCTCACGCCCACCTTGATTTTGATGGCTGAGGTTTCGCTGTGGTCGATAGCCTTCTTTAACCGCCTTGTCCATTCCACGTTTAATTTTCAGATTATGAAGCTTGCGCTGAAATTCTTCAACGATACTAACGATCTCAAGAACCATCGAATCAGATTCCGACAATTGAAGTTCTCCGTTTTGATTCACTGTATAAATCGTCCCTCCATATTTATGGACGGCATGTAGAAGAGCGATCTTTGCATTCCCTCTCCCAAGTCTTGTTTCATCTTGAATGAGCAATGCCTCAACATGCCCCTCTTTCAATAAGTCAAGCACCTCAAGTATGCCATCACGATCAATGTCATACCCGCTGTGCTTTTCTTCAATCAAGCGCTGTATAATAAAACCTGACTGTGATGCAAATCGTTGTAGTTCTTCTTTTTGCCTGGCAAGAGAAGACTCCTGTGCTTCTTTCTTTGTGCTTACCCGACAATAAATAACGGCGTTCATACTTTATTCTTTACCCCCAAGTGCGGTAGCGTTCGCTTCAACAGGGATGATGAGAGTATCTCCTGCTGTAATTCGGTTTGCATCAATGCTATTCACTTCTTCAACCCAACTGACGAACTTCCGATCAGACAACTCATGAGCAGTACGGTATTCTTCCGCAATTTCTAAAACAGTATCTCCCTGCTCCAATTGTACCGTTGTATAACGATCATACTCCTCAGCTGCAGCTGTTCGCAAAGATAGAAACACAATAATTAACACAGCTACAAAAGATATAATGACAAGAAAATCAACTCCAGACAAGCCCCCAGCTTGCTTTCTCATCCCAATCACCCCATATGCGAATATTTGTTCTGTTTTTAGTATATCAGAACCTCTGTTCGTGTCAACTAATTTCTTCGAACTTATGTTTGTATGCGAACAAAAATTCTGGTATACTACTAACAAATAGATAGATTGGAACGAGGTGCCAGATATTATGAAACTATCAAAGCGTCAGCAGGACATTCTGGACTTTATTAAAGTCGAAGTTAAGCAAAAGGGTTATCCACCCTCCGTAAGAGAAATTGGCGAAGCTGTTGGACTTGCTTCAAGCTCCACTGTCCATGGCCACCTGGCAAGACTCGAGAAAAAAGGGTATATCAGACGAGACCCAACAAAACCAAGAGCCATCGAAGTGCTTGGTCTTGATGAAACGATCGATATTCCTCGTCAACATACTGTAAACGTTCCCGTCATTGGTAAAGTAACTGCTGGTCAACCCATCACTGCCATTGAAAATGTAGAAGAATACTTCCCGCTTCCAGAACAGTTTGCACAGGATGAAGAACATACCTTTATTCTAGTGATTGAAGGGGATAGTATGATCGAAGCTGGTATTTATAACGGTGATATGGTTATTGTGAAGCAACAACCAACTGCAAATAACGGTGATATTGTTGTCGCGATGACAGATGAAGCTGAAGCAACTGTTAAACGATTCTTTAAAGAAAGCAACTACTTCCGACTTCAACCGGAAAACTCATCGATGGAACCGATCATTCTTGATTCCGTTTCTATTCTTGGTAAAGTAATTGGGGTCTTTCGCTCCATTCACTAGAAGCGCTGCGTGCGCTTCTTTTTTTATGTTATATAAGCTTTCTGGGCTATATCAATACGAGCTTCTTCTCTTCTTTTATTTATTAACCCCTCCGTCTGTGTAAATGATCGCAGTTTGAAGAGCATAGGGGTGTAGCTTTACATTACAACCAACCTCACCTACCTACTTTTAACTCTTAAAGGCTATACAAAACCGCCCTTCATTTAAATAAAGGGCGGTTTTGTATACTTCTAACATAATTCTTAAACGGTTACTTTTCAGCAGCCTCTGAAGCCGCTATAACTAATTCAACTGTTTGATCTACTGTCGCCTGACGGAACTTTTGGAACTCATCAGTGATATAAACGGAAGGATCTTCAGGATAGTACTCCTGAGCGGCTACGTGAAGGTGTCCACCCGGAATATCATAAGCTCCTATCCCAATTCGCACGCGATTGGATCGGTACTGACTTTCATTCGATAAGTAGCTTCCGCCTCCTCCTTTACGAGCTTTTGATCCTTCAGTCGGACCCCCTTCATGGCACTCATACGGTTTATCACGATATTCTGGTGCGAGCCATTCGCATACTTCATCGCCTCTTTCTACCGGCCATGGTCCAGTATTGGCTGCAATCATTTCCTTGTAAGGAAGCGTTGTTTCAATAAATTCCGGCAGTTTTTCAGGCATCGGCCAATTGCTCACTGTCGGAATAACTTCTGAGCGATCTTCAAGAGTGTTTCCAACCCCTGTGCGCCATCTCCCGGCAAACCCTTCGATGGTCATAGCTTTTGGACCACCTTGACTGATTGTCATCATGAGATCCACCTGCTCTTTACTATTAACCAGGTAAGGTCCAAAAGTATCTTCAACGATTCCTTCATCAAAATCATCCCATCGTACCGGAAAATTCGCTGCTTGAATAAAAGCTGGACCTTCTTCCGTCAAAACGACTTTCCCATCCATCTGAAGCGCTGCAGCGCCAGAAGGGTTTGATCTCCTAAATTCCTGTTCTAAACGGTATGGATCAAATCCGCTTACTAAAATACGCTTAACTTTCTTCCCTTTTGGAAAATCAATAGAAGTAATTCCCCTTGACGTGTACTCTAGTTTCTTCATCAGTTCTTCTTGCTTTTTCTCCGTTACTGTATATGAAGGTTCCCATTGCCTGAGGGCAGCAGTCATATGTAATCGAGTCCAATAAAGCGGGCGATCATCATAACGATCTAGTTCCCCTAAATCATTTCGTTCTCCCTGAGCTCGAGCAACAGCCGTCTCCCACAGCTTCTCACCATGCTTTTCGATCACTTTCTCTGCTTTTTTTACACTTTTCGCTTTGCACAAATCCTCCTTAAATTCATCCGCAAAAACTGTAAACTCCGCCTTATCCATAATTTGCTGTGGGATTGGGGCACCGTCTTCCATTCGCTGCTCCTCTGGTGTTAGCGCCGCATCAGTGTTAAAGCAATCACCTTTGGCACTTCCAGTTAACGGTAAGAAACCGAAAGTTAATATCCCTACAATAAAAAGCGCAATTCCATATTTCCATTTCCTGGATTTCATATGTCTTTTTTCCTCCTCTTCTAGTTGAACTATCTTCTATTTTAGAGATATGAGGTTGTATTTTTCAAACTATTACAAGTATTCTGATCAAAAATGAATCATTCGAAGTGGATCATGTATGGATAACATACTTATGTTAAAGAAAACCGTGACGTTTTCTCTGCATCTTTCGACATATAGATAAGCTTACCTATCATTTAATGAACTGCATTTCTAGCCTTTTTCGATTTTTCCAGACTGAATTAATTTGTACTAAAAAGGAGCAAGCTCGCTGATGGAACTTGCCCTACGCCGTAATTTATTATTACTTAATTTATACACGTGTATTTTTTCACTTACCTGTAATTTCATAACAGAAGCCGCTATCCCGATGAGTCACATAATGATGCCAATATGGGCAAAAATAAATAGAAGGGTTCCCGTTGACCATATATGAACCTCATTTAGTTTTAAACGTTAATCTCACATAGCGACTACCAAGCGGTTGGTCCAAATAGAAGCCTGTCCCGTCTATTTATTCACTTGCGCCAGAAAGTTGAACAGTCTGCCTTATCATGAATATTGAATTCGATCATTTTTTTAAGTAATGAAAATTCAACTGAACTACCCCACGGAATACGCATTAGTTGTTTAGTGTGATCATAGCCAGCAAGTTTCATTTCTTCAGAAAAATGAACAATTCCAGTCTTTTCAGGGGCAACAGCCAAATGATGTTTTGCTACGCTAAAGGCAATAATAAATGTTCCGTGATCTGTAAACATTGGCTGATTCCAGGCAATTTTCGGCACCAGGTTTGGAAATTCATTTTGTACCCAGGTCAAAATTTGTTCCGTTCGCTCTCGGTGCTGCAGGTTCTCTATCTTTGCTAGATATTCTTCAAATACATCCATTTTTAGTCCTCCTATAAAACAAGCAATTGTAGTGATGTACCATATCTCACTGAGATAGTGCCATTACAACTCACTATTCATCACTACTATATCACCAATCATTTGTAGTTTACCCTCTTCAAAAATAATTCCATCGCCGTCATTAGCTGCATAAACAGTTGTTCCTGTTCTCTTAGCGTACTCCCAAACTTTACTCTTATAATCTGAACTCCAGCGATTGTAGTGAGGTAAAAACTCGAAATCGACAAGACCCATAGTTTGGTGCACCGCCTCGCTAGTTTTTTCTGTATACATCTGAAATAGCTTTGTAGATCTACCGAGTTGAACCGCTCCTCCGCTCACCCCAACAAGAATTCCTCCGCGATTATAGAAATCTAAAAGAACATGATCCATATGCCGATGATTGAGAGCCTTACTAAATTCTAGCGGATTACCTGCTGAGAGATGGATTATATCTGAACTCAATAATTCATCTATTTTCATAGGTTCAAATTCACTGTATAAATCGAAAAACATGATATTCTCGATTCCATAGTTTCGATAATAATTCACTTTAGCTCCAAAATAATGCTTTTCTTTATCCTCCGTTGAAGGTATGTAGCTAATCTTTTTGTTTCCACCACTAAACAGTAATCCATCTAATCTACGGTTGCCGGGTGTTTCATTTACTTGATCGCTATAAAAATACAACTTTCCCATTAATACACCTCATTCATACCCCTATACGCTATAGTCAATTTAAATTCTGTGCGTTTATTAACTCTCACGATATTCATTCCATTCTTTCGCGAGAAGACTGTACAGGATGGTGTCATGAAAGTGATCGTACAAATATTCAGCGTCTTTTATGATTCCATCGGGTTTAAAACCAAGACGTCTCGGAATTCCCTGACTTTTTTTATTCTCTATCCCGCACTGTATTTCAATTCGGTTCAATTTGTATACTTCAAATGCCTGGACAATTAGTTCATTAACGGCAGCTGTCATAATCCCCTTACCCTGGAACTTATCTGATAGCCAATAGCCAATACTCGTTTTCTTGTTAGACCAATCGATGCCATGGAATCCTACCACGCCTGCTAATCTTTCATTGTACACAATACCTGCTTGAAATCCATCATGTGAAGAAAACTGTTTTAGCCACATTTCAATCACTGGCATATAATCCTCTTTTTCTTTCATATTGTCCACCCAGGGAAGCCACTCCCTTAAATAATCTCTTGAATGGTCAACCAATTCAAATAGCTCTTGCGCATCTTCCATTTGAAGTAACTTTAAGGAGACCTCTTCATTCACTTTTAAACTAAACATACGATACCCCCACCTTTTCCTTATTCATAAATATATAGAAAGCTAATTAA
The DNA here is from genome assembly GCF_056173645.1 of Anaerobacillus sp. QJM3NY_32. Taxonomy (NCBI): domain Bacteria; kingdom Bacillati; phylum Bacillota; class Bacilli; order Caryophanales; family Bacillaceae; genus Anaerobacillus; species Anaerobacillus sp. QJM3NY_32. The sequence continues at coordinate 1,967,376 of NZ_CM149684.1, read as the reverse complement.
TACCAATTATTTCAAAAAATTTAGAATAATGCCATCTTTTATTCATTCTGTTTCTCAAAAATATTTCTATCTAGCAATCAGTTTGTTTACAATCACCGATAGGGTAGTAAATCTCTATAATTTTAGCGAACGTAAAAAAGGATGCTGAGCATGAATACAGCACCCTTTCATTAACAGCAACACCCACCGTCATCCCCGCAACACCGCTGACAAGCTGTTGTAATCACTGAATTACTAGTTGCTACTTTACCGCAGCTATACGTAAGAGTTGCTTCATTAATAATAAAGCACTTACTACCAACACGTATCTTATAGGTAATTACACGGGAATCTCCCGCCGGAATTGGATCTAATGGGAAGCCCACCGCCGGGTCAAAACCTGGTTGGGTAATGCCGTCTATCTTCACCGTATCTGGAATAAACTCTGAACCATCAGAAAGAAGATCCTCAAAAAAAGCATTGTCAGCTTCTACCACGCCATCGTTTGTTATTGTAACGGTGTATGTTAAAACGTCTCCAGCGTAGGAGATTGTTTTACTCACTTCTTTATCCAATTCTAAATCTGCTTCCCCAAAGTCAATCTGGACGCCTAGCGCATTCGGCATATAAAGATCACCTGTGGAACTAAATCGAAATAACGCAGAGGCCTGGTTGTTAGGTAAATAGTTGGTCGCATCCACATTACTGATGTCCCATCCCTGTCTTCCAGCAAATATGTTTGTACCTGGAGTACCTGGTATATGATTGCGGTCTCCATAAGAACCACTAATATCAATGTTTCCTGAATCGTCCGTTATCTGTGAACCAAAGAAATTTAATGCTGGATTACGTGGCCCTGACAGATTCGTTAGCGTAAATGCATCTACCCCAAATTCTGCCTGGTCCCCAGTAATATTCGCGTCACCCTCTTGTGCACTCAAGAGCACTCTTGCTTCTACGTCACCACTAGGTGGAGTTAAAAAACCCGCTATCGGGACGTCAATCGGGTTACCGTTACTTACTTGTCCATCTGCACCAACATAAAGGTTCATATTACGGTTATTCAAAGCTGTATTTGCATAGACAACTGCAAGAGTCCACCCCGCATGGTTAACAAACCCTGGAGCATCGACAATCGCTGGCACACTTCCTGCACTATAAGTTCCTGCTCCCGCAGACTGTACTAGGGTGGTCACATCTGCTGAACGCATATAAAAACCGTTAAATTCATTTGCTGTGATAGGATCAGGTGTAATCGGGGTATCACCGATAATCGGAGTAGAAAATAAAATATCATCATCTATTAACCCCGAAAGGTCTTCTCCACCACCTAAATACAGTCCTCCCCAAATCAATTCAGCATAGAGCACTGTACTTCCGACAGGTAAGACGAGAACAGCTTGAGATTCATTCTCAGTATAGATTGTCGTTGTGCCTGCTGATCCGACGATTGTTGGTGGTGGAAAGGCATCGACAGTTGAACCACTATCAAGCGTAATAAATGCACCGATTGTACCATCTGTTCCTGCGGTGTTTGGTATATTACTAATTCCACTAAGCCCGAGTGTATTTCCTGTAAATGTTATGGCACCACAGTTATTTGTTGCAAATCGATTTATAAAAGCCATAATCAGTTATCCTTTCTAACAATGTAGTAAACTCGAAGCATGAGAAGCTGAATTCTTCAACTTCTTCAAGTTACCATTTGTTTAATATTTCTTATCTATTGTATGCATCGCGTTAGGACAGGGTGTGCATGCTCGTCTAGTTCGACAATTCATTGTAAATTACACTTCCCTACGTCGATGCCTAAATCCGTCACTACTACATTATGTTATTGCTAGCTATCAGAGGTATTTCACTTTTCTTTAATTTCGATAGACGATCTCTATTGTAAATATAGACGCAGTTTTCTTAGCATCAACTAATCCTACGTTAATATATGAAGATCATGAACATGATGAAACGGCGAATGAGACGGCTTACTCTTATGAAAAAAGCAAAAAACACCTTTGAACTCGTTCATACGAATTCAAACAAGAGGCTGTTTCTCTTAAACTTTTTATGCTGTAACGAGACAAACAACTACTTAATACAGTGAGTTATATGAAGATGACGAGGTAGATGCAATAGTATAAAAGGAAGTTCAAGCCCTGTTAAACAGATTGATTCAAATCGAACGCATTTCTACAACGTTGTAGTTGACAATGTTAGCGTATATAGATCGAAAAAATTACACAGGTATGGCTAGTTGGTTACGAATTCAGTCAGACGAAGAACGTACCCATTTGCTTAAGCTTAGCAGGAAAAGATGGTGTAGTAGAATTAGGCGCTCTCCCTGAGCAATCGACCAATTTTTGAACTCCACTTCAAACGTTCCAACAAGTATTGGAGCACGAACAGAATATCACTAATTCCTACCATCAGGCCTATAACTTTATTAAAAAAATCAACCCGCAAACAGCAGTTATTGGACAGGAATTCTTACGAGAACAAATTGATGAAGAAGCACAAGCGCTTACGATCGTAGAGAGATTAAAGTTAGCAGGTGATAATACATCCGCTCTTCTCTTAATTGATCAAGAGCTTGCTCAAAAGCAAGCTGGATAATAATAAAGGCCCGCTAATCACAATGATCAACGGGCTTCCCTTTTCCATATGTAATGAAGCAACGATACAAACTTGCCGTTCAATAAGACTTCATCTTGATTCGTATAGGTATATGTAAAACCATTTTTCGCAAGTACTTTCTGTGAGGCGACATTATCTTGAGTTGTTCTAGCTATAATGCATTGAATGACTTCGAGATTGGTTGTCTTTTCTAATAAAAGCTTGATCGCTTTTGTCGCTATTCCATTGCCGGTATTATCTTCACCAATTCTATAACCAAGCTCGACGGTATTATTGGAGGGATTGAAATCTACTAAATTAATTCTTCCTAAGATCGTGCCATTTTCATCTTTTATAAGATAAAAGGTCGATAAACCCAGAGATTGTTCTGTTACTAATTGTACGAGCTTGTCGTTAAACGTCTCAAATTTATAATAATCCTCTCCACGATCTGGGACCATCTTATTGAAATAAATTCTGTTTGCGACTTCAAAGTGAAACAATGATTCCGCATCACTTTTTTGAAGTCTATGTATTTTAACTTCCATCATGTTCTCCCCCCGCTAAATCAATCATAGTAGAACTTTACCGATCATGAATCAATTCATGCAACGCCCAAAATTCCTACAAGGACTGAGCCAGTTTAATGTTTTTGGCCTAATGAAGAGTGCGTGACGGTAGATATAAAAAAGTATCGAAAGCATCATCGCCGCTAACAACGCAATCCGAACAACCATCGTTTACACTCTTTCAGTCAAAACAACAGATTAAGCCTTGTTTTCGGTTTTCAAGGAGTACTTAGTGAAATAAGCACCGAGTAAGAGAAAAACCATCATCGCAACCCAGTTAATCATTCCCATGAAATCAAACCAGTAAGCTAAAAGGTTCACGATCGCAATAAGAAAGAGAAACACTGGCGTTAAAGCACTCTTTATACCGGTCAAATCAGCCGCTTTTCTTTTACGAAAAACGATAAATGTAGCTACAATTAAGGCTATAACCGTGATAATTGTTAAGAGAACAGGTGTCATTTGTCCCCTCCTCCTTTTCAACGTGGTGACGCTTTACGTAATTTTGGTGTGAGCAGTTTCATAATAATAAATCCTTTTTATCCTTACCGTTGATTTTAACATATTATTCCACACTCAATTCCAACTACAAGTATAAAAGTTACGTATCTATTAAGTTTAAATCCCTTCTGTATTCATTAGTACAACTCTCCAGCCATCAGGATCTTCAATCGTTATCCCTTTCTCTTTCCAATACACATTTTCAGGTTCTACTTCCCTATGCCCCATTTCATTAAGTCTTTTTGCTACGCTCTTCAGCTCTTCTCCATTTGGAATATAGAAAACGATCAAGTTATCAGCAGTAGGAGCAGGGCAAGGGCTACCTTCTTCATGTGACGTGAACTCTAGCTGATAAGATAGATGAGGTAATCCATATACCACTCCCGTATATCCTGCATGTCCAGTAAATTCAGCCACTCGCTGCAAGCCTAATCCATGTTCATAAAACTGAATAATCTTATTCAATTGATCGGTCGGCCTAGCTATTCGAACTTGCACTGCGTTAAAATCTTGAAATTTCATCGTCGTTCCCTTCAATTCATGATCTCAATAATACTAATAGATATTTGTTATATACTAATATTTTAAAATTTCTTCAGCGTCATAGCAGTGGAATAATGAATGAACTTTTCTACAACTTTAGGATGAAATAAAAGAATTATTCATATAAAAAAGCTGAAGTACCTTAAAGTCAACTTCAGCTTTTATTAAAATTAAATCCGCATTAAACAATTGCAAAACCTTTTCTTATTCTTCAAGATGAATACTTCCCCATCAAGTAACGTTTTGAAAAATACAAGCCTCCAAAGTATAGTGCAAGAGCGATATAGGCCGGTAGCAAGTGAATAAACGTCGTATAGCCAATCATAATGTGTACATAAATTCCTGCTACAAATGCAGGCAATCCTCCTATAAGAAACATCCACCATAGCCAGGCATTCCCCGATTGGAAGCCCCAAAGAGCAGACATTAGCACTAACAATCCAACGCTAATCATCGCTCCTCCGAATCCAGCACGGTCATGGGCGATGACTGAGATCAATCGATCATTGAAGGACTGAATGAGATCCGCTGGCATGCAGATGTATTGTAAATCCGCTGGCACAAAAACCCCTGTCACACCAATTCCTGCAATAATCACTCCACCCAGAACAAATGAAAAGCCAAGCATAACAAAACAAAATTGCCCAATAACGCCTTTACGCCATGCCAGGTCATTCCGACGGTTGCGTGATTTTGGCGTTTTCTTAATGCCTTTCGTTTTCACGTATCCTCTAAAGTAAAAGGGTAATAACACAATCCAAAACAGCAAGTGTAACCAGTCGAAGTATCCATAGCCAATGAAAAGCAAGATGCCTAGAAAACCGATAATTGCCGCAATATCAATCGCCTGCTTCGCCCACAGCAAACCGTACTTAACTCCGTTATAAGACAACGTCATATAAACAATCCCACCAGAAATCATCGTTCCTGCTAACGTCATTCGGTCATGTGCCATAAACCATAAGAGTCGTTCATTAAAGAGAAACAGCTCCTCACGAGTTAGCTGCATAAACCTTTCATCATATGGTAAAACGATCGAAGTAAGACTTAACATTAAAGCAATCATGCCACCGATCATGATGAATAATCCAAACAAAAAGTAGTCTTTCCATCCACGACTTTCTTCTTGTAAAACGCTGTCGTTCATCGCTTCATAAATTCTCTTAGGCAACCCTGGCCCAGCTTCGACATATTCACCAGATAGGAACAACAAATCAGCACCGTGATTCACTAGCTGTAGAGCATCATCAGGTTCCTTCACTCCACCCACGGTCACCAATCGTAATGAAGGATATTCTTTTTGACAATAGGCAATCGCTTCCTTATGTATCGCAAGGTTTGCCAACGTATCCAAACCTTGCACTTCATCAATCACAACACCCGTTATATATGGAGAAATAGAATCCAAGTCAGCCTTTTCAATTTGATTACCTGGCACTCGAACATAAATGCTTTTCCATTCTCGAATGGACCTCAGCACTTCCATATGAGTAAAATCGATTTCGTTATAATCAATTTCATAAACACCGTTATAAGGTTTTAAAGCTCTAGCAATCTCAATTAACTCAACGTTTGTACCGCTTAACTGGAACATAGCGGGCTGAACCAACTTGGCTTGATCTAATCGTTGAATCGTCTTTGCAAGCCCCGCTCTCTCTCCGTGTTCAGAAAAAGCAATACTTCCATTCTGAAGCCTCGTTGGTTTCGTGTATTCTTCAAATGGCTCCTTCGTAATCGGACCAATTTCAATACAGCCAAACCCTAAATGACTAAATCCTTTTAAACCAGAGAGTCTGGGATCAATTTTGCCTGATAGCCCCACACAGCCTGGAAAAGTAATGTCTTCGATCTTAACCATCAGCTCATCCGCTACCTCTTCTCTTCCTAAAAAATGAATGAGATGCTGTCCACCTGGAAGTGAAGCGATACGATTCATGGATTGATGAATAAACTCTCTTGAAGCTTCGGGACTCCATTTTGATAGAAAAGGTTTAAACATGACGTGGTAGGACCAGTCCGGCATATAATCACCCCTTCTAGTTTACATAATTTAATTATAGTTTACTAATTTGCTAAATAAAGTGTGTGTTTCCATTAGTTTATATTTTTTATAATAAATCAGTCATTAACAGAATGAAAAGTATAACCGCTGTAACAATGTATGTATTGGCTATTTTTTTATTTTGTTCTTCTTCTCTTATTTTTTCGATTCCAAACAGCAGAAACATGACAAACAAAAATGAGATAAAGACTTGACTAGAAATCGCGTTAGGCAAAATAAAAAAATGAGTAAAAGCCATTCCTATTGCTACGAATGCCAACAATAAATTCACTTTTCGTAAATGAGTCAAAGAAATCACGCCTTTCTAATGCATCGTTCTTTAACTAAATAGCGGGACTGTTTTTCTTGTTTATTTGAAGGAACTAGGAATTTCTCTTTCCTTTTCGATTACCGTTAACAGAAATAGAAAAAAGACTGCGCGCATACACGCCACAATCAGATTTACTCAAGCTTCCACTTCTTCATAAGGTCATATTTTAACTCTTTCATCGTTTCTTCTCTTCTAGCAACTCGATAATTCTATCGAGCTTGTCCTCAACATTTTTCGTTCGCTTATGATTAACTTTTGAATTAATCAGCAGCCGTCTTATAAATAATACGAAAGATCCTACAGTAATGCCCATCAATATGATTGTCATCATAAAGATTAACAAGGAAGGTCCATTATCCAAACTACCACTACTCCATTCTTCAATATTCTTAGATGAAATACAATGTAATTTTACCTTATCTTCCATTTCTAATCTTTATCCTACTTGCCCAATACTTAAAGCTGTGCACTCATCAATTTCTTTAAGAGGAAGAGCTTTCACGCTCATTTAGGTACTTTTGATAAGCTTCTTTCACTTTATCTCTTTCTGGGGTAATCTTAGAAACTCTGTGATGGATGTCATGAAGGAGATACAGTCCACGGAAAAGGCAACCAGCAACGATGCCAAACGCTACAATTCCACCTACTAGTGGCCCAGTCATCATCAAAATGAACCCTAAAATAGAGGCTAAAAAGATCGATAATAGTAAATACAAAAAAACCCTCCAATAACTTTTTTCTAACCACTTTCATAATCCCATTCATTTACTATTAAACAATACCATATTTTTACCAACAAACTGCGTCCTTCAAGGATTTTCTTATCAAAATCGCATAAAAAAAGCGGTTCATCAATGTGCCCAAACCATTTTTGGACAATTTGATTGAACGGCTTTTTCAATATCTTCCATTATCCTTTTTTAACTAAGTAATGAAGCTGTGCAAACTGACCATACTGGCGCACATCGGTTAACTCCAGGTCATGCTTGATCTCACTGTGTTGAAATAGTGGAATTCCTTTTCCAATTAACGCTGGTGCAAGCGAGATAATGAATTCATCAATCAAATTCTTCTCAAGAAACTCATGAACCAATACACTGCCACCGATCAGCCAGACTGTCCCTCCACCCTGCTCATTTAATCTACTCAATAATGAAGAAGGGTCTTCCGATGTAAATGTAACATCGTCTGTGTTTTCTCGTGATTGAGTCGTATACACATAGGAAGCTTTTCCCTCATACGGGTTAACCCCGTTCTCTTGTTCCATTATCCAGTCATATGTACGTCGCCCCATGATGAGTGTGTCAACATCTTTCATGAACTCCCCATAACCCGCGTCACCTTCTGGATCAACTTTAAAAAGCCAGTCGAGTGAGTCATCTTCCGTTGCAACGTAGCCGTCAACGCTAGTTGCGATGTATACGGATACTTTCCGCTTTGGCATTGAATTCCCTCCTATATACTCATTGAAGTGATTTGTTGGAAGATCACTATATCAAATAATGAAAAGACGGCGAATCTCTCTTACTATCTCACATTTAACCTCTAATATGTTGCCTTACTTGAATCATTTCTATTACCCAAGGATAGGCTGCTCCTTATCACTTACAAGATCATTAATCATAAGTCTGTGCTCACTGAAGAGGTTTTCCGGAAGATCACCTAGTGAAAAGAATGCTGTCTCGAACGACTCTTCACTTCCTCGTAGCTTACCTTCAAAATCATGACAGCGGAATAGAATTTGAACCGGTGACACCTAATCGCCATTACCAAACGTTTTTTCTTTATCGGGGCCAGAATAGATCCCAAACAGCGACATGTCTTTCAGCACAAGACCCGCCTCTTCAAATACTTCTCGTCTTGCCGTTTCCTGAACCGATTCATTCAAATCCATAAACCCACCTGGCAGTCCCCATGACTCGCTATCAGTGCGAAGCTGTAACAGCAATCGATTCTCATCATCAAAAACCATCGCCCCCGCTACGACCATAATGACTTTCTCATGACCTACCATAGAACGTAGGTGCTGTATGTAGTCCATAACTAACCTCCATAGTTGTTTTATGATTATTCTACTGATCTTTTAACTAAGACGGAAAATAGTTATTCAAGTTTAGAATAAAAATGAGAACTAGAATTCCAAAACATATGAAAGGGATCGTCCAATTTACTTTTATGTATTTCATGAAAAAGCGATCCAATAAGAAAAACGAAAAAGCGATAGCCATGGCCCCAAGGCCAAAGAGTGCTCCAGCCCCGATATGAAAGAACGCTGATCCATACACCTCTCGTATTCTAGTTCGATCCGATAGAATCGAGGCTAAGACGTCACTTAACAACGAAGCCCAAATGCCATAAATGTAAATAGCTAAAAATATTTCAAAGAACAAATGGTTCATACCATGGAAATATGACATTTCCGGAAAAAATAGCATTGACGTAAGAAGTGACAATAACACAATATAAGCAACGCTTACCGCTAACTTTCTTTGATAGATGTTTTGTAGTGCGTGATGTTTTGACATGATTGAATCTCACTTTCATAACATAAGATATCTTTTCTCAATTTCAATGATATCCATACAGATGACGATTGTAAATGAATGAGAAGATTTCATGCAGCGCTCAATGAACCGCGAAAAAAAGATGCTAATCATCTTATGAAATGATTAGCATCCCTCTTGAACTAGCCACGCGATTATTTAGAAATCACGCTGGCCTTATATGATGGTTATTTGAATGACTTAACGCCTAAATAATGGTCTTGCCAAAAGTCGTAGCTAAGATCAGTGACTTCCACTCCGCCGCTACCTGCGTGGATAATTTGGTTGTCGCCGATATAGATTCCGCTATGTGAAGCTCCTTCTACATCATAAGTGCCTTCAAAAAAGACAACATCCCCGATCGCTGGAGACTCTACTTCTGTCCCGTCATATTTCCACATATCACGTTCCGTTCTTGATAAGTCGACTCCAGCTTCGTTAAACACATACTGGATGAACCCACTGCTGTCAAACCCGTCTGGAGTTGTGCCGCCCCATACATATGGTGTTCCAATTAAGCTTTCCGCAATGGAAACCACTTCGGATTCGGAAACGGACTCAGTAGGAGCGTCATCTGACGTTTCAGTCGCTTCGGATTCACTTGAGGATAGTGCACCCATAACCTCAGGTCCAGCTATACCGTCTACAGTAAGTCCCTCGTCTTTTTGAAATTCTTCAACAGCATCTTCTGTGATCTGACCAAAAATACCATCCAAGTTATATGAATAATAACCGAGAGATTCCAGTTCTGTTTGTAGTGCCGTAACAGCCTCGCCACGGTCCCCGCTCAGAACGTTAATTGATGATGAACTAACAGAATCGCTTTGCTTCACATCATTTGAGTCGACCTTAGCAAATACCCCTTCACTTAAGACCGGAGAAAAAACCATCGCGGCCACCAAAGTAGATGAAGCAATATATTTTCGTGCGGTTAATCTAGATTTGTTCATGTAAATTCCTCCTACCGATTCTAGCTGAAGTTTAGCAACTTGATAGATAAATAAAAATTTAAGATATGTAACTACTAGCAACCTATATGCCGTGTGATTGTCACACTTCTTCGAGCCGATTCACCTAGTCTAACAGAAAAGTTCGATCACGAGGTTTCACTGTGATTAAGCCTGGATGATAACTTTTACAAAAAGCATTTTCAGTGTTACTAGATGTGTCATCATTCAATTAAATGTGAGAACCATCACATTCTTCCCTACAATAATGAAATATAATAAAAGAGACAAATACCCCTATAGGTAATTAAAAAGGAGACGATCATATGAGTAAGAAAATTGTCATTGTTGGTGGCGTAGCTGGTGGCTCAACAGCGGCAGCTCGTTTAAGGAGATTAGATGAAACCGCAGAAATTGTTATGTTTGATAAAGGTGAGTATATTTCTTACGCCAACTGTGGGCTCCCTTACTATATAGGTGGAACGATTGAAGACCGCAAGAAACTACTCGTCCAAACACCAGAAGGCATGACAGCAAGGTATAACTTTGATATTCGTACCTTGAGCGAAGTCACACGAATTGATCGTGCAAAAAAATCCATCTCTGTGCACGATTTAAAATCCGGTCGAACTTTCGAGGAAACGTATGACCAACTGATTCTCTCAACAGGAGCGCGTCCGATTGTGCCACCGATCCCTGGGCTCAATGAAGCAAAGGCACTCTTTACGCTTCGCAATATTCCTGATACCGATCGGATCAAATCTTATGTTGATGAAGAGAAGCCATCACATGCTGTTGTTATAGGCGGTGGCTTTATCGGGGTTGAAATGGCTGAAAACTTGAGCGACCTTGGCATGAACGTCACGCTAATTGAAATGGCGAATCAAATTATGCCACCACTCGATTATGAAATGGCCGCAATCGTTCACCAGCACCTTAGGAATAAAGGCATTAACTTGATTTTAAATGACGGAGTAAAGGCGTTCGAAAGCAATGGAACGAAAGTGCTCAGCATAAGCGGAAAAGAAATCGCTACGGACCTGATCATTTTGTCAATCGGCGTCCGCCCAGAAAATCAACTAGCTGTCCATGCCGGTTTATCTGTAGGAAAACGAGGCGGGATTCAAGTAAACGAATACCTCCAAACGAGTGATCCTTCCATCTATGCAATTGGTGATGCCATTGAAGTAAAGTGTTACATTAATAAGGAACCAACCATGATTCCTTTAGCATGGCCAGCAAACAGACAGGGAAGACTCGTAGCTGATAACATTTACGGCAAAAAAACACCTTATAAAGGGACACTCGGAACATCCATTGCCAAAGTGTTTGACTACACCGTTGCTACGACAGGTAATAATGAGAAAACCTTAAAAAGCCTTGGTATTGCTTATGAAGTTGTGCACGTTCATCCAGGTTCACACGCCGGATATTATCCAAACGCCTCCCCCATTGCCTTGAAGCTCATTTTCGATAAAGAAACAGGAAAGATCTTCGGTGCCCAAGCAGTCGGTAAGGATGGCGTGGATAAGCGAATCGATGTCATCGCAACCGCGATTAAAGGAGCCTTAACCGTTCTCGACCTCCCTGACTTAGAACTCGCCTACGCCCCTCCTTACTCTTCAGCGAAAGATCCGGTGAATATGGCGGGATATGTAGCAAGTAACATCGTTGAAGGTATGATTGAAACCGTTCAGTGGCATGAGATTGATACGATCGTGGAAAACGGCGGTACACTTATTGACGTACGAACTCCATCAGAATTCAAGAATGGATTTATTAAAGGAGCTATTAATCTTCCAGTGGATGAATTACGGAGTAAGCTTCATGAACTGCCGCAGGATGAAGCGATTTATGTGCATTGTCAGGTTGGGTTACGGGGATATATTGCGACACGTATTCTTCTGGAGAATGGGTTTGAAGCGGTTAATCTTGATGGTGGGTATCGGACTTATGAGCTAGTTAGAGAAAAACAATTGCACAGGAATTATTTGGAATGAATTTCAAATAATCTACTATTTTCATAACGTCAATAGTAGGATCGTCCAATGATTTAATCTCGTAAAACTATCTGAAATAATACATTGAAAATAAAAAGCGGCATACCCTAATCAATTCAAAAAGGTACGTCGCTTCCATTTATATCTAATCCTTAAACATATTTAAAACCGATAGATTTCTTAAGAAGCGAATGAATCATTCCTTACTTTCTACCAATCAAAATTTTTTTCATATCCTAAATCGATGAGAAGCTGTCCAGCTCTCTCTTTAAATGCTTTTTTACATGGTCCATTAAACTCTGTCAACCATCCCCCTGATTGCCCTTTTCTAAAAGTAGGAGAAGTTTTAGTGTTTATATTATTGATCATTTGTTTTATCATCGTTTCTTTATTTATTGGAGTCACTCCATCCCCCCAAAGAAAAGTAATGATTTTTTCCAAGGTTTCAACGCATGCTGAATTTGATATATGAAGATCTTCATATTTTACAGTGAGCACATTTTCCTGCTCCATCCATGGTTGAAAACTTCTAAACCAAGTGTCTATAGAAGGATAAACTAAATTTCGATCGGTATCATTGATTCCCTCAATTAATGTAAGGCAACGATCTTTCATGGATATTTCATTTTCTTGGAAGTATTGATAAAGGGCATGGTTTGGTAATTTATCAATAAAATAACCATACGATACGACCACGTCTCTCAAATCCCTAACTAAAAAAATTTGCTTAAGATCATTTCTATCAAATATTTCTTTCCAAGAGGGCAAAAAGTAAAAATGCCCATGGATGAATTGATTGTCATTCATATGATTTAATCGATCAATATCTTCACTTTTGTTAAAATTGGGGGCACCGTATAAAACATGCTTAGGGTTATTTGTTATCACATTGGGATTCATTCCAAGTAATAATTGTTTCAATAAATGGGTGCCGCTTTTAGGAACGGTATTCAATATAAAAGGTTGCAAATCTTTCTTCAATTCCTCTTCTCTCCTTTTCAATTCAAAACTTACATTATATTTCCCATTAAAGTGTTAGAAGGATTTTGGTTACATCCCACACATCATTATTTGCTTTCATTTACAATCAGCTCAATTATTAACTAAATCCCTCTATTTTGAGTCATTATATACTTTATTTCGAATTGCATTGTTTGCTTGTTTAGAAGCCTACCCATTCCTAATTTGTACATTTCATTACCAACATAAGTAGAAACCTTCTCCATGAATATACACACCAAAAACCCCCTCAACACAACCGTGTTAAGGGGGTTCTCTCACTCTATCTTTTAGTAAGTCGTCATATACTGTTCGCGTTCCCAAGGGTGTACTTGCGTACGGAACATATCCCATTCGATCTCTTTTGCTTCGATGAAGTGCTCGGCTGCGTGCTCGCCTAGTGCTTTCATCATCACTTCGTCTTTCTTAAGAAGTTCAAGCGCATCGTGTAGTGTTGCTGGAAGGTCTGTGATGCCTTCTTCAACGCGTTCTTGCTTATCCATCACGTAGATGTTGCGCTCTGTTGGAGCTGGTGGCGTCATTTTGTTCTTGATGCCGTCAAGTCCAGCTGCAAGTAGTGCTGCCATTGCAAGGTACGGGTTCGCAGATGGATCTACGCTACGTACTTCGATACGTGTGCTGATTCCGCGGGAAGCAGGAACACGGATAAGCGGGCTACGGTTACGAAGAGACCATGCTACGTAGCAAGGAGCTTCGTATCCAGGAACTAGACGCTTGTAAGAGTTGATCGTCGGGTTCGTGATTGCTGTGAACGCTTCAGCGTGCTTCATAGTTCCAGCGATAAATTGACGTGCTGTTTCGCTTAGGCCAAGCTCATCTTTCGGCTCGTAGAATGCATTTACTCCGTCTTTAAAGAGGGACATGTTGGCATGCATACCCGATCCGTTAACACCGAATAGTGGCTTCGGCATGAACGTTGCGTGAAGGCCGTGCTGACGAGCGATCGTTTTAACCGCTAGCTTGAACGTCTGGATGTTGTCACACGTTGTTAGTGCATCTGCGTATTTAAAATCAATTTCGTGCTGTCCAGGAGCTACTTCATGGTGAGATGCTTCAATTTCAAAGCCCATGTCTTCAAGCTCAAGAACGATATCACGACGGCAGTTTTCACCAAGGTCTGTTGGCGCAAGGTCGAAGTATCCGCCTTTGTCGTTTAGTTCAAGCGTTGGTTCACCGTTTTCGTCCATTTTGAATAGGAAGAATTCTGGCTCTGGTCCAATGTTGAAGTCAGAGAAACCAAGCTCTTCCATTTCTTTTAGAACGCGTTTTAGAACTGAACGAGGATCCCCTTCGAATGGCGTACCATCCGGGCTGTAGATGTCACAAATAAGACGAGCTACTCTTCCTTTTTCAGATGACCATGGGAAGACTACCCATGAATCTAGATCCGGGTAAAGATACATATCAGACTCTTCAATACGTACAAAGCCTTCGATTGAAGAACCGTCAAACATCATTTTATTATCAAGAGCTTTCTCAAGCTGATCAACCGGAATTTCAACGTTCTTAATAATTCCTAGTAGGTCAGTAAACTGCAAGCGAATGAACTTAACGTTCTCGTCCTGCGCCATTTTCTTAATATCGTCTGCTGTAAATTTGTTCGACATGTAAAATGAATCCTCCTTAAGAAATAAAAAGATTTTAGTGAATCCGCTAGAATACCTGTACGAGTTTATGTGTGCTTTCATTATGCTCGACTCGTCAAATGAGTACATTTCGAAGCAATCCAAAAATTCAGAATCGCATTAACATTCGAAATTGCCACTCCCTTCTTCACTTACACTCATCATACACGAACATTCACGTTATCGTGTTAAAGTGCGTGAGGTAATCTCACATGCTTTTTAGAACAAAAAAAGGCAGGGAATAAATCCCTACCTAAATACCCTATGAGACAGTAATCAAACCTTTATTCAATAAATCATCTACGGCACGAAGCACGCTAATTTTCACATGTTCAAAGGTGAGCCCACCTTGAACGTACGCAACGTACGGAGCTCTGAGTGGTCCGTCAGCTGACAATTCAAGACTAGCCCCTTGAATAAACGTACCCGCTGCCATAATCACGTCATCCTCATATCCTGGCATATAAGCGGGTTCCGGACGAACGTGCGCATTCACCGGAGAAGCCGCCTGAATCGCCTGACAGAATGCGATCATTCGCTCTCTATCATCAAACTGAACCGATTGAATGAGGTCCGTTCGTTTGCTGTTCCAGTGTGGCGTTGTATTAAATCCAGCTTCTTCAAGTAGGGCTGAGCTATACACAGCCCCTTTTACCGCTTGTCCAACCGTGTGCGGAGCAAGGAAAATCCCCTGGTACATTTCTTGAAGAGAATAAAGCGAAGCGCCAACTTCTCTCCCGATCCCAGGGGACGTTAAGCGATAGCCGCACAGCTCAATCAAGTCTTCTCTCCCTACAAGGTAACCACCGGTTTTGACGATACCTGCGCCAGGGTTTTTAATTAATGATCCTGCAATGAGATCTGCCCCAATGTGACAAGGCTCCTGCTCTTCCACGAACTCGCCGTAGCAGTTATCAACGAAAACGATGACGTCTTCCTTGATTGATTTTACAAAATCAATCATCTCTTCGATTTCAGAGATCGTAAACGATGGTCGGTTCGCATAGCCTTTCGAGCGCTGAATGCCAATCATTTTTGTTTGGGCTGTGATCGCATTTCGAACAGCTTCAAAATCCACTGCTTCATCCAATAATGGAATCGCTTGATAGCCAATGTGAAAGTCTTTCAATGAACCATTACCTTCTCCACGTGTGCCAACGATTTCTTCTAACGTATCGTACGGTGCACCTGTTATATAGAGAAGCTCATCGTTTGGTCGCAGTATGCCAAATAAGGCAGTTGAAATCGCATGCGTACCAGAGACGATTTGCGGGCGAACGAGCCCCGCTTCTCCTCCGAAAACATCGGCATAAAGCTTTTCAAGCGTATCTCTACCATCATCGTCATAGCCGTAGCCTGTAGATGGAGTAAAATGAAAGTCGCTAATACGATTTTTGTGAAAGGCCTCGAGAACGCGGTATTGGTTCGCTTCAACGCGCTCATCGATTTCTTTTAATGCTGGCTGGATTTTCTCTTCCGCTTTCTGCGATAGCGATTTTAGTTCTTCTTGATGTGTAAAATTCATAAACATAGTCTTCTACTCCTAATCGTTGTTCCACTCGTTAATGATACGTTCGTATAAATGGGCTGGGGCATATCCCTTACATCTGTAATGATCCTTCTCTTCATCCCACTCTCGTTCGATTAAAACGGTGTTTCGCTGCAAGTAAGCTAGTTTGTCACCTTGATCGGCGTTAATCGAAATCGAGAAGTATTCCATTTGCTTTAAGACTTCGCTCTGCAAACGGTCGTTCAATCGCTTCAAATCAGCTTGCTTCAGAGCTGAGATGAGAATTTGCTCATTGACGCTGCTTTGAACAGACGGATCCGCGCGATCAATTTTATTAAATACAGTGAGCACTGGAATGTGAGATGCTTTCAGATCCTTTAATAGCTTTAACACGATTTCTTCATGACGCTCCCTGTCAGGATGCGAGGCATCAATGACGTGAAGAATCAAATCCGCTTCTGTTGCTTCTTCAAGCGTTGATTTAAACGAAGCAACAAGCGTTGTCGGAAGATCCTGAATAAATCCTACCGTGTCTGTTAGAAGGACGTTGTAACCATTCGGAAGCTTCAATTGCCTCGTCATCGGATCAAGCGTTGCGAAAAGCTTGTCCTCTTCATATGAATCGGCATTTGTTAGGCGATTGAAAATGGTCGATTTCCCTGCGTTCGTATATCCAACTAGCGCCACTTGTAGCGTTTCATTGCGCTTTCGTCGCGCACGGTACTGATCACGGTGTTTAACTGTATTGTCGAGCTGACGCTTCAGATCCGTGATGCGGTTCCGGATGTAACGACGATCTGTCTCAAGCTTCGTTTCACCTGGACCTCTTGTCCCGATACCGCCTCCAAGCCTTGATAAGGACGTTCCCTGTCCTGCAAGGCGCGGCAGCATGTATTGAAGCTGAGCGAGCTCAACCTGAAGCATACCTTCTCGTGATCTCGCTCGCTGTGCGAAAATATCTAAGATGAGCTGTGTTCGATCAATCACACGTGCATCCAACGCTTCTGATAAATTCCGAAGCTGACTTGGTGAGAGCTCACTATTGAAAATAACGATTGTTGCTTCTTTTTCTTCAATTAGGGAAGCTAGCTCCTCGACTTTCCCTTTCCCTATAAAGGTCGCCGAATGAATGCGCTCCCGCTTTTGTGAGAGCGTGCCTTCCACGACACCGCCTGCGGTTTTAGTTAATGCCGCCAGTTCATCCATCGTATATGCAAACTGTTCATCTGTTTGGTTTTGAAGCTGAATCCCGATTAGAATCGCTGGTTCAGCTGCTTCAATTCTTTCTTTATTCAAATGTACGTTCCCTGCCTTTATCAATCAGTCTGTTCTCATCATACCAGATGCGCATTTAATCTTCTATAGGGATGTCTTCTGGTAAAAGAAGCTCAAGTGCCGATCGATCAATGACGTCTGCTTGTAGCAAACGAACCGCCTGTTTTCGAATCGCTTTTTCAATGATATTTCGAACAAACCGACCGTTGCTAAACGCATTTGTTTCCCGCTCACGCTTTTTTATAAAGCTCTGCTTTAATTTCCACTCTGTCTCTCTTGAGAACCGATACTGCCTTTCTGCCGCCATCTTCTTTGCGATCTCAAGAAGCTGTTCATTTGAATAATCCGGAAAATCAATCACAAGTGGAAAACGAGACGGAAGCCCTGGGTTTAGCGAAAGGAAGTGCTCCATTTCATCTGAATAGCCAGCAAGAATGAGGATAAAATCTTTATGATGATCTTCCATCGCCTTCACAAGCGTATCAATCGCTTCTTTACCAAAGTCCTTTTCGCCCCCACGGGCAAGCGAATACGCTTCATCAATAAAAAGAATGCCACCTTTTGCTTTTTTGACAAGCTCTCTCGTTTTTTGTGCGGTATGGCCAATATATTCTCCGACAAGATCCGCTCGCTCTACTTCGATCAGGTGCCCCTTTGAAAGAACGTTCATCTCAAGGAAAAGCGTTCCTAACAGGCGGGCCACCGTTGTTTTCCCAGTCCCCGGGTTTCCTTTGAACATCATGTGAAGGGCCTGCGTATTTTGTTTTAACCCGTTTTCCTCTCTACACTTGTTTACATAGAGCCACGCGTAGACTTCTTTTAATAAATACTTCATTTCCTTTAACCCGATTAACTGTTCCATCTCCTGTTGAATCCGTTCAAGCGGCATATGCTTTTTCGTTGCTTCACTAAGCGCGGCATCCGCCGTCTCCTGAAGAACTTCCGATTGACGGAGGACGATATTTATTTGACCTTTACGCTGCGTTACAGATTGCTGCACGATGCTCACCTCGCTTTAATCTCACACGATAGTATACGCACTGAGCCCAAATCCGTGACAAACGCCCAAAAGAAAAACACTCTTTTCGAGTGTTTAACTAATCCCGATCCGTTCAACAAAGGATTCAGGTATATTAATTTTCGGTTCGCCCTTCTTCGCGTCATAGGATCTATAGTGTGTAAGGACTTCACCGTTCTCCACGACATCGATTTCAAGCACGTGGCGATCTGAGCGTTCGAGCATCTTCATGAATATATCGCCTTCACTTAGCGTATATAAAACAAAACGACTTCGTAAATAAGTGATCTCCTTCTTCTGCACTTCCGGAAGATCAGTAAAGACTTCATAAAAGCGCTGCATGGAAGCAACGTGTTTTCCTTTTCCTGCCGCTTTCGTCACACTAACAATCTGCTCTGCTTTATCCATGATTTTCTCGACAATTTTATTCATGTGCTGCCTCCATTGTCATTTGATTTCTGGGAGGTTTCGAATTTCACTCATCATTTCAGCGCCACATAACGGACATGCTGGTGTATCAGAGAACGAGTAATCAGCTCGCATCCAGCCAGCACAATCCCCACCCGAACAAGACCAGACGTCTGTATCTACTTCTGGAATAGGCTCTTGCTGCTGTTTTGAAAAAAAGGCCATGTCTAACCGCTCCTTTTCGATTTGGTTATCAATAGTATTTCCAATAATCCCAAAAACATGTAACCCTTTGTAAAACAGAATGTTCAAAGATTTTGTTATAATGGAACAAAATGAGAGGTGATTATCGAATGGAGCTTTTCAATCAGCCACTTCCAGACTTCTTGGAAGAGTATCTTCAGTCACTCGAACGGAAAGGACGCAAGGCGTCTACGCTAAAGCGCTATCGCTATGACCTTGTCGATTTCACCGTCTGGTATCGCACCATTCATCGCAAGGTAGATTTCGAAAACTTTCGCAATTTGACGACGGAACAGCTACAGGAATACATTCGCTACCTGCATCTGGAACGCCACTATTCCGAACGAACGTTAAAAAGAATCATGACTGTATTGAATCAAGTATATCGCTATTATATGTCATTAAATCGAACTAAGACCAATCCTATGAAAGAAGTCGTCCTGCCAACGAATGGTGACGCAGGCTATATCGAGACCGACTTTCTTCAGGAGGAAGAATCACAAAAGCTCCTTGATACGATTGTATCTCTCACTGATTTAACAGACAATCAGCTTAGAGCACGTGAATTCCTGATCGACCGCAACTTAATCATTGCACGCCTTTTTCTAAACTATGGTCTCACGCTTCAAGAGCTATGTGCGCTATCGATGAAAGACATCTCTTTTGAGCAAAATGAGCTCTTTGTCACTTCCGCTTCAGGAAAAAGAACCGTCAACCTTACTCCGGAGCATAAGAAAATTTTATTCGATTACTATCACACGATTCCAGCGCCTGTGAGACCGAGGCTACATAGCGATGATCCACTCTTCGTCTCATTTGACTTTCAGCGACAAACGTACCGCTGGAGTTATGAAGTCGATCGTCCTAAACGGTTAACGGAAATCGCCGTTCAGAAAATGATTCGCCTTGAAGTACAGAGAGCCGGACTTCGTAAGGGCGTATCCGCACAGCATATGCGACGAACGTGCGTCATTAAAGCCATTGAAAACGATCTTTCAGTTGATCAGCTTCGCATGCAGTTTGGGTTAAAGGCAGATTTGACACTGAAGCGGTACTTCGATTATATCGAGAAAAAGCAAATCTCCTCTTAATGAAAGGCTCTGTTAGCTCAATTAACAGAGCCTTTAAATATGAAAAAGTCCCCCATCCTGCATCAATCAGAACGAGGGCCTTTGTGTTTACTTGTCAGATTCAAAATTTATTTCAACTGATCGCTGTGGAGCGAAAGTAGAAATCGCATGTTTGTAAATCAACTGTTGCTTGCCATCGGACTCAAGGATAATCGTAAAATTATCAAATCCTTTGATCGTCCCTTTCAGCTGGAATCCGTTAAGCAGGTACACCGTTACAAAAACGTTGTCTTTTCTTAATTGGTTTAGAAATTGATCCTGGATGTTAATTTGCTGCTTCATTGTCAGTCCTCCTCTTTTTCTCTAAAGGCATTCCCTAACTACATTTCTAGCTATCTGCTAACTTTCCTGCAACAACTTTCAAGATTTCTTGAATTTTTTCTTCGCGAAGTTCTGTCATATCGTACCAGTCCATCGCCATTTGGTGACGAAACCACGTTAATTGACGCTTCGCATACCTTCTTGAATTCTGTTTTAACTCCATGATCGCATCTTCTAACGAAACGCGATCTTCCAAATAACGATAAATTTCTTTGTAACCAATCGCCTGCACAGATTGACAGTTCCGCACACCTTCATCATAGAGACGTTGCGCTTCTTCAAGCAGTCCTGCTTCTACCATCAGATCGACACGTTGATTAATGCGTTCATATAGGACATCCCGATCCATCATAAGACCCACATTCACAAGATTGTAAGGAGACTGTTCAGGTAATGCATCTTTAGAAGCAGAGACTGGTTCACCCGTCACGTGATAGACTTCTAATGCTCGTACCACTCTTCTCACATTGTTTGGGTGAATCGTTTCATAGCTAACAGGATCAACGTCTTTTAAGCGCGCATGGAATGTGATAGGTCCTTCTTTATCAGCCATCTGTTCTAGCTGTTCGCGATACTCAGGATCTTCTTTAGCTTCGGAAAAAGCATACTGGTGAGTAACGGATTTCACATAAAGACCTGTACCACCAGCGATAATCGGCACCTTCCCCCGACGATTAATATCCGTCACAAGCTCCGTTGCAAGCTTCTGAAATTCCGCTGCCGAAAAGCTTTCTGTAGGCTGCTTGATATCAATGAGATAATGAGGGATGCCCTCCATTTCATCTTCTGTTACTTTCGCCGTTCCGATATCCATACCGCGGTATATTTGCATCGAGTCGCCGCTAATGATTTCACCGTCGAGCGCTTTCGCAAGCTCAATGCTCGTCTTTGTTTTCCCTACGGCTGTCGGACCGAGAACGGTCACTAGTTTTTCTTTATTCATGATTCTCACGCACTTTCCTGCATTCTTTTCTCATTGTGCTCGTTACATCACTCTCTTAAACATTTTCTCCATCTCATACGTGGAGTAATGAATGATAATCGGACGACCGTGTGGACACGTGTATGGATCAATCGACTGCCTCAGCGTTTCAAGAAGCGTGAACACTTCATCATCACGTAAATGACGGTTCGCTTTAATGGATTTCTTACACGACATCATAATCGCCGCTTCCTCACGCAGCTTCTTAACGTCGATCCGACGATTATCAACGACCTCCTGAATCAATTCTTCAATCGTATTTTGTTCAGCTCCTTTGGGGAACCAAACGGGATGAGCGCTGACCATATAGCTATTCGGTCCAAATGATTCTAAGAAAACGCCAACCTTCGCAAGGTCATCAATTCGACTATCAATAATCGCCGACTCGGATGTGTTGTATTCTAGTGTAATCGGAACGAGAAGCTCCTGTACAACCGGATCAATCTCGCCGACTTTCTCACGATAAAATTCATACTTTATTCGCTCCTGTGCTGCATGCTGATCGATAATATACAGCCCATTCTCATTCTGTGCAAGGATATACGTTCCGTGCATTTGACCAATCGGATAAAGCGGAGGAATGCGTGAATCACTGTTCGTTTCCTTCACGTAGTCCATCGCCATCTCTAGCTCGTCCCGCGTTTCCCGTTCTCTAGAATGTGTTGAAGCGTCACTTGGTCTCGGCTCATATTGCTCTGTTTGGATCTCTTCCTTCACGCTAAAAGGTTGAGGAAACGATTCGGTCTGTTCATCCGAATGCTCCACTTTTCTATCAGGAGTCCATTCACGTCTAATCGGCACGTCCTCAGGCTCTTTATTCCGAACCTCATGTTGAAAATGAAATGCTGGCTGCTCAGTCTCAGGCTCCTTTTGCTTCGGTGGAGCTTGCTCCGGGATGAGTTCAATCTTCTTGAAGATGCCTTTAATCGCATTTTCAATCGCGAGTGCGAGATCCTGTTCCTTACTAATGCGCGCTTCCAATTTGGATGGATGGACGTTTACATCAATGAGCGTTGGATTCATTTTAATATGAAGAACGACAATAGGGTAACGACCGATAGGAAGAAGGGTATGGTAGCCCTGCTGAATCCCTTTTGATATCGGAAAATTTTTAATGTAACGCCCGTTAATGATGAGAGAAATATACTGACGGGAAGCACGTGTTAACTCTGGCTTCGCTGCATAGCCACTGACAGAAAAATCAATTGTTTCTGCCTGTAGTGGAAGCATTTTACGCGCTGTGTTATAGCCATATATCGCTGCGATTACTTGAAGCAGATCACCGTTTCCTGTCGTGGACAGAAGTTTTTTTCCATTATGAAAGAAGCGAAACGCAATATCCGGATGAGCCATTGCCTGACGGTTAATCACGTCAGCCACATTCGCAAGCTCCGTATGAACGGTTTTCATGTGTTTTAAGCGAGCTGGTGTATTGTAGAATAAGCCCGTGATGGTCATTTCCGTTCCTTTTCGACTATCCGTTGCTTTAAATTCCGCTACTTTGCCCGCTTCAATTTTGACGTACGTTCCAGCCGCTTCTCCTGTTGAGGTTTTTAATTCTAAGTGAGAAACCGCTGCGATACTCGGAAGAGCTTCCCCGCGGAAGCCGAGCGTTTCAATGTGAAACAAGTCTCGTTCATTTTTGATTTTACTCGTCGCATGACGGAAGAAAGCGAGCTTGCAATCTTCCTCATCCATTCCATTTCCGTTATCTACGATGCGAATTTTGGAAAGACCGCCCTCTTCAATTTCAATTGTGATTTCACTGCTTTCTGCATCAATGGCATTCTCCACTAGTTCCTTCACAACAGAGGCCGGTCTTTCCACCACTTCACCGGCAGCTATTTTGTTTGAAAGCTGATCATCAAGCTGTACGATCTTTCCCATCTTCCTCACCCTTTCTCTACGACTTTAACTGCTTCTTTAATTCATATAGTGTATTGATCGCGTCCATCGGCGTCATTTCCATAATATCCACTGACTTCAAGCGATCTAGAATCGCTTTCTCACCAGACGATCGTGCTGGCTTCTTCTTTTCCTCTGCTTGATCAAAGAAAGCAAGCTGCGCATCATCTTCTTTGACTTCGACCGTTTCTTTTTTCTCTACAGGTGTAGTTGGAGCGCCAGGCTCTGCCTCAAACTCAGCTAATATCGCTTCTGCACGCTGAATGAGCGCATCAGGTAAATTGGCAAGCTGCGCCACGTGAATACCGTAACTTTTATCAGCAGATCCATCATGAACGCGATGAAGGAAAACAACTCTGCCCTTCTCTTCAACCGCTTTAACGTGAACATTTTTCACGCGATCAAGGTCTTCCTCAAGCGTTGTTAGCTCATGATAGTGCGTTGAGAAGAGTGTCTTTGCTCTTACTTCACTATGCACATATTCAATAATTGACTGCGCAAGCGCCATGCCGTCATACGTTGACGTTCCGCGACCAATCTCATCAAGTAATATCAAGCTATCTTGCGTAGCACGCGTAATGGCGTAATTCGCTTCAAGCATTTCCACCATAAACGTACTTTGCCCAGCTGCAAGGTCATCTGCCGCACCGATTCGCGTAAAGATTTGATCAAACACAGGGAGCACAGCGGATTCCGCTGGTACAAAACATCCGATCTGCCCAAGGATCGAAATCAGGGCGAGCTGGCGCATGTACGTACTTTTACCACTCATGTTAGGACCTGTAATTAAGAGGATTTCACGATCGCGATCCATCATCACGTCGTTTGCCACATACTCTCGGCCTTTTAACATTTTCTCAACGACTGGATGACGTCCGCCTTCAACAGCCACTTTACGTTCTTTGGAGAAGACTGGCTTAGTGAAGCGATTTTCTTCACTTACAACCGCGAACGATTGAAGCACGTCGAGCTCACTAATTTTTCTCGCAAGCTGCTGAAGCTCAGGAATGTAAGTCTTCACTTCTTCACGTAAGTTCGCAAACAAGCTATATTCGAGATCAACAATCTTTTCTTCCGCTTCCAAAATGAGCGTTTCCTTCTCTTTTAGTTCAGGGGTAATAAAACGCTCTGCATTAGAAAGCGTCTGTTTCCGCTCATAACGACCTTCTGGAAGGTTCGGAAGGTTTGATCTTGTTACTTCGATATAATAACCAAATACTTTGTTGTAGCCAATTTTAAGAGATTTAATCCCCGTACGCTCTCGCTCTTGCATTTGGAGGGCCGCAATCCAGTCTTTGCCGTTCCGACTCGCATCGCGGTATTTATCGAGATCCGCATGATAGCCGTCTCGAATCATTTGCCCTTCTTTCACAGAAAGAGGCGGGTTATCTTCAATAGCTGCCTGTAGAAGCTGAACGAGATCATCACATGGGAGGATTTCCCCCGCAAGCTCATTCGCATATGGGTTATCAAGTGATCCCACTGCCTGCTTGATTTCTGGAATCTTCTCTAGCGATTTTCGCAACTGTACCAGATCACGAGCGTTTAGGTTTCCAAACGCCACTTTCCCTGCAAGTCGCTCAAGGTCATAGACGCCCTGAAGCTGTTCACGAATCGTCTCACGTTCAAAGAACTGCTTCATTAACGTCTCGACAAGCTCCTGACGCTTCTCGATTTCTCGCTGCTGTAAGAGCGGGCGCTCAACCCACTGCTTTAGTAATCGTCCGCCCATTGCTGTTACCGAACTATCAAGGAACCAGACGAGAGAGCCTGTCCGCTTTTTATCCCGGATCGTCTCCACTAGCTCGAGGTTTCGTTTGGAATTCACATCAAGTTTCATATATTGTGAAACGTGATAGTGGCGAAGCGGCTGAAGATGATCCATTGACCGCTTTTGTGTACGAATCAAATACTGAAGAAGTCGTCCAAACACCTGAAGAAGCTTCGGCTGATCGATATGGTCACTTAACTTCTGCAGCGATTCTGGAATCGTCACATCATCTTCAATCGATACGGTAACGGTCATTCGCTCTTGAATCGCTGTAGAAAGTGCCTCACTATCACTCGCAAGAATGACTTCGCGCGGGGCCAGATTCGAAAGCTCACCGATTACTTCATGATGATCGCCAGCTAAAATTGTTGCCATCGATTCACCTGTCGTTAAATCATTCGCCGCAAGCGCATAAGTCTCATCATCAAATGCGGAGATAGCCACAATGTAGTTATTTTCCTTTTCTTTAATTAAATGGTCCGACATCACCGTACCTGGCGTAATAAGCTGAACGACTTCTCTTCGAACGACGCCTTTCGCCTGTTTCGGATCTTCTGTTTGTTCACAAATCGCAATCTTATAACCTTTTGTCACTAGCTGTGATATATAGTTTTCAGCAGCATGATAAGGCACACCACACATCGGAATGCGGTCTTCTCCCCCACCATCTCTGCTCGTTAATGTAATCTCCAATTCCTTCGAAGCGCGCATCGCATCCTCGAAAAACATCTCATAAAAGTCGCCTAAACGAAAAAATAAAAAGGCATCCTGGTACTCTGCCTTAATCCGTAAATATTGTTCCATCATCGGGGTATATCGAGCCATGTTTCTTCTCCACCAATCTTAAATCTATTCAAATAACAGTATAGCATATCAGAAAAGCGGAGTGTGCCTGTTTAAATCCGTAGGACGTTGGAACCCCTGAGAATGAGACGTTTTATGTCTCAATCGAAGGGGTGAAACGACCGAAGGATTTGGCACACGCAGCTAGACAAGAAAAGCGGAGTGTGCCTGTTTAAATCCGTAGGATGTTGGAATCCCTGAGAATGAGACGTTTTATGTCTCAATCGAAGGGGTGAAACGACAAATTGGCGGTTAGACTCTACAAGCTCTTAATGACAAAATAAAAACCAGGAAGAAGGATTGCTTCTCCCTGGACGCACTATTCCTCTAGATCACCAATTAAAAAGTTCGGATCCAAATCTTCAAACTCTTCATCGTCTACATCATAATCCCAATCGTCATCATCGTCTCCGCAGCCATCCGGATTAACGTATACGCAAATTTTCGTTTCGCCAATCACTTCTACAAGAAACTCTCTTTCCACTTGAACAATGACCTTATGACCGCTCGGTGCAATAGTAGCTTCGAGACAGTTAGGCTCCTGTATCGCTTTTGCAACCACTTCTTCAGCAACACAGTCTTTGTCTTTGTAGCGAAGAGGAATTTCTTCATGATATTTGACTGTTTCTGTTACGACTTCTGTTTTCGTATTATGGCTGTAAGAGTACCAGATATTAATGTCATAAGAGCCTTCCACCTGTACAACGTCACCACGCTTCTTCGCAGTGAATTGATTGTTAATAATCCAGCAACCCAAAATACTAGAAGGCTTATGGTTTGGTGTTACTGTGTTTGTATCCTGTGTGAATTTACGCCCTTTTCCGCAAACAGCTTTGGCGAATATCTCTCTGTAATTATATTCCTCTGACATCGATCATACCTCCTCTTCCAATCTTCATTCTCATCCTATGCAAGACAAACGACCAGTGTTCCTCTTTTTTTACTTCAACATGAAATAACATGACCAACACCATAAAATAAATGTTTTCTTATATATAAAGGCTGTTCCACTATCAGTCTATGTCTCGAATGTCCAATGCTTTACAACCTTTTCGTATTTTTCTTAAAAAAGTATGGTATGTGAAAATTATATATAGAAATAAGTTAAGCCTGAGAGGCGTTTTATCCTCTCAGGCTTAACTTATCTACAATCTCTAATAGACGATCGCTGTCTTCTGATAATACTCCTTCTGATAACCGTGCCCCCGCAATAATCGGAGCCCAATCCATGATTTCATCTTTTGATAAGCCACTTTTTATGCAATAGAGCTGTAAATACAGTTCCGCTAATGCGCTTGAAAATTGCGTATACAATAGATACGTTCTGTAAACATCTGCTCGGCTATCCCCAGCGCTAGCATCGACCCAATCAATAATCGTTACTTGATCGTCCATAATCAGATTAAATAGATGAAAATCACCGTGACAAAGCTGCTTCTTAACTGGCATTTCACTCAATTTGAGGAGTAACGCTGTTTTTTGAGATTGACTTAATCGCTCCGCTGCACCTATTTGGCGTGTTAGCTTTTCGGTCATCGGTTCAAACGAGTCGGCGCTAATTTGATGAATCCTTTGTTGAATGTCAATGGACATCTCCATATAGTGCTGTGCTAGATTTCTATTTTCTAAAAGTAGCTCACCTAACGTGCGACCGCTGATTTTTTCCATCATGATCGCCTGTCTACCATCTATTTTCGTTACCTCAATGACTTTCGGTACCGGAAGTCCTTTTGATAAAGCGTAACGTTGCTTCTCAGCTTCATAGAAAGAGATTCCTTCTGGAAGGTCTTCACGAAACACTTTCACAATTTTATCTTGAACGATGTAAACTTTCGCTGTATTTCCAGCAGCGATTGGATGACCAAGCTCCATCTGACTACTCCTCTCTTTTTAATTTCTTGAACGAGCAAACCTCATTCGGCACATGGACCACTGAAGCGTTGTATGTTGGATCTCATCATAGATATCCCACAGCTGATCAACAAACCTTACTTCTACCTGACGACGGAATAGCTCCTGAATGGGGTGATCTATTTCAATCTTATCCATTGGAACTTGGGTGGTTTCGCTTACATAATAGCCAGCATTCTCGTCTTGGAGCTTAAAATGCATCGCATTAAACTCATACAAATAGAGTTTAGTTCGAGTCATCGTTTCAAACCAGCTATTTTCAAGGACGATCACATGCTGACAACTCGAAGATAGATATGTTTGCTTATCTGCATCTGAAGTATTTCGCCCGACGTGAAAGCAAACGCGCGGACAATTTCGAGGTGTTAAAAAGTTAGGTAAACAAATTTCGTTAACGCCCCAAACAAGTCCTATTGATTGGTCAAGATCTTTACGCGTAGGAATCCTTGGGTGAAATTCTTGAATATCGTCTTCTTCACTTACATGAAAAATACGCACACCATTGCCTCCTCCAGGATTACGCTATTCAGGCTATAACGCCATTAACCTTTCGCTATTAAAATACATAGAAACTCTTCCGTTTGAAGAAATAGCTTATGTAGTCTCTTTGTTCACTTTAACATAATTATCCAATATAATAAGTGACTATTTCAAAAAACAGTTTGCATCCAATCAAAAAAAGCCTTCCAATAAACCATTGGAAGGCTTTCGTATTCAAGTTAAATGATGAAGATATGGAAGCTATTACTTACAACCAGGTCCCTGCTGACTTGAGCCAGTAGTTCCTTCAAGTACGTTTCCACCAGTTGATTCGATAATTTCATCTGTTACCGTGTTAGAAATCGTGTTTGCCACAAGTTGAAGCAGGTCATTCACATCCGACTGCGAGCGCTTGAATTCCTGTACGACAGGAATTTCATCAAGCTGCTGCATGAGTTTATCAATACGCTCATCCTTCTCCTTCAATGCTTCATGCTTGCTGTAGTGCTGAAGATTAACCGCTTCTTTTTGCTCTAGTTTAATACGAGCAATCAGACTTTGAACCTTTTTGTTTTCGTTAATCTTTTCTTCTGCACGTTTGAAGAAATCAACTTCTTCTGTTTCAGATACGAGCTTCGCAAGATCTTTCGCTTTTGAAATTACTTCCATTCTTGATATCATTATGCATTCACCTCAGCCGTTTTTTCGATGTATTCCCCATCAAGTGACCACGTTTTTGCTTTTGTGATTTTCACCTGAACAATTTGACCAACTAACGATTTAGGACCTCTAAAGTTCACAACTTTGTTCTTGCTTGTATAACCAGAAAGAACGTCTGCATTTTTCTTACTTTCCCCTTCAACAAGCACTTCTACGATCTGTCCTTCAAAAACAGCGTTGTTTTTGGCAGCCATTTCATTCACAAGGGCATTCAACCGCTGAAGGCGTTCTTTCTTCACTTCCATTGGGACGTTATCTTTCATTTTAGCAGCTGGTGTACCATCACGCTGGGAGTAAATGAACGTATACGCACTGTCATACTCTACTTCCTTCACAAGCTCCATCGTTTCTTCGAATTGCTCATCCGTTTCATTAGGGAACCCTACGATGATATCTGTTGTAAAGGTTGCGTTAGGCATAACCTTTTTAATCTTACTAACTAGTTCTAAATACGTTTCACGTGTGTAGCGACGGTTCATTAATTTCAGAACTTCATTGCTTCCACTTTGCACAGGAAGGTGAATATGATCAACTAAGTTACCGCCCTGACCGAGCACTTCCACAAGACGATCATCAAAGTCACGTGGATGGCTCGTCGTGAAGCGAACTCTAGGAATATCAATCTTATGAATCTCGTTCATAAGATCACCAAGTCCATACTCGATGTCTTCTAAATCTTTCCCGTAGGCGTTTACATTCTGTCCGAGAAGCGTCACTTCTTTATAGCCTTTAGCAGCTAAATGGCGTACTTCTTGAATAATATCTTCAGGGCGTCGGCTTCTTTCTTTCCCTCGTGTATAAGGAACAATGCAATATGTACAGAATTTATCACAGCCGTACATGATATTAACCCATGCTTTGATTTCACCTTTTCTCGTTCTAGGAAGGTTCTCAATAATGTCGCCTTCTTTAGACCATACTTCCATGACCATTTCTTTACCGAAGACAGCTTGCTCCATCAGTTCTGGAAGACGGTGAATGTTATGTGTCCCAAAGATTAAATCAACAAATTGATGCTTTTGCATAATACGGTTTACGACAGATTCTTCCTGTGACATACACCCGCATACGCCAATGATTAAATCGGGATTTTCCATTTTCAACGGTTTTAGATGACCGAGCTCACCAAATACTTTGTTCTCAGCGTTTTCACGAATCGCACACGTATTTAGGAGAACAACATCCGCCTCTTTGACTTCCGTTGTAGCTTCAAAACCCATTTCTTCAAAAATTCCTGCCATTACTTCTGTATCGTGTTCATTCATTTGACATCCGTACGTACGAATCAAAAACTTTTTATCTTTCCCAAGTTTTTTAATATTCTCTGGAATTTCAAAATCGTAATGAACGTTTACATTTTCTTTCCCTCTGCGCTTGGCATCTTTTAAGTTAGGTGCCTGGTACGTTGTCTGGAAATATTTCGCGAAATCTTCCGTTGTTTTCTCTGTTTTCTTTACATTGATTTGCGAATCCAGACGCTGTTGTTCGTTCATGTCGTTCGACTCCTTTCTAATTAAAAAGGATGACCCTGCTATGAAAAAGAGCATAATGCTCCTAAACTTAGAAAAAACCTCGCTAATAGAAATCACTTCTATAAAAGCTTCGTTTTATACGTTATCCTTTATTGTCAATTAAGAAATGTGTAACTAATGGACATTCCTTTATTATAAGGGGTTCAGAGTATTTAATCAATAAAACCTGGAAATGAGAAAGCCCAGGATAGATGAAATAAAGCAGATGTGGGTACAAAATTATCCTAAAAAAAGAGAGGGATCGCTCCCCCTCCGTCTTTCATTTATAAAATTCCAAGCTCTTTTCCAGACTTTTCAAATGCATCTAGTGCTTCTTGAAGATCTTCTTTTGAATGTTGAGCCGTTACGATCGTACGAACGCGGCCTTTTCCTTTAGCAACGGTAGGGAACGCGATGCCCTGCGCAAAGACGCCGTTCTCAAATAGTTTATCAGAGAATTTATGTGTGAGCGCTTCGTCACCAATGATGACAGGTGTTACTGGTGTCTCACTAATGCCTGTGTCAAAACCAAGCTCTTTCAAGCCAGCTTTAAAGAACTTCGTGTTATCCCAAAGCTTCTCGATTAATTCTGGCTCTTCCACAAGAACATCGATTGCCGCTGAGCAAGCCGCTGTTACAGCTGGAGGATGAGAAGTACTAAACAAGAATGGACGACCTTTATGGATCAGGTAATCGCGAAGTGTTTTTGTACTTGCAATGTAACCACCTAGAACGCCAATTGCTTTACTAAGCGTACCAACTTGGATGTGAACGCGTCCGTTTAAGCCGAAGTGGTCCACCGTACCGCGACCGTTCTCCCCAAGTACACCACTCGCGTGCGCGTCATCAACCATCACAAGCGCATCATACTTTTCACAAAGCTCGACAATTTCAGTTAGCGGTGCAATGTTTCCGTCCATTGAGAAAACACCATCCGTTACAACAAGACGTGTACGATAATCTTGTGTTTCTTTCAGTGCGTTCTCAAGATCTTGCATGTCCGTATGCTTGTAAATACGACGCCCCGCTTTTGTTAAGCGAATGCCGTCAATGATCGAAGCGTGGTTTAGTTCATCAGAAATCACGACGTCTTCTTTCGATAGGATCGCTGAAAGGACTGCTTGATTCGTTGCAAATCCTGATTGAAGAACGAGCGCCGCTTCTGTGTGCTTGAACTCAGCAAGCTTTTCTTCAAACTGTTCGTGCATTGAAAGCGTTCCTGCAATCGTTCGAACAGAACCTGTTCCTGCACCGTATTTTTCAACTGCTTCAATCGCTGCTTGTTTCATTTTCGGATGGTCCGTCAGTCCGAGATAGTTGTTTGATGACAGCTGAATGACGTTTTTTCCTTTAATCGTAACGCGTGACCCTTGAGCGGATTCAAGCGGAATTAAATTACGAAACACGCCTTCCTCTTGCATTTGATCAAGCTCTTCTTGGAGATATTCAAAACCTTTCATTGATCGGCCTCCTCATTATTATGTAATGGCTCAATTTGAGCCTTATGGATGTAATACTACCTTACCACATTTACCCTCGATCATTAATTCGAAGCCTTTTTCAAAGTCTTCAAGCGGGAAGTGATGCGTAATCATTGGCTCCACATCTACCTGACCTGACTGCAATAATCCAGAAACCTGGCGCCATGTTTCAAACATTTTTCTTCCAGTAATTCCTTGAACGGTAATCCCTTTGAAAACAATGTCATTTGTCACATCAATTTCAACTGGTCGCACCGGTAAACTTAGAATAGAAACGCGGCCACCGTTTGTCACCATTTTGAAGCCCTGGTTCATTGCAATCGGATGTCCTGACATCTCGCATACAACGTCAACGCCATGGCCATTTGTTAGCTCCTTCACAACTTGAAGAGGATCTTCATTTCGTGAATTAATGACGGTTGTTGCACCCATTTCTTTCGCAAGATCAAGGCGATAGTCATTTAAATCAAGTGCAATGACCTGTGATGCTCCTGCTGCTTTCGCTACACCTACAGCCATTATACCGATTGGCCCACAGCCAATGATCGCTACGGTCTTTCCTGCTACATCTCCAGCGAGTACAGTATGTACTGCGTTCCCCATTGGCTCTTGAACAGAAGCGACATCGAATGAAAGAGACTCAGGATTTTTCCATATATTTTGTGATGGAAGAGCCACATATTCCGCAAAACAGCCGTCCGTATCAACACCAATGATTTTCGTATTTTCGCAAATATGAAACTTCCCTGTTAAACATTGTGGACATTGATTGCAGACAATATGAGTTTCAGCTGAAACATGATCTCCAACCTCAAGGTTAGTTACGTTCTTTCCTTTTTCTACAACCACTCCAGCAAATTCATGACCGAAAACATATGGAGGGTTTACGCGGCTCTGAGACCATTCATCCCACGTATAAATATGTACATCTGTTCCGCAAATCGATGTTGCTTTTACTTGAATTAATACTTCATTATCATTAATTTGTGGAATATCAACGGTTTGTAGCTGAGCACCCTTTGCACGTTCATGCTTTACAACCGCCTTCATTTTTCCTTCCACAGCGTACACCTCACTTTTTCAAAACATTCTCTAATCACTGTTATCACTGTTATCACAACTATACTATCATTTATTATTTATCACGTAAAGGTAAACTGTCCTCCACACGCGGACAGTTATAGTTTTATTTATGGAATGGGATAACGACAAAATCCCCATAAAAAAAACCCTTCTACACAGAAGGGTTCATGTTAGTATTACATAAATTCAGCCATTAATTCCGAGAACTTCTCCTCTGGAAGCGATAGCTCCTGCTTCGATAAGGCATCTGCACTATATCCTCTTACGGACTCTTGATAAGAAGGACGATTAGGGTTGTGATATATAAGACCTTTTACCAATCCGTCGTGTTCCATTAATGTTTGCATCGCCATCATTCGATTTTTCGGATCATATCCTTCGATATCATTCAAGCTAATGAGGTTCTGTTTAAACCAGTCATACGTATTTACTTTGTTAAACGTAACGCACGGGCTAAACACATTAATTAAAGAGAAGCCTTTATGTTGAATTCCTTGCTCTATGATCGCTACAAGGTCCTTTAAATCTGTTGAAAAGCTTTGGGCCACAAAGCCACAGCCGCTTGAGAGCGCAAGTTCCATAATCGATAAAGACGACTCAATGGAACCTGTAGGCGTACTTTTTGTTTTAAAGCCTTCTGCACTCGTTGGAGAGGTCTGTCCTTTCGTTAGACCATAAATTTGATTGTCCATCACGATATAGGTAATATCAATATTTCGTCGCATCGCATGAATCGTATGCCCCATACCGATTGCGAAGCCGTCCCCATCTCCGCCTGATGCAATAACCGTTAATTCTCGGTTTGCCATCTTCACGCCCTGTGCAATAGGAAGCGACCTGCCATGTATCCCATGAAAGCCATACGCGTTAATATACCCACTTATACGACCAGAGCAACCAATACCGGAAATCACAGCAAGGTCATCTGGTTCAAGACCTACATTTGCTGCCGCGCGCTGAATGGCCGCTTGAACCGAGAAATCTCCACAGCCAGGACACCAGTTAGGTTTTACCTGATTCCGAAAATCTTTAAATGTGGCCATTCGCTAACATCTCCTTGCATTGTTGGTGGATGTCTCCAGGTAGAAATGGATTTCCATCGTATTTCAATAGACTTTCAATTTTCTCCCCATAACCTACATTCATTTTTACGAGACTTGCAAGCTGACCAGTCGCATTGTGTTCAATGACAATCACTTTCTTTGCAGCCTGTAACATTGGCCTAAGCTCATCTGCAGGGAAAGGATGGACAAGTCGGATTTGCGCGTGGTTTACTTTTAATCCTTCTGCTTCAAGTCTTGGCATTACTTCTTCAATACTTCCTCTCGTCGAATTAAAACCAATCAGAAGCACATCTGGCTCTTCATGCTGCTCCACTTTAAAAATAGGCTGTGGAAATGATAAATTGCTGATTTTACGAAGCCTCTTCTCCATCTGATCTTTTCGATTCTGCGGAACCTCAGATGGCTTTCCTGTCTCATCATGTTCTACTCCTGTGACATGAAAAATACCATTTTTCGTTCCAGGAATCACGCGATTCGATATCCCATCATCAGTAACTTCAAAGCGTTTAAAATATGATTTATCTTCTCGCTCAGCGATTGCGTCATCATTTAACTTCCCTCGACGAATCTTGATTTTATTGTAATCGAGCGGTTCAACACTTTGTTTTCCTAATGATAATTGAAGATCAGATAGTAGAATGACCGGACACTGATATTCCTCAGCAAGATTGAATGCTTCAATCGCATCATAAAATGCTTCTTCCACGGTACTTGGTGCAATCACTATCTTAGGAATCTCTCCATGTGTGCCGTAAATCATCGCCAGTAAATCAGACTGTTCTTGTTTAGTAGGAAGTCCCGTACTCGGTCCCCCACGCTGCGTATCAACGATCACAAGAGGCGTTTCAGTAATACCAGATAAGCCTATAGCCTCCATCATAAGGGATAAACCTGGCCCTGCGGATGCGGTTAACGTTCGAACGCCTGCGTAATTTGAGCCAATGGCCATCGTTGCAGCCGCAATTTCATCTTCCGTCTGCACGACCGTCCCACCAAACTCTGGCAGCTTCTTAATTAAGTATTCCATGATTTCTGATGCTGGCGTAATTGGGTATGCAGCCATTAACCTTGCCCCTCCCGCCAGGGCACCAAGCGCGATCGCATCATTTCCAATCATGAACATACGATGCTTTCCATCCGCTTTTTTTAACGAAAGCGTTTGAACACGATTACCCGCGGATTCATTGTAAGCATCAGCGCCACGCTGAATCGCCTCCATGTTATTGTTCACAACTTTTTCGCCTTTACGGCCAAATATCTCTTCCACGACAGCTTGATACGTCGCAGTATCAATTCCTAACGCCGCGCTTGTTGCGCCAATTGCCACCATATTCTTCATCAGTGATGTCCCTAGTTCAGTTGCGATTTCAGTAAAGGGAATGATCACGAGCGTCGCCTGACATTTCTCAGGCTTCACTGGCTTGAATTTGGCATCACCGATAATAATTCCTTTACTATGAAGCTCATGAGCATTCACATCAATTGTTTCCTGATCAAACGCAATAAGCATGTCAAGGTCATCTGAGACCGCTCGAACTTCTTTCGTACTAACACGGATCTTATTATTCGTATGCCCCCCTTTGATACGGGACGAGAAATGCCGGTAACCATACAAGTAGTAGCCAAGTCGATTTAATGCGATCGCAAATATTTCTCCTGTACTATCTATTCCTTCACCCTGCTGTCCTCCAACTTTCCACGAAAGTTGTTCGATCATAACGTCCCACCCTTTCTAATCTAGTACCTGAAACCGCTTGCTTATATTACTAGTTCGAAATAGGATGATAATTCCCTGCTCACGAAGCTCACAATTACTAAATTCTTACTTACTCAGGCATTCTAGCCATAAAGTTTTCACCTAAAAACCCATTTACTTGGTCATCATTGTAATAGCGATGTAGCTCCTCAATAAGTCGAGGATAGTCGCTGTAGCATGTTAAATCTTTCGGAACTTGATCAATTCCATCAAAATCTGAGCCAAGTCCAATATTCTCCGCGCCACCGAGGCTACAGATGTGTTCAATATGATGGATAATATCAGAAACACTTGCATTCCGGTCATTTCGTAGAAACTTAGGCACAAACGTCACGCCGATCAAGGAATTCTTTTCAATTAGCGCCGATAACTGTTGATTATCCAAGTTTCTTGGATGGGTGCAAATGGCTTTGGCATTCGAGTGAGAAGCGATGACGTAGCGCCCTTGCTCTAACACATCCCAAAATGCTCGTACTGAAAGATGCGAAACATCCGTCCACACTCGATGCTGGTTATGTAAATCGACAACGCTTCTTCCAAAATCAGTTAACCCTGCGCCCCTTGATTCAAGAATACCGTCTGCCGTTGCATTCCCATAATTCCACGTTAATCCAACCGATCGCACACCAAGTCGAATGAGCGTTTTAAGCCTTGTTGCTTCACTCCCTATTGCATCTACGCCTTCTAACGTGAGCATCGCTCCTATTTTCCCATCAGGAAGCTGCTCTGCCTCTTTTTTGGAAAAAACCGCAACAACATCCTCATATGGCTTGATAACCTTTTCGTGGAAAATCTCAACCATTTCAAGGGCACAATCAAATTTAGCGGAAGCCGGCACGCTTTCTGGAACATAGATCGCAAAAAGCTGTAGCTTTGCTCCTGCCCTTCTCATTTGCTCAAGGTTTGTATGGAGTCCTTCCCCATTTTCAAAGGAAAGCGATGGATT
This sequence comes from Anaerobacillus sp. QJM3NY_32, assembly GCF_056173645.1. Lineage (NCBI taxonomy): Bacteria > Bacillati > Bacillota > Bacilli > Caryophanales > Bacillaceae > Anaerobacillus > Anaerobacillus sp. QJM3NY_32. The sequence continues at coordinate 1,930,309 of NZ_CM149684.1, read as the reverse complement.
CAACCACATTTTACATAATACGTCACAGTGTGCATCTACTATATTCATTAAGATCCCCCTTCATTCTTCTGCGTTTCAAATTAAAGTATAAAAAACCTGTTTGTAAAAACAAACAGGTTTTTCTGACGGAATGATTTAGCGAGGCTCTACAATGAGCTTAATTGCGGTACGCTCTTCACCATCAATTAAAATATCGGTGAAAGCAGGGATACAAATGAGGTCAACGCCACTAGGTGCTACAAACCCTCTTGCGATGGCTACTGCTTTAACAGCTTGATTTAATGCACCTGCTCCAATCGCTTGAATCTCGGCATTACCGCGTTCCCTAAGGACGCCCGCAAGTGCACCAGCTACAGAATTAGGATTGGATTTTGCTGAAACTTTTAATATATCCATTATAGCCCCTCCTTAATTTGATCATCCATTACCACTCTAGACTATATTCCTTGTAAGAAGCTTGTATTCCTGCTGTTTCCGTCATCTTTTCAAAACGTTTTAATCATAGAATGGATGGTCGTCATTGATCGCAATCCGTTGAATCTTTGTTGCCTTACCAGTTTTTGGATCTAGTGTTAAAAAGACCCCACTAAGTTGTTCCCGACCTTTTGTTACTTCAAACCTTACAGGCATTGTCGTAAGGAACTTCTTAATTACCGCTTCACGCTCCATACCAAGAATACCATCGTAAGGACCTGTCATTCCTGCATCTGTCATATAAGCCGTTCCACCTGGCAAGATGCGCTCATCAGCTGTTTGAACGTGAGTATGTGTTCCCACGACTGCCGTCACTCTGCCATCAAGATACCAGCCCATCGCCTGTTTTTCACTCGTTGTTTCTGCATGAAAATCAACAAAAATGACCGGTGTTCTCTCTCTCATCTCTTCAATCAGTTCATCCGCTTTACGGAACGGATCATCCATCGCAGGAAGAAACGTTCTTCCCTGCAAGTTAATGACACCTACTTCAACACCATTAATGTTCACAATCGTTGAACCGTTTCCTGGCGTTCCTTCTGGGAAGTTAGCAGGTCTGACGAGTTTAGGAGCACGATCGATAAATTCAAAAATTTCACGGTTGTCCCATGTATGATTACCCATCGTAATGACTTGAGCGCCTGACTCAAGAAAGCCACGGTAGATCTTCTCTGTAATGCCGCGACCACTTGCCGCATTCTCGCCATTCACAATCGTAAAAGTAGGTTTGTATTTTTTCTTTAAGCGAGGTAAATAAGTAGAAATCATATTGCGTCCGGGAGAGCCAACAACGTCTCCAATAAAAAGTATATTCATTATAATGCTCCAATCTCTTAGTTCATTCTTTATCAGTTTATCAAAAGAAAGTATGATTCGTAAGTTTTAGGTGAAATTAAATAAAGCGATGCACGCGGCATCGCTTTATTTTGCATACTCAACTGCCCTTGTTTCACGAATGACCGTGACCTTAATGTGCCCAGGGTAGTCCAGTTCATTTTCAATTTTCTTCGTAATTTCTCGTGCGAGACGATATGATGAAACGTCATCAACAAGATCAGGCTTAACCATGATCCTGATTTCTCGGCCAGCTTGAATCGCGAATGATTTCTCAACGCCTTCAAACGACTCTGAAATTTCCTCAAGTTTCTCAAGACGGCGAATATACGTCTCAAGTGTTTCACGACGCGCTCCCGGACGTGCAGCTGACAATGCATCGGCTGCTGCCACAAGCGTTGAAATTACTGATGTTGCTTCCGTATCACCATGGTGAGATGCGATTGCATTAATAACAACCGGATGCTCTTTATACTTCGTCGCAAGCTCAACGCCAATTTCAACGTGGCTACCTTCGACTTCGTGGTCAATCGCTTTACCAAGGTCATGAAGGAGACCAGCGCGACGTGCTAACTGTACGTCTTCTCCAAGCTCTGCGGCCATAAGACCCGTTAGATAAGCAACTTCCATGGAATGCTTCAAGACATTCTGTCCATAACTTGTACGGAATTTCAAACGGCCCAGGATCTTAATGAGATCCGGGTGGAGTCCGTGAACTCCAATTTCAAATGTGGATTGTTCTCCAACTTCGCGAATGTATTCATCCACTTCCCTGCGTGATTTCTCAACCATTTCTTCAATTCGTGCAGGGTGAATTCTTCCATCCTGTACGAGCTTATCCAGGGCATTACGAGCAATTTCTCTTCGTATCGGATCAAAACCGGACAGAATAACTGCCTCAGGTGTATCATCGATAATCAAGTCAATTCCCGTTAACGTTTCAAGAGTTCGAATGTTTCGGCCTTCACGACCGATGATTCGACCTTTCATCTCATCATTAGGCAGGTTTACAACGGAAACCGTTGTTTCTGCAACATGATCCGCTGCACAGCGCTGAATCGCAAGCGAAAGTACTTCTCTCGCTTTCTTATCAGCTTCTTCTTTCGCATAGTTCTCGCGCTCTTTCACCATCTGCGCCAGCTCATGCTCAAGCTCCTGCTCACTTTCACGGAAGATGATTTGCTTCGCTTCTTCCCTTGTTAAACCGGAAATTCGCTGAAGCTCGTGTTGTTGCTCTTGAAGCAACTCCTCCACTTTGCCTTCCATCTCTTCAATTTGCCGTTGTTTTTTGGTGAGAGAGTCCTCTCTTCTTTCGAGGGAATCCTCTTTTTTGTCAAGAGTCTCACTTTTGCGATCAAGGACCTCTTCTTTTTGTACCAAACGATTCTCTTGTTTTTGTAACTCATTTCTGCGTTCACGAATTTCACGCTCAGCTTCAACACGAAGATTATGATTCTCGTCCTTCGCTTCAAGCATAGCTTCCTTCTTCAAAGCTTCAGCGTCGTTTTTACCTTCTTTGATAATCCGTTGCGCTTCCATTTCTGCACTGGAGATTTTCGCTTCAGCAATCGTTTTGCGAACAAGAAATCCAACAACTGCTCCGACGACTGCAGAGACCAGCATAGTGGAGATGATGATCACTATATCCATCGAACTCACCTCCTCCTGCTATCAACTTGTTGGTTTGCTGTCATGTTAATTCTTAGTACCACTTGCAAAATTTCAATCCAGCACATTTCATCTGTTAAGAATAAAGTATAATTCTACTAGAAAATTATAATTATACAATTAATATTGTATCTTTCAGAGTAAAGGTTGTCAAGAGAGCACATCAGGGCAAAATCCCTTCAAATTACTCATTATTGCTCTTTTTTTCGCCTTGAACTCTTAGTGAAATTGCCTTGATTGAGCGGTCATTCACTGCCTGATCATGGAAATTCAGCTCTCTATGTCAGTACAACGTTTCGTATCGACAGACTATGTAAGTAGATAAAAAGCCGGCCATTATGACCGACTTTCTATCAAGCGTCTTATTCTTCTTCAGGTAGAAGCGTATCTTTACCTGCAGCTGATTCATCTATCTGCTTATCTGCATCAAGATTGTGATGAGCGCGAATACGCCCTTCAATTTCAGCTTCCATTGCTGGGTTTTCTTTCAAGAATTGCTTTGCATTTTCACGGCCCTGTCCAAGACGTTCGCCTTCGAAAGAGAACCATGCGCCGCTCTTCTGAACAATTTCAAGGTTTGAACCAATGTCAAGGATCTCACCTTGCTTAGAAATCCCTTCTCCGTACATAATGTCAACTTCTGCTTGTTTAAACGGCGGAGCGACCTTGTTCTTGACAACTTTAATACGCGTTTTGTTACCGACCATGTCGTTACCCTGCTTCAGCGTTTCAGCACGACGAACTTCTAATCGAACAGATGAATAGAACTTCAGCGCACGTCCGCCTGGAGTTGTTTCTGGGTTCCCGAACATAACCCCAACTTTTTCGCGAATCTGGTTAATAAAGACCGCGGTAGTTTTGGATTTATTAATCGCACCTGAAAGCTTACGAAGCGCTTGAGACATTAGACGCGCCTGCAAACCAACGTGTGCATCTCCCATTTCACCTTCGATTTCTGCCTTTGGTACAAGAGCAGCTACGGAGTCAACTACAACCATATCAACTGCACCGCTTCGTACGAGAGCTTCAGCAATTTCTAGGGCTTGTTCTCCTGTATCAGGTTGAGAAAGTAGTAGCTCATCGATGTTAACACCAAGCTTTTCTGCATAAACCGGATCCAGAGCGTGCTCAGCATCAATAAAAGCAGCCTGGCCACCGTTACGCTGTACTTCTGCGATAGCGTGAAGGGCAACTGTTGTTTTACCAGAAGATTCCGGGCCGTATACTTCGATAACACGACCTCTTGGATAACCGCCCACACCAAGAGCAATATCAAGAGCCAGTGAACCAGTTGATACTGTAGAGACTCTTTGCTCAGCTTGTTCGCCGAGTTTCATGATTGAACCTTTACCGAATTGTTTTTCTATTTGTCTAAGTGCCATATCTAAGGCAGCTTTACGATCACTCACGAATGAATTCCTCCTCGTTATTAAACTATCACTATCATATCTCTTTTTAGGTGATTTGCCAATAGAAAACCGAACATTTATTCGTCTTTTTTTTATTTTCTACCCTATTGACTTTTCACGTCCCGATTATTATAACTTGATAAAAAAAGAAAGAAGAACGATCAGCCCCGGTAGTGAAGCTGATCGTTCTATTTTATACTCTGCTTTTTTGTGGTTTAGCTGGTTCAAGGTGGATTGATTTACCATCAATACCGCCAGCTCGAAGCGCTTCATAGACGAATGGTGCAACGTCTTCGTGCACTTCAAAGAATGAGAATTTCTCAAAAATATCAATGCGGCCAACAGACTCTGTATCAACGCCAGCCATCACAGAAAGCTCACTTAAAAGTTTCTTTGGATGAAGATCAATATTACGTCCTACATTTAAGAAGAAACGAACCATTCCATTCTGACCGCCTGTTTCACCAAAGTTATATTCGGAAGGAGTCGTGTTCTGCTTCTGCTGAATGGCGTTTTCAAGGAAAGCTTGAACAAGATCTTCTGCGTTATATTTAGCTAAAAGAAGCTCGGTTGTTTCACGAGCAGTCGAATCAGACTTTTGCTTTTTCAACTGCTTTTCAACAGATTTTACAATGTTATCAAGATCAACCGTTTCATCCTGAAGCGGCTCAGCAGATAGGTTCAATTTGATTTTTGATTCAATGGATTGAAGGAAACGCATGTCTTTAGGCGTTACGAGCGTTAACGCAATTCCTTTGTTCCCAGCGCGACCTGTACGTCCAATACGGTGAACATAGCGTTCTGGGTCCTCAGGTATATCATAGTTGATCACGTGACTAACGTGAGCAACGTCAATTCCACGAGCTGCGATATCTGTTGCAACAAGGAAATTCACTTGAGATTTTCTAAAGAGATTCATTACCTTCGAACGCTGCTGTTGCGTTAAATCTCCGTGAAGTTCTTCTGCTCGATAGCCACGCTTTTTCAATGACTCTGTTACTTGAGCTGCCCCTTTTTTTGTTTTGGTAAAAATAATGCCGAGGCGAATGTCTTCACTTTCGATGACGCGACAAAGCGTATCGAATTTATCACTTTCAAATGTTCTGTAATAAACCTGCTCTACCGTATCCGCTGTTATATCTCCTTTAGAAACGGAAATCGTAAGTGGATTCTTCAAATATTTGCTGGAGAGCTTACGGATTGGTGCAGGAATTGTAGCTGAGAATAAGAGCGACTGGCGATTAGCCGGCAGCTGCTTGAAAATAAGTTCAATATCATCAATAAAGCCCATATCAAGCATTTCATCTGCTTCATCTAAAATAGCTGTATGAACGTTATCTGTGCGAAGTGTTTTACGTTTCAAGTGATCGAGCATGCGTCCTGGTGTTCCTACAACTATGTTAACGCCTCTCTTTAATGCACGGATTTGATGATAGATTGGCTCCCCACCGTAAACGGCAAGAACATTTAACCCTTTGTATTTAGAAAGCTTCTGAAGCTCAGTCGCAACCTGCATAGCAAGCTCACGTGTTGGTGTGAGAATGATGGCTTCAGGTCCTCCGATTTTTTTCACTTTTTCAATAACAGGAATACCAAAAGCAGCTGTTTTTCCTGTACCGGTCTGCGCCTGACCGATCATATCTCTACCTTCTAAAATTGGTTCAAGTGCTTTCTCCTGAATCGGAGTCGCTTCTTTGAAACCAAGTTCGAGCACAGCTTTTCTAACTTCATTTGACAATGCAAAGTCTTCAAAATTCTTCATACGTACGTTATTCACCTTTCTAACTTCAATAATGTATTCAATCCATGATTCACAGTGCGTTTACGGATGGCATGACGGTTCCCTGCAAGATTGAGGGCGACCACTTTCTCACCAGATGGTGCTGCAACACCAATAAACACTGTTCCAGGTTCTTTCCCTTCACTAGGATCTGGACCTGCAACACCTGTGAAACTGATGCCGACATCGGTTTTATATCTCTCTTTTACGCTTCTAGCGAGTTCAATTGCACATTGTTCGCTTACGGCACCGTATGCTTCTAGTGTCTCATTTGATACGCCGATCTCGCGCTTTACTTCGTTAGAGTAACACACAACCCCACCATAGAAAAGTGATGACGCTCCAGGGAGATCCGTTATTTCCTGACTAAACATACCGCCTGTAAGGCTTTCTGCTGTTGATATAGACCAATCACGGTCGCTAAGAAGTGAGAAGACTTCTTTTGCGAGTGTTGTCTCTCCATAGCCATATAAATAGGAGCCTACACGTGCATCAATTAATTTTTCTGTTTCATCAATTAACTTATCCGCTTCTTGTTTAGTGTCGGCTTTAGCTGTCAATCGAAGCGTAACTTCCCATTCCCCAGCTAGCGGGGCAATCGTCGGGTTCGTTTGCTGATCAATCAGATCTTCTAGCTCTGTTTCAAGCCTTGACTCTCCAATGCCAAAGAATCGAAGCACGCGGGATACAATCGTATCACCTTGCTTCAACTGACCAAGTAAATAGGGTTCAGCATAGTTCGTGAACATGGGATAGAGCTCTTTAGGTGGTCCTGGAAAAAGCATATATGTGTGGTTGTTAGCCGTAACAGCCATACCCGGGGCCATACCATTGTCGTTACGAAGTACTGTAGCTCCGTCTAACACGAGCGCTTGCTTGCGATTATTCTCTGACATGGGAGCGCCCGTTTTTTTATAGTAATCCTGGATGTTTTCCATTGCTTCTTCGTTATAGACTAATTTTTTATTTAAAGTACTAGCAATCGTCTCTTTCGTTAGATCATCTTTAGTAGGTCCAAGGCCACCTGTGAAAATCAACAAATCAGAGCGAGACTCTGCAACTTCAATAACTTGTTTTAATCGTTCACTGTTATCACCGACGGCTGTATGGTAAAAAACATTAATACCAAGATCAGCCAAACGAGTTGAGATGAATTTTGCATTTGTGTTGGCGATTTGTCCAAGTAGTAACTCTGAACCGATTCCAATAATTTCTGCATTCATTTTGTAACCATCCCTTCTATCCGAAGCAAGGTGTTTCCTTGTTTCCATAGCTCATAATTTCTCTACACCTATTATACATTGGTTTACCTTTAACGTATAAGGAAGCGCCTTGAAAACAATGGGAAATTTACCTATTCGATCGCTTATTCGCTTATTAAAGAGGTTTCAAAAGGGAACAGATTAATCTGTTCCCCTAGGGTGTTAACGTGATTTAAGTAGTACCTGACGATTTTTAGAAAAGTAATCCCACCCAGAATAAACTGTAATAATAAGTGCTGCCCATAGCGAAATCGTTGCAAAAGGAAAACCAATCGCTTCGAATGGCACATTTTCAATTAACAAAGCAATGATCGCGATAATTTGGATCCATGTTTTTAACTTACCAAGGTTGCTTGCCGCTAGTACTTCTCCTTCTGAAGAAGCAACTAGCCTAAGCCCTGTGACCGCAAATTCACGACTAAGAATAACGACAACAATCCATGCTGGCGCAGCACCGAGCTCAACAAGCGAGACAAAGGCTGACGTAACGAGCAGTTTATCAGCCAGAGGATCCAGGAATTTCCCAAGATTCGTGACAAGGTTATGCTTTCTAGCTATGTAGCCGTCAATCCAATCGGTTACTGAGGCGAAAATAAAGATCGCTGTAGCAACTAAATGGGAATTTAGCAAGACAGCTCCCGCTATTTCTGTTTCACCAAGCGGTAAGGGCGCTAGAAGAAAAATTAGAAATACAGGAATTAAAAAAATGCGTGATACTGTAATTTTATTAGGCAAATTCAAGTGTGTTCCTCCTAAATGTCATTTAACCTATCAGATCATGTGATAAGGGGTAGCCACTTTCTTCAACAGTTTTCATTAGCTGTAAGATGCGTACCAATTCCCCTCACTAAATCGTATTCTATTCTAACACTGTTTCTTTCATGCAGAAAGGAAAACTTCACCATTACCAATCGTAAGAAAAGGAGTCATCTAATCAAGATGACTCCTTTAACTTACTCGGCTTTTTTGAAATTGAACGTCACATTTTGAACAACAGGTTCTTTTGGAATCTTAATCTTTTCCCCGTTTACAAACACAGCGACATTTGGCGAACTCCCTAAACGAAGTGTTGCTGAAGCTTCACTTGATAAGTCTTCCGTCACGTCTTTCCCTTTGGCAAGACTTTCATATACGTACTTCTTATCACTAGCGCCAGTTAGAGCGACCCAACTACTGCCTGATGCTTCTAACTTCACTTCAAACTTCTCTGCATTCGTAATCTCATACGTAGAACGATCAGCGCTGCTGTCTACCTTCTTAATTTCCATTTCAGGGGCAGGCTCTTCTTCAGGTTCTTCAGCAGGCTCTTCTTTTTCCTTTTCTTCATCTTCTTTCGGTTCCTCTTCAGGTTTCTCAGAAGATGCATCGTTTTCAGAGTCGCTCACTTCATCTGAATCAGGTGCACTGCCGCTGTTCTCATCGCTAGAAATTTGTTCCTCCGCCTGGTTTGTTGTAGCATTCTGGTTTGTCGTTTGATCACCGCTTTGGACGACATACCAGATCAATGCTGCCACGCCTACTATCAACAAAATGACAAGTATAGACGGAAATACGGAAGACCATTTGGAAGAAGCTGATGAAGATTTGCTTGGCTGAGATGGCCTTCTCATTTTCCTTGGTGGTAAACTCTCCGGCACATCTGCACTTGCTTTAGGGATCTCTGAAGCATATTCCTCAAGAAATTCCTCTCCGTTAAAGCCAACTGCTTCCGCATAGTTTTTAATAAATGCACGCGTATAAAAATTACCTGGAAGCAGTTCGTAATTTCCTTCTTCAATCGCATGAAGATAGCGTTTCTGAATCTTTGTAATGGACTGAATTTCCTCGATTGATAATCCCTTATCGCTTCGAGCCTCTTTCAGACGTTGACCTAGCTCTGTCAATGAAAAACACCTACCAATTAGTTAAAGTCTAAGCTTGAAAATCCAGAAGATTGATTTTCAATTACCTGATATGTAATTTCTTGTTCCGGATCGTCTCGCAATTCAATTATATAATCAAAATCGTTCATCGTATACTCTGTTTCTTGAACAAATATATCAGGATGCTCGACAACCTTTGTTGCTGGGAGCCTCATAATATCACGAAGCACCTGCCAATGCCGTTCAGATGCTCGTCTCGCAGATACAATCCCATCAATTAAAAAGATATGATCACTGTTAAGTTCATCGTCAGCGACTTGCGTTCGAACCGTTTGTTTCAACATCGTTGAAGATAAAAACACCCAACGCTTGTTCGCACAAACACTTGAAGCAACGATCGACTCAGTTTTGCCAACACGCGGCATCCCTCTTATTCCAACAAGCTTATGACCATCTTGTTTAAAAATTTCTGCTAGAAAATCAACAAGTAGTCCAAGCTCGTCTCGAATAAAACGAAACGTTTTCTTGTCATCCGCATCACGCTGTATGTACCTACCATGCCGAACAGCAAGACGATCTCGCAATTTCGGTTCTCGCATCTTTGTTACAGTAATATTGTCCATTGTATTTAAAATAGATTCCAAACGCTCAATTTGCTGAATTTCATCAACCAGAAGAAGCAAGCCTCTTCGCATATCATCGACACCATTAATCGTAATAATGTTAATGCCTAGCATTCCTAATAAGGACGCCACGTCTCCAAGAAGACCCGGTCTGTTTTTATGAATTTCATATTCAAGATACCATTCTTTCTTCTCCATATGCCAACTCCTTTAGCCACAAATTTCCTATGTTCCTTTAATCATAAATGATTTTCATAAAGGTTAAAAGAGATGAATCGGGATTTTATTTACTTTTCTTACATCATTTGTTCCATTTCATAGAAAAAGAAGGGTGTTTAGACACCCTCCTTCTGTAAAAAATTATTTATCTTTCGTTTTGAACGAGCTTAACCATCATATTTGCGATCGCATGCTGTTCTTCTTCGCTAGCTACATGCCATAAGTCAGCAAGAAGCTGTTCTTGATCATTTTTCGCTTTTACTCCATCAGCAAGGTATCCGCCGATCTGGTAAGCAACATCTGAGACAACTTCCTGAGAAAGTCCTTGCTGTTCGCCCTGATTTAAGCGATCGTGCAAGAACCCTTTCCACGAATCAAAATTATCTAGTACAGACATCTATATCCCTCCTTTATCAAGTCATCACCTATATGTTGTCTCGAAGGAAAGGACATTATGCATCGTTTTTTACAGCCAGGCACCATCAACTGAAATAATTTGACCGCTTATGTAAGAAGCTTGATCGGAATCTAAAAAGGTAATAAGCGATGCCACTTCCTCAGGTTGTCCAGGTCGTCCCATTGGAATGTCATCAATTAACAATTGTTCGTCCTCTCCTGTCAAACGGGCATTCATTTTCGTTGCAATATAGCCTGGTGCCACAGCGTTCACTCGTATTCCGCTTGGACCTAACTCCTTCGCAAGACCCTTTACAAACGCATTTAGTCCGCCTTTAACAGAAGAATAAACAACTTCACATGAAGCGCCTGATAATCCAAACACAGAAGAAACAATAATAATTGAACCGCTTTTCTTTCGAACCATTTCATTGATATAGTGCTTTGCAAGCTTAATGGACGAGGTTAATTGCAGCTGAATCATTGCTTCAATTTCTGTATCGGACATATCAGTTAATAAACCAAAAAAACTGTTGCCAGCGTTTAGAATAAGGGTGTCGATGCCCTGTACTTGCTCTGTTAAGTGACGCGCTCCATCCTTACTAGCTAAATCCGCCTGTACTGGAAATAAATTCGCCTCGGGATAAGCTGCCTTTAATTCAAAAAGAGAACGTTCATTTTTGTGATAATGAGCGTATACCCGCTCCCCTTTATGAATATATGCAGCAGCAATGGCCTTGCCAACCCCGCCGCTCGCCCCGGTTATTAAAACATCTTTCACTAAGTATCTCCCTTTCTTTAAACTCATCTCATCACTAATTTTTAATTTAATGATCAGTGAAAAAGCACCCAGTTGGGTGCTTTCTAGGATTTTGGGACGACCTGACATACTGTAAATGATTCTTCAGCAAAGTGTCCCTTAACCGCCTCTTCAATGTCTTTCGCTGTAATTGACTCAAGCATTGGAACAACTTCAAATAAATCCATGTCATTAAAGCGATAGCGTGTGAACTGATTCGCAATAAACTCTGGAGAATTTAATGCTCGTAAGAAACTACCGATCTTTTTCTTACGAATTCGCTCGAGCTGATCTGTATCAACTGACTCATTCTTAAACGATTGTATCATTGAAAACAAACGATCTGCTAGCTCATCTGGTGAGCTTGTATTGCTTCCTAAGATGGAGAAACCGAATTTCTCTTCTTCTGTAAAATCATACGAAAAGCTCTGATCAATAAGTCCTTCATTATAAAGCTTCTCGTAATTCTCCGAGCTCTGTCCGAACATCAAATCAAGCGCAAGATTAATGGAAAGCTCGTGCTTCAGAAGGTCCTCCCCCTGACGCCCTGGATTTGGTTCTTTAAATCCAACGAGGCACTTCGCCACTTGTACAGACATCGGAAGAACTTTCTTCTTCTCTGCCACCTTTTGAGGTTCCTCATCAAAAAATCGTTCAATCGGTGGCTGATCTTTGTAAGATTTCGCCGCCTGATTTTTCTCTACAAAGGACATGATTTCATTCGGTTCCACGGCACCAACAACAAATAGCACCATATTTGATGGATGATAGAATGTTTCATAGCACGTATATAAAGATTCCTTCGTGATTTTGGCGATGGATTCGATCGTCCCAGCAATATCAATTTTAACAGGATGATGGTGGAACATATTTTCAATCACACCAAAATACGCTCGCCAGTCGGAATTGTCATTATACATTTCAATTTCCTGACCGATAATCCCCTTTTCCTTTTCAACACTTTGGTCACTAAAGTACGGATCTTGAACAAAATTAACAAGTGTTTCAAGGTTTTGCATCACGTTCTGTGTTGTTGAAAACAAGTAGGCCGTGCGTGTAAACGACGTAAAGGCATTTGATGAGGCACCTTGTTTACTAAAATCTTGAAACACATCCCGATCTTCCTTCTCAAACATTTTGTGCTCAAGGAAGTGAGCAATGCCATCGGGAACTTGAACATTCTCCGAACCGTTTAATGGTACGAAATGATTATCAACCGAACCATATTTTGTCGTAAACGTTGCATAAGTTTTGTTAAAACCTTTTTTCGGAAGGACATACACATCAAGTCCGTTGTCCATCGTTTGGTGGTAAAGAGTCTCCTGTAGTTGGTTAAATGGAATAGTTTTCATGATTAAGCCTCCTCGCCTTTTAAGAAATAAACGGTATCAAGCTTAACCTTATCCGCAACTGCTAAAATGTCCTCTTTAGTTACAGCTTCGACTCCGTCGAGCCACTCCTCAATGGTGCGTAGCTTTTGAGAAACGACACCATGGTAAAGAAGTTCCACCATGCCCTTCGCATCATCGACGGTTTCAAGCAGCTGATTACGAATCATTGTTTTCGTTTGCTTCATTTCTTCTTCATTAAATTCGCCATTTCTCATCGCTGTAAGCTGTTCTTTAATGATATCAACCGTTTTCTTATAGTTTTTAAATTCAATTCCTGACATCACGATAATTAAACCTTTGTGGCTTTCATAACGTGAAGCTGCATAATAAGCGAGACTTTCTTTCTCACGTACGTTTCGGAACAGCTTAGAATGCGAGAAACCACCAAACATACCGTTAAACACTTGAAGAGCAAAATATTCATCGTCAGCATACCCAACGCCTGAACGAAAGCCCATGTGAAGCTTTCCTTGCTTAATTTCCTGTGTTTCTAAAATTTCTTTCTCTTCTACATCAAGTGACGCTTTTTGTGTCGCCTCAGAGCCACGATCGGTTCGTTCTTTAAAAGGAAATAGTTCCTTAACGACCTCTTCAGCATGAACTCCCTCTAAATTGCCAACTAAATAAAGATCAATCTCATCTTCAGCACACACTTTTTTGTAGAAATCATAAAGAGATTTAGCCGTTACGCGATCGACTTCTTCTTTCTCCCCATATACATGAAGTCCAAACGCTTCGTTTGGAAACATTTCTTGCGTAAGTCTCATATTAGCAAAACGCATCTTATCATCATAAATAGACTGAATGCGCTGTTTCATCGTACGCTTTTCTTTATCCACAATAGAAGAATCAAAACTAGTTCCATCCGTTTTTGGATTCATGATTACTTCTGAAAGGAGAGAAAGAGCTTTTTTGAACAAAGGTTCATCTTCCGAAAGGAACTTCTCATTCGCAAAATCCATCCGGAACGTCATAATATGAAAATCGCCCTTCTTAGCAAGATCCACACCAAGCGTTGCACCATAAAGCTTCTCAAGCTCAGTCCTCACTGCTTTAGACGAAGGATAATTCTCCGTCCCGCTTTGCAACACATGAGGCAAAAGAGCCCTCTCCGTTACCGTCTCTTCAGTCAAACGCGCCTTAAATTGAACCACTACCGTTGTTGTTTTATATTTATCCGTTTGTATCCTATGTAGCGTCAAACCGCCGCACGAGGTTTTCTCATGAGGGATAATAGCCATTGACCTCACTCCTTTTTAAAATCCATTAACTACCATCAGAGGAAACTGAAACTTACCCCCTTTATACCATAGTATGTGTAATAGTGTAAGCAATTAGTACTTTTTAAAAGAAAAGCGAAGACGAGCGTTTAGAAACGGAGATATTGGAGCTCTTGAACTAGAACACGCTTTTTGTGTTCTGGTGAAAGAGTGAAATATCGCAGTTTCTGCGAGTCGTAGCTAGACACGAAAAGCGGAAGCCTCCGTTTAGACCCGGCAGGCACTGGAGCCTTTCAAAATGAACACGGTCTTTGTGTTCAGGTTGAAAGGTGAAGTGACCGAGGGTCTGGAGGCTGCAGCTAGACACGAAAAGCAGAAGTGAGCGGTTAGACACGACAGGCACTGGAGCCCTATAAATTGAACACGGTCTTTGTGTTCGAGTTATAGGGCGAAGTGACCAAGTGTCTGCTCACTGCAGCTGGACACGAAAAGCGAAGACGAGCGTTTAGAAACAGAGATATTGGAGCTCTTGAACTAGAACACGCTTTTTGTGTTCTGGTGAAAGAGTGAAATATCGCAGTTTCTGCGAGTCGTAGCTAGACAAGAAAAGCGAAGACGAGCGTTTAGAAACGGAGATATTGGAGCTCTTGAACTAGAACACGCTTTTTGTGTTCATTTTTTTGGCTGAAGCGATCGAGAGGCTGGGCGATGCAGCTAGGAACGCTTAAAAACAAAGATTAAAATCCTAGAACCATCCCCCCCCCAAAAAAACTACTCATACGAAAAAGCTCTCCGTTTTCACGAAGAGCTTCGCCCCGACGTTATCGCTTTCCTTTCTCATACGGCTCGCCAATCGCTTTTGGCGCATCCGCTCGTCCAACTAGACCTGCAAGGGCAAGAATAGTTAAAACATAAGGAGAGATTAGAAGATAAACTTCTGGAATTTCTTTTAAACCAGGAATCTGCTGTCCAGTAATACTGAGCGACTGAGCAAGACCGAAGAAAAGGGCTGCTCCCATTGCGCCAAGCGGATGCCACTTCCCAAAGATCATAGCAGCAAGTGCCATAAAACCTTGTCCAGAAATCGTTGCGTGGCTAAAGTTACCGGCAATCGATGTCGCATAAACTGCACCACCAAGACCAGCAAACCCACCACTTAGCATAACCGCTACATAGCGCATTTTTGTCACGTTGATTCCCATCGTATCAGCAGCCATCGGGTGCTCCCCAACAGAGCGAAGACGAAGACCAAACGGCGTTTTATAGAGAACCCACCATACGACGAATGCTAGCACGATCGCAATGTATGACGTATAATACGCACTTGAGAAAAACAATGGTCCAATAAACGGAATGTCACTTAAGAAAGGCACATCCGTTTTATAAATACGTTCCTGAATAATTGGCGTTTGACCAGCGTCAAAGATTTTCTTCACAAGGAAGATTGCAAGACCAGCAGCTAGGAAGTTAAGGGCTACACCACTTACAACCTGATCAGCTTTAAGCGAAATACTTGCAACAGCGTGAAGCAAGGAGAACAGCATTCCAACGATAATCGCTACAACAAGTGAAAACCAAGGTGAAGCTGCCCCCATTCCCCACTGTTCGCCTAGAATTGTAAATAACGCACCCGTGAAAGCCCCCATTAACATTAAGCCTTCTAGTCCAATGTTAACAACACCTGACCGTTCACTGAATACTCCACCAAGAGCAGTGAAAATCAGGGGAGCTGCTGAAAAAATAGCGGCAGGAATAATGAGCTGAAGAATCTGCATGAAATCCATTAAATTTTCCCCCTTTTGCTCACCCTGTTGCTGATCCAGTGAATCAAGTAACTGGATGCGACAAAGAAAATAATCATCGCAATCACGATTTCAACTAACTGTGTTGGTACCTGTGCCACAGACTGCATGTTGAGAGCTCCAATTTTCAGTCCCCCAAATAACGCTGAAGCAAGAACAACACCTAGTGCACCATTTGCACCAAGAAGCGCAACTGCGATTCCGTCAAATCCAACTCCTGTAAAGTCAGCCATAACGGTCATATAGCCGTATGTGCCAAGCCCTTCCATTGCCCCAGCTGCTCCTGCAAAAGCTCCGGAGATAACCATAGAAAGGACAATGTTGCGTTGAACATTAATTCCTGCATATTCTGAAGCATATTTATTAAAACCAACCGAGCGAAGTTCGTACCCTGTCGTCGTTTTCCAAAGAAGGAACCACATAATAATTGCTCCGATAATCGCCACTACAAAACCATAATGAAGACGTGAAAAATCCGTAATCGATTCTAGAAACGGAGATTGCAACGAAGCCGATGCATTAATTTGATCCGTTCGCTCGCCAGGAGCAAGTAAATACGTACGAATAATCGCGTTCACAACATGAAGGGCTACATAGTTCATCATGATCGTCGTAATAACTTCATGTACGTGATATTTTGCTTTCAAGAAACCAGGTACAAATGCCCAGAGAGCTCCGGCAAGACCTGCCGCTAAAATAGCGAGTGGAATGTGAACAATAGGACTTAGTCCTTCAAATTGTAAACCAATATAAACCGATGCAAGCCACCCAACTAATAGTTGGCCTTCTACTCCGATATTAAACAGCCCTGTACGGAAAGCAAACGCAACCGCTAGACCAGACAAAATAAGCGGCGTCATTTGCCGAACGGTTTCACCCATTACATACGTATTGGAGAATATCCCGTTAAACAATGCTGCGTAAGCAACAATCGGGTTGTATCCACTAACAAGCATAATAATACCGCCAACGAGTAATCCTAGAGCTACTGAAAGCAACGGCACTGTAATGCCAGACCATTTCCCTTTTAATAACTTCATGAAGTCTCACCAGCCTTTTTGCTCTTTGCACCAGCCATCAAAAGTCCAAGCTCTTGCTCAGTTGTTTCTTCTGGCTTGACGATCGCCACTATTTTCCCTTCATAAATAACCGCAATACGGTCACTCACATTCATAATTTCTTCAAGTTCGAAGGAAATAAGAAGAACTGCTTTTCCATTGTCACGTTCTTCTACTAATTTAGAGTGAATAAATTCAATCGCACCTACATCAAGTCCACGTGTAGGCTGTGCCGCAATCAATAGATTAGGACTTCGATCGATTTCACGTGCGATAATGGCCTTCTGCTGGTTCCCACCAGAAAGCGCACGAGCAGGCGTCATCTCACTTGGGGTCCGCACATCATACTCTTTAATTAATGATTTCGCCTTATCCATAATGGTTGAAAGATTTAAAATGCCATTTCTAGAGAAGGGTCTTTTATAATAGGTCTGAAGAACCATATTTTCGCCAATCGAAAAATCTAACACAAGCCCATGCTTATGCCTATCCTGTGGAATATGAGCAATACCGCTTTCCGTTACACGACGCGGTTTCCAATTTGTTATGTTTTTTCCGCTAAGATTGATACTTCCAGATTTTGATCTACGTAATCCTGTAATCGACTCAATTAATTCTGATTGTCCATTACCATCTACTCCTGCAATCCCGACAATTTCTCCTGCACGGACAGTTAAGTTCATACCGTTTACAACTGGTACTTTACGTGCATCTTCTACTACAAGGTTACTGATCTCAAGCGTTGCATTAGAAGGCTCTGAAGGCTTTTTCTGAATTGAAAAATTCACTTCACGTCCGACCATCATAGAAGCTAATTCATCCTGATTCGTATTCGCAACATCAACAGTACCGATCCCGACACCTCGACGAATAACAGTACAACGATCACTTACTTCCATAATTTCTTTCAGTTTGTGTGTAATCAGAATGATTGATTTCCCTTCAGAAATCAGCTTTTTCATAATTGTGATAAGTTCTTTAATCTCCTGAGGAGTTAACACTGCAGTAGGCTCGTCAAAAATTAAGATGTCTGCTCCACGGTATAGCGTTTTTAGAATTTCCACACGCTGCTGCATACCTACGGATATTTCTTCAATCTTCGCATTTGGATCGACTGCAAGACCATATTGCTTTGAAATAGCTTCTACATCTTTAGCAGCCTGCTTTAGATTAACCTGACCTTTAGCAGTTGGCTCATTCCCAAGAATAATATTCTCCGTTACGGTAAATTTTTCAACAAGCATAAAGTGCTGGTGAACCATTCCAATTCCGAGTTCATTCGCTACATTTGGATCTGTAATATTAACCTTCTTACCGCGAACGTGTATTTCGCCTTTTTCAGGCTGATAAAGACCAAACAAAACATTCATCAAGGTTGATTTCCCTGCGCCATTTTCACCAAGAAGGGCATGGATTTCCCCTTTTCTTAGCTGTAACGTAATATTGTCATTTGCCACAATCCCAGGAAATTCTTTACGGATATTTCTCATTTCAATGACGTATTCCATGTAGATGCCACTCCCTTATCCAAAGCATGAAACAAAGGCTAGTCTATGAAAATACTAGCCTTCGTCCCATATTTGGCTATAATGTAGGTGAGATTTCTAGAAATCCATCACGCTCAGAAAACGTAATGGACGATCTCTTATAGAGAGCTTTCGAATTCTTTGTACTCATCGTCAGTACTTGGAACTTCCAATTCGCCGCTCTGAATTTTCTCTTTATACTCTTCTACTTTTTGTAGTGCTTCTTCAGATACATTTTCTTGTGATTCAGCAATACCTACGCCATCTTCTTCAAGACCAAACTCTGTAACTTTTCCTCCTGGGAAGTCGCCGTCCATTGTTTGCTTGGAAACTTCAATAACAGCTGTATCCACACGCTTCACCATAGAAGTTAGCGTTACGTTCTCAGGCATTCCTTCTTCATGCTGATCACGGTCAACACCGATAACCCAAACTTTTTCACCGTTTTTCGCACGGTTCTTCGCTTCAGTGAATACGCCATTTCCTGTTCCGCCAGCAGCATGATAAATGATATCCGCGCCTTTATCATAAAGAGTACCTGCAATAGCCTGTCCTACTTCTGCTGCGTTGAAATCATCCGCATATTGTGTGAAGATCTCAGCATCAGGATTAACGGATTTCACTCCGGCTTTAAATCCACTCTCAAACTTCTTGATTAATTCAGAATCAACACCACCGATAAAACCAACTTTGTCAGTTTCAGATTGCATTCCAGCGATAACTCCTACTAAGAATGAACCCTGGTGCTCTTTGAAAGTAATACTTGCTACGTTCTCCATTGGCTCGCCATCTTCCGTTACAGCTACACTATCAACAAGAGCAAGCTGAGAATCTGGCTTTTGTGTTGCAATTGTTTGAATATCTTGTTGCATAAGGAATCCGATTCCGAAGATCAAATTATAATCTTCACGAATTAAGCCTGAAAGGTTTGGTTGGTAGTCACTTGCTGCAGTTGACTGAACATATTTAAAACCTTTGTCTTTCTCAAGTCCATTATCTTTTCCAAACTGCTGAAGACCTTCCCAAGCAGATTGGTTAAATGATTTATCATCCACACCGCCTGTATCAGTTACCATCGCAACTTTAAAGTCGCTGCTTTCGCCTTCACTGCCTCCGCCGCCAGAACTTTCATTATTCGTATCTCCCGTTCCACAAGCTGACAAAAGCGTACCTGCAGCTAATACAGCTGACAACATAAATCCGTACTTCTTCTTCATCTTAATCCCCCTAATGTTTTTTAAACGCCGCCCGCTCTCTCTTCTCTCTATCGAGCTATGCTTTGTTTGGTCGCGTTTTCATTGCCCAATAAAAAATAATATGCATGAGAAACGGCTCTGAAACACGCATGAAATATTTTTGAAAAAATAGTCATATTTCGACAATAACTATACCATTTTCAAGGAGATAAAGGAATAGTTTTTTGAAAAAAAGCCCGATTACCAATATTTAAAATGATAGAATTTCTAACACAAATGGCCAATTCTTTTCGTTTTTCTCATTCCGATTTGTCGTCACTAGGATAAAAACACATAAAAAAGAAGCACAACCCTTAACTGGATTGTGCTTCTTCCCCTTTACTAACGAGAACTTCACGAGGTTTACTGCCCTCATAAGGTCCTACGATACCTCGAGCTTCCATAGCATCGATTAATCTTGCTGCTCGGGTGTAACCTATTCGAAATCGTCGTTGTAGCATTGATACCGAAGCTGTTTGCATCTCGGTTATCAATTGAACAGCGTCATCATATAAATCATCATCTACTTCCGGCTGAGCTTCCTCAGGCTTATCTGTTGGTATCATTTCTTCCTGATACTGAGCTTTTTGCTGGGCAATGACAAAGTCAACGAGTTCTTCTACTTCCTCATCAGATAAGAAGGCACCCTGAACTCGTTTGGGTTTATTCGCCCCTACAGGAAGGAATAGCATATCCCCTTTACCTAGCAATTTCTCTGCTCCACCCATATCAAGAATTGTTCTTGAGTCTGTCATGGACGAAACGCTAAAGGCAATACGGGATGGAATATTAGCTTTAATCACCCCTGTGATAACGTCAACTGACGGACGCTGTGTCGCAATGATTAAATGTATTCCCGCTGCTCGTGCCATCTGTGCGAGTCTTGTAATCGCATCCTCTACATCGCTTGACGCTACCATCATTAAATCAGCTAGCTCATCCACAATAACAACAATATACGGTAGTGAAGGCTGCTTCGCCTCTGACGTTTCATTATGACGCTTAATATGATTGTTATACCCTTCGATATTCCGCGTACCAGTATGTGAGAATAGCTCATAACGACGCTCCATTTCACTCACAACCTTTTTCAAAGCCTGTGAAGCTTTCTTCGGATCCGTTACGACTGGTGCTAGAAGATGTGGTATGCCATTGTATACGTTAAGTTCAACCATCTTAGGATCAATCATCATCATTTTAACTTCATGAGGCTTGGCCTTCATCATAATGCTTGCAATAATACCGTTGATACACACACTTTTTCCGCTTCCTGTTGCTCCTGCAACAAGTAGATGGGGCATCTTAGATAAATCGGAAACAACTGCTTCACCAGAAATATCTCTTCCGAAACCAATAGATACTTTCGATTCGTGCGATTGGTATTCTTTTGATTCCAATACTTCCCTCAATGTAACCATCGCGACTTCAGAATTCGGTACTTCGATCCCTATCGCAGATTTACCTGGGATCGGCGCTTCAATACGTAGGTCCCGTGCAGCAAGAGCTAGTGCCAGGTCATCTGTTAAGTTTACAATTTTACTTACTTTCACACCTGTATCAGGATATACCTCATATTTCGTTACCGCTGGACCAAGATGAACCTTCATTACTTTGGCTTTTACACCAAAGCTCTCAAACGTCTTTTCTAATTTACGAGCGTTTGCGGAAATTTGCTGACGTTCATTATCCTGCGACACCTTCTTAGGAGGCTGCAGTAAAGATAAAGATGGAAGACGATAATCTTTGTTTTCTAGCTCGCCAACTGTTAGCGACTGAATTGGGGTTCCATCTGATGCTTCCTTAACAGGTTCACCACCTTTACTTTCTTCTGTCTCCTTCTCCACAGGCGTTTCTGACTGTGTTGGATAAGCACTTTCAGTAAAGGTTCGAATCTCTGGCTCAAATGGCGCCTCTTCTTCTGATTCATCCTTACTTGTTTGGGAGACGTCATACGTTTCCTCAGGCTCCATTGATGCTTCTTGTTCTCTTAATGCAGCCCGCTGTTCTCTCTTTTCTCTTCTTGAATTCTTACTTTCTGATAGAAGTGATTTCGCTTCATCATATGTGTTTAATACAAAACCTTTAACCCAGGCAAGGGCTTTACCTAGTACATCACTAAACGATTTACCCGTAATCAATACAAAAGATAGTAAAATCAATAGAAAGGCCATTAGCTGCGTTCCTGTTGCATCAAAAAGTCTGTAGCAAAAGGCGAAGAGAAGCGCACCGATCATGCCCCCGCCAAGCGGGCTAGTTTCTGATGGATCGCTAACGTCCATTCGGAAGAGTTCATATGTATTAGCAATAACCGATGGACTATCCCATTGGCCCTGACGAGAAAGTGTTTCAAATAAGCCGACGTGACTCAATAACAGAAATGAAATGCCAAGTAAATAAAATCCTGCTAATCTTCTTGTCCAAAAGGCTGGGAGCTTCCTCTTTACAATTAAATAACCTGCGAATATCACAAGGCCTGCGATAATTAATCCATACCATTCACCTGCAAAAAAGCGAAACATATGGTAAATCGCTCGTCCAACTACTCCCATTTTCAAAACACCTAAAACGGTAAAAGCCAGAACTGTTAAACCGATAAATTCAACTTTGACTTGGGATTGCCAGGCGGCCTGTTTCTTTGTTGTCTTTTTTCTTTTTCGTTTTGCCATTATCTCACCTCTATACAAGCCATAGCTGGTGAAAAAAGCAGCCATTTCAGGCTGCTTTTTGTTCACCAATCTATTCCTAGTATACCACATCTTCCCGTGGTCCTATAGGCTCTATTTCAGTGGAGAAGTGGATAGCGTTAACATTTGACCAGGCTGTGTTGCATCATTGAGATAGTCCATGGGATCTGTGCTAAGTACCTGCACAACCCTACACTCTGTCAGAGACGTTCGCTCGACAAGAAGTTGGACTCCGTTCCATTCTATGATTTTCTGCTGCTCATAAACACTCTGATCAGGAGGGAATACTGCTTCATTTGGTAGGATGGTATAAAGAATCATTGCACAAGATCTCCTTCCTGCTCTCCCTTATATTCCTCCATTAATTCATTTAGCTTCTTCATTGCTGGACCAACAGCGCCAACTTCATCGATCAAACCATAGCTCACAGCATCTTCACCCACTACGTTTGTTCCGATATCTCTCGTTAAATTTCCTCTTGAAAACATAAGCTCTTTAAACTTATCTTCTGTAATATTCGAGTGCCTTGTCACAAAACTAACAACTCGCTCCTGCATTTTATCGAGATATTCAAACGTTTGCGGCACGCCGATAACAAGACCTGTTAGTCGAACAGGATGAATCGTCATTGTTGCCGTTTCTGCGACAAACGAATAATTTGCAGCAACCGCTATTGGCACTCCAATTGAATGTCCACCACCAAGGACAATCGAAACAGAAGGTTTCGAAAGGGAAGCAATCATTTCAGATATAGCAAGTCCTGCTTCTACGTCTCCCCCTACTGTATTAAGAAGGATCAGCACACCTTCAATCTTAGGGTTTTGTTCGATTGCCACAATTTGTGGGATAAGATGCTCATATTTTGTTGTTTTATTTTGTGGTGGCAGCTGCACATGTCCTTCAATTTGTCCGATAATAGTTAAACAATGAATATTAGATTGATCCATCGTTGGCACGTTTGTTTGGCCAAGCTGCTGAATTTTATCAACTAGCGAAGATTTTGATTGGTCGTCTTTTTTAGGTTCAGGATCCTGACCTGGGTTTTCATTGCGATATTCACTGTTCATACTGGTACCCCTTCCTTACTCTGGTACTAGTAGTATGAACGAGAGGCGATTTTACCATTCATGAGATAGTCTGAAAAAAACGAACTTAAAAGTGCTTACTTTTCAAAAAAATATCCGTGCAAAAAAAAACGGATGCATAAGCATCCGTTCTAACATTATTTATTAAGCGCAGCGGCTAGTGATGAGCGCTCCTCTGCTGTTAGAGGAATCATCGGTAGACGTACACTTCCTACATCCATACCCTTTAGCTGAAGAGCTGTTTTAACAGGGGATGGGCTTGGTGCTTTAAAGAGCTCATTCATAATTGGCAGGATTTTTTGATGAACCGCTGCCGCTTCCTTAACTTCCCCAGATTGATAAGCTGAGATCATCTGTTGCATTTCATTCCCAAGAACGTGTGACGCAACAGAAATAACGCCATCACCACCGATAGAAAGAATCGGTAAAGTTAAGCCGTCATCTCCACTATAAACAGAGAAAGACTCTTCTGTGCGCGTAATAATATCTGTAATTTGGTCAAGATCTCCACTTGCTTCTTTAACAGAAACAATGTTGTTGATCTTAGAAAGCTCAACAATTGTGTCTGCCGTCATATTCACAACAGAACGACCAGGAATGTTATAAATCATTACTGGAAGCTTTGTTGATTCTGCGATCGCTTTGAAATGCTCATAAAGACCTTTTTGACCAGGCTTACTGTAATAAGGGGCTACGATCATAATCGCATCCACGCCTGCAGCTTCTGCCTTTTTTGTTAACTCGATCGATGCGTGCGTGTTATTACTGCCTGTTCCTGCAATAATCGGTACGCGGCCATCAGCGATTTTAACAGAA
Source organism: Anaerobacillus sp. QJM3NY_32 (assembly GCF_056173645.1). Taxonomy (NCBI): domain Bacteria; kingdom Bacillati; phylum Bacillota; class Bacilli; order Caryophanales; family Bacillaceae; genus Anaerobacillus; species Anaerobacillus sp. QJM3NY_32. The sequence continues at coordinate 1,906,166 of NZ_CM149684.1, read as the reverse complement.
TGCTTAAAGAGCGCCACTTTTTCTTCTGAAGAAAGCGTTGGCGATTCGCCAGTTGTACCCGCTACAACAAGACCTTCTGTTCCATTATTAATTAAATAGTTGACCAATTGCTCTGTCTTCGCAAAATCCACGTACCCTTTGCGATCGAAAGGGGTGACCATTGCGGTTAGTACTTTTCCAAAATTCATTTCTTTCACTCCTTGCCTATCACTTAAAGCTGATCCATCATCTGTTCCATTTCTTGCCCCGGCTCCAGATGAAGATAAAACGTTTCGTGCAGCGCATTAACAGCTGCTGAAAGATCAGTCTGTCTCACAAGAACCCAAATCGTTGTATGAGAATCAGCTGACTGTAAAATATCAATGTTTTCTCGCGCAAGTGATTCCACAATCTTTGCTGTTACGCCAGGAACACCACTCATACCAGCTCCAACCGCAGAGACTTTCGCACAATTCTCGATGACTTCAGGCTCGTAGCCCATTTCATTTAGCGTTGCAACGGCTCTGTCGGTCATTTCCTCCATAACCGTATAAACAACACCTGTTAAGCTAATGTTGATGAAATCAACGCTAATCCCCTCACGCGCCATAGCTTTAAACACGCGTGACTGAAGATCATATTGTCCTTCTTTCGCATACACTTTAATTTGGGTTACGCCGTTTACATGAGCTATACCCGTAATTAAACGATCTATCACCTGTTCACCAGTCGTTTTTCCTGTAGCAGACGTGACGAGCGTACCTGTCGAAGAAGAATAAGTTGACCGAATTCGGAGCGGTATCTTCGCCTGCATGGCAATTTCAACTGCACGAGGGTGAATAACCTTCGCTCCTTGATAAGCCATATTGCAAACTTCGTTATATGTCACGATGGAGAGAGGACGTGCTTTCTCAACAATTCTTGGATCTGCTGTCATAATACCTTCTACATCCGTAAAGATGTCTACCCATTCAGCTGAAAGGGCAGCACCAAGCGCAGCTGCTGACGTATCGCTTCCACCTCGACCAAGAGTCGTTACATCGCCGTCTTTTGTGACGCCCTGGAAGCCTGTCACAACGACAACATCCATCATTTTCAGCTCTTCCAGTAGTCTTTCTGACTTCATTTCAAGAATTCTTGCTTTGCTATGCTCAGCCGTTGTCATGAAACCTGCCTGACCTCCGGTGTAAGCTGTGGCTCTCAATCCTTCGCCTAAGAGGAGATTTGAGAATATGACAGAAGAAATACTCTCACCACAAGATACAAGTAAATCATATTCTCTTGAAGTGACCTTCCGTTCTCGATCACCAATGAGGCCAAGAAGAGTGTCAGTCGCGTATGGATCACCTTTACGACCCATTGCTGAAACGACGACGACAACTTTATATCCATCGCTCACTGCATCTTTAATATGGTTTACAGCTCTCAGTCTGCCGTCTTCACTTTTCAATGAAGTACCGCCAAACTTCTGCACGATGACTTTCATTTAGAACACCTTCTTATGTCTATTTCAATATATTTAGGGCTGCAAGGCTTTCAGCAATTTGAACAGAATTCCACGCTGCCCCCTTCAGTAGATTATCAGAGACAATCCACATATGGAAGCCATTTTTTTGATTTAGATCTTTTCGAATACGACCGACAAAAACGTCCGATTTCCCAACAGCATCAACGGGCATCGGATAAACCTGGTTTGCAGGGTCGTCTTTGAGCGTTACACCTGGTGCGTTACTCAATAGTTCTTTCATATCTTCTACTGTTACATCATCATGACCAATTTCAACATAGACTGATTCAGCATGACCTGTTTCAATTGGTAGTCGCACACAAGTAGCTGCAACATGAAGCTCTGCATCATGCATGATTTTCTTCGTTTCATTTATCATTTTCATTTCTTCATAAGTAAATCCGTTGTCTTCAAATACATCGATTTGTGGGATGGCATTGAAAGCGATCGGATAGTGCTGTTTATCACCTTTAACAGGCAAAATTTGTGGCTCGTAGTCCTCACCATTTAGCACCGCTTTAGACTGCTCTTTCATTTCAGTAACCGCATTTGCACCTGCACCTGAAACAGCTTGATAAGTAGAAACAATAATTTTAGTAAGGCCATATGTTTGTTTCAGCGGCTCAAGAGCTGCGACCATTTGAATGGTTGAGCAGTTTGGATTCGCAATAATCCCTTTGTGATCATTCAAATCCCCTTCGTTCACCTCTGGTACAACAAGAGGTACTTCTGGATCCATACGGAATGCACTTGTGTTATCTACAACAATCGCTCCGTGTTTAACTGCTTCTGGAGCAAGAGCTTTTGATACACTGCCACCAGCGCTAAATAACGCAAGCTGAACCCCTTCAAATGCTTCAGGAGTGGCTTCTTTCACCGTTACTTCCTGACCCTTAAACGTTACTTTTTTACCAGCAGAACGTGATGATGAAAGGAGCGTTAAGGTCGATATCGGAAAATCTCTTTCCTCTAGTGTTTTGATCATTTGTTGTCCGACTGCGCCTGTTGCTCCAACTACTGCTACATGATATTTTTTCCCGCTCATGACTTATTCTCCTCCCATATTCCATTCAAAATCCATCACAACAGAAGGAGAAACCGAGGTTTCTCCCCATTCCTGGTGATTTTATTCTCTATTCTATCATAAACCTATCTTAAAGAAAGATAAATCAATTGGCTAATCCAAATACCTTTCGATTAAAACCGGCTGAAGCTGTCTGCCAAGAAGTGCTTTTTCAACAGTTTCCCTTAAAGATGGCATCCGTGCAACGAGTGAATTTGGTTTTTTAACTGGATCATCTTGACCAAATGGAATGAAATAAATATTCTTCGTCGACATTAATCTTAAGATATTTGTACCATTTAATCCTAGCCCATCGTTAGTAGAAATGCCTAACACAACTGGTTTTTCATTACGCAAAGTTGCTTTTGCCCCCATCAATACAGGAGACTCTGTCATCGCATTCGCAAATTTACTAATAGAATTCCCTGTTATTGGAGCGATAACCATACAATCAAGTGGTGTTTTGGGACCAAATGGCTCAGCCTTTACGATCGAATTAACTGCTTCATTACCTGTTATTTCCTCAATACGAGCGATCCAGTTTTCTCCATCGCCAAAGCGAGTATTTGTATTCATGACCGTATGTGAAACAAATGGCGTCACCTTAGCACCTAGTTGAACAAGTTCTTCTATTTGTGGAACGACCGCATCATACGTACAGTGGGAACCAGTTAATCCAAAACCAATGTGCATACCTTTCAAACTCATGGAGTGTTCTCCTTTCCATTCTGAGACCGCTCAATTAACAGCTGTGTCAGAACATTAGCGATGATTTTTCCGGCCGTTTTTGGAGCCACAATACCAGGCAGGCCTGGCGCAAGAAGAGCTTTAATTCCTCTTTTTTCGGCGTATCGAAAATCAGTACCTCCGGGCTTAGAAGCAAGGTCAATCACGAGCGTATGAGACGGCATTTTAGCAATAACTTGAGATGTGACGATTTGTGCTGGGATTGTATTAATACATACATCTAAATGGGATACCTGGTTCACGAGATCAGATAAATGAAACGGTTTTAATCCCATCTCCGCAATTCTCGCGATATGCTCTGGTTTTCTAGCCCCAACACTAACATTTGCCCCTAATGCATTAAATGTTCTGGCAACTGACATCCCGACTCGACCAAGACCTAGAACCGCAATATTTGATTGATGAATGGTAATATCCGTATGCTGAATAACCATCATAACAGTACCTTCAACAGTCGGAATAGAATTATAAATGGCCACATCATCTCGTTCGAATAAGCGAACTAACGTTCTAGATGCTTCAGCCACCATCTCATTTAGACAGCTGTTACTGATTCCGCTATATACCGTACAATGGGCTGGCGTTTGTTTAAGTTGATCTGCTGTTAACACTACTTTTTCATTTGAGAAGATCGTTTCAACTTCTCCTTCGATCGTTGTTCCACTGACTGGAAGGACAATTGCATCAAGGGTCGTTAGCTTCACTTCATCCAATGTGCATTTCGTTGCACCTGTAAAGCCATGATCAAGCTGATCGAATCCGATTAAATATAAATCGGCATTCAATTCGGTTAACTTTCGAATAATTTCAAGCTGGCGGGCATCACCGCCAATAACAGCGATATGTTGATTCGTTAGCATCGTTCCTCCCCTTTCCTTTTCCACGTCTTACTACGGGGATTATTGTAATTTCTCAACATTCTATGTGGTGTATGCCCGCTTGGTGAATCAAGAGGTGTACCAGTTTTAACCCTTTTGATGATTTTGCAAAATGATCATATCTCTTCCAATCGTTTCTATGTGCTCCCATGGAATCGTAATTTCTTGTTCTTTGCGTTTTAACCCCATCCACGACGATTTCGGAATGATCAATTCTTTTAATAACCCTGTTTTCTCATCAAACAATAGATCAGTTTGCCCAAGCACACCAAGCTTCCGCCCTTTTTCTATATCGATAAGCTCCTTACCGCTAAGCTGACTTAATCTCATCATATGTCCCCCTTTAAACAAATTGATGAAAGTCCTATCGTAAACCACTATCTAATAATACGTTCACGTTATATACCATAGTCTATGAGTAGTTTATTAAAGGAAGACATGAAAAAACCCGCCTTATAATTCGACGGGTAAGCGTCCTTAGGATTTCATACCACCTGGTAATTGACCGTTTGGACTAATAAGCGAGCATGAAAATTCATCAGTAAACATCGAATGGATCATACTGTTTACGTTCTCATGATTAACGCTCTCAATATTCGTAATAATGTCATCGAGTGAACGATGTTGGTTTAATAGCAATTCATTCTTACCATTTCGGCTCATACGGCTGTTTGTACTTTCAAGACTGAGCATCAAGTTACCTTTTAGCTGCTCTTTGCAATTCTTCAACTCTTTCGTTGTAATGCCATCACGCTTAAATTCCGTTAAAGTCTTCTGGATAGTCTCATATAAGCGATCCAGCTGGTTTTGAGCTGTACCTGCATAGATCGTTAATAACCCGCTATCCTGATAAGCAGAATGATAAGAAAAGACTGAGTAAGCAAGTCCTTGATCTTCACGAACATCCTGGAAAAGACGACTGCTCATGCTTCCACCGAGCACATTGTTCATCACAATGAGACTATAAATATCATCTGTACCAAACGGAAGTCCAGCGTACCCAAGACATAAATGGGCTTGCTCCGTTTCCTTCTGGCGAGCGATTTGTCCTGAATGAAATTTCGGAGCGAGTACTTCAGGTTTTCCAGCAGGAGTTTCCCAGTGTTCAAATGCATTCTCTACTTTATGCATGAACGATTCATCAATATTTCCTGCAATCGAAACCACAATATTATCCGGTGTGTAATGAGTTTGCATGTAATCACGAAGCGTGTCACCTGAGAATCCTTTTAACGTCTCTTCTGTTCCAAGGATCGGCATCGCAAGCTCATGATCCCCATAACTTGCCTGACTCAGCATGTCATGGACAATATCATCTGGCGTATCTTCATACATTTTGATTTCTTCGTGTACAACATTCTTTTCTTTCGCAAGCTCTCCAGCTTCAAATGTTGAATGGAAAAACATATCAGTTAATACATCAAGAGCATAATCTGCGTGCTCATCAAGAACTTTTGCATAGTAACAGGTGTACTCTTTTGATGTAAACGCATTAACTTGACCGCCAATGCTATCAAAGGATTCCGCAATATCTTTTGCACTGCGCTTATCCGTTCCTTTAAAAAACATATGTTCAAGGAAATGTGAAACGCCATTTAATTCTTTCGGTTCAAAACGAGAACCAGTTCCAATCCAAATTCCGATAGCAACTGAACGGACTGTTGGAATATTTTCTAGTACTACTCTGACACCATTTTTACAAGTTACTTTATTTATCAAACCTGTTCCTCCTGTATCGAGCCATTATGTTTCGTCATACTCCAAAAACACTATATCATTAATGAAGAAAGGACACAATTTTATCATCTTTTCTCAAGTCGTTTAGAATCTAACACTTGTGAAACTGTCCCAAGCTGGTATCCTCTCTTTTCTACGCCGCGAATTAACGCTTCAAGACTTTTTTCTGTCGGTTCTGTTGGATGCATGAGTATAAGAGCACCCGCGTGTACATTTTGGAGCACCCTCTCTGTCAGTACTTGTGGTGCAGGTTTTTTCCAGTCCACGGTATCAACAGACCAGAGCACTGTTTGCATTCCAAGCTGATCAGCAATTTGAACGGCGTTATTCGCGTAGCTTCCGCTTGGTGGTGCGAAAACGACAGGTTGTTTATCAATTGTTGCTTCAATAACTTGATTTGTATCTTCAAGCTCTTTACGGATAGCGGCGTCGCTTAGCTGTTTCAAATCAGGATGAGAATAGGCGTGATTTCCGATTTCATGTCCTTCTTCATCAAGCATACGAACGATATCAGGGTTTTTCTTCGCCCATGAGCCATCAAGAAAAAAAGTAGCATGAACACTATATTTCTTAAGCTGTTGCAACATATCAGGTAAATATTCCTCTCCCCAAGCGACGTTTATCATAAAGGCGACCATCGGCTTCTTAGGATTACCCTTATAGACTGCAGTGGGCTCAAGATCATTTAACTGAACATCAGGCTTCACTTCTTTTTTTACAAGTAGATTCTCATCAAACGCCTTCCCCTTCATTTTTTCATAGGAAGCTTCTGCATCAATTATCAGACCATTATAGCCTGGGATTCCTTTCCAAACACGATCAATTACAGCATTAATTGGAGGTATATCCATGCTTTCCTTCGCATCAGCAATCTCGTCATATAGTGGACTTCCATTCACGTTCAAGGTAGCTTGTTCTTTCAAATCACTTAAATACATTGATGTGTAGGGGTTCTGAAGTGAACCTGCTGCTACGCCTAAGATCATGATAAACACAATAAATTGGATCCAGGATTTCTTCATTCATCTGCCCCCTTTTGTAAAAAAGGTATGTTTGATGGGCAAGCTCTAGAACTTACGTGAAACAATTCGTTACCAAAAAACAAAGGTTTGCATTAGATGAAATCAACGCCGGTCACATTTATCCAAATGAAAGGAAACAGAATAAGCTAACAAAAATCAGCAAAAAAAAATGAATTCGGCCTCAGCCGAATTCATTAGCTCTTTTGACTTTGTTCTTCACGTTCACGCTGTTCTTTCAAAATCTCTTTACGAGAAAGGTTAACGCGTCCTTGCTTATCGATTTCTTTCACTTTAACCATGATTTCATCACCGATTGAAACAACGTCTTCTACTTTGTTTGTACGCTCTTCAGCTAGTTCAGAAATGTGAACCAGACCTTCTTTCCCAGCAAATAGCTCAACGAATGCTCCAAATTTCTCAACTCGTTTCACTTTACCAAGATAAGTTGTGCCTACTTCCACTTCTCTAACAAGATCTTCGATCATTTTCTTCGCTTTTGCGTTCATTTCTTGCTCAGTAGAAGAAATAAAGACCGAACCATCCTGCTCAATATCAATTTTTACGCCAGTTTCTTCAATGATCTTATTGATGATTTTACCGCTTGGTCCAATAACGTCGCGGATTTTATCTGGTTTAATTGACATTGTAAGAATCTTAGGTGCGTATGCAGAAAGCTCAGTACGAGGTTCGTTGATCGCACTCATCATGTTTTCAAGAATGGCGAGACGACCGTTTTTCGCCTGCTCAAGAGCCTGACGAAGGATGTCTTCGTTAATTCCAGAAATTTTAATATCCATTTGAAGAGCTGTTACACCTTGCTTTGTTCCAGCAACTTTAAAGTCCATGTCACCAAGAGCATCTTCCATGCCTTGAATATCTGTAAGAACTGTTACATCCTCGCCATCACTTACAAGTCCCATTGCAATACCTGCAACTGGTGCTTTAATCGGCACACCTGCATCCATCATCGCTAGCGTACTAGCACAAATACTTGCTTGTGAAGTAGAGCCATTTGATTCAAGAACTTCAGATACAAGACGAATCGTATATGGGAAATCCTTCTCAGTTGGAATAACCTTCTCAAGTGCACGCTCACCAAGGGCACCGTGACCAATCTCACGACGACCAGGTCCACGCATTGGTCCAGTTTCGCCGACGCTGTATTTCGGGAAGTTATAGTGATGCATGAATCGCTTAGATTCTTCTGTACCAAGACCATCGAGAATCTGAACGTCTCCTAGTGCACCAAGAGTACAAATGCTAAGTGCCTGGGTTTGTCCACGAGTAAACAATCCAGATCCGTGTGTTCTTGGTAGAATTCCTACTTCAGAATCAAGTGGACGAATCTCATCAACGCCACGACCATCAGGTCTTACTTTATCTTTTAGAATTAAACGACGAACTTCTTGCTTAACGAAGCTATTTAGAATTGATTTCACTTCATCGGCACTATACTCTTCGTTTTCTTCATATGCTTCAGTTGCACGCGTCATTACAGCATCAATTGCTTCCTGCCTAGCATGCTTTTCAATCACTTTTACAGCTTCTTTAATGTCAGATAAGTACTGTTCACTAAGAGCTGCTTCAAGCGTTTTATCTGCAGTCTTAAGAACAACTTCGCGCTTTTCTTTTCCAGTAGCTTCAATGATCTCTTCCTGGAATGAAATCAGGCGCTTAATTTCTTGGTGACCAAAAAGAATACCTTCAAGCATGATTTCTTCAGGAACTTCTTCAGCTCCAGCTTCAACCATGTTAATTGCATCTTTAGTACCTGCAACAGTTAGGTGAATATCACTCTGTTCAAGCTGCTCAACGTTAGGGTTTGCAATAAACTCCCCATCAACGCGTCCAACGATAACGCCAGCAATTGGACCATCAAATGGAAGATCACTAATTCCAAGCGCTAGAGATGAACCGAACATAGCTGCCATCTCAGAAGAGCAGTTTTGATCAACGCTCATCACTGTGCTGACAACTTGAACTTCATTACGGAAACCATCAGGGAATAATGGACGGATCGGGCGATCAATTAAACGACTAGCAAGAATCGCTTTTTCACTCGGACGTCCTTCACGCTTGATGAATCCTCCAGGAATTTTACCTACTGCATATAATCGTTCTTCATAATTAACCGTTAGTGGGAAAAACGGAAGGTCTTTCGGCTCTTTAGAGCCTGTAACCGTTGCTAGTACGGCTGTATCGCCGTAACGGATCAATGCTGCACCGCTCGCCTGTTTAGCCAGTTGACCAATTTCAACTGACAACTCGCGACCAGCCCAATCGATTGAAAACACTTGCTTATCTTGTGCCATTAATGTGAGAACTCCTCTCATCCAATAAAATCATTTCTTTTATTATACCCTAACCTTTTTGCTTCTAAAAAGAAAGGAAGAAATCTATGTATTTTTAACCTAATAAAAAAGCGGGAAACATCCCGCTTTTCTGAATCATTATCGACGTAGACCAAGTTCTTTGATAAGTTCGCGGTAACGAGTAACGTCTTTGTTACGAAGATACGTTAAAAGATTACGGCGTTTACCAACCATCTTAAGAAGACCGCGACGAGAGTGGTGGTCTTTCTTGTGGAAACGTAGATGATCGTTCAAATTGTTGATTTCCTCAGTAAGGACAGCGATTTGAACCTCTGGAGAACCAGTATCATTCTCGTGAGTTTTGAACTTAGTGATAAGCTCTTGCTTACGTTCTTGTGTGATTGCCATCCGTTTCACCTCCTTAATTTCTAATCCCCTGATACCGCGCAAACGTCGGTGACTCGATAGCCCAGTATAGGTTGTGTACTTGTCGTACAGATATTAGATTACAGGTTTTTGTTCTAAAATGCAAGGGAAATCTATTTCAGTATTTCTCTTGCATCTTTCGCATCCTGACCTATTTGGGCAATTAAGTCATCAACAGAAGAGAATTTAACCTCTCCACGAATCTTTTGATGGAATTCAACCTCTACGGACGATCCATACAAATTGCCACTGTAATCAAATACGTGAACTTCCAGTGACGGCTGATCGGGTTTTTCATCATAGAAGGTTGGTTTGTATCCAACATTGCATACACCACTCATCCAGCTACCTTCCGTTTTCATGCGCACTGCATAAACACCTGTAGCTGGCACGAGATACTCGTCTTTAAGATCGACGTTGGCCGTTGGGAAGCCAATTGTGCGGCCGCGCTGATCTCCTTGAACAACAGTGCCCTTCACCGTGTAGTTCCGACCAAGAACGGCTTTCACGTTCTCGACAGCCCCTTCACGAATATATGAGCGAATTAAAGTAGAGCTTACTTTCTCGTCATGTTGAGATACTTTATCAATCACCGTTTGACTAAACTGGTTACGGGCATGAAATGGAAGGGAGTCCATCGTTCCTCTTCCTTTACTTCCATATGTAAAATCAAACCCTGCTACAACGTGAACAACTGATAAGGCAATAATATAATCATCAACAAATTGCTGAGGTGTTAATCCCGCAATCGTTGTATCAAATTTCACGATATAAAGAACGTCAATTCCAAGTTGCTCAATAAGCTCAATTTTATCATCAAGTGGTGTAATGGCCTCTGTTTGAGGTGTAGACTTCCCCAAAACGACTGATGGATGGGGATAAAACGTCATAACTGCTGACTTTACGCCTTTATCATCAGCGATTTCTTTCGCAGTCGAAATTACTTTCTGATGGCCGCGATGAATGCCATCAAAATATCCAAGCGCCATGACGGCAGGATGTTCAGATTTTAACTGATGAGGATGCGATAAATAAATTGTTTTCAACGGTTTCACCTTCTAACTTCATCTCGAAAACACTTTTTCAGGCTTCATTAAGCCCGGCTTCTCAGGATGTTTTTGATAGATTGCAATTGCTTCTCCGTCCCTATTGTACATAACAAGTCTATTCTCTGTCATCTCTTCCAACTGAGGAAGCACAGCGCCATTTTGGAGCTTCTCTTCTAGCGCAGAATCAACAGTAAAGGATGGCATAGCAGAAAGAGCGTATTCCATAGGAAAAAGAGATAGCGTTTCCTCTTCTATCATCTGTTTTATCTCATCAAATGTCAAACATTCTTCTAGTTTAAATGGGCCGGACGCTGTCCGAATTAGAGACGACATGTGAGCTGGAAAACCTAGCTTTTCTCCAATATCAACCGCAAGTGTTCGAATATATGTCCCCTTACTACACGTGGCACGTACAGGGATAGAGACCGCTCCGTCTTCAAGCGTTACCTCTCCAATTAACTCTAGGTCATGAATCGTTACCTTTCTAGATGGACGATCCACCACTTCTCCTTTAAAAGCATACTCATAAAGTCGTTTGCCGTTAATTTTGACAGCAGAATACATTGGGGGAACTTGCTCGATCTCACCTCGAAACGCAGCAAGTGCTTCTTCTATATCGTTAGTTGAAGGCAGTTTGTCTACTTTCTTTTCTTCCACTTTCTCTCCAGACGCATCTTCCGTCGTCGTTGAAAACCCTAGTGTAATCACTGCTTCATACGTTTTAGAAAAATCCGTCATATACTGGGCCACTTTAGTTGCTCTGCCGATACATAGTGGTAAAACGCCTGTTACATCTGGATCCAAAGTTCCTGTATGACCAACTTTTTTTGTCATTAATAGCTTTCTAGTAACCGCCACACAATCATGAGACGTCATTCCAGCTGGTTTCTTTAGTGGTAATATGCCGTTCATTGTTTTCCTCCTTTCAATCTGATGACATAGAGAAAGGATAGACATTCCTGCCTATCCCTTCGTTTCTACTCATCCGCTTGATTTAAATCTGCAAGAAGTCGTTCAATTTTGTTACCATAATCGATCGATTCATCAAATTCAAAATAGATTTCCGGTGTTTTGCGAAGACGAATGCGTTTCCCTATTTCAGAACGAATAAATCCAGTTGCTTTCGCAAGACCATTCAGGGTAGCTTCTTTCTTCTCTTCATCACCAAGGACAGTAATAAATACCGTTGCTTGCTGTAGATCATTCGTAACTTCAACAGCTGTTACTGTAACGAAACCTACGCGCGGGTCTTTAATCTTCCTGCTGATTATATCACCAAGTTCTTTCTTCATCTGTTCACCAACACGATTTGCGCGAACATTACTCATCGTTACACCTCGTTTCTTTCCTAAAGCCACTCATAAGTTGCTCGAGTGAGTTCGATATCAGGACGTGAATCAATCAATGAGACGGCACGCTGGAGCTCACGCTCGCATGCCGTTTTGCTTGAAGCCGTTGTAACAATACCAATAACGGTATGTTGCCATAAATCCTGGCTGTCAAGCTCAGAAACAGAGAGATTATAATGCTTCAGACGGCTTATAACCGACTGAAGCACAGATCTTTTTTCCTTCAAGGATTGCGCATCATAAATGATGCATTCACATTCTACATATCCAATCACTTAGGCTTTACTTCAACCATAATATACGCTTCAATGATGTCGCCTTCTTTAACGTCATTGAATTTTGCAAGCGTAATACCACATTCGTACCCTTTTGCCACTTCTTTCGCGTCGTCTTTGAAGCGTTTCAATGTATCCACTTCACCTTCGAATACGACAATTCCGTCACGGATGACACGAACGCCCGAATTACGAGTGATTTTACCTTCTGTTACGTAAGATCCTGCAATTGTACCTACTTTAGAAACTTTAAACGTTTCACGTACTTCAGCTTGACCAATCACTTTTTCTTCATAAACTGGATCAAGCATTCCTTTCATTGCAGATTCAATCTCTTCAATCGCTGTATAGATCACGCGATGCAAGCGAATTTCTACTTGCTCAGAATCAGCTACTTTCTTCGCATTGGAATCTGGACGTACGTTAAATCCGATAATGATCGCATTAGAAGCAGATGCAAGGATAATATCTGACTCTGTGATCGCACCAACAGCTGTGTGAATAATGTTGATCTTAACACCTTCTACTTCAATCTTCTGAAGTGAGCCAGCAAGTGCTTCAACAGATCCCTGTACGTCAGCTTTCACGATAATGTTGATATCTTTCACATCGCCCTGCTGAATCTTTTCAAATAAATCATCCAAATTCATTTTAGAAGATTCTTTACGCTGAGCTTCAATTTGCTGCTGATTTCGTGCTTCACCAACTTGACGTGCTGTCTTCTCGTCTTCAAATGCTACAAAGCGATCTCCAGCATTTGGTACATCACTTAAACCAGTCACTTCTACAGGAGTAGAAGGTGCAGCTGTTTCAACACGCTTACCAAGATCGTTGACCATAGCACGAACACGGCCAAATGTGTTTCCGACTACAACTGGGTCACCAACTTTAAGCGTTCCTTCTTGAACAAGAAGTGTTGCAACTGGCCCGCGTCCTTTATCTAGCTGTGCTTCAATTACTGTACCTGTAGCAAGCTTATTAGGGTTCGCTTTAAATTCTTCTACTTCAGAAATCAATAGAATCGTTTCAAGAAGATTATCAATTCCTTCACGCTTAATGGCAGAAAGGTTAACGAAAATTGTATCTCCGCCCCATGCTTCAGAAACAAGTTCATACTCTGTTAGTTCCTGCATCACGCGATCAGGATTTGCTCCTTCTTTATCCATCTTATTAACCGCAACGATAATTGGCACTTCCGCTGCCTTCGCATGGTTAATAGCTTCAACCGTTTGTGGCATAACGCCATCGTCAGCTGCAACAACTAGAACCGTGATATCTGTTACTTTTGCACCACGTGCACGCATTGTTGTAAATGCAGCGTGTCCAGGAGTATCAAGGAACGTAATTTTTTTGTTATTTTCTTCGATCTGGTAAGCACCGATGTGCTGCGTAATACCGCCAGCTTCACCCTGCGTTACTTTTGTATCACGGATTCCGTCTAGTAGCGTTGTTTTACCATGGTCAACGTGCCCCATGATTGTAACAACTGCAGGACGTTCAATAAGCTTTCCGTCCTCATCTTCACTAGTGTAATTATCAAGATCCGTTACTTCAAATAGCTCTTCTTCTTCCACTTTTACACCATAATCATCACAGATAAGTTCCATTGTATCTTTATCTAGTTCCTGATTAATGGTTGCCATAACACCAAGACCCATTAACTTCTTGATCAGTTCAGAAGCATCTTTACCTAGCTTTTCAGCAAGCTGTCCAACTGTTAATGAACCAATGAAAGTTACTTTAGAAGGCAGTCTTCTTGGAGCAGCCGTGTTTTTAGGCGGCTGTCCTTTTCCACGGCGGTTTGGACGACGTCCACCGCGACGGTTATTTGGTGCGCTTTTGCTATTCTTTTGATTTGCATTTGCTTTTGGGTTGTTTCGATTGTTTTTATTTTCCATACTGTTTTTGTCGCTTCCCTTTTTGGATTGTTTCGAATCGTTATTAAGCTTATCAATGGCCTGATCATCAATCACAGACATATGATTGTTTACCGTAATATTCATGCTTTTTAACTTTTCGATAACATCCTTACTAGTAGTATTATGTTCTTTTGCATATTCATGAATTCGCATCTTACTCATACGATCACCCCCGAGTTATTGATCGAGCATTGCGTGGAGCTTCTTCGCAAACCCTGCATCAGTAACGGCTATCGTGACTCGTTGAACTTTGCCAATTGCATGTCCAAGCTCATAGCGCCCTGTTACAAAACATACTGGGACTTTATAAGTAGTTGCTTTATCCGTTATTTTCTTTCTTGTGTTATCAGATGCGTCGCTCGCAACTAATACGAGTCTTGCGCTCTTGCGCTGAATTTCCTTCACCACAAGTTCTTCTCCAGACACGACTTTGCCAGCGCGCTGAGCGAGTCCTAACAGTGACTCCCAATTCTTATTCTTCATTTAATTTGACCGCGATTCTGCGAGGTCAGCATAAATATCTTCCGTCACTTCTGCTTTTAGATGAGCCGCTAAAGAATCTCGCTTCTTAGCAAGTACGAAACACTCTTCTTTATTGCAAAGGTATGCGCCCCGTCCATTCTTTTTACCCGTTTGATCGATCGATATAACCCCTTCAGGCGAACGAACGATTCGAACAAGCTCTTTTTTAGGCTTCATTTCTTGACAGGCGACACATTTCCGCATCGGAATTTTACGTTTTTGCACGATGGACACCTCTCCTGATCTTGCTTAATCTAGCTCAGAATCTTCCACGTCATTCTCTTCGAATAGAGGAGCTTCATCAGCACTATAGATGCCAAGCTCTTCCGCTTCAGATTGACTCTTAATATCGATTTTCCATCCAGTCAGCTTCGCAGCAAGACGTGCGTTTTGGCCACGCTTCCCGATTGCAAGTGAAAGCTGATAGTCAGGTACGATAACTTGAGTCATTTTATTTTCTTCGTCTACATTTACTTTAAGTACTTTTGAAGGGCTTAGTGCATTTGCTACGTATGCAACTATGTCTTCAGACCAGCTTACGATATCAATTTTCTCACCTTTAAGCTCATTGACAATCGCTTGTACACGCTGACCACGCTGTCCTACACATGAGCCAACCGGATCAACTTCAGGATCTTCTGCGTGAACCGCAATCTTTGAACGATCCCCGGCTTCTCGAGAAATGGACTTTACTTCAACCGTTCCATCGAATATTTCCGGTACTTCAAGTTCAAATAAACGCTTAAGAAGACCAGGATGAGTTCTCGAAACCATCACCTGTGGCCCTTTGGTTGTTTTTTCAACTTTTGTCACATATACCTTGATACGATCATGGGAATGATACGTTTCGTTCGGCATTTGTTCACCTGCAGGGAGAAGTGCTTCGATACGACCGAGGTCAACATAAATAAAACGATGATCCTGACGCTGAACAATTCCTGTCATGATATCGTCTTCGCGTTCAATAAATTCGCTAAATATGATCCCACGTTCTGCTTCACGGACACGCTGAGTAACAACTTGCTTCGCTGTTTGAGCTGCGATACGACCGAAATTACGAGGCGTTACTTCAATTTCTACGATATCTTCTAATTCATATTGGCGATCAATGTCTTTCGCATCTTCAAGTGAAATCTCAAGACGAGAATCTTCCACTTCTTCTACGACATCTTTTCGAGCGAATACTCGGATCGAACCTGTATCCTGATTAAAGTCAACTCTAACGTTTTGCGCCTGATGGAAGTTTCGCTTATATGCTGAGATAAGCGCTGCTTCAATCGCCTCAACGATAATATCCTTGCTGATGCCCTTTTCTTTTTCAAGAATATTTAGCGCATCTAATAACTCACTACTCTTCATTTTTCATTCTCCCCTTTAATTAAAAAACAACCGCAAGCCTTGCGCTTGCTACTTTTTCATAAGGTAATTCTACCTTTTTAATTCTTGTTTTCACTCGCTGATCAATAACAACCATTTCTCCATCGAAGTCCGAAAGTACACCTTCAAAGCTCTTTTCACCATTAAATGGTTCATAGGTTGTAACATAGACTTGCTTGCCAACTGCCTTCTCAAAGTCCGTACGTTTTTTGAGCGGACGTTCTGCACCAGGTGAAGAAACTTCAAGGAAGTATGGTTGTGTAATTGGATCTTGTTTATCAAGCTGTTCACTTAGCTTTTCGCTAATTATCCCGCACTCCTCAATATCAACGCCTCGAGGAGAATCGATATAGACACGGAGAAACCAATTCTTGCCTTCTTGTGTGAATTCTATATCTACAAGTTCCAAGTTCATTTCATCTACTATTGGTTTTACTAGTTCTTCAGTAACCGTAATCACATTTTCGTTCATTGGTTGTCCTCCTTTCTGATCCTGTACAGCAGGGTCCCAATCGAAAACGAAAGAGTGGGATAGCCCCACTCTTCCGTCGCGTGTGTATTCACTAGTATTTCCACAATTACTATACCATACTCATATAACCAATTCAACAGAGAAGCGAAGGCGCCTCATTAGAATAAGCTAAGTTGATTCGCATCTGGAAGTCCTTCAAGACATCCATGATCATCCAAGTACTCAAGTACAGTCTTTGAAATCTTGCTTCGCTGCTGTAAATCTTCTTTTGATAAAAATTCACCGGCTTCTTTGGAGTTTTCAATATTGATCGCTGCATTCGTCCCTACTCCCGGAAGAGAGTTAAATGGAGGAATGAGCGAATCTCCATCGACTACGAATTCAGCCGCTTTTGATCGATAAAGATCTACTTTCTGCATGCGGAGGCCACGTTCTGACATTTCAAGCGCAATCTCCATCACGGTTAATAGGTTTTTCTCTTTCGGTGAAGCATCAAGTCCCTTTTCATTGATTTCTTCGATTTTTGCGCGAATCGCGTTGGATCCTTTCGCCATCGTATCAATGTCAAAGTCATCGGCTCTTACGGTAAAGTATGCTGCATAGAAAAGAATTGGATGGTGAACTTTGAAGTAAGCGATCCGAACAGCCATTAACACATATGCTGCTGCGTGAGCTTTCGGGAACATATACTTGATCTTCAAGCACGAATCAATGTACCAGTCCGGCACATCATGTTTCTTCATTTCAGCTACCCACTCTTCTTGCAATCCTTTCCCTTTTCGCACAAACTCCATAATTTTAAATGCGAGGGACGGGTCAAGGCCTTTGTAGATCAAATAAACCATAATATCATCACGACAACCAATTACTTCACTAAGGTTACAAGTACCAGCTTGAATCAATTCCTGTGCATTACCTAACCACACATCAGTACCGTGGGAAAGACCTGAAATCTGAACGAGCTCAGAAAATGTACTAGGTTTCGTATCTTCTAGCATTTGACGAACGAATCGTGTTCCGAATTCTGGGATTCCGTAAGTTCCTGTTTTACACATAATTTGATCCTGTGTCACTCCAAGAGATTCCGTTCCACTAAAGAGCTTCATCACTTCAGCGTCATCTGTTGGGATGGTTTTCGGATCAATTCCACTTAAATCTTGAAGCATACGAATAACCGTAGGATCATCGTGCCCAAGTATATCAAGCTTCAACAGATTATCGTGGATCGAATGGAAATCAAAATGGGTTGTTTTCCATGCGGATGTTTTATCATCTGCTGGGAACTGAATAGGTGAAAAATCGTAGATGTCCATATAATCAGGTACTACGATAATACCACCCGGATGCTGCCCAGAGGTACGTTTTACTCCTGTGCACCCCGACACGAGACGATCAATTTCAGCCCCTCGATAGTGAAGGTCATGGTCTCCCATATATCCTTTTACATAACCGTACGCCGTCTTCTCAGCGACTGTACCGATTGTTCCTGCTCGGAATACATTGTCTTCTCCAAACAGTTCCTTCGTATAATTATGGGCACGCGGCTGATATTCCCCGGAGAAGTTCAAATCAATATCGGGTACTTTATCACCTTTAAACCCAAGAAACGTCTCAAACGGTATATCATGTCCGTCTTTTGTAAGAGGTACATCGCAATCTTCGCATGATTTGTCTGGAAGATCGAACCCTGATCCTACAGAACCGTCATCAAAGAACTGTGACTTCTTACAAGATGGACAAACATAATGAGGTGGTAATGGGTTCACTTCAGTAATTTCAGTCATAGTGGCAACAAATGAAGAACCTACAGACCCACGTGAACCAACGAGATAGCCGTCGTTTAGTGACTTCTTAACTAGCTTATGAGAAATCAAGTAGATAACGGCGAATCCATGACCAATAATACTTTTTAGCTCTTTTTCAAGTCTCTCTTCCACTATTGTTGGCAGTTCATCACCATAAATGCTTCGAGCCATGTTATAGCTCATCTCACGCATTTCTTCATCGGCACCTTCAATTCGAGGTGTGAATAGATCATCTTTGATCGGTTTAATGTCATCGATCATGTCGGCTACTTGCTGTGGTTTTTGTACGACAATTTCCTTCGCTTTATCTGCCCCAAGAAAATGGAAGCAATCAAGCATTTCGTTCGTCGTTCTAAAATGAACCTGAGGTAACGTTTGGCGATTTAATGGGTTACCCGCCTGTGCTTTAATAAGAATTTTACGATAAATATGATCCTCTGGCTCGAGATAATGAACGTTACCAGTAGCGACGACTGGCTTATTTAACTTCTCACCAAGCTTAACAATCTTACCAATAATTTCACGCAACGCCATTTCATCTTGAACAAGTTCTTTCTCGATTAAATGCATGTAATTTTGTGGCGGCTGCACTTCCAGATAGTCATAAAACTTCGCGATGTCCTCTACTTCTTCAGGTGACTTTTGCATCATCCCTTCAAAAACTTCACCCTTGTCACAGCCTGAACCGATCAGCAGACCTTCGCGGTATTTCTCAAGCTTAGAACGAGGAATACGTGCAGTTCGGTAGAAATAATCAATGTGAGAAAGGGAAACGAGCTTGAACAAGTTTTTTAAACCTACGTCATTTTGCGCCAATATGATCGTGTGCGATGGACGCGTACGTTGGAAACCAGTTTGCCCCATATTATCATTCAGCATATTATGGTTTGTAATTTCACGCTCAAGTGCATCTTTCACCAATTTCCACAATAAATACCCTGTTGCTTCCGCATCATAAATCGCTCTGTGGTGCTGAGTAAGGTCGATATCAAACTTTTTACAAAGCGTATTTAAGCGATGGTTTCGCATTTCTGGATAGAGAAAACGAGCAAGCTCAAGGGTATCAATTACTGGATTTGTTGCTTCTCCTAACCCAATATTACGTAACCCTACATTCAAGAAGCCCATATCAAAGCTAGCATTGTGAGCAACAAGAATGTCATCTCCCATGAATTCGTGGAAGTCTTTTAAGACGTCTTCAATTTCAGGGGCGTTCATGACCATATCGTCCGTAATCCCCGTTAGTTCAATGGTTGTTGAGGAAAGAGGATGATGCGGATTAGCAAATCGCTCAAACTTATCAACGATTTCTCCATCTTTCAATTTCACTGCTGCTAACTCGATAATTTTATTATAAACAGCCGAAAGTCCGGTTGTTTCCACGTCAAAAACAATGTAAGTACCCGTTTCAAGGTCACGATCAGCTTCATTGTATGCCATCGGTACCCCATCATCCACAAGGTCTGCTTCTAAACCATAGATAACCTTTATACCGTTCTTTTGTCCTGCTGCATATGCATCGGGAAATGACTGTACAACATTATGATCCGTAATGGCGATAGCGGGATGTCCCCATTTAGCTGCTTGTGTAATCAGTTCCCCTGTTGAACTGACGGAGTCCATTTGACTCATTTGCGTGTGAGCATGTAGCTCGATACGCTTTTCATCCTCAGGCGCCTCATCTACTCGTAAATCAGGTTTGATTTCAGTTAAGTCGTTTCCGATCATAACAAGATCGCGTACAAACGTATCATTCTGGATCCCACCGCGTACTTTCACCCAGATTCCTTTTCTTACTGCTTCTAAAATCGGAACATCTTCTTTATCGCGGGAGAACATTTTCACAAGGATTGAATCCGTGTAGTCCGTTATTTTAAACGTTAATAGCGTTCGTCCACTTCTAAGCTCTTTCGTTTCAGCATGGAAGACATAACCTTGAACAGCAATGCGTCGTTCTTCGTCCTGAATAGTTTCGATTGGTACTGGATCTTCTTTGATCTTGTAACCAATGACAAGAGAATCTGGAACGTTTTTACTTGAAGATTTATCTGCCTTTTCTTTTTCGATCAAGGCTTCCATCATTTTAGATTGATCTTCTTGTTGTTTTTGTTCAACAAATTTTTGATAATCCTGTTCAGAAGCCTTAACTTCTACTTCAAGCATGTACTTCGGAAATCCAGCGTGCGTATAACATTCTGACAAAGGACCAGATAGCTTTCGTCTTGCGATTGCAGCTTCCGTTTCATTACGAACCGTTACAATAAGCTTATTTCCACTTATTTTAGGCGTTTGACTTTTCAATACAGCTGTTAGGGATGCCGAATGCTCTTTCATCAGTTCAGCGACATTGTCCCAGTATGCCATTGCTAATTCTTCATTTCCTCCACTATCTGTGGAGATTCCGTAAGTCACTGTAGCGATGTGCTTTAATCCATCTTGCAGACGACTGCGAAATAGTTCATATACATGAAACGGAAGAACGTCTGGAAAATGAAAATCAAAATGCCATTTTCTCGTTTCTTTGTATACAGTTAATTTCGAAATGTACCCATCTCTAAAATAATCAACGAATTTATCAGGAATCGATATTTGTTGAAGGAGCAGTTGGAGACGTTCTTTTCTTATGTTTAAATCCTGGTCCATTCAATTGTTCCTCCTTCTTAAAAATGCGTAAAGGTAACGAAAAAAAAGGTGGAAGGTACCACTGGCACCTATCCACAATTTTAGTTCATTTGTGTTAAAAGCTGCTGGATTGTCTCGTTCAAGTTATCAACTGATACTTCAATTGACTCTCCAGTATCTCTTCGCTTCACTTCCACGATCTCATCGTTTGCTTTCTTACCAACGATTACGCGTAATGGAAGACCGACGAGATCCGCATCTTTAAACTTCACACCTGCACGCTCTTTTCGATCATCGTAAAGAACATCATAACGCTCATTCTGTAGAGATTCATATAGACGATCTGATAGAGCTGTTTGATCAGCATCTTTCACGTTGATTGTAATCAAGTGAACATGAAATGGTGTTACAGCAAGAGGCCATTTCAGCCCATTGTCATCTGCATTTTGCTCAGCGATCGCGGCAAGCGTTCGTGAAACGCCGATCCCATAACAACCCATCATAATAGGCTTAGCTTTCCCGCCTTCATCAAGATAAGAAGCGCCCATTGTTTCACTATATTTTGTTCCTAACTTAAACACCTGGCCAATTTCAATGCCTTCCGCAAAAACAATCGTTCCATTGCCATCTGGAGAAGGATCTCCTTCTTGAATAAAACGAAGGTCTTCATAACTTGTAATGGAAAGGTCTCGATCTGGATTAACATTCTGATAAGCATGTTTACCACTAATTGATCCGTTGACGATGGCTTTAACTGCATTGTCTGCAATAACCTTGCCGTTAAATTCTTTCACATCAACTTCTTCATTCAAGACTTCTACGATGTCCGTTGCGAATAGGTGCTTAACCTTGATGTCATTTAATTCATGATCCCCTCTTACAAGAACAAGAACGGTCTCATCTTCTACCTTGATAAGAGAAGTACGGATATGGCGTTCTAACGAAGCCTCGCCTTCCCCTTTAGTTAAAGGTGCCTCTGGCTCGTCCGATTTCTCATACGCTACATGAACTTCTGCCATTTCAATATTGGCAGCGTAATCTGAAGAATCACTATATGCGATCGTATCTTCCCCAACGCTAGATAATGCCATAAATTCTTCTGTATCTTTACCACCCATTGCACCCGAATCAGCCACAACAGGACGAAAATTCAAGCCCAGGGTACTAAAGATTCGACTATAAGCACTATGCATATTATTGTAGGCTTCATCAAGCTGTTCTTCAGAAGAATGGAAAGAGTAGGCATCTTTCATAATAAACTCTCTTCCTCGAAGCAAACCAAAGCGTGGACGACGCTCATCACGATACTTTGTTTGAATCTGATAAAGAGTCACCGGCAATTGCTTGTATGATTTCAACTCATCGCGAACAAGACTTGTAATTAACTCCTCGTGAGTAGCACCGAGAGCAAAAGGTCTACCGTGGCGATCCTTTAGTCTCATTAGCTCAGGACCGTAAACGTCCCATCGCCCCGTTTCCTGCCATAGCTCAGCAGGTTGAATCGCTGGCATTAATAATTCCTGTGCACCAGTTTCATCAAGCTCTTTTCGAATGACTTCTTCAATTTTCATTAGTACTTTCTTTCCTAATGGTAGGTATGAATAAATACCTGAAGCATTTTGACGTATAAAACCCGCTCTGACAAGGAGCTGATGACTTTTAATTTCGGCATCAGCTGGATTATCTCGAAGGGTTGGATTAAAATATTTAGATTGTTTCATCTACTGCACCTCATTTCATTCTTAAAACGGGTCCCGTGGCTCCTATAGGAAGAAGCGTTGGATATCATTCCATGTCACTACTAGCATGAGTAACATGAGAAACGAAAAGCCAATAAAGTGAACTAAGCTTTCCTTTTGCGGATCAATTGGCTTGCCACGTAACGCTTCCACACCGATGAATAGTAGTCTTCCTCCATCAAGTGCAGGAAGTGGCAATAAGTTAAAAATACCAAGGTTAATACTTAAGAAACCAGCCCATCTCATGAGAACATAGAGCCCTCCAGATGCAGCTTCTTCTGTGTAACTATAAATTCCTACAGGTCCTGAGAAAGCATCGATGGAAAGCTGCCCCGTTACAAGCTGGCCAAGTCCTACGAATATGGCCTTTCCGAATTCATACGTTGATGTAAAACCAAAAACGATAGAGTCTAAGAAATCCACTTGATATTCTGGGGAAACCCCAATACGACCAACAGATTGATTTTCAGAAAGCTCTTGTTTTTCTGGAGTAATGGATAAAGAGACCGATTCACCTTCACGATCTACTTTAAATCCTAGTTGATTATTTGCGTTATCCTGAATAATAGACGTCATCTTATTCCAGCCTGTTATTTCAGTCCCATTAATTTCAGTAATAACATCACCATTCATCATACCGGCTTGCTCAGCTGGACTGCCTTCAACGACTTCGTTAACCTGGCTCGTTGGCGTCCCTTGTAATAAGCCTAGCGTGATGAAAATAACAATCGCAAGTAAAAAGTTCATAACTGGGCCAGCAAAAATGGCCAGGAAACGGTCCCAAAGCGACTTTGAACCGAATTGACGATCAAACGGCGCAATCTGAAACTCAGATCCATCCATCACATAATGAGATGTTTCATCAATTGAGAATACCGTAGCTGGTTCATCTTCGTCTTCGTATCCTTTAATATAAAGCCCACGCTCAAGGTCGGCTTCTTCAACCGTTACTTCTTTTAAATTAGGGTAAGCTGATTTTTGATTGATAACAACCTTTTCAACTTTATTCTGATCATTAAACAGAAGCCCAACACGCTGTCCAGGTTTCAATTCAATCATTTCAGGATCTTCGCCGGCCATTCGAACAAATCCACCGAGCGGCAGAAGTCTGATCGTGTAAACCGTCTCACCTTTCTTGATTGTGAAAATTTTCGGTCCGAAGCCTATGGCGAATTCTCGGCACAAGATTCCTGCACGTTTTGCCAGGAGCAAGTGACCCAATTCATGGAAAAAGACAAGTGCTCCGAATATGATAATGATCGAAATCACAGTATTCATATCCACTTACCACCTTTATTTAATTAATGACTGAACTCGTAATCTTGTTTCAGAATCTACAGCAAGAATTTCTTCAAGCGATGCATTTTGAACGATACTGTGGTTTTCCATCGCCTGTTCTACGAGCTCTTCGATCGTTAAGAAATCGATCTTTCCCTCCAGAAATGCTGCAACGGCCGTTTCGTTTGCCGCATTCATGACGGCTGGGAGTGAACCACCGGCGCGGCCAGCTTCATAAGCTAACTTTAATGCGCGGAAGCGGTCGTAATCAACCTTCTCAAAATGTAACTTACCAACTTCCCATAAGTTTAACCGTTTTGCATTTCTGATTTCAAGTCGATCAGGATAGCTAAGTGCATACTGAATTGGAATTCGCATATCCGGAGTACCTAGATGGGCCATGACACTACCGTCTATGTACTCTACCATCGAGTGAATAATACTTTCTTTATGAAGCAATACATCAATCTGATCATAAGGTGTTCCAAACAGCCAGTGCGCTTCAATCACTTCAAGGCCTTTGTTCATCATTGTAGCTGAATCAATGGTAATCTTAGCACCCATGGACCAGTTCGGATGATTTAAGGCATCATTCACACTAACTCCTACAAGTTCTTCACGTGTTTTATCACGGAAGCTTCCACCTGATGCTGTAAGAATGAGGCGCTCCATTTGATCTTGTTTTTCACCATTCAAGCATTGAAACAATGCTGAATGTTCGCTATCTACTGGCAGAAGGGCAGATCCATGTCGTTTGGCTGCCTCTGTTACGAGATGCCCAGCAGTTACAAGCGTTTCTTTATTTGCAATAGCAATCGTTTTTCCCTGTTCAATCGCTGAAAGGGTCGGAGAAAGTCCGATACTGCCGAGAATAGCATTTACAAGAACGGTTGAATCGTGATGACAGGCTACTTCTAGCAATCCTTCATCTCCATAGACAATCTTTGTCTTTCTTGAAATTGTTCTTCTGAGCGAGTCAGCATCTTCTTTCTTTTGAACAGATAATAGCTTTGGCTTAAATTCCTCTGCTATTTCCACCGCTTTTTGAACATTTTTCCCTACTGAAACAGCTACAAGAGAAAACATGTCAGGGTGCATTCTCACAATGTCGAGAGTCTGAATACCGATAGAACCAGATGCTCCCAATAAGCTTATTTTCTTCAAACGACCCGTTCCTCCAATCTACTCTGTTTCATCAAACCAGGTTAAGTAAATGCAGAAGAGGGAGAACGAATATTAGACTATCAAATCGATCAAGTATCCCTCCGTGCCCTGGCAAGATACTGCCTGAATCCTTCACTCCGTAATGACGCTTGAATGCTGATTCAACAAGGTCACCTATCTGTCCAAAAACAGAAGTTAGAACGGAGACGATCAAAACAACTATCATGGAATCATACACCGGATAAATCAATTGAAAAACAACGCCAACAAGAACTGCCATTACAACGCCGCCAACTGCACCTTCAACCGTTTTGTTCGGAGATATATGAGGCCATAGCTTTTTCCTTCCGAGCGATCGTCCTACAAAATATGCGCCAGAGTCAGACGCCCATATAAGAAAAATAATGAAAAATAAATGAATCATACCATCTAAATTATTTTCTCCCAGGTACCGTGTCGCTGTAAAATAATAGAAACCTAGACCGACATATAACGAAGCCATCATAATAAATGAACTTTCATCAAAACTATACTTATTCTTCGTAAGGACAGTCATAGCAAGCAAAATAAGCAAGCCGAAGAACAAGAGGTCAATCTTGGTGAATACAGACGACGTCAATGACGCAATCCAGTCGTCAGGCATAACAAGAATCCACGTTCCGACGATAGCAAGTAATCCAGGAAGTGAAACCAATGTGATTTTCTTCATTAGTAACAGTTCGACCATTCCAACAGTGGCAACAAGCGCCATCAAAATGATAAATGGCCAGTCTCCTACAATAATCATTCCTAACAAAAGGGCGCCAAAAATCACACCCGTAATAACACGTTGTTTCATTACGTTAATGTCCTCCTACACTTACACCCCGCCGTAACGTCTTCCTCTTCGCTGGTATTCCTGTACGGCCTCAATAAAATGGTGCTCTGTAAAATCAGGCCAAAGAACTTCCGTAAACCAAAGTTCAGTATAAGCTAACTGCCAGAGCATAAAGTTACTTAAGCGAATTTCTCCGCTTGTCCTTATTAATAAATCCGGGTCCGGGTACTGGCTACTGAGTAAATACGAAGAAATCTTCTCTTCCGTAATCTCTTCTTCCGTCAGTATCCCCTTTCTTACATCACTTAATAACCGCTGCATCGCTGTTTTCATTTCATGACGACTACCATAGTTAAGCGCGAAGTTAAGAATGAGTCCGGTATTGTCTTTCGTCTCTTTCACTGCCTTGCTTATGGCTTTGAACGTATGGGGGGGCAGCTGTTCTCGTTCTCCCATAATTCTAACTTGAACGTTCTGCTCGATCAATTCTGGCAGGTGGCTAAGTAGAAATTGCTCAGGGAGCTTCATTAAAAAGTCTACTTCTTCCTTTGGTCGTTTCCAATTCTCGGTCGAAAAGGCATACAGGGTTAAATATTGAACACCCAGATCATTCGCCTTTCTTACGATTTTCTTTACAACCTTAACGCCTTCACGGTGGCCAGCCACACGCGGGAGACCTCGCTTCTTCGCCCAGCGTCCATTGCCATCCATAATGATCGCAATATGTCCTGGGATATTTGCAGATGTGTTAATTTCTAAATGTTCCTCATCTTCATTCTTTCTCATCCAGTTCGAGAACTTCCCAAGCATTGCAAATCCTCCATTGTGTCACTTACTTAACAAAAAAACCCCCTGTGGGAAAAGAGGGTCCTTTTATTATCTTATTTTACATGTTATTGAATTAGACTTCCATGATTTCTTTTTCTTTATCAGTCGCAACACTGTCAGCTTCAGCTACATACTTGTCAGTAAGCTTTTGGACATCGTCGTTGCCACGGCGAAGCTCGTCTTCTGTAATATCGCCATCTTTTTCTTGTTTCTTTAACTCATCATTTGCATCGCGGCGAATGTTGCGAAGCACGACTTTGCCTTCTTCCGCATACTTCTTAACGAGTTTCACAAGATCTTTACGACGCTCTTCTGTTAGAGCTGGAATCGTTAGACGAATAACATTCCCATCATTTGAAGGTGTTAAGCCAAGATCTGATTTAAGAATTGCTTTTTCGATCTCGCCGATTGAAGTCTTATCATAAGGTTGGATTAGTAGCATACGTGCTTCCGGAACAGAAATACCAGCAAGCTGGTTAACTGGTGTTGGAGCACCGTAGTAGTCAACTTGAATTTTATCAAGTAGAGAAGCATTTGCTCTTCCAGCTCTTAGTGTTGCTAGCTCACGCTTCAAGCTTGAAATTCCATTCTGCATACGTTCTTCAGCGTTTTTCAAGATTTCTTTCGTCATCTTAATTTCTCCCCTTTACAACTGTTCCAATTTCTTCGCCGCAAATGGCGCGCTTAATGTTTCCTTCTTCCATAATGGAAAAGACAACAAGTGGAATGTCATTATCCATACAAAGTGAAGAAGCTGTGGAGTCCATTACAGCTAAGCCTTCCTTAAGTACATCAAGGTAAGAAAGGGTGTCATACTTCTTCGCAGTAGCGTCAACTGTAGGATCGGCTGTGTAAACTCCGTCTACGTTGTTCTTCGCCATTAAAATAACATCTGCTTCAATTTCTGCCGCACGCAATGCAGCAGTCGTATCTGTTGAGAAGTATGGATTACCCGTACCAGCCGCAAAAATGACAACGCGTTTTTTCTCAAGGTGTCGAATCGCTTTACGACGAATATATGGCTCAGCTACCTGTCTCATTTCGATTGAAGTTTGAACACGTGTTTCAACTCCAATATTCTCAAGGCTATCCTGCATAGCTAGTGAATTCATAACTGTTGCAAGCATCCCCATATAATCAGCAGTAGCACGGTCCATTCCCATCTCACTGCCTACTTTACCACGCCAGATGTTTCCTCCGCCAACGACGACAGCCACTTCCACACCCATTTCGTGAATTTCTTTCACTTGAGATGCGATTGACTGTACGATTGTCGGTGAAATCCCTTGACCTTCTCCACCCGACAAAGCTTCTCCGCTTAATTTTAACACAACGCGTTCATACTTGGCTCCGCTCATTTTAACCCTCCAGCATGTTTATCAGTATTTGTTCTTGAAAAATAGGGAACACAACGTGTTCCCTATCATTGTTTTACTTCTTCACTTGAGACATAACTTCTTCAGCGAAGTTATCTTCACGTTTCTCCATGCCTTCGCCAACTTCGTAGCGGATGAAGCCTTTTACAGTAGCGCCTTTAGATTCAACGTACTTACCAACTTTTTGATCAGTGTCTTTAACAAACGGCTGATCAACTAGAGAAATTTCTTCGAAGAATTTGTTGATACGGCCTTCTACCATTTTCTCAACAATTTTCTCTGGCTTACCTTCGTTAAGAGCCTGTTGCTTCAATACTTCGCGCTCGCGTTCAACTTCTTCAGTTGGAACAGCATCACGAGATACGAAACGAGGGTTAACTGCTGCAGTGTGCATAGCAACGTCCTTCGCAACTTCTTCGTCAGTTGTGCCTTCAAGAAGTGTTAGAACACCAATGCGTCCACCCATGTGTAGGTATGCGCCGAATGCGTCAGCGTCAGTTTTCTCAATGATTTGGAAACGACGAAGAGAAATCTTCTCGCCGATTTTAGCAATTTTGTCGTTAATGAATTCAGTAACGGTTTGTCCGTTTTCCATTTTGCTTTCAAGAGCTGCGTCCACAGACTCAGGATTCGTACTAAGGAGGTGATGCGAAATATCATTGATTAGTGAAATAAAGCTTTCGTTCTTTGAAACGAAGTCAGTTTCAGAGTTAATTTCAGCAATTACTGCTTTGTTACCTTCAACAGCGATCGTTGCAAGACCTTCAGCTGCTACGCGGTCAGCTTTCTTAGCTGCTTTAGAAATACCTTTCTCACGAAGCCAGTCGATTGCTTTGTCCATGTCACCGTCGTTTTCTGTTAGAGCTTTTTTGCAATCCATCATACCTGCACCAGTTTGTGCACGCAATTCTTTTACCATTTGAGCTGTTACTGCCATTAGTAATTCCTCCTTGAATTATGATATGTAATCATACCCTTTTGGGTTAAAAAAAGGTGATAAAGGGGTTAGAGTTCCCCTTTATCACCCCTTTGTGTTCTTATACAGATGTTTCTTCAGTTTCTACCGCTTCAACTTCTGCTTCTTCTTCTACTTTGCTAACTTCGATAACAGCGTCAGCCATTTTAGCAGTAAGAAGTTTCACAGCGCGGATTGCATCGTCGTTACCAGGGATAATATAGTCGATCTCATCTGGATCACAGTTTGTATCCACGATCGCAACGATTGGGATATTAAGCTTACGAGCCTCAGCAATAGCAATACGCTCTTTACGAGGGTCGATTACGAACATTGCGTCTGGAACGCCGTTCATATCTTTAATACCACCAAGGAATCTTTCAAGGCGATCCATTTCTTTTTTAAGAAGCATAACTTCTTTCTTAGGTAGTACTTCAAAAGTACCGTCTTCTTGCATCTTCTCAAGGCTCTTCAGGCGGTTAATACGCTTTTGAATAGTTTCAAAGTTCGTAAGCGTTCCACCCAACCAGCGTTGGTTGATGTAGTATTGACCAGCACGGATCGCTTCATCCTTAACGGAATCTTGCGCTTGCTTTTTTGTACCTACGAAAAGAACTTTACCACCGTCCTGAGCGATGTCACGAACGAAGTTATAAGCTTCTTCGACTTTCTTCACTGTTTTTTGAAGATCGATAATGTAGATACCGTTTCTTTCAGTGAAGATATAAGGTTTCATTTTCGGGTTCCAACGACGAGTCTGATGACCGAAGTGTACCCCAGCTTCAAGAAGCTGTTTCATAGAGATTACTGCCATGATTGTGTTCCTCCTAATGGTTTTTTTTATCCTCCGCTTGCATCTATTTCGGAAAAAACTGCGTCTGCAGCACCACTTTCCAAATCAACAAGCGTGTGTGATTAACACCGTTGATTAATATATCATATCAAGTGACAAGTCGCAAGTTTAAATCTTAAATTCCATGAATACCTACACAAACTCACTCTCACAGTACGCTTAAACGGTTAGGATTCAACTCCATCGTTTGCAAAAGGACTGTTGAAATCGGCAACATTCTATTAAAAAAGCTCCGAGAGATCTCGGAGCTTTAGATGAATTACTGTGTCTTAAGTTTTGAAAGCTCTACAAGGAATTTATCGTTAAGAACTTTAATGTAAGTTCCTTTCATTCCTAGAGAACGAGACTCAATAACACCAGCACTCTCAAGCTTACGAAGAGCGTTTACGATAACAGAGCGAGTGATGCCTACGCGGTCAGCAATTTTACTTGCAACTAGAAGTCCTTCATTACCTTCAAGTTCTTCAAAGATGTGCTCGATTGCTTCAAGTTCACTATAAGAAAGAGAAGAAATCGCCATTTGTACAACCGCTTTGTTTCTTGCTTCTTCTTCAATTTCTTCCGCTTTTTCATGAAGAATTTCCATTCCTACTACTGTTGCACCATATTCAGCTAATAGAAGATCATCATCTGAGAATGAGTCGCTTAGACGTGACAGGATGAGCGTACCAAGACGGCTTCCACCACCAACGATCGGTACAATTGTTGTAAGACCTTTTTCAAAGAGGTCACGGTTTTCTACTGGGAAAGCTGTGTACTCGCTTGTGATATCCAGATTCGAAGAAGTTTCTGCAATGTTGAACAGGTTTTGTGTATATTCTTCAGGGAACTGACGCTCAGAAAACATTTTCTTCATGCGTTCGTTTTCGATTTCTTGATTAATTGCGATTCCAAGTAGCTTACCTCTGCGGCTTACGACATATACGTTTGCCATAATGACGTCTCGTAGTGTTTCAGCCATGTCTGTAAAGTTAACTGGCCCCTCAGATTTTTGTAGCATTCCATTAATTTTTCTTGTTTTTTCAAGTAAATTCATAGTTTTGTCCTCCTGCATGTATTATAGGATGTATTGGCTGAGGTCACGGTTCTTCGCAATAGAAGCTAACTTTTCCTCAACATACTCTGGTGTAATCGTGATGCTGTCTAGATTAATGTCCGGTGCTTCAAATGAAAGATCTTCAAGAAGCTTTTCTAAAATTGTGTGCAGTCTTCTTGCGCCAATGTTGTCAGTGTCCTGATTCACTTCGGTTGCAATCGTAGCAATTTTAAGAATAGCATCGTCAGAAAATTCAACTTTAATACCTTCTGTTTCTAATAATGCTGTGTATTGCTTCACAAGAGCATTATCAGGCTCTGTTAATATACGTTTAAAATCGTCTACGGTTAAACTTGATAACTCAACGCGGATTGGGAATCGGCCTTGCAGTTCAGGGATTAGATCAGATGGTTTCGACATGTGAAATGCCCCCGCGGCCATAAACAAAATATGGTCTGTTTTTACTGGACCGTACTTCGTTGTTACCGTTGAACCTTCTACGATTGGCAATATGTCTCTTTGAACGCCCTCTCTGGATACATCAGCTGACTGCTGACTTTTCCCCGCGACCTTGTCAATTTCATCAATGAAGATGATACCCGTTTGTTCCGTCTTTGAAACTGCATCCTGTGCGACTTCATCCATATCCACAAGTTTTGCTGCTTCATCCTGCGTTAAGACCTTTCGTGCTTCTGACACCGGAAGCTTACGTTTTTTCTTCTTTTTAGGCATGATATTTCCGAGCATATCCTGCATGTTCATACCCATTTGCTCCATGCCAGCTCCCTGGAACATGTCCATCATGGAATTGTTTTGTTCTTCCACTTCAACAGTAATCATCCGATCTTCGAGTTCACCTAGCGCAAGCTGTTGAGCTATTTGCTTTCGTCTTGAAGCAATCGACTGATCTTCTGAACTAGCCTGGGTATTTGTTTCTTCTTGCCCCTGATTACCAAATAACATTTCAAGCGGATTCTTGTATTGTGTCTGCTTCTTATTAGACGGTACGAGCAGTTCCACAATGCGTTTATTCGCATTTTCTTCCGCTCTGCCCTTCACCTGTTCCATTCGGTCTTCTTTGACAAGTCTGATTGATGTTTCAACGAGATCGCGAACCATTGATTCCACATCTCGGCCTACATAACCCACTTCAGTAAATTTCGTTGCTTCTACTTTAATGAAAGGAGCATTGACAAGACGAGCCAGTCGTCGCGCAATTTCAGTTTTACCAACGCCTGTTGGCCCAATCATTAAAATATTTTTTGGATTCACTTCATCCTTCAGTTTATCGCTTAAAAGACCCCGACGGTAACGATTTCTCAATGCCACGGCAACAGCCTTTTTCGCGTCATTCTGACCAACTATATACTGATCAAGCTTTTCAACAATTTGTCTCGGTGTTAATGGATTAGACATACGATCTCCTCCAAAGATACAGTTTATATACTAAATGGTTTCTACGATAATTTGATCATTTGTGTACACGCAAATTTCTGATGCAATTTCCATAGAGGCCCGCGCAATTTCTTCAGCGGTTTTGTTATCACTGTATCGCTTAAGAGCTCTACCTGCTGAAAGTGCGTAGTTAGAACCTGAACCAATGGAAAGAATGCCATCATCAGGTTCGATCACTTCACCAGTACCTGAGATAAGCAGAAGCTCATCCTTATTCATAACGATTAACATGGCTTCAAGCTTTCTTAGTACACGGTCACTGCGCCACTCTTTTGCGAGTTCAACAGCAGCACGCTGTAGGTTACCGCCGAATTCTTCCAGTTTGCTTTCGAATTTCTCAAAAAGAGTGAATGCGTCCGCAACTGATCCTGCAAATCCAGCAACCACCTTCCCATGAAATAACCTTCTTACTTTCTTAGCCGTATGTTTCATGACTACGGCATTGCCAAATGTCACCTGGCCATCACCGGCCATTGCGCACTCTCCATTATGCTGTACTGCAAATATCGTCGTTGAATGAAAGTCTCCCATAAGTTCCTCCTCCCGAGCTATTAAGCTCTTGGGTGATGGTTCATGTATATATTTCGCAATCGATCTCCCGTCACATGGGTATAGATCTGAGTAGATGATAAATCGGAATGTCCTAAAAGCTCCTGAACAGATCGTAAGTCTGCCCCTTCATTCAGTAAATGTGTTGCGAATGTGTGTCTCATCACATGGGGACTTATATGTACATGCAGCGAAGCGTCTTTCACAATCTTATCTAAAATTGTTCGTACGCCTCTTGCTGTCACGCGACTACCTCTAAAGTTTAAAAACAGGGCTTTTGTCGGCTCTTTTCCGGACGAACCGAGTTTTACTCGTCCATCCTCTAAATACTCTTTTATTGCATCTATAGCGAAACTACCAATTGGTACATATCTTTCCTTACGCCCCTTACCGATTACAAAAATGGTACCAATCGCAAAATCAATGTCTTCTAAATTAAGCGCAACGCATTCACTAACGCGAATGCCACACCCGTACAATACTTCGAGCAAAGCTCTGTCTCTTTGACCAAGCGGCTTCGACGTATCGGGCGTATCAAACAATACATTGAGCTCTTTTTCATACAAAAATTGTGGAAGGCGCTTCTCTTGCTTCGGTAGTGAGCTCATTGTAAATGGATTAATCTCAACAATGTTTTCGCGTAAAAGGAATCGATATAAGCTTCGTAACGTTGAAATTTTTCTCGCTGCTGTTTTTCTTGCGTAACCTCGCTCGTGAAGCTCAGTCAAATAAATTCTGACATCTGCATAAGAAACAGCAGCAAAGACATCGATAGTCTGCTGCTTCATAAAAGACTTGAAATGTTCAATGTCCTGTAAGTAACCTGAGATCGTATGTGGTGAACAATTCTTCTCAATCTGAAGATACTCAGAAAATGATTGAATATGAGCTTGTTGGTTGTTATTCATCGTTATCACCTCAAAAGGCTTCTAAATCGTATCACAATTTAGAAGCCTTAGCAATAGGAATTTACAATCTTTTTACAAAATTCTGAATTGTTTCTAACGCTCGATTAGCGATCGTTTCATTACGCTCTTTCTTGCCTTTAATTCGCGTTTCAAGCGGTGGGAACAAACCAAAGTTAGCATTCATCGGTTGGAAGTTATCCGGATTAGCCGTCGTAATATAATTCGCTAGACTACCAAGCGCAGTTTCTTCAGGAAACACTAGCGGCTCTTCATCCTTCATTAGTCGAGCAGCGTTAAATCCAGCGATTAGTCCAGATGCCGCTGATTCTACGTACCCTTCCACACCTGTCATTTGACCTGCAAAGAATAGATTCTCGCGATCTTTGTATTGGTAAGTAGCTTTCAATAAGTTCGGAGAGTTAATAAACGTATTTCGATGCATTACGCCATAACGTACGATGTCCGCGTTCTCAAGTCCAGGAATTAAGCGAATCACTTCTTTTTGCGGTCCCCATTTGAGATGCGTTTGGAATCCAACAATATTATATAGGGTACCAGAAGCATTATCCTGCCTTAGTTGAACGACAGCGTAAGGACGCTTTCCTGTTCTAGGATCCTCAAGACCCACAGGTTTAAGAGGACCAAACGTCATCGTCTTCTGCCCGCGCTGGGCCATTACTTCAATTGGCATA
The DNA here is from genome assembly GCF_056173645.1 of Anaerobacillus sp. QJM3NY_32. Lineage (NCBI taxonomy): Bacteria > Bacillati > Bacillota > Bacilli > Caryophanales > Bacillaceae > Anaerobacillus > Anaerobacillus sp. QJM3NY_32. The sequence continues at coordinate 1,871,455 of NZ_CM149684.1, read as the reverse complement.
CATCCTTCGAAGAAAATTTCCTTCTCAAATTCTTTAAGCGGAACCGTTTCAGCTGAAATAAGTGCTTCATAGAACGTATTAAATTCTTCTTCCGTCATTGGACAGTTTAAGTAAGCTGCCTCTCCCTTATCATAGCGTGACTTCTTATACACTTTCTCCATATCAATGCTTTCCGTTTCGATAATAGGAGCAGCAGCATCATAAAAGTATAGGTACTCTTCTCCGCTTAAAGCCTTTAACTGATCTGAGAGATCCTTAGAAGTTAGCGGGCCTGTCGCTATAATTGTTGGCCCTTCAGGGATTTTTGTACACTCTTCCGAAAAAACCGTTACGTTTGGATGGTTTTTAACATTCTCCGTTACCTTCGCAGCGAATTCATGACGATCCACAGCCAGTGCACCACCAGCCGGAACGGCACATTCGTCAGCAGACTTAATGATAACTGAATCCATTCGACGCATTTCTTCCTTTAAAACGCCGACTGCATTTGTTAACGTATTCGCTCTTAGTGAATTACTACATACTAGCTCAGCAAATTTATCGGTATGGTGAGCAGGCGTTTGCTTCTTAGGACGCATCTCATAGAGATGAACGTCCACTCCTTGCTTTGCAAGTTGCCACGCTGCTTCACTTCCAGCAAGTCCGGCACCGATTACCGTCACATGTTTACTCATTGCCATAACCCCTTACTAGTTTTCTTCTTCAACGAAATCGCAGTTTACGCATTTGATTTCTTTCTTTTTCTTCGTTTTCTTCTCAACAAGTAAATCACCGCATTTAGGACATGGTCTCTTGATTGGTTTATCCCATGAAAGAAAATCACATTCAGGAAAACGATCGCAACCATAGAAAAGACGGTTCTTTTTACTTTTTCGCTCTACAACATTACCTTCTTTACACTTCGGACAGGTAACGCCAACTTCTTTAAGGATTGGTTTTGTATTACGGCAATCAGGAAAGTTTGAGCAAGCCATGAATTTCCCATAGCGTCCCATCTTGATGACCATAGGTGAACCACACTTCTCACAATCTTCTCCAGCGGGTTCATCTTTAATCTCGACTTCCTTCATTTCTTCCTCGGCTACTTTCAGCCGCTTTTCGAAGTTTTGATAAAATTCATTGATGACAGAAATCCATTCTGCATCGCCATCCTCAATTTTGTCAAGATCATTTTCTAATCCAGCAGTGAATTCAATATTGATGATATCCTGGAAGAACTCCAAAATCAGTTCTAATACAATTTCACCGAGCTCAGTTGGCACAAATTTCTTATCTTCTAACGCCACATACCCTCGACGTTGAATCGTATCAAGCGTAGGAGCGTAAGTAGAAGGGCGGCCTATACCGAGTTCTTCCATTGTTTTAACAAGGCGAGCTTCTGAATATCTCGGCGGTGGCTGTGTGAAGTGCTGAGAAGGATCAATTTCTGACGTAGAAACATCCATGCCTTCTTCAAGGTCAGGAAGCATTTTATCTTCTTCCTTTTTATTGTCGTCGTTTCCTTCAACGTACACCTTCATAAACCCTTTGAATTTCACTTTAGAACCAGTCGCACGGAAGATCGTTCCGTTGTTCTCAAGATCTACACTCATCGTGTCCATAATAGCCGGTGCCATCTGACTGGCTACAAAACGCTCCCAGATGAGCTTGTATAAACGGAGCTGATCGCGCTTTAAGTAAGCCTTCATCTCAGATGGATCACGCATAACCGATGTCGGTCGAACCGCTTCGTGAGCATCTTGTGATTTACCTGATTGTTTCTTAGCAGGCTTTTTAGCTGATAAGTATGTGTCTCCATATTTACCTTGAATGTATTCCTTCGCTTCATCCTTCGCTGTTTCAGAGATGCGTGTTGAGTCAGTTCTCATGTACGTAATTAAACCGACTGTACCTTGTTTACCAATCGCAATCCCCTCGTAAAGCTGCTGAGCAAGCATCATTGTTTTCTTCGCTCTGAAATTTAACTTTCTTGCTGCTTCCTGTTGAAGAGAAGATGTTGTAAATGGAAGGGCTGGGTTTCGCTTACGTTCTTTCTTTTGAACGGATTGAATCTCAAACTGATCTCCTTCAATGCGCTTTAACACGTTGTCGACGTCTTCACGTGATTGAAGAACTGTTTTCTTTCCATCCACTCCGTAAAACCCAGCTTCGAATTGCTCTCCATCTTTTTCGAAAGAAGCTTTGATTTTCCAATATTCTTCTGCCTGGAAATTCTGAATCTCTTTCTCTCTTTCAATGATAAGGCGAACTGCAACGGATTGAACTCGTCCAGCACTTAGGCCTTTCTTCACTTTTTTCCATAATAATGGACTGATGTTATACCCAACAAGACGGTCAAGTACTCGACGCGCTTGCTGTGCATCCACTAAATCCATGTTAATTGGTCTCGGCTGCTTGAAAGCATCCTTTACCGCATCTTTTGTAATTTCGTTAAATACGACCCTGCATTCAGTTTGCTCATCAATCTTCAAACTGTGAGCTAGATGCCACGCAATCGCTTCCCCTTCGCGATCGGGGTCAGCTGCGAGATAGACTTTCTTCGCTTTTTTGGCTGCATCTTTAATTTCCTTAAGGACAGGGCCTTTCCCGCGTATTGTTATATATTTAGGAGCATAGTTGTTTTCCACATCAACGCCCATCTGACTTCTTGGCAGGTCAATGACATGACCTAATGAGGCTTTCACCTGATATTTCTTTCCTAAATATTTTTCAATTGTTTTTGCTTTAGCGGGAGATTCAACAATAACTAGATAATCTGCCACAATACGTTTCCTCCCCCCATTGAGGTAAATTTTAAAATCTTCCTTATTATTAAATAGTCAAAACTCGTTTGTCAAATAGTGCTAGTTTCATTTTCATGAAAATTCGGTAATTCATCAAGTATATCTTTTGCCTCTAATACTAGCTTAGCCCCCTGCTGAATAAGTCGATTTGTTCCTTCAAAGTACGAGTCAGTCATCCTGCCTGGTAAGCAAAAAACTTCTCGTCCCTGATCCATCGCTTGATCAGCAGTAATCAACGAACCACTTCGTTTTCTTGCTTCTACAATAAACGTTCCAAGCGATAATCCGCTAATAATTCGATTCCGCTCAGGAAACTGATGTTTTTCTGGTCCCCTATCTGGTGGATATTCTGAAAGCAGAAGACCGTTTTTGGCAATTATTGAAGCAAGCAGCTGATTTTCTTTAGGGTAGATATGCTTAAACCCGCTTCCAAGGACGGCAATCGTTCCTGCATCGTGATCAAGCGCGATCCGGTGTGCAAGAGTATCAACACCGAGAGCAAGACCACTTACGATCGTCCAACCTTTCGTTACGATTGGCGTTAAAATAAGTTTCATCATCGCTTCCGCATCACGCGAATGATTTCTTGATCCGACGACACTAAGGGCTCGTTGTTCATTAAGAAGCGCGGTGTTACCGATACAATATATAACCCACGGTGCATCATAAATATGCGAAAGCCTTTCAGGGTATGCTTCGTCAAATCTCGTAATAGCCCGAATTTCCCCTGCTTTAATATGAGAAAACCTCCATGGTTTTTTCATATGAAGATCTTCATATAATAAGCTCGCATGCTCTCCTAGTATGTGAAATTGTCTTAACTGAGTAGCAGACATATCATATATGCTTTGAAGCGTTGGGTCAAATGTAAGAAATGAACGCAGCACTTTCCAGTCAGTTCCTCGGCACTGATGTAACTGAATTAACCGGCTTCTAAACGTTCTCAACCATGCCTCTCCCCTATCAGCATTAAAATGTATTATTTCTCGTTATGTATAAGAGAAATAGCTCCCGAACGGGAGCTATTACCATTAAGCCTTATGTGTTGTGCACTTCTCTAGTAATCCTTTATCTTCAAGAACAGAGATGAGCGTTTCGCCCATTACAGCAGGTGTAGGTGCGACTTTAATTCCGCACGACTCCATTGTTTTGATCTTCTCGTCAGCTGTCCCTTTACCGCCAGAAATAATTGCACCGGCATGACCCATGCGCTTTCCTGGAGGCGCCGTTTGGCCACCGATAAATCCAACGACAGGCTTTGTCATGTTTGCTTTCACCCATTCTGCCGCTTCTTCTTCTGCCGTACCACCGATTTCGCCGATCATAATGACGGCGTACGTATCTTCATCTTCGTTGAAAGCTTGCAAGACATCGATAAAGTTCGTTCCGTTAACAGGATCTCCGCCGATTCCAACAGCAGTGGATTGACCGATTCCTGATTCAGAAAGCTGATGAACAGCTTCATACGTTAATGTACCAGAACGAGAAACCACTCCTACGTGACCTTTTTTGTGAATGTATCCAGGCATAATACCAATTTTACATTCATCAGGAGTAATCACACCAGGACAGTTCGGTCCTACAAGACGTGTTTTCTTTCCTTCCATATAACGCTTTACTTTCACCATATCGATGACAGGAATACCTTCCGTAATACAAATCGCAAGGTCCATTTCAGCGTCTACCGCTTCCATGATCGCATCTGCTGCAAAAGCAGGCGGAACATAGATGACAGAAGCATTAGCACCAGTTTTTTGAACAGCTTGCTCAACTGTATCAAATACGGGAACGCCTTCCACTTCAGTACCGCCCTTACCTGGCGTTACACCACCAACAATTTTCGTACCATACTCAAGCATTTGCTGTGTATGAAATAAACCAACTGATCCTGTAATTCCTTGAACGATGACTTTTGTATCTTGATTAATGTATACGCTCATTCCTAGTCCCGCCTTTCTACTTCACTAATGAAACGATTTTTTCCGCGCCGTCAGCCATAGACTCAGCAGCGGTAATATTTAATCCAGAATCTTTCAGGATTTGCTTTCCAAGATCAACATTTGTGCCTTCAAGACGAACAACAAGCGGAATTTCAAGACCTACTTGCTTCGTAGCTTCTACAACACCTTCAGCAATAACGTCACACTTCATGATCCCACCAAAAATGTTTACATAAATACCTTTAACATTTTTGTCTGATAGGATGATTTTGAAGGCTTCCGTCACTTTCTCAGCTGTTGCGCCGCCCCCAACGTCAAGGAAGTTAGCGGGGTCGCCGCCGTAATGCTTGATAATATCCATCGTAGACATTGCAAGCCCTGCACCGTTAACCATGCAGCCGATATTACCATCAAGAGCAATGTAGCTAAGCTCATATTTTGATGCTTCGATTTCCTTTGAATCCTCTTCATCAAGATCACGAAGTTCAAGGATATCTTTATGGCGATAGAGCGCATTTGGATCAAAGTTTAATTTAGCATCAAGAGCCATTACGTTCCCATCCCCAGTTGTTACAAGAGGATTGATTTCCGCAATTGAAGCATCTTTTTCTACAAAAACTTTGTATAAACCAAGCATAAACTTCACTGCTTTATTGATTTGTTCTTTCGGGATATTAATATTAAATGCTAGTCTTCTAGCCTGGTAACCCTGAAGACCTACAGCTGGATCGATCACTTCTTTGAAGATTTTCTCTGGGCTGTGTTCAGCCACTTCTTCAATTTCAGTTCCGCCTTCTTCAGATGCCATCATGACCACTCTTGACGTTACACGGTCAAGTACTAGACCAACGTAATATTCCTGTTTAATATCGCAACCTTCTTCAATAAGTAAGCGCTTTACTTCCTTACCTTCTGGTCCCGTTTGATGAGTAACTAGTGTTTTTCCGAGGATCTCCTCAGCGTATGTACGAACTTCCTCAAGGTTCTTGGCAATTTTAACACCGCCAGCTTTTCCTCGACCACCTGCGTGGATTTGTGCTTTTACAACGTAAACTTTGCTGTCTAATTGTTTTGCAACGTCCACAGCTTCTTTCGCGGAGTATGCGACTTGTCCATTAGGGACTGATACCCCGTAGCTTCTTAGGACTTCTTTTCCTTGATATTCATGGATATTCATTCTCTCATCCTCCTATCCTAGTCAATCAAATCTTTGACGACGTTTTCATTGTATAGAAAATTCACACCGATTGTCTACCCTTTTGCATAAAGTCTCTGTTCTTTCTTGCAAATATTGTTCCAATTTATCCAGGAAAGTAGCTGTATGGCGATTGTTTCGCTCTTTCTTAGATGTAAAAATTGCCACTTTTCGCAAAAAACGCTGCGTGAGTCTCAACGATATTCGAAACTTTCAACTTTTTATTGATGAAGCAAGATTGATGACTAAAATTACAAAAAAAGAAGAGGGGCTATCTCCCCTCTTCCCGTTCGTCTCTTCCTGCTTTTTTAGGTGAGTTCTCTTGCTCTCTTTTTTTATGATCCGTAATCGTTAATTCTCTTGCGGCCGCAGGTGTGTAAACTCCAAATTCCTCTCCGGCTTCTTCATAAAACGAGTCGTTTTTGTCTGGACGTCCTGGATCTTTCACAAATGATTGCTCCTTCACACTAGAATAGGTATAGTATCAACTGTTTCAGCCTATTCATACACCATTTATAGCAAGCCTAAGCGATCTCTTACAGGAGCAAATGATTTTCGATGTGCATCCGTGACACCATATTGATCAAGAGCAGCGAGATGTTCTTTCGTTCCATACCCCACATGTCGCTCAAATCCATATTGAGGATAAGTTTCTGCTAATTTTACCATCATGCGGTCACGTGTCACCTTCGCAACGATTGAGGCTGCTGCAATACTAACACTTCTCGCGTCACCTTTAATGAGCGATTCCTGATCGATTTGTAGTGGGATGTGCATGGCATCCACTAGTAAGAAATCAGCTTGGACGTTCAATCCCTCAACGGCTTGTTGCATTGCTTTTTTGGTTGCTTGATAAATATTTAATTCATCAATTTCGCTTGAGCTGACAACGCCAATTCCAATTGAAATAGCATCCTTATGTATCTGATCAAATAAGTCATTGAGTTTCGCATGAGACAGTTTTTTTGAATCCTGTAGCCCAAGAATAGGTACATCAGGGTTTAATATGACCGCTGAAGCAACCACAGGGCCTGCTAAAGGGCCTCTTCCTACCTCATCGACTCCCGCTATAGCAAGACGACCTTGTTCTCTGTAATGAGCTTCTAAGACGCTCATCTCTTCATGCATTTGAAGTATTTTTATTTTTTCTTGCTCTTTCTTTCCTTCTCTAGCAATTAAGCTCATCACACCTTTGCGTGTATCCTGTTTCCATGCTTCCCAATCATCGTTAGTATATTGCCCTTGCTTCAACATCTGGGTAATTTCTTTAATTGACTTTAGTTTTTCACTCATTGAATCTCCTCTTTCTCTTCAGTTCATTTAAAAAAGGTAAGGCTCATGGCCTTACCTTTCTGGCGTTTCAAGTGTCACATCGCCCAATTTACCACTTCGAAGCTCACGAAGCACGGTCTCAGCTGTTTTATCGTAATCAATCCAGCCGCCACTCATTAAAAAGCCACGTTTTTTCCCAATTTCATCAAACAACTCTACAACATCTTCAGGTATATCCTCAAGGTGGTAGCGATCCTTCAAGCGATTAGGATAATATTCACTCATGAATTTGAGCACATATACCGAAATATCCTGAAAATCCAGGATTTCATCTTTAATCGCTCCGGTAGCAGCCAGTTTATATCCGGTTATCTGATCTTCAAACTTAGGCCATAAAATACCTGGCGTGTCGAGAAGGTCCATTTCATCGCCTACTTTGATCCACTGCTGCTTTTTCGTAATACCTGGTCGATCTCCTGTTTTAGCAATCTTCTTCCCCGCTAAACGGTTGATCAAGGTAGATTTCCCAACGTTAGGAATTCCTAAGATTAAGGCCCGAACCGCACGCGGCTTCATGCCCTTCTCGATCATCCGATCAATCTTATCACTCATTAGCTCTCTTGCTGCTGCAGGAATACTTTTCACGCCTTTACCGGTTTGCGAATCAATTGCCAATGCTTTATGTCCTTGCGATTGAAAATAGTGTTTCCATTCAGTTGTTTTCTGATCATCCGCCATATCTGCTTTATTAAGCAAAATTAGTCTTGGCTTTGAAGAAACTATTTCATCAATCATCGGATTCCTTGAAGCAAGCGGGATGCGTGCATCCACTAGTTCAATTACAACATCAATCATTTTAAGCTTCTCGGTAATCTCCCGGCGTGCTTTTGCCATATGTCCGGGAAACCATTGAATCGTCATGCCATCTCCACCTATTCTCAAATCATGAGGTATCAAAAAATTCTAGATCCTCACTCCATTACTTGTATATCATTTAAGGGCCAAAAAATAACGTTTGCTTCTCCGACAACTTTTTCAACAGGAACGAAGCCAATGGAACGACTATCTTTACTATGCTGGCGATTGTCCCCCATCACAAACAATTGTCCTTCTGGAACTGTAGCTTCACCAGTTACACCAGTTAAATCAAAATCGTACGTTAAGTTCCCTTCTAACAAATCATCTTTATATGGTTCTAGATAGGGCTCCTTAACCGCTTCACCATTTACGTAAAGCATATCACCTTTGTATTCCACTTTATCTCCAGGCAGACCAATCACTCGTTTAATATAATCTTTACCTTCAGGTGCCTCGAATACAATGATATCGAAACGTTCAGCATCACCAATATTATAGCTGATTTTGTTCACGATCATCCGATCACGATCCTGTAATGTCGGCATCATGCTTTCGCCATCAACAACAATGGGAGCAAAAATAAAATAGCGAACGGCTCCTGCTAGTATAAAAGCAATGATGAGCGCACGTATCCACTCCCAGGAATCTTTCTTCTCTGCTGATCTGGTGCTTTTCATGCTCGTTCCTCCTAATGAAAGGGTCTTTTTTACCTATTTCTTTCCCCTCTTGCCTTTCCTACAAACCTTTATAACCCGCTTTATTTTATCATAGAAAGTTACTTATTTCACATGAGTTTTTTTCAATAGAAAAAAGGAGCCTGACAATGCAAGCTCCCTTTCGCGTCTAACTTTATCGAATTTCTTTAATACGAGCGGCTTTACCACGAAGTGCACGCAAGTAGTATAGCTTAGCACGGCGAACTTTACCGCGACGAGCAACTTCAAGCTTAGCAACTTTCGGTGAATGTACAGGGAATGTACGCTCAACACCTACTCCGTAAGAAATCTTACGAACTGTAAATGTTTCACTGATTCCGCCACCACGTCGTTTAATCACAACACCTTCGAATAACTGGATACGCTCACGAGTACCTTCGACAACTTTAACGTGAACTTTCACAGTATCTCCTGGTCGGAAATTAGGAAGATCCGACTTAAGTTGGTCTTTTGTGATATCCTGGATTAACTTGTGCATCAAGTAACCCTCCTTCCACACAGATGCTCATATAAATAATCTTTCATTACAGCGGAACATCGTAATAACGTGACTAATGCCACAACTGTTATCATAGCATAGCACTTTTTAGATTACAAGAATGAATTCACTCTTTTTCTCGCTTAATATCTTGAAGAAATTTCTCTTCTTCCTTCGTCAATTCTTTCTCTCTAAGAAGATCCGGTCTTCTATTCCACGTGCGCCTTAACGATTCCTTAAGACGCCACTTACGAATAGCCTCATGATTTCCTGATAGAAGCACATCAGGCACGTTTAACCCAGCATACTCAGCAGGGCGTGTGTAGTGAGGGTGCTCTAGTAAACCACTACTAAACGAATCCATAGGAGCTGATGTATCATTACCAAGGACTCCAGGGAGAAGTCTTGTAACACTGTCAATAACGACCATGCTCCCAAGCTCTCCTCCTGTTAAGACGAAGTCACCAATGGAAATCTCATCCGTTACTAGATTTTCTCGAATACGCTCATCATAACCTTCATAATGACCGCAAATGAAAATAAGATGATCTTCCTTCGCAAGCTCTTCCGCTTTCTTTTGTGTAAACCTTTCTCCTTGAGGACACATCAGAATGACGCGTGGATGCTTTCCTGCTGAAAGATCGGCGACAGCGTCAAAAACCGGTTGAGGCGTTAACACCATACCAGCTCCCCCACCGTATGGATAATCATCAACGTTTTTATGCTTATTCGAACTATAGTCACGAAAATTAGTCACATTATAAGTCACAGCCCCATTATCCTGAGCACGCTTTAAAATCGAATGGTTAAATACACCTGAGAACATTTCAGGAAACAGCGAAAGCACATCAATCTTCATGCTAATCACGAAGTCCTTCCATTAAATGAACGGTAATTTTCCCTTCACTTAAATCGACCTGTTTCACCACTTGCTCGATGTAAGGTAACAAAAGATCCTTACCCCCGCCGGCAGTTTGAACAACCCAAACATCATTTGCTCCTGGTGAAAGAATTTCTTTTACCTTACCAAGATACTCGCCATCTTCAGTATGAACTTCAAGCCCGATAATATCACGGTAGTAGAATTCTTCTTTTGATAGCTTTCCGCCTTGATCTTCCTTTACTTTCAGAATACCTTCTTTCATGTGCTGTACTTCGTTTATATTGTGAAACCCTTCAAATGTAAGCAAATCAAACTGCTTATGCTTTCTATGTGATGAAACTGTTAAAGATACAGGCTCATCATCCTTAAACAAGTACAGCTTGTTGCCTATTGCATAACGCTCCTCTGGAAAATCTGTTCTAGAAATAACGCGTACTTCACCTCGCACGCCATGTGTATTGACGATTTTTCCTACATTAAGCCATTCTGTCATATCATAATATCCTTTCCTTTTGAGTCAGGGACGATGCTTTGCACAACCCCATCTTTTACGACTATTTTACCTTTTTGCTCTCTTCCATGCCACTCGTCCCCAATTTGAACTTCCTGAATGGATTGAATTTCACCGTCGTGAATTTCAGAACCTAAAGTCAACTGATCAAGTTGATCCATTTTGAAATCAAGGAATGACATTCGTTCAGATCTTGTCCGAATTTCTTTATCAAATTGATCAGCTATCCACTTTTGATCAGAAGGGCGTTTTTTTTGCAGGCGCTTCATTTCAAATTGAAGATGATCACATTCCCGCAGAAGAGAGGCATGTTCTTTTTGCCATTCATCTAGATAGGAAGCCCGGCTTTCTTCAGTTAAAATTTGTTTCACATCATACGTTACAATGATTTTCATCTCGCTGCCCTCCATATGTAAATAGGACCTGATTTTCACATGATAAATAGATGCAATAGAAAAACCTGGCTTCTGGCCAAGTCTTTTGAAAGGGAAAGCCTTCGTATTTGATGTTAAATCCACGTTCTCATAAGGGTATGTTAATAAATGTTATTGATTTTTGGCTAAGGCGAGTGAAACAGATATTTCATTCAATTGAGCCAAAAATCGAGATATCATCACTATAAGATAACATAGCTTATCATAAAAAAAGAGCCTTACGAACAATGAGAATTTTTATAAACGTTAGATATGGATTATGAATCTGGTGAAAGGCACGTGAATTGAAAGTTTCATTCGAGTGAGCCAAAACAAAAAAAGAGGAGTTTCATCTCCCCCTAAAGTATCTCCAACTGTACACGTTTATTGGACTGAACAGCGGCGGCGTTCATCACCGTACGAATTGATCTAGCGACCTTTCCCTGCTTCCCAATCACTTTTCCTGTGTCCTCTGCATGAACGTGAAGCTTGTATATATCCAAACTGCTTGTCTCTTCTTTTTCAACACGAACTTCATCAGGATAATCGACAAGAGCTTTTACAATTGTTTCAACCAGGGCTTCCATTATAATCTACCACCTTTTTAAAAATGATGGACCTAGATACACCAAAGGAGGCTTTCAAGAAAGCCTCCTCTAAGGTGTTAAATTACTTTGTGTTTTTTGCGTTGTGAAGCTTCTCCATAAGACCTGCAGTGGAGAATAAGTTACGTACTGTATCAGAAGGCTTAGCGCCTTTAAGCATCCAATCAAGAGCTTTCTCTTCGTTGATTTTCACTTCAACTGGATTAGCAACCGGATTGTAAGTACCGATTTCCTCGATGAAGCGTCCGTCACGTGGTGCACGTGAATCAGCAACAACTACGCGATAGTAAGGAGCTCTTTTAGCACCCATACGCTTTAAACGAATTTTAACTGCCATGTGTTTCACCTCCAAAAATATTCACATAAATAAATATAATATCATAAATTTATACTCTTGTAAAGAGAAAATTTACTTCATTTTTATTGCATGAATGGGAAATTCATGCCCTTACCTTTTTTCTTACCGCCTTTAGACATGTTGGTCATCTGTTTCATCATCTTCTTCATCTCGTCAAATTGTTTCAAGAGACGATTGACATCTTGCACAGATGTTCCACTACCGACGGCAATTCTTTTTTTGCGACTCGCATTGATGAGATCAGGCTCTTCTTTCTCGCGTGTTGTCATGGATTGAATAATGGCTTCAACTCGGCCAATTTGCTTCTCATCAACACTGACATTTTTCATGGCTTTTTTATTCATTCCAGGAATCATGTCCATCAATTCATCAAGCGGTCCCATGCTTCGAACCTGACCAAGCTGATCAAGGAAATCATCGAACGTAAAGCTCATCGTTCGCATCTTTTTCTCAAGTTCTTTTGCTTTGTCTTCATCTACTGAAGTCTGGGCTTTTTCAATGAGCGTTAAAACGTCTCCCATTCCGAGAATTCGCGATGCCATTCTCTCAGGATGAAACGGTTCAAGTGCATCGAGCTTCTCACCCATACCAGCAAACTTGATCGGTTTATCTGTTACAGACTTGATCGAAAGTGCAGCACCACCGCGCGTGTCACCATCAAGCTTTGTTAGAATGACACCTGTTATATCAAGCGCATCATTAAAGCTTTCGGCTACATTCACAGCGTCCTGTCCTGTCATCGAATCAACGACAAGGAAAACTTCGTCAGGCGTAACAGCTTCTTTAACATCTTTTAGCTCTTGCATTAGATTTTCATCAATATGCAATCGACCGGCTGTGTCAATAATGACATAGTCAAGATGCTCTTCTTTTGCTTTTTCGATTGCTTTAGTTGCAATCTCAACCGGACTAACCTGATCGCCCATCGAGAACACCGGCATACTAAGTTGTTTACCAAGCGTTTCAAGCTGGTTAATCGCAGCAGGACGATATATATCCGCCGCTACTAATAGTGGTTTACGGTTGTGGTTTTTACGTAAATGGTTTGCAAGCTTCCCGACAGTAGTCGTCTTACCTGCACCCTGTAGTCCGGCCATCATAATAACAGTCGGCGGGCGACTTGAAACAGCAATTTTGCTCTGTTCGCCACCCATTAGCGCTGTCAGCTCTTCATTAACGACTTTAATGACCTGCTGCCCTGGCGTCAGGCTTTTCATAACTTCCTGTCCGACGGCGCGCTCTTTGACCTTATTGATAAACTGTTTTACGACTTTAAAGTTAACATCGGCTTCAAGCAAGGCTAACCTTACTTCACGCATCATTTCTTTGACGTCAGCTTCCGTTACTTTCCCTTTACCGCGTATTTTCTGCAGGGTGTCTTGCAGTCGGTCGGCTAACCCTTCAAATGCCATGTTCGCCGCCTCCTAATCCAGTTTTTCAAGCGATGTAATCAACGGCAGCGCCTTCGAGTGTTCATTCTCACTCGCGATCGCTTCTCTAAGCTTTTCTAACAGCTCTTGCCTTTTGATATAACGCTCGAATAGCAACAGTTTTGCTTCATATTCTTCTATCATTTGTTCAGTTCGCTTAATGTTATCATAGACAGCCTGACGGCTAACTTGAAATTCTTCTGCGATTTCACCAAGTGAATAATCATCAAGGTAATACAATGCCATATAATTACGTTGTTTCGGTGTTAAAAGCGACTGATAAAAGTCGAATAACGAGTTAATTCTCATCGTTTTCTCTAGCATTGTTAACAGCCCCTTGTTAAGGTAATCACCTTTACGTTAATTATATTACTATGCGTCATTTTATTTGTCAAGATTTTTTCTTAACACAAATAATTTAGAATTTATTCTTCGTTTTCTTCCTCTTCTTCAATGATAGAGGAGAAGAGTCCGTATACGAATGTATCAGGATCAAACTCCTGCAAATCATCCATTTTCTCCCCTAGGCCTACGAGTTTAACAGGGATATCAAGTTCGTGTCGAATGGCAAGCACGATTCCACCTTTTGCTGTTCCATCAAGCTTGGTTAACGCAATGCCAGACACGTCTGTTGATTGTCCAAATTGCTTCGCCTGACTCATCGCATTCTGTCCTGTAGTAGCATCTAGAACGAGAATCACCTCATGTGGACCTGATGGCACTTCACGTTGAATCACACGTTTTACTTTTTCTAGCTCATTCATAAGGTTTACTTTGTTCTGAAGACGCCCCGCTGTATCACAAAGCAATATATCTGCGTTTCGTGATTTAGCAGATTGAACAGCATCGAATACAACTGCTGCTGGATCTGAGCCTGCTTGGTGTTTAATCACATCAACTTCAGCTCGTTCACCCCATACTTCTAATTGCTCAATTGCTCCTGCTCGGAACGTATCCCCCGCTGCAAGAACCACTTTCTTTCCTTCTTGTTTAAACTTATGTGCGAGCTTTCCAATAGTAGTTGTCTTTCCTACCCCATTAACTCCAACGAACAAGAAAACCGTTAAACCTTCTTCTTGTACATTAAGAGAGCCATCTTCATCAGACTTATGAAGAAGTTCTGCTAACTTTTCTGAAATAACGCTTTGCAGTTCCTTCGTATCTTTAATGTTACGCGTTCTCGCTTCATCTTTTAATACGTCAATGAGATCCATTACAGTCGCAACACCCACATCGGCACTGATAAGAAGCTCCTCTAGCTCTTCAAAAAAATCTTCATCAACTTTGCGATAGTTTTTTACGAGGTTATTCATTTTTGTTGAGAAAGACGTTCTTGTTTTCTCAAGACCGTCTTTAAATTTTCCGCTTACTTCATCTGTTTGTGTTGTGAACTTGTCTTTTAACTTTTTAAAAAAACTCACGTTTAATCCCCCTACTCATTATTGCGATATTAATTGCTTCGATTCTTCAAGTCTAACGGAAACGAGTCGGGATACACCTGACTCTTGCATTGTAACGCCATATAGAACATCAGACTCTTCCATTGTACCTTTTCTGTGTGTAATCACAATAAACTGCGTTTTTTCACTAAATTGCTTTAAATATTTCGCAAATCGATTGACGTTTGCATCGTCTAGCGCTGCTTCTACTTCATCCAGGACGCAAAACGGAACAGGTCGAACTTTTAAAATCGAGAATAAGAGAGCGATGGCCGTGAAAGCTCGTTCTCCTCCCGATAGAAGCGCTAAATGTTGAAGTTTCTTCCCTGGCGGTTGTGCTAATATATCCACGCCTGTTGAAAGAAGATTATCCGGATCTGTTAGTACGAGATCTGCTTTACCTCCACCAAACAATTCCTTAAAGACAATTTGGAACTGCGCTCGTATTTTAGTAAATGTATCTTCAAAGCGCTTTTTCATTTCTTGATCCATTTCCTCGATCACATCATACAATGTTTTTTTCGCTTGAAGAAGATCCGCTTGCTGTTCACTAAGAAACGTATAGCGATCATTCACTCGTTCATACTCATCTATCGCACCAAGATTAACGGTACCAAGCTCATCAATTTCTAGCTTAATGAGCTTTAGCTTACGCTTAGCATCTTCAGGTTCCAGTGTAAGAATGTGCTTTTCTTTCGCCGCTTCATAAGTCAGTCCATACTCTTCACTTAAAATAGCTAACCTGTTCTCAAGTTCTACATCAAGTCTGTTAATCCGCACCTCAACGGCCTGCATTAATCCTGAAAGCTGCTTTTCCTCTGCGATTAATAGATCGAGCTTGCTACTGACAGATTCAATCTCCTGTTGTAAAGATAACTTCACTTCACGTTCATTCTGTAGTGTTGTAAGAAGCTTCTCTTTCTCAGATCGGAATGAGACGATATTTTGGTCAAGCTTCTCCTCACCATTAGAATTGGAAGACATAGCTTCTGATAGGAGCGTAAATTCTTCGGTTGTTTCGGTTAGCTGAGCATTCGTTTCATTTTGTTCAGACGTTAAGCGGTCCAGCGTCTCTTTCTGATTCTGGAATGATTGCTGGTGCTCCGCCACTTTCACTTTAAGGTCTGTGATCTCAGTTTGTATTGTCTCACGAGACGTTTGCTGCGTTTGTTTCTTAGCAGTCAGGTTCTCGATCTTACCTTCAAGTTCTTCTGCTTGTTGAGTAATCACCTCAAGACTTTCGGTCAAATACACGTGCCGCTTCTGATGAGTTTCTACTTCCTCATCGATCGCTTTCTTCTCTCGATCGTACAGCTGCAGACGTTCGTTTGTGTTCCGTTCGTCTCCTTCAATTGCTCTCAAATCACCAAGAAGAGACTGTTCTTCAAGTCTAAGATTCTCTCCTCGTTCGCGCATTCCATCAAGGTTCTCTTCAAGATCCGCTAATATTGCTTTATCCTGCTTGATCTCCTGCTCGGCTACAGCGGTCTTCTTCTGCATATCGTCAAGCTTGTTGATCAGTAGTTCAAGATCTCGCTGACGACTTAGAAGCGATGATGATTTTTGCTTCACACTACCTCCGCTCATAGAGCCACCTGGATTAACAACATCACCTTCAAGGGTTACGACGCGCGTTCGATATTGCATGATTTTTGCAAGTTCGTTTGCACCCTTTAGGTCTTTAGCTACGAGAACAGAGCCTAATAAGTTCTCCATCACGGCCTGGTACTTCGGATCGTATGTGATGAGTTCGGAAGCCACGCCTACGAAAGCTTCATTTTCCTTAGCACGATCTAAATCATAGTTCGAAATTTTTCTTGATTTCACGACTGACAGCGGAAGGAAAGTGGCTCTTCCGGAACGGTTCTTCTTCAAGAATGAGATCGCCTGTCTTCCTGCAGCCTCATCACGAACAACGACATTCTGCATCGCACCGCCAAGGGCCGTTTCAAGCGCTGTTTCTACATCTTTAGGTACTGTTATTAGTTCCGCAACTGCCCCTTCAATCCCAGTAAGGTCTTCGCGAGCTTTGAGTACTTCTTTAACACCCTGGAAGAAACCAGCATAATCATCCTGCATTTCTTCTAACATTTCTTTCTTAGACTTGTATTGTTGAATATATTGATAAGCTTGATAAAGCTTAGATTCTTTCTCACCAAGCTCTTTCTTTTTCTCTTCCACGTCATGCTTGCTTTTATAGAACCGAGACACGTGAGCTTCAAGTAGCTTCTTGGATTCGGCTAATTTTGCAGAACGTTCCTCCTTCTTTTCGTCCACAGCGCTTCGTTCTTCAATGTATTTATGATTATCTCCATCCAGTCGCTCCTTACGCTGATTAAGAACAGAAAGCTGATCTTGAAGATAGCGGTTTTCGTTTCGAATCGACGCTTGTTCGTTAAGTAGCTCGAAGTAATCCGATTTCATACGATCAAGTTCTTGTTCAATGTCTTGCTCAATATCAGAAAGAAGCTCTGTTTCTTTTCTAAGACTGGCCTTTAAGTCACTTAATTCTTTCTTTTGCTGATCAAAGCGTTTATAGTGATGCTCAATTTCTTTCTCATAATAACTTTTTTTCTCTTGTAAAAACGTCATACGCTCACTCAAATTAGTGCGATTTTGATGCGCATTTTTTTTCCGTTCCTTAAGCACTTCTTTCTTTCCTTCAAGCTTCTCTAACTCTTCACTCGTATCAAGGAGCTGCTGCTGATAAGCTTCTAAATTA
The DNA here is from genome assembly GCF_056173645.1 of Anaerobacillus sp. QJM3NY_32. Lineage (NCBI taxonomy): Bacteria > Bacillati > Bacillota > Bacilli > Caryophanales > Bacillaceae > Anaerobacillus > Anaerobacillus sp. QJM3NY_32. Next base: position 1,853,852 of record NZ_CM149684.1, on the reverse strand, counting down.
CTCTCAGACTGATCAAGCTTTAATCTAATATTCGTTAGCTCTTCTTTCTTAACCTTAATGGAATCGCCGAGACTGCTTTCTCTCTCCTTTAACGAATCCAATTCAGCTTTCTTTTGCTTCCATGATTGATGATACTCTTCAATTTCATGAACCGTTAGTGCCGCTTCAATCTTTTCCAAGTCTTCTCGCTTTTGCAAGTAATCTTTGGCGATCGATGCCTGCATGCGGAGTGGTTCAACTTGATCCTCCAGCTCATAAAGAATATCCTCGACGCGATGGAGGTTATCTTCTGTCTCTTTTAAACGAGTTTCCGCCTTCGTCTTGCGGGTTTTATATTTCAACACGCCCGCAGCTTCTTCAAAAATCTTGCGACGTTCTTCAGATTTGCTACTAAGAATCTCTTCAATTCTACCTTGACCAATAATGGAAAATGATTCTTTCCCTAGCCCAGAATCCATGAAGAGCTCAATGATATCTTTTAAACGACATGTCTGGTTATTTAATAAATACTCGCTATCTCCCGATCGATATACACGCCTCGTGACACTAACCTCATTATAGTCAATCGGTAGATATTGATTTGTATTATCAAGCGTAAGCGTTACTTCTGCTAAGTTGACCGCCTTTCTCGTATCGCTACCTGCGAAAATGATATCTTCCATTTTAGCGCCTCTAAGTGACTTGGCTGATTGTTCACCAAGTACCCAGCGAATGGCGTCATTTATATTACTTTTGCCGCTCCCGTTCGGGCCGACAACTGATGTTACTCCTGGGACAAACTCAACTGAAATACGATCGGCGAATGACTTAAAGCCGACTACATCTAATCGTTTGAGGAACATCATCTTTCCCCCTCATCTGTTTCATCTATGTATGCGAATCAAAACGTTTGGTTTACTTTCATCACTAACTGTCTTATTTTATCATAAAACAATGACCTCTACGATACTGAGCTGAGACATGTTACAATAAGGAAAACCCTAAAGCAAGACAATGATGCTCTCATTGTTACTTGATTGGGAAATGGTACATAGCATGGCGACATGTCGTCATTAATTAAGTCAAATGAATAAGGCAGGTGTTACGAATGGATCTTTCCATTAAATCAGAAGAAAATCTAGCATTTATGGTCGAGAGCATTAAAGAAAAAATGCAGGTGATCAATTCTGGCATGATTAAGCCAGAATCATTCGATTTATCTTCTTATGAAGATATTCATGAAATCTATGTGATGTTAAACAAAAAACAATCACTTAGTGTTGCAGAAATGCAGGCAATCTTAGCTGAACTAGGCAAATTGCGCGCATCCTAAATCGTTAGTTAAAAGAGAATGAATCTAATGAAAAAGAATCCTGGGATCAGGATTCTTTTTCATTACGATCTTTTAAGTTTATAAGTGCTTTTTGAGCGGCCATTTGTTCGGCTTCTTTCTTTGAGCGTCCGACCCCAACACCAAGATCACTTCCATTTAACATAACTTTCGAGGAGAACTCTCTGTTATGTGCGGGTCCTTTTTCATCGGTAATAACGTAATCAATCACGCCAAGGCTTTCACGCTGAATAACTTCCTGAAGCTGGCTTTTATAATCCATCACATGAGAAAAAGCACCGGCGTTAATTTTGGGATAAACAAACTTCTCAAGAAATTCAAAGACGACTTCAAGACCTTGATCAAGATACAAAGCACAGACGAATGACTCGAATACATCAGCAAGAAGGGCAGGGCGCATTCTACCACCCGTCATCTCTTCTCCTTTGCCAAGAAGCACGAGATGTCCAAAATTCATGTCATTTGCAAACTGAACAAGTGATGGTTCACAAACAATTGCGGCTCTTAGCTTCGTTAGCTGGCCTTCACTCATATTCGGGTACTTTTCATATAAGTATCTTGATATCGTAAGCTCAAGTACGGCATCTCCAAGAAATTCAAGACGTTCATTATCCATCTGCGGATGCAGTCGATGCTCATTCACATAGGATGAATGGGTAAAAGCTTGAAAAAGAAGCTGTTCATTTTCGAACGATACACCAATTTCCTTTTGAAAAGCAGTGAATTGCGATCTGATTGCCTCTCCAACCACGAGTTGTCGTGAATGCTTAGGTTTGAAACGTCTGGCTCTCGTTTTTGGTGAATGTTTTGATTTGGACATAGATACCTCCACGACTTATCACTATCCTCTTTGTACTCTGGAGCTTTAATCATTAATAGGAATAAACCCCCAGGCTAGCGAGGTTTATTCCACAACTTCAGGGTGATCCTGAAGATTATTGATGGCTGTTTATGTAATCAATTACATCGCCAACTGTTACAATTTTCTCAGCATCTTCATCGGAAATTTCAAGATCAAATTCATCTTCAAGTTCCATGACTAATTCCACTACATCAAGGGAATCGGCACCAAGGTCGTCTTTGAAAGAAGCTTCTGGTTTAATTTCAGATTCTTCAACTCCAAGACGATCAACAATAATTTTTGTTACACGCTCTAGTGTATCTGCCATTAGACTCACCTCCCCTCAAGCTATTATAGGATATATAAAACAAAAAAACTAGATGTTGTTGAAAAAGTTACATGATCATGCCGCCGTCAATATGAAGCGTTTGACCTGTAATATAATTGGCATCGTCAGAAACGAGAAATTTCGTTGCTTTAGCGATGTCCTCAGCTGCACCGAGTCTTCCAAGTGGAATTTGACCTTTCATTCCGCTTTTCACTTCATCAGAAAGTTCGTCTGTCATATCAGTTTCGATGAAACCAGGCGCAAGCGCATTAACCGTAATGTTGCGACTAGCAAGCTCTTTAGCAGTTGTTTTCGTTAAACCGATCACGCCTGCTTTCGCTGCTACATAGTTAGCTTGACCTGCATTCCCAGCTACACCCACGACAGATGCTACGTTTACAATGCGACCATAGCGCTGTTTCATCATTTGACGAGTAACGGACTTCGTACAGTTAAAGACACCTTTTAAGTTTGTGTCGATAACGGAATCCCACTCTTCTTCCTTCATGCGCATAATGAGATTATCACGTGTAATGCCGGCATTATTCACAAGTACCTCAAGACTTCCGAAAGTTGAAACAACTTCCTTAATCATGCCCTGAACTTCTTCCATGCTTGCTACGTTTGCTTTAATCGCAATCGCATTTCCACCAGCTGCTTTAATCTCGTCTACAACGCTATTTGCTTTCGCTTCACTTCCTGCATAATTGACAGCTATGTTCATGCCCTCTTTAGCAAGTTCTAATGCAATTGCGCGTCCGATACCTCGGGAGGCTCCTGTGACTAGAGCCGTTTTATTTTCAGCCATCGTTTATTCCTCTCCTAACTTAGCAATGAGTTGATCAAGTTGTTCTGGAGTTCCGACTGCATGAACAGATGCACGACGGTTAACCTTTTTGACAAGACCTGAAAGAACATTACCTGGACCAATTTCAATAAACGTATCAACACCAAGGTCCATTAGTTTTCTTACCGTATCTTCCCATAGAACGGGTGAATAGATTTGCTCCAATAAGTGGTTCTGAATCTCTTCAGCAGAAGTAGATGGTTCAGCCGTAACGTTAGCAATGACTGGAATCGATGCATTCTTTATATCAATTGTTTCAAGTATGCCAGATAGCTGATCGGCAGCAGGCTTCATAAGACTAGAGTGGAACGGCCCACTTACTTGAAGTGGAATCACGCGCCTAGCGCCCTTCTCTTTTGCTACTTCTGAAGCTTTCTCAACACCCGCTTTTGCGCCTGAAATGACAATTTGTCCAGGACTATTTAGGTTTGCAAGCTGCACAGTATCAGTAGAAGCCGATACCTCGTCAACTACTTGTTGTAACTCTTCTCGCTCCATTCCCATAATCGCTGCCATTGCACCTTCACCTGAAGGAACTGCTTCTTCCATATAAAGCCCCCGGTTTCTAACCGCAAAAACGGCATCGGAAAAGGATAGAGCACCTGAAGCGACGAGGGCAGAATATTCCCCAAGACTATGACCAGCCGTATAATCAGCTGTTATGCCTTTTTCGCGAAGAGCTTCAAGAACTGCTACGCTCGTTGTCACAAGAGCGGGCTGTGCATTTTCCGTTCTCGTTAGCGTCTCAATTGGACCGTTCATAATCAATTTAGTTAATTCAAAGTTTAAGCGATGATCCGCTTCTGTAAATACATCTTTTGATACAGAATAAGCTTCCATAAAATCCTGTCCCATCCCGACTGCCTGTGAACCTTGGCCGGGGAATAAAAAGGCTGTTTTACCCATAATTACTCTCCTTCCTCTTTAACAAGAGATGATTGAATGGCGGTCACAACATTTCCAGTGACCATCGTTCTAGCTTGCTTAATCGCACTGAAAACAGCTCTTCCATTAGAAGATCCATGCGCTTTAATCACAGGAGCGTTCAGACCAAATAAGCCTGCGCCACCGTACTCTGAATAATCTAGCTTCGTGCTTAAATTCTTCAGCTTCGGTTTTAATACTCCCGCTGCTAATTTACTTGTAAATGAGCTTGTAAGCTCTTCTTTTAGCATCTTAAACATTGTGAGAGCCGTTCCTTCAATCGTCTTTAATACTAGATTCCCTGAGAACCCATCACAGACGACGACATCCGCTTCATTACCAAGAATGTCCCTTGACTCTACGTTTCCAACAAAGTTCAATCCACTTTCTTGAAGCAGGGAAAAGGCCTGTTTGCTTAGCTCATTCCCTTTACCTTCTTCTGTTCCAATGTTCAAAAGACCTATGCGAGGGTTCTCGATACCTCGCACTTTCTCTGCATAAACCGAGCCCATATGAGCATATTGGAGAAGGTGTTCTGGTTTCGCATCCATATTGGCGCCAACATCAAGTAGCAAAAAACCAGCTTCGTCAATTGTTGGGAGCGTAGGAGCTAACCCTGGACGATCAATCCCCTTAATACGGCCAACGTAGAGCAATCCTGCTGCCATTAACGCACCAGTATTACCAGCTGATATAGCGGCATCTGCCCGACCTTCCTTTACTTCGTTCACGGCTAAAACCATCGAAGCGTTTTTCTTTCGTCGAACAGCTTTTACTGGTTGATCGTCTGATGAGATGTATTCTTCCGTATGTAATACCGTTATTCGATCCTTATTTCCTTTTAATAGCGGGTTGATTTTAGTTTCATCACCCACAATCGTTACTGACAAATCATTGAATGCCTCAATCGCTTCATATACACCATCTATAATGGCATCAGGTGCGTTGTCTCCACCCATTGCGTCAATTGCAAGTCTCATTTTCAAACAACTTCCCTTCAGGATTTAGTCGAGCGATACATGACAAATTCACCAGAAAAGACATTCTCATTCTGGACGAAGCTATTCACTTCAACCGTTGTCCGGTCTTTCCGTTGATCTGTCACTACAGCTTTCGCAACAACTCGCTCTCCTTCATTCACCTGACTTGAAAAGCGAATATTTGCTTTTGCTGTCAGTGCAAGCTCATCATCAATTATAGCAACAGCAAGTGAATTCGCCTGCGCAAAAAGGTGATGTCCTCTTGCGATTTTGTTTCTTGAAAAAACGTGTTCAGGGCGAATGTCCAATATGGAAATCGCACTTTCATCAAGCTGTAAATCGACCACCTGACCGATTACTTCATCAATCGGAAGTGCTTTCACCTCATCAAGCTGCTGTTGTGCTACATACTTAATTCGCTCTCTTAATTCTGGAATGGAGAGCTCAAGACGATCTAGTCTGATGGTTTGAATGCTTACATTAAATTTATCAGCAAGCTCCTCATCTGTGATAAAGGGAGTGCTCTCAATCGTATCCTTTAGCTGACTTTGCCGATCTTTCTTACTCCTCTTCATATACTACCGCCGCCTATCTAGCATTAATAAACGGATAAAGAGGATCAAGTTGATCCTCTTTATCTCAGTCTTATGACTAGGTCCTAAAAGGTAGTATATACCGAGCATGTTGATTATGCAAGCTAATCCAATTTTTCTCCACTTAAAACGCCCTGCTCTGTCAAATAGTCTCGTAAACTGCGGTATGTCCCATCTTCCCAAAATGCGGTGGACTCTACGAGAGCAGCTGCATCATTTCGAGCTACTTCTAGCACGCGATAATCATGCACCAGGTCGGCTACTTTAAATTCAGGCAAACCACTTTGTTTACGTCCAAAAAAGTCGCCAGGTCCCCGAAGTTCTAAATCACGCTGAGAAAGAACAAAGCCGTCATTCGATTCTGTCATAATTTGCATTCGCTCTTTCCCTACTTCAGATTTCGGATCTGCTAGTAATATGCAATAAGATTGCTCACTTCCACGACCAACTCGACCTCTCAGTTGATGAAGTTGAGCAAGACCAAATCGTTCTGCATCATAGATTACCATAATTGTTGCATTTGGGACGTTCACCCCAACCTCAACAACTGTTGTAGATACAAGAAGCTGGATGTCATTCGTACTGAATTCTTCCATTACGGCTTCCTTTTCATCTGAGCTTAGACGTCCATGCATTAAACCTACTTGATAGTCAGGCAATGCTGTTTGCATTTGAAAATGAACATCAATCGCATTTTGTACATCCAACTTCTCTGATTCTTCAATAAGCGGGCAGATCACATAGCCCTGTCTGCCTTGATCCAATTCTTTTTTCACAAAATCGATGACACGTGGTAGCATCCCTGGCTTTGCCCAATATGTCTCAATTGGTTTACGCCCTGCAGGCATTTCATCTATCGTCGAAACATCCATATCACCAAACACCGAAATAGCAAGCGTCCTCGGGATAGGTGTTGCCGTCATATAAAGAACATCTGGACTTAGTCCCTTTTCTCTTAGTACTCTGCGCTGCCCTACTCCAAACCGATGCTGTTCATCTGTAATAACTAGTCCAAGATTTTGAAACACCACTTCATCTTGTATTAACGCATGTGTCCCAATTAATAGATCCACTTCTCCAACCGCGAGTCGTTCAAGTATCTCTCTACGCTTCTTACCTTTCACAGACCCAGTTAATAGTTCCACTTTTAGTCTGTTACCTAAGAGATCCTGAAATGATTCGAAATGCTGTTCTGCTAGAATTTCCGTCGGAACCATTAACGCCCCCTGGTGACAAGCTAGGTAAGATGCATATAAGCCAATAGCTGCTACTACAGTTTTACCAGAACCTACATCACCTTGGAGCAGGCGATTCATGCGATAGGAGCTTTCCATATCCTTCAAAATCTCTCCTACTACGCGATTTTGAGCGCCTGTTAAGGGAAAAGGAAGGCTTTGTACAAACTCCTCTAATTTTTCTTTTTCAAAAACTTGAGAAGCTCCTTCAGTGCTTTCACGTTCCCTTTTTCGGAAAATCTGCATTTTTAACTGAAATTGGAGAAGTTCTTCATAAACAAAACGACGTCTTGCTTGTTTAAGTCCCTCATGAGAAGGAGGCGAATGCATCATTAAGATGGCATCCTTCCTTGGCATTAACTTATACCTTTCAAGCATTTGAGGCGGAAGGTTTTCTTCAATTTGTTCTCCAAACTGTTTCAAAGCAAGCTGGATATATCGCTTCATTGCTTTCACCGTCACGTCTCCACCTACAGGATAGACCGGCTCAATTGTACCGTCCGGGTTATGACTGGAAAACGTGATTTCATTTGCTGAAAGCGTCATTTTATGCTGATCCCATTTCCCAGTAACGGTAACAATCTGTCCTAATGTAAACTGCTTTTTTAGAAAAGCACGATTAAAAAAAACGGCTGTTATGAGGAATTTTCCTACTAACAGCCTTACGGACAATCGTGATTTTTTCTTTCCATAAAAGCGAACTACCGGTTCACTATGAACTTTCCCTTCAAGTGTAGCTCGTTCTTCATGCTTCACATCAGCGAGATCTTTCAACTCATAATCTTCATAGCGAAATGGAAAATATTCAATTAAATCTTGTATTCTGTTTATGCCGATTGATGAAAGAGAAGCTGCTTTCTCATCACCAATCCCTTTTATCTGTGTAATCCGATCGTCCATTGATCTTCACTCATTTCCTATCAAGGGATACTCCAAATATTTTCGCTTCTAACTCTCGACCAGTTGGCGTTGCCGCAAGTCCTCCTTGAGCCGTTTCTCGAAGAGTAGAAGGCATAGATTGCCCAATTTTGTACATTGCATCAATCACTTCATCACAAGGAATGCGACTTGTAATGCCCGCAAGAGACATATCTGCTGCGACTAGTGCGTTCGAAGCTCCCATGGCATTTCGTTTAACGCAAGGAACCTCGACAAGTCCAGCTACAGGGTCACATACAAGACCAAGCATGTTCTTAAGTGCAATCGCAAACGCATGAGAAGATTGTTCAGGTGTACCCCCCATTAATTCCACTATCGCTGCTGCAGCCATCCCTGTTGCTGATCCTACTTCAGCCTGGCAGCCACCTGCAGCACCTGAAATGGAAGCATTATTAGCTACAACAAATCCAAATGCTCCTGAAGTAAAGAGGTATCTCACCATCTGCTCTTCTGTAGGATTCACTTTCTCTCGAATTGCGAAAAGTGTCCCAGGTACCACTCCTGCAGACCCTGCTGTTGGCGTCGCACAAATAGTTCCCATCGCTGCATTCACTTCATTCGTAGCGATCGCTTTACTTACCGCATCAAGCATCGTTTGTCCAGACAGTGAATTCCCTGTCTTCATATAGTTTTGAAGCAGCACTGCATCTCCGCCAGTTAATCCTGAATGAGAGCGAACATCCTCATTAATTCCTCGTTCAACCGCTTGCTCCATAACAACAAGGTTATTTTTCATTTGAGCATAAACTTCTTCTCGGGTATTTCCTCTGAAGTCCATTTCCTGTTCAATCATAATTTCAGAAATTGGTTTATTTTTCGATTGCGCTAATTCTACTAGTTCTGCTACGTTACGAAACATTCCCATTCCTCCTCTATAACTTAATCGCTAATTTTTGCGACTTGAATAATATTCGGTAACGACTCAACCTCATCTAATACAACTTGAGGGATATTTTGATCCACTTCAATCGTCATCAATGCTTCCTTACCCTTTTCTTTTCGTGAAACGTTCATATGACCGATATTAATTTCATGCTTTGCTAACGTATTAGATACACCTGCAATGGCACCGAAACGATCATTATGGACTACAAGAATAGCTGGACTGTTCCCTGAAAGACCGAGCGCAAACCCATTTAACTCAATGACTTCGATTTTACCTCCACCTATCGAGATCCCGACAAGCTCAAGTTCACCCTTCTCATCAGTGAGATGAATCCGAGCAGTATTAGGGTGATCTGTTAAGGCATCCTCTTCAGTAAAACGAACTTTGATTTTCTTCTCTTTCGCAATTGTAAGCGCATTCACTATTCGCTCATCATAAGTATCAAAATCAAGCACGCCACCGACTAGGGCAACATCCGTACCGTGTCCTTTGTACGTTCTTGCAAATGAACCATAAAGAGAAATTGTAATCGTTTTTGGCTCACGACCAAACAAATGTCTAGCAACTCGACCAATTCTAGCAGCTCCAGCCGTATGGGAGCTTGAAGGACCAATCATAACAGGACCAATAATGTCAAAAACACTGCGAAACTTCACATTGATGCCACCTTTCACCATATACACTTTATCTCACAAAAGATGTTCTTTACAGAAAAAGAAAACCTGGCTCAAGCCACGTTTCTTTTTCTGCAAATATGAAACATTTATTCCACTGCCATGATATAGCTATATATCGGCTGCTTACCTTCGTGAAGTTCTACTTCTACTTCATCAAACTGCTCTTCAATATAAGCAACAATACTTTCAGCCTCTTCTTGATCTGTATCTTCACCATATATGATCGTAACGATTTCATCATCTTCGGTAATCATAGAAGACAGAAGCGACTTCGCAACTTCAAGACGTTCCTTTTCAGAAACAATAATTTTGCCATCTGCGATTCCCATGAAATCATCCTTCGTAATATCGATACCATCAATCTTAGTATCTCTAACCGCAAACGTAACTTGTCCTGACTTAACAGCTGACAGGCTTTCTTTCATTGTTTCCGCATTAGCTTCAGGATCAACCGATGGATTGAAGCCAAGAAGACTAGAAATACCCTGAGGAACTGTTTTAGAAGGAATCACGATGACATTCTCATCTACAACTGAAGCTGCCTGCTGTGCAGTCATCACAATATTACTATTATTCGGTAAGATAATAATATTCTCAGCATAAACTTCTTCAATCGCTTTAATGATATCTTCAGTACTTGGGTTCATCGTCTGGCCACCTGGAATCACATAGTTCGCACCTAAGCTTTCAAACAAAGTAGCGATCCCGTCTCCCATGGAAACCGTAATAATTCCGTATTTTTTTCGTTCAGCCGGCTTCTCCTGCTTAACAGGCTCGGGGCGTTCTTCTTTTAAGATTGTAGAATGCTGCTCACGCATATTCTCAATCTTAATTTTAATTAAGCTCCCGTAATTCTGTGCATACGTCATAATATTTCCCGGGTACTCTGTATGCATATGTACTTTAACGAGATCTTCGTCAGATACGACCAAAAGCGAATCCCCATGTTTATCGAGTTCGTTTCGGAATGCTTCCTCATCATATGGCGATTTCGCAAGCTTCTCATTTTCGAATTGAACCATGAACTCTGTACAGTAACCAAATTCAATGTCTTCCGTTTTCATATGACCCTGCGCACTTTTGTGGTGCTCAGCTCTAACGAGTTCGTCCATTTTCTCTTGATCAACGGATGAATCGGGCGTTTCTTTTCCTTCTAGCACCGCTAGAAACCCTTCATAAATAAGTAAAAGTCCCTGGCCACCTGAGTCAACGACACCGACTTCTTTCAGAACTGGAAGAAGATCAGGAGTACGATTAAGGGATTCTTTCCCCTCTTTAACTACTAGCTGCATTAATTCAACCACGTCTGATATTTTCTTTGAAGACTTCACTGCTTTTCGAGCAGCGTCTTTAGCTACTGTAAGAATTGTACCTTCCACTGGTTTCATAACGGCTTTATAGGCAGAATCCACCCCGTTTTCAAGAGCAGCGGCTAGTTCAACACTTGTGATCTCAGACTTTCCTTCGATCGATTTCGAAAATCCTCGAAATAGCTGAGAAAGAATTACGCCAGAGTTTCCCCGTGCGCCCATTAATAATCCTCTTGCAAAAAGAGATGCGACATCTCCTACTTTATCTGAACTGCTTGATCTTACTTCAGCTGCTCCAGACGTAATTGTTAAGTTCATATTTGTACCAGTATCTCCATCCGGCACTGGAAAAACATTAAGCGCATCTACCATCTTGGCATTCTTTGAAAGGTTATTTGCTCCTTCAAGGACCATTTGCGCAAAACGCTTCCCATCAATCTTTTGAATCGTCACAGACTTTTCCTCCTAACTCCGTTTAAGGGTTCGTTACTCTAACCCCTTGGACGTATATGTTTACTGAATCAATTGATAGCCCAAGCATTTGATCAAGTTGATATTTCACTTTTGTTTGCACATTGTGGGCTACTTCAGAAATTTTAGTACCATAGCTCACGATAATATACATGTCAATGTTAAGGTCGTCGTCTTCTTCTTTGCGAACGACAATCCCTCTGCTAAAGTTATCTTTTCCCAATAGTTCTGTAATACCATCTTTCAATTGCTTTTGTGAAGCCATTCCAACGATACCATAACAATCAATCGCAGCGCCACCTGCAATCGCAGCGACTACTTCCGTCGAAATATCAATCTGTCCGTATTGGGTTTTCATTTCAATTGCCATTATATTTCCTCCCTTAGCGATTTGGGTACTGATCTTTTGACTACTTCTATCCTCGTATAGATTCTGTTCATAAAATAATGGCTGAGTTACTGAACGATGAGTAAAATGAGTGTTTCACGCAAATGAGCCAAAATCGAGAATTCAACACTATAAGCTTACATAGCCAAAATAATAAATAAAATAAATCCTATGCACAGCTACCGTTATTTTACTACACTATTAGTCATAATAAAAGTTCATCGTATAAAACCTCTAATATGATAAGCTTTTACTGTTAAGTTTTTTTCTTGATAAGACGTGTTAAACATCTTGCATTCACTACACCTACATGATACTATAGTGGAGGATTTATCCTGCACTTCTTGTGCAATGTAGGACAGTAAGGAGGTAGAAACAATGGCTAAATGTGCAATCACTGGACGCAAAACTTCGTTTGGTAACAAACGTTCTCACGCGTTGAATACAACTAAACGTAAATTTGGTGCTAACCTTCAAAAGGTACGCATCATGGTAGATGGTAAACCTAAGAAAGTTTATGTATCTGCTCGTGCTCTTAAATCAGGCAAAATCGAACGCGCATAGTAACATGCAAAAAAGCACCCAAACGGGTGCTTTTTTTTGTTTCTAAACTATTCATTTTTTTTGAAAGACCCTAGCACTGCTCTCACAAAACCACCGAGAAACTTTGGTAATTTAATCGTATAGAACTTCATATTTCCCCCTCCTCAGAAAGTCAAAGATGGACCCCAGGATGAACAATATGAGAATATAAGATGCATTACTATTATATTCGCCGAAATTAAAATAGTACCTAAACCTGCTCGGCGTCCGAACTTCTTACCACCAATAGTATGCCCTGATTAAATGAATAAGACCCATTTTCCTCGATCAGTTCATTGCTAATACATAAACTTGACCCCCATGAAATATGTCTATTCGTAAGGGGATAACGATATCCAATTAGCGTTAAGCCTTTGACTTCAGGAGTAAAGGAGAGAAAAGACATATAGGGAAAACGATGATCCTTTTGGACAGTATATGTGCCTGGCTCTTTCATTTCCATTCGATTTAATTTATCCTCAATGGCAAGCTTCACGTCTGACTTCACGCCCTTAATTAACATCTGAACGTTCATCCAGCTATGATCAAGCCTGCCACCTGTTACCCCAAACATTGTAACCTCTTCAGGACCTTCATCGATGGCCCAATCAAGAGCGATTTCTAAATCTGTGTGGTCCTTTTCAGAAGGATAGACGGTAAACGCTAAATCGTGTGACTCCATCCATTCTCTTTCTTCATTGGTTACCGAGTCAAAATCCCCAAATCCATGTTCAGGAATAATGTTATTTTTCAGAAGCGTATAGACGCCTCGGTCGACCCCAATCCACCTTACATTTCTTTCAGTCAGAAGATGGGTTGGAAGGTCTTCTTCCGGTCCTCCCGCAACAATATAAATAGGCTTCCTCATTGCTCATGCACCAGCTTAGGTGCTTGATGTGAGAGCAGAGCCAAGACGACAATTGATACAGCGGCAGTTGGTAACAAATAAGATGCATTATAAAGAAAGGAGTATAAGGCCACAGGGGTACCTTCTGGTGCCATTTCGCCGAACCAGATCACACCAGATATAAAATGACTCACAAGTCGAAGTAATGATCCGGTTAAACAGCCAAGAATGATCATTGTGATTCGCTTCCGTTTCGGCTCGTCAACTTTAACACTAAAAATCCCCGCCATACCGACAACCATAAATGCAATTGGATAATCTAGTAGAAATTGAATAGGATGCACATAAAAAGGCGGCACGATTAGAGGTTGTAAAATACCAACTAAAAGCCCTGTCGTTAAACCGGCACCAAGTCCTCTTCGATAAGCAATTAGAAAAATAGGTACCATAGCTAGCGACACAGAGCCGCCATTTGGCCAGAGCCTGAGTGATAATAAATCTAAAATCACTCCAACCGCAGCCATTAAAGCTATTTCTACAAGCAAAAGAAGTCGATTATCTTTCTTCATGAATCATAATTCCTCCATAACCTAAACTTTTGTATAAAGTCTTATTAAAAAACAGCGGGAGAAGCCCCGCTGTTTTATGATTGACGTATCTGATCAATGGCTGCTTTCCGATCAGATTGATTATAAATGGCTGAACCTGCTACGAGAACAGTGGCACCCGCTTCAATACATGCACGAGCCGTCTCCGCGTTCACACCACCGTCTACTTCGATTTCTGGAGCTACACCAAGAGAATCTGCTAGCTGCTTCGTTTCCGTAATCTTCGCAAGAACTCTCTCAATAAAAGCTTGACCTCCAAAGCCTGGATTGACCGTCATTAATAGGACTAGATCTACATCCTCAATCACGTGCTTAATGGAATCAACAGGCGTCGCAGGATTAATAACAACACCCGCCTTCACACCTTTACTTTTAATGAGCTGAATAGTGCGGTGGAGATGCGGACAAGCCTCTGCATGAACGGTCAAAATATCCGCTCCAGCTTCAGCAAACTCTTCGATATATTGGTCAGGATTTTCTATCATAAGATGAACATCAAGCGGTAGTGATGTCACTGGACGAAGAGCTCGTACGATTGGTGCACCAATCGTAATGTTCGGAACAAAATGACCGTCCATCACATCTACGTGAATATAGTCAGCACCAGCTGCTTCTACGTCTTTTACTTCTTCACCTAATCTGGCAAAGTCTGATGCCAAAATAGAAGGGGCGATTTTTATCATAATTAATACCTCCGTTTTTGGTCCTTAATTTCCTGGAAGAAAGAAGAATAATGGTCATAGCGATACGCTTGAATTTCTTCTTTTTCGACGGCTACTTTTACTGCACACCCCGGCTCTGATTGGTGGGTGCAAGCGCGAAATTTACACTCACTGCTTTTCATTCTGATCTCAGGGAAGTAGAGCCAAAGATCATCGGCTTCAATTCCTCTAAAATCCAATGAGCTAAATCCAGGAGTATCTGCAACAAGGCCTGAGCCGAAAGGAATAAGTTCTACATGTCGCGTCGTATGTTTTCCTCGACCAAGGTGAGTCGATATATCGCTTGTATCTAGTTCAAGGTCAGGATTAATAGCGTTTAATAAGGAAGACTTCCCTACTCCTGACTGTCCTGCAAACACCGTTACCTTTTCTTGGAAATAAGGCTCGATTTCTGAAACGCCTGAAAGGCTTTGAGCAGAAGAAACGATGACGTCATACCCAATCTCACGATAATCATCAGCATAGGCCATGATCTCACTTTCTTCCACCTCTGCAACCAAATCAATCTTAGTAATACAGATGATCGGCTGAATATCACTAGCTTCAATGTGCACAAGAAATTTATCAAGAAGCTGTGTGTTAAACGTAGGTTGTGTTGCTGAGAAAACAAGAAATGCCTGATCAACATTAGCAATAGGAGGTCGAACCAATTCGTTTTCTCTCTCCTTTATTTCCAATACATAGCCATCCGTTTTGTTCTCGGCTTCATACCTTACAAAATCACCAACAAGTGGCGTGATTTTTCGCTTCCGAAAATTCCCTCTTCCTCTGCACTGATAAATTTCCTTATTCTCTTCATCCTGCACGTAATAAAAGCCACTAAGCGCTTTAATTATTCTTCCATCTGCCATGTAGGACTCCTTACTCATTTTTTCCATATTTTTGTTTCGCTTCGTCATACGTAATGGTCTTTGAATTTCCCTTTTTTTCTTTCCCATCGACATATGTTTTATATGATGCTTCCTCACCGGGGTAAATGGTTAAATCAAACTTAATCTCTTTCGTTTCTGTGATCGTTTCAGAGATTTCTTCTCCTTCTGTCGTTGAATCCTTGTAGAGAATCTCAATTAAATGCTCTTCTCCCTTTTTCACATCGATTTTAAACGAATTTGGAACAACGATTGCCTCATCTTCCGGCGAAGGTTCCGGTTCCGGCTCCGGCTCTGGCTCTGGTTCCGGTTCTGGATCAGGCTCGGGTTCTGGTTCGGGTTCTGGCTCAGGTTCTGGTTCTGGACCTTTTGATAAAGTAATTGTAATCTCATCTCCAGCTTTCACTTCCGCAGCAGTGCCTGGTGAATGAGAGACGACTTTACCTTCTTCAACAAGTTCACTAAATTCAGGGTCATTATAAGAGAGATTTAGCTTTTTATCATCTGCATAGCTTTCCACTTCTGCTTTTGTCTTTTCCTTTAAATCCTCTAATGGAAATGGTTCGGGCCCTAAACTATACCATATGATAATTCGATCTTCTGTTGGTAACACCAGCTTCCCAGCCTCAGGATTTTGATCATAGATCTCACCTTCAGGGTCATCTCGGTATTCACCTTCATACTTCACACCTTTAAAGCCTTGCTCTTTCAATAACGGTTCAACCTCATCTTTTGATCTACCGATAAAATCATCAAGCTCTGTTTTTTCAGCACCTTCACTGACATATAAAGTAACGGCGCTATCTTCCTTCACCATCGTACCTGATGTAGGATCCTGTTTAATAACATCGTCTTCCTCTACGTCTTCGCTAAATTGCTCTTCTTTTTTTACATCCAGCTTTTGTTCGATTAGGGCAGATCTTGCTTCTTCATAAGTCATTCCAGATACGTCAGGAACTTCCACATCACTTACTGAGAAGAGATCAGGGATAAAAGTAAATGCAAGCGCGGCTGCACCACCTAAGAGGAGGAGAATCACTAAAACAATAACAGCAATCTTACCGGCCTTCTTCTTCTTTTTAGGTGGCGGATCATCAGACTCTGTCTTTTGTACAGGTTCTTGAGGCCTTGTCTCCTGCATTTTGTCACCAAGGCGGCCAGGAGTAACTGGTGCCAACACTTTTGTAGCATCTGCATCATCCTGCTCAGGTGCTTTATCGTAAATTTTAGTTGGACTTAGCGACATCTCAAGCGCTTCATAAAGCTCTTCAGCGTTTTGGTAGCGTTGAACAGGATCTTTTGCCATAGCTTTCATAATAATATGTTCCACGTTTTTCGGAAGAGAAGTGTTAATTAGGCTTGGTTTAGGAAAACGATCTTGTAAGTGCTTTAGGGCAACAGATACGGGGGAATCACCCGAAAAGGGAAGAACACCCGTGACCATTTCATAAAGAACGACACCAAGAGAATAAATATCTGACCGTTCATTTGCTACAGCGCCACGCGCCTGCTCAGGTGAGAAGTAATGCACAGAACCAAGAACGGAGTTAGTATGCGTGATTGTTGCAGATGTCACGGCCATCGCAATTCCAAAATCCGTTACTTTTGCTTCTCCGTAGTCGTTTATTAGAATATTATGAGGTTTGATATCTCGATGGATGATGTGATTCTCATGTGCATGCTCAATTGCGGACGTCATTTGCTTCATAATATCAATGGCTTCCTCAATCGGCAGTGCTCCACGGTTGCGAATTTTTTGCTTAAGCGTTGTTCCCGGTACATATTCCATGACGATATAGTAGAAGTCTTCTTCCTCCCCTACATCATAGATGGAAACGATATTAGGATGAGCTAGACTCGTTGCAGATTCTGCTTCTCTTCGAAATCGCTTTATAAAATCATCATCTTGAGAAAATTCGGGCCGAAGCAGCTTGACAGCAACTGTACGATCCAAAATTAAATCTAAAGCTCGATAGACGATTGCCATTCCGCCGTCACCAATGACTTCAAGCAGTTTGTAACGTCCATTTATGTGCTTTCCTAGCATGAGCCTTCACTTCCAGAATTAGAGGAATTCTCAATAATCGCAACTGTGATATTATCTTCTCCGCCTGCTTCATTTGCTAAGCGAATGAGTTCTGTTCCCTTCTCATGAAGAGATCGGTCAGAGTTCATAACTTCCTCTAATTCACGATCAGAAACTTTGTTCGTTAAACCATCTGAGCAAAAAAGGGCTGATTGATTCTCATCCCATTCAAAGGTATGCACATCTACCTTAACGTTTTCATCTGTTCCAATCGCACGTAATAGTACATTTTTACGAGGATGATCTTCTGCTTCTTCTTCTGAGAGCTGACCACTTTTTACGAGTTCATTCACAAGTGAATGATCACTTGTTTTTTGATCAAGAACACGATCGCCGAATAAATATGCGCGGCTATCGCCTACATGACCAATTGTAATAAACTCATTCGTACACACAGCTGCTACAAGAGTCGTTCCCATTCCGGAATATTCAGGTTTTTCTTTAGAAAAAGCTAGGATTGTTTCATTCGCTTTACGAATGGTATGTAATAGCCATGCTTCCGCTCTTCCCGGGCGAAATCCAGCTTTCTCTTCTTCCCAACTCATCTCCATCGATTCAACTGCTAGAGCACTGGCAACGTCACCTGCCTGATGACCGCCCATCCCATCTGCAACAATTACAAGATACTCATTTAGACTATTGTGCACAACCTTCGTGCTATCTTCATTGTATGCCCTTACTTGTCCTTGATCAGTTAATGCTATTGCTTGCATGTGATTACCCCGTCTCCTCTTATCACAAGAATGCGGGAAGAATCGCCTATTACAAGACGATTCACCAGCACTCAGCATTATTTTTTAACTAAACACGCGATATAAAATCCATCCGTACCAAAATACTGTGGTAGTAGCTGTAGCTGTCCATCTTCACAATATGTTCTTACTTTTTCTGGTAAGCGGTTTGAGAATGATTCATCTAGTGAAAAATCAGGATGCTCTTCAAGGAACTGTTTTACCACTTCCTGGTTTTCTACACTTTCTATTGTACACGTACTGTAAACCAATTTTCCACCTGGTTTTAAAAGAGAAGCTTGAGAGGCAAGGATGCCTTTCTGAACACTTGTAATCCGCTCAATGTCATCTTCTTTCTTTGACCACTTAATGTCTGGTTTTCTTCTTAGCACTCCGAAGCCTGTGCACGGCGCATCAACAAGAATACGATCAAATGACTTTGCCTTGAAGCGATCTGCAACGTTTCTACTGTCGAGGGCTTCTGCTTCAATAGCGCGGAGATTAAGACGCTGTGCCTGTTTTTTAATTAATTTAACTTTATGAGGATGCAAATCAAGCGAATTCACATGTCCTGATCCATTTAATCTTTCTGCAATATGAGTAGATTTACCACCTGGTGCCGCACATGCGTCGAGGACTTTTTGACCTGGCTCAATTCCAAGCGCTCTTGCAACAAGCATCGAACTTTCATCTTGAATGGTTAAATCACCGCGCTTATACACTTCAGTATCAAGCACTTTCCCCTGGATCACCTTGATGGCATCTACTGAAAGACTACCTTCTACAGCTTCCACACCCTCTTTTTTCAAGTCTTCGATAACTTGATCAACAGAAGTTCGTACCATATTCACACGCGCTGTCACATATGGAGAAAGGAGATTTTCTTCACACATCGCCTCTGTCGATTCAACACCAAGCTGATCAATCCAGCGTTTGACGAGCCATAGCGGATGACTTTTCGCAATGGAAATGCGTTCCGCAACATCTTCAATATCTTCAGGATTCTTCAGTCCTTTTCTTTGGGTATTGCGAAGTACCCCATTCACCATTCCACTAATACCTTTGTGTCCACGTTTTTTTGCTATTTCAACTGCCTCATGGATGATGGCGCGATCTGGTACACGATCAAGATAAACCATTTGATAAAGAGAAAGTTGCAAGAGAGAAATGACCCACGTCTGGATTCTCTTACGATTTGTTAGAAAATCATCTAAGTAGAAATCCAGTGTATTCTTTCGCTGGATCGTACCGTATACGATTTCTGTTAATAAGCCTGTATCTTTCCGGCTTAGCTTATGCTTCTTAATCGTTTCATTCAGCAATAAATTGCTGTATGCCTGGTTTTTGTTAATCTTTTCAATTACATCAAGTGCTGCTTCTCTTACATTTGTCATACTATTCACCAAATCTCTCATTTTTCTCGAATGTTCTTGCTTGTAAATACTGTGCGGATGTCATACGTTTTTTGCCTGATGGTTGAATCTCCGTTAACTTGATTGCTGTTGAGTTGCCTGTTGCTACGACCGGACCATCTGCATCCGTATATAAAACAGAACCTGGATCTGCCTTCTCAGCACTCTCTACTTTCTCAGCCCACCAAATCTTCATCACTTTTCCATCATACTCTGTAAACGCGACTGGCCATGGATGCAATCCACGTACCTGGTTATAAATTTCTTCACCAGTCTTCGTCCAGTCGATCTTCTCCTGCTCTCGTTTAATGTTAGGGGCAAAAGTAGCCTCTTCATCGTTTTGCTTTACAGGAGTTAATTCACCGTTTAGAAGCTGTGGCAACGTTTCTTTCAAAAGCTCAGAGCCTGAAGCACTTAATTTATCATGAAGTGTTCCAGTATTGTCACGTTCTTCAATAGGGACAACGGACTGTGTTAGGATATCGCCTGCGTCCAATTTCTCAACCATATACATGATCGTAATGCCTGTTTCTTTTTTCCCCTGAAGGATGGAGTAATGAATCGGTGCGCCTCCGCGAAGCTCAGGTAGCAATGACGCATGAACATTAATACAACCGTACTTCGGAGCATCAAGCAGCTGTTTTGGTAGAATTTGTCCAAATGCAGCCGTTACAATCAAATCAGGTTCTAATTCTAGAATAGGCTGAAGCTGTGCAGGGTCTTTCACTTTCTCAGGTTGTAACACCGGAAGTCCATGCTTTTCTGCAGCCACCTTAACAGGAGGAGGTGTAAGCACTCTTTTTCTGCCTTTTGGACGATCTGGTTGTGTCACTACGCCAACAATGCTATAACCTTCCTCTACAAGCATATCAAGGACAGGAACTGAAAAATCCGGTGTACCCATAAATACAATTTTCGTCATCGTTACTCACTCTCTCCTTCCTGTTCAGGATCGACATACCGAATAACTTTCTCAGTAAAGAGCACGCCATGAAGATGGTCGATTTCATGCTGAATCGCTCTCGCAAAGAACCCCTCTGCTTTCAGTTTGAATTCACGTCCAAAACGATTTTGGGCTTTTAGTGTGATCGTATACGGGCGTTCTACTTCTCCAAACAGTCCAGGAAAACTTAAACAACCTTCAAGATCCACCTCTTTACCAGAAGCCTTCACGACCTTAGGATTGATTAATTCTAATGCTTCTTCTTCTCTCGTATCAACAACTGCGACTTGCTGTTTAATGCCAATTTGCGGAGCAGCTAGACCCACTCCATCTGCTTGATACATTGTCTCAAACATATCATCAAGCAACTGATGCAATTCTTTATCGAAATGCTCGACAGGCGCGCATTCCACTTCAAGCACCTCATTCGGGTGCAATACAATATCTCTAATAGCCACTCATATACTCCCTTTCACATTCTACATCATCATATAAGGCTGGGTATCAATGGACAGCTGCAGTCCTCCGCGGCTAATTTCCTTCGAAAAGTGCTTTTGGATTTCTTTTAAATGATGATGTAAGTTCGGTTCAGTTTTGTATTTTATCATGCATTGATAACGATATCTATCTTTGATCCGCGGGATAGGTGAAGCAACAGGACCGAGAACCACACTAGCTTTGGATAAATGATCCTTTAAATAGCCCGCAATTTTCTCAGTCACATCAACCGTTTTCGTTAGCTCTTCGTGTGAGACGTTCACCATGGCAAGAAAGTAAAACGGCGGATAGCCAAATTGTTTTCTTGTTAGCATCTCACGCTTATAAAACGACTGGTAGTCATGATCAGCTGCCATTTCAATACTGTAATGTTCGGGCGTGTATGATTGAACGATTACCTCTCCCGGAAGCAAGTGACGCCCGGCACGACCACTAACTTGCGTGAGAAGTTGGAACGTTTTCTCAGAAGCACGAAAATCAGGTAGATGGAGCATTGCATCACCCGCTAAAACACCAACGAGCGTTACGTTCGGAAAATCAAGACCTTTTGCGATCATTTGAGTACCAAGTAGAATATCGGCTTTTCCTTCTCCAAATTGGTTCAGGAGCTTCTCATGCGCTCCTTTTCTCCTTGTCGTATCAACGTCCATTCTAACTACCCGAGCTTCCGGAAGAATTTTCGTTAGTTCTTCTTCCACTCGCTGAGTGCCTGTCCCAAAGAAGCGAATATGCTCGCTTTCACATTCAGGACAGCGGCTTGGAAAGGGTTCTTCATGGCCACAATAGTGGCATCGCATTGTTCCATTGATTTTGTGATACGTTAAGCTAATATCGCAATGAGGACATTCCGCCACATACCCACAGTCCCGACACATGATGAATGTTGAATATCCTCTTCGATTTAAAAAGAGAACCGTTTGCTCCTTTTTTTCCAGGCGGTCTTTCAATTTGTCATAAAGATCATTCGAAAACATCGACCTGTTGCCGGCTCGCAATTCTTCTCTCATATCGACAATAGACACAGCAGGCATTGCCTGCTTGTTTACCCTTTCTAATAATTCAAGGAGAGTATAGACACCTTTGGACGCTCTTGCATAAGATTCGAGTGACGGTGTAGCACTGCCTAGTACGACGGGACACGCGTAGTGGTCTCCGCGCTTAATAGCTACATCTCTCGCATGATACCTTGGGTTTTCTTCCTGTTTGTAGCTACTCTCATGCTCCTCATCAATAATAATGATGCCAAGATTCGTAAAAGGCGCAAAAACCGCCGAACGTGCTCCAACAACTACTTTCACTTCTTTCCGATGAATCTTACGCCATTCATCGTACTTTTCTCCTCGAGAAAGACCGCTATGTAAAACAGCGACTTCTGAACCGAATCGACTTTTGAATCTGGTCACCATTTGTGGTGTTAATGAGATTTCAGGGACGAGGACAATTGCCTCTTTACCTTGTTCGAGCACACGATGAATCGATTGCAAATAGATCTCTGTTTTCCCGCTCCCTGTTACGCCATGAATGAGAAACGTCTCGTGATGACGATTTTCAATGCTATGAAGAATTGGCGTAATCGCTTGTTCTTGGAGATCAGTTAGCTCCAGAGCAGTTGAAGGTGTAAACTCTCGACCCTTATAAGGATCACGATAAAGCTCCACTTCTTCTTCCTTTAATATCCCTTTTGATACAAGCGATTTGATTGTAGACCGGGTAGTATCGAGCATATCCATGAGCTCTTTATAAGAAACCGCGCCTTCATATTGAATAAAGTGCTGAATAATTTCCTGCTGTTTCAACGCACGGTTACCCATTTGTTCTTTTTCGCTTTGAAGTTGAGCCTCACTAAGAGCCGCGGAAACAGAAAGGATTGTTTTCGGTGCCGTTTTCTCTTTCACATCATATCGTACTTCGAGCTCATCATTTTTGATAGCTCGATTTAACTCCTTATGGCTAAAGTGGGAAAGAAAGTCTTCCCACTTCACAACGTTTGAAGAAGTGAGCATACGATGCCATGGTGCCGCTTCATTCGAACGGCTTCCGAGCACAACTGATTTCGTTACATTCGCTTTCATCGCTGCAGGTAACATAACTTGAAGAGCCGATACGGCATAGCAAAGTGCTTTTTCAGTTAGCCAGAATCCAAGATCAAGTAATTCTTTTGTCAACACTGGTGTAACATCTTTCACTTCACTTATTTCCTTCAATTTTGCATGTTCTGATTCACTTACGACAGAGATAACGAACCCCTGAATTTTTCTTGGTCCAAAAGGAACGACAACCCTCATTCCAGGCTCGATCATTTCCTCCCATTCTTCAGGAATAGCATAATCAAACATGCGATCAGTTTGATTTGCTGGTACGTCAACGATAACTTTAGCGATCATGAATGTGTCACGTCCAGACGTATCACTTCATCCAATATACGATTTGCCGCTTCATGTTTTGACTGTAATGGAAGATCTACTCGCTCACCATCTTTTCTAAGGAGCGTCATCACGTTTGTATCTTTGTCAAAACCTGCTCCCACCGCTTTAATGTTATTCGCGCAGATAAGATCAAGGTTTTTCTTTTCTAGCTTCTTTAGAGCATATTCATCTAACCGCTCTGACTCAGCAGCAAAGCCGACGAGTATTTGATCCTTTTTCTGCTGTCCAAGGGTCCATAAAATATCTTTTGTTCGCTCCATTTCAATGACCATATCATCATCTGACTTCTTCATTTTCTCAGTAGAGACCATAGAAGGACGGTAATCAGCAACTGCAGCTGCCTTAATGATCACATTAGCATCCGCAGAAGCTGACAGGACAGATTGGTACATTTCTTCAGCTGTTATCACATCTATACGTTCAACTCGTTCAGGAGTCGTTAACGTAACAGGACCTGCTACAAGCGTGACATCTGCGCCACGTTTCGCGGCCTGCTCGGCTAGAGCAAAGCCCATTTTCCCGGATGAATAATTTGTAAAGTAACGAACGGGGTCAACCGCTTCACGAGTTGGGCCTGCTGTAACGATAACTTTCTTTCCAGACAAGTCCCCTACATCCTCTTGAAAATATGTTTCGAGCGTTGAGAGAATGTCTTCTGGTTCCGCCATCCGACCTTTGCCAACGTAACCGCACGCGAGTAAACCTTCTCCTGGCTCAAGAAAATGACAGTTGAAGGAGCGAAGTACATCCATATTCTTTTTCACCGCTGGATGATCGTACATATGAACGTTCATGGCAGGGGCTACAAAGATAGGTGCCTCTGTAGCAAGTAATGTGGTGGACATCATGTCATCTGCAATTCCATTAGCTAGCTTACCAATCATGTTCGCTGTTGCAGGGGCAATCAAGACGAGATCGGCCCAATCTGCCAGATCAATATGAGCAACTGAAGCTGGATCTTTTTCTTCGAACGTATCTCGATACACATCATTTCGTGATAACGTTTGGAATGTTAACGGCGTTACGAATTCAGTCGCTGAATCTGTCATTAACACTTTTACTTCTGCGCCTGTTTGATACAGCTTGCTCGTAAGTGCCGCTGCTTTAAACACCGCAATTCCACCGCTCACACAAAGCAAAATTTTCTTCCCTTTGAAACTCACCAGATTCACCTTCCATCTTATTAGTTAACATAATATAAATATCGCAACCTTGATAATTATAGCGATCGTAATGGAATTCTCTCTATAGAATCAAGAAAAAAATAACAACCTATTCTCATAGGTTGTTACTTCTTAATCAGTCTTCTATCATTCCATCAGCAAGTAGTTTGCCATCAAGCACTTCTTCAAGCGCTTTGCCAACAGCCTTAACGGACTTTGGGCGATCAACATAAACATTACCAGTTTGTTGAATCGTGCGTGCACGCTTAGCTGAAAGTGTTGCAAGTGTGTACTTTGAATCAATGCGATCCATTAGTGAGTCAATCGATGGGTATAAAATCATAATTAAACCTCCGTTACATTCTTATATTTATGTGCAAGACGATCACGTCTAAGGTGCTCTGCTGTAATAATAGCACGAATTCGCTCGCAAGCTAATTCAACTTGATCATTTTCAACGATATAATCGTATTCATCAATCAATTCGATTTCCTCTTTCGCTACGCCCATACGGTTATCAATTAAATCATTTGATTCCGTACCGCGGTTTACGATGCGATTTCTAAGTTCTGTCAAACTAGGAGGCATTAAGAAAATGAAAGCTCCTTCAGGAAAATGCTTTCGTACTTGCTTTGCTCCCTGAACTTCAATTTCAAGTAGCACATCTCTACCTGACTGCAATGTCTCTTCCACATAGTCAACAGGCGTACCGTAATAATTGCCAACGTAATGGGCATATTCGAGTAGCTTATTATTTTCGATCATCTCTTCAAATTCTTCATGAGATTTAAAGAAATAATCGACGCCGTTCACTTCACCTTCACGCGGTTTACGGGTTGTAACAGAAATCGAATACTGTACTTCAGCCGCATTTTGCATGAATGCTTTTCTGACTGTTCCTTTTCCGACACCAGATGGGCCTGATAGAACAATTAACAATCCACGTTCTTTTTCCATACTTACCTCCACTTAATTGATGCTACTCGTCTGAAAGCTCGTCTTTGTTTACTAGACGCTGAGCTACTGTTTCAGGCTGGACTGCCGAAAGAATAACATGGTCGCTATCAGAGATAATAACAGCTCGTGTTCTTCGTCCGTATGTTGCATCCACAAGCATATTGCGGTCCCTTGCAACAGTAATGATTCGTTTGATTGGTGCCGATTCTGGACTAACAATTGAGACAATTCGATTCGCATTCACAATGTTTCCGAATCCGATATTGATTAATTTAATACTCATGGTCGTTCCTCCCAGGAATCACGATTCTATTTTTACACCAGTAAGGTGATTTTAAACAAAGCGTTCAGGCTATTCAATATTTTGAACCTGTTCACGAACCTTTTCCACTTCGCTCTTAAGATCAACAATATGCTGGCTGATCTTATGGTGTTGAGACTTGGAACCGATCGTATTCAGCTCCCTATTGATTTCCTGTACTAAGAAATCAAGTTTCCTTCCAACGACACCATCACTACTAAGAATATCATGGAATTGGGCCAGATGACTACGGAGCCTGATGATTTCTTCATCTATACTCGCTTTATCTGCAAGAAAAGCTACTTCAGATAATATCCGGGCTTCATCCACTTCATCTAATTCTTTAAAACTTTCAAGCTTTGTGCGGATCCTGTTCTTAAAAACTGTTGTTACTTCATGAGAAAGGTGTGAAATAGAAGTCATTTGATCATTCATGTTCGCAAGTTTTTGGCGTATATCTTGATCAAGTGCCTTTCCTTCGATCTGACGCATCTCAACGAGCTTATGAATAGCTTGATTTAGCGTATAAAAAATCGATTCCTCAAGCTGATCGATGTTATGCTCCTTTTCATTCACTTGAAAAACATTCAGATTCATCATGGTAGAAGCTGACAAATCTTCTTTCAAATGATAGCGTTCTGTAGCTTGTTTCAAAATCGTTATGTATTGATCTAGCAAGTGCCAATCTACTTGAACATTAGATGATTGGAAATCAGCTCCATCGATGGTTAAATAAAGTTCGATTTTGCCACGACTGACATAGCTCTGAATCGCCTGCTTCATCCTACCCTCTAGATGAAAGACTGCTTTTGGCATGCGAAATGTTCCATCAAAGTAGCGGTGATTCACAGACTTCATTTCGATTGTTACTTGAACACCCTCATATACATTTGACGCTCTGCCAAACCCGGTCATGCTCTTAACCATATTATCACATCCATTAGCTATTCTAACCAATTGTACCACTTCATCAAACCGAAACAAAGGGATATCTCTCTCGACTATACGTGCTACAACAGAAAAACAGAGGGGGCTACCCTCTGCTATGTTTTCTTCTAAAGAGTGTTGTTCCAGCCAGAAGAAATGTTGGAATGCTTGAGAAGACTAATATTAACATCCATTCTCTCATTGATAAATAAGTTGTATGGAAAATCGGTTGTAATGGTTCATAGTAGATTACTGCCAGAAGCAAGCCAACGGAAGATAGGACAGCAAGAACCAACGCTTTATTCTCAAATGGATTTCGGTGAAAAATCGACCGTTCGCTTCGACAGTCAAAAACATGGATTAATTGCGCAAGAACGAGCGTTGAAAAAGCTACAGTTTGCGCTTGAACGAGGTCATTTGGATTTTCATTGTAACAGATCATAAACGCTGCTAATGTACATGCTCCGATCATAATCCCTCTAGAAATGATTTTCCAACCTAACCCCCTTGCAAATACGCCTTCTTTCGGCTTGCGTGGGTCTCGCTTCATGACGTTACCCTCTGCAGGATCAAGTCCAAGAGCCATTGCTGGCAACCCGTCTGTGACGAGGTTCACCCATAGTATTTGAATGGGTACGAGAGGAAGCGGCAGCATGAGCAAGATAGCAAATAGCATGACGAGAATTTCGCCTACATTAGATGCTAATAAATAGCGAATGAATTTTCTAATATTCTCGTATATGTTTCTTCCTTCTTCAACTGCGTCTCGTATCGTAGCAAAATTATCATCACTTAAAATGAGCGATGACGATTCTTTTGCAACATCCGTTCCTGTTTGTCCCATTGCAATGCCGATATTAGATGCCTTAATAGCCGGAGCATCATTTACTCCATCCCCTGTCATTGCGACAACATGCCCTTTATTTTGGAGGGCTTTTACAATCTTTAATTTATGTTCAGGCGACACACGAGCAAAAACATAGATGTCTTCAACTTGATTTTCGAGTTCTTCTACTGTCAATGTCGATAGCTTACTTCCTTCCATTACTTTGCCACGCTCTGGTAGAATCCCCAGGTTAAGAGCAATCGCTTTTGCGGTTGTCACATGGTCCCCTGTGATCATGATCGTTTTGATGCCTGCTGTTTTACAATCTGCAACAGCTTGCTTTACTTCTTCCCGTGGAGGATCAATCATACCTTCTAAACCGACAAATGTTAAACGAGATTCAGCCTGAACGCTATGTAGCATATTCTCTTCATTTTGTATCGGTTTAAAAGCAACTGCAATCGTTCTTAGAGCTAAACTACCAAACGTATCAAGCTGCTCTTGAATTTGTTTCTCATAGCTTTTGCGTAATGGCGCTTTCTTCTCACTCCATAGAACTGATTCACATTGCTTTAAAACAATATCTGGTGCCCCTTTGGCAATAACATAGCGTTTACCAGAAGAATCTTCCACAATCATACTCATCATTTTCCGATTAGAATCAAATGGAAACTCTTGAATGATGGTAAACTCTTCTTCTCTTACATCCTCTGTTAACCCAGCCTTCATCGCAGCAGCAACAAGCGCTCCTTCAGTTGGGTCTCCATCAAGTACATATTCACCCTTTTTCTCTATCACTCTTGCATTACTACAGAGAAGACCAAACGTCAGAAGTTGCTTTAAAGACCGCTCATCATCTGAGTAAACACGCGTATTTCCTTTAAAAAAGTCACCGTAAGGAGAATAACCCGATCCGGTCACATCCCACGTTTCCCCTCCAGCCCACAGTTTTGTAACCATCATTTTATTTTGTGTAAGTGTTCCTGTCTTATCAGAACAAATGACTGTCGCACATCCAAGTGTTTCAACAGACGGTAGTTTACGAACAATCGCTTTCCGTTTACTCATTCTCTGCATGCCGATCGCAAGCGCAATGGTCACAATCGCTGGCAATCCCTCAGGAATTGCTGCCACAGCAAGCGATACACCAGCTAAAAACATGCTATACACATCGCGTCCTTGAATGATCCCAAGGACCACGACTAACGCTGTAAGCATAAGCGCTGCTGCGATTAAAATTTTACCCAGCTGTTCGAGTCGATGTTGAAGAGGCGTTTCCATCGTATCCGCTGATTGAATTAAGTGAGCGATCTTTCCCATTTCGGTCTTCATTCCTGTTGCTGTTACAATGCCAATCCCTTTTCCCTTTGTAACGAGCGTGCCCATGAATCCCATATTGTGCTGATCCCCTAGCCCTGGATGTTCATCCGGGATCGGCTCTGGATGCTTGTTCACTGGCAATGACTCCCCCGTCAAGGCGGATTCTTCAATAAGCAAGCCCTGACAAGAAAAGAATCGCACATCTGCTCCAATTCGATCTCCACTTTCCATTCGTACCATATCTCCGATAACAACTTCTGAAGCTTGAATTGTTGTCCATTCTCCATCACGAAGGACCCTCATCTTTGGAGATGACAACTGTTTTAATGCTTGGAGAGACTTCTCTGCCTTTCGCTCTTGAACAAAGCCGAGTATCCCATTCATTAAAATGATTAGGATAATAGCAATGGCATCGAGATACTCTCCAAGTAAACCGGAAATCAACGTAGCTGCAAGAAGCACAACGACCATAAAATCTTTAAATTGGGCTAAGAAGATTAAAATCATTGATGGCCTTTCTACTTCATCGAGCTGATTTAATCCAAATGTCTTTCTTCTTTGCACCGCTTCTTTTGAGCTAATCCCTTCATCGCTTGTCTCTAATTCCTCTTTCACTTCCGCTTTTGTCATGTTATACCAGTTCATTTTCCCCACCCCGATCCTGCACGTAATCTCCCTAATAATTCATCTATATTCAGACAAGCTCAAAAAAATGCTATACTAAGAATAATGTCTATTGATAGGAATGTAGGTGAACAATATGTCTTTTGACGGTATGGTAATGAGAGCCGTTGCACACGAAACAAATGAATTGTTAAAAGGTGGACGAGTTACGAAGATCTATCAGCCTTATGCAACTGATTTATTACTTGTTATTCGTTCAGGTGGTAAAAATCATCAGCTGTTATTATCGGCGAATCCATCTTATGCAAGAATTCAAACAACACAGGAATCCTATGCAAATCCAAAGGAGCCTCCAATGTTCTGCATGCTTCTTCGTAAGCACTTAGAAGGTAGTATTGTAGAAGAGATTAAACAAATCGAAAATGAACGCATCATTCACGTCACATTTAAAGCACGTAATGATCTTGGTGACTTAACAACAAGAACGTTAGTAGCTGAAATTATGGGGCGTCATAGTAACGTTATTTTACTTAACGAATCAAATATGATTTTAGATAGCATTAAGCATCTTTCACCGTCTGTAAACAGACACCGAACGGTTCTTCCAGGGCAGGATTATATTGCACCTCCTGCACAGAACAAAATTTCTCCGTTCGGCTTAACGAGAGACGATTTTCTAAGACAAATTGATTTCAATGCAGGTAAACTAAGCCAGCAGCTCGTTCAAGCTTTCGGTGGACTTTCACCACTGATCGCAAAAGAAGTGATTCACAGGGCAGGACTAGCTAACCGTACAACTCTACCGGAAGCTTTCTTTGATGTCTTCCAAGAGCTAGAGCAGCATCACTACAAGCCACAAATGGTAACAGAAGCGAAAGAATTCTTCTCTGTTGTTGAGCTGTCTCACTTATCAGGAGAAAAAAGAGAATTTGAATCTGCTAGCGAACTGCTCGACCGCTTCTACTATGGAAAAGCTGACAGAGATCGCGTAAAGCAGCAGTCGAATGATCTAGAGCGTTTTCTTTCAAATGAATTAAAGAAAAACGAGAAGAAAATTCAAAAGATCACTCGTACGATTCAGCAGGCACAGGAAGCCGATACGTATCAACTACTTGGCGAACTGTTGACAGCAAACATGCATATGGTGAAGCGCGGGGATAAAAAGGTAGAAGTGATCAATTATTATGATGAAGATGGTGGAACAGTTCTCATTGAGTTGAATCCTCAGAAAACGCCATCTGAAAACGCTCAAGCCTATTTCAAAAGATACAGCAAAGCGAAGAATTCGATATCTGTTCTTGAAGAACAAATCAGCATGGCCCATCAAGAAATTGCGTATCTGGAACAGCTGATTCAACAATTAACCTCGGCCTCCCCACGTGACATAGAGGAGATACGTGAAGAGCTTGAAGAAGAAGGATACATTAAGAAACGTCGTAAAAAGAAGAAATCCAAACCAACGAAACCTCAGCTTGACGCTTACGTCTCGTCAGATGGTACGGAAATACTCGTTGGGAAGAACAACAAGCAAAATGAGTATTTAACGAATAAGCTTGCTGCTCGAGGAGAAACGTGGCTTCATACGAAGGATATTCCGGGATCTCACGTGGTGATTCGAAGTAAAGAATACACGGAGGAAACGCTCCTTGAAGCCGCCAACCTTGCCGCCTATTTCAGTAAAGCACGCGAATCTGGTTCAGTGCCGGTTGATTATACCGAAGTACGTCATGTCAAAAAACCAAATGGCGCCAAGCCAGGGTTTGTGACGTATGATCAACAAAACACTCTTTATGTAACACCAGATCAGGATTTGATATTTAGGATGAAGAAGTAACAAAAAAGGTTCCCGCTCATATAACGAGCGGGAACCTTTTTATTATAATTTTGCAACCGTAATAATCGCTAGCCCATCAAGCACTTCTACATGCTTCGTTTCCTTCGCACCAAGTCCTTTCAGCTTCTCGCTTAGTTGTTCTGGTGTATAGCGATGTCTTTTCGTTGAAACGTTCGACCACTTTAACAGTGATGTTTGTTCAAAACCGCTCATTCCATGCTTTTTTGCATACTCGAATGCAGCCATTTGGTTCATTTGAAGAGATGGATTTAACATAACAATCCTACCGCTTTCTTTTGTAACCCGCATCATTTCTTTCATACCTGCTTCTGGCTCTGGTAAAAGGAACATAACGCACGTTGATAGAGACAAATCAAACGTGTCATCGTCAAACGAAAGATTGCATGCGTCATCTTCTGAAAAGTGACTTTTATTCGCTCGATTTAAAAAGAAGAAATTCTGTTTGCTTGCCTTCACCATTTCCGATGATAAATCAACACCTGTCAGCATACTCGCTTCCTCGACGCCACGAAGAAGGAGTCTTCCTGTTCCACACCCTACATCTAGAACGGACTTCCCTTCCCATGATCCTGAAGCTTGTTTTAATTCATCGTGAACAGCTCCAAGCCATTTTGTTCGAGCCATATCATCAAAAAAGGATACGAGCGAATCGAACTCTTCTCCTTGCATTTTTCTCATCTTACCCCTCCTAAACGGAGAGATCTTTCAACTGCTCCAACCATTCTGTTGAAGATGGATTGTCGCGCCAGTGAAGCAGTGATTGAACCTCTCTTTCCTCAATCATACCTGTTTCAACGGCGCTTGTTAACAATTCATCGAAATTGGTAAGGGTATCCCAGGCAATTCCTTCAGCAGCGAACTGCTCTGCCCCTTTTTTCATCCCATATGTAAAGATCGCGGCCACACCAAGAACATTCGCTCCGGAAGATTGTAATTGCTTCACAGCATCAATGGCACTGCCACCAGTTGAAACCAAATCTTCAATTACCACAACTTTTTGGCCTTCATCTACTTTTCCTTCAATAACATTCCCTTTTCCATGCCCCTTTGCGCTTCCCCGAACGTAAACCATTGGTAAATCTAATACGTCGCTTACCCACGCAGCATGAGGAATCCCAGCTGTTGCTGTTCCAGCAATCACTTCTGCATCAGGGTATTTTTCCTTCACCATAGTAGCAAGCCCCTGGGCAATTTCTTTTCTTACCTTTGGATATGAAAGTGTTAAACGGTTATCACAGTAAATTGGTGACAATAAGCCTGAGGACCACGTAAAAGGATTATTCGGCTGTAGACTCACTGCCTCAATTTCCAATAAGGCTTTAGCGATTGATTTCATATGAATTCCTCCATTCAGATTTTAGTATGTCATATGCCGCTAATGGATTCTTCGCTCCAGTTACGCTGCGTCCTACGACAATGAAATCACTTCCTAGAGACCGTGCCTTCTTTGGTGAGCAGACGCGGTTTTGATCACCAGCCATATCCCCTTCGAGTCTAATTCCAGGAGTTACAGTTAGAAAACGATCGCCACAAGCTTCTTTTATCATCGGAACCTCGAGAGCTGAGCTCACAACACCATCAAGCCCACTTTCTCTTGCAAGATTGGCGAGAGAAACAACGCTATTCTTCATATTTCCAGTGATTTGCAATTCTTTTCGAAGCATCTCTTCTGACGTACTTGTTAATTGCGTAACGCCGATGCAAAGCGGGCGCTTTTGCCCTGAGCTCGTACCTGATTCAAGCCCTTCTATTGCCGCCTTCATCATACGCGATCCCCCACTAGCATGAACATTGATCAAATCAACACCAAGACCGGCTAATCCTTTCATCGCCTTTTGGACGGTATTTGGAATATCATGAAGTTTCAAATCAAGAAAAACATCATGACCATGCTGTTTTAATTCATCTACTAGCTTAGGTCCATGTTGATAGTAAGCTTCCATACCAACTTTAACGAAAAGCTTTTCCTGCTCAAATAGCGCAAGGAAATCATCTAGCTCATCTTTTCTAGAAAAATCTAATGCGAGGATGATTGAAGATTCCATTCCGTTTTCCAACTCCTTCCCGTAAGCTCTGAAATATGGTGAACACCTAACTCATCCAGCAATGGTGGTAAAGAGTCAATAATGTTAGGGCATGTGAATGGGTCAACGAAGTTTGCTGTTCCAACCGCCACAGCGCTCGCTCCAGCAAGAAAATATTCCATCACATCTTCAGGCGTCTGGACCCCGCCCATTCCGATAATCGGGATATTCACCTGTTGACTTACTTGATGAATCATACGAATGGCAACAGGCTTAATAGCAGGACCAGATAAGCCA
Source organism: Anaerobacillus sp. QJM3NY_32 (assembly GCF_056173645.1). Taxonomy (NCBI): domain Bacteria; kingdom Bacillati; phylum Bacillota; class Bacilli; order Caryophanales; family Bacillaceae; genus Anaerobacillus; species Anaerobacillus sp. QJM3NY_32. The sequence goes on along the minus strand of NZ_CM149684.1, from coordinate 1,820,085 downwards.
CCAGCCCCATTCGCAAGGATTGACTTACCGGTTTTCAAGTCAATTCGCATTCCGAGAAGCGTGTTGATCATCGTCAACCCATCCGCTCCAGCACGTTCAACTACTTTTGCCATTTGTACAATATCTGTCACGTTCGGTGAGAGCTTGACGTAAACAGGAACTGACGATACGTCTTTTACAGCTTTGGTTACGTCATATGCTGTTTCTGGTACCGTTCCAAATGCAAGTCCGCCTTCCTTCACATTGGGGCAAGAAATGTTTAACTCTAGCGCGTGAACGTTCGGTGCTTTAGAAATTCGTTTAGCTACGGCCACATAATCTTCAATTGTAGATCCTGCGACATTCGCAATAATTGGCACATCAAATTGTGATAACCATGGTAATTCTTCTGCCATGACACGCTCAAGGCCCGGGTTCTGGAGACCAATAGCGTTTAACATGCCTGACGTCGTTTCTGCTACACGAGGTGTAGGGTTTCCGAATCTAGGCTCATTGGTGGTCGCTTTTACCATAATGGCTCCAAGCTGATCCAGTTTATAGAATTGACTGTATTCTCTACCAAATCCAAAGCACCCAGAAGCTGGCATAATCGGATTCTTTAAGTCAAGGCCTGGCAGCTGAATTCCTAATCGGCTCATAGGACAACCTCCCCTGCTTGAAATACCGGACCGTCGCTACATACTTTTCGATAAGCAAAGCCTGTTTCATCCCCCTGTACATGACAAACGCATGCAAGACAGGCACCAATTCCACAGCCCATTCGCTGTTCAAGGGAGAGGTACACACCCTTTTTCGCGCGATAGTTTTCTAGCGCTTTTAACATTGGAGATGGCCCACAGGCAAAGAGATAATCTGCTTCCATATCAAGCTGATTTGTTACAAACCCTGCTTCCCCATGAGTTCCATCCGCTGTTGTAATCGTGACAGGACCTAACGTTTTAAACTTCTCTTCATAAAAAACAACTGAACTCGTTTGAAAGCCATTTATGTGCTTCACATTGACACCGCGCTTCGTTAATTCCTGCGAAAGATAATAAAGGGGAGGCACGCCGATACCGCCTCCTACAAGCAAAGCCGTATCTCCCTCCATTGTTTTCTCAACCGGAAACCCTTTACCGAGCGGGCCGAGGAGGTCAACTTCAACCCCCGGCACCATTTCAGATAAAACTTTCGTTCCTTTTCCTTCTGCACGATAGATCATCGTCAACTCATGCCTTTTAGGATCAATATGACAAATGCTAATCGGCCTTCTGAGAAGTGGATCTGACCCGAAGCCAGCTTTTACATGAACAAATTGTCCAGGTTGGAAGCTTTCATCAATTTCCTTATGGAAAACAACTGCTTCATAAATCGAAGCTGCTATTTCTTTTTGTGACACGAGCTCGGTTTTTAACTGCCTCATGAACGAACCACTTCTTTTTCATGAAACTTCGGCATGCTTGTGCTTGTAAAGGTCATTGTTTCAATTACGCGAAGCAGAGCTTTTGCTGTATCAAGAGATGTAAAGCACACAACTCCGTTTTCAACTGACTCTCTTCGAATGCGGAAGCCGTCACGAGCCGGCTGCTTTCCTCTAGTGAGCGTATTAATAACAAATTGTGCCTGACCTTCACGAATGACGTGTAGTAAATTCGGCTTTTCTGCCCCAATTTTATTGACGACTGTCACTGGGATCCCAAGATCACGTATGATGTGAGCTGTTCCTTCTGTCGCAAGAATGTGATAGCCGATCGCATTGAAACGCTTCACAAGATCGATCGCTTCTTCTTTATCTTTGTCCGCGATTGTGAATAACACTGAGCCGTGAGTAGGAATCTTCATACCGGAAGCAACTAGCCCTTTATAAAGAGCTTTCTCCAGTGTGTAATCGCGACCCATCACTTCACCTGTTGATTTCATTTCAGGTCCGAGCGTAATATCAACGCGACGCAGTTTAGCAAACGAGAAGACCGGCACTTTTACATATACATCGTCTCGCTCTGTTCCATACCCTGTTTCGTAACCAAGTGATTCAAGCGATGCTCCTAGAATCACTTTTGTTGCTAGATTCGCCATTGGTACCCCAGTAATTTTACTTAAGAATGGTACCGTCCGACTTGAGCGGGGATTTACTTCAAGTACATACACCTGTTCATTTTGAATAACATATTGGATATTAAGGAGACCTTTGATCTTCAAACCTCTCGCAAGAGCGATTGTCTGATCAATGAGCGTTTGTTTCACTTCACTAGATAAGCTCTGCGGAGGGTATACTGCAATCGAATCCCCAGAGTGAATCCCAGCACGCTCGATGTGTTCCATAATACCTGGAATAAATACGGTTTCTCCGTCAGAGATCGCATCAACTTCAATTTCTTTCCCCATCAAATACCGATCGATTAAGACCGGGTGCTGCGGATTAACCTTAACGGCATTTTCCATGTAATGAAGCAGTTCGCTTTCCTTATACACAATTTCCATTGCTCTTCCGCCGAGTACATAGGATGGGCGAACTAGGACAGGATAGCCAATTCGCTCAGCAATGGCCACTGCTTGATCAACGGAAGTAGCTGTCTTCCCTTCTGGTTGAGGTATGTTCAGCTCTGCCATAGCCATTTCGAATTTATCGCGATTCTCCGCTCGATCCATATCTTCTAAAGATGTTCCAAGGATTTTCACGCCTCGAGCTGATAGTTCGTCTGCTAGATTTATAGCCGTCTGACCTCCGAACTGAACGACTACGCCTTTAGGCTTCTCAAGATCAATCACATGCATCACGTCTTCAACCGTTAACGGTTCAAAATAAAGCTTATCTGAGATGCTGAAATCAGTCGATACGGTCTCCGGGTTATTATTAATGATAATGGCTTCATAGCCCGCTTCACGAATGGCCCAAACGCTGTGCACCGTTGCGTAGTCAAACTCAATCCCCTGGCCGATTCGAATCGGCCCCGAACCTAGGACGAGCACACTTTCTTTTGGTGTTTCAAGTGATTCATTCTCATCTTCATAAGTGGAGTAGTAATAAGGCGTTTCAGATTCAAATTCACCCGCACACGTATCAACCATTTTGTAAACAGGACGGATGGCTTCTCGCGTTCGCAGTTCATAGATTTCAAGTTCCTTTTGATCCCATAGTGCTGCAATGATGTGATCTGAGAAGCCTTTTTGCTTTGCTTCAAGCAAAAGATCGAGATTTCCTTTGTTCTCTTTCAACTTGTTTTCAAGCTCAATGATCCCTTGCATTTTGACGAGGAAATAATGATCAATTTTGCTCCAATCATGAATTTCTTTTATCGTTTTTCCTCTTCTGAATGCTTCTGCAACAACGAAGATGCGCTCATCATCCGCAAAGCGAATTCTTTTCTCCATCGTTTCTTCATCAAGGTCAGCTAGTTCAGGAATAGTAAGATGACTAACGTTCGATTCCAGAGAGCGAACCGCTTTTAGTAGTGATTCTTCAAGCGTACGACCAATTGCCATCACTTCACCTGTTGCCTTCATTTGCGTTCCTAGCTTACGATTCGCACTTTCGAATTTATCAAATGGCCATCTTGGAATCTTGGATACAACATAGTCTAAAGCTGGTTCGAAGCTTGCATATGTTTTGCCTGTAACAGGGTTTTTCATTTCCGAAAGAGAGAGCCCCACCGCGATTTTCGCTGCAAGCTTGGCAATTGGATAGCCCGTTGCTTTAGATGCAAGAGCGGAGGAACGACTAACTCTTGGATTTACTTCTATGATGTAATATTGGAAGCTGTATGGGTCAAGCGCAAGCTGAATGTTACAGCCACCCTCAATTTTTAGTGCGCGAATGACTTTTAGCGCTACGTTACGTAGCATTTGATAGTCTCGGTCAGAAAGGGTCTGACTCGGCGCTACGACGATGGAGTCACCTGTATGGATTCCAACAGGATCGATGTTCTCCATGTTACATACAACGATCGCTTGATCTTGACCATCTCGCATCACTTCATACTCGACTTCTTTAAACCCAGCAATACTTTTTTCGAGAAGACACTGCGTAACCGGGCTGTATTTTAGACCACTTGAAACAATTTCTTCTAATTCTTCATCGTTGTTTACGATTCCACCGCCTGTACCACCGAGCGTATAGGCAGGACGTACGATAACCGGGTATCCAATTCTCTTCACAAATCGATAAGCTTCTTCGAGATTATGAATAATATCACTTTCCGGTACTGGCTCGTTTAACTCATTCATGAGCGTACGAAACAAATCACGATCCTCTGCCTGCTGAATCGCATCAAGTTTCGTACCCAAGAGTTCTACTTCATAGTCTTTTAAAACGCCCGCTTCTGATAATTCCATTGCCATATTCAGTCCAGTTTGCCCTCCAAGTGTTGCAAGAAGAGCATCCGGTCGTTCTTTTCGAATAATACGGCTAACAAAATCAAGCGTTAGTGGCTCGATGTATACTTCGTCCGCGATTGTGGTATCCGTCATAATTGTTGCAGGATTTGAGTTTACTAGAATAACTTCATAGCCCTCTTCTTTTAACGCCTGACACGCCTGCGTTCCTGCGTAGTCAAATTCTGCTGCTTGCCCGATGACAATTGGTCCAGATCCGATCACAAGGATTTTCTTAATATCTGTACGTTTAGGCATATGTTTTTCCCCCCTTGAATGTTGTAATCATCGAGATAAAGTCGTCAAAAAGTTCATTGGAATCTTCTGGTCCAGGTGATGCTTCTGGATGGTATTGCACACTAAAAGCTGGTTCATTCTTATGCTTGACGCCTTCAATGGAACCATCGTTTACGGCAACATGTGTGACTTCAAGATTTGTATTCTCTAGAGTTTCAGCCGCGATCGTATAGCCGTGATTTTGCGAAGTAATCGCGACGCGTTTTGTTGTTAAATCCATTACGGGGTGATTGGACCCTCTATGACCAAATTTCATTTTCTCTGAATCCGCTCCGCAAGCAAGGGCAAATAGTTGGTGACCTAGGCAAATGCCAAAGAGCGGAATTTTACCAAGAATGCCGTTAATCATGTCCACTGCTTCAGGAACATCTTTTGGATCGCCAGGGCCATTACTTAGCATTACGCCATCAGGGTTTAGGCGCAGAATTTCTTCTGCCGACGTATTGTATGGGACAACAACAACATCACATTTCCGTTTTGTTAGTTCTCTTAAAATGCCGTGCTTCATTCCAAAATCGACAAGAACGATGCGGAATCCACGACCTGGACTTGCATAAGGTGCTTTAATGGATACCTGCTGTACCTGGTCCCTTTTCAATGGCGTATCTCTTAGATCACGCGCAATCTTCTCTGGATCAACATCCATGCTACACATTTTTCCTTTTAACGTTCCATTCGAGCGAATCAGCTTTGTTAGCTTCCTTGTGTCAATTCCTTCAAGTCCAGGAATGCCTTTCACACGAAGCAATTCATCAAGCGTCATTTCATTTCTCCAGTAGCTCGGTACTTCTGTTGCTTCTTTCACAATAAGACCGTGTACAGAAGGATTAATCGATTCGAAATCATCGCGGTTAATGCCATAGTTTCCAATTAGCGGGTACGTGAGCGTTACGATTTGAGCACAATAGGATGGATCGGACAAAATTTCCTGATAGCCCGTCATGCCTGTGTTGAAAACAACCTCACCACTTTTCTCAATGTCACTACCGAATGCTTTCCCTACAAAAACGGATCCATCTTCTAATATCAGCTGTCTTTTCATCATTGATCGCTCCCCTTTTCAAACACGATTTTGCCATTTACAACTGTTGCCGTTGGCCATCCTTTACAAGTCCATCCATTAAATGGGGTATTCTTTCCTTTCGAAACAAATGACTCTGGATTAATGTCCATTTGCTCTGTTAAATCGATGATTGTCATATCTGCAAGTGCGCCTATTTCTAGAGTGCCGTATTCAAGTCCAAATGCACGGGCAGGTTTCACCGTTAACCAATCCACAAGTTGCTTAAGTGTGAAGGTCCCTTTCTCAACAAAATGGGTGTATAACAGCGGAAAAGCCGTTTCCAGTCCTACTATGCCGAATGGCGCTTTTTCCATTGACTGTGCTTTTTCACCTTCTGAATGAGGGGCATGATCCGTTGCAATAAAGTCAATTGTACCGTCGAGCAGGCCTTCAATAAGGGCTTCTCGATCTTCTTTTGATCGAAGAGGTGGGTTCATTTTGTAATGCGTATCAAGTCCCGGTATATCATCTTCTGATAAAAGGAGATGATGTGGTGTTACTTCAGCTGTTACGTTAATGCCAGCCCTCTTCGCATCGCGTACGGTACGAACGGACTCCTTCGTACTAATGTGGCAAACATGATAATGAACGCCTGCTGCTTCAGCGAGCAGAACGTCTCTTGCAATATGTACCGCTTCACAAACCGATGGAATACCATTTAGTCCATTCTCTTTTGAGAAATAACCTTCATGAACGCTTCCTCCGTTGATCAACGTATTTTCTTCACAGTGGGCAACAATTGCTAGGTTACTAGCTGCCGCGCGCTTCATCGCTTCTAGCATCATTCCAGCATCTTGAACACCAACGCCATCATCTGTTAAAGCAAACGCACCGTTTGTTTTCAACCCTTCAAAATTCGTAAGCTCTTGACCTAGCTGTCTTGTTGTAATCGCTCCGTATGGTAGGACGCGAACACTTGCCGTTTCTTTGATTCGATTCATTAACGTTTGCATCGTTTCTTCATTGTCTGGGACAGGTCTTGTATTCGGCATCGCTGCGATTGTTGTAAATCCGCCTTTCGCCGCTGCTTTAGTACCTGTTTCAATCGTTTCTTTATGCTCTCCTCCCGGTTCTCTTAAGTGCACGTGCAGATCAACGAGCCCTGGAACTAGGAGGTTCCCTTTCGCATCAAAGGTTTCGTACTCCCCCTTTTCAATGCTCTGTGCGATTGTTTCAATTTCACCTTCTTGATTGATAAGAACATCGCGCTCCATCAATTCTCCAGATTCATTAAGTAGTTTCGCGTTTTGGATTAGCATTACACGACCATTCCTTTCTTAGTAGGTTGTAGGACCAAGTTCAAGCAGGCCATTCGTACATAAACACCGTTTTCCATTTGTTTAAAAATTCTTGAGCGTTCACATTCCACTAATGATGTATCAATTTCAACGCCTCGATTGACCGGCGCAGGATGCATGATAATGCTGTGTTTCTTCATACGTCTTTCTCGCTCTACAGTTAGGCCGAATGACTGAAGGTAGGAATCAGTATCGCTTCTTCTTGCATGGCGTTCATTTTGAATGCGGAGTAGCATGAGGACATCCGCCTGTTCAACCGCTTCATCCATTGTGACGTATGGGTATTCATTCATTGTTTCATCTTGCCATTCACGTGGGCCCGAAAAACTCACTTTTGCGCCAAGCCTACTTAATACGTTCGCATTTGACCGCGCTACCCTGCTGTGCTTTATATCACCAGCGATCACAACGTTTAGACCTTCAAATCGCTTGAACTCTTGACGAATCGTGAGGAGATCTAGCAGCGATTGGGTTGGGTGATGCCCACATCCATCGCCTGCATTAATGATGGACATGGACGTTTTCTCAAGTAGCGGTTCGAAATACTTCTCATCTTTGTGCCTTACGACTACAGCATTTGCTCCTATAGATTCAAGGGTTTTAATGGTGTCGTATAGCGTCTCCCCTTTTTGAACGCTTGATGATGACGTTTCAAAATTCAACACCTCATATCCAAGTCGCTTCTCTGCTACCTCAAAGCTAAACCTTGTTCGGGTTGACGGTTCGAAGAAAAGATTCGCTATAAATACTGGCTCCTGTCTTTGAATACTTTTTCCATTTCTAAAACGTTCAGCCTGCAGTAATATTTCATGAATTTCATCTAATGTAAGAGAGGTCATATCAAGTAAATGCTTCACATCACTCACTCCGTTTCGTTAATATTTTTCTCGAAAAAAAGCACCCTGAGCGTTGTCAGGGTGCAGAAGGATAGACGCGTTTAAGTAAACGCATCTCTTTCCCACCCTTTTAGGTCTCTCTGTACCTTTTTAAAGGATGATGCTATGCAGCTGGTTCGTTATTTTCAAGATCTTCTTCAAACATTTTCTCAACCGATTGCTGTGAGCTTCCGCCAGGCAAAATGAGGTTCAGCGTAATACCAATGACGGTCGCAAGCGCCATTCCTGCAATTTGCAAGTTGTCACTAACCTGGATGAATGCCCCACCTACACCGATGACTAGGATTACGGAGGAGATAATCAAGTTGCGCTTTTCACCAAGATCAATTTTGTTATCAATCAGCATGCGCAAGCCAGATGATGCAATAATTCCGAAGAGAAGGATCGACACGCCGCCCATGACAGCTGTTGGAATCGTTGAGATAAGAGCTGTTACTTTTCCAATGAAGCCGAACATAAGGGCAAGGACAGCAGCCCCTCCGATGACGAACACGCTGAATACTCGTGTTATCGCAAGCACGCCGATGTTTTCCCCATATGTCGTATTCGGCGGTCCACCAAGGCAAGATGCGATCATTGTGGCTACTCCGTCTCCAAGAATGGAACGATGGAGACCTGGAGTTTTCAAGAAATTCTTGCCGGCAACTTTACTTAAAACCATCTGATCGCCAATGTGCTCTGCAATCGTGACAACTGCAATTGGTACCATGATGAATAAGATTTCCCATGAGAAGACATCAACCGGGTTGTAATCCGCAAACGGGATGATGAAATCCGGCATTTGAAAGAATGAAGCTTCTTTAATTGGAGTAAGGTCAACAATACCCATGAAGTAAGCAAATGTGTATCCAGATACAATGCCGATTAAAATCGGAATCAGGCTGAAAAATCCTCTTAAAAACATGGAAGCGAGAATGGTAATCCCTAGCGTAACAAGCGCGACAGTAAAGTGCGTACCGCTATAGGCTTCCGTAGCAGGGTTATTCATCGCCATGTCAATCGCCGTTCCTGCAAGACCTAGTCCGATGACCATGATCACGGGGCCAACTACGATCGGTGGAAGAAGTTTTAACAGCCAGTTTAACCCAAGCGCTCGAATTCCAATTGCGACAAGACCGTAGACAATCCCGGCAAAAAAGCTTCCGATCATGGCTCCCTCAGGTCCGTGTAAAGAGACGGCTGAAATGATTGGTGCAATAAAGGCGAATGACGACCCCAGGTATGCTGGGATGCGACCTTTCGTTATGGCAAGATAAGCTAGCGTCCCAAGTCCACTTGAGACAAGGGCGACCGCCGGATCAAGTCCGACGAGAAATGGAACTAATATCGTTGCGCCAAACATGGCGAATAAATGCTGTAAGCTTAATGTGAGCCAGCTTGAAGGTTTGGGTACCTCTCGAATTCCTAATACTTTTTTCATGATGTATTCCTCCTTGGTTGTGCGTGTCCCGGCCATCGTTTTTCTTAACCCTAAGGTATAAAAAAACTCCTTGCATGGCCGCAAGGAGGTACACGCGTGTCCTTAAACGGAACGCGTCTCCTCCCTTGGCCGTCTCTCTGGACGGATTTAAAGGGAGCACGATTTATGATTGTGATAAGCTAACTTGGTCAAAGTCATCTACTTCTGTAAGAGCAACTTCAATGATTTCTTCTTTTGCTGTTGGTACGTTCTTCCCTACATAATCGGGACGAATTGGTAATTCTCTGTGTCCACGATCAACTAGCACCGCCAATTGAATTTGTGATGGACGTCCAAGATCCATTAAGGCATCCATTGCAGCACGAACGGTTCTGCCTGTATAAAGGACATCGTCAATAAGTATCACTTTTTGATCTGTTACATCCTTTGAAATGCTTGTGCCTTTTATTAGGGGATCCTGATCTTCGTTTTTGTGAGTAAGGTCATCGCGATACATGGTGATATCAACTTCTCCTACTGAAATCGCTGATCCTTCAATTTGTTCGATTCGTTCAGCTAATCTCTCAGCTAAATAAATGCCTCTTGTTTTAATCCCAACAAGCATTGTATTATCAATGCCCTTATTACGCTCTAGGATTTCATGTGCAATTCGCGTAAGCGCTCTTCGAATCGCTTGATCATCGAGCAAAATGCGTTTGTTTTCCATGATGATCGCCCCTCTCTCTTTATCGGTCTGTGGCATTAAAAAACCCTTTTGCCATGAGGGCAAAAGGGTTTTGGGCATACAAATGTACCGATCGTACATAGCCGTTTTTCCTTTGCAGCCTCACGGGACTGTCTTTAAAGGGTATGCTATTGTCTATAAAGAGTATCGCAAAGATCTCTTCTTAAGTCAACCTTAATCTTGTCTAAGTCGCTTTAATAAACGTTCAATATCCTCTGGAATAGGAGCAGAGAATTCAAGCCACTCTTCTGTTACAGGGTGACTGAAGCCTAGAACACCGGCATGAAGAGCCTGACCATCAATCGGAAGCGACTTTCTTCTTGGGCCATATTTAGGATCACCTGCAACGGGATGATCGATATATTTCATATGAACTCGAATTTGATGCGTACGACCAGTTTCAAGCTTACACTCAACATAAGTAAACTGCTTATAACGTTCTAGAACATGAAAATGCGTAACCGCATCTCGGCTATTTTCATCCGTTACCGTCATCTTCTGACGATCTTGCTTATCTCGCCCGATTGGTGCATCAATTGTCCCCACGTCATGCTGGATGTTGCCATGAACGATGGCAGTATAACGTCGGTTAACGGTTTTAGCTTGAAGCTGCTTTACAAGTGATTCATGGGCTTTGTCGTTCTTTGCGACCATTAATAATCCTGAAGTATCTTTATCAATCCGATGGACGATACCAGGACGGACAACACCGTTAATACCGCTTAGATCGTTAACTTGATACATTAACCCATTAACAAGCGTTCCGCTAGCATGTCCTGGAGCTGGGTGAACAACCATTCCTCGTGGTTTGTTCACGACAAGAACATCCGCATCCTCGTAAACAATCTCAAGGTTCAGATTTTCTGCTACAATTTCTAATTCTTCAGGCTCAGGAACGGTTACTTCGATCTCATCGCCTGCTGTTGCTTTATAATTGCCTTTCACGTCTTCGCCGTTCACTTGAATATTTTTATCTTTAATCCAAGCTTGAACCTGGCTACGCGACCAGTCATTTTCATAAGAAGTAATGAGCTTATCGATTCGCTCACCTTTCTCTTCTTCTGCTACTTTAAATGTGAATTTTTCCATTAGTTTTCCCCTTTAGCCTGCTTACTTTCAAAAATGGTTCCGATAAAGATAAGAATAACACCTACAACAAGGGAGGCATCGGCAACGTTAAAGATCGGAAAATCATAAGAGAAGATAAATGTGTTCACAAAATCTACTACTTCTCCACGAAGGACTCGATCTATAAAGTTCCCTATTGCACCACCAAGTATGAGTGCTAGGGTGACGCTAACGAAACGGCTATGTTTATATTGTCTCATATAATAAATAACCGCTCCAATGACGAAAATGGTAATGATATAAAAGAAAATCATCTGTCCTTGAAGGATTCCGAAGGCGGCGCCCCGGTTTCGATGAGAAGTTAGATAAAGAAAATCATTGATTAATGTAATGTTTTCACCATATTCCATGTACTTCACAACAAGCCATTTCGTCCACTGATCTAGAACAATGATGCCTATGGCTATGAGATATTTCCACACGAGCGCTCCTCCGATCAAATGTTACTTCCTATGAAAGTTTAGCACAGCTTGCTTCAGCAGACAATCGAAACTGAGCTAACAACAAAGAAAAGACGCTTCGCATCGCAAAGCGTCTTTTCGATATATTTCATTAATTAGTAATGATTTTTAACTGTTTCAGCACAGCTAGCGCAAAGAGTTGGGTATTCGCTATTAGCGCCAACGTCTTTTTTCACTTGCCAGCAGCGCTCACACGTTTCTCCCTCAGCAGGTGAAACGGAGATCGCTAGTTCTTCATATACTTTCGCTTCTGCTGGTGCTTCAGCCTTCGTACCGGCCACTGTAGCACCTGATACGATAAAGAGCTTCTCAAGATTTGCTACGCCTTCAAGCAAATCCTTCGTACCATTATCAGCATAAATATGAAGCTGAGCGGTTAACGATTTACCAATTTTCTTCTCGTTACGCGCTTCTTCTAGTGCTTTTAGAACTTCGTCACGAAGCTCCATCACATGATCCCATTTTTCTTCAAGATCAGCTGTACCTTCAAAATTCTTCACTTCTGGCATATCGGAAAGCTGTACATACTCTTCCTTCTCACCAGGGACAAACTGCCATACTTCTTCAGCAGTGTGCGGAATGATAGGCGAAAGAAGTTTCGTAAGCGCAACAGCTGTCTGATAAAGAACCGTTTGGATCGCACGACGGTTCGGGTGATCTGCATGTTCAATATAAAGCGTGTCTTTCGCGATATCGAGATAGAACGAGCTCATTTCAATTGTAAAGAAGTTATGGATCGTATTATAAACCGTTAAGAACTGATACTCATCATAAGCTTTTTTCACTTTCGATACGAGATTATTTAGCTTCACAAGCATATACTGATCAAGTTCACCTAAATCCTTATACGCCACTTGATGCTCTGTTGGGTCAAATCCTTCAAGGTTCCCAAGCATAAAGCGGAACGTGTTGCGAATCTTTCGGTACACTTCAGCTACTTGTTTTAAAATATCATTCGATACGCGAACGTCAGCTTGATAATCCGCCGATGATACCCATAGACGAAGAATATCCGCACCCAATTGTTTCATAACATCATTCGGTACCATTGTATTTCCAAGTGACTTACTCATTTTCTTTCCTTCACCGTCAAGAATAAATCCATGACTGAGAACCGCTTTATAAGGTGCTTTCCCTGTTACGGCTACAGCTGTTGAAAGGGACGAGTTAAACCAGCCACGGTACTGATCAGAACCTTCTAGATACAAATCAGCAGGTCTTGCAAGGTCGCTTCTTTCTTCCAGAACAGCTTGGTGAGAAGAACCTGAGTCAAACCAAACATCCATGATATCCATTTCTTTGCGGAATTCACCGTTTGGACTATGCTCTGAAGTAAATCCTTCAGGTAGAAGTTCTTTTGCATCCCACTCAAACCAAATGTTTGATCCATGCTTACGGAACAATTCTGATACATGAGCAATTGTCTCATCTGTAATGATTGGCTCATTATTTTCGCCATAGAACACTGGGATTGGAACGCCCCATGCACGTTGACGAGAAATACACCAATCTTCACGATCCTTCACCATATTATGAAGGCGAATTTCACCCCATGATGGGAACCATTTCACATCTGCTACAGCTTGAAGAAGTTCAGGGCGGAACTCTTTGATCGACGCAAACCACTGCTCTGTTGCACGGAAAATGATTGGTTTCTTCGTACGCCAATCGTGTGGGTAAGAGTGAGTGAAGAATGTAAGCTTCACTAGCGCGCCAACTTCTTCAAGTTTTTCAGTAATTGGTTTATTTGCTTTGTCATAGAACATACCTTCAAAGCCAGGAGCTTCGTCAGTGAAAACACCTTTCTCATCTACAGGGCAAAGGATGTCTAGCTTATACTTTCTTCCGATCATATAGTCATCTTCACCGTGTCCCGGGGCTGTATGAACGCAACCTGTACCTGCGTCAAGCGTTACGTGGTCACCAAGGATCACAAGAGATTCACGATCGTAGATTGGATGCTGAGCCGTCACGTATTCAAGTTCGCTACCTTTTACGCGCTTCACTTCACTTACGTTGTTCCACTCAAATTCTTCTTTTAATTGATCAACAAGCTCTGTTGCTACAACATATTTCGTACCATCCGCTTCAATGACGCTGTATTCAAACTTCTCATTCAACGCAATGGCAAGGTTTGAAGGAATTGTCCACGGTGTTGTTGTCCAGATGATAAATTTCTCATCGCCATCAAGAACACCTTTTCCATCTTTTACATCAAACGCAACGTAAATCGATGCAGAGCGCTTATCTTGATACTCGATCTCAGCTTCTGCTAATGCTGATTCAGATGTCGGAGACCAATAAACGGTTTTTTTATCTTTATAAATATAACCGCGTTTTGCCATTTCTCCGAACACTTTAATTTGCTGTGCTTCATAGCCTTTATCAAGCGTAATGTATGGGTTATCCCAATCAGCACGAACTCCAAGCCGCTTGAATTGTTCACGCTGGCGATCAACTTGTTTTAATGCGTATTCTTCACATTTCTTTCTAAATTCAGCAACCGTTAACTTCTTACGATCGACGCCTTTTTTCGTTAACGCCTGCTCGATTGGAAGTCCGTGCGTATCCCAACCAGGAACATATGGAGCATTAAAACCGTTCATTGATTTATATCGAACGATGATATCTTTTAAAACTTTGTTCTCTGCATGACCCATATGGATGTCACCATTTGCATATGGAGGGCCATCATGTAGGACGAATAGGGGGCGGTCCTTCGTTCTTTCCTGTACTTTTTCATAGAGATTAATGTTTGCCCATTCTTTTTGCATGTCGGGCTCTTTATTCGGTAAATTTCCTCTCATCGGAAATTTTGTTTTTGGCATTAAGAGCGTTTCTTTATAGCTCATGAGGTTTCCTCCTTCAACTTATAACGAGCAACAACCGTAACGATCTTCAGCCACTCGGGCGTTGTTTCTTCAAAGTGTGCTACAAAATAAAAAAACCTTCTCGTCCCCGAAAAGGGACGAGAAGGTTTTCCCGTGGTACCACCCAAATTAAGCTTTGCGCTCACTTTGCATTCGTAACGTGAATGATTCGCCGAGGCTTACTTATCGTTCAGCACGGGACTCAGGGGCGATCTTCTCTGATTGCTTAACACCGGCTCACACCATTCCCGGCTCGCTTTGTTAAGTAAGAATCAGATACTCTTCCCATCTTCGTCGATCGTTATTGCTATTAATAGAAGTATAGTGTAAATAAAAATAAGAAGTCAAGGAAATGACAAAAAATAAATGAGTGCTTTATGCTTTTTCTTCGATTTGCTCCTGTTGCTGATCTTCTTCCTCATCAAATCGAGCCACTAAGCCATCCCAGTCTTCATTATTTAGCATCTCTAGCTGGGCTTCAACTAGCATACGAAAACGCGTGCGATAAACCGCTGCTTGTTTTTTCAGCTCTTCATTATCCATGGAGATTTTACGCGCTTTAGCAAGCGAATCATTAATAATGCGGTCGGCATTTTTCTCAGCTTCTTTTACGATGAGCTGGGATTCTTTCTTAGCGTTTTGTCTCACTTCTTCCGCTGACTCTTGTGCTACTAGGATCGACTTATTTAACGTTTCTTCAAGGTTTGAGAAGTGCCCAAGTCGTTCTTCTAGAAGCTTCACTCTCTCATTCAATTCTTTCTTTTCTCTGATTACCGTTTCATAATCTTTGATTACCTGATCAAGAAACTCATTGACCTCATCTTCATCATAACCGCGGAATCCGCGTGTAAATTCTTTGTTATGAATATCTAATGGTGTTAAAGGCAATTCAGCCACCTCCGATTTACTCTCTTTTTTCATATACCCGGCTTACTCGTATTTCGACAATCATTTGGATATTCCTTCTATTTATGACAAACTATTTACGAATTTGATACGTAATTCGCCATTTATCCCGCTTTGTTTTGCCATCAACAGAAATAATCTTACTTCTACCTGAACCTCGTAACGATAAATAGTCTCCCTCTTTCACTTCAGCAGAAGGTTGACTGACGATCTTCCAATTTAATTTCGCTCGATCATGTTCAATCATCGGAGCAACCTTACCTCGTGATAGATTGTATACTTCTGCAAGTACCGTATCCAAACGAAGGCTTGTTACTGTGCCTGACTGCTCCTGCCAGGAAGCTTCTACGACGCTTACGCTCGTTAATGGAATTTCGTTAGGAGATATGGACGCTTTACCTGCATGTGTTAAATTCATTTTCACGAAATCCGCAATTTCCTTCGCTACGATTAAATGCGCAGCACTATCCTGCACAAGGATATCTCCAAACTTCTCACGCTTAATTCCAAGACCCATCATTGCCCCAAGCAAATCTGGATGAGTAAGTGATACGAATTTGGCTGGATATGTAATTTCAAAAGCGATTATCTCGAAATCTTCCGTTGTTGGTTCAAAGTAAGGAGGAACAAGAAGAGCCCTCTGACGCTCAGACCCTTCAACTCCACCTGAAAAAAACACGCCCACGTCAGAGTGATTTCCAATGATTTGCCTCACCATATCCTGTTCTCTTGGATCAAGAAAATCGGTTAATCTTGGAGCATACCTTTCTTGAACCTCATCCTGCCATTGTAAAACGCGATCGACAAATGTTCTTTCTTCTGGACGATAGTGTTCGTAAATAGACATTAGCCTATGAATCTAAAGACCGCAATAATTCCATATTGCACAAACTGAAGTGCGAAAATGGCTACGATCGGAGAAATATCAAGCATTCCACCGATTGGAGGAATAATCTTACGAAACGGAGCTAGATATGGTTCTGCTATAGAAGCAATCATTCGTCCAATAGAAGATTCTCTTGCATTTGGAATCCATGACATAAAGATGTAAATGATGAGGATCCACGTATAAATTTGTACTGCTGAAAGTAAGATTGAAACTATGTTCAAACTTTTCACCCTTTCTTAATTACTGGTCTTCGTAAATTTCATCTGTAATGTTACCTGAAATTTCAACATTGTCCGGTGTACATATAAACGTATCCGGACCGAGTTTCTGAATATCGCCACCAACAGCGTAGACTGTTCCACTTAGAAAATCAACAATGCGTCTCGCCTGATCTTGTGGAATACGTTGAAGATTCATCACAACAGACTTCCGATTTTTCACGTGATCAGCGATATCCTGAGCTTCAGCATACACTCTTGGTTCAACTAGCACAACTCTTGAGTTCTTATGAACGCTTTGAAGACTTACCACATTTTGTTTAGACTGCTTACGATTCGCTCGAGTTACTTCAGGCTCTTCTTCTTCCATATATGAATCTTGCTCCTGCTGCTCATCCAACTCTATCGTTTCATCATCAAGTTCAAAGAACTGCTTGAATTTCGTTTTGATACCCAATTCCCTGCACCTCCTGGAGAGCTTATTTTATTTTTCATTTCCGATAAGTGACGATCCAATGCGAACATATGTCGCGCCCTCTTCAACAGCAATTTCATAATCATTTGACATCCCCATTGAAAGCTCATTGCATGGAGCATGTGGGAGTGAAAGGCTTTGGACACGTTCTCCAAGCTCACGAAGTTTCTTGAAAACATCTCGAATTTCATTTGTATTATCTGTATGCGGAGCCATAGCCATTAATCCTACGACTTTAATAGATGAGAATTCATTAAGTGACTCAATAAAAGGTAGCGTCTCACCTGGCGATAATCCATGCTTAGATTCTTCACCAGACACGTTAACTTGCACAAAACAGTTTACTTCACCATCAGCTCTCTTTTGTATTTCTTTAGCTAGAGATATACGATCGAGGGAGTGAATATAATTTACAAATGGAAGAATGTCTTTTACTTTACGAGATTGTAGTGTGCCAATAAAGTGCCACGAAGGCAATGTGCCAATAGCTTCTACTTTCTTCAATAGCCCCTCATCACGACTTTCACCGAAGTGAGTAACGCCAGCTTCTAATGCTTCTTTTGTACGTTCGACGCTAACATATTTCGTCACCGCTACAACATGAATATGCTGAGGATCACGACATGACCGTTCTGCTGCTGCGTTAATTTTTCCTTTGATTGTTTCTAGACTTTCTCTTACATTCACGATAACGCTATACCTCCCCGAGTCCTATGTATGCCATCATTCTTCCTGTTTTTCCATTTTCATTTCGGTGAGAGAAAAACAGATTGCTACAGCTTGTACAATAGTCACTAACTGATAGTTGACTCGCCTTAATCCCTGACCGAAGGAGGAGCTCGCGATTCACGGCTTTTAAATCAAGCTGGTATTTCCCTGTTGCTTTTTCATCAAAAAACAGATCCTGATCTCCTACTAGCGCTTTAATGTGTTCGATAACGCCATCATCAACCTCGTAGCAACATTTCCCTATTGAAGGGCCGACTGCAGCATAAATATCGTCGGTTTGGATTCCATCATTGTTCCACGCACGAATCATCTCTCCTGCAATATTCTTCGTTGTTCCTTTCCAGCCTGCGTGGGCAATCCCCACTCTTTTAGCTGATGGCGCATAGAAATAGAGCGGTACGCAATCGGCATAAAGAGCGGTTAGAAGAACTTCGGGATCATCTGTATATAGCCCGTCCACTTTCGGAACGGCATCTTGATGATTCGTTGCTCCTCGTCCCTTATCCGCTGCTGTTACATTCGCAATGTCGGCGCCATGAATTTGCTCACCAACGATCCATCGATCAAGGGATTGTCCGATATCATAGGCAAGGGTTTCGCGATTTATTAGTACATCTCTCGCTCGATCTGGTACGTGGAATCCAAGATTCAAGCTAGAAAACGGAGTCTGGCTAACTCCGTTTCTACGGGTTGAAAAACCTGCTATCAGGTTATCGTTCCGTTCAGCTTGATCTGGAAATTTCAGTGCCAGTGATGTTTTATGTGTTGATGGTTGAAATGGTTCTTTTTCCACAGTTGCACCCCTTTATACCATGATACAGTTTATACCTTATTTTATCATAATATGTTGTGCCTAAGGGATATAGATTGTTAGATCTTTCTTTCCTTATGATTCTTTCTGAAACGATTCGCCATCAGCTGTATCATGATGTCTTACTAGAATGACATCTGACCCAATTTTCACTATGTTGCGCCATGGAATAACGACATCACTTTCTCGCGCAAACAATCCCATCATTTTACCTGCCCCTGGAATCACAATCGCTTCTATTTTTCCTGTCGTTAAATTAATTTCCAGATCAGCGATGTGACCAAGCTTACGTCCATTCGAGACATTCACAACATCTTTCACCTGAAATTCTGATATTTTTATCATCGCGCACCCACCTTTCATCTCATTATATGAAAAGAAGGCAAAAGAAAAGACCTGTTTCCCAGGTCTCGTTCTAACTTTGGATATTTTTATTCATTTGGTGTATCGCCGCTTTCTCGAGTCGGGACACCTGTGCCTGCGAAATCCCAATCTCATCTGCTACTTCCATTTGCGTTTTACCCTGGAAGAATCTCATTTGTAAGATCATGTTCTCTCGCTGATTTAATCTTGTCATGGCTTCCTTTAAAGCAATATCTTCAAGCCACTGGATGTCTTTCTGTTTATCATCACTGATTTGATCCATAACGAAAATGGGGTCGCCTCCATCATTATAAATAGGTTCAAATAATGAAACAGGATCCTGAATCGCATCAAGTGCAAAGACTACTTCTTCCTTCGTCACCCCAAGCTCTTTGGCAATTTCAGTCGGATTTGGTTCTTTGGAATTCTTCGTCATTAATTTATCTCTAATCTGGAGAGACTTATAAGCGATATCTCTTAAAGATCGTGACACTCTGATCGGATTATTGTCACGGAGATATCTTCTGATTTCACCGATGATCATCGGCACTGCATAAGTAGAGAATTTCACGTTTTGCCCTAAATCAAAGTTATCTATGGATTTCATCAGGCCAATGCAGCCCACCTGAAATAGATCATCCACGTATTCTCCTCGATTATTAAATCGCTGGATCACGCTTAGAACAAGTCTTAAATTACCATTCACTAGTTCTTCACGTGCCGAAATATCCCCTTCCTGCATCTGCTTAAAGAGTACTCTCATTTTTTCATTTTTAAGTACTGGAAGTTTGGATGTATCTACTCCACAAATCTCGACTTTGTTTCGTGTCAACTCATTCCCTCCTCATCGGAGATGCTGTCAAAGTAAAGTATCTCCGCGAGTGGGAATTTTATGCATCTATTATGCTAAGAAGCTCAGACCATTTTATTGAACTCTTTTCGAAGTCGTTTAATGATGCGCTTTTCGAGCCTTGAAATATATGATTGAGAAATGCCAAGTAAATCGGCAACATCTTTTTGCGTTTTCTCTTCTTCTCCAGCAAGACCAAACCTTAGCTCCATAATTTGTTTTTCTCTTGGATTAAGTGTTTCTAATGCCTTCACAAGTAATCTACGATCGACGCGAGCTTCTATCCCGCGCGTAATGATATCTTCATCTGTCCCTAGTACATCAGACAAAAGGAGCTCATTCCCATCCCAGTCCACATTAAGCGGCTCATCAAATGAAACTTCTGAGCGTATTTTATTATTCCGTCGAAGGAACATTAATATTTCATTCTCTATACACCTTGATGCATAGGTTGCAAGCTTGATTTTTTTCTCAGGATTAAATGTGTTTACTGCTTTGATGAGACCAATCGTACCAATACTAATTAAATCTTCAATGTTGATCCCCGTATTCTCAAATTTCCGTGCAATATAAACGACTAGGCGAAGATTACGCTCAATTAAAATCGACCTTGCTGCTTTATCTCCCTTAGGTAATTGAATTAATAAATGGGCCTCTTCATCTTTCGATAGAGGAGGAGGTAACGCTTCGCTCCCTCCTATGTAATAGATCTCATCAGGTTTAATACCAAGCTTCATTAGGATCCGCTGCCACCATAGAACTAACTTAATTTTCATTTTCCCCATCTCGAACTCCTCCTTGGTCGTCTTGTTTTCTCTTCTATGACGCAGTCGCCTTATGTCCTGTCAGCATTTTCGGATGAAGGATACACGTATAATCTTTTTCTCCTGAAATCGTATGAAAGCTTAATCCAACAAGTACTTTTTTGACAGTTAATGAACGCCCCTCCATCGAGATCAATACTTCATCCGGCTTTACAGCACACAAGAATTGATGATCTTGTCCGACTGCCCGAAACGGAACAATACGTAACCGATGTTCCCAACGATCCTCCTCTCCTTCTTCCTGGAATTCTGTGATGTTTTTGGCTTTCTGAATAAACGATGGTGGAAAGTTCGCTTCATGCACCGTCATATCGAGGATCATAACAGGTGAGCCGCTTAAAGGGTCTTGTAGCTGGTTGCCGCTATCGACAAGTGCTTTAGCTGAAATTGTCACATCATCAATTCGGATACTAACTTCTGCTAGTTGATCAAAATGAATTCGTGTTGTCTCAAGATGATCCACTCTTCTTTTTGAAAAAAACCAAACAATAGGGAAACCAACTATCACAAAAAGCCAGCTAATGGGGTCCCCAAATCCAGTACTTTGTGTAGCGACCGCTCCGTTATACACCGTCATATCTTTTTGAAAGAAATAATGCGCCCCCATCATTCCTCCGCCAATCATAAACGTGACAAAATAGAAGAGAAGCCAACATTGAAAAAAGCTACGAAACCTTGTAAAGCCAAACGTTACCACAACAATAAGTAAGGAGTAGAGCAGCTTCATGAATGGGTTTACCATAAATGTTAGGGCAGGAACAAAAAGAAAAAGCACATAACACGAAGCGATTAATGCACCAGTAACAAGCCGTCTCTTTTTCACTTGTTTCTTCAGCAGTATCCCAGTTAGCGCAAGTAGCATGTAATCGAAACAAAAATTTAGCAACCAGATCACATCAAGGTATACTGCCACCGAACGCCTCCCCCCTTGCGATTTTGATACTAAGTATAGACTAAGTTTCTTTATAAAACTGTCAGATTGTGCCGGTTAGAGCGAGGTTATTTTGGATAATTATCACTAGTTTTGTCAGGCGATCATCCGTCCAAAAACACAAAAAAAGCCGCCCTTCTAGAGGACGACTTCTCAATTAAATGGATTGATTTTGATAAGCTCCGTACGTTATTTCTATCCCTGTTGACGCAGGTATAAGCAATTCACAACAATACTCAGGAAAAGCTTTTTCTAGCGCTAAGCGAAGTTCATTCGACGATGCTTTGGCATGAAAGACAATTAATGTTGGACCAGCACCGCTTAAAGCAGCTCCATACGCTCCATTATCCATAGCAATCGCACGAACCTTTTCTAAGTCTGGCACTAGATGTTTTCGATAAGGTTGATGAAAAAGATCACGCTCCATTAGCTTACCCGCCAATTTCCAATCATTTTGAAGAGCAGCGCCTACAAAAACATTTGCGATATTGCTTGCCTCTACAGCTTCTTGAAAAGGGAGCATATCGGGCAACACTGATCGAGAATCCGTTGTTTTCAATTTACGATGTGGAATTAGTGCGATCATCTCTAAATCAGTTACTTGATGTGAAATCGTTCCTATACCTTCCTCTCCAGTTGCAATAACTAGTCCTCCATAAAGGGACGCGGCAACATTATCAGCATGGCCTTCAAATGTTGTAGCAATCTGTACTTTTTCTTCAATCGTTAGATGAAGACCCATTGTAAAGTCCGCGATTTCGACAGCAGCGACAATGGCTGCAGCGCTGCTCCCAAGTCCCCTCTCTAAAGGAAGTTCACTCGTCATTGTCACAGTATAAGGAGAAGGTTTCTTTCCATTCCCATACTTCTTTTCGATTTGCTCGATTGTTTGATAAATCATATTATCTTTACCTGCTGGAAATACATCATCAAAGTCAACGTAATGAAAGGACCATTCTGAAGAGGGTTCTAATTTTACGTGCAAATAGCGATTGATTGCAAGACCTACTGAATCAAATCCTGGTCCAAGATTTGAAGTACTACCTGGAACTTTCAAGTAAAGGCCTTCTTCTCTATTCACTGGCTCACACATCCCTTGAGCTCCTCAAGAAACTGTGTTTTATCTGCTGCAACAACACGTGGTTTTGCAACAACAAGGTCCATTGCAGTGGAAGGATCTTTCAATCCATTCCCCGTTAATACGGCAACAACCTTTGATCCCTTCTTAATCTCTCCTGAGGCAACCTGCTTCATTACTCCAGCTACCGAAGCACACGAAGCTGGTTCAGCAAAAACGCCTTCTTTTTTGGCAAGCTCTTGATACGCATGCAAAATTTCATCATCTGTTACGCTATCGATTTTACCTTTCGATTCAATCACAGCTTCTTCTGCAAGATGCCAACTCGCTGGATTCCCAATACGAATGGCTGTAGCGATTGTCTCTGGATTTGGAATGATTTTCTTTTGAACGATCGCAGCGGACCCCTCAGCCTCAAATCCACGCATTTGCGGTCGACTATCTTCTGAGACATATTCTTTAAACCCTTTCCAATATGCAGAAATGTTCCCAGCATTCCCAACTGGAATCGCAAGCACATCTGGCGCTTCCCCAAGCTGATCACATACTTCAAAAGCCGCTGTCTTTTGACCTTCTAATCGGTAAGGATTAACAGAGTTAACAAGAGCAATAGGCTCAGTCTCCGCAATATCGCGCACCATTCTGAGCGCCTCATCAAAATTCCCATCGATCTCAAAAATTTCTGCTCCATAAATCATGGCTTGGGCAAGCTTACCTAGTGCTACTTTCCCCTTAGGTATAACGATAATGCAGCGTAACCCTGCTCTTGCCCCATAAGCTGCGGCCGCAGCTGCTGTGTTGCCTGTAGAAGCACATATAATAGCGTCACTGCCTTCTTCCTTCGCCTTAGCTACAGCCATTACCATGCCACGATCTTTAAATGAACCAGTCGGATTTGCTCCTTCAATTTTCACATAAAGGGAAATACCTAGTTCGTTTGAAAGTTGCTCAAGCTTTAGCAGAGGTGTATTCCCCTCATTTAGCGTGAGCTGAGGTGTCTCCTCTGTTAGAGGTAAATATTCTTTATATTGCTTAATCAAACCATTCCAGCTCATTACATTCCCTCCACTCGGTAACGACTCTTCACTTCTACGACTACATCCAAGTCTCTTAAACGATTATGAACTTCTTCAAATGCTCGTTGATTCGTTTCATGTGTAATGATGACAAGCTCTGCCGTACCATTATTCACAACTGGCTCTTGAATCAATTTCTCTAAACTTAATCCACGATCTTGGAATAGATGAGAAATTTTTGAAAATGCACCCGGTTCGTCTTTTACAATTAATCTGATAAAATGTTTGCTTTTAATTTGCTCATCGCTTGTTAACTTACGTTCATGCTGTGGAAGAATAACGCTTTTTCCATTCACACCTAACCGCATATTTTTAATAACAGCTACGAGATCGGATACAACCGCAGTGGCAGTCGGTAATTGACCAGCACCAGGGCCATAGAACATTGTTTCTCCTACCGCTTCACCATAGACATACACCGCGTTATATTCATCGTTAACGGACGCTAATGGATGTCTTGAAGGAAGCAATGTTGGCTGAACCGAAAGTTCAATAGATCCGTCTGTTGAGCTCGCAATGCCTAATAATTTAATTGTGTAACCTAGCTTCTTACTATAAGCGATATCTTCTTCATCAACACGTGTGATGCCTTCTACTTTTACATCATCTAATCCAACCTTCATGGAGAAGCCAAGCGTCCCAAGAATCACCATTTTTCTAGCAGCATCTAACCCTTCTACATCAGCAGTAGGATCCGACTCTGCAAATCCAAGGTCCTGAGCTTCTTTTAAGACACTTTCATATGGGACATTGTTTTTTGTCATTTTAGTTAAAATGTAGTTTGTTGTTCCATTCACAATTCCCATTAACTTAGTGATGCGGTCAGAAGATAATCCCTCTACTAAACTTCTAAGAATAGGAATGCCTCCTGCTACACTAGCTTCATAGAAAAGATCACTTTCATGATCAACTGCAGCAGTTAGTAGTTCTCTTCCATGGATCGCCATCAGGTCTTTATTCGCTGTTACAACATGCTTATGATTCTTAAGTGAAGCAAGAATGAACTCTTTCGCCTGATCAATCCCACCAATTACTTCAATCACAACATCGACCTCTGGATTATTGATAACATCTTCAGGATCTTGAGTAAGAATGCTTGAATCTAGATCAACGCTTCTTTCTTTATCCATATCTCTTACAAGCACCTTTGCCACTTTCACCTGACAACCCACTCGCTGCTGCAACTCTTTCTGGTGAGAATCAATCATATGTACAACACCACTACCTACTGTGCCAAGTCCTAACAATCCTACAGATACGCAATCCTTCATATACTCTCCACTCCTTTGTCCTTCTGGTGAGGACACTTGTTTTTATATAATGGACATTATACGTGTGATTGCCCACGAACACAACACCGTTTTCAGAAATAAATAAATTTTATTTATATTAACATAAAAAGCGGAAGTGGTCGACTAGGTCCGACAAGCGCTGGAACCTTTCGTTTGGAACACGCCCTTTGTGTTCTAAGCGAACGGTGAAGCGGCTCGAGGACCTGACCACTGGAGCTGGATTATAAAAAGCGGAAGTGGTCGACTAGGTCCGACAAGCGCTGGAACCTTTCGATTGGAACACGCCCTTTGTGTTCTAAGCGAACGGTGAAGCGCCTCGAGGACCTGACCACTGGAGCTGGATTACACAAAAAGCGGAAGTGGTCGACTAGGTCCGACAAGCGCTGGAACCTTTCGATTGGAACACGCCCTTTGTGTTCTAAGCGAACGGTGAAGCGCCTCGAGGACCTGACCACTGGAGCTGGATTATAAAAAGCGGAAGTGGTCGACTAGGTCCGACAAGCGCTGGAACCTTTCGTTTGGAACACGCCCTTTGTGTTTTAAGCGAACGGTGAAGCGCCTCGAGGACCTGACCACTGGAGCTGGATTACACAAAAAGCGGAAGTGGTCGACCAGGTCCGACAAGCGCTGGAGAGAGAAGAAATGAAGAGATTAAATAAACGACTAACTGAAATTTCTCAAATAAAAAAACCAGCTCTAAAAAGAGCTGGTTTTCTGAGTTATCTTCTATTACGTTTGCGGTTACGAAGGAAAGTAGGGATATCTAGAGTATCGTTAGACTCTTCCGTTCTTGTACCGAATTTAGATGGCTCCGGCTGAACTTCTTCCTCTTCATGCTTCTGCTGTTGTATCGGAGCGCTTTGCTTCGATTGTGCAGAAGGACGTGGAACCGTCTTCTTCTTATTTTCGTTCTCGTCAAAGCCAGTAGCGATCACTGTAACAAGAATTTCGTCCTTTAAATCTTCGTTAATTACAGAACCGAAAATCATGTTCACATTCTCATCAGAAGCTGATGAAACAATGTCAGCTGCTTCATTTACTTCGTACAGGCTCAAATTAGATCCGCCCGTAATGTTCATAAGCACACCTTTTGCACCATCAATAGATGTCTCAAGAAGTGGGCTGGAAATAGCTTTTTTGGCAGCCTCAGAAGCGCGATTTTCCCCTGTCGCAATACCAATTCCCATTAATGCAGAACCACGTTCAGTCATAATGGTTTTAACATCTGCGAAGTCAAGGTTAATAAGACCCGGTACTGCAATAAGATCTGATATCCCTTGAACACCTTGACGAAGAACGTTATCCGCTTCACGGAACGCTTCAAGCATTGGAGTGTTTTTATCAACGATTTCTAGTAGACGATCGTTCGGGATAACAATTAACGTATCGACTTTTTCCTTAAGCATAGCAATCCCAGTAACGGCTTGTGTCGAACGCTTCTTACCTTCAAAGGTAAATGGACGTGTGACAACTCCTACTGTTAGTGCACCAAGTTCTTTGGCAATTTCAGCAATGACAGGTGCAGCACCTGTTCCAGTTCCGCCACCCATTCCTGCGGTAACGAATACCATATCAGCACCGCTAAGCGCTTCCTGAATCTGTTCTTTGCTTTCTTCAGCAGCTTTCTTTCCGATTTCCGGATTAGCTCCTGCACCAAGACCTCTTGTTAATTTACCACCAATTTGCATTTTAACTTCTGCTTTAGCAAGGTTCAATGCCTGTGCATCCGTGTTAACAGCAATAAATTCAACACCTTGGACACCATTCTCGATCATACGATTGACAGCGTTGCTTCCGCCTCCGCCGACACCGATTACTTTTATCTGTGCTAATTGTTCCATATTCATATCAAACTCTAACATCTCAGGTCCTCCTAATCTTGTAATAGCCCTTTATTCAACAAATAGATTAAAGAAATTCTTCACTTTCTCTTTCATACCTGGTGAAGAAGATTTCTCACCTGGTTGAGGTTCGGCTTTTGTTCTACGCTTGGGCTTCACTTCTTCTTCAGGGTTGAGTGATGCTGCCACTTCTTTCCCCTGAATCTTCACGTTTTTATACGTGAACTGGATAAGACCAATGCCAGTTGTGTATTGCGGTTCGCGTACGCCGATATAGTCAGGGACCGCAACACGTACATTGTGCTGCAGAATTTCACGAGCAAGTTCAAGAACTCCGTCCATTCCGACCATACCACCGGTTAGAACAAATCCGCCCGGCAATTCACGAATTCCCATTCGCTTAATTTCGTCTTCTATCAATTCTAACATCTCTTCGATCCGAGGTTCTATAATATGAGCCAATTCGTACTGATTAAATTCTTGTTCAGCCGAACTTCCTATTGTCGATACTGTGAAAGCTTCCTCTTCTGAAGCAAGATCAACGAAAGCATTGCCGTGCTTAATCTTAATTCGCTCAGCTTCTTCAGTCGTTGTTCTAAGACCAATCGAAATATCTTTGGTTACGTGATCGCCACCGATTTGAAGTACAGAAGTGGCTTTCAGTGAGCCTTCTTCAAAGATAGAAATCGTAGTAGATCCAGCGCCCATGTTAACTAGTGCTACACCTAAATTACGCTCATCTTTTGATAAAGCCATTGACCCACACGCTAGCGGTTGTAGACAAATATCAGCAATTTCAAGACCCGCTTTTTCAACGCATCTTAGTAAATTATGTAATACTGTTTTTGAACCTGTAATGATTGTTCCTTCCATTTCAAGGCGAACACCAATCATTCCACGTGGATCTGTAATGCCGTCCAGTCCATCAACTACGAACTGTCCTGGAATCACATCAATAATTTCTCGCTCAGGAGGGATAGAAACAACCTGTGCTGCGTCAATTACTCTAGCAATATCTTCATCATGAATTTCACGATCCTCACTCGATACAGCCACTACCCCATGACAGGGTTGTAACTGTACGTGATTGCCGTTAATCCCCACAATCACAGAACGAACCGATAAACCTACCATTCTTTCTGCGTTTTCTACTGCCTGCTTAATTGAACGAACAGTTTCATCTATATCCACAATCGATCCCTTACGAATTCCATCAGAAGGCGCGCTGCCGACTCCAAGAATATTTAAAGAATCGTTCGTCATCTGGCCAATGATTACTTTCACATTGGATGTACCGATGTCTAGACTCACATAAATCTCATTGCTGTTCATTCTCCTGGCACCTCCTTCAAAATGCTACCATGTTCAGGTATTAATAGTTTCTCTATAATAGGGTTGAAAAAATGTCCAACACCTTTATATACACAATAATCTCTTGAATTAAACTTCCTCAAGGCTCGCTTCATGAAGTCCCGGGAAGAATGTGATATAAGGACTCTATTCCACAAATCCGTTTATTTCCCTTCTTTTATACGAGATTTCCTCTTATTTTTTTGGGTAACACTCCCCTACTCTCTTCGGTTCATTTCTTTTTTAATGAAGAGATGTACAAAGCAGTGCATAAGTATTAGTCTACACCATGTGAAAGCAGTAGAAAAGTCACTGTTTTCGTGATTGGAAAGAATTTTGCTGTTTTCTTTCATTTTTACATGAAAATGAGTTATTAAACATAAATTGCCCTGCTCATAAACCTTCGTGAACAAAGAGCATTCCCTGTCCATTAGAACAGGGATTATCTATGCATTTTATCGTCAAGACTCTTTCTTTTCCTCTTCTTCAGTTGAAACGTCCTCATAAGGCTCAAGCCAACTACCTTCATTTAGATAAAGAATCCCTTTGGCTTTATCTTTAAGCTTCTCAACTATTAACGGGTAGCTATTCACCTTCTCAGAAAAATCGCTAATGCTTGTTTTCACTTCATATCCGTCTGTCATATAGAGAGTTAAGTTAAAAGCTTTATCCCCATTCGGCGTATAATGAATCTCAGAAATACGATTAATAATACTTAATTCTACTTTCCTGAGCTCGCCTGCCATTTCTGATAGCTCTGTACTTTCGTTCCATTGCATCAAAATAGGAGCGCTCACTGGCGTTTCACCTTTAGGGAGTGCATCAAGAATAGCACCTGATTGCAAAATCGGGAAATATTCACTTCCCTTTTTTAAATACGCGACTCGAGCATTCTCCACAACATCCACTTTAGCAGTTGCAGGAAACTGTCTAGTCACAGTTACTTCTTTAATTTCTTTTGATTTTTCTACCTTTTCTTCTACATTTTTAGCATTTAAATTCCAAAAACTCACGCTATTATTAAGCTCACTTAACTTAATAATTTCTTTTTCTGAAACATAATTATTGCCAGAAACCTCAACGTTCCGAATGTGACTTAAGGAAGATTGGAAGTAAATGATCAGCAAAATGAGAAAGAAGAAGATTGATAAATAGACGATTAATCTTCTGTTAGCGCGCTGCTTACGCTGTGCTTTCAACGTGGGAATCCGATCTTCAATTGTTACAACTTTGCGATCTTCCATTGTCTTGCCTCCGTCTCCGGTAAATGAACTTCTGTCTATACTTACGATGTTACTAACGCTTATCATGGCAACCGAACGGCATGACCCAGCTGTTTGTCCTCATTTCAATCATTATAGCATAAGTTAAGGTGTTATTAGCCTCTAGAAGGAAATTCATCCCAGAGAATTGTTCTTAATAATAAGCTATATTACTTTACATTGTTTATTTCAGCTCTGTGCTGACAAATAGAATGAGCCAATACTTAAGAATCACTAGTATAAGCTAACAAAACGATATAATAAATAGGTAAATGAAAAGGGTTCCCTCGTAATTTGAATCAATCATGAAAATAATAGAAAAAGAGCGCTCACTGGTGAGCGCCCTTCCATAATCTGCTTAAAATTTTGCGTATCGACTGATATTGAGTAACACTCCCATTGCTACAAGCATGAGCGTTAAGGAAGAGCCCCCGTAGCTAAGGAAAGGGAGGGTAATCCCGGTTACAGGCATTAAGCCAGTTACAACGCCAATATTGATCATTACTTGAATCGCAAGCATGCCGATGATACCAACAGCAAGAAGACTACCAAACAAATCAGGCGCTCTTAGTGCAATTCGAATCCCTCGCCACAGAAGAAGCGAAAATAAGAGAATCACAAAGCTTCCACCGATAAATCCGAGTTCTTCAGATAAAATTGCAAAGATAAAGTCTGTTTGCGGTTCAGGTAAATAATAAAATTTCTGTCTACTTTGGCCGAGCCCAAGCCCCATCAGGCCACCCGGGCCAATGGCATACAGCGATTGAATGATTTGAAAACCACTACCGAGTGGGTCACTCCACGGATCAAGGTAGGAGGTGATTCGCGCAATCCGATAGGGCGCTGATAAAATCAGGACGGCAAAGCCGGCTAAACCAAGCATACCAAGCCAAACAAAGTGGGCTATTCTTGCCCCCGAGATAAAAATCATTACAACGCACGTACCAACCATAACCGCTCCAGTTCCAAGATCCGGTTGGAGCATAATCATACCGAAAGCTATGAACACAATACCAAGCGACGGCACTAGTCCTTTTTTGAATGACGTAATGCGTTTTTGATTTTCGGATAAATATTTAGCAAGAAAAGCAATCATTGCAAGTTTTGTAAATTCAGATGGTTGGATTGAAAACGCACCAACACCAAGCCAGCTTCTCGCTCCCCCTCGAACAAGTCCAACTCCTGGGATCAGGACTAGAACAAGTAGAATGAAGCAGATGAGCACGCCTACTTTTGACCAGGTGCGCCATGTCCAATACTCAACGTTCATCACGAAGAACATGGCCACAACACCTACCCCCGCAAAAAGAAGCTGTCTTTTTGCAAAGAAAAATGCATCGTCAAATTTATAAGAGGCCCATACAGCGCTGGCACTGTAAACCATGATTAATCCAATTGCTAACAGCACTAGTGTTGCAGTTAAAAAGACCAGGTCTGGCGTTGATTTTGTTTTCGGCAATAGACCCACACTCCGTTTTGTCGATTTTACCTAACCGAACTCACCGGATAAGCAAGACAACCTCTCATTAGAGTCTATGCATTGCCTCAATAAAGATGTCTCCACGTTCTTCAAACGTTTTGAATTGATCCCAGCTTGCACAAGCTGGTGATAGAAGAACGACATCCTCCGCTTCGGAAAGATTATAAGCTGTTGTAACAGCTTCCTCTACATTATCGACAACTGTCACAGAATCCAGTCCTGCTGATGAAGCTGTTTTTTCTAATTTAGAGGCAGTCTGACCAAACGTAATTAAGTGCTTCACTTTTGTTTGGAAATACGGAATTAAATCGTCAAACCCGTTCCCACGATCAAGACCTCCAGCGAGAAGAATCACGGGCTTCTTGAAGGAATCAAGTGCTTTTTTTGTAGCAATCGAATTCGTTGCTTTAGAATCATTGTAAAATTTTCGTTCGTTAACTTCTCCTACGAACTGTAGACGATGTTTCACACCGTGAAAGTTTGTTAGTTCTTGATGGATCTTTTCATTTGAAACACCTGACAACTTCGCTACAGCTATAGCAGCAAGCGTATTTTCCACGTTCTGCTTCATTGATAGATCTTCAATCTTAATCACTTTTTCCTCTTTAAACACGATCCACTCTTCATCAATACATACGCCTGAATCTAGTTTTTTTGTGGCTGAAAAAGGAACGAGTGAAGCATTAGAATCCTCAGCAAAACCAGTGACAAGTTCATCGTCAGCATTATAAACAGCAAAATCTTCTTCGGTTTGATTTTGGAACAAACGAGCTTTAGCTGCGGCATAAGCCTCTTTAGTTCCATGATAATCAAGATGTGCCTCATAAATATTTAGAAGTACTGAAATATGAGGATGGAAGTTCATTGTTCCTTGAAGTTGAAAACTAGAGAGCTCCGTCACAAGCGTTTGATTAGGGGTAGCTTCCGCAGCTACCTCACATACAACTGTTCCAATATTGCCTGCCACAATCGGATTAGACTCTGTATCTCTTAATAATTGTCCAATCAGAGTAGTTGTCGTTGTTTTCCCATTCGAACCTGTTATGGCAACAAACGGAGCTTCTGATATTTCACCTGCGATTTCAACTTCTGTCACAATTGGAATCTCTCTCTTTTGAGCTTCTGCTAAAAGTGGATTTTCATAAGGAATCCCGGGATTCTTCACAATTAAATCGACGCCATCTAGAAGTTCAAGAGGATGCCCACCGCCTACAACGGTGAACCCTAATTCTTGAAGTTCCATTGCTTTAGGATTGTTTTTCACTTCTTCGCGATCATTCACCTTTACGTTAGCGCCAAGAGATCGTAGGAGCTTCGCTGCCGCAAATCCACTTTTCGCTATTCCTAAAACAAGAACAGACTTATTTTCATAATTTACTTTTTTCATTACATCCACACCTCAAGATAGATTCCAAACGTTGCACATAGTAAACCAACTGTCCAAAATGTAGCGACAACACGCCATTCCGTCCAACCAGAAAGCTCATAGTGGTGATGAAGAGGACTCATCTTAAACACACGTTTACCTGTCGTTTTAAATGAAGTTACCTGAATAATAACGGATAGGGTTTCAATGACAAACACCCCACCAATAATGACGAGAAGAAGCTCAAGCTTCGTCATAATGGCAACAGCTGCAAGAGCTCCCCCAAGCGCAAGTGATCCAGTATCACCCATAAATACTTTCGCAGGGTGAGCATTAAAAACAAGAAATCCTAGTACTGCGCCAACGACACTGACGGAGAAAATAGCCACATCATACATGTATACTGACGCCGCAAGAATGGCAAATGCACCGAAGGCAATAGCCGACGTTCCTGCTACAAGCCCGTCCAGTCCATCTGTCAGATTGACAGCGTTTGACGCGCCAACTAGCATGACAAAAAGTAAGATGACATATCCAATGCCAATGTCAAAGCTCCACTCTGTCCCTGGAACATGAATCGCTGTATCAAATCCAACGGTTCTTAATCCAAAATAAACAAGGATCGCAATTAGGAGCTGACCTAATAGTTTTTGTTTTGACGTTAATCCTAGGTTACGCTTTTTCACAACTTTAATAAAATCATCTAAAAAGCCAATCAGTCCATATCCAACTGTTACAAATAAAAGCAGCCAAATTTGGGTTGAAATTTCATCATATTTAAGAGCGATAATAATAGTACCGAGAATAATAGACAGAATAATGATCAGTCC
This sequence comes from Anaerobacillus sp. QJM3NY_32, assembly GCF_056173645.1. NCBI lineage: Bacteria > Bacillati > Bacillota > Bacilli > Caryophanales > Bacillaceae > Anaerobacillus > Anaerobacillus sp. QJM3NY_32. The sequence continues at coordinate 1,787,007 of NZ_CM149684.1, read as the reverse complement.
GCCCATTGTCGGAGTCCCAGATTTCTTTTGGTGTGACTTAGGTCCTTCTTCTCTGATGCTCTGTCCAAATTTAAGCCTTCTTAAATATGGAATAAATACGGGCGATACTAGCACCGCAATAATAAATGATGTTAATAAGCTAAAAATTAATAATCTTTCAATCACTGTACTGCCTCCTTAAGATTCATTCTCTAATGCCTTTACGATGGTTTCGAGCCCTAGCCCTCTTGAAGCTTTTAACAAAACGGCTGTTTTATCATCAAGTTGGCCCGATAGATATGATGCGGCATCTTCTTTATTGTCAAAGGAAACAGCAGGCACTTGCTGTGCTTCATCTTCCACGATCCCATCATAAATCCACTTTGCTTTTTCTCCAACTGTAATCACTTCCGTAATAGACGGTTGAATCGCAGTTGCTATGTTACGGTGGAGAGATTCTTCTCGATCACCTAACTCATACATATCACCAAGAATGGCGATTTTCTTATGAAATCCTTCCAATTCTGCAAGGGTTTCAACCGCAGCTTTCATGGATGTTGGGCTGGCATTATAGGCATCATTAATAATTAATGCACCGGTTGAACTCCTAAACTTCTCAAGTCTCATCCCAGTAAGGGTTAAGGAAGATAGTGCTTTTCGAATTTGGTCATCTGTCATTCCAAGTTTTCTTCCTGCAGCAATGCTGTAGAGCGCATTCTTAATATTATGTTTACCTAATAATGCAATTTCGAACGGCTCTTTTTCATTTAGTAACGTAAACGAATACCCATTATCCAGCTTTACTACTTGATCAACTTGAAGATCATTTGTTTCATCGTATCCGCAAGAAATCGCGTTCTTCTGAAGTGGAGCAAGAAGAGGCTCATCTCCATCAATCACGAGATGACCATTTGACTTAAGTCCCTCTGCTATTTCCATTTTCGCTTTGGCGATATTTTCTCGACTGCCAAGTTGTAGTAAATGAGACTCTCCAATGTTCGTAATGATCGCCACATCCGGTGTAGCGATCTGGGTAAGAAGGGAAATCTCACCTGCTCCGCTCATTCCCATTTCAAGGATCAATACATCTGTTTCTTCAGGCATAGCAAGAACTGTCATCGGGAGTCCCCAATGATTATTCAAGTTGCCCTGTGTTTTATACGTTTTATATTTAGGATTGAGAACCGCTTCAAGCATATCTTTCACTGTTGTTTTCCCATTACTGCCGGTTACACCGATAACATATGGATTTTGTTCTCTAAGAACTTGCTTCGCAAGCTCCTGAAATCCAACGGTTGTGTCGTCAACTTCGTAAACATTTATCTTCCCAACAAGATCTTGAGGAAATGGCTTATTTTTATCCCAAAGCGTTCCAGTTGCCCCATTAGCAATGGCTGCATCAATGAAACGATGACCATCGAATACTTCGCCAACGATCGGAATAAATAATTTGTTCGTACAGTCTTTCCTCGTATCCGTCGCCACACCTTCAAAGACCAGTTCATGTTCAACTGGTCCCTGACTAATATTGTTTAGTAATTTAGATGAAAAGTTCATCTCTTCCGCTCCTTTATTGCCTGACGTGCTATTTGTCGATCATCAAAATCGAGCACTTGATCCCCGATGATTTGATAAGTTTCATGTCCTTTACCTGCAATAAGGACAACATCGCCTTCCACAGCGTGAGTAACAGCATGATGAATAGCTTCTGCTCGATCTGTAATGCGGATATAATGTCCACTTACACCTTCCACCATATCATCTAATATCTGTTCAGGATCTTCACTCCTCGGGTTATCTGAAGTAAGAACCGCTGTATCTGCTAATTCTGTCGCAATCTTTGCCATGAGCGGTCGTTTCGTACGATCTCGATCTCCCCCGCAGCCAACAACAGCAAATACATTCCCTTTTGACATCTCTTTAACCGTTAACAGCACATTCTCAAGGCTATCCGGTGTATGCGCATAGTCAACGATAACGGGAAATTCTTGTCCTTCATCAACAAGTTCGAACCGTCCCGGAACACCTGCAATTTGTTCAAGACTCTCTAAAATACGATCAAGTGATAATCCATTTGAAAGACAAGCTGCAATAGCTGCAAGCGCATTGTAGACGCTGAACTTGCCTGTTAACATTAGTTTCACATCTCGTTCTTCTTCAGGAGTAACGAGGTGGAAACTTGTCCCGTTAGCGGAAAACGAGATGTTATTAGCCATAATATCAGCGTTATTATCAATCCCATATTTTAAAATGTGCGCTGAAGTCATTTGTTCATATTGCTCACTCGCTTGATCATCCGCATTTAAAACGGCTACCTTTTTTCTCCCTGTATCATATGTATTACCTAACTGTGAAAAAAGAAGACCTTTTGCCTGACGATATTCCTCCATTGTTCCATGATAATCAAGATGATCTTGAGTTAAATTTGTAAAGACCGCTACATCATAATCACAGCCTCTAACGCGACCTAATGTTAACGCGTGAGAAGAAACTTCCATAACAGCCGTTTGAACATTGCTTTCCTGCATTTTGGCAAATTGCTTTTGAAGTAGCAATGGTTCAGGTGTGGTGTTTTTCGTCTCGAATTCTTCATCTGCTATTTTCATATTAATAGTGCCGATTAATCCTGTCGTTTGCTGTTCATTACGATGAATCTGCTCAATTAAATGAGAGACGGTCGTTTTGCCATTCGTTCCCGTTACACCAATTAAAGAAAATGATTTCGTTGGATTATGATAGAAATAATTAGCTAGCTCTGCAAGCGCACGATGAGCATCTCTAACAATAATAACTGGAACAGAAACGTCTAGCTCCTTTTCAGATATAAGTGCAACTGCTCCCTGTTGTACAGCCTGCTCAGCAAAATCATGTCCATCCACTGTGTAACCAGGGATACAAACGAATAAACTATTAGCTTCAACTGCTCGACTATCACTTTCAATCGTTGCTATTTCCGGGTTCCCTTTTCCAACTTGCTTATATGTAAGTAATGCATGGAGAAGTTCTTGTAATTTCATCTCTTTCAAACCTTTCTAGTTCGCTGACATATTTTCAGAAAACAAGCCAAGAGCATACGCCTTGGCTTGTTCACTACTTATTGTACTCACCGGTCGCTTATTTGTCACCCATATAAAGTCGAATTTCTGACCCAGCCGGTAATTTCACTCCAGGTTCAGGGGCCTGAGCCACAACGATATCCCCTTCACCACTTGAATCAATTTTCAAATTATACATTGCTTTATGAATATCTTCAGTAGATAAACCTACTAAATCCGGCATTTCAATCATCTCTTCATCCTGCCATGTCTTTTCTTTCTCAATTTGGTCTTCCCTTTTTTCCACACCCATAACCGTCAAACTATCCTGGATAATATTACCTACAATTGGAGCGGCTACGATTCCACCAAATTGGAGCGTATCTTTCGGATTATCAATCGCCACATAGACAACAATTTGAGGATCATCCGCCGGAGCAAAACCAATAAAAGAGACGATATGATTATTTTTTAAATAAGCGCCGTCTTTCGCTTTTTGAGCCGTTCCTGTCTTTCCACCTACCCTATAGCCATCTACATAAGCGTTTTTTCCAGTTCCAAGCGCAACGACCGTCTCAAGCGCATGCCTTACTTCTTCTGATGTTTCTTTTGAAATGACTTGTCTTTTCGCAGTTGGCGAGTTTTTACTTACAACTGCTCCCGTCTCAGGATCTAGCCATTCTTTTGCAATGTATGGTTCATAGAGGGTCCCTCCGTTCACAGCAGCTGAAACAGCTGTCACCTGCTGAATAGGCGTAACGGATACACCCTGACCAAAGGCGGTTGTTGCAAGCTCTAGTGGACCGACATTATCAACATCAAATAATATTCCACTTGCTTCACCTTGTAGGTCAATGCCGGTTTTGTCACCGAAGCCGAATTTATCAATATATGAAAAGAGCTTTTCTTTGCCCAGACGTTCCCCGAGAAGAACGAAACCAGGGTTACAGGAATTTTGCACACCTTCTAAAAACGTTTGGCTTCCATGACCTCCAGCTTTCCAACATCTTAATTTTGTTCCAGCCACTTCAATGCTTCCAGGGTCGTGAAAATGATCTTTCTCAAGATCAACTTCCCCTTCCTCAAGAGCAGCAGCTAGCGTAATAATCTTAAATGTTGATCCTGGTTCATACGTACTCCATACAGGCTTATTTTGATTCCAGACGTCAGGAGAGACTTGCTGAAATTCTTCTGGATTAAAATCCGGCCTTGAAGTCATCCCGAGAATCTCACCTGTATTGGGATCCATTGCAATGGCTGCCGCTCCATCCGGATGGTAGGTAGCTTCCGCAATATCCAACTCTCGTTCCATAATTGTCTGGATTTTTGAATCAATTGTTAAGCGTAGATCGAGCCCATCTACAGGTTCTGTATAATCATCTGCAAGAGAAGGCATCCGCTTACCTTTCGCATCTGCATAATACTCAACCTGTCCTTTTTCACCGCTTAACTCTTCATCATAATAGAGCTCAATACCTGTCAAACCTTGATTATCAATACCACTGAACCCTAGCACGTGAGCTAGAAAGTCGCCGTTTGGATAGTGACGTTTGTTATCTTCAGCAATGTAAACACCTGAAAGATTCAATTTCCGAATTTCATTTGCCTTTTCATTCGACATTTTCTTACCTTCAGGACGAATCCAAACCATTGATTGATTCTGGGTGATCGTTTCATAAACCTTTTCTTTACTCGTATTAAGGGAAGCAGCAAGAGCTTCAGCAGTAGCCGCAGGATTTTGAAGCTGTCTTGGAACGATTAGTACAGAAGGGGCACTAATATTCGTTGCAAGAGGCACTCCGTTACGATCCAAGATTTCGCCTCGACTCGGTTCAAACGGAATATTTCGACTCCAAGAATCTTTCGCTTTCTCGCTTAGCCAATTTCCCATCACAAGCTGCACATAACCAAGCCTCACGACGACAACCGCAAATACAAATAAACCGATGACAAGCGCCATCACAAGTCTCCTTCGAACAGTAACAGTGGAAACGCGCATAAACTCATCCTCCCTGATTATGCTCGTTCCACTATATGTTCAACACGGTTTAGATAGACCTGCTAGTCTGTAATTGGCTCAGCATCTTCCTCAGCTTCCGTTTGTTCTGGTTCTTCTTCAGAAGAAGGAGACTTCAGCTCAACGACTAGATAATCGTCTTTTTTGATATTACTTCCTTTGTTAATCCCTTGCTTCGTAACATATCCAGCTCCCATGACGTTCGGTTTAAGGTCCATTAGCTCGACTAACTTCATAACGTCAGCTAGAGACCACCCAGTAATATCAGGCATTTTCGCACTACCTTCTGCCCGCAAAATAATTCGTTCATTATCGAGTATTTTCGTACCTGCATGAGGAGATTGACCTGTGACCTCTCCATCACCAAGTACTGTAACCGATAAGCCTTTCGCTTCAAGTTCTTTCTTCGCTTCGTCTGCATTCATGCCCGTCACTTCTGTTAATACCTGACCGCTCTCTTTCTTTGAGCTTTCTTTGGACGTTTCTTCTTTCTTTTCCATCGGATCAATATTTAAATATTGAAGACTATTTTTCATAACCGTGTTAAAGATAAGAGAAACAGGGTCACTTCCAAGTTCAGGATATTCAAGCTGTGGGCGGTCAACAGCAACATAGACTACTAATTCCGGATCATCTGCAGGTGCCATACCTATAAACGAAAAGATGTTATTTCCATATCCACTCATATAGCCCTTTGAACCTTGTGAAATTTGAGCTGTACCGGTTTTACCAGCAATCTCGTAACCTTCAATGTTATATGGGGTACCTGTGCCATCCGTCACTACCGTTCGTAAAAGATCTCGCGTTTGTTTAGCAGTGTCTTTAGAAATAGGTTCTCCAGCTACTTCAGGTTCGTGATTCAGCTTCACTTCGTTTGATTCAGGATCAACTATTTTTTCTATGACATATGGCTTCATCATCTTACCGCCGTTAGCTATTGCAGTTATAGCTTGTACTTGCTGGATTGGCGTTATCGTAGATCCTTGTCCAAATCCAGTCGTAATTCGTTCAAGCTCTCCGCCATAAGTAATTCTTGAAGAAGACTCCCCTGGGAGATCAATACCTGTTTTCGAATCCAATCCGAATTTAGTTAAGTAACCCTTATACTTCTCATAGCCTAGCTTTTCTTTAACAAGGATAGAAGCTGCAACGTTAGAGGATTGTCGAATACCTTCATCAAAACTAATTGCACCCCATCCTTCACCACCATTATGATCACTCACTCGACCACCAGGCACTGAATATTGACCTGACTGGAAGAGCTCGTCTCCATTGTATACACCTTCTTCAATGGCTGATGCCACAGTGAAAATTTTCATAGTCGAACCTGGCTCAAATGCCGTAAGAGCCATATTCGTGTAATTAGAAACGTTTCTTAAGTTTGGATCAAACGTTGGACGATTGCCCATCGCTAGGATTTTACCTGTATCTGGATCTGCAACAATCGCCGTCATTCGTTCAGGGTTGAATTTCTCCTGTGCCTCGTTCAAAGCATTTTCCATTAACACTTGGATTTTTTGATCAATTGTTAAATAAACATCGTTTCCACTTTTGGAAGGGGTGATATTCTCGTTACCATAAGGAAGTCTGAATCCTTCACGATCACTTTGATACGTTTCTTTCCCTTCCTGCGGCACGAGATATTTATTCAATTTCTTTTCTAATCCTAGTAGACCTTCCTGCACGCCATCTTCGTTTTCATTTGTAAAACCAAGAAGATGTGAAGCAAACTCTTCGTTCGGATAGAGTCTTGTTTTCGTTGGGATGAATCCAACTCCTGGTAAATCCATTTCTTCTATTTTTTCTTTTTGAGTTAAGCTTAAATCTTTACCCGATGCACCAAATTCTACTTGAAAAGGATCGTCTCTTGATAAAATTTCTTTTACATCAGATTCTTCCATCTCGATAATAGGTGCAAGCGCAGCAGCTGTTTTATCGATGTCTTCTACATGGTCCTCATATTCTTTATCCAAAATCGCTCTTAGCGTAAAGGAAGGAATATCGGTAGCTAGAGCATTCTCACCTGTTCGGTCAAAGATCGTACCGCGATCCGCTTCGAGGATTTTGCTTCTAGTCCACTTATCTTTTCCAAGCTCCATTAAGTCCACTTTTTCACCGTCTGAACCTGATACCGCCTGTGTCCACTCGATGTAGAAAAACCGTCCAATAAAAGCAAAAAAGAGCAGGACAAATAGTGACATTAAAATCGCTGCTCCAACATTAATATGTGAGTTCTTGTTTGTTTCTTTCATGACAGTGCAAACCTCCGAAATTATGATCCTTTGTTGATCACTTCTACATTTTGATCATTCAGTTCCATGCCTAATTTTTCTTCGGCAATGTTCACAATTCGACCAGGCGCACTTAATTCTGTCACTTTAACCTGAAGCTCTTCATTCTGTTTCACTTGAGCACGTTGGTCTGCTTCCGCTTGCTGCAGTCCAGTATTCAAATTATAAATCTTAGCGTAGTTAGAAACCATAAAGATCGACGCCGCCACGAACGTTAGTACAAGCATCATCCAGAGCAACTTCTCTCCTTTAGTGATTCGTCCACGTTCCACATGGACAGCTTGCTGTTTTGTTTCAACTTGTTTTTTTTGCGTTTGCTGCTGCTGATACTTATACGCCAGGTTACTCATCATTTTCCCCCTTGCACCTCTTTATATTTTTATCTTTACACTTTCTCTGCTACACGAAGCTTTGCGGATCGTGCGCGTCTGTTTGCTTCTTGTTCTTCTTCTGACGGAAGAATCGGCTTTCTTGTTACAAGCTTGATATCAGGCTGGTAGGCATCTGGAATAATCGGCATTCCAGGCGGAAGTTCTGGACCAGAAGCCGCTTCCTTCATAGTCGTTTTGCAAATACGATCTTCAAGAGAATGGAACGTGATCACACTCATTCTGCCACCAGAGTTCAAAATAGACATCCCATCTTTAAGAGCCTCTTCAAATACTTTAAGCTCATCATTCACTGCTATTCGAATAGCCTGAAAAATTCTTTTGGCGGGATGCCCTCCCTTCCTTCTCGCAGGTGCTGGAATAGCGTCCTTAATAATATCAACGAGTTCAAATGTGGTTTCAATCGGTTTTAAGTCTCTTGCTTTTTCAATTTTGCGAGCGATTTGTTTTGAAAACTTTTCTTCACCAAATTTGAAAAAAATCGAGACAAGGCGCTCATACTGCCATTCATTCACCACTTCATACGCCGATAAACTGGAAGATTGGTCCATTCTCATATCGAGCTGAGCATCATGCTGATAACTAAACCCCCGCTCACCTTTATCAAGCTGCGGAGAGGAAACACCAAGGTCGAATAAAATGCCATCAACGCCATCAACACCAAGTTCAGAGAGGGCTTCTTTGATGAAGCTAAAGTTTCGTTCAATAACTGTCAGCTTGTCCTCATAGCCTGCAAGTGTTGTTTTGGCGTTATCTATTGCCCATTGATCCTGATCAAAAGCATAGAGGTGTCCTGTGGTAAGCTTATCCAGGATTGCTTTTGAATGACCGCCGCCGCCAAGCGTACAGTCAACATAAATGCCATCTTCTTTAATATTTAGTGCGTTCACTGCTTCTTCTTTTAATACTGTAATGTGTTCAAACATAGCTACACCTTAACCTTCATTCCATATTGACCTTCTACAAATCGAAATCCATCATACTTTCCGCGATTTCAGAGAAAGACTCTTCTGATGCATTGAAGTACTCTTCCCAAACGGCTTTGTCCCAAATTTCTAATCGATTTGAAACACCAATCACAACGCATTCTTTCTCAAGCCCTGCATACTGGCGTAATGTTCCGGCAATATTTACCCTGCCCTGTTTATCCAGTTGGCATTCAGTTGCACCTGAGAAAAAGAATCGGGTAAAAGCACGAGCATCTTTCTTTGTAAAAGGGAGTGTCTTCATCTTCTCTTCAAGAACTTCCCATTCTGTCATTGGGTAGCCGAAGATGCATTTATCTAACCCGCGAGTGAGGACGAAGGTTTCACCAAGTTCTTCACGAAACTTAGCGGGAATGATCATTCTGCCTTTTTCATCAACAGTATGCTGATATTCCCCCATAAACATGGCTTCCTCCACCTCTCCCACTTTCTACCTCTAAGTTACCACAACTCCCCACTTTTCACCACTAAAAAAATAATTCGTACCACAAAACAAAAATCCTGCTGTTCAGCGGGATTTTTATTTAAAAATATTTGGTTTTCAAACAAAAAGGGTACTCGCCATTCCGCGGGTGCCTGTCACCCGCTTGAAATCATGCCATACAGAGGTTATATTGGCCAAATCAAAAAAGCTGCCAGAATCCTCCGGCAGCTTTCCTTCTATCCCTTAAAGATAAATCACCTTATGCTTATCATTAAACGGAAGCTCAAGTTCCATCACTTGATCCACAAAATCCAAACCATGCCAATTTAAATAATAGACTGCGTTCCACTTCCGCTCTTGAGGCGCCCCGTTAGGTTTTAACGCAAAGCCTACTTCATCGAATTTATCCAGCGTATTTTCATGCTGATACTCGAGTGATTGATAAAGTTTTTGCTGAAGAAGATCAAGCTGTCTTTGAAGAAATTGGCCATTTTTTTCAGCAAAGCGATTAAGTCCATGATCAACGGATTCTGTTAATTCGCGAAGATTTTGATGAATGTCGTCCACTTTCAACTTAGCATCTTTAAATGCAGCCCCGATCCCTACATCATCTAAATGACGCACGTAGGATTCTTTCGAGTGATCAATCCCTGACTTTAGGATTTCATCATCTGATAAAGAGAGATCATCGACATACTTTTGAATATGTCGCTCTACAAACGTAAATGTCAGTCGCGGCACGATGACAGGCATTTTTATTCCGAAAGTATGAAAGGCTGGCTTCAGTAAAGCCCAGTAAGCAAGTTCACCTGGTCCAGCCACAAAACCTAGCACAGGAAACATTAAATCTTGCATGATCGGTCGCGTCACAACATTGTTACTTAAATCTTCCGGCTGATGTTCCGCTAATTCAAGCAGCTCTTCTTTTGAGTAGGAAACGGAAGCGGTTTTCCCCTCAAATCTTCCGTTTATTCGTTCTAGTAATATCCGTTCGCCGTTTACCTTTACGAATAAATTTGCTTGTAGGTCATCAAGATCGACACCAATTGGATAATTCTCTTCACGAAGATGAGCCGCCTGGGTTAAAACACCTTCATTGATTGTTTCATTTTGATGAATCATTTGTTTAAACGCGTCAGTCTGTAGACGGCGAAAATCTCGGTTACCTGAATCTACGAGCACAAGTCCATGCTTTGAAAAAAGCTTTGTCATGATGTAACAAAAATGATCAACGTACGTATTAGATTTCTCAGTTACACGTTCTAGAAACCCTTGAATCTCTTTCGTATAAGAGGTTTCGCCAAATCGTTTGAGCATGTCACGCGTCCAAGAGTTAATCGCATCATGATCAAGCGATATATCAGACAATGCCTGCTTTGTCATTTGCTTTTGAGGCACTGCCTCTTTGCGCTCTCGCCCTTCATCATACGAATAAATATGATTGACTTCATGATAATCATGATCTTCTCCAGCTACCCAAAAGATAGGTATAACAGGTACACCTAGCTTTCGTTCTTTCTCTGCTGCTAATTTAATGACCGATATCGCTTTATTGATCGTATAAAGGGGACCAGTTAACACCCCAGCCTGTTGCCCTGCAACAACAGTTACCGCTTCTGGCTGTTGTAAACGCTCGATATTTGCAAGCGCCGGTCCTTCTGCTTCAAATTGCTCATTAAACTCCATCAAGTGTTCCGTTAAATTCGCACGATCTTGATGACGTTCCATTAACTCTTCGTATCGCTTTTCATATGAGGAATCATGCTGATATGTATAGTCAAAAAAAGCTGAGATTCCTTTTTTCTCAGCAATGTAATCTGTCGCAATGACATTTGATCCTGGAAGGAATGTTTCTTTGAGTTTCATTTATATTTCTTCCTTTCTTGACACAAATGCGGAACTCCGCCTATTTAATCCTTTGTTAGTATATCAAACTTCCTCATTGCTACCAAAAAAAAAGCTTATAAGTTAGACCGATAGAATTCGGTGAACTAACCCAATAAGCACTAAAACAATATACCCTGTAGAAAACAATAGAAAATTAAAACGCCACGCACCTTTTATCACTTTGTGAATCTCGACATCATCTTTCATTTTCCAATGAAGCACGGTAAATGCACCAGCCGCCCCAATAATCATTAGTAAAATGACCCAAAGAAATGATTGACCAAGTAATTCAACGAGAATAAAGTGAACGCTTAAGATAAAAAAGATCGTTGAAACATCTACCGCAAGACGAAAGGAGAACTTTTTCTTCCGTGTCGTTTTTACCGTAATAATATAGACCAGGTACCAGGCAAGCAGCGGAATCGTTACGGCCGTTGCTACAATCCATGATAAGAGGTTTTCCATTTCATGAGACTCCTTTCTCTATCTATTTAACATCTCAAGACCCTTCACACTGTCGTAGACAAACCTAGAATAAGGAACGTATTGGCCATTTAATTCAGCTTCTTTAAGAATAAAGCCTGTGATCGCATCGATCTCTGTCACTCTTCCCGCCTTTAAGTCTGCAAGCATAGATGACGTATTCGAGCTCGTTCGCCTGCATATAAGCTGTGTATCATTCCAAGCATCTTCATACTCTAATTGAAGTACGCGACAGGTCTCCTTAACTAATTCTCGCATCACACTATAAAACCTTGGATTTTGGAGCAGCTCTCCATTTGTTACGTGATAAATTCCGCTGAGAGGATTAATCGCACAGTTCACAATAAGTTTTTTTGCAAGCATCTGGTACCAGTCACTTTCATAATAAATCGGAAAATCCCTGGTTGAGAGGTTTGCAAGCGGATTAGGCAGGCCACTAAATGCACTCACTCTTATAACGCCGCTTCCTGTGTGTTCGACCGTTCTCTCATCTACCTTCTTTGCGCCATGCTCAATAACTCCAACTAGAATATTATGCTGTAGTAATGATAAATGAGAAAGGTGCCCCATGCCGTTTTGTACAAAAAGGATATCAGGTAAATGGTTATCCCGGTATACCTTTTGAATCATCTTTATAACAGAGGGAACTTGATTAGATTTAACTGCAACAACGAGTAAATCCGTTTCGCCCCCCGCCAGAAGATGCGTGGATCGAACATGCGCTACGCGTATATTTTCTCCTTGTTTATATATAATCCCTCGATTGAGCAGATCAGCTTGTTCATTTCGATGACATACGACTGTAACGACGTGCTCTTCCATCGCAAACTTTGATGCTAACAGTAAACCGATTGATCCAGCTCCGATAACCGTAATATTCAACTTTCACGTCACCCTCTTGTCTAACACATGATATTCTTCTTAAAGTTTAGCACAGGTTCTCGTCAATGATGAGTAAAAAATCCCTTAACAGTTAAGTTAAGGGATTTTACGACTTTTATACAGGATAAACAGGGTGTTTCTTATCTGGCGCCGCCACTTCTTTTGATTCATAGTAGCTTAATCGATCCACTAAAACTTCACGCAGCTCACTTCCGGGAACTATGTCATCCACAATCAATTCAGAAGCAAGTTTGTAAATATCAATGTGTTCTTTATACTCCTGATGCTTCTCTTTGACGTATTCCATACGTTCCTTAGGATCCTCAATCGCATTTATCTTATTAGCATAAACAGCATTGACTGCAGCTTCAGGTCCCATTACGGCAATTTGTGCAGTCGGAAGAGCTATGCAGCAATCAGGTTCAAATGCAGGGCCTGCCATCGCATACAACCCCGCTCCATAAGCTTTCCTCACGACTACCGAGATCTTTGGTACCGTAGCCGAGCTCATTGCCGCAATCAATTTAGCGCCGTGGCGAATAATCCCAGCACTTTCAACTTTCGTTCCAATCATAAATCCAGGAACGTCCGCAAGAAACACGAGAGGAATATGATAGGCATCGCAGAGCTGAATAAATTTCGCACCCTTATCTGCAGAATCAACGAAAAGAACGCCGCCTTTAACCTTTGGTTGATTGGCAATCAATCCAACTACTCGTCCATCTATTCTAGCAAAACCAGTAATCAACTCTGGGGCAAAGAGCTTCTTCATTTCAAAAAAGCTTTCACTATCCACGAGTGCCTCAATTAAGTCATACATGTTAAACGGCGCATTTTGATTTTCAGGTACGATATCACTGATTGACTTTTCAAGCGAAGGTAGCTTACCTTCTAGATGAGGTGTGCGCTTATGGAAATTCCCCGGAAAATAACTAAGGTAGTTCCTTCCAAGTTCAATCGCTTCCTCCTCGTTTGCAGCAAGAACGTCACCGCACCCGCTTGTACTGCAGTGCATTCGTGCACCACCCATTTGTTCTAACGTTACTTTTTCCCCTATTACTTTTTCAGCCATCCTAGGTGAACCAAGATACATTGACGCGTTTTTATCGACCATAATGACAATATCACAGAAAGCTGGTATGTATGCGCCGCCGGCAGCTGAAGGTCCAAACAGCAAGCAAACTTGTGGTACCATTCCAGACATTTTCACTTGATTATGAAAAATCCTTCCAGCCCCACGTCGATTTGGAAACATTTCAAGCTGATCTGTAATTCTAGCTCCGGCTGAATCGACCAAATACAAGAGAGGTACTTTCAAGGTCATTGCTGTTTCTTGAATGCGAATAATCTTCTCAACCGTTCTCGCACCCCAAGATCCTGCCTTAACTGTAGAATCATTGGCCATCACACAAACCTTTTCTCCATTCACTTTGCCAATCGCGGTGACAACTCCATCTGCAGGAAGATCTTTCGCATGATAGTTCGCGAATTTACCATCTTCCGTATATTCACCGTTATCAAATAGAAGCTTAAGTCGGTCACGCACAAAAAGCTTATTCGATTCCTTTAGCTTTTGATGGTATTTGTCAGATCCACCACCTTCTACTTCTGTAGCTTTAGTGGCTAAAAGTTCTTCAAGATGATTCATTTTGAATCCTCCTTTGTTTATGATTAGATCGAGCGCTCGTTCAGCTAGCTTCCTTACTTAACGGTAACGAGAACATCACCTTCGTTAACAAAATCACCAACGCTTACTTTCACCTCTGTGACCGTTCCTTCCTCTACACCTTCAATCGGAATTTCCATCTTCATCGATTCAAGCATCACAAGCTCCTGACCTGCTGTAATTGAATCTCCTTCTCCTACCATTACGTTTAATACCGTTCCAGCCATTGATGCTTTTATTTCTTGCATTTTCATCATTCCTTTTCTCATTGATTATTTTTTAATAAGATGACGAGCTAAATAAGACGTCGAATAGTTCCCCTCTTGAAAATGACGCTCACCTAGTAATTGGGTAAACAACGGACCATTATGCTTGATCCCAGTTAATGAGAAATCCTTAAAGAAAGCCTCTCCTTTGTCGATCGCTTCTTTACGAGTAGCGCCTGACACAATAATTTTGGCAATCATCGGATCATAGAACGGGGAAACGCTTGAACCACTTTCGTAGCCTGCATCAATCCGAACCCCTTCTATTTCAGGAAACTTTAGCGTTTCAATTTTGCCAGGTGATGGCATGAACGATGTTGGGTCTTCTGCATATAGCCTAAATTCAATACTATGACCAGTTGGCACAATATCTTCTTGCTTCAAAGGTAAGTCTTTACCTTTTGCAACAAGGAGCTGCCATTCAACTAAATCTACTCCAACAGTTTCTTCCGTGATCGGATGCTCTACTTGTAACCTGGTGTTCATTTCTAGAAAATAAAAGTTTTCATTCTGATCCATCACAAATTCTACTGTCCCAGCATTTGTATAATGAACATGCTTAGCAGCTAATAAAGCGGCTTCACCTATTTGAACACGAGTCTTTTCAGACAAAAAAGGTGATGGCGTTTCTTCAAGCACCTTCTGATTACGCCTCTGTATCGAGCAATCTCTTTCAAACAGATGAACGATATTGTTATTGTCATCTCCCACAATTTGCACTTCGATATGGCGCGCATCGTCAATGAATTTTTCGACGAACATCGCTCCATTGCCAAAATAGGCTTTAGCACGGTTCTGACTTGATACGAATGCTTTTTCTAGCTCTTGATCATTTTCACAGCGCTGCATGCCAATCCCGCCTCCGCCTGCAGCTGCTTTTAACATGATCGGATAGTTGATTTCATTTGCAAATGCGATCGCTTCTGTCACATCCTCAATTTCACCACTGCCCGGAACGACCGGTACCCCTGCTTCTTGCATTGTTTTTCTCGCGGTGATTTTATCACCCATTGCCTCAACCACATCAGCAGATGGTCCGATAAAGGTTATCCCTCTCTCTTCAATCTTTCTTACAAAAGAGGCGTTCTCAGACAAGAAGCCATATCCGGGATGGACAGCATCCACCTTCTCTTCTTGCGCGATTCGAAGAATTTCATCCTGATTTAAGTAGGATTTAGCTGCTGGTGGATCTCCAATGTGATGAGCCGTTGTTGCTTGGTTTACGTATGGAAGATCTTTGTCAGCGCTAGAATAAACAGCAACCGTCTCTATTCCTAGTCTGCTGCATGTTCGAATGATTCGTTCAGCAATTTCGCCACGGTTTGCAATTAGGATTTTTTTCAAACTATCGCCCCTCTCATTACAATCATGAACCAGGTTTTTGAAAACCCTTACATTTATCATATCATTAATTCCGCTTCACGTTTCAATAAATATTCAAATTATTCCTTTTATACTTTGTTTTTTGAAATGAGGAAAAGTTTCGTGTTTTCGGTTATAATATAAATGAGAAGGAGTTTATACTTCTATTCATCTTAGAGATTAAATAAGCACATTTGACGGAGGGGGCCGCTATGGTAGACTTAACAGTTCGTCCACTTGTAATCAATTACAAAACTCTTGAGGAGTTTAAGAAATTTAAAGAGTTCGGCATTCAGGAACTTTCCATGATGGAGGATCTTCAGGATAATATCATCGAAAACGATAGTGAATCGCCATTCTATGGTATCTACTACGCTGACAAACTAGTAGCTAGAATGAGCCTTTATCGAATCGATGGAAAGTATGATCGTTACTTCGATCCACCACAGGATTACCTGGAACTTTGGAAGCTTGAAGTGCTTCCGCAGTATCATAATCGAGATTATGGTTCGACTCTTGTTAATTTCGCAAAAACATTTAATGTTCCAGTGAAAACAAATGCGAGACAAGGTTCAGGTGAATTTTGGGAGAAAATGGGGTTTGAAGCCGTTACGTATCAACCTGATCGTGATCGAGGCGAAAATCCGTATGTTTGGTACCCAGAAGGCGTTTCCGAACAAGAATAATAAAGAAATAGGAGCAGCCCTGGCTGCTCCTATTTCTTTATTTTCTCTAAATTCCCATTTGCATCCATCTGAAATCGTAAATTCCCTTGATCTTCTTCTTGGAAAATAACCATTTTTCTCGCTTTTTCCATGATCTCTAATAAAGATTGGTAATCTTCCTGTACTGACATATATTCTTTCTCTAGTTGATGAAGATGCTGTTTGAGTTGCAGGTTTTCGGCCATAGCTTCTTGTAACGAAGCTTCATGTTGATTTGATTCGGCAAGGTGCGTTTTGGATGTGATTAATAAACTGATCGCTTCGTCAATTAAATCAATGCTTCGATCCTCTTCTACCGATTCACGTTTCGACTGCGATTGGTTCTTTTTCTGTTCCTTACGCTGTTTCTTCGCTAAAGTTATCGCTGCTTCGTACTGTTTTCGAATCAAGGAATTCCATCGGAAACCGCACGCAGCCGGCGTTCGAGAAAGTGTTCTCCCTACTTCCTCAAATGCAGCTAGTTGTGTGCTGAATTCTCTTATATGACGTAAAACGACTTCGGCTAACAACACATCTTCGTCTTTTGACCATGCATCCTGGCGAATTGGTACCAAGCGCAATCCCCCCAATAACCGTTTTACAGTCATCTTATGCATTTACTAGAGGTAGTAGACTCTTCTATTCATGAAAGAATCTATTTTCTTATCTATTTGGTCAATTTCAGATTAATTTAATCGCTAAAACGTCTATAAAAAGAGCTATGATAGCTAATTGTGTTAACTTTAAGGCATAGGATACTACGGAGTTAACGACTACCACTTTTATTCAAGAATGTTGCCACAGCTTGATGGTGCTCTTCGGTCGCCCATAGAATCGCACAGCTTCTTATTTCTTTCTCAACTCTATCTCGAATCAGATTTTGATCTAGACTAGCTAACCAATAAGACTTGTAAGTAGAGAGAATCAAAGGAGAACGCTTAAACAGATTTTCTATGTATTGATAAGCATCGTCTTGAAAAGAAGGGTGTGTGGTTACATATGTAAGACATCCATTTGCAAGGGCTTCTTGGTCAGAATAGCGATCAGCACTCATGAGCATTTTCATCGCTTCCCCATGATTCATTCTTGTTAGAGCATACGTCGATCCGCCCCAGCCTGTCGTTAGCCCGATCGATCCCTGGATGAAACCTACTTGAATATTCTTTTTCGCTATCCGAAAGTCACACGCAATAGCAAGTTCAAGCCCACCTCCAACAGCATGGCCATTCAATAGAGCCACAGTTGGTTTCTTGCAGAAAAACAAGCGGTCTAGCACATCACCCATTTTCCGAAGCATCGTATACGCCTGCTCTTCAGTGCAAAGTTCCTTGAAAGCCCTTACATCCCCACCGCTACAAAATACCTTATCTGCGCTTCCGGTTACAACGAGGTATTTTACATTTGGATCTGATTCAGCCTTATCAATTGCTTCCATTAATTGATCCATCACCTCGTAATTAATCGCATTTCTTTGCTCAGGGCGATTAATCGTAAGAATTGCTGCTTCGTTACGACTCTCCACTCTCACACTCGTCATCCATCATCCCACCTTATATAGTTCAAATTATTGAGCGCTCATTCTTTTTACTATTCGTAGTTAAATATTTTTAAATAATCGAATAATTAAAGCGTAAAAAAAAGCAGAGAGATTTCTCTCTCTGCTTCGCAAGATTACTTGCTTACTACGTTTTCACCTTTGTAATTTCCACACTCTTTACAAACACGGTGAGAAAGTTTGAATTCGCCGCAATTAGGGCATTTTACCATTCCTGGTACTTCTAATTTATAATGAGTACGACGCTTATTTTTACGCGTTTTAGAAGTTCTTCTAGCTGGTACTGCCATTGTTTCCACCTCCTTAAAAAGTTAACTGATCTTACGGAAGTAAGGCTTAGTTATCTTCATTTTCCTTGTTGAAAAAATCAGCTAAACCGGCCATACGAGGATCAACCTTTTCTTTCGGTTGTTCTTTCGTAATGACTTCCCATCCATTTCCGGATTTTTTTGGCATTTCATCAGATTCAGAGCTGTATTTCACAACTCGAATCGGAATCTCCAAAAGTATATTTTCCTTAATATACGGAACTAAGTCAACCGTATTTCCCGAAACTTGATGAATTTCTTCATCTTCCACCTCAAAATCAACGCCACTTGTGTTTGCTTCAAGCACAAATGTCTCCATTGGGCGAATTACGAACGGAAAATCAACATCCTCTAGTGTATTGGCACATGGAAGAACCATTTTGCCTTTCACTGTAAGATGAAAGGTAACCTTATTACCATGAAACGATGTTTCTCCGGTAACATGAACTGGTGTAATCTCACGAATATCTGGATTACGTTCCTTCAGTTCCTCTACATTTACTTCTTCGTCAATTGTAAGGCCTTTTAGTTTAAAGGACTTCAATTGTTCAATTGACCATTTCATCTGTATATCACCTCAAGGCAACAAAAGTATTATAGCTACAAAATACGTAAATGTCAATATTTTTTCTTTACACCAGTTGTTTCATCGTTAATCTTGGTATAATGTTTATCATACCAGAGGAAAAACCTTGAATTCAACTAATAAAAATGTACGTCCCTTATACAACGGACAGAGAGGAGCAGCCGAATGACATCTGCTGGAGTTATTGTGGAATATAACCCTTTTCACAATGGACATTTGCATCATTTAAACGAAACAAAAAAAGTGGCCAACGCTGATGTAATCGTTGCAGTCATGAGCGGATCTTTTCTTCAGCGAGGAGAACCAGCACTCGTTGATAAATGGACACGAACACAAATGGCCTTAAAAAACGGAATTGATCTTGTAGTAGAATTACCTTACGTATATGCTACCCAAAAAGCGGAAATTTTTGCGAAAGGTGCTATCTCAATCTTAAATTCACTCGGAATCGATTACGTTTGTTTCGGAAGTGAATCTGGAGACATCGAAGAGTTTCAAGAGACTGCATCGTTTATCGAAATGCACGAGAAAGACTACAACGAACGCATTAAATATTATATGGGACAAGGTAATAGCTATCCGAAAGCTTCTTCACTAGCTTTTGAAAGCCTTGAAGGACACGCTCACGTTCTTGACCTATCACAGCCCAACAATATATTAGGCTACCATTATGTGAAAGCCATACAGGCACAGAATGCCCTCATCGAACCATTAACGATACTTCGTACAAAAGCAGGCTACCATGATCAAGACTTCGTTGATAAAAGAATAGCAAGTGCGACTGGCATTCGACGAGAATTATTTAAAGGCAGTTCTCTTGATCAAATTCAGGCTTACGTGCCAGAACCAACTTATTTTGAATTAACAAACTATCAACGGACATATGATTCTTTTCAGGGATGGCATAACCTTTATCATCTGCTTCGCTATAAGCTGCTTACTTCTAGTAACGTTCACCTTTCCTCCATTTATGAAGCGGAGGAAGGACTTGAGAATCGTCTCGCTACAATGGCGAAGCAAGCCCAAACGTTTCAATCCTTCATGGAACTCGTGAAAACGAAGCGGTATACATGGACGAGAATCCAACGCTTAGCGCTCCATATTCTAACACAAACAAGTAAAAATGAAATGTTGCCTGCTTTGGAGAACAAGGATGCTCCTTACGTTCGAATTCTTGGCATGACGAAAGCAGGAAGAGCATTCCTTAATGAAAAGAAAAACTCTCTTCCCGTTCCTCTTGTATCAAACATCAACCAGTTTGATCATCCTTTTCTTACAGTTGAGAGGCGCGCTAGTCAAGTTTATGCGCTTGGCTATTCAGGTTTCCATCAAGAAGCGTTTCTACAAAAAGAGCATAAATCCGTCCCAATTATGATCGATTAAAAACTCACCCTGCTATTATGGCAGGGTGATTTTAATAAGTATCCAACGATCACGTTTTACTTCACGTCTAATTGCTTTAAGTAGTCAATAGCATCCTGGAATGTTTCGACTGGGACAATTTTCATATCTGTATCGATATCTTCTGCCGCTTCCATGGCATCATCGTAGTTGGAGTGAGCCACTGGGGCGAAGAATATTTCGGCTCCAGATCCATCAGCTGCAACGATTTTTTGTTTAATCCCGCCGATAGGTCCAACCTCTCCACTTTCATTAATCGTACCTGTTCCGGCAATGTCGTACCCTTTTGTCCAATCTTCTTTGGTTAACTGATTGTAAATTTCTAACGTGAACATTAGCCCGGCTGATGGTCCGCCAATTTCATCTGTATTGATATTAATAGAGGGATCTGTTTCAATTGACGTTGCTGTTACTGGACCAGTGATACCAACGCCAACTTTATCATCTCCTGTTCCATATGATTCAGGGAATTTCGAGAAACCTAGCTCTATCTGCTTTTCTTGATCGCCTCTTTTGATCGTCATATTAACCGTATCTGACTCCTCATAGGATCCTAGTTCATCAAGTAGCTGTTCCGTTTCCTCAATCCTTTTCCCTTCAACCTCAACAATCAAATCACCAAGTTCTAATTTCCCATCTGCCGGCATGCCTTCTATTATACCGGTTACTAGGACACCATTTTTTGTGATTTTTATCTCTTTCTTTGCGGCTTCATAAGCAACGATTGTGGCACTCGTTTGTGAATTAGCCATCACATCAAGCTGTCTTTGGTGATACTCATCGTCCGATTCACCTTCACGCTTAATTAAGTCTTCTGCGATCAATTCATGATACTCATTAAATTGCGCCCATATATACTGAACTAAGTTTGCTTCTCCGACTCGGACAGTCGTGAGCATAAACTCTCCACCATCTTGTGAGCCACCTTCAACATTGATTACTTCATCTAACACTCTTGCTTCTCCGGGTGTCGTTACATAATATGGGAGGTCAATGAATGTAACGGCAGCAACCAATACAATGATAATCGCCCACACATAGGTGAATCTCTTTGTGCCTCGGTTCATTTATTTTTCTCCTTCCACACCTCCACCGCCTGATGAATTTGATCAAGGTGGCGGTAGGCTTCTTCCTCTCCGATTTTAATAATATCCATCACATTCGTAAATGCTCTTGATTGAAATGATTCTAAGCCAGGTTTAATCATGACATCTGCATTAATTTCATGAAGCCTTACCATTTCATTTTGCATAATATCAATGCTTTGCATAATCACGTCAATAATTGATGTAACATCAGGCTCTTTCTTTACGTTTGAAACATCAACAGCAATCACAAGATCTGCCCCCATTTCTCTTGCTACAGATACGGGAACACGATCAATCACACCACCATCAACAAGAAGCCTATCACCTATTTTTTCAGGGACAAGAATTCCCGGAATAGCGATGCTGGCTCTAACAGCTTGTGCAACAGGACCAGAACGAAAGACTACTTTCTCTCCTTTAATAATATCCGTCGCCACAATCGCAAGTGGAGGATGCATATCCTCAATTTGCTTTCCCTGCGTTAGTGTTTCAATTAAACTCTTCACTTTATTACCGGCAATAAACCCCATCTTTGGTACGGTGAAATCCAAATAATATTTTCGTCGAAAAAGCGATGCCATTTTCTCCATTGTATTGACATCGTGTCCCGATCCATAAATTGCCCCTACTAAAGAGCCCATGCTGCTTCCTGCAATGTAATCAATTGGTATTTTTTCTTGAATAAGTACTTTTAGCACCCCTAAATGAGCGAATCCCCTCGCTCCTCCGGAACCGAGAGCTAATCCGATTTTAGGACGGTTCATTGAGAACGCCTCCCTGTCTATAACTGCTTAATCATATGGTCTAATTGTGCCTCACATACGTATATTTTAATTATCGGACAGGTTTGATGAATAATTGAATTAACTTAAGACGATCAAATAGTGGGAGGAATGTACTTGTGAACGTTCAAGTAGTGAAAACATTATTGCTTGCAACGTCAGTTACGATCGTTGCTCTCGCCGTTATTTTATTTCCAGAACACACTCTAGAAGCCTCCAAAAGTGGATTATCAATGTGGTGGAATATTGTATTCCCCTCTTTATTACCCTTTTTTATTATTTCTGAACTGTTGATTGGTATTGGGGTTGTGCGATTTATAGGGATTCTATTAGAACCTTTGATGCGACCACTATTTCGTGTACCAGGATCAGGTGCCTTTGTTTTTGCTATGGGAGTTGCCTCAGGATTTCCTGCAGGAGCGAAATACACAGCACACCTTCGCCAAAACAATGACATTACAGCCATCGAAGGCGAGCGGCTCGTTTCATTTACGAACTGTTCGAATCCGCTCTTTATCTTTGCTGCAGTTGGGGTTGGATTTTTCCATAATCCTGCACTTGGCGTTATTCTTGCTGCAGCTCACTATGGCGGGAATATCATGGTTGGACTAGTCATGCGTTTTCATCACCCGGAAGATCACCATCCAACTGTTACCATACGATCACATCAGTCGAGACTTAGTTTAGCTTTCTCTGCACTTCATGACACACGAATGAATGACAAGCGTCCATTCGGTAAAATGATGGGTGACGCTGTTCATTCTTCTATCAAAACATTATTAATGGTTGGTGGGTTTATCATTCTATTCTCAGTATTAAATGAACTGCTTTCCGTCATTGGTCTTGCACCATTACTTGCTGGAGCACTTAGGTCTATCCTGATTCTCCTTCAGCTTCCACCAGAGCTTGATGTTCCTCTGCTTTCCGGAATGTTTGAAATCACACTAGGTAGCCAGCTCGCAAGTGAAAGTTCAGCTACTTTAGTTGCGCAGGCTATGATTACGAGCTTCATTCTTGCTTTTAACGGTCTTTCCGTACAAGCACAGGTTGCAAGTATTTTGGCAGATACCGATATTCGATTTAAGCCCTTTTTTTTCGCCAGATTACTTCATGGCTTCTTTGCGGCTTTCCTAACGCTCGTCATCTGGAAACCACTCTATTTAAACTACTTATCTTCTGGAAATGGATCGCTTCCTGTTTTGAATCGAGAAGATACACCGTCCATTATTGAATCAGTTTACTCATTTCTTGAGCAAACAGGTCCCTGGATTACACTATTCTTCCTACTAACGTTCATCGTGTCATTCACACAGCAATTTAACCAAACGAAGCGAAAGGAGTTTAAGTAGAAAAAAGACCCCCGTTAGCCTAACGGGGATTCTCCATACTTTTCTCTCAGGGCATTTTCAACAATCTCAGGAACAAGGTCTGATACAGGGGCGTGGTATTTTGCTATCTCTTTCACTATACTTGAGCTTAAGAATGAATATTGATTGTTTGTCATCATAAAGAAAGTTTCAATTTCATCTTCAAGCTTGCGATTGATTGAAGCAATTTTCATTTCATATTCAAAATCTGAAACGGCACGCAGCCCGCGTAAAATCGTTGATGCTCCTACGCGTTTCGCATATTCAATTAATAGCCCGTTATGCGAATCTACTGTTACATTTGGAATGTCTTTCGTCGCTTCTTTCAATAGCTCGACCCGTTCTTCGACTGAGAACAGCGTTGATTTGCTTTGATTATTTAGAACAACAATCTTAATGTTGTCAAAAACTCTTGCGCCTCGTTTAATAATATCCAGATGACCAAATGTCACCGGGTCAAAACTGCCTGGACACACTGCAATTTTTCCCATGACTATTCCTCCTTCTCAACACCCGACTGTTCATATGTATAAATTGAAATCGTCGTTTTACCACTATACGTTTCCTCACGAATCATCCGTAAACCCGCAAATTCTTCTGGTAATGTCACTTCTTTCTTGTGCTCGACAACGATTGTTGCATTTTCCTCTAACAAATCATACGCTGTCAACTTTTCAAGATCGTGAAGAATTTGCTCTTTATGATAAGGAGGATCCAAAAGAACAAGTGAAAAAGCTACTTCTCGTTTTTGAAGCGCTTTTAACGCTCGCTTTGAATCATTTCGAAAAACTTCCGCGGATTCCGTAAACTTCGTTTGTTCTAGGTTCCACTTGATCGTTTCAATCGCTTTATTCTCGCGATCAACAAACACACATTTCTCAATCCCACGGCTTAACGCTTCAATTCCTAGCGCCCCACTGCCTCCATATAAATCAAGCGCCATTCCGCCATCAAAAAAAGGGCCAATCATATTAAAAATCGACTCTCTTACTTTATCTGTCGTTGGTCTTGTAGAGGTTCCTGGAACAGGTTTAATATGCCTTCCTTTACAATCTCCTGCAATAATACGCATCTCTCTCACAACCTTATCCTTTCCATATTCCTACTTATCCTACCACAAAAAAAGGGAAAGCTAAAATCAATGTATAAACGAAAAGGTGATGGTGATACTAAACGTAGTAGCATCGTTCATACGAAATGGTGCTGCCAACCGCGGAGAAAGACTTACGTTTCCCCATAAGTTCTTCCTCCGGTTTCTCCTCTCCCATTTGCCTTGGCTTCACAGCTTAAGGCACCCGCAGGATTTCCTGCGGGTTTTTTTATGAAGTAATATTTACTCTCTTTTGCTCGATCAACTAAGAAGAAAGATCTTTCTTATCCAGGATCTAAATCAAGTGGCATGTCGATCGCCTGAATGCCATCCCAATCATGCTGAATCCAATCTCCAAAAGTTCCTTCATTAATGCTAGTGTGACTAAACAAATAATCTTCAACGTCAGATAGTGATTGATTAGAAAGCATTTCAGCCTCTGCAGCTGTAATAACACCGTGTAAAACTAGAGCTGCTAAAATATCCGCAATAATAAGCCCTTGAATCAATTTTTTATCGATGGTTTCCTCTTTAGCATTTCGTCCTTTCCAGTATAAATAGAGCAATCCCCCTACTAAACTAACTAGAAGCAGAATCGAGACCATAGAGTTAACCTCCTTTCTTATCATTCTAATGCAAACGCTTTATCCTTTCCATCATAATGAATTCATGCTACATTATGAATGGATTTCTGAAGTGACTGAAAGGAGAACAACATTATGATTCAACGCTTTATTGAACTAGGAGAAGGCTATTCTGATATTTATGAATTAGTTGAACTTGCAAGAACTAATTCCCATCGTGTTCACCGTTTGTTATTACTAAAAACACTCAAAAATGACCGCCAAGTCGTATCGCCTGTCGTCGTTTTAAAACCTGCCGGAGAAGGTAACCTTCAGCCATTGTACATATCTTTAGAAGGAATCCCTTCTAAAGAGCCTTCTGTGCAACGTTTAAAGCTCTTCGAAGACCTAAGCAAGGAATTGGACGTTTCGATCATACCATTGGAAATTAAGCCTTCAAGTGAGTTTAATGAGAAGGATCTATACTTTAATTACATCATCGGTATTCTTCGTTTAAATAACCTGATTCCCCCACTTCAATAATTTCATTAACAAAAGCAGGGGCCAACGACCCCTGCTTTTGTACGTTAAGATGTTATTTCTTTGGATTCATATACCGCTCGTTTCCGATCAAGAATTGGAAGTACTCTTCTTTTCACATAGGCTACACTTATCAATAATATAATACCTGCAAATAAAAAGAGACCTCTTGTCCCAACAACCGCTACAATCGCTCCGCCAGTTACTGGTCCAAGTAAATTACCCAAATAGACGGCACTATTAGAAAAGCTATACGTTCTACTTTCCATTCCGGCAGGTGACAGTGTTTTCACTAGTGAATTTACGGAAGGTAGCAATCCTCCAATACACAACCCTAACAAAAAGCGCAGAGCTATTAATTGCCACAGCTCCTGAACAAACGCCTGCGGAATAGAGAAAATCGCCGCTCCTATTAATGAATAATAAAGAACATGGTGTGAACCCTTTCGATCTCCCACTTTTCCGAGTTTAGGAGAAGCTAACATATTGGCAATACCCATAACAGAAGCAGCGATCCCTGCAAATAAAGCCACATTTCCCCCTGAAGTAAGCTGTTGTACAAAGAGTGGAATAAGTGGATTCATTCCAAGAAGCGCGAACTGCACGAGAAAACCTACTAACATTAACGATAACATCGGTGAATGAACAGTTACTTTCTTGAAATCTTTAATCGCATTGCTTTTTTCCTTTTTTGCTGATGGTTCTGGTTTTGTCTCTTCTTTAACAAGAAACAACACAACGAATGCCGCCAGTAAAATCACAACACCCGTAATATTAAAGATCATTCGAAATCCTAGCGTTTCAGCCATTAATCCACCAAATAACGGACCACAAATAGCACCAGCTACAGCTCCAGAATTTAAAGTGCCGAGCGCGTATCCGACGTGTTCCTTCGGTGTGTTTGTCGCTACTAGTGCAATAGCGGCAGGTATAAATCCTGAAACAACTCCATTTAACAAACGTAAGCCAAGTAAAGACCAGGGACCTGTGGCAAATCCGGTTAAAATAATCACGATAGCCATACCGAAGCCTGAACGAAGTAGCATAAGCTTCCGTCCATGTCGATCTGCCATACGTCCCCAGAATGGTGAAAATAAAAAGGCAGTTAAAAAATTCGCACCAAAAATAACACCTGACCAAAGACTAATTTGACTTTCTCCTTCTACACCAAGTTCCTGAACGTACAAAGGTAGAAACGGCATAATCATAGTCATAGCACCAAGAACTAAAAATTGACTAGCAAACAAAATCCAGACATTACGTTTCCAATTATCCATTTTGTCACTTCCTTTAATCCGACCATTATATCCTTCGGACTTCGAAATAATCAACCATTAAAGCTAGATTTTCTTCAATAGGATAAGGGTACGGTAAAGAAGAGGTTTTCCATAAAGCGCAGGATGAACAACAGAGATTTCTTAAGGCTTATGTGCCGTTGCTTGGTTTTTGACTCTTCCAAGTGAAAGGTCGCGCTGTGATGAGCCAAAATAAAAAAGCCATCCTTTAGGATTGGCTTTTTAAAGTCCCATCTTGTAATCATATTGTTTTGCTTTATCAGGCTTTGCATTTTGATATTCCGTCTGCACTTCTGGACGTTTGGATGGCTCCACTCGCTTCACAAAATGGAGAGAGTTCAAGCGCTCTTTCGTTGTTTCCAATTGATCGAGATTAATATAAATCACGACATACTTTTGTTTTGAGGAAACGTAGTGAACATTTCCAAACCTTCTTAACTGCTTGGCATGCTTCAATGACTGAATATAGACTGCCAGGCCAACTCGTTCTACAAACATGACGCGCTTCCCCTTTACTTATGAAATCTACTCGTTCGATGAACAGAGTGATGGTCATTTTATTATGATTCAGTTAGGATAACAGTAGACTGCGTTTATGAAAGGATGTTCTTCAATGAACCTTGATGAAATTTGGAGTCCATTTCTAAATCAACTAGCCACGTCAAATACCGTGAAGTCTGTTTCAAAAAAAACTATCACAGGTATTCCCTTTCTTTATCTTACAGTAAATTCGGATAGCATAAAAGCTGAGATTGAAACCTTGATTAAATTAGAGGCGGCAAAATGCATGAGAGGGAAGCAATTGAGAATGGAATATTCCTTCGTTCGAGAAGAAAAAAATCTTCTTGTTTATCGAGTCCGCTTTCTCGTACCACAAGAAAAGATGTTTTGCTGCGGAAACTTATGTCCTGACTGTATTCGTTACCGAAATTGAAAAACCAGAGCAAAAGCTCTGGTTATCCACATCCACAGCTGCCGCCTGAGCCACAGCCTCCCCCACATGATTGATTATCAAAGAAAGGATTTCCAGATGGAACTTTAATTGAAGGAGACACTTCACCAGCTAATAGAGAGCAAACCTCTACTAGAAGGCCTTCGAGCTCCGTTTCCGCTTGCTTAAATGCCGCTACCGCTTCGTGAAGATCCATGTCTCTCTTCGCTTCACGTACTTTTACAGTAATCGTCATAAAATCCGGATGATAACGCCCGAAACGTTGAACCTCGTCATAAAGTTCCTTCATTTCTGTGAAACGCTTAATCAAACGCTGCGCTTCCCTATTCTTTGATAATTGCTTCTTTGCCTCATGATAATCATGAGCAACTTCTGAATCTTTTATCAAAAATCCAAGCTCTTCGGCCTGGTCTAAAATCATTACACTATCTAGAGTAGCAATCATACATACACCTCCACACTTATCTTACCACTTCATGGAACCTCCTGACCAGTCCTCTACTATATTAGTAAAGTGAATATCCACGATTTGGTTATTGACTTTTTTTGGTGTAAGCTCTATAATTTTCTGGATTTATATGTTTTCGTATTAGCTATGTTAGATTGTGGATCCCTTCGTTATTGGCGTATCTATGCCTTTTTTAACGTTTCGAGCAAATTCATTCGCACTCCAAAATGCTAATAATCGAGAGTTCAACAATAAGCTAGCATGGTTATTTTAGAGAGGAAGAAAAAGAAAACTGTGAAACTTATTACGTTCAATCCGTTTCGTACGCTAGGCATGTCAGGTATTACTTATGTTAAACCCGATCATATGTTTAAAGAAATTGATGAAATTAGAAAAGCTGATGTGCTATTATTTCCAGAAAAGTGGCAAGTGAACTCTCTTGTTTATGGTCTAAATAAAAAAATCTTTCCATCCATCCAATCTATTCAACTTGGATTTGATAAAGTGGAAATGACAAGAGCCTTCTGGTCACTTTCACCAGATCTAATGCCTTACACCGAAATTGCAGGTCGCTCTAAAGACACAATTGAACGTATTTTAAATACATTCCCCTTCCCTTTCGTTGCAAAGGAAGTACGCAGTTCTATGGGAAATGGCGTGTTCCTTATCCGTTCTGAAGAAG
Source organism: Anaerobacillus sp. QJM3NY_32 (assembly GCF_056173645.1). Classification (NCBI taxonomy): domain Bacteria; kingdom Bacillati; phylum Bacillota; class Bacilli; order Caryophanales; family Bacillaceae; genus Anaerobacillus; species Anaerobacillus sp. QJM3NY_32. The sequence continues at coordinate 1,757,979 of NZ_CM149684.1, read as the reverse complement.
AATTTCTAACTTATGCAGAGCGTAACGACGTTCTCTATGTACAAGAATATTTACCAATAGAAAAAGACCTCCGAGTTGTTTATGTAGGTAATACAGTTGTATCGGCCTATTGGCGTGTTGGAGGAGAGTCATTCCTTAATAACGTCGCTCAGGGAGGAAAGCTGTCTTTCCACCAAATTCCTGACGAAGCACTCGAGCTCGTTGATCGAACAGCCAAAGCTCTCGGAATCAACCACGCAGGATTTGACGTTGTGTATGCAAACGGAAAGTACTACTTTCTTGAATTCAATTGTTTGTTTGGAAACCAGGCGCTTGTTCAACAGGGTATCCATGTAGAGAACGTGATATTTAATTATTTACAGGAGCAGTTTCCACCTATCGTACCGCCGACAACACCTTTCAAACAAATCTCCTAAGCAAAAGCCTCCTGAAAAGAGGCTTATTTTATTTCCACTTTCATTTCTTTCAAGGATAAATACCTTCCTCCATCTTCTCTCATAATATCTAAACGAATCGTATGCTTGCCTTCCGGTAAATTACGAATAACAAAAGCTGCACGTTCTACAGTTTGATGCTTCACACCGTCAAGATATACATTAAGATGTCCATGGTACTCTTTTTCTGTATTCTCTTTATCAAATGAAAAATTAGGAATTAAGCATTCAATAAAGACGTTATGATTTTTCACTCTGTGATTAACGACAACAGGCTCAGTGTTTTCTTTAGCTGCGACGTTATCCTGTAAAGCTTGACTAAATCCAACTACCGGAACACAACAGCCAATCATCAACACAATGATCATTAGCTGTCTTTTACCACGCTTCAACAACATCTTCAATCACACCCCTTTAAACATAAGTGTGCCCTAAGAATAATAAAAAATAAGAAGATATGATTAAATCAATTGAGAAAACCAGCCTACGCAACCATAAAAAAAGACCCTAATTTTTTAATTGGGTCACTAACGCTAGCATCATATTCACCATATTTAATTGATTTTGAAAGCGATCAACCCGTTGTGGGAACGTCTGACCATAAAATGTTTTAGAGGCTTCTTCAAATTCTTTCAGTGCGAACGGTTCTCTACTTAAACGCCGATACCAGCTAGGCTGATTACGTAGAAATAGCACCAGATCCTGCCGGTTAGCGAGAAACTCCTGTACTTCTTCACGCATGTGATCTCCTCCTAGTCATGTCGAAAGGGAAACGGGGAGTGTGATTGAGAATACGGAGATTGTGGTTTTGGTTTCGAACGAAATTGTGATAAAACTTCTTGAATAGAATAAACAGCTCCACTAAATTGTTCGATCCCTTTTTGAACTTCTTCAAAATTCATTTGTTTTAATGCTGATAACATGCCACCAATGCTTTTCTCTTCTGTAACTTCTTCCTGATTTTCATCCATTTCTTCTTCATACCAGCTAGCATCGTCTTCACCAAAAAGCATCCATTCCTCAAATAGCTCTTGAAGCGTTTTTTCCTTTCGCTTCACTTTTTTTAGCACATGAGGATGAGCTTTGACGAATGTCTTAAATTCCTGAACCTTTTGAGTTCCTTTTTCTTTTGCTTCAGGCAAATTCGCCACCTCCATTTCCATACAAACCAAAATGGTCTTACTACATCATAATTAGACTTTTAACAATTGTGCGCCTATTTATTGGTGTATTCGACCATTACTGGTAAACTAAAAATAATCGCACACTGGAAAAGGAAGGTAGATTATATGGAAAACGAATCAATACATACGTTAATTTCACAAATTTTAGATGAAGCAAATGAGCAAGAAAAACACTCCCTACGCTTCCTGCTTGAGGGTGTGCTAAAAAAACAGCAAGATCATTATAAAACCTATCTAGCTGGGTTCATGGGGATTAGGAGTAAAAAACTTGATGAAGACACTTATGAAAGTATTATTCCGAATCAAGAACTTGTTCATAACCCATTGCATATCGTTCATGGTGGAATAACCGCTTCATTAATTGATATTGCAATGGGCTCACTTGTTCACCAATCGCTCCCTTCTGACAAAGCAGCAGTGACTTCTGAAATGAACATTCACTTTCTGGCGAAAGGGGATGGTCATGAGTTAAGGTGCCAATCTCATGTAGTGTTTAAAGGTGACGAAAGATGGGTTGTGAAAGCAAACGTCTACCGTGATGATCTGAAATTAATCGCTACTGCTACCGGAAACTTCATGGTTATTCCTAGAAAGGTTTAATGAAATTCTGTGTGTAATATTCACGATAAACCCCTACACCAATTTCAGTGAAGTCTTCATTCAATAGAGCTTCACGATGACCTTTACTGTTTAACCAGCCAATCATCGCCGCTCCAGCATCTGGATATCTTGCAGCGATGTTCTCTCCGGCATAGCTATAGAGAACGTCGCCCTTCTTTAAGCGATCGGAAAGCTCCCCTTCCGATGGTGAAGTATGAGAAAAGTAATCATTTTCTCCCATATCCTTGCTATGTCCAAAGGCAACTTCTGAAACTTCATTATTATAGCTTAACGATTGCTTGTCAGATAAATTTCTCAACACGTTTGTCATCGAAAAAATTTGTTTTTCCATTGCATCTTCGACTTGATCCCATTCACCCTGTGATAGCGACTCCGTTTCAAGCAGTTCGCCACGATAAGAAACCGCATAAGGTCTTTGCTTTACTAGTACACTCGGCTCTGCAATCCTAACAGCACGTAAACTACCGTTAAACTTATCAAAATAATACTGTGCGTATAAATCCTCATGTATTTTAATTAAAGGCTTAAGCTGTTTTTCTTCTTCAGTAAGCTGAAACCGATAATCATATTGATCTACCTTAACAGGGATTTCATTTAGAGGCTTCTCTTCTTTAAATATATCAGCCGCTTTCTCACCCATTGGGTATCGTTCACCAGCGTCAACATTCCCCATAAAGAAAATCGTCACTACCTGTTCATTTTCAATACCAACCTGTAAATAAGCAGAATGGGACTGCTCATAAATCCACCAGTCATACCCAAACGGTGAGGGATCCACTCTGTCTGGTTTCCCCAAATTAGATTCAATCGTTTCTTGTCCTTCTCCTACCCATTTCTCCAGTCCTTTAAGCTCTGGCAACGGCTCATCTTTTTTCACTTCGTCTTGTTGAGTTGGAGACTTTTCCGTAGTTTCTTCAAGAACAAACTTTTCTTCATTAATGATACGTTCAACTTCCTGTCCTAAATGACTCCACTCAATTTTGTCATAAACATCTATCCCGATCACGATGACAACAATCAGCAAAGTGAAGCGAAGTATATTTTTCATGATTCGTTCGCCTCCATTTCATTGTATCTATTATGCCTTATCTCTGTTGTACACCGCAACGGTTAGCCTCTATGGCGCTTAGATTAATCACCTTAAAAGTAAAAAAAGAAGAGCACCTGGCTCTTCTCATTTAAGCGTTTATTTTTTCTTTTAGATGGAAGTAAGATACGATTCCGACAAAACGCTCTCCGTCGACTACAATAACCTCTGTTAGACGGGATTCATTCATTAACTCAGCAGCCTGCTCAGGCTTCATATCTGGCGCCAAAGTCATAGATGGCTTTTCGAGGAGTTCCTCAACTTTAGTCATGCCGGCTTGATTATCAGCAAAACCACCAACCGCAATTGCTCGATCTGTCACAATTCCAACCAGATTTTCACCATCACAAACGGGAACAATCGTGACATTTTCATTCTTCATAGTCGCAGCCGCTTCGGCAACGCTATCAGAAGGCTTACTCGGAGTAACATATTTAGCAATATCTCCAACAGATACCATGCTTCGTTGAAGTGCCGATCCTAGCTGATCACGAAGGGTTTCAAGCTTTTTGTTACATGTGTTAATAATCGTATCAGGAAATTCTTCGTCATACTCCACACCGTGAGGATAATAGTGCTTTCCTAAGTAAGGCTTACCAAGCTTGATCACGGCATAAGAAGATTCAACCATTCCCTCGATAGCTACACCAGGAACTCGAAGATAGTAAACGTCACCATTTGTCATATCCTCAAATTTATAATCGTATGTAACTCGTTCATAATCCCATTGACCAGCAAGAACTAAACCGTTTTCATGCATAATATGATCTAGAATGGAAAATTGAACGATCGTAGATTCCAGACCAGTCTTGTCAAATTTCATAATTCGTTTGCCTCCTTTGTAATTCACAACATGTCCACTCTTTAATAATAGTATAAGGGGCAGTGTGGTTGCAATGTTTACTTCGTTTTCACATGGATAATCCATACATTATTATCCTGTCCAATCGAAAAGAAATTACATGAAATCAAAACAAATAATAATAATCTGAGTGAAATCGGTCGCTTCTGGTGAAACTACGCTAGAAAGGAGATGATTTCATGAGAAAATCAGTATCTTTTTTAATGGTATTTCTTCTCATAACTTCACTATTAGCACCAACTTATGCACATGCACAGAGTACATACACAGTAAAATCTGGTGACACGCTGTGGAAAATTTCCAAACGCTATAAAATCGGACTTACTGAGATAATCAGTGCAAATCCTCAATTCGATAATCCAGATCTTATTTATCCGGGCGATCGTGTCAACGTACCTACAGCAAATCCATCGATTCGAAAGTCTAAAGACGTTGGACAACAAGTGATGGATTTAACAAATGCAGAGCGTGCGAAAAATGGATTGTCGCCACTAACGTGGAATTGGGAAGTGGCTAGAGTAGCCAGATACAAATCAGCAGATATGAGAAATAAAAATTATTTTTCTCATCAGTCGCCTACGTACGGTTCTCCCTTCTCTATGCTAGAGAATTTTGGCGTTTCCTATCGAAGTGCCGGAGAAAACATTGCCGCTGGACAAGCAACACCTGAAGAAGTCGTTCAAGCGTGGATGAATAGCGAAGGACACCGAAAAAACATTTTAAATTCTGGTTATACACAGATTGGCGTCGGATACATCTCAGGTGGTTCATACGGTCATTACTGGACACAAATGTTCACCTCAAAGTAATCAGAAAAGCCTCTTTGTCTAGAGAGGCTTTTCTATATGGATTTATTCTTTAAGGTCCTCGTCTGTAATAGATAAGGCTGATACAAGCACATTCACTTCTTCCACGTGTAACCCCGTCATTTTTTCTATATCATTTTTAATTCTCTCTTGAAGAACAAAGCATGTATAGGGAATGATTTCTCCAAAACCAATTGCCACTTCTACTTTAAGTGATAAACCCGCGTCTTCCTGGTAACTATCAAATTGAAAAGAGGACTTCTTCCCTTTCCCAACCATCTTTCTCAATGTCTTTTTAACAGGTGCTTGAATAAATTTCACGCCCGGCGTTTCATTAATCGCTACTTCTAAAATAAAGTCAATGACGCTCTCTGAGATGGTTAGGCTTCCTTGATGGAATGATTTTCTCATGATGATCCTTCCCCCCTCTTGCATACACTCTTAATATTATATGAATAGCTGAAAATGAAATATTCGTCTAATAATTCATTTCTCTCTACTGGTAAAGCGTAATCGTCCGTACTATAATATAAGAAGATGGTTTGACTTAGAAAGGAGAACAAGATTGCCAAAGTTCCTCACAAAGCGATTTATATTAATTTTACTTGTCATTGCGATTTTAGCAGTGCTTGCTTTCTGGATCTTACCCGTCTCCATTCCGCTTATTCTCGCGTTTTTCAGTGCTCTAGCTCTTGATCCAGCTGTTAAACTGATTCAAAAGAATACGAAAATAAAACGGTACTTTCCAGTGATTATTGTCTTTACATTATTTGTTATTTTCATTTCATTACTAGGCTACTTCCTTATTACAAAAGTGATTACTGAAGGAATAGTGCTAGTCGAGAACTCCCCTCTGTACATACAAAACATCACCCAGATGTGGGATAGTATGGAATCCAACATGGAGGCCGTATCCAAAAGTTTTCCTCCTGAATTTGTTCAAGAATTCACCAATCAGGTTGATCGATTTCTTGAAAATACAAAGGATACCATCAGTAGCATTGATTACTTAAAAATCATTACCATCATTGTCACAGGAATTCCAAATTATTTAGTTAGCATTGTTGTATACTTAATTGCCCTCTTCTTATTCTTGATGGATCTTCCGAGACTGAAGAAGCAATCTTATTCTTACTTATCACAACAAACGGCAGAAAAAGTGCAATTCATGACCGGGCGCCTTTCCTACGTCATTTTTGGTTTTTTTAAAGCTCAGTTTCTTGTCAGCATCATCATTTTCTTTGTTAGTTTAATTGGACTCTTATTCATTACGCCGAAGGTTGCCCTTCTAATGGCGTTTATCATTTGGGTCATTGATTTTATACCGATTATTGGTTCGATCGTTATACTCGGACCCTGGGCGATTTATTATTTAATAACTGGCGATATAGCCACTGGAAGTCAAATGGCGATTCTAGCGGTTGTGCTTCTAGTCATTCGTCGAACAGTAGAACCAAAAGTAATGGGACGACATATCGGACTATCTCCGTTGTCTACGTTAATATCCATGTACATTGGTTTGAAACTCCTCGGTATTATGGGCTTCATCATCGGGCCAATCCTTCTCATTGCCTTTAACTCTGCAAGAGAAGCCGGGCTAATTAAAATTAATTTCAAAGTTTAACGAAAAAGAAGCTGTTTCCATATGGAAACAGCTTCTTTTGGATCATTTTACCAAATCATACCCATTAGGGCGACAACACACGTGCCAGCTACGAATACTCCAAAGAATATTCCCCATGCAGGATACTGATGCCCTTTGTGGCTTAAATGCATGAACATGTATAGCTGAAATACGAGTTGGATACCAGCTAGGATCATGATAAAAACAACTGTAAAAGCATCAGATATCGCATCGCTAGCTACTGCTACGAACGCAATCATCGTCAGGAAAATCATCATGGCAAAGGAAACAAGTTGTTGCTTAAATTCCTTCTCATGAGCAATCTCGTGATGAATGTCGAGATGACTTTGATCGTGCTCTGACAGAGTATCGTGACCTTCATGATGTGCCATAAAATTAACCCACCTTTCCCATTAGGTAAACCACTGTAAAGATGAAGATCCATACAACATCAATAAAGTGCCAGTAAAGAGCAAAGAGATAAAACTTCGGTGCTGTATACAGGTCCATTCCTCTTCTTAGATTACGAATAATAAGAATCGTAATCCAGGAAATCCCCACTAATACGTGAGCTCCGTGAGTACCTACAAGCGTGTAGAAAGCAGATCCCCATGCACTGCTTTTAATCGTATGACCGTATTCATGTACATAGTGATTAAATTCATAAATTTCAAGACCTAGGAAAGCAAGACCTAGAAGTCCAGTCACCACAAACCAGCCAATCATACGCTTAAAATGATTTGTTTTAAGTGCCATCGTAGCAAACACCGATGTTAAACTACTTGATAATAAAAGCATTGTCGCAATAAAAACAAGTGGAAGTTCAAACAGTTCATTCGATGTAACGCCACCGTTTGTTGCATTCCTTAGTCCTAAGTATACCCCAAAAAGCGAGGCGAAAAGCACGGTTTCGCCTCCAAGGAAGAACCAGAAACCAAGAAATTTATTTTTACCATCTAACGTAGCCCGTTCTGGATTGGCAGGCAACTTAGTCATTGCTTCGTTCGATTTCATTTGCCTTCCCTCCCTTCATCAGGCAGATCTTCCTTATGGATATGGTATCCGTGATAATCAATGACAGAGCGAAGGATCATCGCTAATGCCGTGATCACAAGTCCACCTATTGCAATTATCCAGTTTGAATAGATCGCTGCAAGAGCCGCAATAAACAACCCAAGAGAAAGAACAAGTGGAAGAATAGAAGAATCCGGCATATGGATATCATCTAAAGGTTCCGCGGCAACCATAGCTTTATTACCTGCTCGTTTTTCTAACCACCATGCATCAAGACCACGTATTAGCGGTGTTTGTGCAAAGTTATATTCTGGAGCTGGTGATGAAATCGCCCATTCAAGCGTACGACCGTCCCAAGGGTCATTTCCAGCTTTTTTACCTTTAACAGAAGTTTGGATAATGTTCCAAACCATAATGATTGTTGCAAGTCCCATTAAGAAAGCACCCATCGTTGCTGCGAAGTTCGCTTCATCAAGACTTTGACCAGAAAGATACGTATAAACTCGACGCGGCATTCCCATAAGTCCGAGGAAGTGCATCGGGAAGAACGTTAAATGGAAACCGATAAAGAATAACCAGAAATGAAGCTTTCCGAGAAATTCGTTCAATACTGTTCCAAAAATCTTCGGCCACCAGTAGTACATACCGGCAAATAGACCGAACACTACCCCACCAACAATTACATAGTGGAAGTGAGCTACAACGAAGTAGCTATCGTGGTACTGATAGTCAGCAGGTGGAACGCTTAGCATTACCCCTGTCATACCACCAAGTACGAAAGAAGGAATAAATCCTACTGCAAATAAGTTTGCGGTTGGGAAGCTCACTTTTCCTCCCCACATTGTAAAGAGCCAGTTAAAGATCTTAACCCCAGTCGGAACTGCGATTAACATTGTTGCAACAGCAAAAATAGAGTTGGCAATTGGTCCTAGTCCCACTGTAAACATATGGTGAACCCATACCATAAAGCCTAAGAAACCAATAAGAGCTGTTGCGAAAACCATTGCTGAATAACCAAACAGACGCTTTCTTGCGAATGTTGCAATGATTTCAGAGAACATACCAAATGCAGGTAGAACTAGAATGTAAACTTCCGGGTGCCCGAAGATCCAGAATAGATGTTCATAAATAATCGGGTTACCTCCCGCTTCAGCTGCGAAGAACTGCGATCCGAACAAACGGTCAAACATGAGTAGCGCTAGACCAATTGTTAGAGCAGGGAAGGCAAAAAGAATAAGACCAGAAGTAATAAAACTAGACCATGTGAACAACGGCATACGCATAAATGTCATACCCGGTGCCCGCATGTTTATGATGGTAACTAGGAAGTTAATTCCCCCGATTAACGTTCCGATACCTGAGATCTGAAGCCCTAGAACGTAAAAATCGACTCCGTTCCCTGGACTTGTTGTTGATAGTGGTGCATAACCGGTCCAACCAGCATCCGGTGCTCCACCCATGAACCAACCAAGGTTCAGTAGGATACCACCCGCTGTAAATAGCCAAAAGCCTAATGAGTTAACGAATGGAAACGCTACGTCTCGCGCTCCAATTTGAAGCGGAATGATCGCATTCATAAACCCAAATATGAGCGGCATGGCTGCCAGGAAGATCATTGTCGTCCCGTGCATCGTAAGCAGCTGGTTAAATGTTTCAGCTCCCACAAAATCAAATTCTGGATAAAGCAACTGCACCCGCAGTAAGATTGCTTCTAAACCACCGAGTAGAAAGAAGAAAGCACCGGAAGCGAGATAGAGAATCCCGATCTTCTTATGGTCAACGGTAGTAAGCCAATCCCATACAGGATTTTTCTTTTTATAAGCATGTGCTGACACGTATTAAACCTCCTTATTTCCGATGACTATTCTTCAACTTTTAGTCCTTGCAAGTAAACAACTAAAGCATCAAGCTCTTCATCTTTTAGCTGATCTCCAAACGCAGGCATGTTATTACCAGGTTTGTATTCCGATGGATCGCTAATCCAGCCCTTAATGTTCTCATCTGTATGCTCGAGAACGCCCGCTACTTTCTCGCGGTCACCAAAGTTTGTTAAGTTCGGACCTGTGTTACCGCCTTCACTGCCGACGGCGTGACAGCCAATACAGCTGTTTGCGAAGATTTCTTCCCCTTGAGCTGCTTGATCAGAAGCTGCCTGTGAACCAGCTTCTTTCATGTTTTCTGCCCATGCTTCAAAATCTTCTTTTTCTTGAGCAATTACTTTAAAGTCCATCAAAGCGTGTGATGGTCCACACAGCTCAGCGCACTTCCCATAATATGTACCTGGTTCCTGAGCATTTAGCCACATTTTATTCTCTGTAGCTGTATTCGTATCCATTTTTCCACCTAGAGTCGGAACCCAAAAAGAGTGTGTGACATCTTTAGAAACGAGTTCAAAATAAACTCTTTCTCCTGTTGGAATGTGTAAATCTTGAGAAGTCTTCACTTCAAGATCAGGATACTCAAATTCCCACCAATACTGATGAGCTGTTACTTTGACAACGGTTGCACCTTCAGGTACTTTTTCAGTGCCCTCATCTAATGCAAACGTAGTCATTACTGTCGGAACGGCAAGGATCAAAAGAAGGATAATAGGAACTACAGTCCATAGAATCTCAAGAACGACATTACCTTCCGTTTGTTCTGGAATTTCATTGTCGCTTTCACCACGTCGTCTAAAACGAACAAGCACAACTGTATAAATGAGTGCTACTACAACGAAAACCCCGATCATGATGTAAAGGCTTAACATCATGAGATTAAATTGCATTTCAGCCCCTTCTCCCTTAGGGAGCATAGCTGTTAGTTGTTCGTTACCGCAACCCGTAAGCGCTAACGCAATTACCGATAGCAGTGGTAAAAAACGCCAAACATTTTTCCAACGTTTCATTTGCACCTTAAACCTCACTTTCTTTAGTAGCTTTTACTCAAAATTGAGTTATAGGAAGACAAGGAGGGCATCCTACCCACCTTGTCTGACCATACATTAATCATCCTTTTAAGGATTAATATTTACTGCAATCATAACAATAAACAGGATTGTTATATAGTTAAGCGAATAAACAAACATAATTCTCGCCCACTTAATATCGTCCTTCATGAAAAATCCTGCAATTCCTATCGCTAGCCATCCAAAACCAAGGATTGCTGCGACAGTGATGTACACTGGTCCAAAGCTGTATAGCAATAGTGACACTGGTACTAAAGCAGCCGTATATAAAACGATTTGGCGCTTCGTCATTGGAAAACCTGCTACAACAGGTAGCATTGGAATTCCAGCATCACGATAATCATCTACACGCTTCATAGCGAGTGCTAAGAAGTGTGGAGGCTGCCAGATAAACATGATTAAAAACATTCCCCATGCTACAGGGCTTAAGTTAGGATCAATTGCAGCCCAGCCAATAAGCGGCGGAAGTGCACCTGAAAATGACCCGACTACTGTATTTAAAGAAGTTGTACGCTTTGTCCACATTGTATATAACACAACGTATATAACAAGTCCTAAAAGACCCAATAAAGCAGCCATTGGCTCAACAATCAATAGCATTATCGTACCTACAATGGCTAAGCCAAGACCTACAAATAATACCTGGTTAGCAGGAATTTTACCTGTAACTGAGGGACGCGTATTCGTTCTCGCCATCACTTGATCAATATCACGGTCAATGTAGTTATTCAAAGATGTTCCCCCGGCAACAACAAAAGCTGTTCCCAACATCGTTAGAATGAGTACCATTGGATTAGCGAATAGATCAAATCCTGCAGCAACTGATGCCACCCATAAGCCAGTAAAAGCTGTAATTAAATTATCAAATACAATGCCTAATTTCGTAAGTGTCAGAAAATCTTTCCACGTACCAGATGGATTTGCTTCTGATAGCGGGCCTGGCTCCATAACGCGATTAGATGCTTCGTATGCAGTTCTAGCTTTACTCAATCTACACACCTCCTTTTTCATTTGACTGAAGTAAATCAGTCATTCTATCGTTCATGTTAGACAATCTTATTAGAAGACTGTGTAAGCCCTGATCATTATGTTGTATCACGTCTACCCCTCCAGGTTACTCACATGCTGTTAAACAAAATGTAATTCAATCTTCACATCTTGCTATTAAAACTCGCTAACAGCTATGGTAAGATAATGTTGGTTTTGTGAAAGGAAGCAGTATCCGCAATCCTTATCCATTATAAACGAATCTAATTGTTTTGTATACGTCGTTTCATAATGGGAGCTCATCCTTTCATTCGTGCAAAGATGTGCTTGCCTCTTCACACATTCATTGTACTATGATTTACACACAATTAGATAAGAAGGTGTTATTTGTGAATAAATTGTTGAAATTATTCGGGATTATTACGTCACTTGGAATGCTTCTCGTACTCTTAATGGGTGCAGTTGTAACGAAAACAGGGTCGGGTGATGGCTGTGGGAACTCCTGGCCTTTATGCTATGGAAAGGTTCTACCTGAAGCACCAGAGATAGAAACGATCATCGAAGTCAGTCATCGGATTGTTTCAGCAGCCCTCGGTCTGCTCGTGATTATTCTTGCCATATGGGCTTGGCGAAAAATCGGACACATTCGAGAAACAAAATTTTTAGCGATTGCTTCTGTCTTCTTAATCGTGTTTCAAGGTTTGTTAGGCGCTGCCGCTGTAGTATGGGGCCAATCAGATATTATTCTTGCTTCTCATTTTGGTTTCTCACTTGCTAGTTTTGCGAGTGTTGTTTTGCTAACTATACTCGTTTTTGAAGCGTCTGGGAATAAAAGAACGCCTCATGTTCCTAAACGTATTCGTTTTCATTTATACGCGATTACAATCTATTCATATATAGTCGTTTATACAGGAGCCCTCGTACGCCATACAGGCGCCAGTATGGCCTGTGACAAAGTTCCATTTTGTAGCGATGGTCAGCTGTTCGCTTTCTCTGGACCACAGGGGATTCAGATGTTACACCGAACGGCAGCCGTACTCATCTTTGTATGGTTACTCTACATTCTCATCATAGGATTACGAGAGTTTAAAAACAAAGGAACGATGCGAACTGGTATTATTTTAGCTTTTGTTTTCATTTGTTTACAGGCGTTGAGCGGTATTCTAGTAGTCGTTTCAAACCTGAATTTGTTTCTCGCGCTTTTCCACGGACTCTTTATATCTGGTTTATTTACAGTTCTTCTCTACCTTGTTATGCTTTCACTTCGAAGTGGCAGGCAATAGAAAAAAGCTGCGCAAAATTGCGCAGCTTTTTTCTTATTCATTCATTTCTAGCAATAAGTCTCCCGATTCAATTCCCTCTCCATTAGCCACATGAATATGTTCCACTGTGCCACTACGAGGTGCCTGGACGGTTGTCTCCATTTTCATCGCTTCTGTGATCATGAGGTGATCACCTTTGTTTACTCTTTCTCCTTTTTCAACTAGAACTTTAATGACAGTTCCCGGCATCGTTGCTCCAATATGATTTGGATTAGTGCGATCCGCTTTTGGTTTAGCCGCAATTGCCGTTTTGATATTTTCGTCTTTAATCACAACTTCACGCGGCTGACCATTTAATTCGAAGTAAAGGGTGCGCTTGCCTTCTAGATTAGGCTCTCCAACCGAGACAAGCTTGACGATAAGCGTTTTCCCCTGTTCGATCTCGACCTCAACTTCTTCTCCAAGTCGCATGCCATAAAGGAAGGTTGGTGTATCTAGAACGGATACATCCCCAAACATCTCTTGAACCTCTGCATACTCTAGATAGACTTTCGGGTAAAGAGCATAAGAGATCAGATCATGGCTAGTTACTTGACGATTCAATTTGTGATAAAGAGTTTCCTTTAAGTCCGTAAAGTTAACAGGTTCTAGAAACTCTCCAGGTCTTGAAGTAATCGGCTCTCTACCTTTAAGAATAATTTGCTGAAGTTCTTTAGGAAAGCCCTGATACGGCTGGCCAAGGTATCCCTGGAAGAGTTCTACAACTGAATCAGGAAAATCTAGAGATTCTCCACGCTCATACACATCATCTTCGGTTAAATTATTTTGAACCATATAAAGAGCCATATCGCCTACAACTTTAGAAGAAGGCGTAACTTTTACAATGTCTCCAAACATTTCATTAACTCTTCGATACATGCGTTTCACATCATCCCAGCGCTCTCCAAGACCGACGCCTTTTGCCTGCTGTTGAAGATTGCTATATTGGCCACCAGGCATTTCGTGCTCATATACTTCCGTGTGTGGAGCGGTCATACCACTTTCAAATCCACTATAGTATTTACGTGTATCTTCCCAGTAATGAGACAATTCTTCTAACGCTTTAATACTAATATCCGGCTGTCGCTCTGAACCATCCATTGCATAATACAAAGAATTGGCACTTGGCTGAGATGTTAAGCCAGCCATGGAACTTACGGCTACGTCTACGATATCTACACCAGCCTCAATGGCTTTCGCGTATGTATAGATCCCGTTACCGCTCGTATCGTGCGTATGAAGATGAATAGGTATAGAGACAGTTTCTTTTAACGTTGAAATAAGTTTATATGCCGCTTGAGGCTTGAGTAACCCTGCCATATCCTTAATTCCTAAAATATGAGCACCGGCGTCTTCAAGTTCTTTTGCGAGCTGTTGATAATATTCAAGGTTATACTTCGACTTATCCGGATTTGAGATGTCACCTGTGTAGCAAATTGATGCCTCAGCAATTTTTCCTGTTTGACGAACCGCTTCAATCGCTTTTGTCATGCCGTCCACCCAGTTCAAACTATCAAATATCCTAAATACATCAATTCCTGCGTCAGCAGACTTTTGAACAAATTCTCGAATGAGATTATCTGGATAATTCTTATATCCTACTCCGTTTGATGCTCGTAACAACATCTGGAACATCACATTTGGCACTTGCTCTCTAAGCTTAATTAAGCGATCCCACGGATCTTCTTTTAAGTATCGTAATGAGACATCGAAGGTAGCCCCGCCCCACATTTCCATTGAGAACAGTTCGGGTAGCATGCGGGCAGTCGGCTCTGCAATATGCAATAAATCAGTCGTTCTCATTCTTGTCGCAAGAAGAGATTGATGACCGTCACGGAATGTCGTGTCGGTAAGTAACGTTTTCTTCTGTTCTTTCACCCATTTAACAAGACCATCTGCACCTTGTTCATCAAGAATTTGTTTCGTTCCTTTTGGTATAGGCTCACTGTATTTTAAATGCGGTACTCTCCGTTTCGTAAACGCAGGTTTTTTCTTTATATCAAGACCCGGGAAACCGTTAACTGTAATGTTCCCGATGTATGAAAGCATTTTTGTTCCACGATCTTTTCGCTTTGGAAACACAAATAGCTCTGGTGATGAATCGATGAAAGATGTATTATATTCGCCTGATCGGAAGTTCTCGTGTTTCATTACATTTTCAAGGAAAGCAATATTCGTTTTAATTCCTCTAATACGGAATTCTTTTAAGTTTCTGACCATTTTAGATGAGGCTTGGTCAAAATTAAGTGCCCATGTCGATAGCTTCACAAGAAGTGAATCGTAATAAGGAGTAATGACAGCACCTTGATAAGCATTCCCTGCGTCAAGACGAACGCCGAATCCGCCACCTGATCTGTACGCCATTAGCTTCCCTGTATCAGGCATAAAATTATTTTCAGGATCTTCCGTCGTTACACGACATTGAATAGCGTACCCGTGACAGTCAATGTCATCTTGTTTCGGTATACCGAGTCGATCACCATGAATGTGTTCACCCTCAGCAATCATAATTTGAGATTGAACAATATCAATTCCCGTGATCATTTCTGTAATGGTATGTTCTACCTGAACTCGAGGGTTTACTTCAATAAAATAGAACTCTCCCTCTTGGTTAACAAGAAATTCAACAGTACCTGCATTGACATACTGTACGTTTTCCATCAATTTCACTGCAGCTTCACAAATGTCTCGTCTAGACTCCTGTGTCAGTGAAACACTTGGTGCTACCTCGACAACTTTCTGGTGACGACGCTGCACCGAGCAGTCTCTCTCATAGAGGTGAATCGTATTACCATGCTTATCTCCAAGAATTTGAACTTCGATATGCTTCGGATTTTCTACAAATTTCTCCACATAAATTTCATCGCGCCCAAAGGCTGCTTTTGCTTCAGATTTAGCACGATCATAAGCCTCCGCCAAAGATTCTTCACTTCGGACGATTCGCATGCCTCTTCCGCCGCCTCCTAGGGCAGCTTTAATCATAAGAGGGTACCCATTCTCATCTGCAAACGCCTTAACCTCATCAAGTCCTTCTACAGGGCCATCCGTTCCTGGAATGACTGGAAGCCCTGCTAATATGGCTTGTTTTCTAGCCTCTACCTTATCTCCGAACATTCGTAAATGGTCAAGTTCAGGTCCTATGAAAATAAGACCTTCCTCCTGACAACGTTTAGCAAACTGAAGATTCTCAGAAAGGAAGCCGTAACCAGGGTGAATAGCATCAATGTCGTTCGCCTTCGCTATCTCGATAATCCCCTCAATATCTAAATAGGCATCAATCGGCTTTTTATCCTCTCCGACAAGGTAAGCTTCATCTGCTTTATAACGATGGTACGATCCACTATCTTCTTTAGAATAAATAGCTACGGTTCGAATATTCAGTTCGGTACAAGCACGGAAAATTCGAATGGCGATTTCACCACGGTTAGCAACTAAAATTTTTGAAATAGCTGGCATATAATTTCCTCCTTAAACTAAAGCTCCATTTGAATCGTATTATCTTTTTTAACGTAACCTTCTTTCTGCTCTTTCCTTATATTCACAAAAGCAGAAACGTTCACTAGTATCCCCATTGATATCATCAGCAAAATTAATGAAGATCCACCGTAACTGATAAACGGAAGTGGGACACCTGTTACTGGTAACCAGCCTGTTATAGCACCAAGATTGACGACTGTTTGTACACCAATCATACCAGCAATGCCTATAGCTAGTAAGCTACCAAATGTATCCTTACAGCGAATACCTATAACAAAACCTTTAAATACGATATAACCTAACAAACCTACTACAAATACAACACCGAGTAACCCTAACTCTTCAGCCACAATGGCCATAATGAAATCTGTATGTGGTTCAGGTAAAAAACCGTATTTTTGAATACTCTGGCCAAACCCCTGGCCCGTAATTCCACCTGATGCTATAGCGATATAAGAATTAATTAAATGGAAACCACTGTCTTCTGGGTCCGAAAATGGATCATAAGCTCCAGTAAATCTTGATGCCTGTTCAGGTGAGAGCGTCATCCACGCAAGAGCGAAGACAATCCCGCCAATGACGATAAGCCCTAAAATGTGTCTCCACTTCATTCCAGAACAAACAATGACAATACCTGAAGTTAATGCGATAATCATTGCCGTCCCAAGATCTGGCTGTGAAGCAACTAACGCAAAAATCAATCCAATGACCATTAAAGGAGGCATTGCCCCTCTTACAAAGTTAGAAATATAGGCTTGTTTTTTGGAGTAAATAGCCGCAAGGTAAATGATTAACCCTAGTTTGACGAATTCAGAAGGCTGAAAACTAAACGAGCCGATTTCAATCCAACTTTGTGCATTGTTCGTCGTGGATCCGATCAATTTCACGAGCAGTAGTGACAAAACAGAGAGTCCTAGTATAGGAACGATAAATTTCCTATAAGCCTTATATGGAAAGACCATCGCCAGTAGGAACATAACGAGTGATACCGCTAACCAGATGATTTGTCTGTTGAAGAAGTAAGCACTGTTTGCTTCATGTCGCATCACAGCCCATACCATACTTGCACTGTAAACCATAACGAGCCCAAACCCGCACAAAAGTAATACACTAATGATTAGAGAGTAATCATAATGCTTAAATAATTTTTTAATCATAAACGTCATCCTACCTATTTATTTTCTATTAAGAAGTTTGCATCAGCTCACTGTTAACTTCATAATCACTTGTTGATTTATTCGCCTTTTGGAAACTAAAAAGTATTGGTGGTGTTGAAGGATTACCGTAGCCAGACCCCAGATTGCTTAACTTTCAATCAGAACACGCATCTTGTGTTCTAGTTCAAGAGCTCCAATATCTCCGTTTCTAAACGCTCGTCTCCGCTTTTCGGTGTCTAGCTGCAGTGGGCAGGGTCTCGATCGCTTCACCCCATAAAATGAACACAAAGACCGTGTTCTTTTTATGGGCCTCCAGCGCTTGTCGACCCTAAACGCCCACTTCCGCTTTTCGGTGTCCAGCTGTGCGGGCCAAATCCTCCGGCTGTTTCACCCATTCGAATGAGACATAAACCGTCTCACTCTCATGGCCTCCAACATCCTGCGGATTTAGACGGGCCCGCTCCGCTTTTCGAAGTATGTATAGGTTTCGATGGGAATTGGGTGAAACCTGCTGTCCTTTTGAAATTAAGTTTTTTTGAGAAGGACTTTTAATATGGTCCATCCGTCTGATTCTTTCCCGAGAATTTTAAATGGGATCAGATTGGTTATTCCTAGCCAGAGGTTAAAGAAAAGAACCCAGGCTATGATGGAGGGATGGAATGGCAGAATGAGAGCGAGTGCGGCGACGATAAGATTCATGAGTGGACCAGCTATGGCAATGGCGAGTTTCCCATAGGCTTTATCAGGTTGTGAGCTGATGGTCATTCCTCCAGCGAAATAAATAGCGTTAACGGCTACTTCTCCTCTCGGGTGTCTCCATGTAAAGATTCTTGGACCTATGCCCAGGTGTAGTTTCACACCAGCTTTCGTAAAAACATTGGCTGCCACTGTGTGGCCCGCCTCATGAAGTAATAAACTGATGGGAGATATAACAAGGATCACCATGAGCAAATCATACATTCATATCTACTCCTAAAATCTTCTGAATTCTTTTACGGCCTATTCGTATTCTATCATATTTTCTACTTGCTACTATCACTTAATGCGGAACTGCAAAGTGAATGAGTCAAAAATATATTGTATGTAAAGGAACACTGAAAATAAACAAAAAGCTCAAACTATCATTGATAGTTTGAGCTTTCATTATTTCCTCATACTAGCTTCATGAAGAGCCGAAAGCTGACGCTCAAGTGATTCAAGCAATTCTTTGCCATCCTCTTCATTTACTAATCCAAGACGAACCGCGAAGTCAATTTCGCGAGATAAACCAAACATCTGCGTATCAAGAACCTCTTCATACAGAGGACACTGAGGCATCGTCAAATTCTCCATTTGAACTTCGATAAGTTTTAGGATCTTATGCGCATCGGCTTTTAACAGCTCGTATGCTTTTTCACGATGTCCTGTTGCCATACCAGTTGACAAATCTGATCCCTCCGTTCCCTTTCCCATTCCTTCTATTATCATAAAAGGAATGCAACAAAATTGCAAGAAAAAGCAGGGTAAACGCGGATGTGTTTAGAAAATACTTAGTCCATATTGTGAAGAAAGATTCTCAAGAAGTTTGTTTCCAGCGATACTATTTCCTTTTGCATCAAGTGGTGGACTATAAACACCAATTCCCATTTCATTTGGAACAAGACTTAAAATCCCACCTGAGACACCACTTTTTGCAGGGATGGCCACGTTAATCGCAAACTCACCAGATGCATTGTACATGCCGCATGTAACCATAAACGTTTTCACGATTCTCGCTATATATCTTGGAATAATCCTTCTTTCCGTTTCAGGGTCTTTTCCTTCATTGGCTAGAACCATCCCTATTCTAGCAAGATCTTTACAGTTTACTTCGATTGCACACTGTTTTGTATAAGCTTCAAGAAGCATTTCAACATTATCATCAATAATGCCGTGCTGCTTCATGAAATAACTTAATGCTCGGTTTAAATTCGCCGATTCATATTCCGAATCAGCTACTTCAGTATTAATTCCAATGCTAGTGTTATTCGTCATGTCATGAATTAATTGCAATATGCGTCCAACTTTTTCCTCTACTGAACTACCATGAATCATATTTGTAACAACTAAAGCACCCGCATTAATCATTGGATTGAGTGGTTTTGAGGGTACCATCGTCTCAAGTTTGGCAATTGAATTAAATGGATCTCCCGTAGGCTCCATTCCTACCCTTGAGAAAACATGCTCCTCTCCTGAGTCCATGATTGCTAAGGCTAGTGTTAGAACTTTAGAGATACTTTGAAGGGTAAACGTTTCGCCTACATCTCCGGCTGATAAACATCCGTCTTCCTTGGAGTAGATTGCAATTGCTAGCTTATCTGGATCGGATTTTGCAAGGGCTGGAATATAATCTGCCACTTTTCCATCTTTCGTAAATGGCTTGCTTTTCCTAACTAGTTCCACTAATTCTTCTTCTGTACGACATCTCATCTTAAATCCTCCCGCTCGGAACAAATTGACTCTCACCATACTGTTCCCCAAATGTGACAAATGCAAGCATAACCGGTATACTTGGTTTGCAAAAGATTTTGATTGTGGGGTGTACAAGATGGAGACGATTCTACCTATTAAGGGGAAAGTCAATTATTCCATTACTTTAGACGCAAGCGTATGGATATTTGATGATCGTAAGATTGAATTAGAGGAATTTTTGAAATTTGATGGTTCAAGCGAAAAGAATGAGAACGATTACATCCGTACTCAGGCTGAACGCTTTGAAAGAGAACTTACAGGAATTAAACCTCCTGTTAACAAAAGTATCAAAAGGTTTGAGAAAGAACGCATTCTAACAGGAAGTTTCGTTATCCCACTCAAACCATTTTTATCTAATGCTGATCCTACTAACGATAGCGAGAAGGTTCAGCTAGATTTTAAAGATGGCTCTAAGCAGAGTATGACAATGGATGAAGCCATGAACGGCTTTCTTCGCTTTTCCCAAGATGGAAAACCGCTCAGAGAAGATGGCCCTACCCATTTCTATTTCGGGAATGGCTCGAACGCTTCGGAACCATTTAAATACGTTACAGGTATAACTGTCATCTAGAGTAGATCAGCTGCAATGCGGGCAAGCAGAGAACGTTCACCTTTCTCGAGCTTAACATGTCCGCTAAGCGGCTGGTCTTTAAATTTTTCGACGACATAAGTTAGTCCATTCGTGTATTCATCAAGATAAGGATGGTCAATTTGCTGTGGATCACCGAGGAGAACAATTTTACTTCCCTCACCAACCCTTGTTAAGATCGTTTTCACTTCATGCTTGGTTAAATTTTGTGCTTCATCTATTATAATATATTGATCAGGTAAACTTCTTCCACGAATGTACGTTAATGCTTCTACTTGAATGGAACCGATTCCCGAGAGGATCTTTTCAAGCTCCCCCGTCTTTTTAACATTAAACAGGTATTCTAGATTATCAAATATAGGCTGCATCCACGGACGTAACTTTTCTTCTTTCTCCCCTGGCAGAAATCCAATATCTTTTCCAACTGGAACAATCGGCCTCGCAATAAAAAGTTTTTTGTAGCGATTTAAATCTTCTGTTTGCATTAATCCAGCCGCCATCGCTAAAAGCGTTTTTCCTGTTCCTGCTTTACCTACAAGTGTTACAAGTGGGATGTCGCTACGAACAAGCAAATCTAGCGCCATTCTTTGCTGTACATTCCTCGGACCTATTCCCCACATATATTCCGTTTCCATCGCTGTCTTTTCAACTTTTTTACAGTTCTTATCTACTTTGCCAATTCCGGATGACGAGGCTTGAACCGGGTCTTTTAAGATGATGTATTGATTGGGATAAAGCGGTCTTCCTTTTAACATTTTGACGTCAATATAATGCTTCTCAAAAAACTGATTGAGTACTTCTGAATCAACATACCTTTCTTCATATCCTGTATAAATCTGATTAAATTCAACAACTCTGTCGCTTAAAAAATCCTCAGCTTGTATGCCCATTGCATCCGCTTTAACACGAACCAAAGCATCTTTACTAACAAGAATCACTGTTCGACCAGACTTTAATTTCCCTTCTTCTAAAAACAAATTCAATGCGACCGCCAGAATTCTGTTGTCGTTTGTTTTCTCAACAAATTTATCCTGTAAGTATTGGAAAGATCGATGGTTCAGTTCAATTCGAAGCGTCCCGCCGTTTTCAAGAGGAATCGACTCATGAAGCTTTCCGCGTTCTCGAAAACCATCAATCATGCGTGATACTTGCCTTGCGTTCCTGCCTATTTCATCCATATACCTTTTCTTTGAATCCACTTCTTCTAACACCACAGCTGGAATGACAATTTCATTCGTCTCAAACGAATAAATCGCATTTGGATCTTGGAGTAACACGTTAGTATCTAGGACGTAAACCTTATCCAACACTTCGCCTCCTGACCAAATTTAAGTTGCTCTAACAGGTACGAAAAACAGTTGGGACTATCTACGTTTTCTATAATCTATGAACTAGTGTATAAAGTTAGACGGTTATTCAGAAAATAATTAACAAACTGTAGGGATTTATTATAAATCGCTTATTACGGAGGTAATCGAAATGATTAAGATTCGATGGAGTCTCATCGTGATTTGTCTACTTACTGCTTGTCAGGCAAATGATGATCCTATTGCTACAAATAAGGAAAAAACGGAGCGAGTTCAATATGTCAAACAGTCCGTAAAAACACCAGAGAATAAAAACTTATCAGCTACAGATATTGCTGAGAATCTTGTTACAATCGCTAAACAAGTACCTGATGTGAATGATGCTACAGCTATTGTTACTGGAAAATACGCAGTAGTCGGTATTGATGTAAACCAAAAGCTCGATCGTTCTCGTGTTAGCTCCATCAAATATACAGTAGCTGAAGCACTTCAAAAGGATCCATATGGAGCTAATGCAGTGATTACAGCTGATGCCGACACTACTTATCGATTGAAGCAAATGGCAACTGAAATTAAACGAGGGCATCCAATCGGAGGCGTAATGGAAGAGCTTGCTGATATTGTCGGAAGGCTAATGCCTGAAGTGCCTAGTAAAACGAACAAATCTGAACCTGATCCCATTCGCTCAAATGATAAGCAAATACCCACAAAAGAAGAAAAACAATTGAAACAGCAGCAGGAGAAACAAGACTTAGATAAATAATTCTTCGGCTATTACTGATATCTAATAAAACAAACTAACCGACCCCAACGGGTCGGTTAGTTTGTTTCGGTGGATTTTTTTAGTTGAGCCATGACGGAGCGATCTAATTTTGCAGCTGCTTCAGGATCATACGTTTTTTCATAGACAGGTTCAACGGACATTTTCGCACCATAAAACATCACATCTCGCACTTCTTTAATCTGAAGCGTAAACATCGTAAGCTTCAGCGGAACGTCCTGCATCCTCTCCTCCGCTAATGAAGCTCTACCGGTAATCGCATAGGTACTTTCGTTTCCAATTAGCGTAATCGAAACATGATCATTGGTCTGAATATTTGTCACAATTCTCGATTTCTGATCCACAGCGAATACGATAGTTTCACGATTGACAGCGTATAACCAGGAGATAGCACTAATATTGGGTCCTGTTGTTTCATAATCAATCGTTGAAAGAAGCGCATATTGTTCTCTCTTAAGTAACGTTAAAAGATCATTCGTTAAAGTTTGGTCGACTTTATTTGGCATGATATTCCCTCCATTTTATTACCTGTTATCTAACGCATTATACTGCAAAGGATACCGTTATTCATGCTATACTAGCAACATGGAATGAGAGGTGTAAAAGATGCGAGTAAAATGTGTATTATGTGATAAAATCGAAAAAATCGATAGCGGGAGTCCGCTTGCTAAAAAACTACGCAACAGACCGATCCATACCTATATGTGTGACACATGTAATGAACGAATTGAGACGCGAACAAAAGAACGTAAAGATACGGGGGAATTTAAATTATTCCACCAGGATGAATCGAACGATGAGTGGTAAAATAAAGCTTGGTCTACTGGCTGGAACGATTTCTGGGATTGCCCTCGGACTAATATTAAAGGTTATTCAATTCACTACTGGCAAACTCGTTTATACACTCCTTCTAAACATTGATTTCATACCGATTATTGGGAGCATAAACTGGCCAGAACTTATTGAATTTGTTTTTCATCTTATTATCTCCCTTATCATCGGTGTTGTTTTCAGTTTAGGGAGCTCAAGATTTTTCTCTAATAAGAAAGTATATCAGGCGATCTTTGCTTACGTATTAACTCTACCAACCGTTTTTCTCTATTTTCCTTTAACATACCTTGCTATCAAGCCCACTCCGGATCTCTTTGACCTCGTTGCGATTGGATACTGGACAATAGGGCACTTAATCTATGCAGCGATTTTGTTTGGTGTTTATGCCCTTAATGAGAAATAGCCTTGTGTTAAGAAAGACGTGCTTTCAGCACGTCTTTTTCTCATTCATTGGTTATACTTTGGTTCATTTTCAATCGAGGATAACAGCGCTTCAATTAATTCAGATGGAAATTTCTTCGAATCGCTTTCCCCATCCTTCACATAATTAACGACGTAGTATTCCTCAGTCACTTCCACAGATAAGTCCGCAACATTATGATCTTCTGTTAAGATGTCCATAAAAAAACTGCACGTATCTTGCGCTGCCTGATCATCCTTACGATGATCAGCGACAACTTTAATACTAAGCCAATTATACATCGTATCCTGAAGATTCAAAGTGTCCCTCCACCTTATGACATTACGCTTCTTTTTTCTTCGCTTGATTGAGTCGCACCTTATAAATAATTAATACGACAGCAGAAGCTACTAATCCTTCAGCAACCGGCAAACCGATTCCAAAAAAGGTTAGCGGAAAACATCCAATAACAAGAACAGCGTATACGATGACATTTTTTAGTAGAGGAAGTTTTTTGGCAAAGCCAAGACGATAGACAACAATACAAAGGATAACGATGATCGCATATAGCAAATAAAACCCCAGGGTCATATTGTCTTCAATGCCGACCAACTTAGCGAAAAATGATAAATCTTCCGATGCAATGGTAGGTTCCGTATTCATTTATTCACCCCCGGTATAAAAGCATAATAAAACAAACCATAAATAAAAGTAAACGATTTCTTCTCTCTTTTTAAAAAAAGCTATGTTACTAAAGGTTTCACTCAATTGAGCCGAAAATCGAGAATCAACAGTAAAGCCTAACATAGCTCTTTAAAAACCCCATACATAACTGGGAACATAGCTAAACAATAAAAAAACGATCCAAAAGGGATGCCCCTTTTGAATCGCATTAGACACCCTTATTGGGCTGTTTTTTTCTTTTTAGCGTTCTTTTCACGTTCGTTCTTATCAAGGATTTTCTTACGAAGACGGATTGAATCCGGTGTTACTTCGCAATACTCATCATCGTTCAAATACTCAAGCGCTTCTTCAAGAGTTAGAACGCGAGGCTTCTTCATAGAAACCGTTTGGTCTTTGTTGGCAGAACGCATATTCGTCATCTGCTTCACTTTAACGATGTTAACCGTGATATCATTCTCACGAGTGTGTTCCCCAACGATCATTCCTTCGTAAACTTCAGTACCTGGAGCTACGAAAATTGTACCGCGGTCTTCAACACCCATAATACCGTATTCTGATGCTTTTCCTTTTTCCATTGAAACAAGTACACCAGCACGACGTCCACCTACACGCCCGCTAATAAGAGGCATATACGTTTCAAATGTATGGTTAATAATACCATATCCGCGTGTTTGTGTTAGGAACTCAGTTGAGTAACCAATCAAACCACGAGCAGGAACCATGAATTCAAGGCGAACTTGGCCTGAACCGTTGTTTACCATGTTGACCATTTCACCTTTACGCTCACCAAGTGATTCCATTACAGAACCAGTGTAGTCTTCAGGTACGTCAATTTGAACGCGTTCAACAGGCTCACTTGCAACGCCGTCTACTTCACGTACGATAACTTCAGGTTTTGAAACTTGAAGCTCATATCCTTCACGACGCATGTTTTCAATCAGGATTGAAAGGTGAAGCTCACCACGTCCTGAGACAACCCATGCATCTGGAGAATCTGTATTCTCAACGCGAAGACTTACGTCAGTTTCAAGCTGAGCTCTAAGACGCTCTTCAATTTTACGACTTGTAATGTATTTACCTTCTTTACCAGCAAAAGGACTATTGTTTACAAGGAACGTCATCTGAAGAGTAGGCTCATCAATACGAAGAATAGGAAGTGCTTCCTGATGATCGTAAGGACAAACTGTTTCACCTACGTTGATTTCTTCCATACCAGAAACCGCTACAAGGTCGCCAGCTTTCGCTTCTTCGATCTCAGTACGCTTCAATCCAATGAAACCAAAGAGCTTAGTCACTCTGAATTGCTTCACTGTTCCATCGACCTTCATCAGGGCTACCTGTTGGCCAACCTTCATTGTTCCTCTGAACACACGACCAATTCCAATTCTTCCAAGATAGTCGTTGTAATCAAGAAGTGTAATCTGGAATTGAAGAGGCTCGTCACTGTTATCTAGAGGTGCAGGAATGTTATCAATAATTGTGTTCATAAGAACTTTCATATCGTCATCCTGTACTTCAGGATCAAGACTAGCTGTACCGTTGATTGCTGAAGCATAAACTACTGGGAAGTCTAGCTGATCTTCGTCCGCGCCAAGATCAATAAATAAATCAACGACTTCATCCACAACTTCTTCAGGACGTGCTGCAGGACGGTCAATTTTGTTAAGAACGACAATTGGTGTAAGCTTCTGCTCAAGAGCCTTCTTAAGCACGAAACGTGTCTGTGGCATACAGCCTTCATAAGCGTCAACAACTAGAAGAACGCCATCTACCATTTTCATGATACGTTCAACTTCACCACCGAAGTCGGCATGTCCAGGTGTATCCATGATGTTGATTCGTTTGTCTTCATAGTTAATTGCCGTATTTTTAGCAAGGATTGTAATCCCGCGTTCTCTCTCAAGGTCGTTCGAATCCATCGCACGTTCGCTTACTTGCTCGTTATCACGAAACGTTCCAGACTGGTGTAGCATTTGGTCTACCAACGTCGTTTTGCCGTGGTCAACGTGGGCAATGATTGCGATGTTACGAATATCTTCTCTTATTGCCATTAATTATTCTCTCCTCGTATTCTCGCCTTATTTCTGACGATAAACTCAATAACTAGACCATTATAACACAGATATCGCTATACGCGAAATTTCTCTTCTTTCACCAGCAACATGGTTATTGTACACTAGTACTATAAAGGGGGCTTTCTACATGAACAAGCATAATTTCCTTTTACTCTTAATGGCCATTCTAGCGGTTGCAAGCATGTGTGCAATCGGCGTATCTATAGCTGAACAAAGCTGGATCGGCGGGCTTCTTTCATTTATCGGAGTAGGTTTCTTTATGGGAATGGGCTTTCGTATTAAACGTAAAGCAGAACTATAAGATCACATGAAAAGAGCTGTTCAAGTAGAACAGCTCTTTTATCTATTTACCTTTCACCCATTTGGGTGGACCAAAATCAAATATTTTTTCCCCTCTTCTTCAATTCCGTATTGCTCGAATCCACACTTACCTAAAAAAAGACTCCATTCGTTCAGGTCATAAGGAATACCTGAAAAAACAACATCGTTTTTTTTACCTAATAAGGTGCGAATAACGCTACAACCAATACCCGACTTTCGCTTCATAGGATGAACGACAATTGTCCCTAACCATGGTTTTTGATTAGACGGTGCATCGTCAAGAACGGCCGTAATCGCTACCGGTAGATCGCCGTAGAACCATACATTAAACTCGCAGCCCATTCCTTCATATGTTTGTATGTATGAAATCATATCTTCGAATAATGGGATTCGATCAAATTCTGTAAGAAGCCATGTTTCGTCTTCTTGCGTCCAGTCAAAAAGAAGTTCAGCAATATTTTCTTGAGATTCAGGAGCTGCTAACAATCTCATCTTGAAGAAGGGGTTCTTAAGTAATAATTTTGATCAAGCGCAGGCTGAATGTATTCTTTTTGAACCTCAGTATGGAATAATTCAGTACCAGCAAAAATTGTATTCTTATCAAGTAAATCAATCTCTTTGTTATCAACTGTTGTACATATCCCTCCGCCTTCCTCGATTAACATTTTACCAGCAGCAAAATCCCACGGAGCAAGTCGCAGGGAAACATACCCATCAAGTCGACCGGCGGCTACGTACGCCAATTCAATAGCTGCACTACCATAAGAACGTGTTCCCCGGATTTTTTTTAGAAGTGGTGAGAACGTGCGAGGATCTATTCGATGATTTTCTGTTACCCAGGTCGCGTTTATAGCTAGAAGTGACTCTGAAAGGTTAGTCGTTTTCAATGGTTTGATTTTCTCATCGTTTAAATAAACTCCTGAACCTTTTTTACAATGATACAGTTCGTCCTTCGTAACATCATAAATAAACGCCAGTTTCCCTACTCCATCTTCGTATATTCCGATCGATATAGCGAAATTAGTTTGTTGATGAACGAAATTCATCGTTCCATCAATAGGATCTAAAAACCAAATTACGCCGTTCAACTGTTCTATATTATCACCAAAACCTTCTTCGCCCATGATTCGATGACTTGGATAACCTTCCTTAATTTTTTCAATAAAAAACTTCTCCGTTTGTTTATCAATGTCCGTTACGAGATCGTTTGGATTGCTTTTAGTATCAATCTTAAAGGAAGTTGTGAAGGAAGCCATGATCTCTTGACCCGCTTCTCGTATCCATCTGATTGCATCTTCATATACATTGTCCCAGTTTGTGTGCTGTGTCATGGTTCGATCTCCTTTTGCCTTAATTTTCTTTCTACCTCTTATTATGACAGGAAAAGAAGAAAAAACGAACCTTTTTGCAAGGTTCGCTTCATTAAGCTTCTAATCTGACCATTTCTTTTCGAAGCTCCTCTAGCTTCACTTTACATCTCTTCATTTCATCCTGATCACTAGCCGTCATTGCATCGTGTAGTGTTGCCAGCTCATAGTCAATTTCCATTCTCAGCACCGGGATCCGCTTCTCTGCCTCGTTTCTTTGCAATGACTGAATCACTTGTTTCATGGTAACCTACACCCCTCTCAAATTCGATTAAGCAGTCATAGTCATCAGATCCGGCTATAAGACGGAATATTCTGATATTTCTGCTTTGATTAATATATCTTATGCTTTACCTGTCGACTATGCAACCTCTTTATTTGTTTCTATTTTTCCTCTTTTTCGCACATTTCAAACCTAACATGACACACCAATCGTCATTTTATATGCAAATGTTCGGTCTATGTTACTATAAGAATATAAATTTTTTGTCGTATTGGAGGATAATATGTCTTTTAAAGGATTTACTCAAACTGATTTTCAATCATTCGAAATTGATGGACTTGAGGCTCGAATGGAAGCCATACAAGAGCGGATTCAACCAAAATTCGCTGCCATTAGCGAGGAAATTAAAAGCGATCTCGAGATTCTTGCTGGAAATGAGATGCACCTTCACATTGCTCGTCATGCAAGACGAACGAAGAATCCTCCCGTTGATACATGGATGGCGTTTTCGCATAACAAACGCGGGTACAAAATGCACCCTCACTTTCAAATCGGCCTTTTTGATGATCATGTCTTTGTATGGCTTGCATACATTTACGAGCTTCCAGGAAAGCCACAAATGGCTTCCTTATTTTTAGATCACTTAAATGAACTAAAGAAAGATATTCCAACTTCATATTGGATCTCTACTGACCACACTAAGAAAAAGGCAAGCCACCCCATCAAGGATAGTGATCTCGATAAAGTACTTACCCGCTTTAGAGATGTAAAAAAGGGCGAATTTCTAGTTGGCCGTCATTTTGCCAGTGACGACCCGTTATTGAATGATGGAGAGAAATTTATTAAAGAGGTTAAACAAACTTTTGAGACCTTAATGCCTATCTATCAACTTTCACTTCAAGCCACAAAATAAACCAGGGGATTCTCCCCTGGTTTTCATTTATTCATTTTTACTTTATCGCGTTCTGTTTCTCTTGCTTCTTTTACAACATGATAAGTTGAAAATCCTGTCTCTTTATCAAACTGTCTAAAGATTTGCTTTTCCTCTGATTTAGAGGGAACGACATCTTTAAATGCATGATAGCTACTAATCAATTCGCCCTTATGCACCCCTCTGTCATATGTTTGCTCAACTAATTGGAAAAAGTTTACAACTTTGATGACTTCTTCTTTACTCCAATCAATTGAAATAGGGTATTGTACTTCCATTTTCAATCTCCTTTCTCACTTTACCATTTTAATCGAATTTCGTTTGCTTCTTTATCCATACGATCAAATAACTCCGCTACTGAAGGAACATCATTGATCGCTCCCATAACCTGACCTGCCCAAGCAAAGCCTTCTTCTTCTTTTCCATCATATATAAATTTCCTGTTTGCTTTACCGCTTATGTATTCTTTAAGAAGATCATATCCTCCCTGATTTGCTTCAATTTGTAAAATCTCTTGAGCAAACACATTCCTAATAACTCTTGCAGGTGCTCCAATACTACGCTTAATAATCATAGTATCCGTTTCAGACCCTTGAAGCAAACGACGCTTGTAAACATCATGAGCATGGGTACATTCTTTTGTAACAATAAATCGTGTACCCATTTCAATTCCCTCAGCGCCAAGTGCGAGAGAAGCCATTAGCGCTCTTCCATCACCTATTCCCCCTGAAGCAATAACCGGAATAGACACAGCATCAACTACTTGAGGAACGAGTACCATCGTACCAATATCATCCTTTCCAAGATGTCCTCCACCTTCTTGCCCGACAACCATTACGGCAGTAGCTCCTAACTCTTCTGCTTTTACTGCTTGTCTTTTACTAGCAGTCAAAACAACAACTTTCACATTCGTTCCTTCTACCATATCAAATACCGGCTTAGGGTTTCCACCGGTAACCGAAATGATCTCCACTCCTTCTTCAATGGCTGCTTCAAGCATATCCTCAAAGGGTCTTCCATGTTGACCAATCGCAAAGTTCACTCCAAATGGCTGATCGGTGAGACTTTTAGTAAGGGCGATTTCTTCTTTAAGCTGTGTTGCTGACTCCATAGACATAGCTGTGAGCTGCCCTAATCCTCCTGCGTTGCTAACAGCAGCAGCTAACTCGTGATATGCAAGATAGGCGAGACCCCCTTGAACGATTGGTCTTTCAATACCTAATAACTGAGTAATTCGCGTATTCCACTTCATAATGAATCCTCTCCTTATGATAACCCATTTCGAGAGTTAGAAGTGATCTCCTCTTTTCTCTTCTAGGAACGATGCTTCCTTATATAGTTGATCGATAAGCATGGGTTTAAAATAAAACTTGCAAATTATCCCTCATGTGATTATACTCAGTTTGTTTAAGGAAGAAAGAAGTCCTATAACTAATGTTCTTCTTTTAAGCGTCATATCTGGCTATACAAAAAGTTCACTTAGACCAAACCCGCTTTCCACAAACTACTGTGGAGGGCTTTATCTAGTAACGTATAAGCTATACTACTGATTTCAAGATTTTCGGCTCATTCGATATAAAAGAGCAGACGATCTACAACGTTATTCATTTAACCAAAGTATAAATAAAGAGGTGCTGGATTTGCAACAACACGAAACACCATTGTTCACTGGTTTAGTAAACCACGCTAACAAAAACCCTATTCAATTTCATATACCCGGCCACAAAAAAGGCGCTGGCATAGATCCTGAATTTCGTTCTTTCATAGGCGAAAACGCCCTGTCAATTGATTTAATTAACATTCAACCACTTGATGACCTCCATCATCCACACGGTATGATTAAGCAAGCACAGGATCTAGCTGCTGAAGCTTTTGGCGCTGACGCAACCTTTTTCTCTATTCAAGGTACAAGCGGTGCAATCATGACAATGGTCATGACTGTATGTTCACCAGGAGATAAAATTATTGTCCCGAGAAATGTTCATAAGTCTGTTATGTCTGCAATTATTTTCTCCGGCGCAACACCTGTATTTATTCATCCGGAAATTGACCCTAAGCTTGGCATCTCCCACGGCATTACTCCTATAGCCGTTAAGAAAGCATTAGAACAGCACCCTGACGCAAAAGGTGTCCTTGTCATTAACCCCACCTATTTTGGTATATCTGCTAATCTTGAAGAGATTGTCACGATTTCTCATGAGTATGACGTTCCTGTATTAGTTGATGAAGCTCACGGTGTTCACATTCACTTCCACGAGCGACTGCCCGTTTCAGCTATGCAAGCAGGTGCAGATATGGCAGCTACAAGTGTGCATAAATTAGGGGGATCAATGACACAAAGTTCCGTCCTTAATGTAAAAGAAGGGCTTGTTTCTGCAAAACGCGTCCAAACCATTATTAGCATGCTAACAACTACTTCCACTTCGTATATCCTTCTTGCTTCTCTTGACGTTGCAAGAAAAAGATTGGTCATGGATGGATATGATTTAATTGAACGCTCCATACAACTTGCAGAAGAAGCGCGAAAGCAAATAAATGATATTTCTCCTCTATATTGTGTTGGGCAAGAAATCCTTGGAACGAACGCTACTTACGATTATGATCCAACGAAATTAATCATTTCTGTTCATGACCTTGGAATTACTGGTTATGAAGCTGAAGTTTGGCTTCGAAAAGAAGCGAACCTTGAAGTAGAGCTCTCTGATTTGTATAACCTATTATGTATTGTAACTCCTGGCGATACCGAGGAAACAACCACCGCTCTTGTTCATGCTCTAAAAGACATGGTAGACGCCTTCAAAGAGACAGAAGGTTCAATCACTAAAAAGTTTGATGTTCACGCTCCAGATATCCCGATTCTAGCTGTTTCACCTCGAGATGCTTTTTATTCTGAAACAGAGGTGATTCCATTTAAAGAATCGGCAGGTCGTGTCATTGCAGAATTTGTGATGGTTTATCCACCCGGAATTCCAATCTTCATCCCAGGTGAAATCATTACAGAAGAAAACTTAACATATATCGAAGAAAACATTGAAGCTGGACTACCGGTTCAGGGGCCTGAGGACGACGAATTAGTTCACATTCGGGTCATTAAAGAATATAAAGCCATTAAATAAGAGGCGGCCAATTGGCCGCCTTTTTCTTTGCTATATACGTTATTTTTTATCTTTTTTATTGCATTCCGGGCATCTGCTATAAAGTGTACTTACCTTCTCTTCATGTACGTGATCAATTGTTTTTTCGCAAGTTTGGCAAATGATAATACCCATTCTCAACACCCCTTAAGTTAGTTTTGAAAACGCTTCCGTTTCGCTTAACTTCATAATAGTGTGTCACAATTGTTTTGTCAACACTATATTGTATATCACATTATATTCTTTTTGTGTCCAATATGTGTGGATGAACGACCAATTGTCAGAATACAATTTACACTGTACACTTTATTATATGACGATGGGAGGAATGATCATGCCTTAAAGTGCTTACTTAAAACCAAAAACGGAAGATGAACTATCACTTGATCATATTAAAAGCTTACTTTCCTACTACATGGACATAACATCCAAAACCGGAGAGCAACTTTCTTGGTCCTATAGTGAGTCTGCTTTCCCCTATACTTTGATTGAACAAGTGGATGGAGACATTTGGTTTTATTTAAAAGGAAAACAAAGTGATTATCGGATGATTATCATCGGTTTAGTAGACAGCAAACTTCAGATTGTTCTACCAGATCAATCCACTCACGGTGATAAAGCGAAAGCGAATGAATTATGTAAATTTCTTGCAAATAAATTACAGGCCGATCTTACTCTCTTCAACGGTAGAACAATGTATTACGCAAAAAAATAAACAGCCAAATGGCTGTTTATTTTTGTAAAGGTTCAATTTCTTCCGGATCAATTAAGTTATAATCTTTATCTCTTAATCCTTTCACAATATCTCCTAATGCAGCAGCTGTCCAATCACGGTCATGCATAAGTAAGTTTGCCCCATTTTGAAGTAGCGGTGAATTTACCATAATGTCTTTGATTGCAGCTTCACTTTGATATTCCTTTACCCAGTCATAGCCATATGTCCAATTCATTACGAGCATGCCTTCTTCTTCGGCTAATGACTTCGAAAAGTCAGTATTAGATCCAAAAGGTGCTCTAAAGAACTTCGGCTTTTCTCCAATTACTTCTTCTATCATTTCATTTACCTTCAATATCTCTTCTTTTTGCTCTTCTTCTGATAATGTTTTGAGATCAGCGTGCGTCATCGTATGGTTTCCTATTTCAAAGCCCATATCATAAATTTCTTTTAACCTTGCTTTTTCTTCATCTGTATCAATAAAATGACCGTTAATAAAGAAAATGGCAGGAGCATCTAGTTCTTTTAACGTTTTTGCCATTTCTACGGCATTCGTATCTGGAGCATCGTCAATTGTAAGTAGAACCGCTTCAGCAGGTGCATCATTTATCGGTTCAAAGCCCCAAAAAGCTTCGTTAAGTCGATATTCAGGCTTTACTTCTTCTGCAGTAGCTTCTTCTTCTTTCTGATCCTCTGACTCAGCATTACCTGCCGCGTCTGAATCTGTTTCTTCCTTATTTGTTTCTTCGTTTGTTTCTTGTTCATTTGAAGCTTCACTATTATTTGCTTCATTCGTTGATGCTTCTGAATTTTCTTGTGAACCAGCATTTGTTGAACACGCAGCTACAAAAAGCAAAAGCGCTAATGTCATCCATTTCAATGTGTTTGTCATTTCTCTCTCCCCTTATCTAGTCTCATTTCATCATATACGAATTCATGAACAGTATAAAGAGGAAATTGTCACAAATAACCAACTATCTACCCATCTATTTTTCAACTATTCCGACTTCCTTTCTGACATGGTTTTTCCCTTTACAACGTTTAAAACAACAAATATACTAGACAACGTGTCTTTTGCTTGACTTGTCCTGAAGCCTGTTAATAAAAGGGAATAGGGCGCTTACCTGCATAGTTTTGGTATCGACAGGTAACATTGAGTACACATACATTTTATTTCCTGTGTATAAAAGTGCTTTCAGATGACAGTGCTATTTTTTGGAATTATTTTAGAAAGGTGATGATGAAATTTGAATAAGCTTACAGCAGTCTTTGTTATCTCTGTACTTCTGTCTCTAATCTTTATTTCTTGGGGTACGATTTCTCCTGAGTCATTAGATTCGACTACAAGCTCACTTCAAAGCTTTCTTCAAGTGAAGTTTGGATGGTTTTATTTATTAGCAGCGTCAGGCTTTCTTATCTTTGCGATTTATCTTATCTTTTCGAAGTATGGAAGACTTCGACTTGGTAAAGAAACCGATGTACCTGAATATAACCTAATTACATGGTTTGCTATGCTTTTCTCAGCCGGAATGGGAATTGGACTTGTATTCTGGGGTGTAGCAGAGCCGATGTTCCACTACTATGATCCTCCAGCTGGGGCAGCTGGTCAGTCAGATGAAGCAGCGCGACTAGCCTTTCAATACAGCTTCTTCCACTGGGGACTTCACCCGTGGGGAATTTACACAGTCGTTGCTCTCGCACTTGCCTTCTTTAAATTTAGAAAAGGTGCGCCAGGCTTAATCAGCGCGATTTTCTATCCGATTCTTGGAGAACGTGTAAATGGACCAATTGGTAAACTAATCGACGTTATTGCTGTCATTGCGACTGTATTTGGTGTCGCGACGTCCCTTGGCTTTGGTGCTTCTCAAATAGGCGGAGGAATTTCCTATTTAACTGGCATTGAAAATTCGTTTACAACACAGTTAATCATTATTCTTATTGTAACTGTCCTCTATATGATCTCTGCTTCAACGGGGATTTCAAGAGGGATTAAGTACTTAAGTAATACAAACATTGTCCTAGCGATCTTGCTCATGTTCTTCCTGTTATTCGCAGGACCTACAAACTTTATTATGGACCTCTTCACATCTACACTTGGATCTTATATTCAAAACCTACCAAGTATGAGTCTCCGTATGAGACCTTTTGAAGGGTCGTCTTGGATCCAGAGCTGGACAATCTTCTATTGGGCATGGTGGATTGCCTGGGCGCCATTCGTTGGAACATTTATTGCTCGAGTATCAAAAGGTCGAACGATCAGAGAATTTGTTCTTGGTGTCCTTTTAGTTCCGACAATCTTTGGTGGATTATGGTTCTCCGTATTTGGAGGGTCAGCTATTTCACTTGATATGGCAGGAACAGGTATTTACGACATTATCAATAACCAGGGTATGGAAGTTGCGCTATTCGCTGTACTTGAGCAATATCCACTTGGAACAGCCATGTCGATTATTGCCATTTTATTAATCAGCACATTCTTTATTACTTCAGCTGACTCAGCAACATTCGTCCTTGGAATGCAAACGACGAACGGAAGCATGAATCCTTCCACCAAAGTGAAATTAACTTGGGGTGTGATTCAATCATCTGCTGCTGCAGTTCTGCTTTGGTCTGGAGGATTAGGAGCTCTTCAAACGGCTTCTATCATCGCTGCATTCCCGTTTGCTATTATTATAATAGGAATGATCATTTCTCTCGTTAAAGCCTTTAAACAAGAGAAAATACCTCCTAGACCACCTAAGAAAGATGATCCAAAATCATAAAACACTAAAAGCGTCCTACCCTCTTGGTAGGACGCTTTTTCATTTACCTTCTATCTATTATATTAATGAAGGTTATCGATAACATTCATTAGTCAGCTTAATTTTTAAATAGTTACGTCCATCAAATTAAATGGTATAGATAGATAATGATGAATGCCAGAGTAGAAGAAAAAGAAATCAAATAGATAAGCTCTCTTCCTCTTCTAACCATTTGAACAGAAATCGTACAAATAAGATAAAGAAAAACTAAAAATAATAAAATCTTAAATCCAATATGATCTCGAGGAGAATAATAAATAAGTTGAAAAAAACCAAACCAGATCAAAAGCTGAATGCAAATAACTTTTCCATACATAGAACAGCACCTCCGCATAATACAAGTGTCCTATTCTCAAATGTATGTGCAAGTAAATCTCCTAATCGCTTCATTTCTATATTTAGTTTCCAATAAAGAAAGAAAACTGAACATACCTAATCCATTCGTTTATATTTATGAATGTGGTCCATTTCCAACCTCTATTAACTAATAAAAGCAATTGAATCCACTTAAATGAATCATAAAATTATCATGAGCGGGACTGCTCATTCTCCATATAAAAACTCCAGAGACTCTTGTCTCTGGAGTTTTTCAATTAATTATTAACCAATGTGAATTGGAGTACCTAGAGCTACTTCAGCAGCTTCCATAGTAATTTCTCCAAGTGTTGGGTGAGCATGAATTGTAAGCGCAATGTCTTCAGCTGTCATACCAGCTTCGATTGCAAGACCAAGCTCAGCAATCATATCAGAAGCGTTAGGACCAGCAATTTGAGCGCCGATCACTAGGCCATCTTCTTTACGAGTGATAAGCTTCATAAATCCTTCACTGTCGTTAAGAGACAATGCACGGCCATTAGCACCGAATGGGAATTTAGATGCTTTCACATCGAATCCTTGATCTTTTGCTTCTTGTTCAGTGTAACCAACTGAAGCGAGTTCTGGGTCAGAGAAAACAACCGCTGGGATTGCAAGATAGTCAATCACAGAGTTTTCACCACTGATCGCTTCTGCAGCTACTTTACCTTCGTAAGAAGCTTTATGAGCAAGTGCAGGACCTTCTACGATATCACCAATAGCATAGATGTTATCGAAGTTTGTACGACACTGCTTGTCAATCTTCACAAGACCTTTGTCCGTCATTTCAACGCCAAGTTCTTCAAGACCGATTTCATTTGTATTAGGCTTACGACCAACTGTAACTAGTACATAATCAGCGTCAAACGTCTGCGTTTCACCTTTGATTTCTGCTGTTACTGTTACGCCGTCTTCTGTTTCTTCAACGCCTTGTGCAAGAGCTTGAGTAATGATTTCTACATTACCTTTCTTCTTAAGACGACGAGAAACAAGAGAGCTCATTTGTTTTTCGAATCCAGGTAGAATTTGCTTCGTACCTTCAAGGATTGTTACTTCAGTACCGAAGTTTGCGTACACAGTACCAAGTTCGATTCCGATGTATCCTCCGCCGATAACAACCATTTTCTTAGGAACTTCGTCAAGTGCAAGTGCACCAGTTGAAGAAATAACGCGCTTGCTCCATTTGAAGCTTGGAAGTTCGATTGGGCGAGACCCTGTTGCGATGATGCAGTTGTTGAATGTATACGTTTGAGAGTTCTTTTCGTCCATGATACGAACTGTGTTCTTATCGACGAAATAAACTTCACCGCTAACAACATCAACTTTATTTGATTTCATAAGTCCTGCTACGCCGCCAGTAAGCTTGTCAACAACAGAAGACTTCCACTCCTGAACTTTCTTCATGTCAACGCTCACGTTCTCAGCAGTGATTCCGATATCATCGGAATGCTTTGCAGACTCATATTTATGAGATGCATTAATCATTGCTTTTGAAGGAATACAGCCGACGTTTAAGCAAACTCCGCCTAGAGTTCCTTTGTCAGCAATGGCAACTTTCTGACCAAGCTGTGCTGCACGGATTGCAGCAACATATCCACCTGGTCCAGCTCCTACTATAAGTGTGTCTAATTCGATTGGAAAATCTCCTACTACCATATTATTACGCCTCCATCATTAAGAGTTGTGGATCGTTCAACAGACGCTTGATGTGGTTAAGAGCAAGTTGTGCTGTTACGCCATCAATAAGTCTGTGGTCGTAGCTGATCGATAGAGCAAGAACAGGTGCTGCAACGATTTCTCCGTCGATAACAACTGGCTTCTCCTCAATACGACCAATACCAAGAATAGCAGCATCCGGGTTATTGATGATTGGTGTAAACCATTGACCACCAGCAGAACCCAGGTTAGAAATAGTACATGTGCTACCTTTCATATCGTCCCCTGATAGTTTACCATCGCGAGCTTTTTTAGCCAACTCATTAATTTCAGATGAAACATTAAGAAGTGGCTTACGGTCTGCTTCTTTCACAACTGGAACAACTAGTCCAGCGTCAGTGTTAGCAGCGATACCGATGTTGTAGTAATGCTTGTGTACGATTTCGTCAGTAGAATCATCAATAGATGCATTCAACATTGGGAATTCGCGAAGTGCAGAAACAAGTGCTTTTACAACGTATGGAAGGTAAGTTAGCTTCACATCTTTGTCTGCAGCATATTGTTTGAACTTCTTACGGTGAGCAACAAGATCTGTTACAACAATTTCATCCATGTGAGTTACGTGTGGAGCAGTATGCTTCGAGTTAACCATTGCTTTTGCAATTGCTTTACGCATACCTTTCATCTTCTCACGAGTTTCTGGTTGTGCAGATGCTTGTGGCTGTGCTGATGTAGTAGAAGCTTCTTGCTTCGCTTCAGCTTTTTCTTCTGTCGCTGCTG
Source organism: Anaerobacillus sp. QJM3NY_32 (assembly GCF_056173645.1). Taxonomy (NCBI): domain Bacteria; kingdom Bacillati; phylum Bacillota; class Bacilli; order Caryophanales; family Bacillaceae; genus Anaerobacillus; species Anaerobacillus sp. QJM3NY_32. The sequence continues at coordinate 1,719,039 of NZ_CM149684.1, read as the reverse complement.
GAGCTTCAGAAGCTGTTTCGCCTCCACCATTCAAGTGAGTGTCGATATCTTCTTTCACAACGCGACCATTCTTACCAGAACCAGATACTTTCGAGATGCTTACGCCGTTTTCACGAGCATACTTACGTACTGCTGGCATAGCGATAACTCGCTTAGTAGGATCTGTTTCTTCGTCATCTTCAGGAAGTGGTTTTGATCCAGCGCTGTCTTCTTTCGCTTCTGATTTAGCTTCTGCTTTAGGAGCTTCTTCTTCAGCTTGTGGCTGTTCAGCTGTTGGTTCTTCTTCTGCATCTTCATAACCTTCTGCGTCGAAAGTGATGACTACATCTCCAACAATAACAGTTGCACCTTCTTCAGCGTGAACTTCTTTAACTGTTCCGTCTACTGGAGAAGGGATTTCAACAACAGCTTTGTCGTTTTGTACTTCTGCAAGAATATCGTCTTCTTTTACTTCATCTCCGGATTTAACAAACCATTTTACGATTTCGCCTTCATGGATACCTTCACCGATATCCGGCATCTTAAATTGAAATGCCACGGGACTTCGCCTCCTAATTGTAGAAAAATTTTGCTCATATAAGATCTGAAGCGAAGCGCATAGTGCGGCTTCACTTCATGTTTTTTTATAAAATGTTAATTAGAAATTAACTACTTGTGTAGCTTTTTCGATGATGTCAGTGTGATCAGGAAGCCATACATCTTCAGCAGCTGAGAATGCGAATACAGTATCAGGTGCAGCTACGCGAAGAACTGGTGCTTCAAGGCTTAGGATTGCGCGGTCGTTGATTTCTGCTACAACGTTAGCTGCAATTCCTGCTTGCTTTTGTGCTTCTTGAACAACAATTGCACGGTTTGTTTTTTCAACAGAGGCAATAATTGTATCGATATCGAGCGGGCTAACCGTACGAAGGTCGATTACTTCTGCACTAATGTCGTTCTTTTCAAGCTCTTCAGCAGCTTTAAGAGAAGCCTGAACCATCGCACCGTAAGTTACGATTGTGATGTCAGTACCTTCACGTTTTACTTCAGCTTTACCAATTTCAATTGTATATTCTTCTTCAGGAACTTCCTGACGGAAAGAACGATAAAGCTTCATGTGCTCAAGGAAAATAACTGGATCGTTATCACGAATCGCAGAGATAAGAAGTCCTTTTGCATCATAAGGGTTTGAAGGGATAACGACTTTTAGTCCTGGCTGTTGCGCCATTAGACCTTCAAGGCTATCCGCGTGAAGTTCTGGTGTTTTAACGCCGCCACCAAATGGTGAGCGAACAGTAATCGGCGCGTGGAAAGAGCCGCCTGAACGATAACGAAGACGAGCCATTTGACCGGAAATAGCATCCATTACTTCGTATACAAATCCAAAGAACTGAACTTCTGGGACTGGACGGAATCCAGTAAGTGCAAGTCCGATAGACATACCACCGATACCTGATTCAGCAAGCGGAGTATCGAATACGCGATCTTCGCCAAATTCCTTTTGAAGTCCTTCTGTCGCACGGAAAACGCCGCCGTTTTGACCTACGTCCTCACCGAATACGAGTACGTTCTCGTCATTTTTCAACTCCGTACGCATCGCATCAGTGATTGCTTGAATCATTGTCATTTGCGCCATAGCTTACTTCGACTCCTTTGCACTATATTGTTCGTATTGTTCACGAAGGTTCTGTGGAAGCTCTTCGTACATGTTAGAAATAAGATCCGTTACTTTTTGCTTAGGAGTGCCATCTGCTTTTTTAATAGCAGCTTTGATTTCTTCCTTCGCTTTATCGACTACTTCGTTTTCTTTTTCTTCAGACCAAAGGTTTTTGCTCTCAAGATACTTGCGGAAACGAACGATTGGATCTTTCTTTTCCCACTCGCTATCTAGATCTTCAGAACGGTAACGAGTTGGATCGTCACCAGCCATTGTATGTGGCCCATAGCGGTAAGTCATTGTCTCGATTAGAGTTGGACCTTCGCCATTAATTGCGCGCTCACGAGCGTCAGTAACTGCTTTATAAACAGCAAGAACGTCCATACCGTCTACTTGAACACCCTGGATACCAGCTGCAACTGCTTTTTGAGCGATTGTTTTCGCTGCAGATTGCTTTTCAACTGGAACAGAGATTGCAAAGCGGTTGTTTTGCACAACAAAGATAGCTGGAGCAGCATATGCACCTGCAAAGTTCATTCCTTCATAGAAGTCACCTTGTGAAGCACCACCGTCACCAGTGTAAGTGATCGCTACGTTTTTCTTGCCTTTTTTCTTAAGTCCAAGTGCAACACCAGCAGTTTGTGTAATTTGAGCACCGATGATAATTTGTGGGCTCAACACGTTCAGGCCATCAGCCTGGTTCCCTACAAAGTGACCACGAGAGAATAAGAATGCTTTATATAATGGAAGACCGTGCCAGATGATCTGTGGAACATCACGGTAACCTGGAAGAATCCAGTCCTCTTTATCAAGTGCAAACTGACTTCCTAGTTGTGAAGCTTCCTGTCCTGCAGTTGGTGCGTAGAAGCCAAGACGTCCTTGACGGTTCAAAGAAATTGAACGCTGATCAAGAATACGTGTGTACACCATGCGGCGCATTAGTTCTTGAAGCTGCTCATCTGATAGTTCAGGCATTGCTTCTTTGTTCACGATTTCGCCATTTTCATTTAGAATCTGGAACATTTCGAATTGGCCTTCGATGTTTTCGATGGTTTTTGTTCCCATACCTTTCACCTCATCCTTTCATTCATAAAGAGATAGATTATTGAATTGCAATAGTGCAATTGTGAGTGGGTCGTTCAGTTTACAGACATAACTAGCATGTCCATTTCAACGTTATTAAATGACAAATAGCATTCATTAAATTGGATTACTTAAGACAACACTCAATGTCATACCCTTAATCCTGAAGAAATAATCCCTAGCGCTATGTATTACTGCGAATAATAGTCTGTATCAGTAAGATTAAGGAAGTGCTTCTCTTCATGAGTAAGTTCGTTTTTAAGTTTACAATACAGTAAGTTTCAAGTCAATTAATTGATTTAATTATTGCGTGTTAAAAGATGAAAATCAAACTGTTACATTACTTAATCCCACACTGTACTAGTGTAAATAATTAGGAACACCATATTTGAAGTCGTTCATTTTGTTAACACTTTACCTTTTTTCTTTGGTGGTGGACTATCACCCGCTTTATCAAAATCGGGCTAAAATGGAAGAAAACGATCTAAAAAGAACCGCTCAACTTGAGCGGTTCTTTGGTTATTCTGAGTAGTTTACGTCTAATTCTGCTGATTGATAAAATGCTTTTTTCGCTTCATTAAAGTCAGTTGTATATTTATTGAACTCTTCCTTATGCTCAGACACTTTACTGTACTGATCATTTACAACCTTAATTTGTTCCTGAAGCTGTTCTAATGTAAGTTCTTTATCTTGAAGTGAACTGTAGAGCTTCTTGTCTTGTTTCACTGCTTTTTCATATTCTTTATTGAGCTTTTCATAAGCTTCATATCGCTTATCCATCGTCTCAATAAGAGCCTTAGCGTCCTTTTTAGCAGCATCACCTTCAAGATCTTCTGTTAGATCTTTAATTTCTTCAAATTCTTTGTAAGCTTCATCTATACTTTCTTTTTCCTTTTTTAAGTACTCAAGTCTTTTATCCGTATTTTCTTCTGCTTGCTTTGAAAGCTTTTCGACTTCATCGAACTCATCCATACTTAGTGCAACAATGTCATCATAAATTTCTTGTTCCTTTTTTTCTGCTTTAGCTAACGGTTCTTGTTGTTCCCGAAACTGATCTTCAAGTGCGACCGCTTCTTCTAAATGATCATACATTTTTTCTTCTGTACTACCACCGAATTGACAACCCGCTAAACCAATTAAAAGAAAACAGAAAAAAAGAGAAATAATTCCCAAACGATATTTACGTAGCAAAAAAAGTCCCCCCACATATCCAATTCATACCAATTGATTTTACATCACTGATTACTATACCACAAGACAGTTCTCAATAGAATACTCCATTTTTATAACCTCCAAAAATAATCAGATTGCATTCCCATTCATAGACTAATCGTTCTAGACTTTTATTTTAGAGCCTTGCTCATCTATACTTTCCTTTTAAGCTCATCATCTTTATTATATAAGGTTAGTAAGACATGCAATTTAAAAGGATTTTCAGTTATGTTGGGTTGTGCTAAACTATCACTATTGTAAGATTTTAATGGTGATGAAATAAGGAAAACCACTTTTCAAAAAAGTTTGCTTGAGTCAGAGCAATTTCTTTATTCCCTCCATAAAGTTGAATATACTTAATATTAGAATGACCGTTTTTGAATAGGAGTGAATGATGATATGTTAACTATGAAAGATATTCGCAGAGAAGGAGATCCAGTTCTTGAGAAAGAAGCGAAAGAGGTTGATCTTCCTGCATCAGAAGACGATAAACAAACTTTAAGAGAAATGCTTGAGTTTCTTAAGAATAGTCAGGATCCTGAAACTGCACTTGAATATGAACTGCGCTCAGGTATTGGTATTGCAGCACCACAAATTGGCATTAGTAAACGGATGATTGCTGTCCATGTGTCTGATCACAGAGGCACTTTATACAGCTATGGAATTATGAATCCTAAAATCTTAAGCCATTCAGTTGAAAAAACCTATTTAGATGGTGGCGAAGGGTGCTTATCTGTGGATCGTGAAGTACCTGGTGCAGTACCGCGTTATGCACGCATTACCGTAAAAGGTGTGGACGCTGAAGGAAATCCTCTTAAGCTAAGATTGAAAGGGCTACCTGCCATTGTTGTCCAACATGAAATCGACCATCTTGATGGGGTTATGTTTTATGATCGAATTAATAATGAAGAGGCAAGTGAACTTTCTCCATTAGGAAACTAATTTAAGAAGCATTAAAAAAAGGATCGCAATTATTGCGATCCTTTTCTATTATAGTAGTCCAACTTTTTTAAGACCTTTTTGAATACCGTTTTGGTCAACTGGGTCAGTCACTATATCAGCCACTGCCTTTACTTCATCATATCCATTTCCCATCGCTATACCCGTTCCTGCAAATCTCAACATTTCTAAATCGTTCAACGCATCTCCAAAAGCATACGTATTTTCACGTTTAAAACCGAGATGGTCGATCATAGCTTCAATTCCTCTTGCCTTTGAACCACCAGGAGGGATCACATCCATTGAATAATCATGCCAGCGGATAAAATCGAGGTTACCATATGCATCGCGATATCCATCCTCTTCTTTACTCTCGCAGAACAATAGCGCCTGGTAAATATCTCTTGAATGATAATAAGAAGGATCATACCCAGGATAGTGCATCTTAAGATCATCCATACTCTTTATAATATGTGGGTGCTCATCGTGATTACTCATCATTGCTTCATGATCGAGAAAGACCATTGGATGACCATTTTTCCTTGCTTCTTCTTCAAGTACAGTGATTTCGTCACGACTAAGAGGGTTCGTTAAAACAACCTTTTCTTGATGTTTCACATACTGACCATTAAAACTAATAAACGTATCTATCCCAAGGTCCTCTCTTAAATCTGCAAACATAAAAGGAGCTCTTCCGGTAGCAATCGCTACATGGACACCTTTTTCCGTTAAAGCTTTTAATGACTCTCGTGTTGAAGATGGGATTTGTTTATTATGATCAAGAAGGGTCCCATCGATATCAAAAAATACAATTTTCTCATTGTGCATTATTTTCACCTATCTTCACTAATTTTTCTATAAACACTAGCCAAACTATACAGGTAATCAAGCTGACTTCTTTATAGACTTTACCTCGCGATTTGCTTTCCTACCCGACATGTAGACGCCAGTAAAAATACAAAGCAGTCCGATAATCATAGGGAACGTAATCACTTCATTTAAATAAACACTACCCCAAATCAAAGCTGTCACTGGCACAAGATATGTCACAAGAGTGGCAAACTCTGCACTCCCCTTCTGAATCATATAATAGAAAAGTAAATAAGCGAGACCTGAGCCAAACACACCTAGTCCAATAAGCGATATTAGAATATCACGTTGAAGCAGGAAGGTAAACTCGATGCCCCCGTCTCCAAACAGGACCATTAATAATCCCCCGCCCACTGCGCCAATCGTAAGGGTTATAAATGACAAAACATCAACAGGCACATCTTTCAAATTCTTTTTCGTGTATTGAGAAGCAAAGCCATAGCACCCTGTTGCAATGAGCATAGGTAAGATCCCCCATACATCTCCCTGAACTAATTCTAGAACATCCAGGTCAATGAGAAAGAGAATTCCAATAAACCCTACGATGATTCCCGACCATTGCTTTTGATATAGAATTCTTCCGAAGAAAAGCGCACCAATCACGCTTGTAAAAAGGGGTGTCGTTGCATTAAGTGTAGCAGCGAGACTGCTTGTAATTCGCTCTTCGCTTAATGCAATCATTCCCCAGGGAATGAGCGCATTCATTATCCCAATGGTGATAAGGCTTACCCAGGGTAGGTCCTTCCTCACTTGTTTAAGACGTCTTCTAATCAGTAAGTACATGAATAAAGCCAGTGCGCCTAGCAAACATCTAAAAAACACTACTCCCCATGGCCCTACAACAGGTACTATTAATTTTATGAACATGAATGACATGCCCCATATTAAGCTAAGTGAAATAAGTGCGGCATAAAGTCTCATTGGTACCTCCTTTGTATGTGTACTTTTGTATAAATAGCCCTATATATTTATAGCTTTACGTAAAGCTAATCATCCCTTATGCTATACCACTATCTTATGTTACATTAAATGGCACCAAGTGTCTTCGGTTATGACATCCACCTTTTCCCAAATTAATTCAACCATCGTTGATAAATACTAGGCTTAGTTATCAAAAAAAGGAAGGATGAGCATAATGTATCGTAAAATGAAACGTAAACTGATTAAAACCTGGAGAAATGTGCTATTTCCACAACCGAAATATTCCATTGATTAACCTAATTTGCACATTAATTCATGCAAATTCTCCTATTTCTTATGGAAATGTGGTTAGAAACATGAAAAAGAAACCAATTTCCTATATAATAAACGAAGATGCACACAAATTGTCTGAGTTAAGGAGAGATTTAGAATGATTTATAAGGTATTTTATCAAGGCACTAAAAAGGAGGTTCCTGTAAGAGAGCGAACAATGAGCCTTTACGTAGAGGCTACTTCTGAACGGGAAGTTCGCTACAAGCTTAAGGAACGCGATATCAATATCGAATTTATTCAAACCGTGGAAGATGACTTCTTAGAGTTTGAGCAAAAATCAGAGCACTTTGAATTGGAGAATGTATAGACTATGAAATTTGTTAAAAATCATCAAACCGCCGTTTTCGCTTTAGGTGGACTCGGAGAAATCGGTAAAAACATGTACGGTATTCAGTTTCAAGACGAAATTATTCTTGTTGATGCGGGAATTAAGTTCCCTGAGGAAGAATTATTAGGAATTGACTACGTTATTCCTGATTATTCTTATCTCGTAAAAAACCAGGATAAGATTAAAGGTCTTTTTATTACGCACGGTCACGAAGATCATATAGGCGGCATCCCCTACTTACTTCGTGAAATTAATGTTCCTATTTATGGAGGAAAGCTCGCTTTAGGATTTATTAGAAATAAGCTTGAAGAGCATGGCCTTCTACGTGGAGCATCCCTAAATGAAATTACAGAAGAAGATATTATTAAATTTAGAAAGACTTCTGTTATGTTCTTTAGAACAACACACAGTATTCCGGATTCCTTTGGGGTTGTTGTTAAGACACCTCCAGGTAATATTGTTCATACAGGAGACTTTAAGTTTGATTTTACACCAGTCGGTGAACCAGCTAACTTAACAAAGATGGCTGAGATTGGTAAAGAAGGCGTTCTAGCCCTTCTTTCTGACAGTACAAACAGTGAAGTACCTGGATTCACAATGTCCGAGCGTCGCGTTGGTGAAACCATTCAAGATATCTTTAGAAAAGTAGACGGACGCGTTATTTTCGCAACATTCGCATCCAATATTCACCGCCTACAGCAAGTGGTTGAAGCAGCTGTCGAAAATGGACGTAAAGTAGCTGTATTTGGTCGTAGTATGGAGTCCAACATTACAATTGGACAGGAACTTGGCTATATTAATGCGCCTAAAGATACGTTCATTGATGCCAATCAAATTAATCGACTACCTGAGAACAAAGTAACAATTCTTTGTACAGGAAGTCAGGGTGAGCCAATGGCTGCTCTATCTCGAATTGCGAATGCAACGCATCGTCAAATTCAAATCATTCCTGGAGATACAGTTGTCTTCTCTTCTTCACCTATCCCTGGTAACCAGGTAAGTGTATCAAGAATCATTAACCAGCTTTCTCGTGCAGGCGCTGACGTGATTCATCATAAACTAAGTGACATTCATACATCTGGTCACGGTGGTCAAGATGAGCAGAAGCTTATGCTTCGTCTCATTAAGCCAAAATTCTTTATGCCAATTCACGGTGAATATCGCATGCTGAAGATGCATACGAAGCTTGCTCAGGATTGCGGAATTCCACAAGACCATTCCTTTATTATGGATAATGGTGAAGTACTTGCTCTAAGTGAGAATGAAGCTTCAATTAGCGGTAAGATTCCATCTGGATCTGTTTATGTAGATGGTAAAGGGATCGGGGATATTGGAAACATTGTTCTTAGAGACCGTAAAATTCTCTCTGAAGAAGGTCTAGTTATTGTCGTTGTCTCCATTAACATGAAAGAGTTTAAGATTCTTTCAGGTCCAGATATCATTTCACGAGGATTTGTTTATATGAGAGAATCTGGTGATTTGATTAATGATGCTCAAGAGCTATTATCGAAACATCTTAATGGTGTCATGGAAAAGCGTACAAGTCAGTGGTCTGAAATTAAAAATGAAATTACAGATACTCTTGCACCATTCCTATACGAGAAAACGAAACGTCGCCCTATGATCCTTCCGATCATTATGGAAATTTAATTATACAAAAGAGCCTGTCGCGAAAAGCGACAGGCTCTTTTTTGTTATTCACTAATCTCGGTTCAAAATTTGGCGTTCAAGGCGATTAATGTCCTGATCTGATCCTATTACAATAAGAATGTCTCCTTTGGAGATCTTCTGATCAGCTTGAGGAGATACAATAATCTCATCACCTTTTTTAATGGCGACAATATTGGCACCATACTTCGCTCGAATATCAAGTTCAATAATCGTCTTATTATCCATTCTAGAGTTAGCAATAAGCTCAACAATGCTGTGTTCATCAGATAGCTCTAAATAGTCTAAAACGCTATTTGAGACCATACTGTGTGCAATTCGGACACCCATATCACGTTCCGGGTGGACAATCTTATCAGCACCGATCTTATTCAAAACCTTCTCGTGATAATCATTTTGTGCTTTAACCGTAATTTTGCTAACGCCAAGCTCTTTTAGAATTAAAGTTGTTAAAATACTTGATTGAATGTTATCCCCGATCGCTACGATAACGTGATCAAAGTTTCGAATACCGAGGTTCTTTAGAACACTCTCATCTGTTGAATCTGCGATCACAGCATGTGTAGCCACTGAAGAAAATTCATTCACTTTATCTTCATCCATATCAATTGCGAGGACTTCCATCCCCTGCTGACTTAGTGACTTACAAATGCTTCCTCCAAAACGGCCGAGTCCAATTACGGCAAACTGCTTTTTCAACGCACACTCCTCCTACTCATTCAGAAAGAAACGCGCGCCAGCAAATATGCTGACGCACTATCAATACTATCCTACCACTCTTATCATCAGTGTCAATATTCTCTCTAAGACTTATTATTCTTATTCCCTTTGACATACTCTGCATCAAATAAAAAGAGTCTCATCAGCAATATTAAAGAAGGAACTAGGAGAAAGAGTCCTGCAATAAAAGCGAAGACTAGGTAGATCCCCGTCGTTTCATTCGTATATCCTGAATAGATTGTAATATAGTCATACAAAATCCACGGTAGATGTGATATACCGTATCCAAAGAACGCGAAGAAAAATTGCAACATAACAAAGATAAAAGCCGTACCATATCTTTTCCGATTGAAAATGAGATATGTTGCAACAAGGAAACAAAAAAGAGATGCGATAAAGAACCAGGCATAATCAAGAATTCGCTCAAAGTGAACTGGATTATGCTGCTGAAGAGCTACGAACACAAGAATACTAGATAAAATGGTTGGAGCGCTCCAGAACAGTGCATATTTTCTTAAAAGCTCAAGCGCAGGTTGATCATTCGCTCGACTAGCATAATAAGTTAGAAAGGCGGCGCTAATAAATAGAACCGATACGATCGCTAAGAGCACGACTGACCAGGAGTAAAAGCTTGAAAATAATTCCCCTGCCAAAAACTTAACTTCACCGTTCACCTCTTCAATAAATCCACCTTCTGATAAAGTTAACGCTGTGGACAGAGAAGCTGGAATTAGTAATCCTGTCACTCCATATAAAAAAGTATAGACTCTGCTTTTCTTTGCGCCGTAATTTCCAAAGGCATAGAATGAGCCTCGAATGGCAAGTAGTATGATCGCGATACTACCTGGAACAAGCAAAGCTGTTCCATAATAATAGGCAGTATCAGGGAAAAAGCCTACTAGGCCAACAAAAAAGAAAACAAAGAACACATTCGTCACTTCCCACACCGGGGATAAATAACGACTAATAATTTTATTAATAATATGATCTTTTCCTGAGAGTTCTCCATAATAGGCAAAGAATCCTGCCCCGAAATCTATCGAGGCTGTGATCAAATACCCATATAGAAAAACCCATAGTACCGTTATTCCTACTAATTGAATGTCCATATTTTCACCCCTCTCAATCGAAGCAATTATTTCAATTTAGCGATTTCCTCAAGTTCATTCTCAGCTGGATTAGTATTGAACATTTTCTTAAGAACAGTAACAGTAAGCGTTCCAAGAACAATGTAAAGAAGAAGGAATAAGATAAACATCCATCCGACGCTATCCGCAGTTGTTGCAGCTTGTCCTGTTCTGAGAATATCCCATAAGATCCATGGCTGGCGGCCTACTTCTGAGAAAATCCATCCAAATTCAATCGCAAGGACTGAGAGTGGTCCCGCCAAAACAATTAACCGTAAAAACCATTTGTTTTCCGTGTTAAATCGTTTTAATCTTAGCGCAATCACGTAGAAAAAGGTTAAAGCAGCGAGAAACATTCCGATTCCGACCATCCCGTCAAAAAGGTAATGAATAAATAGCGGTGGCACTTCATCTTCAGGTACTTGATCAAGTCCCATTACTTCCGCATTTGGATTACCATGAGCAAGGATACTTAAAAAGTTTGGTAATACTAACCCATATTTGACTTCATCCGTTTCTTTATCGAGAAATCCGCCCACGACAAGATCTGCATTTTCAGATGTTTCAAAGTGCCATTCTGCGGCTGCAAGCTTACTTGGTTGATATTCAGCTAAAAATTTACCAGAAAAGTCACCAATCACGGCCGTCCCAATCGCAAAGATAAATCCTGCGGTCATTGTAAGCTTTAGAGCTTTCCTATAATAAGTACTACGCTTACCCTTAAGCATTTTAAATGCTGTTATGGCAGCTAGTACAATAGCAGAAGTAAGGTATGCCGACATGACCACATGGCCTACTTTCGTTGGTGTTGCTGGGTTGAACATCGCTGCGAGTGGTTCAATATTTGTTAATACACCATCAACTATATCAAACCCCTGCGGAGAGTTCATAAAAGCATTTACAGTGGAAATAAAGAAAGCAGACAGTGTAGAGCCAATTACAACCGGAATTGATATAAACCAGTGATAGATCGGTTTTTTGAATCGATCCCACGTATAAAGATAAATTCCAAGAAAAATTGCTTCAAAGAAGAAAGCGAACGTTTCAAGGAATAACGGTAAACTAATGACCTGCCCTGCTAACTGCATGAAATTCGGCCATAAAAGTGATAGTTGGAGCCCTATTGCTGTACCAGTTACAACACCAACAGCAACGGTAACAACGAATCCTCTAGCCCAGCGGCGCGCTAGCAATGTGTAATAAGGATCGTTCCGTTTAATCCCTATCCATTCAGCAAGGCTAATTAATAATGGGACACCAACACCTAACGTAGCAAAAATAATATGAAATCCTAACGTTAGACTTGTTAATAGGCGACTTAGAGTCGCTGAATCTAGTTCCAAATTGTTCATCCCCTTTGTACCAATTTCTTATCATCTGTTACTCAACTTCCCTTATCATTCACAATAGAAACGATTGTACCTCTGAATTACACTTTTATTATGGCTCATTCATGAGATTGTGACAAGTATCACAAACTGTATAATTCCGAAACTTTTTTTCTTGTTAATATTCTGTTCACATTTAGATTAACTTCTGTATTTTTTTCGTTTTACCTCCATTGAAATGTCTGATTCATATTAATGGACAAAAAAAAGAAGCCTACTTGGCTTCTTTCTATACAGCGTCCATCATATTGAATTGTGATTTAACAAGCTCATAATACGTTCCACCTTTTCGCATAAGCTCAGTATGATTTCCTTGTTCTAATATGCGTCCGTGGTCGAGAACAATAATATTATCTGCCTCACGAATCGTTGAAAGCCTGTGAGCGATCATGATTGCCGTCCTGCCTTCCAAAACAACATTTAGTGCCTTCTGTATTTTCAGCTCTGTCTCTGTATCTATACTTGCAGTTGCCTCATCTAAAATCAATATTCGAGGGTCCGCAAGAAGTGCTCTCGCAAACGATAATAGTTGTCTTTCACCTACTGATAGGACGTTACCTCTTTCTTCTACCTCTGTTTCATAGCCATCACTCAAGCGCTGAATAAAAGGATCAGCTCCTACTGCTTTAGCTGCTTCCTTCACTTCTTCATCGCTAGCGTCCGGACGTCCAAATCGAATGTTTTCAATAATTGTACCTGAAAAAATGAACGTATCTTGCAAAACGACGCTGACTTTCTCACGTAAGCTATCGAGTTTAACGTCTTTAAGGTCCGTTCCATCAATCCGAACTGTTCCACTTGTAGGATCATAGAAACGGCTTATCAGATTAGCGATTGTTGACTTCCCTGATCCAGTATGACCCACAAGCGCAACGGTGTCACCAGCTTTCATTGTTAAGCTCATTTCATGCAGAGCTTTGCGGCTTTCATCATATGAGAATTCAACATTTTCAAATGTGATTTCGCCTTTCATTTCCTTAAGCTCTTTCGCATTTTCCTTTTCTGGTACATTCGGCTGTTCATCAAGAAATTCGAAGATTCTCTCAGACGAAGCCATCGCAACGAGAAGCTGATTATACACTTGACCAAGTCGAGAGATTGGTTCCCAGAACATCCCTAAGTAGAAAGCAAATGTAACAAATACTCCGTAGTCCATCCCATTTTGAATAAGATAAACCCCGAACCAAATTAATATTGCTGTACCAATGGCATTGGACATTTCAACAAAAGGTCTGAAAATCGCACTCTTTTGAGTCGCGTCTTTCCAACTAGCATAGTTTTCATGATTAACGCCCTGAAAAAATTCCATATTTCCTTTTTCCTGCGTATACGATTGAGTCACTCGAATTCCTTGAATACTTTCATTCAAATGGGAATTCAGCTTGGCTTGCTTAATACGAACTTGTTGCCAGGAACGACGAATACGTTTTCGCAAGCTCGTAGAAATGAGAAACATGAGCGGTAAAATAATCATAATAGCTAGTGTTAACTGAGGACTTAAGACAAACATGATGACAATGATTCCTAACAATAGAACAATATCCATGAGGAGATTAATAACCCCATTCGTAAATAACTCCTGCATGGAGTTCACATCATTAATTACCCTGACAAGAATAGAACCTGCCGATCGTTTATCAAAAAATCCATGCGACAAGCGCTGAATATGTTTAAACAACCCTTGTCTAATGTCGTAAATAATGTATTGTCCAAGCTCATTCGTCCATTTTATTCGATATGAGTTGGCAATCCAAGAAATCAAATACAATCCAGCTATGCCAATAATTAATTGAATAAGCAATGTTTGATCACGATTTTTGATCGCATGGTCAAATAGTAATACCCCAATAAAAATCGGTACGATCAATCTAACAGCCGTTGCTAATAACATTGAAATGATTGCTTTTGGCAACAAACTCTTCTTGTAAGGCTCCATGTATTCAAGCAAGCGCGACATTTGTTTCCAATTGAATTGTTTTTCAATTGCCGTATCTTGAGAGTAATGGAACCTTTCTCTACGATTTTGTTTCAATCCTTCACCCCATTTCAACCAGTTTGTCTGGCCATGATCTCTTTACGATCTTGATATTGTATATCATAAATATTTCGGTAGTAGCCGTTTTGATCAATGAGCTCTTGATGTTTTCCTCGTTCTACAACCTCACCTTCATTTAACACGATTATTTCATCTGCATGTTTCAAAGAAGAAATTCTATGTGCAATAATGAACGTTGTTCTTCCTTTCATAACCTCTTCAAATGCTTTTTGGATTTTCACTTCCGTTTGCATATCAACTGCGCTTGTAGCATCGTCAAGGATGAGAATACTAGGATCTGTTAGGATGGCACGAGCAATAGCAATACGCTGCTTTTGGCCACCAGATAGCCCCATTCCACGTTCGCCTAGTACCGTATCATATCCCTCTTTCATTTCCATGATGAAATCATGCGCCTGCGCTCTTTTTGCCGCATCCTGTATGGCTTCAAAAGAGATATCGGGATCACCATAAGCAATATTATCTCGTATTGTAGACGAGAACAAAAACGTCTCCTGAAGGACCACACCAATATTTTTCCGAAGCGATTTCACTGTATACTCTTTAATATTCCGTCCATCGATTACTACTTCGCCTTCGTTAGGTTCATAAAATCTTGCAATCAATTGGGTAATCGTTGTTTTACCTGCTCCCGTAGCCCCAAGTAAGCCAATCGTTGTGCCTTTTGGAGCATTAAACGAAATATTCTTAAGTGCTTCGTCATCATCAGAAGCATATTTGTGTGTGACATTCTCAAATGACACGTTCCCTTCAAGACGTTCAACATCCAACGCACCATCTCGATCATAAATATCTTCAGGCTCATCTAGAATCTCAAGTAAACGTTCTCCTGATGCTTTGGATTGAGAAAACGTGTTGATGACGAATCCAAGGTTCATGATTGGCCAGATAATATACCAAACAAGACTAAAGAAAGCCACTAACTCACCAGGTTTAAGCTGGTTTTGAAACACAAGATATCCCCCATATGAAAGCAAGAAAACAACGCATAAATTCCCGATAAACTCCATGAGCGGGAAAAATTTAGCCCAAATGTATGATGTTGTTAAGTAGTTATCACGATAGTCCGTATTGCTGTCAACAAACTTATTGATTTCAAAATCTTCTCTTGATAATGACTTTACCGTATTAATGCCACTAATATTCTCTTGTACTTTCGTATTCAACCGCGCCATTGATTTACGAATTCCTCTAAACGCTGGGTGAACTCTCTTATCGAATCGATAAACCACAATCGCGAGAAATGGGAGCATTCCAAGCGTAACTAACGCAAGCGGAATAGAGTATCCAAACATCACGATTAAACTAAAGCTTACGATAAGAACAAAGTTGATCACTTGTGCGAATCCAAATGATAAGAAAAACCGGAACCCTTCTACGTCAGCCGTTAAGCGTGACATTAAATCCCCTGTTTTCGCGTTATCATAATAACGAAAAGGTAAATATTGAAGTTTTTTGTAAAGCTCCTCTCGAAGTCGATACACTGCTGTTACTCCAAACAAGTCCCCTAGATATTGTTGGAAAAACGTAGCAGTCCCTTTTACGATCATGATTCCTATGAAACCAAATGCAAGATATGGTACCCATTTGTATTCTTGCTTTAGAATGACATCATCAATTGTAAATTGAAGAAGCATAGGATAAAGGACTGTGATACCTGTGACAAAAATAAGGGAAAATACGGACCATAGAAAAAGCTTTTTGTATGGCCAATAAAAATCTTTCAATCTTTTAAACGTTTCCATTCCAACACCACCTTCAGCCAGTAAATAGTCATTAAAAAAATAGTGACAATATACATAATATATCGGAATTCGAAATAAATAACCACCTATTAGGCCTAAAATTCGGAATTATTTAAATAGGGGAATGCTCCTTAGATCGAGAAGATATTTACAATTATCCAGCTGAACAGTTCTTGCAGCAATTTTTTTCAAGCAGACAACTTAAAATCGAAGGTAACATTCGAGTGATTAGCTATTATAAGTCATACAAAAACCCCAGAGAGCAATGCTCTCTGGGGTAGGTTGTTTTCTATCTTATTTAAGTGTTTCTTGACCTGGCTTCCAGTTAGCCGGGCAAAGTCCACCAGTTTGTAGTGCTTGAAGTACACGTAGTGTTTCGTCTACGTCACGGCCAATGTTGTTGTGGTTAACAACAGAGTATTGAAGTTCGCCTTCAGGATTGATGATGAATAGGCCGCGAAGTGCAACACCTTCATCTTCAATAAATACGCCGTATTCTTTAGAAACTTTATGGTTTGTATCTGCAGCAAGTGCATAGTTAAGATCACCAAGACCATTGTCGTTGCGGTCTGTGTTAATCCATGCAAGGTGTGTATGGATTGTATCAGTAGATACTCCGATTACTTCTGCATCAAGATCGTCGAATTCTTCGAAACGATCGCTTAGTGCTGTAATTTCAGTTGGGCATACGAATGTGAAGTCCATTGGATAAAAGAAAAGGACTGTCCATTTATCGTTCTTCATATTTTCTTCAAGGCTTACTTTGCCAAATTCTTTGTTTGTCATAACTGCTTCCATTTCGAAGCGAGGTGCTTGTTTTCCTACCATGCGTTCTACCATGTGTAAATCCCTCCTAGAAAATATCCTGCGGCTTTCGCCCACAAATGACATTATAGTACACGAGTTATTTTTAGTCAATGTTAAATAATAATTAATTTAATGTGGGTTAATGACCTTCCTCCACTATCGTACCCACGTTTACCCCTCACTAAACAGGGTAACTTTAGTATAGCGAAAATCATTTCATTCGTCTCGTCTTAACACTTCACTTGAATTATCATGACAATTTTCGCTATAATTTGACCGAGTGCTAATCCTACATAATGTAGTGAGAATTAAAGGAGGAAGTCTATTGAACTTTGTTGACAACATTAATTGGGAAGGTTTCTTAATGGATACTGGCTTAATTATCCTGAAGTTAATTGCTATCCTAATCATTTATGCAATTGTAAAAGCGATCGGAAATCGTTTCATCGAAAGAACCTTTACTCAAGTATCAGAGAAGCAGAACATGAGTCCAGGGAGAGCAAATACTTTAAAAAATTTATCAAAAAGTATTTATACGTATATTCTACTCTTCATGGTTGTTGCGATCATCTTTGAAACCTTTGGCTTTGATATTAAAGCGCTAATCGCTGGTGCAGGTATTATTGGCCTCGCTGTCGGCTTTGGAGCCCAAGGTCTCGTAAGTGATGTGGTGACAGGCTTCTTTATCCTACTAGAGAAACAAATGGACGTTGGCGATTACGTAACTGCTGGCGGCTTTGGAGGAATCGTAGAAGAAGTCGGGCTTCGCACAACTCACATTCGGTCGTTTGATGGGACATTGAACTATGTACCAAACCGCGAAATTAGCTCATTAAGCAACCATTCACGTGGTAATATGCGTGCTCTTGTAGATATTGGTATTTCTTATGATGACAATATTGATGAAGCGATCCGTGTGATTCAGAAAGTGTGTGACAACGTTGCGGCTACAAACGAAGCTGTCGTAGAAGGACCAGATGTTCTAGGTGTTCAAGGTCTTGGTTCTTCAGATGTTGTTCTTCGCGTTCTATGCCGCACTCAGAACATGGAACAATGGGGCGTTGAGCGTCAGCTACGGAAAGAAATTAAAGAAGCTCTTGATGCAAATGGCATTGAAATCCCATTCCCTCATCAAGTATTCATTGAAAAGAAAGAACAATAAGCGTTTGCCCCTTCCTTTCATTGGGTAAAGATATCACAGATCTTTCAAAGGAGTGTGATCATATTGCCTTACAATTCTAAAAGCGAGTTGCCAGATCAAGTGAAAGACAACTTGCCTTCGCACGCACAGGATATCTTTAAAGAAGCGTTCAACTCCGCATCTGATCAATATGATTCTGAGAAAACAGCTTTTAAAGTAGCATGGAGTGCTGTGGAGGAAAAATACGAAAAGAATGATAATGGAAATTGGGTCAAAAAGAATAACAATAGCTAAAGAAAATGAACCTCTACCTAGGTAGAGGTTCATTTTTTCATTGATAACGACTGTCCACCTGCTGACATACTTGATCAGCTGTCATGCCATCTGCGTTAATAACTGCCCCGTTCGTGCTTGCATTTTGCATGCCCATCACATTTTGATCTTGACCAGACACAACACAACAGTCACAACCATTTGCATCACTTTCTTGTTTAAAGGATACAACCTCATACCCTTTCGCTTGCAAAGCTTGAGCTACATCAGATAGCGTATCTTCTACAGCAATTCGTTTCATTTCCCTCGCTCCTTATGAATATGTAATTTCTAACTCTATTATTTTGACCAACGTTTTATGAATTATACGTATAGCATTCATCAGAGAAAAACTCAGTTATTATGTCAATCTAAAAAAACAATAACCCCCAGGCATTAGCCTGGGGGTTATCAGTTTCTTAGTTTGCAACCTTATTTAAATAAGAAGTTAACGCAAGATACGCCGTTTCAATCGCAGACTCATCAGGTTTGAGTGTAGATGTATGCAGACCGGCTGGAGAATTCACTCCTAGCCAGAACATAAATCCAGGAATCTCCTTTAGAAAATACCCAAAATCCTCACCAGTCATCGCTTCTCGACATTCCACTACGTTGACATCTTGAAGTTTTCTCGTTTCTTCCATAAAAGATTGTACCAGCTCGGCATTGTTCGTCACCTGGTAATAATTAGAGCCATAATCAATAGAAGCAACACATTCAAATGATGCCTCGATGCCTTTTACGATAGCTTCAATACGGTGCTTGACTTGGGACATAGAATCAGCAGATAGAGTACGGATTGTACCTTCTAACCTTGCCTTTTCTGCAATGATGTTTTGCTTCGTGCCTCCGTCAATTTTCCCTACAGTTACCACAGCTGAGTCAAGAGGATCTACATTTCTCGCTACAATAGATTGGAACTGAGTAACGAGATGGCTAGCGGCAACAACCATATCACGTGTATGGTGTGGATACGCTGCATGACCCCCCTTTCCTTCTAAATCAATGAATAACTCAGAAGTATTGGCAAAGAGCAATCCTGGGCGTGTGGCAATCGTGCCTACAGGGTACTCAGGT
The DNA here is from genome assembly GCF_056173645.1 of Anaerobacillus sp. QJM3NY_32. Classification (NCBI taxonomy): domain Bacteria; kingdom Bacillati; phylum Bacillota; class Bacilli; order Caryophanales; family Bacillaceae; genus Anaerobacillus; species Anaerobacillus sp. QJM3NY_32. The sequence continues at coordinate 1,699,676 of NZ_CM149684.1, read as the reverse complement.
GCAATATGCAACGCAATCATTTGATCCGGCTTCCATGCTTTAAACTCATCACTTTCAAGCATTGGTAAAGCGCCACCAGGACCTTCTTCTGCAGGTTGGAAGACAAACAGCAAATTGTCTTTTACGGAATGAGTTGAATAGTACTCAAGAACGGAAAGAGCAATCGTCATATGAAGATCATGTCCACAAGCATGCATGAACCCTTCATGCTCAGACTGAAAATCATACCCGGTCTCTTCTTTGATTGGTAACCCATCGATATCTGTCCGATATCCGATCGTTTTTGAAGGACTTTCTCCATTTACAAATACAAGGATACCCGTTCTCCAGGTTTTCACCTGGAGACGGTCCTGTGGGAGTTTTTCTATAAACTGAAGAAGATAACGATGCGTTTTCACTTCCTGAAAGCCAATTTCAGGAATGCGATGCAGGTCTCTTCGTACGGTTTTGATGTCCATTAAAATTAATCGTTTTGAAGCTGACGAAGCTCTTTTTTGATTTCTGTTTTCGAGCGAGTTTGGTCATCAATTTTCTTAAGAGCGCGTGCCGGAGTTCCTGCAACTAGTGTGTACTCAGGAACATCTTCAGTCACAATAGCACCAGCGGCTACAACAGATCCTTTTCCTACTTTAACGCCTTCTAGAACGACTGCGTTCGCACCAATCACAACGTCGTCTTCGATGACAACCGGGCTAGCAGAAGGTGGCTCAATAACGCCTGCAAGAACAGAACCTGCCCCAATATGACAGTTCTTACCGACAGTTGCACGTCCACCAAGAACTACGTTCATGTCGATCATAGTTCCTTCACCTACAACAGATCCGATATTGATCATCGCACCCATCATAATAACAGCATTATTGCCAATTTCAACTTGATCACGAATAACAGCACCTGGCTCGATTCGCGCTTGAATTCCTTTAAGATCAAGCATTGGAATAGCTGAATTACGACGATCATTTTCTACTACATAATCTTCAATATTGGAAGCTTCAGACTCAAGTGCTTTCTTAATGTCTTTCCACTCACCAAAAAGAACACCAGTGTTCCCTGTAATGAATGACTTCGTGTTGCTACCAAAGTCGATTCCCTCAAGGTTCCCCTTAATATGTACTTTCACAGGAGTAGATTTCTCACTGTTTTGAATAAAGCTAATAATTTCGTTTGCATCCATCATTTTCATGGTGTATTTCCTCCTTTGTTCATCATGCTTATACAAGCACAGCATGTTACTCATTTTATCGTACATGATCGATCACGTGAAGTCTAATCTTACAGGCTATTCACTTAATAATTCTACAAACTTCTGAACCTGCTTCAATTGCATCGCGGTATCATTTGTTAATAACCAGGTATCACGCTTTAATGGCAACCCTTCACCATCTTTAAGTGGAATCCGAAAATATTCTTTATCATTCTCTGTAATGCTGATTGAAGGTAAGATAGCGTAGCCAATCCCATTTAACGCCATTTGTTTACACGTTTCGATTTGATCAACGACTATTGTTTTCTTTGGAGGCGCAAATGATTGGGTTTGCCACCACTCCTGTATTTCTTGAAAATAAGTAGAGTCACTTTTAAATTGAATAAATGGTTTTTCTGTTTCTCGCAATTCTTCCATTGATTTAATGGACGTATCGACCAAATAGAGCTCATCTGAAATCAAATACTGACTTCTCCCTCTCCAATCGGGCTTTCCTCGAATAATTCCAATATGAATATCATCTTCGTACAAGTACCGTAATATGTCACTACTCCATCCTGTAACTAGCGATATTTTGACACTGGGATAGTGCTCAACAAATTTCTTTAGCACCGCTGGAAGCCAGTACTGTCCGATGATAGATGCTACCGCTAGTTTCAGCGTTCCATGCACTTCCGAGCTTAGCGCTGTCAATGCTTCAAATACTTTTTCTTCTCTCCGAATCGTATCATTAGCAAAAGCGATAATCCGTTCACCCGCGGGCGTAATCGTTAATCCTTTTTGCGAACGAAGAAAAATCGGTATCCCCCATGCCTTTTCAATCGATTGAAGGCGTTGACTTAACGCCGGCTGAGATACGTAAAGTCGCTCAGCCGCTCTTCGCATATTCGCTTCCTCCGCTAAGATCGAAAGAACCTGATATTCTGAGCTCATTAAAAGGCCCCCTTTCTTATAAATCTCCATTTACTCATAAGTAAATCTTATTGTAATTCATCATTATAATCTAATTTCATTATGGATTAAAGAAGACTATACTATGACATGAGATATTTTCGATGGAGATGATCATATGGAATGGCTTTTCTTATTTGGCATTGGTCTTATTGCCACGTTTGTTGGAACCTTGTCTGGCAGCGGAGGACTTATTAACTTTCCCTCGATGATGTTACTCGGTCTTCCCATTCATTCAATTATTTCAGCAAATAAGTTTTCAAATATGCTTAGTTCATTTTCTAGCTTTTTCGTTTTATTAAAGAGGAAGGAACTCTCTATGAAAGAAGCACTGAAAACAGGACCTATCGCTTTAACTGGTGGGGTCCTCGGTGGATTGTTTGCCTCGTCACTATCCCAACAGGCGCTGCAACTATTCGCTGGAGGAATGCTTCTTGTTGCCTTAACTTTATCATTTATGAAAAAGAAGGAATCAATTCATTTATCACATAACGTTCCTACCAAAGCACTCCCGTTCGTTGGTCTAATAGGATGGTATGATGGTACGTTCGGCCCTGGACAGGCGACTCTTCAAATGCACTTATTTCGTCACAGCGGCATCTCCTACCTTGCTTCAATAGGTCTAACACGATTTAATACCTTCTTAAGTTGTACAGGGGCTGTCATGGTCTATTCACTTAGTGGTCACCTTAACATGGCGATCGCGGTCCCACTTGCGGCTGGCTCTATCACTGGAGCACAAATTTCTGTTCGAATGGCCAATAAACTTTCTCTTGTGCAAATAAACTGGTTGCTTCGCTCCATGACCATTTTGTTGATTCTACAAGTATGCTACAGCTTATTTAAAACACAATTTTAGGAGTGATTAACATGGTTATGGATTATATTCGTCTCCACCACCTTCAAATTTGTATACCAAACGACGAGGAGGAACTTGCGAGGAATTTCTATATAGGGGTACTTGGCTTTGAAGAAATCGAAAAAACCAGCTGTTTTAAGAAAAAACGGAGGCTTCTGGTTAAGAGCAGCAAACATTGAATTACATGTTGGGACCGAAAGTACTATTGTGCCAGGGAAAAGACATCCTGCCTTTGAAATTCATAATCTGCTAGAAGCAAAGGCACATTTAGAAAAACACCACATCCCAATACAAAAAGAAAAACCAATCGAAGGATATCAGCGTTTTAGCTTTTATGATCCCTTTCAAAACCGAATTGAATTCATTTCACGTATAGGAAAACCCGGCTTATGAGCGAGCCGGGTTTTGTTTCTTATCAGGCTTTGGAATAAAGAGTACTAGCAGAAAGCTTAAGAGTGCCATGACTGCAACTCCTCCATACACCCATTTTAAAGAGGTTGTGAGTCCGTTCTGCAACAAATCAAGCACAGCTGGATCAAGGCTGTTACGCTTAGTTTCATCAAGTAATTGATTGGCTGTATTAAGGTTCACATCTCCTCCCGAAGAGCGGTTCGTTAAATATTGTTGAAGGCGGCTGTTTAAAATACCGCCAAGTAACGCAGCACCGACTGCACTTCCAAGCGTTCGCATGAACATATTTGAAGCTGTCGCAATTCCTCGCTGTTTCCAAGAAACTGAGCTTTGGATGGCTACAATAAATGTTGTAGACGTTAACCCCATGCCAACACCGATAAGAAATGAACCAAAACCTGCAAAGATTGGTCCTAATGCTGGCGTCATCAACATATAGATCACCGAACCGCTAATAAGTGAAATTCCTCCAACGACTGATGTGATCCTAAATCCGATTTTTATAACGAGTTTCCCTGCTATAGTAGACGCAATTGGCCATCCTATCGACATCGTTGTAAGCGTAAATCCTGCTACAATAGGAGATTTCTCCATTACTCCCTGAACAAATGTCGGAAGAAAACTAGAAACACCAATCAAAATCATGCCCGTCGTAAACGTTACTGAATTCGATATGGCGATAACCGGATCGCGCCATATACCAAGAGGCATTAGCGGCTCTTTCGCTTTAAGTTCGACTCTAAAAAAGATCGCCATAGCTACGAATGATGTACTTAGAAGGGTGAGGATAGGTAAGGAAGTCCACTTCCAGTGAACGCCTCCTTCAATCAAGACGACCATCAATGCACTGATCGATACAAGCAAAAGGATGGCACCAGAGTAATCAATCGATTTCCGTTCTTTATCAATCGATTCATGAAGCAAGAGAACAACGCCAACTAACGATAGAACTCCGAGAGGAATGTTCATCCAGAAAACCCATGACCAATCAATGTACTGAACAAAAATACCGCCTAGAGCCGGGCCTGCGATAGCCGATATTCCCCACACGCTAGCAAGATACCCTTGAATCTTTGCCCGCTCCTCCATCGAATACATATCACCCACAATTGTAAGTGCTATTGGTTGTACGGCCCCTGCTCCAATTCCTTGAATAAGCCTGAAAAGGATAAGCGCTTCCATCGACTCCGCAAATCCACATAATAAAGATCCTATTAAAAAAATGACAATACCGATCGAATAGATCGGTTTCCTACCAAAGAGATCTGAAAGTTTACCAAAGATAAGGACCGTAATTGCAGACATTAATAAATAGGCTGAGAAAACCCAGCTAAACGTCGAGAATCCACCAAGATCGCTCACAATACCAGGCATCGCTGTTGAAACGATTGTTCCTTCGATCGCTGCCATGAACATTCCAATAATAATGGCTCCAAGTACGAATGGTCGATTGGTTTCCTTGTTTTGGATACTTGATGTGATTTGATTTGTTAGCGATTTCATTTTATTCATCCCCATATGTAAAAATCCCGGTAATAGTACCGGGATAAATGCTTAAGACTGTCTAACTGATGACTCATGCAAATAACGATTAACAAACTTAAGTAGCGCTCTTCTTGTTAGAATGCCTTTAAAGATATTCTCATCATCGACTACACAAAGGAAAGGATGATCAATTGCTAGCTTTAACCCTTTGAAAAAACCGTCCTTTTCATTAATACAAGGTATTTCTGTATTCATAACTTCTTCAACAACTAATTCACTTAATTTCTCAAATTCAATTCGTTCGATGCCTAGAATTGAATCAAGGATGAGCGGCTGACTAATTAATCCCTTTAGACGGTATTCAGTATCTAATACCGGGATAGACGAATAGCCTGATTTAATCAAAATAAGCATCGCGTGCTCCAAAGGATTCGTCAGCTGAACATGTGCTACTTTTTCTGCTGAAATCACAAGATCTTGAATTCCTGTTTCATACAAATTAGGTAATTCCATATGTTTTGCCATTTAAAACGTCCCCTCAAGCATGATTCGCCCTGTAATTTTTCTCTAATGAAGGTCTGTTATTATAGTAACATGAATGGGGATTGTCCGTTAACTATTGATTAATGTTCATAAATCATTTTACGAGTCATACCTCCATCAACGACTAAATTCTCACCTGTGACAAAATCATTTTCTTCATTCGTTAGGAAGAGACAGGCACGTCCAATATCTGATGGCTTTCCAACTCTTTTGGATAGATGCTGCTCATGATCCACGTCACGTAAGGCATCATAGTCTTCTACTTCAATCCAACCCGGGCTAATTGAATTGACAGTAATATGATCATCTGCAAGGGACACTGCTAGCGCATGAGAAAGCGCTACGATTCCTCCCTTAGTAGCAGCATATGCTTCACTGTTCGGTTCTGACATCGTCGCTCTCGTTGATGCAATGTTAACGATTGAGCCACCGTTATTTCTTCTCATAAGATGAGCAGCGGCACGAGACCCAAGGAATACGCTTCGTAAATTGGTGTTGATGACGTTATCCCACTCTTCTACACCTAGTTCATCCATATGTTTAAATGCTGTTAGGCCAGCATTATTGATTAAGATATCTAGTTGCCCATACTTCTCTTCAACTTTATGAAAAAGCTGTTTAATGGATTCTGGTTTACTTACATCTGTTAAGATAATGTCACCATAACCTCCATGCATTAATTCTGCTGTTTCTTTGCAACCTTCTTCATTCACATCGGCAAGAACAACGCGATAGCCTTTATCGGCATAAGCAATCGCAACTCCCCTACCGATTCCATGTCCAGCACCTGTTACTACAACGACTTTTTGCATCAAATAACCTCCTAAAACCAGTTTTTACGTTTGAAATAAACGAGCATTAAACCAGTTATGATAATCATGACAATCCATACGGCTGGATAACTCCATTCCCAGCTTAGCTCCGGCATGTTTTTGAAATTCATGCCATAAATTCCTGCTATGAATGTTAACGGAATAAAGATTGTTGAAACAATCGTTAGTACTTTCATAATCTCGTTCATTTTCATACTTAAGCTGGAATAGTACACATCCAGTAAACCGTAAAGTTGGCCTCGAGAAGTCTCCACCATATCATTTGCTTGGACAATATGATCGTGAATATCCTGCAAATAAAAGGAAATGTCCTCTTTTATATAAGGGACTTTCCGATTAATTAATTTGTTCACGACTTCTCTAACTGGCCAAACCGTTTTCTTAAGCTGCAGAATTGTATTCTTATATTGATTAATATCTTGTAATGAATGATTATCAGGATCTTCCATAATCATTCCTTCTAACTCAGCTATACGATCATCCATTTCATCCATAATGATCAAGTATTGATCAAAGATTACATCAAGTAGGGAATAGTAAAGAAAATCCGCCCCACTCTTTCGAATTCTCCCTTTGCTTTCCTGAAGTTGTAAACGAACTGGATCAAATAAGTCACCGCGCTTTTCCTGAAAAGTGACGACTGTGTTCTCCATTAATATAAAACTCACCTGTTCGATGTCAAGATCAGTACTTTCAGGTGATAAATCAAGCATCTTTACAATCGAAAGTAAGTGATCTTCAAAAAAGTCTATTTTCGGTCGATGATCCGTATTTAAAATATCCTCTGTCGTTAAAGGATGAAGTCCTAATTTTTTACTAATCTGATCTACCAACTGAACATTATGTACTCCATTTACATTAATCCAAGCTACTTGATCAGAGTCAATCAATGTCTTTATTTTATCTATCGAAACATCTTCAAACTCTTCCATTCCATGAGAGTCAAATGCGATAGCTGAAACAGTGACTTCCTCCGTTTGCTCATCTCCTATATAAACAAGCGAGCCTGGGGGCATTCCTTTTTTTTGAGTTCGATTTCTTCTAAGTTTTGTACGAATCCCCATTTGATTCCACCTCAATTCTCTTCTAAAATACCCTAAATTAATGTATTGAAAACACGAAAATCTTTTCAATTCTCCTGTTTAGACGCATGTCCAACAATAATTCAGCATAAAAAAAAGCCCATTAAAAAGGGCTAAAGCACATCTTCTTTACGAATGATCTCTTCATACTTTTTCCAGAACATTTCAAGATCAGACTTAGAAGAATCTGTCTTAATAGCATTCCACACAACTATCATAAATAAAGCAAGTCCAAGAAATAAAGCGGCTAATGATAATAGTACAGCTACCATCAAATCCCCCCTAAACGGTTCTTTCCATTTTATGATGGTAAATGCACTAAAATGTTAGAATAAACAGATAATACTTGATTCTTTTTTCTAACTAGGTTATGTTACGAAAAACATCTTTTTCATCAAACAAGCACTTATTATCAAAAAGCAGAGTATAAGGAGGAGCATTATCATGGATCACTCTCGAAAAGATATTAAACAAATTGAAGAAAAGGCTAAAGAAGATCAGCGCCGCGCCGAGAAAGCCAAAAAAGTTGTGAAAGAAGCACAAAAAAGCGCCAATCCACAAAGAGAACACAACGAATTCTCATCGAAACAATAACAAAAGGACGCCTTCTAATTGGAAGGCGTCCTTTTGTTATTGTTCTGTATTCAATTCAATCAGATTGCCATCAGGATCAGAAACAAAAATTTGGGCAAAACCACTTTTACTCGTTGGATTCTCATAAACCTCTATCTTTTTTTCACGCAGCCACTTCAACGTATTATCATAACTAGTAACACGAAAAGCGAAATGCCCTTCCCTGGATGATAATGAGGTTGAACCGCGAAGCGTATTAGCATCAGGATACACAATTAAATGAAGCTGTTGTTGACCGATTTGAAACCAGGCGCCTGGAAAATCAAAATTGGGGCGCTTCATTTCTTTCAAGCATAATATATCTTTATAAAACTTTTTTGCCCGTTCAAGGTCTGTTACCGCCAAACTAACATGATGAATTTGCTGCACTTCAATCAATTTTGTCCCTCCCGCTCTTTACTTCTTGATTCTCTTGATTACTACCTAACTTTTGACTTGAAGGTAAACTAATTCGAAAAACAGTTCCTTTGCCCTCTTGGCTAGTAACATCAATGCAACCACCGTGTTCCTTAATCACTTTATAGCTTACCATTAATCCTAGACCAGTTCCTTTTTCAGAAGTTTGGTAGTAAGGTTCACCCAGTCGATTAATCAGATGCTTGGGTATTCCCTCGCCTTGATCTTCTACTTCCACAATCACTTCTTTTTCTCTATTTTCCAAAAGACTGATTCTAAGTTGACCGCCATGCGGCATGGCTTCAATACCATTATTCATAATGTTCATAATGACCTGCTTAATGTGTGAACTGATACAAACGCACTGAATATCCGTATGACTATAAACTTCAATTATATCAATACTACACTCAGCAGCCTTTTTCGATAGGCGCTCAATTAAATCTCTCATTAGATGATTCATGTGAACCGTTTCGTACGAGACAAACTCTCTTTTTGATAGAAGAAGAAATTCATTTATCGTCTCCTCTAGCTGTTCCATTTCACCCCCAACTACTTTAAGAAGTTCTTGATTAACCGCTTCATTTCCATCCAGCATTTGAAGAAAACCTTTCACTGTTGATAACGGGTTTCTAATTTCATGGGCTACCCCTGCCGCAAGATCACCAAGAACATGGCTTGTTTCCGTCTTACGTAGATGTTCTTCCGCATTCTTAATCTGTGTCACATCTCGAATAATGACAAGATGATGCTCAGGATAGATGTGGTAGCTTAGTGTAAAACTAAATGTTTGAACGACACCTGTTTGATCGTTCATTCTTTTTCCTTCGCCGCTTCTCCCTAATTCAGCAGGATGGTCCCAAGTAATATCACATTCTTTTTCTAATGAAGAATAATGCTTATCAACGACCTCGTTCTCTTGTAATTGAAATAGTTCACAAAATGCCCCATTAACTTTTACAATGATTCCTTTTTCATTTAGGATAGCCATACCATCTAAAGCTCTTTCGAACAATTGACGAAACCGCTCTTCACTTCGCTTTAGTTCTGAGAACATTTGTTTTCTCTCTGTAATATCACGGTATATGGTTAAGTACAAATCTCCATATCCGCTTTTCTTCGTTGTAAACTCAAGCTGTTTCTTTTCTCCACCGAGCATTGTGAATTGAAGATCGCCTCGAATTTCACCTTGTTCTTCTAACATTATTTGAAACGATTTTCCCGCCTTAATATCCACGCCTTCAAGAAAATCAAACAAATTATACGTTTTCAAATCATTTAAGCTTACCTTAAAGATCTGACAAGCAGCAGGATTCGCGTCTACGATCATCCGATCTTTGTCCCAAATTAAAATACCATCTAACGCATTTTCAAAAATGTTCGTGAATTTATCTTTGCTTTCCATCAACTGGTCAAACAATACCTGTTCTTCGGTAACATCGCGAATTATTGATAAATTATAATCTCGATAGGCTTTATACGTTATCGATAATTCAACGGATTTCCGTTTGCCATTCTCAAGGAGAACAGGAAGCTTCTCCACTACATATCCCTTGTCAATCAAATTCTTTCTCATTTTTTCCAATGTTTCAAGCCCCTGAGGTGCAACATGATGTCCAAGCTTCATAGATTGAATCGATTCCATATCAATTTCAAAAATATCACAGCATGCCTGGTTGATTTCAATCAAGTTTCCCTCTTGATCTGAAAGCGTCATGCCATCTCTAGAATGATTAAAAATATGATCAAGCTTTCGACTTTTTTCAATCAATTCGAGCTGAAGATCATTTTTTTCCAGTTCAGAGCCGTCTTCAAGCATGGAAAATGTTTGCTGATTTGGTTTTTTATATTCCATACGCGGTCTCCCTTTATGTGTAATAGTCTCATTATACCATCTCGGGGCGTTGAACATAGTATTTAACTCCTAGAGTCATCATTTTACTGTATGATTTAATATCCTTTTCCTTTATCGAATACAACTGAGCCATTTACATATCTTCAGATGAATAAACATGAATGACTACTGACCCTTCGATCGCTTTTGCTCTTATTAGAATCGGCTGATTAAAATCATTTCGAAAGGAAAAATCTGGTCCGTACCAGCTAACCGTAGCATCTCTACCAGGCTTCACATATGGAACACTTCTACTATGGGAATAGCGTTCTAAAATATGGACACCAGCCTGATCTACTGCATTAAAAAGAGTAGATGAGACTTGACAAATCCCACCACCAATTCCTTCAGATAACTCTCCTCTTACAATGACTGGAGCTGGTAAATAGCCTTTCTCTTTTGTTCTTTTCCCAACTGTTCGATTGAAAGAAAAGGTTTCTCCTGGGAATATTACAGTATTGTTAATCGCCTCAGCCGCTAACATAATATTCTTCGTTCGCTCCAGATTCCCTTTCCTAAAATAAGTAACAAACCCTCCCACTTGTTTTTTTCTAATGGATGATAAAAGCTCTGCGTTTACTTTTGGGTAAAGAATGGTGAGATCTGGTTGAATCCAAGTTGAACTATTGCGGTATAGACTATGAAGCAAATTCTCTCGAAAAGCGCCTCGATGTAACTTGTATCCATTGACTCCATCGACAATAGCTCCTTGATTATCAATGTAGGCATTTACTGGAGACTTTGAGATAGCTACATCTACCTCATCCATTAATTCCTCCACCCGATCTGCTTCATAAAAGGGATAACCAAGGTCTTTTGAAAACAACTCTTCTTTCTTAATCTGATAAGTTTGTGCTCCTTTGTGGTGAATCGTTATGTGATGGTTTGAAAGCGCTGAAAACGCTATGGCCAAAGATAGAAATAAGTGCACCTTTACCATTCCCCCTTCTGAACTCGATCGTAGTATGCTTCATTTTAGGGATTAATAAAATAGCATACATCAGAATCGCTTGAGCAAAATAACTATGATGACTATACACAAGGGGGGAGCTAATGAAGCGTTTATTTACTTGTTTCATTTTATTATGTACGCTAGTCATTCCTACACGCGCTATAGCTGCCGAACCTTTTGATCACCTTCTCCCTATCGATAGTGAAATCAAACTTCTGCCATGGGAAAAAGCAAATGAGCTCCTCCCTCGGAAATCGATTTTTACAATGATTGATATTGAAAGCGGGAATTCATTTCAAGTTCAACGGAGAGCTGGTAGTAAGCACGCAGATATACAACCGTTAACGAGTAAGGACACAAAGGTTTTAAAAGCGATTTATCAAGAATGGAGTTGGAAACGAAGGGCTGTCATTGTGCTATACGAAGGGAAAATGATTGCTGCTTCCATGAATGGAATGCCTCATGGAGCTGGCGCATTAGATAATGGATTTAACGGACACTTTTGCCTTCACTTCTTAAATAGCACGACTCATCGCACCCCTACACCAGATCCCGCGCATCACTTAATGATTCTAAAAGCAGGAGGACAGTTAGATCGCTATTTAATGAAGCGGACCCCTGAACAGCTCGTTGATGTTCTCATGCTGGCGATCAATAACACAGATGCTTCTTTATTAAGAAGAATTGTTTCTACACCTTTATCTGAGAACGAATTAATCGACCTCTCTCGCTTGTCGTTTACAAAATGGAAAGTGATCAAAACAGATCAAGCTGAACAACAAGTCAAAACCAGAGTCGAAATTTATATAAAAGATGCTGGTGTTATTACAACAACGATTGATTTCGCTGCACGACAAGATCCGATCACAAACAAATGGCAACTCGAAATACCAAAATTACTCGAAATTTCAAAAGACTAACAAGGAGTGACATAAATGGATCGTTTTGAACAAGCTTATGAAGAGTATGTTAAAAATAGTGAGGCATATCATACTCCACCAGAGGCAAATTCCACCCATATTACGGCTGTCCGCAAAAATGAGGATGGAGATTTAATTGCTTTTAAAACAAACACGGGAGAAGAGCTAGATTATGTCCAGGCTTTAGACGCTGCAAAGAATGGTCAACTTTCGGGGGTAGATGTATTTCAAAAGTATGGTAGAGAAATTATTCGAAGTGAGCCTGATGGTACGAAAGAAAATAATTTCGATCATTTACCAGAATTTTAAGGATGTCCGATCTCACTCCTCCGTTTACTTCTTGATCCAATGCAAAAAAAGTGGCACCTCAATGAAGTTGAGGTGCCGCTTGGAATGTATTATGTATGGTGATCCGTATTGGGCTCGAACCAACGACCTCTACCCTGTCAAGGTAGCGCTCTCCCAACTGAGCTAACGGAGTGCCTTCTATAGCATCTTAAGAGTGGTTAACCACTTTTCAATTGAGTAGTACACTTTTTATTATATAGTTGTCTTGAGAATACTTCAAGTGGTTTCTGGTGAGACAGGAGTTCGTGAGTTATAGCTCGCGAGATTAACCGACCAAAGTACCTGTCTCGCAAAAGATAATTGCAACTGAGTGGCTCCTTCAGACACAAGAAAAGCCCACCTCAGGGGGTGAGCTAGTGAGTTAATTTTTCTAAATTGAAGCAATTGTTTCAGGTGGTGGTATGATGTGATGAAGGCGCATAGACCTGCCACCTGTTCGTGCATTCTCCTTTAAATATTCTTTGAATCCTTCACTTATACCAGCCATTTCTTCTATAGAAGTAATATTGAAAAGATCTTTGGTATTCTCAACGAAACTTTTCTTTTTCAATTTACTCATAAAATCAATACGTCCTCTTACAATATATGGACTTGTCTGGGGAAACCAATTAAAGTAATTATCCAAAATATCGTTTGCGTAACTCATGAATAGTATCAATAAGTCTGCTTCAATTAAATCTTCAGAAGAAATCCCTCGATAATTAGCACGATCAATAATTAACTGCCCAGCATTTGAAATATTTTTTTGTCCAGATGAAGGTAAAGGAACATTTTGAATTAATTCAAGGTACGCATTGAAAATACCAATATTGGCATCATATTCTCTATTAAGACTATCAACCACTAAGTATCGACTAACAACAAGATCTTTTAATGCAACATACTTTTTGTTTTTGTACAAGACTGCCACAGTATAAATTATCATTTCATTTACAAATAGCTTCATATGATCGAACTGAGTTCTGAAAAAAGCATTAGTAGATACAGTTTCAATGATTGGATACATTCCTTCAAATAGTTCAATTAATAAGTCACTGTTTACTTTATTCGTTTCTCTAATATAGCTTTCTAAAAACTCAATATAAATATCTCTCAAGTCGATCATGTCATGAAACTGACCAAAAACCTTCTCTTCAACCTCTTCTTTAGCATCAACAGTAATTGCGAATGTTTTATAATCATTTTTAAATTCATTTGCAAATTCATTAAAATACACCTCAATGTTTTGAGGACGTCTTTCCGAATCCCGTTTAAACCTGTATAGAGCTATTTGACTCTGAAGAGTAGATTTCTTTTCATCTTTTAGCAAAAAACTTGGAGTGTCTCCTTTTTCAGGTCTTACAAACTCTGGCTTTCCAAATAAATTTCTAAGTAACTTCTCGTATCCATCCTCATAGCTTTGATCTGAAGACATATCAATATACTTTTTCCCCTGAAAATAAGTTGGGAGAAATGCTTCTCCACTTTCATCTCTTTCAGCTACAATTGGAATAAACTTTGTTTGTTCAACATCTCTAAAAACTTCGTTTGAAATAATTACAGTCTCAGTCCCAACTCCACCCTCGTATCCATTCGCTTTTTTTGAATAAACTTCATCACTTATAACCAAGACTTTTGTAATATCAGAATCATTGACACACCTTAACATGAAGGCATTTAAATCCTGTCCTTCAACAGCATCCCATTTATCTAAAACAACCTCCACATTATTATGTGTCAACCGTTCAGCCAAATTAACAACCCACTCTTCATGGTCAGGGCTTGACCAAGCATAAGAAATGAAAACCTTATCTGCTTTTAATTCTTCCATTTAGTAACCTCCATTTTTTTGAAATCTAATTCCACTTTATTCCTTTTCGACGCAAATAAATAATTAACCTCTTTATAGATTAAAATAATATAAAAAAAGAGCCACCTCATCAGGTGACCCTTATAGTCCATTTCCATGGTTAATCTGTTTAGCTTCTTTAATAGACCTCTCAAGACTAGCTTTAGCTTCCTTGTTTCTCACTCTATCACGTTCCCACTTCATGTACTCTAGCTCACTAGACCTCTCAAAAGTATATTCAGTTATATCGTTAGACCCCAAGTAAGTGAGTGCTCTAACTAAGCACATATCATAAAGCACCTCCTCAGTGAACTTTCCAGCTGGAGGATTACAGAATTCCTCAAACTCAGCTGTAACTCCACCAACCTTGTAAGTAATCTTATACTTATAGTAATCCTTCATATGCTTCCCTCCCTGTTTTCTCAACTTCATATACTTTAAGTAAAACTGGCTTTTCTTCCTTTCTTGTATAAATCATAATAATCTTTTCAGTGCGACTGAAGAGTTCACTATTTGAGTCGAAAATCTCTTGCTCAATGGAATCAATATTCTCCTGAATCTCCCCTAGGTCGCCCTCTAGCATCACAATAGTTTTCTCAGCCAACCTGAACACGTTATTCTTTTCCACTCCATACTTCTTCAAGGTATCAGCTCCCATAGAAAATATTTTCTAGAGCACTCGCTTTAATGATATGTAAAGGGGAGGGTCCAAGGTCAGCTCCGAGAGTGTAACTCTCTTCAGCACCTTCCTCAGATTGTCCTTCTACCCTTCATTTCTTATCGTGTTCTTACATTTCTCCTGAAGTCACTCATGAAGTTATCCATACTTGCACTGTTCTGGACTTCATTAGCTACTTTGTCAATCATTACACTTTGAGACTCTCCACCAGAGCCTTTAACATCTACCGAGCCAGTGAATTGAACCTCATGAGTCACTTTCATTTTGTTTCCACCAGTGAACGTTTGAAGACCTTCTAGCTGTTTCATCTCTTGACCCATTCCCTTAACAGTTTCTTGCATGTTTTTGGGAAGTTGAGTTATCCAGTCATTCAAATAATCACCATCTTGAAGAATTGCGTTGAAGTATTTTGCTAATGGTGAGCTGTTGCTGAATTGGAACAACTTCTTGTTATCCTTCATGACTTTCTCAGGTGCTATAGCTTTCATAGCTCTACTAATTGCACCCTCCATTTTCCCTGTCTTACTAAGTGCTCCCTTATACCAAGTTGGGAAGAAGGCTTCACCAGACTTATCTAGGTCACTCAAAGGTCCTTTCTTTGCAGGTGAGAAAGGTAAGAGGTCACGAATTGCACTCATTCCCCCTGAGACAGCGTCACTGGCTTTAGAGATACCTGACTTAATACCTCTGACCAGCTCATCAAGTAACCCTTTACCAGCACTCATAAACTCGGAACCAAAGCCAGTAATAGTAGAAATTATATTACTAATTCCATCACTAACTTTGCTTTTACCTTCATCCATCATGCTTTTGAAGCCACTAACAAGGTCGTCTTTTGTATTAGAGACCCACTTCATTACCTTGCTCGGAAGTTCACTGAAGAAGTCCACCACTGAATTTATTCCATCAGTCGTTTTCTGCTTCGCCTTGCTCCACATGTCTGCCATTTTGGAAACTACGTCAATTCCAAAGTTAGAAAGAATATTAACAATGGTACTGAAAATTCCTGCAAAGAAATTCTTCAGAGCTTCCCAGAGTTTCTGAACAGCTTTAATGCTAGAGTCAACAGCTTTTTGCCAGTATTTCTGGGCTTCACTTACATCACCAGAAAGAAGAGCTACAATAGACATAAAGACATTTATAAACATGTCTCCGAGCCAAACAACCGACTCAATCAATGGACCAATAGCTGAGACAATTCCATTAAAGACAGCTAGTGCAACTGTCAGGAATACTCCAAGGTTAATTCCAATCGCTGTTATAATTGGCATGAGAGACTTCATGAGTACCTTTATCGACTCCCATAATGGTGTAAAACTGTTTTTAAGCATCTGGAAGGAAGCTTTAAAGGTCTCAACAAATCCGTTAATTATTGGCATGAGGTAGCTAACTACCTGTTGAAACTTTGGAGCTAACTTATCCCAATGAGTCATTATGAGAGCGACTACTCCAGCAACTGCGACACCTCCAGCAACGAAAGCACTAAAAGCAAGTAAAACAGGTGCCATTGAAGCAACTAGCAAGGTTAACCCTCCAACTAGTGTCCCGATCAGGACTCCTGAAAGTGCAACAAGAACAGTTTTCGCTTTCGTACCAGAATCCCAAAGTTTCTGGAATCCATCCAAGAGACCACCCTCAAAAGTGCTTGTGAGTGCTGTTAATCCATCATTAATCATCGGTAGTACGTTAGCACCAAACCAATCAAAAGCACCTTGAGTCAATGTCTGAGCCAGCCAATTGAAATTCTCTCTTGCTAACATGGCTTGCCCTGTAGTGGACTTCATGAGGTTAGCTGTACCACCTCCAAAGGTCTTTTGCATTCCTTCATAGATCAGAGGAAGTGCATCTTTAGCTAATAACTTTCCATCCTCACTCAGTTTCCTTACTTCTTCTTGAGTCATTCCCATTCCATCAGCTAACATTTGCCAAGCACCAACTCCTCGCTCTGCTAACTGTTGCATCTCTTCAGCTGACACCTTTCCTTTTGCATTCATTTGACCAAGTGCCATTCCTAGACCTTTGACAGTTTCTGAACCACCACCTAGAACAGCTGAAGCGTCACCCAGAGCAGGAAGCCATTTGTTCACCTCTTCCATTCCTAGACCCATACCCATAAGAGCTGTAGCTGTCTGGTCAATGTCTTTATAGTTAAATGGTGTTTGTTGTGAAAAGCTCTTCATCCATTGCATTTGCTTTTCAGCTTTCTCAGATGACTTCAGGAGCGTAGTCCAGCGAGCGTCTGAGCTCTCTAGTGTGCTATTCATTTTTGCACCAGCTACCCCAATAGCCAATAACCCAGCTCCACCGACTGCTCCAATTGCTGTAATGGCTCCACTAGCCTTCTGAGCTTTCTTGTGTAAGCTGTCAAAAGCTCCACCAATCTTACTTATTTTAGAACTAGCCCTGTCGGTTGCATTAACAACAATATCTATAGCATTAGCCAATTTCCTCACCTCCATTTTTGTTTTAAGCCAGCACAAATAAGCCCACCCTTGTGGGTGAACCTAATTCCTGACTCATGTACTATTCCTTAGTCTTCATCATTGAACAACATTGTAATATCTGTTTTCTGTTTGTTTTCGCTGTTCTCTCTAGACTTGTTGAACTTTCTATTAAGTCCCAGCGTCTCAGCAAAACGAATGAGCTTCACTTCAAAGTCATTGTAATTCTGAGAGTCACTCAGGAAGTCAACTGAATCCTTTCTTGCTTGCTTGATCTTGTTCATTAAGAATCTATCAAGCAAACTTAAATTAATTGGGTCAGTGTCATCTGGGTAAGTTTCAAAAAACCAGTCAACAAAATAATTGTACATATCAGTTTCCTCTTGAGTCAGCTGGCTCTTGAAGTCTTTAGAATAAAGTCCATGAATCATGTATGCTTTTGGGTTTAAATTCTTCAATGCTTTTTCCCTCCCTTCTTGTGTAGTAGGTCCAGTGCTTTTGGCTCCATGAAAGTGACAACGTGCTTTACCCTCTACAGGTTTTCTATTGCATAATGTCATGTCACCTTTGAGAGCACCACATATCTGAGTTTCTTTTCTCATCTTATTTCTGAGTTTTCTTCTGGCTTTCTCGTGTGCTTCCTTATCACCTTCTTCTTTTGCCTTCTTGACCTCCTCAATCATCTCAACAATTTCAGGATTAGCCTTGTAAGGTCTTCCTCCTTTGTTACCTTTAACCATGTGCTTTCACCTCCATAGTTGTAATTAAAAAGAAGCCCACTTTAAAGGCTCCTTCCATGTATGCTTTCGTATTCTGCATAAAATGCTTCAAACTCTCGCTCTTCCTTGTTTATCTCGTTGAGGTGGTCAGTAACCTGCTTATATTGGTAAGCTGTCATTTTCTCCTCTAGTTCGTCCTTCATGTTGTACAGAGAAAGGACCTGTTTTTCTTGCTCATTAAGTTCAGCAATAGATAGCTCAAGAGCGACCTCCATATAAGCGTCTTGACTGTACTCATTCTTTTCTTGAATTTTTTCAGCTTTTCTAAGGAGCTTTTGAAGCTCGTTTATTTCCTTAACATTCAATTTTTTCTTGCCATGTAGTGCTTTATGAATCAATTCTCCAGCTCTCTTTGTTTCAGTTTTACTCAATCCCTCAAACATATTAATCCCTCCATGTTTTCATTTTTTTTTAGTGTAAATAAGAACTAGCATATACATGAGTGACCTCATGGTCCTTCAGATCAGCTGACAGATCAGCTAACCGAGAAGTTACCATTTTAAGAGCTTCACCTCTGAAAGCTTCAGCTTCTGGGTTATTCTGTACCATTTCCAGCAATTCAGAAGCTTTCTGAAGCTCTCCGCTGAGTCGTCTCTTCTGTTTAATATTCATCTTTTCCCTCCTCGCTTTTGTCTATTGGATTGCAATAAAACCACCTAGCTCAGACTGCATTTTCATTAATTCACTTTCTGAGTAGCACTCAATAAAAGCTCTTTCAAATTCTTCTAAGTTCTTCATTGAATGAGCTAGCAACCTCATAAGTCCTTTCTCTTGAAATAGCTTTGAAGCGTACTCATATTCAATGAGTAGGTCCTTGTAATTCCTTATTACATTTTCCAAAGTGCTTCACCTCGGTTTAATTACTTGTGAGCCAGCTTTCAGGTCCCTACTGGGAATCCAACTGGCTCAGTGTTACTTACTTTTTCACGTTATCTTTCTTGAACTCACACTCGTCAATAGCGTCTAGAATGTCGTCTATTTTTGGCTTGCTCCCCAGACAAACTAATGAGGGGTCCAATACAATTCCGTTTTTTGCTGACTTAACCTCATAAATCGCTCTTACTTTTCTTAGCTTTGGAAATGCTCTCTTAACAAAGTCAATTGAAACGTTAAACTCCTCAGCAACGTGCTTTCTCTTCCATATGAGTAACTTACTTTTATCCTTTTCTTGTGGGTTATCGACTAACAAGTTAAGCTCATAGTGAAAATGAGAGACCATATACATCAATAATCCCAACTCACTCAAAGTCAGCTGTTTAGCTACCTCTTTTAGTTTGGTCTTGTAGACTTTCACGAACTTGAAAGGCTCTTCTACGTAACCAGAGTGGAAGAAGTTTTCTCCAAGGCTCAAGAAAACCTTTCTACCTTCCTTCTCACGAACTACTAAGCTTAACTTTTCAAGTTCACTAATATTATCTCTAATTTGTCTCTCAGACTTACCAACCAGTTTAGCTAAATCAGAAACACTCACTTTTTTTCCTTCATTAAATAGAACTCCATCAGAGTTATGCTTCATCAGGCTGACCATAAACATCAATACTCCATTTTGCTCAAGACTTAAATATTTTTTCACTTCTTTAAATTCCTCCTTGACCATTATGAATTGCTCGTTAGTACGCTTCTGTACCTTACTCTTCTTCTTATATGCTTCATCACTTCTTACTCTCTCAGGTGTCTTTACTTGTCCACCTCGTGTAACTACCTCTCCCACCGTTAAGTTATAATCAATTGACATTTCCTTTCCTACTCCTGCTGACTGACAGCTTGAATTATTGTTTTGAGTTTGCTAGAATAATAATTGGGTCATCATGCCCACCTCGTTCTATTTGGTTGAAATTAAATAAGAGCTATTTCTCAGCTCCCGTTTTCCTGCATCCATTTTGAATTTAAATACTCTCAATCTCTCATCCTGTTTACACTGAAATTCCCTTAATCTTTCATCCTGCTCAGCTGACTTCCTTTCCACATCCAATTTAATTTCACTTAAACTCCTTTCTGCATCTACTTTTTTAAACATACGACTCACCCCATAACAACCGAGAGGAATAACCCTCCCAGTCTAATTAAAATTGTTTTTTAATCTGCTCCATCGCTTCAGCAACTTCCTTACTGATCTCAACTTCTACTTGGTCTCGCTTTTCTTCCCACAAGTTTCTCATTTTGTGACCTTCAGGGAAGTACCCAACATTCAATCCAGCTTCCTTGAGTAAACCTTTTGGTGTAAATGAACCTGAGTTACCATGAAGCTCTTCCAGCTCATATCGAATGTAGTGCTCAAGTTCATCTTTTAATTTCTTAGACTTAACAGCTTTCTTGTATTTTTCTAAGTCCTCCTCAGCGACTGCTTCAAGCTTTTCTTCTTGCTTGCTAGACTTCATTTCAATGTATTGAGCGTTCAGCTTGTCAGCTTCCTTCTGAGCTTTCTCATGGTCTTTCTGTAGCTTTTCAAGTCCAGCTTTAAATTTGTCTACTTTCTTTTGAGCTGTTGTTGTACCTTCTAGCATTGCTTCTGTCTCAGCTAATTGAATAGCGTTATTAACTCGTTGAATCTGACCAGTGACCTCTTGAACTTTCTCATTAGCTGTTGCTAGTTCATTGTCCAGCTGACCCATTTCCTTCTCTTTTGAAAACGTAAAATTAAATAAATTCATTCCAAATCACTCCATTTTGTTTTATTTTTTTAATTTAGTATTTTTCCACTCGACTTAACTTCAGCACTTACCAATCCATTTAGATCAGTTTCATTTAAACCAGTTGCCAATTTGTTGAGGGTCCCAAAAGTAATTCTCTTTGTAGAACGAATCTTGCTCAGGTGTGTTTTATGAATCCCTGTTTTATCAGCAAGCTGAGTGAGCGTCATTCGCTTTCTTTCTAGTATCTTGTCAATGTCAACAAAGAATCTAACTGACATTTTTTTTCACCCCCTGAAAAATTCTTTTGACCTCTTAGCGTACTCTTCCATTTCATTTAAGAATGTAATGTACTGAGCTAAACTCATATCATTCATTTCAGCTAAATACTCCATTGTCTTTTTCAATTGCTTCTTGTCAACTAGTCCCTCAAAGCGTTCCGACTCAGTAAATTCAAATATGCTCAAGTCCCTCTTTGATAAGTTCACTTTCTCAGATACAAGAATAAGATTTTCTTTAGTGCTACCAAGCCACTGCTTTGAGATAGCTTGCACATGGTCTATATGAAGGGTGTCTGTTTTCTCTCCACTAATCATGCAACAACCATTAGATACTTTCTCAAGTTCCTTGTATTCCTCAATAGTGAAAGTATCGTCTAGCCACAACTTACGTGCTCTGCTATTCTGTCTTTGAACTAGCCTTCTATCTCTCATTTTCCTGTTGTATTCATTCTGCATTTTCTTATGACATTCTCTACAGTCAGGGCGAAGATAGCCTTCCTTTCTCTTATAGAAATCCTCAGGGGCTTTGAATACCTGACAAGTCCTACAAAACTTCTGAATAAGCTTTCCTTCTTTGTAAAGCTGAAACTGGTTTGTTCTTTTTGTTTTCTTTATCTCCAGCATTTTTATTCTCCTCCATATGTTATATATTTCACCAACTCTCCCCCATAAAAAGAGCACCTGAGAGGTGCTATATGGAAGCTGTTTGTCAGCATGGAGAGAATGATTAATTTTATTAGGGAAGAGAATGCTCGCTCGTCCTGTTAAGGAGGTCGTCGCAAGCTATTCTCTCAAGTCGTATGCTTAAAAAAATTAAGCAGATGTTTTGTTGCTCTTTACGAGCATGATATAAAGAGAGCTGTTTCAAAGGTGTAGCCAGTTCCAAGCTACAATGAAGAAAACAAAGAAGGAACTTTGTGGTCAACAAAGTGAGTCGATTTTTTTGTCCCTATACTAAATATATCAGTGTAAGTAATACGCTTTTGACCCCTTCATTACTATATATCAGAGGTGCGTTTACGCTCTAAGCGCTAAAAACAGCTATAAACCTTGATATATAAGGGTTTTCGATATTGGAGGTTTATATTACATTATTGTTACAGATTAAATAATCTATTGATTTAATATTTAAAGTAGTGCATTTAATTAATTCACCCTCAAAATGGTGTATGAGACCGCTGGTATTACACTGTTTTGGTGTATGAGACCGCTGGTATTAAAATAGCTGAATCCCTTGGGAGAGTAAGAGTTAACTCACTTTTGAGCTTAGAGATTCTCTATATTCTATGAGTAAAACCAGCTATCTCAGGGGTGAGTACGAATATCCCCAGTATCAAATACTGCACAGTTCAGGGATGGCTCAAAACACTGGGAGAGTAAGGCTCAAGGCACTTTCAGGGAGCTAAACCTTATTACTTCTTACAGTAAGCTACCATCCTCAGGAAAGATTAAGGTCCACTAGTGAGCTGGCTCAAGGAGTGATTAAGTTCCACTTTCTTTTTCTGGCTCAAGGTATGAATAAAATAAATGGAGGTGGATTATTGAGAGTCCTTATGAGGTAGGACAGCTTTTTCTTTTGGCTGTCTCAAGGGGAATTAAACGTTCATTGAGGTGGACTAATTAGTCTAGCTCAATATTAATTTATGTAAGCTTACTAGTGAACTAGCTAGATAACTTATTAGATACAATATAAAAGAGAAGTAGGCTAGTTAACTTTACTAGTATGTTTACTAATCTACTTTTCTTTTTTTGTTTGTCTTTTTATATTTACTATATTAGTTAACTCTAAGAGTGCTTTTTCTTAGATATATCAGAAAGGTGTTTACATCAAGCCACCTTTGAGCCAGCTCTTTAGACTACTGTCTACGAGGTGAAGTCTCAATAGCACACTCTGAAAGCCCACACAAGCGCTCCTCAGGGGTTTTATAATAAATCTAATACAAATACACCATAAATAAAAAAGGTGGCTTAGAAAGCAATCTGAGAGCTTATACATCAATTGAATATTTATTTTCCCTTTGAGCTGGACTATAAATAAACTCATGAATACGCTTAGAAGGCTCTCACAAGGCTTCTGAGAGGTCCTGTCTCATAATGAATGCTGTTTATCGTTATATGAGGAAGGACAGCTCTAATGTGGGCTAGTGAGGGATGAACGCAAAGGACACTCTTGAGGTGGAGTAATGAAGAAGAAGTCTCTACTCACAATATGAGTAGTAATCAGAGAGGTAACCCAAACGTTGACATCAATACTTTTAACCTCAAAAGGTGGTAACCCAAACATTAAAATTATTAGTGAGTCAGGTCTATATTCTCTGATTTTACACTCAAGAAAACCCCTCATTCCTTAACAATGAGGGGTTTTCATACTATGAACACCCTTGAGCTGGACTAATAAATATTAAAAAGGACGTGCGTTTAACACACACCCTTTGGAGAATACAAACATGAATAATATTCAGGTTCAAACAAGGCTATCGTTTCAGTAGGCTTGGGGGGGGTTCATACTATGAACACCCTTGAGCTGGACTAATAAAGGTGAAAAGGGTACGCACAATATGAGTACCCTTTACATTATGCAGATCAGGTAAGATACCTCAATGTTATTCATGAGCCAGGCGCTTACTCTCTCAATATTAGACAAGAAAAAGAATACCCTGCGTTTAACGCAAGGAACCTCCAAAGGTGGTAACCCCAACCTCTATAGTGTAGATATTGGGAATGTACTGAATGAGAATGACAAACATATGTTAAACATAGATTTAACTGATAGTTTCCCTTTTTTATGAATGAACTTCAGAGCTTTACTCATAACGAACTTGGACAGGTAAGAACAGTAACTCGTGAGGACGGACCTTGGTTTGTGGCGAAAGATGTTTGCAACGCTCTCGGGTTAAAAAACTCGACAATGGCATTGAGAAACGTGGACGAGGAAGATAAACTTCAATTGAATTTAGGTTTAGCTGGTCGCTCTCCATTTGTAGTTAATGAGTCAGGACTTTACTCTCTGATTCTCTCTTCAAGAAAACCACAAGCAAAGAAGTTCAAGAAGTGGGTAACTGGTGAGGTACTTCCTTCTATTCGTAAGAATGGTGGTTACATTGCAACAACTGAGGAGGAGACTCCAGAGGAGATTATGGCTATTAAGGTCGGTAGTACCGACACTATTCTTAGAGGTAACCCAAACCTTTCAAAAAAAAGAGTACTAACGAAGTGGATAGTATCCACTTCGTTAACTCTATTGGTTAAACGAAGATAAAAATAATAGTGTCTCAATTCAGGACGGTATTCTGTAGGTGGTACTGTAAAGGGGGTCGAATAGAGAAACTGATTATGTTTAATATAGGGAGTCCACACTATGGACCCCCTTATAATGCCCACCTCATAAAAACAGTACTTTTGAATCATTTTTAAAAACAATTTGAGAAATGTACTCATTTTGTTTACTACTGAAGACGGTCTAACTTAAAGTTAGGTCGTGGAGCTGGCTCCAAAGGGTACGATTACTAATCGTCTCCTTGAGCTGGAACTCCCATAATCTCCTCATATTCTGCTTTCCACTCATTGTATTCCTTCAAGATATGCTTTGGAGCGTCCTTCCTCAGTCTTCCATAATCATCTAACCATGCTATCCATTCACTATTAACAGGAATCATTGAGCTTTCCTCCTATGTTTGCTGTTGAGGTGGCTATTGAGAACGGTCTATGTTAAAGATAGGTCGTGGAATGCACTGTGATCTAGTCAGTTTCACCTATCACCCTTCCATTTTGGTAGGTCGTTATTGATATTATTCCTTGAGTTCTGTTGAGGTGGCTCATAATGACACTCCCTTTTTAATCAAAGTAAAATTTCAATAAAAAATTAAGGTGGCTTCATGAGCTAGGCTCTGGAAGTTAAACATGGGTGGGGACTCTGGAGCTGTAACTGGATACGAGATAGAGAATGTAAGTTGGACTCTGGAGGTGGGACTGAAGAGAACTACTTCTTTATTTGACTAAAGAGGTTTACTCTAAAGTGCTGTTTCTAAAAATGTCACTCAGGGAGCAGGGAAACACCCCCACCCCTCATAATCTTTCGCTCCAGCTCTGTCCCTGAGTACACCCTCAACAGCCCACCTCACAAGCCCTCTGACAGCTTCTCTCTCAAGCCCACCCTAACACACTAGAACCTCTCAAAGCCTTCTCTCATGCCTTGTATTGAGTCTCTATGAGGTAGTGCTCTGGAGCTTGCTTCCTTAGTGCTCTACCAAAGGGACTTCATACTATGAATACCCTTGAGCTGGACTAATAAGCTGGTAATCTAACAGCACAACAGAGACCCTTGAGCTAGGCTCTGGTGTCCTCTCTCAGGTCCCTCTCATGTATTGGACTTATAGCATATGGACCAACAGGAACGCTCTCAGGTAGGCTCTTGAGTACGTCTGGTGGTAAGCTCTGGAGGTGGACTCTCAGGGGATCCAACAGAAGCCAGCTCAAGGTAAAACGATAATAAAAGAAAGCTGGCTCATGAGGTGGATAACTGAGCTTTACTTCTCAGGTGTACTGTATAGGGAATAGCATAAGAAGCCACCTCAGTTAAAAGCAATTGTTATGAGCTGGGACTTCATTAGTGGCTCTCTCAGGTTCCTTCTCTGGAGCTGGACTCATAAGCATACTGACAGCTAGATCAGCTCTCAGTTGGACTCTGAAGAGATTCTCTGGAGGTGAACTCTCAGACTGGCTCATAAGATCAATAATAAAAGAAAGAATGGTTTCATGAGCTGGGAACTCACAAGGTAAGCTCACAAGCCTTGCACACCACTTTACTATCAAGATAGAGGTCTAGAGAATCCTATAACAGCAAGGTTTGTTCTCAAAGGTGGGTTGTAAAGTGGTCTAGAAGGTGCTTTTTAGCATGTATAGTGGTCACCAGTTTGGTCTGTCTCAGTGGGCTTTCTAGCTGGTTTGTGGCTCTGGAAGTGAACCCATGAAAGGCTCTGAAAACTGTCTCAGGTGCTTGCTATGGAGGTAGACTCTGGAAGGTTAAACTGTTGGGTCATGGTGGTTGAGTGGGCTTTTGGAGTGAGCTCATGGGGTGCTAAATAGTTCTCGGTGGCTTATACTCAAAAACAACCTCGTGGAGAGGGAGGTAAGCTTGTAAAACCCCATTAGACCAGCTCTAAAGCCATCTCAGAAGTTAACCCAATAAGTCCTCTCTCAAGCCACCTCTAGAGCCCACAAATAGAACCACCTCACATACTCCCTCGCAAAGAGTTACACCTTAAAAGCTCCAGCTCATAATAGACATTAAAGAACTGGCTCACAAGGTCTTACTAACAAGCTACACCTCACAAGTCCACTTTTATTTTCATTTATATCCTGTCTCATGAACTGATCTCCCATACTGAAGCTAACACTCTCGATCTCACATACTGAAGCCAGCTTCTTCTTTGCTTTATCTTCTCATATTCACTAACATTTTGTAGCTCACAAACTAGCCCAGTTTCCTTTCCTTTCATATGCTTCATTTAATACCACATTAATCCTCTAGAGCTATTCTCAATAGCCTACCTGATTGAATACCACCCTAGCAGGATGTCTGGCATATGGCACATTCAGTGTACTCAAGAGTTCCAGCTCAAAAGGTATATGCTCGATCAAAAGGATAATTACCTACAGTAATTATAATGAGTGTGGCTCTAATACTGTTACAAATAAAGGGAATAGACTCCAGAGCGTAGAAAGTTAACTCTGATAAAAAAATGAGGAGATGAATTGAATATGAGTGAGAAAAATATTGGTATTGCTAAAAAGTACAGCTGGGAATTAAATGAAATATATAACATTCTAACTGAACTAGAAAATGGACTTGTTACAGACCTTCACCCTAATGTAAAAATGTATGGACACCTTAACACAAAAATTCCAAAGTTAAGAGGAAAAATTAACACTCTTTTGAACAGAATTGACAGACATGAACCCTCAGAAGCTGAAAGACTATCATTCTCCAAGAACAAAAAGGATATATAGAAACACGAGAGACCCAGCTCAAGGGTCTTTTTGGTTAATGGAATATAGCAATTTACTTCTTAACCTTAATAGGATTCTCTAAATGTTTTATCAACTCTTCCTCGTTCTCTTTCAGGTGCATATAAAGTTCTGGCTCTTTAGCTTTTACCTCAGTTTCGATCTCAGAGGGGTAAAAGGTGATTGTCTGACCTTCTTTAAAATCCATTACTTTGATAAGCTTGTTAGTTCCAACCCATTCAACGTGCATGAAGTGGTAACTCAAAGAATCACCTCCAAATGAAGTATTATAATCTTGCTACTCTATCCACTACTTCCTTCATTTTTCTTGCTCTCCATTTAAACCCACACTTAAATTCTATAGCTTTAGTAATAGTAAGAATATCCAAGTTACTTTTATTAAGGACAGTACTCTCAATTTCATCTACTTTTATGCGAACTTCCTTTCTACCATTTGAGATAATTATCATTTTACCAGAATCTATAGTCTCCACTTTTCCCTGCTTAAATGATGATAATTTCACTCTTCTATTACACTCTCCAGAATATCTCCAGCCTACTACCTCAGCTGTTTCAGCTTCATAAATTGCACTTACACAGCCTTCAAGAAGCATATCCTCTAATACAGCATTGATAAATTCTTTATCATATTTTAATCCCCACTGGTTATATTTATAGAGTTTGAAGGTAGTTCTTACCCTATGAGTTATGGCTTCAGTAGAGGGATAAACAGTTGACATTTCTTTAATAGCTTCTGGGTCTTCCATTGTAGCCATGGAATGAGTGGTGTCCTTATCCCACTCACCGTTCCAAGCTTTAAGAAAGGAAGAAATGTCTTCTTTAATAGAGTCCCTTTCGATTAAATGGAAGTTAATTATTCTATAAATAATAAGTGCAGTGATGAAACCAAAGATACCAATGATAACACCACCAATTGCTCTATCCATTATCCATAATAAAAAGTCAGTGAAACCACCAATATTTAACATAAATACACTCCATCTATAACTCATATGTTCAACAGTATTTTCAATGGCATGTAGTGATTTTAATCCAGTAACTTAATTAAAACTCTTTTTGCAAACTGAACAGTTGATAAAACATTTATTAATCTTAGTGCATCGATCTTCTTCCAATATTTCGGGTCATCTCTACCATGAATTACCCAGTGTCTATTAATAAGTTTTCGCCTACTATCGGAAAACTTTCGTGATTTAAAGAGCTCTTCATCTAAAAATAAATACAATGAATACATTAATATTGCTTCGAATTTATCTTCATCTGTATCAATCTTTGCTTTTAAAGAATCAAGTAATTGCTTACCTACTTTGTGCGTTTCAGCTATTTCACTCACTTCTCCCTCTATTACTGAAATCAAAGTTGGGATTGCAATTTTATATTTATCATTCTCAAAACTCACAAAACATTCATTTATTAATTCATTCCATTTATAGTTAATTCCTTCAATCACTTTTTCTTTAGTCTTATAATAATTTTTCCAATCATTAGATTTATAATATGTATAAAAATAATGATCTACGGTATTTATAGATTCATTTAACAAATTGTCATTCAAATACCCACCAAGACTCATTTCACCCGTTAATGTCCATCCGTACTTTGAATTGTTAATGGTAATACTTCTAATGCGCTCATAATCAATATCAAATTTAGGGAAATCAAACCTTGGTAATTCAATTTTGGGGATAGATACAGCTATTCTTTCTCCTATATTTGAAACACCAGCCATAGACTCCCCTACTTTCTCCATTGATTTCAAGAACTTTTCGTATTGATTCAAGATATCTCTCCTTTTTTAAAAATCATAACATTAATTGGTAATATTTACTCTTTTGGTTTTATCCAGTTTAAGAAATTGACACTCACTTCCTTCCTCTGTTCATGAGCAAACACCCCTGAGAGTGAACCCCAGAAGTAAGCACCAAAGCTCTTCTTTATTCGATTGAACTTGTAAGCTGTCACTGAAGCCTTAAACGCTCTGACAGCTGGCTCAATAATATCCATAACAGCTGGAGCATATCTCTTAGCACACACCTGAGCTTTACCCCACAAAGAGTATACTTCCTCAGGACTCACAAAGGGTTTCACTACTCTAATGAACTCACTAGGAACAAATTCAGTTAAAAAGCTATAATCTATCTCCTGTTGTCGTATGTACTTAATATCTTTTGAGAAGGCTTTAAAAGAAAAGGTTTCCTTTGAGCCAGATTGCTCTTGAGAACGCTCTGGAGCTGGTTCCGTAGCTTCCTCACGAGTGGTCAGTTCGATTGGACAGATGAGTGTTAAAGAAGCACCAAAGCCCCCTCTTACTGGTCTAATTGTTCGTATGCGCTTAATGATTCCTAGATCAGAGAGAGACTTGAGAACACGTTGAATAGTCTTCTTTGATACCTCTAGAGCTTTAGCCATTGAATCCAACTTTAAGAAGCTGACTCCTACGAATTTCACTGAATGACCTGAGAAAAGCCAAAGGAGCTCCCTTTCATTCTTGCTCAATTCAAAATGAGTCAGCACCTTGCTTATATGTTCATCCATTTGTGACACACTGGAGAACGTCTCATATTGTCTTAACTTGTCCATGGTATCCTCCTCAGAATAAACCAAAGAGGTTGCTCCAATTTCCTTCTATACTTATAATGAAAGAAGAGAGGAACCACCTCTCGGTATTTTCTTTGGGAGCTATCCTCAGTCCGCCAAAACTGTTAAAGGATAGCTCCTTTTATATTTGCTTACAGATACTTCAATAGAGCTTGTTTAATTTTCTTGAGTCCTTCCTCATGGATTGCTTTGTCTTTTTCTCTGGTGTCATTACTAATGAGGTACTCAAGAGCTTCCTTCTGCTCCCACAACTTTTGCTCTCTTTGTGACATGCCAGTTTCAATCCCTGAGACAGCTCCCTTATTAATAAAGGTTTTCACTTCTCCAATGGATAGTCCCAGCTCTCTAGCTTCCATAATTAACTTGAGCCACTCCTGATCTATCCTCATATGTTCAAATCCTTCAGAGCATTGTACTTGTCGTAATCATCCTTAATTTCTGAACCAAACCAGTGTAAATACTTTTCAGTCGTCTTAATACTTGAGTGTCTTAGCACCTTAGAGAGCGTTGAAATACTCCCTCCTGAAGTTACCCACTTCTTAGCAAAATAGTGTCTGCATGAGTGAGCTGAACAGCGAGTCTCTGGAAACTCCATAACTTGAGCTATTCTCTTGAAGACACACTTGAGACCATTAACAGTGAATTGCTTATTTTGCTGGTTCACAAATACATAAGGAGAAAGATCACCAAACTTGTTAAAACAAAACTCTCTCCAGTACGCTAGCTCCTTCACCAGTGACTCTGAGAGTGGGACTGTCTGCTCTCTTCTGTTTTTACCAAACACTTTCAAGTAACGCTCAATGAGGTCTATGTCAGACCACTTCAAGGAGGTCAGCTCAGAAGCCCTGAGACCTGTCCCAATTAAGGTGACAAAAACAGTGTGGTTACGAATGGCAAAGAGTGTGTGTTCTCTCCTCTTAACCCTGCGTAAGTGTGTAAGTATCTCTTTGACTTCCTCATCAGAGAAAGTCTTTATTTTAATGTCTTCCTTTACTTTCTTGATTGGTGTAGCTGGATTGCTTTCTAAAAGCTCCTCGCTCACCAAAAAGTTAAAGAACGCTTTAAGCTGTCTGTGTTTTGTATTTAATGAGGTGGGGTTATTGTTTCTTTCGTTTCTGAGGTAGGACAAAAAAGCTTTTACTGTCCTTGTAGTAACGTCTTGAATCCTTTGGAGCTGTTGCTCATCAGCCCACTTGAGGAAGGTCTCAAACGTCATCTCGTAAGCCTTGAGGGTATTCTTGGAGAGGTTCTGGTATTCTCGTTCAATAATAAATTCTTTCATGGCATATCTAATTAACATGAAAAAAGCCACCTTCCTAATGAGTTTTTACTCAAAAGAAAAGTGGCTTGTGAGTGTAGTCGTGAGCTAAAACCTTAAAAGGTTCTTTGCAAGACCATTTTACACTCTATATCTTAAAATGCTGTTATATCAAGGCTGGTGATCCGTATTGGGCTCGAACCAACGACCTCTACCCTGTCAAGGTAGCGCTCTCCCAACTGAGCTAACGGATCAATTAAGACATTTATAAATATACATGAAGTTCTAAAGAACTGTCAATCCTTTCATGGGAAAATATTAGAAAAAAGGGCACCGAAACGATGCCCTTTCATTTATCCGATTCGTTCTTCTTTATCTCGCTTTTCACGCTCTTCTTTATCAAGGGATTCTTCTCGATCACGCAGACGATGCGCAAGGCGACTAGATGCATTTGCCGCAATGCTGGCGATGAGATCATCAAGGAAGGTGTGAACACTTTCCCCTACTTTTGTATCAAGCTTTTCGATGATACCAAATTTTTGTTTATCAAGGTGACCGAATGTCGTAACCGCAATACTACCGTAGCCGAATACGGCGCCAAGTGCGATTGTTTCATCAACACCAAATAACCCTTCATCCGTCTCCACAATGGATTGAAGTGGTTCAGAAAGCTTCCCTTGTTCCGCTAGCTTATCTAGTTCAATTCCAACAAGAACCGCATGCTGGATTTCTCGTTTTGTGAGAACAGCCTCAACACTTTCGACACAGTCCTCCATGGAAAGGTCATCTACATATGGGGATTGCATTTCGTAAACAATTTCTGCAATATCCTCGATTGTAACGCCACGTTCTTTTATTAGGGCTTTTGCTGCTGCTTCTGTTTCTCTACTATGGATGCGCTTCTTCATAATAAGACCCCTCTCTGTAAACGATAAATAATTATGTGTTAGAATCATTATATCACTAATGTTTTTTACATTGTCAAACAATCAAACTATTTCAACAATTTTACGGGAGGCACTGCAATGAATCGAGGTACATACAAAGATGAAAGCATCTACAGTCACTATTTAAAAGAAGAAATTCCTTTCCAAGTTTATTTACCATATAATTATTCACCACTATACAAATACTCTTTTCTTATCGCTAATGATGGGAGCGATTACTTTAAATTAGGAAGACTTGGCCGCACAGCCGATGAACTAATTGAAGATGACGAAATTGAAGAGCTCATTATTGTAGGGATTCCCTATAAAAGTGTGGAAGATCGCTGGAGAAAATATCACCCAGACGGAGAGCAGTCAGATGATTATCTTCGTTTTCTTGCGAATGAACTTGTTCCTTATTTAGATGAACAGTATGCTACCTACCATCTTGGTTATGGAAGAGGATTAATTGGGGACTCTTTAGCAGCTACAGTCGCTTTGCGCGCTTCTCTTGACTATCCAAGAACGTTTGGTAGGGCTATCCTTCATTCACCATATGTAGATGAGGCAATCATGAATAAGGTAGAGGACTTTGCTGAGCCTGAGTTGCTATCTCTATACCATATTATCGGAACAGAAGAAACAGAAGTACCTACAACAGATGGGAAAACAAAAAATTTCATTAATCCGAACCGTAAATTAAATAAAATTATAAAGGAAAAAGATTTTGATTATTTCTATGATGAATTCGAAGGCGGTCACCTTTGGAAGAACTGGCAACCGGATATGAAACGCTCTCTTTTACACATGTTTAAACTCTAAGTGAGTCAATCGTTTCTTATTTTTGAATTTTTGGTATAATTATAAATGGAACGTTATATGACTTGTCATTAATGGCAATCGAGTATATTAACCAGGAGGGAATGGAATATGAAATACGGCATTGCAATTTTCCCATCGAAAAAACTAGCAGACGTTGCTAACTCCTTTCGAAAACGTTATGATCCGCACTATGCGCTCATTCCACCACATTTGACTTTACGCGAGGGCTTTGATGCAACGGAAGAAGAGATTCAGAAATTAACACCTGTGCTACACAAAATCTCTGATGAGTCTAAACCTTTTTCAATGCATGTTTATAAAGTAGGATCTTTTAACCCTGTTAACAACGTGCTTTATTTTAAAGTGAAAGACAATGAAGTTCTTGATGATTTGCATAGAAAGTTAAATCCTGAAGAGGCACTTTCGGAACGTGACTACAACTTTGTTCCTCACATTACGATCGCACAGAACCTTTCGGATGATGAACATTCTGATGTATATGGTAGCTTGCAGATGAAAGATGTTAATCAC
Source organism: Anaerobacillus sp. QJM3NY_32 (assembly GCF_056173645.1). Classification (NCBI taxonomy): domain Bacteria; kingdom Bacillati; phylum Bacillota; class Bacilli; order Caryophanales; family Bacillaceae; genus Anaerobacillus; species Anaerobacillus sp. QJM3NY_32. The sequence goes on along the minus strand of NZ_CM149684.1, from coordinate 1,666,365 downwards.
GAAGAAACGATCGATCGCTTCCAGCTTCTTTATCAATTAGAAAATGGAATGTGGACCGTTTATGAAACGTTCCATCTTGGCAAAGTTCGATAATGGAAGTGAAAGTCGTTCAATCGAAGAAAGAGTTGGATGATGCTTTTCAAGTAAGACAGACTGTTTTCGTTGAAGAGCAAAAAGTACCCGCTGAATTAGAAATTGATGAGCACGAGAAACACGCTTATCACTTTGTAGCTTACGATGATCACCAACCTACAGCTGCTGGTCGTTTTAGAGTATTAGATCATATAGCTAAAGTTGAACGAATCTGTGTGCTAAGGGACTATCGTAAAACAGGCCTCGGACAGATTCTAATGAATTCAATTGAAAAACATGCGAAAGAATTAAACCTTAAAGAAATGAAGCTTAATGCACAAATGACGGCTGTGGGGTTTTATGAGAAACTCGGGTACACAACAGTTTCTGGAGAATTTATGGACGCTGGGATACCTCACGTCACAATGATAAAAGCACTATGACACTGGTTTCTAACCAGTGTCTTTTTATTTGTAGCTCCTTCGATTAATAATGTATCCTCTCTCCAACCTGAATATTTTTTCTTAAATATAATCGTATCAACAAAAAATTCTAAAAAACCAATTAAATCATCCTTTTTCGTGCATGCTAAAATTGATGCAAATTGAATTGGAGATGGTGATCTGTGGGTATTGGATCAATTACGTTAGAGCTACTCGTTGGCTTTCTAGCTTTACTCGTACTAACAAAGGCACTTGGTAAAACACAGATTACTCAAATCACACCTTTTGACTTTATCTCATCACTCGTACTTGGAGAACTTGTAGGAAATGCGATTTACGACAAAGAAGTCAATATTTTTTCGATTATCTATGCAGTCCTACTATGGGGTATATTAATTTATATTGTGGAATGGATTACACAGAAATTCAGAGGTACGAGAAGCATTCTTGAAGGAAATCCTTCTATTGTGATCAGCCACGGAAAAATTAATCGGCGTCAACTTCAAAAAAACAAGTTAGATATCAATCAATTACAAAATCTACTTCGACAAAAGGATGTTTTCTCACTTCGAGAAGTTGAATTCGCCATTCTTGAAACAAATGGAAGCATTAGTGTATTAAAGAAGTCAGATTATCAGCAGCCGACAAAACAAGATTTTGATCTTAAACCAAAACAGGGTTATTTATCAGTTGATATTATTTCGGATGGGAAAATCGACTGGGAAAACCTTCATGATGCTGGTTTCAATGAGGAATGGTTGAATAAAGTTCTTAAGGAGCATAACATCGATCATGCTGAAGATTTATTAATATTGGAGTGGCAACAGGATACAGGTGTTTTTCTACAAAAAATAGATAAGGATTAGGCGATCTATACTACCAATCCTTATCCCAATTTTAAATAACGTACATCCTTAATCATATGGATCATTGTGATAGGTAAATGAGATGTTTATGGAAAGAACCACAATCATCTACCTAAACTGTATAATTATTATTCTTGCCATTGGATCAATTTTGGATTAGGATCAAGAATACTTTCATACTGCCCTCTTTTTCCATATACAGCTTCCGGATCTAGTTTAAGATACCGGTTGTATTTCTCTGCTCGCAGTTCTTCGGTAGACCATCCTAAATGCTTAATTCTTAAACAAGATAAGCTATTGGGAAGCTGAAAAATATTCTCAGGATATCTTCCACAATGCTGTTTCTGTTCTTTCCATTTATAAATGAAATCGTTTTTGTATCTTAATAAAAAGGGACGATAAAGATGGTGAGCATTCCATTGTTCATCTTCTCGATAGTTCTTTCCGTCCCACATATCATAAATCCGGAAAGAAAACAGATCAAACTCTTCTTGGTTTGTTAGCGCTCTAAGTTGTTGAGCGACGCCGTCCTCAAACATCTCATCAGCATCCATGTTCAGAATCCAGTCAGGATTTGTTTCAATTGTTTTCTCCCATTGCTGTTTACGGAGAGTGATTTCATTTGAAAATTTGGATTCGCTATTATGAATAAGGGTTAACGGAATATCCTCTAGTATTTTTTTGCAAATTCTAACTGAATTGTCCGTGCTTCCATCGTCTATGATCACAGCCGCATCAATATAATCCAGGTGCTTTCTTAATACATTTTCTAAGTATTTTCCCTCTTCATTTTTAATAACCATAGACAACGTAATTCGTGGTTTTTGAGAAGTTTTCAGTTTCTTATCCGCTACAGGCATTTCAATCACGTCTTCCTCCAAGTAATCATTTACACCTTCAAGGTCCGATTGCCGATAAAGATGATAAGGAGGGTAATGAGTGTCCGCCCATAAAGAAACACCAAGGGCACCCGCTCGAATACAAAAATGACGATCCTCTCCCCAAAATGTTAAATTCGGGATCTTTTTGAAGCATACCCCTTTTTCAAGCGCATTCCTTGAAAGTAATGTACATGCACCAAGCCCGCCTACTTCATAAACACCTGGTTGCCTTAATTGATTGATGAAATCACGATATCGCTGTGCTTCTTCTGAATCGTTTAGTTCTTCACCAGGTTTTTTTTCAAATTGAGTATACTCGTCAGTAAGCCATACTTGAGGTTGTTCCATCGCTTCAGGCTGCCATCTAGTCCAGAATACCTCGGATATAATATCTTTCTGTTGTGCAACTAAATGTTGAATCGTTTCCTTTTGTAAGACAAGGTCTGAATCCACTAGAAAGATATAATCAAATTTATGTTCTTTTGCATGTTCAATCATTGCATCCTTAAATTGAGCGACCTTCCATACAAGGCTTTCATTCCAATAATGTGTCATCTGATTTTTTCGGTACTCTTCTTCAGAATCAATATCCTTAATCATCACTTCCTGCATTTCCTTTTGAAAATCCTTTAACAATAACGTTGATTTCTTATCCTTATTGTCGTTAATAAAATAATAATAAAATGATAACCCTTCTTGATTTAGCCGTTTCAATGACTTCAGAAAATACCTTAGAATCTCAGGATCTTGCCGAATCGGGCTTGCTATTAAAACCTTCTTTTTAACTGAAAGAAGCCTTTTTTCAAGATACTGTTTATTCTGCACATATTTAGAGTCACCTGGTCGAGTAACTCCCGCCATTTCATTATAGTAATAAGCAGTTTCATAATCTCCTAGAACATCATAGCAAACACAAAGTTGAATATACGGAATCCAATTTGAATAGAAACGCTTTTGGGTACCTAAATTATCTTCTTGAATGGTTGTTTTCGTAGCTAATTTATACCAAAATATAGCAGGTTGATAATCCTTCTTTTCAAAGAAATAATTGGCTACCTTACAGCAAAATTCAGGTCTTGGTGTAGTATAAGAAAAAGAATGAAGGATAAAGCGCAAACTGTCTGCCTTCTTACCAAGGGCAGCATAACAGTCAGCAAGCTTTGCACACGTAGCCACATTGTCTTCGATCCAGCCTTTTTGTCCTTCCAAAAATTTCTCATAATACTCAATTGCCGTTTCGAATTCGCTATGGTCTTTAAGCTCATTACCAAAATAATACATATCTCTAGGAGTAAATTGTTCTCCACGTTCTAGCCTTTCTTTATAGATCGTTATATTTCTAGTTGCATCATGATGGATGGGATTATGAAGAACAGAAATCTCACTGTTGATTATATTACCACCAACTTCTAAATACTCATGAACTGCCCCGATCCACTTGAAATGACGCTCTCGCCTTACTAGACGATTTCGCATCAAACTCGAAGTCACATTCCCAAATTCATCTAAGGAAAGGTTGTAGTGCATCCTTACTGAATCGACAGAGGGATCGAGATCGTTCTTCAACTTCTTCAACTTTTGACGGTCTTCTTCTAGAAAGACATCGTCCGCATCAAGCCATAGAATATAATCCATTGTCGCTTTAGAAAAAGCAAAATTACGAGCCTTCGCAAAATCATTTACCCATTTAAAATCATAAATGTTTGCTTGATAACTTTCAGCAATCTCCTTTGTCTTGTCATCGGATCCTGTATCGATAATATTAATCTCATCAACAATGTCATGAATGGAATGAAGACATGTCCCTAATACAGCTTCTTCATTTTTTACAATTAAGCATAAACTGATTGAAACCAAATCTCATTCCTCCTAATAAATAGATCTATTCACTTATTTCAATGGTGGTATAGTTGGTCTTTTATAAATAACGGGACTCCCATGGTTACAAGAGGATGCTATAATGATTTAAACATAATCAGGGGAGTACCCGTTTTAGAAAGTTTATTCAAGTATTAGAGAGCTGTTATTTTTAGCTTCACCAACTTTCAGTTAGTAAAAATGTAGCCGTTACTGTCGCTGTACCTCCCTCCAAATTCACTGCCGCTAGCGTAACAATTTCATTCGTTGGGAGAGTGAAATCTATTAATTCATCCATACCTACTACTCTGCTAACTCTAGAACCACCTGAAGTTGCTCCTTGAAACACTACTTCCCCCGGTGTATATGTTGTGGCCGAATTATTCACCTCTAAAGCCGTCTCGGTATTTGGTATATTCGTATTAGCCGTAGGGAAATTCCCAAATGAACCGTTAATTGTGCCGCCTATTAAGACCTGATAAGCAACATCTAAAGAAGAAATAACCTGAATTCCTTCCAGACTAATTTGAACAGAATTAGCTCTTCCTGATCCTGCTGGAAACACTGATTTTCTCCTAAATGAAATGAGAGGTGTTAACGTTGCTCCAATTCCACTAACCGTCCTTCTCTCAGATGTAACCCTGTATATTGGATTATATCTCCCCACAATCCCGTATTGTCTCCCACCTACAAAAACGGAAAGTGCTGATGCAGTACCATCGTTATCGACCTGCGCTCTTAGTGGAAGATTGGGATCAACAAAACTTGTTTCTCCGGTTGGAGAGTATCTGTGAACCGTAATAACTTCTTGTGCAAGAGTAGTGGGATTTGGCAATACGACTCTAAATTCAATAACTCCATATCCATACCATGTAAAAAGAATTTGAAAGATGTTCCCTTTACTTAGCGAAAGAGTTGTTCCACTAGGACCGCTTCCATCTAACGGATCCACATTCCAGGATGATTGATTAATAACCGTATCGACACCACCTCTTCTAACAGCTACAAAGGTATCTGTTGCATTCCGACCAAAGTAACCCCCGTTGTGATCATCAAACAAACCCCACCTTGTAACTTGTGTACCTGTTGGAAGACTGGGAAGACGGATTCCTATCCCCGCCTCACCAGCATACCCGGGTTCATACCTTCCTCTTAATGCACTATCCAGTGTAGCCGCGTCAGTGCCGCCTGTAGAAGTACTAACGCTATATTCAGTTGCATCATTTGTAACGGTTCCTCCGCCAGTCGTAGTCACAATATCTCTTATAGAAGAAACACCATAAACGGATGTCAATTCTACGATTGGCGTCCTTTCAGCAGTTCGAAGCTCATCAAATTGTGAACTAACATTTGGGCCAATATTAGTAATGTTTATATCCGCCAAAATCAACCCTCCATTCTCTGCAAGTCCTCACCATTCTTCAGTTACTCTGAACGTGGCAACTACGGAACCACTTCCTGTAAATGTTGCAACGGCTAGTGTCACAAATGCGGTATCAGGGAGTTCGAAATCCAACAAGGATGCAGATGCCAGCACTCGATTGTTCCCCTGGGTAGAAGCTGCTGCAAGACCCTGTAAGAGTACCTGCCCGCCTGTTAATGTAGTGGATGTAGTATTTACAAGTAATGCCGTTTCAGAGTTTGGAATATTCGTCGTTACAGTTGGAAAGGTGACAAAGGACCCATTCAGCGTTCCACCGAGTAAAACTTGATAATAAATATCATCACTTGTTACTAGGTCAATCCCCTCTAGTGTTACACTTACTGAGTTAGGCCTACCTGACCCTGCTGGAAATTAAGTCTTACGTTGAAAAGAAATAACGGGTGTTAATGTTGTTGTTGCTGTGATCGTTCGTCGTTCAGATGTGATTCTAAATGTCGGGTTGTAGTTCCCTATAATTGAATACTGCCTGCCTCCAACAAATACCTGCAGCGCACTTGCAGTTCCATCATTATTAATCTCGGCTCGTAAAGGTAAGTTAGGATCAGCAAGACTCGTTTCTCCACTTGGAGCATAACGATTAACGGTTATAACTTCTTGTGCAAGAGTAGTTGGATTTGGAATCACAACTCGAAACTCAATGACACCATAGCCATACCACGTGAAATCTATTTGAAATATATTACCTTTGGATAAATCTAAGGTCGCTCCACTTGGACCGGTTCCATCGAGTGGATCGACATTCCAAGAAGCTTGCGGAATAACCGTATCTACACCGCCTCTCCTAATTCCTACAAACGATGAAGTATCATCCACTCCGAAGAAAACACCATTTTCATCATCAAACAATCCCCACCTTACAACTTGAGTGCCTGTTGGCAGATCAGGAAGACGGACACCAATACCTGCCTCTCCAGAATAGCCAGATTGATACCTACCTTTTTCCGCACTAGACAATATTGCTGAATCAACTCCGCTGGCTGTAGTCGTTAAAACAAACTCAGTATCATTGCTTGAAACGGTTGCACTACCAGTAGTTGAAACAATATCTCGTAAATCAGATAGACCGTAGACGGAAGTCAATTCAATAATAGGCGTTTTGGCAGCCGTTCTTAATTCACTAAATTGTGAACTGACATTTGGACCTACATTTGCAATTGTTACATCTGGATCTATAGTTCCAGTAGGACCGGTTGCACCTGTTTCACCTGTTGCACCCGTTGCTCCGGTTGCACCTGTTTCTCCTGTTTCTCCTGTTTCTCCCGTGACTCCGGTTGCACCCGTTGCTCCGGTTGCACCTGTTTCTCCTGTTTCTCCTGTTTCTCCCGTGACTCCGGTTGCACCCGTTGCTCCGGTTGCTCCTGTTTCTCCCGTGGCTCCGGTTCCACCTGTTGCCCCGGTGGCTCCGGATGCTCCCGTTGCACCTGTTTCTCCCGTGGCTCCGGTTTCACCGGTTGCTCCCGTTTCTCCCGTGGCTCCTGTTGCTCCGGCTGCTCCTGTTTCACCGGTTTCTCCGGTTGCTCCTGTTTCTCCGGTTGCTCCTGTTTCTCCGGTTTCTCCGGTTGCTCCTGTTTCTCCGGTTGCTCCTGTTTCTCCGGTTTCTCCGGTTGCTCCCGTTGCTCCTGTTTCTCCCGTGGCTCCTGTTTCACCAGTTGCTCCTGTTTCTCCGGTTGCTCCCGTTTCTCCCGTGGCTCCTGTTGCTCCCGTTGCACCTGTTTCTCCCGTGGCTCCGGTTTCACCGGTTGCTCCCGTTTCTCCCGTGGCTCCTGTTTCTCCCGTTGCTCCCGTGACTCCGGTTGCACCCGTTGCTCCGGTTGCTCCCGTGGCTCCTGTTTCTCCGGTTGCTCCGGTTTCACCGGTTTCTCCTGTTGCACCTGTTTCTCCCGTTGCTCCCGTTGCTCCTGTTGCTCCCGTGGCTCCTGTTTCTCCGGTTGCTCCTGTTTCACCGGTTTCTCCTGTTGCTCCGGTTTCTCCTGTTGCTCCGGTTTCACCGGTTTCTCCTGTTGCTCCGGTTTCTCCCGTGGCTCCTGTTTCTCCCGTGGCTCCTGTTTCACCAGTTGCTCCTGTTTCACCGGTTTCTCCTGTTGCTCCGGTTTCTCCTGTTGCTCCGGTTTCACCGGTTTCTCCTGTTGCACCTGTTTCTCCCGTTGCTCCCGTTGCTCCTGTTGCTCCCGTGGCTCCTGTTTCTCCGGTTGCTCCTGTTTCACCGGTTTCTCCTGTTGCTCCGGTTTCTCCTGTTGCTCCGGTTTCACCGGTTTCTCCTGTTGCTCCGGTTTCTCCCGTGGCTCCTGTTTCTCCCGTGGCTCCTGTTTCACCAGTTGCTCCCATTTCTCCGGTTGCTCCGGTTTCTCCCGTTGCTCCTGTTTCACCGGTTTCTCCGGTTTCTCCGGTTTCTCCGGTTGCTCCGGTTGCTCCCGTGGCACCTGTTGCTCCGGTTTCTCCCGTTTCTCCGGTTGCTCCGGTTGCCCCGGTCGCTCCAGTGGCTCCACTCAATTGGGCACCTATCAATTCAGAAGAAACCAAACGATGGGCCGTGACCAATTGACCTGCAGCGTTTTTACCCCAGGCAGATACTTCAATATTTTTTTCAGCGGCCCCACCCGTAGTGAAATTAAACTCAAATGCATCAAAATTAGCCGCAAAAGTCTTAGTTATAACTTGATTCGGTGCAATACTGAACAATTCTTGAACATATAAAGTTCTGGTGTTACTTAATATATATCCTTCGATATAGACAGTTCCGTTCAACGTTGAACTTCGATTTGTTATTTTCGCTGAAAACTGTTGTGTTGCTCTGACACCATTTACTGGAGCGTTTTCGATTGGCCCAGTGTATAATATTGGCATTTTACCCCCCTTTTCCCATTAAAAGCTTCACTTCAACCGTTTGTTAAGGAAAGTAAAATTCCGCTATTTAATCTACTTTCAATTCAGATAGAACAAGTCTATGTGCAGGTTGCAATGTGCCGTTCGACTTTCCCCAAACAGATATTCCTGTTTGCGCCATTGCAAGGCCAGTGATATTAAACGAAAATTGATAACCATCAAGATCTGCAAAATAAGTCTTTGAAACGACACCATTCACAGGAATAGTTATTAGTTCTAAGACATACACCGTCTGAGTTCCGTTTAGTTGCTTCCCCACTATTTCTACTGTAGAGGTATTGATAGGACTACGATTCGAAATCTTGATTGTCACCTGTTGCGTTGTCCTGATACCATTAGTAGGTTTATTTTCAATTGGCCCAGTCGTCAAAATAAGCAACTTCTCTCCTCCTTACCCTATTCACTTCAAGCGACTTAATCACCTCACTTGATCCAGATGACCCTATCTGAAGTGAAAATCCCCGCGTCATTTTTGGAAGGTCTGTCATTACTAAGTTGCATCTTAAACAATATATGATGATCTCTTTCTAATATGAGAAAAATTAGCGGAACACCCCTTTACTTCTAATACATACACATATCACACTTAAACCATCGACCATATTATGTAATAAAATATTGAATGATTTCACAACAAAAAAAGAGCAGAATATTCTGCTCTTAGAACCAATTAAAGCCACCTTTGTTCGTATCTTCTGCTTCTTCCCTTTTCTCCTCATCATTCGATCCAAAAAATCCCCAAGGGTCTCGCTTGTTTTCTCTATTTTCTTCTATATCTTCATATCGTTTATGTTCACGGTCATTGCGGATAATAACTTCATTAGCTTTAACGATCAGTTTATCAACGTGAATGACTTGCGGTTTTCTCTTTTTCTCAGACATTCTAAATCCTCCCCCTCTTATCCTCTTACTTCACATTATCCTATGCAAAAGGAGGATAGTGGGTATGGGCGCCATCTATATTAGTAGCTCAAGGCTATTTGATTTGAAACTTTTATTTTATAATTCTCTTTTTGAAAATAAACAAATCCTTCAATAATAACAGGCTCTTTAAATTCAGATTTAATTGGAATTTGAAAACTTTCGATCCCGATCTTATCTCCAGGCTTCAATATCACTGGGTGTAACGGAGAAACCCAAATTTCCCCCTTCTCTTTTGATTTCTCTAACCAATCATGATCAGGAAATACCCACTGAATTCGATCGCTTGCATCAACACCTTTTGTTTCTACATCATCAATGGAATAAATACGCCCTTTTAAGGTAGCTGCTTCTCTCGGCAAAAAGCGAAAGCAAACAAGAGGATTACGCAATTTCGTTGTTCCACAATTTTCAATTTGTAAATCTCCACGAATCATAACCGTCTGTTTATCGCTAATAATTATAGAAGTATTGAAGTAGCTCACAGCGTAAGTCTCAGCTATTTCATCTGTTTCCTTGACTGACTCTGATACTTCTTCGTTCTTTTGATACTGCGCCCGCTTCTCAAGGTTTTTCACTTTTCCTTGATAATGCTGAAGCCGCTTGTCTTTTTCATTGATCTCTATTTGCATCTCTGCAAGAAGGTTTTCATATCCTTGTATCCTTACATCATCTTGCCCAACACTTTTCTTCTCTTCTACTTCTTCCTTAATAAGCACATGCTCTTTTGCCTGGTTTTCAAGCTCTTTTTCTAATAAATTTAACTCTTCCTGCAAATGAGCGATCGTTTTCTCCTGCTCCTTGCTTAACTCGATTTGCTTCTCAAGCGAAGCTAATTGATCGTTCGCAAAAATAAGTTCCTTCTCAAGTTCCAGCGATTTTTCTTGAAAATATTTCGTACGTGAAATGAGACGAGAATAACTCAATTTTTCACCCTGCATGGAACCTCCCCCTCTCTAACCAGCGCTACATTCTATATGTATGAGTGATAGGTCTCTTTTCATAACAAAAAAGTGCAGGATATGATCTCCTGCACTACTGATTTATGACTGTTTCTTGTATTTAATATCATCAAATGTGATGCAATCATCAACGGTAAGATCGCCTTCTTCAACTTCCACAGTTCCTGTATTAAAGACAACTTTTCCTCTACGGTTTAATAAATGCACTTCAAACCACTGATCGTCGTCTGCGTCAACTACAGCAAGTTTAAAGTCAAACGTACGACCGCGATCCGTTACACCGCTACCTTCAACGATGAACTTCAAACCATCTCCACATTCTTCGCACTTAAGAGTATCTTGATCAAAACTCGTTGCAGTGAATGTAAAATCGTTCTTTCCATCGCTTGAGTCTGTGTCATGGAAATTAAGTTTCATAGAGCTTCCAGTAAGACTACAATTATCACAAATGTTTACAAGCAATGTTGCTTTACCAGAATCATCATCACAGTCTATTTCTCCACTCGCTTCCCCACTTAGTGAGCAATCACAATTTGGACGAGGGAAGATGTCTGGACACTGTTCCGGGAATTCAATTGGAGGACACTCATCGATCAAGTCAGGTGCAATTAGATCATTATCACGAGGTGAACAGAACTTCGCAAGAACCTCTAGTTTCACTTCAGCTTCTACTTGAATGTCTACACAGAAAATAACTTCTAGATCAAATGAAGATGGTGCAGGACAGTTTAATAATACAGTTCCTGAAGGAATGCGGCATACAATTTTAGTGATTCGACAGAAGAGATCTGTTCCATTCGGGAAGCATAGCACAAATGATTCAAGAACAGATGCGTTGCAATCGACCTCTGTTACTAAATCGCCATGTCGGTCGACAACCTTCACCTTTACATCAGTTGTAAATAAAAGGTCAACGAGTTGAGCATCTGCAAATCCCCCACCAGGAATTGCTACGCTAACATCCCGTTTTTCTCCAATTTGTTCACAGAAAAAGTCATCTTCTGTATGCTCGCTGCCTGAGAGTGGGAACAAAGGAGGTGCTTCTGGTGTTTTACATACAATACGAAGGGGACGGCGGCTTGGATCTTCCATAGCACATTCGATCTTTTTAAGCTCATGATCTGTAAATTTGATATTCTTCTTTACAGAAAGCTGATCGGTTACCCAATCGTATACTTTTTGAACGCGAATGCACTCATCCTGTAGGCTATTTGTAGCTGTAGGAACGGTGCGTTGCTTATGTTGTTTGTGACCCATATCGTTCCTTCCTTTCTTTCACATGATAGGTTGATTCACTACATACTATGGAATTAGCACAGAAATGCAACAGAAGGAGCTGCCCAAATTTCATATGCGTTTCTCATGGAGAAGAAAGGAGAAGATTTTTTGATAAATCTCATCTGGAAAGATAAAGTGATTTGTAAGCTCTCAAGCGAAGAATTAAATGCGCTATTATTACTTCTCCCATACTGGGGGCTGCAGATGAACGACAATGTTCTTACGATGCCTTTAGAAGGGAAGAAGCTGCATCTCACTTCCGAGTGGAGCCACTATGCTTATTCCCTTATGGAGTTAGTAAGGCATACGGGAATCGATGCTACACATATGGAAGAAAACAGTGACCTATCGATCACAATGGATGTAGCCTCACACCTCGCTTCTCCACTATCCATTTTGATCGGGAACAAAAAAGTACGCCCGAAAGCACTCGACTATAAGAGCCTTGATTTACAAAAAAGAATTCACAAAAATGCCTGGCTTCCTTTCAATGGATCCACAATGACTTGCTTTATTAAAGAAGATGATCATTATACTGCAATTGAATGGATTTCCTATATGATCATTCAGTATTTTATGAAACCCTATTTCAAGCCGGTCCATCACATTTCAATCGGTATGTATGAAAGATTAGTTACAAACGTTTTAGAAGAAGTGAATCCAACGCTTGCATCACATCAAAAAACGGATCACCCTCCGTCTGAGTGGCCAGATGTTCCTGATGCGATCGTTCCTCAACAAAAAACAGAGCAGCAAACGACTTCTCTAAATCAAAATCATCAGCCAATCAACCCTTTTTCTCAGTCCAGTACACTTTTTGAACCATCTCCTTTTGATCCATTTAAGTTTAATCATAAACAGCGGAAAACATCAGTCATTAACCCATTTCATCAGAAGAAGTAATCAACTTCACACCTTACTCTTCCTAACAGAATAAGATGTACAAAGGTATAGAAAAGCCTGTCAGGAGGAGAAAGATGAAGAAAGCAGATATTCAAGAATTATATAAAAAAGTGAAGCGTACAAGAAGAACAAGAAAGTCGCGGCCTACTCAAATAAAAGGATGCCGCACATGTGGCAAAACGAATTGGAAGCCAAATACACAGTAAACGACCGGATTATCCGGTCGTTTTTATTATGGAGTGAACAGCATTCAAAAAGGCGTCGACGCTTCGCTTCCACGTCCATTTCTCTGTTTCTTTCTCTCCATTTAATGCGATCTCTTTTCTTAGATTTGGTTGGCTTAGTAGTGTCATAACGTCTTCTGCTAGTCGATTTTCATAGCGGTAAGAAAGCAGGGAATTCACGCCGTGTTTGCAATAATCTAAATTACCTCCGTTATACGTTGTGACGAGTGCAGCTCCACACTTCATGGCTTCAAGTCCAGGAAGTGAAGCCGTATCATACGTAGAAGAATTGACAAATATGTCTGCTTCATTGTAATGATAAGCCAACTCTCGATCATCAGCCGGTGTGAGATAGCGATATTTCCCTGATGCTTTAATCATTTGAAGCGCTTTAGAAGCAGCCAACTCATTAGGTGGACTAATCAATGTGTATTTGGCGTTGGGGTATGACTTTTGAACTATAGCCAGTTGCTCCAACAGGTAATTTTGCTCACGATGCCAGGAATGACCTCCTTCAGGCCTTCTTAGTATCGCTGTAAGATTAGGGACTTTATTTAATAACCGTGTACCCATATTATAAAATTGGTCACTAATTCCTACAGGTACGATTGAGCCTGTAATGCCATGATTTAATCGAATCAGGTCTTGCTGCCATTTCGATAATACAATGAGGTTTGGCGTTACATGATAACTTGGGAAGGATAATTCTTGTTCAGGTAAAAAGGTTGGTTCATAACACAGACTTATTCTTATGTGAATACCTTTCTTGTTCCTACTAGCGTTTTCTGCGTCGTCAATAAGCGTATAATAGTTCGATACAATAACATCTGCTTTCGGATAAGAAGATTCTGGTATTCCGTATAGCTCTGTCGTTCGTTTGACAGTTGATTTTATTGGATATTCAATCACACCGGTTTTTGGCATCAGAATGATGACTTCATGGCCACGGTCTACGAGACCATTCGTCATTTCAGCCAGCATTCTTTGTGCGCCGCCTTTACATAGAGTAATGATTGGGAAGGTGAATTTCATAATTGCATACGCTCTTTCAGATACGCTTCTTGAAGGAGCATTCTAACTTTCTTTTTCACATGACGAAGTTCTGTTCGAATGGCTTCACTGTGCCGTTGTGTTCCCATCTCACTATGCACCCGGTATTGAACAAGACATTCGTCTATATAAGAAAAGGCATGATCCTTTGCAATACGGGCCCATAAATCATAGTCATGTGTAAAACGTAATGTTTCATCAAATCCATTTAACTTTCGCAACACATCCATTTGGACCATAACTGTACAGCCGTTAATGGCACAACCTTTTCTTAAATGATGCAAAAATGCAAATCGATCCCGGAAAGAAACCCCCACTGATCCGCTTGTTACTTCTCCATATTCATTCATCAAAACATAGGATGAATAACCTATCACGCGATCGGATGCTTCTAAATCATTTACTTGCCGTTCTACTTTATGTGGTAAATAGAAATCGTCAGCACTGAGCCATGTAAAATAATCACCTGTTGCATTAGCAATTCCCGTATTTAACGCCCCTGCTGTCCCTTTATTTCCCTGTTCAATATAGCGAATTCGTCCGTAGTAAGGTTTAATTCTCTCTGTATAGAGCGTTGAACCATCATTAATCACGATCACTTCAATGTTCTTATACGTCTGGGCCAACGCACTTTCAATCGCTGCATCAATATATTCACAGTTATAAAAGGGGATAATGATTGATACTTTCTTCATACTCTCCCTCTTTTCTTTTAAGATTTTTTGACATACTCCATCATATCCCTAAGAGATTTCTCAAATGAGATAGTTGGCTTCCAACCAAGTTTGTTCATCTTGTTAGATGAGTTCAATGATGCCTGTTCCTTCTTGCGTTCTAGATATGAGGCGTTTATAGGGTATGGTATTAGCTTTTGAAATTCAGCGATAACTTCTTCAAGGGTTCGATAACACCCACTTCCAATCTCGTAAGCTATGCCTACTTCACCATACTCTAGAAGCACTTGATATGCTCTCACTGCGTCTCTCACATCAAGGTAATCTCGCGTAGCAAAGGCATTAGATAATTGTATTTCTTTATCTTTATCCCGATTCTCTTCGTTAATTAGCTGTCTTGCAATCGCTGAACAAACACCAGTAGATGGACCGGGACCGATTAAGTTACATGGAACAGCTAAGATTGTTTGCATCCCATATAAATCTCCCCAGGCTTTCGCTAAGTTGGCCTGGAGTGATTTACTAAAACTATATGGGTGAGGATACGCTTTTTCTGCTTGAAGAGCAGATCCAACAATGACAATCCGACAGTTTGGCACGTGTTTTCTAGCTGCCTCCAAAAGATAAAGCGTAGCGAGCACGTTCGTTTCAAAAGTAGAGACTGGTTCTTCCCAGGACTGTTGGACATGGTTTTGTCCTGCTAAGTGAAGAATCATATCGGGCATTGTTTTGGCCATCATTTCATTTACAGCATACTGATCGCTAAGATCTACACGAAGCATTTTAGGATTTGCACTGCGGGATATTCCAATAACATGATAGTCCTGCTTTAATTTCTTAATGGCATGAGCCCCTGTAAAACCAGTTGCCCCTGTAACAAGAACCGTTTGTTTAGGCATAATCCTTCATCCATGCTTTTAACTCCTGAAGCATAGCTCGGTAAGGTTGTACGTCGTAAAAAGCATCAGTACGAGTATGAACAATCGTTCGATCTAACTTTAATTCGCTAGAAGGGACAATTGTTACATCTTCCTTTTGAAATACTTCTTTAAAAAGAGTAAGTAGCTCAAATTTCGAAACTGTCTCAGGTGCATGCAGATGGTATAGCCCTGTCGTTTCTTGTTGGATTAAAGAGTCGATCGCTTTCGCAAGCTCTAATGTCGTAACCCCATTCCAGAACGCCTGATCAAACCCTTTTATTTCACCTTTCTGTTTGAGAAACCATTGTAAGAGACCAATCCCATTTCCCTTTAGTTCAGGTCCTACAATGGAAGTTCGGACTGTCAAATGAGGGAATTCCGTTACTTCTCCGAGCGCCTTCGATTTGGCATAAACCGTGATTCCATCAGGCTGATCTGATTCTGTATAGTTGCCTTTATCTCCTTTAAAGACACAATCTGAACTTATATGAACAACTTTACCTTTTCTACGGTTCATTAATTTCACAAGTTGATGTGGCAGTAATGCATTAACCTGAAAAGCAAGTTGCTCATTTTGTTCTGCAGCATCATTCAACACGCCAATCGCATTTATCACAACATCCGGCTGGACCTCATCGATGACCGACTCTAATTGCACGGTATCAAGAACATCTAACACATACCCGTGCGGATCACTAGCATCTCTTGAAGTGAAATAAACGTCTTTATGCTTTTTTTGGAAATAGGCAGTCAGAACATGACCTGCCATTCCTTTTCCTCCAAGTACTAGCAGCTTCATTAGATGAACCCACCTTTAATGAGCATGGCTTTGATTTCTGCTTTCGTCATAACATCTTCACCAGAGTTATAGTTTTTTAGAGTAACAGGTTGAAAGTTCGCATATCTCTCATTCAGACCAGTAATTTTGATTGCAGGCAAAATAACGAAGTACTCTTTGTCGTAGTACACTGTTGATTGACTTTCATATTCCGAGAAAAGTATTTCATGAAGCTTCTCTCCTGGTCTTATCCCCTGTTCACGTATTTTTACGTTCTGGACGCCCGATGCCTCGATGAGAACTTCCGCAAGATCTATGATTTTACAAGTTGGCATCTTCATAACAAAAATCTCGCCGCCTCTACTTTCATACGTGGCTTTGAATAGTAGTTTAATGGCGTCTTCAATCGTTAAGAAAAAACGCGTCATTTCTGGATGAGTAATGCCGATTTCAGCTTTGTTTTGAATTTGATTTTTAAAAACATGAATGACGCTTCCGTTTGTTCCAAGGACGTTTCCACCTCTCACGCATACAAAGGTAGTATTCGACTTGAGCGTGTTCGCATGAATGATCAACCGCTCACCCATTGCCTTTGAAAACCCGTAGAAATTAGATGGATTTGCAGCTTTGTCTGTCGAAATGTAAACAACTTTCTTCACATTATTCTCGATCGCCGTTTTAATCACATTTTGTGTGCCGATAACATTTGTATTTAAAGCCTCAATCGGTTGGTCTTCACAGACAGGCACGTGCTTCAATGCAGCAAGATGGAATAAATAATCAACGCCCTTTCCAGCTTCTAATAAACCTTCTCTTTCTTTAATATCTCCGATTAGAAATGTTAGTCGTGGGTCTTGATGAAATTCCCTCTTCATTTCAACCTGGCTCGTTTCATTTCTCGATAAAACACGAATTTCTTTTGGCGATTTTTGCAACAGCTGTTTTATTAACTCATGGCCCCAGGATCCAGTTCCTCCTGTTACCAGTATCGTTTGATCACGGAACAATTTGTATTCCTCCTAAAATAAATTTCACTACTCGGTCTGATACATTTAAATCCTCATAACCAGTTGGAATCATCCAATTTGGTTGATGATAAAGCATTACGTCAACAGCTCGTTTTATACTCGCAGCATCAATGCCTGAGATCATATTGCTTCCACATGCGATCGTCTCAGGACGTTCAGTTGTGGATCGAACTGTAACAGCTGGTACCCGGAACAAACAACATTCCTCTTGCACTGTTCCGCTATCTGTTAGAACGCAGAACGCTGACTTCTCAAGTCTCACAAAGTCAATAAATCCAAACGGCTCGTGCAGTTCAATAAACGAGTCCAAGCTATCAGCATATTCTGCCGTTAACTTTGATTTGGTTCTTGGATGAATACTGCAAATAATTCTCTTCTTATATTCCATCGCAATGAGGGTTAACCCATCGAAAATTTCTTTCAATTTCTTCGGATGATCTACATTCTCAGCTCGATGAATCGTCACTAGAAAATAGTCTTTTTCTTCTAGCTTCAGCGAACGTAAAATGTCACTTTGTTGAATCGATGATTCGTAGTGCGTTAGTACCTCAAGAATAGGATTACCAGTAACGTAAATTCTGTTTGATGGAAACCCTTCTCTTAATAGATTTTCTCTACTTTGAGGAGTGTAGGGCAAATTATAGCTAGATACAGCATCGATCACTTTACGATTTTTCTCTTCAGGTACTTCAAGATCAAAACAGCGATTTCCAGCTTCCATATGTGTGACAGGAATGTTTAAACGCTCCGCCAGCACAGCACATAAAGCTGAATTCGTGTCTCCCAGAATTAAAATACGATCTGGTTGATGTGTGAGGAGAATTTGCTCTACCTTCATGAACATGAAAGATAGCTGCTCTCCTAATGAAGAAGCTGTATTTGAAAGCATGTAATCTGGTGATCGAATGCCCATTTCTTTAAAAAACACATCTCGGAGAGAAGGTGCTGAATTCTGTCCTGTATGGATGAGGATGTGTTCATCAGCTAATTGATCGAGTTTATCGATGATCAAACTTAATCTAATAATTTCTGGTCGTGTGCCCAGTATTGTCGCAACCTTCATGTCGGCCCTCATTTCTTACACTTTTTTTACACTAATTAACTTATGTATGAAACGGTAACCCGCAATGGACAATCTCCTAATTTTGAAAAACTACTTTATAATGCCCTTTTTTTCTAAAAGGGGGAGGCCTGTCTATTCCCTCCCTCGTTAGTCCGCATAGGATAAGCTATCCTGATAAGGGAGGAGGTCACTTATGCCTAAGCAAATTTTTGATTATAACAAAAGCGTTCCAACAGCTTTTAGCAATTCAATTGTTCGAAACATTCCACGCTCTCCTTCTCGTGTAACGCTAGCTAGTTTCGGACTATACGTTCCCAATCAAGTAAGCGAAGTTGAACTTAATGCGACTATCGGGGTTAGAGCGACTGCTTTAAATCCAACAATACTTGTTACAATCTACAGAAACTCTATGGTTATTTTCAGTACACGTGTTTCTATTGATGTGAGCGTAGCAGATTATCAAACAATATCTTTCACTGCTGTCGACAATAATCCCCCAGGCGGTTATTATGACTACTCTCTACGAGCAGAGTTAGATCAAAGCCTTATTATTCTTGATAGCGCCAATGCAGTTGGACCCATAACCCTTACTGGAATTTCGTTTGGGTAATGAGAAAACGAGACCGAAATTGGTCTCGTTTTTTATTCGATATTTTTTCCTTCATGCATAATGTAATAAAAGCAGGATGGGAGGCTAACGATGAAAGTTCTTTTTGTCTATTATTTACCGAGTGGTGGTGTTGAAACATTAAATCGAGAAAGATGTCTTGCCCTTAAAGAGGCAGGCGTCTCATGCGAACTTCTGTATATGCAACAAGGAAGCGGCTATGCCAATATTCGTGATATACCTGTTTATGTGACGAATAATGATCAAGAGATCCAAGCATTAATCGAAAAAAATAATTATACGCTCATTATGGTATGCTCCGATCATTTATTTCTTAAGCGTATTCGAACTCTCGGATATGAGGGGAAGTTGATTTATGAAATACAGGGCCTCGGAACCATGCCAGAAGCTGAATGGTGGATGCAGCGAGCCCATCGTCATGTGACGACCTATGCTGATGCAATTTTTTATCCTCGCACGCCTCACCTTGCTTCATTAGTGGAAAAATATATTCCGAATTTCCCTGTTTATTCTTTCCATAATTGTTTTGATACAGATCGGTTTAAATATATTAACTCGCCATCGATTTCTTCTGCTCCCATTATCGGATGGGTGGGTCGGTTGGAGTCCAATAAAAATTGGCGTGGTTTCCTGGAATACGTTTTTGAACTACGAAAACGACAACCTAATTTAGTTATATGGATGTTTCATGATCCTACATTGGCGTTTACGAGCGAAAAGGAAGCATTTGAGACTTTATGCTGTGAACTTGGACTGAATGAAATTATCACTTGTTACTCCAATGTGCCTAATGTAGAAATGGCCAAGTATTTTTCCATGATCGGTGATTCAGGTGGATTTTTATGCTCTACTTCGTTAGTGGAAGGCTTTGGTTATGCATTAGTTGAAGCGATCAGTTGTCACTGTCCAGTCGTAACGACAGATTCAGATGGTGTAAGAAGCTTTGTCCTTCATAATCAATCAGGTAAACTTATTGACCTCTCCGATATGAGTGATGCTGTCAATGAAGGTATAGACCTTTTGACAAATAAAACGTTAAGAAACGCCCTTATACTTCAAGCTAAGAATCACATCGCTTACAACTTGGATCCAAAAAAATACGCTTCTCGATTTATTGATATGATGAAAAACTCATAAAAAATAGCACATTCATATAACGTTATGAATGTGCTTAATCATTTCTTCGACCCTTATCGAGGTTAGGTGCCGTTCTCTCACCATTTCAAAGCCTTTCTGAGAGATGTGCCGTCTTTCTGTCTCGTTCACTAAATAATAATTTACTTTCTCAGAGAAATTGCTGTTATCAATTGCCACAAAGGTTTCTTCATTCTTGAATCCTAAATCTTCTAGTTCTTTAGTTACTGGAGCAAGAAGTAGCGTATTGCAAGCGAGCGTTTCAACATATTTAAGTAATGGATAGTGATAAATGGAATTGCAAGTCAGAAACAGTTTAGCACGGTTTAATTCGCGGGCATATACTTCTCCTACTACTCCAGAATCGATCTCCTTGTCATAGCCAGGATGAGAATGGTACTTAAACCCCTTCTTTTTATTTAAGTGGTCGTACATTTGATTTCGAAATGGGTATAGCTTCGATATCATCGATCCCATCATCAAAATATTAATATCTTTGTTAAGTTGATAGTCATGATAAATAACCTCTGGTACATGGTGTGGAAACCAAACCATTTCGCTTTGAAACTCTTGAAATGATTCCATGAATGCGTCTCGGTAATGAGTAAAGATAACTGATGGTTGAACACGTTTCATCATTCTTTTACGTGAGGCAACTTTGTAATGCAAATCATGCATCATGATACCGATCGGAATATCGGTATTCTCTAATCCTGTAATGTAACGGCCATAAGTAGGATGAAAATCATTCATTAAAATAAAATCTGGCTTCACTCTTAACATGGAAAGAATCGATTGAATGTCGCCATGACTATGCCAAATCGTGAGAGCAGATTGTTTTTGTAATTCTGCAATTAAATACGAAGTACTTTTTTCTATATAATGTGAAACATCATTTGTTATAAAAAGAATCGATATTCTCTTCAACTAGTTCCACTCCTATTCAAAAAAAGGTTTCAAAATCTGAAACCTTTTTTAAATACCTATTAGTATTCGATACATACTATTTTATCAATTGGCATTACAAGTGTTCCAAATCCGCCTGATCCCACTTGATTAAAAATAACGAAGTCATGCCCTACTTCTTCTACTGTAACCCCACTAAGATAAGGATCCCCTAATTCTTCTTGAGTGTTAAATGTATAAACGTAGTCAATTGTAGTATTGCTTGCCTTCATCTGGCACAAAAGTCCTTTAAGTCGTAACATATCATCCATCCTTTTTTTATTATTTCGGTAGTACCACTCCCGTTCTATTAATCATATGAAAGCAATACAAGCATGTATGGACAATATGCTCAATCTAAAGAAAATTGGACGAATTCTATCTAGCGTTGCACCTAATTTCTAATAAATGGTTGAATATCCGGTGCAACTTGTACCTTCTTTAATACATTATAGTAGACCTGACCTTTTCAGTATCGGGTAAATATGTTTAGAAAGGATGTCGATTAATTGAGTACTTTATTCTCAGATGAATTCTGTCCAAAGAGTAAAAAATATTACGATTCTAAGTGGGATCGTAAGCATGATTCAAAGTGCGATAAGAAAGACGAAGATAAGCAGCGTAAATGCAAATGCGATAAGGACGACCATCATTCAAAATGGACGAAGCATGATGGAGAATGGAAATTAGAAGTACACTGTAATTGCAAGTGTGAAAAAGAGGAACACCATTCAAAGTGTGAGGAAAAGCATGATAAGAAAGAACACGATTGCATCTCTTCTCTCTTGAAAGAACTAGCGCACCACCATCATGAATTGCTACTTCCTAGAAGACCACAGGTTTATCTTCAAATGAAAGGTACAGCAGGGTTTGTTATGCTTGAAACAGGAATAAAAGGGCCAACACCTTTTACACTCGTTAGCTATAATCATAAAACTAACTGTGCAAAATTCACTTATGAATCTTGTAATGACGTATCTCCACAGGTTTATATTGTTGATACAAATTCATTAAGTGGCATCTCAATCGCTGATCAAGCATAAAAAAAACCACGACAAATGTCGTGGTTTTTTCAATCATGTCGCGATAATATTATATCCACTATCCACATGAATCATCTCACCAGTAATTCCACCAGAAAGATCACTCATTAAGAATAGCGCTGTGTTTCCGACGTCTTCTTTCGTTACAGTACGACGCATCGGAGATTTCTCTTCAATCTCTTTAATTACAGAGTTGAAATCATTAATTCCTTTTGCAGCAAGTGTACGGATTGGCCCAGCCGAAATCGCGTTTACACGGATGTTGTCTTTTCCAAGGTCGTTCGCAAGGTATTTCACACTTGCGTCAAGCGAGGCTTTTGCTACGCCCATGACGTTGTAGTTGTTCACAACACGTTCGCCACCAAGGTAAGTCATCGTAAGGATGCTTCCTCCTTCAGTCATAAGTGGACGAGCTGCTTTTGAAACAGCTGTGAGTGAATATGAGCTAATGTTATGAGCTAGCAAGAAACCTTCGCGCGTCGTTTCAAGATACTCGCCCTTTAATTCTTCTGTTTTCGCGAAGGCGATACAGTGAGCAAGTCCGTGAATAACACCAACTTCTTCTTTAATCTGAGCGAATGTCGCTTCGATTTCTTCATCATTCGTAATATCACACGGTAAAATAATAGAATCATCACGATCTAGCGTTCCAGCAAGGTCGCGAACATTCTTCTCAAGACGCTCACCTGCGTAAGTAAAAATCAATCTAGCACCGGCACTGCTTAGCGCCTGCGCAATTCCCCAGGCAATGCTTCGTTTGTTTGCAACGCCCATGACAACATATGTACGGTTCTCAAGAGACAGGTTCATATCCATGCTCCTCCTCGAATTTATTATTAGTTATTAGCACCACGTCCTAAGTATAACATGCTTTAGTGAACATGCACCATGTGGATTTCTTCAACCTTTACTTGTTTGAATATTTCGTCTCTCATAACCGCATATTGGACACTCAAATATGACGTTTTGATTTGACTGAGCTGTAAGAGATTCTTCCATATCACAACTTCCTTTACATACAGGACAAACCACTTTCGGACTTTCAACATCCATTTACCTTCACCCTCCATTCATAACCGTATGGTAAAAAGTATCACCTTGTTCGTCGCATTTATGCTCCCTTCATATAAACGTAAAAAACCCCCTCTCTCTAAGAGAAGGGGCTGAAAATTAATAACTTAGCAACGTTCGAACTTCTTCTACACTATCGCTACTTCCTGTCACAATTAAGCGATCACCAATTCGGAGCTCAGTGTCACCATGAGGGACAATCGAATCCTTACCTCGGAAAATACGTACTATGATCGTATCACCGAGATATGGGAAGCTACGCAGTGGCACACCGTTGTATTCCACATTGTTCATGTTAATTTGATATAGCGCATTTTCTTCACGAGTGAAGATATTAACGACTCCAGGAGACTCGATGAGCGCTTTTAACAAGGCTTTTGTTGAGAAGAAAACAGAGAATACATCAATATTAAGCTCTCTTAGCTGATCGGCTATTTCTGTTAATTCAATTCGAGCAATGACGCGATCTGTTCCATATTCTTTCGCGAATACCGCAATATCCGAGTTCGTTTCATCATCTCCAGAAGAAATGAGGAGGATATCGGCATCGAAGACAGAGCTTTTCTTTAGTGTATCAATGCTATAATCCGAAAGCTCAATTACTTTAAAATGACTGCTTTGTTTCTCAGAGTCCACTTTCTCCTGCTTCGTATGATAAATCGATGTTTCATAATTAGCAGGATTAAGTTCCAGCGAGATAGGCAAAGTGATTTGGTTTGCTCCGATGATCGCCAGCTTCTTCGCATGAGAGCTTTCTTCTGGCTTCGGCATTAGTTTCTTGAAAAGAATTGGTGCTAGAATACAGCTCATAATCGCCACTAAGATTAAAGCAGATGACAGCTGATCATCAATGATATCAATTCGTTCTCCGATTTCAGCTGCTGCAATAACGAGAGAAAGCGTTGATGTTAGCAACATGCCAGAACCGAGAACCGTTTTCGTATCATACCATTTTTTCAATACAACAACGGGCACTAATTTTGAAGCAAAGAGCGCAATCAACAGTAATGGAATAAGAATTAACACTTTAGGATCCTGGAAAAGTGACCAGATATCTAGCTCTACCCCAACCATTACGAAGAAAATAGGAATGAGAAAGCCATATCCAAATGAATCGAGCTTTTGCACGAGTTCCGTATTTGGTGAGAGCAAGGAAACGAGTGCACCGGCAAGAAAGGCACCTAAGATATTTTCCGCTCCAACCGTTTCAGAGATACCGACTAATACAATAATTAACGTAAAGACGGCTCTCGTACCAATTTGAATGGTCCCCTTGGACATCGTCTCGATAAAGGAAAGATGTCGGAAGTAAGCCCCAAGGAAATAAAGCAAAATTCCTGCTCCAAAGAGTATGAGAAGCAGCCACATGTTCCCTTCTCCCCCTGAATTCAGGGAAACAAAGATCGCCAGTAAAATCATTGTAGCCAAGTCAGCTATAACGGCGATTAATAGAATCGTTTGACCGATACTACTCTTCATTATGTTTGCGTCTTTTAACGTAGGAACCACTACACCAAGCGATATGGTTGAAATGATTAACGTCATAAAGAAGGCATTATCCGTATACCCAAGTACAACGAATAGAAGAGACAATAGGTACGATACAAGAAATACAAAAATAAAGACGATAAACGAGACGAGAACACGATTCGGTTCGAGTTTACCGCTTGGTAGCTTTACTTTTTTCTTTTTACTCGCAAAAACCGAGAAATCGATCTCAAGACCACTTAGGAACATCAAGAAGATAAAACCAAGAGTTGATAGCGTATCAAGCCAAGTATCTCCTTGAACAAGGTTAAATCCACTTTGTCCAATGAAAATTCCGGCGATAATCTCGGCAACTACGACTGGCAAAAAGTTCAGTCTGAAGCGGTGTAAGATAAACGGTATTAAAAATGCGATTACGACTACGATAACAAGTGATGATACGGATGCACCGTGTTCCATTTCTTTCCTCCTTCAAACGTCTGCATTGTCAATTAATCTTTAGACTAATTGACTCATAAATGCAGTCGCCATTCCAAAATAAATAAGTATACTGATAATATCATTAATAGTTGTAATGAACGGCCCTGAAGCAACCGCAGGGTCTATGTTAAGTTTGTGCATTAAGAGTGGGACTAGCGCACCAGCAAGAGTGGCAACAATCAACGTAAATAATAACGAAAAACCAACTAATAAGCCAAGTAAAAAGGTTCCTTTCCACAAGAAAATAATAATGGTGACGAGAATACCTGACGTTGCACCGGTAATTAGTCCAGTTCCTGCTTCTCTTACTATTAACGCCCACTTACTATTCTCTTCAAAATCTCCAGTAGCAAGACCTCTTACAACAACAGCAAGCGCTTGTGTTCCTGTGTTACCTGCCATTCCTGCAATAAGTGGAATAAATACCGCTAGCAATGGGACTTTATCAAGGGTTACCTCAAACTGACCAATTAAGCTTGCTGTCATCATTCCAAGAAACAGGAGAATAATGAGCCATGGTAACCTTTTTTTCGCTGATGAGAATGGATTACGATCAAACGAACCGTCATCTGAAATAGCCGCAAGCTTTGAATAGTCCTCTGAAGCTTCTTCCTCAATAACGTCAACAATATCATCGTGTGTGATAATACCGAGCAAATGGTTTTGGAAGTCGAGAACCGGAAGTGCTAGAAAGTCATAATCTCTCATAATTCTAGCGGCTTCTTCCTGATCTTCACCGACCGAAATGGAAACAACCCGCTCATTCATAATCTCTTCTATTAACGTATCTTCTTCTGCAATAATTAAATCTCTAAGAGAGATAACACCGACGAGCCTTTTCTGTTCATCTAATACGAATATATAATAGATCGTCTCTGCTTCAGGTGCTTCACGTCTCAGTATTTGCATCGCTCGCTTCACCGTTTGATGTGCTCGAATCGATACAAATTCTGTTGTCATGATACTACCAGCTGTTTTTTCTTCATAATGAAGAAGTTCTTTAATTTCGTCAGCTGCATCATCATCCATAATGGTTAAGTAACTTGCAATCTGTTCAGGATTTAGTTCATTTAATACGTCTACTGCGTCATCGGCATACATTTCTGCAAGCATTTTAGCTGCATAAGCTGGCTCCATCTCCGAAATGTATTCTTCTTGCTCTTCAATATCAAAATTCTGAAAGATTTCGGCCATTTCTCTTGGTGATAAATAGGTGTACACAAGCAGCCTGATTTGTTCTGATACGGTTAAGAAGAATTGAGACTGTTCATAAGGGTGAATATCTAGAAACAATTCTCGAAAGGCATCGATTCTTTCTTGTTCTAAATGATGAATAAGTGCTTCGTACAAAGCTTGCGTTTCTTGCTCCTGGTAAGCCACTCTGCACACCTCCTTGATGTTTTAGTAACAAAGTGCGTAAATACTCAAATATGGCTATATCATTTATCGTTTATTTCCGATAAGCTTTTCTAAGGATGAACGTTTTTTCTACTTATCAGTGTCATAAAGTAAAATTACCTTCCTATCTTAGTCGGTGTGTAGTTATTTTGTCAAAAATAAATACAGGAACCGATTTGCAAATGGAAGGATTTCAGATAAGATAGGAATTGTGATTAAAAGAAGGAACGCTTTTCTTTAGAAAGGATTATATCATGAACAATGACAATCAAACACCATGGCAACAAATAGATTTCACACTTTTATTCTTTGTCTTTCTCCTGATGTGCATTAGTACTGTCGCTATTTATAGTGCCCAGGCGTCACTACCTGGAGAATTAAAAAACTTCAACTTCGCAGGAAGACAGCTAACGTGGTATTTCGTTGGTGCGTTTGTCCTCTCGCTCACACTGGTCATTGATTTTGATCGCTTTAAACAATTATCCTGGTATCTCTATGGATTTGGAATTCTTCTTCTAATCTTGCTTGCGGTTAGTCCTGAGTATATTGGAAGTTATCAAATTGCTCCGATTCGAAATGGGGCAAAAAGCTGGTTTGTGCTTCCTGGTTTAGGAAGTGTACAGCCATCAGAGTTTATGAAAATTTTCTTAATTATTACGATCGCTTCTACAGCGGTGAATCATCATGAAAAAAATCCAACAAAAACCATTCAAACAGACCTTTTGTTATTAGCCAAAATTTTCGGTGTGGCAGCTGCACCTCTTCTTATCGTTATGGCCCAGCCTGACCTCGGAACAGCGATGGTTTTTACCGCTATTGTTGTTAGTATTACATTAGTATCAGGCGTACGCTGGCGACTTCTCTCTCTTTTAAGTTTACTAGGGGTTGCAGGAATATCTGCTCTTGTCTTTATTTTCTTTAAGTTTCCGGCCTTCTTTAAAGCCTACTTACTTGATGAATACCAGCTCGCTCGCTTCTATGGCTGGCTTGCTCCTGAAGAGTATACAGATGCAGGCTATCAAGCGACGAAAGCGATCCTTGCCATCGGCTCTGGTAAATTAGAAGGGAAAGGATACGCTGACGGTACTGTTTACTTCCCTGAAGCGCACACTGACTTTATTTTTGCTGTGATTGGAGAAGAATTCGGATTCATCGGAGCAAGTATTACGATCTCCATTTTCTTCATGCTAATTTACCGAATGATTCATACAGCCCTTGAAAGCAATGAGTCCTTCGGAAGCTATTTGTGCGCAGGCGTTATCGGGATGCTAACATTCCAGGTATTCCAAAACATTGGAATGACTATTCGAATATTGCCGATAACTGGTATTCCATTACCATTCGTAAGCTATGGAGGAAGTGCACTTTTAACCTACATGATTGCAGTCGGGCTCGTATTAAACGTCCGATCTCGAACGAAAACGTATATGTTTGAATAACCTGCCAATATGGCAGGTTTTTTTATTTGGCCTTTAACCTTGATACATACTCGTCCAATAGGGTAATGATAAAGAGATGAGATAGGAGGGTGCCAATTGTTAGACATTATCAGCGATATACATGGATGTTATAAAGAACTGAAAGAACTAACCAAACGAATCGGATATTCATGGGAAAGGGGAATTCCCGTCCATCCTGACAGCAGAAAACTCGTCTTTCCTGGTGATATCACCGATCGTGGAAAAGAATCTCTTGCTGTGATTGACGTAGTCTCACAACTCGTTAGCACCGGACAGGCTTACTATTGCCCTGGGAACCATTGTAATAAGCTTTATCGGTATTTTATCGGCCGAAACGTTCAGCAAACACATGGACTGGAGACAACAGTTGCTGAACTAAATGCTCTCCCAAATGATGAGAAAGAGGCTGTGAAAAGTCAATTTATCTCTCTTTATGAACATGCACCACTCTATTTATCCCTCGATGACGGGGAAATAATTGCTGCACATGCGGGAATACCTGAACATTATATCGGACAAGTTGGGAAAAAAGTAAAAACATTTGTCCTCTACGGCGACATTTCAGGAGAGTCTCATCCGAACGGCATGCCTATTCGAAGAGACTGGGCTAAGCATTATAACGGAGAATCTCTTATTGTTTATGGGCACACTCCAGTGAAAGAACCAAGATGGGTGAATCATACAATAAACATTGACACAGGATGCGTGTTTGGAGGCAAACTGACTTCGCTTAGCTATCCGGAATTGAAAACAACTTCTGTTCAATCATCAATGCCTTATGCTCCTGAGAAATTCACTTCTTTCGAATGAGACATAACATATCCTCTTCAAGCTCTGAAACAAACCGGAGTTTTTTTTCTAGGAAAGGATGATAGAACTCAAGCTTCGCACTATGTAACGCTTGTCTATTTATTAATGCATGCGTTCCACCATAGAGATCATCCCCTAAGAGCGGATGACCAAGATAAGACATATGAACTCTAATTTGATGGGTTCTCCCCGTTTTTAGCGATAATTCAAGAAGGGAGAATCCTTTATAATGATTTATTGTGCGGTAACTCGTTAATGCGTGTTGTCCATCAGGACGAACGGCCCTTTCAATGATACTCCCCTCTTTCCTCCCTATTGGCGCATCGATTTCACCTTCTCCTTTAACTTCTCCATGAACAAGTGCAACGTATTGTCGTTTCATCTCTTTGTTTTTCTGCTGTCTTGAAAGAAGGTCATGTGCATAGCGGTGCTTCGCAAATAAAACGAGTCCAGATGTATCTCGATCCAAACGATTAACAGCGTGGATCGTTCGATCTAGCTTATGCGAATGATAATAGTAGAGAACACCCTCTGCGAGTGATTCTTTTGAATGACGAGATGGAATCGTCGGTAGGCTTGCTGGCTTATTGATAAGTAAAAAGTGCTCATCCTCATAACAAATACGAAGTTCCATCTCTTTAGCTACCATCGTTTCGCTCACAGTTTCTTTTGGAAATAAGACTTCCACCGTATCGTCTTTCCTTAAGACAGCTCTAACGGTTTGATTGATGTTATTAACCGTAAGTTGTCCTCCATTGAATTTAATATCTGTTAACATACTTCTTGATAAATTCTTTTCCGTAAGAAGGAATTCCCTTAGCAGCATCCCTTCATCCTTCTCTTCTACGTTCCACGTCATTCTAACGCTCAAGCAAACTCACCTCGTGTATTATAAAATTTTTCATGATAGGCATTCTTTTGTAATAGAGCGAAAAAAACAGCACCGTTCAACTCATGAACAGTACTGCCTCGCTTTAATATACTTCATCGACAAATGATTCCTTTACTCTTTTCCAGAAAGGAAACGGTCTAAAACGCGCGAATCTTACCTTCTCTTCTGCTACTCGATATTGAATGGACTTTACATCTTGTTGCAATAAGAACAGATGGTCAATCGTAATTTGAAAGTCAGCATCGTTCACCGGTCGCAGAAGACACGTATGATGCTGCGGAAGCACAAGTGGAGATCCTACAGTACGAAAGACGCGATTGTTGATAGATGCCATTTCTGAAAGTTGAATGGAAGGAAGTGCAGGATGAATGATCGCCCCGCCCAACGCTTTATTATAGGCTGTACTACCAGATGGCGTTGAAATACAGAGACCGTCTCCTCTAAACGTTTCAAACAGATCACCTTTTATTTCAACATTCATCACTAAAGATCCCTCTACACTTTTGACTGTACATTCATTTAGCGCAAGATAGCGGTTCTCTTTGGAACTATTTAAATAGCGAACCGTTACTTCAAGCAATGGATATTCTACAATTTGAAAAGGAGTCCTTGCAATATGGATGACGAGCTTTTCGACTTCTTCAGGGGTCCAGTCCGCATAGAAACCTAAGTGTCCAGTATGAACACCCACAAAGGCTGTTTGATCCAGGCGATCTTGATAATGATGAAAAGCGTGTAGTAGTGTCCCATCACCGCCAACCGAAATGACAATATCCGGTTCTGCTTCATCATAGTCCAGATCGAAATCACGTAAATAATTTTTGATGCGCTGCTGAAGTTGATTGGAGGTTTGATCCCCTTTTGACTTTACCGCAAATTTCAATTTAGGCACCTCGTCTAGTTTAGTTTTCAGCTTTCTTTTTGTTCATTTTCTTTCTTTTGCATAAAGATTTTCTGAGCTTCCTTAATCTCACCGCGAATTTCAGACATTTCATCATCAAGTTTGGAAGCTGCTTCAGCGGCTCGTTGGAGGCGCTTTTTGACATCATCAGGTATTTTCTTATTGTATTTATAATTCAAAGAATGCTCAATTGTCGCCCAGAAATTCATAGCAAGTGTTCGAATTTGTATTTCAACGAGCAGCATTTGTTCTCCTTGAATCGTTTGAACTGGATACTGAACGACCACATGGTATGATCGATAGCCGCTTACTTTCTGATTCGTCACATAATCTCGTTCTTCAACGATATCAAAATCTTTTCTACCACGAAGGTGATGAATGACTTTATTAATATCTTCTACGAACTGACACATCACACGAACACCTGCAATATCATGCATTTCTTCCTGCAGTCTATTGAGCGGTATGTGTTTCGTTTTGGCTTTATCAAGAATACTTGAAATTGGCTTTACTCTCCCAGTAACAAATTCAACAGGTGAATGATCATCCGCCTTTTCAAATTGTTCTCGAATGCCTTTCAATTTCACTTTCAATTCATTTACTGCTTGTTTATACGGTGCTAAAAATTCTTCCCAATTTTTCATCCAACCACCACCAACGACGATATCTATTATGACGCTGTTAGGAATACTTTCTCAACAGCTTGATTCATCACTTCTCCATAATTCGAATTATCTTTAATATTCTCAACAAGATAGGAAAGTTCCTCTTTTAGATCAGTAAGTTCTATAGATGTGTCATCCTCGGAAGTAACAACCACGTTCACGTCCTGATTGAGCACGTTTGCTAACATTGGCCATACTTCCTCTTGGAAACGAATATATGTATACCCTTCTCCCCCATCGAGTAAATACACAAATGACAAGGAGTCGGAATCCACTAACACATTTCCAGTAGCTGTATAGGAAGTAAGGTCCACTTTTTCATTCAGACCAAAGGTAAGTGTGTGATCTGATAATTCCCCTGTAATGATGTAGTATTGTTCTGGCACAAATACCTCTCCTTTCGTTATTTCCAAGTATGTATCACCTAATAGTTTATCACAATGCAGTGGGAGATTTCACCGTTGTTGTTCTGAATAAAGACATATGCCATAATTCTTTTATATTCATCTAAATGGAGGGTTCACTTATGGCACAGGAAGTAGAAATCGAATTTAAAAATATGCTCACAAAAGAAGAGTATGCCTCTTTACTTGATTACTATAAATTAGAAGAGAACATTAAAACACAAACGAATGATTATTTTGATACAAAGAATTTTATGATTCGTGAAAAAGGAGCTGCGTTACGCATTAGAAACAAGAATGACAAATTCGTATTAACATTAAAGCAGCCTGCCGAGGAAGGACTGCTTGAGACACATCAAGCCGTATCGCAAGAAACCTTTGAAGAGATCAAGAAGGACGGCACACTTCCTGATGGAGAAGTAGCATCGCAGCTAAACGAACTAGGAATTCTATCTCCGCTCCACCACTTAGGACGATTAACGACACATAGAGCTGAATACCAAACGACTCACGGACTGCTCGTCCTCGACCATAGTGAATACCTAGGGAGAGAAGATTTCGAACTTGAGTTTGAAGTCTCTGATTTCACGACAGGAGAGCGTGCCTTCACGTCCCTTCTTCATCAGCATCAAATTCCAAAGAGAAAGACAAATAATAAGATTCTTCGATTCTTCCTAGCATCCCAAGAACAGGCCTAAACGGTCCTGTTCTTTTTGTTTGGCAATGATTTCAAATCGGATTATTTGCTGTTACGTAGGGAGGTTGCTAAAATGAAATTGTAATTAAGTTCTACCTTCCAAAGGGGAAAATGAATATGAAACAAAACATGTATGATCATATCGGCGGTGCGCAGCTTGAACGGCTAGTGACTGCTTTTTATAATCGGGTTTCACAGCATCCCGAATTAAAACCTATCTTTCCAGATGATTTAACTGAAACAGCTAGAAAACAAACTCAATTCCTAACTCAATTTCTCGGAGGGCCGCCTCTATATTCCGAAGAACATGGGCACCCTATGTTAAGAGCGAGGCATCTCCCATTCGAGATAACACCCAAACGTGCGACAGCATGGCTTTCTTGCATGGAGTTAGCAATGGATGAGGTTGAACTAGACGAAGATTTACGAGAACATCTCCTAACAAGGTTAACGTTCACTGCTCATCATATGGTTAACTCGGGTGATCAGGAAGAGAAAGGAGAATCGAATTGACACCGAATGCTACTGGTTCCTATTGCGATTCTTACAATCCAAATGGACAATCCGATACAGCTTGCACGACTACATCTCAAAAAGGTAAACCTATCGAGATCTATTCATTCATTGATCCGCTTTGTCCTGACTGCTGGGGTCTCGAACCGATCATTAAGAAATTACACCTTGAATATGGACATACCTTCCGCATTAGACATCTAGTTGGCGGTAATATAAAATCATTTAACTCGTTTAAACGAAAAAATGAAGGCATCACAACACACGCTGATGTCGCTGAGCGTTGGGAACGTACAGCCAGTCGCTCTGGGATGTCCTGTGACGGTGATTTGTGGTATGAGGACCCTATGGATACCCCTTATATCGCATCAATTGCTATCAAGGCTGCAGAGCTTCAGGGAAAGCTTCCAGGATTTCGTTTCCTAAGGAAAATGAGAGAACTTCTTTTTATCCAAAAGCAAAACATGACAAAAGAAGAAAATCTAGTTCAAGCAGCAAAAGAAACCGGACTTGATGTAGAAGAATTCCAGAAAGATCTTCACTCACAAGCTGCTGTAAAAGCATTTCAATGTGACTTAAAGATCTCTTCAGAAATGGAAGTAAATGAACTTCCTACCCTTGTTTTCTTCAATGAAAATATTGAAGAAGAAGGTCTTAAAATTACAGGACTTTATGAATATGATGTGTATGTTAGAATTCTGACAGAAATGCTTAAAACAACACCAACGCCAGAGCCTCTTCCGTCGCTAGATGAATTCATGGACCGCTATCACTTTGTCGCAACAAAAGAAGTGGCGGTCGTTTACGACATGAGTTGCGACGAGGCAGATGCCGCTATGAAGAAGCTCGCCTTGAAGCAAATGGTAGAGAAAGTGCCCGCGAAACATGGATGTTTCTGGCGCACTGTAAAAAGTTAAGATCGGGCTTCAAAAAAAGAATGAACCAGCATGGTTCATTCTTTTTTGTTCTTACCATTCATTTACCTCTCCCCTTCCAAGTAAGTATATGCTTCATCATTTCTCATAACTATAATACGAGGAGGGAAATTCATGACGCGTTTTCTCATCTTACTAGGTGCGGCACTCATCATCGTTAGCTTTGTCATGTTTATCATGGGATTATTAAGATTTATTCCTGTGCCTATTGGTGGAGCTCTTTTGTTTCTTTCTATTCTTTTTACCGTTAGCATGTACAATTCCAGAAACCAATTCAAAGGATTTAACCGCTAAAAAAAGCCTTCTCTAGTAGTAGAGAAGGCTTTTTAGCGGCTTAGTTTATGCAACCTATTCGTCTTCGAATAACAGATTTTCCATTTCGTTAAGAATGGATTCAAATACATCTAGTGCGTCACTGATTGGTTTAGAAGAAGTCATATCTACTCCGGCCTTTTTCAAGACCTCAATCGGATAATCTGAGCTTCCTGCTTTTAAGAAATCAATGTATCTTGAGACGGCTTCATCGCCTTCTTCAAGAATTTGATTTGAGAGGGATGCAGCTGCGCTAAATCCAGTCGCATATTGGAATACATAGTAATTGTAATAGAAATGAGGAATACGCGCCCACTCAAGTGCAATTTCATCATCGATCACAAGATCGTCACCAAAATACGTTTTGTTAAGATCATAGTAGATCGAAGAAAGAAGATCTGGCGTTAACGGCTCACCATCTTGCGCTCTTTTGTGAATCGCATGCTCAAACTCAGCAAACATCGTTTGTCTAAATACGGTTCCTCTGAATCCTTCTAGATAGTGGTTTAATAAATAAAGCTTTTCCTTTTTGTCTGAAGTGTTTTCGAGCAAATAATGATTGAGTAACGATTCATTTGTTGTTGAAGCAACTTCAGCTACAAAAATGGAATAATTTGCGTAAGGATAAGGTTGGTTTTCTCTTGTGTAATAACTATGAACCGAATGGCCGAACTCGTGAGCGAGCGTAAATAAATTATTCACGTTATCTTGCCAGTTCATTAGAATATATGGACGTGTTCCATACGTACCTGAAGAGTAAGCCCCACTTCTTTTACCTACGTTTTCTTGCACATCTACCCATCGGTTTGAGAAGCCTTCCTCTAAGATCTCTTTGTACTCTTCTCCGAGCGGAGCTAATCCTTTGAGAATATAATCTTTCGCTTCTTTATATGAAACCTCCATCTTTACTTCTGGTACAAGTGGTGTATAGAGATCATACATATGAATTTCCTCAAGACCAAGTGCTTTCTTTCGAAGGTTTACATAGCGATGCAATAGATCAAGGCGATTGTGCACTGTTTCCACAAGGTTGTCATAGACGTCTTCTGGAATGTTATTACTATCAAGTGCAGCTTGTCTTGCCGAATCATAATTACGCACGCTAGCATAATAATTGTCTTTCTTAACTGTTCCACTTAGTGTCGAAGCGAAAGTATTCTTGAATTTCCCATACGTTTCATAGACTGCCTTGAACGCATCTTTTCTTACACGTCGGTCGCTACTCTCAAGAAAACGAATGTAGCGTCCGTGTGTAACTTCCACTTCGTCCCCATTCCCATCCTTAATCGTTGGAAACTTCATATCTGCATTATTTAACATACCAAACGTGTTGCTTGAACTATTCGTTACGTCGCTAACACCAGCCAGAATGGCTTCTTCTTCCTTAGATAAAACGTGCGGACGCTCTCGATTGATTTCGTCTAATGCTTGCTCATAAAGTTTCAGTTCTTTCTTTTCGTTCAAATACTGCTTGATGGTTTCTTCGGGTACGCTTAGAATTTCTGGTACAACAAAAGCGAGCTCACTACTCACCTGCGTCGCAAGATTAGCTGCACGATCATTAAGACCCTGGTAATGGGAGTTTGTCGTATCTTGATCATAGCGCATATGGGCATATGTATACAGCTTGCCAAGCTTAATTGTAATTTCATCTTGTTTTTGAAGGGCCGCATAAAGCGTATCTGCAGAATCGGCTAACTTCCCTTTGTATTCTTCCATATCCGGGAGAAGTGCTTTTATTTCTTTAAATTCCTCATCCCATTTTTGATCGTTTTCGTAAATGGCTTCAAGATCCCAAGTATCTTCTACTGGAATTTCGTCTCGTTTAGGTAGAGCGTTTACTTTTTTCTCTTCCATCATTAGACACCTCCATCAAATAATTACCTCACATACATTATCGTACCATATTCCTCAAAGGATGCTTACAATTTCGCTCGACAAACGTTGCAGTTTCACACAAGTTTCCCGAGAATTTCATGATCTTTTTTAGTGCATTGCTCAACTTGCTGATGAACCTCAGGTTGATAAAGCTTTTCATATCGTTCATTATCCCATTCTTTCAAAACTTTTAACCGAATTAATTGATCAACATACCCTTTTAGTGCCGCTGATACCCCTTCCCCCTGAACCATGTGCGGACTATATCTTACTTTAATAAGAGTAGCATCGATTACTTGTTGGAAGGCATTTATTAATGACTGCATAGAGAATGATTTATTTTGAGGGGTTAAAGAAAGAAAGCAAATAATAATCCACGTTTGCCATAAATAAGAGGGGGTTTCAATCCAGTAGTTTTGCGAAGATGGAATTCCAGCTTCGGAAGGGAAAAATCGAATAGACTTTCCGCTAAGATAGAGTCGTTTACGCAAGAAGTAATAAATGAATGATTTTTCACCATGGGGATTTTGACGCCAAATTTGTTTTTGCTTAAACCATATGGGCACGGATTCATGAATAGTAAAAGGAGAATGAGACTTAAATAAATCGAAATAAGAATTAGTTGAAGCGCTGTGATAAGTGGTTGTACAGATGAATTTTGTAGGGGTTAAGCTATAGTGGATGGTTAGATTCGCGAAGGTACGTTCTTCTGGGCAATAATAGTAAATGGACGGAGAACCTCTATGGTGGGATGCTGCTGCCCAGTCCATAGCTGAAAGGTTGTGGATGAGGGAATATATTCGCTTGAGGCGCTTTGCTCCAAGAATCCATGTCACATGAATGTTTGTAGCGTTATAATCATGTGATCGTTTCGTAAGCAGTCTCGCTTCTATTGAGGCACATTGAAATTCAACCGCCGTACGAGATGAGGGGAGAAATAAATCGGGGCGCTGATTAGAGGCAATTAACACATGTTCTAATTGCACATCCTGATGATCTTCTCTTAGCCAATTATAAAGCTGTTGTTTACCGGTTAAGTGATAATTAGATTCCCGTTCCCATTCCATTTCACAAGGCGGGGACCCTTGATGGGCAAAATGCCATATCTTTTTTTCACCTAGCTTCATCACAACCCGCTCACGGCACCCAGGACAATAATAGGGTGTGGAACGCCTTAATTTCCGTAGCTCATCAAGGCTGAAGCAACGGTCGGCAAGATTGAGTAATGATCCATTTATAGTTGAAGCAGTTAACATCACAACACCTCTCTTTTATTCGTTCCTAACAATAATTCTCTTCCTAGAGAAACATCCCTCTACACTTTCTATATTTATTTGAATAAGATAACCGGTTTAACCACAAAGGATGATTCGTCCCCTTAAAGAAATGAAGAAATAAAAAAAAGCCGATTTCCATAGAAATCGGCCTCACCTTATAAGAGTGGGAAGTGTCCGCGGAGTTGTTCAAGAGCCTGCTCAGAGAGAATCTCCTTACCGTATTCATGAATGCGGTGAATGGTCAGGTCTGTTTCATATCCGTATTCTAACAGCTGACTCAATCGGTTGTCCTGATCTTCTTCTATCAATGTTTCGTCGAAGACAACATGGAGATAATAACGGTCCTCATAATGATACAATCCATTTTCAACTCCAGTTGAATCAAATCCGTGTGACAATGAAATCACATCTTCAAAGTCTCTAAATCCGATCATAAAGGAAAGCTCTTCACCTTCTAACGGTTCAGGCTCGTCTTCTGGATCTAAATTATTCTGAAGCGCAAATTTATCATCAAGAATTTTATCCATATTTTCATCGAGCGGAAGATCAAGCTGCTTATCCTCTGACATCGGAAGTTCAAGTTTGGACCCGTCATTTGACATTTGTGCACGTGTCACAATGATTTCAAGACCCTTTTCAAGTGCTTGAACTTGTATCCAGAGTGGACCCTCAAGTGAAAACTGTTCCCTTTGATGCGCTTCGTCCATCATTTCCCAGAACAATTCTTCTCCTCTTTCTCTGTCGTACCAAATTTCTTCTCGATCGAACCCTCTATTTTCAATATCTCTATACGTAATAAAGAATTTTAAAGTATTCGCATTGACGCGTTCGATTTCCATGTGCACTCTCTCCCTCCTGTTTAGTTAACCGGAAGGCTATTCCCTCTGGGATACTCCTAATTTTCTCTTTCCCTTAAGTGGCTTGAGTTTAACCACTTTTTCTCTTGTAATACCATTCTATGATAAACCATCAAAGAATGGAAATAAAAAATCGTTTGATTTTTTCACTCATATTAAACCATATACACGATATATTTATTTATGTGTATAGCTTGCCCTAAAGTGCTCCTGTCATATGATTAAAAATTCGCTATTCGGGAGTGGATTCCTTGCTTACCTTAGAAACCATGACACAGATTCTGTTTATTATCGGTATTGATATCGTCCTAGGTGGTGACAACGCAGTTGTAATCGCCCTCGCGTGTCGTAATCTCCCCGATTCTCATCGCAACAAAGCCATCATGATGGGAACAGCCATTGCTGTTGGACTTAGAATAGCACTAACCATTGTCGCTGTCTATTTATTGATGCTCCCTTTCTTATTAATTGTTGGTAGCCTCTTTCTTCTCTACATTTCCTTCAAATTGGTAATCGATAGTGAAAGTAATGAATCGGTCCAATCCACCTTTTCGTTTTGGGGAGCCATTCGAACCATCGTCATAGCAGATCTCATTATGGGGCTCGATAATGTACTAGCGATCGCTGGTGCATCCGAGGGGAAACTGCCGCTTGTCGTTTTTGGATTATTCATCTCTATCCCTATTATCGTATGGGGTAGTAGAATGATCATGCATGCCCTTGATCATTTTCCTGTTTTAATTTATATTGGCGCAGGCATTTTAGCTTTTACTTCTGCAAGGATGTTAACAAGCGCAGCAGAATTAAAAACCTTCTTTTATACATACCCTTCCATGGAAGTGGCCATCGAGATTATTTTTCTTCTCGTTGTGATTGTTGGAGGATGGTTAGTAAAGAAGGTGAAAGGGAACATTCTTTACATTTATTAAGAGCTACAAAAAAACTTCTACAGGATCTCCTGTAGAAGTTTTTATTAGGTAGCTCTGTTAATGAACCTTTAACTCGAATGAATTAAAACCGAGCTTCATTATTATAAGCTAATTAATTAACGAGACGCTGTGCCTCTTGAAGTTGAAAAGTACGAACCTTGCGAGGTAGGAAACGACGAATTTCATCTTCGTTATAACCAACCTGTAGTCTTTTTTCATCCAAAATGATTGGACGGCGAAGCAATCCTGGATGCTCGCTAATTAGCTCAAACAATTCCTGTAAAGAAACCGTATCAAGATTTAAGTTCAATTCCTGGAAAGTTTTTGAGCGAGTTGATATAATTTCATCTGTTCCGTCTTCAGTCATACGTAGAATTTCTTTCACTTCTTCAATAGTAAGAGGTTCAGAAAAAATGTTACGTTCTGTAAACGGAATATCGTGCTCCTGCAACCACGCCTTCGCTTTTCGACAAGATGTGCAGCTTGGTGATGTATAGAGTGTTACCATAAGGAATTGCTCCTTTCTATAAGTAAACGTCAAATCTACATTAGAAAAATTATCTTTTCACAATTTGTATTATACTACAATTCTTATCAAATAAATAGAGGATGACAAAAATTACATAAAAGCTATACAATAACTATACAAATGATTTATGTTAAGTCTAACTCCTATATACCCCTTCTTCACGCTCCCAAACCTTTATTGTTTAAAAATGTTTGATTTTTATCTGAAAAAAGTTTCCTTCACATGATACGATTCATAAGAGATACACTAATTCTGAGGTGAATAATATGAAAAAGGCTCTGTTTCTTGTAAGTATGCTCGTCTTTGCAAGCGCTTGTACAACACAGGAAATTACAAATGAAGAAACTTCAAATGAACCGATTCCAGTTGAAGTCGCTACTGCTCAACAAAAAAACATTTCGAATGAACTTGAATTAGCCGGACAAGCTACTCCTGGAGTGACGATCCCGCTCGCTGCCCCTTCTCCACTCGAGGTAAAAGAAATAAACGTGACTGTTGGAAGCTCTGTGGAAAAAGGAGATCTCATTGCTTCTCTCGATGATTCTACAGCGAGAGAAAATGTCAACCAGCTAACGAATGCGGTCAATGAGCTTGAAAAAGCCGTTAGCCAGGCTCAAGAATTGTCTGGACAAGCAGAAAAAAGTGCTCAAGAGTTAAAAAATCTTCAAGATGAATTAAATGCTTCACTCGAACGATCTAAGCAGCTACTTAATGAACTTGATTCAGAAGAAGTGACAGCTGCTGATGTTTTAAAGGAAAGTCTTGAAGTAACCATAAAGCAGGCACAATTATCCCAAGCTGCAGCCCAGGTTCCTTCAATGTCAGCAGGTAATGTGACACAGCTTGAAACACAGTTGTCCGAAACGAAAGCAAGCCTTAACCAGGCAAGGGACGTCCTAAATGCAACTACCATTGAATCACCTATAAATGGGATTGTTTCTCAAATCAATGCTGAAGAAAATGCTGCAGCCGTGCCAAGCACCCCGCTTGCGGTCGTCGTGAATTTAAATCCGATTAACGCTGCCTTTCAAGTAAATAGCTTTCAAATTACACAGTTACAAAAAGATCAGGAAGTGAAGATCACTTTTGACGGTGTCGATGGATCTTTTGATGGGAAATTAAAAGCGATCCCACCTACAGCAAATGAACAAACGGGTTCATTTCTAATTGAGATTCCAATTGAAAACAAAGATTTAAAAATTAAAGGTGGTATGAAAGCAACTGCGACCATACAAACAGACGTCATAGAGAACGCTGTAACTGTCCCTAAGGATTCAATTATCTATGGTGATGATGAAACGTATGTTTACGCACCACAAGGAAAGAAAGTGAAACAAGTTAACGTCGAGCTAGGAGCAGAGACTGATGAAAGCATTCAAATTACGAAAGGTCTCTCAAAAGGTGATAAAGTCATCACTAAAGGTAAAGATCGTCTAAACGAAGCATCTGAAATCCAGGTACAGAAGTGAGTTGAACACACATGAATATTGCTAAGCTTTCCGTCTTTCGTCCAATTGCTATGGGGATGGTGATTATTTTCATCCTCATTATCGGAACAGTATCACTACGTAACATGCCAGTTGATCTGTTTCCCGATCTTACTTTCCCTGTTGCAGCCGTAACGGTTACATATGATGGTGCTGGTCCTGAAGAAGTTGAGAACTTACTAGCCTCCCCTCTTGAGAACGTGATGGGTACCCTACCGAATGTCGAAAGTATATCGTCCGTCTCACAAAATGGTGGTGCACTGATCCTCGTTTCATTCGAATGGGGAACAGATATGGATTTTGCCACGTTAAATATGAGGGAACAAATTGATGCAGTTAGAGACTCTCTACCTTCTGAAGTACCAATTCCTAAAGTATTGCGTTTTAATCCAAGTGATATTCCTATCATGCAACTTGGAGTGGCTGGATCGGAGGAAGATCTTACTGCAGTAAAGAAAGTAATTGAAGATCAAATTAAACCTTCACTTGATTCAGTACCAGGGGTTGCAGCTGTTACGATTGAAGGTCAGTTAGAGAAGGAAATTAGATTAACTGCTGATCCAGATAAATTAAGTCAATATGGCGTCACCCTTACAAACTTACAGCAGCTCATTGGATCAGAAAATCTTAACTTACCAAGCGGATCTATTGAAACAGAGAATAAAAACCTGCCTCTTCGCGTAACAGGAGAGTTTAAATCCGTTGATGATTTGAAAAACTTATCCGTTCCAACACAGAATGGTACCGTCAAACTTAATCAGCTCGTTGAAATCGAAGAAATGATGAAACCTGCTGTTCAAGAAAGTTTCTTAAATGGTGAGCCGGCGATTGGTTTTTCAATTCAAAAACAATCTGGAGCAAACACCGTTCAAGTAGTGAAGCAAATTAATGAGAAGCTTGAAGAAATTCAGCCTTCCCTACCAGAAAGCATGGAAATTAAAACCGTATTCGATCAGGCGAAATTTATTAATCAGTCAATCCGTGCTGTTGTATGGAATATTATTATTGGAAGTCTTTTAGCTTCTGCCGTTCTATACCTGTTCTTACGCAATATTCGCAGTACGCTAATTATCGGTTTATCAATACCTATTTCGATCGTGGGTGCATTTATTTTAATGTATTTCTCAGGTCAAACGATCAACCTCCTAACACTAGGAGGCCTCGCGCTCGGAGTTGGAATGATGGTAGACAACTCTATTGTTATTCTAGAAAACATTTACCGACTAAGGCAGGAAGGTAAATCACTGAAAGAAGCGGCAGTAGATGGTACGAAAGAAGTTGGTAGTGCAATCATTGCATCTACACTCACTACAGTTGTAGTATTCTTACCAATTGTATTTGTTACTGGGCTCGCTGCCCAGCTCTTTAAACCATTAGCGCTAGCTGTTACCTTCTCACTATTAGCGTCTCTATTTACAGCACTTATTATTGTGCCACTATTATCATCTCTTCTGATGAACCGAAACGAATCCAAATCGATTTTTCAACTTAAATTTGATCGGGTTAATCAATGGTATCGTCGAGTATTAGATAAAACGCTGTCTCATCCTAAAAAAACAATCGGCTTTACCGTTCTGCTCCTTGCTATTTCAGCAGCCGGAACGCCTTTTATTGGGACAGAATTCCTTCCTGCACAGGATCAGAGCTTTGTGAATGTATCAGCGAACCTTCCTGCAGGAAGCTCGCTTGACGCCACTGAAACCGTCACAGAGGAAATTGATAACGTCTTAAAGTCGATTCCTGAAGTTGATCTATCCTATTTAACAGCTGGAGGAACCGACAACTTTAGTGTTGGAGCTGGCAGTCAAACGAACCGGGCTAGCTACAGCGTCCTGCTCGTTCCAATCAATGAGCGAGATCAATCTGACTTAGAAGTAGCCGAAGATATACGAAAGAAGCTTAAAGGTATACCGAACGCCGATATTTCTGTATCTGCCAGTGATTCTGGATTTAGCGCTGATCCTATTTCAATTAACATCATCGGACCTGAGCTTGATGTTTTGAAAGAACTTTCGGATGATGTGATGGAGAGCTTATCAGAAGTCGATGGCGTAAGAGAACCAACTTCGAGTATCGAATCCAATAATCCAGAAGTTCAAATTCTAATCGATCGTGAGAAGGCTGCGAGCTATGGAATAGGCAGCTCACAAATTTCAACAACGATTTCTAATGCCACAAAAGGACTTGTAGCGAGCAATCTTGCAAGAGATGGCAATCAATTAGATATCCGCTTAGCAGTTGAAGATAAATATACAGATTCCCTTGATTCTCTATCTAGCCTATTAATCGAGACTCAAACTGGGGAAAAAATCCCCCTTTCTGCTGTTGCCGAAATTAAACGGGGGCTTGGTCCATCGGAAATTACACGTTCGGATCGATTAAGACAAGTGGAAATAACGGCGAGTCTATTGGGTCGAGATCTTGGAACGGTTACAGATGAAATTCGCGAAAAACTAGTCAAAGACGTTCCGCTCCCTGGTAATTCATATAAAATCACTTTTGGTGGACAAGATGAACAAATGAATGATGCTTTCTTTAAATTGTCCGGTGCTCTTGCTCTTGCCA
The DNA here is from genome assembly GCF_056173645.1 of Anaerobacillus sp. QJM3NY_32. Taxonomy (NCBI): domain Bacteria; kingdom Bacillati; phylum Bacillota; class Bacilli; order Caryophanales; family Bacillaceae; genus Anaerobacillus; species Anaerobacillus sp. QJM3NY_32. The sequence continues at coordinate 1,622,820 of NZ_CM149684.1, read as the reverse complement.
TTGTTCTTGTTTATATGGTTATGGCAGGACAGTTTGAATCATTTCTCTATCCGTTTATCATTATGTTTTCTGTTCCACTCACAGCTATTGGGATTATTTTCGGCCTCCTTATCTCCTTCCAGCCTCTTGGAGTTGGTTCACTCGTTGGTATGCTTATTTTAACGGGGATCGTGGTCAATAATGCGATTGTACTCGTTGATTATATTAATAAGCTTCGTGAAACAGGGATGGGAACTCGTGAAGCGATTTTAGAAGCAGGCCCCATTCGCTTAAGACCGATTTTAATGACAGCTTTAACGACGATTCTAGGTCTAGTTCCTTTATCATTCGGGTTTGGTGAAGGTACAGAAATTCAGCAACCGATGGCCATCGTCATCGCATTCGGATTGAGTGTAGCAACGTTTATAACATTAGTATTTATTCCTGTTGTTTATTACTTGATTGATCTACGTCGTCAGAAACGATTGGATAAAAAATTAGAAACAAATGAATAGAAAAAAACCGAAAGCCAGTTTTAAGGCTTTCGGTTTTTTGTTACATTTTTTATGCAGATGTTCTCGTATTTGAGGCGGGCTCTTTCGAAGACTGCGGTTTCCAGGTTTTCCATCGTCGTTTCAATAAATCCTTCAACCATTCGCGCTTCTTTTGCTTTTTCTTCTCACGATTCTTCATAAGAAGGTTCCCTCCTGATCGAAAACAATACTCTTACTCTTCAATGAGTTCCTTATCTTCTTTAAGACTCAGCACTTCTTCGACAGGCTGATAAGACTCACCATACAACTGCATATCTTTGTAAGTATGAATCTCCTGATACGTATGCTTCATCGCTTCGTAAATTTCTTTCTCACCAGCTTCGTTTGGAGACCAGAAAAGAATTTCCATTTCATTAATCTCGTTTGTAGCAAGAGATCTTCTTCGGTAGCCAATTGACTTCGCGTGTTTAAATCCTTCTCTCAAATAAAAGCGCTGTCTTTTTTCAGTATCCGTTTCATCGTAATCAACAGGCTCTACCTCGAGGATAATTGGCTTATTCTTTCCTTTAAGTTCTTCAATTAATTTCTTTCCTAGCCCCTGACCTCTGGCATCCTTGGAAACGAAAATATAATCCACGAATATGAAATCAGGAAGATCGGCATACATTAGAACATGGTGCGGTCCCTCGTCCTTATTGTAAATGTCACCTTTTTCTTCAAGCAGTAAGTCCATATGCTCTTTTGATTTCATCTCTTCAATGGGGAAATATTGCTTCAGCTTCTCATACCAGTTCATTGATCTACTCCCTTTTAAATTAATTCGTCACTAATAGTATAACACATTTATCCAGTAAAATAGTGCTAAGCTAGATAAGGCAGTAGTTATTTTCCCCTCTTCTCAGTTATGTAAACATACTGTACACTAATATCAAACATGCTAAGGAGGAATGAAATGAACTTTTTTGCTGAGTTTATCATGCTCGCTATTCTACTCATTAGCTTCACAGCATTTATTGCTATCTTCTTAAATGCTTCAGGACGCTTCATTTTTTCTAAAGAAAAAACCTCCTTCCAACACCCTTTAGAGGATAGTCAGAAAAACTGGAGGAAATTAACGAAAGATTCATTCTAAACCAGCGCATTGAGCGTTAGCGGGAAGGGAATCGTATATAGAGAAAAAGGATTGCCTTCAGAGGCAATCCTTTTCTTTACGTATCACGGTGTATAGTCGACATTCTTTGTATAACTATTGCTTGCGTCCCAAAGTAGATATTCATTAATACCATTGTCTTTCAAGGCTTTAATTTGGGCTTCTACTTCCGCCTTTCCGTAATTCAAGTAATTCCCACTACCAAGATAACTTGCAGTGAAATCCTGAATCCATGGACGACTTGTAGGAGCATCATCCAATTTGCCTAATACTTCATTCTCTACTTTTGCATACTCATTTATTAAGTTATACGGTTCCAAATCAGGCTTTGAAATTCCAAAATAGGATCCCCAGTGACTTGGATAAATCATAGATGAAATAACATCAACGTTACTAGAAATTTTAGAGAAATTCTGCCCGATACCAGGCGCTTCAGGAATCGTTGCTGAGTAACCAAAAATATCAACCGATACATCAACATCATACTGCTCAAGCTTCGAATTCGCATATGCTACAAAGTCCGTTACAGCCTGCACACGTTTTTGAACATTATCCATATCCATATCAGCATATTTGCCCATCGAATATTCTAATGTGTCTTCACGTGTTTCAAACCCTTCTGGGAAACGGACGTAATCAAATTGAATTTCTTTGAAGCCCATTTTAGCTGCTTCAATTGCAATTTCAACATTGTAATCCCATACCTCTTCCTTAAATGGGTTAACAAATGCTTCTCCACGTCCATTTTTCCAAACCGAACCACCTTCTTTATATGAAAGCTCTGGTCTTGCTTCTGCAAGCACTGTATCCTTAAATACAACTACTCTCGCAATTGGATAGATCTCGTTTTTCTCCATCTCTTCTAAAACCTTGCGAGGATCTTTCATATAAGGTTTGCCAATCTCATACTCTGCTAATGGAGAATCCTTCTTTGGTTCATATGTAAGATTTCCAAAATCATCTTTAAGATCGATGACCATTGCATTTAAATCTGTAGAGTTCACAAATTCTGTGAGCTTACTGAATCGACTTCCACCTGCTGAATTCCCTGTTACATAAATACCTCGAACTGCATCGGGATATTCGAAATCTAGACCAGAATCATAAACGAATCTTGGTAGTCGATCTGGTAACGTTAGTTCCTTTTTTTCTGTCTCAATCCCTTTAAGATTTGTCGCTGATAATGCTTCATCTGCTTGTACCGATTGCCCGAAAACAGAAAAAAGCAAAACTGACGCGAGCAGGCCTTTCAACCCCACATTAAAAATACGCACAGCTTCTCTCCCCTTTATTAGTTTGCCTCCTCTATTATAAGATGAATATACGCTCTTTGAAAGAACTTCCAGTAAAATTTCTCATGTCTTTTTCGTGAACAATATAAATTGCTTTATTTTTTATCAAATGGTATGATATTTAGAAAAATAAATTTAGATTGGTGAGGAGGCCATAACCATGAGAAACGTAACACTAACTGATATTTATCAACTACCATTTGCACGAAAGTATTTAAAACGCGCTGGATTGGCTCATGCGATTACTGTGGCCAAACACGCTTATCATTTCGCAAGTGAACACGATGTCAATCCTGATCTTGCTGCAAAAGCAGCATTACTTCATGATATTGGTCACTATACATGGTACCGAAATGGAAAATGGGATTATAACTTATATAAACAGAATGACATTCATGCAATCAAAGGGGCTGAACGCGCTCACAAAATGCTGATACGACTTGGTGAAAATCCAGTTTCAGCAAAGGAAATTGCCGTCGCAATCCTATTCCACACGGATTCCTACTTCATGGGAACGGTAAACCGTAACGCCCTTCAAGAAGTAGTTGCAATGGCTGATGAAGCGGACGAAGAACCTGGTGGTAACCACCATTATAAAGTCATCTCTGAAGAAGAAGCGAGAAATGAGCTCGCTGCACTCGATCAATTGATTGAACAAAGCTTGAACAATCAAAATGAGTGGCAGCAAAGTGTTTAAGATCCACTATAGCTCAGGAAAGGGATCTCAATGTGTAAATCCTTTCCATCCCTTTCCCTTATCTCCCCTTCCCACTTCTTTACAAAAGTCATTCCATACTCACTATTAGGAACACTCATAATAATCCTCTGCTTTCTCTGCTTATAAGCCAATTGAACGATAAATTCGTACAAACCCCACCTCTTCTTTTCATTGCCTTTATAAAAAAATTCCACAGCCTCAACGTACTCTTCAAATGTTTCAATCCAAACATATCCTACGGTTTGTTCTTTTTCTTCAAATAAGTATACGATAGAATGAGAAGAAGGTTGTAACTGTAACCTTGCCATATTTTCTGATCTAATCGAATCTAGCGTTTCTTCATCAAATTCGCAATTGTAAGTGTAAAAAATCATATGGATCCTCCTCTATTTTGCTTTGTATGATTTCACAAAAGGTATCTCAGTAAAACGAACAAAGTAACTACAGCTTTTCTGAAAGGAGAGTTTATGAACAAATTAAAACTTAGTTTACTTATTTCTACTTTTATTCTGTGCGGACTTATTTTAGTAGACTATTCGCTTCCAGTTGACTTATCCCTTTATGTAAAAGGATTTCTGAATGTCCCAATTCTACTCTACATAGGTTATCTAGTCATAAAATTTCGTCATAAAAAGCACTAAAAAAGGACCTCATTTCAGTTGAAATGAGGTCCTTACCTTTTAAACTGTTACTTGGTACTTTTGGTACTCTTCTTCAGTACAAGCGATCCAGTGTCCCTCCACAACTTCACGAAGAACTCGTTCTTCTCCATTTTCAGGAAGGTGCTTATCAGGATCATAAACTTTACGTTTTCTAGAACGCTCATATTCCGGATCCGGAAGTGGAATCGCAGAAAGAAGAGACTGCGTATAAGGATGTAGTGGGTTTCGATAAAGCTCTTCACTTTCAGCAAGCTCAACGATTTGGCCACGATACATAACACCAATACGATCACTAATGTATTTCACCATAGAAAGGTCATGCGCAATAAACAAATACGTTAAGCCTTTTTCTCTTTGAAGTTTCTTCATCAAGTTAACAACCTGTGCTTGAATCGAAACGTCTAGAGCAGAAATAGGCTCATCCGCAATAATAAATTCTGGATCAACGGCAAGGGCACGAGCGATCCCGATACGTTGTCTTTGCCCGCCACTAAATTCGTGAGGGTAACGGTTCGCATGCTCTTTGTTCAATCCTACTGTTTCAAGAAGCTCAACTACTTTGTCCATACGAGCTTTCTTAGACGTTGCAAGACCGTGAATATCAATGCCTTCAGCAATAATATCAGAAACGGTCATTCTCGGATTTAAAGAAGCGTATGGATCCTGGAAGATCATCTGCATTTTTTGATTAAATTTCTTAAGTTCTTTCGCAGATTTCTTTCCATGGACATCTTCTCCATTAAATCGAACTTCACCGTCAGTTGCATCGTATAGGCGAATAATGGTACGTCCAGTTGTGGATTTTCCACAACCAGACTCTCCAACTAGACCGAACGTCTCACCTTTATAAATATCAAATGTTAAGCCATCAACAGCTTTTACTGTGCTTTTACCTACTTTAAAATGCTGCTTTAAGTTTTTAATTTCTAGGAGTTTTTCTTGACTAGACATTCTTACCACCATCTTTCGCGCCAATGATCGGCTCACTTGGAGCCATTCCCTGCATACGTTTTTTAATTGCTGCAGGCGGTTCTACTTTAGGTGCTTTCTCGTGCAATAGCCACGTTGCTGCATAATGCGTATCTGAGATCTTAAACAACGGTGGCTCCATTTCTGTATCAATCTTCATTGCGTATGGATTACGCGGAGCAAATGCGTCACCTTTAGGTGGATCAAGTAAATCTGGCGGTGATCCTGGAATAGCAATAAGCTCTTCATCCGTTGAGTCTAGACTTGGCATTGAACCAAGAAGTCCCCATGTGTAAGGATGCTGAGGGTTGTAGAAAATTTCATCTACAGTTCCAGTTTCAACAATTTTACCTGCATACATAACCGCTACACGATCTGCGATATTAGCTACAACCCCAAGGTCGTGAGTAATAAAGATAATCGACGTGCCCATTTTTTCTTGAAGATCATTTAGTAGCTCAAGAATCTGAGCCTGGATTGTAACATCCAGAGCTGTTGTCGGCTCATCTGCAATAAGAACACGAGGGTTACATGCAAGAGCAATGGCAATAACCACACGCTGTCTCATACCACCTGAAAATTGGTGTGGGAATTCATTTACTCTTCCCTCTGCATTCGGAATACCAACAAGTTTCAAAAGCTCAATCGCACGTTCCTTCGCTTCTGATTTATTCATATTTTGGTGCTTCACTAGACCTTCCATGATTTGCTTCCCAATAGTCATGGTCGGGTTAAGTGAAGTCATTGGATCTTGGAAAATCATTGAGATTTCAGATCCACGAATCTTTTGCATTTCCTTTTCGGACAGTTGAGCAAGATCACGATCACCGAACTTGATCTCACCTTCTTTAATACGTCCAGGAGGATTTGGAATCAAGCGCATAACGGCTTTCGATGTTACAGATTTCCCTGATCCAGACTCTCCTACAATTGCTAATGTTTCACCTTTATTTAAATGGAAGTTTACTCCACGAACGGCTTGTACTTCTCCAGCAAACGTATCAAAGGAGACGTGCAAATCATTCACTTCTAGAATCTTTTCCATTCTAATCCCCCCTATTTACGTAGCTTTGGATCAAATGCATCTCGAAGGCCGTCACCAAGAAGGTTAAAGGCAATCATAATCAATGAAATGATAATTGATGGCCATAGCACAAGATGCGGATAAATTTGTAGACTCTTAAATCCATTGTTAATGATGGAACCAAGTGAGGCTTCAGGAGGTCGTAGTCCAAGGCCGATAAAGCTTAGGAATGCCTCGAAGAAAATCGCACTTGGAATTGTAAACATTGTTGTAATAATAATTTGTCCGAGTACGTTTGGAATTAAATGTTTCCCAATTACTCGTCCACTAGTAGCTCCTAAAGTACGAGAAGCGAGAACAAACTCTTGAGTTTTAAGTTTTAAAACCTGTCCTCGAACAATACGCGACATTCCTATCCACCCTGTTACCGAAAGTGCGAGAATAATTGAGAATATTCCAGGCTCAAATATTAAAATAAATAGAATAATTAATATTAGATTTGGAATACCTACTAAAACTTCAATAATACGCTGAAGAATGTTATCAACTCGCCCACCATAATAGGCAGAAATACCACCATATGCGACACCAATTACAAAATCAATAAAGGCTGCTGCTGCAGCGATGAATAGCGAAATTCGCGTCCCCTGCCATACTCGTGTCCACTGATCTCGGCCGAATTCATCCGTACCGAACCAGAAGTATTCGTCTTCATAGCCTTTAGCTTCATACTGATCAGTTCCGCGAATATCGACTCCGTTAACTCCTAGAAAATCAATATTTTCAAGGACTGGAACTTTAGCAGGAAGCTTCGCTCTCGTTAATTCTTGCTGCGAATATGAGTGTTCATTCATTCCAGGTCCGAAAATCGCCAATAAAATAATGGCAATAATGATAACAAGTCCGGTAATAGCCCCTGGATTCTTTTTTAATCTTCTCCACGCATCTTTCCAAAATCCTGTACTTTCACGTGCTATTTGTTCGTTTTCAGAAGAATCAATTTTAGCGGGTTGAAACATGTCGTCTGAGATATCATGTAGCTTTTCTTGTTTCATACTCATTAACTCTTACCTCCCGCTAGACGAATTCGTGGATCAATAATCCCATACATAATGTCTACTATTAAAATCACAACTATAAATAGCAAACTAAAGAAAAGCGTTGTACCCATAATAATTGGGAAATCGTTTGTTAAAATCGAGTTAACAAATTTCTCACCAAGTCCTGGTATGACAAAGATTTGCTCAATTACTAGAGTACCTGTCATTAGACCTACAACCAGTGGTCCCATAATAGTAATGATAGGTATAGAAGCATTACGGATTGTATGTCTAATAACAACCGCTGTGCTACTTAAGCCTTTTGCTTTCGCTGTTGTAATATAGTCCTGACCGAGAACTTCTAGCATTTCTGTTCTCATAAAACGAGCTATTGTTGCGACAACAATCGAAGCAATTGCAATGGTTGGCATGATTGTATAAGCAAAGCCATCCCAGTAAGCTACTGGTAACAACTGCCACTTAACACCCAACCAGTATTGCATAAGGCCAGCGATAACGAAGTTCGGAATTGAAATACCAAGAACTGCGATAACCATCGTTCCATAATCTAAGAACGAATTGTGTCTTAATGCTGCAATAATTCCAAGAAAAAGACCAATGATAGTTCCAACTACTAGTGATTGAAGTCCTAAATAAGCTGAAGGTCCAATACGTTCACCGATAATTGTTGACACTTCACGGCCATCCTGCTGGAAGGAAACACCGAGATCACCTGATAATAAGTTTTTCATATAATTAAAGTACTGTACAGGAACTGGATCGTTTAAACCATATTTATCGTTCAACTGCACAATTTGTGTTTCTGTAAGCTTATCCTGGTTATTAAACGGTGTACCAGGGAGAAGCTTCATTAGAAAAAATGTTAGCGAAGCAATAATTAGGAAGGTAATCAACATTGAAATGATCCTTCCGCCAATATAACGTCCCACTACAACCAACCTCCTCAAAAGATACCTGCTTATATAGTATAAGTCGAAAAATGGAATTTCACTAGAAAAAATTTTCTATCTATTTCACTTCTAGCTATCGTTTCGACATATTTCTTATTACAGGTAAAAAAGAGAGTATATGTCAGGATGACATATACTCTCCTGAAAATCCAAAATTACTTTTCAATCTTAACCCACTTATATGAAGAATCAGCTCCAAATGAGTGTACATAGAAGTTTTTAACGTAATCTTTTTGTAGAATTGCGTTACCTTTTTGGTAAGTTGGGATAATCGCAATATCCTCTTCCATTAGAACTTTCTCAGCGTCTTGCATCATTTTCCAACGCTTCGCTTCATCTGTTTCTTTCTTAGCTCCTGAAACTAGCTCGTCATACTTCTCGCTAGAGTAGCCCATGCGGTTATAAGCGCCGTCAGTTTCAAACATATAAAGGAACGTCATTGGATCTGGATAGTCAGGTCCCCAACCGCCAGTTGAGATATCAAAGTCGCCAGAATCTTCAAGCTCAAGGAACTGCTTCCAAGGCTGTTTGTTGATTGTTAATGTAAGACCATCAAGCTTTGTTTCAAACTGATCTTTTGCATATTCTGCGATTTTAGCAGCAAGCTCGTTATCAGTAGTTAGGAATTCTAGTTCTACAGAATCTGTACCAAGTGCTTTAAGTCCAGCTTCCCAAGCTTCTTTCGCTTCATCTTCTCCTTGGTCAGCATAGAAGCCGTCTGGAGCAAATTCACGGAAGTCATCACCTTCAGGACCTTTTACAAAGTCTTTAGGTACGAAATACTTTGCAGCAATTGATCCGTTATTAAGAAGTACATTTACAAGTCCTTCACGGTCATATGCAAGGTACAATGCTTTACGAATATCTTTGTTAGCTAGTGCTTCATTTTCTTGGTTCATACGCATGAAGTACATTGTTGGATCTACTAGTGTAGAAAATTCTTCATTATCTTTGAATTGATCTACGAAATCTGCAGAAAGACCAGCGCGATCAATCTTACCAGTTTCATAAAGGTTTACAGTAGTAGCTGTATCTTGCACTACTTTAGTCGTAATCTTTTCAAGACTTACAGTGTCAGCATCCCAATATTCAGCGTTCTTTTCGTAAGTCCAGCCTTCACCGTGGTTCCACTCAGCAAATACGAATGGTCCATTGTAAAGCATTGTTTCAGATTCTAGTGCAAATTTTTCACCCTGCTCTTCAGCAAATGCTTTAGGCTGTGGATAGAATGTCGCAAAAGTAAGTAGTGCTTTAAAATAAGGCACTTGGTTTTCAACAGTAATTTCTAGTGTTTTCTCATCTACTGCTTTAGCTCCAAGCTCTTCTACTTTACCGTAAAGTGGATCGCCTTCAGTAATGATTGCATTACCGTTTTTGATTCCAGCAGTACCAAACATAGAAGCGTAAGGAGAAATTGTATCTGGGTTTAGCGCTTTATGCCATGCATAGATGAAGTCATCTGCTACTACATCTGATCCGTCAGACCATTTAGCATCGTCACGAATTGTAAATGTGTAAACAGTTTCACCATCTTTTTCTTCTTCTGTTGGTTCTTCAGCAGCCATACCAAGTGTAGGCTCGTTATTTTCGTCAAGACGATATAGTCCTTCGAAAACCTGGTTCATTGCTTTAAAAGATGTGTTATCAGTAGCTTGTGTAGTATCCATTGAAGGAATTTCAGCTGTTTCTACTAAGTTAAGTACTTGTTCAGCAGAACCGCCTTCTCCGTCGCCTTCTCCACCACTGTTCCCCCCGTTGTTTGAGCCGCCGCCGCAAGCCGACAGGAATACGCTCAATACAAGCACAAGAGATAGGACAAGAGTCCATCTTGATTTCTTCATGCTGTGTGACCTCCCTTAAAATATGTAGCTATAAAAGCTAGTGATCCGCATGACGGAATTCATCAAATTATCTAACTATTCACTCGAGAATAATCTGATTCGTTTCGCCCACAACTCGTATTATACAAGTTTTCTAATTATTTTGCATACGTTATTTTTACACTCATTTACAAAAACCGCGCCACAATTACGTTTGCATAACAAAAAATAGTTCTTTAGTCCTGGTATAAATTCTCTGGTTTCTGGGTAACATTTGATATTTTACAGTGAAATGTATGAAAATCTACTTAGCCCCCCTTACCTAAAAGTATATAGTATACTTTGGTGTATACTGTATTCATATCGCGAAATATTCTGAAATGTAAACGATGTGTTAAACCGTTACACATTTCTACCTCGTTTATATTGTTCTAGACTATTTATTTTTTTATACTTGATAGTAGAAAGAAAATGGGGGCTATTATGAAATCACTTACTTTAAAATCAGGTATCTTAATTGTGCTTGCGATTACCGCGTCAACGATCATCTCATTTACTTCTGACGGAGGCCTTGGCATCCAATCCATATCAGATATTCTCTTTATGATTGCACTTGCTATGGTACTTATTGGTGCTGCTCTTCACGTTGTTCAAACGGGGTTTTTTGACGGGATTGTCTATTCATTTAAGCGGTATTTTAGAAATACGGCTAAGCGACAAATGATTGAGGAGGATACTTCCGAAATCCATTACAGGCTTGATTATGATAACCCAATCACTTATCCACTCTTAATGGCAGGCGGGTTTTGTGTCATACTCACTATTATCATTTCCATCATTCTTGTAAGTAGCTAACTTGTTGCATGCGATGATTTAGTTGCGCTATACTAGTTAAAGAAGAAGGATACAGAATGGCTAAGATGAAGAGTAGTACAAACTGATGTGATTTATAGAGAGCCTATGGTTGGTGGAAATAGGTATCACACTTTTTGGAATGGACTTCTGAGCCCCTTTGCTGAAGACTTTAGTAGGCATTGGCGTGAGCATTCACGTTATCACTAGCGGTATTTAATACCATAAGTGATCCAGACTTACTGGATAAGCAGGGTGGCACCACGGTCCATTCGTCCCTAGCATTAAGGGATGAATGGGCCTTTTTGTATGCTTTTATAGAAATTGAGAGGAGCAACACACAATGAGCGTTATTTTTTCGGGTATTCAACCGAGTGGAACATTAACAATAGGGAACTATCTTGGAGCAATGAAGCATTTTACTGATCTTCAGGATGAGAATGAATGTTATTTCTGCGTTGTAAACCAGCACGCAATTACAGTACCTCAAGAAAAACAGGCTTTAAAACAGAATTCAAGGAGTCTTGCTGCATTATACCTTGCTTCAGGAATTGATCCTGAAAAATCAACACTTTTCATTCAATCTGAAGTACCAGCTCATGCTCAGCTAGCATGGATGTTACAATGCGTTTCTTATATAGGTGAATTAGAGCGCATGACCCAATTTAAGGATAAATCAACTGGAAAAGAAGCTGTAAGCGCAGGTTTACTTACGTATCCCCCACTTATGGCTGCTGATATTCTTCTTTACGGTACAGAGATTGTCCCTGTTGGAGATGACCAGAAACAGCACATTGAGTTAACTCGTAATCTTGCTGAGCGTTTTAACCGTAAATTTAATGACATTTTCGTTATGCCAGATGCGCGCATTCCTAAGGTCGGGGCACGAATCATGTCACTACAAGATCCTTCTAAAAAAATGAGTAAGTCTGACTCCAATCAAAATGCATTTATTTCAATGCTTGATGAGCCATCTACTATTATTAAAAAAGTGAAGCGTGCGGTTACTGATTCAGATGGAGTTGTCCGTTACGACAAAGAAAACAAACCAGCGATCTCTAACCTGCTTACGATTTACTCTCTTTGCTCAGGTAAAAGCGTTGAAGAAATTGAATCTCTATATGAAGGTCGAGGATATGGTGACTTTAAGGCGGAGCTTGGTGAAGTAATCGCTGAGATGTTAAAACCTATTCAAGATCGCTATAATGATCTCGTTTCTTCTTCTGAACTAGATGACATCCTTGATCTTGGGGCGGAGAAAGCGAACCGTAAAGCATCTAAAATGCTTACAAAAGCAGAACGTGCTATGGGGCTTGAAAGAAAAAGAAGATAAAGAAAAAAGGAAGGTTGCACTGGGCAACCTTCCTTTTGCTTTATCCAAATCAATAATAGTCATTAATTGAGAGACGATAGATCTAAGCCTTTTCGTTAATTCACGTGTGTTCCTTTTTCAAGTTCCCATATTTTTTCAAAATACGGCTGCCCTTTGATGATTCGCTCACAGATTTGCTCATGCTTAGCTGACCAACCTGCCTTCACTTCTCTATATAGCCCTTCCCATGCCTCGTCCATTTCCATACTTTGAATTTGCACATACTGTTTCGGCTGACATTCTGTGAACCAATAGCGTATTTCAGCCGAGTTACCACTCGAATACAGTTGGTCTAGTGCCATAAACAAAAGCTGTTTCAACTGTCTTTCTTTTCTAGTAAGTCCCATCATAATGTCTGGTCCTGGAGAAAGAATATGATGTTCTTTCAAAGGTTGATCTGATTCAAACGGATAACTGATAGCTTCAACATCTGCCACCATTTCATAAACTGCTTTTTCTTGTCTAGGTATCACTCGACTTTTGCGAATCGGAATCTTATACCCTAATGTATCAATGACAATAACCCCTCTGCCGTCCGTAGCCAAGAAGCAATACTCTAAAGGTGATCGTTCATTATTTTTACGTATATAGCTCTGTTGAAAAACATCACTAAGTAAACTCTCCGGAAGCTCCGTCAAATCATTTTCAATGTAATGATACAGGAGTGACTCCACCTTAATAACAGGCACCTGATCCAGCAACTCAATAAAATCATCTTTTCGCCATTCATGAAAATTGCAAACATTGTACCCATTCTCTTCACCTTCAAACCAATTCACCCAAACATCTCGCAAATACAACATCTGGCTACCCCTCACTTCGCTACTGTTTGTAAAAACAGTATAGTCAGGACCAAGTCAAATTATTCCATGATAAGTATATTATTAAGAAAAGATTAATAGAACACTGAAAAGCGGAAGCCTCCGTTTAGACCCGGCAGGCACTGGAGCCTTTTCATTTGAACACGGTCTTTGTGTTCGGATGAAAAGGTGAAGTGACCGAGGGTCTGGAGGCTGCAGCTAGACACGAAAAGCGGAGACGAGTGTTTAGAAACGGAGATATTGGAACTCTTGAACTAGAACACGCTTTTTGTGTTCTGGTGAAAGAGTGAAATATCGCAGTTTCTGCGAGTCGCAGCTAGACTGAAAAGCGAAGCGGGCCTGCTTAAATCCGCAGGATGTTGGAGCCCATGAGACTGAGACGCTTTTTGTCTCATTCGATTGGGCGAAACAGCCGGAGGATTTGGCCCGCGCAGCTAGACACATGAAAAGCGAAAGTGGGCGTTTAGGGGCGACAAGCGCTGGAGGCCCATAAAAAGAACACGGTTTTTGTGTTCATTTTATGGGGTGAAGCGATCGAGACCCTGCCCACTGCAGCTAGACACGAAAAGCGGAGACGAGCGTTTAGAAACGGAGATATTGGAGCTCTTGAACTAGAACACGCCCTTTGTGTTCTGGTGAAAGAGTGAAATATCGCAGTTTCTGCGAGTCGTAGCTAGACACGAAAAGCGGAAGTGGGCGGTTAGACACGGCAGGCACTTGACCCTTATCAAAAGAACACGCCCTTCGTGTACGAATTAAAAGGTGAAGTGGCCAAGACCCTGCCCACTCCACCTAAACACAAAAACCCCCCGGGAAATCTCCCAGGGGGGTTACAACCTATCTACTTTACAAATTTCTTAAACACCAATGTCGCATTATGACCACCAAAACCAAGTGAATTGTTCATGACAGCATTCACTTCAGCCTTACGTGCTTTGTTTGGTACATAATCGAGATCACAGTTTGGATCAGCCGTTTCATAATTGATTGTAGGTGGGAGAATTCCTTCTTCTAACACCTTCGCACAGAAAATCCCTTCAACCGCGCCTGCAGCGCCAAGCAAATGACCAGTCATTGACTTTGTTGAACTAACCGCAAGCTTATAAGCATGCTCTCCAAAGACCGACTTAATCCCTGCTGTTTCATACCTATCATTATAATCCGTGCTTGTCCCATGGGCATTGATGTACCCAATGTCAGCAGGAGTAAGGCCAGCATCATCGATTGCCTGTTGCATTGCACGTGCGCCGCCTTCCCCTTCAGGAGCCGGTTGCGTAACGTGATATGCATCACCTGTTGAACCGTACCCTACAATTTCTCCATAAATTTTAGCGCCGCGTTTTTCAGCAGATTCAAGACTTTCAATGACAAGGATACCTGCACCCTCACCAATAACAAACCCATCACGATTCGCATCAAATGGACGACTTGCTGATGCAGGATCTGGATTAGTAGATAAAGCCTTCATTGAGCCAAATCCAGCTACGCTCATGCTTGTGATAGGTGCTTCTGAACCACCAGTAATCATAACATCAGCATCTCCACGCTGAATCACCTTGAAAGAATCACCAATGGAGTTTGTTCCTGAAGCACATGCTGTCACTGTACATGAGTTAATTCCTTTTGCACCAAGCATGATCGAAACCTGGCCAGAAGCCATATCAGGAATCATCATTGGCACGAAGAATGGACTTACACGACGAGCGCCTTTGTCCATAAATGTGCGGAATTGTGATTCATAAGTTTCCATACCACCAATACCAGAACCGATCCAAACACCGACTCTTTCAGCATTCTCATCAGTAATTTTCAATCCAGCATCTTCAACTGCCATTTGAGAAGCTGCAACGGCAAATTGAGTGAAACGGTCCATTTTTCGAACATCTTTACGATCCATGAAATTTTCAGGATCAAATTCTAAAGCTTCACCTGATACTTTTGCTGCAAATTGATCTTTATCTAATCGTGTTAGTGGATTAATCCCAGAAACACCGTTAACTATATTTGTCCACGTTTCATCTACCGAATTTCCGAGTGGAGAAACAGTTCCCAACCCAGTAATAACTACTCTTCTTTTCATTTTACCAGCGCTCCTTTTTCTCTACTACTCATTAACGTCCTAATTTTAGGGCAACTGCTCCCCATGTTAAACCGCCACCAAAGCCAACAAGAATAACCACATCGTCTTCCTTAACGCGGCCTTCCTCCATCGCCTCTGAAAGTGCGATTGGAATCGTGGATGAAGACGTATTACCGTATTTCTTAACAGTTGTCGCCATTTTCTCAATCGGAAGTTCAAGTCTCTGTCTTGACGCTTCCATGATGCGAATATTTGCTTGGTGAGGAATAAGGAAATCCACATCTTCTTTCGTTAAACCAGCTTTATCGATTACGTTAATCGCTGATTGCCCCATTTGTCTAACGGCAAACTTAAATACTTCTCTACCATTCATAGCCATAAAGCCATTCGGCTCTTGATAAAGATGTTTAGCTCCAGCTCCATCTGAACCTAGTTCAAATGAGAGAATACCTCTTCCTTCTGTAACTGGCGCAATTACTGCTGCACCTGCTCCATCTCCAAATAGCACGGCTGTGTTGCGATCTTCCCAGTCAGTAATTTTCGAAAGTTTCTCTACACCAACTACTAGGATGTTTTTATAAGTATCATTATTAATGTACTGACCAGCTGTAATCATGCCATACATAAATCCAGCACAAGCCGCACTTAAATCCATCGCTGCTGCATTCGTTGCACCAAGTTTATCTTGAAGCAAACAGCCTACTGATGGGAATGGATAATCCGGAGTAACTGTGGCAACTAGAATAAGATCCAAGTCTTCCGCTTTTATATTAGCATCTTCAAGGGCCTTTTTTGAAGCTAAATAAGCCATATCAGATGTATTCATATCATCGTCTGCAATTCTTCTTTCTTCTATTCCTGTTCTAGTGCGGATCCATTCGTCAGATGTATCAACCATTTTCTCTAAATCTTGGTTGGTTAATACACGTTCAGGTACATAATGTCCTACACCTACTAAACCAGCGTTCATCATGAATTTCCCCTTTATAGGATATTTTCTAACTTAAAACCAATCTTTAGTAGCTGGTACTAATTTTAATTCATAAGTGTGCGTTTGTCTACCTAACTGCTTCTTGGTGGCACTCACCATTCTTGCGTGACATTCATAAACTAAACATAAGTAAACTTGAACGAAGGGGGATAGATAGATGTATCCGTATAATCAACAACAGCCTTATTTTCACCAACAGCCTGGATATCATCACTATCAGCAACAGCCTTTCACACCTTATCCGTCATATCAGTCATATGACCCCTATCAGTCACAGCATTATCAACAGCCTATTCAGCAACCTATCCAACAGCCACAGCCCTACTATCCACACCCTTACTACCAGCAAGCCTATCATCCATACTATCCTCAGCAAGGATACCAGGGCGGACAGCCATTTATGAATCAATTTAAAAAGCAAAATGGGCAGTATGATTTTCCTAAAATGATGAACACCGTTCAACAAATTACGCCGATGGTGAAGCAAATGGGCTCATTGCTAAATTTATTCGTTAAATAATAGAAAAGACGTGTTTCCACGTCTCTTCTATTCATTTAGAAAGAAACAACATGCTTCCTGCACTTATAAATAGTAAAATTCCGGATATGACCATTAAGCTAAAACTACCAATCAATATTCCTATTAACAAACCACCTAGTGGGACAAACCAGATCCAGAAAGCTTTACGGCCCATAGTACTCTCTCCTTACTCCTGTGCATCCTGCTTCCCGAGCTCATAAGCATCTTCCATAGCCTTAAGAAAGAGCTGAAGCAATGGCTGCATCTTTTCAAGATCTAATTCGATTTCTTGTTCTCCAAGCGACTGCTTCGCTTCAGGTAAATACTTCATTGCAATTTGCATAAACTTCATGTTTTGATCCATTTCATTCACTCCTAATTTACTTTCGCCAGTACGGCTCCCTTCTATTATAACGACAAATACGGTGTATTGAAATGCTCCCAATCTTCTCGCTGTCCAGAAACCATCTTTAATACCATCGCAGCCTGTCCTCTATGGTAAGCTTCATGGTCGATTAAATGGCTTATGATCCATTCAGGAGAGTATCGGTGCACCTCTCCATTAATCGTAACTTCAGGTCCTGGTTTTCGATACTCTACATCAGATAGATGATTGAAATAAGATTTTATCAAGTCGCGCGCCTCTGCAAGGCGAGCTAAAAACCAGGATAGATCTTTATCATCAGGAGCAGAGATCACTTGCTCCTCTTGAAAGTAATATCGCTCTTTTTCATCCTCTGTCACGCTTTCTCCCATAAGGGCATTTTTCACCCACCAAAGCTCAATTTGTGCAATGTGTAGTATATAAGCTCCAACTGTAGGAAAACTTGAATACCCATAGTGAAGTTCCTGAAATTCAATGTCACTTACCATCGAAAGGAGTTTTTCTCTCGTTTCTTTTAAAGCTTGAAGCCCATGAGAGGAATCGTGGACATCATAATTACCAAGCGTCTTTTCGATCATTCATCATCTTCCCTTCTCAATCAGTCAAATAAATCGAAGGATCAATCGCCATCATTTTCTCCGTATGCAATCGTTGCAGATGCAATCCTTCATCAATAGGTGTCAAATTCTTAAACCCAAGCTTATTGGCACATTCTTTGCTAGAAACCCTGCACTTTAAATTACTCTGATAACGCATTTCCTTTGGATCTTCTATACACCATTCGACTCCGGTTTGCCATTCTCCTTCTCTTCCACTTGTTAGATTGAACGATTCTGATTGATCGATTCGACATCCTGCTTGATACAAAGCCCAACACACATCTCTTACATAAACCGCATCATGATGAAATTTCTTCCCCTCATTTTCATACGATGATGGTAGCTTTTTAGTTAGAAAGTAATGTTGATAAACATACTGAGTAGGTTGCCAAGGTCCATAAACAAGCGGTGCTCGAAGTACTTTTACAACACAATCTCGTTGATCAGACTTCAATAAAACTTGTTCATCTTCAGCGTTTAACTTGCCCGACATTGTTGTAGGGTGAAGAGGTGTTTTTTCTGTAATTTGTCCGTAACGTGTTCCGAAAACTTCCGTGCTCGATAAGTAGACGAGTACTTTTCCATTGGATGCTTGTAAGACCTTGCTTGTGTTCTGTAATCCTTCCTCGATCATCTTAGAGCCGCGAACATGTTCAAACCCTGGATGACTAAGATGAAAAATCGTGTCACATTCTTCGGAAATCTGGGTAAGAGAAGCTTCACTTAAAGAGCTGTTGATTTGTTTGTAATTAGCGTTTCGAAGTAACATCATTTCCTTCATTTCATATTCAGCATTTCTTAGGGTATTTAATTTATTATCAATTGCTACTACTTCAATCCCTTTGCCTAGTAGAAATTCTGTTAAATGAAAGCCAATGAATCCCAATGCCCCTGTTATAAATGCTTTCTTCACTAGTTTTCACCTCTGTTTAGATCGAATACTTTTCATCCCATCTGACCATTCTAAGAAGGATATCATTTGTCTAACTTAAGTTACCAAACCCTTTAAGGAGGATACTTTCATGCAGCTTCACCACGGAAATTTATTCTGGCCAACAACTGTAGCAGAGCCCCCTACATTTCCTGAACTCACTTCATCCATCAACTGTGATGTCCTAATCATTGGCGGTGGTATGTCGGGAAGTATTCTGGCAAAGACGCTTGCTGACTATCATGTTGACACTGTTTTAATAGAAAAAGATACGATCGGCTCTGGAAGTACTTCGGCGAATACTGGCCTTCTTCAATTTTCTAATGATGCTATGCTTGTAGATTTGATCGATCGATTCGGGAAAGAGAAGGCTGTTTATTTTTATAAACTTTGCTTAAAGGCAATAGACGAACTAGAAAAGGTTGCAGGCTCTTTAAGTGAATCAGCTGAATTTAAACGAGCAGAAAGCCTATATTTCGCAAGCAACGATCATCATGTAAAGAAACTCAAGAAAGAATACGAAGCTTTAACACATCTTGGATTTGAAGCAGATTATATTGATCGTCACGCCATCGAAAGTCTCTTCTCCTTCACAGCTCCTGCAGGGATCTATACGAAAGGTGAAGCGGAAGTAAATCCGTATAAATTCGCACTTGCCCTTACAAGTGGCGCCAGAGAACTAGGATTAAGAGTGTTTGAGCATACCGAGATCCTCTCTCATCAATTTAATAAAAATAATTTAATCTTCGAGACTGAAAAAGGAGAAATTCGGGCAAAACATGTGATTTACGCAACGGGTTACGGTACGCAGGAGTTTGCCAAAACAAAAGGCGCACTACTCGAGCGCACCTATACCATTGCGACTGAACCCATACCGAAGTTTCCTGGTTGGCACAATCAAGCCCTTATCTGGGAAACCGATCGTCCTTATTACTATTTAAGGACGACTGCTGATCATCGCATCCTCATTGGTGGACTTGATTCTAATCTCAAAAAAGAAGAAAAACTCGAACAACAAGGACAGCTATTGCTAGCTAAACTGCATGAAATGTTTCCTTCTATCCAAACGTCAATCGCATATGAATGGAGCGCCATATTTGGTTCCACAAAAGATGGGCTACCTTACATAGGAAAACACCCAAAGTACGAGGGTGTCTATTTCATGTTAGGATATGGTGGAAACGGGACGGTTTATAGCATGCTTGGTGCCGAAATACTAAAAGATCTTATTTTGTATGATCATCATCCAGCCATGGAAATAACACGATTGAATCGATCGTAAATCATAGTTCCTCATGCTGTTGAAAAAAACGAATCATCTTCTTACCAAGGAATTGATAACTATCACTCAACAGAGCAAGGTCAATGGAGTATCCTAACTCCTGTTGAAGACGCTCGTATTCTCTAATTTGTTCTAACGAATAGGGACTTTTCATGGAATGGTGCCAAATCTTAACCGGACAAGGACACGCTTCCGTTTCTTTGTTGTCAATTCTCGTTAAAACCTCGTCATTCTCAATTTCATAAGCTTGTGCCATCTCTCGTAGTAACCGTTTATAGAAAAGACGGTTCACTTGTTCTTGTCTGACAAGACGCTTCAAATCAAAACAAGGGTTTAATAATGCCGCTGATCTAACTAAGGTATGACGATTGTTTAAAAAAGCATTTGCTGCTAACACTCCCATACCTTCCGCAACAACATGTATCCTCGGATTCAGAATTTCCTGTTTGTGAACAAGATGATAAATTCGTTCAGTTAATTTCGCTGCTTTTGGTGATCCCCAGTGCCTTCCATATAGATTGCTTGTATAGACTGTATAACCAGCCTCTAGAAAATCGGCAATCATCCCTTCACGCGTATGATTCTGCAACCAGAAACTTGTATCAGCATCAACGAAATGTGTTAAGCCACCTATAATAAATATGCCAAACCCGTTAGGCCGTTCAGGGACAAGAACGATCGTCCACTCCCCGTCTAATTGATAGGCTCGTTTACGAATACACATACTCTCCCCTCGCCCTTTTATCACTTTCTGTATAACCTATGCAAGTTACATATGGAAGAAAGGGTGAAGTGCCTATTTTGAGGGAATTTCATATCTTCTTCATCCCACGTCATTAGAAAGCGCCCTTAGTCATGATATGCACTATTGTTTCTATATATGTCCTTGCATGAAATTGGATATGATTGGGTATGGGAAAGAAGGTGGTGAGAAAAATGAAAAAAACAACTGTACTCGTATTTATTATTGTTTACCTTCTATTTAGTATTTCTGGATTTCTATTCCCCTATGATGCTGATTGGTATACGTCGCTTGCTAAACCTGATTGGACACCAAACGGTTCCGTTATAGGGACCATTTGGGCATTTCTGTTTGGGTTAATCGCTTTATCAACCGCCATTGTCTACCAAAAGCGTAGCTTCGGTCGTCATAATAGTGAGTACCTCTCACTACTCGGGATAAACTACATACTGAATCAAGCATTTAGTTATTTGCAATTTGATCAGCATGCTCTGTTTGCAACGTTCATGGACGCCCTCTTTATTGCAATCACTTCATTGATTCTTATTTTTCTTGCAGGTAGACAAAATCAGTTAGCAGGTTGGCTATTACTTCCTTATTTTCTTTGGACGGCGTTTGCTACCTATTTATCATGGCTATTTTATTACATGAATTAAAATTGATAGATGTTGCACTTAAATATTTTGTGGTATGATAATCGATAGAATACGTTTACAAATGAGGTGAATTTATTGCGTTATCTTTGGGCAATTATCTGGGGAGTTCTACTTAGCAATATGATATTCTACGTACTTGCTTCTATGCAAGGTGGTCATTACGAGTTTGGCCCCGCATCACTATTTGGAGTTATCCTAGCTGTTGCGGCAACGCTTCTTGGAGAAGGTTTAATTTCCGATCCAGCCGAACAATAGAAACAAGCGCCATTTACGGCGCTTGTTTTTTTATTGCCTGTACCTATGCCCGATTCTTATTAATGATAAGGCTTCGGTTCCCTTGACCACTTTCGATTTTGATTTGAACATTCAGGGAACGCTTCACCTGCACGAAGTTCAATTTGTTGTGGATCTTTCACCATACCACCTGTCTCTCCGATTTCAATATATACACCATTGTTCGGCGCTTTTTGTCCAGGTGTAAACTGACGATTTTCTCCGCCCATATTACTGCCTCCTTCCACTCATCAACTTTTGCCCCCTTTATCAGCATTCATCATCGAATAATGTTTTATGTAACCTGACATACAAAATTCCCTTTACAAAAATGGAAGGACTGGTGTTTAATGGTTACATGTGTCAATTTATCTTGTAACCATTACTGGAGGAACATTACTCATGGAACTGTTGGAACTACTTAAGTATGCATTTCTTGGTTTACTTCAAGGCTTCACTGAACCCATTCCAATCTCATCAAGTGGACACCTTGTCATAGCGCAAAAATTTTTTAATTTAGACATTGAAGGACTTAGTTTTGAAATCTTAATGAATTTTGCCTCCTTACTTGCGGTTCTTCTTATTTATCGCAATGACCTTATTCGCCTCACTTCTCATGGAATACGATACGTTGTCTCTCGGGAAGAAGAGTCAAAAAGCGAATTTATGTTTATCGTCTATCTTGTTGTTGCAACTATTCCTGCCGCTGTTCTTGGTATTTTGTTCGATGACTTTATTGGAGAAGAACTGAAGGGCATTAAAGTTGTTGGAGCTACTCTCATTATTACAGGTATCGCACTTTGGCTCATTCGTAACCTTCGTGGCTCCAAAGGCGAAGCTGGACTTAGTATCAAAGATGCCCTTATTGTAGGTTTGGCACAAGCTGTCGCTTTAATCCCTGGTATTAGTCGCTCTGGTGCAACAATCGTAGCGGCCATGGGACTTGGAATGAAACAAGAAACAGCTCTAAGGTTTTCGTTCCTATTATTCATACCTGTAAGCGTAGGTTCAATGATCCTTAGCATTGGGGATCTCCAATTTGGTGACATGCTTATACCATATATCGTCGCCTTCCTTCTATCTCTTACAGCTTCTTACTATTCATTGAAATGGTTTATGAATATTATGGCGCGAGGAAACTTAATTTATTTCTCTATCTATTGCTTTATCGTGGGCGCACTTGTCCTTATTTTCTAACCGGCTATCGCCGGTTTTTTTATTTGCCCTAACAAATTCCCTTCGGATAAAAGGAAATGTTGGTTGTGATAAGAAAGGATTACATGGGATAATAGAAAAAAATGATCAAAGGAGGATGAAAATGAAAGAAGATACGATTACATCAGACCCACTAAAAAAGTGGATTGCTGAAGAAGGCGAATCCATTTCGTTTCAAAAAGACGAGCCCCTTTATATGGATGGAATGAAAGCGGACCGTCTTCTTCTTATAAGATCTGGAAACGTACGTTTAAATAAGCTCACATCTGAAGGTAGAGAATTAACGCTACAAATCTGTCAACCAGGTGATCTTATTGGCGAACTTGCGCTCTACACTGGCCAATTAAACTTCTCCTCCAACGCATGGGCTGTAGATGACGTACAAGCAACCTTTGTGAAACAAGCTCACCTTGAAAAGACTCTAACAACAAACGCCCTGCTCGCCACAGAATTCATGAAATTCATGGGAGAAAACTTCAGGAAAAACCAATCAAAATTCCGAGATCTACTCCTACACGGAAAAAAAGGAGCACTCTACTCCACTCTCATTCGACTATCCAATACATATGGCGTTCAACAAAAAGATGACATACTCATCGACCTCCCTCTCACAAATCAGGAGCTAGGCAACTTCTGCGGCCTAACAAGAGAAAGCGTCAACCGCATCCTAAGTGAACTCAAAAAAGCCGACATCGTCTCCGTCACCCACAGCAAAATCACCATCCACAACCTAGAATTCCTCCGCTGCGCCATCCACTGCGAAGACTGCCCAATAACGATATGTAGGTTATAAGAAAAGCGAAAGCGCCCGTTTAGCCTCGACAAGCGCTGGAGCCCCATAAAAAGAACACGTTCTTTGTGTTCATTTTATGGGGTGAAGCGATCGAGAGGCTGGGCGCTGCAGCTAGACATGAAAAGCGGAGACGAGCGTTTAGAAACGGAGATATTGGAGCTCTTGAACTAGAACACGCTTTTTGTGTTCATCTAAAAGCCCAAAACATCACCTTCCCAGCTGTCACATCCCCTCTCACCAATAAAATCTCAAAATAAAAAAACACCCAGTCGGGTGTTCTTCACTCACCCTCCACTAACCGGAGGAATAAACGCAACAACGTCCTGATCGTTTACAACCTGATCTTCTGCCGCGTATTCTTCATTAATCGCCGTCATCGTATGATCAAGAGAAAGATCTGGATAATCGTTCATCAGAATTTGTTTCAGCTCAAAAACAACAAGCTGTGATTCCGATCGTTCTAGCTTTTCCTTCCCGATTTGCTCCTGCTGTTTTGCAAAGAAAAGAACAGTAATCATTTCTTTTCCTCCTTTGGTCATTTATTTTTGTATGAGGTCTTTTCAAGCTGATCACCAATCCACTCTTCCCCGTCGGTCCAGTACTCTTTTTTCCAAATTGGCACGATTTCCTTTATACGCTCAATCGCATAGCGACTGGCTTCATAACTTTCAGCGCGATGTGGGGAAGCGACAGCAATCACAACGGCAATGTCACTAATTGCTAATTTACCGATTCGATGCACAATAGAAGTTTGGACTGTTGGCCACTTCTCACGAATTTCTACACCGATTCGTTTCAACTGTTTTTCTGCCATAGAAGGATAAGCTTCATACTGTAGCGAGACCGTTTGCTTCTCACCAGTAAATTCTCTTACTGTTCCAATAAACGTGTTGATCGCCCCAGCCTCAGGACGGATTACACTACTAATCACCTTATTTACATCTATTTCTTCAGAAGTAATTAAGTAATATTCCATTTTCAATCTCTCCTTAAACCCTTCAATACATCATTTATACAACGATCCATTTCATCATATTGATAGCTATTCTTCACAGGCACATCGAGCTGCTCTTTTACAATTGTTCCAATAATATGGCTTTTTTCTAAAAGATCAAGATCTTCAGCATCTCTTATAATAGCAACCTTAGGGTAGCTTTCCTCTTTATAGCCTTCTATAAGAATAAGGTCAACATCAAACATTTCATATAATCGTATTAACTGATTAAGATCCCACTCATTTTCTTGCGTTGCTTGAACGGATACCATTCCGCCACCGCTAACTCCGGTCACTCTAGCACCAGCCTCGCGATGACGCCCCGTGTCTTTATTCTGATCACAGACGTCAGGAGCACCATGTCCGTGATGCTTAATAACGCCAACCTTCTTACCAGCTGAGGTAGCCATTTCTATGAATTTCTCCGCAAAAAGCGTTTTTCCGCTATTTTGATAACCGATTACTTGTAAGATTGGTATTCTCATTAGGACTCAGATCCTTCCTCGCGTAAAAGAAGGAGATCAACGATATCACCCGCTTTAAATCCTCGCGTTCCACCGGGTAGTACCGTGAAAGCATTGGCTTCAGCAAGTGACGTCACGCTTCCGGATTTATCAAGACCCGTTGGCTTCACATATATACGCCCTTCCCTTTCCTCTGTCTTACTTCGTACAAACCTGGTAAACGGATTCGGTTTAGGAAAATCAGTTAGTAACGTTCCTTTACTTCTCATACGATAAGGGAATTCCGAGAAAAGGGCACGCTTGATGATTGGTCTTGCGAATAATTCAAATCCTACAAAACAAGCGGAAGGATTACCAGAAAGACCGAACAAGAGTTTACCATTCCATTCTGCTACAGTCGTTACACTTCCTGGTCTCATGCCTACTTTATTAAATAAGACGGTTGCCCCTAATTTTTCATAAATAGCAGGAAGATAATCATAATCCCCTACAGAAACGCCTCCTGTTGTAATGAGAAAATCGACTTTACTTAACGCTTCTTTTACAGAAGTAAAACACGTCTCAAAGTCATCATCGAGCTTTCCAAAATAAAGCGGTACGCCTCCAGCGGCTTTAACTTGACCTTCAATCATTGGGGAGTTGCTATTACGAATTTTTCCTGGTTGAAGAGCTTCTTCAGGGTTCAATAGCTCTGTACCAGTAGCGTATATCCCAACTTGTGGTTTACGAGCAACGGGCACATTCGCATAACCAAATGTGGCAAGAAGCGCTTTCACTCCAGGTGTAATCCGTGAACCTTTCTCAATCAATACTGTACCTGCTTTTGTATCTTCTCCTTGTAAGGAAAGGTTGTCGCCTTTCGCTACTTTTCGTTTCAACTGGATAAATGACTGACCATCCTCCTCCACTTCTTGAACAAGCTCAAGCATGATCACAGCATTCGTTCTTTCTGGTATTGCTGCTCCTGTCATAATCCGAATCGCTTCATTTCTTTCTGGAACTTTTGATGCAACCGTTCCTGCTCCTATTTCTTCAATTACTTTTAATTGAATTGGATTGTCTCTTCCTGCTTCGTATGTATCTTCTGCTCTTATAGCGAACCCATCATATGGGGAACGATCAAACGGTGGAACATCATGATCGGCTTTCAAAGCAACACCGAGATGACGTCCGTCGCTTTCTTCTAGCGAAACCGTTTCGATTTCCCCTTCATAAGAGAGGTTCATCACTTTTTGAACAGCTTCTTCTACAGTGATCGGCTTCCTTCTCTCTACCATCATCTCATCTCCATCTGTTATGATTTTCCTCTTCATTGTAACAAAGATCAAGACTCTAGAAGTAAAATTCGAATGAATAGACACTGCACTGAATAGATTGTTAGTGATGCATCTTATATGGAAAGGAGTGATGATCATGCCTCAAAATCAATATCGGGTAAAGCCAGGCGATACACTGCTTAGAATTGCGGATTCTCATAACCAATCTGTCAATGAACTCAAACAAATCAATCAGCTGAACTCAAATATTATCTATGTAGGTCAAATGCTACGGATTCCTTCTGCAACTGATTATCCATCTTACACAGTTCAACCCGGAGATACATTGTTAAGCATATCCGATCGCTTTCAAATTCCTGTTCAAGAAGTAAAAGAATTAAATCAACTGCCATCTAACCTCATCTACGTTGGTCAGCATCTTGATATTCCGGCAAACCGCTCAATGCGAATCAACTATACAGTAAAAGCTGGAGATAGCCTTTATCAAATTGCAGTGAACAACAATACAACACCGAAGAGTATCAAAGTATTAAACGACTTAACGACAGATGACCTTTCCATTGGCCAAACGCTTAAAATTCCAGTATATACAGAAGTTGTCGTAAAGGCAGATCGGGCGAATGTCAGAACTGGTCCTGGTAAAGGGTATAACATCATTGCTCAGATGAGAACGGGGGCTAAGCTCGCTGTCGAAGGCATTCAAGGTAACTGGTACAAAGTGCAGCTATATGATGGCACGAACGGATGGATCTCTGATAGTCTCGTTACCTTTAATGCATATGGTGATGAGTTGCCTGTATCAAGAATTATCGGATACTATACGCTTGAAGAAGGTCCATCCCTTCCTTCTTCGTATAAGTCGTTCGTGTCAAACCGTTCTGCCCTATCTCAACTTGCTTTATTTCTGTTTCGAATTAGCGAGTCAAATCCAACAACGATTGAGAAGTTTGGGAAGTTTAGCGATAGAGAGATCGAGAAACTCGTTCAACTGGCTCATGATCAAAACATCAAAATTATGCCGGTTGTTCATAATCTGCTATACAAAAAAGGCGATACCGAACCGAGTAAAAAGGTTGTTCAAACACTCGTTTCAAGTGAAGAAAATCGTCGCGCATTTGCTTTAAACTTAGTTAAATTAATTGAGAAGTATAATTTTGATGGAGTTGACATCGACATAGAGGATGTTTATATCGAAGATGCGGATAAACTGACACTTCTCTATCAGACGATCGGGGAAGAGCTTCATAAGAAAGGATATTTCTTTTCAGCAAGCGTTCCATCGAGAGCATCAGATGAATTAGTGAATCCATTTTCAGACCCATTTAACTATGCTGAAATTGGTAAAGCTGTTGATCAATTTATCGTGATGCTCTATAACGAATTTGGCTGGCCTGGCAGTCCAGCTGGTCCTGCAGTAACGGCCGGGTGGATGAAAAAAGTAATGACTTATGCTAAAACGAGAATCCCCCCTGAGAAATTAGTATCCGCTATCTCTGTATTTGGGTTTGATTTCAATCTTGATACGGATAAAAGCACTTATGTCACTTATGACATGGCAATGAAATTGAAAAAGAAACACAATGCAGAAGTTCAATTTGACGAAGAGCGTCAAACGCCATTTTTCAGATATAAAGATGAAGAAGGAAATCAGCACGAGGTTTGGTTTGAAAATGAACAAAGCATTGAAGCAAAAATCCGCTTAGCTAATGAACTTGGTGTCCAGGGCGTAGCGCTATGGAGATTGGGTATGGAAGACCCTGCTATTTGGAATATGATTAATGACAAGATCATTGTGGAACGAACGGAATAGAAAACGTCATTCTCTCATCCTCGCTTACTTTAGCGATTACTCATACCCAAAATAAAAAAAAGGAAGAGGAGCCCCTCTTCCTTTCCTACTTTCATTATCTAATGCCTAACGCAATTTTTGCATAGCGTGACATGTTATCTTTTGACCATGGTGGGTTCCAAACAATGTTAACATCCGCATCGTTCACTTCTTCCACGTCAGATAGCGCGCGCTTTACATCGTTAACAATTGTACCAGCTAATGGGCAACCCATTGCTGTTAATGTCATAACGACTTGTGCAACACCTTCATCATTTAGATCGGCTTCGTATACGAGGCCAAGATTCACGATGTCTATCCCAAGCTCAGGGTCAATAACATTCTCAAGAGCTTCAAATAATTTATCTCTCATTTCTTGATCTGTTTGTTCAGACATAGCATTCTCTCCTTTCATACATGTACTTCCAACCTTCATTATAACAAATTGAGGTTTAACTTAAACCGAAAAGCCTTAATTCTATAAATGAGTTTTAAACCAATCCACTAAAGCAAGGACAGCTTCACGTGAAACTTTATGGCCAGAAGTCTCATCTTTAATAAACTTCAGGCGGTCTTCTGCCCCTTCATAGAGCGGTTTAATCTGGTTATAGAAATCGTAGGTAAGGGTATAAGGAACAACTTTATCGACTGTACTATGCCACATCATTAGTGGACGACCATCAAGTTTATCTTCTTGAAGAGAAAGATCATAGGACTGCAATCCTTCAATTTGTGTTATCATCTCTTCTTCAGAGATAGGCAGACTAAACCCTTCTTCCTTTAAATAACGTATTTGTGCATTCGCTAATTTGAAATAAGAAGGTGAGCCCATTAAAGAGACGGCGGCTTTAATCCACGGATACTGTGTAAGGGCACCAAATGTAAGGATTCCGCCCATGGATGTACCAGACATACCGATTCGGTCTTCTTGAACGAGGTTCCGATCCACAAAATGCTGCCTTAGTTGATCGAGTTCGGTTAAGCTTTGTATCACAATTTCCCAAAACACATATTGCCTCTTTTTCCCTGATAGGTCGTCTTCACGTTCACCATGATGCACAGCATCAGGCAGAAGAACGCGATATCCTTCGCCTGCTAGAAGATAAGCGATGTGAAGATTATGTTCTTTTGCACTAGTAAATCCATGTTGGAACATAACTAATGGCAACTTATCTTCAGCAAGGTTAGCGTCCACTATGTGTAAGACAGGTATATTCTCTATGTATTCATTAACAATTGTTATCATCATCTTGCTCCTTTCCTTTAGCAACCATTATTCTCCTCTATCGTACCACTCATATAGTTGATTGAGAAATTTAAGAAGAGCCTAGGAAACATAAAAAACATGCAAGCAGTCGCTTGCATGTTCTGTTTGTTAATTTTTAATTTGCTCTTCGTGACTTTTTTCTACTGATTTCATATTTTCAAGCTTATTGTAGTATTGAGTTGGAAACTGTGATCCCTCATACACCATCTTGCTATCTCCACTATCATCTGACTGATCCGGTGTTGTTGGATTACCCGCCTTCTCAATTGGTAAGGTATCGTTAAACTTCTTAGTCACTTGCTTCCGAATATCGTTAGCTTTTGATTTTAATTTCGTTCTCTTCTCTTCATCCTTAAGTAAATAGGATGAAATGCCGATTGTCCCTGCCGCAATACTTGATATTAGCAATGTCTGTTTCTTAGTCATAATCGACTGCCACCTCCAATGGAATGATAGTTAAAGTGTACCCTTCTTAACAATTCCTCAAACGGCTATCATATCCTTTTAACATTCTTGTCAAAATTTTAATATTCCTAAATAGACACATATATGGTTGCCATGTACAATTAGTATGTAAACACCAAATGACACTTTTCAAAGGAGCTTCTATGACAACTAAACCGCATCTAATCGCAATTGATCTTGATGGCACGTTGTTAAACAGCGAAAAGAATATTTCTGAACGCACTAAATCCGTTATTGCCGAAGCTAGAAGACAGGGACACCATGTTGCCATCGCAACAGGAAGGCCTTATCGAGCAAGCGTGCGCTATTACAATGAATTGGCACTTGATTCTCCAATTGTTAATTTCAATGGAGCTTTTGTTCATCACCCTCTTGATCGCTCTTTCGGGACGTATCATTCACCAATGGAATTAAATACGGCTAGATCGATCGTCTCCTCTTGTAGTGAAATTAACGTAAAAAACATCATGGCCGAAGTGTTGGATGATGTTTATTTGCATCAGCATGATGAGCTGATTATGCAAAATATGATTATGAACGAATCCTCTATCTATACAGGTGAGATTCACAAAAACCTTAAAGATGATCCTACATCTCTTCTCATTCATCCACATGAACAGCAGCTCGCTGATCTTCGCTCAATGTTAAAAGAGCATCACGCAGAGATGATCGAGCATCGCGTTTGGGCTGCTCCTTTAAACATTATTGAGATTGTTCGAGCAGGATTAAACAAATCAGTAGGGCTTAAACGGTTAGCCGAGCATTTCAATGTCCCTCAAGAAAGAATCATTGCCTTCGGGGATGAAGATAACGATCTTGAAATGATCGAATATGCTGGAACTGGCGTGGCGATGGGCAATGCGATTACTGAATTAAAAAATATATCTAACGAAATCACGATGACTAATGAAGAAGATGGTGTTGCTTCCTTCCTTGAAGAAAGGCTAAACATTATCCTACCTGATAAAAGACAGCTATCCTAAGCTGTCTTTTTTTGTTTAATGAAATCAGGATGAAGATCGAATAATTACTGATCGATGAACTCATCCTATAAAAGAAAGGGAGGGATTAATCATGGCAAAGAATAGTAAAACAAAGAGAATGGTAAAAGAAGGTGCGGATCGAGTTGTCCAAAACATGGACCAACACGACCTGACAAGCTTAAGCAATGAACAACGTAAGAAACAACAACAAGAAAATTTGTCAGGTGGTGAATAACGATGGGTAATCGTCATTTTCAGCTTGCTCGAGAAGCCGTTGCTAAAGCGGAGCAAATGGCTGCAGGTCATCCAGAGTTGCAAAACCAAATCGATGTGGCCCAAAATAATCTTTCTGCAGCTTTTCACCAATCTACAAGCGCAGAAAAAGAACAGCTCACATCTTACCAGGCAGTTATACAAGAACTTAGCCATGAATCATCCAATAAACCCTTTTAGTTTCCACGAAGAAGAAACCCGTCATGTGCGACGGGTTTCTTCTTCGTGGAAATGCATTCATCTAACGTTATTATACATTTAAAAAAGTTTTATGACCGGTTTAAATTTTGTTCGCCTGCCAAGCGAATTCAGTACTTCTTTCGTTATCAGCTTATATCCTTTTGCATTTAGCTGGAGACCGTCTTTTTCATAAAGCATTTTACTTTTCTTATTTTCTCGAATCAATTGCCAGAGATCAATATGTCTTGTTCCAAGCTTATTTGCTAAATGTTTAATTCGATCAGCATAACCCTCTATTTTTTGATTCGTCATTGAGACATTTCCTTCATTCATCACTGGTGATGGTGAAATAAGAATAACCCGTTCTGAAGGGAGATTATTAACCATGTACTCAATATTTCTTTCAAACTCACTCAAATCTGAACTTTGTCCTAAACAAGCTTCTTGCGTTCCAAAGAAAATGGTTACATAATCCGGTTTGTAGCTGAGAACATCAGACTGAAAACGCGATACCCCTTCTCTAGAAGTTGGGGTTGAACCTGCATTAATCACGATCCATTCATCAAGAGCCCCTCTTATCCTTGATGTAAGACGTTCGTTCCCTTTATCATCTACTTCCCTCGCTGTCAGGCAGTCGCCAAAACAAACAAGTACAGGCATATCTTTCCTCCCCCTTTCGTTCCGTTGTTACCAGTTCTTCAAAATGGCTGTTCGAAAATTGCCTTGCTCTACTATCTCTTTAATTTCAACTATCACTTCTTTTTCAAAAATTGGGCCGTTCCATACAAACGTATGAAATTCTCCATTTTCACCGCACGGATCCACGTCATTTGGAAGGGATTGAAGAAAGTTATCATCAAATGGTTTCCCTACCCAATCAGGAGATATTTTTGACTGATCAACTGTTGTAATCACTGCTTTAAAACCTGTCGCGATGAATCTTTTTGCCGTATGTAGAGTGGAATGTTGCCACAATGGGTATATGCCCTTCAGTTTGCATTCCTGTAAAAGCGTTTCCCGATAATGACGAATATCATCTAGAAATAAATCAGCGAATACGACCCCTTCTATTTCTGCTTCTTTAAACACCTTATATTGATTGCTAACAAGCTTCTCGTATTGCTTATTCGTACAGTTATCTGGTAAATTGGTTATCGTTAGAGGCAGACCAATAGCAGCTACCTGCTTTTCAAGCAACGCTGTATGTACGCCATGAAAAGGAATGGCACCATTTGTTTCGTTGATGGTTGTCCATAATCCTTTCACTTGAAGATGTGATTGCTTTAAACAATCGAATAAAGCTATGGCGCTGTCCTTCCCAGAGCTCCATGAAAAAATTAAATTCAATGTATTAGCTCCTTTCTTACTCTATATAGACGAATAGAAAAGGCTGAATGTTTCAAATATCTTGAAATTAATTAAAAACTTTATTCAAACCTCCTTAAAAAGGGATTGAAGTGTTTGAAGTCGAAACAGTATGACGGAGGTGGAACGGTAATGAATGTGTATCAATTATCCAGCCAGACAGATGAAGACATGATTGAAAAGGTTTCAAAGTTATTAATGAAGCAAATTACTCGTTCTGAGCAAGATGGAAGCTACGATAAACTCGTTAAAGGAGTAAAGCTTGCTCTTGATGAACAGACAGCATCACGAATCGTTGTCGCAGAGTCTGATGACGAAGTCCTTGGCGTCGCGTTTTTTAATATCGGCGTCAGCCTCTCTAGTGGTGGTCCATATATTTGGTTAAATGAATTATTTGTTGATCCAGATGCACGAAATAGAGGTATTGGTAGGAAATTACTCCTTCATGTCATTTATTGGGCTGAGAATGAAGGGATTAAGGGCATAGAACTTGAGACAGGAATTCATAACGCTGTTACAAAACACCTTTACAATTCTCTCGGTTTCCATGACATTATTTCAAAAAGATACGGGTTTACCTTCTCTTCTTAAAGATTATTTGCTGCAAGAGTTGTTTCTGATACACTAAGAGATGGTAGAGAAAGGAGGCGTTTATAAAATGGAATTACGCGTAGATCGTACACCAAACCCAAATGCTATTAAAATTACGGCAGACCAACAGCTTTTCGAAGGAACTTCAAGCCATTCTTTCAAGAAGAATGACAATCCCGATCACCAAATGGCTGCTGCACTTCTAAAATTAGAAGGTGTTGATAATGTGTTTGGATACCAGGATTTTATTACAATTAATAAGATGCCAGAGGCAGATTGGGATACATTACTTCCCGAAGTAAAAGAAACAATCTCTAATAACGCATAGAAAAAAGTTCCTCGGATATCCGAGGAACTTTTTTTCTTGCTGTTAAGTAGTAGGGAGATATTTCAATCATTTACTGGGGAACACAAAGGGCGTGTTCTAGTTCAAGAGCTCCAATATCTCCGTTTCTAAACGCTCGTCTCCGCTTTTCTTGTCTAGCTGCGCGGGCCAAATCCTTCGGCTGTTTCGCCCAATCGAATGAGACAAAGATCGTCTCAATCTCTTGGGCTCCAACATCCTGCGGATTTAGGCAGGCCCGCTCCGCTTTTCTTGTCTAGCTGCAGTGAGCAGGGACTCGATCGCTTCAGCCCTTCATCCGAACACAAAAACCGTGTTCAAATGAAGGGCCTCCAGCGCTTGTCGTCCCTAAACGCTCACTTCCGCTTTTCTTAACCATCCGTTCTAAAGAATCCGAAGATGCCTGTGGTGTTGACTATGTTGGTGAAGGCGGTTGGGTCGATGTCTTGGATGATGTGCTCGAGGTCGTATAGTTCATAGCGTGTGACGACGATCATGAGCATTTCTTTGTCTTCTCCTCTGTAGGCACCTTTTGCAGGGAGCTTTGTGATTCCTCTAACAAGTCGGTCATGAATAGCTTTTTGCATTTCATTTCCTTTGGAAGTTACGATCATTGCTGTTAGTTTTTCGTGACGTGTATGAATGACGTCGATTACTCGAGATGATACGTATAAGGTAACGAGCGTATAAAGAGCTTTTTCCCAGCCATAAAGCATCCCTGCAGTGAGGATAATCAACGCGTTCATGCTGAAGAAATAC
The DNA here is from genome assembly GCF_056173645.1 of Anaerobacillus sp. QJM3NY_32. NCBI lineage: Bacteria > Bacillati > Bacillota > Bacilli > Caryophanales > Bacillaceae > Anaerobacillus > Anaerobacillus sp. QJM3NY_32. The sequence continues at coordinate 1,588,400 of NZ_CM149684.1, read as the reverse complement.
GTACCGATTGGACGGTCTTTCATGCGGGATAGAATCATGGCTACGATGTCCATTCCTCCGGTGGAAGCCCCCCATTTTAATGTAAAGCCGATACCAATTGCTGCAATGACTCCGCCAAACACTGCATTTAGCAGGATATCTTCTGAAAGAGCCTGGACTGGAATGATTTCAAGGAAAAAGGTAGTAGCTCCAACACTGATAATACTATACAATGTAAAAGATTTACCAACTTTCTTCCATCCCAGTATAGCTACAGGGATATTTAGTAACATAAGTAAAATACCCGTTGAGATTGAAATTGGCGTATAATCACTTAGTACGCTAGAAATCAGCTGTGCGATACCAGTAAAACCACTAGCATATACATTGGCAGGGATAAGAAATAAGTTCAGAGAAACTGCACCAAGGATCGCACCTAAGAGAATCACAATAATTTTTTTTACTTCTTCCAATAAGAACACCTTCTTTTTTGAAACAGAGATTTATCTCGTTTGCAGAATATAAGTAGAGACTGATCCAATTGACAATATTCACTCTCAGGATCCGATCTTTATAAGTGACGATTAGGTAAAGCCACATCTACTAAGCCATGTATATCTAATCAAACTATCTAATCTACGTCAACTGTTTTCTATTCAACCCCATCAATAGGATTGATTTCCTCTTTGCTAATGGGATAAACTTGATTATAACAAACATTCATTTACATACCGACTTAAAAATGAAGAAGGGACGATCGTCCATGACAGTTAAAATCATTACAGATAGCGCCTCGGATTTGCCAGAGGATCTCGTACGAAAGCACGACATCGACATCATGCCACTAATGGTCATTATCGGAGATCAGGAGTATTATGATCGTGAAGAGATCCAAGCAAAAGAGTTATATAAGACCTTGCGAGAAGGTACAATGGCCAAAACGTCGCAAATTCCTCCAGCACGGATACGAGAGACATTTGCGAAATACGCTAAAATGGGTCAGCCTTTTATTTATATTGCGCTATCATCTGGTATTTCAGGTACATACCAATCAGCTGCCATCATTAAAAATGAAGTACAGGAAGAATACCCTGACGTACAAATGGAGGTCATTGATTCTAAAGCCGCTTCTCTCGGCTACGGACTCATGGCGATCCACGCTGCTGAGCTTGCTGAAAAAGGTGAAGGATTTGAGCGAATATTAGAAAGCTTAAACAGCAAGTACTTAACGCACATGGAACACATTTTCACAGTAGACGACCTGGAGTTCCTTCAGCGTGGCGGTCGCGTCAGTAAAGCCTCGGCCTTCTTTGGTGGAATGTTAAAAATCAAACCAGTGCTCCACGTTGAAGACGGGAAACTTGTTCCGATTGAAAAGATTCGTGGTAAAAACAAAGTCACCAAGCGTATGGTTGAGATCATGCAGGAACGCGGCGTTAATCTTCAGTCCCAATTAATCGGCATTTCACATGGAGATGACCTGGAAAGCGCTGAAAAATTAAAAAGTGCGATTCAAGAGACATATGGAAGTGAGCACTTTGTCATTCATGAAGTAGGCGCTACGATTGGGTCTCACTCAGGACCAGGAACACTTGCTTTGTTTTTCTTAAATAAATAACTTCCTTTTACATAGGATGTCGCATAATCGCGTACTCTATTATTGTGCATGGAAATCCTGACACCAAGGGAGGACATAACGTGTCATCAACAAAAGATAATAATAAAAAAGCAGTTGATCATAATGCTAAACGAATGTTGAAAAACAAGTTAAAAGAAGAAAACCGTGAAGGCGGGAAACACCAGTATTCTAAGGATACTGACCACTTGTAGAAATCAAGCATTGAAAAGAAACCGGCTAAACAGCCGGTTTCTTAATTTCTAACATCTGTTATATTAAAGTAAGGAAATGTTGCGCCTACCCAAAATGCAACCGAAAAACCCACCATAATGTAGAGTATAAAATATGCATCAACTCTAGAGAAGGTCTGTTTATAATAATAAGTTCGTTCCTTATTATTAAACTGCTTCGCTTCCATGGCAACTGCAATGCGATGAGCTCTACGAATACTTTGAGAAAGCAATGGCACCGCATAAAGTGTCACAGACTGCATGATTCGAGCGAACCCTTTTTTCTTTTTTATACCTCTAATAAGTAATGCGGCTCTTAACTGTTGGAATTCCTCCATCATAACAGGAAGAATACGAACAGCCGCCATAAAGCTATAGGCAAACCGAGGCGGTACTTTAAGCTGTTGAACGAGGGAATAGAAGAGAAATACTGGCCTCGTTGTCAAAGCGAATAGAAGTCCGAGCAAGGCGAAATTTAAAGCTCGAAACCCGATGTGAAGACCTCGGAAGAAGCTCTCTTCTGTAATATGAACGATTCCCCACTTCCACCAAGTTGTTGTCCCTTGACCAAAGAACATCATACTAGAAGCACTAGAGAAAAATAATAACAAAAATGGAATCATTAAGATCGCTAGTATTTTCTTCTGATGTCCTGTTGCAAACAAGACAAGAATGAGCGGAACCACTGTTACATTGCTAATCAAATTTGGATTGTGAACGAACAAAAGAAGGATAAATAATGCTAAAATGAACACCAATTTTAAAGCAGGATTTAAACGATGAAGCCATGTTTCTTTATATTGTAGAGTCCACTGCATGATGCTCCCTCTCTTCCCTTCTCAGAAGATCTCGATCAGCGGTTAGCTTACCCTCTTCAATGATCCACTCTCTCGTCCCATAATTTTGAACAATCTTCTCATCATGCGTCACCATGATAATGAGCATTCCCTTTGACCTTAACTGTTCAAATAAAGCTAGCAACTTAAACGTATTACTTGCATCCTGACCAAATGTTGGTTCGTCTAACAAAAGGATCGGTTGAGTACCAAACATGGCCGTTCCTACGCTTAACCTTCTTTTTTGACCCGTAGAAAGCTGGTACGGATGAAGAGTTCGCACTTGCTTAAGATCATATGCTTCAAGCCACTGCCCTACTTTTTGATCTACTTCCGCGTCTTCCATCATTTCAAGGGAATAAGCAAGTTCATCATAGACAGAATTCGTGACAAATTGAAATTCTGGATTTTGAAAAACAAAAGCTAGCTGCTCACGGGAAGCTTTGATCGATTTTAATTCCTGATTCTTTACTCTCTTTTTCCCAGTCGTTTTCATCACGTTCATTAAACTTAAAAGAAAGGAGCTTTTACCTGCTCCATTCTTTCCGGTAACCACAATCCATTCTCCTTCATGAGCTGATCCATTATGCACTTCAATTTTTGGGATTTTGCCTCGATACCCTTTTAACTGTTTAATCTCAAGAATTTCTTCCCCTTTAACATACGGTGCAGGAAGTTTTTTTTCATTTGTATGTTCTTCCCATACGCCCGGATACCAGATCCCATATTCCTTCATCTTATGTTTATAAAAGGAGAAGACACTTTGTGGGTCAGCATCTGCAATAATCCTTCCCTCTGAATCAAAAAGGACGATGCGATCAACAAAATCAATTACTTCATCAATCTTATGCTCAACGATAATCATTGTTTGTGTAGCATTAAGTTGTTTAATTGTTTTCCATACGTCAGAGGTACCTGCAGGATCAAGTAACGCGGTCGGTTCATCCAAAAAGATTACATCTGGCTCAAGTGCAAGCATGGAGGCAATGGCTAGTCGCTGTTTCATCCCTTGTGAAAGTGAACTAATCTCAATATGCGGATCCTTAAAGGAAAGACCTACCTTTTCAAGATAATGACGAATTAACCCTTCCATTTCAGGTTGCGGGACAGCACGATTTTCCAATACGAATGCCATCTCTTCATCCACATATGGCATGCAAAACTGAGAATCAGGATCTTGAAATACAACGCCTGAAGATGCTGGTATACTTTTGGCGTCTGCCTTCATAGGTACTGGAACGGCATTTGGAATTAAACCAGATAATATCTGAAGAAGAGTTGATTTACCACAACCGCTCGGACCAAGAAATAAGACCTTTTCCCCTTCTGCAATCTCAAGAGATAACCGATTAAATAGCAGTGTGTCCGCTCCCGCATATTTTACACGAAGGTTTGATACACCTACTTTCATATAACCACTCCTTACTGATCTAACGCCTTATAATCCTCATCACTTGCTGGTCTAACTAAGCTAGTAACACCCGTTTTCTCTAGAGCCTCTACAAGGAAATAAGCAAGTAGTCCAGCTAATAGAAAACCACCTATTAACCTAGCACCAATGAGAAGAAGTAAATTCCATAGAGCAAGATCCATCACATACCCATAGGCAGCATCCATGACAATGGAACCTACTGCAGCAGCAATCCCTCCAAGCGCCGCAACAAATGCGGTGTATCGTTTATAGCCAAATAAGGCAAACATTAATTCCGTTCCTAATCCTTGAACAATTCCATATAGAAGAACAGATAATCCATATTCAGAACCAACAAGAAATTCACCAGAAGCTGCAGCCGTTTCTGCAAGTAGTGCCACACCGGGCTTACGAAGAAGAAGCACTGCTACTGTACCCGCAATAAACCACATCCCGTAAATCACATCACCAATATGGAGACCAAATGGTTTAAAGATGTTATAGACCGGTCCCCACAGTTTATAAATAATCCCAAAAACAAGGGCAATCACGATCGTAATCAAAATGTCCGAAAGCTTTAGTCGTTTCATACTCGCTCACCTTTTTGGAGGGAGACTGGCCACTCTTCTACTTGATAAGCCATTTCCCAGAAACCATATTCCAACTGACAGCTAAGAATGAAATAGTCCTTGATTCGCTTTAATTCTCTTTCAGGTGCCGTCTCAGCCCACTGATCGAGGATTTTTCTTAGTTGATCCGTCACTGGTTCCATTGACTTCTCTCCGTAAAACGTAATCCAATCATAAAAAGGATGATCTTCTTTAGGATTAACCTCTTCCATTAGACGTTGACCAATCTCAAGGTAAGTCCATGGGCATGGCAGAAGGGCTGCAACGATTTCTCCGAGCGTACCTGAATGAGCAGCGTCGAGCATATGCCTCGTATAATGGTGTGCCGTAGGGGCGAGGGGATAGCCTTGCAGCTCTTCATAAGTGACGCCTGCAGCTCGACACAAATTATTATGAGGATGTACCTCACTATGGAGTACAAATGATATTTGTTCAGTGAAAAGTGCCATCTCTTCTCGGTTTTCACATTTTGATAGCGCAATGCCATAGATTCGAACAAATGTATTCAAATATTCAAAGTCCTGCTTTACATAGTGAACAAGCTGTTCCTTCTCTAACTTTCCCTCCGCAATTCCTCTCACAAATGGATGGTTAAAAATCGCTTCAAAAATTGGTGCTGCTTCCTCTCTTAACTGTTCAGTAAATGACATAAAAAAACTCCTCTCCGCTTTTCATCCAACTGATGAAGAGGAAAGGAGCTTGAATGCCGTTGTTCCGTCATTTTTGGAGATTTAGAAATACTTGTAAGCATTCCTTACTTCTACACGTTTAGGAAATCAAAACGTATAAAAGCCGCTCCAAAAATGGAGCGGCTGCGGTGGCATCCGTCTCCACTTTCCTCCGCTGGCGCTAACCAGATCAGGTTCAAAGGGTCCAGGACATCCTGTCTCAGTCATATAAATGACTCCCCTAGTGGATATATAAAAAGCTTTTTTGAATGTTAGTTTGATAACTATTAAGCTACTCTTCTTTCACACCTTTGTCAACCATTACTGGAAGTTCAATTACAAAAGTTGTTTGTTCTGGATTTGATCGCACTGAAATCACACCTTCGTGCTTTTCAATAATTTGCTTGCAAACAGACAATCCAAGACCTGTTCCGAGTTTTTTTGTACTAATGAACGGTTGAAAGATACTTTCAACAAGATGCGATGAAATTTGCCGGCCATTATTGGAAATTTCAATCGTAATCCGTCCATGGTTTTCTTTTGCTCTCAGCTCAATTTTTCGATGATCGATTTTATTTTCATTTAACTCTTCAATCGAGTTAATCATAATATTAAGAATGACTTGTTTAATTTGTTCTTCTACACCGAACAGTGGAATGTCTGGAGTAATGGCTGTTTCCACTTCTATATTTGATTCTAGTAGTCTTGGATAAAGAATTTCAATGGTATATCTTAATAATCCACTTAAATTTAATGATAGAGGACGATCGTCGCTCCCACGCATTTTTGATAAGAAAAGAAATTGACTTACCTTCTCTTCTAGACTTTTCATTTCGCTATTGAGGATTTCGAAATAGTGTTTCTCGATCGAGTTATTAGCATCACTATCATCTTCTAATAATTTCAAAAATCCTTTAATGGAGGTAAGAGGATTGCGAAATTCATGAGCAAAGCTCGCACCTAGCTGACCAAGAATGGTTAAACGATCACTATGCATTTCCTGTATAAACTTATTTTTATCATGAATGATATTATCTTTCACCTTCGTGTATTCCGTTACTGAATGATACGAATAGGCATTAAAGTAATTATTAATGATTTGAAGACCTTTCGAAAGTTCGTCTCTATCAAATGATGATTCGTTTAAGACAGAGATCACAACCGATCTCCCAAAATTAATATTCGCAATAAACTCTCCGATATTAACATTTGCTTCAATTCGCTCATTGGCAATTTTCTTAGTTAATGTCATAATCCAACTTTCATCCTGAAGGCGAATATAACGAGAGATAAGTTCAACCGTTCGTTTCCCATTCTTAATGATTTCTTCATAATAAGGATCCTCTTGAGAAATTTTTGCGCCAAGCAGCCACTTTTCTACAATTTTGGGCTGACTTTGTTCCAAAAACGACGCAAACCGTTCTTCAAATTCAGATTCTCTTAAATCAAAATTCATACCTCTCGCCTCACAAACTACATTATAGGTTTGTTTCATTTTATCATGTAATGCAAATGTCATCATTATATTCTCAGACTTAGGTTTAGAAATTCTCCCGATTGGCAATTCCTTACATATATAATTTGAAAGGAGTTATCCCATGCGACCAGATTTTAGACAGACGGATGGACAACCAGCACAACATCAAAATCATCAGCCAGGATCTCAGCAAGAAATGGATCCAAAGCCCATAATGGATGACCGGGATTATAAAGGATCAGGAAAATTAACGAATAAAGTCGCTCTCATCACTGGAGGAGATAGTGGGATAGGCGAAGCCGTTGCGATTGCTTATGCAAAAGAAGGAGCAAAAATCGCCATTGTTTATCTTGACGAACATGAAGATGCGCAACATACGCAACAAAAAATCGAAGAGATCGGAAGCGAATGTTTATTGTTGCCGGGAGACATTGGGAGTGAAAGCTTTGCTTACGATGTGATTAAACAGGTGATTGATCATTTCGGACAGCTCGATATTTTAATTAATAATGCAGCAGAACAGCACCCCCAACAGGGAATAGAAGAAATTAGTGCAGAACAGCTCGAAAAAACATTCCGAACCAACGTTTTTGCCATGTTTCACCTGACGAAAGCCGCTCTTCCCCATCTTAAAAAAGGAAGTGCAATCATTAACACATCCTCTGTAACCGCATATGAAGGCAATGATCAGCTGATCGATTACTCTAGTACAAAAGGTGCAATCACAACGTTCACAAGGAGTCTCGCAAAGTCGCTCGTTGGAAAAGGTATTCGTGTCAACAGCGTTGCACCTGGTCCTATTTGGACACCGCTTATCCCTTCCACCTTCTCAGCAGAAAAAGTGAAAAACTTTGGAACGAATACACCAATGGGAAGACCGGGTCAGCCAGAAGAATTAGCTGCGGCTTACGTCCTTCTTGGTTCTGATGGATCTTCTTATATGACAGGTCAAACGATTCATATAAATGGTGGACAGTTTTTAACATCTTAAAACCTCCTTTGGGAGGTTTTTTTATATTATTCACTCTATAAAAAAATGATTTTTAAGACTCTATTGGACAAGAGTTTATACGTCTTTTTACTGTATTCATATAGTATAGTGAATACAGTTTTAGACTATATTTGAACACGTATGTTCAATAGGGGTTGTCATTATGGCTTTTACCAATCGATACTCCACCCGAACGTGTGGAGCCATGACATTTACAGGAAACACTTTAGGATTAAGTCAGTTACTAAATGCTAACCAGGCTGGAACTCAAGGAAGTATCGGAGCATTTATTACAACCGATACATCACTTCAAGTGCCAACTTTTCCACCAGGAACCACTCTGGATTATACTTTAAATAACTCAGAGGCTAATCTAGTATTACCAGCTGGAAGCTCCGTTTTATATGCTGAATTAATCTGGGGAGGAAATTATCTTTCAGTAAACGAAGACATTACATCTGATATTGATAATTCTGTTACGTTCACGAACCCAAGCGGGACTGATTTCACAATTAGTCCCGACCCAACTACTAGTAATGAGCCAACATTTACCATCGGAGGAAATACTCGAGGATTTTACATGCGCTCCAATGATGTTACATCAATCGTTCAAGCAGCTGGCGCTGGTACATACACCGTAGGCGGCGTACCAGGACTAGTCGATCCTCTTCAAGCTTCCACAGCTGATACGAACCATGCAGGATGGACACTCGCCGTTGTTTATGCGAATAGTACATTACCAAACCGATCTCTGAATTTATTTGTCGGCGCCCAGGGTATCGTCATTAATCCTTTAAACCCCACAATTGATATAGCCATTTCAGGTTTTATGACTCCTCCTTCAGGTACTGTAGATGCCCGTTTACTCATCTCAGCTCAAGAAGGTGACGCGAATATAGGAGGGGATCAAGCTCTTTTTGGGCCTGATGCAGGTACATTAACCCTTCTCTCAGGACCAAATAACCCACTAGGAAACTTTTTTGGCTCTCAAATTAATGATGATTCCGGAAATCTTGATACGAGTGGAACATTTGGTAACCGGAACCAGGATCCTTTTACATTAACGAATATTGTTGCTGGAAGACAGGGATGGGATATTACAAACGTCAGTGGGGCTGGCCTATTACCGAACAACCAATCCACGGCTGTTTTCCGCTTCACGTCGTCAGGCGATGCTTATATGCCAAATGCACTTGGCGTCCAAATTGACGAAGGTGATGCCATTTTAGATATCGTGAAAACCGTTGATAAGCCATTTTCCACCTATCGTGACGTGCTTTCGTATACGATCACCATTACAAACAACGGCGTTGTTCCCGCTATTAACGTAATCTTTACTGATTACCTTCCAGCTTGCACCCAATTTATTGAGAACAGTTTGTATATTGATGGTGTGCAATATCCGGGTAGTAATCCCCAATATGGTATTGACCTCGATGATATTGATGTTGGTGATACCGTTACAATTTTCTTCCAGATTGTTGTGAAACGGTGTAACTGTTTTGTTCTTAATGTAGCCGAAGTCGAGTTTAGCTGTGGGAAAATCGCTACTAGTAACCAGGCCATATCTACTGTATGTTAATTTAATCCTATATTAAAAAGGATCCCGTGCTAATCACGCGATCCTTTTTCTATTAGCTATTGACCGCCTTTGGGCTAATTTATGATCTGTGATGACCAATTGCATTGAGCCAAAAATAATATGATCTAGCAAGTTTCTTATTAAATATAGTCGATTATTCTACTCTCATAATTGTTAGAGAAGCCCCTACGCCAGAATCTAGTATAATTAAGGTAGCCACTCCAAATAGTTGCAGTGAAATAACATCTCCAGCTAATAAAGAAACTATGGCTTCTGCGCTAAATTTAGTAGATGCTACCGTCGGAGAAATAACAGTTTGTGGTAACTCCACTCCATTTACGACTATTCTAGAATTAATGATAGAAGCAGCTTCTGGATTAATATGATACGAAAGACGATATCTTCCATCTTCTTGGACTGTAAAGAAAGTATTAGTGCCATCGACAGTTATCGTTAGTGGCAAACTTTGTGAATCCGGCAAACTTAAATCCGTCCCTAAAATATCGGTATTTATATTAGCATTCGAAGTATTAGCGGCAAATCCGGACGTTGAAGTCACTGACGGTCCCTCTGGTCCTACTGGGCCTTCTGGACCTTCTGGACCTGGAGGCCCTGGAATTCCCTGTGCTCCTTGTCTAGGAAATGCACCTCCTGCATAACTTCCACCACATCCTGAACATCCCATATTCTCACCCCATTTAAATAAATTCACTTACTAATAGTAAACGTTGGAGTAATGTAAATTGGAACGGCAAGTGACTGCTTGTTCAAAGTTTTATTTTTTCATTACTTAAATTCAACCTTTTAACACCCTTCTCAAAAAATCTCCAAAATAAATAGCCACCTTCGTGGCTATTTCATACTCTCATTCTGGTTAATTGTCCTAACTGTCCAGCGCTCTACAACCTTGTGTGGTACACAAACGCGTTTGTTTCCTGACTCAGGATCACTAATTTTCTCTAGCAAACAGTTCACTGCCTGATAACCTAGTTGGAAAATATTAATATCAACAGAAGTAAGCGGCGGACTAGCATATTCAGCGAGCATCACATTATTGAAACTAATGACGGAAACATCTTCAGGAACAGAAAGACCCATCTCATCTAGCTTGCTCATGATACCAAGGGCCATAAGATCATCTGCAACAACAAGCGCGGTTGGAGGATTTTCTAACGAAAATAATGCCATTACCGCTTCCTGTCCGCCTTCTTTTAGAAACTCCACATGAACAACATAATCGTCTTGGAGTGGGATTTCCGCTTCCTGTAGGGCTTTTTCATAACCGTGTAACCGCTCCACCGTTACGACTAGATCTAAATTCCCTCCAACAAATGCGATCCGTTCATGACCTTTGCCAATAAAATGCTCGGTTACATCTTTTGCCGCGCTATAGTTATCATTATCGACATGAGTGATTGAATCTGGATTCACTAGCGGCTTCCCAATAACGGTAAACGGAAAATTTTGTTCCTGTAAAAACGTCATGATTTTATCGTCGATTCTTGAATAAAGCATTACTATACCGTCCACTCTACGCCCGTGAACCATCCCCATTACGCCTTCTAGCATTTCTTCTTCTGTTGCCCCAGTGGACATATATAAGGTATATTCTTTTTCATGAGCCTTCGTACTAATCCCCCGAAGAACCTCTGGAAAGAATGGATTCTGTAATACTTTATCTGCTGAACTCGGCATGACAAGGCCAATCGTTTGTGTACTCCGGTTCGCTAGACTTCTTGCATTATAGTTAGGATGGTAGCCAAGCTCTTCCATCGCTTCTCTTACACGACGTTTCGTTTGCTCACTAATTCGTGGATTATTTGCGATCACACGTGATACCGTCGATGGCGCAACATTGGCAAGCTTCGCTACATCTTTAATCGTTACTGCCATTGGGATTTCCTCCTATACAAAGCTTTCGCTTGTTCATTTCATATGATAAGTAATTGATCTATCTTAACTATCTAATGATTCATTGTAAACGATTTCTATTGAAAATGACATCTACTATAGAGAAACAATCCTACCTATTAAAGTTCTCTAAACGAAGAATTAGGATAAAAAAAGAGAAAGAAGCTGCAAGAGTAGCTCTCCTCTTCCTCTTCTTTCTCACGTCTTGCTCTATCCTTTCGTTCCACCAGCAGTAAGTCCAGATATAAAGTAACGTTGCAGCGATAAGAATAAAATTGAAATTGGGATCGCAATCAATACTGATCCTGCAGCGAACGTTGTAAACTCATTACCGAACTGATCAGAAATCATTTTGTAAAGACCAACCGCTAACGTATATTTATCCTCACTACGAAGAATAACTTGAGCAAGAATAAAATCCGTAAACGGTGTAATGAAACTAAATAATGCTACAACAGCAAGAATCGGTTTTGCAAGTGGTAATATGATTTGCCAGAAGATACGGAAGTGACCCGCTCCATCGATTCGAGCTGACTCATCAAGCTCTTTTGGAATTGTATCAAAGTATCCTTTAGCAAGCCAGGTATTCATTGGCAGTAAACCACCTGTATAAACGAGAATCAGCGCAAAGTGCGTATCTAACAAACCCGTTGTATAAGCTAATACATAGATCGCAATAAGTGCTGCAAAGTTCGGGATCATTTGAAGAATTAAGAAAGTCATTAATCCATTTTTACGACCGACGAAACGGTAGCGTGAGAAGGCATAAGCCATACAGGAGATCATCGCTACGGCTAGAATCATTGTGATGATACAAATCTTCAATGTGTTCCAATACCAAAGCAAGTAATCACTTTCAGCCGTATTAAATAACGATTTGTAATGCTCCAATGTTGCATCCTTCGGGATAATTGATGATCCAGATAGACTGTCACCGGGATTAAAGGAAGACCCCACAATCCATAGAACTGGATACAAGATGATGACACAAGCAATAGCGATGGCAATGTAGGACAGTGTTAAACGTAAGGTATTCTGCATTTTTGGACTCATATTACATCATATCCTCTTCTTGGAATGATTTCGTTCTTCTAAACTGCCATAGTGCTACACCTATAACAATGGCTGATAGAATCATGGTAATAGCAGCAGCTTTGCCATATTGCGCAGACGTAAACGTGAGCTTATAGATCCACGAAATCAAAATGTCAGTAGAGCCTGCTGTTTGACCTGATACGGCAGGACCACCACCGTTAAACAGGTAAATAACGTTAAAGTTATTAAAGTTAAATGTATATTGTGTGATTAAAATTGGCGCGATTGCAAAAAGAACCATTGGAAGCGTGATTCCTCTAAACTTCTGCCAGATATTCGCACCATCTACTGTGGCAGCTTCATATAATTCATCTGGAATCGATTGAAGCACACCCGTTACCATAGCGAAAATAAACGGGAATCCAAGCCAGAACTGTATAAGAATTAAAGCAACTTTTGTCCAAAATGGCTCTGTAAGCCATGGTATCGCATCGATACCGAACGCTGCTAAGATGTCGTTATTTATCGCACCAAACGTCTCATTAAACATCCCCGCAAACACAAGGATTGATACGAAAGCTGGTACGGCCCAAGGCAAGATAAAGATTGTTCTAAAGATGCCTTTAAATTTAAGGTCTTTCTGGTTCATCAAAACGGCTAGAAAAATACCAATGGCAATTTGTCCTGTTGTTGCAACAAATGTCCATACGATTGTCCATGAGAATACATCAATGAAAGTATCGCGCCAGATGTCTAGCTTAAATATATCAATATAGTTTTGAATCCCAATCCAATCTACTAAGTTAGCTGGTGGAGAATGGTAGAGATCGTAGTTTGTAAACGAAAGTAAAATAACAAACAATATCGGGAAAATAACAACAAAGATTAATAAGAAAAATCCTGGTGATAGCATTAAGTAAGGAAACCCTTGTTCAGAAACATTACGGTATTGCTCTCTAACAGAATTTAAGGGAATGCCTAGATCACGATTTCTTCCATTCAAATATGCATCCCTTAGGTTTAAGAAATAAATAACCAATCCAATCAGGATAACAAGGACAGCGATAATTCCCTGTGTTAACAAGAAGATGGAGTGATCTCGTGGTAGCTTTTCCCCCAGGGTAACGATCCCCCATAATCCAATGTTGATTAAGTCAGCAAAAGCAACGGCAAATGAAACCGTTAAGATGAAGAACATAAGTCCTTTGAGGATCTGCTTGTTATAAAACTGACCGAATCCAGGTATTAGTGATAAAGCAAGTGCTGTTTTTCGATGCTTTGTTTGACGCTCAGTTGCCTCCATCGTGATGGCAATCCCCTTTCTTCTCCCCACTTTTCTAGCTTTAAAGTGAGAAGCAGTACCCCGTTTCCGGAGTACCGCTTTAAATTTTCAAAACTTTAGTTGCTGTGATTCTGCTCGATTTGAGACTTAATTGTTTTCGTAGCCTCATCAAGGGCCGCTTTTGGTTCTTGCTTATCTGTTGCTACTAATTGTAGAGCAGACGCTGCTGGCTCCCATACTTCAGCCATTTCTGGAATGTTAGGCATTGGAACGCCATATTGAGATTGAAGTGCTACGGCACTTGCACCTTCATTATCAGCAATAACTGGATCTTCAATTAGTGATTTAACAGGAGGAATTTCTGCTGTTTTTTCGTAACGAATCTTTGCATTCTCCTCATTTGTTAACCATTCAACGAGCTTCGTAGCCCATTCTTTGTTCTCAGAGAAATTACTTACGTGCCAGCCTTTAACACCGATAAATGTTTTGAAATTCTCTCCGTTTGGAAGTGTAGGCATTGGCGAAACACCAATGTCAATTCCAGCATCTTTATAACCCTGGAAAGACCATGGTCCGTTCATAACGGAAGCTGCTTTCCCTTCATTAAATAGACCATCCATTGTAGATCCACCGTTTTCACCAATTAGGCCTTTAGGGAAAAGATCTTCCTGATACCATTTCTGAATATATTCCGTTCCTTCAATAGCACCATCATTATTAAGACCGATGTCATCTGGGTTTAATCCCTCATCAGTGCGATCAAACACATAGCCGCCATATCCTGAAAGGACAGCGTTTGCAAAATAGAAGTTATCCCATAGCGCAAGGAAGCCATACTGCTTGTCTTTCGTGAAGTCTTTTGCAAAATCATAGACTTCATCCATTGATTCCGGAGCTTTTTCCATTAGATCTTTGTTGTAAATGAAGACTGGTGTTTCCGTTGCTTTTGGTAGTCCATAAAGGTTACCGTCAAAGTTTTCAGCTTGAATAGAAGATTCTGTAAATGTATCAATCACAGACTGTTCAACTTCGATTGGGGAAATAAGTCCTTCAACCGCTGCTTGTCCAATTTGATCATGTGGAAGTGTAATAACGTCAGGACCAGTACCTGCTGGACCATCAAGACGAATTTGCTCTCTAATTTCGTCAGCCATACCTAGTTCTTTAAATTCAACTTTAATGCCGTACTCTTCCTCGAAGCTAGCAATAGCCGGTTCAAGTGCAATCCCTTTATCTGTATCTTCCCAAACAACTAGCTTCTCAGGTTTATTTGCATCTTCTCCCTCAGAATCACTGCCTCCGTTGTTACTAGAAGCGTTTTCATTGTTTTGCGGTCCGCATGCTGCAAGAACGCCGATTGCAAGAACTAGTGTAAGAAACAAAGCGAAAAAGCGTTTCATGTGTTAACCCCCTCTTAATTTTACGATAGGAGTACAAGCGCTTTCATACAACTCAGTGAAAACGATTGCACTGTCTTTCTATAACTTATTATACATGGCTATAAAATTTTCGCAACCGTTTGCACAAAGTTTTTTCAAAATTTTTTCGAAACAGAATTTCTCCTTGTTTTTTACATTTGACTATCGTACTTTGATCTTCTACATTTATATAGAAGCAACGTTCCATTTCGATTAGTGCTTGAAATGAGTTTTCTTTTATTAAAATGCAAGCGATTGCACACGGAGGTATCTATTTATGTTTAAAGAAGCCATTTATCACCGCCCAAAGAACAACTATGCTTACGCATATGATAAGAAAACACTACACCTGATGATTCGAACAAAGAAAGATGATGTGACATCCATCTCCCTTATTTATGGAGATCCGTATGATTGGAAAGACAACAAATGGCAGTTCACTTCTAAAACAATGAAAGTAACTGGCTCTGACTCTCTATTCGATTATTGGAGTATAGCGATCCAACCTCCTTATCGTAGATTGAGATATGGCTTTTTTCTAGAAGATAAAAATGAAGCGTATTATCATACTGAAAAAGGCTTCTATACGGAACAGCCATCAGATACCAACGACTATTATAGTTTTCCTTTCCTAAATGAAGCTGATATCTTTACAGCTCCTGAATGGGTGAAAGACACAGTATGGTATCAGATCTTTCCCGAACGATTTGCTAACGGGGATACTTCCTTAGATCCAAAAGGTACGCTTCCATGGGGAGAATATCCTCCGGAGCGTAACAACTTTTTCGGCGGAGACTTTCAGGGGGTAATAAATCATCTTGATCACTTAACAGAACTTGGAATTAATGGAATTTACTTCACACCTATTTTTAAAGCGGCCTCAAATCATAAGTACGACACAATCGATTACATGGAGATTGATCCACAATTTGGCGATAAAGAAATGTTTAAAGAGCTCGTCAAAGCCTGTCATGAAAGAGGCATTAAAGTTATGCTTGATGCTGTTTTCAATCATAGCGGTTATTACTTCGAACCTTTTCAGCACTTATTAAACAACGGAGAAGCATCACGCTATCGAGACTGGTTTCACGTTCGATCCTATCCAATTGAAACAAAACCTCTTCCCTCCTATGATACTTTCGCCTTTGAAGCGACAATGCCTAAGCTTAATACTGAGAACCCAGAAGTGAGAGAGTATTTACTACAAGTTGGTCGCTACTGGGTAGAAGAATTTGATATTGACGGGTGGCGACTTGATGTTGCAAATGAAATTGATCACCGCTTCTGGCGTGAATTTAGAAGAGAGGTTAAGCGAGTTAAGCCTGAGCTTTATATTCTTGGTGAAATCTGGCATGACTCGATGCCGTGGTTACAGGGCGATCAGTTTGATGCTGTAATGAATTACCCTTTAACTGCTGCCCTACTTGATCATTATGCAAATGGAAGAATCTCTGCCGAAACAATGGGGAACCGACTATCCGCACTCCTTCACTCTTATCCTGCAAATGTGAATGAAGTCGCCTTTAATTTATTAGGAAGTCACGATACACCGCGACTCCTCACACTGGCAAACGGGAAAAAGGAGGTCGTGAAGCTCATGTATATCCTTCAATTCTCCTTCCCAGGAACACCTTGTATTTATTATGGTGACGAAATTGGGATGAAAGGTGGCGCTGATCCCGATTGTCGAGAATGTATGATTTGGGATGAAAAAGACCAGGACACTGAACTATTTCAGTTCTTAAAAGAATTAATCGCCCTTCGCAATCAACACCCTGCGTTTCGGAACGATGGAACTTTCGAAGTGGTGTATACAGATGAATCACTTATTCAATATAAGAGGAAAACGTATAATGAAACGCTCCTCTTTCTATTAAACAACTCAGAAAAGGCCATAACTACTGATCTCTCACTCAATTATTTGAACACAAAAACTCTTTTAGGGAGTCAGCACGACTCTAGCCTACTTCATCTTGAACCATTTGGCTTCACTATTTTAGACATTTCATGAGCAAGAAGCTCCTGGTCATCATCCAGGAGCTTCTTTTTATGCCTCAGAATTCGAAATTAACTGAAAGCGCAACCACCCTTACCCCACTTGGAATATTCTGATTATTCAAATGTGCTAAGGTGAGATTTTATGACATACTATTTTAAATTTTCAAAAAATAACCTTGAATTTCTCGTTTTCACCGCATAATATTAGGATATAGAAAAAAGGCAATGTTAGAAAAACTGACATGGAGGGTCTTATATGAAAAAAGTAGAAGCCATTATTCGTCCCGAGGCATTTCAGGATCTAAGAGATCGGTTAAGAGATGAAGGTATCACAGGCATGACAGTATCTGAAGTAGCTGGATGTGGATTACAGAAAAAACAAACTGGTGTCTTCAGAGGAAGTCATTTTGAAGTCTCGCTTCAGGCAAAAATTAAAGTAGAGCTCGTTTTTGATGATGACCTGCTTGATCATGTTGTTAAGCATATTCGCGATATATGTGCAACCGGGGAAGTTGGCGACGGCAAAATCTTCGTCTATCCTGTCGAAGATGTTATTCGCATACGATCTGGTGAACACGGACTCACAGCATTTAAATAAATCAAAAAGGATGATAAAAGCTATGAAAAAAATCACTAGTTTGTTCGCGCTTCTCTTTCTTCTCTCAGGAGGACATGTCTTCGCAGCAGGCGATACCTCTGCTGTAACCGCCTTGAGTGCTTCAATGGATACCGTATGGATTATGATTGCTGCTTTTCTAGTATTCTTCATGCACGCTGGATTTGCAATGGTTGAAACTGGATTTACCCGTTCTAAAAACGCCTTAAATATTTTAATGAAGAATCTCCTAACAATGTCAATTGGTGCAGTGCTTTACTTTATAATTGGTTACGGATTGATGTTCGGTTCTTCAGCAGGCGGTTTTATTGGTAGTGATGGTTTCCTTCTTCTAGGACAATCTGAAAACATCGGCTTCTTTGTTTTCCAGGCCGTCTTTGCGGCAACTTGTGCGACAATCATTTCTGGTGCAGTAGCTGAGAGAATGAAATTAATTAGCTATATTGCTGTAACGGTTGCGATGATTGGATTTGTTTATCCTGTTGTTGGTCACTGGATTTGGGGTGGCGGATGGCTTTCAGAACTAGGGTTTGTTGACTTCGCTGGCTCAACGGTTGTTCATATGACAGGTGCACTTGGTGCGGTAGTAGCAGTCGCCTTTCTTGGAGGACGTCTTGGTAAATACTCAAATGGAAAAGTGAACGTTATTCAAGGTCATAACATTCCACTTGGCGCACTAGGGGTATTCATTCTTTGGTTCGGCTGGTTTGGATTCAATGCAGGTAGTACACTGTCAGCAAGCGACGCACTTATCCCTACAATCGTAGCGACAACACTTCTTTCTGCTTCAAGTGGTGTCATCGGAAGTGCCCTTTATTCTTATATTCGCTATAAGCAAATTGATGCTTCTTTAACTCTAAACGGCGCATTAGCTGGACTTGTCGGAATTACAGCTGGAACAGCAAGCGTATCTCCAATTGGCGCTATGTTCATCGGTCTTATCGCTGGAGTTATCTTGATTGAAGCCGTTCAACTGATTGACCGACGCATAAAATTGGATGACCCAGTTGGAGCGATTGCTGTTCACGGAGTGTGTGGGGCGTGGGGCACGCTAGCCGTTGGACTTTTCGCAATCGATGGTGGTTTATTCTACGGAGGCGGTGCATCCCTAATCCTCGTTCAAGCAATCGGAATTCTTGCAGTTATGGCGTGGACGATTGGCACAGTAGGTATTTTCTTATTCATCTATACTCGCTTCTCTTCCATTCGCGTTTCTCGTGAAGAAGAAATTCAGGGACTTGATTTCGCAGAGCACGGCTCAACAGCTTACGAGCTTAGAGGAGGCCTTCTCAACAACAATGAAAGCCCTTCTGCCGGAACACCATTCGGCCACGGCCTAGTCGAACGCCTCAACGGACTCGAACAGCCACCAGTTGAAAAAAGAAAAGCAGAAGGGAGCGTTTAGACACGAAAAGCGGAAGTGGGCGGTTAGGGTCGACAAGCGCTGGAGGCCCATAAAAAGAACACGGTTTTTGTGTTCATTTTATGGGGTGAAGCGATCGAGACCCTGCCCACTGCAGCTAGACACGAAAAGCGGAGACGAGCGTTTAGAAACGGAGATATTGGATCTCTTGAACTAGAACACGCCCTTTGTGTTCTGGTGAAAGAGTGAAATATCGCAGTTTCTGCGAGTCGCAGCTAGACACGAAAAGCGGAAGTGGGCGGTTAGACACGGCAGGCACTGGAGCCTTTTCATTTGAACACGGTCTTTGTGTTCGGATGAAAAGGTGAAGTGACCGAGTGTCTGCCCACTGCAGCTAGATCACGAAAAGCGGAAGCGCCCGCTTAGCCTCGACAAGCGCTGGAGGCCCATAAAAAGAACACGGTTTTTGTGTTCATTTTATGGGGTGAAGCGATCGAGACCCTGCCCACTAAAGTCGGAACGAGCAATAATACAATCTTTTAAAGAAAAGGATCGAAGCCATCAGCTTCGATCCTTTTTTTAGTCGACTAAATTCACGTTATGATGCTCCATCCAATAATTAATTTGAGCAAGGTGTGCAATCAATTGAGGTCCTGCCATAAGCTGACCGAACCAGGGTACTTTAAACGCCTTTCCCTCTGAATCTATGATATCTTGCACAACTTTTCTATCGATCAATTCAAGAAGCGGCGACTGCTTGTTATCGAGCGTATCTTGAAGCCATGAAGAAACTGCTTTCGTATAAGCAGGATTATAGGTTTTTGGATATGGACTCTTTTTTCGATAAAGAACATCATGTGAAAGCGTTCCTGTCATCGCTTTTCGCAAAAGTCCCTTCTCTCGACCATCAAGCATTTTCATATCCCACGGGACATTCCACACATATTCGATAATGCGGTGATCAGAAAATGGCACCCTTACTTCTAGACTAGCTCCCATGCTCATACGGTCTTTTCGTTCAAGAAGTGTTGTCATAAACCAATTTAAATTCAAGTAAAAGAGAGCTCTTCTTTTTGCTTCAATCTCACTCTCACCATCAAGTACTGGCGTTTCCTTAATTGACTCACGATATCTTTCCGTGACGTAATCTTCTAGCTTCAATTTATTCCGAACATCTTCTTTTAACATCGCCTGTCTTTCAAGTGTCGATCTCATCCACGGAAACTGCTCCTGATCTAAAAGCTCCGGCTTATGAAACCATGGATACCCACCAAATATTTCATCTGCACATTCACCAGAAAGAGCAACAGTCGCATGTTTCTTAATTTCCTTTGAAAACCACAATAATGAAGAGTCTACATCCGCCATACCAGGCAGGTCTCGACATTCAATCGCTTCCTTTAAATGATGCACAAGCTGAGGTGTATCAATCACACAGTTCGTATGATCAGTTGCAAGCTCTGCTGAAACTTTTTTGATCCACGGAGCATCTGAATTTGGCTGAAATTCACTACTCTTGAAGTATTTATCATTATCCACATAATCAACCGAAAAAGACCGTAATGTGCCCTTATTGTCATCAAGGAATGCCGTTTGAGCAACGGACGTAATGGCACTTGAATCAACTCCACCAGACAAAAACGTACAAACTGGTACATCGGCAACAAGCTGTCGTTTAATGGAATCTTTTAAAAGGTCCCCTACTTTACCTACAGTTGTATCAAGATCATCAGTATGTTCACTACTTTTGACATTCCAATAGCGCCATTTACGAAGACCACTCTGCTCAAACTTCATCGCAAATCCAGGTCGCAGTTCATTTATCCCTCGAAAAACCCCATGTCCTGGTGTTCTCGAAGGACCTAAACCAAAAATTTCTTGAAGCCCCGCTCGATCGACCTCCGTCTTCACATCGGGATGAGCAAGAATGGCTTTAAGTTCTGAGCCGAATTGAAGCGAGCTGCCACTTTGTCGATAGAATAACGGCTTAACACCAAGGCGGTCTCTTGCAAGGAATAATTTCTCTCCATCCCAAATGCCAAAGGCAAAAATACCATTCAAATGATCAACGCATTGCTCTCCCCATTCAACATAGCACGTTAAAAGAACTTCTGTATCCGAATGAGATTGAAATGTATAACCCTTTGCAAGGAGAACTTTACGCAAATCCTCCGTATTATATAGCTCACCGTTATAACAAATCGTATATTTCTTGTCGCTGTGTGTTCTAGTCATTGGCTGACTTCCACCAGCTGGGTCAACGACAATCAAACGAGTATGCCCAAATCCACAATGCGCGCTAACCCAGCTGTTTGAAGCATCTGGCCCCCGTCGTGATAGCGTATTCGCCATTCGCCTAAGAACGTTCTCTTCTCCTGTCAGATTCTGCTTCCAATCCACCCATCCTGTTATCCCACACAAAAAGATCTCCCTCCTCTCATTCCTCTCTGTTCACATTATGCATACGCCCAATTTTTGTGCAAAATGTCTTTCAGGGAACGAAAAAAGAGACCTTTTGATAGGTCTCACACTTTCTGAAAACGCAAAAAGTACCATGCGCCTTCTTTTACAACTGGTTTTATTTGTTTAAGCTTAAATCCTGTTTTTGTTGCTAAGTCGTCCATTTCATCACGACTTGGCAATGGATAAAGGTTATCATGAGCACTCATGAAGCTGTTAAACGCAGCCGAGAAAGCCTGCCCGTGTTTTGATTCATGCATAGGAGTGATGATAATCAGCTGACCACCTTCACCTGTTACCTCATTTGCCTTTTGGAACAGTTTCAATCGATCTTCTGGAGCAAAATAATAAAGTAAATTATTCATCATCGCCATATCAAAGGGGGCACCATCCCATTTCCATGTCATCATATCATCAGGATAAAGGTGTAGCGGTGATTTTAGCGGAAAATGGATATTAGCTTCTGCATCTAAACAGACGGATCGATTTTTTTCAATTCCAACAAGCTTCATGTCCTCTAGCTTTGCTCCAATACGCGATAAATACCCTGCGTAACCTGCCCCAAAATCAATAACGGATTGTGCATTCGTCGTCTTAATCGCTTGATAAATCTTCGGAAAAGCAAAACGTTCAATAAAGCTTGATGTTGCTGCAACCGTTCCACCATAGTCTTCGTCCTCATATCGTGCGGGTTGATCTTTGCTTAATAAATCAGGATAGGACAGCAAGATCGGAATATGTAACTCCATCATTTCTTTTAGTAAGATACCAACAGAGTGCTCACTGCTTTTTGAGATCGATTCAACCATATGTTTCTTAGAACGAACCTTTCCATCCTTCTCTTTTTTTAGGTGACCAATTGCCACCCCCACTTCAGCCCATCTTGTTAATAGCAGTTCATTCATGTCTCGTTTGGTTGCAACAGCAGAGACGGTTGTTCCTAATTCGAACTCATCAAATAAGTCATGTACATAGCCTACATGGGCATGCCAGGCGTATAAAAAAGGTTCATTGCTTTTCATCCACTTTCTAGCACGCCAGATTTTCTTTATTTCCTTCATCTCGTTTCCTCCCGTCTCATTTGCAATACCACGGATAATCATCCTCTTTCGTGAACATTACTTTCTCATTTGGATGCTTACTTAATTTCCCATTCCCTATTGCAGCTGGAATTACTCCTGCTTGCTTCAATCGATCCAACAGGTTAAACTTCCAAATGCCAAGTCCCGACGTATTTAACATCTGTTTATAGTGCAGAAGAGGTGAATGCTCTGTTTGATTGACCCCTTTAATTCGAAGTCTCTGCCACGGACGATAAGGAAAAGAGTAGAGCAGTGCAGCTTGATGACTAAGCGTAGACACATATTCCGCTCTCGGTTTTCTCACTTTCTCATACCACTTAAGCTGCTTCCATTCCGTCTGATTCGTTTTATACATCCAGCAAAGAAGTTCTCCCAATACATCAGAATCTTGAATCGCCAGGTTCATTCCTTCCCCTGCCATAGGATGTACGCTATGAGCGGCATCCCCTGTTAAGATCAAATTATTTTTGACGTAATTGGAGACATTGTGCCTAACAGGAATCATGAGTTGAATCTTTTTCCACGTATCAATTTGATGAACATAGCCCTCAAGCTCCGGCATTAGCTCACAATAAGCACGGTAAAAGGACTCTAATCCTTCTTCACGCATCGATTTGAACTCTCCCGGCTTAATCAACAGTACACTTCTTACTTCATTGTTCGGAAGTGGGAATAATCCGACAAATTTATTTTGAGTTGTGATGATAGTTGACTGATTTAGTGTCTCTGGTCGGGGAAACGATACCGTCAAGAAATGATGATTATATTTTGTATTCTTCATCTCCACTTCCATAGCTGTTCTTGTTGGAGAAGCTCTTCCTTCAGCACCAACATAAAAACCTGCGTGAATTTCACGTTCTCCTTCTTTAGTTTGAATGATCGCTTTCTTATTCTCAGGCTCATCTTCAGTAAAGCCCGTAAATTTAGCAGGCTGTATATAATCAACAGATTCATATTTTGAAGCCTCTTCGAAAAGAAGCTCTTTTAGCCTCTCATGTGGAATCATAAGCGATGTATTATAGAGAGATGGAATCACATCGTAGCGAAATTCATTTGAACTAAGGTGCTCCATCGTGCCATCGTCTTTTTGGTTATACTCATGGAATTCAATCGAAGGTAAGTGAAAACCATTTTCTTTTACTACATCTAAAACATTAATTCGGTCAAGGACTTGAAGACTTTTTGGCTGAAGAAGTTCACCTTTATAAATCAACCCGCTTCTTTTATCTTTTTCAATTAATAGCGTTTTCACATTACTTTGTCCTAATTTGACAGCAAGTGTGAGGCCCGATATGCCTCCTCCAATAATCATGACGTCGTAATCCATCTCTTTATCACCTCTTTGCTATGGTCCTATTCCCTTCCAACTATCGGTTGAAACAGCTGGAGCACATTGGAGGCAGGACGCTCTGCAAAATAAAAAAGATCGACCACATTGGGTCGATCTTCGTTAAGTTGCCAAAGGAAATTGCTTTGATAGAAGCAGTTTCTCGAAACGATCCTTATTCAATGGTTTACTATAGAAAAATCCTTGCGCAAAGTTACACCCGAAGCTTCTAATAATATCACCCTGTTCTTTCGTCTCAATTCCTTCCGCAACAATTGATAAATTCAAACCTTCGCACATCGTAATGACCGCTTTAACAATCGCTGCATCTGCGTTGTTTTCCTGAAGGTTTCGAATAAAGGACTGATCGATTTTCAAAATATCTAATGGGAAATCCTTCAGATAACTAAGCGAAGAATAACCAGTTCCAAAATCATCAATGGACACTTTAATACCCATTTCTCTTAATTCATTTAGCATCGAAATACTATAATCCGTATTGACGAGCGTTGTGCTCTCCGTTACTTCAAGGTGTAGAGATTGAGGATCGAGACCAGAAGCCACTAATGCTTCTCTAACGGAATCAACGAATTTCTCACTTTGAAACTGTCTTCCAGACACGTTCACACTAATCGACAAGTCATCATATCCAAGCTCTTGCCATTTGCTCGTTTGCATGCATGCTTCGTTCAATACCCAAATACCAATTTCTTCGATTAGTCCCGTTTCTTCTGCAAGCGGTATAAACTGCGCTGGAGACACTAGTCCTAATTTCGGATGATTCCACCTAATCAACGCTTCACAAGCATAAATTTTCTGTTCATCTAGATTAACTTGTGGCTGATAGAAAAGAGTCAGTTCTTCTTTCTCAAGGGCTCGACGCAAATAACTTTCAAGCTCTAATCTCTCAAAAGCCTGATCGGTCATTTCATCGGTATAGAATTCAATATAATTAGCACCTTGTTGCTTGGCGCGATCTAATGCGATATAAGCATTTTTCATAACAGTATCAATTTCTAATCCATCATGAGGGAAAAGACTGATACCGATGCCTACTGTCATAAAGTACTCAACCTCGTCAAAGACGATAGGCTGCTTCAAATGTTCAATGACGCGTCTCGCAAGCATAAGGGCATCTTTTTCGCACTTCAGTCCAGGTAAGAGAACAGTAAATTCATCACCACCAAATCTAGCAAGGACAGCATCATCCTTTATAGCTTCCTTGATTCGAGTTGTCACTTGTTTGAGGATCTGATCCCCTCTTTGGTGGCCCAAACTATCATTAATCAATTTAAACCGATCTAAATCAATGAACATGACAGCTAGCTTCTCATCGGGATTCTTAATTGATTCATTTAGTAAGTTCTCAAATAACAAACGATTAGGAAGCTCGGTTAACACATCATAATAAGCGAGATGAGCGATTTTCTCCTCCGCTTTCCGTTGATTCATGATGCTTTTGGCTATTCCATACGCCCCGGTAATTTCGCCATTAACAATGATTGGGATATTGGTAATTGTAAAGAGAACGCTCATTCCAGTCTTGTGTACAAGGTGAGCATCATATGTTTGAGCTACCCCCTGAAACGTTTGATAGAATTTCTTCCTAGTCATTTCTGCATCCTCTGATGAAACAAACTGAAGAGAATGCTTACTCATAACTTCTTCAGACGAGTAACCTAACAATGATTTTAATGCAGGGTTTACGCTCGTAATTTTACCGTATACATCCACAGAGTAAACAAGATTCGGATTTTGTTCAAACAGAGATTTAAAGCGCTGTTCTGATTGCTGTAAGTTTAAATTTAACGTCTCTAATTCCTCTGTTGAAGCTTTAATTAAATGTGATAATGCCATTAAACCATCCAAGTCCTTCATCTCCTGATTGTGTAATGGTTGATGCCCGTTGGCTTTCATTCGAGCATTTTTTTCATTGAAATGCGCAAAAACCATGCTGTTATTTCCAATTTGTACTTCTTGGCTATCTGAATAATATTCCGTTGCAAGGAAAACAGATGTGAGATCACATCTCTTTTCAAGATTCTCTAAATAAGTAATAATGCCGTTTGAAAATAGAGCACGAAGCGAAGCAGATGAATAAGTAAATAGACTTTGGCTCCAAGAATCACTAGCCATTTGGTCAATGCGCTCATAGGACGTTTGAATTTGTGCGGCGTCTCCATATGAGAACTGTAGCTTCGACCCCTTTGTTAGTACATGATTCGACGTAACCGATCCATCTCGATGTTTCTCCATAATGGTAATCGGCTTCACATTCCCATTATCCCGCTGAAGTAACGGGACGTGAGCTGCTGATTGCGGGAGTTTATTCGCAACATCATATCCTAAATACTTCTCATAAAACTGCACTGGCGTCAGGCCTTCAATTTCAAAAATACGCGTCCCGAGCGCTTTTGTCACCTCATACGTTCGTCCGGCTGGTTTCCAGAACGTTTCTTCGAAAATCTTAACTTCAAGCTCACTTCCGATAATTTTAGCTGCAGCGACGCCTGTCGTTAGCAGTTGATTACCTTTGATCACAAAGGAATCCTCATTAATAGTATGGGCTCTACCTCCGATCAATCGGTTCGGTTTCATATCTTCAAACAAAGTACGATCTTCCACATTACTATTAAAAAGAATGACAAGTTCATCATGTGTAGTCCTCTCATTCATAAGGGTGGAAGCATTCTCTTCCAAATCAAACAGCTTAATCTCGGCGTGTTGAAAAGTCGTAAAGGAAACGAGTATCCCTTCTTTCACGTAGTCCTTTTGATAATAAGCGCCACTTGCTGTGGCCCCTATAAGAACGGCGTGAGGAAGGGATGTCAATGTTTGTTGCGCGATTGCTTTAGCCCGCTTGCTGTCACCTGACAAAGAAAATAGTTGAATGAGTACGGCATGTGCCTGAAACAGTTCCGGTTGATTATTAATGCACTCCAGCAAATCTTGATCATGATAAACCATGACTGAAAATGTCCTCAAGCTATACACACCTCATCCTTTAATCCCTTTAATTCGAAACTTTTATATTTATGTATATGATATCAAAAAGTAGAAAGCGCGAATACACTTATCCCAGAAATATGCCAATCTACCCTACTTCTTATATCGGCATCGATAAACCAAACGTTTAATTCAAAAAAATCACCTTATCAAAGGTGATTTTTAGGACTTATAGCTGATAAAGATGCAGTATAGAATACCCATAAAAGATGACAAGAAGAAAAGCGAACATAAACTGAATCCAAAACGGCCAAATTTTTTTCTCCTTTTTTCCTCTTACTAGTATCATTTCCATCGAGAAAATAAGCCAAAGGGCGACGACCCCTTTCACAATAGAAGGTCCCCAAAACTCATAACCTATTACAAGAAACATTCCTGAAATGACAGTGAGAATATAAAATATTCGAAGAACCGTATGGATCATTTCTAGCGATTTCCCTTTCCCAGCTCTCATTAAAAAATAGCTAACAAGAAAAAGAATCAAAGTTAATCCCCAAGCAGAATAATGGGCGTGCAGCATAAACGATCTCTCCCTCTTTCTATGTAAAGATTCTTCTCTATCATATCATGAAAGGTTATAAGAGAAGTTAATGAAACATTCCTCCCAATTTCTTTCAAATGATAGGAAGTAAACGATTTCATTGTTATACTATAAAAGAAGCTTCAACTAAAAGATGGGAGTGAACCGTAACATGGTACAAACACAGGATATTATTCAAATGACGGAGCAATACGGCGCACACAATTATCATCCACTGCCTATAGTCATTGCAGAAGCAGAGGGTGTTTGGGTGAAAGATCCCGAAGGAAATCGTTACATGGATATGCTAAGTGCTTATTCAGCTGTCAACCAGGGGCACAGACACCCTAAGATTATTCAAGCTCTAAAGGACCAGGCAGATCGTGTCACATTAACTTCTCGTGCATTTCACAATGATCAACTCGGACCTTTTTATCGAAAAGTTTCTGAATTTACAAACAAAGATATGATTCTTCCAATGAACACAGGTGCAGAGGCAGTTGAAACAGCTGTTAAAGCGATGCGCCGCTGGGCTTATGAAGTGAAGGGTGTTGAGAAAGATAAAGCAGAAATCATTGCCTGTGAGGGTAACTTTCACGGTCGTACAATGACAGCTGTCTCCCTCTCATCTGAACAAGAATACCAAAGAGGATTTGGACCAATGCTTCCAGGCATTAAACTCATTCCTTATGGTGATCTTGATGCGTTAAAAAAAGCCATTACGCCAAATACAGCAGGCTTTTTATTTGAGCCAATTCAAGGTGAAGCTGGGATCAATATCCCTCCAGAAGGTTTTCTTAAAGAGGCTTATGAGTATTGTAAGGAGCAGCGCGTGCTTTTCGTAGCTGATGAAATCCAAGCAGGGCTTTGCCGCTCTGGTAAACGATTTGCTTGCGATTGGGATAATGTAGAGCCTGATATGTACATTCTTGGAAAAGCACTAGGTGGAGGTGTATTCCCGATCTCTTGTGTTGCCGCTAATGAAGAAGTTCTTGGCGTATTTACCCCAGGATCTCACGGTTCAACATTTGGAGGAAACCCTCTAGCATGTGCAGTCTCGGTGGCATCTTTAGAAGTTCTTGAGGATGAGAAGCTTGCAGATCGCTCTCTTGAACTAGGAAACTACTTTCAAAATAAATTAAAAGAAATCAAGAATCCAATGATTAAAGAAGTTCGTGGTCGCGGTCTTTTCATAGGTGTTGAGCTTCATGAAGCTGCTCGTCCGTATTGCGAGAAGCTGAAAGAAAAAGGATTACTATGTAAAGAGACTCACGAAACGGTCATTCGTTTTGCGCCTCCTCTTATTATCAGTGAAGATGATTTAAACTGGGCCATTGAACAAATTACAGATGTTTTATCTGTACAATAAGAAAATAAAGAAAGAGGCTGGGACAAAACCCGATAAATTAAAAAAAGAGTGGCCCGCGAACAACGTAGTTGTTCGCGGGCCACTCTTTTTATGTTTTTCATCTCATTTTAATAAGAAAATAAGGACACCATCTGATAAAATTAAAGTTACCACACAATAACCATCGGAGGTGCCCTTATGTTTAAAGAGTATAACATGAATCAAGTGATTTTACCTATGGATTTAGGAATGAAACTTCAAGAAAATGATATTGCCTATGCCGTTCACGACCTGGTCGAACAGATTCCAGATGAAGCTTTCTCACGTTTTTTACGCGATACAGGATGTCCCTCTTATCATCCACGTATGATGATGAAAGTGATTCTATGTGCGTACACGCAATCGGTTTTTTCAGGAAGAAAGATTGAAGCCCTTCTTTACGATAGCGTTCGCATGATGTGGTTGTCTCAAGGTTATGAACCGAGTTACCGTACGATCAATCGCTTCCGTGTCCATCCCGAAGCTATGGAGCTTCTTCGCGAGTGCTTCGTTCAGTTTCGATGTCATTTGGTTAAAGAAGAGGCGATTGATCAGGAAGCGATTTTTATTGATGGAACCAAAATTGAGGCGAACGCCAATAAATTTACGTTTGTTTGGCGCAAGTCTGTTGAAAGGTATAGTGCCAGTCTGATCGAAAAATCGAACCAAATGTATGATGAGTTGGTTGAAAACGAAATCATTCCTGAGATCAAGCGAGAAAATCCGGAACAACTCTCCATTGAAGAGCTTTTAAAAATCGAAGAAAAGCTGGAAGATAAGGTGGAGGAATTGAGTGAGAAGATTGACGCCAGTGAAGAGGTAAACGAGCGAAAAAAACTTCGGTCCGAGCGAAAAGGGCCGAAGCAATCCCTCAAGCAGTTGAAAGATATCGTAGGGCGCAAACAGAAATACGAGACCGACATGGCCATTTTCGAAGAACGCAACAGTTATTCGAAGACTGATCACGATGCCACTTTCATGCGCATGAAAGAAGATCACATGAAAAACGGGCAATTAAAAGCTGGTTACAATCTCCAAATTGCGACAGAAGGACAATATACGCTCGCTTACGATATCTTTCCAAACCCGACGGATACACGTACATTACGTCCCTTTCTCGACCATATCGAGAACGACTTTTTTACACTCCCTGACTATATCGTCGCCGATGCCGGTTATGGAAGCGAAGAAAATTATAAGGATATTTTGAAGAATCGTGAGCGCAAGCCACTGATAACATACAGTACCTATCGCACCGAGAAAAAGAAGCGTTTCAAGCAGAATGAATTCAACACAGCCAACTGGGCCTACAACGAGGAAAGGGATTCGTTCATATGTCCGAACGGACAACAGTTGATGTTCCGTCACCTCTCTCATCGCACCGATCGTGGAGGTTTCACACGGGAATTCAGGGTTTATGAATGTGATGACTGTTCAGATTGTCCTCTTCGTTCGCAGTGTACCAAAGCGCAGGAAGGGAACAATCGAAAGATCTATTATAATGCCCAATGGGAAGAGCAAAAGAAAATCATTCGAGAACTGCTTTCAGAAGAAAAAACGGGAAAAATCTACGGTCAACGGAAAATTGACGTAGAACCAGTTTTTGGATTTCTGAAGGCTAATTTGGGTTTTACTCGAATGTCCGTTAGGGGCAAAGAAAAAGTCAAAAATGAATTAGGCTTTGCGCTCATGGCGGTGAACTTGAGAAAGTACACCGCCAAGATTACCGACAAAGCTAAAAAGAATAGGAACAAACACGCCAAAAAAGGTCCCGTTCATCAAAAACCGATGAACGGGACCTTTTTTTCAGTAATTTAGGCTATTTATGTCCCAGCCTCTTTCTTATTTTCTATAATCCGATCGAAACGTATTTTGTTTCTAAATAAGCTTCAAGTCCTTCGTGACCACCTTCTCGACCAATACCACTTTGCTTCATACCGCCGAACGGCGCCTGAGCAGCTGAAGGGACACCATCATTCCAGCCTACAATCCCATAGTCCAGGCCATTTACAACGTGATTTCCCCTTCGAACGCTTTCACTAAATACGTAAGCAGCAAGCCCGAATGGCGTTTGGTTTGCAAACTTAATCGCTTCATCATCTGTTTTAACCTTTTGGATTGGAGCAACTGGTCCAAACGTTTCTTCATTCATTATTAACATGCCAGGTGTTACATCCTTTAAAACCGTTGGACGGTAGAAGTAGGATCCATTCTCTTCATATCCTTCTCCTCCAACAACGCATTCAGCTCCCTGACTAAGCGCATTTTGAACATGCTTTTCTACTTTATCATAGCCATCTTTGTCAATCATCGGTCCAATGTCAGTGCCTTTTTCTAATCCATTTCCAACCTTAAGTTCTTTCGTCTTAGCTGCGAATTTAGAAATGAACTCATCATAAATCTTTTCTTGAACATAGACACGATTACCGCATATGCACGTTTGACCGCCATTTCTAAACTTAGAAGCAACGACGCCGTCAACGGCTTTGTCGATGTCTGCATCATCCAGAACGATGATCGGTGCATGTCCACCAAGCTCAAGAGAAATGTTTTTCACTGTTTCGGCAGCCTGTTCCATTAGTTTCTTACCAACTTCTGTTGAACCTGTGAACGTTATTTTACGAACGTGTGGGTTACTCATTAGCTCGCCTGCTACTTCTGAAGATTTCCCAGTGACGAGGTTTACAACACCTTTAGGTATACCAGCCTCTTCACAAAGTTCCACTAAACGCACTGCTGTTAGTGGCGTTGCAGAAGGTGGCTTAACAACAAAGGTACACCCTGCAGCAAGAGCAGGAGCAAGCTTTCTTGCGATCATGGCAGCTGGGAAATTCCATGGCGTAATCGCACCAACAACTCCTACTGGCTGTTTGCGAACTTCCATCATACGCTCTTCTTTATGAGGAGGTATGGTACGACCATAAACGCGTTTTCCTTCTTCAGCAAACCATTCCACAAATGAGGCAGAATAAGCCACTTCTCCTTTTGATTCATGAAGAGGTTTTCCCATTTCAAGCGTCATAAGCTCAGCTAATTCATCTTCGTGTTCCATCATCAAACTATGGAGTTTCTTTAAGTATGACGACCGCTCATATGCGGTGAGGCTTGACCATGCGGGGAATGCCTGATGCGCAGCGTCAATTGCCTTCTTCGTTTCCGATTTCCCCCCAACCGGTACAGTACCGACGAGTTCACCAGTTGCCGGGTTGTTCACTTCAAGCTTTTCAAGATCCTGACCTGTCCATTCACCATTAATGTAATGAAACTTTTCCATACGCTTACCCTCCTAGTAGGTTCTCTGGATAACAATTCCTTTTTTAAGCAAGAATTAAACACGAGAACGTTATCTCTTTCTTATTTCATTACGTAAAGTACCAATTCCTTCAATTTGAATCTCGACCACATCACCATCACGAAGAAATTTGGGAGGCTTAAATCCTTTTCCTACACCTGCCGGAGTTCCTGTTGCAATAATGTCTCCTGCCTCCAACGTCATCCCCTTCGAAAGAACGTGAATAAGCTCTGGAATATTGAAGATAAAGTCAGACGTATTTCCGCTCTGTCTTAGTTCTCCGTTTACCGTTGTCTTAATAGGCAGTTGATGCGGATCTAGTACAGCAGATGTATGTAAAATAACTGGCCCCATTGGACACGACGCATCAAGGCTTTTCCCAACAAAAAATTGTCCATGCTTTTTTTGAATGTCGCGCTCTGTAATATCATTGATGATCGTATATCCAAAAACATAGTCCATGGCCTCATCGCTTTTGATTCCTTTTCCTTGCTTGCCAATGACAACTGCCAGTTCACCTTCATAATCAAGTGCTTCACATAGCTCATTTTCAAATGCTAAGACGCTATTTGGAGCGCTAACTGTCGTTGGGGCTTTTGTGAAAATCATAGGATGAGCTGGTATATCCTTTTCACTTCCCATTTCAATAGCATGATCGCGATAGTTTTTCCCTACACAGAACACATTTTTAGATGGCCTCGGAATGGGTGCTTCTAACTGAACATCTTCAACATCTACTTCATACTGAGACGGTACTTCCATCAGTTCAGCTAAATCGAATTTTCCTGATTGAATAAATGATCGTAAATCAGGGATGTGGTTTCCTTGCTCTTGATAATAAGCGCTTAAATTAACAATCCGATTATCTTCTTTCCATATACCGAATGAAGACACACCGTGGTTTCTAAAAGAAACAAACTTCATCTCAACACTCTCTCCTTTTCTTGTCCCCTATAAGGCAAGCCATTCAATTATTTTTAAGCTCGTTACATTTTAAGAGGAACATCCTCTACTTTAATACTGCTATTATGACATGAAATCCCATTCATTTTCATGAATATTGCGATAATCACACTTTAAACGAATAAGAATTTCTCTAACAATAAAAAAGACCTGTATCTCTACAGGTCCTCTCGTTTTATCCTTTGCTTTCTGTTTCTTGACTCTGTTCTTTTTCCTTTTTCTCTGAAAGCAGTTCAGTAAAAGCCTCTCTTGGCTCAGTTAAGACTTTTTCCTTAACTTCGAGACCTGATAGGATTTCTACTCTTCCATTTTCTTCTCGTCCTTGTTCTACTTCTCTTAAGTAAAGTTGTTCTTCTTCAAACACGACAACATAACTAGTAGAATCTTTTATTATAATGCTTTTCTCAGGGACGGATGGAGCATTTTCATTTTGATGAAGTGGAACATCTATGGATACGTGTGTACCCGACTTCATCTCTGTTTCCTCATCAATCATGACATTAAAATGATACAAGCTCAGTCCCGTCTCTTCATCTACCTCATATGGACGATCCTCTAAGATTGTCACTCTTCCTGTGACTGGTTGACCAGGATAAGCACTCGCCCGAATCAGCACTTCCTGATCGACAGCAAGAGTTGGGTAATCTAATTCATTGACGGAACCTTGAACAGTGATCTTATTAGATAACACCTTGACAACCGGCTCACCGTCTTCAGGAGTACGATTCACTTCTTCAACTATGCCGTCCAGTGTCGACTCCACCTTAAGATCTACTTGTTCTGTATCTGCCTCAGCAATTTGACGTTCTAACTCTTTTACATCAAGCTCAGCAAGTCTTTTCTTATATTCTGTTTCTCGCATTTGCTCTTCCACATCTAGTTGCAGTTGTAGTTTCTGCTCATCCTCAAGATCCTCATTAGAATCAATACGTGACGACTGCATAGTCAAGTCGCTGAGCTGATCATCGAGCACAGAAACGGCTGTTTCAGCTTTATTTAATTGCGCCTTTAAATCTGAAGTATTCACAGTGATCTCTTCTTCATATTCAAAAAGGGCTGTACCAGTTGAAACAAGATCGCCTCCACTTACGAGCACATCTGCCATGTTACCGCGTGAGGCTTGATAATAATAAGACTCTTCTAATTCTGGAATAAGAACCCCTTCAAAAGAAGCAAGTTCTTGATAAGTTTTCCCCTTTACAGTAACCGTCTCCAGCTTCTTCTCACCTGCGATCACACTTTGGATAATCAATGTGTTAACAGTAATGAAAAGAAGGACAACAAGAGTTACACTAATGCTAATCAAAAGTGACTTACGATTCACAGATGGACCCTCCAACTTTTTCATTAAAATGCCGTTCTCATATAAGCGATGATTGCAACGATGACTAGATTTAAGCCGATTGTCCAAAAGATCACATATCTTTTCGCATGAGTTGTACTTTGCTTAAGCGCAGCGTACTGAACAAAAGTTCCCCATGCTAAAAATATGGAAAGACTGTAGCTAAAATAAAGCCAGAATGGGCTATTTGTTATCAAGTCTACGTAGACACCTAAACTGTAAGGAGATACGAGTGAAGGCTCATGTAGAAATGGAATAAACGGCAATTGAAGCACCATACCGATTAACAAAATAAACACGACATAGCTATGTATGTAAGCAAGTCTTTTAAATCCAACTTCCTGAAAGAATGGCCAATATAATAATGCTCCTCCTAAAACAAGGAGAACAAACGTAATGAGTCCAAGTAAACCATCTGTAATCACTTCACTTAGAACGAAAAGCAATCGATCATCTGCTACAATGCCAGCATATTCAGGCATCTCCCCAGCGTATTTAATGTTCATAAACGATGTTATTCCAACTACTAAAAAGGCTACGATCGTTAATAAGAATATGCGCCACCAGGATCCTTTTAATCTGTAGGCTGATTGAAGCGGACGAAAGTGTGAAAAAGGTTTAAAGCTTCCTAAAACTAGTCTCATAGAATGCGACATCCATGTTCCTCCTATGTAAATTACCTCAACTACTATTCATATTTTTACATAAACTCTCGTATTTTGACAGTATCTTTCAAGAAAAAAAAGAAAACATACCCATTTGGATATGTTTCCTATGTCTAGAGTGTCTCCATTTCAATACGACTTCCACGCCCCGATGGTTCTGATGGGGTCACAATGACTTTCCGAGGTAGCCTTGCGCGAAGCTCTGGCACGTGACTAATGACACCGACAGATAAGCTCTCATTCTGTAGCTTTTCAAGTGATGTAATGACGGTATCTAGAAGTGATTCATCTAGGGTACCAAATCCTTCATCAAGGAAGAAAAACTGAAGCGGATGAGCACCCCTCAATTGAATTTGTCCTGACAGTGCAAGGGCAAGAGCAAGCGATGTAAGGAATGTTTCTCCTCCTGATAATGTTGAGACTGGTCGCTTTACTCCTCCGTTGGCATCGTCACGAATTAAAAATCCGCCTCCTGAGTCTACCTCAATGGCGTATCGCTGCGAGGTTAGATCGCCTAACTTCTGTGAAGCGTCAAAACTAACTTGCTCTAGCTGTTCAGAAGCGATAAATTCCACAAAACTATTTCCCCGGAAAACGGTTTGAAGCTTATTAAGCTTCTCAAGCTCCTCACTCAAAGACTGACGGTCCCCTTCAAGCTCCTTATAGCGTTCATGCCTTTTTGTTATATCTTCTACACGATGTCGGCATGCCGCATAATGTGATAAGGCGTCCTCTCGATTAGCTTTTGCACTTTCTGCTCTCTCGATCGTTTCATGATACTCTCCTTCAGTGATTGCTCTCCCTGAAAGCTTCTTGTCAAGCTCCACCATCGAATGCTCCGTTTGATCTCTTTCTTTTCGATAGGCTTGTACTTGCTCTTCCCATTTCTGTTTCTTTTCTTTAGCCACTTCAGCATCTCTAACCTGCATTCGGTTCTCAAAAATAGAGTCTTTTTCAACTGCTCGATATGTTTCAAGTGATTTTTTTAAACGCAGCTGAGCATCGTCATTGTAATTTTGATCGGCAGCGGAACGTCGTTCATTTTGCTGATAACTTTCCTCCGCTAGCTGCAATCGCTCATATGCCGTTTTTTCTTCTTTTCGAAGGACATGTAATTGCTCATTCGTTGCTTTATACCCTTCTTCTGCTGTTTTATTACCTACGATGCCATTGTAATCCGCTACCATCTTATTAATTTGTTCTGTAAGCTGTTGTAATGAGCTTGTTAATTCAGCTCTACGCACAGTATGTTGTTGCACCTGTTCTTGAAGCTCTAAAAGGTGCTGTTCTTTTTTCTCAATATAAGGAACACTTTTTTCGAGACGCTCTCTTATGATGGTTGCTTCTTTATCCATCTCTTCAATTTTTTTCATTTCTGCTTCAATCTCATGAACAGAAAGAGACAATTCCTCTTGAATGGTTTTCGTTATTTCTTCTGTTTCTTTACTTAAATTAATCCGCTTTTCTGTTCTAACTTCTAGATCTTTCTGAACTTGTTCTAGACGATAAGCATATTCGGTCGCTTTTGACTGCTGCTCCTGAAGACTCTTTCCAGCGTTTTTAACTTTTTCTTCTATTTCTCGAACATCCTGAGCTAGCGATTTTATTTCTGTTATAACAGCAGTTTCTGTAAGGTTACGATCGACATCGCTTATATCTTGCGCCTTAACTAGTTGCTCATCCTGATCTGTCATCAGGTCAGACGTTTGCTCTAGCTGATATTGGAGCTGTTTAGCATGTTGAAGTTGATCTTTTAACCGTTCACGCCTTTGTTCTTTTTCCTTTAGATCTTCCTTCAAATCAGGTGTGTTATCATTACCTTCTGCAAGCTGAACGTGTTCTTTCGCACCGCAAACAGGGCATGCCTGCCCTTCTTCTAGTTCTCTCGCAAGACGTATTGCAATGACATGTGTGCGATTTTGTTCAAGTCTTTGACTCGTTTGATCGATTTCATCCTGAACGTTACGGATGTGATTCTCAAGCGTAAGCTTATGAGATGATATGGCATGATATGTTGAAAGAACCAAGTTATAATAACCTGAATAACTCTCCTTTAACACCTTCAAGTTTTGCATCGTATCATCATAAAGAGGCTGAAGTTGCTTTTGAGCATTCACTTGTTTTTCTTCTTCACCACGCGTTTCATCTAGCTGCTTTTGTAGAGATTGGAACTCCTGCTTCAAACTCTGAGCTCTTAGAATTCGCTTACGTTCTTCAGGGGCGACCTGCCGACTTGTCAAATCTTTATTAAGGTCGGCTTGAAGTGTGCGCGCTTTCTTTAAATCCTCTTGTGCTTTTTTCGTCTCTTCCGCTTTTACCTTTGACTCTTTTTCTAGCAAAATTGATTGATTTTCGACACCAGCACGCTTGATTTTCAGTTGAGATATTTCTTTTTCAAGCTCCAACCCACGCTCAAGTTCGTTCAGTTTTTTTAATAGGAGAGGCTCCTGCTCTTGCCGATCTCGTTGCTTGCTTTCATGCTCATTCTTTCTTGCTTGATACAGCTTTGTAGCTTCTTCTAGTTGACGCTTTGTTTCTTCATAACGATTCTTTGCTTCTTGTACTTCTTTTTCTGTTGCTTCAACCGCATCTAAATAAGGCTTTATTTGCCCCGCTGCATTTGCTTCATTGATCTTTATTTCAAGCGTTTCGATTTCAGCTCTTTGTTCAGCTATCGCCTTTTTCTTACTGCGAAGTTCATCAAGCTGGTTTTGAAGGTTCCAAATCTCTGTTACATTTTCTTTTTGTTTCTCAGCTGCAATAAGATCGTCCTTTGCTTTCTGAGCAGCTTTTTCAGCCTCAAGGAAAGCTTCCTTTGCCTCTTTAAGAGATTCTTTAGAAGCTTCACCTAGTCCCGTTTGCTCAGCCGTTATTTCGTTCAGCTGGTACTTTTTCTCATCCACTCTTGCTCTTAATCGACGATTAAATTGATCACCGTATTTCTCAAGCTGGAACAAACGTTGTAACATTTGTCTTCTCTCAGTGCCTTTTAAAGAAAGGAATTCTGCAAATTTACCCTGCGGCAATACAACAGCACGAGTGAAATCATCAATCGTTAGCCCTAGAATTTCTTGAATCTGCTGTGAAACATCACGGTCTTTATCCGCCAGAACCGTATTTTCTTCACCAAGTTCTATTAATCTTGAATTGGCCGAACGAATGGAAACATCTCCAGAACGTTTATAACTTCGCTCTACCCGATAGCGCAATTTGTTTCCTAGGGCGAATGTAAACGAAACATACAACGTGTCTTCTGCATGATTCATAATGCCCTGGGTATTATTCGCTGCTCGTTCAACTTTCCCATAAAGGGCAAGAGTCATCGCATCAAGCAAAGAAGATTTCCCACTGCCAGTAGGACCAAATATCCCAAAGATTCCTCCCTGACACAGCGATTCAAAATCAATTTCTTGTTTCTCTCGAAAACTATGTAGTCCTGAAACGGACAGGTGTATCGGTCTCATGTCATCAGTCCCCCCTTACTCCTCATCATCTGACTGTGTTAGCTCTAGAAAAAGCTGGACAAGATCTTCTTCTGGTTCAGCTCCATCTGTTTGTCGTTCATAGAATCGTTTGAAAAGCTCTTCTATCGGAAGATTAGCATTAGACACTTCTTTTTGCTGATCCTTTTTTGCAAAGACAGGTCTAATATGGATAAATCCATCATGCTGACTGCGGAGTCGATGAATTTCTTCTATAGATAGCGTATCATTTAAATGGATTTCGAGATCAATCCACGCATCCGCATCTTTTCCTTCTTCTAGCCACGTATATACTTGGTCGATTCCTTGATCAGCGATCCATCGAACGAGTGGCTTGCCTGATTGTATAGGGATTTCATTTATATGAGCAAGTCCCTCTGGCTCCACATCAACGATTGTAACTGACTTGGATTGATTTGCTTCTGAGAAGCTGTAAGCAAGTGGGGAGCCGGAATAGCGTGCAAGTGCTGAAGCTCTCGTAATCGTTTGAGGACGGTGTAAGTGCCCGAGCGCGACATACTGCGCTTGTTCAGGAAGGGAATTCGCTGATACCGTATAAGCGCCACCAACTTGTATCGGTCGTTCAGAATCACTCTCTCTGCTTCCGGCTACGTAAATGTGACTCATAGCAATATGAACGGCCTCCTCTGATCCTGCTTCTGTCAAATCACTAAATAACTTTTTCACCCGATCATCATAGGCTAGCTGAAGGGCCTCTTCTTCCTGACTCGCTGTTAAACATTCATTCAGTCTAGATTCCGATGGATAAGGAAGTGCAGCGATAGAGAGCTTTTGTCCATTTCGAACCGTTACTTCTATCGGATCAATTGTGGGAAACCCAATAATCGTTATACCATTTGTATGTGCAAGTGGGCGTGATGCCGACAACCGTTCAGGATTATCATGATTTCCTGAAATGATGATTAGAGGGCGTTCGCCACGACTAGTTAATTTTACTGCTGCATCATAAAAAAGCGTTTCAGCTGCTGCAGGTGGATTGACGGTATCAAAAACGTCTCCAGCCATTAAAATAGCGTCTACGTTTTCTTCATCAGCAATCACCATTAATTCTTCAAGAAATTCCTTTTGTTCTGGTAGACGGCTTCTTCCTTCTAATGTTTTCCCCAGGTGCCAGTCTGCAGTATGAAGTAACCTCATATTAATCACTCCTTTATTTCGATTCATATTCTGACTCCATCGAAAAGAAGACAGCCGGACATAAGCCCGGCTACTTGTTAATCGATTAAGAGAGATCGACCCCCGTCAAAGAAGAATAATATTTTCTCCTTACAAGGCACCTTCCAGATCTCATTAATGGCTTTTTCATATAATTGTAGCTGTGTTGTATAGCGCCGTTTCATTGTCTCCATTGCTTGTTCATCAGAAGTAAAACGATTCGCTATCACGTCTGTTTTGTAATCGACAAGCACCAATTCTCCGTTTTGATCGCGAAGAATACAATCAATCACACCCTGAAGAACCACGGTTTCTTGGTCTCCTTCAAATTCAGGATAGATCCACTTTGAATCTACTCCTAGGCTGAAAGGAACCTCTTTATATATTTCAGCTGCATTTCTCATTTTCTGGCCAAGCTCTGAATCCATTAATTGATGAATTTGCTCGACATCAATGGCTCGTCCCTGTTCAGTCGTTAACAATTCCTTTTGCTCAAGTTTGGCGACTAACTCGTTAATGTCATCACGATCATGCCACTTTTGCAAATCAAGGTGCTGCATGACAATGTGCATTGCCGTTCCTCGCTCAGCAGGCGTTAACTGCTTACTTTGAAGAAAGCGAGGTCGCTCTTTCAATGATTGGCTAAATCCTTTGACTAGCTTGTCATCACTTCGTTCATCTTGAAAGATCTCACGTTGGCGCTTTACTTCTGTAACGGATTGTTTCGACCTTGTTTCAGACGCTGCTCGATGAGGATAAGTCCAATCAAGACGGTGGTTCACCTCATCTTTATAGGAGCTAACTTCAGGAATAGGCTCTTTCTTCTGTAGTAACATTTCATATTCCCGATGTTTATGAACATCTTCTGCTTCAATCTCAGCGAAGGACGAAGCGTTATGAAGAGTGAGTACCCACCGTGCCGGATGTTGAAATACCTCATCATGTTTTGAAAAATTCGCCATTCCTTCAGTTATAGAAGCGAGATCTTTATGTCTCATAATAGCGGGTCCAATCCAGCTCAGATAGGTCTTCCCTTTCGATCGTTCGTAATCCGATAGCAGCCACTCATCTCCAGCTGCTCCTGCCCACGACAATCGTTCTTTCTCCCAATCATTTACCGTTCCAACTAAAATTAATTTTTCTTTCGCTCTCGTTAACGCAACATAAAGAACTCGCATTTCTTCAGCAAGTAGCTCAAGCTTCATCCGCTTTTGTAGTGTAAAGTAAGGCAATGTCGGATAGCTAATACGCTGGATTGGATCAATGAATTTTGTGGCAAGACCAAATTCTTTATGCATCAGCATTTGATTCGCCATATCTCTCATATTAAATTGCTTGGCGATTCCTGCAATAAAGACGACAGGAAATTCAAGTCCTTTACTTTTGTGAATGGTCATCACTCGAACAACGTCCTCTTGTTCTCCAAGAGCACGCGCAGTTCCAAGATCACTCCCACATTCTTTCATTCTGTCAATAAAGCGCAGAAAGCGAAATAAGCCACGAAACGAAGTCGCTTCGTATTGTCTTGCTCGATCATACAGCGCTCGTAAATTCGCCTGTCGCTGTAAGCCGGCAGGCATTCCACCAACAAATTCATAATAATTCGTCTCTCGATAAAGCTGCCAAATTAACTCACTTAAAGAAGACTGTCTTGCCGCTTCTCGCCACCTGTTCAAGTCTGTGATGAACTTCGATAACGTCTCCGATAGCTTGTTCGACTCTGTCTCACAATAAGATCGTAAGGCAAGATAATAACTTGAATGTTTCTCATTGATACGAATAAGGGAAAGCTCTTCCTCTGTTAACCCGATAATGGGTGAACGCAGCACGGAGGCAAGCGGAATATCCTGATATGGATTATCGATAACATTAAGAAGACTCATCATAATCGCGACTTCTGTTGCTTCAAAATATCCTGTTGCAAGATCTGAATAAGATGGGATGCCAGCTTGCTTTAATTCTTCCATGATCACAGGTGCCCAGCTTGCTGTTGCACGCATTAAAATCACCATATCCCTATACTGGATTGGTCTCATACGATCTTCTTTCCGGTCGTATACTTTTGTCCGTTCGCTTTCACTCTTACCCATCATATCTTTAATATTAGAGGCAATAAGCCGAGCCTCAAGCTGAACCTTTTCAGTTTCTTCTTCGTCTTCCTCTTTCTGGGCGCTCTTATCAATAATATGAACTTCCGGAACAACAGTTTCAGACTTAGGATATTCTGCGCCAGGAATGAGCTCAGCTGCTTCATCGTACTCTATTTCTCCAACACGCTCGTCCATAATTTGTTTGAAGATAAAATTCGTACTATTCAACACTTCTTCTCGACTACGGAAATTGCGAGCAAGATCAATTCGTTTCGATGGCTCGTCAGACGATCGACCAAACGTTTTATACTTAGAGAGGAACAAGCCAGGTTCTGCTAGTCTAAAACGGTAAATACTTTGCTTCACGTCCCCTACCATGAAGCGGTTCCCTCCTGAGTCAGAAGTTCTGCTAATGGCATTTAGGATTGTTTCCTGAACAGAGTTCGTATCCTGGTATTCATCGATCAGTACTTCAGCAAATTGTGTTTGATATTCACGAGCGGCACTCGATGGGACCGGGTGCTCGGGAGTAGAACGATCATCTAACAAAATAGAAAGACAATAATGCTCAAGGTCACTGTAATCCACAAGCCCTTTTTCTTTTTTTAGCTCCGTATACTTGTGTCTAAATTCATTTACAAGAGAAGATAACGTTCCTAGTACAGGAGCAAGCTGAACGATGTCTTCTACATATTCCTCCGGGTTTCTTTGGAATAGCTCTTCTTTTAAGCTTTGGATGGTCTTTTTGACACGATCACGAAGGCCTTTTACTGTATCAATCATTTCAGGATCATATTGATCCCCTTTGCAAGGTTTTAAGCGACCAAACGTTATTTGTTCAAACTCATTTTTGAGCTCCTGCCACGTTTGAGCGGAAGC
The DNA here is from genome assembly GCF_056173645.1 of Anaerobacillus sp. QJM3NY_32. Classification (NCBI taxonomy): domain Bacteria; kingdom Bacillati; phylum Bacillota; class Bacilli; order Caryophanales; family Bacillaceae; genus Anaerobacillus; species Anaerobacillus sp. QJM3NY_32. The sequence goes on along the minus strand of NZ_CM149684.1, from coordinate 1,545,685 downwards.
TGAAAGAAGCCTTTCCGTCATTTCACGTTCCATTTCTAACATCTCAAGGTATGGCTCTGGACCACCTGGTGCATTAGAAAGAGATATGGCCTCCTCCTGCATTTCACGCATACCTTCAAGCTGAAGAACGACATCTTTTTTTATTTCCTCTACCCAGACTAATTCATCAAACGCTTTTTCACTCGCTTCTTCATATACGGCGACACTATCTTGCAACCATTGCTCTGGCCATGGGTGACTAGAAGAGAAATGATAGAGTCTTTCTACAAGAAGCTGAAGATCCACATCACTACGATCACTACTATAGCGATCAACAAGGTCATAAAAAGCCTCGTTCTCTTTCTTGCTATAATGCTCTTCGAAAAGTTCTTCCATTGCTTCCTCACGAAGCAATGCCGCTTCGGTTTGATCTGCTACTCTAAATGCAGGATCAAGATCAATTTCGTAATAATAGCGTCGAAGTACTTCCATACAAAAAGAATGAAGCGTTGAAATGGAAGCGCGATTCAACATCGAAAGCTGTCTTCTTAAATAAAGGGAAGATGGGTCTTCTTTTAACTTTTCTTCAAGAGCCTCCCCGATTCGATGTCTCATTTCAGCCGCTGCAGCATTTGTAAACGTTACGACAAGAATTCGATCAACTTCAGCAGGATCATTCTCATCAGCAAGACGCCTAATAATTCGTTCAACTAAAACAGCCGTTTTCCCCGACCCAGCTGCAGCTGCTACGAGAACGTCTTGATCACGAGCAGCAATAGCTTCCCATTGTTCGTCTGTCCATTTCGAGCCTTGGGGTTTATTCATTATCGTCATTCCCGTTCGCCTCCTCTCTCATCCGTCTCAGTATTGTTTCATCATCCTGTACAGTAATCGGTCGATAGTCATTATCCTCCATCGCCTGATCAAATTGACAAAATGAGCGATAGGAACAGAAAGTGCATGGGATGCGATCCTTCATCTTGTAAGGATCGATATCGATACGTCCGTCTGATATTTCAGTTCCAATCGTTTGGATGGTTTGCCGTGTGAATGACCTGAGCGCCTGAAAATCATCGGAAGATAAAACAGAAGAATTTTTATAAAAACTACCGTCCTTCTTTAGAGCGGCTGGAATAATGTCAGATTTTTTCTTCTCAATGTCATGATCCATCAAGCTTACGACATCTTTGTCAGCTAGCAAAAGACCCTTCATCTTAAACTTTTTGAAAAGTTCCTGTTGAAGTGCAGCTTGTCCTGGCGCTGATGCCTGCAACATTGGATTATGAACGTGGAAGTACAGCATTCCGGCTGCCGTTGCATCACGACCGAGCCAGATGTTTGCGTTTGTAATCACAACATCCAGATACGTTAGCATCTGAAGCGCTAAACCAAAGTAAACTTCTGAGAGATCAAGAGAAGTTCCACTTGATTTGTAGTCAATAATTCTGAGAAGAAGTTCCTCTCCATTTAGCGCCTGATCAACTCGGTCCACTCGTCCGATCAGCTGGATTTTCACCCCATTCTTAAGCGTAAACTCGATTGGTGGCAACTCCTGGTTTGGGCCAAATCCTAGTTCGAGCCCCGCTGGCTGAAAACCGCTTTTCTTCGCTTGTTGACCGAGAACTGAAGAGGCTCGACCTACTACCTGAGAAAGTTTTCTCATTATATAGTGATAGCGATTTGAACTTAATAGAATTTCATTTTGCAATTTCGGTGCAAGTTGCTCTACGATTTGACCTGATAGTTCATAGTATTGATTCGATGAAAGCTTTGCCCAATCCCAATGACGCTGCTTAATTGTTTCAGCCATCATGTTAAGCGCCGCGTGGAATAACTGGCCAATGTCTGGAGCTTCAAGCTTAAATGTTGACCGTTCTTTCAACCGTAAACCATGAGATGCAAATTGCGAAAAGGCACAGGATTTATACCTTTCCATTCTAGAAACACTTGTTTGAATCTTTGAACCATACAGTTTTCTACTCGTGTCTTCAGTTAGACGATCTGCTTTGTTACGATAAAAAAGACTTTCAATCAATCGAACTCGATTCTCTTGTGATGACGCTGTAACGAACCAATTATAGGCATCCCACCAAATCGGATCAATCGGATAGCCTCGATGCCATTGACGAAGCTGACCTGTTAATCTACCAATTGTCTTCGCCGGGTTCGTTATAAACGATAGCTCTTCTTTCGATTCTTCACCTGGTTCAGCAAATTTCAAACCAATGATAAGCTCAGGAAACATCTCTTTCAATCGATTCATCACAATAGATGGCTGCAATCCCTTTCCTTCTTCATCCGCAAGAGGACAACTTACCCACAGGGCATCAGATGGCGTTGACAAGGAATGATAAATTAAAAACTCTTCGTCTAAAAGACGTCGCTTTAATCCGGGTGCTAGCTGGATCCCCTGTTCTTCTAGCTTTTCTCGATCCTGTTCATTCAAAAGCCCATCTTCCTGTATTCTTGATGGTAAAACTCCTTCATTGACACCTAGCAAAAACCCACACTTCACATCAGTAAATCTCGTTCGATCAATGCTACCGATCACAACTTGATCAAGTGAAGCAGGTACAAGGGCAAACTTCATGTTTTCCATCCCAGCTTCAAGAAGCTTCGTAAATTGCTCTATTGAAAGTTTTTGATCACCAATCAATTCAACCGTTTCATCAAGCAGTGCAATAACAGCATCCCAAACTTGATCATGCTCCCGTGCTTTCGAAAGCTGACCTGCTTCTTCTGCTTGTACCTTCAATCGATCTATTTTTTCTGCAGCATGACTATTCTCTAGAAGATAATAAAGAATTTCACACATCTCGCGAACGGTTTTTGCTTTCGTCATTTTTCTTTCAAACTTTTCGAGCGGTGTAACAATCCATTCTTTCGTCTCATTTAGTCGATCTTCCATTTTTTCGAGGTCATCCGAGGTGACCGTTTCATCATCTTCGAGCTGTCGGTAGATATTCGCTTTAAAGCGCTCGTCCGTTTTCCAGCGATAGCCCTTAATGCCTTTAGCAATCACATAATTTTCGAGTTCATCCATGCGCTCGCGAATGGTTTCGACACTTTCTTCTGTATCGTCAGGAAAAAGCAATTCTGTTTTGACACAGCGAAATACAGATTCATAGCGCCAGTTATATTGAATAATATCTAGACTGGACCTTATTAATTCAATTAGCGGGTGATGCAGCATCGTCCTTTTTTGGTCAGAAAAAATAGGAATTCCATGATCGGCATAGATCGTTTCGACAAGTTCATAATAAGAAGCCATGTTACGTACCATGACTGAAATGTCTCTATATCGATAGCCTTCATCGCGTACTAATCTAAGCGTTTCACGCGCTGCCGCTTCAACTTCGGAACGGATATTCACCGCATGATGCACTTGAATATGCTGAAGACTTCCATTATAAAGAACTGGTGGTCGTTCACCATAGTTGGCTTCTAAATGAGCAAGTTCACTATTGTTATAGCGCTTTTGATCAGCTAGAATTATCGGTTCCTTAATAGCAGCCCCCTCTTCATGCGCAAGTCCTTGAAGAGTTTGATATGTTTTCGCTGGCTCATGAAAGAGATCCAGTTCATGAATGCTTGAAGGATTCATCTCGGGATCCATCGTGATGGTAACTGTAAGGTTTGTTCCTTTTTTTATTAAAGCCTGAAGCACGAGAAGCTCTTGAGGTGTAAAACTATGAAAACCATCAATCCAGATAGAGGCACCCTCTAAGTAGCTTGACGCTTCGATTTTCTCAGCAAGCAATGCCAAATAGTCTTCCGAATCAAGATAAAACCCGAGCATTTCCTTCTGAAAAGCATCATAAACAAGGTGAAGATCATAGAGCTTATCTCGAAGTAAGCTTCGCTCATCTTCATCATAAAGATCATCCGCAAAACGTTTTATATCTTCCGGTTCAAGACAATACCGTTTAAACTCTGTTACCATGTCATTCAGATGTTCCACATACCCTGTTTTTTCAGAAGAACGCTGATAAATTCTTAGCTTCTGTTTATTCTCTTCGATGATATGACGTAACATCATACTTGTTCCTACGCTCGTTAAGTGTGGGCGGGCCATCCCTCCCGTTTCTTGAAGAACTTTCCATGCCAGTCTTGTAAAACTAAAAACCTGAGCACGAATCATTCCTTTTAACCCTCTATTATGTACTAGTTCATATTCTGATTGAAAAGTCATTTGCTCTGGTACAAGATAGATCATATCTTCACCAAGCGGGCGATCGATCAATTCTTGCTGCATTTCAGATAAGCAATGCTCTGTTTTTCCACTTCCAGACCGACCAATCACAAACTGTACCGCCATGTATTCTACCTCCTACACCGTATATTCTTTGTCTATTATCTCATGTTTTTCTTCAATTGGATAGCAAGACAAGAAAATACGTTCGCATCTAAAGCGACATTATTTGTAAATTATAACACTCGATGGTTTTTAGAATGGTCCGTCAGGGTATATCAAATATAAGAACATATTTACAAAGGAGTTTTGACAATGGAAAAAGAATTCAAAACATTTAAGTGGGAGCTAAATAGACTAACAAGAGACATGACCGAATTTGTGCATAGCTACGAAAAGCTCGACGAAGGTCAAAAAAGAAGTGTTGCATCGAACTATCCATTTAAATCAGATCTTCATGACCTAAAGAATATGCTTGCTACGTGGAACAATACGGTTAATAAAATGTAAAAAGATGAGGAGCACTCCCACTTTAGGGGGTGCTTCTTTATTTAGAAATCATGTTTCTTTCATAACTTCATACATCTAAAGAGTAGAGATTTGTATAGAAGGAGGTCAACGATGTATACCCACAGAAAGTATTACGAGCCTTATGTTAGTCCATTTGATCCATGTCCTCCTATTCGAGTGAAGTCTTACTCCACTCCTCCTAATCTTTATATGGGATTTCAGCCCCCAGGACTGGAGCAATATTCCGCACGTGAAGCTCTCTCTCGAGGTACTCTCTGGAAAGCCTTCTATGATCCCTATCCTTATCCTTCAAAGCAGGGGGAGTAAAACATGTCTAAACAGCTACCGAAAGCCTACTATGAGCTGTTAGAGGAACTGCAGGCCACTGATTTCGTTCTCGTTGAACTGACTCTTTACCTTGATACACACCCGGATGACTACGAAGCCATTCAACAATTCAATGAATATGCCAAAAGAAGTAAGCATCTTAAGAAACGCTATGAAAAGGAATATGGTCCCCTTCAGCAATACGGCAACAGCTATTCAAACTACCCATGGAATTGGGGCGACGCACCGTGGCCATGGCAAGTCTAGTCTGGAAAGGGTGAACCTCAATGTGGCTATATGAAAAGAAATTGCAATATCCCGTTAAAGTCAGTACATGTAACCCCATGCTTGCCAAATTTTTGATTGAGCAATATGGCGGTGCTGATGGTGAACTAGCAGCAGCCCTCCGTTATTTGAATCAACGGTATACCATTCCAGATAAGGTCGTTGGGTTATTAACCGATATCGGCACAGAAGAATTTGCTCATCTCGAAATGATCGCTACAATGATCTATAAACTCACAAAAGACGCAACAGCAGATCAAATGAAAGAAGCTGGACTCGGCGCCCACTATGCTAATCATGACAGTGCCCTATACTACTCCAATGCCGCTGGCGTCCCATGGACAGCAAGCTACATCGCCGCCAAAGGCGATCCAATCGCCGACCTATACGAAGACATCGCCGCAGAAGAAAAAGCAAGAGCCACCTACCAATGGATCATCGATCTCTCAGACGACCCAGACCTAAACGACTCCCTCGCCTTCCTAAGAGAACGAGAAATCATCCACTCCCAACGCTTCAGAGAAGCCGTTGAAATACTTAAAGAAGAAAGAGATAAGAAAAGGATATTTTAAAACGAAATGCGGAAGCGCCCGTATAGCCTCGACAAGCGCTGGAGCCCTCTAAAAAGAACACGCTCTTTGTGTTCATTTTAGAGGGTGAAGCGATCGAGAGGCTGGGCGCTGCAGCTAGACACGAAATGCGGATGTGGGCGGTTAGACACGGCAGGCACTGGAACCCTATAAATTGAACACGGTCTTTGTGTTCGAGTTATAGGGTGAAGTGACCAAGTGTCTGCCCACTGCAGCTAGACACGAAATGCGGATGTGGGCGGTTAGACACGGCAGGCACTGGAACCCTATAAATTGAACACGGTCTTTGTGTTCGAGTTATAGGGTGAAGTGACCGAGTGTCTGCCCACTGCAGCTAGACATGAAATGCGGAAGTGGCCGTTAAGGGGCGACAAGCGCTGGAGCCCTGTAAAAAGAACACGGTCTTTGTGTTCATTTTACAGGGTGAAGCGATCGAGGCCCTGGCCACTGCAGCTAGACATGAAATGCGGAAGCGCCCGTATAGCCTCGACAAGCGCTGGAGCCCTCTAAAAAGAACACGCTCTTTGTGTTCATTTTAGAGGGTGAAGCGATCGAGAGGCTGGGCGCTGCAGCTAGACACGAAAAGCGGATGTGGGCGGTTAGACACGGCAGCTAGACATGAAAAGCGGATGCGCCCGTTTACCCTACACAGGCACTAAAAGCTTAAAACCAAATAAACAATAACACGCAAAAGCCATCCCCTTTCGGGCATGGCTTTTCCTTTATCTCACATGATCTTCAGTACGATGTTTTCTCGGGCGTTGATTCAATTTGACTTCAATTAGTTTGCCTGCTCCCCATAATACAACTATGGCAGTGAGAATCAGCACCATCTCCAAAGGACGATGGATCAGGGCGAAGACATCATGTCCAATAAAAGACACGATCGATATCATCACCATTTTCCCTAGTAAAACGGCGAGTACAAAGCTTCTAATGCTCATATTTGACAGACCCGCAACGACATTGATTAAAGCTGATGGCGTAAATGGAAAACAAAGCAGAAGAAATACCATCCCAAATCCATGCCGCTCGATCCAGCGAAGTGTTTTTTCGATTTTGGCATGTTTTGTAATCACTCGCATGAAGCGCTGTCTAGCAAGCTTTCTGACCACTATAAAAACGATCAAAGCGCCAAGAGATGCACCAAGCCATGAAAGTAAAGAGCCATACCAGAATCCATACGCAGCCGCGTTTCCTGCTACAAAAAGAAAAAGGGGCAATATGGGAATCACAGCCTCAAGCATTGGTAGCAAAATTCCAGGCAAAGGACCAAGTGCACGATACTGACCTAGCCACTCTCTGATTGTTTCTTCATTCAAAAAGTCTTTAATCATTTCCCATTCCATATGGGAATCAACCTCGTTTCCTGATGCATACGTCATAGCGAAAGCACATAATGCTTATTTCTTATATTAAATCACAAAAAATTATGATAAGAAAGTCTCGTCTATTTTAACAACGCTTCGTACACTTCTTCATCAAGAGCTTCCGCTTTCTTTTGATTATATGTTTTTTCATATTGTGGTTCTGCCGTTATTTTCGCACCCCAGAACATGCTTTCTGCGACTTGAGTAACTTCCACATTAATCTTAGCAAGCTTCAGCGACACTCCTTGCATCGCTTCCTCTAGGATAGATGCTTTTCCGTGAATGGAATATACCGTTTCCAATCCGATTATTGTAAAGACAACATTAGAATGCTGTTTGACATTTTGAATTGTTTTTGAGTTAGAAGTCACAGAAAAGCGAATATTATTTTTATCTAGGCTTTTCACCCATGATATCGCTGATACATTGGGTGTATGGCTTTCATGATCAATCGTTGCAAGCATTACAAGCTTTTCTCCTTCTAAAAAGGTTACAAGATCTTCTGTTAGCTCTGTCATATTCCCCTTCTTCGCCAAAATGCCTCATCCTTTCAATTTCTTTGATCTATTGCTTTCCTAAAAGATTACCACGAATCCCTCTTAATGGAAACGCTTCACCATTTCAAACCGAATTTATTGTATAAGGAAGACTATATTAATGAACCTCATTGATGATTAATATAAGCTAACATATAAAAAAAAGCCGTACTCACGTGAGCACGGCTAACAGGGGGAAAATCACTTTCAAACTACTTAGGGGGTTTGATAAAGAATATTCCCGAATGTCAAAAAACCAAACTACAAATTTGAAAATAAATTATTTTTTTCATTCATTTTAAGTGAACCACTTATATCAAGGTTAATCGACTGGAATTCAGGTAAATTTGAAAGCGTCATAGAAACTGGGAGACCTGATGTGAAATGCTCATGATCAAGATCAACCTGTATACTGTTCGGCTCCCCGATAGGTCTTGTTTGATAAATAAGAATAGAACTCTTCTTATCATCTTTTAATTCTAAAAGAATAGGCTTGCGGGATTCAATAAGCTGTCGCTCCTCTTCTGAGGCAACATCAAATCGCTCTTCATAAGTCTTTCGGCTTTCAATATAGTACTGATTAAAAAATTGCGAACTTATTGCTTCTTCAGCATCAAATGAGATCACAAGTTGCTGACCATCATCCTTTAATTGAACAGAATAAGAGATTCCGCTATACTCTCCAATGGTTACCTTTTTTCCCTTTTCCATCGCTACCAAGTCAGATTGCGCGATTGTTTTACTGATGGATCCGTCTTTATTAAGGATCACTTCATTTAATCGATATGAGAACTGTTTCTGTATTGCTTGAAAAGGTTTTAAAGGAAGATAACTTCCATCCTTGTCTTCCCTTACATCATACTCAATGGAGTACGGGTTTTCTCCAGTTGTATTAGTAATAACAAACTTTGTTTGCGGATCGTACTCACCTTCAATATAGAGTTTATTCATGTTAAGACCTGCTTCAAAATGAGAAAATGTAAGCTCGCCCCCCCCTATTTTTACACTTTCGTTCAAATTTGTTTCAGCATATACACTTCCTGCATAATCACTTTCCAAAGGCAGCTCCTGATTTTCCAAGTTCACCTTCTCATCATTTCCTTGAACATAGGCATCTCCAATAAGAACGGAATCTGCTGAAGAAAAACGATTGAACTCATTTATAGTCCCACCGGCCTCATGATTAGGTATTAGAATATCGGCCTGATAGATACGGTGATTCACAACATGAGGCTTGCCATTTTGCTCCATAGAAATGTTCTGCTGATTAACTAAATATGATTCGTTTGATTCTTCGATACCTGTAAAGCTAACTGACCCGATATGTAATCTTGGTAAATTATATGGTTGATCACTTTCCTTCAACGAAAAGGAATAGGTAAGATAAACGGCTCCGTAATTTAGAACCATTACATCATGGATAATTAAATCTCTCTCGGCTGAAAGAAGGGGGATGCGGCGCTCCTCCCCACCCAATACTCCTAACTCTCTTGCTAGTCGGGTCTGCGGAACACTGTTTTCCATTGCTTCTTCCCAATTACTAGTAGATTCGTATACTTCAAAAAGAGACTCATCCACTTTAAAATTAGGCTCCCCATTCTGAATCTGATTGAAAATAACAAGAAACAGGACGAAAGATAAGAAAATTCCGATAATTTTATATAAATTCAATTTCCTCACATAGATCCCTCACTTCTAATCGTCATACCTTTATTCTATCAGTTTTGAACTTATGATTTAAACAACAGTCCTTTCTATGTTTCCTTATAAATGAATAAACAAAAAAACTCCCTCTAAGGAAGTTTATGGTTATTTTATTATGGTGCAATTTCAACTGGAATTCGAAACAAGAAACTCTCTTCTTTATTATTCATCACAATAGGTACTTTAACTTCAATCTGATATGCACCTGGATCTAGAGGTTCTGTAGCAAGTGAATCCCCTTCGATAATTTCATCATTAGACACATTCTTTTCGACTGAAGGTACTAAAGAATTATATGGAATAACAACTTCGTCTGTATTTTGTTCAGTAATTTGGTAATCCAATAGCCTGTCTCTTACTACCTCAACCTGAGTATTCTCGTCACCTTCATACTTTATCTTGGCAGTAAGGGTAATACTGTGATCTTCTGCTAGTTTACTATTCACCAGAGCGCCTATAGGCATTTTTGGCTGCGTCTCCGATCTTGATACCACGTCTCTTTGATTTTCACTAAGCAAGTATTCACTAGTATTCATTTTCCGATCACTAAACAGTACATTGACAGCGCCTACAATAATAAAAACAATAAAAAACAATATAATTAGCTTAGAACTATCTAACTTCCATTTCTTCATAACGACATCCTTCCACGCTTATCTCAATGCACCTAGTATATCATTTCCTTATCCGAATATAACAAAAAAACTTTAATGAATAAGAAGTTTTGATACACTAAAATAAAGATCCAGAGAAAGGATGTCATTAGATGGATTTGATTATAGATGTACTTTATGGAACTGGAATTGTTTTCTTACTGATTGCTGGTTTGTATTTAGTTGATCAATTCCGCAAATAAGGCCTTATGCATTAGGTCCTGCTTTGTACAAGACCGATGGTGATGGATCAATAACGGAGGCATCATATTCCTGTTGAACTGACCCTTGTGGCATTTGTTTAATGATGCGAACGAGTTCTTCTTCATCAGGATTGTACCCTTTTCCTGATAAGTACTCCATTATTTCTCTAGTACTCACCGGTTCCTCAACATTTCTTAAAAAGCTTAAAATTTCATTCTGCATGATTTGTCTCCTTTCAATACGTCAACGTCTCACATTTTTATTACCCTATTAACAGAAATTATAATCGTTTTCACACCCGACTCTTTCCAAGCGTAATGAAATTCGCTAAACTTAAGATAGTTTCAGCTTTACTAAAATGAAAGATTCTATATAGAGGAAGGAGTAGGACATTGCGTTCATTATTACTAGTTATTTCAATGATGTTCGTTATCTTGGCGGGGTGCGGTAATAATTCATCTCAAACCTCTAACGAATCGAACGGAGGAGAACAAATGCAGGAAAACATCGCTTTTGAAACAGTCGAAATGCAGAATGCTCCTAAAGATGTTCAGACAACCGTTCAACAAAAATGGTTAGAAAAATCCACTTTTACAATTCCATCAAATGACGATCTCTATATTATTATTACTCGTGGTGAGATGCCAACAGGTGGTTATTCAGTCTCAATCGACAGTATCATTAAAGAAGGCAACGAAATTGTTGTCTCGTATTTCTATACTGATCCGAAAAAGGATGATATGGTTACACAAGCCATTACAAAACCAATTGTGATCTCAAAAATCGAGATGACGAATACTCGTGTTAATTTTAAAGAAATTCAAAAAAGCGTTCCTAATTAAGGATTCGCTTTTTTGTTACACACAAAATCACAACGCTTACAACAACCGTAATGAGCCATTAACGGAGGAATTTCGCTTTTATTTATCCAGCTCCATTCCCCCATGGCCTCGATCACTTCATCTCTCATGCTGAACACAAATCGCGTGTTCATTTGAGAGACTCCAGTGATTGTCGGCCATTAACGGGGAATTTCGCTTTTATTTATCCAGCTCCATTCCCCATGGCCTCGATCACTTCATCTCTCATGCTGAACACAAAATAGCGTGTTCATTTGAGAGACTCCAGTGATTGTCGCCCATTAACAGGGGAATTACGCTTTTATTGAAAGGACTGAGGATATGATTGTTTATGAAGATAATGATTATTTTGTCATGATTACACAGCATGATCACGCTTTGCTTTCAGGGCAGTTTGCAGAAGCGTTGCGGAAGTCTTTTTGGCCAGGTAATCTCTATCAGGAAGATGTTTTATATGCGATAAAACATCATGATCGTGGATGGATTCCACTTGATGAAGTTCCATTTTGGAATGATCGACGCGAAGCACCCTACTCCTTCTTAGACTTTCCTCTAGCTACTAAGCTAGAATTCTATAAGAAAGGGATCGAGGAAGTGAATGAAAAAACAACTTACGGGGCTTTTCTTTGTAGCAAACACTATCGCTCTTTCTTTAATGGTGCCGAGTCTGAACATGCGATCCGTTTTTACGCAGAAGAAGAGAATAGACAGGATCAGCTCAAGGAATCAATTGATATACCTGATGATCTTCTAACATTTCACTATCAGCTTCTTCAATTTTGTGACGACCTGTCGCTCTATGCATGTTTTCAAGAACCGGGTGTCCAAAAAGAGGAAGAGCTCTCCTGGTATCGGAATGGATTCCCTCAATCCTTTTATTTTCTGGAGGAACAGGATTCAATACAGACAAGCTGGAAATCTACTGATACGATACAAATATCTCATCCTCTATTTCATGAAGATCACGTCTTTCAAGTGCAGCTTAAGCGTGTTCCAAAAAAACTGATCGAAACTGAAGGAATTTCAAAAGCTTATCAATCCACTCCAGTTGAATATCGTAGATTTCACTTTAGTAGCTAATGCTGACAATAGACAGTGAGATATTTGCCTCTGAACGAAAGCCAGATTCATCACGTCAACTTAAATAGGAACTTCCTAATCATTTAGGAAGTTCCTGTGTGAGTATACAAAGTCCCCTCTCCTAAGAAAGGCGTTAGAAAAGTAACGTTACAAAATAGAAAATAGTTCCCAGACCGGCAATGGAATAATTAAAAAGGCGATTGTTTTCTGACCAATTCTTTTCAGCGTTGAATTTTTCAAAGGCAAGCATTCGATAATTCGTCTCGCTTCTCATTCTCAACACACCCTTATTCGATTATTCTAACTATTCTTTCTATTATTGTAAGCGCTTACTTTCTTAAAGTAAAGGTTTAACCACAACAAAAAAGCCGTTTAACTAACGGCTTTCACACTGGTCAAGTGGGTCTACTTCGTTTCGCCATGTTTCTTCGTTACGCAGTGCAAAAAGTAGCCAATCTTCGTTCCCATTATAATTGGAGTCGTTCCATTCGCGGAAATGAACCACTGATTGAAAGATCTCTCCCTGAATTGATTCAATTAATTGGTTCCTCTTAGGATGATCTTCTATCCAATCAAACAACTCTTTTGTGAGAATTGATTTGAGATCGAACTTCATAAGGTTTCCTCCTTTACTTTACCACACAGGAAGAAAATAGCAGATGTTAGTTTCACAAAACTTCCTCATTTTGATGGTTCATTTGCATTAGGGCATTTAATAATCGGTCAAGCTCCTGACTACAGCGAATGGTTCTCTCTGATGCAAATCCATATCGTCCCGCAACTTCAAACATTTCTTTGCGTTTTTTTTCAATTGCATCATACATGTCTCATTCCTCCTCATGCCAATACATTACCATTATGCCCATTTCTAGAAGGAATCAAAACGTATTCGACCAAACTTCCTATGCTATGTCAGAATTAGTAGGAATAAGACAAAATCTTTTGCTAAACTCGATTAATTGTGTAAAGAAATAGCTCTCTGTATGAAACTATCCTCCTGTATAAGGTTACTTATATAGTTCTCTTATTCCCCTTTTTCAATTGTTTAATCCATCGTTTGCATTTATAGATGAGTGCTACTCCCATTTCTTCTTATCATGATATTAAAATTCGTCGAGCCGTTCGTAAATGATTTTTCAAATGTGAATCCCGCTCTCTCATACACCTTGATCGCTCTCCTATTAAACGATGCTACAGTCAGTCTGAGACCTAAGAACCCATTGTATTCAATTGCATAAGCAAGTCCTACCTTCAAAAATGCCAATCCTGTTCCTTTGCCTGTCTGATTAGGATGTAGTCCAAGGCCAATATCGATATAATTCTCCTCGTAGGCGTCAACTTGGTGACCAGCTGGTACTTGCGCCGATTCTCCATAGCAAAAGTACCCAATCAAATTTCTTTTGTCATCGATCACATAAAAATAGGCCCCGTTCATAAACTCTAATAATTCTTCTTGATCGCCTTTAAAACTATACAAAGAATAAGGTTCATCATATGTCCACGTTTGAATTTCGCGTGCCTTTTCTAAAGTCATAGGGTGAATTCTCATAACCTTATCGATTCCCTTCCCACTCTCCATGAAATTGTGATAAAAATGATTGTATAAAGTCATGCCGTTCTTCTGCAAGACTTTTTCCCGTCTCGGTATTCATAAGATCTTTTAATTTCAAAAGTTTTTCATAAAAATGATTAATAGCGGTAGACTGTTCATTTCGATAGGCATCCATTGTCATATTTGTTCTTGGTTCAATAGAAGGGTCATAAATCACTTCTGCTTTGGAGCCGGCGTACACAAACGTTCGTGCGATGCCAATCGCCCCTATCGCATCTAATCTGTCCGCATCTTGCACAACTTGTGCTTCGAGACTCTTAACTGGTGGACGATTCCCTCCTTTATAAGAAATAGTCGTAATAATTTCCATTACGTGTTCTCGATCCGCGGCCTTTAATTGATAGAGCAGCGCTTCTACCTCTCTTATTCCATCCTGCTCTGAGGAAGCTACTTTATCATCTGCTAAATCATGAACGAGTGCTGCTACTTCACAAATAAATGTGTTAGCACTCTCTTCATCTGCTATTCTTTTTGCTTGTTTGACAACCCGATCAATATGATGCCAGTCGTGACCGCTACCTTCTCTTTCTAATTTTCGTCTAACGTACGTTCTAAGTTCATTCAAAATAGTTTCCACGGTAATATGTCTCCTTCTCTAATAGTTGGGTTATGCCTACTCGAAATCTCCTCTCGGTTATAAATCGAAAAATTGATACTAGTAGCTATAACTTAACCCTCACAAAAAAAGGCCAGCTATGTGCTGACCTATAACTTCTCTTCGACTTCTGCTTTCTTTAGTAAATCTTCTTTCATTTGCTGAACTTTCTCTTGCGTTTTGGTTTCGATTAAATAGTCTTTTATACGATCCTTCATTTCTTCATAAGATGGTGGATTCTCAGCATCTTTTGAGAACTGATCATTATAAAATGCTTTCATCTCTTCTTCGGTCACTTCGGGTGTTTCAATTTTCTCTTTAACAAATTTATCTACAACGACAATATCAGAATATTGACTTTCAAGCTGAGCCAGCGTCATGCCTTGACCTTCTAGCGCTTTCTTCAGCTCATCCTCACCATCAAATTGAGCCTTTATTTGCTCAAGTTCAGTTTCAACTTCTTTATCTGATGCAGAGAAACCTTCTTCTTTTGCTTTCTGAAGCAGAAGTTCCTGTCCGATTAAATTATCCATAACTTCTTCTTCAATTGACTTCGCCACTTCCGTATCCGATGGATCTTCACCGCTCATCGTATAGCGCAGCTGAGTTTGAACTAGCATCGAATTATAATCTTTTCCCTTAATATCTTCTCCATTTACAGTAGCAACAACCTTATCTTCTTTTACCTTCATTGCTTCTAGTTCTTCCTGTGTTTGATCCATTGTTGCTGATTCTTCTGAAGGCTTTTCTTCTTTTTTCGCTTCACTATTATTGTTACAAGCAGCGAGCAAAAGAACCACAATAAGCATTAATAAGCTAAGATATTTTTTCATGCAGATGATGAACTCCCTTCAAATATGACGAAACGTCTATGTTGATTATAGGACTTATTATAACATTCTTAAAAATACTTCATAATAAATATGGGATATTTTTGTTTTTTCAAGACTGACTATAGTAAAGCCACAGTTCGAATAATCAACAATAATAGCAAAGATACCTTTAGTAAAAAATAAGGCAAAAGAAAAAACCCTAGAAAATCATCTAGGGTTAGTGTAAATAGTGATATCGTTTTTCTAATCGCTCTTGTATGAAAGACACACATACACAAACAGCCCAATAAATTAGCGCAACTAATATGTACATCGTCATAAAGTCGAACTCTCGGCCTCCAACTATTTTCGCATGATGGAGTAATTCTGGAACTGTAATGACCGCCGCTAAAGATGATGCCTTGATTAGATCAAGCATCACATTCGATAATGGCGGAATCGCTATTCGCGTTGCCTGCGGCAATACGACTTCCCTCATTGTTGTCCAATAAGGCATACCGAGCGCGGTCGATGCCTCCCACTGCCCTTTTTCAACAGATGACAGCGCAGATCGCTGTATTTCAGCAATATAGGCGGCGCTATTTAAGCTAAAACCAATCAATGCTGATGTTAAAGCTGAAAACTCAATGCCAACGACAGGTAACCCGAAATAAAGAATATAAAGAAAAACAAGAATCGGTGTACCTCTCATAAACGAAATGTAAAGTCGAGCTGGCCACCTGAGGGCTCTCCATTTTGACATTCTTCCAAGAGCAAGAAATAACCCCATCACCAGCCCGATAATCATTCCAACAAACGCGATCAATAACGTTAATCCAAGTCCTTGAATGACATAGGGAAACGACTTTAACGCAAGACCCGCATCAAATAGATATTCCCAATGTATTTCCCCCACTTGTTACAACTCCCACTTATTCTTCAAAATCAATATCTGGCTTAACTGATACGTTAGCTCCATCAAAGAATTTCTCTGAAAGCTCTTTGAGCGTCCCGTCTTCCTTCATCTCTTTAATGGTTTCATTCACTTTTGTTTCAAGTTCTCCGCTATCTTTTTTCATAACGATCGACTGGTCATTTGGATAATATTCGATATCTGGATGGATTGTAATATTTAAATCTGGAAAGGCAGCAAGAGCGAGCTTCTGTAAGTAATAATCATTCAGGATAATATCCGTTCTCCCTGTTGATACATCACGTAAATACTGTTCATTTGTCGCATTATCGTAAGTTACTTCTTCAGCACCGTGCTCACGAGCTACCTTCATATAAACCGTTGTTGAAGCACCAGCGGCTTTTTTCCCCTCAAGATCATCTAGTGAGTCAATTCCAGATAAATCATCTTTTCTTACGATCGCAGTTCCGTAAGAGTATTTAACTGGTTCAGAAAAAGCGAATTTTTCTTCTCGCTCTTCCGTTGATGTTATGTCGTTTGCAGCAAGATCTACTTTCCCTGAGTTGATGCTTGTTAACATGCCATCAAAGCCCATTTCTTCAAATTCAACTTCAAGATCAAGGCGTTTCGCCATCTCTTTTACAACTTCAACTTCGTACCCCGTCACTTCGTCAGAACCTTCTTCATAATAAGAAGTTGGATAGAGCGTCCCAGACGTAGCTACCGTAATCTTTCCTTCTTCTTGAATCTCTTCCCAGGCAGTCGGTTTATCTTCAGATGCTTCATTCGATTCGTTTCCACCGTTCGAACAAGCACTTATCACAAAAACAACTAGCCCCATTAAAAATACAGGAGCCAGTCGCTTAACGAAATTAGTCATTCATTTCACTCTCCTTTAATCTAGTAAACAGTAAAAACATATCACTATATGACAGTGTATTGCAACAATTACAACACATTCTTTTATACACAAACTATTTCCATTTTTCAATCAATGTTTTGATCGCTATGTTACGATAAAAACAATGTCAATCGTAAAGAAAACACCCTTAGGTTCAAGAGTGTTTCAACTGTTCATCTATTTTTTCATGAAGATATTTTGTAGCCTGATCGAGGTGCTTCAAAGCTTCACCAGGAAATTTATCAACATCTTTAGCTCTTTTTACATGTCCATATAAAACGAGATCCTGAGAATTCATCACAATATCGAGAACTTCTCTACCTACCTCATCTTTATTTTGATCCATGTGAATAGCTGTTTTGTACTCTCTCACTACTTCAGTTAGAATTTGTAACCTCTGCAAATCCATGTATACTCATCCCTTTACAGTCATTAATCCTATTTAAGCGTACCATGAACGACTCAGAATGAACACCAAAGCTATTCAATGAAACGGAGTAAATCGCCATAGATCACTTGATCAGAATAATCTAATTCATCTTGAACCTGACCAAAATAGCGAGCACATTTGTTTCGATTGGTTTTTGAACTTGTTTCTTTGTTATAACACGTATTTTTAGTATAGATAAGATTCTCTGTCACAAAACTTCCATCCCTGAAAATAACGAGGTCTTCTCGTTTTTTCGAGAATAGGCTTGTGCCAAAATTCAAACTTGTGCTTTCTTCTACGCCTAACAGCTCTAATATTGTCGGCTTTAAATCAACTTGTCCTCCAACTGTATCAATCACCTTTCCTTCTTCACCTGGGACGTGAATGATGAGAGGCACTTTTTGTAGATCGACATGTTCAACAGGACCTATTTCTTCACCTAGATAGTCGCCAAGAGCTTTATCATAAGTTTCAGATAACCCATAATGATCACCATAAAGAACAAAAATGGAGTCTTCATATAAACCGGCAGCTTTCATTTCTTCAAAGAAAGTCTTTATCGCTTCATCCTCATAGCGAACCGTTGCATAATATCGGTTTACTACTTCTTCCGGCGTCTCCGGCAGTGAAATCATTGTATCCTTTTCTTCTAATAAGTAAGGAAAATGATTTGTCAGCGTAAGAAATTTTGCCGAATATGGCTGATCCAGTTCTTTTAAGTAAGGAATTGATTGCTTGAAGAATGGGATATCCTTCAAACCGTAGTTAATGGAATTATCGTCACTCACTTCAAAATCCTTTTTTGAATAAAAACGATCGTAACCAAGCGTTTCATACATTTCTGACCGATTCCAAAATTCTCGATCATTTCCATGAAAAGAAGTTGTCGTATACCCCTCGTCATTTAATGCCTCAGGAAGTGAGAAAAACTCATTCTGTGGCTTTCTTACGAACACAGACCCACCGGAAAGTGGATACAAACTGTTATCAATCATAAATTCAGCATCAGACGTTTTCCCCTGTGCTGTCTGGTGATAGAAATTGGGAAAGAAAAAGCTTTCTTCCTTCAACTTATTTAGATAAGGTGTTGCTTCTTCCCCATCGATACTTTCATCAAGCATAAATGCTTGCGTAGATTCCAAAGAAATAATGATCAAATTTTTCCCTTTTGCGATTCCTTCATAGGAGGAAGATTTCAATTCCTTTTTCTCAACATAACTTTCGATTTCTGATAGTTCGGTATCATCCGCAAACGCACTATTAATGGATGTAAACGAGTTATAGCCTATATCATAAATATGGTATGTGTAGGCACCTAGTGACTTAACAAATAACTCTCGATCATATGATTTTTCAAATAGTAATGGATGCATAATCAACGCCAGTCCAGCTGTTCCTACTAATACGGCGACACCAGTAAGCGCCGTTCTTTTTCGTAGTTTCTCTGATAAAGGGATCTTATGTAAATGATTTCGTTTTAGGATCCAAAATAAGATGATGGAGTCGAACACGATGAGCGGATCATATAAATTCAACAGCTCAACTGTACTTTGACCTAGCCCTCCAACATTACCGAATTGAAAAAGAACAGGAACGGTAACAAAGTCTATGTAGAAACGATAATATAAAATATTACAATAAAGTAGAGCTGATAAAATAAAATAAACTGCTAGTATTAGGCCTGGTTTTGACTGCTTCCTAAAAAGACCTATACCTAGCAGTAATACGATTGACCCTATTGAATTAATGAAAAGAAACATTTCTTCGCCAATTCCGCTCAACGAAAACGAAAATTCAAATCGATAAACAAGGTACGTTTTTAGAACAAGTAATCCTACTAATAATAAATAAAAATGCCACACTGACTTTACTTTTCTTCTCTCTGCTTCCATCTGTCACACACCCCTTATATCTCCCTAACATAAATGAACTCTTTCTTTCTTTATTTACCACCAAAGGGGGATAACCAAACTACCGGCAAATCCCTCCTCTCTAAAGACGAATGAATAATCAAGAAAGTTTCATTTTAATAGGAAAAAACAAGGGCGATTACTCCAAACGCAATAAGAAAAAGTCCAATTGTGACACAAGAAATCGTTACAACCCACCACGGTATTGAATCAAGAGCTTTCGTTTCAATAAAAAAGAAAATACTTTCTTCTTTATCTGTTGCTTCAGATGCCCTTGCATGACCCGCCGTATCCGATTTCATAGCCTCAAGACGATGAAACAAATACTTGGGGCTTCCTACCAATACAACACCAGCAATCCAGAATATCACAGCTATCGTCCAACCCATTGCATATCCGCCTTTCCAAAATGCTTATTTGTTCAGTAGTATGAACGACTTCATCAAAAAAAACACCTCTAATCTAGAGGTGTTCTAATTCAGAATCCGTTCTGGTTTTGTATAAACATTGAAGCCTTCATGGCGAATAAACCCTACTGTTGTAATGTTAAGATCATCCGCTAATTGAATGGCAAGCTCGGTGGGAGCCGATTTTGAGAGCAGTACACCAATACCCATCTTGGATAGCTTAATAACAACTTCTGATGAAATTCTCCCGCTAAACGCAACGCTAAGATCAGAAGGATGAAGATGATGACGGAGTACGTAACCATATAGCTTATCAAGAGCATTATGTCTTCCAATGTCAGTACGTGAAGCCACCATTTCCCCATTTTTGAAAATGGCCGCGTTATGAACACCACCAGTCGATTTAAACGTAGCTGACTCCTCTTGCAACGTTCTCATATTAGCAAGACAAACGGAAGCCGTTAATTTAGGTGCCTTCATAATCGTCCGAGCCGTTTTTGAATCACTTTTTAAATAAAAATGTCTACTTTTTCCACAGCATGAGCTAATGACGCGCTTTGTATATGTATCAGACGTTAATGAACCTTGAACAGCAGCTTTTACATTTACAATCCCTTGTCCATCATTAAAAAGCATTTCTTCCACATCGTGATAAGATCGAATCACCCCTTCTGAAGCGAGAAATCCAATGACCATATCTTCTAAATGATCAGGTGTACAAACAAGCGTTGCGAATTCAGTATGATTAATTCGAATCGTGATTGGTTTCTCAAGAGCAATCACGTCTTCCTTCTCTTTAAATTTCC
This sequence comes from Anaerobacillus sp. QJM3NY_32, assembly GCF_056173645.1. NCBI lineage: Bacteria > Bacillati > Bacillota > Bacilli > Caryophanales > Bacillaceae > Anaerobacillus > Anaerobacillus sp. QJM3NY_32. Next base: position 1,525,009 of record NZ_CM149684.1, on the reverse strand, counting down.
CACCTTCATACCGTGTGATTTTGCGTTCAGTCGTATGTTTGAATTGTTTCTCCATGATTATCCACCTATAAATGACATTTCAATCTTGTCTCTATTTAAAACACTTTCCTCTGTTCGCTCATCTGAATAGCGATCATGTCGACCGTTCCAGAGATTTGTTAGCATCGTCCGTAATTCGTCATCTGTCGCTCCATTACGAAGCGGATTTCGTAAGCTCATTCCTTTCGAAGCAAACAAGCAAGTGTAAAGAGCTCCATCAGCTGAAAGGCGCGCTCTTGTACAGCTAGAACAAAACGAATCACTGACAGATGAAATGACACCAATTTCACCAGATCCATCTTCATATTGATAGCGGCTTGCTACTTCGCCAAAGTATGCAGCATCAACAGATTTAAGAGGAAAAGTCTCTGCTATTTGATCAATAATATCTTTCTTATTCATCACATGATCAAACTTCCATCCATTTGAATTTCCTACATCCATATACTCAATAAAGCGAACGATGTGCCCGCTATTTCTAAAATACGAAGCCATTGGAACGATCTCGTGATCGTTAACTCCCTTTTGAACGACCATATTAATTTTAACTTGAAGTCCTGCATCGGCTGCAGCCTGAATGCCTTCGAGAACAGGTTTTATCTTAGTTCCTCTCCCATTCATTTTGCCAAACGTTTCATCATGAATGGCATCAAGACTAACATTCACCCTAGTGAGACCTGCCTGCTTTAATTTTAATGCGCTCTTTTTTAATAAAGAAGCATTCGTTGTTAAAGCTATATCATCAAGACCTTTAATTTGTGATAGCATACCAATAAGGACATCGAGATCCCTTCTAAGTAGCGGTTCTCCGCCAGTCAGACGAATCTTCTCAACCCCCATCTCAACAAATAACCGAGCGAGACGAGTAATCTCCTCAAATTGGAGAAGGCTCGTTTTAGGAAGAAATTCATAATCTGGACCGAACGTTTCTTCAGGCATACAGTAACGACAGCGGAAATTACAACGGTCCGTTACCGATATACGAAGATCTCTTAAAGGACGTTTCAGTTGATCGTATAATAATGTTTCAGTTGACATGAACCTCGCTCCTTTCAAACAGTTGTCATGTGCTAATCGTAACGCTTCAGGGTACTTTTTTCCAGTTATAACTTATCCGATTCATAAGTAGTTATTAAATATTTCTATATTCATAATAAAAGAGCGCCGCTTTTTCAGCAGCACTCCTTATTATTATTGTTCCATACCTGGCATTTCTTTTGCTTGTGAAATAACTTCCTCAGGAACCTTCACTTCTTCAATTTCATTGTACTTGTCATAAGTGGAGTTCATCTCCATAATCGTGGAAATTGTTTCGCCTTCCATGCTCATTTCACTATCCATCTTCATGTCCATTTGAACAGGGAGATAGCTTTCCTTATCGATCGCGTATGTGTATTCCACATTGTTCACTTTCATTTGATCCATGGCATCTTCCATCATTTGATTTTGTGAGCCCATGTCTTCAGCTGTTTTCTCCATCAAACCTTGAAATTTCTCACCCGAAGCTTTCAATGTCATTACATAAGTATCATCTTCTTCTGATAAAGTAAATTCATCGACATATTCTTTGAGCATTTCCATTTGTTCAGCTGGATCAGCTTGAGTTTCCTGAAGAGAAAGAAGCGTATCTGTCATTTCATCAGGGAATTTCATCCATTGCTCACCCTGCTTCATAAAGAAACCTTCTTCAGTAAAGTATGATTCCATTTGCATTGTTTCACCATTTGCTGTCATATCAATCATTTGATGAAAAGCAATAGGATCCATCACCATATCAGCGTCAATCACGCTATTAATATCCATCTCTTCTTCATCTGAACCAATACTTTGCGTCATATCCGCATTCATATGGAAATTCTTAATCTCTTCTTGAGCCGCAATTGACTTCTCAAATACTTCCTGAGCGTCAATTCCTTTATCAACGCTGACTTCGCCTCCGGATTCTGTTGTACCACTACATGCTGCAAGAATAAGCATCAGTGCACTAAGAATCGTGATCATTCGTAACTTCATCTCACCACTCCTCCATAGTATTTATTCTACTAATAATACGAATGAGCGAGAGTGAAGTTTCATAAAAAAAAAAATAAAACTGGCATATTCCGCCAGTTTAACTAATTGATTTTGTATAGCGATCTGCAACGCTGCTTGCCCCATATGAGTCGGGCTTGATTCTAGCAATATAGCCAACAGAAGTTACCCACCCTACAACTTCCTGTATGATTTTACGCGTTTCCCCTTGCTTTCCAACATCGAGATGAATCTCAATCGGCCAGGTTTCTAATAGCGTTGAAAATCCTTCATCCTTTAACGATTCCATGAGCTCAAGACTCATTTGGGTTTCTTTATAAATGCGATGCCTGAGCTCATGAATCGGCTTGTGTTTTACTTTTCGATAGAAAATGCGTGCTCCTTTGCCGACGCGATGGATAATGAGGGCTGTCACAAACTGTGTCGCTTTCCGGCTTGTCTGCGAATCTGTTCCAATCACAATGCGGTATGTTCCTTTAGGATCTTCTTTCGTATAGCTTTCAATGAGTTGAGTAAGCTGTTCAACCGTTACTTTTCCAGCTGTTGGACTAATAAAATCCATGAAGGTTCCCTTCTTTCATTAGGATAGTAGTTAGTACTATGTTTATTCATAAGCTGAAAAATATGTACGAAGAGAACAGAAATTACTAACGATTGTATAGGCTATGGTCTTCGATTTGCCCGTTCTCCTGATGAATAATCAATTCAGATGGACGATTCTCATCACATAATGACCTTCCATACTGATACGCTTCTGCTTTTGTTTCAAAAGTTTTGGTTGCTTGTTCTGCCCCCTCTTTCTTGATCTCCCATGAACCGGTTTTTCCGCTCTGTACATGATAAATGGTTTTCATCCTTTATTCCTCCTTGCTATCTCTCATTCCTTCCTAAGATGTAGAATAAACCTTACTATGTTCTAGAAAACTGGAGAACCTTCGCTGGTTTTTTGTCATGTAGCTTAGTAATTGTCTTATAGCCTTCTTTTTCTTTCTGATAAAATGTGTTACTTGAAATTGGTCTTTTAGCAGACCAGTGAATTGAAGCGGGATTTTGCCACGTATCATGCGTAATTAATTCCTGTTTATAATAGTAACTATTCCCACTTATATAACGCTCGCAAATGTAGCGCACTGTATGTTTTGAATGCATTCGATCACGTTTCCTTTCTTTTCAGTATAGATGGACTTGTTGGACCCCATTGTATTAGAAAATAATGCAATAAACGAACAGAACCTCTCCAGACAAAAACAACCGCAGCTAAGCTGCGGTCTTCTTATTATTTCCCATCTTTTAGAAGAATAACATTTAATGGGGGGTCCCCATCCAATAAGCCAATGGCGATAGCTGTGTAGTTCACACCTGCTTCAACAGGTAAGTTAGGAAGATCAAGAACAGCCTTATCAGATCCTGCGGCTCGAACTTCTAAATTGTATGTCCCGGGATCGACCATTTGATATTCAGAGTTTTGGGTAAAAGCGAGATTCTTAATAAGAGCATCTCCATCCTTCACACCAATATCAACAGCTGGAGCGTTCGGTGAAGCATGTACAGCTCTCAATCCCGATTTTTCTCCTGAACCTTTTTGATCTTCTAATACTTTAAGGGCAAGGTTCTCAAGTTTACCGATCGCAAGTACGGAATAGTTTTTTCCTGATTCCACAGTTAATTTTTGTTCAAGGGCCGGTTTACCTTCCCCGTTAGCAGAAGAGGCAAAAATTTGAATCGTCTTCTCACCAGGTGTTAAAGCAGCATAATCTGTCACATCTTTAAACGAAACCTTTTCAAAAGCAGGTTGACCATCTACATAAATATCGACAGACGGCGCATCTGGTGAAGCATGAATAACACGCACATTGGCATCACTTTTCTCAGCTGCAAAACCCTCAGGAGAAAGCACGACAAAAAGCGCTAGCATGAATAGTAAATTCAACATCCATTTCATTATAAAAACTCCCTTCTATTCATTTGTTAACCTGCCTATTTTTTACTGAAAGATATAAATTATTCATTTGCTGATCCAACGTCATATGACTTATTAAAAAATTCTTATAGGTGGTTTTGTTACTGAATAATAGTTTAGATGTAGAAGTGTTTTTATAATTTAGAGCTTTTAAGTTTGCTACGATGCAGGCGAAGTATGCGGTAAATAGACCAAAGCTAGAAGCTTTGAACATACGCTATTGTTCCGCATACAGTAATAAGTGAAATCCATTAATAAGGATGTGAAAAAATGCCGGCAATCGTTGGAGCTATTAAAGTCAATTCCATTGGAAGCAGCGGTGTTTTCCACGTCGGCGATGTATTTATTGTGTCTCCAACAAGTGCAATACGCACCTTTGCGGGCGGCGGTTCGTTTAATACAGGCGATGGCTTAAACGTAAATAGTAATTACAGCGTCACTACCGTTAACGATAGTGATATTGCTGACCAAAATGTTGTTGCGAATATTTAGCAGGGCATTCACCTAATTTTGCTATCGAACATACGATAGTGTAAAGTCTTCTATCCATCGGACCATAAAGATATTGAGTGATACCTGGTTGGATTACCTAAGATTTGGGGAGTGACCCTTTATTGGTGGAATAAACATTTTGATACGGGAGTTGATTGTCAATGTATCCAACCGATAATTTCTATGCGATCTTGCAACGGATGCAACAAAACATTGAACAACAAAACAATCGAATCAAAATGCTTGAAGATATGGTGGATGATTTAAGAAATAGCTGCCATGAGTTATCGAAAGCTCCTAAAACCAACATTGAGAAAATCGAATATAAATTTGATCAATTAAAAATTGAAAGGCTTGATGGAACGTTAAATATTGGCTTAACTCCAAACGGAGGAGCTGATGTTCTGGATGACTTTACAGTAAACGGGGGAAATGGAATGAACCCAAGCAACATACCTCCGGAAGCCATTCAATCCATTCAGCAAAACATTCATTCCTACATGAAAAAAGGAGCTATCCAACATCTAGGGGAGTTAGAGAAAAAATATCAGTATCCTCTTGATGATCCTTACCGTCACTTCATCCTAAATGATATTCAAAAACAGCTAGATCAGCGCATTAACTATTATGTTAATCAACAATCCAACCGTTCGCCTGAGTCAAGCACAGAGCAACTAGTCGAAGAAGTAACGAACAAATTAAAGCGAGACATTACTAATGGCATGGAGGCTTTTCTAAAAAACTTACCTGGAAGGACTGATTCCAAATGAAATATACCGTCATAAATCGAGGACTTTCAGTAGGGCATATTAATATTACAGCTGTAGCAAGTTCTTCTGTGTTTCTTGTAGGAGACACAGAATCTATCGTCTGCTCATCTATTTTCGACACACCGCCGGAATCGTTAATTATCTCAGCTCCATTTGTTCCATTAGCGTCATCATAAGGGGAATTTCCTATGAATAGTCGATCCTCCCTCGTCAATTGGATCCTTGTTTCGTCAGTCGATAGTTCAGCAGTTGTGCAAATTGGTGACAGCAATCAAGTGACTCCCGAGACTAAAATTTATGCTTTACAGCGTGAATTTCCTATTTTTAATGGGAATGAAGTAGAAGATTTATCAGAATATCCGATGTTTTCCCAACTACTACCTCTCCCGCTGCTTACTGAGAACATCGAGCAATGCACTATTCACGAAAACCCCATTATTAAAGTTGGGAGCATTCGCGTCATTGGGATCGCTGCTTCCTCCGTTTTACAAGTTGGTTCTACAAGACAGATTAAGACGGAGGCAAGGGTGAAACATAATCGCGAATATTTGTCTAATCCTTACGATGATGAAGAATAAATTGAACGGATCCTTTATTGATCACATACTATACTTTATAACAACTCAAAGGGTGTTCAATAATGCCTTCAATCGTAGGACCAGTTAAGATAAATAGCGCGGGTGGAGTAGTAAACTTCGGGGATAGTTTTAACACAACACCAAAATCAACTTCAAAAACATACGCTGGTTCAGGTGCATTTAATACAGGGGATTTTCATGTCGTGAACAACGGATTTAGTTTAACGAATTCACTAGACCCGGATGTTGCGGATGAAAACATTACCGCAAACAATTAGGGAGCTGAAGATTCGTGAATTTCTTTGTGAACCAAAACATCGTTATTCATCAGCTTAGAGTCGAAGGAATTTCGAATTCCTCAGTCCTGCAAATTGGGAGCGCTGGTATTATAAAACCACTATCAAATCTCTATAATACAGGTGGATACACTGAACCTGCTCCTGAACTATCTACAGCCCAAACTTCTGAATTAACACCATTTGTCCCTCTTGCTCCCCCAACATAAAAAAACCGCCGACGGCGGTTTTTTTCAGTCGAACGTGATCACAACTCTTCCATTAATATCGCCATTTTCTAGACTCTCAAAAACTTCGTTAATCTCTTCTAGTGGGCGAGTCTCAATAATTGTTTTTACTTTACCTTCAGCTGCAAATTGCAAAGCTTCCATTAAATCTTTTCGCGTGCCCACGATCGATCCAATGACCTTAATGCCATTTAATACTGTATCAAAAATCGGTATCGGCATTTCTTCAGGTGGTAGTCCAACAGCAACTACGGAGCCTCCTCGTCTAACTGCCGCATAAGCTTCACTAAAAGCAGGCTTAGAAACAGCTGTACAAACGGAAGCGTGCGCTCCACCAACCTCTCTTTGGATAAATTCAGAAGAATTCTCTTCAACTGGATTAACAATAAGATCTGCACCTAGTTCTTTTGCAAGTATTAATTTCTCACTGTGCGTATCAACTGCTATGACGTGAAGCCCCATTGCTTTCGCATATTGAACGGCGACATGCCCTAATCCTCCGATACCATAAATAGCCACCCACTCACCAGGCTTAGCCTCAGTTACCTTTAAAGCTTTGTAAGTGGTAACGCCGGCGCAGAAAATAGGAGCTACTTCTTCAAAACTAAGACGATCAGGTATTTTGACAGCATAATCTGCATCGGCTTTACAATATTGAGCATATCCTCCATCAACTGAATAGCCCGCATTCTGCTGTTCTTTACAAAGTGTTTCACGTCCCGTTAGGCAGTATTCACAGTGACCACAAGCGGAATAGAGCCATGGGACACCCACTCGATCTCCTATCTTCAAGTGCGTAACACCTTCCCCTACTGCCTCAATAATACCAGCTCCTTCGTGACCAGGGATCAGCGGAAGTTTTGGTTTAACTGGCCAATCACCATGGGCGGCATGTAAATCGGTATGACATACACCACATGCTTTGATGCGTACTAATATTTCTCCGTGTCCAATAACAGGTTTTTCTACTTCCTTTACTGAAAGTGGCTCTCTAAAGGCATGTACAATTGCTGCTTTCATAATGAAAACCTCCATATGATGAATTTTCATTTCCTTCTTCATCATAATGGAGGTTCATTCTATAAACTGTTAAATTGGTCACAGTTTCAGGATATTTACAGTATTTTCTACTTTTCTGTTGTTTCTTTTTCCTTCGATTGATTCGCATCAGCTGATGAAGTTTCTTTCTCTTCAGAAGTTTGACTTCCACTTTGATCAGAAGTGTCCGATGTGTCACTAGTGTTTTCTTCCGAATCACTTACCTCGCTATTTTCACTATCATTTGCAGAGTTTTCATTTGTTTCTTCACTCGTGCCCTCATCATTTCCATCAGCGGGAGGGTCATTATTTGAACCTTCTTGATTACCTCCCTCTTCTGCGTCACCCGTATTACTTGGGGTTCCTTCATTACCGCCATCATTATTGGTATTCTCTTCATTACCAGTGTTAGCATTAGCATCATCTTCGCCGTCTTCTGAACTGTCAGTTTTAGTATTAGCAGAGTCATCCGTTACAGGCTCTTCATTTTCTTCGGACTGATCAGTAGGTTCTTGTTGTTCTTGTTCGTCTGATCTTTCCGGTTCTTGAGGCTCTTTTGGTTCTTTCTTTTCTTCCGGCTTAGCCTTTGGTTCCTCTTTTATGGACTCATCCTTCTGCTTTTTCTCTACTTTATCCTCTGACTTCTTTTTATCATTGGAATTATTGGAATTCTTCTTAGTAGATTCTGTAGATGTATCGTCTTTCTCATCTTTTTCATTTGATGAAGTTTTCTTTTTCGGTTTTGGAAGTGGTGCTTTTTTCGGCTCTTCTCCTTTAAAGTAAAGCTCTTTAATTATACTAGACGAAGGTGTTGCCTTATTTGCACGTAAGCCTGTTGTCTTATCAATTTCAATCTCTTCAACTGAATCCGGCTTTTCAAATGAGGCGGTGTCTTTATCCTTCGATACTTCACTCATGATGTGACGGAAAAGCAACTTCGCAATATCATCGTCTTCTTTATGAATAAAGGAATTTTGAGTCGTTTTATCATATCCAGTCCAAATGGAAGCAGTATAGTTAGACGTGTATCCAGAAAACCAGGCGTCTGATACACCATCACCGTTAATACCATCATCAAGACTTGTCGTGCCCGTCTTACCGGCTACGTCCAAACCTTTAATTTTCGCCTGCATGCCAGTTCCTTCTTCCACGACCGTCCGGAGCATGTCTGTAATCATGTAGGCAGTTCCTTCACTCATCGCTTTTTCAGATTTAGAGGATAGCTGGTGCTCCTTACCATTCGGGTATACTACTTTTTCAACACTATAGGGCTCATGGAAAGTTCCGCCTGAACCAAATGCGGCATATGCGCCTGATAGTTGTAGAGGAGAAATTCCTCCAGCAAAACCACCGATAGCATAGGCAGGATACGTTTCATCAATTGAAATGCCAAGTTTTTTCGCAAATGCTTGAGCTTCTTCGCCCCCCACTTCCATAAATGCTTTAATAGCAGGAATATTATAAGACCACTGAAGTGCTTCTCGTATAGAAACACTGCCCTGAAACTCGTCGTTCCAGTTACTAAATTCTTTACCGTTTAACTCAAGTTCTTCATCAATAAACTGTTGATTCGTTGACCATTTTAGATTTTCAATTCCAGGAGCATAATCAAGAATTGGCTTGATCGTGGAGCCTGGGGACCGTTCTAATTGAGTGGCATAATTAAATCCTTTTTGCACATCATCTTCACCCGTTTGACGATTTCCACCAATAGCCTTAATCGCACCGGACTGAGTGTCAATTAGGGAAACCCCTGCTCTAAACTGCTCATCTGGGTATTCAACAACTTTATTTGTGGTAAGTGCTTCATCTACAATCTGCTGAGCATTCTGATCAAGCGTCGTATAAATTTCTAATCCCCCTGAATAAAGGGCGTTTTCAGGAATGCCAGCTTTCTCAAGATCATCAATGACCTGATCGATAAAAGCATCGTTGGTTGTCGACTGACTTTGTTGATCCACAATTGAATCTTCTACAGGAACAGAAGCTGCTTCTTTCCGTTCTTGTTCAGAGATAAATCCATGCTGCTCCATTAAACTTAGGACAGTAGCTCTTCTATCGCTTGCAATGTCCGGATGTTTGTATGGATCGTATCCTGATGGCCGCTGAGGCAAACCTGCTAATAATGCTGCTTCCTCTGTTGATAACTCTTCAAGTGACTTATTGAAGTAGGTATTCGCAGCTGTTGCGATTCCATATGCCCCTTGTCCAAAATAGATTTTATTTAAATACATCTCAAGAATCTCTTCTTTGGAATACTGTTTCTCTAATTCCATCGCAAGGTAAGCTTCCTGAACTTTGCGTTTCACTGTCTTATCAGGCTCTAAAAGCATGTTCTTAACAACTTGTTGCGTAATCGTGCTCGCACCTTCTGCTCCAAACCCATCTTGAATATTGGCGACGACAGCTCCGCCGATTCTTTTTAAATCCACTCCATTATGTTCCCAGTATCTTACATCCTCAACTGCAATGAAGGCATTTACAACATGTTCAGGGATTTCATCAAATGAAACGATATTTCGATGCTCTTCGCCTACGATGTCTGTAATTTTATTTCCTTCTGCATCATATAAAGTAGATGATTGCGGTAAACTTAGTTTATTTTCTTCAAGCTTTGGTGCTTCATTAATATAGGCGTAAGTTTGATAACCCCCAAACGTTAATACAAAAACCATCAAGAAAGCACCTATTAAAAGGACATTCCTAGCAAAACGTTTCCCTTTTTTTCGACCTTCTTGCTTACCTGTATGTTGTTCTTCATTGATATTTTTCCCCATTATGATCCCCCTTAGCGTCAAACTCCATAGAGAGGTGTTACCCAAATGTTTCATATTAAAAACATTTATTAAGAGATTGAAACAATTTGTTAACAAGATTCATATAGTAATAACGTCTAGAAAGGAGTGAGTGGATTGTCAGTAAAACTGCTTGAGTGGGGCTCCCAATTCCGAAATCACATTTTAGAAGGTAACCTCCATGAACGAGTAAACTCTTCTCTACTTATTCAAACTGAAGAATGGTTAGCGGCGGTTCAGGAAAATGTCGATGTGAATGGGTCAAATGAAGAAGACCTATATAAGATGGCCAATTCGTTATACAAGCAGTGGCGTAACTTACAAGATTCATCCGTTCCTATAGGAGGACATACCTTACCTTCTCTGCCATACAAATACAATGCACTCGAGCCTTACATTAGTGAAAGAATCATGAGGCTGCATCATGACCTTCACCACCAAAGCTATGTAGATGGGTTAAACAAAGCAGAACTTGAATTACAGAAAGCAAGACAACAGGATAACTATGCTCTCATAAAACATTGGGAACGTGAATTAGCTTTCAATGGAGCTGGGCATTATCTTCATACTTTATTTTGGAAAATCATGAGCCCAGACGGTGGGAAGCCAGAGGGAGAAATTTTACCTGAGATTCAAAAGAGCTTTGGATCATACAACCAATTCAAGCAACAATTCACAAATGCTGCTGCTAAAGTAGAAGGGTCAGGTTGGGCCATTCTTGTCTGGTCACCTGTATCAAGAAGACTTGAAATTCTTCAAGCTGAAAAACACCAAAACTTAAGCCAGTGGGATGTCATCCCTCTTCTAGCTCTTGATGTTTGGGAACACGCTTATTATTTACAATATGAAAACAACCGAAAAAACTACATCGAAAACTGGTGGAATGTCGTTAATTGGAAGGAAGTTAACAAACGATTTCGTAAAGCTCAAAATGTAAAGTGGAATTCCTTCTAAAAAAGAAAAAACAATACTATAAGCTAAAATAAAGAAAAAAAGCAAAGGGTTCTCCCTTTGCTTTTAATCCTATTCTCTATATGGTCCATATGGCGGTCGTCCGCCAGGATAACCCGGAGGGCCATATCCTGGTGGGCCATATCCTGGTGGGCCATACCCTGGAGCTCCGTATCCCGGCTGTCCATAACCTGGAGGGCAATATCCCGGACCAGGACAGGGATATCCGGGTCGTGGACGAGGATATCCACCATATATACCCGGTATTAATAAAACTCCTAATAATCCTCCGGCAAGACCTCCGGCAAGCCCACCTGCAAAACCTCCAATAAACGGATACGGCCGCTGGTAGTCATACTGTCTCAGTCCATAATAATTCCTTGTGTCAGGATAAGCACTATAAAAATCCCCCTGAATGGGGAGATAATGGTTCATGTGTCTCCTCCCTTTCCTTTTGGCCATCATGATAGTTGCCTACATTATAGGGTATGAGGAGTTTCTCAATCGGGAAGGGACATTAGCGGAGAAATCATAATTCTTACTGCCTATGCTCTAGGCCAATATACGCTTACCCATACAACAAAAACGCCAGAAGCAAATAGATACAGCTCTGGGGTCTGCGATATATACGCAAAATAGTCAAGAAGACTATGACCAATAATAATCAGATTGAGCTCTAGAATTAACGTAACACCACCTGCAACCGACAGACCAAACCCGATTAGAAAAGTGAAGAATCGAATAATCATTGTTTATAGGCATTTCTTCTCTGATTCATATCGGCCTGTCCCTCCTCCTTCATTTACTAACCATCGTATTTCATACTTGAGGAAATTATGCTGTCCAAGACGTTTTACTTTTGTTTTTTTTGTATACATGCTAAAACAAAAAGGCAACATAATTTTAATGAGAAGGAGGAGTTAGCATGATTGAAAAGGTCGAACAGGCGGTGCAACAAAATTGGGTCCCTTCTTTTAAGTTTGAAAAGAACGAGTCGACCCCATTCACACCATTCACTAAAGACCTTAGCAAAGCGAAAGGCGCTATTATTGCTACTGGTGGTGTATATGTAAAAGGGCAACAACCATTTAATGATAACTTTGGTTTGGGTGATCCTTCTTACAGAGAAATTCCCGTAAATACAGATCTCAATAATGTATCATTTGCTCACGAGCACTATGATCACTCAAAAGTGATACAGGATGCCAACATCCAATTCCCTCTTGATACAATGAAAGAACTTCAAGAAGAAGGAAGAATTGGAGAACTCGCTGAAAATCACTATGGCTTTATGGGATATATCCCTACACCTCACCCACTCAAAACGGTTACAGCACAAGAGGTGGCTCAGAAGTTATTGAAGGAAAACGTAGACTTCGCTTTGTTGGTGCCTTCCTGACCAGTCTGTCAACAGTCGGTCGGTCTGATCGCACGCATATTAGAAGAACACGGAATCCCAACAGTTTCCTTGACAATGTCTAAAGAAATAAGCGAATACGTTAACATTCCACGCTCCCTCTACAACCGTTTTCCAATGGGCAGCGCACTAGGACAACCAAACAACAGAGAACAGCACAAACAAGTTCTCAACAAAGCCCTCGACCTCCTAGTCGAAGCCAATGAAGGCGGAATAGTAGAAGAATCAGGAATTAAGTATAAATAATGAAAAGCGGAAGCCTCCGATTAGACCCGGCAGGCACTGGAACCTTTTCATATGAACACGGTCTTTGTGTTCGGATGAAAAGGTGAAGTGACCGAGGGTCTGGAGGCTGCAGCTAGACATCGAAAAGCGGAGACGAGCGGTTAGAAACGAAGATATTGGAGCTCTTGAACTAGAACACGCCCTTTGTGTTCTGGTTCAAGAGCGAAATATCGCAGTTTCTGCGAGTCGCAGCTAGACATGAAAAGCGGAGCGGGCCCGCCTAAATCCGCAGTATGTTGGAGCCCTTTCGAATGAGACGCTTTTTGTCTCAATCGAAAGGGCGAAACAGCCGGAGGATTTGGCCCGCGCAGCTGGACATGAAAAACGGAAGCCTCCGTTTAGACCCGGCAGGCACTGGAACCTTTTCATATGAACACGGTCTTTGTGTTCGGATGAAAAGGTGAAGTGACCGAGGGTCTGGAGGCTGCAGCTAGACATCGAAAAACGGAAGCCTCCGATTAGACCCGGCAGGCGCTGCAGCCTGATCTAAAAAACCGATTTCGCGGAATTAATCCTATTTCCGCGGATATATTTGGATTATCGCGGAATTGTGATCACTTTTCGCGGAATTCAATGAATTATCGCGGAAATAAGTGCCTTTCACTCTAATACTACCGATGTCTAGCAGCTTTTCTGACCCACTTCCACTATTTAAACGAATCCCACACAAAAAACCGGCTGAATTCAGCCGGTTTTTTCTCTTATTTCGTTGAAGTAAACTGCTCTTCCTCCGTGGAACCCTTTAAAGCAGTCGTTGACGAAGTTCCTCCTGTAATGACCTGAGACACAGCGTCAAAGTAACCCGTTCCAACTTCACGCTGGTGTCTTGTCGCAGAGTAACCATCTGCCTCACTAGCAAATTCAGCTTGCTGAAGTCTTGAATAGGCAGCCATTCCATTATCTTTGTAGTCTCTTGCAAGTTCAAACATACTGTGGTTAAGAGCATGGAAACCAGCAAGCGTAACAAATTGGAACTTATAGCCCATCTTACCTAATTCACGCTGGAATTTAGCGATCGTTTCATCATCGAGTTTCTTTTTCCAATTAAATGAAGGCGAACAGTTGTAAGCTAGTAATTTTCCAGGAAAACGTTCATGAATGGCATTTGCGAATTTCTGAGCTTCCTCTAAATTAGGTTCAGACGTTTCGCACCAGATAAGGTCAGCGTATGGTGCATAAGCAAGGCCTCTTGCAATCGCCTGATCAAGACCTGGTTTCGTATAGAAAAAGCCTTCAGGAGTGCGTTCCCCTGTTAAAAACTCACCATCGTATTTATCAACATCACTCGTAATTAAATTCGCAGCGTTAGCGTCTGTTCGCGCAATGATTAACGTTGGCACTCCCATAACGTCTGCTGCGAGGCGTGCAGAAATTAAATTTTTAACAGCTTGCTGTGTTGGCAGAAGAACTTTACCTCCAAGGTGCCCGCACTTTTTCTCTGATGAGAGTTGATCTTCAAAATGTACTGCTGCTGCACCTGATTCAATCATTGATTTCATAAGTTCGAACACATTCAGCGCACCACCAAAACCTGCTTCTGCATCAGCAACAATTGGAACGAACCAATCACGTTCATGAATTCCTTCCGAATGTTCAATTTGATCCGCCCTTTGAAGAGCTTGATTAATTCGCTTTACGACTTGTGGAACACTATTTACAGGGTATAAGCTTTGGTCTGGATACATCTGCCCCGACATATTTGCATCTGCGGCTACTTGCCATCCGCTTAAGTAAATGGCTTTTAAGCCAGCTTTCACCTGTTGAACAGCCTGGTTACCAGTAAGGGCACCTAGCGCATTGACGAAGTTCTCTTCATTCACAAGTTTCCAGAGTCGTTCAGCACCTCTTTTCGCAAGAGTATACTCGATTTGAACGGATCCTTGTAATTTCAAAACTTCTTCAGGTGAATATGGGCGTTCAATTCCTTTAAAACGGTCCTGGTTCCAGTTTTCTTGAAGTGTTTCTGCTGTTTGCTTTGTCATCATTATTTCCCCCTGGATATGTTGGTATTTGGTCATGCTTCTTTCTTAGATCACTTTCGAATGATTCAAGCTATCAAATGCCGAGTACTCATGCCTTATTTTCCAAATCTGATTCGGTTCAGGCATATAGTGATTCCAAATCGCCTTCATCATTGGAATCAGATTAGTATCTGTGATGCACTTTCCATCAAACCCTTCAATTACTTCCCGTGTCCCCCGTCCAAACATTTCCCCATTCACATTTCTCTCATCATCGCGATCTTTATTTTTCATCATCTTTTCTTCCACAATGACATGTGTCTTTCGCTTATGTCCTACGCTAATCACAAACCGCGTTAAATCGTTTATGCTCTCAACACCTTCAGATTCAAAATGAAGACCCGCGCAATGATCACGTAATTCATAAAGTATTTCCTCAGTCTGGTTCATATTGTTTTGATCAATTGTGACAGTGGCCTTGATCGTTCCTTGAAAGAGATTCATTTCCTTTTCTGTGAAAGAAAAAATGTTATTCCAATAGCTAGCTTCTCGATAAGAAGAAATTCCTTTCAAACAAACATATGGAGCAGAACCATGCTTCAATAATTCAGTCGTATTATGAAAAACATAAAGTCCAAAATCAATAAGGTTAGCTGGAATTTCTATACCACTATAGTTATCTTCATTCTTTCTACTGTTTACTGCGATCATGAAGGCCGTAGGATATACATTCTCTTTAACTCGTTCTTGCTGAATAAGTCCTTTTAGATTTTGCGCTGCTCCCATACGCTGATCATAAGACATTGCTTCATCCGAAAAGTCTGCAATAAGTACATTTGCCCCAGCATTAATTGTTGAAGCACCATTTACAATGTCGATAATGGATTGTTTCACGATGACTCTTCGATCTTGTAAATCTTTCCGAACTGGTTTAACTTCCCAATTCGCTTCACGGATTGATTTCGTTTCAGGTAAGAGAATTTTTTGTTCAAAGAAATCTTCTCTGTTTAATTCTGCTTGCATTAATTGCTGTATTGACTGTGAATGACGTTGAAGATTTTCTAGAAACACCATCGCTTCAAGAGTTAGTAAATGGTTTTTTTGATCGTAAGCGCTTTCTAAAGTTTCATCCAGCACAACATCCCCTCCTATTCAAGTCTGCCGCTACTGTTGCAGCGATGACATCCCACACATCCTTCACCTTCACAGTGGTGACACCCTTCATTTTTTCTTTCTTTTCCATGACAATGCGGACATTCCAATTCACCATTTCCATAGCACGTATAACAATCCATTTTTGCTTCCCTCCATCTGTTATAATACAATTTATTTTATTTGTTAGTATTATATAACAACTTTCCAAAAAGGTTCAACCTTTTTTTAGAAAATTAAAAAAACCTGTGAATTGCACAAATCACAGGTTATATATTCTATATTTCTTGTAGTAAGTTATAAAAAATACAAAAAACACGTGCTTTTGCACGTGTTTTAAGCTGTACTCATACAGTTTGTTTTTTCCACAGTTCTTTCATACCCTGAGCACGTTTAATCCCACTAATTGTCCCTAAATGAAGATTTTCATGATTCATTAAAAACAGAATAAGTTCTCCTACTGTTTCAAGTGTAAGGTAGGAACCAATAGAAAATTCACTTTGAAGGGACTCGCTCAGTTCTCCTTCTAACTCACTTATTCTTTTATTCTGCTCGATTAAGTAATGCTTTATCTCAGTAAGTGACGGCGGCTCTTCCGTCCAATCACCAGGTCTTGTACCAGCTTTAAATAATGCGGAATAGTTTATTGGAAGGCTCTTCTCCATCACTGTAAAACGATCTAAAACAAATTCTGCAGTGACAAGTACATGGCCTAAATTCCATCGCACTGTGTTCGTAAAACCCTCAGGAAGAACATCTGCTTGCTCCTCTGTAACAGCATCAAGCGCCTGGAGTGTTCGATATCGCCAAAAAGTAAATTGTTTTAGTAATTGAGCATCTTTCATTCAATCTCCACCTTTCATTATTAATAATCATTCGTGCCACAAAACTAAATTTCCTATGAATCTATCATTATTGAGACAAAATTTTTATATCTTCTTCATTTCCCGCATCTCGTGCATAGTCAATTGCAGTATACCCCTCTTCATCTTGCATAGCGGGATTTGCCCCAGCTGCGAGGAGTAGATTATACATTTCATTCCGATTATAAGGTTCCATATAAGCAGCATAAATAAGAGGCGTCCAGCCATCAATGTCCGCCATGTTTGGATCAGCACCTGCCTTTAATAGACGATTCACTTTAGAAACATAGCCATTTTGAACCGAAATCATTAAGGCACTTGTCCCATATAAATCAACGGCATTTGGATTCATTTCACGATCAAGGAGCGCTTGAAACATCTTATCATTTTCTGAATGCTCAGCTGCATAATGTAAAGCATTCCAGCCATCTGAGTCAGTTGCTTCAAGATCAGCCTTATCTATAAGAGACTGAAAGGCGAGATCATCTTCATTAATTATGGCTTCCATAAGAGGTGTCACGCCAGTAGCCTCGTCAAATAACGCAAACTCATCTTCGAATGCTGATGAGATCGAAGGAATAACAACTTCTACTGCCATTACGGCTGTTCCTATTCCACCGATAAAGAGCATAAGCATAATTAGTGAAAGGATTACTAATTTCTTACGAGGAGCAGGAAATGGAGTCTTTTTCCTCAGTTCCATAAACGACTCTACAGCAGCAATTCTTTTCGGTAAAGGGGGATGAGTTGAAAGCCATTCGCTTAACCAAACAAAAAAACTCTTCTCAGATTGAAGCTGTGTTATATAAGCGTCTTTGTTCACACTCTGGTATAGCCGTTTTCCAACGGCAAGAATAATTAAACCATTTGCTGCCCTCTCGCCACTATTTATGTAGTAAGCTCCCATTCGGTCACACGTATATTCACACGCTCTAGAATAAGCAGATCCAAGAAACGGAATCACATTTCCAGGTAAAAGCAGAAGTTGTTTTAAAATGTGATTTCGTTTAATGTGGGCGAGTTCATGAGCAATAATAAACGTAACTTCTTCTTCAGCGTTTTCTTCAATTAACTCAAAAATATCAGAATAAAGAATGACCATGTTCCTACCTAGTAACCTTGTTGCAAATGCATTCAGCATGCCTGCCGACTCAATGACATAGACGTCTGGAACGTTCTCGATCTCCATTCGTTCACATAAATCACGTACTCTCTGATCGATATGTGAATACTGGTATCCCGTTATTTTAACGCCATTACTACGAATGTTTCCTATAAACAAGCCGTGACTAAAAAAAGATATAAACCATAAAACGCCAATAATCGCCATTCCAATTACTGAGAAAAACAGAACTACATAAGTAAGTATGCTAAAGACAAGGAGAACAATAAATAGAGATGTTTCTGAAGTGGTTGTTAACTGCTTCGAGTCATTCATTCGTACTTCACATATTTCCTTTCACATTGGATTATGTTCAGTATACTGAATTTTCCATTCTCCTGTATATGGTTTTCAACTCATAATAAAGATAAAACAAAAAAACACTCTTAATGAGTGTTTTTAGGCTAATCTAACATCGTAACAATTCGATTGATCGATGAACGAAGGGAGTCAATATTAACGAATCGCGCTTCTCTAATGCTTTCCTTTCCTTCCACATATAACAAAAGTACGGGGATGGTGAAAACAGAAAAGGCGCCTGCTGCTTCTGGAATTTCATGAACATTTAACTTCTCTCGTATAATTTGTGGAAAATCCTCTAATACTTCCTCAACTTGAGGCAAAAGAGCATGGCATACAGAGCAATTTGTTCCATACAAGTACAAAAAGTACATACGATTCTGTTTAATTCCATTTCTTGCTTCTTCAAGTGTCGTCTGATTCAGTTGATTCACCTTCTTCAATACTCCATAAATTAAGAAATTTGCATTCTTCTATTCTTCCCTTTTACAAACATAAAAATGCCGTAAGCGATAAATCCAATGGCAACTAGTCCAAGCAAGATAGCACCATATGGCTGTTTAGCTAATTCTGAAAGCGCTCCATCGAGCCCCTTCGTTTTATCTGGATTAGCAGTAATCGCTGTCTGAATAAAGAATACGCCCATCATCGTGAAGACAACACCTCGTGCTGCAAGTCCGATTTGTCCAGCACGTTTGCCCCACCATTCTTCTTGATCGTGCATTTCATACTGCTTAAGCTGTTTCATAAAGGATTTCTTGTACCCACGAATAACCTGATAAATACCAAAACCAATTAAGCATAATCCAATAAATCCAATTATCCATTGACCAAACGGCTGTCCTAATAGTTTAGCAGACATTGATTGTTTACTGCCAGAAGATGAACTTCCCGCTCTTGTAATAATAGAAACCGCATTATAAGCAAGAAATAAATGAATAATACCAGCGCCAACAAATCCAATTCGAATTAATATGCCTTTTGTATCGTTACCATAATGATCTGGATCCTTAATTCCCTGGATACCTTTCCATACGGAATAACCGATTAACCCAACTATGAGAACCCATAGAAGTGCTTCACCAAATGGCTTTCCTGCAATAGTAGCGAAAGCACCTTTTGAATCAGTCGTTTTACCTCCTGGCCCAAATGCTGCCTGGAGAGCTAAGATCCCAATGATTAAGTAAACAACTCCTTTGGCTGCATACCCCATTCTTGCTAATCCTCTTATCCATGGTTTCACATCATTTGATGCTTGTTTTGCTTTGTGTTTCGCCGCAGTACCAGTGTCCATTGTTAATCTCCTTCCAATCTTTCATATCATTTATCCATTCTTTCTATTCCCACTAATGCTTACTTTCAACCTAAAAGATTACGATTCTGCTTATCCATTTATAGGAAAGTTGAATTTCGTACACTTCGTGAATCCGTTAAATCCTTACTTTACGTTTGAGGAAGCATTCCCTCGAATGTATCATTATTCTAGAAATCAAGATGATGACAGAAAAAATCCACTCAATTAAAAAAAGCCCTGTAAGCGAATCCAGCATTCGCTTACAGGGCTACTAATTGAGGAGATAGTCTTGTGGACACAAGCTATCGCATTTCTTTACTATACTACAGATCACATAATTTTCATATAGTTTTGAATCATTTCTTTTGCGATTCATCGCGTTAAATGATTAAGACTGATCTGCGATAATTCCTTTCCTTGCTATGACTTTAGATAATAAACCGTGTCTCGGTGAAAGGATAAATGTGATCGCAAATATCATTCCAGCAATCGATGCCATAGAACCTGAGATCGAAATATTCCAAGCGAGCGCGGAATAATAACCACCGATCGCTGCAACTACGCCAACACCTGCACTGATGATTAACATAACAAGTAATTTATCTGTTAATAAATATGCTGTAGCTCCCGGTACAATAAGCATGGCTACGACGAGAATAGCCCCAACACTATCAAAAGAAGCAACCGTCGTTATTGAAACCATCGACATAAGTAGGTAATGGATGAACATAACTGGAATACCAATAGCCGTAGCCATTGCAGGATCAAACGAGCTAATCTTAATCTCTTTATAAAACGTGAGGATCAAAATAAGATTAATCACCAGAACACTTCCAAGCATCCAGACCGCAGAAGGTCCAAGGTCCACTCCACCTATTGTTAACGTATTCCACGGAATAAAGGTAATCTCTCCCATAAGGGCGTGGTTAACATCAAGGTGTACTTTACTAGCAAAAGCTGACAGCAGAATAACTCCGAATGCGAATAGGGAAGTAAACACTACACCGATAGCGGCATCAGATTGCACACCGCTTGAATGAAGGACCTGCACTAAAAAAGCAGTCAATAGACCTATGATCCCTGCACCAACCAGCATATAGATCCCTTCTAGTGAATGACTTACGAGGTATGCCAATACAATACCTAGCAAAACGGTATGACTAATCGCATCAGCAAGCATCGCCATTTTACGTAATATTAAAAAACACCCGATGATCCCACACGATACTCCCACTAAAGAACCTGTAAGCATAATCCATGCTCCATAACTCATGAGGAATTCACCTCCTTCTTACGCTTTTTTGTGCTTTGAGAAGGTGCTTTGACATGATACTTTTCTCCTCTAGCAAAATGAGCCGGGTTTAACTTAAGCGCCCGTTCATGAACATCCATTAATCGAGTAAGATCTTCTACGGCTGTTGGAGGAAGCTCTTTATAATGCCACTCATCGTTTGTTTTTGATTGAAGATGAGCAAATTTCATTTCATACATAGTGTAAATCTCGAATAGTCGATTGTTCTTTGTAATTTCATGCGCCTTATAAGCACCTAACTCAGTAAGGCGCCATTTGCCGATCACTGGCTGGAAGACGTATCCTTCTTTTTGAAGCTGATGTAGAATCGACTCTAGTTTGCGACGTGGCATTTTTCTTCTTTCTTCAAGCTGAGCTATAGTGAACGCAAAATTCGTAGTGGATAAGCTAACTTCTTCAGAAAGATCATACATCGTTTGAAAAACGGTTTCCTTAGCAACACTTTTACGAACGCGATACAATTTTAAACCTTTCGATAAAAGCCCTCTGTTTGGAGCAAAAACGAGAGAAATTAAGAAAATAACCGTTGCTGCAATGACGATGACGGGTCCTGTCGGAAGTCGGTTTGCCATAGAACTTAATATCGTGCCAAGAATTCCTGATAAAGCACCAATTGTTCCCGCTACTATAACCATCCGATCAAGTCGATCGGTCCAATACCTTGCAGATATTGCAGGAGTAATGAGCATAGCGGCCATTAGAATAACTCCCACTGCTTGTAAACCTATCACAACTGCACTGACGATTAGTGTCATCAATAAGGCATTAAGAAACCCTGTAGGTAATCCAATTCCTTTTGCGAATTGGCGGTCGAAGGTAAATAGCTTCAATTCTTTAAAAAGTAGCCAGGTGATCACGAGAAGCACGATTGCAATTCCCGAAATAACTCGAACATCATTTCCTACAAGCGATGCTGCCTGACCGAATATAAAGTCATCAAGACCACTCTGGTTACCATTTTCAGATTGAGCGATTTTAGTTAATAAGACAATTCCAAACCCAAAAAACACTGAGAGTACTAATCCAATCGCGGTGTCTTCTTTAATACGTGAATGGTTAATAATAGCTTGAATAAAGTAGGTTGCAAGTAAGCCAGATATCGCAGCACCTACTAAAAACCAGCCAATCGATTTTGTTCCATAAAGTAGAAATGCAATGCAAATCCCAGGAAGTGCTGCATGCGCCATAGCATCACCGATTAAGCTTTGTTTCCTAAGAAGGGCAAAACTACCGAGGACACCACTTGCTACTCCAAGAAGAATTGTACCAAATAGCACCCACTGTGTATTTGCATCCTGTAGCGTTAGGAGGAGCTCATTTAACATTATTCTCCCTCCTTAAGGTTGAACTACAAATGGTGTGCTGACCTCAGAATCAAGAAATGATAGTCTTCCACCATATGTTTTTTGTAAGTTTTCAATTGTAAATACTTCATCTGTAGGACCGAGCGCAATTTTTCTTTTATTTAACAAAAGGGTCCAATCAAAATACTCCTTCACTGTCTGCAAATCATGGTGAACAACAAGGACGGTCTTCCCTTGTGCCTTCAGCTCATTTAAAAGTGAGATAATCGCTTTTTCAGTAGCAGCATCAACGCCAACAAATGGTTCATCCATGAAATAAACTGTTGCATCCTGTGCTAAGGCTCTTGCAAGAAACACTCTCTGTTGTTGACCACCTGATAGTTGACTGATCTGCCTATTTGCATATTCTTTCATGCCCACTTTATCAAGCGCCTGCATAGCAATAGCAGTATCCTTCTTACCAGGCCGCTTAAACCAGCCGATGTGCCCGTATCTTCCCATCAGTACGACATCAAGAGCATTCGTAGGAAAATCCCAATCCACTGATCCTCGCTGTGGTACATATCCAACTAGTTTTCGCTGAGTACGATATGATTTTCCGTAAATTTCTACAGATCCCGAGGCTGTTGGAATTAACCCTAAAATAGCTTTGATTAACGTTGATTTACCAGCACCATTTGGACCAACAACGCCTATTAACTTTCCTTCTGGCATTTCAACCGTTACTTCCTGAAGTACAGGCTTACGGTCATAGGCTACCGTTAAATTTGATACATTAATTGGATTCATATCCCTACCTCCTTCTTATCCTATTTCAACGCTTCCACAATCGTATCAATGTTATGTTGATACATACCTATATACGTCCCCTCAGGTGAACCCTTCTCACCCATCGCATCTGAGAACAATTCGCCACCTATTTCAACCTCATGACCTTTTTTTCTTGCTCCTTCAACGACTGCATTAATCGAACGTTCTGAGATACTGCTTTCAATAAATACAGCCTTAATATTTTGATCTGCTAATACATTCACAAGATTTTGAACATCCCTAAGCCCATATTCTGAATCTGTACTTAATCCTTGCAGCCCCTTCACTTCCATGCCATATGCCTGACCGAAGTATTGAAATGCATCGTGGGCCGTAACAAGAACACGACTCTCTTCTGGGATTTCATTCAATTTTGATTGTGCTTCTTCTTGTAGCTTAGTTAGCTCTTCTAAATATTCCTCTGCATTTTTCTCATAATCTTCCTTGTGTTCGGGATCATATTCAATTAATCCGTCGCGAATTTCTAGCACAGCATATTTCCATAAATCAATATCAAACCACACATGAGGATCAACGGCTTTTGAACTTCCCTGAGTGATTAATAGCTTCTCTTCAGGAATAGCTTCTGCAACAGGATAGGTTGGTTTTTCTCCCTTCATTTTCGCAAATATCTCGCCCATTTTCCCTTCTAGATGAAGACCATTATAGAAAATGACATCTGCATTCGATAGCTTATTAATGTCTCCTTGTGAGGCCTTATATAAGTGAGGATCAATACCTGGACCCATTAAGGAATCGACTTCCACATGGTCCTTACCAATGTTTTCTACAATGTCTCCAATTTGCCCGATTGTTGTCGTCACGTTAATTTTTCCTTCACCGTCTTTGGTTGTCTCAGTACTACTGCACCCCGACATCACGATCAAAAATAATCCTGCACCGAAAACAAATCCTAACCACTTTTTCACATTTACCAACCTCTCTTTTTCTATTTATACCGGCACCATTTCCCTTTACCTAACGTATGGGCGTTGTTTCTGTAAGGTGCTTATCCATTTCAATTTAACGAAAAACATTTGCTTAACGTCTTTGTTTTTTACCAGATAAACATTTCTTTCCCTAAGGCAAATTGTAAACAAAAATTTTTTAACATCTCATATCAGCTAGTCAATATTCCTCTAACCACAAATGTTTCCTTAGCACAAAACTATCGCATGAATGCATTTTTGTCAACTTAAGTTTATGCAGTTTTTCCTTGATATAGAATATTTTCATCATAATAGTGATATATCTCACAGTAATGACAAATGAGACGCTATACAATAAAGCTAAGAAATAAAGTTTTTATTGGGAGGGTATTAGAATGAGCACAAAGCATTCAAACATACTTGTTGCTGTTGACGGTTCTGATTCAGCCGAGATTGCTTTTTCCAAAGCTGTAGAACTTTCGATTCAAGACCAGGCTTCCCTACTGATTGCTCATGTCATTGATACGAGAAATTTCTCAACTTTTGAACTTTACGATATCGCAACGGAACGAGCAGAAGACTTTGGAAAGCGTCTATTAAAGGAGTACGAAGAAAAAGCACGAATGGCAGGAATTTCGAATGTTGATACAGTTATTGAATATGGATCCCCGAAAGCAAAAATTGCAAGAAAGATCGCTCCACAAAATAAGATAGATTTAATTGTTTGCGGAGCAACAGGGATGAATCGCGTAGAAAGATTGCTTATGGGCAGCGTTTCTGAACATATTACTCGTCACGCCACATGTGATGTATTTGTTGTAAGAGGCAGCAAAGTACTTTCTGAGGAGGTTGAGAAAGATGAACACAGCAGACAAAATACGTAAGCACCGTTTGGCAGCCAATTTATCCATTTCTGAGTTAGCGGTGAAAGTACGGATTGGGGCGGGGCTTATGCAGAAAATAGAAGAAAATCATTATCAGCCAGACGTTCAAACACTCCTAAGAATATCAACAGCATTAGATATTCCAGCCTCTGAATTTCTTGAAAAGGAAACAATTGAGCAGTTAGAAAAAGCCGATACATGAAAGGATAGCTATTTATTAAAAAACGAGAAAAAACGCTAGCAAGTTGCTAGCGTTTTTTCATTTGTACTAACTCTATTTCTTCAAACATTCACCAGCTTATTTTCATAAACTGGTAGGATCACTTCGACGGTAGTTCCTTCTCCTTCAACACTTGTTAAGCGCATTCTCCCGTTATGGTTATCAATAATGCTAAAACTAACCATTAGTCCCAGTCCAGTCCCATTCTCCTTCAACGTATAAAATGGTTCGCCGATCCTTGGCAATTGGTGCTCTGGGATACCTACACCCTGATCTACAAACGTTATAACCGCTTCTTTTTTCTCATTTTCTTTTACCTTTACAAAGATAGTGCCACCATCAGGCATCGCTTCAATAGCGTTTTTCACAACATTGACAAACACTTGCTTTAGCTGATTTTCTTCACCTAAAATAGGAAAGTGATCACACTCATACTGTGTTCGAATAACAATGTTTTTCAGGATTGCCTGGGATTTAAGAAGGGCGACTACGTGCTGAAGCAATGAAATAAGATCACTTTCTCCAAACTCTTTCTCTTGAGGTTTTGCAAGGAGCATAAATTCACTCACTATGAAATTAATGCGATCAATTTCCGATAACATGATTTGAAGAAACTCTTTTGATTTATCGTCTTCAGAAGAGCTATAGACTAATGTTGCAAAGCCTTTTAAAGAAGTAAGTGGATTTCTTATTTCATGTGCAACTCCTGCAGCGAGCTCTCCTACCGCTGTTAATTTCTCTGAGCGTCTTAGCAGTGCTTCCGTTTCTTTAAATTCTGTAATATCTTCCACTATGACAATAACACCCTGTACTTTTCCATGAACCATATGAGGAATGGAAATTAACTTCACATGAACCGAGTGACCTTCTCGATGAACAATGGCAGATTCACACTTTTGCGGAATACCTTCTTTCGTTCTTTCAAAACAATTTAACGTCTGCTTTAAGTAACGCTGATCCACGAATTGAAAACTCGTTTTATTACTTGTGCTATTCGATGAGTAGCCACTCATTTTTTCTAAAGCGGGGTTCATATTTAGTATTTGACCACTGATATCTAGTACCATGATACCATCGGGACTATTTTCAACGAGTGAGAGGTATTTCCGCTCGCTCTCTTGAAGTTGTGTGGCCTGTTCTTCTACCTTTTGACCTCGAATCACACTAATTAAGATTAAAACAGAAATAATGAATATGCCAATCAAAACAAGATACTGCAACACCGTATTTTCACTGTAGCTTTCTATTTTAAAATTTGAATTTGAAGCCGAGGAAATCATCGTAAAATAATGAACGGCGAGAGTACCTAAACCAAATACAATTGCCCCTGATAATTTCCCCCAGGAGTTCCGTTTTTCATTTGATACACCATAAACTAACCAAAAACTACAAACTGTCGAAATGAAGGCGATCAAACCTGGAATGACAATTTTCCACCAATCTGTCAAATGATAAATCTCTCCTAATAAATAGACAGATGTTAGCAATTGCAAAAAGACCAAAACAATGGTGAGAGAGAAACTTGCCACTACCAACTGTTTCAATTGTCTTTTTGATGAAATGATGTTGAATGACAGGAGTGATCCAACAATAGGAATAACTAAAGTAATGATAACAAACCATGGATTGTAAAAGGTTGAGTCGGCTGTTGAAATCCCTAACAGTACAAGATACTGTAGAATCCAAATCCCTGCTCCCATTGCTAATGCACTGCCAAATATCCATAGCTGTCGATATGAATGCGTCATATTGTAAGCCTTCTCATGAAAATCAAAAGCTGTATAAGTATAGCTAACTACCATTAAAATCGAAATCAAAATAAGAAAAAAATGAAATTCATAGATGAGGTCTTCCATGATACGCTCCACTCCGTTTTCCATAACAAAATCAGTTCAAGTGCAAGTAATTCCTTTCACTATTAGTAGTCATTAGACATTCATCTTCAAATTCCTTCCACATTTTCTTAGATGATACAATTTTCCCATCTCATTTCCCTATCATTTAATCTGCTCAAGAAAGTTTCCACATAAAAACAGCCTGCATGAAAGGGCAGGCTGTTACAAACATATCTTATGGCTAATTCATTTCAAAAAAGGGTATGGGGAAAAGGAAGGAGGATCTCACATGCCGCAAATATTATTTAAAGTACAGGAAGTTAAGCGACTACAAGACCATCATATACCTAACACGCTTGAAGCGAACGTCGAAGTGGAATTTATCAATCGAGAAAGTGGTGAACTGTTAAAAACAGGACTGATTCCCGTTCGTTTCAATGAACACGGATCTTTCCCATCCATCTCTCATATCCAAAATTTCGAAGAAGAAAAGAAATTACAAACCAAACTCTTATTCGACATTCGACGATACGTACGAAAACTTCGCCCCTATCTTCAGCCAGACGATGAATAACTAGGCTTCAAATAAATAACGATAAATATTACAGGCAACTTGGATATTCATAAGATCAGAAGGATCATTAAAATTAATCGTTAGTATTTCTTGTATGCGTTGAATTCGATAATTCATCGTATTAACATGAACATGGAGCTGTTCAGAAGCGTTTTTTAAATCTTGTCCGGTCGATAAGTAAACAAATAAAGTTTGAAAGAGCTCTCCTTTGCGGCGTTTTTCATAAGCTAGCAACGGAGAGAGATACTCAAGCGCATAGCTTGCTAGATCTTCTTCTTTATTGTTTAACAGGAGTCGAAGCGCCCCGATTTCTCCATACCATGATGAATAACCCGCGAATGTAAATCGCTTTAGAAATTTAATCGTCTTCTTCGCTTCTTGAAAAGAGTGATCAATGGCACGGATTCCTCTAACTGGTTTTCCAATTCCGATTCTACAAATTTTTTCAGTTGTGACAGAAGCGATCAACTCATTAAATTCTTGGATGAACTGATTAACAGTGAAAATGGATGATTCGATGCCTTTCTCATCATCTTGATGGAACAGCAAGACAATTTGACGGCCCCACTCTGTAACACGCACAGTTTTTTGATGATTTTTCTCCAGTAAATGTTTAATAGAAGCATGAATACATCTTCTAAGCCATTCCTCGCGTCCTTGTTCAAACTCCTGAGGTACATCGATTAAAGCGATTGTGAAATAACCATTTAATCCTGTCTTCAAACGCCCAGCAAGGTAACTTAAATCCGCTTCATCCTCTTGTGGCGATAGAAGATGGATGAGTAATTCTCCAGTTAAACGCTGTTGTTCTTTATGCTCCGATTCCTTTTTCATTAGCTGAAGACCCGCAACTGTACATGCGTGAAAAACGGCTGACTGCTCAAACCTTGTAAGTGGGAGCTTTTCAGAAAGAATAGCGAGATAACCGAGTGGAAATGACAATCGGCCAAGAGGAAAAAGTAAAGAATCTTCGTCAGTTTGCACAACTTCTAACTCATTTGTCTCATTTTGAATGGTACTTAAATGATTAAGAATAATGCTTTGTAAACTTTTTTCTGCATTCCATTCAATCTGACTGGAAGCCTTCACCTCTCCAAATGGATCATAGATGGCTACGCTCTTTCCAATAGACTTTGTGAGATACGTGCAAATTTCTTTAAACGAGTCTTCATTCATCCCTATGTCCGACAGGGCCTGGTGTGTATCTACTGAGATCGATAGACTTTCGTTTTGATGAATCACTGTTTGATTAAATTGCTTTAACTTCTGTAAAGAAGCTTCTTTGTTTTGATACAAATTCGCGTTCATTAGTGCAATGGCCGCCTGTGAAGAAATAGCTTCCACAAGTCGGATATCATCTTCTGTAAATCCTTTTCCCCCATTAAACTGGTCGAGCACTATGACCCCTGTACAAGTACCTTCTTTTTTAATCGGGATACAAATCGTACTCAGCGGTAGCTCTTGTGCAGATTGGTAATATAGGCTAGCATTTTGATGAGACATCGTTCCCATAGCTTTTTCGACTTCATCACTTGTTTTGAAGTGCAAAGTGGTTTCTTTCTCAAATGCAAGACCTGTCATCGACTCACCTGAACGGAGCATGACTTCATTGACCGTCTTCTTTCGAAACCCTGTCGACCCAGCCACTTTTAAACCTTTTTGTTCTTTATCATATAGAAAAAGCACACCACCATCAGCTGCATCAATGGCTGAGACGGCTTCTTCTATAACAGACTGAATGACAGAATAGAAATCTAGTGATGAGTTAAAGATTGTTGAAACTTGCATAAGTAAATGCAACTGCCTTTTGCTAAGTTCTGCCTCATTCTCAAGTAAACCCCTCGCCATCCATTTCACTCCTTTTATTTTAAGTGTTAACCTCTTCCGTCTCATAACGATGTTGCTCAAGATAAGCTAACGTTGCTTCCCCAAGCGTTTTGGCAGCAATCAACATAGCGTTCTCATCGATATCGAACATTGGATGATGATGAGGATACGTCGATTTACTCTCAGCATTACCTGCCCCGGTTAAGAAGAATGTTCCGGGAACCTCTTCTAGATAATAAGCGACATCTTCTCCGATCATTAAGGCTTCTGTTTCTACAACATTTTTCACCTCAGCTACTCTTTCTGCAGCTTCCTTCAACATCATCGTTTCTTTTTCATGGTTAACTACAGGAGGATACCCTCTGTCATAACTAAATGTATAGTCTGCCCCGCTACTCTCACACGTGCCTTTAATCATTTGTTCCATATACCCGATGATCTTCTCGCGAACGTCTCGATCAAAGGTTCTAACCGTCCCTTTCAATGTTGCCGTTTCTGAAATAACATTGAAAGCGGAACCTGCGTGAAATGAACCGATAGAGATGACTGCTGTACTTGAAGGATTGATAAACCGGCTGACAATTTGTTGGAGATTACCAACCAACTGACTGGCGATCACAATTGAATCAAGCGCCTCATGTGGGATACCCCCATGACCACCTCTCCCTTTGATCACAATTTCAAAAGAGTCGGCAGCAGCCATAATGCGTCCTGGTTTATACGCAATTGTTCCTGTTGGGAATCCAGACCAAAGGTGTGTTCCAAAAAGAACATCCACTCCCTCTAGGCACCCGTCTTCAATCATTGGCTTTGCTCCACCAGGTGTAATCTCTTCAGCGAATTGATGAATAAAGACGACGCGACCTGCTAATTGATCTTTTTGCTCATGTAGTGCTTTTGCTAAGTGGAGAAGCGTTGATGTATGACCATCATGACCGCACGCATGCATCACACCTGGAACAGTGGATTTGTAGGGTACTTCTTTTTCATCATTGATTGGAAGGGCATCAAAATCAGCACGTAAGCCCACTGTCTTTCCTGGCATTGCACCTTCTAAAGAAGCCACTACTCCTCTGCCACCGACATTTATTTTAACGTCCATGCCAAGTTCCTCGTAGAAATCTGCAATTAGTTTAGGTGTTCGAACTTCATGGAATGACAATTCAGGATTCTGATGAAGATCTCTTCTTAGGTCAATCATTTGTGGTACTAAATCTTCTAATCTCTCAAAAAGCGCTTTTCTCATGTTTCATTCCCCTCTCCTCTATCTAAAACAAAATAAACTTCACTCTCTTATTACGTTACGAGTATTTTAACAAAAATTCTGAACTTTATAAGTAGAAATCAGAAATCTATTGTGAAATATAAAGGATTCTTCAATGTAAGCGCTGTATTCTCATTAAATCACCCAAAATACCAGTGCGGAGTAATGTCATTCCATGAATATCGTTAGTTGCAATAGAGCCATTCCTTTTTTAAAATGAATAGTATTAGAAGGGAGAGTCAAGATGAATATATTGATTTTAGGGGCAACAGGACGAGTCGGAAGCAACATTCTTACATTAGCTCTCTCCGATCGGCATCAGGTGACTGTTTTAACACGATCACCTGAGAAGCTCCCTACAAATAGTAACCTTACGATTGTCGAAGGGGATGTTCTCAATGAAGACGTCGTTGAAAAAGCCGCCAAGGGCGTTGATGTGATCGTTAGTGCACTTGGTACTGATAAAACAACAACGTTATCAGAAAGCACCCCGATTTTAATACGGGTGATGAAAAAACAACAGATTAATCGGATTATCACCGTAGGAACAGCTGGCATACTTAATAGCCGAGTCGAACCAACTCTCTATCGTTTTGAATCCTCTGAATCTAAACGAAAGACAACGCGAGCAGCAAGGGAACATCTTTCTGTTTATGAAATGCTCTCTGCTAGCGATCTGGACTGGTCAATCATCTGTCCTACTTATTTGCCAGATGGCCCGGCAAAAGGAGAATATCGCGTGGAAGAAGAATATCTTCCTGATGGTGGTCGTGAAATATCAACCGCAGACACGGCTGCTTTTGTATACAAGGAACTCTTCGATCGCAATCACTCCTGTAAACGTGTGGGGATTGCTTACTAATTACTGAGACATGCCTGTATCTTTTATCGTCACATCAACGTTTACTGATACAGGTATTGTTTCAAGGTATTCATGTTTATCTAGGTTTTTCCATTCTTGATATGATAGTGAATGCCTTACATATTGCCCTAGTCCAAGACTATCCGTTTGATTTTCCTTTAACACTTTAA
The DNA here is from genome assembly GCF_056173645.1 of Anaerobacillus sp. QJM3NY_32. NCBI lineage: Bacteria > Bacillati > Bacillota > Bacilli > Caryophanales > Bacillaceae > Anaerobacillus > Anaerobacillus sp. QJM3NY_32. The sequence goes on along the minus strand of NZ_CM149684.1, from coordinate 1,493,407 downwards.
GAATCCCCTCCGCGTCACGTTCAATATGTTCCGCAATTACCTTTTCAATTTTCTTAGTTTCGTTAGTACTTGAAATTTCTTTTGCTCCTGTATCCTCAATGACTGAGCCACGCATCTTCACATTTATTAGAATGTGATCCACCTTACCATTACTTTTAACAACCTTAATTTTCCTATTACTCTTAATATAATCAAAATGTAGGTTGCGGATGTTATCACCATCCGGAATTTTAATCGTTAATTCCCCTCTTTTTACTTTCCCAAGAAGAAACAATAAAACCTTTGACTGAAGTAAATCCAAATGGGCTACATACTTATCTTCTCGAAAAAGAGCAGTTCCCATTAATACTAAATCATCATCTACTCTGCTAAAAAGAGGGGCCACCGGATCAATGCCGTCATCAAAGTAATCTCTTGAAAAATGAAAGATGTCCATCTCTGGAATCGTAAATTTATCCGTTTCCGTTTTTAACATTTTGTCAACATAGCTACCTACATCCGGTTCGACATCTGTCTTAATGATCTCTTCCCCTTCTCCAAACGCCATGACAAGCTTCACTTGTGAACCAATTTCCTGATCTCGTTCCATCGATGTAATGACACGACTGACCCCTTCTTCAGCAAGTGTTCTTCCTATTATGATTGAATGAATTTGTCCATTGACAACCTGTTGCCTCGTTTTGGATGAGAGAAGATCTTCAGCTTCTTTTTTTGAATTGGCTACCGTATCAATGATTTCGTCCTGCTGGGATGTCTCACTTGATAAATCGGGGAATGAAGCCGTTACTTTTAACTTTCCTTCCTCCCCTTCTATTCGATCAAAACCAATCATACTAATAATCGCCAGGTCTTCAATTACTTTCTTGTCATTACAACTTGTCAGAACGATCACGGCTAAGATAACAATACATAGCTTTTTGTTATTCCGCATGTCGTTTCCTCCTTATACTTCTGATCCAAAGCGTTACGAGCAATAGTATAGGAAGCCCAAATGCAATCCCTGCAGCTGCTAATCCAAAAATTAATAGCCAGGGCGCTAGCTCGTATGCTACATCCACCTTTAACGTGATCAAATAGGCCACAAAGATGAGAATGAATACACACCACTTTTCATTAATAGCAGGTATTGCTCTATTGAGCAGGAGCTTCGCTGCCCATAAATACATAACGACGGTTATAAGAATTTTCATTAAGAACAAATTGAAAACAAGACTTTCAATCCTCTCAATAAGCTCGATTTCAATATAAGCAATCAAATTCAGCACTGGAAAACTAGTTAATTTAAGCTGATCAAATGAAAAATACATAAATGAAACGAAACATGTAAGCCCATAGACAACTGTTGTAATTACATGTCCAACATAAACACTTCGAAACCATTTAGGCTTTGTTTGATCAATATAAGGAAAGAGAAAGAGCACAATTTCAAAGCCTAAGAAGGCAGTATAGACCTCGATCAGTCCTTGAATAGGATTACTCCCATCTTTAAAGATAAATGGTGTTAAGCGCATCAAAGAAGAATAAGGAATATGATAAATAAGCATGAACGTCATCCAAATCGTCAAAAAAAAGAAAACGGTTGTTGTTTTCGTAATCGTATAAATGTCTTTAACGACAAGATATAAGGCGAGGAGCAAGATGATACTATACAGCAACAGCAAACTGGTATTTTGAAAAGCAAGGACTTGCGTGATGAGCATGTAGTCTTTTCCTACAAGAAGAGGGAGAATTGACCATATAAGCGCTAATATGACATAAAAAGGGGCAAGAACCTTTTGCGGAACAAGCCCTTCCATAATTTCAAATACATTCTCTCCCCTCCGAAAACGATTCACAAGAGAAACGAGAAAGATGTTTAATCCAGCAATGAGGGAAATAATGAGAATCATAACCCAGCCGTTTGTTCCGAAACTCACCGCGAGCATTCGAGGTAATTTATATAGCGTTACACCTGATTGAATCATATAAATCAGGATGGCGAGGTGGAATGGCGCTATTTTTTCCGACATTAATATCCCTCAATTTCTATCAGCTACTTACTTCACTTTTTTCTTATTTGAACTTCTCGGTATAGCTGGTCTCGTTTTCATTAATGAGTAAGGAGCCCTTAATAAGAAGTCGCCCCAGTCTTTCTTGAAAAATGGGGATAAGGGTGCTAAATATGGTGCTCCAACGCTCGTTAAGCTACTTAAATGAATCACAAGAATCGTCAATCCAATCACGATTCCGAGATTGCCAAGTAATCCTGCGAGTAGAATTAAACCGAACCGCGTTAGACGGATACTTGCACTCATTACATAACTTGGAACTACAAAAGAAGCAATGGCAGAGCTTGCCACCACAATAATGAGAACGTTGCTTGTAATACCAGCCTGAACAGCCGCTTGCCCTATGACAATACCGCCTACAATACCGATCGTTTGCCCTACTTTTGTAGGCAGGCGAGCACCTGCTTCACGTAAAAATTCCAGAGTAACTTCCATAATTAACGCTTCATATAAAGGATCAAATGGTACTTTGCTTCTTGAACCGGCAAGAGTTGTTAGAAGTGACTGTGGAATCATTTCATAATGAAAGGATGTGACGGCAACGTATAGGGCGGTAAATCCAATCGTAATCATGAATGCACCAAAGCGCAGTAGTCTTGTGGCCGTTCCAGTAATCCACCTTTGGTAATAGTCATCACCCGTTTGAAAGAAGTCAAAGAAGCTTGAAGGGGTAATAATCACTGCAGGACTACCGTCCATAACAATGACGACTTTTCCTTCTACAAGTGCTGCTGCAATCGCATCCGGCCTTTCTCTTAACATAAATTGCGGAAAAAGCGCATTAGGCTGATCCTCAATTAATTGAGTAAGAATATGTGAATCATAAACGGCATCAATTTCAATTTTTTCAATCCTATTAGTCAAATCTTGAACGATTTCATCATTTGCAATTCCTTTAATATGGAGAACATAGACGCTTCCTTTTGCCACTTCACCTACTGGAATTTCATTAATTTTCAAGTGTGAACTTCTTACACGCCTTCGGATCATAGAGAGATTGATTTCACTGCTCTCCACAAATCCTTCATGGGGGCCCGTAATCGTTGTTTCCGTTTCGGAAGGCTGAATTTCACGCTGCTTTGGTCCAGAAATATTAATCAAATAAGCATGCTCTTTATGAAAAACAACAGCCTCTCCCTTTATAATGCCATCAATTAGCTTCTTCTCATCATCTGATTTGTGAAAGTTCGATCTTCTAAGGAAAGGAAGGGAAGCTTCTTCAGAAGCATGGTAAAGGGGTTCAAGCAACTCCATTTTCAGCAGTTGATCGTTAACTAAATGCAGGAAATAAATAATTGAAATGCTTAGCTCCGGGAACGTTCGATGAACAAGGTCATCACAATCGCTGAAGTTATCTAAAATAAGCTCCTGAAGGGTGGTTTTGTTGTTTTGTTGGTTATCCGATTGCTGATCCATTTCTTTCAATTTATGAAGTCGTTTGATTGTTCTCCTTCTAACCATTGTAAATCCCCCCTCATACGTTAGTTCTAGCTTTTGGAGATAACGTATGAAATATGCATTTCTTGGGATAAATGAGTCACAAAAGCAATTAATGCTAAATGAAAACAAAAAAAAGAAGACGAGCTTTTTATTAGCCGTCTTCTTCTCGTTTTATTTTTGTTTTAATGCCGCTTCAAGGGCAATAATCATCATCTCTTTAAAGGTTGTTTGTCGTTCTTCAGAGGTCGTTTCTTCCCCCGTTACGATATGGTCGCTAACGGTTAACACCGTTAAGGCATTCACGCCGAACTTCGCAGCAATTGTATATAGAGCAGAAGTTTCCATTTCTACACCAAGTACCTGGTAGTCAGCAAGCTGCTGGAAGATTTCCGGATTGTCACGGTAGAAGGAATCACTTGTAAACACATTCCCTACATGAACGCTCATTTCCTTTTCAGCTGCAGCGTCGTAAGCGTTTTTCAAAAGATTAAAATCAGCTGTAGGAGCAAAATCCATACCGTTAAACTGAAGGCGATTCACACCTGAATCCGATGTCGCGCTCATCGCAAGAATAACATCTCTTACTTTCACTTCCTTCTTTAATGCTCCACATGTTCCAACACGAATAAGATTCTTAACACCATAGCTCTGAATCAATTCGTTCACATAAATCGAAATAGATGGAACACCCATTCCAGTTCCTTGAACAGAAATTCGTTCGCCTTTATATGTACCTGTATATCCAAGCATACCTCTTACTTCGTTGTAGCAAACGACATCTTCTAGAAATGTCTCTGCGATATACTTAGCACGAAGCGGATCTCCTGGTAATAGAATCGTTTCCGCAATATCCCCTTGTTTTGCACCAATATGAACACTCATAGTCGTACCTCCTTGATATAATACGTACACTAACAAAAGTAGCATAAGATCCGCCCTTATGCCACACGCAATCATATAATAGTAGCCTATCCTTCCTTAAAACACACTATACAAGAGGCTATCCAGCTTACAAAATGCTATTTATACTGTTGTTGATCTTTGGCTCATTCGAGTGGTCATCACAGAGCATAAATGAGCCAAAGATCAACAACATTCATTAACTTAACCATAAAAAAAGCCCGAAGCAGATGCTTCAGACTTTTTTATACAAGGCCTTAATAATATGGTGAGATCATCAAGTAAACGACAACACCTGTAATACTAACATAAAGCCAGATCGGCATCGTCCACCTAGCGATTTTACGGTGTTTAGCCACTTGCATGTTTAATCCTCTCGTAACCGTAATTAAAGCCAGAGGAACAATAGCGGCAGCTAAAATAATGTGCGTAATTAAAATAAAGAAGTAAATGGGAACGATGATGCCTTCTCCTCCAAACGAAGTGGATTCAGAAAGCCCATGATACGTCACATATGAAACGAGAAAGAGTGCCGTTGTTGTAAAAGCAGCAAAAATAAACCGCTTATGCATTTTAATATTCTTTTGCATAATAAAAATGAGCGCTGCTACTAAGAAAACAAATGTAAAGCTATTAAAAACAGCATTTAGCAAAGGGAGCAGCGTAATATCAAATCCCACGTCACCACTATACTCAGGTAGGAAAAAAAGGACAACAACGAGCACATTCACTGCAATTGATAGCCCGACAATCCATGGTGTATAATTCCGTTGTTTAACATCATTCATTAGATTTCTTCTCCTTATCACAATAATCTACCTTTTAAGGATAAGAAAGTTTCTCGGATTGAGCAACCAATGAGATTCATCTCACACGTAAAGTTCAAATTTGTGACACGATTTGTTCACATTAAGGTGTCCATTGATCATGAATAATTCCAATTAAATAGTATTGTCCTTTATATTCAGAGAATACCAATTTAAGACTTTTCCAATCCATTCCTTCGAATTCTTCCGATCCGGGCACAAAAAATTCTACATAGTGACTTTCCGGAAACACATCCTTAATATTCTGTATGCTATTTGTTTCCCGATGAATGCCATCAAATGTTACGATTTCCGTCTCGCTAAATTCTACATCGTATACATATGCATTAAAATATTCCTCAGGCGATAAACGAATGGGATCGCCTCTTCCTGCTTCTGTTCCCCATTCAAGCTGCTTAGAGTTCTTAAAGAACTCTTTTAGTTGAGCTGGCATAAACACTTGAGCTCGTTTTACTTCTATCGTTCCATAGGGAGAAAATAGCACACCTTTTTTTGGGTGAACAAATTTAGAAAGCTCTTTGCCATCTTTCGATTTAATCGCATTTAACACGTTATACCCTTGCTTCATTACGATACTTTGAACAGATTCTGTGCGCTCTGCTTCCACTTCTCCTGAATCTTGAGGCTTCTCCTCAACAGTTGAGCATGAAATACTGAAAGCAATAAGCAGGAAGAAGATGACCAGTTTTTTAAGCATTGTACTCATCCTCCCTTTTCTTCTCAATCACTTACCTACTATATTCGCCGTAATTGAATCCATTCATTCTATTTCAAAAAAATTTACGAATCTTCCCTTCAAAATCCTTGTACACACCTTTCCGCAAAGGAATCAGCTTGGTATCGCTTACAGCCATATACCATTATATTCTTTTTTCAAAATCCTACCGTAACTTCAATCACACAATTTGATTTTAACGCGAAAAAGCTATAAAATTTTTACTTGGGAACCCGGTAATATCTTCTATTACGGGATCGATAGAATTTCAGCAGACGTTTTATCATTAACAGTCTTTACTGATGAATTAAGGAATTCACTGTTCCTTCCATAAGTTCCCTCTGGAACAGCAATAATCAAAAAGTGAGGTCACAAAGATGAATCAACCATCAAAACAGGCTTCTGTTATCGTGATTTTCGGTGCAACAGGAGATCTTGCCAAACGCAAGCTATTTCCATCACTCTATAACCTCTATTGCAAGGGAGTACTTGCAGAGGATTTCGCTGTTGTTGGAGTAGCAAGAAGACAACTTACTAATGAAGAATTCCGTTCAAATGTTCATGACTCTGTTATACATACAGCATGCATGGATAAAGATGACAAGCATGAAGAATTTAGCAGTCACTTCTTCTATCAACCATTTGATGTTACGAAGAAAGAATCTTACCAGGAATTAAATGAATTAACACAATCGCTTGATGAGAAATTTAATATTCCAGGAAATCGCATTTTTTATATGGCGATGGCTCCAGAATTCTTTGGAACAATTGCATTAAATCTAGACTCTGAAGGTTTAACAGATGGTGACGGCTTTAATCGCCTCGTTATCGAAAAACCTTTTGGCCACAATTTCCCATCAGCTCAAAAGCTGAATGACGAAATTCGCCAAGTGTTCTCTGAAGATGAAGTTTATCGTATCGATCACTATCTTGGAAAAGAAATGGTGCAGAATATCGAAGCGATTCGCTTCGCCAACTCGATGTTTGAACCACTCTGGAACAGTCGCCACATTTCAAATATCCAGATTACATCTAGTGAAACGGTTGGTGTCGAAACACGTGGTGGATACTATGAAAAGTCTGGTGCCCTACGTGATATGGTCCAAAACCATGTCCTACAGATGGTTTCACTTCTAGCGATGGAACCGCCTGTTAGCCTCTCAACAGAAGAGATTCGCGGTGAGAAGGTTAAAGTACTTCGCGCGCTTCGTGCAGTTAAACCGGAAGAAGTAAATGACTACTTCGTTCGCGGTCAATACAAACAAGGCGAAGTAGATGGAGAAACATTACCAGGCTACCGTGAAGAAGATAATGTGGATGAAGAATCAAATACAGAAACATTCGTTGCAGCGAAGCTAATGATTGATAATTTCCGCTGGGCTGGTGTTCCATTCTATATTCGCACTGGTAAACGAATGACAAATAAATCTACTAAAATTCTGATTGAGTTTAAAGACTTGCCAATGAACCTTTATAAGAATGAAAGTGGTAAGCTTGGACCGAATATCCTTGTCATTCACATTCAACCTGAAGAAGGCATTACGCTTCACTTGAATGCCAAAGATACAGGCGATATGCGTAAAACAACACCGATCCAGTTGAATTTCAATAACAACCAGGAAAACAACATGAACTCCCCTGAAGCATATGAACGCTTGCTTCATGACGTGATGCGTGGGGATGCAACAAACTTTGCTCGCTGGGATGAAGTAGCTCTCTCATGGCAGTTCATTGACCCTATTTCGGTGACATGGGCTAACGAGAAAGAAAAAGACTTCCCGAACTACCCAGCAGGTTCGATGGGACCAAAAGCGGCAGATAAGCTTCTTGAAAATGACAACTTACACTGGTGGCCCCTACCGAAAGAGTAAAGTGATTGAGACGCTGGAACTCTATAAATTGAACACGCTCTTTGTGTTCCTATTCAACAAACATCGTAGTTTCTGCGATTCGTCGCAATTGATTCAAAATGACAAAAGAAAGATACGTGCTTCACGTATCTTTCTTTATCATATACACTACTATTTGAAAGGAAGTGTTTCTTAATGAAAATGTATGATGTAAGTGCACCTATCTTTAATGGAATGGCCGTTTATAAGAACAAGGAAGAAAAACAGCCTGAAATCAACACGACGACGAATGGCCATGTAACAGAGTCTCGTCTATCTCTTGATGTACATACGGGCACTCACGTAGATGCTCCGCTTCATATGATGAATGATGGAGCAACGATTGAATCGATTAATCAAGAAGATCTTGTTGGTAAAGCCAAAGTAATCGACGTCACCAATGTAAAAGGTGCGATATCTGATAAAGATATTGAAGCTGAAGACATCCAAGAAGGAGACTTTATCCTTTTCAAATCTCAAAACTCTTTCGAAGAGGAATTTAACTTTGACTTTGTTTTCGTTGGTGAAGACGCTGCACGCTACCTTGCAGAGCGAAACATTCGCGGAGTTGGCGTAGATGGTCTTGGTATTGAACGTAGCCAGCCTGAGCACCCTACACACCGCTCTTTATTCGAAAAGGATGTTATCATCATGGAAGGCTTACGCCTAAAAGACGTGGCCGCTGGAGAATACTTCATGGTTGCCGCACCTTTAAAACTTCAGGGAACTGATGCATCACCTGCTCGCGTTTTATTGTTTGAAGGATTAAAAGAAGCATAGTACAAAGAAAGCCAGGGAGAATCCCTGGCTTTCTTACTATCTTCTGTGATTGATTTACCCATACTGATAATATGGAGGGTTTTCATGAAGTCCCTACTTTATCTTTCTAGTAAGTTAAATTCTCGATTGACTCCATGTATATGGTTCTTCTCTGTGGTCATTTTCGCCTTATTTCTCGCATTTATTCTTCCTGAAGTATCGGAAAGATCTCATGAAGTCACTGGGACAAGTGATTCTCCTGATGGCTCTTTCTTTTATACTCCTGAAAAGCTATATAGCGTTGCAGAGCAATATGGAGAAAGCGGGAGAAGCTATTATATTAAAGAGCGTTTCAGCTTTGATATTATTTGGCCGCTCGTTTACTGGTTCTTTTTAACCACATCGATTACTGTTCTCTTCCGATCTATTTCCAACGAAAAATGGCTTCTTCTTAACTTACTCCCCGCTTTCGGTGTTCTATTTGATTACTTAGAAAACATTTCAACATCTGCTGTAATGTATTTTTATCCAACTACGTTCTCATTCATTTCATGGAGTGCACCATTCTTCACCTCAATCAAATGGTCATGCATTTATGCTAGTTTTTTACTCATACTCATTGGCGGTCTTTTGCGATTCATTCGAGTTGGCAAAAAGATGGTGTATAAATTTAAAAACTGAAAGTAAAAAAAACCGCTAACCCTCCCATAAGGAAGTGATTAGCGGTTTTTTGTTTAACTTTTAGTCTTCAAGCCATTCTGTGTGGAACACACCTTCGCGATCAATACGCTGATACGTATGAGCGCCGAAATAGTCTCGCTGCGCCTGTAGAAGGTTTGCTGGAAGAGTTTCGCTACGATAGCTGTCATAGTAAGCAATCGCGCTTGCAAGCCCAGGAACAGGAATTCCACGCTGTACAGCAAGTGAAACGATATCACGAGCAGCACCCTGATAAGATTCAACGATTTCCTTGAAGTATGGATCAAGAAGAAGGTTCGTTAAGCTTGGCTCACGGTCATAAGCTTCTTTAATGTTTTGAAGGAAACCAGCACGGATAATGCAACCACCGCGGAAGATCATAGCGATTGAACCGTAATCTAGGTTCCAATCATACTCATCTGAAGCAGAACGCATTTGTGCGAAGCCTTGTGCGTAAGAACAAATCTTACTCAAGTAGAGAGCTTTACGAATCTTCTCAATTAGTTCTTCTTTATTACCATCAAACGCTGGTACATTAGGGCCAGCAAGAAGCTTGCTTGCTTTCACGCGCTCTTCTTTCATTGCAGAAATGAAGCGGGAGAAAACAGATTCCGTAATGATTGAAAGTGGTACACCAAGATCAAGAGCACTTTGACTTGTCCATTTACCTGTACCTTTTTGTCCAGCTGTATCGAGAATGACGTCTACAAGCGCTTTGCCTGTTTCAGGGTCTTTCTTCGTAAAGATATCAGCTGTAATTTCGATAAGGTAGCTATCAAGCTCACCTTTATTCCATTCTTTAAATACTTCGTGAAGCTCATCAGTCGAAAGACCAAGCACGTTCTTCATCATGTAATAAGCTTCGCCGATTAACTGCATGTCACCATACTCGATGCCGTTATGCACCATTTTCACATAGTGACCCGCTCCATCTGGACCGATATATGTTGTACAAGGATCGCCATCTACGTTTGCAGCGATCGCCTTAAAGATATCTTCAACTTCACTAAACGCATCCGGTTGTCCACCAGGCATAATAGAAGGGCCATTAAGTGCGCCTTCTTCTCCACCAGAAACACCAGTACCAATAAAGCGAATACCTTTTTCTTTCAAATCTTCGCTACGCTTTTGCGTGTCTTTAAAGAACGCATTCCCGCCATCAATGATGATATCATCTTTATCAAGATGTGGAAGCAACTGGTCAATCGTCGCATCCGTCGGCATGCCGGCTTTAACCATTAGCAAAATTTTTCTAGGTGTTTCTAGAGATTGAACGAACTCTTCAATGCTGTATGTATCCTGAAAATTTCGTCCTTCAACTTCTGACATCATTTCTTTTGTTTTTTCTTCAGATCGGTTATACACAGAAACAGAATAGCCGCGACTTTCGATGTTCATCGCAAGGTTCTTCCCCATAACCGCCAATCCAATAACACCAATTTGTTGTTTTGACATCTTATTCCCTCCAGCTCATTTCCTATTTTTCGTTAACTCACCAATCGCAAACCGTTTTGTTACAAGTGAACATACTATTTAAATAGTATGTTCACCTGCTATCAACCTAGTCACGCGAACAGTCTGACAGTATGCATTATACGTCTTTCCTGCTAACCGTGCAAAGATTAGTAACTAAATAACATGGTATAAATAACCTATAAATATCATGATTTAAAATGACCTATTCACTAGATCCTTATCACGCCAACGAAGTATGCGCTTACAAAATTCATCATTGGGAAACAGGGGAAATAACGATTATACTTAATGGGTTAACATAGATAGAAAAGGAGTGATTGAATTTTGAACGAAAAACAACGCGCAGGCGAAGAAGCCGCTAACTATGTTCAGAATGGAATGGTTGTTGGGCTCGGTACTGGCAGTACTGTCTATTGGACAATCCTCAAAATCGCCCGCATGGTTAAAGAGGGATTGGATATTAAGGGAGTAGCCACATCGACCAATACTGAAATACTCGCTCGCGATAACGGTATTCCCCTTCTATCCCTTGAAGAAGTGTCATCCATTGACTTAACAATTGATGGGGCAGATGAACTAACAGAAGATTTAACCCTTATAAAAGGAGGTGGCGGTGCCTTACTTCGCGAAAAAATTATCGCTTATCACTCGACACATATGATCGTTGTTGCTGACTCTAATAAATTTGTGAAAAAGCTTGGGTCCTTTCCTCTTCCAGTAGAAATCGTTCCTTTTGGATATTTAAAAACCATTAACGCTTTAAAGAAATTTGGATGTCAAACGGCCATACGAAAAAATGAAGGTTCATTTTACGTCACGGATAATGGAAACTACATCGTCGATTGTCAGTTCGGAGAAATTGATTACCCTTCTACTTTGCACGACAATCTTAATCAGATTCCAGGTGTTGTAGACAACGGGCTTTTTATTGGCTATGCAGCTAAAGCCATTATTGGTCAGGAAAACACAATTACATATGTGGAGAAATAATAAAACCCGGCAGATATGCCGGGTTTTGCATTATTTAATGATTAACACGGGACAATGAGAACGCTGAAGGACCGTATGACTCACGCTTCCAAGGAACCACTCACGTAAACCGTTCAGTCCCCTGCTCCCCATAATAATAAGATCACGATTATGCTCATCTGCATATTTCACAATTTCATTTCCAGGGTTCCCTTCAAGAACCATTGTCTTCACTTTATGATTTGGTAGCTGAACGTCTAACTTCTCGCTAATTCCCTTCAGCATATCCACCGCTTCTTTTCTAAGTTCATTTAAGATGCTCGCGTAAACAACAGCAGAGCTAATTTGCGCTGTAGGGTTTAATGCAGTGACAACATCAATTTCAAGAGAGTCATTTTCTTTTGCCATGGCAATCGCTTCATTTAATGCTTTAACACTCAGGTCAGATCCATCAAAAGCTACAAGAATTTTATTATATTTTTTCATTGCAACATTCTCCTCCCCTGTTCTACTATCATTTTAACATAAGAAAAGAACTAGTCCTGTGACATTAATCACGAAGAGATGGTTATTTACGTTGCCTTTTGTAGAGAATTTGTTCTGTCAAAATAGCTGTAATGGAACCGAGAATAAGTCCGTTGTTTAGAATAGAAGCCGCAATTGGAGGTGCTTGCTGAAAGGCTTCGGGTGGAATAAACATTGTTCCAATCCCAACCATAAAGGAAATCCCTATTATAAATGGTTTTTCCTCTGACTGATCTTTCTTAAACTCATTAAAAGCAATTCCAACCATATTCACAAATACAATAAAGATAACAGCATACCCAACCGGTTCAGGTAGCGCTGCAAAGAAGCCCATTAAGGCTGGAAACAAACTAATGATAATAATAAATCCACTTCCAAGTACAAAAGGAAGTCTCTGCTTTAATCCTGTTGTTAATATAAATCCAGCGGCACCTGAGATCGGCACGCTTCCCACCGCAGAAAAAACGCCTCCAAGTAATTGATTTATGCCAGAAACAAAACCTGCTTGTCTATAGCGCCCCATTGGCTTTGTATTTGCCAACTTATTCAACACCTCTTCGACTACGCGTATACTCGCAATCATGTTGGTGAGAAGAAGCAGCGTGACTAGAAAAGCTGTGATAATCATGCCGGAATCCCATGTAGGATAACCAAATGCAAGCACCTCTGGAAGCTCAATCATTCCTCCCTCAGGAACAACGATCGGTTTGGCTAGTCCAAACACCGCAAAAATGATCCACCCTATAATTAGGATAATGAGAATACTGTATTGTTGAATCATGGCAGGCATAGAACGTGAAAACCAAATGGAGATAAATACAAGTAAAAGCGATAGTCCAGCAATTCTAAGATCAATGCCTTCTTTTAAATAACCAACGCCCATCATCCCATTTAGAAACGATCCGCTAAGTTGAGCAACAAGAAGCAAGAGATAAATTCCTGTCACGACCGGTGTAAAGAGACGAGATAACTTTTCTACTAATCCAAACGCACTAAGAAGAATGAAAATCACTCCGCTTGCGATCATCGCAAGTTCAAGTGCTTGTAGCGTCTCTATATCAGATCCGAAAAGGGTAGAGCTTAATCCCGCATAAAGCACAAACACTCCCCACCATAACCCGGCAGGACCTTCGTTAATAGGTAATCGATGACCGAACGTTACTTGAAGTATTCCCGCTACGCCAAGCACAAACATCGTTCTTTGCACGAACCCTGCTGCCATCGCAGGATCCATATTGAACAAGCTAGCGATAGCAACGGGAGCAACGATTGACCCTGCAATCATAAAAACGGCCCATTGAAGGGCTGATAAGGTATTACGCATGTAAAAGCCTTCTTTCCTTAAAACAAATTATATACCCCACTTATTTTATCAAAGTGACTGAATGAGGTCATTACGTATTTTTCCACTATAAAAAAGATCAAGGCTCTGTTATACTATTTTATTGGTGATTTGATTTAATCAAATACACGGGTGGGAGAGGGAAACACAAGTAAGAAGGGAATAAAGTGAAAACGAAAATTAATTTTGATTTTCAGGCTCACGATACTTCACTGAAGAAAGAAATTCTTGCAGGCATTACATCATTTTTTACGATTGTTTATATTGCAGCGGTTAACGCGTCAATCCTTGCTGATGCAGGAATTCCTTTCGAAGCAGGAATGATTGCAACAGTCCTGACGTCAGTGTTCGGCTGCCTGTTAATTGGTTTTTATGCAAATGCACCGATTATCCTCGTACCAGGAATGGGTGTAAATGCATTCTTTACGTATACAATGGTTGAATCAATGGGATTAAGTTGGGAGGTGGCACTCGCTTCCGTCTTTGTTGCAGGGATTCTCTTTGCAATCACGGCGTTCACACCGCTATCCGGTGTCCTTTCAAAGTCAATCCCAAGATCATTAAAAGAAGCAATTACCGTTGGAATAGGCTTATTCTTAACATTTATCGGATTACAAAAAGGTGGCATTGTCGTTTCTAGCGATACGACTTTTGTAGAACTTGGAAACCTTGGATCTGCTCATGTTATTGCAACCCTTGTGACGCTTGCATTAGCAGCCATCCTGTTTATTCGAAATGTAAAAGGTCATTTCTTAATTAGCATGCTTCTCGGCACAGCACTTGCCTGGTCACTAGGCTTAATTTCAACCGGAAAGCAGGAAAGCTTTTCTTTTTCATCATACGGAGCTGTTTTTGGAGCGATGTCATTCGATGATATTCTTATGCTTCCTTTCTGGATCGCCACCTTTTCAATGGCGATGATTCTTGTTTTTGAGAATATGGGCTTGCTTCACGGCTTACTTCCAGATCAATCGAAATTTGATAAATCCTACAAAGCAAATGCCATTTCAGCTATCTCGTCTGGTCTTTTCGGCACAAGTCCTACCGTCTCAACTGTCGAGAGCGCCTCAGGTATTTCTGCAGGAGGGCGTACTGGTTTAACGTCCATCACAACAGGATTATTGTTCTTAACGTCTCTCTTTTTCATACCTGTCTTCAAGATGATTCCTGATTCTGCGATCGCCCCAGTTCTTATTATTATAGGCGGACTGATGATCACATCCATTCAGAACATCTCGTTGCAGGATTTCTCTGAAGGGTTTCCAGCGTTCTTAATCATTGTGATGATTCCACTCACGTATAGTATTGTGGACGGTATTGCATTTGGTTTTATCGCCTATCCTTTTCTTAAAATTGCTTTAGGCAAAGCAAAAGAAGTTCCTGTTCCAATGTACATTATCGCGAGTTTATTTTTCATTAACTTCTTTTTGCATACGATCTAACATTAACGTTGTAAAGGTATGAATGAAACCTCCCTTGTTGGGAGGTTTTTTTATTCTCCATCACTACATCCAAATATTGTGTGATAAGCTTGGAAAAGGTGATAAAATTGACGAACACGAAAACAGCTTTTCTTTTACTATCCTTTCTTCTTATCTCTGCTTGTGAACAACGAGAAGCCCAACACTCCTTTTCTGAAGCAACTTTCATCAAAAGATCTATTCCCTATATGCATCATGACGTGCCAACAGAACTTATCCTTACAAAATACGAAACCGTTCAGCCAAATGAATGGGGGGAACGCACCACAGGAGTCCAAACGCACTTTGAAACATCAGAAAAAGAAATCGCTCTTACATTCGATGCATGTGGTGGCCCTCATGGAAGTAACGTCGATCGTGAACTTATCAGATTTTTACAAGAAGAGCAGATCCCTTCAACCCTTTTCATTAATAGCAGATGGATTGAAGAGAACTCCAAAATATTTCAGCAGCTCGCTACTAATCCGCTATTTCAGATTGAAAATCACGGCACCCATCATCAACCTCTATCTGTAAACGGAAAATCCGCCTGGGGTATTTCAGGAACGGCATCAGTCAAAGAAGTGATTGCCGAAGTCAAAGAAAACCAGGAGAAAATAGAAAATCTTACAGGATCAAAATCAACTTTGTTTCGATCAGGAACGGCATATTACGATGAAGTGGCAGTTCAAATCGCTAAGGATCTTGGTATACAAATTGTAAACTATACCATTCTTGGAGATGCTGGTGCGACTTTTACAAGCGGACAAGTGAAGAACGCTCTTATGACGGCCAAACCTGGCGATATCGCTTTGTTACATATGAATCAACCAAAAAGTGGAACGTCTGAAGGCGTGAAACAAGCCGTTCCTATTCTCCAAGAGAAAGGTTTTACCTTTGTTCAACTTCACAACCAGAATTTGCAGTGACTACAATTGTTCTGAATGGTCACCTTATGAATGAACAACTAATAAGGGGTGACAACACATGAGCCAATCAAAAGGCCAGCGTGAAAGACAATTTCGAAAAAGAAAAGAAGCGCAAAACCCACACGGCAAGATTAAGTCGCTTGAACAGCTTGCTAACGAAACACCGAATAAACCTTAGGTCGATTAAACTCCTTCTAATATGGGTAAAGGCTTGTAGAGTAAGAAAGGAGTTTGTTTTATGAATGAAATGACGGTATCCGTATCCGGTATGAAAGGTGAAGACTGCATTCAACGCATTGAATCTGCCCTTCTCTCTTTAAACGGTATCGATCGAGCTCTCGCCGATCTGAATGAAGAAACAGTGACCATTGTATATGATGAAGATGCCGTTGATCCATCGGCAATCATGCAAACAATCGAAGACGCTGGCTATCAGCCTTCGTAGCTTCGTTAGAGTCTGTGCAACTTGCAGGCTCTTTTTTAGTGACGATATTCAACACATATCAACAAAAAAACTCGAATTCTTTCCTATGAACTTTCAACCTTCGCATTTTCATGGTGGTAAGGTATAACTATGCGCTAATGAAAAGTTAAGGAAAGGGGTGGCGTGAGTGGATCACACTAACCTGAATGTCGAAAAAAAACTCCCTCTAATGCCAGAACATTATCCATCACCTTGCTCATTAGAGGAATACAACGAGTTAATCGAGAAACTTGAAGCTTTAGCTTATGAAAATAAAACACTAAGTACCGTTCATTATCTTGTCGCAGGTGTAGCACATGAAATCAAAAATCCTCTTACCATCATGAAAGGTTTCCTCCAGCTCATTAAACCCGATTTGGATAAATTACAAAAAAACGATATAGCTGATTTACTATTATCAGAAATCCATCGAACCAATACATTGATTGAAGAATTTCTTCAAGCTGCACGTCCTATTGAACATATCAAAGAGCGTATTGATGTTGTGCCTTTCCTAAAAAATATTATTCTTCTTTTCCATAGCCAGGCCACTCTGAACAGATGTGATATTACTACGAATCTAAATCACTTTTCCGAACCACTCGAAGTGACGATCGATTCAGGACAATTTAAGCAAGTGTTCTTAAATATGATTAAGAATAGTATTGAATCGATTCGTAGTAGCAATAAAGAAAACGGAAAGATTTCATTATCAATTGCAAAGCGTCTTCACTCCGTTACGATCAAAATTAGTGATAACGGAGCTGGCATGGATACGTCCACCCAACAAAAGGTCTTCCAACCTTTTTATACGACAAAAGAAAAAGGAACAGGACTTGGCCTATTCCTCTGTAAACAAATTATTCAAAATCATAAGGGAACGATTAAGGTGAGCAGTGCCCCAGCGTTTGGAACAACTTTCACTATTCAATTACCACTGACTCATTAAAATCCAATTTGTTCGCTTTCTGCTGAAGTCGTTGCCCTCCTTCTGTTCTTATGGAGAAGCGCATTAACCTCACCGCCGACGAGAAGAATGATGCCCGTTAAATAGAACCAAAGCATTAAGATAATGACACCACCAAGACTACCGTAAGTTGCTGAATAGTTACCGAAATTACTTACGTAAAAAGCGAAAGCAAGAGAAATCACTTGCCAGCCAATCGTCGCAACGACTGCTCCAATAATAACTTCTTTAAATGGAAAATGCTTATTAGGAGCAAATCGATAAAGAGCTGCCAGAATACACGCCATAATCCCTACAGCTATAACCCAACGTAAAATACGGAAAAGAAACTCAGTCGAGCTCGGAAGGTTAAGCGTCGAAGTAACAGCATCTAGAATGACGTCGCCGAAAACTGGTAGAACAAGTGTGACAATAAAGACAAGTATAAGTCCAACTGTTAGGCAAATCGAAAGTAGTCTAGCTTTAATAAAAGATCTCGTTTCTTCAACGTCATATGCAAGGTTAAGGGCCCGCATCAGAGCCATCATACCGTTCGATGCAGACCAGAGAGTACCGAGTAAACCAATCGTTAAGAGCCCTCCCTGCGGCTCACTTATGATTGATAGAACGTTATCCTGAAGTATACTTCCGGTCTCTCCGGGAGCATATTTTGTAAGAAAATCCACTGCTTCCTGTTTGTCAATCGATAAGTATGGAAGAATTGAAAGAATTAAAATAAGCAAAGGAAAAATGGAGAGCATAAAGTAGTATGCTAATTCTGCTGCAAGACTTGTTACACGATCTTCTCCTATTTCTTTACCTAATTTTTTAACGAATGCAATCCCTGACATCTTCACTAGTCCCCTTTCTATAGTTCTTCCCTTCCATTCCCTATTATGCCTCACTGTAATCATCAACACGAAAAGGGAGCAGACGCGATGTCTGCTCCCTTTAGGCCTTACTTTTTACTCTCAATTTAAGTTCATACATTCCATTTAAGGAGTTGTTGAACTTTGCTCTTCTTCTATAGCATTCATATTCCCATTTGGATCGTCAATTTGATCTTCCAGGTTCAAATGAGTTTTAAGCTCCGTTTTTGCCGTCGCAAGAGACTGATCGTCCAGTTTGAAATAATAAGTCCCAGCAGGTTGAAAATCAGTACCTGTTAACTGTAGTTTTTCAATTGAATCGATTTTCGAAATAAATGGATAAAGTCCTAGAGCTTCGTTAAATGTAAAACTCATCGTTAAGTTCTCACCTATACGATCTACTAAGTCCCCATACTTCGGAATAGAAGAAAGTGAACTAACTTTATCAATGGCAGAAGTAATCACTTCCATTTGGCGCTGACCACGCTTCAAATCTGAATCAGCCTTACGGGTTCTTGCAAAAGCAAGGGCCTCTTTCCCATTTAGCGTCTGCTCTCCTACTTCTAAATCAATTTTCCCTTTAGATTCCTTGTATAGTTGATCTGCGATAAGCTGCGAATCGATATTAACTTTGATTCCGCCCATTTCATCAATCACTGTTTTGAAAGCATCAAAATTAACTCTGACAACTTCATCAATTGGAATTCCTAACAAACCTTCCACTGTATCAATGGTCAAATCAATTCCACCAAAAGCATGAGCGTGAGTGATCTTGTCCATTCCTCTTCCAGGAATGTTAACATACGAGTCACGAGGAATACTAAGAAGCTTCATTGATTTATCATCTTGATTAAATGTGGCTACCATCATCGAATCACTGCGCCCATTCGATGTATCCTCTTCATCATCAACACCGAGTAATAACACAGAAAAATGATCTTTCCCCATATCAACTGCACCATTTCTAAGATCTGACTGGTTTCCACGTTCTGGCTCCATCACTGATTGGTCTGAAACGCTGGAAACTTTATAATAAAGGTATCCCGCATACCCACCAAAACCGACTATAATAAATAATAGAATGAATAGCGTTATTCTTAATCCACGTCGTTTTTTCTTAGGCTTATATCGACTTCGAGGTTCCATATGTTCATCATTCATAGAAAATTATCTCCTTCAATATAAATCTTCTTTTACTACATGCCTAGATCATTCGTATCATAAACCGAATGATCGTCGGTCTTTCGCTGACCGATTCCATTGTAAAAGGTTTATTCTGAAATAATCCTAACTATAAATGTATCACTCTTTATCACGACTTTCTACCTAAATATTTTACCAACTAGTTGGGAGTACTTTGTAATAATCTTAAGATATATGTAGAATACAATAAGAAGCTATAGAGAAAGGACAAACTCTAGTGCATATTAAAACCGAATCAATCCCCTGGATCATTATAGGAAGCTATTTTCTATTCGGCTCAGTTTGGATATTGCTTTCTGATACAATTCTGTATCACTTCTCTTCCGACTTCTTAGCAAATAAGCAAATTGGGCTATATAAAGGCTGGTTTTTTATTTTACTAACTTGTTTGTTTCTTTATTTCCTATTGAAACACCTTCTCTATAAAAATGAAGTTATGGAAAATCAGCTTCTTGAAAGTGAAGAACGATATCGGAGGCTTGTTGAATCTTCTCCTTATGCCATTTGTCTTATGGAAAAGGATGAAATCACCTATACAAACCGTACTGGACTCCAAATGGTAGGTGTTGACTCGATTCAAGACCTCTATGTTAATCGTCAATCACTTATCGCTAACTCGGAAGATACTGAGAGGTTCAAAGGCCTACTAAGTAAAATACACGCTCAAGAGGAACCGTCTTCTGAAACAATTGAATACCAATTGTTACGTTCAAATAACGAAGTCATAGATGTCGAATCAACGCTGATTCCAATTATATTCAATCACAAATCCACCACGATCATCCAAACTCGAGACATCACAGAACGAAAAAAAGCTGTGAAAGAACTTTGGGAAGCGAAACAACTCATACAAGCGATCATTAGCGCTTCTCCTATCGCCACTCTTGCCCTCGACATGGAGTCAAACATTCGACTGTGGAATCCAGCTGCCGAAAAAATATTTGGATGGAAAAGCGAAGAAGTGATCGGCAAGAAAAGCCCCATTGTTCCAGTAGAGGAAAAGGATATTACGATTCCTGAAATTATTGAATATGGACATATCGTAAATAAAGAAGTCAAACGGATGCGTAAGGATGGATCAGTCGTCTTTACAGCTTTGTTTACAGCGCCTATCCAAGATGAAAATGGTCAGATCAATGGGATCATGGCTGCGTTTATGGATATAACAGACAAAAAGAAGACAGAAGATGCTCTGCTAAAAACAGAAAAACTATCTGCTGTTGGCCAACTTGCCGCTAGCGTAGCTCATGAAATACGAAATCCTTTAACATCTGTCAAAGGATTCATTCAGCTTCTAACTAGTGATAATGATTTTGCAGATAAGACGCCGTTCCTTTCCATTATGCTATCTGAAATTGACCGGATGGATTCGATTATTAAAGATTTGCTAGTCCTTGCCAAGCCTCAGGCTGAGCATTTTACATTTTTTAATGTAAATGCATTGCTTTCATATGTCATGCAGCTTTTAAGTACACAGGCATCTCTGTACAACATTTCTTTTATAACAGACTTCACCGAACGTCACGAATCTCTATATGGAGAAGAGAATCAGCTGAAGCAAGTTTTTATTAATTTAATCAAAAATGCGATGGAAGCGATGCCTGATGGCGGCGTATTACGATTAAAAACTGTAGTAAAAGACAATAGCATTAACGTGATCATCGTCGATGAAGGTGTTGGTATCCCAGAACACAAACTAAAAACACTTGGAGAACCTTTCTACACAACAAAAGAAGAAGGCACTGGTCTAGGTCTGCTATCTAGTTTTAAAATTATTGAGAATCATCAAGGAAAAATCGATTTTAATAGTACTGTCGGAATTGGAACCACTGTGACCGTTTGCTTTCCGATTGAACGTGAGACATGATAGGAATGAATAAAAAAATAGTCATTTCCGCTCGGATTTTGTCCATTTTTTGTGCTTCTAGCCATTTCTATGCTAAAATATCATTCGTCTCTTATTCTCGAATAAGCTTGACCTGAAGGAGGAAGCAACATTGCAAAAAACAAAAAGAAATGATCCCTGTCCTTGTGGCAGCGGCAAAAAATATAAAAAATGCTGTATGACATCTGAAAGTGCACAGGATCAATTAGAAGAACAGCTCTATACACAAGAACTATATACAATTCAAGCACAGCTTGTAGAGTATGCTATGAGTGAACATGATCAAAAAATGGTCTCTCTAGCAAATGATTTATTCAACCGTTTTGAAATCCCCAAAAACCTTGAGGAAGCTTATATGCACGGTATTTTCCCGTGGGCCATTTTCCATCAATCTCTTAACCAGTGGAACAAAACCATTATTAGAGAATATCTTCAACTTTATTCGCACACCTTTTCTACTGAGAAAGTTAAAGAAACTGTGAACGACTGGCGCGATGCATACATGTCTATTTATACAGTGGAAGAAGCATCAGGTCACACAGCGGTCGTAAAAGAACTCGGGTCAAACCAACCGATCAGTATCCTTTTACATGAAGAAGTGATCCTTACTAGCGGAGAAAGTCTAGCAGGCATTCTTCTCCCTGTCAAAAATGGTGCCATGCCATTTATTGAACTTCTTAAAATCGCACCAGATGCTATGGAAATGGTGGAAAAGAAACTTTCATCAGAAGAAGCGAACTACAATGTTCGTTCCATGATGCAACGTGATTTCCCAGAAGTACTTAGTCAAATTGTGAAGCACGGCAACGGTTCAGAAGAATCAAACGAATCGATTGAAATGATTTGGTCTAGAAAAGAAGATGCAGAAGTAGCTTCACTCTTTATGGAGCAGGTTAGTGATGAGTACTCTCAGGAACAACTTCAAGAAATCCTTCGTTTTTGGAAGAAATATGCTGATGATGAAAAGCCTATTGTTAGAAAAGCTTCTATCTTTGCAGCATCTCTTGAATATCTTGCTGCCAAAGTTTATGACACTTCAATCAGCCAGAGTGCTCTTGCGAAAAAATATGGAACATCTGCTTCTAGTATTTCTAGTAAATATAAAGCCTTCCACGAACGCTTTATCCCTGTCATGAACTAAAATTAATGATCACACATTTAAGCTGGTTTAACCTTAAGCCAGCTTTTTCATTAATTTCGATTTACATATAAGATATAATAAAAGGGTTATGTTAAGGACCATTGTTGTTTTCAAATGCTTAATGCTCTGTGATAACCAATCGCTTCGAGCAAAAGGTAGAATCAACAATAGAAACGAACATGGCTAACACGAAAAAGGGGGAACTGAAGTGACCGATCAAACATCTACTCAAAAAGTAGGAACTTATATACTTGAACAAGCCTTGGAGATTGCACAAAGTACATATGAACGTCAGCGCCAGGACCTTGATGACGCAGATTTTAATAATGAACCGAAACTTTCCATAAAAAACACGACCTATCTTATAAAATTGATTGGTAAAAGTCTTCAAAAAGACACTGTGAACGCATTTGCAGCAATCGAAGAATTTGGAGAAGAATCTGGCGAACTCGTTCAAGACGAAAATGAAATGATCATTTCTCTAATTGTGACTGTACCTCTCATTCGAGAAGCGATATGGGAGGCAATCGAACCAATCGTTGAAAATTTAAATATGAAACCACGGGATGTCATTCAATTACCAAGTAGGATAGATCCTCTTCTTGACCAGTTTGTGTATAGCTATGGGAGTTCTTATATCACTAGTAATCAGCAGCTTGAAACTAAATATAACTCGACTCTGGAAGAACTTTCTACACCGATCATTCCTATTATTCAAAATCTCGCTATTCTTCCACTTGTTGGTAATATTGATACGTATCGCGCAACACTAATCATGGAGAAAACGCTTGATCAATCTCGTAAACTTGAACTCGACCATATGATCATTGACTTGTCAGGAGTTGTGACAATGGACACGATGGTCGCAAAACACTTGTTTGACATAACAGAAGCGCTAAGCCTTATGGGAGTTCAGGTGACACTGACCGGCATAAGTCCTTCGATATCGATTTCAGCTGTACAGTTAGGAATTGATTTACACAAACTAACCATCAAATCCAGTCTTCACAATGCACTTACTGAATTAGCCGTTCTTCCTAATCCTTCTGTTTAGTTCATTACGCTGTTCACAAATCTGTCATTCTTATCAAAAACATCCCATAATCCTCATATTTTCATGAAAGCCTGCTATACTTTAGTCATTCCAGAGAAGCTTTCTCCCAACCCGGAAAGCTTCTCTGGTTCCAACGTATAGTAAATTAATGCATCCCTTCCCTCCCCCGGGAAACCTCCTTATTTTAGTAAAGAAGAAGGCGCGTCAAAAGACGCGCCTTCTTCTATTTGCAGAAAAAACTTTATTAAAGTATATTATCATCATTCCAATAAAAACCAAATATTTTGTAAAATGTAGGAAGGAGGTAAGAAACATGTTAACTGTATCCATTATTCAAAAAGAGCTTGAACCGCTCCAAAATCCAGAGCAATCTAAAAAAATGGAAAAGTATATGCGAAATCAATTTCCTTTTCTCGGCATTAAGACACCAGAAAGAAGGAAAGCTGTTATTAATGCGCTTAAAATGCATGGAAAACCAGATCTCGATACCCTTAAAGAACTTCTTGAAAAGCTATGGGCATTACCAGAACGAGAGTATCAGAATGCCGCCCTCGATCTTCTTGACCGAGTCAAACGTTTTCCCAAAGACTATATCGATCTTATTGAGCAACTTATTATCACAAAATCCTGGTGGGATACTGTAGATGGACTTGCTGTCCATAGTGCAGGTATTTACTTTCAACAATATCCTGATCAAATTGCACCGATAATAGAGGAATGGGTGAACAGTCCAAACTTATGGCTAAACCGTAGTGCGCTTCTTTTTCAACTTTCTTATAAAGATTCCACAGATTTCGATCGACTCAAAAGATACATCCTACTACTCAAAGATTCAAATGAATTTTTCATCCAAAAAGCGATCGGCTGGTCGCTCAGAGAATATTCCAAAATAGATTCTGAAATCGTGAAAAACTTCTTAGAGAATTATACTTTACCCCCTCTTAGCAAACGTGAAGCTAGTAAGTTTATTAACAAGCAAAAAAAATAACCCATCTACTAGAGATGGGTTATCAATCTATTATTACTTACCAATAAACTGTTGTGTCCAAATATTTCCTTCTTCTACATAACCAACACCAATATGTGTGAAGCTACCGTTCATAATGTTCTTACGGTGTCCTTCACTGTTCATCCAAGCGTTCACAACTTCTTCTGGTGTTTGTTGTCCTTTAGCAATGTTTTCTCCAGCTGATTGATAATCTACGCCAAACTGGTTCATCATATCGAATGGTGAGCCATACGTTGGGCTATTGTGAGCAAAGTAGTTATTATCTCTCATATCTTCAGACTTTGCTTGTGCTACTTTACTAAGTTCAGTATCTACTTCAAGTGCAGGCAATCCAGCTTTTTCACGCTCTGCATTTGTAAGATTAACAACCTGTTGTTCAAATTCTGATAATCCTGTGTCTTCATTAGTTTCTTTAGCTGGTTCTGCCTGCTCTGTCTCTGGTGCAGGCGCTTCTTCTGGCTGTGCTTCAGAAGGTGTAGCTTCTTGAGCTTCGGCTTGTTCTTTAGCTGGCTCTTCAGAAGGAGTTTCAGATTTCTCAGCCTGCTCTTCTTGTGCTGGCTGTTCAGTATTACCTTGCTGTTGGAAAATCTGATCTAGATTAATAGAATCTTTAATAGAAATATTATATTGTTTTTCGAAACGATCCAGAATAGACTGCAACTCATTTATATTGTTGACCTGGAATGTTTGCGCATTAACTTCTGCTTTGACAGCGTGTTGGTCGCCTGTATTAGCAGAACTATTTGATGGGTTTGCTGCCAGCAGGGCTGCTGCCGCTGTGACACCTAGAATAATTGACTTTTTCAATGTGATTCCTCCCTGATTGGTGAAATTTCTTACACACTGAGAATATCATAAGATTGCTAGTCTAAAAGACCATAATAACTTCCTATGCTAGTAATTCATACCAGGTGATTTTTCGTATAAATCAAGTTAATTATTCATAATAACCCTTTTATATCAACGGTTATGAGCAGAATCTCTTAATATACTTGAAACTTTAAGTTTGGTAAAAAATCCATATATTAGGAGGCTACTTACTGTTAACGTTTCATTTCAACTGTTTCAAAAGCGTAACAAAAACAAGAAGAGCGATTACGCCCTTCTTGTTTACTTCAATTTGTTGACCTCACTTCTTTAAAGGGAAACCACACCACTTCTGCTTTTCCAACGACTTCTTCCAACTCAATTTTCCCAAGACCATTTCGGCTATCCATACTTCTCAAACGATTATCACCCATCACAAAAAGCTGACCTTCGGGTACTTCGATCGGACCAAAATCTTCGGTTAATCTCATTCCCATTGTTTCTGCATCAGCACGATTTCCGTCTAAGTAAGGTTCTTTAAGCTGTTTGTCGTTTACATAAAGGTTATCCTGACTCATTTCGATAATGTCTCCAGGTAATCCAATTACTCGTTTCACATAATGCTTCTCTGCATCTTCATCCTTAATAATAATAATGTCTCCTCTTGCTGGCTCTTCCTGCACATAGGAGATGAATTTGTTAACGAGCAGACGATCTCCATCATGTAGGGTTGGATCCATTGAAGCTCCTTCTACAATGTATGGAGCGATGATAAACATTTTAATCACAAATGCCAGGATAATAGCAAAAAGGAGAGGTGCACCCCAATCTTTTAGCCAATTTGCTTCTATTTCTGTTTTCATTTCGCCCTCCAGCATTCAATCAAGATTCTATATTAAGTCTAGCATAATTTTCCTATAAAGTTCCATATGAATACCACTGTCTTTCAGCCTATTTTGAGCAAAAAGTTTTATCTTCCCTTCTTTTTGTGGAACACTTAATCAAGTTACATCCTTAAAGGAGGATTCTTATGAAAAATATAAAGGCTTTCGTATTTGATGCATATGGTACGTTGTTTGATGTTTATTCAGTATCTAAAAAGTGTGAAGAGCTGTTTCCTAGTAAAGGAGATCAAATTAGTCAAAGTTGGAGAAAAAAACAGCTTGAATATAGCTATCTCAGACAAATGATGGGAAACTACCGACCTTTTTCGGAGGTTACTCGAGATGCCCTTCGCTATGCTGTAGAAGAAGCAGAGACAGAATTAAGTCATGAGAATGAGGAAATTCTTCTCGAAGCTTATCAGCAACTAGATGTGTATGAAGAGGTTCCAAAGGTACTTCAAGAATTAAAAGCACAAGGTATGACGCTTGCTATTTTTTCAAATGGTTCACACGATATGCTCGATCCGCTCGTAAAGCAATCTCCTCTATCTGAACACCTGGATTACATTATAAGCGCAGATGACATTAAACAATTCAAACCATCACCTGCTGCTTATACTCATGCACTTGACTTCCTTGAGCTTAAGCGAGAAGAAGTTCTGTTCATGTCTTCAAATGGATGGGATATATCTGGTGCCAAGAACTTCGGTTTTCATACAGCCTGGATTAATCGTAACGAAAACCCTGTTGAAAAGCTAAACCTTCAACCAGATAGTATCTACCATGAATTAAGTGGTATAGCGAACTGGTCGTAGCACTTCATTCGAGATCATATGGATTTCTTCACGTTTCGCCCCTTGCCTTAAAATAAAAGAATTAAATATACTTCCGAAAACCTGAACGAAAGTTCAGGTTTTCGTATTGATATTGTTATCCATGCTTGTATCAGAGATTACAAGAGCGTTCTTCAACACGAACAATACTTTAGACCCACTGCCAAATCACCCATTCACCAAAATAGGCCCATTGACCAGCACAATGCTTAGCCGTATAATCTACACATCAAAGCGTTCATTTACTAAAATTTGAGAGAAAGAAGCCAGGTGCTTGGACTATGATTAATGTAAATTATTCAATTCAGAAGGAAATCATTCGCTATCAGGAACAGCTACGATTATTTCGTATTTCACTTAAAAAACTGCCGGCTAGTACGCCGGCAGAGCATGCGACTCGAGACTTGTGTAGAGAAATAGCCTTTAAACTAGCTTCAACGGAAGATCTTGTAAGCAGTATTTTTAAGTCGAGAAAATTACCTTATCGCGAGCTTTCAAAGCAATTTTTTTATAACATTAGCATCCTTAAGCGTAATAGCAAATACATCATAGCTCTCTTTTTGTTGAAGCATGGCAATTATCAATTGCTTAATGATCACCTCACCTGCATGCTATAGAATAGCACTCAAAGCTTGATGCAGGTGAGCATAAGTATGCACATTATTAAAATCAATTCCAAGCTGAACAGCTGTTTGCGCAATTTCAGGCCGAATACCCGTTAAAATCGATTCAATACCTGAGAGTTCAAGCATGTTGATGAGCTGAAAGATCTCATTTGCTACCATCGTATCCATAATTGGTACACCTGATAAATCGATCACAAGATAAGATAGCTGTAGATCAGCACTACGTTCAATCCCTTTGCGCTGAATAAGAGATGCACGGTATGTGTCAATCGTTCCAATCAGAGGGAGAACGCCAATTTCTTTTGAAATCGGAATGATTGGCACGCTTAGTTCGGTAATCTTCGTTTGCTGAGCTGCAATCTGTTCTTCATTTAATTGATTGGTATAGACAGTCACCTTATGAAGAAGCAAATCAAACGACTTGTTCATGTAACTACCCCACTCAGCTAATCGACTTGCTTCAATCAGCTGATCTTCTTGTGCACTAAACTCTACCATCACGTCCCAAAGAATTTGTCTGAGATAGGTTAAGCTTGCCACTGACTGCTGTAGAGAAAAGGTGTGATTCGAAAAAATCCCTACCATTCTTTCAGCCCACCCTAGAACATCCCTGCTATTTGATTCAAGAAAAATCATTTGTTTTACAAAATCCGAACAGAATAACTGAATTTCGTTTTTTAATTCCGGTAATTTAAGAACTGCCGTATCGGTTGCTTCTCTCTCATCAACCAAAAGTTGTAGGCGCTTCGTCCATTTGTCTCCGATCTCTTCTAGACGCTCATGAAAATATTCGACATACATTACTTCCACTTTTTCCATTGTTATGTCTCTCCTATTTACTCATTAATAGTTCATTGTTTCCCGAAAATACCATTTTGTACACATCTGACAAATTATTTAGTAAAACAGTGCGATTCGTATGTTTATTTACCCATTCAAAGCACAAAAAATGGAGGCCCCACCGGCCTCCATCTTTTATTCTCTATTCGCTTTTGGGTTTCCTTCTAAACTTCATGAAGAATTCGTACACAACAGGCACAATAATTAGCGTAAGAAGAGTTGAACTTGTTAAACCACCAATAACAGTGACCCCAAGTCCTTTAGAGATGAGCGCTCCGCCTTCTAAACCGAATGCAAGTGGTGCTAATGCGCCAATTGTCGCAAGTGCAGTCATTAGAATCGGTCGAAGTCGCGTACCACCAGCTTCAAGTAGCGCTTCCCTTGTTGTATATCCTTCTTTTTCCTTATGAATCACGCGGTCAATCAGTACAATCGCATTTGTTACAACAATACCGATTAACATGAGCATTCCAATTAGGGAAGAAATACTAATTGTTTCTCCAGCAATCAATAGTCCGACTAGTCCACCAATCACGGTAAACGGAAGTGAGAACAAGATCGCAAGTGGTGCAAGACCACCTCCGAAGGTAATAACAAGAACCAGGTACACAATCGCAATAGCAGCAAGCATTGCTAAACCGAGCTGAGTAAAGGACTCATTAATATCCTGAGTTACTCCGCCGAGACTTACTTCTGAAGAGTCCGGTAAGTCCATGTTATCAATGGCTTCTTGCACATCTGCAGAAACTTGACCAACATTGTCATCAAGTACTTCCGCTGTCACGTTAGCATACACTTTGCCATCGCGACGAGTGATTGTGTTAGAAGACTCCCCTTCTTCAATCGTTGAAATCTCACTTAGAGGTACATCCATACCAAGTGGTGACGTAATCGTTGTACCTTCTAAATCTTCTTGATCTTTATATGTCTTCTCACTCACTTCAAGAACGACATTTATTTCTTCTCCATCTTTTTCAATAGTTGTAAGAACTGGTGCTTCCCCTGTGTTTCGAAGCTCCATTCCTATTTGACCAGCTGATAGCCCTAGCTCACTTAGTTTTTCTTGATTTGCTACAATCGTAAACTGATCGTAGGATTCAGAAATACTAGAACTAATATTTGTTAGATCTTTTTCTTTCTCTAGAACGGCCGTTACATCTTCAACAACTGGACCAAGGTCATCCATTGTTTCTCCATTCACAACTAATGTGATCTGGTTACTTCCACCAGAAGCAGAGATGTCCTGATAGCCCCATTCACCTTTTTCAGTCATTTGTTTCAAATCTT
This sequence comes from Anaerobacillus sp. QJM3NY_32, assembly GCF_056173645.1. Lineage (NCBI taxonomy): Bacteria > Bacillati > Bacillota > Bacilli > Caryophanales > Bacillaceae > Anaerobacillus > Anaerobacillus sp. QJM3NY_32. The sequence continues at coordinate 1,463,582 of NZ_CM149684.1, read as the reverse complement.
CAAGAACGTTTTTGCGTTCTTCTTCAAATCCTTCTGCTTCTTCATCATAACTTACGAAGAAGAGAACCTGGTTACTTGCACCTGGATTCATTGGATTTTCTCCACCAACTGAGAACTGAATTGTATCAACATCTTCCTTATCAAGGAAATAATCTTCCGCTTCAAGAGCGAGATCATTGATATTCTCAGTCGTTTCACCAGGCTCTGGATTATAGGTCGCTACAATCATTTTCTCTTGATCGGAAGGTAAGAAGCTTACGCCAACAATCGGTGCGAGGAAAAGACTTCCTACTAATACAAGTAGACTTGCTCCAAATGTAATCAGCTTATGATTGAGTACCCAATTCAGCATCTTCTTATAACCGTTCGCAAGACGACTATTGCCTTCTTCTTTATGAGAAGGTTTTCCTTCTTTTTTCACAAGCCCTTTTTTAAAGAGAGAGTGAGCCATCGCTGGCACAATGGTAATCGCAACAAGCAATGATGCTAGTAGAGCGAATACCATCGTTAGTGCAAACGGTAAGAATAGTTCACCTACTGGCCCCTGTACTAGGCCAAGTGGTAGAAATACGGCAATGGTTACAATGGTAGAAGACATGATTGGAACGAACATTTCCTTCGTAGCTTCTGTAATGAGTTCTTTCCCTCGTAGCTTCTCGCCTTCAATGGCCATACGTCGATAGATATTCTCTATGACAACAATGGAATCATCGACAACACGACCGATCGCAACCGTCATCGCACCAAGCGTCATAATGTTCAGTGTAATATCTAATTGATTTAAAACTAACAATGCGATTAACAAACTCAGCGGTATTGAAATAACTGAGATTAAAGTTGAGCGAATGTTACGCAAGAACAATAGGATGATTAGTACTGCGAAAATCGCTCCAATAATCGCTTTATTCAACATTGTACTAACAGATTCTTCGATAGGTTCTCCTTGGTCGAATATCGTCACAATACTAATGTCGCTATTCGAATCCTCAAGTGATGCAATTTTATCTTTCACACCATTTACAACATCAACAGTGTTAGCATCTGCGCTCTTTGTAACTTGGATACCAATCGATTCTTGACCGTTCGTACGTGAAATTGATTCCGCTTCCCCAACTAATTCAATGTCTGCAATGTCCTGAAGCTGAACGGTTGGAACTTTCGGTGGTGCTTGAGCTTCGCTAGCTCCTTCAGCAGAAGCGGACGGGGCTTGTGCACCATCAGTTGATGAAGGTGCTTGAGGAGCTGAGCCTGCTTGAGCTCCCTGACCCTGCTGTGATGGAATGACTGGAATTTCAAGTTCTTTTAAATCTTCTAATGACGATACATTACCGTCTACAACAACGGCTTTTTGATTATCGTCAAAGTTATATAGCCCAAGAGGAATGTTAACAGCAGAACCTTTAATGAGATTCTTAACAGTCTCTTCGTCTAAACCGTACTCTTCCATTTTCTCATCTTTAAATGAGAAGGATACTTCTTCGACTTCCTGCCCAGCAATCGATACAGAAGAAACGCCTTCCACGCCTTCAACAGCTGGAAGTACATCATCTTCTACACGCTGGGTTAATTCTGTAAGTGAACGATCTTTCTCTGAAACGCTTAGTGACATGACTGGGAAAGCATTAAAACTTAGTCGTGACACGTCTGGGTCTTGCGTTTCTTCAGGTAATGAAAGTGACTGAATGGTTTCCCTTACTTCATCTTCAGCTTCATCCATGTTTTTACTGAAATTATATTCAATTTGCACATTCGAAGCATTTTCAAATGAAGATGAACTAACGACCTTCACTCCTGGGAGACTTTCCACTTTGTTTTCAATTGGTTCTGATACTTTATCAGACACTTCTTCTGGTGTTGCACCAGGATACACTGTCGTCACGGACACGAGCGGGGTATTAATATTTGGAATAGTCTCCATCTTCATATTAAACCCTGAGTATAATCCGGCAGCGGTTATGATAATCGTTAATAACCAAACTGCAAACTTATTATTTAATGAAAATTGAATCAGCTTTCTCAAGCAGCTTCCACTCCTTTTTTCTACTTCTGCTATGACTGACCGGTCATTACACAATAACTATACTTAATTAAACGTTATAATTCAAGTTATTTTGTTTACAAATCACTGTAAAATATACGTAAAAAATGAGATTAGGAAAAAAATCTTGAACATGATATAATAGATGTGACCAATCGGTCATCAAAACCCGGTCAGTAAAATTACTGGCGAACAGAGGTGTAAGATGAATGAAAAAAAGAAAGTAATCCTTGAAACGGCGATGCAGCTTTTTGCCAAAAAAGGATTCCATTCCACGTCTATACAGGAAATCGCTAATGAAAGTGGAATTTCTAAAGGAGCCGTCTATCTCCACTTCCAATCTAAAGATGATGTGCTTTATTCCATTTTCGCTTATTATTATGAGAAATTAAAAAAGAAAATATCAGAAGCGAAATTAGATTCCTTCACCCCTGAAGAACGGCTTGAGAAGCTGCTTTACGTTCAGGCACAAGAAATTTTGCATCATAAAGAGTTTATTATTATGCAATTCAGGGAACAAGCTATTTCGATGAACAAAGAAATAGACGATTTAATTCTTAAGATAAGAATGGAGTCCCTTGAAACGTTAGCGAGTAGCATTCAAGACTTATATGGCGATCGGATTACTCCGATTCTCCCGGACTGTGTTTTGCTCCTAGATGGTATGTACTCCTCCTATATTAAGCTAATTGTCTTACAGAATGCTGACTTAGACCTGGAGTATCTTCCACGCTTTATATTAAGTCGCTTGAATGACATGGTAAGCGGTATGTTAGAAAATAACACTGCCCCCTTCCTCTCATTGGATCATGCCTCTGCAATCTTCCAGAACATGAGTCATTCAGATGGGTGCGAGCGAAAATCCCCTTCTCATATATTGAATGAAATGGCTACGTTGATTAATCGAATGAACATTCAAGAAAACCAGCGTAAAGAGCTGCTTGAAACCATTCAATTTCTGAAGAAGGAAGTAAGTGATCCAAACCCGCGTCGCTTTATCTTTAAAGGAATGCTACATCAGTTTGAAGGATTCTCCGAACTTGACTTATATAAGACTGCACTTATTGACGCACTGGAACTCGATCAGTAATCCCAAATTAGTGGAGGTGGAAGATTGTGAAAGAGCCGCTCCTAACAAAAGAAGAGTTAAGACGTATTGTCCGCGAACTTCAATTAAAAGGCATTAACGCCCAGCTTTGCTATCGAAAAGCATAAGTCCTCTCCTCCGAAAACGATCTAATCTTAGATCGTTTTTTTATGTTTCTTTAAGATTTTGGTATACCGAATATGAAAAAGGAAAGATTCCCTGTTAGGTAATTATGAGTATAGCTGTACTCCCCATTCTCACAAGCATGACGTGATGTACATACCGATTCTCCTAGACAAAACTCTAAGTTTGCTCATATGACTCTTCTCTCTTATTCACGTATCGTCTGATTTACCGGCGGAATAAAAGTAAGGTGCACCTGATTTCAGGAGAAAATTTCATTGGAAGATAGCGTATTTGAAGATTTGGTTGAACAATACATGCCACTCATCAAAAGTCAGATTAAAAAGCTTCATCTTACAAACCATTATATGAGATATGAACAGGTAGGCATGATCGCCCTATGGGAATGTGCTGAAAGCTATCAACATGGGAAAGGAAGTTTTTCATCTTACGCCTACATGAAAGTCCGTGGAAAGCTAATTGATGAATGTCGCCAAGAAATACGATTGTCTAAACAGCTCGCTCTTCACTCAGATTGGAGTGAATATGAAGAAAGGCTACCAGTTCATCAACAAACTCTATTACCTGAACTAGACTTAAGTAATCTTACAGAAAAGCAGAGTAAATGGGTGAACATGGTCGTTTTGGGCGGGGAATCCCTTAAGACATTAGCTGGGGTTGAAGGAGTGAGCATTGAAGCAGTGAAATCCTGGAGAAAAAGCGCATTATCAAAGTTACGAAAACAGCTTTTATCGTTTTGAAAGTTTTATAAATGCTCCGATCACTTTCATCGTATATTTTTAGTCAAAAAAAGAAAACACTCCTCAGAGTGTTTTCTACTTTTATTAGCGGTTGTATTTCTTTTTGAACTTTTCAACACGACCACCAGCATCGTTAAAGCGCTGCTGACCAGTGTAGAATGGGTGAGATTCAGAACTAATATCAACTTTGATTAGTGGATATTCGCTACCGTCTTCCCACTCAATCGTTTCGTTAGATCCCATAGTAGAACCAGTTAGAAACTTAAAACCAGTACTAACGTCTAAAAATACAACTTGCTGGTATTTTGGATGGATTCCTTCCTTCATTGCTAGACCTCCTTTATCAATCAAATCATCATTTACGTTAAATGAATGTTATAGAAATAAACAGAGGTTTGGGGCCACATATTAATGGGCACCAAAACCCGTCCTTTCTAGTATATAATTTTTGAGCCATTTGTTCAAACATTGTATGAAATTTTTTTAAGAAAATTAAAGAACATTATGTAGGTCATACAAGCCATATAGTACAAAAGACTTAATTTAACAGAAAATAATGAATTTTATAAGAACATTTGAACGATTTTAAGTAAAAAGGATTGACGATTTAGCATCTAATTTGTCATGATTGGTGTATAAACTGAATCTCGAGGAGGATGTTGAAATGAACGATGCAGTTCGTGAGGAGATTATACTAATTCAACAAATTCGTGATTGTATTCGTGAGTTCCAAAACGATTATCCACCAGTCGTTAAGGAAGCCATTTTTCACTCGATCCAAAGGTTAACTTCTAAGTTGGTTGACGGAGGCCAAACGTTGATACGAAGTTAGTAAATCATCCAACTCCTGACTACACTGTAAAGTTTCTTTATGTGAAATTCCTTTAGATGTACCAATCTCAATCATTTCCTCTTGCTTACGCTTTATCCAGTGAAGCAATTCTTCTTTTGCGTCCTGTTTAACATATAACAAAGTTCGTCACCCCTCCTATCGGTTTAAGTACAAGCTCTATTATCCAAATTATTTTATGACTTGTGAAGGCTTTCGCCAAAACTAGACAAAATGACTCTATTTCTTTATTAAAATGTTCTTTACACTATTCGAACAAATTCTTATTATAAGACCATTCATTCATAAAAATAACAGCTTCTAAATAGAAGCTGTTACGAACTAACCTTTGTAGTTAATCGTTGTAATTTATCTCTCGTTATAGAAAGATAGTAGTAGTACAATTCTGTTTGGGAGCACTCGTATAATTGCTTGTGCTTCACTTTATATATTCCACGATCTAGAAGAAGCACGATAAGCTCTTCTTTTGATCGGAACGATCCTTCTTTTTCCATAACATCCTCCATTGTGCTATTCAACTTCCGAAATACCATCTTCATAGTAATCAAGCGTTAGCTTTCCATCAGAGTGAAGCTGCGCAAGAAAAACATCTTCTACTACCACCTGCTTGTCTATTAGGTAGCTTCTCAGCCACTCTTCGCTCTTCCCTACTTCAATGAGCATTCCTTTAATGATTTCTCCATCCATAATTACGGTTTTAGGCTCTTTCTCTTCGGGAAGATGAAGCCACAGTTCTGATGGTCGTATCATCCGATAATCTCGCTTTAGTAAAACGCTGAGCTCTCCATCCGCTTCAAATAGTGCAAACTCTACCTCATTTACAGAAAAGACGCTTTTTTTGCGGAGCATTTCTAGCAGTTCATCAATTGTAAAACGCTCTTTCTTTAAGTTGTCCTCAAGGATCTTGCCATCTTTTATAAAAATTCGTGCTTTTCCTTCCACGAAATCTCTTACTTTTTTATTTTTCATCGATAAATAGCTGAGTAACACAGAAACAAGCGTCCATATTAACAGACTCGTTATACCGTGAATAACGCTTACCTCGATGTCCATTGATAAACTACCGGCAATGTCACCAATAATGATGCCAACAATATATTCAAAATAGGAAAGTTTAGATAATTGCTTTTTCCCTAGAAGCTTTGTGATGAAAAATAGTCCGATAAGAATAAACAAAGATCTTAGTATAACTTCAAACCAGTCCACCATACTCATGTTCCCCTTTGATTACGCTTAAAAACCACTTTTTATTTGCACATTCTACCATTTTGCCCATTTCCTAAACATTTATCCTATATTAATACTGAAAGAATGATTAATGACTGCTTTTAGTAATCTTGTTCGTTAACCTTTGCAGTGATCATTTCCATTTTTAAAGAATCACGGAGGTTGTCTATACACAATTCAACGGGTACGGTAAGATGAGAAAAGCAAACGAACTTCTGACGAACCAGAAAGGAAGATACGATGCTCCAACAAGCACGAGAACAACTTAAACATCATTTTGGGTATGATCAATTTCGAGGTGGACAGGAACAGATCATTTCAAGTGTTCTATCTAACTATAATACGCTTGGCATTATGCCTACTGGTGGAGGTAAATCAATTTGTTACCAAATTCCTGCTCTTCTATCAGATGGATTAACGATCGTCATTTCACCGCTAATTTCACTAATGAAAGATCAGGTTGATGCGCTTGCCGGATACGGTATAGAAGCTGCCTATATTAATAGCTCACTTACAGAGACTGAAATTAGAGACCGTATGGCTGAAGCTGAAAGTGGAGAAATAAAGTTACTGTACGTCGCTCCAGAACGCTTAGAAGCACCAACGTTTCAGCGGTTGCTTAAGCGGACTAAGATTTCGCTAATTGCCGTCGATGAGGCCCATTGTATTTCCCAGTGGGGGCATGATTTCAGACCTAGTTATATGAAGATTAGCCAGATGCTTCATCACTTTGAAGTGCAGCCTCCCGTCGTTGCTTTAACAGCTACGGCAACACCTGAAGTTATTCAGGATATTCAGCGAATCTTAAACATAACCCCAGAGCAAACCTTTATCTCCGGATTTGCCAGGGAAAACTTGCACTTCTCTGTTATTAAAGGAGAGAAGAAAAAATCATTTATCGATAAATACCTTAGCCAAAACGCTTCTGAATCCGGTATTATCTATACCGCCACTAGAAAGGAAGCAGATCAGCTTTACGCTTCCTTACACAAACAGGGCATCAAAGTTGGCAAGTACCACGCTGGTATGACAGAAAAGCAGCGCAAAACAGCGCAAGAGGAATTTCTATTCGATAACATTTCCGTTATGGTCGCAACTAATGCTTTTGGGATGGGGATTGATAAATCGAATGTTCGGTTTGTGATTCATCACAACCTTCCAAAGAACATGGAATCTTACTACCAGGAAGCAGGGCGAGCTGGGCGTGATGGAGAAGAAAGTGATTGCTTTGTTCTCTTTTCTCCTGGTGATATTCATGTGCAGAAGTTTCTCATTGATCAGAACCAACATGAACCTGAACGTAAATCCGCTGATCTCGCCAAATTAAAAGCGATGGTAGATTATTGTCATACTGAAAAATGCCTCCAAGGAACCATTCTTCACTATTTTGGAGATGAGCGGCCAGGCTATCAATGTGGTAAATGTAGCAATTGTGTTGATGACAGAGAAGCGGTTGACATTACCCGTGAAGCCCAAATGATTTTTTCAACGATTAAACGAGTGAATGAACGATTTGGGAAAACAATCATTGCACAGGTTCTGAAAGGATCAAAATCAAAACGCTTGAACGAACTTCGACTCGACAGCGTTTCAACTTTTGGTTTATTAAAACATCTCACTCAGCAGGATATTGTGGATATGATTGATTTTCTAACAGCCGAACAATATATTCTTTTAACTGATAGTAAGTACCCCACCCTCGTTCTACAGGAGAAAACATTACCTGTGTTAAAAGGCCAGGAAAACATTTATAAGAAAGTAGCTCGTAAACCAGTAGCGATTGAAGAGGATGATCAGCTCTTTACTCAGCTGCGGACGCTACGAAAGCAAATTGCCGACCGTGACAACGTGCCACCATACGTAGTGTTTGCCGATAGTACCTTGCGAGAAATGAGCGCCAAAATCCCTTCCACACGTGAAGAAATGCTTGAGATCAAGGGCGTCGGGGATATGAAGTTTGATAAATATGGCGAAGTCTTTCTAGAGCTACTCTCATCGGCAAAATCAGCGAAACCTACGTCTTCAGAGGATGCGAGTCATAAAGCCTCATTAAAATTATTTGATGAAGGTAAAGACATTCCAAACATCTCAGCAGCGCGTTCGTTAAGTCCAACCACCGTCGAGAGTCATCTACTAAAGGCAATGGAAGAAGGTTTACTTGAAGATACAAGCCGTCTCATCGATCAGGAAACAGAGCATCAGATTCTTGAGAAAGCGGCAGATGTAGGGTTTGATAAACTAAAGCCAATTAAAGAAGCACTACCCGAATCGTTTACTTACTTTCAAATTAAGGTCGCTTTAACAAAACATCGTCAAACTTCGAATAGTTAACGCAAAAAAGAGGATGAGCCGGCTCATCCTCTTTCTTATTATTCATAACGAAGGGAATCAATTGGGTCTAATCTTGAGGCTTTGTTCGCTGGTAATAAACCAAATACAATCCCAATAAACATGGAAAAGACGACGGCTCCTAAAACGACCTGCCATGAGATTAACGATGGCCAGTCTGCAAAAAAGGAGACAAGATAAGCTGTACCAGATCCTAGCAATATACCAATGATTCCTCCAATTAACGTTAAAATAATGGATTCGACGAGGAACTGAAGCAAGATTTGTTGCCTTGTCGCTCCTAAAGACTTGCGAATTCCAATCTCACGCGTTCGCTCCGTTACAGAAACGAGCATAATGTTCATCACACCAATGCCACCTACAAGAAGCGAAATTCCAGCAATACTTCCAATTATGGTTGTCATAATGGTCGTTACCTGCCCAATTCCTTGCGCAATTTCTTCCATATTAATAACTTGATAAGAATCATCTGTATCGTGTAGCTGATTTAATAATAACGTTGCACGGTCTCCAATCGGTTGAATATCATCAGCGTTCTCGACTTGAAGTGTCACCTGACTGTAGTTACTCGTTCCGAGCATATTTCGCATTGCCGTCCAAGGAATGTACGTTTCTACTGAACCGAACGCAAAAAGCCCTGTTGGTTTCTCAAGCACCCCAATCACTTCAACAGGCTGAACACCAATTCGAATGATTTTTCCAATTGGTGATTTACCTTCGAATAATTCTTCCTGCATCGCTGCACTTACAACGGCTACTCTTCGACCACCGAGAAAATCAGCACTTGTAAAAGAACGTCCTTCTTCTACTTTTAGTTGGTTCACATCTAAATAAGCTTCATTGATACCTGTAATTGAAGTTTCGGCTTCTTCTTCTCGAAGTCGAGCGGTAGAAAATTCAGAGGAAGAGGCCACAACATTCGAGACCTTTTCCACTCCCTCTAACTGACGGATATCCTCCTGTGTAAAGGGATTATCTTCCCATTTCCCCTGCTGCATTTCTTCTTCAGAAGGCTGGTAAAATACTTCAATCGTGTTTCCATCACCGGCTATTTGAGACTTAAGCATCGCCTCTCCGCCCTGCCCAATAGCAACAACGACAATCACGGCAGCAACTCCGATGATAATGCCAAGCATCGTTAAGATGGAACGCATCTTATGGGCTTTGACTGACGTCAAAGCCATTTTGATATTTTCCCAAAGACTCACGTTGTATGCCCCCTGTTCGCAAGAGGATTCTGCCCTAGCAAACCGTCCCGCACGTAGATCACACGGTTTGCATACTCGGCTACTTCTGGTTCATGTGTGACGACAACAATCGTCGTTCCTTCTTTATTAAGCTGAACGAACAAATCCATGATCGCAACGCTAGTAGTCGTATCAAGGGCTCCTGTAGGCTCATCAGCAAGAATAAGAGACGGATCATTCACAAGTGCTCTTGCAATAGCGACACGCTGTTTCTGGCCGCCTGAGAGTTCATTTGGAAGGTGTTCGACTCGATCCTGTAGTCCGACCTTCGTCAAAGCATCTCTAGCGCGCTCTTCTCGTTCTTTTTTCGAAGCACCAGCATAAACCATAGGAAGTTCCACATTTTTGAGCGCTGTTAGTCTTGGTAATAATTGAAACTGTTGAAACACGAAACCAATGGATTGATTTCGAACTTTCGCTAGCTCCTGATCTTTATGTTTCGACACATCTTCTTCATTTAAGAAATAAGATCCAGTTGTTGGGCGATCAAGGCAACCAATTATATTCATTAAGGTTGATTTACCTGATCCAGACGGGCCCATAATGGCAACAAATTCACCACTATTAATTTCCAAACTAATTCCTCTAAGAACATTGACCGATTCCTTACCAAGGGTATAGCTTTTTGTAATCTCATCAAGTTGGATCATTTTACGGTCACTTCCATATTGTCTTTAAGCTTATCCGGCGGATTGATGATAACTTGTTCTTCCGTCGAGATCCCTTTCGTAATTTCAATCCGCTTCGTTGTAGAAGAACCTGTTTCAATTTCGCGTTTCACAGCTTTGCCTTTCTCCACAATAAAGACAAATGATTCTTCCCCATCTTGCTGAACCGCTTCAAATGGAAGTGTTAATGCTTCATGCGATTCCGTTTCAATTTCAAGAATCATCTGGAACCCTGGGTTTAAATTCAACTCTTCTGGCTTCTTTAATGTAACCGTAACCGGATATTGAACAGCAGAAGCGTTTGATTCAGCACCCGATGCTTCCGGTAAATAGCCTACATCCATTACTTCCGCTTCCCATTTTTCGTCAGGTAGCACATCTGTTGTAATCGTAACTTTTTGACCTGATTCAATGTTCAACGTATCGTATTCAGAAAGCGTTCCTTCGACGATAAGGTTTTCCATGCTTCCAATTCGCAAAAGAGGCTTTTCCATTTGAGTCGACTGCGGTGCGTTTGCATCATTGGCTTCTAACACAACACCGCTAATGTCACTTGTTACTTCAAGTTCGCTTATTTTCTGCTTCAAACGATCTTGCTGCAATAATGCCTGACGTAAGTCAAGATTCGCCATCCGCTTATCCATTTTCACTTGATCAAGCTCTGCTTCCATCGTTTCTGCTGCTTCTTCTCCAGCTTTATCAGCTAAGTCGCTTTTTTTCTCGTTTAAACGCTTTTCTTGTTTATCAAGTGAATTGATTCGTAGATATAGCGACTCGATGTTAATATCGTTCTGCTCTTTCTCCATTTCTAAATCCTGATTCTCGTATGTAAGTACTGAATCTCCTTTTTTTACGGAGTCTCCTTCTTTAACAAGAACCTCCTTCACTTCACCCTTAGCAGGATCCTGATAAAGGGTGCTTTCATCAGCCATTGCTAACGTTCCAGGAGTCATAACTGTGGAATTTATTTCTTCCTTTATAGCTTTTTCAGCTTCAACAGTAGCCGTGCTATCCGCATAAGTCCGATAAATGTTCACACCTACTACAATAACAATGACTAAAACAACAGCGATTGCAATCCAAATCTTCTTTTTCATTGCTTATATTCCTGACATATTATTCGTTACACCAGTGATTACGGCGCCGCCAATTGTAAAAACAAAAAGGATAATAGCGATTGTCCATACGAGTCCTTTGGGCCATTTAGCAGTAATGCGAAGACCTAGAGCCGTCAGTATAATCGTCCAGATTCCAAAGATCTCAATACCATTCAGAAATCCACCTAGAAATCCATCTCCACTTACTAAACTACCAAGACTTGTGTAGAGCTTATCAACTGTGCCTCCGACAATAGCAATAATAAGTCCATTAAGAACAGCACCTATTGCTCCAATAAACCCAATATACGTATTCATCGAGAAGAATTGTTTGAACGTAGCTTCTGAGCTTGTTGCTTTATTAATCAACCAAAGAATAAAGCTACCAACGAGGATGGATAATACCGGACCAACGCCAACCGACACGATTGTAATGATTTTAGTAAATAAAATAAGACCGTCAACATTTTCTCCCTGTAAATCCCCTGTAGCGAACTGCTCTTCGAATCCTGGCCCAAGTATCATCAACCACCCGCCGATCAGTGATAATACCGTAACAACGAGTAAGGGCAACCATACTTTAGGAGCTTGTCGGATATGGCTTAACTGTTCTCCAGGACTCCAAATCATTCCAAGTAGTGATGGCTTTGCTACATTTCCTTTTTCTTCATAATCTTCGTTCATTATGTACACAACCTTTCAAAATAATGTCATCTCTTTCTACGACTCTAACAGAAAAAGGTTCCATTATTTTTGAAAAATAGTTATTTTTTCTAAAAGGCGTCACGTTAAAAACACAAAAAAAGCTGATTATTTCATTTTGAAATAATCAGCCTCCAGCTACACTGATAGCCGCTCTCTTTATGAACAAAGTTCACCTAAGAGTTACATGCCCTAATGGCTCTACAACGCACAACGTTACGTCTAGCTATAGTGCAAACGCAGCTTCATGATGTAATCGACATCACCAAATTCGAGAGATTCTAAGATCTCTTCTTCTGAGAATCCAGTAGCGGTCGCGATCGTCCTAATGTACGGTTTCTTCTCAAACTTTAAGCATCGTTCCCTGGCTTTCTGTGTCTGGTAAAGGACTTGCGAATAGCGATTGTTAAAGATCATTCGCTTCACTGATTTCTCCTTTCACACCCATTATGCATGCTCGCAACGCTATGGTTGAGTGCCATGGGCATGTAACCTTCTATACCCCGGGATCAAAGAAAAGAAACAGATTTTGTGCACTGATCAGCGCCAAGAGTTCTCTCCCTCGTCGTCTTCAAAAATGGCTTCGTGGTTTCGCATGCTACCATACAAATAAAATAATAGGAAGAAAACAAATAGGAAGCTAGCTTTTTTCATTCAGGATTACCTCATAGACACAAAACGACTGTGCCTCTTTCTATCCTTTTATTTTAACGAAATAAGAAAACAAAATGATGAAAAATCGATGTGAATTCTATATGAAAAAGACGCTCAGCTAAGAGCGTCTTCTTCTTGATGAAGCATTGACTTGATCATATAGTGATAGCGATCGATGATTTGTTTCTTTGTAAGAGGAAGAATACGGACAAAGTCTTCCACGACTTCCTTATCAGAACGGAGCCACGCATGATAAGAGCGTTTGACGTATCGTTCTGCATCCTCAAAGTGTTCGAAGTCGTTCTTTTCAACCTCGCCGCGGCACATGATTTCCCACTGATCATTTCGACTAGGACGAATGTAGATGATTTTCCCTTCATGATTCTCATAGAAAGAGCCACTTTCACTGTTTCGCTCATTGAGCTTATTCCGTTCAGGATCTTTACGAAGTGGCTTAAGAGCGAATGATGGCGCTACAAAAATACCAAACGTGTCTTCATTCATTTCACAACCTGAAGCTTTAGGGTGGCCTCCGCCTCCATAACGTGAAGCAAATTCAGAGACATCTGCTTCATCATGAATCGTTCGAAAACCAAGTCGTCGGCTTCCATCATTGATGATCGTAATGAAATCAAGATGTGGATTTCGCTTATTTAACTCATTACCAAGTTCTGAATGATACGATTCAGCATGAACAAGACCGATACAGTATTCATCCACTTCCATTTGAACGAGCTGACGATTTTTCTGATGAATGTAACGCTCGATTTTCCGCTCCTCTAGATCAAGAATCATTTCTTCTGATTCATTGAAAGCAAAGGAATCGGGATCTCGCGTTAAACGCCTCAGCATCTCGGATTTAAATGTTTCTCTTCCCATAATAGAAAATAGATCATTCAATCGTTTCGCATCGACCTCATTATCCTCTTCCCATTCCCAAGTATCGTACTTTCGTACAAGCTCAAGAAACTGTTCTAACGATTCCAAGCGCTCAATTTTCTCTTTCTCCAACAGAAACTGATAAAAAAGTGTTGCGGCACACGTTTTTTTATCTTCACCTGGATCAACAAAACCCCATTCGTAATCGTTAAAATGCATCGCTGTAGCATGATGATCGATCATTTGGACATGACTTCCTTTTTGATAACGCTCCTCCAAATGTTTTTCAACATGCTCATTCACAGATAAATCAGTAATGAACACCGGATCTCCGCTGTTTTGTAGAAGAAATGATTCTACCCTGTCATCTAAATTACGATATGTACAATGTGTGATCTCAGCTTCATTCTCAAATGCCAACTCGGCAATAAGAGCACAGGCCGTTCCATCAAGATCACTATCCGTAAATAATTTAATCATGAGCAACTCCTCCTATTCGATGTTAGTATGTACGCCATTTCAAAATTCATGAATATACGAATCATTGAAAAAAGCGAGCGAATGCCCGCTTCCTTCCTACAATTTTTCAATTATACAGGTCTTTCGCAATCCCTGTCCAATATAAAAGAACAAAATCCATTTACACGTGAATGAGTCATTTATCGAAGGATTAACACTATTATCTAATATTGCTTTAATAGCATCCCCGTTCTTAGCTAGTTTTAGCGTTTAGGATTCATTTGTTTTAACTTGATACTTTTCTCGCAAGCGGAACTTTTGTATTTTGCCGCTAGCATTTCGCGGAAGTTCTTCTAAGAATAAATATTTCCGAGGGCGCTTATAGTCAGCAAGGTTTGGACTTTCTTTACAATAACGATCGAGTTCTGCCTCTGTTAACCCTTCCGCTTTCTTCACAATAATAGCAGTGACGATCTCTCCCCACTTCTCATCTGGCTGCCCTAGTACCGCCACATCTAAAACTCCTTCATGACCATGGAGAACATCTTCCACCTCTCTCGGATAGACGTTTTCCCCACCGGAAATAATCATATCATCCACCCGATCCGAAACGTAAAGGTAGCTATCTTCATCCATATAGCCGAGATCTCCTGAATGATACCACCCTTTATACATCGCTTCATTCGATGCATCAGGGCGATTAAAATATCCCATCATCATACATGGTCCTTTTACAATAATTTCACCTACTTCTCCAGGAGGAAGCACGTCATCAGGTTCTGAAGGACCTCGTTCATTTGGACGAACAACCCTTACTTCATGGTTTAAGGCTGCTCTTCCTGCAGAACCTACTTTTGTTAACTGTTCGTGCTCATCAAGAAATGTTACAGCTGGGCCCATTTCAGTCATCCCGTAAGCTTGAATTAAATGAATACCAAGCTTTTCTTTTACCGAAACGACAAGAGAAGGCGCCATTGGGGCAGCACCATAAAGCCCTACCCTTAAACTACTTCGATCATATTTACCGTAATCTTCTTGAAGAATCATATTCCACATCGTTGGAGCCGCAAAGAAAACTGAAATTTTCTCGTTTTGAATGACTTCAAGTACTTTCTTCGGTTCGAAGTGATGAACAATAACATTTGCTGCACCAAAGTGTACTCTCGGTAAAAAGTTACAGTGCAATTCTGCACAGTGGAACATTGGCGCTGCCACAAGTCCCCGGTCGGCTTGTGTAAGCTTTAAAGAGGCTCCACATAAGATGCTTTGCTCTAACATATTACGATGGCGATGCATGACACCTTTAGGTCTACCAGTCGTTCCACTCGTATACATAATCGCATACGTATCGTTCTCATCTACTTCAGCTACTGGCTCTTGATCATGCGAAAGACGAACATGTTTCTCGTAGCTCTCGGCGTATGAGGGTTCATGATCATCGATTGACCAGAAAGAAACATTCGGATACTGAGACTGTATCTCTGAAACAATCGGTTCGAGAGCACGTTCAAATAGGAATATTGATGGCTTCGCATCTTCAATAATGTAAGCGATCTCATTAGATTTCAATCTAAAATTAATTGGATTAATGACAGCTCCTATTTTCGCACTAGCAAAATAAAGCGTAGCTAATTCCACAGTGTTAAATAAAAAGGTCGATACCCGATCTCCCTTTTTAACTCCTGCATCTAATAAAGCATTAGCGAGGCGATTCACTTCACTATTCCATTCCTTATACGTCCATCTTATATTTCGATCTACATCAACTAGCGCTTCTTTCTTACCATACTTTTTTACCGTTTGAAGGAATAAAGAACCGATGGTTATATACATTTAGAAACCTCCACATCTTTCTTCTCTTATATTTGGTTTGCGTATGTATAGTTCCATTTTCACAGAGATAATCCCTTCTTTTTCGTCTGAATACTTAATTAATTCAGGCGTGTTTATTGAATAAACAATCATACTTTTAAGTATAGGAAAGCACAAAAAAATACCGGAATGTCCGGTATTTAAATGCGATCACTTATATCATCCTGCTTCCATTTATTCATCATAGGAACCGAATGTCGACTTATCATCGCAACAAGTTTCTCAGGGTTTTCTTCTGTAAGCAACGGCTCCATATATTGCTTATGAAGAAAGCCTTCCTCTACCATGTGCTCAAGCATGAGATAAAAGCGTTCATAATAGCCTTTTGTATTCAGGAGTCCAATCGGTTTATTATGATATTCAAGCTGATACCAGGTGAATATCTCCGTTAATTCTTCAAGGGTTCCAATTCCACCAGGTAACGCTATGAAAGCATCTCCTAACTCATACATCTTGGCTTTACGTTCATGCATTGTATCGACTATAACTAAGTTCGATAGCTCTATGTGAGTCACATTATCATATATTTTACGAGGAATGATCCCTGTCACTTTGCCTCCAGCTTTTAAAACCGATCTTGCTAGCGCCCCCATTAGCCCGACATTTCCCCCACCGTAAACCACTTCAATATCCTTCTCTGCAAGCTCCTTGCCAAGCTGCTCAACGGCTTCAAAATAGTGGTTATCAACATTCTCACTAGATCCACAAAAAACAGTCATCCGTTTCAGTTCATTCAATTTTAGATCCTCCCCCCATCATTTCAATTAGACAAATAAGAATTTAGTTATAAGCTTTTCTTCATATTAATATTAGTTGTTTTAAATCCTAATCGCTCATAAAGGCGAATTGCTTTTGTATTATGACCAAAAACATGAAGCGAAAGTCCTTCAATGTCTTTTTCCATTAACAATACTTCCAGTGCCTTTATGGCTTCAGTTCCAAAGCCTCTACCTTGCTTATCTTCATTTACTGCAAACTCATAGATAAATGCTTCCTTTGCTTCGTTATCCTCCTTTACCCATAAGATTCCTACCTTTTCCTCTATAGCTGCATTTACAATGGTATACAGGAAATGATCTTCGGTATGCCTTCCTTTAGGCAATAATCGTTCAAATTCCTGCTTAGACTTTTCATACGCTTCTTCTTTCCAGTTTCCTGCCGAAGCTTTTTCTGCTGCATAACTATCAATCGAAACTTCAAGAAATTGTTTATAATCATAATCATTCATTGGTTGTAATACTATCAAACACCGACATCTCCTTTCTATCTCTTTTTATCTTACTATTAAATATGTTTGAAAAATAGTGTAAATTCGACCATAAAAAAACACCGATATCCATCGGCATTTTTTTATGTTTCCATGTTCTATTGTGCTTTAGCTTCTGCAAGATCATTTAGAACCTTGCCTATTTTATCATGAATAACAAGGTCAGCTGCGCTGTCATACCCTGTTTCCTCCTGATTAACAATAACTAACTTAGCACCGTTACGTTTCGCTTCCATCGGGAATACGTTCGCGGGTGATACTTCTAGTGAAGATCCTAGAACGATAAATAGATCAGCCTTCTTCGCTTCCACTTTCGCCTGATGAATCGCGTTCATTGGAAGTGGTTCACCAAATAATACAATGCCAGGTCTGTTCAATCCCCCGCAGTGGCAGACAAAATCATCATTCATGTATCTTTCACTTGAAGCTTTTTCTCCACATTCATCACAATAAATCGATCGCAATGAGCCATGCATTTCCGCAACGTTTTGACTACCGGCCAACTGATGAAACCCATCAACGTTTTGAGTCAGAATACAACCAAGCTTTCCGCTTCGTTCCCAATCAGCAAGATGATAGTAACCACTATGAGGAGAAGCTTCGTTTAGCTTTTGTATTCGTTGCTTATAGAATCGAACAAATAAATCTCGTTCGTATTTCATCGCATCTCTGCTTGCAAATTGAAGCGGGTCTACCTCATTCCACATTCCATCGAGTGCAGATCGAAAGTCAGGCAAACCGCTTTCTGTACTCATCCCTGCCCCTGTTAAAACAACAGTATGTTTGGATTTATTAAATAGTTCCGTAAGCATAGAATCACCAGCTTTCATTTATCCAATAGTTAACCATTCACATATTTTCCGCTTTCTAAACCACTTGTCCCGTTTTTTGTTATCTAATCGTAAGGTCGTTTTATCTTTTTTTACAATTTAATATGGATGAGTGGGGTTATCAACCTTGATAAAAACTGCCCTTCACATAATGTGAGGGCAGTTTCACTTAAGACATATTCACTAAATCGGCTAGTGCTCGCTTTAATGTTGAGTATGTGTTGGCCTGACCAAAATTTGTTTCTAGCTTTACGACTGATAAGGCTATTTCTGGTTTGATTCCACTAATTCTCGCTTCCACTCCAACAAGCTTAAGAGCTTCAATAATTTGAAAGAGCTGTTGAATGACAAATGTATCAACGATGGGAACCCCTGAGAGATCGATTACAAAATAATTAAGATTGAGATTCACGGATTGATGAAGAGATTCCTCCATGATTAACTTCGCCCGGTATGTATCAATCGTTCCAATCAAAGGTAGAACGGCAACGCCATCCATAATAGGCACGACTGGTGCTGACAATTCAAGAATCTCTTTACGAGACTGCTCAAGTAAATTTGTTTGATAGTCAACATAAGGAATACTAAAGTAATAAACGACCAAATTCATTGTATAATCTAGCTTTGAAATCATTTCATAAAGCTCTTCAATGCCCATGCCTTGCTCAATCGCATATTCCTTCAATACTTCACCTATAAAATTGCGATAATGAGGCACCTCACTTAACATCGCATCAAGCGTTGTTCCGATTCTTGCACACTCTTCCCCAGTCTCAATACCCCACTCTTTAATCTTCTGCTCACTCTCAACGTCATCAAGCGCTAACGCTTTAGCATAGACGGTGACCAATTCAATACGCATTGGGAGCAGTTCATTAGATAGACTCTCCAATTGATCTGGGAATTTTTTATTTTGCTCTACTGTAATTAAATGTGCAATTTCCTCTTTACGATCGAGGATTTTTTCACTTGTGGATTGCAACCTTACCGTCATCTTTCATCCCCACTTATCCATAATATCCTATATGCTAAATCATTTTATAACGGCGGAGGGTAAAAGTAAAGATTGAGCGACCGACACCTGAGTTAATGAATGAGGATAGTGACATATTGAATTCTTTACGGTTTATGTTAATCAATTCAATGAGTCAAATTAGTATATGCAAAAAAGAAAAAAGACGATAAGGAAATCCTTATCGCCTCAAATCTCTATTTTGTAGCAGGTGCAGTTGAATCTGTAGGTTCAGAACCTGCTTTTTTTTCTTTTCGTTTTTCTTTTTTAGGCTTTGGATCTTTCGCCACTAAATATTTCTCTTTCTTTAAAGCTTTATAGAAGGACACGGTCATTAATATCATAATAATGGAGAACGGCAATGCTGCGAGAATCAATACATTCTGCAACGCCTGTAATCCACCAGTGTATAGAAGTACCGCAGCCATAGCTGATTGTGTAACCCCCCACGTTAGCTTCACGCTTGTACCAGGATTTAAGGAACCGTAAGTTGTTTGCATTCCAAGAACAAACGTTGCGGAGTCAGCTGAAGTAATAAAGAATGTACCGATTAGGGTTATCGCTATAATTGATAAAATAAGCCCTAGAGGGTAATTCTGGAACATACCGAAGAGAGATTCCTCTGTTGCTAGAGACGCAATATCAGCAATTCCCTGCTGTTGAATGTTGATACCCGAAATCCCAAATGTTGAGAACCATAGGAAGCCAACAATCGAAGGAACAAGAAGTACAGTTACGAGAAATTCTCGGATCGTTCTTCCTCTTGATACGCGGGCTATAAAGATCCCTACGAATGGTGACCATGAAATCCACCAGGCCCAATAGAAAATTGTCCAGTTATTAATCCATTCACGGTTCTCTGGATTTAATGGCGCAATACGGAAGCTCATTGCCATTAAATTGGTTAGATAAGAACCGATTGTATCTGTAAACATATTCAGAATATAAACAGTAGGTCCTAGAATGAACATCGCTAGGAAAAGAACTCCTGCTAATCCTATATTCGCATTACTTAAGTATTTGATTCCTTTTCCGATCCCTGACCAGGCTGAAATCATGAATAGTACCGTAACGACGCCGATAATAATCAGCTGTGTACTAAAGCTATTTGGTACATCTGTTAGGAACGATAAACCACCGTTAATTTGAACGGCACCAAATCCTAATGTTGTCGCAACACCAACGATTGTTGCAAAAACCGCTAGCGTATCAATAACTTTACCAAAAAGACCATTCACGCGCTCACCAAAAATTGGATATAAAGTCGCACTAATTAAGCCGGGACGATCATGTCTAAATTTAAAGTATGCAAGAACTAACGCCACAATGGCATAAATTGCCCAGGCATGAATACCCCAGTGGAAAAATGAATACTGCAAAGCTTCCTTAATGGCAGCGGGTGAACCAGTTTCTGCCGTAGGCGCATTAACAGCGTAATGGGACATCGGTTCCGCTGTACCCCAGAAAACCAGTCCAATACCCATACCAGCACTAAATAGCATGGCAAACCAGCTTAACCTTGTAAATTCAGGCTTCTCGTCGGGCTTTCCTAGCTTAATTTTCCCGTACGGTGTGAAAATAATAAACACACAAAAAATAACTAACAGTGTTACAAGAATTAGATAATACCACCCAAACTTATTCGAAATAAATGTTTGGGCACTCGCCGTCAACGACTGTAATGTGTCTGGAGAGATCGCTCCCCAAGCAACCATTAATAAACTTATAATGAGCGTGCTCCAAAACACGGAGGATACTTTTCCTCTCATACACTTCACCTCTACTTAAAATAATTTTCTTTTCCTATAGCTTAAGAATTAGTACCTTTTTACCTATATCTACATATACCACTATAAAAAATGTCGAAACACCGAATTTTGAATCTAAACTAACTCATTTTCGAGATTTTTCAATTAACGTTGCATTTTATAAGGATTTTAAATAAAAAACCGACTTGAAAATTTATTTTTTCTGCTTTCGACTGTTTGCCTTCTTCGTTTTAACACTCTTCGTTCCTGGCTGTTTTTTTATCCACTTCAAATAACGACGAATTCGATCGTCTTCTTTGAGCTGTGGAATGGTATTGAGCCTAATAGCAAGCTCCTTGTTCGTATAAAGAGCATGGATTTGCTTATGACAAGGCACACATAGCCAGGCGGTTGGTTTGAAAGAACCGCCTTCTTCTTTAGGGGTTAAATGGTGAAGCGTGCATTTGGTAACCGTTCTTCCACATAATTCACACACCTCCATCTAAACACCCCTCTGTAAGGTATTGTTTGTTACTTTGATAAGAGCTATTCAAACTACATAAATGCCTTAAGTTCTAGCGATTAGATGCTCAGAATATCTTTTATTTCATCTTCAGATAGACTAGAGATCATCGTTTCTCCAGGTTGGATAACTTTCTCTATGAGTTCTTTTTTCTTTTGCTGAAGCTCATAAATTTTCTCTTCAATGGTACCCTGGGTAATTAACCTCATAACTTGAACAACTTTTTTCTGTCCGATTCGGTGAGCTCGTCCCGCAGCCTGTTCCTCAACAGCTGGATTCCACCACAGATCATACAAAATAACCGTATCGGCGCCAGTTAAATTTAAACCTGTTCCTCCTGCTTTCAATGAGATAAGAAAAATTTCATTCTCACCATCATTGAATCGCTCGGTCATTTCAACTCGATCTTTCGAAGGCGTCTGACCATCCAAATAGAAAGCGGAATAGCCTAAATCCGTTAGCTTTTGATGAATGATCTTTAACATGCTCGAGAATTGCGAAAAGATCAGGAGACGTTTCTTGTTTTCGATTGATGTCGTAACAATATCTAAAAGCTGCTCAAGTTTACCCGATTGACCCTGGTAATTTTCAACGAATAAAGACGGATGGCAGCATAGCTGCCTTAAACGAGTAAGGCCAGCCAGTATTTTCATGCGATTTTTTTGGAAACCATCTCCAGCAAGGCTTTCTTTAGTTTCCTGCTGAATACGGTACAAGTAGCCAATGTACAGTTCTTTTTGCTGTTTTGTTAGCTCTGATACTTGAACCGTCTCAATCTTATCAGGAAGCTCTTTAAGTACATCCTTCTTCACACGTCTTAGAATAAATGGCTTGACCATTCTCGAAATTCGCTCATGTGGTAAATTTCTGAACGTGGATTGATCCGGGAAGAATCCAGGCATAATCGAGTGAAAAAGTGCCCATAGTTCATCAAGTGAATTCTCAATTGGAGTTCCGCTGAGTGCAAACCGCTTCTTAGCACTTAACTGTCTCACAGCTTGTGAGGTCTTTGTGGCAGGATTCTTAATTGCCTGAGCCTCATCAAGAATAACGGAATCAAATTGAATGGTTTCATAATGGGCAATATCCTGCCTGAGCGTCGGATATGAAGTTATCCAAACATCTGGCTGAAGCCCTTGACTTAGAAGCTCTTTCCGCTCATTTGGCGTACCAGTATTCACTTCAATCTGAAGTCCAGGAGCAAATTTCTCAAACTCCTTTTTCCAGTTATAAATAAGTGATGCTGGTGCGACAACTAGCGCCATCGCTTCTGGATTATCTTTTTTCTCAGACAGCAAGTAGGCAATGCTTTGCAATGTCTTACCTAGTCCCATGTCATCTGCAAGAATCCCACCCAACTGATAATGGGCAAGTGCTTTTAGCCATTGATAGCCCGTCATTTGGTACGAGCGAAGATCAGCTTCTAGCCCTGTAGGAAGATCAAACTGAAGGTCTTCTGGGTGCTTTAAACGAGAGATAAGGTCTCGGAAAGCCTTGCTATAACGTGAAGCGTGCTTTCCACCGCTCATTCTTTCGTCGAGCTGGAGTCCTCTATAGAGTGGCAGATGAAGCTCTCCTCTTTCGATATCTTTTTCTTTTATATTCAGGTCGTCGAATAGCTGACTAACATGTTGAAAATCTTCATTTTCAATTGAAACGAAGGCACCATTCGCAAGGCGATAATAGCGATCTTTTTCGATCACGGCTTTAAGAATATGAGAGATTTCTTCTTCATCCAATCCCTTCATGTCAAAGCTTACATCAAGCCAATTTCCACTATGATCCATATCTACTGATGTTACTGGAGCCGATGATTCATCCAATAACCAACCCCGTGCAGATTCTGTTAGAAACACATCAGCAAGGTCATTTAGTTCTGGGATCGTCCAGTAAAGAAAGTCAAATATCACCGCTTCATCTTCTGCATATAGCTCTTTACCGTTGAATTTTAGTGATGCTTGTTCAATAAGAGACATAATCGTTTTTTCCTTTTCACTGTCTCTTAAGACAATGCCTCCCTGGTCATTTACGATCCGGGAATCATCTTTAAAAGGATTGATCACATCTTCGCCATATTCATATTCAACGTTAACTAGAAGTCGCTGTCCTTCTGCATTTACATAGACTCTCGCACGCAAATCAGGGTTAATGATTTTTTCATTGATCTGTTCAGAGATCGTTACATCCCCAAGCTTTTTGAGACCTGGAACGACCTGAGAAAGGAATGGTTCAATCTGTGTTTGAGAAATGGATAAGTCACTTTTTCTAGCCGCACTTCGAAAATGAGACAGATCCCTTAATAAGGACTGCTGTTTTTTCGACAGTTTGTAAAGCTTCTCATCATGAAATAACCATCCATAAGTAGGAAAATAAGCGGCACTTTGAAACCCATTTAACTGTAGTACGTAATCATCATCCCGCTGTTCAATTTCAAACGAAAATGGTAACCCACCATCAAAAAGCTCGGTCTCTTCATAAAGCGTCCGATTGTATTCAAACCGAATCAATCGATTTTGCTTTAAAAACTCTGAAAGAAACTCGTTCGCTGTCAGTGGGGGTAAAATCAATTCACGGTTTTCAGTAAAACGCCCCCAGTTATCAGGTAAATCCAAATAAACCTTCTCATTCCTTCTTATTGCGAGTAGAAGTTGAATAAAAGGCTCATCGAGTTCATGAAACGTATGTTCATCTGGTTCATAACTGAACTTTTTCGTAAACAAATAAGATTGCTCATCAAGAACCGCATCTAGAAATGCGCGAATATCTTTCACGACATATAAACGGTTTATCCCCACTTTAAGTTCAAGTGTCCACGGAGAATCCCCTTGAGATTTACGAAGCGTTGGGTAAGAGCTCGCTTTCAATGTAAACTCAATCTTCAACTGATCCGATCTCAATCTTGAGCGATTCGCTTCGGGTTGATAATCACTTAATACTTGAATGAGCTGATTTGTTTCACTGTAGCTTCGTGGTGATTGAGGTACCTGTGATGGTTTTTCCTTTTCACTTTCTTCCGGCCCCTTCTCGCTGATTGCAATAAGCACAGCAGCAAGATGCTTACAAGTGCCATATGTTTCAAATGCTTGACACTCACAAGACCCAAACCAGTTATCACCAAGTAGCTCAATTAACACGCCATATTCAGAACTTCCGTTTACATAAGCTCGATAAGACTGATCTTCTTTATCATATGTAAGCTCAGATACGCGCCCATTCTGAAAATAGGTGAGACCTCTTTGATAGAAGCTCACTGGAAAACGTTCTTTTATTTCACTTTTAGTAAACATAGAAAAATGCTTCATATCCACATCACATCAATTCCAATGGTAGTAGTAACCTTCATTATACAATTTTCCACATCTTCTTCAAAATATTGCGCGACCCAAAAGAGCATAATAGCATATTTTTCCCTGAATTCAAAATGAGACTTCTAATTTAGGCCGTTTGGACATGTATTAAAGAAAGAGGAATTCCTTATTTCAAGGTTACATTCGTTACGATTAATGATCTCTAGATGTTTGGCTCATTCGAGTGAACCCTTCACTTCATTCGAATAAATCAACTATCTATCCACTCCAACAGCCTGCTCAAAAGTATTTATCCTGAATCAGAATACATAGATAAAAGGAGATTGCTCGCCATGCTAGAAATTGCTATTGCTCACATTATCTTGGGCTTATCAATTGCTGCTCCGCTCGGTCCAATAAACATTGAAATCATGAAGCGAGGAATTCATAAAGGGTTCTGGTCTTCTCTCTTCGTAGGAGCAGGTGGAATGAGTGCAGACCTTGTACTCATGTATTTGATGTACTTCGGTATTGCAACTTTTGTTAAGCTGACTATTGTCCAAATTAGTTTAATGATTCTCGGAGCCATTATCTTAACGATTTCAGGGATTCAAGGCTTTCGATCTCAAGTAAGTCTTGATGAAGACGAGGACAAAGAAAGAACGGGTTTATTTCATTCCTACGCAACCGGTTTTATGATCGCTGCATTTAATCCAATGAACCTTCTTTTCTGGCTCGGTATTTACGGATCAGTGCTTAGCGTTTCACTGCAACAACCAGACAAATGGCAGGCCTTTTTCTTATCTGCACTCGTTTTCATTGGGATCGGCCTTTGGAATGTCAATCTTTGTATGACCGTCCACTTCGGAAAATCACTAATGAAACCTCGAACGCTCCGCGCGATTAGTGTAACCGCCAGTCTCGTATTATTATTTTTTGGTTTACGGTTCGGCTACCTTGCAGCTGAAATGATTTTCGTTGCTTCAAAATAGGATTGGCTATGCAGCCAATCCTATTACGTCTTCATTTTGACTACGAATGTTTTTGAAGAAGCATTCTCGTTACAATGATGCGTTTACGTAAAATAAACATAAGCTGCAATGCCTGCTATAGCGAGAACGCTTACAAGAAGATAAATAGCGGAAATGGTAACCGTTGTATTCTTCGCTTTCTTCCCATACCCAGGATCACTTTTTCCGGCAACCATTAGCGTACCAATTAAAATAATAACAAGAAAAATAACTATAAGCGTTGTTGCAATTGTGATCATCCCCATCCCTCCCTACCTTCATCATACACTGTCTCCTTTCTGTAATAAACCTGCAAAAGTGTGACACATTTGTTATGATAGAAAACATGTGCGTTTTCACACAAAAAATAAGAAAGAAAAAGGAGAGTATCTATGAGGAGAGGAATCTTAGTCCTAGTCATTGCAGCACTTTCAATTCTAGCAGCTTGTGGATCTGGAGAAAGTGAAGAGTCGAAAGGAACGGTTACGTTTGGATTAAACAACTGGGCTGAAAATATCGCCGTTTCAAATATGTGGAAAGTGATACTTGAAGAAAAAGGATACGACATTGAACTAAAATCAATGGAAAAGTCACCAGTTTGGGCTGGTATTTCACAGGGCGACCTTGATGTAGCAGCAGAGGTTTGGCTACCTACGACTGATAAGCCACTATATGAAGAGTACAAAGAAGATGTTGAGATGCAAGAAACATGGTATGAGGGTACTGGTCTTGGCCTCGTTGTCCCTTCGTATATGGATATCAATAGTATAGAAGAACTGAACGACAAAAAAAGCGAACTTGGATTAGAGCAAATTGTTGGAATTGATCCGGGCGCTAGCTTGATGGAAATGAGCAGAACGGCTGTTGATGAATATGAATTAAATTATGACCTTGTCGATAGCTCTGGTCCAGCGATGATGAGTGAGCTTAAGAAAGCTTATGAAGACGAAGAACCTATTATTGTCACGCTGTGGAATCCTCACTGGGCTTTTGCAGAATATGACTTAAAGTACCTGGAAGATCCCAAAAATGTTTATGGTGAAGCGGACGATATTTACTTTATGACAAGAACAGATTTCAGTGACGATCACCCTGAAATCGTTAAGTGGATGAACAATTGGAAGATGGATGATGATTCACTCGGTAGTCTAATGGCAACGATTAAGAATGCTGACGACACCGAAACAGGCGCAAAGCAGTGGGTTGAAGAGAACGAAGAGCTTGTCTCTCAATGGACTGAATAACGGCCTGAACTCATCTTCGAATTCTTTATCTATTAGCTCTCATGAATGGCTTTATTTTTTAGTTCATTTGTTTGACTAACCAATATGAAAAGGAACCCGAATGGGTTCCTTTTCGTTATTTGACGTTATATTTAAGAATGTGTCAAATCATTTTCTGCAACAACTTTGCCAATCGTCTTTCCTGATTCAAGTCGTGCATGAGCGTCACCGATTGTAGTAAAAGTAAAGCTTTGTTCATCCAAAACCGGCTTTAATATGCCGTGATCTACCATATGCGCAACGCGGTTTAGAATGTCTCCGTGATGCTCTCTTCCTTCATTCGTTAACATCGGAACGAGCATTAAAACACCATGGTACGAAGCACTTTTCACATAAAGTTGTGTCATATCGTGTTCACCACTGCCAACAATACAGGCAACGTCGCCGCCATTTTTCACTGCTTGAAATGACTTTTCCATGTTATCTCCGCCTACTGTATCAAAAACAGCATCGAAACCTTTTCCATCTGTATAGTGATTAACATATTCTTCGACAGACGTTTCTTTATAATTGATCGCGTAATCAGCACCGAGTTCTTGACCCAGCTTCATTTTCTCATTCGTTGAAGCTGTCGTATAGACGATGGCACCTAGTGATTTAGCAATCTGAATAGCGATGTGCCCAACGCCGCCTGTCGCACCGTGAATAAGAACATTTTGTCCTGGCTTTACATTGATTCGATCAATGAGCGCTTCCCACGCCGTGATAGATACGAGCGGCAATGCGGCAGCTTCTATCATAGATAAACGCGCTGGTTTCTTAGCTACAAGCTTTTGATCAACAATCATTTGTTCACGGAGTGCTCCGTCGAGACCTTTTACCCCGCCCGCACAAGCATATACCTCGTCACCTTTTTTAAACGCGCTTCCTTCATATGCTTCCTCCACAATGCCAGCTACATCTCCATGTAGAACGGCTGGAAATGCTGGAGCAAACGCTTCTGCTTGACCAGATCGTATTTTTATATCCACTGGATTAACGCTTGTTGCTTTCACGTTAATTCTCACTTCACCAGCTTTTAATTCTCTTGATGAGAGCTCTTCTACACGAAAATTTGATGGTGCTCCAAATTCGTTAATCACAACTGCTTTCATGAATAAACACCCTTCCTGGATCTAATTCAAATTACCTTGTTCATTCTTCTGCGTTTCCCCGATATCTTTCTAAACAAACAGGTATTTCATTCAGAATTTATGACCAAACTCATTATACAGCCGGTCATTATCTTTTCATAATAAAAGGTGCTGTCAGATGACCGGCCTATCAATGCAAGTCATTGAAGTGGCCCTTCTCACTAGTTTGAGAAGGGCTTCTTCACGTTCATTTGGATATGGTTAGTAAGCTGGATGTATCTTGATTACGAAATCCTATTGATGATGTTATTTACCTCTGAGACGCTATCTCGAATTATTTCCTCCGCGGATTTCGAAGTACTCAACCGTGGGTTTTGCCCCGACCACAATGACATCCATTCAGGATGATTTTGCTCAGCTGCTTGTTTACGAATCTCTTTTGTTAAAGTGTTTAACACTGGGTAACCAGGAAACATGGGTAAGTTAGATTCAGTCATTTCGGTCATAAAATCATTTTTTATACCACGAGCAGACTTCCCACTAAATACGGGTGTGATCATTGTTTGTTCTTCCGTGCTCGTTAATATCGCTTGTTTGTGAAGAGGGTGACCCCCACTTTCTTGACACGTCACAAATGCTGTTCCCATCTGAACAGCTCCAGCTCCCAGAACAAGCATACTGAGAATTCCTCGTCCATCCATGATTCCACCAGCCGCTATAACAGGAATATTTATGACATCAACCGTTTGTGGGATAAGAGAGGAAATACCGACAAGTGAAGAATCAACTTCACTTTCAAAAGTGCCGCGATGTCCACCCGCTTCTGCCCCTTGCATCACCACAAGATCCATTCCGCTTTCTTCATTGATAATGGCTTCATTTACCGTCGTTGCCGTTCCGATAAGGATAATTCCTTTACGCTTTAGTTGCTGGACATCCTCTTTTGAAGGAATTCCAAAAGTAAAGCTACATACAGGTACATCTTCCTCTATTAAAATCTTAAGCTTTTCTTTGTATTCTTTTTTTAAAACCGAAAAAGTCTTCTCTTTATAACTATAGTCTTCTATACCAAGTTTTGTAGCATAGCGCTGAAGCACCTGCTTCGTCTGCTCCACCACTTCATTGGAGGAGTGATCCTCCTCAGGAATAAACAAGTTAACAGCAAAAGCCCTTGACGTGAACTGTTTAATGTCTTTTATCGCGACCCTCATTTGATCAGGTGTCATGTACCCAGCCCCTAAGCTGCCTAAGCCTTCCGTATTCGATACAGAAGCAACTAATTGAGGTGTTGTCACCCCTCCGGCCATTCCCGCCTGTACGATCGGATATTCGATGTTTAATATGGAAGTTACGAGAGTTTCATTCCACAAGACTACCATCTTCCTTTCTATCTCTTCCTTTGCCCTTTAAAATACTTCTTTATAAAAAGAATGACTCCTTCAAATTACGCTGAGGAATTTATATTGCAATTCGATTGATCTACCGCTATGATAATGTTAACCAAATATACATAAATGGTTAACATTATTGTCGCAGGGGGGAATGAGTCTTGAAAGAAAACGCTTATTTGCCTGAAGAATGGCATGTTGTCGTGGAAGAAGCAATGGAAGCTTATGTCACTAAAGAAGAATTCCAAGCATTCTTAATAGAATATAGCCTACAAAAAGCGTGTATTAAAAGCCAGGAGTAAATTCTCCTGGCTTTTTAGTTGCAAAGAACGAAGCTATATAACTGGATATTTTAGAATAGCCTGAGGCCCTGAGCGCCCGTTCTTTTTCTTATTAGTATGAATAAACCCCGCTCCTAAATAAATCTTCTTAGCTGCTTCATTGTCTTCATTAACCCCAAGAACGATTTCATGACAATTAGGGAAATGCCTTTTTACAAACTGTTCTAGCAGCTGTAAAGAGGCTTTCGCAATCCCTCTTCCTTGCTCAGGTCGATTGATTGAATACGCTCTTAACAGAACGGCCTTAGTATTATCTGAATACGAGAAGGTATCATCCCCACGATCTAGAACGAAAAAGCCAACTGGCTGATCCTTTTCCATAATAACCACAGGAAAGCGATCATGATCGATCTGGCATTTCTCATATGCAGGGACTGGCATCGACGTGAAAGCGAGCTGCCTTTCATCTAGAGTGAATGATTTCAATGCACTAATATGATCTTTTTCAGCTTTCACAAGATAGATGTTTTCTTCTTTAACCCTCACATGAAAGACTCCTCTCCAACCTAACTCTTTTGTTCATTATTACTCGTCAACTAAGAGAATTCAATATGACAGTAAGATAAAGAAGCGCTCCTAATTATAGGAGCGCTTCTTTCATTGCTTTTCACGTCTAGCAAAATCAACAAATCTAAATTTATCAAGCCGGTGCCTTGATTCAGTATACTCAATTAATGTGGTGTCATTTAGATAAACGTAGTTTCGAACCACGACAACATGATTGTAATCATGCAAATCCAGGTAGAGACGATCCTCTTCATCCGCCTCTTCCACTACAATTTCCTTTTTAGCATAGCTTACGACAAGGCCAAGGTCATTCTCTAAATAATCATAGATCGAATTCTCACAAATTGTTTTTGTGAGCTCTGGAACAAATTCTACTGGAAAATAATCGCGATCAAGTATAATTTTCTCTCCATCTATTTCACGAGCTCTTACAACATGCCATACTTGTGCATTGTCTTTTAGCTCCAACTGCTCACTAACCCATTTCGACGGAAGTTTTTTTTCTAGATCATGAACGATAGTACGAGAAGAGCGATTCATTTTTTGAGAGATTTCCTTAAAGCTCACAAGACCAGAAACCGGAAATTCATAACGGTTAAGGTCGAGAACGACAGATCCTCGCGCTTTAATTTTCTGAATCAAACCATTTTGAGAAAGCAAATTAAGAGCTTTACGAATCGTCTCTCGCGATGTTCCGTACGCTTCCGCTAACTCGTGTTCTGAAGGTAATTTAGTATTCGGTTGATAGGTACCATTTTGTATATTCAGAGAGAGATCATTATATATTTGCTGGTACTTGGTTTGCTTCATAGACTCACCTTGCCTTAGTTAGATGATAAGCAATCGACTCATATGGTCGCAATGACACTTTCTTGAAAGTGTTAGGGGTGTCTTCATAATTCGATAATAGAACCTCTGCATGATAACCATTTACTTCCACATCTTCCGGAAGTTCAAACGTTACTTCACTTTCATAGAAATTATTGATCACAAGAAGCTTTTCATTTTCACCGTTCCTTACATAAGCGAAAAGCTGTGGGTGTTCAGCTAAAAGAAGCTCATAGTCACCGTATGTGATCAAATCCATATTTTTTCTAAGTGCGATTAGCTTCTGATAATGTTCAAATACTGAATGACTCTCATTAAGTGTATCTTCGACGTTAATGTCTTCATAGTTTTTCGCAACGGGTATCCATGGTTCCCCTGTTGTAAACCCAGCGTTAGCTTCTGAATTCCATTGAACAGGCGTTCTTGAGTTATCTCTTGATTTATGACGCAAAATCTCGAGTACTTCCTCTTCACTATACCCTTTTTCCTCTTTAAGAATGGAGTAAATATTCAACGACTCTACATCGCGATAAGATGAGATCGCATCAAACTTTGGATTCGTCATCCCAATTTCTTCTCCCTGATAAATATACGGAGTACCTTGCATCAGGTGCATTGTTGTCGCTAGCATTTTGGCTGACTCACGTCTGTACTCCCCGTCATTCCCGTAGCGTGATACGATTCGGGGCTGGTCATGGTTACACCAGAAGAGGGCATTCCAGCCTCCACCTTCATACATTTCCGCCTGCCATGTTGATAGAATCTCTTTTAGCTTTAGGAAATCAAAATCGGCTACAGACCACTTTTCGCCATTAGGATAATCGACTTTTAAATGATGGAAATTGAATGTCATGCTCAATTCATTTCGCTTAGGATTAGAGTATTTAATGCAGTTGTCAATCGTTGTGGAAGACATCTCTCCAACCGTCATGCTGTTATATTTCATAAACACATTGCGATTCATTTCGTTCATATACTCATGCACTTTTGGACCATCTGTATAGAATTTACGTCCGTCTCCAGGAGCTACAGAACCATCATCATTTGGGAAATTCTGATCTTTCGAAATAAGGTTAATCACATCGAGACGAAAACCATCGACCCCTTTTTCAAACCAGAATGTCATCATATCATACACTTCATCTCTTACTTTTTCATTCTCCCAGTTAAGATCAGCCTGTGTGACATCAAAAAGATGTAAGTAATATTGACCGGTTTCTTTATCAAACTGCCACGCATTACCACCGAATTTTGACTGCCAGTTTGTTGGTTCTGCTCCATTTACGCCATCTTTCCAGATGTAATAGTCTCGATAAGGATTATCCTTTGATTTACGAGACTCGACGAACCACTGATGCTCGGTAGACGTATGATTCACAACGATATCCATAATGATCTTAATGTCTTTTGAATGGGCTTCTTGAAGAAGACGATCGAAATCCTCCATTGTTCCATACTCTTCATAAATACTAAAGTAGTCTCGAATATCATATCCATTGTCATTCTGAGGTGAATCATAGATTGGTGTTAGCCAAACGACATCCACTCCAAGTTCACTTAAATAATCCAGCTTTTCAATAATGCCTTGAATATCCCCCGTACCGTTACCAGTCGTATCGTTAAAGCTTTTCGGATAAATTTGATAAACGACTGACTTCTTCCACCATGGTTGTTGCATATCAATCAACTCCTAATTGTATACTTGAAAAAACAAACAAAGGCGATACCATCGGAGCAGCTTAAGTGCCTGATGATATCGCTCCTTTTTATTTACTCGCTTACTTTTCTAACTTTCCCATACAAGAATGTTAAAACAAATGGTACGACGAGTGCGATGGCCATCCCCATAAAGAAAGCACCCCAGTATTCTTTAAAGATTGAAAGGAAGCCTGGTATACCACCTACACCGATCGATGTCGCTTCAACACCACTAACCGTAATAACAAGACCAGCCACAGCTGAACCAATAATTGCTGCAAAGAACGGGAACTTAAAGCGTAAATTCACACCGAATAGCGCAGGTTCAGTGACGCCAAGGAAAGCAGAGACAGCCGAAGTACCTGCAAGTCCTTTCGTTTTCTCATTACGTGTAATCAGCATCATCGCAAGTGCCGCTGCACCCTGGGCGATGTTGGAAAGTGCTAGCATCGGCCATAAGAATGTGCTTCCCGTACTGCCGATTAACTGCAAATCTACAGCAAGGAACGTATGGTGCATTCCCGTGATAACGAGTGGCGCATATAAAGCCCCATACACTAATCCACCAATAGCTGGTGCAAAATCAAATAATCCAATAAAACCATCCGTTAAGAGATTCGCAATCCAGAATGTCACCGGTCCAATAAGAGTAAACGCTAGGAATCCAGTTACAAGAAGGGCAACAGGAGCCACTATGAGCATTTGAATGGAATCTGGAATCCGCTTGTTAAGAAACGTTTCAATTTTGGCTAATATATAAGCTGACACAAGAACAGGCAAGACTTGCCCTTGATACCCAATCTTCTCTATTTCAAGTCCAAACAAATTCCATGTTGGAATATCGTCGGCTTCTCCATATGCCCATGCATTGAGGAGATCAGGGTGAACAAGAATAAGACCTAGTACAATACCGAGCAATGGACTTCCGCCAAATTGCTTCGCTGCTGACCAACCAATTAAGCCAGGTAAAAAGACGAAGGCTGTGTTAGCAATCAGGTTAATAATACTCGCTAAATCTGCCCACTGTGGATACACCTCTACAAGTGGATCACTAAAGAAGATATCCGGTGCTGTGAGAATATTATTAATCCCAAGAAGCAAACCAGCTGTTACGATTGCAGGTAAAATCGGTATAAAAATATCAGCAAGTGTTTTCACACCGCGCTGGAGGATATTTTGTTTACTTGCAGCCGCATCTTTCACGTCCTGTTTGGACGCGCTTTCAATATCTGCCATCTCAGCAAAGATCTTAAATACTTTATCAACGGTTCCTTGACCGATAACTACCTGAAACTGCCCATTCGCCGAAAAAGAACCTTTGACAAGCTCATTCTCTTCAAGTGCTTTTGTATCTACTTTACTTTCATCATGCAAAACAAGACGCAGACGGGTTACACAATGTGTTGCGGTCGAAATATTTTCCTTACCGCCTATGGCTTCCAGGATCTGTTCGACAGACTCTCGATTAATCGCCATGTTTTCTTCCCCCTTAGAAATAATTAGATAGATCCTAAGAGAGTTGATGTATAGCGCACTCTCTTAGGAACTTCATAACTTTATCCTTTTACTTTGGTTGTCATAATTTCAGTCTCATTTGATGCGCCGACTGTATATTTCTTCTCAACATTTTCAAGAACATCAGCATTTGTAATAATCACAGGAGTGATCGTACTCGCTGCTTTCTCCTTAACAAGATCAAGATCAACTGTGATGAGAGGATCGCCAACTTTTACCTTGTCGCCTTCTTTTACGTGACCTTCAAATCCTTCTCCACCCATGTTAACTGTTTCTAAACCAACGTGGATTAAAATTTCAAGACCTGATTCAGATTCAATTCCAACTGCATGCTTCGTATGGAAGAACTGGATTACTTTCCCGTTGACTGGTGAAACGACTTTTCCGTCTTTTGGCTCAATCGCAACACCGTCTCCCATCATTTTTTGTGAAAATGTTGGATCTGGAACTTTTTCAAGTTCAACAACATCTCCGTTTAAAGGAGCGAAAATAACCTCTTCTGAAGGCTTTTCTTTTTTACCAAATAGTTTTTTCAACATAAGAACATTCCCCTTTCAACCGCTTTCATTTATATTCTATCTTGTCTATACAAGTTTAGCTTACACATGCAGTTTATCTTGTATAGACAAGTTAGTCAACTATAATACTCAACTTTTAAATCACATTTCTAAGGGGGGAAGATGTGATTCGATAAATAATTTCCCTGATTGTCATATCCTAAACGCTGATACATGTTTCAAATTTCTCGAAAACGTATACAAAAGGACTAAGGAGTGATCATATGGAAAAGCACCAAATAAAAACGATAACGTTTGAAGATGATGGTAACATTCCAAACAACCCGTTCCATCCGCTTATTCTCTATCCAGGAGCGCTAGATCATCCCGGTAATTGTATGAAGATTTTCAAAGAAAACAATTGGACTAATGCGTGGGAGAATGGCGTGTTTTCTTACCATCATTATCACAGTAACAGCCACGAAGTACTTGGGGTGATCGAAGGATCAGCTTCCATCACATTTGGAGGAGAAAACGGAAAGACAGTTGAAGTCACAGTAGGAGATGTCGTAGTCATTCCAGCTGGTGTGGGACATAAAAAAGAAGCATCCTCGACCGATTTCCGCGTAGTAGGGGCTTATCCAAACGGTATGCCCCACGATCTTAGAACAGGAAAAGCCGATGAACGAAAAGAAGCCATCGATAACATTGAGAACGTTCCATTACCTGCAACGGATCCAATTTTTGGTGTTAATGGACCACTACTTGACGTTTGGGGCCGCTAGAACATAGCAAAAGACGCCTTTATAGGCGTCTTTTTTAGGAAGAAGTATATTCAGATTTCTTAAAACCTGGCACCGTTCTTTCGTAAAAGTCCAGGTTATCAGGATGATGCGCTATACGGCTGTCAGAATGAAGAGAATCGATGGAAAGCATCTCTTCATCAGTTAAATTAAAATCAAAAATAGCTGCATTCTCTTTAATCCGCTCGCTATGGGAGGACTTCACATTCAACAAAATCTGATGCTGAAGACACCATCTAAGAACTATTTGTGCAGGTGTTTTACCATAACGTTCGCTAACTGCTTGAATCACCGGATTCTTTAACACCTGACCTCGTTTTAACGGTGACCATGCCTGGACCTGAATTCCTTTTGATCGACAGTAATCTCTTAGTTCACCCTGTATTAACTCAGGGTGTAACTCAATTTGATTGAGAACAGGTTTGACGGTTGAGATACGAGAAATGGCTTCTAGATGGTGCGTCTCAAAGTTACTAACACCAATAGCACATACCTTTCCTTCATGATAGAGCTTCTCTAGCGCTTGCCATGTTTCAAGAAATAAGTGAGGAACTGGCCAGTGAATTAAATACAAATCAAGATAATCAGTGCTCAATCGTTCCAACGATCTTTCAAAAGCAGCAAGCGTTGCATTATAGCCCTGTTCATCGTTCCAAACTTTAGAAGTAATAAACAGCTCTTCGCGTGGAATTCCTGAATCCTTAATCGCACGACCTACTGCTTCTTCATTCTCATAATAGGAAGCTGTATCAATGCCGCGGTACCCGGTTTCAATGGCAACTTTAACAGCGCTGTAGGCATCTTCCCCTTTTAGTTTAAAAGCACCAAAACCAAGATAAGGCATTTTAACACCGTTTGATAGAACAACCGTTTTCTCAATCCCCATCTTATTTCGCCTCCTTCTTCAATCACCTTTATCTCTAAAGAAATCTGACTTCCTTCTCTACACTATTTCTTAAGACGCTACGCTATTCCTTACACAAGCTTGCGATATTCATTAATAAAAACAGTGGGATCCTTTTTGATAATAAATGATTCAACACCACTATTTGTATGAAGATATAAAAAACCATAAAGCGTCGATTGAAATCGATAGGACATATCAAAGACATCTTTGATCGCAAAATGTTTATGTCCAACAACTATCCGATCTTCATATAGTTCTAAATCGTGCTCCTGCTCTAGCGTTTTCTGTTCCGTACGTTCCATTTTTCGAATTACCTTGATAAATGGGTGAGATAAAATAAATTTCAAGTTCATCATCCTATTCTTCTATCATTCTACATATTATCACTCAGTTCCTCTTTAAGAGAAAGGGTAATAAAGAAAAAGAGCAGACCTTTACTGGTCCGCCCCC
The DNA here is from genome assembly GCF_056173645.1 of Anaerobacillus sp. QJM3NY_32. NCBI lineage: Bacteria > Bacillati > Bacillota > Bacilli > Caryophanales > Bacillaceae > Anaerobacillus > Anaerobacillus sp. QJM3NY_32. Next base: position 1,426,602 of record NZ_CM149684.1, on the reverse strand, counting down.
TTCTTTCGTATCAGTTAATGATAAGCATTAAGCTCAATCATTTTATCTTTTCTTTATTTGCCTTCAATCGCTTCAATAATTTTATTTGCAGCACTTTCACTTGATTGTGGATTTTGTCCTGTAATTAAATTACCGTCACGAACGGTATAAACTGACCAGTTCTCGCCTAACTCAAAGTTAGCACCTTTTTCACGTAATTTGGTTTCAAGCAAGAATGGCATTTGTTCAACAAGCCCCATTTCTCGCTCTTCAGAATCAGTAAAGGCACTTACTTTCTTCCCTTTTACAAGAGGTGTACCGTCTTTATAAGTTACGTTCACAAGTCCTGCTGGACCGTGGCAAACGGATCCGATAATTTTATCTGCTTCAGCTTGTTCCTGAAGGATATGTTGAAGAACTTCGCTATCAGGGAAGTCAAACATCGTTCCGTGACCGCCCGGTAGAAAGACAACGTCAAAGTTATTTGCATCTTCTTTTGTTACCTTAGTTGTATTTTTCAGTTGGTTTTGAGCGTCTTCCCATTCTTTCGGATCTTCTTCTGGGATACTATTTGGATCAAGCTCTACTTCGCCACCTTGAATGGAAGTGACTTTGATGTCATACCCTTTTTCCTTGAAGATGTTATAAGGGACAGCGAACTCCTCAAGCCATAGTCCTGTTTTGTGATCTGAATCGATTTCTGTATGATTTGTTACGACCATTAATACTTTAGTCATATGAATTCCTCTCCTTTATCTTCTAAGTACTTGTTAGTCTTTATGACCACTTTAGTACAATACCCGATGTTCAGAAAAGTATTCATGGGTTTGAAGAATCCAGAAAATTTTCTAATATAACAATTGAGGGATAATGAAAAACAAATAGAACACATTGAGAAAGATGGCACTCATAACAAGAAGAGTGTTTTTCTTCTTAATTTGGAGGATATAAAGAACGATCCAAAGAACAAATAATCCGATTGGAACGAACAGATAGTTATTATTTTCAACTAACTTTAAAACACCGAGGAGTTCTAAAATAGAGTATGGAACAATAATGACTCCAAGAATAATATTGATAAGATGAATCCATTTTCTTTCAAGAGCTTTCACTAGAAATGTATCTCCTTTCTGAAAGAACCGATTTCACTAACTATTCTATTTTCCATCTCTATTGATGAAGAGTCAACGATCAATTTGACGAGGGCTTTTCAAACAGCATCCTTCTTTTCTTCACTCTTTCTGCTCCATAATTTGGTCTTTTTCTAATCATATCGTCGGGTATTTGATCAAAATCGTCGAATAGACTCCTTTTCCTCCGAATGCTGTCTCTTGTAGAGGACAATCATTCAAGGAGGAATAAAGATGAAACACAAAATGAAACTCGTAGCAGCGCTACTTATTTCTAGCATCATTTTTGTAGCCACGCCTTCATTTGCTTCTGCAGCATTTGATTCTGTCAACCAACAAGGCGACTCAGGTGGAGAAGTTAAGGAACTGCAAGACTATCTTATGACGAAAGGGCTATTCCCCTACCACACTGCAACAGGCTATTACGGAGAGATCACTGAAAAAGCCGTGAAGAATTTTCAGATGAATCGCAATCTCCAAGTAGATGGGATTGCAGGACCAGAAACAAAACAGGCCCTTCAAGTCCTAAGACGTGGAGACATTGGAAAACAAGTCATACATATACAAAGCCAGCTTAATCAAGCGGGATATGAGAGCGATGCAGATGGGATTTATGGTTCAGGTACAGCTACAATTGTAGAGGAATTCCAACGAGACAATGGCCTTTCAGCTGATGGGATTGCAGGGCCATCCACACGTAGAGCGTTAGATCAAATGGCTGCACCAGGTTCAGCTGCAGGGAAAGAATTCACGGCAGAAAGCACCGCATATACAGCCGATTGCACCGGATGTTCCGGTGTGACTAAGATGGGAATCAATTTAGACAAATACCCGGACGCCAAAGTGATCGCCGTTGATCCGGATATGATTCCACTTGGCTCCATTGTGGAAGTTGAAGGATATGGTACTGCCATTGCTGCAGACATTGGTGGCGATATTAATCACAATCGTATTGATGTGTTTATTCCAAGTCAGCAAGCCGCCCTCAATTGGGGACGAAAAGATGTTAAAATACGCGTCATTGAATAAGAAAAAGAACAGGCATTCCATATTTGGAGTGCCTGTTCTTTCTTTATGATTTATTCGTTGCATGCTTTCCCCGCTGCTGCAGTTTAATTAATCGATACGTATGTGTAAAGATTACTTTTAACACCGCATAAGTTGGAATCGCAAGAATGAGTCCTAGGAATCCAGCGAGACTGCTGGCAACCAATAGTAATAAAATAATCGTTAGTGGATGGATATCAAGTTTTCTTCCCATCACAAGAGGTGAAACAAGGTTACTTTCTATTTGTTGAATTACGATCACACCAAGAACAACCCATAGAGCAGTAAGCGGTGATTGAATTAATCCTACAATAACCCCAGGTGCCGTCCCAATGATAGGACCGATAAACGGTACAACATTAAGGAACAGGGCAATGAGCGCTAGAATTAAGGCATAATCAAGATCAATAATAACGTACCAAATGTAAACAAAGGTTCCAATAAAGATACTTACAATCAGCTGGCCTTGAATAAAGCCACTTAACGCATCATCCATGTCTTCTAGTATTTTCGCCCCTTCTTTTCGATGAGCTCGAGGCACAACGCTAAGTAAAGAAGGCATCAATTTCTTCCCGTCTTTCAACATAAAAAACAGAATAAAAGGAAGAAGCACAATTCCTACTAATACATTCGTCACAACATTTAATATGGAGAAAATGTAGTTTCCGAAAGAGGAGCTAATTTCTCCGATAGAACCAGATATACGATCCGTTAACTCCTGGATATCAACCATTTCACTTTGAAGAATTCTCGCTATGTATGGGTTGCTTTGCCATTCATTGGTCGCCTTTTGTAGATCATTGATAAGGGTCGGTGCACCTTGGACAAGACTATTAAATTGATCAACTAGAACAGGACCAATGCTCAGAACTAAACCAGTCACACCACCAGCAAGGGCAAGATAGACAAGGAGAATACCAAGCGGTCTAGGAATTTTCCACTTTTCTAAAAGGGCGATAACAGGTCTAAGAATATAATAAAACACCCCTGCAGCGATGATTGGGAATGCTAAAGTTGTTACAAGTATCACAAGTGGACGAAAAATAAATTCGATTTTACTCCCTACCCAAATCACTGTAAAAATAAGGAGGAGCCAAATAAAGAATCGAAACAATCGTGATTGCTGCATGATCGATCATCACTTCCTTTCATTCATTTTGATGAAGCCTTTACGGTAGAGACGAATGATCATCTCGATAAACCAAACGGGGTATTTCTTCGGAAAGAAGCGACGTCGGTAGTAGCGATCATAGGCCATCTTTAAGTCATCCCAGTGCGTACACTCCTTTGATTGACGGAAGCGAACAACATCGATGACGCGAACTTCTCCATTCGAGAGAAGCATCACATTTTGGAGATGTGTATCGGAAGGATTCAACCCTTTAGAACGGGCATACTGGAGCGCCACATCCACCTGCAGTAGCATATCATCAGTGATGATAATCCCTCGTCTTAAGCACTCGTAGAATGTAATGCCGTCCAAGTATTCTAAAACCACATACCCCTCTCCTCCCTCATAATAAAAAGGAAAGTGGTTATTTTCTTGAAGTACTTGATAAATCGAAGCTTCCTGCATAGCAAGATGAGCACAGTCAGGATAGAAAACCTTAAGAACCTTTTGTTCATTAGGTATTCTAAATACGACTGCACTTCTACCTCTACCGATTAGCTTCAGCTCTTCTGGTTTTCGAAGAACCTCTGTTCCAGATATCTCAATTTGCTGAACCATTCTTCCAATGTCATTCAAATGACAACACCCTCTTCATTTCTCGCATTTGTTACGCGATCTCTATCTTTACACCTATTCGCAACAGATGGCATGGTATAAGGGTGAACCGCCTGGATCGCAATAGAAACCAAGTTTATATAATAGCTTAGGTACACAAGAGGTATAATCTTTGTTTGAGAGAAATCTCATTTTTAAGACTATCCTACACCATTTACGAAAGAACACAAGGAAATGTTTCAGATCTCTAGAAAGTTTCTCCGGTCATCGTACTCATAAATAATTGGTAGAAAGCAAAATAGTTCATTGATATTGCGACTGAATGAATGGGTCTTCCATCAAATTCATCTTGTTCAAAGGATTTCCTAAAATCACCAATACTAAGGCCCCGGGCTTCTCCGGTAATTTCTACTGCTACGCGAGTGCGGTAGAATGTGCAAATGTCCTTCTTTTCAACCCCCATTAACGTAAGCGCATCGTGAACAGGACTACCTTCAATGTCTGGAACCATTTTCTTATAAAATTCCTCATAATAGTAATCTAAAAGTGGCTTAATAAGAGGCGCCTTCCCTTTTGCATGAACATAATTAACCATTCCCGGCGTTACAATCGCATGCTCCGTCACATTTAGTGGAAATAAAAAAACATGCTCAGCATATTTCATCACAATATTTGCCGCAACTGGATCTGCATAAAAATTAGCTTCTGCACTCGGCGTCACGTTTCCTGGTACGTTAAATGCACCGCCCATTATATAAAATGATTTAATTCCTTTCATCGTATCTGGATACAAGAGGAAGAGCGTCGCAAGAGAAGTCATCCTCCCAACATTTACAATCACAAGGTCGTCATACTCTTCAATTATTGAAATCACTTGAAAGAAATTCTCTAAAGGGGCAGCTTCATTTGGCGGTGGCGTAATAGGACCTAATCCTTCCGGCCCATGTACATTAGGATAATAAATCGGCACCTCTCCAGTCATAGGCTTTTCTGCCCCACCCATTACAGGGATATCCGTTCGGCCAACTTCTTCAAGTAAGTAGCGAACGTTACGGGTCGTTTGTTTTTTTGATACGTTTCCGTAGCAAGCTACAATACCAATAACATCCACGCCTTCTGATAAATAAGCAAATAAAAGCGCGACCGTGTCATCGATTCCTACATCTCCAAAAAACAAGACCTTTTGCCCCATTCCTTCACCTCATCCCCATACTTATCATAACTAACATATTCACATCGCTGTAAATTAAGAAGCAAGGCAATTGGATAGGTGAATATTAGGAGGAAAAGCTTTTTCATATTAATAAGCTCTAAAGAAGAGTAGGTTTCCCTACTCTTTTGGTACAAAAATATTTAATTCGTTATGCATCACTTCTGCTTCGAACGGAAGGTGAATGCCTTCATCGCCATCGATATTTACAACAAGTTCATGACCCGATTCCGCTTTTAATTTCGAGGCTGGAAAATACTCTACTTGAGCATTATTTTGCAACTTTCCAATGAAGAGATCTGGTATGATTTTAAACACTTTTGGTAGAGAAAACTCTCTTAATATAAAGACATGAAAGTAGCCATCGTTCACCTCTGCATGCTGAGCGAATGACTGTATTCCTCCAACTGAGTTTGTTAACGCGATCAGCATTAAATAAGCTTTCCCATCCCATTGCTTACCGTCATATGTAATATTCAAATCGAATGGTGTTTTATCCTTTAATGCTTTGCCACCTTCAATTAAATAAGCGAGTGGACCAAATTTGGATTTTTGATCAGCCGTAACGTCATATACAGCTTCTGCAATGGCGCCAACTGCAAGTACATTCATGAAGTATTGATCATTTATACGTCCAATATCAACCGGTTTTGTATGCTGCTCAGATAGAACCTCTAGCGCTTTCTTAGGTTGCATCGGTATGTTGAGTGCTCTTGCAAAGTCATTCACTGTTCCAAGGGGCACGAAACCAAAATCAGGGCGTTCTGTTTCACGCGCTAAACCGTTCACCGCCTCATTGATCGTTCCATCTCCTCCCATTGCAACAACTGTATTAAAGTGATTCTCACAAGCAGCTCTTGCAAAACGAACAGCATCTCCCTCTTTTTCGGTATACTTCACCGTCACGTCTACATGGTTTTGTTCTAAAATGGCTAAAGCCTCATCTTCATATTTCATCGCTTTTTCTTTCCCTGAAGATGGATTAATAATCAACATGGCTCGCTTCACAGCAACGTCCTCCCTAAAACAGAAATAATAAATCTATTTAGTTCGTTCCCTTCTTTCTAAGCCTTGAAACAGTAGGATTTTATCAAATTGGTGGATACATAGAAATCCTTCTCAGATTAGTCGTTATATATGATTTTTTATAAAACCATATGACAAACATTTCCTCTCCCCTATAATAGAATGGGGTATTCGAACTCATGTAAAGAGAAACTTGATTAAATATGCTGTTTGGAGCACGGAAAGGAACTTTTCAAGTGAGGAATTATATGTATTTTGCAAGTAGTTTTATTTTATTATTCTTTTTTCTACAACTTCTATCGGGGATCATTTTAACAATGTTAGTCGAATCCCCCTCCTATACAAGCTTTGGAAATTATACGAGCGCAGAGAATTCTTTTCTTGTGACGATCATTATCATGGCGGTTTCAGCCGTCATAGCTTTTCTTATTCAAAAGTGGCTCAGTAAGAGACGAAAATAATGAAGATTTCACTCGAATGAGCTAACAAAGTTATTTAAAAAGGTTTATTAATAGGTAACATCTTTTGAAGTAATAGGAAAGATAATCCTCATCCCTGTCTCTTGTAGAGATAGGGATTTTCAATGTGTTCTTTAGCTGTAATAATTGTTTCTAATGAACGAAAATAGGCTATGTTAAACACTAAACGCCATTTATTCAGGAGTAGGAGTCGCATATGAAATATCATTCGCTGTATCGGATCATTGTGATCGTTTGGATGTCGGTTAAGTTCTTCATTCAACTCGAGCATTTCAGAAGAAAAAGCAAGCATTCATGGGACCAGGAACGCTGGCAGAAGCTGTTAAAGAAACAAGCGAGAGAATATAAGGAAAAAGCGATTCGTCTTGAAGGATTACTTGTGAAACTCGGACAGTTCCTCTCTACAAGAGCTGATATTCTTCCAAGAGTTTTTCTTGAAGAAATTGAAGATCTTGTTGACCGCGTCCCTTCTTTCTCTTGGGAGAAAGCAAAAAAGACTCTTGAAGAAGAATGGTCATCTGATTACGAAGATGTCATTGAGCAGCTTTCTGAACGACCAGTTGCTTCTGCCTCTATTGGTCAGGTATACAGAGCAACGTTAAAATCAGGTGAAGATGTTGCTATCAAAATCCGTCGTCCAAATATCCGTAAAATCATACGAGCTGACTTTCAAGCGCTCCGAATTGTCTTTTGGTTAATGGATACATTCACTTCTTATGGAAAACAGCTCGATCTTAGTAGACTTTATGATGAAGTTCGAAGCGTGATTGAAGATGAACTCGATTTTAAAAAGGAACTAAAAAACGGACTACACTTCCAGGAACGTTACAAAGACAGCCCAGGTTATCGCGTACCGAATTACGTATCTGAATGGTCAACGAAAAAAGTCCTTGTCATGGAGTGGATGGAAGGCGCGCGGATTACGAATCTTTCTTACATTAAAGAAAAAGACATAAACCGACAAGAGCTCGCACGTAAACTTTTGAAGGGCTACCTTGAACAGCTTCTTCAAGAGGGACAATTTCATGCCGACCCACATTCAGGGAATATTCTAATCCAAGAAGATAGCACAGTTGTTTTTATCGATTTTGGAATGGTTGGTCATATTGAAGCAAGAGATGCTCTATCGATTCGCAAGCTGATTACTGGAATCGTACTAAGTCAGTATCGTGATGTCACGGATGCCCTTGAAGAACTTCGGTTTCTTCTTCCTAATTCAGACAAGCGTCAGATTGAGAAAGCTATCCAGACACTTGTCACGTTATTTGTCGAACAAGATTTAACGATGATGGATGAAGATACGGCAGATCAAGTGCTGACAGAAGTGCAAACCCTTGTGAATAAACAGCCCATTCAACTCCCTAGTGAATTCGCTTTTCTAGGAAGAGCGATATCAACAATTGTAGGTATTCTGTACACATTGGACCCAGAGATTGATTTAATTGAAGAAGGAAAGCCGATTGTGCAGGAATGGATCAACCGGGAAGAATCAACTGATAAGCGCTATGATCCTAAGAAAATTTTGAAACAACTTTATGCGAGAATCACTTCCATTGAAAACCCTCTTGACCGATTGTCTGATGAGTTCAACCAACATCGAAAATGGGAAGAATCGATGAAGCAACGAGAAGTTAAAGCAAAAAGCATGTTGTGGAATAAGCATTATGGATTTATCCTTTTTTGCCTCAGTCTAATCGGATTCTTTATTAGTGAAGCCTTTGAAATTCAATCGTTACTCCTCCCTACTATGATTACTGGAGGAATCAGTTTACTCGTCATACTTCTTGCAGGCACCTTCGAGAAGCGACTATGGAAAAAAAGGAGCAGTAAAAATGAATGATGAAAAAGTAATGAAGGAAACAAGTGAAAAGCTCGGACGCTCTGAAGTGAAAGTGCAAGGTCTTCAAGATGGGTATCGTATTACAGTGAAAGGAAATGAAGAAGAGCTCAAGCAAAAACGACGCGTTGGCGGTGCCTTTATTAACCTTCTTAAACAACTTGAAAGAGCAGGCTATCGATTGCCTTTTCCATTTTCATGGATTCTGCGCTTCTGGAATCGGTATTCAAAACCATAGAAGATGAGGGAGCATTCCCCCTCTTTTTTATTTTCACTTCTTCCTCTTATTGGTACAATGAGGAAATGAAACCACTTATCATTGATTCACAAGAAAGGGTGTGCGCCATGGATAAGCAACACGCAGCAGAACTAATTACAAAAGTAAGAGAGACTTCTCCTCTCGTTCACAATATAACGAATACAGTTGTTACGAACTATACTGCAAATGGTTTACTTGCCGCAGGAGCTAGCCCTGTAATGGCGTATGCACGAGAGGAAGCGGCAGATATGGCGAGAATTGCTGGAGCTGTCGTCTTAAATATTGGTACACTTACAAAGGAAACCGTTGAAGCGATGCTACTCGCAGGAAAAGCAGCAAATGAATTGAACACCCCTGTTATACTCGACCCAGTTGGAGCCGGTGCTACTCCTTATCGAACGTCAACTGCTCGCCGCATTTTAAAAGAAGTCGACGTTCAATATTTGCGAGGAAATGCCGCAGAAATCGCTAATGTTGCAGGAAAAACATGGTCAATTAAAGGCGTTGATTCCATCGAAGGGGACGGAAATCGCGAAGCTCTTGCTAGAAAAGCTGCCAAGATGTTTGGCTGTGTTGTGATTGTAACTGGGGAAATTGATACCATTTCAGACGGCAACACTTCAATAAGACTAGGAAATGGTCATCCCATTTTAACGAAAGTAACCGGCACTGGATGTCTTCTCTCTTCCCTGCTTGGGGCATTTGCAGCCGTTGAACCAGACCCTATGCTCGCAGCCTATGGCGTTCTTGCTTTCTATGGAGTGGCTAGTGAAAAAGCCGCTCATCTCGTTGGAAACAGGCCTGGAGATTTTCAAATTGAATTACTTAACCAACTCTCTCTGCTCTCATCAAAAGAAATTGAAGAAAGCATTCAACTCATGCCGAACTAACGAAAAGGGGAGCGCGAATCAACATTCGCGCTCCCCTTTTCGTTCAAGGAATCAACCTCTTCTTCATCAAAAAACATACTCCTATCAATGAGCAATAAAAAAGCAATCCTCCACGCCTTTGAATGTATAGACTACTTTTTCAAGCAACGGATGGAAGTAAACAATGAGATAATCTCCGCTTCGATCGATGACTCGTTTACCCCAATGATACACTGGATAATCCTGCATGGTGCATGATTCTGTTTCGACTTCGGAAGTGATCCAATCGATCACTTTTGCTTCCTCATCCATTACTTCCCCCTCGAGAACTTACTGATAGGTGAATGTGTACTACACTTTCTTCTCTACACCATGACGCCCATCCACCGAAAGTGCTCTATTGTTTAAGACATATCTCACTTGTTTTTCTATTATTACTTTCAAAGAATATCCCAATTCATGTAAAAACCTGAAGCAAAGGCTTCAGGTTCGTACTAAAACAAGAGGCCAATAATTCCGGCCAGGATGCCAAAGACGATGGCGATAATATACCAGATCACCGCAAGAACAACGATAAGCCAACCGATTCCTTTTCTACCTGTTTGAATGAAATAAACCCCAAGTACGATTGGTCCAAATATCAAACCGATAATGGCCCAAAAGAAGGAACTCTTATCTCGTTTCTTAGCATCTATAAATAAGAAAATGGCGATAACCACATTTACAATAAAGCCAAATGACATTTCCATACGTTCACCTCATTTCTAGAAAAATGTTTCCCTTTAGTTTTACATTCTAAACTGGGCATCTATGTTATTTACGTGAGATCAACGATTAACGTATCGAATGCAAAGGATATCTTCTTATTTTGTAGAAGGGTGTTTTCCACTTGTTTTAGATCATCAAAGCTTAATTGATCGGGTTCTTCGATATGTGTTAGAAAGACTTCTTTCACTTGAAGCTTCTCAATGATTTCAAGCGTCTGACGAAACGTTGCTTCTTCTTTAAGTACAGGGTGATCAGCGCTTATTTGACGTTTCCCAGTAAGAGGGTGAAATTCGCAAACACCTGTAGGCAGCACCGCAACATCCAATTCTCCAAGCTCCGGTGGTTCCCAACCAAATAACTCGTCAGGCGCAATGAGAATACGTTTGCCCTCCCCCTCAAACAAAAAGGCATAAACATAGTCCTCTGAAAGGCGAAACGGTGTAATCGTTACCCCATTAAGACTCACCTTGTCTCCATCACTCAGTTCATGAAGCGATATGTACTTCTGACTTTCAAAGAAAGTTAGATGCTCAGCTGTGCCTAATCTTGTTTGAAAATCGATGGCTACTTGTTCTGGAAGATAAACGTCCGTCGTTGTTCCTTTTGCAGGATGATTAATCCAATCGGCATTCACTGTTTCGAGTACCCTTCTCCCCATTACATGGTCGGGGTGCCAATGGGAATAAAAGACGCCATCAATGTTTGAAATACGTGATCGATTTAACTGCATGTAACTATCTTCAGGTGTATCAATCAAAACATTGGGCCCATGAATAAACACGCTTGGACCAGATCTACTGTAAGGAAGTCCCTTTTCTCTTGCTTCCTTGCACACGTCACATTGACAGAGTGGGCGCGGGATCGCCATAGCGCCACCAGTGCCAAGAAATTCGATTTGCATCTCCTTACTCCCCTCTCATAATTTGGAATCATTTTTCTCTCTCTCATTCTATCTTTTACTTTCTATAAGAAAAAGACTAATTTTAACATTTGTCACAAAATCGACTGTTTATTTCAAAATGAGAAGGGAACACCATTCATAGATTCAAATTGAAGGAGGATGTTTTGAGATGTCAGAACAACAAACTGAAGTCACATACCAGCTTCCAAGGATCGGTTCACCTGCCCCCGATTTTACCGCAAACACAACTCACGGACAGATTTCATTAGACGATTATAAAGGTAAATGGTTTGTCCTATTTTCCCATCCTGCAGATTTCACACCTGTATGCACAACAGAGTTTGTCGCTTTTCAGGAAATTTATCCTGAGTTGCGTAAACTTGACGTTGAGCTAATTGGACTCAGTGTAGATAGCGTTTCCTCTCATCTTGCATGGGTGCGTAACATCGAGAAAAACTTTGACACCGAAATTGAGTTCCCCGTAATAGCGGATCTTGATCGCAACGTAGCAACACGATATGGCATGATTATGCCTGATGAAAGTCAAACTGAAACGAGTCGGGCCGTATTCGTCGTAGATGATAAGCAGGTTGTTCGAGCTGTTATCTATTATCCTCTTACTACTGGACGGAATATGAATGAAATCATGCGATTAGTTAAAGCTTTGAAAACAACCGATGATCACGGTTCACCAACTCCCGCAAATTGGGAGCCAGGAGATAAAGTGCTCGTTTCTCCTCCTAAGACACAGGAAGCAATGAAGCAACGTGAAAATGAGGATGATCTCGAATGCATCGACTGGTATTTATGTAAAAAAGAACTTAATGAATAAAGCTGCTATCAAATCGGCCTAATTGGCCGATTTTTTTTGGGGATTAACTTAACTTTTTTATTGCACGTTATCCCCTCTAGTTCTTTTGGATTATTTTCCAAATTGCACTTTGCTAGATTAAGATTATAATAGAAGGGAAAGCGTATTAGTTTGACGGAGGTAATGTTATGAAAAAGGAAGAGAATAAGCTTCCAAATGCAACCATTAAGCGGCTCCCACTCTACCTCTCTTACTTAAAAAGCGTTAAGAAATCGGGACAAAAATCGATTTCATCTGTAGAGATTGGAAATGCACTTAATTATAAATCAGACCTTGTAAGGAGAGATTTTTCTAAGATAAAAGCCCCAGGACGAAAAGGGGCTGGATATGAAGTGAAAAAGTTAGTCAACCACCTTCACCTGATCGTGAACGAGAAGACTGAACCTGAAGCTGCGCTAATTGGCGCCGGTCGCCTTGGGACAGCACTTCTTCACTATAACCATTTAAGAAAGTCGACTCCTAAAATCAAAATGGCGTTTGATAATAACCCAAAAATAGTAGGCAAAACGATTGCTGGTGTTCCGGTCTATCATATCGATGAAATGTATGACCGCTTAACCCCCACCGTCACCGTTGCTATTCTCGCTATTCCTGCCGCTTCAGCACAGTTAATTTCTGAAAAACTATCTGAGACAGGAATTATTGGGATAATGAATTTTTCTTCGGCCTACTTGCAACTTCCCGCCAACGTTCACCTACAGCAAATTGACTTGGCGAGAGAGCTTGATACATTATCCTTCCTCATTCACTTCTTCTAAACGATTGCAGAAGTAAAATAGGTTAAAAAAACCCATCACCAAATTCGTTAGCGAATTTTTGGTGATGGGGTTTTCTTTGTCACTCGTTTTTTATTTAACTTTGCTGGTTCATACCCATTATCGAACAACACACCGTTTGCCGTACCTGTTCTATCCACAAGTTCATTTACATCGCTTGCATTTAATGTCTCTGCCGCTTTCAAGAAAATCAGAGCCGAAGCACGTGCATCATCCAGCGCGTGGTGATGATCAAGATCGATCCCAAGGTAATCAGACACAACATTTAATTTATATCGGGGTAATGCCCACGTTTTTTTCGATAAATTCACCGTACAGTTATAAGCAAGTATCGGATAAGGTAGGCTATATTGATCGAGAACAGCGCGTAAGACGCTCATATCAAATTGAGCGTTATGCGCGATAAGGAATTTCCCCTCTACTAACTCACGAATTTCCTCTTTCCATAGAACGTCGAACTCAGGCGCGTCGGCTACGTCCTCTTCTGTAATCCCATGAATGCTAATGTTAATGCCTGCAAAATAATTTTGTTTTGGTCTCACCAATCGATAGTACTCTCGAATAAGCTCCCCATTCTCGTATTCTACGAGACCAATGGAACAAACGCTTCCTCTTTGCGAATTAGCCGTTTCAAAATCTAGTGCAACGAAATTCATATCGTAACTCCTTTATCACTCAATACTTCCATCTTAAAATGTTCTCCTTAATCCGTCTACCTATTTGATTGTTTCAATATAACTAGCCTTTGTATTTAGTAACAAAATTCCATAATTACTCTATTAATAATGAATAAATTCTTTCCCAAAGCCAATAATGGATATCACGTTAAGAATATAGAGGTGAAACCATGAATTCAATTGATATTTCGCTACACATTTTTTATTTTATCGTCATGATCTCAAGCGCCATTTATTTTTATCTCCTAAGTCGAAACCCAAAAGGCGTTCCCTTGTATGAATATGTTGTTGCCATTCTAATCACAGGATGGTCTGGGGTCGCTTATTTATCGATTGCTTTAGGGCAAGGAATATTAGAAAGACCGGAAAAAACAATTTATTTTGCACGCTATTTAGATTGGGTCGTCTCGACTCCTCTCTTACTACTATCACTTGCCTTAACTGCTATGTTCTACCAAAGTAAAATCAATCGCACACTCATCGCTTCTTTGATTGCAGCTGATGTATTCATGATTTTAACTGGTCTCATTGCAGATTTTTCATCGGAATCACTAAAATATGTTTGGTACACAATGGGACTAGTTGCTCTCGTCATCATATTAGTCATTATATGGGGACCGCTCAAGAAAATAGCGGATGGTTCAAACGAGCAACTTGCAAAGCATTATAAGCGAGTAGCGATTTACTTAACATCTTTTTGGGTTCTTTACCCTACCGCATGGTTTTTCGGGTCATCAGGAGTTGGCGTAACTGCAGGCATTATTGATACTCTAGCCTTTATCGTTCTTCCGATATTCTCGAAAGTAGGATTTGGTCTACTCGACCTTCACGGATTACGAAAACTAAATGGATAATACCATAAAGAGCTACAACTCCCAGTGGAACACTGGTTTTTGTAGCTCTTTATGATTTCTAACCACTATTCAACATGCTCTAAAATGGTCTCTCTAAATTCCGCTAAAGCTCGATCCGTTTCTATCGTGTAGCCGCATTCCAATCCAACAAAACCATCAAACCCTGTCTCTTTAATTGCTTTTAAGATGTTCGTATAATTTAACTCACCTGTCCCTGGCTGATTTCGCCCAGGGTTATCAGCGATATGATAGTGATGGATACGATTCCGATAGTTCGTCGCGTTTCGAATCACATTCCCTTCCGTAATTTGCTGATGATAAACGTCGAAAAGAAGCTTTACATGAGGACTATCAACTTGATCGATGATCGAGACCGCTTGATCCGAATATTGAAGAAAGTGCCCTTCGTGATCAACAAGGCCATTTAAAGGTTCTACTTCAAGCACCATTCCAGACTCTTCACATAGCGCTGCACTCCGCTTAAGAGTATCAATCATGGCATCTTGTTGCATCTTAATTGGCGCATCAATCATAACGTTCCCCGTTTGTGTAATTATTGAAGTTGTTCTAAGCCTTTTGCATGCTTCAATTGTTTCAGTTAGTCCACTAAGAAAAAGCTCACTCATTTCAGGATTAACTAGATTGAAAGACCTTGTACATGTTGCTGTAATTCCAACCCCAATACGACGTTGTGCTTTAGCCACTTCTATTAGATCGAGCTCTGTCCAATCATAATATTCGAGTCCATGAAAGCCGTGTTCTTTCACTTTCTCCAAATGAGTAATCACATCGTCACCAGGATAAGCACCGATACAAAGAGAATATTTCAACAATCACTCAGCTCCTAATAGTCGTTATGACGGTCTATTTACTTCTTAAACACCATTTTTCAGGTGTTTCCTATACCTATTAAGGTAATCATCTCTACTTATCTGCTTTCAAAGAGTGCTCGTTTCGTTAAATGAAATATGGAAAATAATATCCGAAAGAAACAAAGAGTCCAACCGTCGTAAAAAGAAGTGTTCCAACAAAAAAAGGATGACGTGATCCTCCCCTATGTATGGCAACCGCACCTGATTCAAAACCACTATGAAACTTTCCAACAGTGCGACTTGCGTTTTCTTGAAAGGGTCTAAAATAAGCGGGTAGCCAAATAATAGCTATAAGCAAAATACTTCCTACGAACCATGAATCGATGAAATTCCAGCCGCTCATGACCGATATGGCGGCCACTAATCCACTCTCAAACAGTAGCGTAACAACGAGAAGCAACCCATACCGGTTAAAAGAGCCAAGTTTACTTAACAAATGTTTTTCAATGAACGCAGAAATCTTACTTAACGCTCCTGCTACTGAAACAGCTACTATTAAAAAGCCCATGCAAAAAAAGAATTTTACAACCAGATTAATCACATCCTCTAAGAGATAGTGGCTTCTGCTTCGAAAGAAATGCTTCTCTTAAAGTACGGATCAGCTTACAATAAGTTCCATATCATCCGATGGAAAAACTATAATATCTCCCTCAAAATCCAGAGCTTACTAACTTATTTAACCGCTTTAATAATCATCGTAGTTGGAAATTTCTTTGCTTTGTACAAAGAATAATATCGATCTGAAACAGTTATGTCTTCCTCAGACATAGAAGAAGAAACATCACTTTCAATCACCTTTTTTATCGTAAATCCCGCCTGAATTAATTCATTTATGTAAGTCGCCATTTTCCGTTTATGAATCGTCATGGTGACGCCTTCGCCTTTGAAATCTTCAAATGTATGAAGACCTTCATTTTGGTAAGAACCGTTAAGTGTCACGTCCCCCTCTTTACTTTTCAAATGAACATATAAAGGATGATCCCAGCTAAAAACAAAGCTTCCTCCCTCCTTTAAGTAAGAGTAAATCAATGCGAAAGTTTTCCTTAGATCTGTTGTCCATCCAATCGCATAAATAGAAAACACATGATTAAAATAGTTTTTAGGAAGGCCAATCTCTTCTTCCATTGGCGCACAAAAAAGATTGGGGGATAAACCTGATAACGTTTCCTCAGCCTTATGTTTTTGTTCTTCAGATAAATCGACGCCCCACAGTTCTTCTGCTCCATTATTCGCCATATACCGTAATGAATGCCCACTACCATACCCAATCTCAAGTACTTTACTTTTCTCAAGCTGATCAAATAGCTGGAGCTCATTCTCCGTTTGAGCAAAAGGGCCATACGCAGGTAGCGCGTCTACCCCGTTAAAATGATGAGCAACTTTATTCCAACTTCCTTTGTTTTGTTCCAAAATCGTATTTTTCATATTCCTCTCCTCCTCCAACTACTTTCATTTCGAGAGGATAATAGGAGAATCCTTTTTCTCAAACAAACCTTACAGCAGCGGTGGCTTATTATGAACGAAATAGATTGCGAGAGAACATCAAAAAGGACAGGCATCTGCCTGTCCTAAATGTTATCCTGCTTTTGCAGTGTCTTTCAAAGTTGCTTTCTTCGATGTTAATCGATCCACAAGGCCTGACAAAGCCCCATCACCTGTTACATTACAAGCTGTACCAAAGCTATCTTGTGCAAGGTATAAAGCGATCATTAGTGAGACCATCGTTGAATCGAATCCAAGCATTGTTTCTAACAGTCCGATCGCCGCCATAACAGCACCACCTGGTACACCAGGCGCCGCAATCATGGTAACCCCAAGCATAAGGATGAATGGAATGATCGCAGCGAATGTAGGCTCCTGTCCATTCAAAAGCATAACCGCCATCGCACACGAGACAATCGTAATCGTGCTCCCGGAAAGGTGAATAGTCGCAAGGAGCGGAACGCTGAAATCAGCAATTTTCTCTCGTACACCATTCTTTTTCGTTTGTCTTAGCGTGACTGGAATTGTAGACGCTGAAGACTGAGTACCGAGCGCTGTAAAATACGCTGGCATCATTCCTTTCAGAAGTTTGAAAGGATTACGAGATGTCGCTGCACCAGTAATGCTATATTGAATCAAAAGCATTGTCATATGAAGAAGAATAATCATGACGAACACTTTGGCAAAAACACTTAAGATTGTTTGGACTTGTCCAGCACTTGTCATGTTTGCGAAAATGCCAAGAATATGAAGCGGTAGTAATGGAATAATGACGTAGCTAATCACTTTCTCAACGATTGTTCTAAACTCAATCATAACCCCTTTTAGCATATTCCCCTTCATCGCAGCCATGCCAAGTCCAAGTGTAAACGCTAGAACGAGTGCCGTCATAACGCCCATCATAGGAGGAATCTCAACCTCGAAGAAAGGCTTTAATAACGATTCTTCAGGATTCGCCATCTCTGAAGCGGCTCCCCCGGTTTCAAGGAATAAAGGATATAAATTTCGTGCAGCAAAGAAAGCTAGCAAACCAGCTAGAAATGTAGAAAGGTACGCAACTGACGTTGTAACCCCAATTAACTTCCCTGCACCCTTCCCAATTTCACCAATTCCCGGTGCAATAAATCCAATAATAATGAGAGGAATCGCGAAACCTAGAAAGTTTCCAAAAATCCCATTGAATGTAGCAAATAATCGTACGGTCCATTCAGGGAAATAAGCTCCAATAACAATTCCAAGGGCAATGGCAATAAGAATACGTGGCAACAGTCCAATTTTCTTCATAGTGTCCTCCATACAAAAACATTTGTCCATCTCAGGTGTAATATATGTGTACTTTACTAAAAAAAGAGTCATCCTGCAAGACATATTCGTTAGAAACAAATAAGAAAGTTTGATCAACAAAGTATTATATGGATAAGTTGGATATTATTCTCATATCGGATCAAAAAAACGAAAGACGCAAGCGCTACGGTAAACCGTAACATGCTTGCGTCAGATCTCGCTCCTTCTATGATCATCAAGCACAGTGCTCAGCTATGAGCGAGCATCAGTCGCTTCCTGTTACAAAATCATCTTCTTTCATTGAGGCAAGAATGTAACCGCCAGTTACACGATCATTCTCCTTCACATGAAGTTCAGAAATTTCCCCGCTTACTCCAAGCGTAATTTTCTCGGTATTGCCCTGTCCATTGCGAATGACAAACATTGGCTCCCACTCATATACTCGAGATGCATGTTTGACGAATACTTTCTCGATAACTCCCTCACATGGACAGACCACTGAACGATTCATGGTTTCTTTCCCCTTTCCAGCTTGTAATAGTTCCTGTATGGAACAGTTTGTTTTCTATACTTCCATGATATGTTTCGCATGCTTTTCTATGATGCAAAACGAATATTTTCTTTAACCTTGCGTCCATTTTACCTGCTTTTTTCTTTTTGACAACCCCTCTATTTTATGAAAACCCTTTATAAACTAGCAGATTTAATTTAATAATTGACCAATTACATTTTGCTAAGATAGCGTCTCTTTCTTGCGAATTACTATTTGATTCATCACTTCATGTAACTAGTAATCTCATAACCTCGCATACTATATTAACTACACAGTGTTTATTGAAGCAAACAACATTACTGAAAATATTTCAACATAGTAAAAACTGATCAAAAAATAAAAAGTAAAATGATTCGTTCTATTCTTTCCAATACGTAACACAAGCCCAATTGGCTGAGGCTTTATCTCCCTGTAACTTCCAGCTTCGCTTCTCTAACTCCCGTCCAATAATGCGATTGAAAAAGCCATGCCCAACTAAAACGAGAGATTCCTTTGTCATTGCACATTCCTCTAAAACATCAGCGGCTAACTTAGCACGCTTTCTCGCTTCCTTTCGAGTTTCTGCTTGGTTTGATAAACCAATAAACCAAAGCAACCGATAAAAGACTGTCCACATTTGAGGTTTGATCTTCAGGAAGCGTATGTTGTAAAAGGGGAGTTCTAGTTCTCGGAAAATCGGATCGCTTTGAATCGTAGTTGCCTGCTGCGCTGATTCTAGAGACCTCGGCAAGTCACTCGTTAATACTAACGGTACTTGTTGTAAAATAGCTTGAACAAGTTTCGGAGCTTCATCACATATTCCTTCTCTATTATATTGACTAACCCATTGGCAATAAGCCTCACTAGTTAACCGGTTCGAAAAATCGCAGACCGATTTTCCTTGTCGTATTAAACTTATTTTCACCTGATCCCATCCCTACCTTTATTAGCTCATGCTTCCTCATTCATTTTCTTAATCGTTTCTTTATCAATTTCATCACGTATGGATTTTATTATAGCGTGATCCTTCACGTACTCTTTCCCATAAGTAAGGTTAAATTCATAGTCAAAACCAGGGGGATTCGTGCCCTGGGTATGTTGTATAATCGTCTCCATTTTATCAAGAGCTTTTACAAACTTAGCTTCTTTCGTTGAGCCTCTATTATACTCCTGACAAATTGTAAGAATGTCATTTTTCCCCTTATCACTAAGGGATGATGTGAGTCGTTGAACAGCCTCTTCCTCCTTTTGTACTTTCTCCTTTTGATCGACTTGAACCGTAGCAGAGATATCCCCGTCATATGCTTCTCCAAGATCGTGAACAAGGCACATAATCAGTACTCGTTTTGTATCAAGCTCTGGAAACTGATCGCTTAAAGCAAAAGCAAACATTGCGAGCCTCCAGGAATGTTCGGCCACGCTCTCTCGTCGACCGCTTCTCATGTAGGCAGTTCTTGTCGTATCCTTTAATCTTTCAAGTTCCTTAATGAACGTAATCATTTGATAAGCATCCATGAATGATATCCTCCTTCTTCCAAGATGCTATGACATCCTTGAGTCAGTAAGTGCGAAAAATCGTGATTGTAGCATTGCTTATTGTTCTTTATATGTAACTAATCTCTCTTTCGTCCCCTTAAAAGTCGATTTTCCATTCAAAAATAGTCGTAAGATGACTCTTAGATACAAACATTTAATTATGAGTTGTCCGCTAATCACCAACCATATTATTCCATTATCATAAACTTTTTCTCCACAGTAAAAAAGAGAACAGGCGATACCTAAAGGTACCACCTGCAGAGAGAATATAGGTCTTATTTCTTTTAGGACGGAGATGGTAAAGAACCAACGGTAAACCTACACTAAGGCTAGCACGCTCTTCTCCAATTCGTTCTATTAAATCAACTTTCTACCTTTTGCAACTAGAATTAATAACATGGGGAATCCAACTCCATAGATCGATGCATAAAGGGTCCATGTTTTCGATACAAAATCCTGCATATAAATAATGTCAGGATAACTAATTTGTGCTAAAACCAAGCTCCCTATTCCAAGAGGAAATAACAGCAGTCGATAGTTTTGAACGCGAAAGATATGCGTTAATGTACGTGCTGAGGTGTAGAACAAAAGAACTAACTTAAAATAAATAGAAAGCATCCAAACAATCGCCACGATGACTTCAATTCGTTCGACGATTTTCCCGATGCTAATTTTCTTTGCAAGAATATACGTAGGATACGTATATCTTGCTGTGAAATCCGCTCCTAATACAAGGATTGTTGCACAAATAATAACAAACAAAACGACGCTACCCATCGCAGTTCCTTTTAAGAATGAAATGCTCAATTTATTATGTTTGTCTACGTGTCGATAGATCATCAGAAAGGCAACTAATTCGAGAAATGGCAAACCAATAAAGGGAATAGAAGCCTTGATAATTGGCTTAACACCGTTTTCCATTATCGGTTTAATCGCTTCAAATTGCATTTCAGGCATAAGTAGAATGGTTAGCAAAATGAGCAGACAGAAAATCCAAGGGAAAAAGATTTCACATGCTCTTGCAATGGTTTCTATCCCCAGGCTTGCGCCCATAATAACGACGATCATAAAGATGGTGAAAATAATATATAGCGGCGTTTCAATCAAGATTTGGGTCGTTAAAAAGTCTCCAATATTTCTGAGGACAAGAGCTGCAAGAAGAAAGAGAAAGGTGAAAAATAAAAGCGATGCAATCTGACCAATCCATTTGCCGAGTACTTTCTCACTCGCTTCAACAATCGTCATATCAGGAAATTTCTTCATAAAATACCCATAAAAAACAACGAGCATTGTTCCGACTCCAATTGAAACGATCGCTGAAATCCACGCATCTTGTTTTGCTACAGCAGCTAGACCCGCAGGAATAATTAAGATGGAGCTTCCAATTATGTATAAGGCAACTAACCATGAGAATTGACGCGTATTAATGATTTCCTTTGCCATCGCTCAGACGCTCCTTTTGATAGCTGGAACCTTATAGTTTTACTTCTTCCTTATCGATTATACATAATGAAAAATGACTAATAGAAGCATCGAGATGCCTATCGATAATGGAAGTGCAATCGTTTTATTCCGGTGATGAAGGTGCACCATCGGAAACATCACAATAATAAATAATAGTGACCATGCCAGGTTCCATCCATTGTGATAAGTAATCATCTCAGCTTTAGAAGCTATACATTCCACAAGCCAAAATCCTGAAATCCATTTCACATTGTACAGAAACCTTCTTTTATGCATTGGATAATTAGACAGATAAAGTAGAACAACTAAAGGATTAACAACGAGGTTATGTAGTAAATGAACATTAAATTTACTAAAGAAAATGTCTTTTTTAAACTCCCAAAGATGAAATTCTTCATACGATATCGTTTCATAAACGGTTGCTGCTAAAGCAATATAAAGCATACTAGGATAGTATTTTTCCCAATTTCTCCAATCACCTTTCCAAAAAACAAAAAACAGTAGCGTGATAATGAGGACAATGTTCATTGTTATTCACCTAATTCATAACGGTATGTGTTTCGTATCATCATGTTTATTTTGGATAAGGATACGCTACTTACCATAGCAAAAACATTTTTACATATTTATACAAAAGTAGTATGCATCTTTCGGAGCCGTTTATGCATAATAGGGGAATTTTCGCTCAGTTTTATGCCAATATCGATTTATGACGTTGAGGTGGATAAAAACCATTCGATGTGAAAACCTACTTAATGAAGAAAATAATGTGGGGGATTTGTGATGAAACGCATAAGGCGGTTAAGGGAAAACAAAAAACGTAATGAAAAGGACTCTTCCACCGATAGTACTTCTAAAGACATTAGCCTGGATCTTCAAAAAAACATAGTGAACATAAAGAAAATGCTAGGAGAAAGTTCTGATTTAACGATTAGAGAGATTCATTCTGGTACAGATGAGACAAAACTTATCGCTGTCATTTTTATTGATGGACTTGCAGACAAAGTAATGGTCCAGGAAAGCGTCATTGATCCATTGATGCTCGATATTCGAAAAACGGATATAGCGGTGAACGTCATACAACATGCTAGTTTTTATGAGATCCTAAAGCATTTCTCTCTTGCTGCCTGTGAATTAACAGAGGTTCATCGTTTTCAACCCTTATATGATCATCTCCTTTCTGGAGATACAATCATACTTATTCAAGGTGAGTCTAAAGGATTTGCTATTGGTTCAAGAAACTGGAAGGATCGCGACGTTAATGAACCCACTTCCCAAACTGTCATTAGAGGGCCGAAAGATGGTTTTACGGAAACAATACGAACGAACACCGCGCTGCTTAGACGAAAAATCAAAGATCCCTCTCTTTGGATCGAAACGAACCCAATCGGCCATAAGACCAAAACAGATGTTGCCCTCGTTTATTTAAAAGGTGTTGTTGATGAGAGTATCTTGAAAGAAGTGCGCGATCGGTTAACGAAAATTGATACTGATAGCATTTTGGAAAGTGCCTATATTGAGGAATATATTCAGGATAATACCTACACTCCCTTCCCAACGATCTTCAACTCTGAACGACCTGATACGATTGCTGCTGGCATATTAGAAGGCCGAGTAGCCATAATCGTTGACGGAACACCATTTGTCCTTCTTGTCCCAACTTTATTTGTTCAATTCTTTCAATCAAGTGAAGATTACTATCAACGTTTTGATATAAGCGTAATGGTTCGTTTCTTGCGATATATCTCCTTTTTCCTTGCTTTATTAACACCTTCTGCTTATATTGCTGTGACAACCTTTCATCAAGAGATGCTTCCTTCCTCCCTTCTCATTAGCTTAGCAGCACAGCGAGAAGGGACGCCTTTTCCAGCACTGATTGAAGCTTTGTTAATGGAACTTACCTTTGAGGTGTTACGTGAAGCGGGTATTCGTATGCCTCGCGCTGTTGGCTCTGCTATATCTATTGTTGGCGCACTAGTTCTTGGACAGGCTGCAGTTGAAGCAGGTATCGTTTCTTCTGCAATGGTAATCGTCGTCTCAATCACAGCTATTAGTAGCTTTGTTATGCCTTCATTTAACTTAGCCATTTCTCTTCGAGTGCTTCGCTTTCCGTTCATGTTTCTTGCTGCAACATTTGGTTTATTTGGGATTATCATCGGTATTATTGCAATGGTCCTTCACTTATGCAGTTTGCGCTCATTTGGCGTGCCATATATGTCTCCTATGGCGCCCATTATCCCGAAAGACCAAAAAGATAGTATTCTACGTGCGCCGCTTTGGAAACTACGGACACGCCCTTCGTTCATTAGCAAAGGCGATGAAACAAGAAATACCACTCCTCCACCAAAACCAGAATCAAATTAATTTGAGGATAATAAGAAGGTGATCATGGACATGAGAGCTTACGTATATCGACTTGCCACTTTGTTAACATGTTTATTTCTGTTAACAAGCTGTTGGAGTAGTAGAGAGCTTAACGAAATAGCGATTGCTACAGCCATCGCTATTGACAAAAGCGATGAAGGTTATTTGCTGACCGTTCAAATCATTAATCCAGGAGAAATCGCCTCAGATAGTCCAACAAATCGGACGGCTACGACAACATATCGTTCTTCTGGCGAAACGCTATTTGAAGCTTTTCGGAGATTAACGGTGCAAGCACCTCGAAAGGTTTATTTTTCTCATGTTCAAATGATTGTGTTTGGTGAAGAAGCAGCCAAAAGCGGCATTGTCCAATCGCTTGATTTTCTTTCTAGAGACCATGAGATGAGAACGGACTTCCTTCTTGTTATCGCAAAAGACACACGCGCCGGTCAACTCCTAAACATTTTAACACCTATGGATAAAATTTCGTCTAGCAAAATTGTCTCCTCACTCAAAATGTCTGAACAAAACTGGGCCCCTACTTATGCAGTAAAGCTTGATGAATTATTAAATAAGCTGTCTAATGAAGGAATTGAGGCTGTACTTACTGGGATTGTTGTCAATGGCGATCCTAATGTAGGCAAGAATAGCAAAAACCTCGAAAAAACAGAGCCCTCAACAACTATTCAAATTGCTCATATCGGAGTCTTCAAAGGAGATAAACTAATCGGCTGGTTGAACGAGGATGAAAGTAAAGGTTTTAATTATTTTATCAACAATGTCACAAGTACTATTGTAAATGTCCCTTGTTCACAGAAGAATGCTTCCATTGAAATCATTAGTGCAAAATTGTCCATTGAGGGACACATGGAGAAGAACGTCCCACATATCGAGGCAACCGTTCGAGTAGATGGAAATGTAGGTGATTTGGAATGTAATGTGGATCTTACAAACCCAAGGACAATACGAATGTTTGAAGCAATGGTCGAAAAAGACATTCAATCTAAAATGGAGTCAGCTGTTTCTGCAAGTCAAGATAAATTCAACAGTGACATCTTAGGTTTTGGGGCCCTCATTCATCGCGAACATCCAGATCAGTGGCGAATGTTGAAAAATCATTGGAATGAGGAATTTAAAAACGTCGAAGTGGATTACACCATCCACGCAACCATTCAACGTACCGGAAACATCACCGATTCTGTTCAAAGAAAGGATGGTGAGTAAAACGATGTGGTTTATTATCGCTGTCGGTGTAGCCTCGATTCTAGTTACCGTTATGGAAGCAGCCAAATTACGAAAGAAAAAGCAATTGAAAGACCTTTGGGTATATAGCATCCTTCTATGTATCAGTTTTACTTTCTTAGTTCTAAATAAACTTCACATCCATATCCCAACCCCACTTACGATCGTGAATTTCATACTCGAACCATTGAGTAACGTATTGTATGGATGGTTGCAATAGGTAGGCGGTGCCTGTCACCACCCGTTAATTGTCATATTGTGTCGTATATAAGCAAAGACGCCGTTGAATTCGGCGTCTTTGTAATATCTCTAATGTCCTTCTCTTTTCCATACATAATACGCTTCTGGATTTTCTAATTTTCTCACCCATGTGCTTTTCTTCGGAGCGACACGATCAGAAACTTTGTACCATACCCCACCTTTCATTTTTCGATATAGCTTTAAACGGGCAAATACTCTGTCACTAAAACTTAGTGAAGGCAATAGTTTCCTCAAGTATTTCATCATGCCTTCACGCACCTCCCTTACTTTCAAGTCAACAGAACATCGTATGCGCTCGTTTTAGACTTCATGACTAAAATAGGCGTTATTTACCAGAAAGGAAATGTCACTCTTGTGGAACAATGAGGAAGAAGAACTTGAAGGAGTGATAAAGAATGGACTTGCACGATTCCACTTACGAGTCAGGACAAGACTACCAAGCAGGTGATGTTGTCTATGTGATGTACCGCAATCCTCATACTTACAGCGTGGCTAACATTCAGGAAGCAGCCGTTGTGAACGATCCTGATGAACCTGGTAAGCTTGCCTTATTTTTGTATGAAACATACTACCCGCTTGATTCTGATATGGCGATCTATCATTCAGAAGCAGAAGCTGAACAGGCCTATGCCACATACTTTGGATCCATAGAATAGGAGGGCTTCCATTGGTCAAACCCTTTGTACCACAGCTCGTCTACATGGAACCACGAGCGTTAGAATATCCACTTGGAAGGGAACTACACGAGAAGTTCTCTAAAATGGATATTGAGATTAGGGAAACAACATCACACAATCAAGTACGAAACCTTCCTGGGGATAATCACTTCCAGCAATATCGAGTCGCTAAATCTACTCTCGTCGTTGGGGTAAGGAAAACGTTGAAATTTGATACGTCTAAACCTTCCGCGGAATATGCGATCCCTTTTGCAACTGGTTGTATGGGGCACTGTCATTATTGCTATCTCCAAACAACGATGGGCAGCAAACCCTACATACGCACGTATGTAAATACAGATGATATTTTTGATGCTGCAGAAAAGTATATGCAAGAACGAGCACCTGAACCTACCCGGTTTGAAGCATCCTGTACATCAGACATCGTGGGCATTGATCACTTAACGCATACATTAAAACGTGCGATTGAGTACTTTGGAAAATCTGATCATGGACGTCTTCGATTTGTGACGAAATTTGCACATGTGGATCATCTACTAGATGCGGATCATCAGGGAAGAACACGGTTCCGTTTCAGTATGAATGCAGATTACGTTATTAAATTTCTAGAACCCGGAACTTCCAGACTTGATGAGCGCATCGAAGCAGCCGCTAAAGTCGCTGAAGCAGGCTACCCACTGGGCTTCATCATCGCGCCTATCTATTTGTACGATGATTGGAAGCAGGGCTATCTGACTCTATTTGAGAAGTTAGAAGCCAAACTTCCTAAGAGCGCAACGAAGGACTTAACATTTGAACTCATCCAGCATCGATTCACAAAACCAGCTAAGCGCGTTATTCAAAAAAATTACCCAATGTCTAAGCTTGAAATGGAAGAAGAAGATCGCCTTTATAAATGGGGGAAATATGGTATTGGAAAGTACGTTTATCAGAAGGATCAGCAGCAGGACATGAAAGACACATTCGGAAGCTATATAGATAAGTTCTTTCCAAATGCAAAGCTAGAGTATTTCACGTAAGGACTTAGGCGGTGACAGGCACCGCCCGTTTTAACTCGAACCCTGTCGAAACACTATTACTCAAAAAAGGCATGGAAGCGAAGTCGCTTCCATGCCTTTTATAGGTACAGCACCATTTAATTTAAAAAGAAAAAATAAGCAAATTTAAACCCAACCCCGCTTCGTCGTCACTATAAGTGTCTCAAAGCCCGCGTAAAAGCAGGTGGGTACCCGCACAGCTACCTTTAACGTCCCGCTCAGAAGGCCGGCTTGTTATTAGCAACTGGATTTAGAGTTCCCGGAAAACTAGCATCGGTTTGAGACAACCGTTGTTAACGTGCGTTGCAGGAAATGGGTATTGCTTATGACTATACTCTACACCTTCGTTTACTAAAAATCAATGGTTGCGATTTCCAGTTCCGTACACTTTCTCCCTTTCAATAGTAGGACAAAAGAGTACCAGTCCATCTAAAACAACCAGCGACTTAATGAAATAACAGCCGTAACTGTGATCATGCTGAGAACGGTTGAGGCAAGTACAATCTGTGCAGAGAGTTCCGGCTCATTTTCATACTCCTGAGCAATAATAGCACTGTTCACAGCTGTCGGCATGGCTGATGAAATCAATAACGCTTGGGCCGTAATCCCGTCAATACCTAGTACAAAAATAATCCCCAGTGCAATGGCAGGTCCAAGCAACAGACGTAGCATTAAACTTACATAAACAACAGATAAATTTTTCGCGAACCGAAGCTGAGCCACCTGAGCTCCTAACGTTAACAAAGCGATCGCCACCATCGAATCACCAATGTACCCGGCAGGTATTAATACAAATTCAGGCAGTTCTACATGGAGTAAATTAAATCCGACTCCAAGAACCATCGCATATAAAACAGGCATTTTAAAATACCCAAGAAGCGCATTTAATTTATTTCCTTCTACCGTCTTTAAAGAAAAGATTCCCCATGAGAACGTGAGAATGTTTTGAAACGTTAAGATAATAACTTGAATCGACATAGCAAACGGATCATGCTTAAATACAAGATCATTTACCGGTACGCCATAGTTCCCTGAATTGTAGAATAAGATGCTGTTTGTAAACGATGCGCGTACACTTCTACTATAGCCGAATAAACGGCTAATTAAATAAGAAACAACATATAAAATCACAATTAACAAACTAAAAAAAGTAAGCACCGATAAAAACAACGATAGCGAAAAAGCTGTTTCATACAGTTTCAAGAAAATAAAGCCTGGCACAATGAAATAAATATTTACTTTCGCAAGTGTGTACAAATCAAATTGAAAAATACGATGCAGTAAAACACCGATGCCAATGAGAATGAACACGGGTACAATAATTTCAATAAATACACCAATCACAAAGAGTCCCTCAATTCAGTACTGCATTTTATCTACGTATACAGTTTACATGAAAGAGAGCATTTCTTCAGGACGTATGCTTATTCGAAAGAGTTCCTAGATGATTCCACACGATTGAAGCTGCGGTTGTTAAGAAACCTTTTCCTTAAGTGCTTCTCGAAGAATCATGTTAACGCCCTTACGTCGCTTCCATAAGAAACCTATTAGTGCACGATCATCTAAATACTTTTCCTGATCATCACAATAAAAGGCTCCTTTGCAATGCACGGAAAATGAAGCACCTTGGTATTTCATGACCGTACACTGTCCTTCTCTTTCTGTATCGTCAAAAACGAGGTAATGTTTTTGACCTATTTGGTCAAATTCAGCAATTTGCTCAAAATTCTTCAACAACGTCTCAACATCTGTTTTACGCTTAATAATGTTCATGGTCTTCCTCTCCTCTTCTCAATAAATAACCCTCTCTGTATTCATATATCATTCGATTTAACTCGCTAAATTCCTTTTTTCCTAAAAACACAACAAAAAGCCAGCCGGTATGGCTGACTTTTTCATAAGGATTATTGAAATTCTTCAATCTCATCATATTTCACATCGATTAACTGGTCCTTCTTAGGGTTAACAAGGACATACACTCTGATCTCCCTTGATTGTCCATTTTGCTTTAACGTAAATTCAAAATCGTATTGCTCACGTACATCGGATATAAAAACCTTCCCATCATATCTGTAGTCTGTAATTTGTTGATCGGGATACCTTTGACTCGTCTCTTGAATCGCTGTTTTCCCCCACTTCGCATAAGAAGGTGGTTCAGCTCCAACTTGTGCGATCGGAACAAGGAGTATGAAAGTCATTCCTAAGACGGCAATCAGTTTATTTAACAAAGTAACTACCTCCATTCAGTTTACTCTGAAGATAGTATTCATTCCTTTCCTTCTAATCATTCACATACCAGTTAAATCCCTTCGCTAATTTTTAACGGGTGGCAGGAACTTGACAATCATGCGGATGAGCACTAACACAAAGATTGTACTGATAAATGTATACATCCAAGTCCAGCTTATATAGTGTATAAGATTTGTGTATCTTTCTAAAAAGTATTCCATAATAGTAATAATAGAAGAAAACACTGCAGCCTTCACGATAAAACCCAACCACCCAGATCGATAAGTACTTTGATAATAGTAAATTCCTAATACAGGAAATAAGATATATTCATATGTAAAACTGGAATCGAAATGCGTATTAAACAAGTTCACTGGATAGGAAAGCAAATTCTCTTCAACCACAATGACACCAATAATCGATGACAAATAGCCTGTTAATAAAAAGAAGAGAAGCCATTCCTTTATTGGCGGCTTTCTAAGACTGTAAGCAAACAAAAGAACACCAATACTAATTAAAATCCACAGTATTGATTCTTCTGATATCATGATTCATCACCTTCAATTTAATCCTCTATTCTATTACTATCTCCTCTATCCCATCTTCATATTCACAGTTGAACGAGGGACAGGGTTTATCCCTTTGAACCAGATATAAAAAAAAGAAAGGAATTCCTGCTCACACGGTTTAACGCCGCACTCTTAGGGGAATTCTAAAGTGTTAGTGATGAAATTGAAGGGAGCCCCTTGCCATGATAAAAAAATTATTACCATGGCAGCTACGAAAATATTTCGAAATGTCTAAACGCATTCGAAAGCATGAACTTCAGGCCACGCTTTGGTATATGCCTGGCTTATACATTTTAGGAGCCTTTGTATTTGTAGCTGTCACACTTTATTTTGATTTAGTTTTTGAACTATCTAGATATGCGCCTGAGATGTTTCGCACAACAGCTCAGCCAACACGATTGCTAATTAGTGCCCTCATAGGCGGTATTTTAACTCTTAGCGCCTTTACACTCAACTCGTTACTCGTTGTTCTCACAACGTTCAGCGGGCAATTCTCACCTAGAATGCTTCTTAACTTCGTTGCTGACCGAACGACACAGCACTTCATTGGAATATTCCACGGTAGCTTTGTTTATGTTCTCGTCATTTTCTTATTTATTACGAGCAAAAAAGACGAATATTTTGTAGCCATACCCGGCATGACCGTACTACTCGCATTTATAACCGTTGTGACGTTTATTTTCTTTATTAACCACGCTACGAGTTGGATGCAAGTACACAATATAGCTACAAACATGAAGGAAGAATCCATTTCCATTGTAAGAGAAACGCTTCGAAACGATCTCGAACAATTCCGTGCTGAAGAACCAGGAGATTTAATGGAAAAAGAACGGGAGACCGAAACGCTTATTACAGCTCCTAAATCTGGCTATATTCAGCTCATTGATTTCAAAACGATGATCGACGAAGCTCGGAAAGATCAAGTCATTATTAAACTCCATAACAAAGTAGGAGATTATGTTCTAGAAGGTAACCGCTTCTTCTCATATTGGGGTGCCGGGGCTGAACGAGTTAACCCAGAAAAATATTGCAGCTTTATTGAATTAGGTTATAAAGAAACAGAGATTCAGGACCTAAAGATGGGGATGACCAAGCTATCAGAAATTGGTGTGAAATCACTCGGTAACGATGACCCCCAAACTTCAATCACCATTATTCATCAAATGGCTGACCTCCTTCTTGAAGTGGAACGAGACATTACCTTCACGCCGTACCTTGCCGATCATGAAAAACAAGTAAGAGTTGTGATGGATGCTGAAGACTTCAGTTATTACCTTTATCGAGGATTTGGGTACTTAAGACACTACGCCGGTGATAACTATCCAATCATTACGGAAATCATTTCAGCACTTAGCATGGTTTCACAATCCATTAGTAAGGACAAACTGGATGTTGTATGGAACTTCGCCAAAAATTCAATGGATCACATTCCAAAAGAATTCATCTATGATCTTGATCGAGATTATCTCCTGCAGCGTCTCTATGATCTCGCTGTATTTACAGGGCATCAGGAAGATTACAAGCCCATTGAGAAACGTTTAATCCAAATTGAACAACGGCACTCGTAAGGATACAAATTCAAATTCATATAAAAAAGGTGACCTCCAGAGGTCACCTTTTTCATTTAGCGATATGTTGCTACTTTGCTTACAATTTCATCTTCCTGCTGAAGCTCTTCAAAGGAATACACGCCTTCAACAAATATTTGGTGCCAGAGCATAAAGATTAGCACGGTCCAAATTTTCCTTGCGTAATCACCTTTTCCAGCTTTATGCGCTTCAAGAAGTCTCATCACAAGTGATTTATCAATCAAATAATCTGTTTCACTCACATGAATAAGCTGCTTCGCCCATTCGTACAATTCTTGCCTTAGCCAATGACGTATCGGCACAGGAAAACCAAGTTTTTTTCGGTCAAGAACATGGTCTGGCACAACACCTCGTGCCGCCTTACGAAGAATTGATTTTGTTGTGCCATCTGCAATTTTTTCACAAACTGGAATTTCACGTGCTACTCGGAACACTTCTTTATCAAGAAACGGCACACGAAGTTCTAACGCATTTGCCATTGTCATCTTATCCGCTTTTAAAAGAATGTCTCCTCGTAACCACGTTTGAATATCAACATATTGCATTTGATTCACTAGATTATCTTTCTTCACATTCTGATAGAACGGTTTTGTGATCTTTTGATAATGCTCGTTTTGATAATAAGTCGTTAAAAGCTCTTTCTTTTCACTTTCTTCGAACATCTTCGCATTTCCAATATATCTCTCTGAGAGCGGTGTGGATCCACGCTCAAGAAAGCTCTTTCCTCGCATTCCTTCAGGAAAAACTTGAGCAACGCGATTCACCATTTTTTTCATCATTACCGGCATAGGCTTGAAAAGACGGAGCGCATCGGGCTCGCGGTATATGTTGTATCCACCAAAGAGTTCGTCTGCCCCTTCACCTGAGAGGACAACCGTTACATGCTTCCGTGCTTCTCTTGCAACAAAATAAAGCGGAACACAAGCTGGATCAGCAAGTGGATCATCCATATGCCACATGATTTTTGGTAACTTTTGAACATACTCTTTTGCAGAAATCATGTAAGAATAATTTGGAACGTCCAGCTTATCAGCTGTTTCTTTGGCAACATCAACTTCTGAATATCCGTCTCGTTCAAAGCCAACAGAAAATGTTTTAATTTGAGGATTAAATTTCTTGGCCATCGAAACGATAATGGAAGAATCTATCCCCCCAGACAAAAACGAGCCAACTGGGACATCACTTCGCATGTGAACATTAACGGAATCATAAAGAACATTCTGAATGTCCTTCACCCAATTTCGTTCTGTCGTGATCGGTTTAAATGTCGCATGGAAATAGCGTCTCATCACCATGGGCTCATGATGCTTTTTAACAAAATAATGACCAGGCTCAAGCTTCTTTATTCCTTCCGTCATCGTTAGCGGTTCTGGTACATATTGAAAACTTAAATAATGTTGAAGAGCAGAAGGATTCACGGCTTCGAATTCTTCTATCATTGTAATACTTTTTTTCTCAGAAGCAAAAATCAGCTCCTCATCATTCTGCATATAGTAAAGGGGTTTAATTCCAAAAGGATCGCGAGCGCCCACTAATTTCTTTTCTAGCTTGTCCCAAATAAGAATCGAAAACATTCCTCTTAAGTCAGCGAACGCCTTCTCCCCTTTATGTACAAATAACGTAAGAACCACTTCTGTATCCGATTCCGTGTCAAACGTGTAACCTTCTCTCTTCAACTGTTCACGAAGTTCTACATAATTATAAACTTCCCCATTGAAAACCATCCAATATCGCTTATTTTCGTAATGATAAGGCTGATGCCCACTTTCAAGGTCAATAATACTAAGCCTTCTAAAACCAAGAGAAATCGATTCATCTGTATAATAACCTTCGTCATCTGGTCCTCTGTGTGTAATAATTTGATTCCTTTTCACAAAATCCGAATGATCGTAACGGTCCGATTTTCCTGGTTCTGTACGTAACACTCCAACAAAACCACACATAGTTGTAGCCACACTTTCGTTTGAATTAACACTCCCATTGTAACATGGTTGTAATCTAACCGTAACCTTATCGTTATAAAAATTCGTTAGATCGACTGCATTTATGACAGTATCTGTCATTTAATTCGGAAAGAATTCAATCTATTAAACGATTTCAACTTGTTAAATGTTTCATCTGATTTATAAATGCGGTAGCTTTCTTTATTCGAGAGGTAGTAGGAGAAGTAGGTTGTTATCAATTAGTGGAAAGAAGTCGTTCGTCTTATCTAGGAAATTAATTGGAAGTGATCCCTTCTATTAAATCACACTCCACTTTCAATTCGAAAGCTAATCCGAAAAGAAGTCAACTTTCGACATAATTAGAGAAATTGAATGAAATCTATAGAAAAAACCTCTCTCATTATGAAGCTCAGAGAGAGGTTTACTTATCATTCTATTGTTGCAAAAACGAGATGAAATATACCCAAGAAATGGCTTTCCACTGCTGTCACACGAAGACTAGAATTTTCTACAAGTTGGACTATATTCCGATCAAGGTGACATCCGATTTTTTCTGATACTATTGGATCAAACTTCCTTTGAAGATGTGAAACTACTCGATTCGAACTTATTCCGTGTTCAAACAATAATACTTGTCCACCTGGTTTACACCACTTCGCCATTCGCTCCAATACAACGTCCGGATGAGGATAGGAGCACATAGATAAGGTAGAGACGACCGTATCAAAGGTATTTTCTTTAAAATCGACCAATTCTACATCTTCCTCAATAATCGTACAGGGATACTGCGTTTCTTTTGCAGCCTCTCTTCCATAGCGAACCATCTCTTCGCTAAAATCAACTGCTGTTAGTGAATGAATATTAGGGTATAGTGGAAAATTCGTTCCTGTTCCCACCGATAATTCCAAAACATCACCACTCGCTTTAGCTAAAAGTTTCTTTCGAAATTTTGTATCTATGGTTGTTTTCTTTCTTCTTTTCTCATACATCTTTGCGTGCTTGTCGAATATCTTTGATTGTTTGGATGGATTAATAATGAATCATCCTGCCTTTCTTGATCAAAAGTCCGATAGTTATGACCATTCCTACCCTTAAAAAGAACTCTATTTATAATGATACCAAGAATTCAATAGTTAGATAGAAAAACCGCAAAAAAATAAACTACGGTAAACCGTAGCTTTATACTCTTCCTATATAATTTGCGTTCCGATTGATCCCTTGCAAACCAGGTACCCAATTGGCTTGAACGCTTTTTCCTGTCTTCTCACTATATTGAAGTGCCTGAATTAGTCTTAGAATCTCATATGCATTTCTACCTACCTCAACAGGATAAACCATTTTTGAGACGATCACACCTTTTGGGTTAATAATAATCGTTCCTCGATAGGTAGCACCCGCATTTTCATTTAATACACGGTAATCTCGACTGATTTTATGATTTCGATCACTCACAAGCAAATAATTCACTTTAGATGCAGCCGGGGAAACTTCGGTGAATACTTTATGTGCATAAACGCTATCTGTACTAATTCCTAAGACTACCGTATTTATAGCCTGAAGCTCAGGATAAATAGCAGCGACCGCTGCTAATTCTGTCGGTCAGACAAAGGTAAAGTCGCTAGAATAGAAAAAAAGAATGACCCATTTCTCCCGGTAATCCTCTAAGGTGATTCTCTTTATTTCTTTTTGAATCGGATCAAAGGCCTCAGCACGAAATAATGGCGCCTTGTCTGTTGTTTGTGCGCAGTTTAGTCGGTGATAAAATTGCTGCTCTTCATGCTCCACGTCCCCACCTCTTTTCACAGGCAGTATATGTACAAGAGGCTGTCCATTTGTCTGTTTCTTTTATTCCTCTAATCCCTAACGATCATAACCGTTCACTTAAAGCGTTTTATATCATAGAAAAAGAGACTTTCTTTTTACTAAAGAAAGTCTCTTTCATTTAAAGGTTTACCCTTTCATTGCTGCCCATTCTTCACGAGATGGTCCGACCATTCCAGGTACAGTAAGACCAGCCTGGCGCATAAGCACTGTCATTTGTCCTCGATGATGCGTCTGATGTTGGAGCAAGAGAAGAAGAATCGTTCCGTAAGTTGTCTCACTGCCAAAGAATGTGGTTGTTCCTGTTAGCTTCTCATCATTCCACTGCTCCTGAAGAGTGCTCACGAACTCTTCAGCAGTTTTTTTATACAAAGCTGAGATTTCTTCTGCCTTAAAGGATTCACGTTCCTTCATCGGTTGAAGATCGAGCCCAGCACTCGACATCATATAAGTAATCGCTTGTGACAAGTGAACACCTAGCTTTTCAAGTGTAAAATGATCTGGCGCTACTTGCTGTGAAAGAGATTCATCTGTTAGATGATCCATTAGTTTAACTGTTTGAGCCGTCTCACGTTCCCATGTTCGTACAAAATCTTCAAGTGATCGAAACATCAAATAACCTCCTGAATATGTATTCATTCTTTACTTCATTCATTTTACACCTCATTCTTGAGCAAATAAAGTGAGAAACGTTCAGAAAACAAAAATACCCCTCACAAAGAGGGGGGAGAGAATAGGCTATACATCACTCTATGCTAATACATCTCTTCATATGCTAAAACACAAAACCTTCTTTCCTCTTAGCTATGTTAACTGTAACGGAGGATTTCGCGAAAATTAGCGATTAAGCTCGATATTCCTTGTATTTATCGAGGCTTATCAACCCCAAAGTGGTTTTTTAACAAAAATACAATTGATTTTTTCAGATCGTTAGGCATCCTATATGAATTATGTTATTATATAAATCAGTTTAAATGGAAAAGAGGGATTTACATGGAGGAAGAACAGGAAATCATTCTCCCTGAAATCGGAAGTCTAGTCGAAATCGATAACCGAAAAGCTAAAGTCGTTAGCTTACTAAACAATACGATTGTAGCCGAATGGGAAGAATACTCAGAAGACGAATCAAAACGAATCGTCGTAAGACACGAAGAATATAAAATGCTTTAATAAAAGAAAAGCTCCAGCGCCCGGTTAGGTCCGACAAGCGCTGGAGCCTTTTAATTTGAACACGCCGTAAAAGGCGAAGCGACTCGAGGACCTGGGCGCTGGAGCTAGATCAGAAAAGCGCAAGCGCCCGGTAGGTCCGACAAGCGCTGGAGCCTAATGAAACAACACCGAAAGGACAGGGGCAGTTCAATCTCCCCTGTCCTTTCTTTTATTATCTTCTAATCCACCATTCACTTAATAAAACAAACAGCAAGACCACAACGCCCGCAAACCAGGGGAACCAATCAGGAACGTATTCCCATCCAAACAATTCTATGCCCCCTATCATTAATAAAGGGAATAAAAAAGAGACTTCACTAAGCCTCTATTTAATCCCAATCCATTTTCATTTTAATGTATCAGTTTCCTCAGCAGACACTTTATCCAACAGCTCTGCATAAGCCATTTTAAACTTCTCGTATGTTTCAGGCCCATTTGCCTGTTCATTATTTTGAAAAAGCTGCTCAAACGCATAACCTTTCGCTTCTTCCAATGAACATTCTCTCGCACTCATCACGAGCTCCATATAAGATTTAAAATAGGCTTTACTCAGCGTTCCCGCGTTTTTAGTAATCATTCTTCTCACTCCTTACATCAAGATGTTGCTTGCCCACATTATAGTAGGCTTCTTGATCAGAAAGCAATTTTTAAGGGGTTACTTTATCGCATCCTTTTTCTCAACAAACGGTAAGCGAATCGTGAATGTCGTTTCTGCTTCACTAGAATGACAGTTAATTTCCCCGTGGTGATTCTGAATGATCTTTTGACACACATACAATCCGATGCCCGTGCCAAGTTCTTTTGTCGTATAAAAGGGTTCAAAAATGCGATCCAGGGTTTTGTCTGAAATTTTTGGTCCATTATTTGTGATGCGAATGGTTAACATTCCTTCTGCTTGTTCTCCCGCGATCCGTATTTGGCGAGGAGAGCCTTCAGCTTTAAGAGCATCTAACGAATTCATAAGAATATTCAAGAATACTTGTCGTAGTTTATCTTGCTGTCCATATACAGAAAGATTCGCTGGAAATTCATTAACAATTCGCACATCAATATCGATAATACTCGGATAAATGAAGGCAATAATCGAGTCAAACAGACCCTTAACCTCCAGCCACTCTTCCTGTCCGCTATCAATCTCCTTTTTGGAGACATGCAGAAATTGAGCAATGCGAAAGTTTAGCTGTTGCAGCTCATGATCGATCACTTCAACATATTTCATATCGGGATACTCTCTTTGTAGAAGCTTCACAAATCCTATAATGGCTGTAAGGGGATTCCTGAACTCATGAACGAAACTAGAAGACATCTGGCCCAGGATGGAAAGCTTCTCCTGATGGGTTTCATCTATAAAAGAAATCTTTTCCTGCAATTCATTTTCCTTCAGCTTTGTATATTCGGTTACGGCATGATAAGAAAACAGATCAAATAAATCATTTATGGAGTCAAGAGTGTTCTGAAGATCATTCACATTCACTTTAGAATACGTTATATGCTTCATGAGAACGCTTCTTCCAGCATTCACGTTATAAATAAAATCTCCTATGTTTACATTCGCTTCCGCTCGCTCAACCGCTACTTTGTGCGCAAGTGTCACAATCTTCTCATGAGCAATTGGCTCTTTTATATTTTGTTGAACAAGACGATACATGAGAATACCATTAGCTTCCACTTTATCTCGGTGTATGTCTGTCTTAGAAATCCGTATTTTTTCTTTCCATTTGATAAGGTAGCTTTCAAGATTATGATCGAGATAGTCTAGTAGTTGCTCTCGAACAGCCATACTTCCTTCACCCCTTCCTGCCTTAGTCGGTGATTCATGGTTATATTTTCAAGTATAACAGTAAATAGAGGGTATTTTATAGATGCATTGTAGAGAGATAATCTATTATTGGTGGATAAAGATCGTCATCAATGAAAGAAAATCTCTCTTCTTCTTTCCTATAAAAGTAATTCGAACGATATAAGCCAAAAGTGAATAGCTCTACAACTGGTGTAAAACAAGTCGTTAGAAGGAATTCAATGCATTTAATATTGGTGATTGTCTTACCACTCTCACGTGAAAAATAAAGCGCTTTACTGATACTCTTACCTATTCGATTTCTTTGATTACCCTCGCTGGATTCCCCCCAACCACGACATTCTCCGGCACATCTTTCACAACTACAGCACCTGAAGCAATAACAGCATTGTTTCCGATTGTAACGCCCGGATTAATGATGGCGCCTCCACCAATCCATACGTTGTCTCCAATGAAAACCGGCTTTCCATATTCTTGACCCGAATTGCGTTCCGTCGGATCTAGCGGATGTGTTGCTGCATATATATGGACACCTGGTGCTAGCATGCAATTGTCACCAAAGCGTATTTCACAAATATCGAGAAACACGCAGTCGAAATTCGCAAAAAAGTTCTCTCCTACGTGAATGTTGTAACCATAATCACACTTAAAAGTCGGTTCAATATAGAGATTTTCTTTCGTAGAACCAAAGAACCCCTTCAATAACCGCGTTCTATCTTCTATATCTGTCTCAATTGTTTGATTGAATAACCTAGTTATTTTGCGTGCATGAAGACGATCTTTCTGCAATTGCTCATCCTCTGGTCGATAATATTCTCCCCTGATCATTTTTTCTTTTTCTGACCTCATATAACTCGCTCCTATCTCCTCTAAGAATGGTTATTCACGATAAAACCGTTGTGTTCACAGTCCAATTTTTTAAATAAAATAACATATCCGCCCATAAATCTTCATTCTCTGTTAGAAAATGACCTCCGTTCGGAATGAGGGTCATCTCTATTAAAGGTCCTCGTTTCGCTAGTTTACGAACTTCATTTACAGGTGATAACGTATCTTTCTCTCCGTGCCAAAATCTTAACGGCCCTTTAATCTCGCTAATCTCAAATCCCCAATCTTTCGATAAGAGATTCGTTTCATAGATGACTCCTTCTACACCCTGTCTATAAGCTTCCTTCGCGTGATATAGTCCTGTTTCCACAAGAGCCTCTTCTCTCAAAAAGGCACGGTCCCACTCAGAAAGATGACGATGATTCCCAGCTAACATAGCATTTCGATACTTATGTGGATGACTTTCAAGCATTTTCTTTTGAGCTAAATTCGCTTTCTTAATGAGCCAAGGAAAATACTTTGATAAAAAAAAGGCAATCCGATTTTCTTTCGCCATTTCCTTTGGGGCTCTACCTTTTTTAAATGGCGTAGCTGAAGAAACAAGAGCTGTATTTTGGATTCGTTCAGGCAATGCATAAGCGCATGCCGCAGCGAATGGACCTCCTCCAGAAACACCCAAGACAGAGAAATGCCTTAAACCAATATGCGTAGCGAGCTCCTCTACATCCACAGCCCAATCAAGGATCGTTCTATTTTTTTGTAAAGTGGAGAGCCCATAACCCGGTCGATCTGTTGAAATTAAGTAAATCCCCATCGCTTTGGCCAGTTCATCATCTTCTAAAAACCAGATGCGTGACCCTGGTGTTCCATGAAAAAGCATAATCGGTATACCAGTAGGATCGCCATACTTCCAATAGCCAAGTTTTCTTCCATCACTTAAAACCATCGACTTCTCCTGCATAAGCTCCTCCTTGTGGTTGTCCTATCGCAAAATGGATGAGAAGGTGAACATCACTAACAATTATTTTCTTTCCCTACAGTAAAGCTTGCTATCTCCCCCTAAATAATAACATTATTAGTTGGAAATTTGATGAAATTAAAAAGAACGCTCAGAATAGAAGGAAAACACTGAAATTGAAAAGATCATAAATGAATTCTTCTTACCTCTTGACCCTTACGTTGCGTTATCCTCTAAAGTTAAATTTGAAAGGAGGGGCATTTAGCTGATGAAACGAGTGAAAGAAGTAGCAGAATTAACTGGAGTCAGCGTTCGAACCCTTCATTACTACGATGAAATCGGACTTTTAACACCAGCTACTACAGAAACTGGTTACCGT
Organism: Anaerobacillus sp. QJM3NY_32; assembly: GCF_056173645.1. Taxonomy (NCBI): domain Bacteria; kingdom Bacillati; phylum Bacillota; class Bacilli; order Caryophanales; family Bacillaceae; genus Anaerobacillus; species Anaerobacillus sp. QJM3NY_32. The sequence goes on along the minus strand of NZ_CM149684.1, from coordinate 1,386,119 downwards.
CTTTATTCGAAGGACGATCTTGAGAAGCTTCAGCAAATTCTCTTTTTTAGAGCACTTGATTTCTCGCTGAAGAAAATCAAAACCATTCTAGAGGATCCTAATTTTGATCGAATGGAAGCGCTCAACTATCAAAAAGAAATTCTGCATGAAAAAAAACAACGTCTGGATAAGATGATCAACATGATTGATAAAACGATCCAAAACGTGAAAGGAGAAAGATCAATGACAGATCAAGAGAGATTTGCTGGATTCGATTTTAGCCAGAACCCATATGAACAAGAGGCACGCGAGCGTTATGGAGATGAAGCCATCAATCGTTCTAAACAAAAGCTCAACAGCTTATCAAAGGACGAAAAAAATGCGCTCGGTCACTCATTTGATTCCATTTATAAAAGACTGGCTGATCTTAGAAAGGGTTCACCGGAAGCAGATGAAGCGCAGAAAGCGATTCACGATTGGTATGAATTTCTCAATGGAAATTTCGGATACCATTATACGCTTGAAGCGTTTGAAGGACTTGGTCAAATGTATGTAGACGATGAGCGCTTCACGAAAAATATTGATCAATATGGAGAAGGTCTCGCGCTTTTTATGCGAGATGCCATGAAAGTGTATGCTGATCAACACAAGTAGAAATCACCAAACAGGTGAGCTCAACCTCTTAAGAAGTTGAGCTCTTTTCTTAATCATTCTTTTTTCCTTTAGTAGAACCAAACCCAACCCCAAGGGCGATTCCAACACCAAGTCCAAGTGGAATATTATCCAAGGCGACACCTACTCCTGCTCCAATGGCTATTCCAAGACCAACGCCTAAACCCATCCTGCTTTCACTTTTTGGTTTACTCACAAATATCTCTCCTTATTAAGGGATTGTCTTAATCTTTACGAATGAGCGGGAAAAAGGTTACATCTTTCGGGACAGCCAGACGGTTTCCTCTCACAAAAGAAACTCTTCCTATTTATATTAGGAAGAGTTTCTTCTAGAGGGCCATTCTCATTTCTTAGAATAATGTTTGCATAATTTAATTCGCTAGCTATTTGCTTTAATTTTCAGTAGCCACTTTGCTTTTCTGAACAGAATCTTCATTAGTAGCTTTCGGTTTTCGAATAAACAAAGCTAAAACAAGTCCAATAATAGCTGAAATACCTGCTACGATAAAGGAAACGTTAACGCCATGTACAAGACCCTCAACTCCACGTGATGGCTGAGCTGCCTGAGACATCACAGTTACGAGTAGCGCGGTTCCAACTGCCCCTGAAACTTGACGCATTGTATTGTTCATTGCTGTGCCGTGTGGAATGAGGTGAGCAGGAAGCTGATTTAATCCTGCCGTTGTAACTGGCATCATCACCATCGCTACCCCAAACATTCTGATCGCATTCACAATAGCTAAATAAGCGAACGTCGTTTCTGCTGTTAAATTTGTGAACATAAATGTCGTCACCGTTACGATAATCAAACCAATGATCGCAAGCCACTTTGCTCCAAATTTATCGAATATCCTACCAGTAATCGGGTTCATAAAGCCCATAATCAGAGCCCCTGGCAATAGCATTAATCCTGATTCAAATGCGGTGAATCCAAGCATATTCTGCATAAGAAGCGGCAGAACAGTCGCAGCGCCGATCATGGCAATAAAGACAACCATCCCAAGCACAGTTGTTAATGTGAATAGCTTATATTGAAACACTCTAAATTGAAGCACAGGCTGCTTGAGTTTTAACTGACGTAAGATGAACCAGCACAATGTCACACTACCGATGAGCATGGCGATAAGCACCTGTTCACTTCCCCAACCATTTGTCCCAGCACTACTGAATCCATACAATAATCCACCGAAACCTAACGATGAAAGAACGATCGATAGAATATCTAGCTTCGGATTCGTTTGCTCTGTTACGTTTTTCAAAATCAAATACGCAATAAAGAAGTCAATAATCACGATCGGCAAAATCACATAAAACAAACTTCTCCACGGGTATTGCTCCACAAGCCATCCTGATAAAGTCGGCCCAATCGCTGGTGCAAAGGAAATCACAAGCCCAAACATCCCCATCGCTGTACCCCTTTTTTCAACAGGGAAAATTAAAAAGAGGATCGTTTGCATAAGCGGAATGATAATCCCGGCTCCAGATGCCTGGATGATACGCCCTACCATCAAGAGTGGAAAGTTCGGGGCAACGGCGCAAATAGCTGTACCAACCGCAAATAGCCCCATCGCGGTTAAGAATAGTGTTCTTGTTGTGAATTTACCTATTAGAAAAGCTGTAATTGGAATCATCACGCCATTAACTAGCATGAAAATCGAGGTTAACCACTGGGCTGTACTTGCCTCCAAGTCTAGATCGACCATGATATGTGGCAATGCCGTCGCAAGTAGCGTTTGATTTAGAATCGCTGCAAACGCACCTGATAATAGCACGATTAAGAGCGGTACTTTATTAAAAGAACCGATTCCTTCTGATGATTGTTTAGTGTCGTTCATGTTCTCCCTTCTTTCTCAATGATTCTCTATTTTCCCGATGTCCTTCAGGAAGGTGTTCGAAGTAGACCGGATTGAAGAAGTCTAAGCTCAGTCTGGTATTTTGCCATCGCATCTGGAATGGATAAGTTATTAGAGATACTGTGAATCAAATTATGAAACGTAACGGCTGTTAAAATCTGCATAATATGAAACACCTCTTTCCTACTTGAAACATTTAAGTTCTCATGATCAACGAGGTCATAAATGTCATCATAGCGATGGTTTGTTACATCCTCGGTTAAATACTGGGAGAACGTATTCTCAATCTTATAGTTCATATTAAGCAGTACATTTCGAATAAAGTCCCTCTGACCAGTATCCTCTGAATGCTCTAATGTAGATCTAAAGATCTCACTAATTGCTTTGAAGAGATCTCCTTCAAACTTCTTTAGATTGGCAATTAAATGTTCATGACGTTCTCTTGCATGTTCATTTAATAAATAAAAGAAAGCATCTTCTTTATCCTCAAAATATTGATAAAAGCTCCCTCTTGGTATACCTGCGGTTTTCAAGATATTTGAAATCGATGCATCATAGAGCGATACTCTAGAAAACTCTTTTTTTGCTGCATCAATTAGTATTTGCTTTTTCTCTTCTTTCAAATTAAAAAAGGTTGCTTTTGGCACATTGAATCACCTACCACTAAAATTATGACACCGTGTCATATCGCCAAACCTACTATATGTGACACAGTGTCACATGTCAAGAAAAGTGAACTCCATAAATAAGCAGCACACTCTATTAAATGATAATGTTTGCTTTCAAAAAAAGAGTGGAAACTATTTTTTAGGAATAATGTTATGCAAAGGTGGTTACTGTGATGAACAGAAACATTAGCAAGGGATGGATTTTCTTCTTCGGGGCTCTCGGAGGCTTACTGTACGGATATGACACAGGAGTTATTTCCGGTGCCTTATTATTTATTGAACAAGATATTCCCCTATCCGATTTTCTACAAGGGGTTGTCGTTAGTTCATTATTAGGCGGGGCTATTGTAGGTGCCGGAATGAGTGGGTATGTATCTGATAGATTTGGACGAAGGCGCGTCGTTTTTGCAATCGCACTCATTTACCTGATTGGTTCACTCGTCTTAGCTCTTTCTCCTAACGCAGCCGTTCTCATTATAGGCCGCATCATACTTGGACTTGCTGTTGGTGGTTCGACAGCGATTGTACCAGTCTACTTATCAGAAATGGCTCCAACAAGGTCAAGGGGCGCACTAGCATCGCTTAATCAGTTAATGATCACGATTGGAATTGTGCTCGCTTACCTCATTAACTATGCATTTGCACCAATTGAGGGATGGCGTTGGATGCTTGGTCTTGCTTCCGTTCCAGCGCTCGTATTAATGATCGGTGTTCTCTTTATGCCTGAAAGTCCGCGCTGGCTCATTAAGCGCAACCGTGAAGAAGAGGCCAGAAAAGTGATGGCATTAACGCGAGAACAAAGTGAAATAGATGAAGAAATGAAGCAAATGAAAAAAATTGAGGAAACTGAGGAAAGCACGTGGGATGTACTTAAATCCAAATGGATACGTCCAATGCTTCTTGTCGGAAGCGGTATCGCCATCTTCCAGCAGCTTATTGGTATTAATGCGGTGATCTACTACGCACCAACCATTTTCACTAAAGCTGGTCTTGGAGATTCAGCTTCTATTCTCGGAACGCTTGGAATAGGAATCATGAATGTGTTGATGACGCTTGTAGCGATCGCTACGATTGATAAGCTAGGTCGAAAAAAACTGTTGCTACTAGGAAATATCGGGATGTCGTTAAGCTTAATTATTCTTGCAACGATTCTCTTTACAGCAGAACTTACAACGACAATTGCCTGGCTAACCGTCGTCTTTCTTGGGCTCTTTATCATCTTTTTCTCCGCCACTTGGGGCCCAGTTGTTTGGGTTATGCTACCGGAACTTTTCCCAAATAAAGCCCGTGGTGCAGCGACAGGATTTACTACACTTCTGCTATCAGCATCGAATTTAGTTGTTTCCTTATTCTTTCCTGTTCTACTCTCAGCGCTCGGAACAGCATGGGTATTCGTAATCTTTGCCATTATCGGTGTCTTTGCCTTCTTCTTTGTCATGAAATATGTACCAGAAACAAAAGGAAGAAGCCTTGAAGATATTGAAAATGACCTCCGAGGAAAAGCTTCAACGTAATACAAGCATACAGAACCCGCTCATCCACATTGGATCAGCGGGTCTTCTTTTTGAGCAACGTCTCCGTTATATCCGCTCACCATTCTTAAGCTTTTTAATTAATTCGGTAAGATCAGATTTTTGAATACGCCAGTGACTGCCAATCTTAAACGCCGGGATTTTGCCATCCTGAACTAATTTATATGTGGTCATCTCACTAATTTGAAAATATTTCGCCACTTGAGAGATCGTCATAATATCATGATGCTCATTATCCTGACTCATGTTATCGCTCCTTATCAATCTATCACCCTATTCTAACAAAGTTCTTCCACTTATGGACCCAAACTCTATTAATACGATAACTTATTATAACAGGTTATATCAAATTAGGTTAAATTAGATCAAAAGATGAATGAATCATCCGCTTTTAGTGTTCTACTATTAAATTATCAAAATTAAACGCACACGTATTCGAGAGTAAATAAGAGTAAATTAAAGTTTTTACCGTATGATTTTCGCTTACATCCTTATTTCCATTTTCATAGATTCTATGCTAAACTTCATCTTGTTGTAAACGGACCCGACTTCTATGAGAGTTAGGAGTCATCACAATACTAGATTTAGAAAGAGGTGCAACATTGAACTTATCTTCTATTAAACAAGATTGGTTTGGCAATGTGAAAAACGATACCCTCGCCGGAATCGTTGTCGCACTTGCCTTAATACCAGAAGCGATTGCCTTTTCCATTATCGCAGGCGTAGATCCGATGGTTGGATTATATGCGAGCTTTTGTATCGCCGTAGTAATTTCATTTGTTGGTGGTAGACCAGGAATGATTTCTGCAGCAACAGGAGCCATGGCGCTTCTAATGGTGACGCTTGTAGCGGATCATGGACTACAATATTTACTTGCAGCAACGATCTTAACAGGGGTTATTCAATTCTTCCTTGGCGTGTTTAAGCTTGCTCGCTTTATGAAGTTCGTACCACGCTCCGTTATGATTGGGTTTGTGAACTCACTTGCGATTTTGATTTTCACTTCTCAACTGCCGCATTTCGTTGGTGAATCATGGCCAATGTACTTGATGGTAGCAGGTGCTCTTGCAATTATTTATATCGTTCCACGATTCACGAAAGCTGTTCCATCACCACTCATTGCGATCGTTGTGATTACAATTGTTGCGATTACAACTAGTAGTGGCGTTCGAACGGTTGGGGATATGGGTGAATTAACGCAAGCATTACCATTATTCCTAATTCCAAGTATTCCATTGAACTTTGAAACATTAGCGATTATTTTCCCATATTCAATGGCTCTAGCAGTTGTTGGTTTACTTGAGACATTCTTAACAGCACAAATCGTTGATGATTTAACAGATACAGATAGCAATAAGAATAAAGAAGCAAAAGGTCAGGGCGTGGCGAACGTTGTAGCCGGATTTTTCGGAGGAATGGCTGGTTGTGCGATGATTGGACAATCCGTTATTAACGTGAAATCAGGTGGACGTGGACGCTTATCCACTTTCGTTGCCGGCGTTTTCTTAATGATTCTGATTTTAGTATTAAACGATTTACTCGTTAAAATACCTATGGCAGCTCTAGTTGGCGTTATGATTATGGTATCCATTGGAACATTCGATTGGTCATCCATTAAAAATCTTCATAAAATGCCGCGATCTGACGCAGCCGTGATGGTCGTTACCGTCATTACTGTTGTCACAACGCATGATTTATCAAAAGGTGTACTTGCCGGTGTTATTCTAAGTGCTTTATTCTTCGCTTCTAAGATTTCAAAAGTACGCGTTGAAGAAAAGATCGACGAATACGCGGAGAAAAAGATTTACCACATTCATGGTCAGCTGTTCTTTGCATCTGTTACTGACTTTGTGAATAGCTTTAATTATAAAGAAGAAGGTATTAAAACGGTCGAGATTGATTTATCAGATGCTCACGTTTGGGATGACTCAGGTGTTGGCGCCGTTGATAAAGCCATCATGAAATTCAGACAAAACGAGATCGATGTGAAAGTGACTGGTGTTAACCAGGAAAGTTCACAGCTTATCGACCGCTTAGCTGTTTATAATAAATAAGCGCAAGAAAAAAGCCACTGCTGTGGCTTTTTTCTATGTTATGCGTTTGTATAGATCATAACGAAATGTAAGACAGCACCTTCGCTGTGAAGATTTAAGTAACCATGCTTCTGATCCGCTCTAAACTTAATCGAATCATACGTATTTAATTCATACGTTTGTTCCTGAACTTGTACAGTTGCCTTTCCTTCCATCACTGTTACATACTCAATGACCCCTTCTTGATGAGCATCTGCGTAATACTCTCCCATAGGTTCTAAAAAAGCACGGTGCGTTTCAAGAGAGCCATAGCCACTATCTGTAAACATGGGTTCTAACGTTAAAGCTTCATTTGAACTCAATACTTTATTGCCCTCATTTTTCCTTGAAATGACGACTTCTTCCTTTTCTGCTAGTAGACTTGAGATCGGGATGGAAAGACCATTCGCTATTTTCCATATCACCGTTAAAGAAGGATTCGCCTCTCCTCTCTCAATTTTACCTAACGTAAGCTTACTCACGTCTGTTAACGTTGCTAGATCCTGCAAGCTTATCTCACGTTTTTTTCGAATGGCTCTTAACGTCATACCAACCTGCTGAGCAAGCTTTTCTGCAGCTGTTATCTTTTTTTCATCCACTAATAAATCCTCTCCATTATCTTTCTCTTGTATATTTCCACCACACCCTATAGTATATTATAATATACACAAAACATAATATACTATACTTAACAAAGGGCGTGTTTAAGTAATATGAGGGAAATTGCGATCGGTATTCTCGCCTCAATGTTTTTTGCAGTTACATTTATTTTGAATCGTTCAATGGAGTTAGCCGGAGGAAGCTGGATGTGGAGCTCCTCCCTCCGCTTCCTTTTCATGATTCCTTTTCATGATTCCTTTTCTTCTATTAATTGTACTCGTTAGACGGAATATGAAACAAGTTTTTATTGAAATGCGAAGGAACCCTTTTCAGTGGTTACTCTGGAGTTTTGTTGGATTCGTTTTATTTTATGCCCCTTTAACCTATGCTGCCGCTTATGGCGCAGGGTGGCTAGTGGCAGGAACGTGGCAAATGACGATCGTAGGTGGAATTATCGTTGCTCCTCTTTTTTACTCAACCGTTCAAACGTCTAATGGACCGATAAAAAAACGGCACCGCATTCAAACAAAAGCCCTCCTTATTTCCATCGTGATTCTTGCTGGTGTCATGTTAATTCAGTGGCAAAAAGCAAATGAAATGACTGTAAACGAAGTGATGGTTGGCATTCTTCCTGTCCTTTTTGCAGCAATTGCTTATCCACTCGGAAACCGAAAGATGATGGAGCTTTGTGATGGACGACTCGATACCTTTCAACGAGTGTTAGGCATGACGCTTGGGAGCACTCCGTTCTGGATTATTTTAAGTGTTATCGCCTGGAATAAGGTTGGCATTCCTTCAGGAGAACAGCTCACTCAATCGCTGATCGTTGCCATCTGTTCAGGCGTTATTGCCACAACATTATTTTTTATCGCAACAGATCGCGTCAGACTTCACCAGGGAAAGCTTGCCTCTGTTGAAGCGACTCAGTCAACACAGGTATTGTTTGTGATCGCAGGAGAGGGACTGCTTCTATCGAGCCCACTTCCTACCTACATCGCATGGGTTGGCATTGCCCTCATCATTGTCGGCATCGTTCTTCATAGCTTTAATGTTAAAAAGCTGAACGAATCCAGCACTCCCGATCATCGACAAGTAGATCAACAGAAAACGGTATAGAAAAGCTTCCTACTAAAATAAAATGACCAGTCGTTTCCTAATGATTGGTCATTTTATTAAGTGTCATGTACTTTTTCTCTTCAAACTCTCTATCCCTTTATGATCGTCTTAGGCAATTGCTTCCGAAAACTCATCATCACGATAAGCCCAACGACGCTAATAACATAAGCGCCCATCTCCCATGCGAAACTTTCCAAATGAAGCAAACTAAACAGCAGTTGAGCTCCAAAAAGAATCAGCATTAAGACAAGACTCGATAACAAACCAATAAGAGAATTGAAGTTAGCAATTAGACCAATTATAATGATACCGCCTACAGTTAAAGCAACTGGTTGACTGAGAAACAACACGTCTCTGCCAAATTCTATGTGAAGAATCGTAACCCCTACGGTAAAGATCATTGGAACCATAACGATGCCATAAACAATCAGAAAGCTCTTTACACCTGTATGGAAAGAAGTCATCCGAAGGGCCCATATAAGAGCAACTAACCATACAATCGTTGAAATAGGGTAACCGATGATTTCAATTAAAGAATATGATGTATTTCCATCTATAAACTGCGATACTAAAAAGATACCAAAGACTCCTGCAATCATACGCGCAATTAATTTCCGATTATCATGTGGCGACTGATCCATCGAATCAATCAGTTCTTTTGCGTAAGCTTTCGGATCCTTTCCAAAGATATCTTTCGCTGTCTTTCCGTCGCGCTCCCCCTCCATTAAGTGATCTTCTGCTTCCATTAAGAAGCTATCGATTTCCTCTTCACCTACTCCTTTCGTAATCAGATAAATACGCATATCTTGAATAAATTTCTCGCTTTCTTTCGTCATCTCCTCATTCACTCTCCTTGTTTAAAATCTGATTTACGGTTGTGCTTAAATGAATCCACCGCTTCTTAAAACCCTTCAATTCTTCTTCTCCCTTTTTCGTTAACGCGTAGTATTTCCGCTTCGGTCCTGCTGTTGATTTCTTTAACGTTGACTGTATGAGCTGATCTTTCTGTAAACGGATAAGGATCGGGTAAATCGTCCCTTCACTAAATGCTTCAAAGCCATAATCATCAAGCTTTGAGGCAAGCTCATATCCGTATACTTCTCCTTCACTAATAATGGATAAAATACAGCCATCAATGATTCCTTTTAACATTTGAGTTGTTTGCATGTGCTTCACCAATCTTTCCAACCTATAACCCTTGTTATACAAGAGTTATAGAAATCATTCAGCTACCTTGTAAAGCAAGGTATATATGTAGTATATGCTAAGCTATCTTGTATGACAAGAGTTATATTCATATTTTTACCAAAATAGAAAAAACGCCCCAGCAATGCTTAGGGGCGCTCGTTTTTTTAATGTAGCGTTACTTTCACAAGTTCAATCAAAACCTCTTCTGCAGAACGAACCGGTTCTCCCCCGCCCTGCGCAAAGTCTTTCTTTCCTCCACCTTTTCCATTAATGAATGGAAGAACTTCTTTTAAACTAAGGTTCATATCATAAGATAAAGCTTCTCCTCTTCCACAAACAATTTGTAGCTTATCTTCTCCCTCACTTATGAAAAAGACGATCACATGCGGATCTTCTTTCAGCACCATCTTCGCTAGTTTTTGCAGTTCTTTCATTCCATGTTGTTTGGAAATCATCTGCACGACTTTTTGGTCATGAATGGTATCAGCACCATGAAGTAATTCCTTTGCTTCATAAGAAAGTAGTTTTTCATTTAGCTCTTCAATCGTTTTTTCATATTCTTTCGACTGAAGGAGCACTCGTTCTGCCGCTTCTACTAAATGTGATTGAGGAACGCTAAGAGCGTTCGTGAGCCCAAGCATGATTCCCTGTTTCTTCCGAAGTTCATCAGTTACTCGCTCGCCACAAACAAAATGGACGCGCATTTGTTTTTTTTGCTTTTCTATTTTTAAAATAGATATCGCCTGTACCTGGCCTGTCGAAGAAGGATGTGTCCCTCCGCATCCGCTATAGTCTACGTCTGGAATCATTACAAGACGGATGTCTTCCGAGACGGCTAGCTGCTTTCGAAGGGTATAATTCGCCAGCTCCTCTTCGCTTACCCACTTCGTTTCAATCGGCAAGTTCTGCTGAACAACGTTATTCGCAAATTTTTCAGCTGCTCTAACTTCATCATCATCAAGAGTGGCAACGTTAAGGTCGATCGTACAAACTTCCTGACCTAGATGAAAGCTCACCGTACTATATCCAAGTTGGTCTTCAAAAGCTGCCGAAAGGATGTGCTGCCCTGCATGCTGTTGCATGTGATCAAACCTTCGAGGCCAGTTGATATCTCCGTGAATATGTTCTGCCTCAGGAAGCTTGCCGTCAACATAGTGACGGACTTCTCCATCTACCTCTTCTACATCAAGAACCTGTACACCATTAATCGTTCCACTATCATATGGCTGACCTCCACCAGTTGGATAAAAAGCCGTTTGATCTAGAACAACGTAAGAGCGATTCGCATCATCTGTGAACTGTTCCCACTTTTCAGCGGTAAAGGTTGTTATGTATGGGTCTTGATAGAATAATTTAGTCGTCATTGCATTTCACTTCTTTCTGTACTAGTAAATAAGTTACTATTGATTAGCTTATCATTTATCAAATTTGAGAGCCGCTGTATCAATCTCGTTAAAAAAGTTATTTGAAATAGCGCGGAATGAATGAAGTTTTCGTAGAAAAATCGAATATAAGTTTGAACCGTTTACCTCATCAGTTTTTGAAGCCCGGCATTCCGTTCTTGGCGCACTTCCTCCGAAGCGAGATCATATTTCTTCAACAGGTGAAACAGTTCGTTCAATGTTTCTTGTGTAATTGTTTGTTGTAAGAAGCGATATGTATCCTGCACAAGTTCATCTGGCATATAAGGTGACTGGGTCTCAAGCTTTGTCATAACGTCTCCGTACGAGTGATCGATTGTACATTTCCCCACTTGCCTTCACTCCTCTCTTCTTATACTACTAGTTTAGCACGATTCATTCACGCGGTAGTCCATTCAAGTAAAAAAGAACAGACGGTTTGTCTGTTCTTTACGTTTATACAGCTTTATCTTTTGGCTTTTGTTCTTCTAATCCTCCAACTTCTTCTGACTCATCAAACTTCTCGAATTTCTTAGGATTACGAATGATTTTCATAAGAGAACCGAGAACGAATAGGGATAAGAATAGGGCCGGAACACCACCGAGATTGGCTAACATTTTAATTCCATCAATATTCGCATAGCTGATCATAATCCACGCTACTAGCGTTACTGTGATCCCCCAAACAACTTTTATGAGCACGCTTGGTTCAGGACTACTAGGTGTAATTCCTGTTGAAGAAATACCACCCATGGCTGCAAGGTTTGAATCAGCTGCAGTAACAAAGGATATAAAGACGATAAACACATAAATCGGAATCACAATTGCAGCAAGTGGTAGAGCATCAAATACCGCATAGAGAGCAGCCTCTGCACCTACTGTATTCATGATATTAGCAAGTCCAGCACCCGTCATCTCCATGTTAATTGCTGTTCCACTAAAGATCGTCATCCATAATCCTCCGAAAAATGCCGGTAGAACAAAATTGACGATAATCATGTGTTTCACTTTGTAGCCAAATGAAATTCTTCCAAGGAATAAAGCCGTAATCGCTGCCCATGAGAACCAGCTTGCCCAGTAGAACGTCGTCCACGATTGTGGCCATGGATCGCCAGCAGATGCACCCGTGAAAAGACTTTTGTTAAAGAAATTCGTAAAATAATTCCCCGCTGATTCTGTTCCTAAATTTAATAAGTAAGAAGTTGGTCCCACGATAAACATAAAGATGATAATACCTATAAAAAGTCTCATATTGATATTGGAAAGAACTCGAATCCCTTTCATTAAACCTGTAGACGCTGAAATTATAAACGTTACCATTAACGCAATGGCAATCGCAGCCCATAAGGTTGGCGAACTCGCAATTCCACTAATGTAGTTAACGCCACCGCCAAGGTTTAATAAGCTCGTTCCCATCGATGCCGCCATCCCAAGAGCAAGAGTGTAAAGGCAAAGAGCATCAATCACATTCGCCCATTTACCCGAAATGCGATTACCGAATAGGGGAGCTAATGTTGAACTTAAGCTAAAAGGCTTTTTCATATTATAATAAGCAAATGCAAAGACGATCGCTGGTAAGCAGTAAATCGCATATGGTGTAATCGTCCAATGCAAGTACATTGTAGAAAGTGAGAAGATGGCTGCTTCTGGACTATTCGGATCAATGCCAAGCGATTCTGGAGGTGCCGATACATGGTATAGTGGCTCAACAATTCCCCAAAACGTCAGACCTGCCGCAATCGTAGTCGTTAAGGTGATGGCAAACCAAGTCATTGGTTTCAACATCGGCTTCGCTTTGTCTCCGCCAATTCGGATATTTCCTAGTGGTGAGAAGTATACAGCAACACAGGCTACGACCATTAATAACCCTGCGATACTAAATAGCCAGCCAAGATTGGCAATCACCCAGTTGTTCATATTAGTGGCCGTCGAAATAAAGGCCTCTTTATTTGTAAAACTAACAATGGCAGCTGCAAGTAATAGAAGAAACGGTGGCCAAAAAACCGGATGCTTAAAACTCTTCATAACATGAACCCCTCCCATGAGATTATTCAATTAACCGTTACCGCAAGTAAAACTGTTGTTTCTTGACTGCATCCACCTTTTTTTGATATTTCTCTTTGGACGAGTCCGCATTGTAATCGAACGGCCTTTTACACCTTAAATCAATTCTGTATAACGTTCTGCATTGATCACCGGTTCTCTTTGAAAATCAATCACAGATCGACCTACATTCACGCAGTTGCAATCATGAAATGAGTCAAAGGCCTGGTTGATTTCATCCAAGGAAACGCGATTAATTACAAGTTCATCAAGCATAAACTTACCATCGAGGTAAAGCTCAGCAATTTTAGGAAAATCACGATATGGCTGGGTATCTCCGTAGAAGCTTCCTTTGATCACTTTTCCAACTCGGTGAAAACCACCCGCAGGCAGACTAAGTGACATTTCAGGATGAAATGCACCAACAACTACAATCGTTCCCCCTTTACGAGTTGCATTCCAGGCGTTAGCGGTAGCAGCTGTATGTCCTGAGCAGTCGATCGCATAATGAACACCAAATCCGTTCGTTATCGCACGAATCATTTCAGGTGCATCCCCCTCGCTCACGTTCACAGTATGTGTAGCCCCAAATTGCTTCGCGATTTCAAGGTTCGCTGGCTTCATATCACAGGCAATGATTTTCGAAGCACCGGCGATTCTCGCACCTTGAATCGCATTCACCCCTACACCTCCGATGCCAAACACAGCAACGGTTGAACCGGGAGTTACTTTAGCGGCATTGACCGCTGCGCCATAGCCAGTGGCAACGCCACATCCGATCAGCGATGCTTGAGCCAGCGGCATCGCATCTGGTAATTTCACACAAGACATATCAGGAACGACGGCATATTCAGCAAATGTCGAAAGAAGAGAATTATGAAAAAGCGGAAGACCATCCTTACTAAGTCGAGAAGTTCCATCGAGAAGCGTACCGTTAAACATTGGGCCAAAGGCTGACTCACAAAGATGAATAGCACCAGTGACACAAAACTCACACGTCCCGCAGTAGGGAACCCAGCTTAGCGCTACTTTGTCACCAGGTTTAACCGTCTTGACGTTAGGACCTACCTCAACAACTGTACCAGCGCCTTCATGACCAAGAATGGTTGGGAACGGGGTCGATGGATCTTGTACGGCGTTGAGGTCACTATGACAGACCCCAGTCGCCGCAATTTTTACAAGGACTTCATTTGCTTTCGGTGAAGCTAACTCCACTTCTTGAATTTCAAGTGGTGCACCTAGACCCGTCATTACAGCCGCTTTCATTTTCATACTCTTTCCTCCGCTCTTTTAGTAAGCAACCCAGATTGCTTTTGTTTTTGTATACGATTGAAGCGAGTGCACGGCATATTCTTTGCCCCAACCACTTTGTTTCCAGCCTCCAAATGGACTAGCAAAGTCGTAGCAGCCATATTTGTTTACGAATACCATACCAGCTTCAAGCTTTTTCGCTACGCGATGCGCTCGAGAGACATCATTCGTCCATAGACCAGCAGCAAGACCATAAATCGTATCATTCGCCATTCGAATAACCTCTTCTTCCGAATCGAATGGCAGGATGCAAAGGACAGGTCCAAATATCTCTTCCTGTGCTATCGTCATACCGTTTGTCACGTCAGCGAAAATAGTTGGCTTAATATAAAATCCATTCGCTTTCTCACCCTCAATATCACGCTCTCCTCCGGCGACAAGCCGTGCCCCTTCTTGTTTTCCACTTTCAATGTAATGAAGAATACTGTTCATATGAGCCTCTGAAACCTGTGGTCCCTGGTCACTTTCAGGATCAAATGGATCACCACACTTGTATACGCTTGCATATTCACCGATTTTTTCAACTACCTCATCATAAACTGGGCGCTCCACAAAAAGTCGTGTTGGTGCAGAACACTTCTCGCCTTTATGGGTAAACAACCCATAGAATGAACGTTCAATCGCCCCTTCAAGATTTGGTGCGTCTGCAAAAATAATATTTGGTGACTTACCTCCTAGCTCCAGTGTGACTGGCTTCAAGTTCGAATCCGCTGAGTCATGAACGAGCTTTTTCCCAACTTCCGTGCTTCCTGTAAAGGAAATTTTATCAACATCCATGTGCGTGCTAATGTAAGATCCAATCGAGCCTTTACCAAGAATTAGATTTAGAACGCCTGGCGGTAATAGCTTCGCTTCATGAATGATTTCAACGAGACGAATCGCTGAGTAAGATGTCGTACTAGAAGGCTTCAAAACAACCGTATTCCCCATCGCAAGCGCTGGCGATAGCTTCCATACAGCCATACCAATTGGAAAATTAAATGGAACAATTTGACCACAAACGCCGATCGGATCTCGCGTTGTATAGCTTAAGAAATTCCCTTCCACCGGATTGTTTTCTCCATAATACTTATCCGTCCATCCCGCGTAATATTGGAAGAGATCTGATGCTTCTTGAACATCATCGTTATAAGCTTCCGTATAAAGCTTTCCATTATCTAGAGACTCAAGCGTTGCTAACTCATCCTGGTGTTCAATAATAAGAGCACTAATCTCGCGTAGAATCCTTGCTCTTTCTTTTCGCGTTGTTTCTTTCCATGTGCCATGATCGAACGCCTCTCTAGCTGCCGAAACTGCTTGATCGACGTCTTCTTTTTTGGCGCTATGGATTGAACCAGTTCGTTTTCCAGTCGAAGGATTAATGGATTCAATCGTTTCTCCGCTACTGCTTTCCACCCACTGTCCATTTATATAAAGCTTTTTTGGTTTCTCAAGCCAATGACTCGCCCACTCTAACTTTGGCTGCTTAATGCCTTCAAATTTCGTTTGAATGTTTTTCATATCAATATCCCCCATTTGCTTGTAGTTGAAGTAACCCATCTTTACCATCTGTTTTCATTGCGTTTAAGACAGCTTCATAACCAAAGCGTTCTTTTAAATCAACAACTAGCGGAATTGTGGTGTTTGCATAATCTCTGCAAGTTGCTTCATTCACTTTTATTCCTTTTACACAACGTTCTTCGAAAACTGGCAGCACATTTGTCAACATTTGGATCGCATCTATTATCGCCATCCCGGCTACGCCTTCGAACACGTTAAGATCAAGCTCTCCATGCTCTAGTGCTGCCTGGACAGTACGATCACACCCAAGTACCTTGAAACAACATTGAATGAGCGTTTCAGGTATTACTGGATTTACTTTCCCAGGGAAGAACGATGAGCCCGCCTGTACTGCCGGTAGCGATAGTTCTCCAAAACCTGTTTCAGGACCAGAAGCGCGAATGCGTAGATCTTTTCCGAATTTAATCAAACCACTAGCTAGCTGCCTCAGCTCGTTTGATACATCTCCAAGGTCATCAAGATGCTGAGCTGCATCAAATAAATTGTCACGATACATTACGTTCCGACTCGTCGTTTCCCTTAAATAATGCAAAATGTTTTTCCGGTATCCCTCAGACGCTCCAATCCCAGAACCGATAACCGTTCCTCCTAGATTAATGCGGTCCATTTGTTCTGTAGCTTTTTGTAGTGACTCCATGCGGCGATCAAGTAACGCCACAACACCTGACATCGAATCTCCGAGCGGTACCCTCATTCCATCCTGTAAACAGGTGCGCGAAATGGTCATTACATCCGACCACTCATTCGCTTTTTCTCTTATGCTTTGTTGCAACGATCTCACAACAGCAAGGAGCTTCTCCAGTTGCCTTGCAATCGTAAGACGAATCGCCGTATGACAAACGTCCGAAGTGGATTGGGAAGCGTTCACATGATCATTGGGTTGCACTTCTTCGTAGCTACCAATCTCGTATCCAAGAATTTGATTCGCTCGATTCGATACTACTTCATTCACGTTCATGTTCGATCCAATACCACCTCCTCCGTGATAAGGATCAACTGGAAAATGTTCTACGTGCTTTCCGCTAATAAGCTCATCACATGCTGTAACAATGGCATCCTGAATTCGCTTCGGTAGCACTCCCGCCTCACCATTTGCAAGCGCAGCAGCCTTTTTTACAATGCTTAGTGCCTTCACATAATCAGGATAATCTGTAAGCTTTTTTTCTGAAAAGCTTAGATTTGCAGTACTCCTAACTGTCTGGATCCCATAGAGAGCATCGCTTGGAATCTTGACAGTGCCAAACTCATCTTGCTCATATCTCATCTGAAAACCCTCTTTCACGAATAGGCGGTTGGATCTACCCGAGACTGACTGAATGCGATAGAAACAAATAATGTTTATGCTAAATCAATTAAAGCGTTTTCATTTCGCTATACGTTAAGGACATTCACACTCACGCGAACAATAAGTTTAAAAGTACATTAAATCCTCCTTGAATCTAACTTGAATTTCTCACTGTTATATAATGCAAGTATTGTGCCAACTTTTAAATCCTTATAACAGTGCGAATTGTTCCCCACAATTACTAAAAGTGTAGAAAAATACTACACTTTAACTGTAGAAAATTCCTACAGTGTCGCATTTTCACACAAAAAAAGCACTGTTCCATTGAACAGCGCCTTACTTCTTCTTTGTGAATTTCGCTAATAGCAGCGCAATAATAATACAGGCGATGCCAAGCAACACAATATTATTTGATATAAAGTCCAGAATCACTCAACTACCTTTCTATCATAATCAACATCTAACAACAGCTTACCACAAAGTAAGCCTTCCATGAGAGAAGGAGGATGCTGTCTTTTTGATGATGAAAGAGCCACTTGGAAGCTCTACCCTCTAGTCCACTCTTAACAACCCTTGGTCTTGTAGAAAAGCCTTCGCGACTTTTCCTACATCCTGGTGCAAAACGTCCACTCGATAGTTTAGACTAATCATTTCTTCGTTTGTAATGGAAGCAGAAAGCTTTTCAAGTGGCTCTTGAATCTCTGGATATTGCTCAATCATTTTCCGTTGCACGACTGGAGCAGCATCATATGGTGGAAACGCTTTGCGATTATCTTCTAATACAACGAGGTGGTAGTCTTCAATGCGACTATCTGTGATCATTCCAACAGCTACCTGTACTCGAGACTCTTTTACAGCGAGACTCAGCAATTCTGAATCAACCGCAAGAAGCTGATCTTTGTTCACCGAAAATTGATACACATCTTCTAAATGACTGAGACCGTCTTCTCTTATTAAATATTCGTCATTTGTCGCCATTTTTAATGATGGGTGTTCCTGATTGCTCATATACGTGACAAGATCACTGACCGAATCAAGTTGATGCTGCTTAGCAAAGGACTCTTTCATGATGAGCCCCCATGAACTATTAAAATCACTTTTCTCTAACCAAATAATGTCGCTTTTTTCATCTTCTTTTTTAACAGATTCATAAGCTTCGAGCGAATCATAACCTGGACCACTTTTATGATAAATCGTTTTAGCAGTGTTCGTGTATTCCCAATACAAATCAATTACTTTGTTTTCAAATGCATCACGAATGGAAGGACTATCAAGAAAGCGCATTTCTTCAATATCAAATCCTTCTTCCATTAAAAGAAGGGCAGTCATTTTCATTAAAAGGTATTGTTCGGTAAATGCTTTGGATCCAAGTTTAATAGTCAGATGAGCGTTCACTTTCGCATCTTCCTGCTTTATTTCTTCTTTTGACTGACAAGAAATAAGGAAAGTAAGGCATCCAACGATTAGAAGAAACCTTCTCATAGACTGATGCCGATTTTTTTCATTTTGTAAATTAACGTATGCCTGGCAATTCCAAGTCGGTCTGCTGCTTTCGTCTGGTTGCCATTTGTTTCTCCAAGCGCTTGTCGAATCATCTTTTCCTCTATATCTTCTAGCACCTCGGAAAGACTTCCACTGAAGTCCTGTGATCCTACTGGTTCATCTTTTGGTATCGACATAAGAGATGCATGCGCAAGGTCTTCTGGCATAATTGTTCCTTCTCGTTTTACGATATGAATGCGTTCAAGCATATTGAGTAGCTCGCGAATGTTACCTGGCCACGTATGACGGAGGAGAAGGTTGATGCTTTCCTCTGCTATATAAATTTGTTTCTTATACTTTCCATTTAATTTCTTCATTTGTGATTGAATGAAAAGGGGGATATCTTCCATCCTTTCACGTAGGGGAGGGATCTCAATTTCGATTAAATTTAGACGATAGTAAAGATCCTCACGAAACGTACCTTCCGCAACGGATTTTTTTAAATCCTTATTCGTCGCTGTAATGATTCGTACATCTACTGTGCGATATTCATTGCTACCTAGCTGCATCACCTTTTTATCTTCAATGACATGAAGAAGCTTCGCTTGCATGGAAGGAGAAATCTCTCCAATCTCATCTAGAAAAATCGTCCCTTTATCTGCAGCAGCAAATTTTCCGATTTTCGTTGTTGCAGCTCCCGTAAATGCTCCCTTCTGATAGCCAAACAACTCACTTTCAAGAAGGTGCTCAGGTATAGCCGCACAGTTAATCGATAGCATTGGGCCCGCCCCACGATAACTATTTGAATGAATCCAATGAGCAAGAGCCGTTTTGCCAACGCCACTCTCACCTAGCACTAATATACTTGCATCCGTATCCTTCACCTGACCTAGAAATGCCATCACACGCTTCATCTCAGGACTTTGAAATACAAATGGATCGTTTTCTTTTGGCGGAGCCTCTACCTTTGTATCGAGTTGTTTCATAACCAACTCTTTTACTTCTTCGAGCTCCATCGGTTTGTTCAAATAATCGACGGCGCCCAGTTTCATTGCCCCGACAGCACTCTCGACATTTCCATAAGCCGTCATCATAATGACCGGCACATCTGGCTTCAGCCTTTTCATTTCTTCCAATACTTGAAGACCCGTCATATCTGGTAGCATATAATCCAGAATCACGACTGCCATTTCTTTTCTTTTAAATAAGTCGATAGCAGTACTTCCCGTATGAGCCAAAACTGACGATAGGCCTGCCTTCGTTAATTTCCTGCCGATTAGCTTCGCAAGCTGCATCTCATCATCTACGATCAAAACGGTTCTCTCCATAACGCCACCCCTTTTCTATCGGTGGAACCAACAATGAATTGTTGTCCCCTCACCCTCTACGCTCTCAACCGTAAGATCGCCATTATTTTCTTTAATGATATCTCTCGCGATCGTTAATCCAAGTCCATTCCCTTTTTCCTTAGTCGAAAAGAATGGATCAAAAAGCCATTCAAGATTACTCGTCATAATGCCCGTTCCTGTGTCTCCGATAGCGACATGAACATATTTCTCGTCCTCTTCAATCGTAACGGTTAATGTTCCTTCCTCTTTCATTGCGTCTGTTGCATTAAGAATGATATTTAAAAAGGCTTGAATTAACTCATCATAGAAACCGACGAGGTCTCCGCTTGTCTCATAGTGCTTTACGACCTCTATATTTAATTCTTTTAGCTTAAATCTCACTAGATGTAGGACTTCATCAGTCACTTTCTTCAACTGAATTGGTCGAGCATCGGCTTTGTTCACTTTTGCAAAATTCAAGAAATTATTCACAATCGTCTTCATTCGTTTCACGACTTGATCAATATCACGCGATAATTCAAGAATCTCTTCTGAACTATTGGCTTCCTCCACTTCTTCTCTTAACATCTCAGAAGATCCTGTTAAAATCGCAAGCGGGTTTTTGATTTCATGAGCAATACCCGTGGTAATTTGCCCTATCAATGCAAGCTTATCATTTTGTTTCAACCGTGACTCTAGCATCTTCATTTGTGAAATATCCTGTAGCACAGCAATGCTGCCAATAATTTCATTCTGAGCATTGTAGAAACGAGACGTAGCGATATTCACAATGTGACGCCTTCCCTTTGCGTCGATAATGTAGCTTTCACATTCGATGCTAGGTTCCTCAGAGATTAAGGCTTTTAACAACATAAAGTCTTCATCTGTACTTTTAATTGGAAGTTCTGATAATGACTTTCCGACGAGATCATTTCTACTAAACCCAATAAGGTTTTCGAATT
The DNA here is from genome assembly GCF_056173645.1 of Anaerobacillus sp. QJM3NY_32. NCBI lineage: Bacteria > Bacillati > Bacillota > Bacilli > Caryophanales > Bacillaceae > Anaerobacillus > Anaerobacillus sp. QJM3NY_32. The sequence goes on along the minus strand of NZ_CM149684.1, from coordinate 1,365,068 downwards.
GTTTGTTCACATGCGTTACGATCGCGTGATCATTAATCGTAATCATGCCATAAGGGATTCCTTCAATCATGTCATTTAAGTAGCGTTCACTTTCTTCTAGCTGATGCTGCTTCTCATAATTACTATTGCCGACGGAAATGATCGTTCGAGTCAATTCTCCCACTTCATCTTTTCGGACATTTTGAGATGGATCATGCTCCTGATAAAAAACCTTCTTCCTATAATCCTTTGCATAATCTGTTAATCGAATAATGGGATAAACAATATTTCGAATACCGGCAACGATGAAAAAGAAAGAAAGAATGAGAATCCCGAGAAAAGATAACGTAAGCACTAGCGATAGTTTTCGAACGGGGGCAAAGGCAATATCTTCTGACACTCCGTAAACGAGACCCCATTCATCACGCAGTGTTTGATAAGCGATGATGCTCTGATCCCCTCCATAAGATGAACGTGCAACCCCTGAAACTTCCTCAAATATTTGCTCAGAAGGCAGATCACTTGAAATAGCTGATCCGATTGATTGTTCATTAGTAGAAGCCACGACAATTCCTTCTGGATCAACCATCATCCCAAAATGTCCTTCACTCATGCTGATATTTCTGACGATTTCAGATAAATAATCCTGACTAAATTCTGCAATTAAAGCACCTTGAAAATCATTTTTGTCGTCAAAGACTGGAATCCCCACCGAAACAATATCCTCACCGCTAAAATTTTGAATAACACTAGAAACAGCATAATTGTGCGTCCATTGAATTCGATCAAACTCTGGATAGTGATAGGAGACACCTTCAAGCTCAGGGGCAAAAGGAGATTCAAATATGACGTTACTAGTGTCATCTAGATAATAGATAGACCGAATAATAGAGCTCTGGGCAATCGCCTGTCTGGATCGCTCATACATACGTTCCGCGTTAATTTCGTTTTCTTCTCCATTTCCTGCCATTAAATGCAGCTGTAAAACAACACTGGAAATTTCATTATTTACGCGCTTCACGATACTTTCCGTGTTCGCGACATTTTCACTAATAATGTCCTGCTCAATCATCTCTTCCGCATAGTTGATGATCAGCTGATAGATCATTAACGTTGGAATAACTAGAATGAAAACAAAAATCATGACAGATTTTCTTAAAATACTTCCATGAACTGATTCAAATAAACGAATGAGCTGTTTTGTTAAGGTTTTCATTCCATCCCACCAGTTGTTATGACATGACGAACTTGTCTCATTTAAATTCATCATAATCGTCCACTCGCTCAATTGGCAATAGAATATTTAGATATTATACCTTGCTCCCTATTTTCAACACATTCTTCCCCATCGGAACGAAAAGTAATGTTGCATTCGACTTCTTCCATTCATTTCCCCGGAAATGGTCAACTAAATTACAAAAGAATTCGCTTAAACTAGACAAGGAATTTTTTCCCCGCTCGACACCATTATCCCATTCTTTTACGGAACGTTATGTATAATGATGGCATCAACTTACTTCAGTAGGGAGGAATCTTATGAAAACGCTTCGTCACGTATTGGTGTTTATCTTATTACTCATCGTCACGTCATGTAACTTCTTAACTACTTCTGACTCATCGGAAAAGGTAGAAGCGGAGAAAGAAACGGTGGACAAGTCTGCAGAGGAAACCGTACAAAAAGACATTCTTTTTCAAGATGGCACGTACAAGTGGGAGAAAGATGGAGAAATCCATGGGGGTCTCGATATAACAGATTCAGCTTCTACTTCATTTACGTTTATGCTTCAATCCTATGATGGTCAAAATGTTGGAGAGCTTTCAGGAACTGCTGAAGTCGACGGAGAAATGGCTCATTTCACACACCCTGATAACGATGCTTGCAAAGCCTCGTTTGGTTGGAAGGAGGACCGATTAGCCATCGATACGAGTGAAGCGTGTGAATCAATGAATGAGAATAGCGCTTCTTTTACAGGCGTATACACTCGAATTGAACTGGAATCCAATCCGAAAGATGAAGCAGCGAACGAAGAAAGTTCTTCTGAATGGAAAGAAGCACTTTATATTGATCCTGCGTTCGATCAGGGGAATTTAAGCATATCAAACGTGACGAAGGAATCCTTTCAGTTTACGATCGACGTAAGTAGTGGATCGGATGTTGGGAAATTGAATGGTACAGCTACAATAAACGGTGATGAAGCAACGTTTGAGGATACGGAAGATCCGTCTTGTTCCGGTACGTTTATTCGAACGAATGACGTCATTACATTTATTGAAGAAGCCTGTCTTAGTTACCATGACGCAGCTGTTGGGTTTAATGGTGATTATACGATGACAGATGAAAAACCATTAACATCAGCCGAGAATACCCCTACTTCCTGTGAAAAAGCTCCGTTCCATTCAGAATTACTGAATTTTGCAGAGCAAGGTCACCTGAAGGATGCCTCCATTTTTCTTGGAATGTCTGAAGAAGCCTTAAAGAAAATAAAGCCAGAGATGACTTATGATGAAACGTTCTATGAAGGAACACCTGGATTCTATGATGAAAAGTACGCTTACTTAACTGCAAACGAAACGGTAAGTCATTTACGTTATAACGCGTTATCAGAAGGACCCGCTATCCCTTACACAGATGTCGTTTGTCAATTTGGAGAACCTGATGAGGTCGTCTTTAATGAACTGGATAACGAATATTTGCATGTATATCATACTGGTGAAAACAGACTTTCTTTCGTCTCAGAATCAAAAGAAGGTGACATTAAAGCAGTAGCGCTTGAAACCGTGCAAGCACAATAATCTAAAGGTTTTGAAACCAACATAAGGGTCAGGCACATCTGCGCCTGACCCTTATGTTGATATTTCACCAATTGGCTCATCGTACCATTCTCTCTAGCAATATAAATTATTATGTTTCCGCCTTACTATGCAATATCTACCTTATTTTTCTGGGTACAGCTTTTTCAAATATTCGACTGATTGACATATTAGCTCTTTAAGTACTTCAAGATCAATGTCCGCAAGCTTATTTACATAAACACAGGCCTTCCCTGTTGTATGTTTTCCTAATCGAGCTAAAGCATCCTCGCGCTCTGGTTCTCCTTGAGCGAGATACAAACTAATCTTAGCCTTCCTAGGAGAAAATCCAACGAGCGGTGCATCCCCCTCATGTCCCGTAGCGTATTTATAATGATAACTTCCGAACCCAATAATACTTGGTCCCCACATTTTCGCTTCATACCCTGTCGTTTCAGTAAAAAGATCTAACAAACGATAGCCATCCTCCCGCTTCTTTGGATGATCAACGCTTTCGATGAATTCAATCACACTGTTATCCGTTTCTTTCGTTTTCAGTTCATACATCAAAATACCCCCTTTATTTCTTCACCTTTCACTTACTATTTACTCCGCCCTTTCGTTAATTCCTTTTTATTTTCCTTAGTTCAACAATCGCAAATTTCGAAAGCTTATTACTGCTATGCCCTTACAAGTAAAGATGTATCAAAAGCATTTCTTTTATTACCGTTTCATGTTTCTTATCGAAAATCAGTTAGGAAACGAGTAAATCGGGAACGTTCCTTTTTATAGTCATACCAAACTTTAGTTGATACTTACATCTCGGAGGTATAACCATGTTTACTTTAAATGATATTCCCATGTTCTTTGTGAATTTCTTCATTATTCTACCAATTGTCACTCTTGTCCATGAAGCGGGTCACGTGCTCATAGCGCGGCTATTTGGAGGCAAAGTGAAATTTTGCATCGGTACAGGACGCACGCTCTTTCATATAGGACCGCTGGAAATTAGAAGAAAGTATTTCATGGAAGGCTGGTGCCAATACGAAGAATTAACCTACAACAAAACGTGGGCACACGTTGCGATCTATTTAGGTGGCAGTCTATTTAATCTCATTGTGATTTTAATCATTAACTACTTGATTACCTCAAACACAATACCTGTAACGCTGTTTTTCTATCAGTTCACATATTTCTCTATCTACTTTATTTTCTTCTCACTTATGCCCTTCCGTAATGACAATGGCAGACCTAGTGATGGGATGGCCGTATTCGATGTTCTTCGATACGGAAAATCCGTCGATCCAATTGATTAAACGTAAAGGATAAAAGCCAAATTCTGTTCTCACACAGAATCTGGCTTTTTTTCATATCGCACCATCTTTCTCACCTTTACCGAAATAAAAACCTCATGCCTACTCATACCGCCATGTATCTCTTCGAAGAATTGTAGTAAAATAAAAGTAGAAGAAAACGAAGGGGTGATCACTTGACTAGCAAGATGAATCAGCTGTTCGAGGAGCAAAAAAGTGTTCATGTGCTTTATGCCTACCATGGGATGAAGAATTACCTCGAACAAGTCGTTAGTTATACTGAAAAAGGAGTCGCGAACGGAGATTACGTCATCTTAATCGAAAATGATCGCCTGTATCCGATGATTGAGAAAGAATTAACCTCAAGGTTAACGGCTAACGAAATGAAGTTTGTCCACAGAGTGAACAGCTTCGACTTTTACTTTTCTAGCGGCAGTTATCATCCTCCTGCTATTCATGAATATTTCAAAAAGACCGTTCAACCTTATGTGGAATCTAATCTCTCCTTCCGCTCATGGGCACATGTGGAATGGGCCTCGATGGAAGACCCTCTTCACCTTATAGAAGACTTCGAAAAAATTGTAGACGAAGCAGTTAACGATCTTTCCTTCCCTCTTATTTGTGCATACGATGGAGAAAGAATGCCTGATTACCTCATTAACATTTTGATGGAAACTCACCCTTACGTGTTAATGGAAGAAGAATTTTTCACTTCAAAACAATATTTAGCTTAAATAGAAATGCACCCCTCTAAGAAAATCTCAGAGTGGTGCATTACCTTTGGTATGGCTAAGATATTAGACGTTGATTCTTTCATTCGTCTCCATTGTTTTCACATTTACTTCAAAAGCATCTGGATATTTAATACCAAGGCCCGTATTTAAACAAATAACCTGTTCATTTTCTTTGATCCAATTTCGTTCCCTTAATCTTTCCGCAGCAGCGAATGTACTCGCTCCTTCGGGACAAATAAATTGCCCTTCTAACGCAGCAACTTCTCGCTGAGAGATTCGAATATCTTCTTCAGAAACAGCAACGGCACACCCGTCTGTTTGATAGATCGCATCCAATACAAGAAAGTCTCCGATCGCTTTAGGTACATTGATACCAAACGCATGCGTCGTTGAATTTTCCCAGAACTCAGACTCAGTTTTTCCTTCTTCGAATGCCTTCACAATAGGGGCACACCCCTCCGATTGCACAGCAACTAATCTTGGAAGCTTTTGATCCTTAATCCAACCAAGCTTCTGAAGCTCAAGAAACGCTTTATAGATCCCAATAAGACCAACGCCACCGCCTGTTGGATAAAGAATTACATCAGGAAGCTCCCAATTCAGCTGTTCCGCTATTTCATACCCCATCGTTTTTTTACCTTCAATGCGATAGGGCTCTTTTAGGGTAGATGCATCATAAAATCCTTGCTCTTTCACGAGATCACCAACTATTTTACCAGCGTCACTTATTAACCCGTTGACTAGATAAAGATGAGCACCAGAAATACTCACTTCTTTTCTCGTAATCTCAGGTGCGTCAACAGGCATAACGATATGAGCGTCCAACCCAGCCTTTGCTGCATAAAGTGACCAGGCAGCTCCAGCATTTCCATTTGTCGGCATCGCAAGGTTCTGAACGCCAAGCTCCTTTGCCTTCGAAATGCCGACTGCCGCTCCCCGAGCTTTAAATGAACCCGTCGGCACCATTCCCTCGTCTTTTATGTATAAGTTTGAGAGATTCATTTTCTGACCAAGGGATGGTAGTGGCAGGAAAGGGGTCATCCCTTCTTCAAAACTAACTTTATTCTTTTCTTCTTTAACCGGAAGTAATTCATGATAGCGCCAGAGCGACTGTTCTCGTCCGGCAATCATTTCCTTTGTAAGACACTTTTTCACCTCATCAAGATCATATTCGACAAGAAGTGGTGAACCACAAACACAAAGCTGTTGAATCGTATCTGAATCATATGTCTCGTTGCACTTTGGACATGATAAATGACAAACCATACTATATGGCATTGAAGCACCTCCGACAATTTAGTAAAAGACGTGTTGAAACCCAAAGTTCACACGCTGATGAACTTCGGGCTTCATTTCGATATAACTAGCTATGAAAATCAAGTCCTGATCGCACTTCTTCAACATATCCTGCTCGAATCACATAATCACCGAAATGCTCATCTACCTCTTTTTCTTTCGCATAGTTAAATAGAATCGGTTTTAATGACGCAAGGATTTCTTCTTCGCCAATGTTTTCTTTATAAAGCTTGCTGAGACGATCCCCAACGAACCCTGCTCCCATGTACATATTGTACTTACCAGGTGCTTTCCCAATAAAGGCAATCTCCCCAAGCGTCGGACGTGAGCAGCTATTTGGACAACCTGACATGCGGATCACGATTTCTTCTTCTCTCAGTCCCGCTTCATCCACGATCTCTTCAATCTTATCAATGAGAGAAGGTAAATATCGCTCTGCTTCTGCCATCGCTAGACCGCATGTTGGGAACGCCACGCAAGCCATCGAATTACGGCGCAGTGCTGAATTTTGTTTCCCATCTGTAAGACCGTATGTTGCCACAAGCTCATCAATCTCTGCTTTCTTTTCTTCTGATACATTCGCTATAATGAGATTCTGGTTCGGCGTTAGTCTGAAATCTCCTTCGTGAACCTTTGCAATTTCACGAAGCCCTGTCATAATCTGATAATCTTCTAAATCCACAATACGACCATTTTGGATAAAGAGCGTTAAATGCCATTTGCCGTCACCCTTCACCCATCCATAGCGATCACCATTATGATCGAAGTGATAAGAACGAGCTTCTTCTAGTTCATAGCCCAGTCTATTATTCAATTCGTTCCGAACCCAGTCGAGTCCTCTTCGATCGATCGTATATTTGAAACGAGCGTTCTTCCGCTCTGACCGATTGCCATAATCCCGCTGAATTGTAATGATTTTCTCAGCAACATCAACAATCTTTTCGGGTGTACAAAATCCAATCATTCGGGATAGCTGAGGATACGTACTTGTGTCTCCATGCGTCATACCCATGCCGCCGCCTACCGCGACATTAAATCCTTGTAGCTTGCCATCTTCAAGAATCGCAATAAAGCCAAGATCTTGTGAGAAAATATCCACATCGTTTGATGGAGGGACAGCGACCCCAATCTTAAACTTTCTTGGCAAGTAATGTGGGCCATACATCGGCTCAATTTCCTCTTCTTTTCGATCAAGCACTTTTTCTTCATCTAACCAGATTTCATGGTACGCTCTCGTTCTCGGTAAGAGATCATCGCTTAACTTCCGTGCCCATCCATGCACCTCGGCATGAATATCCGATTGATAGGGATTGGCATTACACATCACATTCCGATTCACGTCACCGCATGCCGCAAGAGAATCCATCAGAACCTGGTCCATTGCCTGAATGCTTTTTTTCATATTCCACTTTAAGATCCCATGCATTTGGAACGTTTGGCGCGTCGTTAGCTTTAACGTCCCATTTCCGTATTGATTCGCAAGATCATCCATTACTAGCCATTGCTCTGGGTTAGCTACTCCACCAGGTAGTCGCACTCGAACCATAAACTGATAAGCTGGTTCAAGCTTCTGCTGTTTTCGCTCCTGACGAATATCGCGATCATCTTGCATATAGCTCCCATGAAATTTTAATAGTTTTGTATCTGCGTCTGGGATGGAAGCGGTGATGGGATCCGCAAAGCTTTTCACAAGCGATCCGCGTAAGTAATCACTTTCGTCTTTGATTTTCTCCATTTCACTCGGTTTGCCGTCTTCTGTTACCGTCTTTTTCGACATGATCAATCTCCTTCCCTGATGCGCTTAGTACACATCGCGCTGGTAGCGTTTCGCGTTACGTAGATCTGCAAGATAAGCTTCTGCTTCTGACTCACTGAAATTCCCCTGTTGCTCTAAGATGTTAACGAGTGCCACGTGAACGTCTTTTGCCATATACTTTTCATCTCCACATACGTAGACGTGCGCACCCTCTTGCAGCCACTCGTATAGTTCTTTACTTCGCTCGAGCATGCGGTGCTGAACATACACTTTCTCTTCTGAATCACGAGAAAACGCCACGTCCATACGAGAAAGCACCCCATCTTTCAACCACTTCTGCCATTCGACTTGATAAAGAAAGTCTGTGACAAAATGCTGTTCACCAAAGAATAGCCACGTTTCTCCACTTGCGCCACTTTCTTCTCGCTCTTGTAAGAATGCCCGGTACGGCGCTACGCCAGTACCTGCGCCTATCATAATGATAGGGGTGTCAGGATGATCCGGAAGTCTAAAGTTTTGATTTCGCTGCACATATACTGGGAGTGTATCCCCCGCTTGTGAGCGCTCTGCGCATTGGCCAGAGCATACGCCCGTACGAGCTCGACCATGTGCATCATACCTTAGTGCCCCAATTGTGAGATGAACTTCATCTGGATTTGCCTTTGAACTGCTTGCGATCGAATAAAGACGAACCGGAATTTTGCGCAGAACGTTTACAAACTCCTGTGCCGAGACGGTCCACGGTCCGTAGTCCTTCACCAAATCAATTAAATCTCTACCGTAAAGGTATGTTCTTAGTTCTTCGCCTTCCGCTTCAACCATGCGCTTAAGCTCAAAACTTGATGTCAGCTCTGCAATCTTCTTGAGCAATGGCTTTGTGAGACTCGTAATCTCATATGTTTTCGTTAAAGCTTCTTCAAGTGGCTGAACGTCACCCTTTTTGTTCACCATAACCTGTTCTTCTCGCTTCCAGTTCAGTTCATCGATTAGCTGACGGACAAGAGCAGTATCATTCTCCGGGTAAATACCAAGGCTATCACCCGGCTCATAATCAAGGTTCGATCCTTCAAGATCAAGCTCAATGTGCCGTGTTTCTTTATTCGATCCACGTCCATTCAAATTAACATTCTCAAGAATTTCGGCTTTGAATGGATTCGTTCTGGAATACGTCTGATTCGACTCATCAGGTTTTGTTTCAGAAGTCGATTCTCTCGTAGACTGATCTTCTTTCAATACTCCCGTCACGCCTTCGAACCACTCTTCTGCCGGCTCTTCGAAATCAAGATCACAATCTACACGAGGATAGAGCCTTGTTGCACCTAATTCTTCAAAGCGCTTGTCAAAATCTTTCCCGGTTTGGCAGAAAAATTCATAGGAGCTATCACCAAGTGATAAGACTGAGAATCTGAGACCATTTAATTCAGGGGCTCTCTTACTTTGAACAAAGTCATGGAAGCTTAACGCATTATCAGGAGGATCGCCATCTCCGTGGGTGCTTGTAATCAATAATAAATCTTCTACTTTTTTAAGCGACTTTGGCTTAAAATCATCAAGCGATGAAAGGGTAACGTTGTATTTCTCGTTTTCCAATCGCTCAAAGAAAGATTCCGCTAGTGACTGACAATTGCCAGTATGTGAGCCATAGAGAATCGTAAGCTCACGTGTTTTTGCTTCTTGTTTAGAGAATGCTTCTGAAGCAGAAACACCTTGAGCAACCGTCTCAGTAGCTGCCGCAGCTTCAGAGCTACCTGGTACGGAAAGGTATCCGCTCAGCCATATTTTCTGCGTCTCATTTAATGTTGGTAAGAGACGATTTAAAAGCTCCGTTTGTTCTTTGTCAAAAGGGCTATTCACAACCTGTAACTGCAATACTATCCACCTCACAATACTCAAATTTAATTCAATGTAATTAAAGTAGTTTACTCGGAATTAATAGCAAATTAATTCGTCTGCATTCCCCCTAACCCATTCAACACAAAAAACCTCTCTTCTCAAAACATAAGAAGAAAGGTTTGTAAGTACGAAGCCAGTCTTCTTATCTTTCAGGATAAACCTGCTGGATTTGGCACAGTATGAGATGAAGGATCATCTCATCGGTTGCCGAAGCTTCATAGGGCCAGTCCCTCCACCTCTCTTGATAAGAAATGTTGCTATCAAATTGTATATGACAATGATTGGTTCAAATGTTATCTCGAGATCGAATAAAAGTCAATATATTATTAGAAAATTATCATCATTCAATTAACTAAATGGCGATAACACCAGCCATCTTCATGAAAAATAATCCAAATGATTCAGGTCTTTTATCCCTGCCGTTGTCCCTCTTGTATCCTATTCCGCATGCGCATGAAATCAATCGTATTCGCCATGACAAGAGATAGAATCATAAGAATCATCAACCAACTGGAGTAGTCAAAAGGCAGCACCAACAAGAGAAAAGCTATGAAAGAAAAAACGCAGGAGCGAATGACATGATCTTTAAATGTGACGTTAACTTTTTTCCCACGTTTCCATTTCAACAAGTTCACCGCAATACCAAATATCGATAGAAGCATGCATATGACATACGCCCAGAGTGGAAGGTCGTAACTCACTATAAAAATGGTAGACGATAGAAACAGCGTCAATACCGTATATCGAATCGCAATTTCTTTATGGGTTAGCGAAGCAAAATCCTTCAATACATACCTCCTTTTGACGATGAACGAATTTGGCCATTTTTGAGATACACGGTCCTTATGCAGATGGATAAGCTGGCTTCATCTCATTTGAAATCACCTGAACCCAAGGTCGCTCTCTGTTCCACGTCACTTCTAAAGGGACGCCCATACTTTTACTAAGATGTTCAGCTGTTAACACATCTTTCTTCTTGCCATTCACTGCAATTCGACCATTTTCCATAATCATAGCGTGAGTGAATACGGGACAAATCTCCTCAATATGATGAGTGATATACAATATGGTTGGACCCTCTTCCTCTTTTCCAAGGCGTTCAACCTGAGCTAATAACTGTTCGCGTGAATACAGATCAAGTCCGTTGCACGGTTCATCTAGAATAAGAAGCTTTGGCGAAGACATCAAAGCTCTCGCTATCAGGACTTTCTGCTTCTCACCTTGAGAGCAAATTCGAAAAGGTTTACCGCGTAAATGAGCAATACCCCATTCCTGCATCATCTTCATCGCTTGCGATTCTTCCTGTTCCGTCACCTGCTCATAAAGTCCAGCTGAGGCAAACTTCCCGCTAATCACAACATCTGTCACTTCCTGCATCGGAGAGATACGCTCAGTGAAAGCGTTGCTCACCCAGCCAATAGATTTTCTAAGTTCACTCAAATCAGTTTTTCCAAGACGATACCCCAATACTTCAACGACGGGATCATAGCGAAGCAGTGGCCAGATCGAGCCGTGAATTAACTGAAGTAGTGTCGTTTTACCTGATCCATTTAATCCGATAATGGCCTGATGCTGGCCTTTCTCTACGGAAAAAGAAATATCGGATAAAATCATCTGTTTCTCACGTGTGTAATAAGCATTTTCTACATGAATGATTGCCATACATCCCACTCCGTTCTTTGAAGAAAGTCATTCCAACTAGCGCTTTTTACATCGTATACCCGTTAGCAAATTCTTGAATCACTTCAAGCTCCTCTTCGCGTGAGTCTCTGCCAACGTTATGCTCATACAACTTTTGCATACGTGTAACATCACCATTGCACTCCTCAGTAATAGAAGCAACAGCACGTAAAAGGTTCACTTCGTTCTTAAAATCCTCCTTAGAGATTGCCTCCCCGTGTGATAAGATGAACCATTCTGCCTCAAAGCTTTCTAACTGATCAAGCAGTCGATTTGTTATGTTAACAGTGTAGTTGACTTTTTCTGAAAAAATATCAGGATAAAAGCAGTCTCCAAGAAAAAGGATTTTCTCTTCCTTCATATAAATCACAACCGAATCAGCCGCGTGATCGCCCCCAACAGGCTGAAGAATACACGTGACACCACCAAGATCAATCTCCATTTTCTCACCAAACGTTACATCTGGTAGCGTAATCGTAATGTCTCGAGAATCCACAAATTCCTTCTTGATCGCATTTGCACAAAATTCAATTTCAGTGCCTTCTTTCACCCGCTCATCCAACTCATCATCAGACCATCCTAATGGAATAAGCTTACTAATTTCCTCTTTCGTCTGATGCGAGGATAAGGAGACAGCATCTTTCAGCGCTGATAGTCCAAAGATATGATCCCAATGCCAATGAGTGAGCGCGACCATGTCCGGTTCCTTGAATCCTTTTTCCGATAGTTCTTTTAGAAAATAACGAGCATGGTCCTCTGAATTCCCAGCATCGATCATCAGAGACTTTCTATCTCCAATCACCATTCCTAGAATCGGTCGGTCCGTTTCGGAAACTGGTGTTTGATAGTAAAAGCGATTGCCAATTTGTTTAATCTGTTGCATTTATTGTCCTCCTTAAAATACAAACCTCGATGAAATTTCTTATTTCCATTTTATCATTTTGAAGTTTTGTATTCGTATTTTTTCTACTACATACAAAAATAGACACCTCCAAATGGAAGCGTCGTTTAGGAAAGGTGATTTTTTCGCATTGCAGTAGAAATGGAGGTGTTCGTCTTCTCTTAACCAAAGCCATCCACGACGATTTTCACTACCATCGGTCCAAGGATAATGATAAAGAGGGGTGGAAAAATAAAGAGAACCATAGGTATGAGCATTTTCACTGGAGCTTTCATCGCTTGCTCGCGTGCTCGTTCACGTCTCTGTTCACGAATGCGTGCCGTAATATTTTTAATAACTTTTGACATTCCGATTCCAAGATGATCGGCTTGAATAATCGACATCATCACACTTTGAAAATAATCTGAAGGAACACGTTTTTTCAGATTATAAAATGCTTCTCGTCGCGATTTCCCTCGCTTCATCTCATCTAATGCCTGACTAAACTCATCCGCAAGTGGGCCAGACTTTCTTGCACATACATTTTTGATCGCCCCTTCAAGTCCTACGCCTGCTTCAAGAAGTAGACTTACCATATCAAAGAAATCGGACATTTCCATATCGATTATTTTAACGCGCTGCGTTTTTTTCTTCGCTAGGTAAAACAAAGGATATCGATAAAATAAGAAAACAACCCCAAGTGCTAATACAAGTGTCATAGAAGCATTTCCATCCGTCACAGGCACCATAAGCAAGTAAGTTAAGAACCCTCCACCGATGCTGAGAAGAAGTTGAATAAGTCGGAATTCAACTGCCGAACGGTTTCCATATCCAGCCTCATGGAGGAGCATATCTAACTTCTTTCGATCCTTTCTTGCAAATGTTTTACTCACCTGTTCAATACCCATTCCCCAATATTTACGAAGTAGTGGATGGTAAGATCCACTTTCTCTTTTTTCGGTTTTACGTTGAATTTTTTCTTCCTTGCCAAAATAGTGCTCAACGCGAGATTCAAGAGCAAGTTCTTTTCGATAAACGGTTTTAAGAAGGGCAGCAATAAACAATACGAAACAAACCATCGTACAAAGCATAAACAGAATAGCAATCATTGGTTACACCTCAATCCGAACAATCTTTTGAATTAAAAACCATCCGATGAATAGTGAAATCGCCCCTGTTACTAGAAGAAACCAGCCCAATGGATAGGTAAGCATTGGTTCAAGGTATTCAGGACTTACAAAATAGAGGTAGATTCCCATCACAAGAGGGAGAGCAGTAATGATCCAGGATGATAACTTTCCTTGTGACGTCAGCGTCTTTAGTTCTTCGAGAATCCGGATCCTCCCTCGAATAGTATCTTCCATCGTATCCATAAGCTGCGCCAGGTTCCCACCACTTTTACGTTGTGCGAGAATAGCTTGTATAACAACTTCAAGCTCTTTATTTGGTAAACGTTCTAACAGGCTTTGAAACACGGTTTCCATAGGTATACCCATTCCAATTTCACGAACAGTACGATCAAATTCTGGACCAATCGGATCTGGCATTTCCTTCCCAATGAGTTGCATCGTCTGCACGAAACTAAACCCTGCCCTCATCGAGTTGGACATCGTACCAAGCGCCTCAACAAGCTGATAGGATAGTAGCTTGATTCTCTTCTTTGCTTTAATCGTGATATAGATACCAGGAATAATAAAACAGATCAAAAGCGATAGAATGCTAACAAACCATGGTACACCAAGGACATAGAGCAATCCAGCCACTGCCATCGCACTTAAAATGCGAATAACAAAGAACTCTTCTGCTTTTAATGAACTTCCCGATTGTTCAAGAGATTTCTTTGTTTTTTGGCTAAACTGTATGCCAGAAAATGCTTTTGCAAATGAACCAATCCATTTTCTAAATGTTTCATTCTTTTGCTTTTCCTTAACCTCAGTGACAGCGACGGCCTGTGGGATAAACCTCTTAATACGCTCATTGGTTTTTTTCTTTCTCATAACCCCTTTGGAAATCAAATAAAAGAGTAAGGTCACTGAAACAAAAATCACTACAAGGAGAACCCAATCATTCATTTCACCACACCTCTTTAAACCAAGATGATGAAATCTTGTAGCCATTTTGTTCAAGAAGTTCTGATACATTCGGTCTTACCCCGGTTGTTTCAAAATGCCCTTCTACGCTACCATCGCTGTTTCGTCCCGTTTCCTTATAAACAAACAAATCTTGAAGAACAATGATGTTTTCTTCCATACCAATCACCTCGGTAATACGGGTGATCTTCCTCGATCCATCCTTCATTCTAGCCTGTTGAACAATAAGATCCAGTGCATTAGCAATTTGCTCTCGAATGGCTCGTAAAGGTAAATCAAACCCAGCCATCAGCACCATTGTTTCAAGTCGTGACAACATATCTCTTGGTGAATTGGCATGTCCTGTACTAAGACTGCCGTCATGCCCTGTATTCATCGCCTGAAGCATATCAAGCGCCTCCGCCCCACGGACCTCACCAACAACAATTCGATCAGGTCGCATTCTCAGCGCATTCCGGACAAGCTCTCGAATCGAAATCTCCCCCTTGCCTTCAATATTAGGAGGCCGCGATTCTAATGAAACAATGTGCTCCTGAGATAAGTTCAACTCCGCTGCATCTTCAATCGTTACAATTCGCTCATCATTCGGGATAAAGGAAGAAAGCACATTAAGTGTTGATGTCTTTCCCGAGCCGGTTCCCCCGCTAATAAAAACATTTAATCTCGATTGAACACAAATTTCTAGAAACTCCGCCATGTCTTCACTTAGAGTCTGATAATTTATGAGATCGTGCATTTGAAGAGGCGTAGCAGAGAATTTTCTTATCGTAAGGGACGGCCCTGTCAAGGAAAGGGGTGGAATAACGGCATTTACACGTGATCCATCAGGAAGTCGCGCATCTACCATCGGAGAGCTTTCATCGATTCTTCTTCCGAGAGGAGAAACAATTCGTTCGATCACACGACTTAAATGATCATCATCGCGAAAAGTTAGAAAGCTTTTCTTCAATTTTCCATACTGTTCATAATAAATGGCCTCCGCCCCGTTCACCATCACTTCTGAAACAGTGTCATCTTCCAATAAAGGCGTAATCGGCCCATACCCGAGCAATTCGTGCTCTACTGATTCAAGTATTCGTTTCTTTTCTTCAAAGGTAAGCCTTTCAGCTTCGTTATCTAAAAAGAGCTTCCCCCACTCTCGAATTTTCTTCGATTCTTCTTCAGCTTGAAACTGGTGCTTTTTTAGTTCATCTAGCAAAAAAGCTTGCAATTTCGTTTCTACTTGCTTGTATTCAACCGTATTCACGATCGGCACTTCTTTTCGTTCTTCAACTATTGATGACTCTTCTTCAGCATATCGTTTGAAAAGTGACAACGAAATTCCCCCTTCATCGACTCAGAGCGAATCGTTTTGGCTTTTTCTCTACTTCACTACTAACAGGTATTAATTGAAGCGCAAGGATGAACATACCTTTAGAAAAAGCATTCCGCCCATTTTTCATCACTAGTGGAAGACCTTCATTAATCGTTGTAGCTATGTGTACTCCTTGGTCTGGCAACGAAACATAGACTGGCTCTTGAAGAATGCTTTCCATTCGCTTCGCTTCTATGACGCGGTGCTTGGAGTCTCTATTTAAAATAATCTTAACCTTCTCATTTAGTTGTAGGGATTCCAGCATATCCAAGTAAAGTTTCGTATTTCTTAGTACTGGTAAATCGCCCGTTGTGACTAAGAGAATATCATCACACAGCATAAGACTTTTGAGATGAATCTCGGAAATGTACGTAGGGGTATCAATCAGAATAACGTCATAGCTTTTACGTAGTTCACTAACGGCAAGCTCCAGATGCTCCTCGGTTATGATCTCAAAAAATTCCGGTCTAGGAGGTGTGGAAAGAATGGCAACACCACTTGAATGATGCGTTAAATAATTTTCAATTCCATAGCGTTCTCGCTCAACCCCCTCCTTTACCCATTCATAAACCGACCTTTTCGGCTTCAAGTCCACGTACATCGAAACATCTCCAAACTGAAAATTCGCATCTAAAATCACTACGCTCTTTCCGTCTTTCACAAAAGCATTTGCTAGATTGACAGATAATGTGGTTTTACCAACCCCACCCTTAGAACTACATATTGACATCACTCGACTATTTTTCTTTTGGAGATGAGGATGAGTGTTTCCTTTCTGGTCAGCACGTTGTTTCACAAATGTTTGTGCTTGGATGATCACTTCATTGACCTCTTCTGAATCAGAAGAATACGTTAGCATATTTGAAGCTCCAACTCGCATCGCTTTTTTAGTATTTTCCATATTTTCAGGTACGATAATAATCAAATAGGTGGAAGGGAATTTAACTGAAATTTCCTGACAAAGATCATATACGTTGTAAGTCGTATTAGCTTTAAGAAAAAGAATAGAATGAGGCATTCGCTCAAGCTGATGAAAAAGATCCTCTAACAGTTGAAAGCTTTTTAAAGTATGACTCTTCTTCATAAGTAGCGCTTCTAATTCATCTGCACGCGCATTTGTGTCAGAGTAAAAATACCAGTTTAGGTCCATTGTCATTCATTCTCCTTATAAACCTGTCTTGTTTCTTTTAGTCCTTCTTTCACTGTTCCATCATCTTCACCATTCCGTAACATGAGGTAAAATCCGTCCTTATCCTTAGCGGCTAGACTTAAGCTCACTCCTTGCTCAGGTGTGACTTCAAGAGTGACTGTTTCATAATGGAGAGCTTCTTCCATGGTGTCAGGCGCCTTACCTGACGTTAGTACTTTTACACTTTGCAGTATAAGGACCGCAGATTTAAATTCCTTCTTTTCTTCATCAATCTTTGTTTCATAAGCAATGACATCAACGAAGTCATCCGGCTGTACATAACCTGAAACTCCGCTCGCTAATTCAACATTTAGCGAGATCGCGCGATGTCCCTCGCTCACTTCAACCATTGAATTCGGTATTTCTCGCTTCGAAATCGTCGTCTCTGCCGCAACCTCAGGTTCCTCTACTTTCTTAACCTCAGTTTCTGCGTCTGTAGTTAGATTCGTGAATAGGGCAACATACACAATGATTGTTGCGAATGCTCCAAATACGATGGACCACATCCAAATTCTTTTTGTTTTCATACCCTTCTCCCTCACTTCTCTTCAACCTATTCAACCAGCTTCACGCCATATAAATTACCCGGCCCAGAGCCGCCTATTTCTCCAGTAGTAACAACCTTTTTAAATTTGCCAACAATTCGCTTCGGTTCATTTAATCGGTCAATCCAGTAAGCTGCTAATCCGACAACCTTAACCGTCGACTTTCCATTCACGCCATCCCATGAATCAATAAGCGGAATGATAACGATACGCGCACAGGAATAATCTGCTGTGGCCGCTGCCTGACATTTTGTTTTTCCAGCATCCTTACTAATGAGTGTTTCAATCGCGTTCTTGACTGGCCCCCATTTTTGCCCGGGTTCTGTTTGGACATTCGTCCCAACTTCAAGCTCTACACCGTTGATGATATTCTCAGCTAAACCGCTTGCCCCATTACTGTTGATATCAAGGTACCCACAGTTCCCGTGATGCTTTCCAGTATTTTCGCATTTTAACTCTGTCTCATTCGGAATAGCGGTATGTTCGATCGCAATAGGTGTAACGCGCTTAGCAGACTTCAACAAACCGACCTCAGCTTTGGCTGAAGCTTTGACTGAAGCTTCTTGGATCCCAAATACACGTGCAAACGTCATCGGAACAATCGACTGTTTTGATACTTTGATCGACTGACTTGTAATCGTTAGATCACCATCGTCGACTGGAAATGTATTTTTACTAGCAAGTTCCTTTGCAATAGAAGCAGCACTTACCTCACTCGTTAACAATCCTTGAGCCCCGGAAAGTGCCGCTGCATCCATCGCGTTTTGAAGAATTCTTTTCTCGTGATATAGTCGCCCAACATCGATGACCATAGCGGTTACGCCAAGTAAAACGGTTAAACTCAGCGCTAGCATAACGGCCACATTCCCTCTTTCATTCGTGAAAAAGAAGCGAGTCTTTTTCATCACTCAACCCTCATAACAGTTGAACTGGATAAGGTAATCGGTCCGGTTACGCTTGAAACAACTGGTGTAAGAAAACGAACCGGATAGGTGATCGTAACAGTCACATCACTTCCTGAAGATTTCGCACCACCTGGTGAAACCGCTACCTGACCAGAAGTGAGGTGTATACTGGAGGCGCTCGAAACTGCCGTAGAGACGATCGTCGCATCGTTCTCTCCGATGCTTGCCGTCCTTGCCGCTTCTCTACTTGCATGGTCAATCGCAAGATACGTATGAAAAATACGACCAAAATCGATAATGCCAAACAAAAGCATTACAAGAACTGGAAGGACAAGCGCAAACTCTACCATTGATTGACCTTTTTCAGACCTCATGTCATCCCTCCTAAAAAAGCAGCACACAAGGTTCCGAACGTAATGGCTACGCCGTAAGGATAGGTTAGATTGCTTTCTTTATTAAATTTATAACCTTTCAGATTCATCAAAGAATATAGCGTATAGGTTGGAGATTTGATGAACTTCCAAAACTCCATTCTTTTCATAATTAAAATAAGACCAATTACTCCACCAATTAATGCTGTATAAAAAAAAGAGTGAAGAACAAACGAAGTGCCCGTTAAGGCGCCAATCGCCGCAAGCAACTTCACATCTCCCGCCCCCATTCCCCCTAACAAATATGGAATCAGAAGAAGTGCGAATCCGACAAGAAGTCCAGCACCACTAAATAGAAAACCTTTCCAACCAAGAGTTAACGTGTAGTAAAATAAACCAATTCCCATTGCAGGGAATGTAACGATATTTAAAATGCGTCGTTTGCGCACATCCGTTATAAATGAAATGAGTAAAACAATGCCCAGGATACTGTATAGCATCGCAGTCCCTCTTTGCTTTTAAATTTGGCCCCACTTGGGTAAGTGGGGCCATGATTTTACTTATAACTTTCCAGTTACAGTGTCTATCACTTCATCAATCTTAATACCTAACGCTTTAATCCCAACAATAGCCACAACCGCTACCCCAGCCAAAATCAATCCATACTCCGCCATACCTTGTCCTTCTTCTTCTCTTACGAATTGTCCCATTTTCTTCAACATTCTTATTTCCCCCTTAGAGTTTTGTTTTAGTCGTTATATTTAAGAAATCATAAATACCTGCATTCAAGAAACTGTTTAGTAGTAGAAACCAGTTACAATAGATGATCGCGAAGTGACTTCAGTTAACCTCCTCTTGCTCTAAGAAAGCAGCTGACTCTTTTCATCCTCTGGTTCCCCCTTTCAAAACGGCGAACATTATCTAAAGTAAGATTTTGTTCACTATAGTGTCTATTAATTATTAACTTGTTCTTTTTATCGAACAACCTTAATTACATAATAGTTCGTTATAGAGAATTTGTAAAGTCCTTTTTTAGATTTTTTCTTGTTTTTACAATTTTTATAGTAATATATTCGTTATTGAGTATTAAATAGACATCTATTATAGTATAGATAACGTCATAATTTAGGAGAATAGTCATGTTGGAGAGTAATAAAGGTACACTATATCGAACACTTCCACTGAGAGTGCTGAAGGCTGATACTTTTATAAAAAGACTAAAAGGACTCATGTTTCGAAAAACGCCTCTTCAACACGAGGCGCTTCTGATCACGCCTTGCAATTCCATTCACATGTGTTTTATGTTCTTTTCGATCGATGTTGTCTTTTTAAACGAAGAGAACAAGGTTGTAAAGGTTGTTCAAAGTCTTAAACCCTGGGGTTTTATAGCACCGGTTAAAGGGGCAAAGACCACTCTTGAATTACCGAAGGGATCGATTGAAGAACATGCGATTAAGTCTGGTGAATTTCTGAAACTTTAAATCTATTTAAAAAGCGACAGTACCCTTCCAGGCACTGTCGCTCTCATCTTCACTTTGCATTCATCTTTTCATAAAGCGCCTTCGTCACGATCAAATCAAAAATCGCGATGCCCACTGTTTTAAAGAGTAATCCTTTTTCATTCAGATTGTCTGGTCGATGATTCTGTTGAATGATCTCTTCTAACGCCAGAGAAACAGACTCCTGCCTGCCGAGTTCCCGCGCACGGATTAAATCGCCGGATTCATGAAAGCCTCTTCGCGTATCAACATACAGAGCGTCAGCAGACCTGAGAAATGAATCCGGAAGCTCCTGCATCGCTGGTTTAAAGGATCCAACTGCCACTACCAATTTACCATTCCACTCTGAAGCTTCAAGATCAGGTAGCACAGGCTTCGTTGATGTTGTCGTTGTGACGACAATGTCTGACTGTTTGACTAACGTTTCAATCTGAACCTCTTCTACCATTAAGTGAGGATACGCTTCTTTAGCTTTTTCTATAAACGACGCTACTTTTTCTTTGCTTCGATTTGCCACGTACACCTTCTCAATCGGTCGAACCGCCACGGCCGCTTGAAGATGACTCCATCCTTGCGTACCGAGGCCAATGATGCCCAGTGATGTCGCGTCTGGTCTTGATAAGTATTTCATTCCAAGCCCACCTAATGCTCCTGTGCGAAGAGCTGTGATTTTCATAAAATCACAATACATCAATGGCGCAAGGGTCTTGCGATCATTTAAGATCATCATTCCGTGAATGGTTTCTTTCCCATGCTTCCAATTGTCAGGAGCAACGCCCGCTAGTTTTGTAGCCTGGTAGTCCCCGTAGAATGAGGGCATAAGTAGAAACGTATTGTCGCCATCTTCTACATGCATTCGCTCTGGTGTCTTCTCCTTTTGATCTTCTTCTGTTAAGTAATACGTTTCAATTGATTCGATTACTTCTTGCATAGATAGGTTTTGTTCGATTTCTTGCCCTGAAATGATGTTCATTTGCTCCTCCTTTATTGATGAAACTAAGCTCACAATCAGCAACAATAGTTTTTAAGCGTACAGATTCATTCTAGTACAAAGCTTGAGTCAGCTAAAAGCAAAAACCCTCCCATGTTGATGGGAGGGTTTTCCTTATCTACTTTATTCCTGATCGGATAAATACACCCGATGATCTCGGAAGAACGGCATCAAATCCCGATCCGTTGATTTTTCCATTGAAGAAATAAAGTCTCTAGTAGTCGAAATGCCGAATTTCTGTTGCTTAAAATAACGCTGCATTGCGTCATAGAAAGTCTCATCTCCTAGCTCCTGACGAAGGTCGTTGATCGTACTTGATCCATAGTTATAGATCATATAATAATAAGCGCTGATCCCTCCTTCATCAGCACGGGCAGTGAAGTCTGCGATCTGACTGGATAGGTGATAATCTTGATCCGGATGAGGAGCGACATCTAGCTCATCTAGATCGCCATCATAAAGTGCCGCCGCAAAGCTTGCGAATGATTCGTCTAGCCACGGCTCATCATATTCGTTGTTTCCGATAATTCCGTAGAACCACTGATGTCCAATTTCATGAGCATTCACTGACTTCGCCCAATCAAGCGGCCGATCTCCTGCAAGACTAATCATCACGAGCTGAGGGTACTCCATGCCACCAAACCAGCCTTCCATCGTCACGATATCAAGCTCTGGCCACGGATATTTACCGAATTTCTCACTGAATAGTGCGAGGCTATCAACACCAGACTCGAGTAGGGACGCAGCATACTTCGCGTGTTCACTAGAATAATAGACATTCACTTTTATGCCATTTACTTTCGAAGAAATGACACGATAATTCGGATTCATTTCCATCGCAAAGTCGCGAACATCCTTTGCCTTATAGCGATGCGTCGCCTGATCTCCTTTAATAACAGGCTTTCCAACTTCTTCTCCTGTTGCCGCGATAACTTGTTCCTTATCAGTCGTTACGGTGACATCATACTTTCCAGAGAGAGAATAGAACGCTTCACCGTACGGATAATACGGATCGACATTCCAGCCTTCATCATCGTAAACGCTTAAGATCGGGAACCAGTTCCCCATTGAAACGGTATCGCCATACCAGCCAAAGCGATCCTGCTGTTCTGGTAAACTCACTTGGAAGTTCATCGTAACGGTTGATTTTTTATTTTTTGGTAGCGAAAGGTCTTGAATATGTAGTGCCGTTTCGTTTACCTCAAACGTTGCTTTCTTACCGTTTACTTTGATTTTGGAAACATCCATACTTCCGCCATTCTCTTCAAATGTTTCCGCATTTCCCCATAGGTTGAAGTATAACTCACTTAAATTGTTTTTGATGTTGTTTTTGAACGTTACTTCAAGCGTTCCTTTTACTTTGTGCGTCCTGGCATTATAATCCACATCCATCACATACGAAGGCTTTGTTGGGCCAAGTACGCCTTCTTGCTTCGATGGTTTTTGAAGCTGAAACGGCTGCTTCGGTAATTGAACGCTAGGCGAATCAGTAGGAACGTAAGCCCCCTTCCCATCAAGCATTAATTCCTTCGTATCAGGCTCAGCTGCACTTGCCGGTAGCGCAAGCCCCATTAATAAACTACCTGCAGCAACCCCCTGCAGAAGCTGCTTCATCAATCGCTTTCCCTTCACACAAATCCCTCCTTAGTCATTTCACTTAAGGATTTCTGGATTTATAGAGTGGTTACCTTGAAACGAACGACTCATTTATGGAAAAATTATCTAGTTATTTCGTAGGTAATAAAGGGGAATTCCTATTCATTCCCCTCATACTAGACCATCCATCATAGGAAGTTTGTCTTCTAAACGAACAAAAGGGGCCAGGTACGAACCTGACCCCCTTAAGGCAATTGCACAGATTTAATATGGTTTAATCTTAAATAAACAGTCTCTCCACTGGCATTAGCCAACTCAACGAAATTATTTTCTACTTTTGTTAATAAGCCAATTTTATTCGGGTCACTCCCACCATCAAACACAACGAGCTTCCCTTCTTCTTTCTTTAGCTGTTCTTCAAACGATCGAAGCAATGGGATTTTGGATGGATTAACAGGTAGTTTTTCGTTTGAAAGAGTATAGGGTGTATTGTTTTGACTGTATGGGGTTATCCACTTTATATGACTTAATGGAAGATACATTGTTTTATAAACTGGGGAATAAAATGAGATGTAATTACTCAAGACGTTCGTAATATATCCATGGAAAGATAAGTTTCCTGTCGCATAAATTTCAGTAAAAATCCCTTTCGCATTCATGAGTATTTTCCGATACGAAATCGAATCGATGTCATCAGATAGCGAAGATGTACTTGGACTTTCGATCACATCTGATTTCGTATAGCGATATATTTTGTGAACATGCAGCAGCGGTAAGTAGAGATAATTTTCCCCGTTGAAAAGGACGAGAATGTCTGGTCCAATATCGGTTAGAATGCCGATAAACGTTGTGCCTCCAGAAATTTTCACTTCCACATGTTTTCCTAATAAATTAACTAGTCGATCCATTCAAACAGGCTCCTCTCCAAGATTCTTACCCAAATATCAGCTGCACCCAATAGAATAGTAGAAACAGTGTAAAAACAGTCGTTAGAGGGATGACGATAAAAGATACGCTCATGTAATCTTTCCACGTCACTTTGATATGATACTGTCTCAAAATATGCATCCAAATCAAGGATGCAAGCGTTCCGATTGGCAATAGCAATGACCCCATGTCGCTTCCGATAATATTGGCTAGGTAAATTGTTTTTAATGTGATCGGGTCTAACCCCATTTCCGTTAACGCAATTGTTCCAACCATAAGAGCCGGGTGGTTATTAAAAAGGTTGGAAAGAACGGAGACCAACCCTCCCATAATGAAACTCGCTGCTAACAATCCTTGATTAACGATCGGATTTAACATGTCCACAAGTAGCGCGGTAAACCCTGCATTATGAAGTCCGTAGATAATCACGTACATGGAGAAAGCAAAGATTAAGATGTGCCACGGGGTCTTTTTAATAATGTCAATCGGATTTGTGCCGAGTGCATACCACCTCCACACTAGTAATACGACTGATCCAAGAACCGCGACGAACGCAATTGGGATCGCGAAGTAAGAAGCAACAAAGAGAAGGCAGCGCATAATGAAAACAAATAGGAGAAGCTTGATCATAAACTGCGTGCGTTTCTTTTTCGTTTCTACGGAAATCTTCCCTTTTAACGGATGAAAATGCTTCGAAAAGAACATCTCTTCAATGTCATAAGCCGCGCCCGGAAGTTCTTTAGGAAGCTTCTTTTTCAGGACGAAAAACATAAATGATGACATAAAGATCAATCCTAATGTTGCAGGCACAAACATCATGGCCGTATGCATATAAAGCGTCATATGGACAATTTCTAAAGCGATCAAATTAACAATGTTACTCACACCGATCGGAGCACTGGAAGCTGTCGCGATGAGTGCACCACTTAACAAATAAGGAATCATTTGATGTGGCTTTAAACGAAGGTTTTTCAGTAGCAATATTAAGATTGGAGTTGTAATTAAGATGCTCCCATCGTTATTGAAAAGAAGGGTCATTAAGAAACAGAGTAACTGAATGTACCAATATAAACGATAGCCCGATCCCTTCGATAGTACAGCTAGTCTTGCAGCTGCCCAGTGAAAGAAACCAAAGCTTTCTAATATAACAGCCATGACAATCGTCGCCATAATCGTAATGGATGCGCCACTTATTTTACTAAGGATATCTGCTATATCTCCCTGGGACACAGTTCCAGTTACTAAGATGATGAGGGCTCCGATCGAGGCTGGCCACGCTTCATTTATCCCACCCGGTCTCCAAAATATGACCATCATTGTTACGACGAACACAAATATGGGTATTCCTATGCCTAATGACATATCTAGCCGCCTTTCTTAATCTAGTAAAAAGCTTTTGCATGTCCCACCTTGTATAGTTATATTCATTTCGCGTCAAAAGGGATAGGTTTTTGAAGCTAAAACCCTAAAATGTACCTTTGGCTCTCCATGGCAAATGTCCGGTCGAGATACTCGTCCATAAATAAAACTCCATATAAAAAACAAGCCAGAACGCCTTTTACTAAAGGAATTCTAGCTTGTTTATCGTTATTTTGTACTACGCTTTCGTTCTTACCATACAGAAAGTCCTGTTCTCTCATCATTTTCATCAGTTATATAGGCTACGTCCAGGTATCCCTTTCTTTTAGCATGATAGAATAACGTTTCACTTAGTACGTTATCTTTACAATATACGGTAACAAAAGTGCCATCAACGATAAGTAGAACAAGCTCGCAATCGCTTTCCTTAAAATCGTTATACGTCTCTAATTCCTTAGGTACCGAACCTTTCGGAAAAGCTTTTAGAGCAGCAAAAATCACATAGGACATCTGTTCTTCTATTTTCTTTTGAAGAAGCTGACCTTCCAAATGCAAGATTCTATGATTAAACAGCGGCTCACCTAACTCATCATCAACTACATAGTAAGCCTCTTCATTCTCGATCAGCCAATTAAAAGCTGACACATCGATTGGGGCCAATATATCCCTCAGAGTGTAACCCCGTTTATTTGGCACCTCAAAAGTAATTCCCCTGATCATTAACTCTCCTCTTTCTGTTAAGTAACATAGAAAATCTAAAAAAGCGCAATTCCTTTTCATCAGAATTACGCTCTAAAACTAACAATCATTTTATCTTACGGAAGCTTATTTCCAGCTGCACGATAAAGCTCATACCACTCTTCTCTCGTAAGCTCCATATCAGAAGCTCTTGAAATATCTTTTAATCGTTCTGTATTCATCGTGCCTACAACAGGCTGAATGTTAGCAGGGTGACGTAAAATCCATGCGATCGCAATCGTTGAATCAGTCACATTGTATTTCTCAGCAAGTTCCTGAAGCTTTGCATTTACTTCTGGAAATGCGTCGTTTCCGACAAATGGCCCTTCAATCATGCCGTGCTGGAATGGAGACCACGCTTGAATCGTAACATCGTTCAAACGACAGTACTCGAGAATGTTGCTGTCGCGAACGACCGCTGGATCATTCTGCATGTTCACATTAAATCCAGCATCAATCATTGGCGTATGTACGATACTCAATTGAAGCTGATTGATGATTAAGTCATCCTTCAAATACTTTTTCAGCAGTTCCATTTGCATCGGATTTTGATTACTTACGCCGAAGTGACGCACCTTTCCGCTTTCTTTCA
This sequence comes from Anaerobacillus sp. QJM3NY_32, assembly GCF_056173645.1. Lineage (NCBI taxonomy): Bacteria > Bacillati > Bacillota > Bacilli > Caryophanales > Bacillaceae > Anaerobacillus > Anaerobacillus sp. QJM3NY_32. The sequence continues at coordinate 1,338,591 of NZ_CM149684.1, read as the reverse complement.
AACGAGAGAAGGCCTCAGCTACTTCCTCAGGCTCAAATAGGGCATCCGGGCGATGAAGAAGCAACGTATCAACGTAGTCAGACTTTAGTCGACTTAGGCTTCCATCAACCGATTCAAGAATATGATCTTTCGAAAAATCAAAAAAGCCTTTACGAATACCGCACTTCGTTTGGATCTTCATTCTCTCACGAAGATCATCGTTTGCAGAGATCGCATTTGCGAATACTTCCTCCGATTTCCCGCCACCGTAAATGTCAGCATGATCAAACAGATCCACTCCATGATCCATCGCATTCTCAATCACGTAAGCTGCATCCTTCTCACTAAGTTCGTTCATGCGCATACAACCTAGTGAAATCTCGCCAACTTCTAAATCACTCGTACCTAGTTTAATCTTTTTCAAAGCAATCACCTCGTTTAATTGATACTGCTATCCTATCATTCAGGTAAAGGAAAAGGTAATATTTAGACTTTTTGTTATAGCGCTTTCAATGTTATAAATATATTTTGTACCCATGTACCCATTTTTCTCCCACTTTGAAGAAGTAGTAATTTGAATCAACGTTTACCTCAATAGGAACTAGATAACTACTGAAATCCACCCATTGTTTCTCCCCTCTATTTGTTAACCAAATCTATTTCATCTCTTCTAGCTAGATACCATTTATAAAAAGAACCGGCTATTTCAAGCGGCACATCATCAATTCCCGAATGATGAACAGGCTTTGATCGGTTAATCATCCCAACTGATGCAAGTCCAGCTATTTTCTGAATAAAGCCTCGTGTTACATTAACTTCAATCACTTTACTTCTTTTTGATACAAATAAAGAAGTGGACAACCCTCCCGTTTTGAATTGAGCGAATGAAGCGTTTAAAGTATATTTCGTATTGCGATAATCGAAGTACCTCACAAGACCGACGATCACAAGAAGCAATACTGAGAAAATCCACCAGGGGACATTCAGAACATCCGGCTTAAAGTACCACAATAATCCCGTTCCAATCATCCACAGAAAACTTGGTCGCAGTTCGCGAATCCAGAGGGCAGATCGTGGCAATCGATCCATCTTTTCTGTCACCTGATACGTTGGCAATAGTTCTTCGATCATCTCATAAGCTCGTTGAACAGGTAGAAATGGGTAGAGTGAGTTGCTTTCAAGCTTTTCCTCTTCCGCTCGTGACTCACCAACACTCGTTAACTTCACCTCCGCAAGGCCCAACAAACGTTTAAGAAATGTTTGATTAATTTCGATCGCCTGAACGCGATGTTTTGATATCGAAAATTTCGTAGTGTCAAGAACCCCTTTTTGAATGTAGATCCGCTCGTTATCTGATAAAATTTCAAAACCACCGTACTTCAGAAACGTACGAGTTAGACCAAAACCAATGGATATGATCACAGCAGCGAAGGCGATGGTGCCGATCACCCAACCTGACTGAAGAAGAAAGCCAATCAAACCTTCCGCATCCTTTTCCACACCGAAAATATCGTCAAGTTTAGTATAAAACCCTCCAACAACAGGTATAAGGAAAAGAAAACTTAAAGATGTAAACGAAGCTTTAACCAAATCTTTTTTTTGAGCCCGAAAATGAACAATCCGATCTGGTTGCTGTTTGTCTTCCTTTCCTTCCGATACTGTTTCAATCATTGGCCCTGCTTCAGAGTCTTCTACTGATTGGAGTGAAACATACCGTTTCAACTCCTCAGCATGGTTTCGTGAAACAACATCAAATTCTACCGCTGCCTCATCTCCCCTCATACCCGTTTCAAAGGTCAAGGAGGTGGTCCCAGTTAAGCGATGAAAGAAAGACGTGTGCTCGTTTATGTTTTCAATTTTCGAGAACGGAATCGTTCGTTTTGATTTCGTAAAGATCCCCTCATGAAGATGGAATGCGTCATCAAGACGATATTTTTTCGATAACCATTTCAGTGCAATCCGAATGAGCGATAATCCAAGTAGAATAAGGACTGCGGGGCGTCCGTATTCAAAGAAAAAGGAATCTGAACCACCTTTGATCAGAAAGAAATAGACTAGAAAGAAAATAGCGCTCTTTCCAAGTTTCCACGTATCAAATAAGAGTAGCCATGGGGAATACCTTTGCAAAGATCTCATTCCCCCTCCTCCTTCACCTTCGCGTATCGGGCAATTTCATTCCGCAATTGAAAGGCTTCTTCTTTAGGTAACGCTGGAATCATATGTGATGAACCCATCGTCTCAATCGATAGCGCATATAACTGATATCTCCTTAATAGGGGACCTTGACTAGTGGCAACCGCTTGAATTTTGCTCATTGGCACAAGCTGATGCTCTTCATTGATTGCCCCATGTCTAAGCTTCAAGTACTCTTCATCTATTTCATATCGCCAGTACTTATATTTCAACTTAGGATGAATAAAAACATCCCACATCGTCATGACTATCGTAATAATCAACGCTATCATTAATAGCCACCTTACCCATCCCCACCAGGTGAACCGATTATCAAGATAAAAAAGAAGACCCAAGACAAGAAAACCAATACTGTTTCCAATGATTGCATTTATCGTCCATACACGCACAGCCTCCTTTGCTAACTGGCGGTTTGGATTGCTAATTTCTGTCGACATACTGCCACTCCTCTAACTTACTTTGATTTCATCATTCATCGGACGCTTTTGATTCCTTCGAAAAGGATTTTCCAAATAAACTAACAAACGCATCACTTTCTCAAGCGGCCCCTGTTTAAAATGTTTCAAGTAGAACGTACTTCCTATTACTTGGAAGATAAATAGAATGATTCCGAATAAAATTGAAACCACCACGCCCGTCTTTCCAAATAAACCAATCCCATAGCCATAAAAAATCGTTGTGCAAATTATCGTTTGTAAGATGTAATTGGACAGAGATAGCTTCCCAAGACTTTCAAATCCTCTCATCCATTGACTTCCTTGAGTACGGCAGTATATGTACCCAAATAAACCGATGTATCCAATTGCAAGCACACTTCCCCCGATTAAACTCATATCCGGTACCCCACTAATCTCCCTCGATAAATACAATGAGGCTTTTAAGAGAAGACCAAGCGGAATAAAAAGAACTGACACGTACCAAAACCGTTTTAACTTACTTGGAGCGAGCCAACGAGCATGTGCTGCATACATCCCCAAAAGCATCATAGGAAGAAGGAGAATAGGAACGAAGAGCATCATAGCAATCTCTTCCCCCACACTTAACTCCATTGGATCAACATTGTGCCGATGATTCTTGATCTCTTGATAGTTCCCACTGCTATAAATGTTCACCATATCGTTCATGTAAACAGTCATCTCCGCTTCACTCATTAGAGGCACTTCTTCCCCGCCTCCTAAATAACTAACAAACGTTACGATTGAGAACAGGATCACACACCAGACAAGAATCGTTTTCCGCTTTCGATTAACAAAGAAAAGAAGCAGCATGCCCATCATCCCATAAAGGAAAAGAATATCGCCTTCCCATAGAAAAGTACTATGTAGCACACCCAAACCAATTAAAACCAAAAACCTCCGAAATAAATGCCATTTTACTCGTCGCTCTCTTTGCCTCAAACGATCTCTCATCAATATCAAAGAATACCCAAATAGAAATGTAAAGATCGGCATAAATGAATTTTCTATAAGGACTTTAATGGCAAAATAGCCACCATAATCTACTGGTGACAGGTTAAAAAACGAGATCTCCTCTTTTCCAAATATCCCATATTGAAAGATTAATAGATTTGCTAACAATATCCCGAAAAGACTCCATCCTCTTAATGCATCCACAAGTCCATTTCTTTTTACATTTGTCACATTGTTTACCTCCTAAATTAGAAACTCACATACTTCCACTTCCATGTTTTAAATGATATTCCTTATATTTCCTAAATCAAAAATAACAGTTAAACTTTCTAGTTTCAATATATTTTTATTGTTTATCAATAAAAAAGTATCGATAAAGGGATGTTTTTATAGTAAGATCTTAGATAAGCCACACTGAAATAATCTATAAAGGAGTTTTACGATGAAATGGAAATATGGTTTTAAGCTATTGTCTAGGATTTGTTTGATTTTGTTTTACCTAATTGCTTTTTTAACTATTTTTACCACAATGGAACATATAACGAGAATTTGGTTTTCTGGAAGTAGTTTTGAAAAATCATTCGGTGTATATGAACCTATATTTACTTACTTTGATCTCTCCTTTAATAAGCAACCAGAGCTGTTCAATAATAGTTCTTTCTTAATTTTATCGTTTGTTTCAACAACTGCTTTTTGTAGCTTATTGTTGCTATTTTTATGGTTTCTTCAAAAACTATTAATGAATATTTACAAAGAAAATCTCTTTCTATACGAAAATGTCTCTCTTATATCAAAATTAGGATATACAATCTTATTCTTGGGGACCTTATCAACTTATACTGAAGAACGATTAGCTTTAAAAGTTCTCGATCTACTGAAAATCACCAACGCTCAAATTAGTCTTTCTACTGGTGCCTATCTCGACACCATCATAGGCGGCGTCGTTCTTCTTCTCATCGCTTCTGCTCTTAAATTTGCGGTTAGCGCTGTGGAAGAAAATAAACAAACAATCTAACAATAAAGCAGGCGATTTACGATGATTCGAATAAAACTAGATGTCATGATGGCAGAGCGGAAAATGTCGCTGAACCGATTGTCTGAACTTGTTGGGATTACACCAGCGAATTTGTCGGTTCTAAAAAATGAAAAGGGAAAAGCCATTCGGTTTACGACTTTAGATGCGCTATGTCAGGCTCTGGATTGCCAACCTGGAGATTTACTGGAATATATAGACGATGAATGATGAATGAAGAGTGAATACCACTCTTCTTTTTTCTTAGCTTTGTTCGCTTATGCTGTGGATTCTCGATTTTTGGCTCATTCGAGTGAAGTCTTTATCTCACTCGCCTTTCAGCTCTGCTGAAAGGTCGCTCTGTGATGACCAATCGCCTGAGCAAATGAATTTGCTCGAAGTGATTGGTCATCACAGAGCGTAAATGAGCCAAAAATCAACAACGTTCATTTACATAGCCTTTTTCTTTCAACCTTCAGCTTGACAGTTCTCTGGATATGCACTAAAAACATGTCAGCACATCCAATGTGCTCACAAGCCATTTAATGAGTTTATTACCTCTCAATTCCGGTTACATACCCTATGTACTTAACAAAAAGGAGATGAATGAAAATGGCAGAGAAAGATCCAAAACAAGCAGTAGCTAACATGAGCGAGGATAAGAAAGAAGACATCATGCAGAACTTCCAATCGTTTAAAGACTATCTTGGAGATCAAGTAAACAAAGGTGAGAAGCTCGGTCTTGGTGAAGAAGGACTATCAAAAGGTGCTAAGCGCGTTGGAGATTATCTTGCCAAGCATGAAGATCCGCGTAACCGTGAACAAAAAGTACTCAACGAGCTTTGGAACGTAGCAAACGAAGAAGAACGTAAGCATATGGCACATGTTCTCGTAAAACTAGCAGATCAAACGAACTAAATGATTAAATTGCAAAACGCCGCCACCCTTATTGAAAGGATGGCGGCGTTTTTTATGATGATGCTAGATTTCTATAATACTTAGCCATTTCCATCACCATCGCGCCCATACGTGGTGTAGTTGGTGTGAGAACATGCTCGATTCCTTGAGCTTTTAGATGCTCTTCTGTTACTTCTCCGACAGCTACAGGAAGAATCGTTTCTGTTAAAGAAGTTAGGATCCTTTCTCTTTTCTTAACCCTATCAACATATTCAAAAAAGTACCGTACCTGGATGGCGCTTGTGAACGCCACCGCATCAAGCTGTCCATTTTCTATCTCCTCAATTAACTGCTGAAGAACCGCTTGCTCTGGAGGCGTATGCTCGTATGGATAAATTGTCGTAACTACATTGTTCGCAGCTTCAAGCGACTCAATAAACCCTGGCACATTTTCACCATGCATTTGGAGAACAACCGATTGATTCTCAATCGTTAAGGCATTCTCCAATTGATTCATCGTTCCACGATCCGCCACCGTTTGTGGCGTAATGCCCTTTTGTTTAAAATGCTGGAGCGTTTTCGTACCGCGAACGGCGATTGGAATCGAGCGAAGCAAGTGATTGTATTCTTTTTCTAGCCCAGCTAATTCCGCAAGCTCAGCCATTCTTTTTTCTCCCATACCAGTCGTATAAATCAACATATCTGGGGGGTTTTCAATTATTTCTCGTAAAGATTGAACGACATGATCTTCATTCGTAAAAACAGTCCCCTGTGCAGGTCGAATGAGCGCTTTTCCACCTTGTTTTTCGATAAGTGCGCGCATTTCTTCCCCTTTTCGTCCGCCGGTAACCGCTATGGTTTTGTTCAATAAGTCCACGACTGTACCATCTCCTTCACTTATACGTAAATAGAGCGTACAGCACCTCAATGAGATGATCAACTACAAATCACTCAAGCGTTACGTAGATCAAGCCATCTTCTATTTCAATCGGAAATGTCTCTACCTCGCCATTATGAGGTGAAAGTAGTTTACCTGTCCTAACATCAATTCGGCAGTCATGGTTTGTACAAATTATAGAATGATCGCAAACCTTCCCACTCACAACCGTTCCACCATATGGACAACGATTGTGAATAGCATGGAACGTGCCATCCGACAAGCAAATAACGGCGATCGAAAGCTGGAGTAAATCAATCGCTCGACTAGAATTAGGGGTAAAATCACGCGTTCTTCCCACGTGGATCTTTACGGCATGAACCGGCATCAGAAACATCCTCCCAATCAATGTTTTTTACACATGCATCATTAGCTTTGCGCCGTTTTAGATGATCTCCCATCTTTAGGGACAAGGGCTAACGTATTGCGCGTTATTTTTGGTTCTGGAAATAGCTGATTGGTTGGAATTTCAGAAACGGGAGCATGGCTATTCACAAGCTTTGCTATTAAAGCTGCCTCTGAAGTATCACCATAAAGAATCGCTCCAATCACTCGTCCATGTAAGGTCACAATTTTTTTGTAAATGTGTCGAATCGGGTCAATCCATTGAAAAGTTCTTGTCTCCTCTGTTTCAAGAACATGCCCTGTTGAGAACACTTTTACGCTTTCAATGTTTAAGGTTGTAGACATGATTGAGCCTGTGTACGGCTCTGGATATCCTGCGAGCGTTCTTGCAAGATATTCAGCTTGCTCAATAATCGGTTCAGTGAGACCGTATGTCATATCACGATGTTCTGCACACTCTCCAATAGCATAAATCGATGGATCACTCGTTTGAAGATAATCATCCACAAGAATACCACGGTGAACATCTAGCCCACTTTTCTTAGCAAGTTCAATATTTGATTTTACTCCAACAGACATGAGGACAAGATCCGCTGGCAGACTCGTTCCATCGGAGAATTGAATTCCTTCTACATGCGACGTTCCAATGAACTCCTTCGCTCGCTTACTTAATGAAAATTGGATACCCATTCGTTCTAAATCTTCCTGAAGCATTTCAGACGCAAGCCGGTCTAGCTGTCTGTTCATCACATTCGGCTGATGATGCACTACGGTTGTTTTTATTCCCCGTTGAACGAGTCCCATCGCCGTTTCTAAACCAAGGATACCCGCTCCAATGACCGCTGCTTTTTGGTAATGATTTGGAGCGTTCATTAATGTCATACAGTCTTCAATCGTTCGAAAGGTCATCACGCCCTCCTTCCCTGCTCCTTTAACGGGAAGGAGATGCGGATGACTACCTGTTGCAAATACGAGAAGATCATAAGTCATTTTTCGACCTCGATCGGTTTTCACATGCCGTACGAGGGGATCAACTGTCACAACGGTTTCATTCTTAAACAAACGTACCCCACGCTTTAGATACCAACCATCATCCTCCAATTTGACGTCTTCAAAGGGTATTTCCTTCTGTAGAACGCGCGATAAAAGATATCGCTTATAAGCAGGCTCCTTTCCAATGACGGTTACTTCAAAACTTGACGGTTTTCTCGATAGCAAGCGTTCAAGAAATTGAATTCCAGCAAGGCCGTTTCCGATTACGACAAGTCGTTTCTTCACACTATCCCCTTCTTTCAAAGCTGTATCAATATGCAAAATCGTACCATGTTTGAAAATTGAAAATAACAAATTGGTCATATATCCTAACAGAGTTTTCAATAGATGATGGAAAGAACGGATAGTTTCTCCAATTCCGTTAATGATAAAGGGAGATAACTTTTCGGAGTGATGTTGATATGAAAAGAAGGCGTTTTCCACGATCCTCCTCATTGCTTGAGGATCAAATAAAACAGGAGTTTCATAACACCGAAGACCTCAAGCTAAAAACCGTTAAACTCGATGGGCTCACACTGACACTTGTGTATCTTGACGATATTTCTGATCGAATGGTCATCCAAAAGACGATCATTAGTCCACTTCTTACCATTTCAGACGATCAAACAAAGATTAGCGCAGCTGATCTTCCTGATCTTATTCCTATGGCTGCGATTAACAACATTGAAGATAATAGCCTCATTTCAAGGCACCTCATGGATGGATGCACCGTTATTATTGCTCGTGAGGAAGACATCGACACTGTTTACGCTGTGAAAACGACCTATTCTGTGAAGCGCTCACCTGATGAACCGGTCAATGAACCGACGATTAGCGGGCCTAGGGATGGTTTTATAGAATGCCTTCAAGACAATAAAGCATTATTACGTGCGCACTTAAAGACAAGCGATCTTTTATTTGAACAACATCTGATTGGAAAAGACGTTGTGAAATACATCTCTTTAACTTATTTGCAAGGAAAAGCAGATCGAAAATTAATTGAAGAAACCAGAGAACGAATAAACGAAATTAATGCAGATTATATAACTGATGCAGGGATACTTGAACAGCTCCTTGAGCGAAATCCGCTGTCAGTCTTTCCCGAATTAACATCAACACAGCATCCAACGAAGGTAGCAAACGCCTTACTTGAAGGGCGTGTCGCAATTATGACAGACGGCTCTCCCACTGTCCTGATTGCCCCAACAACGCTTAACATGCTTCTTCAAACACCTGACGACTACTACTTTAAATGGATTCCCGCTTCATTTATTCGATTATTAAGCTATTTTACTGCACTTATTTCTGTACTATTGCCTGCAACTTACATTGCTTTAGTCTCATTTCATCATGGTCTTATCCCCACTAGTCTAGCCGTTTCTTTATCTAAAACAAGAGAAGGGGTACCTTTCCCATCAGTTATTGAGGCTTTTATTATGGAGCTTACGATCGAGATTTTACGGGAGGCAGGTGTAAGATTACCAAAACCCATCGGATCTACAGTTAGTATTGTAGGAGCTATTGTTATCGGTGAAACGGCGGTAAGTTCGGGCATCGTTAGTCCAATGATGGTCATGGTCATTTCATTCACAGCGATCTGTTCATTTGCGATTCCGAATTACCAGCTCAGCCTGGCGTTAAGAACCATTCGTTTTTTCTTCCTGTTCTCTGCAGCCATACTAGGTGTATACGGTTTGCTAATCGCCATTTTCATCGTAACAACTCATTTAATTAAACTTAGAAGTTTCGGAACGCCATACATGGAGCCATTTGCGCCGATTCAGCTGAAAAGCTGGAAAGATTCGTTTGTACGTCTTTATTATCGTGTGGGAAAGAAGGATAGGAAACTACATGAAAAATAACCATACCTCCCTTCCAATCATCATTTTCATTATATCAACGATCGTCGGTGTCGGAATTGTCACGTTGCCCAGACAAACCGCAGCAGTCGTCGGTCAATCTAACATGTGGATGAGCGTTATTTTAGGAGCCGGCATTGCATTTATAAATGCGATTTTTCTATTTATGCTCATTAAGCGCTTCCCTATGAAAACAGTCTTTGATATAGGAACTGAACTAACTGGAAAATGGATCGGCAAAGGGATTAACCTCATTTTTGTTGCCTATATGATTGCGATCTCATCCTACATCATTCGAACAATGGCCGAGATTGTGAATTACTACCTGCTTGATAAAACGCCCAAGTTTGTTGTCTTACTCGTACTTGTCGTTTCGTGTATGTATCTTGTATCAAGCGGACTTTCCAATATCATGCTATTTTTTCAACTGTACTTTCCAATCATCTTATTTATGTTTTTTGTCTTAACTCTTCTTAGTATCAAAAATATTGAACCAACCCACTTACGCCCCATCTTCTATTTTGATGGAATCGAAATATTAAAAGGAGCTCATACAACCTTTTTTTCATTTGTAGGATATGAGCTGATCATGGTGTTGTCAGGTAAATTTACGTTTTCGAAATGGAAACCAATGCTCACCATTTTCAGCATCAGCATTGGGAGTGTTTGTGTGATTTATGTCCTCTTCTTCATTCTGAACATCGGTGTCCTTAGTATCGAGGAGCTAAAAGTCATTACATTTCCGACAATTGAAATGGCAAAAGCAATCGAGTTTCAGGGATTCTTCTTTGAGCGATTCGAACTTCTCTTCCTATTCGGATGGATCATTACGATCTTCACGACTTTAGCCGCCTATTACTATTCGGCAGTGCTTGGCATGAGGAAAACGTTTCAGGTAAAAAACACTCTCCCTATGACTATGATTATTGGGTTCATCATTCTGATGCTCTCGTTATTACCATCAGGCATTACTGAACTATTTTCATACGGGACATACGTGAATTATTTATCCTACACCGCTCTCATCGCGCTCCCCCTATTGCTTCTAGCGCTCTCGTTTGGAAAGGGGACTGCTCAATGAAGAGAATTTTCTTATTTCTAGCTGTTCTTCCACTCATCCTACTTACGGCATGCTGGGATAGTAACGAAATTGAAGATCTCGGCATGATCATGGCGATTGGAATTGATTACCATGAAGAAAAAGAGGAAGTGTTTGCCTTAACTAATCAATACGTCGTTCCAAATAATATTCAGGGAACAGAGACCGGTACGACTGGAGATCAACCCTATCAGAACATTACTTTAAATGGGAATAATTTCTTTGAAGTGATTCGAGAAAATTCACTTGAAACTGATCGACCACCTAACTATACACATCTCAAATCAATGGTTCTCTCGGAAGAGCTTCTACGAAAAGAACCGATCAAGCAACTCATCAGCTTCTTTTTGCGTGATCATGAATTTAGGAGAACCGTTTCCTTATTTATTTCAAGGGAGCCCGCCGCTTCGATTCTAGATGTCGAACCAACTAAAGAAATGTTTCCTGCTGTGCAGCTGAAGGAGCTCACTCAAAACAAAGATCGGAGCCTTTACGTCTTGGATAATCTTAAATTCGGAGAAGCCTCCAATAGTATTACAGCAGGTGCAAGCTTCGTCATTCCTGAAGTAGGAATCCATGATAATAGACTGAGGTTGCTTGGGGCCGGGATTATATCAAATAAAAACGAAAAATTAGTTGGCTGGCTTTCACCAGAAGAGGTTGGAGGATTAAAATGGGTCACAGATGAAGTTCAGGGCGGGCTCGTTACTATTGAAACAGGAGAGTCTAAAGAAGATCAAGTGGTCCTTGAGATAATGAAATCGAACACAACCGTCAAGCCAAATGTAGAAAACGGAAAGCTAACCGTCGACATTATTGTAGATAGCTCCTTACGACTTGCGGAGGATTGGGAGATAGAACGCGACGTTTTCAAAGAAGGATGGGAAATGCCACTCCAAGAAAAGGGGCAACAAGTCGTCAAGAAAGACATTGAACGCGTTCTTTCCATCGCACAGGAAGAACAACAACTCGATTTTCTAAAAATTGGAACTTGGGTAAAAATCAAACAACCCCGATATTGGAAGGAACACGAGAAAAATTGGGAAGATATTTTCCCTGCCCTCACTGTTAATGTAGACGTGAATCTCACCATAACAGGTTATGGGACTCAGGATATTAATTAATGAAATCTAATTAAGTTCATACGGAATCAAAAATAAAAGCAGCGCTCTTCATAAGAGCAGCTGCTTTATCTATTAGTAAGTTAGCCGTGATTTTTAGCAATACCTGCTAATTCTTCTTTTGTTCGAAATCCAACCGCATTCTCAACAAGTTCGCCATCTTTAAAGAAAAGCAATGTTGGAATGCTCATCACGTCATACTTTCTTGCTGTTTCTGGATTTGAATCCACATCAAGTTGGACAATTTTTAATTGCTCGCCTAGTTCCTCATCTAGTTCATCCAACACTGGCGCGATCATTTTACATGGGCCACACCAGGGCGCTCCTAGATCTGCTAGAACGAGTCCTTGATTTGTTTCTTCTTCGAAGTTTTGGTCCGTTACTTTTTGTACTGCCATTATATCTCTCCTCTTACTTTGTTTTTATAACTACTAAAAACTAATTTAGTGGTTAGAATACTACATTATGTTATAATCGTTGTCAACGATAAAGCAAAAGGTGTGTTTCAATATGATACTCGAAACGAGTTTTTCCCATTTTTCTAATTTCTTATTTATTAACTTAATGAACACATTAAAAATACAAAATCAAAACCCTACCGATCTGCTATTAACAGAAGAGAACGTCTTTCAGTGGATCACATTAATGGAAAACAAGGGTTTGTTAAACGAGAAACAAGTAGAATTCATAAAGAAGGACACTATTCATACAAACGACATTCAACACTTCCGGAATCAGTGTCGTAAATATTTCGCTTCGAACTTTTCTCAAGCCGATTTTTTCGAAATGCTAAGTAATGTAACAAAAGCGGCTCCACTGTCCTTTACAATCGATGACAAGAAACTCACACCCCTCCCTACAGAAGGGGGAACGAATGGTTTACTCTCACTCATTGCCTATCAGATGCTTGATCATGAAGCGGGCGGTATATTCGATAAGGTAAAAGCGTGCGAAAGTGAAAACTGTCTTGCCTATTTCGTCAACCAGAAGGGAAAGCGCAAGTGGTGCTCGATGGAGGTTTGCGGAAATCGGACAAAAGCCAAAAAGCATTATCATAATAAAACCAAAACAGCTTCTTCTAACGAATAAAAACGGATGAGATCCCTAGGGATTTCATCCGTTTTTGTAGCTGATTCATTATGAATTTGTCACAAGCTCAACTGGCTTGGATTCTGGCACTATCGGCTGCTTCACTTCTTCACGGCCAGCGCGCTTAATGAAGAATGAGAGCACAAACGCAAGACCTGCAATAAATGTAGCAACAAAGAAGGCAAAGTTAATCCCTTCAAGCATCGCCTGCATGGCAATTTGTTGCTGCATCGTAGGATCTACCGCTCCGCTCGTCGCTGCTTCCCTCGCAAGATCAGCTGCAGCGGATTCTGTTCGGTTAGACATAATCGTAACGAGAAGCGCTGTCCCTATAGCGCCCGCTACCTGATTCAACGTATTGTTCATCGCTGTACCGTGCGGATAGAAACGAGCTGGTAGCTGATTTAATCCATTCGTTGATACAGGCATCATAACCATTGACATTCCGAACATGCGCACAGCATGAAGAATCATAATGTAGTTATACGTCGTATCCATAGACAATGTACTAAACAGGTATGTTGTGACAACTGTAATAGCTAGACCCGTTGTCGCCAAAATGCGTCCGCCAATTTTATCAAATAAGCGACCTGTGATTGGAGACATAAATGCCATCACAAGTGCCCCTGGAAGCATCATCAATCCTGCATCAAGTGGTGAAATGCCTCGAATGGTTTGCACGTAAATCGGGAGCAACAGCATTCCTGAAAACATCGCCATATTTAAAACCATTGTAATGGAAGATGAAAGAGCGAACATTGGATATTTGAAAATCGAAAAATTCAACATTGGTCGTTCTTGTTTCGACTGTCTAATAATAAACGTCGTCAGAGAAATAACCCCAATTCCAATCGTTAAGTAAACTTGTGGGCTATCCCAACCTTTATTCCCTGCAGAACTAAAGCCGTAAAGAATACCTCCAAAACCAATACTTGATAAGATCAGTGAAAAGAGATCGAGACGAATGTTTACCTTTTCCTTTTTATCTTTCAACAAGAAGAAACCAAGTAGGAAAATCGTAATAGCAATTGGCGTCACGAAATGGAAAAGCATTCTCCAATCGTAGTTTTCAATAATCCAACCAGAGAGCGTCGGACCAATTGCTGGCGCCGCCATGAGAATTAAACCGAAAACACCCATTGCCGCCCCTCTTTTTTCAATTGGAAAGCTAACGAGCATGACATTCATCAAGAGCGGCATCATAATCGCCGAACCTGAAGCTTGAAGCATTCTTCCCCCAAGTAGAACCGGGAAGATCTCCGCCATCCCCGCAACAACTGTACCAATTGTAAATAATCCAATCGCCACAAGAAATAAGCGACGCACGGAATATTTTTCAATAAGAAATGCCGTTGCCGGAATCATAATACCGTTCACAAGCATAAATCCTGTTGTAAGCCACTGAACCGTAGCCGTTTCAATTTGTAAATCTGCCATAATCGATGGCAACGCAATATTAAGCAATGTATTATTTAAAAACGCAATAAAAGCACCAACAATCAGAATCGCAAGAATGCCGTACTTAGGTTTTGGCGTCTCTTTCACTGATTGACTCATCATCATTCCCCCATATACCTTCAGTTCAATTATTTATACCATCGGTTCAAATCTCTAATATCATATACCATGAGTTCAACTTTTGCAATCATTATTTCTTCCTGATTTGAAAGGATTTGTTTCTAATCAAGAAATAAGGTATGATCAATTTTATACCGGAAGTACAACAATAAATTTCATGTAAATATAACGAAGTAAAAGGTGATAGAATGAACGATCGCAAACAGCACGTTATTAAGATGGCGCATCAGCTTTTTATTGAAAGAGGCTTTCAGGCAACATCCATTCAAGACATACTCGAATATAGCGGCATTTCAAAAGGCACGTTCTACAATTACTTCTCATCGAAAAATGAGTTATTAATTGCTCTTTTCAAAGCCCTTTATGGCTCAATGGAAACAAGCCGGGATGAATTGATGATCGGCCAGGATCGTGCTGACCTTACTATCTTTATTAAACAAATTGAACTACAAATGAATACGAATAAGAAAAACAAGCTGATTACACTTTTTGAAGAAGTGTTTGTCTCGAATGATGAGGATTTGAAGGATTTCCTTAAAGAAGGACAAAAGAGAATGATTCAGTGGGTATTCACTCGTTTTCTTGAGCTATTCGGCGAGGATAAGCGACCATATCTACTTGATGGGGCGATCATGTTTCTGGGCGTACTTCATCACAATGTCAAGTACTATTCGATTGCAAACGGTCCGAGCGTAGACATTTCCCCCGTTGTACACTATAGCGTCCAACGTATCGTGAACATCGTTAACGATGCCGCTGCTGCAGGAGAACAGCTGAACAAACCTGAACAAATGAGTACCTGGCTACCAAATGCGACGAATTCCGATGAAGATTTTAAAGAAAAACTTCAGCAAACAATCGCAACCCTGAAGAGGGGCTTGAACGAGAAACACACAAAATCAATAGAACTTCTAGATTTTATCCAGGATGAGTTTCTTCATTCTAAGAAGTCACGAGAATTTCTCATTGAAAGCGTTCTTTGTTCATTGAGGGACGATCGAACGCTTGACCAAAAATCCGTTGCTACGCTCGATGAATTAGTAAAAGGGTATTTTGTGAGAGTGGCTGAAGCTTGCGAACGTTCAAACACATAATGAGCACCAATACCATTGAAAAAAGCCGCCCAGTTTGCCTTGGCGGCTTTCATACTAACTGACTTCTTTACGATAGTACAAAGATTAAAATTATGCCGATTTTACTCCATTCTCCTCTTCCACTTAGTATCAAATTGAATAAAAGGTCTCAATAATTACTACCCGGATTAAATCTGGACCTCATTTCGTTTAATCGCTTCACTTTCCACTCGGTCCATAAATTCCTGAACAACATTCATTTGATCCTTTTGACGGCTTAGCTTAAGCATGGCGCGCCCCACAAAATTCACGCCTTTATTTTGACCTTCGTAAATGAATTTTGTTTCGCTTTCACTCACTTTTTCTAGTATAAAACCAAGCGATATTTCAAACGCCTTTCCTAACACAAAACTAATCCGTTTCTCTTTATATTCTTCTCGATCCTCGTAGGCGATCGTCTCAACCATGTAAGTTTCAAGTCTTTTTCCTTCCCGATACGTTTGACGATGCTTCGCTCCGACTTGATCCTCTTCCAATTCCATTAATACATGCTCCTCAACTTTTGGCATGATCGTTTGAATATTTTCGTCTCTAAACAAATCCCAAACCGTTTCGATCGGCACACGAATCACCTTCTCCTCTTTCCAGCTAATCATTCTTTTCCCTCCCTGATTTAAGAAACTCATCAATGTCTTGAAGTTGAAGTTGCAAATCGTTTATTTGTTCTTCTATACGCAATTTCTTTTGACTCAAAAGATCTTCTAAATGAGCGAATGACTCATCTTCCATCACAGACTTCATTTCCTGAATGGTAAATCCAAACCGCCTTAGCTTTGCTAATAATAGCGCTAGAAAATAACTGCCATCATCGTAGTATTTATAACGGCTGTTCGGATCAATATAAGCTGCCTCTAATAGCTTAACTTCTGCGTAATAGCGAAGCGTTTCGTTACTTAATCCTGTTAACTGAGCAAATTGGCTTATTTTATACATGTCCCCTCCCCCTTCATCATAAACTGCGGGGTACACCACCTAGTCAAGCATACTATATCAATTATTTAGAACGGGGTCAGGCCTACCTCCCCCTTTAAACGAAAAAAGGAACGCTTATCTCTAAGCGTTCCCTCATTTCTTATTTTTTTGTAATCAACACACGTCCAACCGAACGATCCGTTGCTTCACCTGTTACTTTGAATTTCAAGCCATATTGAGGAACGTTACGTCCTGCATCAGGGATAGCTTCATTCAAATAACTTTCCTTATCGTTAAATTCTTTCACAAATTGATTTTTCTTATCTGTCATTGTGCGACCAAGAAGCTCGCTATAGTCAATGAACATCTTCTCATCTTTACGAAGGCTGAACGCCGCATCATGAATTTGGTAACGTGTTTGGGCAACCGTTCCGTCACTCCAGAACAATTCATGCTGATCCGCATCGACAACCCCAAGGAACCCTTCGCCAGGGTGAACCCCTGTCCAGTTATCAGAATACTTGTTATCCACGTACCAAACAACTAAACCAGGATCATAAGACATCAAGCTAGCGCCACGACGAATGTGATCAAGTCCTTCATCGACACCTTGATGATTTCTCCATTCAAGAAGGTAGTAGTGCTCTGAAACCTTCACTCCTTTATTCTTTGTGAAACCATCTAACTCCACTTTAGGCTCGCCTTCTGCATCGTCAAAGAGAAGCTCGTTCCCATCCGCTGTTACGCGAATATCATCAACATAGAAGCCAGGATTAATTGCAGCTCCATCTGTCCAGTAGTTCATTTTCACTTGTACATCTTTTCCTGCATAAGCGCTCAAATCAAATGTAGCATCAATCCAACCATTGGATAGACCGGTAATGCCGTGTCCAGGATTATTATCATACGGATTAGTTTCTGTCGTGATATTTCCCTGGATCGCTGTCCAGTTCTCACCATCTTCACTTACTTGAATCGAACCATAATCCCAGTCCTCTTCAATGTCATACCATGTCTTAAACGTCAATTCGGCTGATGACGCATTTGAAAGATCTACATTCATCACAGCGGAATTATCTAAATCATTGTCACTCCCACTGAAATACTCGAATTCGCCGCTAAATGGCGTATTAATTTCTGTTTCTTTGTCTGGAAGGTTGATACGAAGCGCGTCAAGGTTTGTCCCTTTCGTGTTCGCTTGATCCAAATAAACTTCCAAACCTTTTTTGTCAATCTCATCTAAATCAACTTCATCATACTTCAACCAATTTCCACCTTGAGCAGCCTGAAGAAATTCTTTAGACCATGCGCTGAAACCAGTAGGTTCTGTTCCAGGAAGTGCACCAGCCCAGCTTCCGCTCGCCATGATTGACCAGTAAGATACTGCTTCACCAGCCCCAGAATATTGTGTATCGTACTCATCCGGTAAACCTAAATCGTGACCATATTCATGAGCGAACACTCCTGCTGCTCCATCAGCTGGTTCAATAGTATAGTCATATGCATACATGGAACCTGCACCAAAGTAATCCTCCTCTGGTTCTGGTGATCCTTCGATTGGGAAAATACTACCAAGGTTCCAGCGGTGAGACCAAATCGCATCAGATCCTAATTGTCCACCACCAGCTTCTTCTCCAACTGCTGAGTGAACTACCATCAAGTGATCAACAAGACCATCTGGCTCCCGGAAATTACCGTCACCGTCAAGGTCATAGCGATCTTCCTGATCATATTCTGCTAGATTGACAGAAGGATCAGCAGCCGCTGCATTCAGAGCTTCTTTCACAAGACCACGCGCATTCTTGTCGCTATCATCTTCTGTCGGATAGTTACCACCGTATTCAGCTGCATTTTTGGATGCCATATACCATCCAGCAACAGCGCCATCTACCGTGTAAGCGCCATTTGATTGTTCTTCATAATATTGTTTCATAGAGATAAGATCTTCACCATTCGGACCTTCATACCCATCTTCACCGAAAATCATATCTTGATAGTGTTCCTTCACGTAATCTTCATAATACATATCAGATTCATCTGGCTTAATACTGTTATGTGGAAAATCAGGGAATTCGACTAAAAGCACTAGGACGTTATCAGAACGAACATCACCGTGATAGTCTTCTTCAACGACTTTATCAAGTTTCTTGCCGCCTTTTTTCCCGTTGTCATTTCCCTTACCTTTGTTATCATTCATTAACTTTTCTTTAATGTCAGCTTCAACTTCAAGCTTTTCATCTTCTAATTCCCCGGTCGTGTCTTTTTCCATAAGCGACTCAGACTTTTCATTCAAAAACACATCCAATGCTTGTTCTGCTTCTTTGGCAGATGCATTTTTAGAGATTTTCCCACTCTCTTTCAGCATCTCAATTAGCTTTTCTTCATTTGCAATAGCTAGATCAAATGGACCTTGCTTATGTACAACTTCTTCCTTCACTTCTTGCTTCACTTGCGGCGTGTCTACACTAGCTTGACTACTTGCTCCAGGTGCTGTGAAAGCACTTAGCGTTAGCGCAGCAATCATCGCCATTGACAGTACATTTTTCCCCTTCAAAATCTCATTCCCCCTAAAAAAATGTTTTTTACAATAGTTTTACAATAATCATACTATAATCCTTTTTCAGAAAAATTTGAATGATACAAAAGTCACAATATTTCCTAAAACCCTCCTTTTTATGACTATTTTTTCAAGTAGTGAGCTATTTTTCACACAAATAAATCAGATCAAAAGCACCATTTCCTCATCACTAATTTGTTTTTTTGCAATAACGCTTCAACACGTTAAATTAAGTAAAAAATAGAAAAAGCCCTACAAATAAGAGAATCCGTTTGCAGGGCTTTTTCTAGATTGTAACTGATCAATATTCATCTATTTCCTCACCATGAATTGTATATATGTAGAACATCAGCAGCATCGTTAAAAACCAATTATAGATCATTGTACTTAATGCGCTTTCTTGAAAAACTAAAAACAGTGCGCTAAAAAGGAGAAGGCAAATGACCACAGGTTTATTCAACTTCACTCATTCCCATCTAGTACTATACTACTTTCATAATATCATATATTTACCAGTTAACTTTTCGTTCCAAGCTTCATGTTTTTTACTTCTTAAAATGAACAAAAAAAGTTCAAAAAAGGAGGGCATTCAATGCACGCCTTTTCTGAACTGTTAGAACCAAAGCTCTCGTCTAAGATTACTCTTTCGAACCTTCTTTTTCTAAGTCTTGTTGAATTTGTTTCTTCAAATCCTCGATATATTTCTCACTTGATTTTGCGCCCTGGTCTATCCCTTCTGCTTTCTCCTTCAAGTACTCTTCTAGCGCCTCCTGTATCTCACTTGGCGTCGCATCTTCCTTGATCACTCCTGTAGACTTTAGCATCTCAATGAGTTTCTCATCATTCGCCATCATTCTTGCTTCTTGAGAGAATTCATTTTCTGATGTAGCTGGAACTGCCGTCTCTTCCCCCACGTCACCCTTTGATGTATTTACGGTTTGAGCTTCATTATTTCCACAGCCAGTTATACCTAATAGTAATAAGGTTCCCACTAGAATCGGTAGAAGCTTGATCTTCACCATGAACCCCTCCATTCGCTCAGCCTTTTCTATCTAAACGAGTTAAACGGTGAAAAGGTTACAAATAGGTCTAAATTCGCTTAGTGACAGGCACTCAAAGCCTTTATAAAGCGGATGATATGGAAGACTGGGTTGAGCTATGCTGATTAAAAAATGCAAGCGAAGCATCGTTAAACTCCCTTGGTTTTTCCACGTTACAAACATGACCGCATTGCTCTAAGATCAAATGCTGTGCCTGTTCATCGCTTTTCGTATCTTCTAATAAAGGATCCAAAAAGAGATGATCCTGTTCCCCAGAAATGTAGAGCTTCGGGATGTTTTGGCTATATTGTTGAACGTTCGCATATGCTGCATTTACTTGAGGTGTTAACGCATACCAAGCTAGAAAGTCTCTTCGATTCATTTTAAGAGCTTCTCTGATAAATAGCTTTCTAGAGCTAGCGTGATTTGCTTTAGGCATCATAATATAAGCAAACATTTTATACAACCACATATATGGTACAAACGCTTTCACTGCATTTCCAGCGCGAAGCATGAAGGTAGCTAGAGGAGAATATCGTGTGATCGCGCCTCCTAGTACAGCACTCTGAACGCGTTCCGGAACTCGTTGAAGCAAATGATGCACGGCAACAGAGCCTAGTGAAATACCTACTAAATGTGCTTTAGAAATCTTTAACTCATCTAGAAGCAGAATCACTTCGTCTGCGACTAATTCTCTATTGAAAGGCATGTTATAACTGTCAGTACTCGGTGATTTTCCATGCCCCGGTAGGTTGATAGCAAGCACATCATACTCTTTTTTATATGTGGAGATCTGGTTACAGAAGATCCCATAGTTCCCACCAAGACCGTGAATCAACACGATCGTTTCACTGCAGTTCGCCTTCTTACTTTTGTAAAGCTTATAATCAAGCATGCTGTTAAATCCTCTCTGTATAAGGGATGTTGCGTCCCATAGTTGATCCAATACTCTTGCATTAGTATAACCGTGAATGGGAGGAGATTGAAAGAAGAAAATCGTTGATGGGAACATTACGCTAACAAAACGAGCCAACGGTAATGACGAACAATAATCGTTTAACTAATAACAAGAGCCTACTAGTCTCCTAGAGCGAAATCAAACAAAGAACCACCTTTCTATAACGAAGCATAACCAAAAAGCCAGATCAGATTGACCTAGCTTTTCATCTATTAAAAATAGTATTTTAAACAATCAAGAAATGAAACGGCATATCACTAAACGACTCTTGCTTACAAATAAGCCTTGGTTTTCTCGAGATAAATTGAAATGGCTTTCTCTAAAGGCTTGATCGATGTCTCCCAGAAAAATGGTTCGGTTAAATTTTGATCTAGGAACTCAGCGCCTAATTCTTCCATTGTTTTATTGCCTGAAGAGCTGAGTAGTTGACTATATCGTTCAGGAAGCGTTTCTTTATCTAGCAAATAAAGCGAATAAACACCATTACTGAACAAATAGCCAATTGTATACGGCAGATTAAAAAAAGCTTTTTCTGTATTAAAGAAATGCGGAATCGTCATCCAGTTATGGGTGTTCACCTCTTCTAATGAATCCTGAAACCAGTCTCTTTCACTTTTCTCCATCAAATCAGTCAATTCCGTTGCTGAAAGCATCTGGGATTTACGCTTTTCGTAAAACTGCTGTTCAAACTCGAATTTAGCGGGAATATAAGCAATGTACTTTAATCCATTAATAATTTTCAACTCTAGCAAGGATAATTTATCTTCTTCTGAATCCGCTAATTCGATTGCGGCATCAAGTACTAGATTCTCTGCGAAAGTCGATGCTGTCTCTGCTAATCCCGTTCCGGTTTGATGAGCAAATCCTGGTTCTTCATGAAGGTGAAAATTATGATAAGCATGCCCTAACTCATGAGCAAGAGTAACGACATCCTGATAGTTTCCTGTGAAAGATAGGAGTACTCGACTTTCCTTCGAATTTGGCAACGATGCGCAGAATGCTCCATGTCGCTTAGAATCAGAGAGTTCTCCATCAATCCATCCTTCTTCAAAAGCTCGTTCAGCGAATTTGCCCATCTTTTCACTAAATCGATAAAACTGACTTATGACGATTTCTGTTGCCTGGTCATATGTAACAGTTTCCTTAGAAGTAAACGTTGGAGAGTAAATATCAAACCAACTCAACTTCTCTAGTTGATTTAACTGCGCTTTCCGGTCTAAAAATTGATGTAGCAAGGTTTTGCTTTTATGGAGTGCTTGCATCATGCTATTAACTGAAGCTTCACTGATTCGGTTTTGTTCATACATTTCCTTCATAGGGTTTGACCACCCCCTTAAACGGTAAAGCTCGTTCCGATAACCTGCAAGGTGATTAAATATTGAAGCAAAACGTATTTCGTTTTTACGACAAACGTTTGTCATTGATGAAGCAATTTCCTCCCTAATCTTTCGGTCACTTGAGAGCATCGCACGCATAAATGCCGAATCAAAAGATATGTTTTCTATCCCCATTTCATTACTCACAGGCACTGTAAGTTGAGCAAATTCCTGTTCATAATGGTCTTCCCATCCATCAAAACCATTTACTGAAAGAGAGTGAATGACTTTCTCCAGATCTGGGCTTAACTGGTCTTTAACCTTTTGGCGTTGAATCGTTAAGAACGTTTCAATTCCTTGAACTTCTGGACTTTTGAGCAATGCATGCCACTGATCATCTGAAATAGCTGCGAGATAGTGACGAAAAGTAAGCAATAGCGTCTCCATCCGTGACTTCATCCGAGTGCTTAGTTCATTAAGCGTTTGTAGCTCTGGATCATGAACGGCGACTGAAAATTTACAAATAATATACTCATCCATTTCAAAAACGTTTGTGTTGATGGTTTGAACAAGTTCTATCGCCTTAACCATTTCAAGTATTTCTTGAGGATGAGTTTGATTTTCCAAATCTGTTTGCACTTGATCAATATGTAAAATGATAGTAGAGACCTGTTCTTTTAATGAAATTACTTTATCTCCTGGATAAACGCTGTCTAAATCCCACTGCTTTGTTTGTGTATTTCTCACTAACATCCCTCCCAGTTTTTATAGCACCCCCTAACGTTAACATAATTATCCATATTTTATTCAGAATAATTAAAAAACCCTTCCGAATCCTGAATATAGAATAAAAAATGAGCGCTGAATTGAAATACTATTCAGCGCTCATTGTTATCTTTTTTCTCATGTGATTAAAGCTAGAAACTCATAATCTAAACTGCTTTCTTCATTCCTCTATAACTTCACGACTAAAAAGCCTAATGGTAATAAAAGAACAACAGCATTTAAGGCAATCCCCATTACTGCAAGTCTTCTTTTTGAAATGCGAAAAGCAACCACTCCTAGAAAAATGCCGACAGCGCAAATAATGATTGGGAAGAATATAGGGAAGATTTCAATTGTTGCTAGTTCAATAGCTCCGGATAGGAAGCTTCCTGCAATGATAGCAGCAAGACAGCCCGCTACAATGGAAACAATTGCAATAAAGGTACTGCTTCCATTGATTGATGAAGGTTTCTCTGACATTTGTCTCTCTCTCCTTTGGTGATAACCATCTCTCTCTACACCCTATTTACCCGAAAAAATTGGAAAATAACCATCCTAATGTTCTGTCGCCGGAAGGATTTGTGTTTCTAGTGCTTGCGCATTTCCTTTCAGCAAATCTTCTTCTTTCAGTAATTGAAACAGCCCTCTCATCACAATCTCATCAGGCTTTGACTTTCTAGATTCTTCCGATATGCGATCCGTTACCTCTAGATAGTATTGAGGCTCCTTTAATTCATGGATATTATTATAGAGCGCCTTCCAGGCACTCTCTCTTTTCTCAAACGATGTAAAAGCCCCTTCTCGATCCATCCCTACGGAAAAAGGACGCATCATTTCATCATCTAGAAGAGGCGTGCTACTTCCTGCTAGAAAATCCGATGCTAGAATATCAATCTGCCTAACGATGTGCTTTCCAAGCTTTTCTGGAGAAAGCAGGCTCTCAGAAGAAATCATAAGACCTGTGTAGGAGGTATAAATGGATTGCGTCATCCACATCAAATCCCATTTATATGGGGCAATCTTCTCCCCATATAAATCAATCAAATTTCGTTCTAGCCAGCTAAAGAGTCTCCCTCTCATGCGATGGCCCATTCCTTCAAGCTTTTCACTGCTTTGAGCGGATTCCCCGCGCATATGCATTTTCATATAAGATTTATATTCCAATATCCCTTCGAATTGCACCTGGAATTGTTTTGCAAACCGCTCATAAGGTGGTAGATTACCGTCTAATCCCACAACAAAAGCACGTTCAAAAACGAGCTGTTGATAGTGTTCATAAATCGAAATAATCAAATCTTCCTTTGATGGAAAAAATGAGTAAAGCGAACCTTTTGATACTCCTACGCTATCAGCGATCTGCTGCATCGATGTATGCGTGTACCCTTTCTCTGCGATCAATTCAACGGCCGCTTCTAATATTGCTTTTCGTTTATCCATATCGTTCACCTCGATGTCTTCTTCCATCAGAATACACTACTTGATGAGTGGAATGATAGTCACAATATGCCCTCGAGCTTAAACTGCATATCTCGATTAAAACAAGAAGTTTACTTAATCATACCTGACTAACCTTCACCCTTTCGAATTTGTTTTTTAGCACACTCGTTTCTTGACTTCCTAGCTAATCTCAGTAAAAATGACTATTGAGTCAAGCACATTAAAACTTTATATTTCAACAAATATGGGGTATAAATGACATCAGATTGACCGAACAGTCGAAAACGAACAGAGGAGGCTCTCATATGTTGAAATGGATTTTACAACGGTCCAAGCTCTTTATGATATTTATTTTATTATTTGTCATCGTTGGAGTGTTTACATTCATTCAACTTCCACAGCGTGAAATTCCGGAAACAACAGTAAATATCGGAACGATTAGCACCGTTTATCCTGGTGCAACGGTGGACACAGTTGAACGATCAATTACGAACCCAATCGAGTCATCGCTCAGTTCGATCGATGGCATCGCTGAAGTGACATCTTCTTCAGCAGCAGGCTTTTCGAACATAGTGATCGAAGTAGCGGAAGGAGAAAGTAAGAAGGAAGTGTTTGGTGACGTACGCCAGGCCGTTTCCGATGCCTCGACTTCTTTTCCTGACGAAGCTTTCGAACCAGATGTAAATGAATCAACGGCAAAAATGCCGATTGTTTCCTACCATCTTACAAGCGATAACCGCGACAACCTCCTCTCTCTTAAAGAAGAATTAAATCGATGGAAAGAGGAAGTCGAAGAATTATCAGGCGTTTCTGGCGTTACAATCAAAGGACTGCCTGAAGAACAAATTTTAATTGAATTAAAACAAGAGGAATTAAAAGATTCCGGCTTGAACGTTACCGACGTTCAAAGTGCCATTAATAATGAATACTATCCAACGCCTTTAGGAAAACAGAAAATGGATGAGGAAGTTGTTCAGCTTTCTGTTGAAAACTACGATTCACTCGATGAAATGGAAGAGTTATTTGTAGGTAAAAGCCCTGATGGAGACGCGGTTTACTTAAAAGACATTGCAAGCGTTGAAGTTAGTCCAAAAGACGTTGAAGATATTATCACTTTTGAAGGACAGCCATCTGTTTCCTTCACCGCTTACGTAAAGTCCGGAGAAGATATCCCAACTGTCGATGAGCGTGTGAGTGATAAAGTGGATGAGCTTTCAGGAGGCCTGCCTTCAAACGTAGAGCTAGAGTCTTATTACTCTCAAGCTTCAATCGTTACGGACATTTTTGATGGCCTATTCCTATCCCTAGCGATTTCTGTGCTTGCCGTTATTGTGGCAACATCTCTTGGACTATCTGGATCGGGTGCGCTCGTCGTAGCACTTGCTGTTCCGATTTCCGTTCTAATGGGCTTTATTCCACTACCTTTTGCTGATGTGGATCTAAACCAGATCTCCGTCATTGGGTTAATCATCGCACTCGGGATTATTGTTGATGACTCGATCGTCATAAACGACAACATACAACGAAGATATAAGCTCGGCGATAAAGGTTTAATGGGAGCCGTTAATGGCGTGAAAGAGATTTGGGTGTCCATCGTGACCTCCTCTCTAGCGATCGTCTTTACATTCTTGCCACTAATTTTCCTTTCAGGTGGTAACGGGGCATTTATACGCGCGTTGCCAACAGTGCTCATTACAACGATTATTGCATCAACATTAGTGGCACTCATTTTCGTACCGATTTTGCGCTACTTCTTAAGCCGTCGATCGAAGAAGCCAATGTCAGATGCACCAGGACTTCTTGGCAAACCGTTAAATAAGCTTGCCGATGTTTATGCCGACAAGCTTCTAAAGAAATTTTCAAAAAAACCAATTCTTGTTTCTATTCTTGGTCTTGTGCTCACGACAGCGATCTTCGGATTAGTCGTCTTAACACCGTTTGAGTTCTTCCCGGCTGCTGATAAGGAAGAAGTAACGGTCGACATCACGCTACCAATTGGTACGCCGATCGAAGACACACACGATACGCTTCAAGAAATCGAAGAAAAACTGAAAACAGATGACGGCGTATATGAAACAAGCGTCTTCACAGGCACAGGTACTCCTGGTCTCTTCAACAGCTCGCTAACGAGCACTGGTGAAAATACTGGCCAAATCGTTGCCAGAGTCGATCGAGAAAACCAGACAACGCAAGGACTCATTGACGACTGGACAGATAAGCTCAGAAATGAGTACCCGGATGCTGAGATTTTTATGGAAACGATCCAGCAGGGACCTCCTGCAGGAGCACCTGTGACCGTTACCGTCTCTGGACCAGAAATCGATAAGCTTATCGACCTTAGAGATGAGCTAACAAAAGAGATCGAAGGACTTGAAACAGACCTTGTCGTTGATAACGTAGGTGACTTTGAACCTTCGCTCGAATATGTACCAGATCGCGATGCACTCGAAGAAAATGGCATTACGGTCAATCAGATCAGCCAGCAAATTCGACTTGCAACGGCTGGTATTCCACTAAAAGCATTTGATAATGGCGTTGTAAAGCGTGATATGAATATCGTGCTAGAAGGTAGCGAAGATGAAGTCGATCTTTCAAGCCTTGAGCTTCCAGCCGCATCAACAGGTGGACCACCTGAACTCATCTCATTAGATGAGCTTGTGACAACAGAACAAAGTGAACAAATTCAAAAGATTCCTCACATTGATGGTGAACGCTCGATTACGCTTCGTGCCTTCCCTAAAGACGAGGAGAATTACGAAGCTAACGTAACTAAGATTGTGGAAGATCAGCGCGATCAGCTAGATGACGCTGATTACAGCATTACACTTGGCGGTGAAAATGAAGCTCAAAGTGATTTCTTTGCTGAAATTACCGTACTCTTCATCATCGTACTCTTCCTAGTGTACCTATTGATTGCCCTGCAATTTAATTCACTTTCACTACCGTTCCTTGTCCTTGTTGCCGTATACCTTGCGATTGCGGGTGCGATTCTTGGACTATTCGTTACCCAAACGCCAATCAGTTTCCTTGGTGTGATGGGAATGGTATCACTCACCGGTATCGTAGTGAGAAACTCGGTCGTGTTAATTGAATTTATCGAACAAGCACTGAAAAAAGGCATGGATGTAGAAGACGCAGTTATTGAGTCCGGTCGTGTTCGCTTACGCCCCATTCTCCTTACCGCGATTACATCAATCGTTGCCCTTATCCCAGTTGCCGTAAGTGGCGATGCGCTCTTTACACCGCTTGCCGTTACGATCATATCAGGTATCCTTTTCTCAGCTGTCTTAACGCTGATTATGGTTCCGATGCTTTACCTTGTTTTGTATCGATTTAGAGGCAAGAAAAAAACACAAGAAGAAATGTAAGTAAAAAACGTTCAGAGGAAATCCTCTGAACGTTTTTTTTTGTGAGTGAATCGTTCTGCTATACTACACTTTTCGATACATATTTTAAACGGGGATGGTTTATGATTTTCTTCCCAAAGGCAAAAATTTTCACCTTTTTCAAATTTATTGAGTGAACTTTCTAAGATTCATGTAAAATCAAGATAAAGGAGTGAACTATGAAAACAACTATTTACAAGTATTTATTTCACTATTTGAAATTCATCTTACCTCTTTTTCTTTTTGTGCTAGCAGTGATTGAAAGCCTTCCTTTCATGTCTAGCATCAACCCGGAGCTTCTCCGAAATGAAGTTAATCAGTTTAACATCGGCAAACTTATTCTCGTTTTATTAATTTCTATGGGAGCCGTTAGCCCGATGTTCTTATACGACTCATTGCTTTTAAAATCACTTCAAAAATCATTTCCGAAAAAGCAGCTGTTGAAGCAATCGTTTATCGTCAATGCTTTCTCTAACCTGATCGGATCTGGTGGAATTATTAGCGGAATGCTTAGAAAATATTTTTATCAAACTTATGAGGTAGATAAACAGAAACTATCTAAGTCCATTGGAAACATTTCGTATTTTTATTTGACTGGGTTATCTTTCCTTGCACTCACAATTCTTGTTGCTTATAGAGATAATCTTCTTATGGAAAAGTTCCTATGGCTTTATGTCGTTGTTATAGCGGTTGGACTGTATCTGCCTGTACTGCTTTTTCAATTCGTTCGTCATCGTGATAAAAGCTCTCCTCGGTTCTTTGGTTCACGAACGAAATTCCAGCTCATCGCTGTCTCTCTCCTTGAGTGGACATTTGCGTTCCTTGCCGTCTGGTTACTAGCAAACATACTTGAACTGAGCATTTCTTTTCACGAGTTATTCCCCATCTTTGTTGTCGCTTCATGCGTTGGGATTGTGAGCATGATCCCGGGCGGACTCGGTTCGTTCGATTTGATCTTCATTTGGGGAACCCAGCTTGTTAGTGTCCAAGATGAGAAAGTCCTTTTTCTACTCATTCTCTATCGAGTTGGATACTTTATCTTTCCATTCTTACTCGCTGCGATTCTTTTTGTAAGAGACTATTGGGAGAAATGGAATGCAAACTGGGATAGCCTCCCACTTGCCCTTATTCAAAGGCTAAGTCATGTGATGCTTACGCTGCTCGTGTTTATTTCGGGCTTAATTTTACTATTGTCTGCAGCCTTACCTGGTATAATCGATCGGTTAAAAATTCTAGAAGAAATGCATTCTCTACCGTTTCTTGTTAACCTTTCTCATCAGCTTTCCGTTGGAGCTGGCTTTGCTTTACTCGGGTTATCAAGAGGAATTGAGTACAAGGTGAAAAGAGCATATTATCTCACCATCGTCGTCCTTTTCGCAGCAGCTGCCTTTACCTTCTCTAAAGGGATCGATTATGAGGAAGCAATCTTTCTCTTACTCGTTGCCTTCATTCTCTATATGTCGAGAACGCGCTTCTATCGCGAGAGCTATGTATTAACGTGGAGCAAAACCATTATTGATGGGCTAGTGATCCTATTCATCACGTCGATGTATGTGTTAATTGGATATTTAAGCTTGCCTTCATCAAACGGCGTTATTCCACCACAAGTCTTGCCATATGTTATTACAGATTACCACACGCTGTTTTATAGTGCATTAATTGGTTTAATGATTGCGCTGATTGTTTTTGTGATAGGAACCGCCGTGATTAAACCGAGAAACCCAATCAAGGAATCATCACCTGAACATGATAATGAAATACAAGAGCACCTTGTAACTTATGGTGGAAATACGTTAGCTCATTTAATTTTCCTGCACGATAAATCAATCTTTTGGAACTCCAATAGAACGGTTTTAATCTGCTTCCAAAAATCTTCGGATAAGCTCGTCGTTCTCGGCGATCCGATCGGACAGAAAGAAGCATTTCCTGAAGCTATCGAAGAGTTTCAGCACCTGGCAGACATCCAGGGCTATACCCCAGTGTTCTATGAAGTTAGTAACAGCCTGCTTCCCATTCTCCATGAAAAAGGCTTTGGTTTCTTTAAGCTCGGTGAAGAAGCATTCGTAGATTTAGATCAGTTCACGCTATCTGGAAAGAGAATGAAAGCATTGCGTGCTGTTAAAAATAAATTCGAACGAGAGAATTTTCAAGTTGAAATAGTAAAGCCACCGCACAGTGAAGATCTTTTGCAGAAGCTAAAAGACGTATCTGATGAATGGCTACAGGGAAGAAATGAGAAAGGATTTTCGCTCGGATTCTATCATGTGGATTATCTAAACAAATCAGAGATCGCTGTTATGAAAGAAAACGATAGGATCATTGCTTTTACTAGTCTTATGCCTGTCTACGATAACAACAAAACGGTATCTGTTGATTTAATGCGTTTTCTACACGATGCCCCTTCAGGCACAATGGACGTCATGTTTCTCTCTTTATTTGAATGGGCTAAGACTGAAGGCTACGAGCGCTTTAACTTAGGAATGGCTCCACTTTCGAACGTGGGTCAATCCAAGTTCTCCTTCTTAAGTGAGCGAATCGCTGCCCAAATTTTTCTTCATGGTCATATCTTTTATCATTTTCAGGGCTTACGAAAGTTCAAAGGCAAATACGCCCACACCTGGGAACGCAAATACATGGCCTATCGAAAGAAATCATCCCTGCCTTTTACAATGGCGCAAGTCTCGCTGTTGATTGGGAGGAAGAGAAAATGAGTGTGAAACGTAATGGGGGTCAGGTGCGTACCTGACCCCCATTACAAACAATCGTCCCATCACCACGGACAGTTCTATTACTTTATTTGCATCTGTCCCCTATTAAACATTACGCTTCTCCAACTTCCTCAACTTATATTGATACGAAAGATAGGGCATTCCTGTGAAGATCAACACAATATAAACCGCGTAACTTGCATATTCACTTATATCCCCAACAACAGTAGGGAGAAATCCATTCTCACTACTAAACAGCAACACGACTAGCATAACAGCTATTAGAAATGCTGGCAGGGCGACCTTTTTCATTGATTGGCTTTCCCTTTTATATTTCTCCTTGACGGAAGCCTGGTCTGAATAGATTGGGGTAGTGCCTGGTGCGGCCGAAAAGATGTGCATTTCACCCGCTCCAGTACAAACATGCTTCCATCCCGCTTCTTCAAAGTAACTAAAATACTCCTCATCTGCTTCCGATTGATAGTCTAGTGAATAAATCACGTCCTGTGGTTCTCCTTTTTGTAACTTAAAACCTGAGAACGCAAACTTCTCTAAAAACCATCCTTTTTGCGCAAACTTACCGAGCCGCTCCATCTCTTTCTCTTCAAAAAAAGCTAAACCGCTGCTCATCACATATTTCTTTTTCCCCAATATACTCACTCTCCTTTATTTGCGAGGATTTCTTCCCCGTGCTGAATCATTTGGCGTTTTCGTTCGATTTCTTTTTTTACTAGCTGAACACCTTTTTCTGTCGTTACATACACCTTTTTCTTATCACTCTTATCATGCAGCTCAATCAGTTCTGCCCCAAGTAGCTTTTTGATCGTGGTATACATAGACGCCGGTCCGACCACAACCGCGTGGTCTGTCATTTCCTCAATTGTTTTCATAATTAAATATCCGTGTTTAGGCTCCATCAGTGATAGGAGAATGTAATAAGATGTATCTGTTAGCTCTCCCACTTCAAGAGAATCATTTCTTGGCATTAGCTTCCTCCAATCATATATCGTTTAATGATATATCAATAAATGTAATATATCAGGTAATGATATATAAAGCAACCACTAATTGGAAAATACATTCATTTTTTTCAGAGGTGAAAACGTAAAATCACATAAAAATAGAGCTTGGAGGCGTAAAAGCCATTCCAAGCTCTGTTCTTCACTTTATTATTAAATTTCCCTCATAATGATAGACGGAATTTCATTCTTTACTTTGCCATTAATTTATATAGAGCAGTGACGCCCCATGTTATAAGAAACATAGCAACTATAAATATTAATCCTAGTCCTCCAAAAAAGAATACATTTCCCACAAAAACGCCTCTATTTCGTTAAATTCTCTTTATAGTTTCAGCATACTAAAATCCTATGACTATTAAACCGACATAACAAAAACCATTAGTTATCCTCATCACTTTCTTCAATCAAGATTTTTAACAACAAAACCTCCGTATCCTCTTGAATCATTTTCTTAACATCATCCTTGTTTCCTAAATCATAGGTTCTCATTTGATTCGATGAAGTGCTCCGATACGCTGCAAGCACTTTTTCTTCGTTCAATAGTAAATCCACCTTTTCATCTGGAAACGCATAGTCAAATGTGGCCATTGATGTTTCTGACTTCGTTTTTTCAACGCTTTTATTCGGAGCTGAGCTAACGCCTGGTGAATAAAGAAAATAAGACGGTTCACCTTCATTAGACTGAATGATTCCAAACCCTAAATGCCCTTTGGACGTTTCATCAGGAATCGGACTCTCACCGTAGATAAGTTCCGTGATAGGCTCACTATCTTTCTCTCCATCTTGATACCGCTCAACCCAAAGCCTTACCCAGCGTTTATCCGCATTCTCTAATTCGAATTCAAAATCGAATAGATTACCAAGATTCAACTCTTCGAATGTTTTTACATAATCCGAATCAGGCATAGGCTTAATCTCAGCCGTTTTATCCTCATTACTCGCACAGCTTGATAGCAGTAATGTTCCCAATAGAATGAAAGGAGCCAGAACTTTCATTTTCACTAGTTTTCCTCCAATTTTAATGCAGCATCTACTATTTCTTGATACACATCGTTCCATTCCATGTCATAATCAGCTATCTTTTTAGGCGCTACGAACATTCGCTCGTTGGATTCAAATGACCTCATAACCATCCGATGAGAAGGCGGAGTCCCCCCTCTGGAAGTAGATACACAAAAACAAATAGAAAGCACGTCATTGCACCGATCATGACAACGATCCATGAAAGAGCGGAATACTTTGATTGAATGAGCCCGTAGACACCAAACATAAGCTGATGACGCCAATCGTTAGCTCCATAAGGGCAACTGGGTAAATTGAAAAATGATTCATCAGTGAAGTTCGTAAACCGTTTAGCGCAGTGACAAATAAAACAAGGAACAGTTGCAAGAATATGCCTACTGAAGGAATGCTAATCCGTTTATTCCTTTCTTGAACGATCATGACTCAATCACAAAATCCGCTCTCTCCAAAGGCTTAACGGTATCCATATAATACTTTTCTGCTTTCCAATATCGCTCTTCAAATTTCTTTAGATTTCTCTGAGTCTCTTCTTTCTCTCGTCCAAACCGCACATCTCTTTCACATTGCAAGAAAAGCACGCAATCGAACGCAGAACGCCATTCGTCTCTTTGCAGAAAGACCCCTTCGATTAACACCAAATCTACCTTCAAATTTTCGGGCGGTATTCGTTCCATTATGCTGTCAAAAAGTTGCTGTTTTAGCTTAGCGACGTCCCACTGCAAAAAATAGTATTCGTACCACTCTTCGTGGCCTGTGTTATACCGCTTTTGCTCTGGCTCTATGTAATCATCTATATGAAATGTAACAGAGCGATACCCTGACATTTCAAGTAAGTGCTCTAACTCGGAGACGAACGTGGTTTTACCTGACCGACTTAACCCATCGATCCCAAGTAGAAAGGGTTCCTTTAGCGGGGTTTTTGGTAGTATCATTTCTAAATCAAAATGCGCCATACCACATCGCCTTCCTTCTATGTTTTCCACTCTCTGCAAATCAGATCTCCCCCAACCCCTTTTTCATCCTATAAACGCTCCTCGCTAAATTTATAATACAGGTGAACACCAGTAAAATAGATTGGTACTGCGATAAGAATAAACACAATCCCTGAGACGATCTTTTCTACAGAATAGATTTCTCGATCTAAATCGATTAAATAGTAAATAAAAAAATGAATGAGCCACGATCCAAGCATCACCCACCCTAGTAAAGATAAGAACTTTTTCGCTTCCATTATTGCCTCCAAACAGTAGATAAGAGACCACTATAAATTGTTAGAGTACTCCTTTTTGCACCTTCATCACTTGTCCCAAGCGATCACCTCAAGCTCTGGCCATTTCCGCGTCCATTTTTCCACTTTCGCTTCATAGACATCGCGGGTAATTAACAACTTGTTTGCACGCACAATTAACCCAAACAAATCACATAATCCGTATGGCGCATATACCTGAAACGCACCATCCTCTCCTACTTTGACACCGATTGATGTTGCAGTAGTAGGCCAGCTATTGATAGCATCTTCTACTGAAGAATAAGGGGCGATACGCTGACCAAATTTCTCTTCATACCAGAGATGAACGCGCGCTTCGTTTTTGGCGTCAATTTTATAAGGAATGTCGGAAAGCAACTTCCGAAGATGCTCTTCTATCTCGACCTCTTTTTCTAAGCTCAAATCCTGATCATCGTAATACACAACATCGAGGTCATGGATGCCGTAATCCAACGGCCGATTCGTTAAGTCATTCCAAACCGTTTGCACAATACACCCTGCTCCGATGTATGCATGATCGAACTCTTCCCTTAGTACACCGAGAGCCTTTTCAATGGCTGGATTCTGATAAAGAATGTGTTCTAACGCTTCTTTTTGTACACCTATTTCTTGATTAAAGTAAGGCAATTACATGACCTCCACTACAATGGTTCCAAAAAATTCTTCCCCAACATAAGCATCTAGCTCCCAGACACCTGTTGAAGGAAGTTGCATCGTTGACGGGACGTGAGCATCCGCTCCGTTGTGCGGACCCGCCAACTCATCTGATTCAAAAACCACGATCTCCTCATTTGTCTCCTGATGTGTTCCGATTACTTTAAGAGAACCATCTAGTTCGTCTTCTTCGCCCCACAAGTGCCACATGTACTTATTAGTTTCACCAACCTTGAATGCTGACGCATCATCATATATAAAGCCGATCCGCTCTTCTTCACCAATCATCTTATATGAGCCTGATGTGAAAGTGTTACTTACTTTTGCTTGGTTTTCTTTTTGAACAACCTGCTTCGTCACATGACCATTTCCATTACAACTGGTGAGAAGAATGAGAAACACTGGTAAGAATGCAAGCCATCTTTTCATACATCTTCACTCCATCCGGTCATTTTAACGGAAAAATTTATCATACTGATCAATTTGGTCTGGATGAATCCCCGTGCTTTGCTGTGCTTCTCGCTGCATCGATTGGTTACACGCCTTACACACATAGCTCGCACCAGGGTTCTGCTTCAACTTCCGAAACTGTGAATCAGAGGGCTTAATATGAAATTTCTTTATACAGAAAAAGCAGAGCGTCTCAATCATCGCCATCCCTCATTTCCAGGATTTACTTATCATCACTACACATTTCTATAAAAGGGAATAAATCCCTTCTGGGGAAACTTGAAATTCTCACATCCTTCAACCACCTGATTAGCCCTATACGGATGAACACTTTGCTTTTAGCTCCTGGACATGGAACTGATTCCTGAGATTAACGCCCATCTACTTCTTATCTAATTACTCTCCCTCATATGCTTCATACCAGTGATAAGGTTGGATCTCTTTCAATGTTTTAAAGGTAAGCGTTCCGTCTTTTGTGAACACAGCTGCTTTCACATGCGATCCCCAATAAAAGAGTCGTTCCTGACAAATGCCACACGGGGTTAAAATCACATATTGAGCATTTTCATCTTCACGTACGACGCAAATGGAATGCGTGATTTCTATATTTAATTTATGGGCTTCTAGGATAGCCCCCGTTTCAATACAAAGCTCTGCAGAAGCATTTATGTTCTCTGGAGAAACGCTCGTTAGAATAGAACCTTCACTTGTGTACATCGCCGCAGCCCCTCCCCAACCAGACGGGTAACGAGACTCTATTAAACTCACTGCTTCCTCATACAATTTGCTTTCTATTTTCATTAAATTAAACCCTTCCTCAGAATAAAATTTCACTTTTGTGCTATGTAAATGACCTAATGGATAAAAGGAGCGTTTGCGATAAACTTAGCAAACACTCCCTTAAGAAAAGAATCAAACCTACAAATTATTTTTTCTTCTTTTTTCCAATAATAAAAACCGTAATGAACACAATCATAAGCAAAAACATCCCCTCTGCCATAAATCCTTCTCCAATGCCTTACGTATTTTTCAGAGTAAATCTATTAGAGAATATAAACTGATCAATTTTTCTGCGTATTACTACATACGAAACGAACGAGAATTAGTTTCAATTGCCAGTAAAAAAAGCGCGGGGGTCAGGTGCGGACCTGACCCCCGCCACGGACATTTATACGCGCTTCACAAACACAACCCGCTCACGCCCTGGTCCGTCATAATTTGAGTGAACCGCAATTCCATTCACGACGCGGTTTCCTCCTTCAATCTCAAAACCCATTCTAAAGTGGTAGGCAATCGAATTCTTATTATCCGGCGAGGTGACGCACCTCACTAAGCTTCTGCCATAAACTTTCATTGTTTGAAAGAACGACTCATAAAGTTGACGTCCAATGTGACCACCTCGATAAGAAGGGTGAACACCAGCAATGTGAATATACCCTTCTTCTAAATGAGTTTGTGAAAGAAAACCAATTAGAAACCCAGCAATCTCACCGTTCTCTTCTGCAATAAAGCTCGTATTCGTAAAATGATCAAAGAACATTTTAGGAAGCTTGTCGATCATTTGTCCTCCACTCCACCATTCATTGATCAGTGGAGAAATCATATAGTAATCTGATTGCTTCACATGGCGAATGTTCATAAAACCCTCCAATCTTAGCAGCTTGTCTAAAACCACTTATTTCTTTATGTAAATCCCAATATTCTATCGCAGGTTATATCCACTAACAATTATTTCAAATATCCGCCCATTCCTCAATCACTTCTTTTATGAAGTAACGCAGCGAGGGACAGGCACGTGCCTGTCCCCCTCTCGCTATTCAACTACCTTCAATCCTAACAACTTCGCAAACCCAATCGCCTGATCCTGTGAAACTTCACATCCATCTAGGCTTTCCAAATCAACATGAAGGCGTTCAAATGTACACGTGCTAAGATCGACACCCTTTAAGAGCGTTTGTACGAAATTCACATCGTTTGCGTCACACCTGTTGAAAATTGTCTTTGTAAACTGACAGCCATGATAGTTCGCGCTTTGCAAAGACGTATCTTCAAATTTCACTTGTTTCAGCCTGGTATCCACATAGCTACTGAAATTTGCCATACAATTCTCAAACATAACGTTTCCAAGGTTTGCTTCCGAGAAATCAGCACCCATTAACTTGCAGTCCGTGAACTTCACGCGATGAATGATGCCTTCAGTGAAGTTCACATTGGAAAGGTTACAATTATCGAATATAACATCAATCATATCAATTTGAGGAAACGTGGCGTTTGTAAATGTAACGTTTCTAAACACCACTTTCGATAAGATCACACGGTCAAGCTCAACGTCGTCCACCGCTTCACCTATAATCTCGCAATTCATTAGTGTTAAGTCTTCATCATTATAAATCGCACGAAAATGACCTTCTTCAAGGATAGCCGGAATTTTTGGACGTTCTAGTTTTATGTTTTTGCTCATCGTAACACCCTTCTTACTTCAGTTTGGTCATAAGAAAGATATCATATGAGTGACAGTAAATATAAGCCTGTCTTTTTGGAAAGAAGTATGTACAAACTTTGCCTTGCTTTCTCAGCATGAATATTAATTACTCCCTCTCTCTGTTTGCACAAGAAAAGCCTCCAGAATGAGGAAGCTGAGAATGACTTATTCATTTGATTCCTTTGTCTTAAGCTCATCTTTGTAAAACCAGCGATAAAACATGCGTGAACTAAAATTCGTCAGCGAAAGCGTAATAAAACTCCAGTACCACTTCCATTTAACATACTTTATTAGATTCGTATATTTTTCCGCGATCACTTCTCCTATCGTAATGACTCCAACATGAAAAACATAGTAAAGAAGCTGAGTGAATTTTTTTCTATTTTCCGGATAATTCAAATTGAAGATGGCACAAAACGCGGGATAAACAAAATACTCGAATGTGAAGCTTGTACGGTTTGATTTCTTAAAAAGTCGAACAGGATATTGAATAAGTCCTTTCTCAACAACAAGCAAACCGAAAAACCATGTAACAAACTGCTTAAAAAACATGGCTACAAGACCGTGTCGAATTTTATTTCTCGGGATATATTTATATAGAAGTGCTGCAGTCACTATCCAAATCAAATAAAGAATACCCTTGTCCTTTGACACCTTCATCACGCTCCTCTATCACATTAAAGTCCCCAAGTTTGGTCTTTTGATACATACTAATTGAGCGAAAATCCGCCTTATAGATACAGTTGTCTTTTGAAGGGGTCAGGCCCGAGCCTGCCCCCTTCAAAAGACGTTTAAAACAACTTGCATTAGTGGTATAATCAGTATATGAACATATACTCATGTATAACGTTTTATTGTTAATCGATTGGAGGCATTACGATGGGGCATAATCATTCTCATGATCACGGACACACTCATTCAGCAAACAAAAAAGCACTACTCATTAGTTTTATACTTATCGCCACTTTTATGATCCTAGAGGTTGTTGGAGGAATTATAACCAACAGTCTCGCACTCTTATCTGATGCCGGTCACATGCTTAGCGATGCCGTCGCTTTAGGTATGAGCTTACTTGCCTTTAAACTCGGTGAGAAGAAATCTGATACTGAGAAAACATATGGGTATAAGCGATTTGAGATTCTTGCGGCGTTCTTAAACGGGATTGCGCTTATTGCGATTTCATTCTATATCTTATGGGAATCCATTAATCGTTTTATCGATCCACCGGATGTAGCAAGCACAGGTATGCTGGTCATCGCTACTATTGGCCTGATCGTCAATATTCTCGTAGCTTGGATCCTTATGAAAGGAGACACTTCTGAGAATCTCAATTTACGAAGTGCTTTTCTCCATGTATTAGGTGATTTACTTGGATCAATCGGCGCAATCATTGCCGCATTGCTCATCATGTTCATAGGCTGGAATTACGCCGATCCAATTGCGAGTGCGATTGTCGCTATACTCGTTTTAATTAGCGGGATCCGAGTCACGAAGGACTCTTTCCACGTATTAATGGAAGGAACCCCTTCTAATATCGATCTTCAAAAAGTGAAAAAAGCGCTAGTTGAAATCGATGGGGTGAATTCTATTCACGATTTGCATATTTGGAACATTACCTCCGACTTTCCATCTTTCACCTGTCACCTTGTGGTTAACCAGGGGGTAAATCGAGATCAAATGCTTAAGATCGCTGGGCAAAAACTACATGATCAATTTGACCTCTCGCACACTACCATTCAAATCGAATGTGAAACATCAGAAATAAAAGACCAAGAAAATAACTGTAACGAGTAATAGAATCCAAAAAAGGGGGAGCAGGTTCGTACCTGCTCCCCCTTTTCTATTCTAACTCGTGGAAATTACCTCTCCTACTAACACGGTGGGCAATAAGATAAATGATAATGTAGACTGGCACCCCATAATATAACTCCCATTTAAGAGGAACATATACGTCTAATTTAATAAATAACGGCTCGAATACAAACGCACAAATTAGCGAAAAGAACACCGCCTTCAATAGTGGACTGAAGTTTGGTTTGTATTGAATAAGCAACATAACCATAACTGGGAAAGAACTTAAATCCCATGGCATAAAAAACGTATGTATGTACGGTAGCGGTGTATACAAATAAAACCATAGACCATAAGCAACGCCCATCGAATCCAGCGTTGATGTAATCACATAAACAAATAATCCTGCTAATAATAAACGGTTCGTGCTTTCCTTTTTTCGTAGAATCAGCCAAATAACCCACGGTCCTACAAGAAGTAAAACGTTCAACCACCATTGCCAGGCAAGAAACATTTCTTCTTTCCAAAGGGTGCTATATCCATCGTTTAATTTTTCGATTGAAGTATGAAGTTCAATCATCTTATTCTTCACTTCATTCAACATCCCATCATGTACCCTATCGTATTTGATATGGTTAACATTTCCTAAATAGGAGCGTTTTATGCTGGAATGAAAAAAAGAGGGGGTCAGGCACGTGCCTGACCCCCTCTCGCTTTTATACAAACATGTTCAGAATTAATGCTCCGCCAAATGCTGCAAAGGAAAGAACGGTTTCCAACACAGTCCACGTTTTAAACGTTTCTTTAACGGTTAAGCCTAGATATTCTTTAACCATCCAGAAACCAGCATCGTTTACATGTGAGAACATAAGTGAACCTGCACCTGTAACAATAACGAGCAATTCTAGATTCACACCTGACATCGTTGCGATGATCGGTGACACAATTCCAGCTGCTGTTGTTAAAGCAACAGTTGCGGAACCTGTAGCAATTCGAATAAGACCTGCAATCATAAAGGCAAGAACGAGTGGTGATAACGAAAGATCTTGAGAAAGATTCCCGATAATCGTTCCAATTCCGCTATCGATCAAAATCTGTTTAAAGCCACCACCTGCACCGATGATCAAGATGATTGATCCAACAGGTAGAATACATTCTTCTACGTATTTCTTAATTTGTTTTTTGTCTAATCCCTGACGGAATCCAAGGAAATAGAATGCAAAGAAACAAGATAATAACAGTGCCACAAGTGGGCTACCGATAAATTCTAAAATCCCTTCCGCACTACCTGGTAACGGTAGGAACGGAGCGAACGTACCTAGAACAAGTAAAAACACCGGCATAATGATTGTTGTAAATGAAATGCCTGTACCAGGTAGTTTAGATGGATCCTGCTGATCTTCCACTTTGATCAAATCAGGCTCACCTACAGGAACTACGCGCTTGTTAATCCATTTGGCAAATACCGGACCACCAAGAATACCAGCTGGAAGCGCTATAACTAGTGAATACAATAGAACTTTACCAAGATCCGCTTCATAAATACCAATCGCAGCAACGGCACCCGGATGCGGCGGAATCAATCCGTGCACAATCGACAAACCTGCTACAGCTGGTAGCGCAATCAATAAAATGTTTTTCTTCGTTGCCTTTTGAATCGAAATAACGAGTGGTAATAGAATTAAAATACCAACTTCAAAGAATACTGGAATTCCGATAATAAATCCTGAGAAGAACATCGCCCATGGCAACTTTTTCTCTCCAAAGACGCGAATAAAGAAATTCGCAATCTGCAACCCTGCACCGGATTCAGACAGCAGTTTTCCTAGAATCGTACCAAGTGCTAGAATACCAACTAAGTGACCAAGTACGCCACCAACACCCGCTTCATATGAACCTATAATATCGACCCATTCCATGCCCGACATGACTGCCAGGAATAAAGCCGCTACAGTTAAACCAATGAAAGCATGCCACTGAAATACAGAAACTCCTACAATTACGATTGCAATTGATATGAGTGTTATTGCTAATAAGTAGATTTCCATGATAACTCCCACCTCTTCTAAAATAAAGGGTTTACATTAATTCCATTGAAAACCCTTCCAACTTTCTTCATTATAGGAATTATTATTTCATAAATCAATGGAAACGTTTAAAAAATTTTTCTGTTAATTGTGAAACAGACGGTTCTATTTGATAGAAAATCCCTAAAAACCCTTGATAATAAAGGGTTTACATCATGAAAAATAGAATCGCAGTTTCTGCGATTCTATTAAAATTTATTTTTTTCAGTTAATTAAACCCTTGCATTTCTAGCACTATTTTTAAATATTCCACGAAAAAAAGCACTAAACTTACAAGTTCGCTTTCCAAAATCCTTTCACAATATCCATGCCGGCACTCAGAATAAAGAATAGCCCAATTGCTGCAAGAATCATATTTTGATACGTTTCTGAAAGAGACAATAAGTTCGTTAGATCCGGATGAATCAGCTGATCATTTAATAACATAATCACAATTACTGTCGTCGCAAAGACATGATGAATAGCATTAGCCATCGCTAAACGCTTCGTCCAATAGCCAACAATCACTTTATATAAAGCTAGCAACACCGTCGTTAGAAGAGTCAGACTTACAAGTGGCCAGTAAGATAAAAGCACATCATTATTAAAGAAAGGCACATCCAACTTACCGTTTCGAATGATGCCAAGTAAGTTGTCTGCGTTAAAATAAAGCGTTGCCCAAACTGCCGCAAAGAGAAGGTCGGCGAATAGCTCCGATTTCGCAACTTTCTTCTTTTTGGGCACAGAGGTTACCTTCTTTAATTCATCCGCTGACCATCCTTTTAGCGCTCGGTTTATATTTATATCGGTCCGTTCCAAAATCACAAAAATGAGGGTGATCCAGAATAGTGTTTGAATTGCGGTATTCCATAAGCCTCCAATAGCATCACCCATCAGATTAAAAAAGACGTCTCCAAGTGACCTTGTGCCATTGTAGTCGATCACATTAATCGTCATAAACCCGATAAATGTGACAACGAGCGAAATAGGTAACACCATCTTGATAATCTTCATGTAAAGTTCAAAATATTGAGGGCCAATGAGATGCATTGGCCAATCCCGAAATCCATTCGCCATTTGTACCGGGCTCCCAAGTTCATTAAGGGCGCTCTTCACTTCTTCTTCTGAAGGATCATCCGGCAGCATATCCCCGATCGTTGATCTTAATTCAAGCGCAATGTCCTCCCGAATGGATTCAGGAAGTCGTCTCGTCACTTCACCAATGTAAACCTCAATCAGATTCACGTTCGTCCTCCCCCTTCAACAAGGTAGCTAATTCGCTCGATGTTTTCTCCCACTCTAGTTTCAGCTGTTCGAAAATTTCTCTTCCATACTCACTTAATACATAATACTTACGCGGTCTGCTTTCCGTTGTATCCCAACTGCTCGTCACCATCTCCTGCTTCTCTAACCTCCGAAGCAGAGGGTACAGCGTGCTCTGTTCAATGGATATGCCTGATTTGTCAAGCGATTGAACGAGAGAATAGCCATATTGAGGAGTTCTTAATTGACTTAGAACCGCGAGCGTTAACGTGCCTCTTCTGAGCTCCGTTATGAATGAATTTAATAACGTCACACCCTCACCAACCTTCTTACTGTGTGTCATACACTATATATACTATGTATCATACAGTGTTATGTGATAAACAGCAATGTGGATTTGATAACATTTTAATAAAGGAGAGG
Source organism: Anaerobacillus sp. QJM3NY_32 (assembly GCF_056173645.1). NCBI lineage: Bacteria > Bacillati > Bacillota > Bacilli > Caryophanales > Bacillaceae > Anaerobacillus > Anaerobacillus sp. QJM3NY_32. The sequence goes on along the minus strand of NZ_CM149684.1, from coordinate 1,295,388 downwards.
GGGTCAGGTACGTACCTGACCCCCCTCCCCTTTTCATTTGTTATAATAGTAAAATAGTTTACGAGATCTGGAGGGTTACATTTATGAATACTGCTTCCTATTACGCCCATTACGATGCCATTCCTCTGCCCCTCGTGGTTCTTGATCGGAACGGGGGCATCGTCCATCGTAATGAGTATGCGATTTCAAGATTCTCCTCTTATGAAAAAGCAGAATCCATACAGTGCATTGAAAGTATTTTATCAATCGAACAGAACCAAATCCAAGCACACCTCGATCGAGCTTTTACAATGGAGCCGGGAAAATTTATTGAACTCCCTCTCCCTTTTACGAAGGAAGCGATTCGTTTCTCTCCAATAGATTCGAACCATGTGACACTTGTCATTGTTGAGGATAAAGAGGCTCTCTACAAGGAAGTTACCGGTGAACCTTCAGATAACAATGAAAGCATTCCTACCGAAGAGCTTGAACAGCGGTTTCACTCATTAATTGATGAAAACCCTGATGGGATTGCTTTTGTTGATCAACACTTAAAGCTAACCCTAATCAATCAAGCCCTTCACAGAATGCTTGGCTATTCATTGGAAGACCTGATCAAAGCACCTACACATGTGGTAAATGAGGAAGCGATTTCTAAGATCGGTAGACATTTCGAATTAGCCTTATATGGAGATCAACGCTCTTACGAAATTGAGGCGTATGACATTTACCGCAATAAGGTTCACCTTATGATCAAAACCATTCCCATTCATACAAATGGACACTTCCGCGGTGCTTATAAAATCGTAAAAGATATCACTGAGTTCAAAAATGCTCAGTTCGATACAATTGATCAAGCAGAACAATTGCGCTCGCTCATTGACTCCATACCTGAATTCATTATTTTTAAAGATAAACAAGGAAGAATTCTTGAAATGAATGCGTATGCGAAATTAATATTTGGGATCGAAGAGGGAGCATACAAAGGAAAAACGTGTGATGAGTTAAAATGCAGAAGCGTTGATGCTCACCATCTACTTAAGAACAATGCAAAAACAGATTGGATTGCCTGGGAAGAAGAAAAAAAGGTGGAATACGAATATGAGCTTGAACTAGCTAATGGAGAGACTGGCACATTTGAAATTATTAAAGCCCCAACGTACAACGCTGATGGTGATCGGAAATATCTAATCGCTATTGGAAGGGATATTTCAGCACGCAGAGAGGTGGAAAAGGAACTTGTTGAAACACAGGAGCTTATTGCCTCCATTTTCACAAATAATGCTGATGCTATATCGGTTAGTAACCTTGATAAAGAAATCATTAAAGTAAATCCCGCTTTCCAGCGACTTTACGGCTATAAAGATGAGAACATGACAAGTCATCTTTATGACATCTACCCTGATGACAATAAAGAAGAGGCTGATCAGATCATAGAAGCTGTTACTGACGGTGACGGTGTTGTGGATTTCGAAACGGTAAGGAAGAAAAAGGATGGAACGCTAATCGACGTAAGCATTACCTATTCACCGATTAAAGACCATGAGGGGAACATCATGGCAATGTCCGCTATTACAAGAGATATACGCGATCGTAAGAGAACAGAAGAGCTTCTCCTTCGTTCAGAAAAGCTCTCTGCAATCGGACAGCTAGCAGCAGCTGTCGCTCATGAAGTTCGCAATCCATTAACATCGGTAAAAGGATTTATTCAGCTGTACAAAGATCGGATCCATAATGATATATTGCATCTGATGTTATCTGAAATGGATCGGATTGAATCAATCATCAATGAATTCCTATCACTCGCGCGACCACAGGCCGTTACGTACCAACAAACTGATATTATGACGCTAACCCGTAACGTCGTCTCACTCATGGAGCCAGAGCTTTTATTAAACAATGTCGATGTGAAGACGACTTTCCATATGCCATCCCTCATGATGCGCTGTGAGAAAAATCAAATGACCCAGGTCCTTATGAACATTATCAAAAACGGTATTGAATCGATGCCAGATGGAGGGCAACTCTCTATCACGACGTGCAACTCCGATACGCACCTGATCATCAAAATTGCTGATAAAGGCGTAGGCATTCCGAAAGAACGATTAGACCGACTTGGTGAGCCATTCTTTTCGAATAAAGATACTGGTACTGGCCTTGGACTAGTCGTCTGTTATAAAATCATTCACGAACACAAGGGGACCATTCTGTTTAATAGTTCTGTTGGCGAAGGAACCGTTGTTACCATTTCATTGCCACTCGAACGTTAACGCCGTTCAAATGATGTTGATAAAAGAGAAAGAAGAGCCGGGCTGTTCGTATGAAGATGCATATCTCTACTAAGCGCCTCTCCTTTTATAGGCAGAAAAACAACTCCTTTCTGTTCAATCGCCTCTCCCATCATTTTCGGAAGATAGGCAATCCCAATTCCAAGCGACACAAGTCCCCCCATCCCGAGATAGTGCGTTTCTAACACGTCTCCCTCAAATAAATGGTCATTCAATAGCCCTCTTACCTGCTCAGAAAGATAGCCGGTAGGAGGGATGATTTGTGTATACCGGAAACATTCTTCTAGGGTCACTTCTTTCTTATTCGCTAATGAAAGAGAAACCGGTACAGCCGCAACAAAAGGTTCAGAAAATAAAAATGTTGAATACATCCCTTCAATCGCTGAGGTATTCTGAACAATCGCCGCATCAATTTCATGAGATTCTAACAGCGGCACCAAATCCAAACTATCTTCTCGAATAGCCGTAACATGAACATTCGAATACTGAAGCTGCTCATAGTATCCAGGCAAAAAATAGGTGCTTAAGATCGGTGTCGAGCCAAATCGTATCTGATCAAATTTCTTATAGCGATCGACCGTCTGATTAATCTGCGTAAACAGCGGTTTAATATCTTCGTAAAAAGCTTGACCTTTTGAAGTCAGCTCTACTCCTTTAATTGATCGGTTAAAAAGAGAAAAACCAAGCTCCTCTTCAAGCTTCTTCATCTGTTTACTGAGAGCCGGCTGGGAAACAAATAAAGCTTTTGCTGCGCGAGTGAAACTTCTCTCGTCAGCAATTTTAATAAAGTAGGCTAACTTCGGAAGCAAGATAAACACTCTCCTCTTTCATATGATTCTCCCCTATATTATAACCTGAAGTTATCGATCCATCATTTATTTATATTACCCACTCTCCTCGATCACACGTTATTCTAGAATTAGAATATGATCAAGAACTGGGGGATAACAATGAAAAGCGCTTATACTTGGCTTAGTATCGCTATTGTATTTGAAGTGATCGGGGCGACATTCATGAAATACAGTAATGGATTTACCCAGTGGGGACCAAGCTTAATCGTGATCTTGAGTTATGCTATCGCAATCCTCTTTTATATTTTTTTAACGAAAGAGCACGAATTGGGTATCATTAACGCACTTTGGTCTGGGGGAGGTACGGTGATTATAGCCGTAGCTGGAATCCTCCTCTTTCAAGAGTCTACGTCATTCTCAAAATTTCTCGCTATTTTCCTCATTCTGATTGGCATCGTTGGCTTAAATACAAAGTCTCGCTATAGAGAAAAAGGGGAGGAAACGATATGATTTTTTTAATTTTAGCTCTCGCCTTTTCCATTATAGGCAGTATTGCCGTAAAGCTATCAGCTGGATTCACCCGTAAAATTCCAGGCATCGCCTCATTTGTTTTATTCGGGCTATGCATCTACTTTCTCACCCTTTCTGTGCAATCTATTGAAATCGGACTAGCCTACGCGATCTGGTCCGGCGGCTCTATCGCCGGCACAACCATTGCCGGTCTCATCTTATTCAACGAAAAAGCTACAAGAAGGAAATTTCTTTCTATAGCGTTTATCATCATTGGTGTGGTTATATTATAAGCAGAACGGGGTCAGATACGTACCTGGGCCCGCCGTAATCAAAAAATGCGCCGACCACTAATTGATCGGCGCTTTCTTATAAATACTTTTCCATTCGAATATCTGACCACATTTTTCCTTGCCAGTAGGTGAAATCTTCTAACCTGCCAATCTCTTCGTATCCAAGCTTTCGGTAGAGCTTTTGCGCATTAGTATTGAACTCAAACACGCCTAATTCAATCCGATTAAAACCCTGCTGATAAATTTGCTCTTCTAAATGTTGGATCGCTTCATATCCAATTCCTTTGCCTCTTCCTTCAGGTTCGCCAATCGTAATGCCAATCCACGCCGTTCCTGGTTCTTGCTTGAAAAGGTGCGGAGGGTCCACCATGTAATTCATTTCTCCGATCATCTCATGATTCACAAAGATCTGGAATATCTGCTGATACGTAAGACGCTCCCTCACTCCCTCAAGAGTGATCGTCTCGCGCCGCTCTAATTCCTCCCTGCTTTTATTCGGGCGAATCAGCGGAATCAATTCTCGATCATTTTCCCACCGATTCAAGACTTCAACAAATTGAGCAGTTGGTTTCGTTAACTTTATGATCTCTGTCTTCACATGGTGCTCCTTTCAACATGGCAAGCAACCTTCATGTCTCTTATGTATTTAATTCGCTACTCTTATTCTACCACTTACGATTCAAGAGTTCTGCTTTCTTTTTTTGGTACTCTTCGTCCGTAATGATGTGATCTTCCTTCAAACGATGAAGTTGACGTATTTTCGACTCGTAGTCTTGATCGGAAGCCGCACCCTTATCATCGTCACGATCAACATCAGCTTGATACGTTGAAACACCATTTTTACTAAAAACATTCAGGGCATGGTATCCCGTGATAAGGATCGCAAACACAGTCCAAACAATACCGAATGCGCCTATTTGCGAAACAAATGCAATACCGATAATTACAAAAATAAAGCCAGCAATCATTCCGATCATGGAACTAACTTTACTAGGCTTTACACGAAAATGAGAACTCATGACAATCCCTCCTTTTGACCTTTTCGCACATCATTAAAAGATATAAACAGAAGTCAGAATGATCAGAGCTGACACTAAAAAAATCACTCCAGCTTTCTTTCTTCGCCTTTCTCCACGCTCTTCAATCCCTAAAACGGCTATAAAAAGTCCCTGAAAAAGGAGCATAGGGGCAAGGATTGCAACACTACCCTTCACGAAAGCAGCTACCGCTAAAGCTAGCGTTATGATCGCCAATATACTTTTGATTCCTTTCAACATACTCTCACCTCAACAACTATTCTTCCTGATTACTCACCACCACCGCATCCCCCACCATCTCCACCGAAGCTATCGCATCCTGAGCTTTGATGCCCACCACTATAATAGCTTGAATGATCCGTTCCACCTGGAGAACGTCGCGTCGACGACGATTTTGAAAAGCCAGATGCGATAAATGCAATAACAAGTAATATTACAATAAATGCTGTCATTTTCATTCCTCCCTTTTGTTTATTTACGTGTGGAACCCCTATAAAGTTTCAAATATTACCATTAAAAAGTGACGATATCCTCTTATCGAAGACACCGCCACCGTCTAGGCGCATTATGATTCAATTGGGGTTAAGCGAAACATTCCATTCATATCACTTGGTGGTTTAAAGCCAAACTGCTTATATAAGTGACTTCCCTCCTCTGTTGCAAAAAGACCGATGAAGGCTTGCGTAGGAGCATGTTCCTTCAAATAGGAGAAAAGCTGGTTCATTAACATTTTCCCTACTCCCTTTCCCTGATGCAGAGGGTGAACGACGAAATCCTGAATATAAAAATACATCGCCTCATCACCAACGATACGTGCCATGCCAATAACTTCATCTCCATAAGATACCGCCGTCGCATAAATAGATTGACGAACCGCCTTTTCCGCTACAGAAAAATTCATATTATTCCAACCGACTGATAAACACAACCGTACATATTCGTCGCTGGTTGGAAATCGGTCAATCACTTGATAACGTATAGTCAACTCCATCATTCCTTCTTTTTATTTTTCACTAACGTATATAATTTTTTTCATCACTTTTATATGCACGCCATTCACCTCTTTCAATTAGCTTTTCATACATTCGCTGACAATTTCACAATCCCTTCTTTTCCAAAATTTCAAATCACTATTATTTCACCACCCTACATTCGCAAAGATGGTTGTAAACTTTTCCTCCCAACCGATCAGAATCTTTCCTTTTCTCGATGTTTTACCTAGATCTTTTTCGGGGAAATAACTATCTATCAACCGTGTTTACGAGGAGGAATTACAATGAATAACGAATCAAAAGCAAATTACCATATTACGGATCGCGATGAATTTAACAAGGTTTGTATTGAAGATCAAAAGATGAATTTTCCTGAGTTTGAAAAGTTCATGCATGACTACCTATTAAGCCAACCCCAAGAAACAATGGTCTTTCAAGAGTGTTGGATTGAGGACAAACAAGTAGAAATCGGGGATGTTAGAACCGTTCAGGTGAATTTCCTGGATCATAATAGTAACAACTACATACGTCTCTGGGGTGCTAAGAAGAATGATGATAACCAGGTAGTGAAAATTAAAGTAGATGCTATCGATTTAGAGACGAAAGAAGTTATTTATGAGCGTTTATTGGCTTAAAAGAATAAGAGACTAATGTGTACTAAAAAACCTCGCTATCATGAAAAGATGAGCGAGGTTTTTGTAGTGAAGAGATCTTTTCTTCTATTTATGAAAATCCCAATTCAATACCATTAAACCTATCAAATGTCATTACACCCGAAACTTTTCCTAGCCTATTTCGTAGTACAGAATAGGAGGGATACATATGAAATTGAAATTAGCATCAGTTCTATTCGGATTAATACTTATCCTCGCAGCCTGTGGTGGACAAGAGAAAGCGTCTACTGAAAATCATTTAGACTCCCTGCAAGAGAATTATCCTGAGGTTAAGACTGAAATGGAGAAACTTCCTGAAGATTTTAGAAGTGAAATTACCGTACCCAATATGGAGAAAATCCCATTAGAAGTCAATGATGTAGAGGCTGTAGCTGAAACGGAATTAGAGCCATATGGAATGGATTTTTATTATGGAGAAGATGACAAACGACTAAACGTTATGATCAAGAACCAAAAGGGAATCGATACCTCTATAGGGGAAACGAACGAGGAACTTGATCAAGATGTTAATGGCACATACTCAGAAGCTGAAGATGGTCACCTCTTAACGATCACGTGGCTAAGTAAAAACGAAAATGCTCTATACAAAGTGACTGGATTCACGCCATCAGGGGAAGAATCTCCATTCACGAAGGAAGATATGGTAGAAATCGCAAACTCGATTATTGCACAAAGAAATTAAGGACCATTATTCAAAGGAGGGCTCTTCATCGGACTAATCATTGCGATTCTAACGATCCTATCGTCTGCTGGTTTTCTCTACTATATGGGAAAATCGGGATATTCATGGAACATGGATGAGAACGAAGAGAAATCGAAATAACCACTCTATCAAAGAGTTCAGACGGTTCATCCGATGAATCGTCCGAACTCTTTTTAATAACTCACCTATAAGTATGGATATTTCTCAAGCTCCTTCAAATAAACCATGAAACGTTCTTCCACTTGCCCCTTCGTCCCATAACGGATTACTTCTTCACGAGTGAGAGATTCTTTCTGCAGCAAAAGAAAATGATCATGCGCCATCGTCAGAAGTTTTAAAAACACCTCAACATGTAGGGCTTCATGCTTCTGCTCCAAGCGACTGATATACCCTTCCCTAAACCCTTCTGCATTCGCAATTAGCTTTGAAACATATTGATGGTAATTCCCTTTCCGATACCTTTCTGTGTTATAAAACGTAGGAAATAACGTCTCATAGTTGAAAACATAATTAGCTGCAAGTGACGTTCCAGTAGCTAGAAGAGGATAAGGATCGATCATTTTAACGCCACTTTTCGTGAAAATGAGATTCTCTGGTGAAGCATCTTGATTTGTGAGAATAATAGATTCGCGATCAATCGAGCGATTAGAAATAAACGATTCCCCAAACTCCTTCACTTTCTCTTTATCAAAATTGTATGGACTTACAAGCAGCGTATGTAACTCTTCCCGATACTCTTCTGTTTCTTCAAGTAGAAATTCACTTACAGTTAGATCATACGCGCCTGTTAATTCTTCTTTTTCGTCAAGATACAAATATCCAATCCCCTTAAATGGTGGAGTAAACGATTCAAGAGCAAGATAGACCTCTCCTAGCTCTCTTCCATATCTTTTCCCATCTTCTATCGTCTGAGTGCTAAGATCAATTGATTTTCCTACATAAGTTTCAAGCGTGTACGTTAATTCTTCATTAACGCTGTACTTAAAATAGTTAGGGCAAATGTCGTTCTTTGCTTTATTGGCGTGCGCGTAAAAAGCTTTTGTCGCAGCATACTCCGCTATTAACTCCTTACGATTGAAAATCACCTCTCGCTCGTAAGCTATTTTCTTCGGTATGCGAAGAACAAGCCGCTCCCGCTCAAGCAAATACGCACAGTGCCAGGCACCTTCTCCTAACCTCTTGATTCTTGCGTCATCTGATAACTTTGGTAAGCCTTCATTGATTAAAGCCTGTTGAATAAGTTCAAACTCTGCCACCTTTTTTGATGTAAGCAACCTCATCGGTCATATGACTCCTTCACACTATCATCTTTTTATGAAATGTCATTTTACCTCGCAATGACTTCCATTTTTAATTATTCCAAAATCATACAAATATCTCAATCTCTTATTTCATATAGATATCACCTATTGCACCTTCACTGTCTAACTTCGAAAAAATTCACACTAGTTTGACACACACATTAGAGATTGCTAATATGATAGAGAACATACATATTCGTTTTTACTAATATGTCAGGAGGGCACATATGCAAACTGTTGATATTGATATGAAAGTAAAGCTAATTCACGGGTTTTCTAATAAAACACGAATTCAAATTCTTGAGAGCATAAAGGATGTTGAAAAAACCGTTTCTGAGATTGTTCAAGAAGTAAATGGAAACCAGTCAAATATTTCACAGCATCTTGCTTGTTTGAAAGGTTGCGGGATTATAGTAGGTCGAAATGAAGGAAAGTATTGCTACTACAGTTTAAGAAACCAACAAATTCGAGATCTACTCACGATGTTCGATCTCATACTAGATGATGTTGAAAATGATGTAGCTTGCTGTGAACGTCACGTTGATTAGGAGGACTTTCTTTGGCAGATAAATGTTGTAACAATAAAAATGAAGAAAAAAACGAATGTAGCAGTGATTCTTCTATCGAAAAAGCAAGCTGCTGCAGTTCTGCTCTTCAAAATGAATACAAGCAAGAAGCGGATCAGTGTTCCAGTAGTAACACTGATGTAACTGAAGACACCAAGTCAGAAAAAACAAGCTGTTGCAGTAGCGAACAACAGAATCTAGAGAAAACAGACGCTCATTCCACCGATACTTCTGAGGAGAAAAAGACTTATCAAGTTCATGGAATGGATTGCCCTGCATGTGCAAAAACCATTGAAAAAACGTTAAGTAAATTAAAGAATTTAACTGAGGTAAAGGTCAATTACAGTACAGCAAAACTGCAAGTAGCCGCAAGTTCTGTAGATGCCTTTACTCAGGTTGAGGCAGAGATCAAAAAACTCGGGTATTCCGTTGAACCGATCAATCAGAAAAAGGATTATAGAACTTTTCATATTGAAGGAATGGACTGCGGCAGCTGTGCCAAAAGTATCGAAAATCACCTTAACACCTTGCCAACCGTTAAAGATGTGAGCGTTAATTTTTCCACGGGAAAAATGAAGATTGACGCTTCTACTCATGAGGAAAGCATTATGAAAGAAGTTTCCAAAATTGGATTTAAAGCGGTTCCAGATACTAAAAAACCAATACAACCTAAGAAGAAGAATGAAAATGCTTCAGTGATCGTTTCTAGTAGTTTAATAGCGCTAGGGTTCATAAGTTCCTTTACGATCATCCCTTCAATCGTCTCAATCATTTTATACGCCATTGCGATTGTGATCAGTGGAATTAAACCTGTTAGAAGTGCCTTCTATGCAATCAAAAGTCGCTCACTCGACATGAACGTTCTCATGTCTGCCGCTGCGATTGGAGCTGCGTTAATCGGAGAATGGCTTGAAGGGGCTGTCGTGGTTTGGCTGTTTGCTATCGGAAACTACCTGCAAACAAAATCCATTGAACAAACAAGAAATTCGATTCGTAACTTGATGGATCTAGCTCCTCCAGAAGCCTGGGTTAAAGCTGGTTCAGAAATGGTGAAGAAACCTGTAGAGCGTATTACTGTTGGTGAAACTATCGTCGTTAAACCAGGTGATAAACTACCATTGGACGGAGAAATCATTCAAGGAGAATCGAGCGTTAATCAGGCTCCGATTACAGGTGAATCAATTCCTGTTGATAAAGGAATCGGCGATACCGTCTATGCTGGATCCATTAATGAACACGGCTCTCTTGAGATTAAAGTTACAAAGTTAGCTGACGATACGACGATCGCCAAAATTATTCATCTCGTTGAAGAAGCACAGGAACAGAAAGCGCCGACGGAAGCCTTTATCGATAAATTCGCAGCGATTTATACACCGATCGTGTTCGTGCTCGCCCTAGTCGTAATGGTTTTACCACCATTACTCAGCATTGGAACATGGGGAGAATGGTTTTATCGAGGGCTTGAATTACTAGTTATCGCTTGTCCATGTGCACTCGTTATTTCAACACCTGTTGCGATCGTGTCAGCAATTGGAAATGCTGCTAAGAATGGCGTGTTAATTAAAGGCGGTACGTTTTTAGAAAAAGCAGGTGCGATCACCGCTGTTGCATTTGATAAAACAGGAACATTAACAGAAGGTAAACCGAAAGTATCTGACATTAAGGCGTCAAACGGATCAGAACAAGAATTACTATCCATTGCCTTAACATTAGAAAATCATTCCACTCACCCGATTGCAAAATCGATTGTAGAATATGCAAACAATAAAGGCATACAACCACAGCATGGTGAGCTGTTTCGAAACATCGTTGGTAAAGGCGTTCAAGCCACAATCAATGGCACGATCTATTACGCTGGGAATCCAAAATTATTCGATGAACTATCTGTTCCTTTAACAATAATAGAAAAAGATGTACAAGAAATGCAGCGTAACGGTAAAACCGTCGTCATTATCGGCACACACCAAGGAATTCTTGGAACGATTGCCGTCTCTGATACAATCCGAAATACATCTGCCGTGGCTTTACACGCATTACAACAAAACGGCATCAAACAAACGGTCATGCTAACAGGAGATAATGAAGGAACGGCCAAAACAATTGCTTCAGAAGCAAATGTGAATCGTTATTTTGCGGAGCTATTTCCTGAAGATAAAGTAACCGCCATTAAGAAGCTACAACAAGAAGGGTACAAGGTAGCTATGGTTGGAGATGGCATCAATGACGCTCCTGCACTTGCAACTGCCGACCTAGGCATTGCGATGGGTGGCGCTGGAACTGACACAGCGATGGAGACAGCCGATATTATTCTTATGGCTGATAACCTTGATCAACTTCCACATACAATGAAGTTAAGCCAAAAAGCATTAAGAATTATTAAACAAAACATCTGGTTCTCGATCATTATTAAAGTGATCGCGCTTGCCCTCATCTTCCCTGGCTGGCTCACACTTTGGATTGCTGTATTAAGCGATACCGGCGCAGCCTTAATCGTTATCTTAAATGCACTCAGATTATTGAAATTTAAGCATTAAGTAGAAAGGAGATGTTTCTCATCGAGAGAAACACCTCCTTTTTCCTTTGTGCTATTGTTTTGCTTACTTCTACTTTCTGAACGAACTCTCACTCATCACTATCCAGATCATGATCTAAAAAAGAAGGTTTATCCTCTTCTTTCATTCCATGCTTTTCCTCGAGATACTTCCCAATAACGGAACTATTAATCCCTCTTCTAACGGCTGATTCGATGACGACATATAGAATAAACAGACTGACAATAAACAGTACTATCGTTAATACGATTCCCATCATTCTTTTACCTCCCAAGTGTTGATTCATACAAAAACTATGATCTGAACAACAAATACTCCTAGTACAAACAAGACTAGCTTTCCTGGTAATAATTTTGGTACTGAGACTACTCCTTTCTAAGGGTTTATTCCATAACGCTTAGATCGTTGTAACACCGCTTCTTATGTACCACGCTCAATCTCCTAAATAAATCTTCCTCGTCCATTTCTCCACGACGTCTTCAATTACACTCCTCGCATCAGAACACGTATCCCTGATCAACAGCCTAAAATAACAGCTTTTCAGGAAACTTAAGACGTTCCCCTTCTTATGAAAGAATGCCACACTATACCTTTCCACTTCAAAAAGGGATTCAAGATTGTCACTAAGTGACGTCACCCAATTACTCAGCCACTCCTCCTTCATTCCCTTCTCCAAAAGCGCTTCGATCGCAAACAAAAGCCGTTCGTCCTCATCGTCCACATATGTACCTTCTTTGAAAAGGCACTCTTGAATCGCATCAAGACATTCAACCGTTTTCTCCCTATCAAAAAACGGATGTCTGATTAATTCCGCAAGAGCATCTGCTCCGTGAGCAATACTATGCGCCCACCCCTTTAACGCTACAAACCCGCGCGTATCCTGCTCTGCTTGTAAATAACGTATAATTCCTTCTATCGAAGCTTCGATTTGTTCTTTCTTAAGGAAACGATTTGAGCGATCTTTTTCGACTACAAGTGCAACCACCAAAGCCGAGAAAGAACGTGTGAAAACCGAGTCTGTCTCTCGCTCTCCCATTTCATAAAAAAGGTGATCTTGATCAAGACAAACGTTCAATAGATGAGTCAATTGTTCTTCATTTAAGAAATCCATCATAACCAGTTTGCCAAACGTCGTATAAATGAGTTCATCTCTTAAAACAGGATCTGTACTACCGATTTGCTGAAGCATATTATTAATAAGGTGATCAAGATCTCCTTGCCTATCGTTCAAATTCAATTTTTCCAATGCTAGCTTCAAATCCACTATTCGTTCACCCTTTCCACATGAAAATAATCGACAGAAAAAAGCTGCGCTACAACGCAGCTTTTTCACTCCTTCTGCCTATTTCAGATACGAATAGATGGTGAGACAAGTAAAAAACATCATCGATCCCATCGCTCTCGTCCATCTGTATTTCCTACTTAATCCCGCCTTCTTTTTCAGGAATTCAATATAAGTGAGGATCAAGAACAAACTGATCACCAAACCAAAATCTCCAAGCACTTAGCAGAGTATCACCTTATTTACAATCCTGCTTCTTCTTCGAATCAACACCGTGCGAACTCCCCGTAAACGGATTGATTTCATACGTGAGATCTCGTCCTGCCTTTTCTTCTTCCTTCGCAATTCGTTTTCCGAGTGACCCATAATACCATCCCCAGGCAATGAGGGACAGTAAACCACCGCCGATCATAATCCAGAACACTGTATCTTCCATCTACCTCCACCTCCAACACCATGATCTATCACACTAACTACTTCTCGTTTTACTTGTTTCAATCCTTCAAGTAATTGGTAATGTGGTTGGTACGTACTTCTATCTCATTTTTTTCTGCAGAAAAGCTCTCACTTCTGATAGATTCCCTGATTGAAGAACTGCCTCTTTCGGGTCAAAGTGAAGGACATCCTCCACTTTTTCATACTCTTCCTCAGGAATACCTTTGAAGAAATACTTCCAACGCTTCGTTCTCACCATTTTCTTTATAGCTTCATCAAGGCGTTCCTGATTAACTTTCATCACTGCAATACATAAAGGATCACAATCTCCTCCAGGAAACACATCAAGCAAACCATCCTAATCAAAACCATCCACTGCCACCTTTTTCATTGGAAGAAAAGAAATAAATTCACCTATTTCATCCGTCATCGTTTTCATCTCTTCTTCTGTTAATTCATCATCTTTTATAACAGCTATACTATAGTGATGATATACTTTTCTATCTTTCTTCCGTTTACCAAAGTCAGGATAAAGCTTTCGAACGGTTGGTAGGTGGTTATGAATAAAGCGATATTGATGAAAACTCCCGATCATAATTAACATAAAGAACGACAGCAAACAAAGCATCCCTATACTAACGTACATATCCATCACTTTCGAAGTGTTTATGATTTTCCCCAACTGAGAAAAGCCTAAAATAAACACTACCGTCACCAAGATGCCAAAACCACTTCGATGCTGCCGATCCTGTTTGCTACGCGTATATTTTCCTTTCCGAATTTGATAACGTGTATAGAAATAAAAGAACGTGATGAGTAGAATCAGAATAAACAACCCAACAATAAAAGCAGAGTATCCCTCAACGCCTAGATTAATATAAATGATCTTTTCGCTACCTAACCAATACAAATAAGCACTAACAATCGAAAAAACTCCTACCAAAAGATAATATGCTTTTTCTAGTTTATAAGGCGCGACTACATAGACGATCATCCACAGGTTAAGAACGATAGCTGGGACTAGCGCAGCTATAAAGAACGGTCTTGAAAACGGACCGATCATGTAAGGGAAGAATCCTAAGAAATCAATGATAATTAAAACCAAGAAAAAGATACCAACCTGATTTTCTTCTGGAATTCTAAATCTTAAATAGGCTAAAATCTCTTTATCAGATACTACTGGTTTGCCCATGCACCTTCCACCTTCCAATTAAACCCTATTATTCTATAGTTTAACAGAAAGAAGGAGTCAGGCACGTGCCTGACCCCTCCAACGCTCTCAACAGTAAACCGGATTATTCGAATAATGACTAATCCAGCGCCCCATTCGCTCCATTTGCTTTTGTAGTCTGCCCTTTGAGACAGGAACCAGGAGCTCAAAACCATCCTGAAACAAAATCATTGTAGTACTCTTCGTGATCGCATACACACCTCTAACATGCTGGTAAAATACCCAGCAGCAATCGATGCTTTCAGGTGACTCTGTTGGAAAAACCGAAATCGCATTCCAATTGGAAACGATGATGGGCGTCTGCTGTTCGTACTTCAAATGATAGATAACCGCCTTTCTTCGCCCTTCATACGTAACCCCAGCTTCAAGACAAGCCTGCCTAATTAAATCTACTGGAGATGTTGTTGATAAATAGATACCGCATCGATCATAAATTCTCGAACTAAACCCAACCTCTTTCGCCACTACAATCGCCCTGGTCGTTTTACTAATTTCATAGTCATTTAAGATTTCTACTTCGTTATTGACCATGCCTACTTTTCCCTTCCGTCCCTTTAAATCGGGTATAAGATTCATTCGCATTCACCATTACGGTTCCCCTCTGCTTGAATACAGGGTATACTAAAATCAATGTTGGTTTCCACGCCAACAACTGCCCCAGAATGTGTCCACCAAGACAAAACATTCTGGGGCTTTTATGTATCCATTCACTTTTCTCATCACCTCCTCAAAAGCAAGAAATACATGCCTTCAAATCGCCCTTGTATACCCTTGTAAATATTTCCACCCTTTACCTTGATTATAGATAATATTCCGAAATATTCAAATACTTTTTTTAGTAGATAAGACCCACGAGTGCCTGTCACCACCCGCTTTATGTAACTTCCTGTCGAATCACCTACGCTGAATGAGAAGATGCAGCCAAACGCACTCCCTACTCCATACAAAAACAGACCTACTCTCACATGAGAATAGGTCTGTCTACTATAAGAATCTATTAAAACATCAACATGCTTACACCAATCGCAAACAGTACAACTCCCGCGATGGAGTAAAACATACCAGAACGCTGCTGTCCCTTGATTCGGTTCGAAATACCAGCAAGTAAATTAATTACGCCAAATCCCATAATACCGTATAGTAGTAAATTCTCCTCTTCAGGAGTAATCAGATACATAATCGGAAGTAAAAGTATTAACGCAGATAGGATAAACTGCACAATGCTCAATGAAAACAATAGTTTAGATTCAGATTCTGTGCTCATCATTTTTCCTTCTTTCCTTTTCTAGGTGAACTGATTCATGACTTCTATCCTAAGTATAACAGCGCCAATCTCGTTTTTGTTATGGCAAAAGTATGAACATTCTTTAACAGAGTCTACTCCGTACTTTCCCGATAAACGAACACCCTAACCATTTAACATCTAACTCCTTTTCATAATCAAACCTGTTAGTGAAGGCTACGTAAACTCTATGAAGCTATAAAAAACCACCTAGTAACACTATTACCATTTTTTACAAAAATATGGTTAAATAGAAGTGAAAACAGGGTATAGGTACAAGTACCCCGTACGTCAGTCTCACGAACAGGTAGAACAACCTATTTACCAGAACCCTTCCATTTGGTACCATATACTACTGCTTGAGTATGATTTTTCTTATCAACCATACAAAGGGGATAGCGCAAATGTCCTATTTATTTCAATTGCAATCAGACCTAACTGAAAAAAGGGAACAGTTAGCCCGATTGGAAACATGTACTAGAAAGCTTGATAGTATACAGGATGAATTTATACATAATCGACACCTGGTTGACGATCCTGAATTGACCCCTTCCACCTGGCACGGTACGTTAGCAGATTCTTTTAAGAATATCCGTGAAGACAAGAAAGAAGCTTATAACGATATATCGATTTCTCAACTTAATTCAGTCCTATCAACATTAGAAGACAAAATAACGAGACTGCGTATAGAAATAGGAATGGTAGAATCAAGTATTTCCCACGAAAAACTACGGCTTAAAAACGAAGAAAAAGAAAGGACATCCGTTCAATGAGTAAAGAGATACGAATCAAATATGGTGAAGTAGAACAATCCATTTCAAGAATTGAAAAAACACTGCATTCCCTTAAAACAGAAGTACCACATAACCTTGCAACAGAAAATAGATTAGACGTTGTTGATCGAATGAATCAACTGAACCAGCTCCTAACTGAAATAGGTAACTCTTACAAAGAAGTTCTTGTGGCAAATAATGAATCTGTCCGCAAAGCTCTATCAGATATGGAAAATACTGATCAACAACTATCTTCGTCCATTAAATTGCGATAGGAGGCATATGAGTTTATGAAAGTCTTAGATGCTGAGTCTTTTCAATCTGATATCAATCATTTAGAAAAAGCATTATCAACTCAAAATGATCAACTTCAAAGTCTAATGGATAATATAAAAGAGTTCGCTAACTTAGATGATGCGTTTGGTGGTAAGGGTGGTGAATCAGTCCGTTCTTTTTATCAAGACTTCCACTTTTTACTTCTTGAAGCCTTTTCCTATGCTCTAGAGAGTTACTCAAATGCCCTTACGCAAATAAAAGATGCTGAACTGACTCTTGAGTCTTCCGAAAAAGGTTTCATAAGACAAGACTTCATCGAAAATGATTTAACCAACGGATTGAACAAAGCGAATAACAATACATCACAACTAGTTACTGAAACAAACGCAATTATTGGCGGCGTAAGCGATATTATTTATGCTCCAAAGTTAGATGATGATCGTTTCCATAGTACATACCTAAAAGCATTAAAAGAATCTGATCAAACCGTTGAAGATTTAATGAAATTCGATCAAGCTCAAACGAAAGCATTAGACAATGTTGAGAAAGATTTGCATACTATTAAAGCATTTATTGAAGACGTTCGGGAGATGTTTAATGGCGGGAGTATAAACATCAATAGTTATTCTGACAAACAGTTAGATAACTTATCAAGCTACAATAGTCTCCAATCCCAACTAACAAATCAAAAGTTAGCAAGCTATGGTAATATGTTTACGTCTCCATTTGATTACATCAATAAGCAAATGAGCTTTGGAGATAACTTGTTAGTCGGTTATCAAACTTTAGCATCTGCAACAACACTTTTAGTATCAAGAAAATTAGATATTCATTATTTCGGTAGCAAACCAACTATTTGGAATAGAATAAAAGGAAACTATGAATTCAGTGTAAAAACAGATCCCTCTTGGACAAGTAGAGGAGGCCATAGTTCACCTCTTGCAAAAAAAATCTTAGATTTTTCAAGAGCCTCTTCTCCTACAAATCCATTCATGAAACCGATGCATAAATTTGTATCTTCATATGATAGTCCAGCACACCTTTATAAGCATGTTGCAGGCTTTCCTAAGAATTTTAATAAATTAAGTGGGTCAGATTTATTAAAAGGAACCGTAGATCGAATGAAAACCGGGACTAAAGATATTTTAGCAAACACTGCAAGTGCAAAAGGCTTTAGTGGAGCTGCTAAAGGGATTTCAATTGTAGGTTTAGGAATTTCTGTAGTATCTAATTTAGGTGAATTTTCTGCTCCTGAAAATGCAAATAAGAGTGTTGCAGAAAAGGCTGGAAGAGCATTTTTCGGATTTGGCACTGATTTTGTTGCTATTGGTGTTGGCACTAAGGTCGGTGCAACTATTGGAAGCGTTGGAGGACCAGTTGGTATTGTGGTTGGAGGTGCAATTGGCGGATTAGTAGGTGGTATTGTTAGTTCGAAATATGGTGATAAAATAAAAGATTTAGGAGAAGAGATAGGAGAAAGTGTTGATGGTATGATAAACAAAGTTGGAAAATCTGTTACAAGTTGGTTTAATTAATAAACATATTTAAGAAGGTGAACGTTTTGGGATTTACCATCAGAGAATTTATTGAAATAGCGAGAATATTAATCTTGTACCTATTAGGGATACAATTTATGTTTGGACTGGGTGTTCTTTTACTTGAAAGAATAATGATTAATACATATGTTTTTGATATAGACAGAAAATCAAGTAATTTTCTAGAGAAAACATTAAATATTATATCCATGTCAGTAACAGGTTCTGCTTATTTTATTTACAAAAAAGTAGCACATTACAATTGGTTTTTAAGAAAAACCTTCTTTGCAATTGCACTCTTTGTTCAAGGGGTTTTATCTATTGTTATTTATCAAATTATATATAGATCGATGAAAGCAGTATTCTTATAACACTAAGCAGATTCAGTTTAATATGTTACAGCTTGATCATTTGATTAATAAAAATGGAGCAAAAAATGGGATTTACAATGAATGAGTTTATAGAAATTATCAGAATTTTATTATTCTATATATTAGGGATACAAGTTATGTATGGGGTCACTATTCTATTACTCGAAAGAACTATGGTGAATTTTTACTTATCTACCCTTGTCCAAAACCCTAGTAATATAATTCATAAAGCAATGAATTTTTCTATGAAAATAACGATCGGTTCTGGTTATTATTGGTATTCAAAATCCGCAAAATATAATTGGTTCCTAAGAAAAATCTACCTATTGTCAGCTTTGATAATTCAAATCATATTATCTATCATTGTGTATCAAGTTATCTACCGATCTTTAAAAGCCATCTTTTTATGAAAAATTGGAGGTATATAAATGAACCACCTACTAACCTGCACAACAGAAGAGCTAGCCCTTATGGTTAGTGCGATTGGCCATCAAAGTGTTGCTAAAGGAATAGCGGAGTCGGCAATCGGTGAAAAGTCTGAAAAAGAATGGATTGCTATTTTAGAAGCAACTAGTAAACAACTAATTTTAAAGCAAATGTGGGATGAAGAACGAGAGGCAAAAGGAGAAAATCCTCTTACGAAAGAAACAACTGATTTTCTTACGAAGTACGTCGCTTCTAAACGGATGATTCGTTGTTCAAACGCTCCACAAAAAGCTGTTTTAATGCTCCATCATTATGAAGGAGACGAATGGCTCTCCCATATTATTGATCGGGATATCATTCATGAGTTTTCTCTGATCTCTTCCGAAGAGATTTCAGATCATATGAAAGCATTTTACGGCATTACATTCGAAAACTATGAAAAAGTAGAGCCGTTTTCTCTTAGCGATCGATCATTTGATCTGTTAAGTAATCCTAACAAAATAGATAAAGTAAGAAAGAAATCTAAATTCACACCATCAGAAGAAACTAGTTTTAACTGTTTCACAGAGGACCTTAAACAATTCGACTGGACTCTATTCAACATCTCCAACTTTAACATCGTGACACCTGAAGAAGAAATTTATCTAGAAAATATCATTTTCTTCCTCCCTTCATCAAAAGGCGTTTGGATTAGTGAATATACAGAAGACCCTAAGAAACCCGTTTATATTTATTTGGCTGATCAAGAACAGTGGGAAAACACTCTCAAGGATATAGGGGCGTATGCCTCTTATCAAATGGAAAATAGTTGACAACTTCCCTTTCTATCGAATACCTCTTTTGATAAACTCTACAAAAATTTCATTTGTAGAGTTTTTTTGTATTCTATCATTAATTACAAAACAGAATTTTCAAACAAAAACCCACATATTCCCTTTCCCTTATATTATAATGGTATTACCAACAAAAACTCTGGTCTTACCAGAATCGAGGTGATCACACTCAATGAAAGAACGATCGTCCGAAAAAATCACTAAACAGCTCATACACTCTATTTTAGAACAAGAATGGGCGACTAACGATCCGCTCCCTCCTGAACGAGAACTCGCTACCCACTATCAAGTAGGTCGCCCTACCATTCGTGAAGCCTTACAGAGACTAGAGCGTGATGGATGGATAACGATTCGTAAAGGTGCGCCAGCGATTGTAAATGATTACTGGAAGCATGGCAATTTAATGACGATCGTGAACATCCTCCAGCACCACGAAGATATACCTGATGAGTTTATCGTTTACATGCTCGAGCTACGTATTACGTTAACACCTGCTTATGTCCGGGATGCTCTTCTTCATCACAGACTCCAAATCATTTCGCTTTTCATCCCACTTGAAGAGCTAACAGACGATCCGAAATCATACGCTAATTTTGATTGGAGTCTACAGAAAAACATTGCTGAGCTCTCACATAATCCCATCTTTCTTCTAATCCTTAATAGTTTTCAAGACATCTATGGCAAAATGGCTGAAAAGTACTTTCTAGACCCTTCTCATCGTCAAGCATCAAAGCACTATTATGAGCAGTTTCTCGAAGCTACGTTAAAAGGAGATCTTGATCACGCAGAGTCTCTGACGAAAGAGATGATGTCTACGAGCCTGGAACTCTGGAAAACGAAAATGAACGGGGGCATATAACTTGAAAGCAAAAGGATTGTATCGTGATTTTTTCTTCCACCTTGATATCTTGATCATGTTTATCCTATTTCTCATCGTTCTTGGCTTCTTACTGACAATGACCCTCTCTCACCTTGTCCCAGTGTTTATAATCATTGGGATTGTCACCTATATGTTTAGTGAATACCTCACACACCGCTTTTTGTTTCACATTAAAACACCTAACAATCCATTACTTCTTAAGCTTATTAAACGGTTGCACTACGACCATCACAAAATGCCGAATGATCTCAAATTATTATTTCTACCGATCTGGTATAGCTTTCCGAATTTGCTGCTCCTTTGTTTGATCTTCTATGTCCTGTCTGGATCTCTACTGCTCTCACTTTCCTTTAGCACAGGATTGCTCGCTATGTTCTTCGTCTACGAATGGAAACATTACATTGCCCATCGACCGTTTAAGCCCAAAACAAGGTTTGGGCAGTGGATCAAGAAAACGCACATTTTGCATCATTATAAAAACGAAAATTATTGGTACGGTGTTTCTACTCCGTTCGTTGATGTACTGTTTGGCACATTAAAAAATGAAAAGGATGTACAAATGAGTCAGACGGCGAAGGATTTAGAGCAGCGTCCGTAGCAAAATCTCAAAAAGGGACTGACATTCTCATGTCAGCCCCTTTTTCTATGGATTATTCATTCTTATTGTTGACGCAATGTTTGACCACACGTCGTTAAGTCATGAGTGATCTGCTGGAGAATTTGCTCCCCCTCAAGACTTCCTGCTGTAGTTTGTTGAAGCTTCCGCTGGCACTCTCTGGCGACTTGCTCTGCTCGAATTAATTCTTCTTCAAATCGTTGCGCTAACGCCAGTTCTCCTCGTTGCCTCGCATCTATCAACTGCTGACGAATGGTTTCAATATCTCCGCATGCCTGATGGGCTTCTCGTAACACTTGCTGGTTTATTTCATCCATAATACCCACTCCTTTAATCATCCGGTTTTTTTCTTATTATTGATTAAAAGAGGAGAAATATGTAAATGAAAAAGACAAATGTACGCGAAGGGGGGTCAGGTACGCACCTGACCCCTCTCTCTTCCCTCTATTCCATTTTCGCCTCAATCTCTTCTTTAATTTCCATTGCTTCTTCATCCTCAGGTTCTAATCCAATGTATGTATTCATCTCACTTAACGCTTTTTCAAATTCTCCTTGCTCTTCATATAGAAGCGCCTTGTTAAAGTGAATAGATGGCACAGGTAAGTTGTCATTTTCGATGTCATTGTAAATGCCCATCGCTTCATCTAATTTACCTGAATCCTGTAATTCAGCAGCTTCTGTAAATTTAGGTTCCATGTAGGAATAGTAAACTTCCTCTTCTAGAGCCGCACTTCCAAAACCGTAGATCATCATGACGACCACAAATAGAAGCGCATATAACCAGCTCACGCCTCCACGCTTTTTAATCACGGCAAGACGCTCATCACGATCGGGATAAAGGTCTTTCAGCTTCTTTACTTTGCTTAACGCAAAATCAAAATAGAGCTTATTTCCAAACAGAGCCAAAACAATATAAGCAGGTGCTATCGTTGAACCGGGTAGTGCTTTCTTAAAAAACACAATCGATAAAACGTCCACTATGACGATAATACCGAGGAACAAGTATCCAAATACGTTCATTTTACGGTATGTAAACCAAAACAAGCTTAAGAAAAATGCTGCCCAGTTCCACGAAATAGGTGACTTCTTAGTCGATAACTTTTCCCACTTCTTTTTATAAATTTTATCCCTTTTACCCGTAAATACCAGCATCTCTTCACGTGTTTCTTCATCAAGCTCTGTCCACTTAATGTCATTCTTATTTCGATTGAACCAACTCATCGTACTCCCCCAATTCCTATTTTCATGCTTTTTAAGGATACGCTAGTCGTGAGTGCCTGTCACCACCCGGTTTTTGTTCTTTTTTGTCGAATCGATCATTTTCATTTCTATTATTTTTATTTACCATTTATTTGCTATAATCGACATAGATGACGAAGCAAAGTGTGGTGATTCAATGTTTAAGATTCTATTAATTGAAGATGATACATCCCTATTCCACGAAATCAAAGAGCGCCTCGAGCAATGGTCATATGAGGTCTATGGCATTAGCGATTTTAGTGAGGTGATGCAAACATTTTCTACAGTGAAACCTGACCTAACAATTATTGATATACAACTCCCAAAGTTTGACGGCTTTCACTGGTGCAGAATGATTCGTGATCATTCAAATGTTCCGATCATCTTCCTCTCTTCTCGCGATCATCCAACTGATATGGTCATGTCGATGAACCTTGGGGCAGATGATTTTATCCAGAAGCCTTTCCACTTTGATGTTCTAGTTGCAAAAATTCAGGCTATACTCAGGCGCGTATACAATTACAATACTGAGACGAATACACTTAAAACCTGGAACGGTACCACCATTGATTCGGAGCGCAATCGGGTGACGTTTAACGAAAGGGCAATTGAGCTAACAAAAAATGAAATGATCATTCTCCTTATGCTAATTGAACGTAAAAACAAGATTGTTACCCGAGATGAACTGATTAATCGTCTTTGGGACGACCAGCGTTTCGTTAGTGACAATACGCTCACGGTAAATGTAAACCGACTAAGGAAAAAATTAGCGGAGATCGATCTTGCTGACGCTATTCAAACAAAAGTAGGACAGGGCTATTTGGCCTTGGAAACATCATGATGTGGAGATTTTTAAAGGAACGCCGTAGCTGGATTGCTTTCACTCTTTTCATAGAAGGGGTATTTCTTCTCATTGCATCGATTGATCCGACAATCCCATTCACGTCTGTTTTATATGCTGTCTTTTTAACCCTGCTCATCTTCTTTCTTTTTCTACTATTACGTTTCGTGAAGGAAACGAAATTCTACAAAGAGCTGGAAGACCGGGATAACAACCATGATCTAACAAGTATTCCACAGGCCACCACCCCTTTTGAAAAAGTGGTAGAGCATGTCACGACAGATCAAATCGAGCAGCTTAGAAACGAAAGCAATCATATGAAACACCAGCTCGAAGTAGAGAAAGATGATCTTGTCGCCTGGATTCATGAAGTGAAAACGCCGCTTACAGCTCTTCATTTGCTGATTGAACGCGTCCAAGATCGAGAGCTAAATGAGCAGCTTACATATGAATGGCTTCGCATCCACTTTCTTCTTGATCAGCAGCTTCACCAGAAGCGGATGCCAGCGATTGAAAATGATCTGTATATCGAATGGGTTGACCTCCAAAAGATTCTGGTCAACGAAATTTCTCCACTACGTACATGGTGCAAACAGCGACGAATTGGCTTTGATCTTGACTTGCCTGTCAGTGAAATACTTAGCGACACCAAGTGGCTCTCCTTTATGCTTCGTCAACTACTGACAAACGCTGTTAAGTACAGCGAAAACAGTGACATCCGTATCACAAGCGGCAGGAATGGAAAAAAACCTTTCCTTACCATTGAGGACAAGGGACGCGGGATTATGAATCGTGATCTTCCTCGCATTTTTGAGAAAGGATTTACGTCGACTTCCAATCATCATGATTCAGCAGCATCTGGAATAGGCCTTTATCTCGTAAAAAAAGCTGCAGACTATCTGAAGATTACCATCGAGGTCGATTCAGAGCCCGGGAGCGGTACAGCTTTCACTCTTACCTTTCCGGAACTTAATGACTTTGAACAAATTCGAGGCATGTGACAACAATGTCACATGCCTTCTCTTATTGTTCGGCGAATCGAGGGAAAGAGTTGCGCCTCCTTTTTATAATGAAACTATCACTTAAACATTGGAGGAATTGGATGACCACCGTACTTGAAGCAAGTAAAATTCAAAAAAGCTATGGAAATAAGTTTTTGAAGCAAGAAGTATTAATGGGTATCGACGTTTCGATCGAACGCGGGGAATTTATAAGCATTATGGGGGCATCTGGGTCTGGAAAAACAACACTACTAAACGTGCTTTCATCCATCGATCGTGTGAGTGGCGGATCGATTAAAATT
This sequence comes from Anaerobacillus sp. QJM3NY_32, assembly GCF_056173645.1. Taxonomy (NCBI): domain Bacteria; kingdom Bacillati; phylum Bacillota; class Bacilli; order Caryophanales; family Bacillaceae; genus Anaerobacillus; species Anaerobacillus sp. QJM3NY_32. The sequence goes on along the minus strand of NZ_CM149684.1, from coordinate 1,270,379 downwards.
GAAGGAAAAGAAATGACAAAGCAAAAAGAAAAGCAGCTCGCTGAATTTCGAAAACGACATCTTGGCTTTATTTTTCAAGAATATAATCTGCTTGATACGTTAACCGTGAAAGAGAATGTCCTGCTTCCCCTTTCGATTGCGAAAGTTTCTAAACAAGAGGCTACTGCAGCTTTTGAGGCTCTTGCAGGTGAGCTTGGCATTCATGATCTCCAGGATAAATACCCAAATGAACTATCAGGAGGACAAAAGCAGCGTACTTCTGCCGCTCGAGCCTTCGTTCATAACCCAAGCATTATCTTCGCCGATGAGCCTACTGGAGCACTCGATTCAAAGTCAGCTTCCGATCTTCTGAATAAGCTAAGCGACTTAAACGAAACGCGCGAAGCCACGATTGCAATGGTTACGCATGATCCCGTTGCAGCTAGCTATAGCAGTCGCGTCATCTTTATACGCGACGGCCGCATCTATACACAGCTCAATAAAGGGACGGAATCACGCCAATCGTTTCTAAAAGACATCATGAAGACTCAAGGCGTGCTCGGTGGTGTGCAGTATGAGCATTAATCACATAATTCTGAAGAACTTAAAGAAGAACATGAAAAACTATTATTTGTACGTCTTTGCCCTGATCTTTAGTGTCGGACTCTACTTTTCCTTCGTCACTCTTCAATATGACCCGGGTGTCGACAACATGGAAACTTCAGCTAAAATGACAGCCGCCATCCGAGCGGCTTCAATCATGCTTGTCGTGATCGTAACCGTTTTTCTCATATACGCAAACAGCATTTTTATTAAACAACGCGGAAAAGAAATCGGACTCTTTCAATTAATTGGCATGACAAAAGGTCGCATCTTCCGAATCTTAACCGTAGAAAATTTACTCATTTATATTGGCTCTATGAGTTTAGGTATTTTTGTCGGATTTGCATTTTCCAAGCTGATCCAAATGATCCTCTTCAAAGCTACTGGCATTGATGGAGTGGCAAGTCTGAACTTTTCCTCTGCTGCCCTGCTGCAAACAGTGATTGTTTTCTTCGCCATTTTCGGTATCATTTTGATAACGAACTGGATCTTTATTAAAGCACAAAGTATTCTCTCTCTGTTCCACGTGACCTCTAAATCTGAAGAACGGATAAAGAACATTTCCATTCGAGAAGTCATCATGGGTGTGCTTGGACTCATTCTGATTATGGCAGGTTATTACGTATCGAGCAGGCTGTTTGATGGCGATTTTTCAGCCATGAACGAACTTCTCTTTGCCATGGCCTTTATTCTCGGATCCGTTATTTTGGGAACTTACCTTTTCTACAAAGGATCCATTCGATTCGTCGCCAACCTAATTCGGAAGCGTAAAGAAGGCTATCTGAACATTAATGATGTACTTTCTCTATCATCAATCATGTTTCGAATGAAATCCAACTCGCTTCTGCTTACAATTATTACGACTGTATCAGCACTCGCGATCGCTCTTTCTTCACTTAGCTATATTTCGTATTACTCAGCAGAAAAAACATCGAAACAAAACATTCCGGACCATTTCTCCCTTGCCGAGGAACAAAATGCGGCTATATTTGAAAAGGAATTGAAGGCTAGAGGCTATGATTTCACGACCAAAGAAATGGAAGTTCTTCAAGCGACCGTTTTGACAGAAGAAATCCTTACTAAACAACAGTCCGGGACGGCTTTTGATGCATCCGAAATGGTGTTACCTGTCATTAGTGATCAAACACTTGAAGAAATAGATGTGTCTTCTAATGAAGCGGTTTTTACCGGATTTAGCAAAATTCTTGAATCCGTCATTCGTTTTGATAACGCTGGCGTCATTCAAATTGAAGGAAAAGAGAAGGTAATAGCTCAAGATTATCTTGGATTGAAAAGTGACTACATCCTCCCGTATTCTTATTCTGATGGTGGACTACCTACGGTTGTAGTGGATGAAACGACCTTTGCTTCTCTTCAAAAAGATATGGATGAAGAAATACAAGATGAGCCTTTAACCTATTTTGGATATAACCTTGTAAATCAGTCAACGTTACCAGAAGCAACTGAGCTATTTCAGTCACTTTCCTTCGAACAGGACCAGGGGAACAGCTCTCAATATCAATCCTTTCAAGAGCAAAAGGAAAACATGGGTCTTATCATGTTTATCGTAGGATTTCTAGGACTTACCTTCCTGATCACGTCAGGATGTATCCTCTACTTTAAACAAATGAATGAAGGAGAAGAAGAACGTCCGAATTATACTGTTCTCAGAAAACTCGGTTTCACACAAGCGGATCTCTCACGTGGCATCCGCGGCAAGCAGCTTGTTAACTTCGGCATCCCCCTTGTTGTTGGACTTCTTCACGGCTACTTTGCCGTTCGTTCCGGCTGGTTCTTCTTTGGAACCGAATTGTATACGCCAATGCTGATCGTTATGGGAATCTATACATTGCTTTATTCAATCTTCGGCGGGTTATCAGTCGCTTACTATAAAAAAGTTATACGTGAAGCACTATAAGAGAAAAGCGGATGGTGCCAGGCACCACCCGCTTTATGTCATAATTTGTCGCTCCCAATTACCTCACCTCAACCAAAGCCCTCTCGCCACTTCATCCGAAAGTTCAAACCTATTAATAAAGTAATCCTGAAGGCGCCCTTTTTCTCCGCCTTCTACCCACTTGCGATATAAGCGAATAAGCTCACGTACGTCGCCTTCACAGTAACCATCAATTAGCTCAGCAACTGTAGTCGTACTTCTCCAATAATCATAAAACGCAGCCGAATATGAGAAGTCGTCTCCACCTCGATAGCCCGCTTCTCCAAATGCGTCTAGCGTGTATTCACCGTACTCTTCTTTATGAGCGTCAATTAACAGCCGCTCCACCTTCATCACTTTTTCAAATCGCTCTTCTGTCAATAAGAGCTTCCGAGGTAAGTAGAAGCAAATGCCTTCTTCGAACCACATATCATTCGCATTCTCTTCTTCCCAATCATCGAATTCTGAATGGAAGAAGTCAGCGTGGTGCGTGAATTCATGGGCAACAAGCTCTGCTACATCGACCATTTCAAGGTTTTCATAATAATCCGCTGCCTCTTTCACATCTTTTACCGTGGATAGATAAATATCTTTCCACGTGTCTCGTAATGGGGTTAAGTGGATCAAGTCTCTCGAAGTGTAGGCGGGCAATGGAATCGTCGAATACAGCTTTGTGGCTGATTCTAAATCGTGGAAAACAATCCCTCTTGGCGGCTCCTCAACGGTCGTAATTTCTTGCAGCGCACTCTCATATGTATCAAGAAATGCTAATAGCTGTAGTCCGCTCTTTTCAATCTCATTTGTTTTTGTTGTATCTGTTACCGATACGGCATAGTTCATATACAATCCCTCCGTCTTGCTATTTCGATTTCTCTTAAGGGTCCTCCTCTTTTTTTCCATCATCCGACTAATATAGAGTATGAGACTCTACGGTAAATCAAAATCCCCCCACCGCCACACGGTGAGGGGAACTATCCTACTCCATATCAAACCAACCATTATCAATCGTCTGCTTGTACCAATAATAGCTATCCTTCTTCGTTCGTTCTAGCGTACGGAAATTAACGTGGACGAGCCCGAAGCGTTTATCATAGCCTTCTGCCCACTCGAAGTTATCAAGCAGAGACCATGTTAAGTAGCCTTTAATGTTCACGCCTGCTTCTATACTCCGACTTAATGAGGTAAGATGCTGCTTTAAATACTCGATCCGGCGCTCATCTTTAACTTGACCATCTTCAACGCCGTCGTTATAGCAGGCACCGTTTTCGGTAATGTAGATCGGAACATCACCATATTGATCCTTTAATTTGCTAAGGACCTTATAGAAGCCTTCTCCGTATACGTTCCAGCCAATATCCGTTTTATCATAGCCGATATCGATTTTCTCTAAATCAAATAATTCCTCGTTTTCTTTATACCTTCCGACGCTTCCTGTGTAGTAATTGATCCCAACAAAGTCGATAGGCTGACTAATAACGTCAAGGTCGCCATCTTCAAGCGTAAGGGAAACTCCTTTTTTCTCAAACCAGTTCAGCATAAATTCCGGGTAGCGTCCTTTAAAGACTGGATCAAAGAACCATTCGATAAACCAACCCATTCCACGATTGCAGGCGTCAATGTCCTCCTGCTTATTGCTGTATGGCTCATTCCATTCGAGGTTTGGGGCATACCCGATGTTACCTTCCATTTCTAACTCTCTGAATCTCGTAACCGCTTTTCCGTGTGCTAATAGAAGATGATGTGAAATAGTAGTCGCAAGCTGGAGATCCTGATTGCCTGGTGCGTGAACGCCGATGAAGTTTGATAGGAAAGACACGCACCATGGTTCATTGATCGTAATCCAGTGCTTTATTTTCCCATTAAATTCGTTAAACATAAGCTCAGCATAATCAGCAAACGCATCCGTCGTTTCTCTGCTTGCCCATCCACCGTTGTCCTGAAGGGCCTGCGGCAAATCCCAGTGATAAAGTGTACACATAGGTTCAATGCCATGATCTAGTAGGGCGTCAACAAAACGATGGTAATACTGAAGACCTTCTTCATTGACGTTCCCTGTGCCATTCGGAAAAATACGCGGCCAGGAGACGGAGAAGCGATACATTTCAATGCCTAGCTCCTTCATCAATGCAATATCTTCTTCATAACGGTGGTAGCTATCACAAGCGACATCTCCGTTATCTCCGTTCTTCACATTTCCAGGCGTATGCGAAAAGGTGTCCCAAATCGATTGGCCTCGTCCACCTTCATCTACGGCCCCTTCGATTTGATAGGCTGCGGTTGCCGCGCCCCACTTCATATCATTTGGAAATTGTATAATTGCCATTGTCTTCCCTCCATTATCACGTCAGTCGTTATACTTTACTTCCACAAGATTCTCTCACGATCAATTCTGAATCAATAAAAACAGGTTTCAATTCTGTTTTACCATTTGTTAAATCATGAAGCCTATGAGCAGCAAGCTTACCGAGCAGCTCTTTATTCTGCCTTACAGTCGTGAGCTGCGGAGCACTGTAGCGACAGGCATCGATATCATCACACCCGACTAGGCGGATATCTTCAGGAACTGAGAGTCCTGCTTCTTTAATCGCTCTAAGCGCACCAAAGGCCATCATGTCGGAAGCCGCAAATACCGCCTCAGGTCTAGCTTCTCCCTGGAGGATTCGATTCATTGCTTCGTAACCGCTCTCTTCATGAAAATCACCGTACTGAATCCACTCTTTTCTCACTTCTAGACCAAATTGATTCATCGATTGTAGGAACCCTTTTTCTCGCAAGTTAGAAATCGCAGAATCTGATCCCCCACCGATGAAAGCAATATCTTTTACCGAATTAAGATACAGATGCTGAATCACTTTCGTAGACAAGTTAATGTTGTCTGTCATCACATAGCTTGAGCTTGGGCCATTGAGCTCTAGATCGATGCCCATACACGGGATGTCGCTTTCCACTAGCTCATAAATGGCATCCTCAATTTCCTCACCTGTGATGATCAAACAGCCATCCACATGAAAATGCCTGCACCTTGCAAGGTAGCTTCCATTATCCTGATAAAACTGTTCATTCGAGAACATTAAGATGTCATATCCTAGTAACCCAACTGTTTTCTTAAAAGCTGTTACCACTTCCATAAAGAAAGGATGTGTAAAATCAACGTTCACTCGGCCAGCATAGATCAGGCCAATGAGATTCGATTTTTTTGTCGCTAGCGCCTTAGCTGAAAAGCTTGGCTGAAAGCCTGTTTCTTCGATTACTTTAAGAACCTTTTTCTTCGTTCCTTCACTAATGCCACCGTAATTGTTAATAATTTTCGAAACGGTCGCTCTTGATACTCCTGCCATTTGTGCAATATCTTTAATCGTTAGGCTCATCGCTATCCCTTCTGAGATCATAATAGAATTTATACTGATAGCTTACTAAGAAACGCTATGTGAAGCAATTTCTATATCGGCTGAGCCTCTATTTTACTGATCCTTCTGTAATACTCGAAATAAATAGGCGGTTAAACAGTAAGAAAATAATGAGCAATGGAATCGTTGCCCAGAACACGCCTGAGAGAATCATTCCGAAATCAATATTAAACGTGTTACTTAAGGAAGCTAATGCAACCTGGATTGTATAATTCTCCGGGTCCCTTAAGACCGTAAATTGCCATAAGAATTCTCCCCACACCGCTGTAAACACAATGATGCCGAGCGTTGCAAAAGCCGGAAGAATAATCGGGACAACGATGCTTCGATAAATTTTAAAGTTCGAACAGCCATCGAGCTTCGCTGCCTCAATCAGCTCATCGGGTACCGATTCGCTCACATATTGTCTCATGAGGAAGATGCCGAGCGGATTAAGGAAGAACACAACCATAACCCCAGCAAGCGTATCGAGAAGGCCAGCTTTCGATACGAGAAAATACTGTGGAATCAGTCCCAATTGTGGGGGAATGATCATCGTTAATAAAATCGCAATAAACAATCCGTTCTTGCCCGGGAATTTAAATTTCGCGAACGCAAATCCTGCTAGCGAGCTGATAAAGAGCACAACTAGCGTAACGATGGAACAAATAAGAAAGGAGTTCCACATCGCTTGAAAGAAATCAATTTGATTCAGGACTTTCTGGAAGTTCTCGACTAGCATGCCGCCTGGCGTGATCGTAGGCGGGATTGAATTATAAGCTGCACTCGGACGTGTTGCCATCACAAACATCCAGTAGAATGGGAATAAGGATAAGAGTGACGCGAGTCCTAGAAACAGATAGATGAGCACTTTACTGAAAGAGACTTTTTTTCGTTCCTTTCGATTCGCCATTACCTTACCCCCTTCTTCTTACGGCCATTGCCTGATGTGATGAGCGTATTGATCGTTGCAAAGAAAAGAATGATCACAAGCAGGATAATAGCTGTCGCAGAGGCCGTACCAAAGGATTGAAGCTTAAAGGCATCTCGGTACAAGTACATAACGACCGTTAGTGCTTCGTCTCGTGTAAATGCCCCAGCGCCTAAGAAAATCGTCGGCTCAGAGAAGAGCTGGAGTGCCCCAACCGTTGAGAAGAACACTGTTAAGATGATAAACGGTTTCAGCAAAGGCATCGTAATATAGAGAAGCTGCTGAAACTTATTCGCGCCATCAATCGTTGCGGCTTCATATAAATCATTTGAGATGCTTTGGATCCCCGCTAAGTAAATGATCGTATTGTACCCAACCCAGCGCCAGAACACCATAATGGAAATCGCGATTTTCGTTCCCCATTCAGATGTGGACCAATTCACCGGATCAAATCCGAAGACGCCTAGCATGTAGTTGGCGAGTGATGACTCGTGATTACTAAATAACACACTGAATATAAGGGCGACCGCCACCATCGAGGTGATATACGGCATAAAGATCGTAATTCGAAAGAAATTTTTAAATCGAAGGAATGTAAGATTTAATAGAAACGCCAACACAATGCCGACGACTATTTGTGGCGCCGTGCCCATTAATCCCATGATGATCGTATTGTATACTGACTTCCAAAAAAGAGGATCCTCTAAAACGATCCGAAAATTATCGAGCCCAACAAAGCTCATTGGACTTAATCCGTTCCATTTCTGAAACGCAAGATAAACGCTGAATATAGCGGGATAAAGACCAATCACTCCAAAAATAATGAAAAAAGGCGCTACGTACAAATAGCCTGAAATCATATCCTTTTTCTTTTCAGATCGATATCGTTTCTTCTTAACCCCTCTTTCCTGTCCACTCATTGAAATCACGCTTTCTCCCCACTTCCGGTGATTAAGTAGGATACGGTGGGTTTCCACCATATCCCATCACAAATACTGCTTCTATCGGTCTATTAATTCCTCAGCACGCTTAATCGCAGCTTTCCATTCTTTCTCAGGATCGCCACCTTCTTGAACGTTATGAAGCGCATTTAATACTTCTTGATGAACAGGGAAGTATTTCACGCCTTTGAAGACCGCGCCATCAATATCCTGTGCCGCTTCAGCAAAAACAGTTGATGTTACTTGATCACCAAAGAACTCATCTTCGTTCGTTTTGAACTCTTCCATGTCATAGACAGAAGTAGCGGAAGGGAATAAGCCTTTGCTCTGGAATGATTTCAGCTGATTATCAGGGGATACAAGCCACTCAACAAAGTCATATGCTTCCTGTGGATGATCTGTTTCACTTGGAATGGAAATATAAGAGCCTCCCCAGTTCGCTGCGAATTCAGTTGGAAGTGTTGCCACGCGCCATTTTCCTACCGCGTCAGGGGCATTTCCTTCCATCCATCCCTTCAACCATCCTGCTCCAAGCTCTGCTGCGAATTCACCTTTGTTGACGCCGTTCGCCCATTCAGGTGTCCACATTTCAAGCTTGCCAACAATGCCTGCTTCATCTAACTCAACAGCATAGTCATATGCCTTCTTCACGTCGTTTCCTTCTTCACCTAGCAATAGTTCACCGTCAGGATTTAAGTATGTTTTTTCAGAAGCATCTAAATAAGCGCGATAAGCCATTTCGATACTATCCACGAATGGTTTTCCTGTTTCTTCCTTCAGCTTCATTCCCGCTTCTTTAAATGCTTCAGGGGAATTAATAAGGGATTCTACTTCCGCTGGCTCTGTTGGAAGTCCAGCTTCTTCAAAGAGATCCGTGCGGTAATACAGTGCCTTCGGGCCAATATCCGTCGGTAGACCAATTAGGAAATCGCCTTCTTGATTCGCGCCAGCTTCCCATTTCCAATCTAAGTATTGATCCTGCACATCCTTCGCACCAAGATCATATAAATTCTCAAAACGTCCCTGCGCTTCTTTGAATCGATCCAGTTGATCCACTTCCAAAGCCGCAATATCAGGTGCCCCATTACCAGCAGACAAAGCTGTAAAAAGCGCATCATGATGCTCTGCTGATTCTGCAGATCTCACTTTAATCGTCACGTTCGGATGTTCCTTTTCGTATTCCTTCGCAAGTTCTTCATAATTCGTTGCACCAAATGCCCAGAAATTCAACGTAACCTCTTCATCACCGCCATCGCCAGACGTACTGTCATTTCCATTACAAGCTGCTAAAGAAAATACAAGCAGCGACGCCAGTCCTAACCCCAACCACTTCTTTTTGCTTTTGATTTTCACCGTTACTTCCCCCTCATGCGATTTTTAAAAACGCTTGGAAACCGGTTTCCTAAATGAATAAAAAAATGAACGATTCACATCAAAGTAAAGCGTTTTCATAAACTGATTATAAGATTATATCGTTAGAAAAGCAACATTATTCTAAAAATTTGTAAACCGGTTTCTTGAATGTTTTTAGAATATTGAAACTGAAAGCATCGATGGCGGAATACTGATTGGAACGATAAATCCTTTGCTACAGTTGTTTAGAGAGAAGGTCGCTGTTTACATTGGTAGCGCTAAGTGGTTAATTTAAGTGCAATAAATAAAGCAATAACCATACCTAAATAAAAAACAACATCCCACATTCGTATTGGTTTATAAAAGAAAAAGTAGCTGATAAACAAATAGATAGTATAGCTTAAGAAGCCATATACGATTGAGACTTGAAAAAGGAATGATAGGAAGACTAAAACCACAAGCACCGTCACATTCCATTTTTCTTTCTCTTTCCGTTTTGCGTCATCCATTTGCTCATCACCTTTCTTTGACATGTTGTATTGAGCTTACGAAACTTGGAAAGAAGTACGCGCTAACTTTCCCTTTGCCTTTTCATCAAATTTCCAAAAGACTGAAGCGGTAAAAATCACGGTAAACAGCCAGGGACTCGTACTAATGAAATAACCGAAGTCCGTTACTACTTTTGTAATCGGAAAGATAAACGAGAATAACATCATTCCGAGTCCGACGTGGACAAAATAGGCATATCGCTTCCGGCGATTACTTTCGCGTGTGAGCTCATCAGAGGCGATTGAAATCGCAATTCCTACTACTAACAGGAACGGTAGCAGATAAATAATCATTAAAAAAGCACTACCAATAGCGACAGAAATATCTCCTTCTCCCCCGCTCATTAGATAGATAAGACCCCCTACCGTCGTTAATACAATGCCGAATACCCACGTGATTAGGGCGGTCACCAGGGCTGTTTTGAATTTGCTGAAAAGCATATGTATGAACCCCTTTTTGCATTTAATGAACCACGATTACTTCCTTTTGTTTAGCACCTGTTCAATCGATTTAATCGATTTTTCACTAAAGTGATTTGAAAAATCTTCTCCCACTCTTACGCCTTTACCAAAATGATATTCTTCTGCTTGCACCGCTTGGTGAATGCTCTCAATAGTAGCGAGTGACAGTCCTGATCCTGGCATGATCGTTGGAATACTTTCTTCCGCCGAGTAGCGCACAAGCTCTTGAAGCTGAGAGATCCGTTCTTGCCCTTCCTGATTGGTACCGGATGTAAGAATTCGCTTCACATTTGGGTATTGAGCGAGGGTTTTATACCCTTCTTTTTGAGAAGAGAGTTCTTCGAACGCTCGATGAAGGGTGATGTCGATATCCGGTTGCTGCTGAATGATTGTTTCAAGTAACTCTTCGTCAATGGTATGATCCTTCGTAATTCCTCCGATAACAATCCTCTTGCCTCCGAGTTCACTTAAGATGCGGATATCTTCAAGAATAACCTCTTTCTCCTCATCGCTGTAGCAGTGGTTATATCCGTTTGGACGAATCATCACCTGAACGGGAATCGTAACACTGTTTATTACCGACTTTATCGTTCCATAGCTTGGCGTTAACCCTCCAGCTTCAATACCAGTCACAAGCTCAACTCGACCTGCTCCGAATGCTTCTGCCTCGATCGCTTCTTCTCTGTTCTGTACGATCACTTCGATCATTTCTCCAACTCCTATCTGATTCACTCGATGTTTTTGTATCGTTCTCACTGAAATTAAATGTTCCACTATCATCATAGCTTTTTCCATTTCAGGATGCACGGGTTTTGGCGAATTCGCGAGGTCGCGAGTGCCTGTCACCTCCCGATTCCTGTCATTACTTGTCGATTAAGCTCTATGTATAATTTCGCTCCTATTAGACACTCTAACAACCAGGGGTGATTCAAATGAAACTTAACAAGAAGCAATACGCTAATCAACCTTTTGCTAGTAAGAAATCGTACACGAATGAAGCCGATCTGGCTCCTTCTCAAGATGACCAAGCTGGTCGTCCACTAGAAACCAAATCAAAGCGGAAATCATAAAGAAACTCAGGCCAACGCCTGAGTTTCTTTATGCAGCTTCTATCCAAACCTCTTGTATAAGTCGCCGCTCCCTCTGTTCAGTGTCGAAAAGGCGGAACATGATTTGACGCTTGATCCTTCCTAGAAATAACTAACTCATGCTTTGCATTAACTCCGGCGTAAAATAACGAAGATGCAGCAGGCTCCCCTCTTTTTTCAAGCTGATCCATTAGCCATGCTTCAGTAAGCCCTAAGTGCTGCAGTATATCCTTCTGTACTCGCCCATCCAAAATAACAGGAATCTCAACATCATTGGCCTGCTTATCGATCGCCATATCTTCACGAACAACGCTCTCTTTACTTGGATATAGTTTCACACTAAGTCTTCCATTAGCCTCCACAATGGCAAGCTCGACATCTTCTGTATGGAAAACGTCCTTTTCTCGAAGCATCTGAAGGACATTATCAATCGAATATTGAATCTGCTTCATGTTGTCTTTAAGGAATACTCCATTGTACATCACAACAGTAGGTTCGAACGTAAGAAGCTTTCCTAACTTCTGATGCTTTATCTTTATCCTTGAAATTAACTTCTGTAGCAATCCGATCGCAATCATCGCAATAACCGTGTGAATATGATCAATCTCAGGATCAGCGATATCCGCTCCTACCACAGCGCCAAATACAAGAACGACTAGAAAATCAAATACAGGTAGTTCTCCAATAGATCGCTTCCCCATATAGAGTCCGATGGCGAGCATGAATGGAAGAATCGTTACTATCCGGAAGATAACCTTCAAGGCATCCATCAATATATCCATAAGACCCACCTCTTTTTAACGAATAGCCTCAGTATGGCCAGAAAGTTGGGAAGGCAGTACTTTCAAAATAAATGAGAAAGGACTTACCCGTTTCTACGGATAAGTCCTTTTCTCATTTGTATCCAACAATTTCCTTTACTCAAACAGCTCAGGCAACCAAAGCGTTAGAGATGGAATATAGGTAACAAGCAATACAATCACAATGCCTGCGAAGAAAAACGGCAGGATGTCTTTTATCGTTTTTTCAATACCTACCAGGAAATAAACTACCTTTAACGTGGTTGTTCCTTTTCATGATAGCTTAATTTGAAGAAGGCATCTTAGAAGCACTCTTCGAACTAACCCGCTCCAGCATGTATTCAAGTAGGAACAGATAATCCTTCTCATTACCCGTCTTTTTAGCAAGTACGGATAAAGGCTCTAAAATGTGCAGACAATCATTTTCGTACAGACTGTAGTTATCAAACCCTAAAATCGTCTGGCGGGCAAATTCCCATAGATCTTTGTGTGCTTCCTCATCCATTGTTTTACTTAGCTGGGCAATCATCGTTAAAAGCGCCGTTATAATTGTTGTGTTTTGATTGGCATATTCACGAATGGAAGCAAATCCCTTGTGAAGGTAATAACTAAAATCTTTTTGATTTAAGATAATTCGTAGCTTCTTTTCCTGATCAAAAAGGTAGGGAGAGAAATTCTTTGATTTGCCAATACTATTCAACAAATCAGCAATCTGATGAATGGTATTCGTCACCGTAAGCGGATCATTGTGACCCAAAGCCTTAATAGCTAATTCGGCAAGCTTAATAAGACCATATTCCAGATCTTGAATCTCTGTTTGTTTGACCCCGATTTCAATGGATTTCAAGTAGCGGTCTGGATTCATCACTTGTCCATGTTCCCAATAAGTAAGCAGTGGTGTGCCTGCTATGACGAATTCTCCAATTCTAACATCGAACCTGAGGAGAACGTCGTCTCTATTCGCTTGTTTAATCAACCTTGAAAAGTCAGCGACTTGAAGATAACCAGATTGGTTGGTTTTGATAACTTTTCCATCAGGATCTGAAGGAATATCTTCCTTCTCTACTTCCTTCTCAAGGTGAAAAGGCTTTAATTCTTCTTCAAGAGAAGCCTGCACTAATTTTGACTTAGCATTCATATTGAAACTGATATTATGAACTTGCATCCACGTAGCAGTATGGTTGATGAAATAAATAAACGTTATGGCGGCTGTAATAGCTGTCAGAATGGATAAAACAGGTGTCGCAACTACATACTCCTCTTCTCCGTGCGTCACGTATAAGAAGTTTAAGAGGACGTAAATAAAACTTCCGTTAAAAATACCGAGTACATGCTGCGTCGCTCGGTCACTAACGAAGTTGACAAGCATTTTAGAAGAAAACTGCCCGCTAAACGTCGTCAGGGCAACAAGTAAGGAGTTAAGTGTAAAGGCACTTAGTGTCAGCACCCCTCCTACAAGTGCACTCAATAGAACCTGTAGCGTCTGTCCACTAAAGCCAATTCCAACTGGCAGATACAAGCTAACATCCACAACATAGTCGAGATAATAGGTGAAAATAGATAAACCTACAGCTCCAACAATATACCAAAATGGCATAAACCAAATGGTTGAATTCAATTCACTTTTCCGCTGACGTCTCGACATTTTTAAATATTTCTTTATATAGTAAAAGAACCCCATTTGATCACCATTCTGTTCTTAAGAGTTTATATCACTTCTACTAACTACCCTTGTCAGGAGTAAACTAACCTGGATTTTATTGTTTCCATCAAGAGGAGCATAAAAACATAAAAAAAACTCCAGCGGCCCATACAGGCTACCCTGTTTTATACGATTATCTTATCGATGAACGCTTTTTCGTATTTCCTAAAAAGGAAAATTACTCTGAATTAATACAAGATGCCACCCTACAACGAAAAGAAGTGCTAATTGACTGAACCATTAGCACTCCTTTTACTTCTCTCTAAATGACACATCATAGAAAACAATCTTACATCTCCAAACTCATAAACACACTATTCGGATCTTCCCTATACCCCGCAAACGGCTGACACTCGTGAAATCCGAAGCTTGCATACAAACGCCTGGCCGGCTGAAAGACTTCCATTGAACCTGTTTCAAGACTCAACCGTTCGTATCCACGCGCTTTCGCTTCATCAATAACGTGTTGAAGAAGTCTTTTTGCGACACCCTTTCTTAGATGAGCAGAAGCTGTTTTCATGGACTTAATCTCAGCGTGGAGGCTGTTCAATCTTTGAAGCGCTACACATCCAATTAAGTCACCCGCTTCCCAAGCACTCCAAAACGTAATCTCAGGCTTCCGTAACCCCTCTAGATCCAGCGCATGCTTACTTTCCGGTGGAGAATGCTTTTGCATACTTTGGATATGGTCATTCAATAATTCAGCCACTTCAGGTCCGCTTAAATCATCTACTTTAATCTCCACTGAATTCACTCCTTTATCGGTACATTGCTCGCTTTTCATGATAAACAAATCACTCAATCGTAATATCATATTCCATTTGTTTCGCTGTCTTTAATGCGACTTCCTTACCATGTAGCCGAGCGATCATATGGAACGACAAATTGATACCTGCAGAAATGCCCCCTGATGTTAAAATCGAACCTTCATCAACGAATTTCACATTCCGTTGAACGGAGACCTCTGGAAATTCCTCTTCTAATCGATCAAGATCCATCCAATGAGTTGTCGCTTTTCTTCCATCAAGCACACCTGCTTTCGCCAGCAGCAAAGCTCCCGTACAAACCGATGTCATCAACTCCACTTTTGAGTTCTGATCTTGAATCCATGCAATTATCCGAGGATTGTTGATTTCAATCTGTTCAGCGCCATACCCACCTGGAATAATGACGATATCAAACGAAGGGTGGTCGTCGAAACCATAATCGGGCTGCACGTTTAATCCATTACGCGCCGTAACCATTCCCCCATTTTCTGAGATCGTTTTAACCACAAAAGGCTTTTCGTTCGACTCTAGTAAAGTTGTAATCGAAAATACTTCAAAGGGACCCGCAAAATCCAAGACTTCTACTTCATGAAACAGTAAAATACCAACAAGACGCTGTCGCATTTGTTTGACCTCCATGATCAATCGATTTCCTTTTCGATAGATTAACTTTACTATATTATGAGGTGGCATTTCTGATAAAATAACCGGATACGGAAAAAATAGTTCCGATTAAGAGGAGTTGTTTCATTCTGAGTGAATTACTTTTATCAAAAAAATTTATACCTACATACTTTATCGTCGCGATCTTCGTCATTCTCTTATACCGCACAATCGGAAATTCATGGTTCGAGGCGTTACTCGTCAGTTTTCCTTGTTTTCTTGTAGGCATTATTTCGCTTGCCCAAAATTTCGGTAAGAAAACAAAATAAGACTAAAAAAGCTACGTTACACTACACCTCGTAGAATAACGTAGCTTCTCTTCTATTCAGGATCCATCCAAAACAATTCATCAAGGGACTTCTCTAACGCCCAACAGATCGATAAACAAAGCTGCAGCGTAGGGTTATATTTCCCTAGCTCAATCAGTCCAATCGTCTGTCTCGACACGCCAACCTTTTTGGCAAGCTCTTGCTGGGAGAGATCGTGCTCCACTCTTGCCATTTTTAATCTCACATTCTTCACAATTGATCACCGCACATCTTCATCATCCATCTCTTCCAATTCCTGCTCATTTGTCTTATCACTTTTATACTTCGCTACCGCATAGGGTACCACCATTATGACAAATAAGACAGGAATGTAAATCATTAAGCACCCTAATAAAATACTGAGAAAAAAATAAAATGTTTCCTCAGCACCTTCTCCATACTTCAAAGAGTTTCTAACCGCAAGGAAAAGAGAAAACCCCACTCCCAAGAGAAGACTGATCAAGAAATTCCGTTTACTAAAGCTCACCTTACTCGATCGATCGTGCATCTCTACCTCATCTGAGAAAATTCCAAGCATCGTTGATCGTATAAGATAATACCCAGAACTGGCACTAAAAATAATAATCTCCGTCCATACATGCTGTATTCCGCCCTCAACCAGAAACTGTTTATACAAAACTGATAGAGCACAAATCACCACAATAAGAATATACATTTCCCGGTAAATCTTATTTTGAAGAGTCGTCAGCCGTTCGTCTTTCTGCTTTTTCTTAAACCCGAATCCCATAGGAATCCCTCCTGCTCTTTTCTAATAATCTATTTTCGGTAATCGGTAATAAGCGAACGCAAATAAGAGCAAGCTTACAATCGCGGTTACACTAATTTCAAGGCCACCTAACGCGAGAAACGGCAGCTGATTCGGCAAGCTATAAACCGGTGCATACGCAACGAGATCCTTCACAAAATCAGGAACCGCATCGACCTGAAACACGATGCCAAGCAATCCTGGTAGCACTAAAATCGTAACGAGCGACAGGATTAACAGCTGCATCACCTTTTGATAATACATTGAAATCACTTGAAAAAGTAAGGTGAAAAAGACGCCGAATAACACATACTGAAGTAAAGCTTTGCCTACATCCGCTAATGAAAAGGCCTGACCATTTAATTCATGATTCACAAAAAGCAACGCCGCGCACCCAAGTCCGTACACCAACGACACACTCGTGATGACAATCACGCGTGACACCAAAAATATAATCCGATCTTGAGCTGACGTAAACAGTAGATAGATCGTACCGTAATGCAGATCAGCAATAACGATTTTTGCACAATACACACCAAGCGCAACCGTTGCAATGCCGGAATATAACCCTGACACATTCTCAGGTTGAAACGGGCCATCCATCTGATAAATCGAATAGATAATCCCTCCCCCGAAAACGAAGGAAAACACAATCGACAAGAACAATGGCAAACTAACTAGATTACGTTTCATCTCAAGCTTTAGATATTGTCCAACATTCACTTCGCTTCACTCTCCATATGCTGAAAATAAAAATCTTCAAGCGTTTCCTTTTTCCTTTTCACATCCGTAGGATAAAGATCATGATGACTTAACGGTTTCAGCACCTGCTTCATATTTCCATCATACTGAAACGAAATGACATTCTGATTTCGCCTCACTCCTTTATACCCACATAACAAATGCTTTGCCTGTTCAACGTCTTCTTCTAAGAACGTGAGTGCGAGAATCTCTCCACAGCTTTGTTCCCTTGCATATTCGTTGATCAGTCGACCGCCTTTAATCACATAAACCCGATCGCTCATATTCTCAACGTCTTCTAAAATGTGACTCGAAATCAGAATGCCAATATCTCTTTCTTTCACTAATCGCTTTAAGTATCCAAGGATATTCCGAATCCCATCCGGATCCATGCCGTTCGTAGGTTCATCTAATACGAGATAATCTGGGTTTGAAATTAACGCAAGCGCAATTCCAAGACGCTGCTTCATACCAAGAGAATAATGCTTCACCTTTTTTGATAAGTACGATTCCATTCCAAGAGACTGCACGATTTCGTCCATCTGGAAATCACTTCCTCCATACAAAGCACGGAAATAGCGGATGTTATAACGCCCGCTTTTGTTCGGAAAGAACTTCGGCTTTTCGATTAAACTTCCAACTGAGCTACGATCACGAAACGCTAGCTTTCCATCATATTGCACGATAATACCAGCGATAATTTTCATCAGCGTTGTCTTTCCCGCACCATTTGGCCCGACCAGTCCAACAACCTCTCCTTTTCGTAGCGTGAAATCAATGTCTGTAAGTGCTCGCTCTTTCTTATTGAACGTCTTCGAAAGATTACGCATTTCAATACTCATCGTCATCCCCCTCTACTTTTATTAATCTACATCATATCCTTCTTTTTCCATTATATATTATTAACGTCATTTTGCAATATATATTATTCATTTAGACGTACTTAGTTTTCTTTCCTCAAATAAAACAGTTGTTGGATGTGAAAATAAAAAAAGAATGCTTGAGCTAAGCATTCTTGAGAGAGAATGAATGAGACGATTCAAAAAAAGAATAGAGGCTAGGAAAAAATGATTCCCACTCCCACGATGTCGACCATTTAAAATTCTTTTGGTATCTCTTATTCGTTAATCTCCTGTTCATCTTAACGGTGTAAAATATGTATGAAGAAGTCCGGTCGTACAGAAAGGGTGAAAAACGTGATTTCCATTTTAATTATCGATGACGATCCGCACATTTTAAATCTTGTAGAGGTTACTTTAAGAGATGTTGGATTTTATACATACAAATCAAAGAATGGTATAGAAGCTTTGGCTCTATTAGAAGAAGTGACAATAGATCTCGCTATCGTGGATGTGATGATGCCTGGAATGGACGGATATACACTTACCAAAAAGATAAGAGATACGTATGACATTCCAGTTATCTTATTGACAGCCAAAGGGGCTCTTCATGATAAAGAACAAGGATACACGGCTGGAACTGATGATTATATCGTCAAACCGTTTGAACCGAAGGAACTGATTTTTCGTGTTCAGGCCGTCTTAAGGCGATACGATAAACCCAGTCACTATATGATTCAATTAAATGATGTGAAAATTGATAAAAGAAATTTCGAGGTGCAAATTGGGAAACAACACTTGCTCATGCCTTTAAAGGAGTTTGAGTTATTAGCCCTGTTAGCTTCTCGACCAAACCAGGTTTTTAATCGAGATTACCTAATTGAACATATATGGGGAATAGATTTCGAAGGAGATGAGAGAACGTTAAATGTTCACGTAAAAAGGGTCCGTGAACGCTTAGGCTCAGTCACATCCACCATTAAAATTGGCACCGTTCGTGGCGTAGGATATAAGTTAGAGGTAACCTCATGATGAAGTCTTTATATGCTAAATTTTTGATAACAACGTTGTTCATTATGTTGATGAGTTCTCTTATTGGTTTTTTTATTGCGAATGCCTACTACCAAAATAACTTAAAGCCCGAAAATGACGCTAAGAACATGGAGATCGCAATCAAAGTAGCCGAATACTCAGAAACACAGAAAGATCTTGAAGAGTACCTTGACCACACAGCTTCAACAGGATACCAAGTCTTTTTGATTGGTCAAGGTGAAAGTCGTTTTTTTGGAGGCGCATTTGATGAAAAGAATTTGTCATCAGAAGCTGTCGAAACTGTCATTGATGGTGAGCTCTATCATGGCATGAGAGAATTCCCCAAGAAAACGTTTGTGACAGGATTTTTCGCAAATGAGCTGAAGAATTCAGTCGGTGTTCCTCTAACCTACGACGATAAACAGTATGCTCTTTTTATGCGACCAAATATTAAGCTCTTATTTAGTGAAGTTCACCTCCTTTTAGGATGGATGGTTTTAGCGATCTTTATCTTAAGTTTAGTGGCAGAACTTATCTGGTCTGCGATGCTCATCCGCCCGATTCGCAAGTTATCTCATGCAACGAATAAAGTCAGGGAAGAAGGATTTGATGTACACTTAGACATTCATCGAAAGGATGAGATTGGTCAACTCGCACAGAATTTCAAGGATATGATCGCACGGCTTGGGAAATTAGATAAACTGCGAAAATCGTTTGTATCAAATGTATCCCATGATATTCAAACGCCTTTGTTGAATATTCAGGGGTATAGTCGTTTATTACAAAACAACGCGCTTTCGGAAGAAGACAGAAGTGATTACTTAAAGGTGATCCAAGAGGAAACAGAACGCATGTCCATTCTATCCAAACAGCTCTTAACCCTATCCTCTCTTGAACCAAAAGAGAATATCCTGTCTAGAAAACCCTTTGAATTATCTGTTCAATTAAGAAGTCTTCTGCATCGCTATCATTGGCTTATAAATGAAAACGATCTTTCATTGACCTATTCTCTTGACGATGTCAGCTATAATGGAAATTCAGAACTTTTGTATACCGTTTGGGAAAACCTTTTAACCAATGCGATTAAATATAATCAACCAGGCGGGTCGATCGAGATCACGTTGGAAGAGTTACATGATCAAATTGAACTAACATTTAAAGATACGGGGATAGGCTTAACATCCGATGAAAAAGAACAAATCTTTGATCGCTTCTATCGTGCCGACTTAGCTCGAACGAGAACAAAGCAGGGTACAGGCTTAGGATTATCCATTGTAAAAGAAATTATCGAGCTTCATAAGGGGCAAATTCACGTCGATAGCCAACTAGAAAAAGGAACGACATTTACAATCATCCTTCCACGTTTGTAATGATTTATTAACCTTTTGTTCACTTACCTGATTTAAAGTAATCAGTGTAAGGAACGAAAGGTTTTTCTTATAGAAAGGAATGATGGTAAATGAATATGGCTTGGAAAGAAATGAAGAAAAATAAATCAAAATTCCTCATTGTAGGCTCCATCGTTTTACTCATTAGTTTGGCGACGTTCATTATTTCTGGTCTAGCAAATGGATTATCTCAAGACAACGTATCATTGATCAAAAACATGCCAGATGGCACATTTTACATGAGTGAGGATTCGAATGAGTCCTACACCCAATCTCATCTAGAAGAAAAGACACACCATCAAATTCTTGAGAATGATAAGAATGCCTTCGCTTTTTCACTTCAAATGGGGTCACTAAAAAAAGAATCAGACAACCAACAGAGCGTGGCTTTCCTCACTTCTACGGATACAACACTATTTCAAAATGTAGATAGTGGAGAAATCATCCTCGATAGCTCGTTAAAAGACGAAGGTATTAAGGTCGGTGATCAACTATCCAGTCCACTGTTTCGAGGAACCTTTGAGGTGATTGATTTTGTAAGTAACAAAAAATTCAACCACTCACCCGTTGCATATATCAATCAAGAATCATTTAACAACATGTTTCGAACAAACGAATCGCAGCTCATCTATCGTCCTCATACAACGGAGGAGATCAATGGTTTACAGTCATTTTCTAAAAATGAATTTCTATCTACCATTCCAAGTTACCAGGCTGAGCAAATGACGCTTAATATGATTGTTTGGTTTCTAGTTGTGATTAGCGGCATGCTGTTTGCCATTTTCTTTTATATGATGAATGTCCAGAAAATCGGCATGTACGGCATACTCAAAGCCTTAGGGATTCGGACGAGTGACTTGTTCAAGATGATCTGGAGTCAGATGGCGCTTATTACAATGACAGCTCTTATCGTTTCTGCATTGTTTAGCCAAGTTTTTCAAATGATCGCTCCAGACAGCATGCCTTACCACTTATCTCTCACAACCACGATTCAACTATCTTTCGTCTTTGCGATTGTTGGATTCTTAGGATCCACTCTATCAGGCTTTCAAATTAAAAAAATTGAACCTTTGCAAGCCATTCAACAAGGAGAGGCTTAACATGACTCAATTACGATTAGAACAAGTAAGAAAGTCGTTTATTAATGGAGAAACGGAAGAAGAAGTGTTAAAAGGGGTGGATTTGTCACTTGAGAAAGGTGAAGTAACCACTTTAATAGGTTCTTCAGGTTCTGGAAAAAGTACATTGCTAACAATAGCGGCTGGCCTTCAACCTCTCACAAGTGGCCAAATCCTATTTGAAAATCAGAATTTAGCAGAATTGCGTTCAGAACAAGTAAGAAAAATCAGAGCGCGTCATTTCGGTTTTGTGTTTCAATCGTCTCATCTTGTCCCTTTTCTGACCGTTGAAGAACAACTTTCAATGATGATGGACATTGCTGGAATGAAAATAACGAAACATGACAAAGAAAAACAGATAAAGAGAATACTAGAAAAGGTTGGCATGACTCATCGTCTAACAGCCTATCCTTCCTCTTTATCTGGCGGAGAAAAACAACGAGTCGCTGTAGCACGCGCTATCATCCATAAGCCCAAAGTTCTGTTTGCAGACGAGCCAACAGCAAGTTTGGATTCCATAAGGTCACGAGATACGATGGAATTGATTCAACAACTAACGAAATCTCAAGATATGACGACATTAACGGTTACGCATGATGAAGAGATGTTAGTCTATGCGGAGCATATCGTTAAAATGAGTGATGGAAAAATAATGAATCCATAGTTTCTGGTGAAAAATGATAACAGGCAGAGCCGATACTCTGCCTATTTTTCTAACAACAACATCGACTAAGAACACAACCTTTTCAATTGTCCTCCTCTCTTTTTGTTCCAAAAGCTCTCGGCTCCCACTAGTTTGTACCGATGTATTCCGCTCCTTAATTAGGAACATTACCCAGTCACTCTACATATTTTGTTGGAGAAAGTGTTTCACTAGATAATCGACTAGGATATTCAAACCATTAGAAAAGAACGTCGGTGGAGGTGACATAAATGAATCAATTTCAAAATGATCTTCAACACTTAGATGTCGGAGAATACCATGCCCAAAATTTAGTACCATGTGAGCAAGTCAACTATCATACAAATGTTGATCCAAATGATTCCCGCTTAATCGGGTTTGTTTGCTATGGCTGCTTCCGATGCGCTGGATGCGCGGGTTGTGCTGGATGTGCGGGGTGTGCCGGATGCGGCGGCGGCTGCGCGCGTTGTGCTCGATGCGCTGGATGCGGCGGTTGTGCCGCAAGATGTGGAGGTGGCGGTCGTTGCGGTGGAGGCGGTGGTCGTTGTGGTGGACGCTGATCGGATCAATTCCTAACATAAAATGAAATTGGATTGATTTTAATCACGCTTTTGATAAACGAATTACATCATAAGCTAAAACCCCACAGAAAAGAGCTTAGAGGCACAATGCTTCCAAGCTCTTTTTCATTTCATTAAAGCTGCATGACCGTTGTACAGGACTAATGATATAGTGAACAGCCTAAAAGTCTCTATACAATATAGATAAATCCTAGCCTCGGAAGCTCATAAATTTAAAAAGAGACCGGTTTGGTAGTGCACCCCGCAAGTTAGTTTTAATTAACTTTCAGGGGTCACTACCTATTCCCAGTCTCTTTCTCCTTATTTCAATTTAATGTGCACTGGCTTACTTTCCTGTGTATGGATGGTTTTCTTACGGTTCTTCTGCAGTGCCGTTCTTTTTATTGAGCTTGTTACATCGTGTATCATATCGCCCACATCATGAGCGGACTCGATTAAGGGGTCAACGGCTTCCATTTTCCCTTTTACATCAACCGAAATTTCATTGGCTTTATGAATCAGTTCCTCTGCTTCATCTGAAATGCCGTTTACAGAATTCCGGACGCCAGACAGCGTCTCCTTTGTTTCTGCCAATGTTGTCATAACTTTTCGTAATGTTAACACCAAATAGACGACAAGAACAATAAACGCGATGGCTACAAGGGTAACACTCCACTCAATTATTGAGACCACCTCCCTTCTTTTCTCTAAGTCTATGAAGGTGGGGGTTAGGACATTCCTTTATTGGAAACAGATGAAATTTATCAATGTAAGATAGGTCAAAATGACCTGATTCTAGAGGGTACCAGTCGCCATAGCTGGAGAGTTCTAAAGGATTAGCAGTCTCTTAAATGCAGTGCCTACCGTTTAAACTGTAGAACACGATATTTCTTATTCAAGATGAGCGATCTAGACTAAAATAAAAGCAACTTTCCTCAAGAAGACGCATTTTTGAAAGTACGTTTTTCTGATTGAACTATTAACTTTGCGTATTTTCTCCATCGCTATACTTGATGTTCCGGAGAGTATCATTAAACTTAGCTCCCGAGAATTACAAGGCTATTCCTCATAAGGCCCCTTTAAGATCCATATAATTCCACCAACTCTTCAAACCTATCTATAACCTCATCATATTCACTTACCTCTCCAAACCCATACTTTGCATAAACAAAAGGTATCCCAGCATATCTTGATGCCTTTAAATCACCTTCTGTATCGCCTATATATATAGGATTAGTTAGGTTGTTCCTTTCGATAATCAAGTTAATATTTTCCCCTTTAGATAGCCCGGTTCTCCCTGGATTCTCAAAGTCCGAAAAGTACTCGCCTAAGTTATGAAACTCATAAAACGATTCGATGTATCCATCCTGGCAGTTGCTAACGATATATAGTTTGTATTTCTTTGAAAGTAAACTAAGGACATCCTCTACCTTATGGAAAAGTTGGCCCCCTTGTTTCTTTAAGTAATGCTCCTCGGTATTTAAACACTCTTGCATCACTTGGTCACGCACTTCCTTTGCCAAATGCGGAAACAATTTTTCACTAATGTCGTGCACTTGTAGCCCCATAGTTCCTTCAAAATCAGTTCGGGTTAGTTCTCTGCTAATTTGACTATGCTTCTTGATGCAGCCATTCCACGCATCAAGTACAGTATCAATCGGATCCCAAATCGTTCCGTCTAAATCAAAAATAATACTATCCATATTTAGATTCACCTCTCGAAAAATTAAAAATTTCTATTTCAGTGGAATGAATTCCTTACATATTCGTTATGCCATTAATGAAGATGCTAAATAATAAGCTGATTGCTGTAAAACCAGCCACTGAAATTGAAAAAACTTTGTTACTTTTAAACTCATAGTTCGCTATTATTAACCCTGCGACACATAGCACTACCCATGCAGGCATAAATAGGGCATCTGCTATATTCACAGGTAATAATGCGTAACCATTTGATAAGAAAAACCCCCAGTGTAAAACCAACAAACCTACGATAACATAAGAGATTTTTCGAGGTGGTTTTCCTTTTTCATTTTTTCTAGCAGCTCTAATTGGAGTAACGATAAACGTCAAAATGGCAATAGTTCCTAAAACCATTAAAAACACTAGTGAAAACCCGATAATAATCAATCCCTTATTGATGATTTATTCAACCAATTTGCTCTAAACGTACGTTTAGCGCTTACCTTTTAATCAGCAAGCGCTTCTCTATTCTTTAACTAGCCGTTTAGATAAACCCTCTCATTCTTATCACTGTTCCATCCAACTCTAAACCCATCTCTTCCATACCAAGTTTATGGTAAAACCTTAATGCAGATGGATTTGACGGTGATACTCTCAAGTGAAATTCTTTAAGATTTTGATTCGCAAAATAATTGGAAGCGTATTTGTGTAACTCTTTGCCTATACCGCTCCCTCGGCTTTCTGGGACTAAATAGTATAAATTCACATAGCCAATTTTCCTACCTTCATATTCCTTTACAGTTAATTCTAGCTGTCCGATGATTTCAGCATCTTTTTCTACCATAACGAAACCGCCTGGAAATTCATTCACCTTATTTTCTAACCAATTTAAGTATTTATTTTCATCTCCAAAGTTTGTTAAATCTCCAAAACTCACTAGAAAGGAATCCTTACGAAACGTTATGACTTCTTTACGATGTTTAGCTATATTTATGGTTTTATAATTTAACACCTGGATTCACCTCTTTCTTTCGATATCAAAAGAATAAATCCGGAATGATTCCATAAATCAAAAATTCAATCGTATCTTGGGTAGTAATATCCTTATCCTTTACCCAAGAAATTGTCATATGAGCTAACATCATCCCTAACCTCAATACCAATTATTTCAAATTATAGTCATTTACTCAATCTCTATTTTCATAAAAAGAAATCTCTTATTCAGATCGCTTTCACCTTTGATAGCTTTTGAAATCAACTCGATCCGAGTTAAAAACCTCAGAAAAAATCCTTTTGAAATATGCCAATAAGCTATATCATGGAACTCGTGACCAATAAGAAACGAGTGATTTTTATGAAAGCAAACATAAAGAGAAGAGAAATTCATCCGGCATCGGGCGCGATACTAATGGCACTTGGGATTTTCCTCTATGCAGACGTCGAGGCTTTCCCTCTCATTGCACGGAATTTTGGTGGGATGTTACTCATTGGCGTTTGGCTAATTAGTGTGGGCTTATTATCTTCATTAATGCTACAGTTTTCTCGTAGAGAATGGAGGGAAACAGTCCTCCACCATCCCGTTCGTTTTTTTATGATGGGGACGTGGGTTGCGGGGATATTTGTTCTTTGTCAGGTAACGTTAAAGTATTTTCCTGAATCATTTTACGTCATTCAAATACTTGTCATTTTAAATACATTTCTAAGCTTCCTGTTCTTAGGCGGTAGCCTTATTCATTTTTATTCTCTATTGAAAGAACAATCCACCTCTTCTATACATGGAATTATTTTGCTATCAACTGTGACGACTCAAGCCCTTGTCGTTACATGGGCGAAGATGTTTTCCTTACCTCTTGAGGTTCTATTATTCGGTGTGATTTTAGGTGGGCTTTTCTATCTATGTGGAATTTGGTGTTTAAGCTTACGTTATTTGCGCGGAAGAAACTGGTCGTTGAAAGACGATTGGAAGAATACAAACTGCATTCTTCACGGGGCATTATCGATCACTGGATTAGCACTCGTGTCCACTCAGGCTTTGTCGGCAACTAGCCTTCTCTTTATATGGATAGCGGTTCTTCTTATCTTGCTTAGCGTTGAAACGATCGAAATCATAAGAGCAGTCAAGAGAGTTCAAGCATTCGGTTGGAGAAAGGGGTTATTCACGTATGATGTGAGTCAGTGGTCGAGGAACTTTACGTTTGGGATGTTTTACGCTTTTTCGATGGCAATGCCAGAGCGACAAAACTCGATAGCTTTTATCGATCTGTTTCAGCATCAATTTTTACTTCTGTGGAGCTGGGTTGTTTTTCTTCTTCTTTGTGTGGAGATTTTCTTATGGGTGGGGGCGACTTCCTTTTCAATGAGAGAAAAGGAGCCTACTATCTTGCAGTAATGAAGTGATCTTTATTCATATAAGCTTGGATACACGACGGTACCATCCTTTTCAATTATTGGCATGGCCCCCCACTTTCCAAGCTCATGCTTAACGAGCTTTATTGTTTTTTTAGAATCGTCGATGATGTGGAGAACTTCCCAATTGTTTGCCTGTAACCAATTACTGATGAGCAAACGGTGACATCTGGCGGGATGACGTTCAGAACACATGTAGGCCACGTTCATTTTCTTCGCCTGCGTCTTAAGTTTCTTTACTCCTTCAATAAATTCGTTCGTCAACGTAAAATCAGCGTAATTGTGAAATGAAGGGTTTTTCCACCCTTCATTCAACTCAGCCCCAACAGAGCTAGACTGACGTCGTCTCCCACCGAGAAGAGGAAAGTGTGCGTATTCTATCTTTGCTTCCCGAAGCCATTCCTTCATATTTTCGCTCTTATATTGCGGGTGCTTCCGGCTTCCGGGGAAAGCTCGGATGTCCGCCACGTAGGAAATGTCAGCTTCTCGCAACATGTCCAGAAAATATTCCTTGGAATGATTGGAATGTCCAATCGTATAGATTTTCATGAACTGTCCTCCTTTCTCCAACTTCATGTTAAAAACTCTTTCTCTTCACCTTTATTCAAATAGATAAATAGTGCCTGTCACCCATAGGGAGTCAGGCACTATTTATCTATTTATATCGAGAATAACTATCGTATCTACGTTTGGAGTAATAGCTTATTTTTCTTTTTGCACCATCTTTTTTAATTCTTCTTGTGCTTTTTGTACCGATGCTACATCTCTTTCTAACGTTTCCAATTTTGTAGTAATCGGTTTTAAAGCTTCTTCAAGCACCGTTTGCAAGCGGAGGACTTTTTCATTTTCTTTCGTTTCCATAAATACCTCTCCCTTCAACGTATCTATGCGCCACATTAGATCGGCTTATCTATCACTTTTAGTAGGGAGCTATTCTTCCTCAATTGTACTAACAGGACTGAACAACTCATAGTGACGTCTCTCTGCTGGTACTCCCCATTCTTTAAGCGATTCATTTACAGATTTCAAGAAGGGAAGGGGACCACAAAAGTAAAAGTCTTTTTGATGATTAGATAAGACCGATTGAAGCCAATCTAAATCAATCAACCCTTCTTTATCAAAGCGAAGCTCAGCGCGATCCTGTTCAGTTGGATCAGAATAACACACATAATAAGAAACGTTTGAATTTTCTTTCGCTAACTTCTCTACGTGCTCCCCTATTGCATGTACATTGCTATTTTGAGCAGCATGAATGAACGTGATTTCACGATTCGAACCGTTCTCAACCAGGCTATTCAGCATGCTCAACATCGGTGTAATTCCTACACCTCCACTAATCAACACAATCGGTTGGTCGTCAGTTGTGTAGGTGAAATCCCCTGCTGGTGCTGCAATAGATAGTGTGTGACCTTCAGAAATATCATGATGAAGATAGTTTGATACTATTCCGGCTGGTGCATCGTCTACGGCATCCTCACGTTTAACGCTAATTCGGTAATAATCTTTATTAGGAGCATCTGACAAACTATAATGCCTCATATGAGAATATTGTTCACCCTCTATATTGGCTTCTAACGTGAGATACTGGCCAGGTTTATAAGACGCAATAGGACCACCGTCCTCTGGTTTTAAATAAAATGAAGTAATAACATCGCTTTCTTTCACCTTACGATCGACATAGAAAGAACGATTTCCGATCCATCCACCCTGTTTCTGATCTGTTTGTTCGTAGAGCTTAGCTTCTGTTTTAATGAAAATATCTGCAATAGCTGTGTAAGCTTCTCCCCAGGCATCGATAATCTCGTCTGTTGCCGTATCGCCCAGAACATCTTTAACTGCTTCAAGTAACGTTTTCCCTACAATTGGGTATTGTTCAGGCTGAACACCTAGAGCCCGGTGTTTTTCAGTCACTCTCTCTACCATTGACTCGATTTCTTCTAGATTATCAATATTGGCTCCAGCTAAATAAACGCCGTACGCAAGTGCTCCTTGTTGAGTACCTAATTTTTGATTCGTTTGGTTAAACATATTATATAGATCTGGTACGCGCGAGAATAACAATTCATAGAATCTTTCCCCGATCTCCTGGCTATGCTCCTGCAATACCGGAGCAGTTGATTTGACGATCTTAATTGTATTTTCGTTTAACATGTCATAACCCCTTTCTGATCTAATGTTGGCAATGTTTCTAGTCCTTATACACCTCTCTTGCTTTTTCAATCAATCGATCACTTAATGAACCGTGATAGTAGATGCCGGATAAAAGAACAGGTGTATGAACCGGTTTTTAAAGAAGTATTTTGAATACATCTTTATGGTAATAGACATCTATATTAAAATCAATGCGCATAGGAAGGTTTTAAGTAAATGGACACATTTCAGAAGAGGGAAGACTTATATTTCTATTGGGTTCTGTAGATAGCTCATTAAGCATCCTGTTCGCTAGTTTATAGACCAAAGGACGTTTCGAACTCTCCCTCTTCTCAACCTTTACCTTCATTAAAAAAGCACTTCTCCATCTCGGAGAAATGCTTTGTTAGAGAGGAATGTCTCTAAGTTCTTTATTGTTCAAACTCAATATGAGTACTAAGATCAACATTTCCTTCGTTGTTCAAAAAGGTGGTTAAATCGGTTACCGCTCCTTCCTCCAATCGGTAAGTGAAACGATCTTCCAACAAAAGACTTTGAATGAATCCTTCTCCGGTTTCAGTCATCCATAAATGAAATGTTTGGTAAGTGTTTTCATCCGTAATAAGATCGTAAGTCAAGACTGGAGGTGTTTTAATCACTTTTTGATCATCAAGTTCCACTGCACGATTAGTCGCGTTCACGAACTCTTCTCGTTCATCTGCCACAAACTTACATGTGGTTTTGTTTCTCATCCCCCGCCCTGGTATTTTTCTTTCTCTTATAAAGAACGTAAATCACATTCGCGATAACTAGTAATAAAGAACCGGTTAAAGCCCCATAGATAGGAGGTAAATAGGGCACATCAGGCAGAAAGACGAGTTGACTTCCAAAGCTCCCCCCGATGAAAACCGCCAAAGCCAGCACACTCCATCTCCATTCGGAATGGATGAGTTTCTTCTTTTTCTTCATTATTAAAGACTCCCTTCATTCTTCGGTTTCATTTTCGGTTATCGCATCATTGAAGGAGTTGTTTTGAATGCCATTGCCTATAGGAGACAGAATTCCCTCAGATAGTCCATACGTATGGCCTCTTATTCTTCATAAGATTGGCATGAACATTCGTTTCAAATTGTCTATTATATCCTAGCAAATTGTTGAAAATTGCTGTCCTTTTCAGAAACAACTTTTTCACTTTCCATCTCAACTTTAACATAAATATCCAACCCCTTATCCAACTTAAACTATCCTTACTTTGTATCAGTAAACTCATTTGAAATTCGTTAGCCGTGGTGTCGCGATTTTGTCCACACATATGAGACAAAGCAACGAACATAGACTCCTAGTATGAAGTCAGATCAGTGAATCAGGAGGTGTCTGATGATGAATGTTCATCCTTCTATGCGTTTAAAGCTAAAGAAGGGCACTTTCTTCATGCCGGAGCCGAGCGGGAGCGTTTATTTTAGGAACAATTCAGGTTCATTTCGTATGGAAGGGACCACAATTTATCAATGGATTGAAAAACTGATTCCGATGTATAACGGGGAATATTCGCTGGCAAGTCTCACAGATGGACTATCAAAGCCGTATCGTGATCGGGTTTACGAGATTACCGACTCTCTCTTTACGAACGGGTTCCTTCGTGACGTTAGCCAAGATCGTCCCCACCAGTTGAAACCAAAGGTCGTGGAAAAGTTTGATTCACAAATTGAGTTCATCGAAAGCTTTACTGACTCTGGATCTTATCGGTTTCAGCAATACCGTCAGAAAAACGTTCTCATTGTTGGAGAAGGATCGATGTTAATTGGACTGGTTTCGTCATTACTTACTTCCGGTTTGCCTCGTTTCCATACCTTGCTAACAGATGAGCAGACTAGCCAACACCGAATCAAAGAGTTCGAAGCAGCTGCAAGAAAATCAGACCCTGAAGTTTCAATTGAGGTCATGTTAAAAAGAGACCCAATCTCCTGGGAGAAGCAGATCGAACCATTTGATGCAGTTTTATACGTCTCCTCAGATGACAATGTCCAGGAGCTCCGCAGTCTTCTGCATGCCTGTAAAGAAAAGAAAAAAACATTTCTTCCCGCCATCTATACAAAAGGAGTTGGAATCGCCGGCCCGCTCGTTACTGCAGACAGCGGCTGCTGGGAATCCGCATGGCGAAGCTTACATCATGAATCACTAAACACGAGCTCCTTTTCACCGTCCGCTGGTGCAATGCTAGCGAATGTGATCGTTTTTGAATGGTTTAAAAAGAGCACAGGCGTCCCTACGCATTCGAACAATCATGTATTTCTACTTAACCCAGAAACGCTTGAGGGTAAGTGGCATTCCTATCAATCTCATCCACTAGTATCAGGAAAGATCGAAGTCGAAACCGTTTCTATACAATCTAGTGAAAGGATGGAGAAAAAAGATCAAAACGAACTTCTCTACTATTTCAGTCAGTTAACTTCAAGTGAGATCGGCATTTTTCATAAGTGGGAAGAAGGCGAGCTAATTCAACTACCTTTAGCTCAATGTGAAATCCAGACGGTGAACGTTAAATCAGCTGAATCATCCAGGTTTATAAGTGCAGCTTTAACACACGAAGAAGCAAGGCGGGAAGCCGGAATGAGTGGAATAGAAGCATACGTCCTCCCGTTAAAAGAGGAGATTATCTCGTCACTTCCCTCTCCTTATGAAAAAGCTACTTACTCGCAAACCGATCTCCACATCGGTGCTGGAGAAACGTTCATTGAGGCGATCAATCGGGCACTGCAAACAATGGTAGAAGAGGAATGGAACCAGAAAGCCGATCAGTGCATGGAAAGCCTATCGAGATGTGCAGTCGATAAAGTTGAAGACGATATCTGCCGCTTCTATTTGAAGGTGTTAACGACCATGAAGAAAGTTCCCGATCTCGGTTTAGGGAAAGATTCGAACGGCCTGCCTGTCGTATGGAGAAAAGCTGAGGATCAGCGCTGGTACGGAAGCGTCGGACTGACTCTCGTGCTCGCTTTACGAAGGGCGCTCCTACAAGCCGTGAAAGAAGCTCAAAACAAGACCATTTCAGCAGCACTCTCTTTTTCAACGATTCCGTTTCAAGATAAACCGATCCAATCCATCGCTATTCCTGCTTATGATGCAAGCCTTCAGGCTGATGTTCTTCGGTCTGTCCTCACCCTTTTTGAACAACAAGGAAAAGAGATTTCCTTCGTCAAAGTGAATCTTGAAACTTTTAAAAAAGATGGAGCAGTAAATATCTATGGCGTTCTGTTAAGAGAGGGGGAGACGATGTGAGTGCTAACATTACATTAGTAGGAAATGGCCTGCTACGAGAATGCATAGCGGAACAACTCGCTCCCCACCTTCACCTCACGCTTCTTCCAGATTTGGATGCGCCGATCCCTAAGCAGACGACATTGTTACTTGTCATCCATGACTATTGGAATCCATCGATCCATAAACTTGCGGAGGAAGTGGCGCGAGAACACGGTATCGATTGGCTACGGGGCTTCTTATCATTTGGTGAAGGTGTCGTTGGTCCGCTCGTTCGCCCCGGTCGTGAAGGCTGTTCACAATGTGCGGATACAAGAAAGATGATGGCAGCAACCGACCGGGAAGATCTATGGAAAATTCAACAGGTTTTAAGCAAGGCTGCTGACGATATTCGTGATGAATGGCTCTCTCAAACGGGACTTCTTCAAATGGCTCAACTGATCAAAAATGAAGTGCACAATGTGGTACATCTTAAGTCTCCTCAATTAGAAAGGGCGATTCAATTTACCAATTTAGGTTCCCTTGAGAGCTCTCGCCATCGTATCTTACCAGACGCCTATTGTTCCGTTTGCAGTCATTTGCCCGAAGACTCGGAAACCGATGCGGTGATTACGCTTAAACCAAGTTTGAAAATTAGTGAAGATCGCTATCGATGTCGTTCGATAGACGACTTAAGCAACGTACTTTCAAGAGATTATCTCGATCCACGAACAGGTCTATTAAATCGTCTTATGATCGATTTTGAAACACCGTATGCTGATGCGATCGTTAACCTTCCTCTGTTTAATGGAAATGAAGGCTCTGCAGGAAGAACAAATTCGTACGCGATGAGTGAAATGACAGCGATATTGGAAGGGTTGGAGCGGTCTTGTGGCATTGATCCAAAAGGGAAAAGAACCGTTGTTCACGATTCCTATCGCAATCTAGATCGAGCTTTGAACCCTCTTAAGCTCGGCGTTCATGATGATGAACAGTATGCAGAGCAAGGCTATCCGTTCGCTCCATTTCATCCTGATCGAAAAATGAACTGGGTGTGGGGCTACTCTCTCATTGAAAAAGAACCGATTCTCGTGCCAGAGCGGCTCGCTTATTACAGCATGGGGTGCGGGGATGGGTTTGTGTTTGAAACGTCCAATGGCTGTGCGATCGGAGGAAGTCTTGAAGAAGCCATTTTCTACGGCATGATGGAAGTGCTTGAACGCGACTCTTTTCTATTAACATGGTATGCAAAGCTCTCTCTTCCTCGGATTGATCCAGTCTCATCAAACGACGAAGAACTGCATTTGATGATCGACCGCATGCGAGAAGTACTAGGCTATGATCTTTATTTATACAATGCAACGATGGAACACGACATCCCCTGCATCTTAACGATCACGAAGAACCGCACTTCTCATACCGATCGCTTAAACCTGATGTGTGCGGCTGGCGCACATCTCGATCCTGTGAGAGCTGTAAAAAGTGCAATCTTTGAGAGTGTTGGACTGATCCCACCATTAAATAAAGATTTCAAAAACAAGAAAGATGAATTTCTAGCCATGTATCACGACTCTTCTCTCGTGAAGAAAATGGATGATCACGGCATGGTATACGGACTTCCTGAAGCGGAAGAACGCCTTCACTTCTTACTGAACCAGGATCGCCCTATGCAAACATTCCAAGAAGCTTTTCAACCGTCAAAACATCATGCCGACCTCACGGATGATCTAAATGCGATGTTACAAACCTTTCGCCGTTTGGACTTGGATGTCATCGTCGTTGATCAAACTACACCTGAAATTCATCGGAACGGACTTCACTGCGCAAAGGTAATCATTCCAGGGATGCTGCCGATGACATTTGGCCATCACTTAAGGCGCGTTACCGGCTTAAGCCGAGTATTGAAAGTTCCAAAAGAACTCGGATATGTTGATCGCGAACTAACAGTTGAGGAGCTCAACCCTTATCCGCACCCGTTCCCTTAACGTGGCGAGGAGGTAAACGATGGATCTCGACTTGTTCCTACATCAGCTACATTTCCAAAATGACCTTGTGAAGCCACCGAACTGGGAAGTGGATTGGGACGATGCTCCCCTGCCATTTAAGATTTATCGTCATTTGCCGGAGTACCGACTTTCTTACGACATTACACTTACGCTTCAAGACCAGTCACTTCACCAACCACCGAACCTGAAGACAATGGGTACTTTTCTCTGGTATGTTTATGGGCTGTCTCAGATTAGCCAGACAGCTTTTCCCTCTGACACGGACGGAGAATCAGCGGAAACGATGCAATCATTCCGCCGCTTCTCCCCATCAGGAGGCGGCTTATATCCGAGTGAACTGTATCTATATCTTAAACTAGATGAACTACCGAACGGGACTTACCATTATGATGTAGCTCATCATCGCCTTCTTTTGCTACGTAAAGGAAATTTTGATTCTTACTTAAACAGCGCACTAGGAAGTAGCTCTAACCTTTCAAGCTGTTTTGGGGCCGTAATCATCACAACCATGTTTTGGAAGAACTTTTTTAAATACAACAACTTTTCCTATCGTCTTCAAGGGTTGGATGCGGGGGCGCTTATTGGTCAGCTTTTGGAGGTTAGTAAACGTTTCTCCTTTTCATCAGAAGTCAATTTTCAATTTCTAGATTCAGCGATCAATCACTTACTGGGGCTAGAAGAACTGGAGGAAAGTACTTACGCGGTCATTCCGCTATCAAAGCATAATATTGTGCATGAAGAGGCGCCTGGAGAATGTTCAGCAGCAGAGTTGGTTAAAGAAATTCCTAAAATCAAAACAACGCATTACCAACGTTCTCAAAACGTCTTACCGTTTCCTGAAATCGCACAGGTTCATCATGCTACGCTGCTTGAATCTACCGGGTTGATACGGGGGCTTAAAAAAAGCGAAGAGAAATTCGAAGATAAGCTAAAGATTGCTTTGCCTAAAGCAAGGGCGATAACCAAAGATTTAGCTCACGTTTGCCAGAATCGCTATTCACCAGAAATGGATTTTAACGGACAAAGAATCGATCAGATTCAGCTCGCTTCCCTTCTGAAGGAAAGCACCGATTCCTACCGGTACGCTAACGATTTAGATAAGGGAGAAAATCAATTGTCACGCGTCTCTCTTTACGGGTGCTTTTATCAAGTAGATGGCATTCCGAATGGGGCTTATCGATATGACCCTACTTCACATTCCCTTTTAACCATTAAAGAGGGTGACTTTCGTTTAGACCTCCAAGCTGGAATGTCCCTTCACAACGTTAATCTGCATCAAGTTCCAATCTGCTTTCATATTGTCGGAGATCGCACATATCACAAAGCCGAACTTGGTTACAGAGGATATCGCATTCAACATTTGGAAGCGGGGATGCTTCTTCAGCGAATATTGTTATCAGCCAGCGCACTTGCCATGAACGGCCATCCCCTGCTTGGGTTTGATATCAATGGTTGTGATGAGATTTATGAACTGGAAGCTACACAGAAAACGACGATTATTCAAATTCCTGTAGGGTTTCATCGGGCTAAAAGTTGGTTGGTTGGGGGGATGCATGGTTGAGATGGAGGGGTCAGGTACGTACCTGACCCCTTTTGGTGCCTGTCACTTGTCGAATTTTAAGAGCGCTCAAGCACCGATACGAGCAAACGGTGAATGACTTCATGGTCACGCACATCGTGTAAGCGGTATTCTTTCCCAGGGAGCGTGTACCACTCCTCTGCTCCTACATACGTGATGCGAAGCGTGAGATCGCCTTTCTCATCACAGGAAGTCACCAGTTCAAGCTCCCCGCTAATCACACCTACTTCTTCGGTCATAACACCGTGAGTTGCAGTGAAAATGGAAGACTTTTGTTTCATTTGAGCGCACCTCCTCAGCTTGTCGAAACGATCAAACTATCCACTAACCCGAATTAATAACTACACGTATTCAGCATGCTTTGAAGAGCCGATTTCTCTGAAGACTGAAGGCTTAAATCATAGTCATACTTCGTATTGATCCACCACTTTGCATACCCGCAGTGAGCACTGTAACGCGTTGGCTTCCAAGTAGACGGATCCTGATCACCCTTGGAGCGGTTGCTGCTTGCCGTTACTGCAATAAGATGCGGACCATCAAGGTCATTCGCGTAATCCTCTCGCTTTTGTGTGCTCCAACTACTTGCTCCTGAACGCCACGCCTCTGCCAACGGAACCATATGGTCGATATCTAAATCAGACGGGTCATACACTTGCACGCCATCAAAGTAGCTGTACCATTTACCAGACGTTACAGGACAGTCACCGCTGTAATAATCAGCATCCCTCTGCAGCACCAATTGACGCGTGTCACAGCCATTCCCCTGTCCAATCCAGTGTGAGAATTTATCACGTGAGTATCCGGACATAGAATCTTCAGACTGTACAGTCAAGGAATCCAATTGAGATTGAGCGGCAGACTTTGACGGTGTTCCAGGAGGGATCGCAAGAGCGGACGGAAGTCCAAATTGATATCCACTAAACAACAGAACCAACGTAAAAACAACTAAAATTGATTTCTTAAACATAGTAATGCCTCCTACTTTTTTGATTATTTATGTCCTAACACCTTCGTTCAGGCGTAAGAGATATTAATAGTCTTTTAAGTCAAAAAAGAACTGAGACATAACAAAGCGTAGTAACCTCTTTTATCAAGCAGTGTGTTTCTTTTATGTATCAGCGCGACTTAAATCTAGCATAATTTTCAAACAATGTTCTACCGTTCAAAGACATATAATCAAAGTTGGTTCATATGAGCTAGTGAGCGTTCTCTCATTTTTAAGTAGATGTTCCCAACAATTTTTACAAGCTTCATAAAAAGCGTGACCTTTGGATGATATGAAAAAATCCGAGGGAATCACCCACGATAAAATGACCTAAACTATTAAGACCAAATCAGACCTTTTTTCAATCTCGAATCGTCACCATGTTTCTTTATAAAAAAACTCTACGGAACGTTTGTTGTTACTGAGCTTATTAGCTTATAAGATAGAAACGTAGTAGGAGGAGAATACGATGAACAATAGTAAAGTGGGAGAACTAATTTATAGTTTGAGGAAGGAAAAACGCCTTACTCAGAAGCAATTAGCCGATCTAATGAACATTTCTGATCGAACCGTTTCAAAGTGGGAGCGAGGTTATGGCTATCCAGGAATCGCCGGGACGGTTCTGGTGATTCCACCTCATAAATAAAAGAAGCATTCATTATTGGAATAATGAATGCTTCTTTTAACGTTTTTCGAAATATTGCATTATGAGAACCATCCCCGCGATGCTTAGATGCTCAATTTATTGCATCATGAGAACCGTTCCCACGAGGCTAAAGCGATAATTCTTAATGCAACATAATTACTCCATTTCTTCCATCACTAAATCAAGTAGAAAATCTCCAAAGTCGTTCGCAATTAACTCATAAATTTGATTCTCTATTTCTACACCCGTATCAAAAGAAACTATTTGTGGTTCTCCCGTATCATCCAGTTGATTAAAATCCAAACAGTATAGTTCACCGAATCCACTATCGTAAATAACTAAAAGGTGATTAGGAAGATATATATTCTTGCGTTCTGTTAATGTATACCATATTGCATCCGGAACCGCAGAATTTTCAAAATCTCGGTCAATTATTCCATAGATCTCTTGAGAACCAAAATTACCAGCTCCAAATGTTTTTAAAAAGTCAAGATATGCGCCGGTAAACTTAAAGCCTAACTCTTGCTCCGCTAACTGTATTAATTCATTTGAACGACCTCCAACAAAGTCGGCTGTATCCTCTTCATTTAAAATATATTTTTTTGCTTTATGATAATGATCAATACTCATCTTTATGATTCACTCCCAAATATATAGTCATTGTATCTATTTTTCCAATATTCACTTCGCCATTTGTTAAATTCTTTCCTATTAATACCAGAAGGGATTTTATTTGGATTGATATGAATTACGAGACTATTTTCTTTATGAAAGGTTGATGTAACCTCTGCTATAGAACTTTCATTTCGCTGAGTAGTGTGATGAAGATTTATTGATTTTCCATCAGGGCCAAGTGGAGCTAAACCTTTTTTCATCCTATCGAGATTTGTTCTTCCTCGCGCATCTTTTTTATTAGGATTAATAATATCGTCTCTTTGATAAACTTTTATATGATTAAATTCAATAGTCTTATCCCAATAATTATACCCACTGAATTTCCTACTAGTACCCTTCCCACCATAAACCCGATCAATCTCAGTCTTAATCCGAGAAACCGGATCATTCCACACATTATAAGGTGCGCCACTTTTAGAAACCGAAGTTCCCCCAGCACCCGCTCCAGCTAACGCCGGTTGAGCACTCTTCCCATCAACCTTAACACTCTTCGCGGCATCCGCAACATCGTCAATCGTTTTTGCGGTTGTTCCAATTTTGCCGAGACCTTTGTCTCCTATGGCTCCAATTCCTAATGATGTTAGACCGTAAGTAATGAATGCCGTTCGACTTTCGGCATCCCCGTTCACAAAGTCTCGATCCCAGGCTTCTTTAAATCCTTGCCACATGTATTTCGGTACATCCAACACCTTTTGAACGTTGCCTTTTGGATCACCAAAGATGTTCTTATAGAAGTTTATCGTTTCTAAGCTTTTAAATAGTAATTCAGGGAGATCTTCTTCATCGCGATATACAGCAAGGTTCGGTCCGAATGCTTTTTCACCTAATGCGTTAAGATCCTTAAATCCCTCAATCATATCTTCCACGGCATTCCCGCTTCCAACCTGCACACCTTTTACCACATCACCCAAAAAGCTCCGTGCCGTATTCCGCGCTTCATCAATCTTCTGCTACGTCTCTCCCCACCAGCGATCCACATAGATTGAGTACCTGACCACACTATGCGACACATCCTGGCGGACATCGTCTAGATAAGTCGTCGTTTTTGATAAAGGATCAAGCACGACACTTTCATACGTTTGCTTCATCCTACTCTGAATCACCTTTGGGTTTAAGGTATATTGCAGATCTGGAAACACTTCTCCAAATGCACCACCGTATGAAGCCGTCAGTGGATTTTTTCCAAAAAGACGTTCGCTCCAGCTTAATGCTTCTCCCGTGATAGGATCATTATTCTGAAACAGCTTGTTTAAACCACTAAATTTTAATGCCATAAGACCAAACTTTGCCGAAAGCGAGTGATCTTCTTCCGTCATTTTTCTCTCAGTTAATTTCACTGCCGCCTGCAGGTCATGGAGCTTGTCTCGGTATTTGCGCATTTCATATTGCAACTCCGCTTGAAGGGCATCAATCTTACCGGTGTTCGCGCCCGTGATGTTCATTAGAAGAGATTGATAGTTCCATTTAAAATCGCTGATCGCTTCATCTGCTTTTCGCTCGGCATCCTGGATGCCGCTTGCCAGCTGATCTAATTGTTCTGGTTTTATCGCTATTCTTGTCACTTCAAGCCCTCCGCTTTCTGAAGAAGTCGGTCGATTTCTTCGTTAATCGCAGAGGTCAGTTCCTCATGAACCGCATACACACTTTGAGAGGCTTGTTCGAGTTCTCCGATAAGCGATTCATAAGCTTCACGTGCCTCTCCAACCCAATTCGACGAGTAAGTCGAATGATGGTGATCAAAGACTCGTTTACTATCATCGATATCAAATCTAGCTTCCCTTACCTTTCCTAGATACGCTTCCAACGCCTCGGCTTCTGCCCGATACTTCATACGCTCTAAATAACGTTTAAATTCTTCTAGTTCGTTTAGCACCGCAACCTCCTTTTCGACCAAACCTCGTTTCACAACAAATGAAGTCTATGTGTACGTCTAGTTAGGTATAGCCGCTGTATTGTCGAGCAGGAAATGATCGCTCTCATATATTCCATTAATTTCTAAACCTAGAATACCCTCTCTTCCCCTCCTTTTCTATGTCTTTCGACGCATTCAACGAAAACAGTCCTTTTCTCATGAGAGAAAAGGACTGTTTCTGCGAATCTCGTATGTTTTCACAACTGTATCTATTTATTCCGTTCTCCACTCACCCGATCCATCACATCCACCAACCGCTCCGGCTCCCGTGATCCGATCATAATTACCTCACCCTTCACATCTATTAATACACCATGCTTTCAACTGATCGAATAGGCTTTCTCCTTGCTGAAATTCCTTCGTATCCCCCATCCGCCAAACCTTTTAATCGGACGATATTCCAAACTTTCGTAACTCTTTATATCCTGAAACAAGAAGACACGGTTTGATAGATGAAACGGGACAAATCGCACATAAACTCCATCGTCTCTCACCTCAGTAATCAGTCGCAGCCACCCAAGCATGGCAATGGGAAAACCCATGCCAAAAAGGACCCAAAAAATGGTTACCTGCATGTCAGATCCCGGATGACTCCCAAACGGAATGCCCATGACTACCTGGCGAATAAAACCGATCCACATCATGATCGCGATGCCTAGTACAACCGCCCATATCCAAATTTGATTCAGCCGCTGGACTTCTTTATAGTGGATGATTTGCTGATTGGTTTTCATCACGCCCTCCTTCTAAAAACAATCGTTTCTCTTTTTCTTAGTTCAGCTTATAAATCTCGCGCGCAATCGATTCCAAAATATACACAACTGGCACTTGCGACGTGATATTCGCTTTTTCATGAAATTCTTCCGTTATATAGTAGGGAATGTTAAGATCGGAAATTTTGGCGACGGTCGAGAATTTTGTGTTCGTAATGCTAATAATGTGACTTCCCTCTTGCTTCAGCTGATTCAAGTGCGTCACGGTAAAGTTGTTCTCGCCTGATACCGACAGCGCAATCGTGACGCTATTGTTTTGAAGCTTGGAGTGCATCGGAAAGTGAGGATCTTTAATATACATCGAGAACTTCCCTAAGCTTGAAAAATATCTCGCGCCATATTCAGCGAGAATGCCTGAGCTTCCAATTCCGATAAAAATCACGTTATCTGTCTCCGCAATTAGTTTTGCCGCCTTCTTCATTTTCTCTTCAAGATCACCGTTTAACGTGCGTTCAAAAAACTCCGCGACCGAATGCTCGGGAGGGTTAATGACCGTTTTCTTGTTATCTTTCACATGCATCTTAAGCTTTACCTTGAACTCAGAAAACCCCTCACAGTCAACCTTTTTACAAAAGCGCAAGATCGTCGCTGTGGAGACGTGCGTTTCATCGGCTAATTCACGAATGCGCATATAAGCGACTTTCTCACTGTTCTGAGAGATGTAGTTGTAGAGGGACGTTTCTAACTCATTGAATGACGCTATCATGTTAGTTGAAAACATGCCGTATTCTCCTTTTATGTAAGAACTAAAATGCTACTCATATCTCTCCTTCTATTATAACACCGCCACCTTGTTGTTACACAGCGTTACTTCTATGTCACATATGCCTTTCCTCGGTATTACCAACTAGAACCGCTCTCTTCATTTACTCTTCTCCTTGATCTCGCTATGATGAACTTATTATGAAAACGATGCGATCCATTGGAGGGTAAACTAAATGAAAACATATCACTTCCCAGAAGGGTTCTTATGGGGCGGCGCTACGGCTGCTAATCAAATTGAAGGTGGCTTTTATAAAGGAAATAAAGGGCTGAACATTGCGGATGTGCTACCAGGCGGAAAGGAACGACTGAACATTCTCCAATCCCCCGGCTTTGATTTTCAAATTGATCGCGAGAAATATAACTATCCCAACCATGAAGCGATTGATTTCTATCATCGCTACAAAGAGGACATCGCTCTCTTTGCCGAAATGGGCTTCAAAGTCTTCCGCATGTCGATTGCGTGGACACGCATTTTTCCAAATGGCAATGAGATCGAACCGAATGAAGAAGGCTTAGCGTTCTATGACCGCGTGTTTGATGAACTACACAAGCACGGCATCGAACCCGTTGTGACCATCTCTCATTATGAAATGCCGCTTAATCTTGTGAAGGAGTATGGCGGCTGGAGAAGTCGTGAAGTGATCACATTCTTTGAACGCTATGTCACGTCGATTTTTAACCGTTACAAAAACAAAGTAAAGCACTGGATGACGTTCAACGAAATCAATAGCGGCTTTATTATGCCAATTCAGGGTCTCGGGTTCGCGATCCAACAAGAAGAAGACAAATACCAACCAACGTTCCAGGCATTCCATCATCAATTCGTCGCAAGCAGCAACGCTGTCAAAGCCTGCCACGAAATCATTCCTGAGGCGAAAATTGGCTGTATGATCTTATACGCACCCGTTTATTCGTACGACTCTGATCCGAAAAATGTGATGTACGCCCTTCAAGAGGAGCGTCTCTTTAACTACTTCTGTGCCGATGTGCAAGTAAGAGGCGAATACCCAGCCTTTATCAAGCGCTATTTCGACGAGCACAACATTGAGTTAGACATTCAAGAAGGTGACCTGGAACTTCTAAAAGAAGGCACGGTCGATTATATCGGTTTAAGCTACTACATGTCTCGAACAGAGAAAAGAGATAAATCCGATCTAGAAGCTTCCCAAGGTAACCTGATCGGCGGTATCAAAAATCCTTTCTTACAGGCAAGCGACTGGGGCTGGGAAATCGATCCTGAAGGATTGCGCATTGGCTTAAACCAGCTATACGACCGCTACCAGGTTCCCCTTTTCGTTGTGGAAAATGGCTTAGGCGCCTATGACAAAGTAGAAGAAGACGGATCCATTCAGGATACGTATCGCATCGACTACCTTCGTAATCACATCAAAGCGATCGGTGAAGCCATTGAAGACGGTGCTGACGTGATCGGCTACACAAGCTGGGGCTGCATTGACCTTGTGAGTGCATCATCAGGTGAATTCTCGAAACGATATGGCTTTATTTATGTAGATAAGCAGGATGATGGAAGCGGAACGTTAGAGCGAAAAAGGAAGGAATCTTTCTTCTGGTATAAAGATGTGATTGGAACGAATGGGGAAAACTTATAAATTCATTTGAGGTATTTCTTATATACCTGTAACCAATCAAAAAAAGTAGCTTGGAGGACAGATCACCCCAAGCTACTTTTTTGCATTTTCACATTAGACTAGTCTTCTTTTCATCTTACTTTGGTAACGTAAAAAACTCCTTGCTCTCACTATAGTTTCCAGCTAGCCGTCCGAGTGGTGAAAGCTTTTCAAGATCGACTTTATAGTCGCCTAAATACGTATCATCATTAATATGGTAGTGCGTCATTTCCCCAAGTACTAGGGCATTCGATCCGAGCGGAATAATTTGATGAAGCTTGCATTCCATTTGAATGGAAGCTTCTTTCACCCGCTTCGGTTGCACCGTCTTACTATCGATCGGTGTTAAACCAGCATGCTCAAATTCATCGACTTCCGCAGGTACGTTTTCTGCACTTTTTTGCATTTCGTTTCCAAGAGAGCTCGACACCACATTGATGACAAACTCTTTTTGAATCCGGATATTTGCGAGCGTATCCTTCTCCGTACCCTCACGCTCCCCCGTCCCTGGTCCGATGGAGATCGCGAGAATGGTAGGCCGGATGGAAGCAACGGTAAAGAAACTAAATGGTGCTAAGTTATGAACGCCGTCTTCAGACACTGTTGATACCCAGGCAATCGGCCTTGGAACAACGGAGCCAGTTAGTAGTTTGTAAATATCTTTTGTTTTTAGGTCAGAAGGGGTTAAATCCATTGGTTTCACTCCTCATATGATGACTTATGCACTATTTTCACTAAGCCCTTTTTCCTTGAATTTAATACTCTTCAACCATTGGAGGAACTCATCTTCTTTACTATTATCCTCGCAGCTATTATTGGTTTCGAAACATTGAATGTAATAAGAAATAAGAATACCACCCGTATCTTTCGAGTTTTGTACGTACGCTAGATATCCATAGTTATCTTCTCTATTAAATTTCCCATAATAGAGATCAACCGTATCGTTGTCTATTTGTTGAAAATCTACATCTTCAGCAATGCTACCTAAAAGAGATATATTCGTCTCTAAATTATCTTTTTTTAAATGGCTAATATACTCAGAAGTAATCCCAATATTATAAGATGAACTTTCAATGCCAATCGAAAGCTGTTCAAATCCCTCATCTTTTGAATAACCTTTCTCACCGATCACTCCCGATTTCGGGAAATTCATTTCATAACGATCAATACCAGAAACAAATGAGTAATAATCATCCTCTACCTCTTCCGTTGATTTCAAAAATCTTCTCGTAAATTCATCCTGCATCGCTCTTGTGTCAGGTAAATCTTCTGCAGACACTTTTTCAGGATCCGTAATTGATTTGTCATTTCCCATCTGACAACCTCCTGTAAAAAGAATCATGCATAAGAAAACGAACTTAACTATCGATTTCACAATGGAAACCTCCGATTCTGTTAAATCTTATAGAATAAAGAAAGGATGAAACTACTAGCACCCAATATATGTATCTCTCCTTATATCATACCTAAACATACTATACTAATAAATGACTGCTTGACTGAAAAGACCAAATTAAGTAATTTTTTTCTGTTACTTTTTTTATCAACTAACAAAGGTAGAGGAGGTTAATCGTATCTGCCCCACCTTATACTCACTACAAAACCACTTGATATATAACCAAATGGTGTTATAATCTATATGAAACCAAATGGTGTTATATCGAGGAGGATCCATATGAGTGAAACAAACAAAGTACCACAAATCAAAAAGCAAGTAACCTTTCAAGCGCCCATCG
Organism: Anaerobacillus sp. QJM3NY_32; assembly: GCF_056173645.1. Classification (NCBI taxonomy): domain Bacteria; kingdom Bacillati; phylum Bacillota; class Bacilli; order Caryophanales; family Bacillaceae; genus Anaerobacillus; species Anaerobacillus sp. QJM3NY_32. The sequence goes on along the minus strand of NZ_CM149684.1, from coordinate 1,225,625 downwards.
AAAAAGTTTGGAAAGCTGTTTCTTCTCAAGAAGGCATGGCAGAATGGTTTATGCCAAATGACTTTAAGGCTGTAGAAGGGCATGAGTTTGAGCTAGAAACCCCTTTTGAAACATCCCCTTGTAAAGTCTTAACGGTGAACCCACCAAAAGAACTCTCCTTCTCGTGGGGGAATCAGGGCTGGGTAATTCACTTTTTATTAGAAGAAGTAGAAGACAAGACGGAATTCACACTCATTCACGATGGCTGGGGTCATCCAGATGAAATCATGAAACCAACCGATAAGACGCAGCAAGACGCCCGCAATACGATGAACAACGGCTGGGAAAGCATCGTCAACGAACGATTGCGTAAGGTTGTAGAAGGCTAATGTCGGCAGCGCCTAAGCATGATGTTTATCAGGCAATCGCAGACTCCTCCAGAAGAGAAATGCTGATGCTACTTGCTAAAAAAGACGCTTCCATTAAAGAAATTAGTGAGCATTTCTCAATTAGTCGGACCGCGATCGTCAAGCATTTGAATGTTTTATCAGATGCAAACTTGGTCAGTGATCGCAAAGTCGGCCGTAGCAAAATATACTCCCTTCAACCCGAGCAGTTAGCAGAAGTAAGAGAATGGGTCTCCTATTTCGAGCAATTCTGGGATAATAAGCTTAGTATGCTGAGGCATATGGTAGAGGAGAATGTTAAAGAATAGCTTTTGGCCCCAAAAACGCCTTTCTTAATGGAGCAATCATTAAGAAAGGCGTTTTATGTTAGCAGGGAATCGTCAAGACGGTTCTATCGATTCCATCTTCAAAATAAAAGGAGCATCAATTATACTAATAATTAATGCTCCTCTACCTTTTTTCGAAATATCGCATCATAAAAAACATCCCGGCGAAGCGATATACCCTTTACGTGTCACCTTCTATATTTTTCTAGACTCTTATTCACCTACCATACCGTCATTATCATTATCACGCATATAAGGATATAACCAATGATCACTCATGATCGGCATACTATAACCCGCTGCCTCTGCTTCTTTAATCGTCACTTGGCCATTCCCGTTTGTATCAATACTAGAAATATCACCCTCTGTGTCTGAAGGAGTTGAATCGTCAGGCTCGCTCTCAGTTAAGCCGAGCGATGCGTTGACTTCATCAGGGTTCACATTATCAAATGTATCAACGATCTCATTTCCGTTCAACGTATACGTGTACTGATAACTTGAAGGTATCTGCTCCTCCGTATCCGGATAGGTGATAATGGCTTCGAAATCAGTAGCTTCACCTGCGCTTCGGATCGCGTCTTATAGCAATAGGTAAGATTTTGATGTTATCTCCGTCTTTTCCCCTGCTCCGCACGGTACGTGCGACTTTCATCGCATACCGCGTTCCATCTTAAGAAATTCTTTTACGCTAAACTAAATAAATTACATTCTTTACGAAACTTATTCACTTTCTCCAATTGTTTTCCATTTAATTGGAGTCCATTCATATATTTTACAATCGTTTCAGTACTTGTTGCGTGTATAAGTTTATGTATGTCTCTGTGTATACCTACTAGATTTCGATATTCGTCAGTACCACCTAAACTTACAGGTTTTATATGATGGAAGTGAACCTCATTGACATATAAAAATCTGCCGGTCACTGAACAGTTTCCTTTTTGGGCTGAGTATTTGGATAGTTTATTATCTGCTAGTTCAACTGAATTGTGTTCATATATTGTCCTAGCAATTTTGTGAATTTCTATCGTTACATCAGCTTTAAGCTCAGTGTGTATTTTGAGTCTACCATCTTTAGTGTAATTGCATATATCTTGCTTAAAATTCATAACATTTTTAGTTTGTATGTCCATTACTGGATGTAGATATAAGTCACACACTTTAAACGTTTTATAATTATTCTTGTTGAATTTTAAGTATGTTTCATCTGGCTTGAGAGGTATTTCATATTTACCTACTGATTTTAGACGATTGTATAAGGTTTTGGAAATCTGATGGGCTATTTTTACAAAATCAATGTTTACGTGGGTTGCATATTTGTAGTAGTTTTTGACTCCCATTACATATATGTTGTACGCACTTACGGTTTTCCGGATAGGGTTTTCCTGTATCGTTTTAATTAGTGTTTTAAGTTGATTTTTGATACTTTCTACCTTATTATCCTGTACAAAAGTGTGTGCCACATGTTTTGACTTTTTCTTCGTTGCCTTGATTTTAAAGCCAAGGAAGTCTGAAGTTCGTCTTCTTAGATTAGTAATCTGGGATTTTTCAATTGATATATCGAGTTTAAGATTATCTTTAAGATAGTTTTTGACAGAGTGAAATATTTTAGTTGCAGTTTTGCTGTTTCTTGTAAATATTTTAAAGTCATCAGCGTACCTAACTATATACATTTCTTTTAATCTAGTGCTTTTTAAGGCTCTAAATTTTTTGTCATTTGTACTGTATTCGTAATTCGTTTCAAAGCTTTCCCATTGTTCACCAATCCACCAATCCAATTCGTTCAAGACGATATTGGAGAGGAGAGGAGATAGAATACCACCTTGCGGTGTACCTTTGTTTGGTATTCCTTCTCCTTTAATAGGAGCTTTTAGCATTTTACTTACTATCTTTAAGACTCTCTTATCTTTGATTCCTATGTCATACATCTGTTTTAACAGTTTTGTATGATTAACGTTGTCAAAGAATCCTTTTATATCTACGTCTACTACAAAATGTAACCCATTTCTATTGATTAGGTGTTGACTTCTTGCCATAGCGTGATGTGTAGACCTATTTGGTCTGAACCCGTATGAGTGATTGTGAAATCTAGCCTCACATATTGGTTCCAAGACTTGTTTGACCATTTGTTGAATAATTCTATCTCTTATAGTTGGGATACCTAACGGTCTTAATTTCCCATTTGGTTTTGGTATTTGAACCCTTCTAACAGAGTTAGATTTGTAGTCTTTTAGAGTTGCTCTAATTTCATCAATAAATGTTTCTTCATCAACAATCTTGTAGTCGGCTATGGTCATTCCGTCAGTTCCCATAGTTTTACTTCCCGAGTTTGCCTTTATATTTCTGTATGCAAGTAATATGTTCTTTTCGGATGTTATGATTTCGTATAATCTGAGACCCTTGGTTGCTTTCTTTTTACTTCTATCATATAACCAGTCAAACGTATCTTGCATATCATAATATTCATTGTGTCGTAATGACGCACTCATCGATGGTTTGTTGTTCTCCTCTCCTAGGAAAGTCCCATCATCTTACCTGACCTTATGAGTTTCACTTAAATAGTTTATTAATCGAATTTTAAGACTTGGGGCTATCCCTCCACTACTTATTATCATAGTTTCCTAGGTACTGTGCCCCTACTTTCACAAAGGTAAATTCATTTCGGTGTTATTATCACCTTATAGAAACCAGCCCGATTAGTAGTCGTTTGATTAAATGTCCTTTGCTTACAACGTTCCGATTGACTTAGCTGTACATATATCCGTAGGTGCTTACTATGAGCCTGTTAATTTATATCCTCATTGTTAGATATGCCGAATTTCTTAATTTGGATTCATACTTTTCGGTAATTAACTCTGTTAAGTACAGACAGAACATTTCTGTTCAGTAGCATTCTAGACCCTTACATTCGCAAGTTCGTCAGTTCTAAATGAACATTCTCACCATAGATATTTTATAGCACTCCGACTTATCTTACACTCAACCACCTCTGATTGCATTTCGTGGGTAGGGTATTAACCTTTATTCCTTACGGTGTAATCTCAGCCGACTTTACCACGCTTTAGACCCTACATAACTACTAATTATATAACGCCTAGTGGAGTATCAAGTAACTCGTTTCGGCCAACGTGACGGCTTTCATTCCAAGTTGCAGTCAATCAGTTGGATTAAAATGGTTTAATCCTCTCATTTCGTGCTAGGCACTTATAGAGAAACGTTTCGCACCCATATAAGCTTGATCACCATGTCGGTTGAGTGTACTCTCTTGTGGGGTAATGTTATAAGCATTCGATACCCCTCCGAGAGAATCAGCAATAATATGTCCTTCATCTAACACGTCACTTTCGACGCCCGGAACTTTTGCCTCATCAGAATAGTACCGTCCAGACGATAACACAGGTTCGTTACGATCATCTTGTAGAATGATTTCGTCAGCAACAACGCGTACGAGTTGTCCGTATTCATTCGTAAATGCCCAATATTCACGGTCACCGTACCCAATATCAACAACGACGTTAGGTTCTCGATGTCCAGACAAATCACCACCATCCACTTCAATAAGTTCGTATCCTGCGAACTGTTCATCATCTGTTGGGTCTGGTGTTTCCTCTTCTACTGGTTCATCAACAACCGCAGTGTTCGTTTCATCTTTTTCACTATTTTCATTTGTTTCAACTGTACTTACTTCTTGTGTATTTGTTTCTGCATTTTTATTGGATGCCTCTTCTAAGTTGGTACAACCAACTATAAAAATGATCGTTAAAAATAAGATGAAATAGTTCATTTTCGTTTTCATAATAGAACGCTCCTATAATAGGGAAATTTCGTAATGTTAAAAAAATCAAAAGAAAGAGTAAAAATGGATCCATTATTTCTTCTATCACTTTTATTATCCATTACATTGATAGTTTAATTTTACCACATTAAATAACTTCAAAAGCATTCAGAAAAAATACACGATTCATTTCAAAAATAGTTTTACAGCTTATTCTTAAAAGCATCCAAGTCTAATCCCTAAACATCCACGATTTCGAATCATCAAAATGAACTAGCAAAATCCTCTTCTATCAACATTGTCTCACATCACACTCTCAATATAATCCCCATTTCCTCTCACAATTTGAAGCCCCTGCTTCTCTAATTCCAGCCACAAATATCGATCCAGCGCATAAGGGGATTGCTGTTGTAGCGAAAGCAATGCATCCTCCGTAAGCAACAGTTCATAGGAGCGGTTTTCCTCTTTAACAGTGACCTCATAGTCAATCAACTTCATCACGATCACTTCATACGCCTCCTCCCACTCCTTCAGTTGACGTTCAATGACTTCTGCCACGTGTAATAAAAAACTTTCCCCGTCATAACTTTTCGCCATGACGCTTCGTGCAAATCGATTTACGTTCACAAACTCATCCCCCTTATTGTTATAAATAAGGTATTCAACAAATGAACAAAAAAGGCCCTTCATCGCAAATGAATGCAACAAAGAGCCTCCGCTATCCGCGCGTTATCATTCAAAGCCATGCTTTGCAGGTTGGAGCACCTTACCGCCTGGCAGGTTGCTGTGAAGTCAAAGAGCCCGTACTCTCGTTCACTCGTGATAACTTTATTTAATTGGTAATAGTTTACTTAATAATCGATGGAGTGTCAATTTTTTCTAAAAGAATTTGAAATCTATGCATTATTATCAATCACCCCTACTAATGATAACAGTCTAGTCGATATCTCATTCCATTCAGCATTAAGGTTTACAGTTTTTATATAGATGCTTTTTCCTGTTATTGAATAACCTGCATTTATTTCACGATTAATCGTTGGATACAGTAACATTCCTTTAATATCCCCTAAAAAGTCACTGCTGCTTACATAGGCGAATATTTGATATAAATGCCCCGTACGAACTTTTTCTTTATCTGTCCAATTACTAGTCGTCAATGTTTCACCATAATACTTCGTGTCTATAATAAGCTGGGAATTTGTTAGTTTATTTTCTACAACGATATCCGTTCGCATTTCTGGTAGAAGGGATAACTCTTCATCACCAACGGATTGATCTAAATTCCAGTGTATTTTAGGAGAGTGAATACAATAGATGCGGCTATCCAAATGACGACGGTAGAAATTTAAAACGAATTTTTCATAAAGCTTTGCCATTTGCCTATCTCTAATAAAAGATAGAAATTTCGTATCACTACCCTCTTCCCTAGAAATGAGTCCCTGATAAATTAGTTCACTAACACTCATCAACATTCTATAGTGGTAGTTGTTTCTATTAAATCGTAATGAACTAAATGTTTCATTAGACATTTGAACATCATGAATGTCTGAGAAATACAACCGAAGCTTTCGTAACTTCTTATTGAGTGTCTTATCTAGCATAGGGGCATTTAATAATAAATTGAAGGTTGCTTTTACGATTTGATTCAGTTTAATGTCTACTGAGAAGTTATCATATTGGCAAACCATCCTGCCGTTACGAAACGTTTGTTTTTTTATAGAATCAGCCACTTCTACTTTTCCTTTAAGCGTTGATACTTCTCTACGCTCCTGAATATAGCTTCTACTTAATCCTCTTTTTATTAAACTATTTGTTCCATTAATATAGATTCTAGCTAATAAATCATAGATATTATCAAACTTCTCACTACCAAATACATTTTCGTCTGATTGGTCGAGTACGTTCCACGCATAGCAAAGCATATGGTAGATGTTTTTAACGGGGATACTGCTATTACTCATAACAGTTACCTTAACAACTCTTCAACATAATTTTTAGCTTTATCTTCTTCATCGAACCAGTATTCGTTAATAAGTGGTTCAATCTCATACCTGATCACTTCATCATACCAATTTTCCGAATCGCTATAATGAGTAAAGTAACTATGCCCTATTCTAAAGCCTTTACCCAAATTAACATCATTTGCTATAACAGAGTTTATACTACCAATCTTATGTTGTATTTTATTTACTAATTCTTCACTAGCTCCTTGTTCCAAAAGATGATCTTTGAATTTTGCTGATTCAAAAGCCGGCTCCAATTCAACGAAGCAGAACCTTCTTCTTAATGCATAATCAATAATAGCAAGACTTCTATCTGCGGTATTCATCATCCCAATAATATATAGATTTTTAGGTACAGAGAACAGATTGTCAGAATAGGTAAGTGTTATTTTGTCTCCCCGCTTATCATTTTCAATAAGCATAAGTAACTCTCCGAATATTTTACTTAAATTACCACGATTAATTTCATCAATGATTAAATAGAAATTTTCATCGGGGTTTCTTGATGCTTCAAGACAAAACTTATAGAATGGACCTTCTTTCAGTTCAAAACCAGATTCTTTAGGTCGATACCCCATGATGAAATCCTCATACGAATAGCTCTGATGAAATTGCAGCATCATCACCCTTGATTCATCTCGCTCTTCCATCAAAGAGTAAGCAAGTCTTTTAGCAGCAAATGTCTTCCCTACTCCTGGTGCCCCCTGTAGAATAAGATTCTTCTTCCTAGTTAATAAAGATTTAATCGTTTCATATTGGCTTTCATCTATAAAAACTTTCCTTAAAAAATCTTCCTTCGTATATTTCTCTTTTTCTTTTGTTTGATTTGGTAATTCCTCTTGAACCTCTTCCTCTTCTTCATCTTCATCTTCATCTTCCGCTAGTAAACTTCCATCCCAGGCTTTGTAAGATAGCTCAGGAAATGAATAAAATGGGAAATTCTCGTCAGAAAATTTTTCCTTTATATTATCGATAAGATCCATGTATTCCCTACCAGAGTATAACTTTTTAGATACGCGGGGCAGAATATTAAACTGTTTATCAGCCAGAAATTTTCTCGTATATTGATCTAAGGGCAGATACTCCCAGGGCTTTAACCAATACAAACCAATCGTAATTTTCCACGACCCCCCATATTGTCTACGAACCTTGTCGTATATTTCGATAAAAACGTTTTGACTTTCTTCTCCTGAATCATTCTCTGTTATTTCAATAGCAATTCGGAACAGTTCCCATAGATTATCGAAATCGTCATCATTTCTATTTTCTTTATTGCCGAAGAACCATGCATTCATGTTATTTAACACCGGGACACCATTAAATGAATGAGGTACTTCTTCGTTTACGTCTAAGAAATCCGCTATTTCTTTCATAATCAATCGCCTGTTGTGATCTGTGATTCCTTTATTAAAAAGACCAAATACCGTAAACGGACAAACATCAGTTAGAAGTTCCTTACCTCCTTTAGCATTTTTCTCTGTCAGAGGATTATTCTTGTTGATTCTTTCAAATATATTATGTATACCACTTAGTAATTCATTACGATTATGTTGAAACTTTAGCAAAGCTTTTGCAACAGCTTCATAAAAGGGGATCCATTCAAATTCTTGATGTGACTTGCCCCCATATTTACTATTCCAATAAGGGTCTTGAATAAACTGTTCAATGTGTTGATTTTCATTATTAAAAGTAAAATCAATTAAGTTTTTGTACATCCACCCCTTTCCTTCTTCTACTTTCCAAATCGTACTTCTACTAGTGAAGAAATACCATTCTTTTATCGGCGTTATAGGCTGCCAATCTACATCTACTTTTTTTCCATCATTGTAGTTATGTGTAACGGTTCCAATTGCTTTTATCCCCATAACGGACACAGTATTCCCATGATTATCAAAAGGGAGATTGTGCTTTCTCGTATAGGCAGATTTAATCGCAATTTTGTCTCCTATCTTTATTGACTTCACTTGTTCTATATACCTATCATCGTAACCATTTATCCAAATGCCTTCATTAATAAATCGCTCTGTTTGATCGCCACTAACCACCGCACCGACAAACCATGCTTGTTCCATTTGTTCGATCACCCCTGACTTTTAATTTTTGAATTACTATTCGATCTCATCTTTCACAAGTCTTCATAAAAGTTCTCCACGTATTCTTAGTACTAAACTAGCACTATAGGAAGATGTTAACAACAGTAATGAAATCTACGATGGGTTGGTCCGTCACATTAACCACATATCATTAATGAGAAGCCTTCATTGCCGTAACTGAAAACGCCTACCTTTAATGATAAATTCATTAGGATAGACGTTTTATTTAGTGAAGACGACTTCTCTATTGCTTACGTTGCTAACCAATAACATACCGCTCCGGCCCTTTAAACACTTCTCTCACATGCCAATTCAAAAAACGATCTTCCGGCAAGTAATCCGGATGAATCGGACGACGAATATCCCTTCCATGAAATTGCAGGAGCCACTCCTGAAAACCGCTCGTCCCATGTGCCTGTTCAGCTACGAGAAACGTATTTTCCTCCGACAACGTAAAGACTCCTCGATCAAACAATTTATGATGCATAGAACAAAGAGCAATCCCATTGTTCTCTACATCAGGGCCACCAGCCTGATGCCACTTAATATGCGCTGCTTCCACGCCAACAAGCTTGTCTCCAAGTCGAACATTGAATCCACAAACCGCACAGCTATATTCATAGGCTTTAAGAATTCTTTCTCGGAAGTAAGGATCTCTTGAACGCTTGCCTTTATACTCTAGATCCAGTCCAACATGCGCTAGAATATCCTCATGCAACGTTTCTGGAAAGTGATTCCGAAGTAGTATATCTGCTATCTCACATAAAAGCTGATGGTTATCTTTTAACAAATGGTAAACTTCATCAGTAAATCCGCCACTTACTTGATGATCTAATAATAATCGATTATTTGGATTTCGGGTGTCGAGCTCCAAAGTTGTTCGTAACTCCCATATCCCATCATGCTTTAACCTTACAAACGGTTCTTCAGGATGATAAGACTTTCGCTTAGGTCCAAACTCGATTAACAGACTCGTTAATTTTTCTTTCACTTCTTTATATGGAATGAACTGTGACTGATCACTTTGCAATCTGGCAAGTGTATAGAGCAAGAGAAGAGGTTTGTGTGGGGCACGCTGATTGCCTTTTTTCCAGATGCTTAATGTATTTATCGTTTCTTTTAGAGTATGTTCGTTCATTGGAAAACTCCTAGTTATGTAAGATAATTATGGATGAATCTACCATTACTAAAATTATATCATCTTTCATTGATAAGTTAAGATAAACAAATGATTATGGGAAGTTCTGGATGGCTTGGAATGCTATAATAACGGTGGAGGTGAAAGCGTTGGGAGACATTAAATTATTTAAGTTGGGCACTGAATCCGTTACTGAACTAGAAGGTCAGTCGGTTTCAGTGGAAAAATCATTACAAGAAATTATGGAGCAACATCTAGAAACGTTCTTAGGTGTACGTTTTCTTGCCTCTGAGTATACAACTGGGAAAAAGCATGCTGGAAGAATTGACACACTAGGTATCGATGAAAACAATGCGCCCGTTATTATTGAATACAAACGATCAATTAATGAGAACGTCATTAATCAGGGATTATTTTATTTAGACTGGCTGCTTGATCACAAAGCGGAGTTTGAATTAATGGTTATGCGGAGGTATGGGAGTACCTTAGCTGACGCAATTGATTGGAGTAGTCCACGTCTTCTCTGTATTGCAGGTGGCTTCACGAAATACGACGAACATGCCGTTCAACAAATCAATCGAAATATAGAGCTTTATCAATACAAGCACTATCATGACGGCTTTATCTTGTTAGACCTTGTTAATGCAACAACAGCTCAAACGACTGAGCTATCAACCTCATCAAACGGTACCAAGCAAATCGCATACAAAACCGTCAGTGATTATCTCGGACAATCGACAACTGAGCTACAAGATCGGTTTGAAGCGATTAAGTCCTATATGATGGCTTTAGGCGATGACGTTCAGATGAAGACATTGAAATATTACATAGCATTTAAGCGAATCAAAAACTTCGTATGTCTGGAAGTACATCCTCAGAACGGCAAGATCGTGCTCTTTCTGAAAATTGATCCAGATACAATTACATTAGAAGACCAGTTTAGTAGAGATGTGCGCAACATAGGTCACTACGGCACCGGTGACCTGGAACTAACCATTTATACCGATGAAGATTTTGAGAAAGCGAAACGATTCATTCATATGAGCTATGATGTTAGCTAAACAAAACGAGCACTCCACTGAAGAGTGCTCGTTTTGTTTACTCTGCTTAATCCTCCACATCAATCAAATAAACCCGTTCATCAAATCCACCACGCACTTCCCTTTTCTCCCTACGTACTTCTTCTAGTTCATCAAAAGAAGAATGATGAACTTCAACTAATGAATAAATCAGCTCCAGCATATCAGCGAGCTCTTCTACTGCATGACTATCTTCCATTGCTTCAAGATACTCCTGGAGTTCTTCTTTTAGCTTCAGTTGAAGCTCTTCTTTGTACTCATTTTCATCCAGAATTCTAGTGTTGAACTTGTTTCCGTTTGTACGAATGATTTCTGGGATGCGATCTCTTACTAGTTTGTTGTAGGTAGGCATATAGTTCCTCCAATCAATTAGTCACTTGTGATTTATAATACTCACATTCAGACTGCAGGGGGCAAACTTTGCAATCAGGGTTGTATTTACAAACCTCTCTAGTTAAATCAATCATTCCGTAGTTATAAAGACGATGATCGCTATCCGGAGTCATCCTTTCTGCCAGTTCTTTAAACCATTGTTTCCTTCTAGTTTCAGGAGTAGTTTTAAATCCAAAAAGTCTCCCATATAACCTCACTACATTACTATCAATGATGGTGTCAGGATTATTTAAATGTAAAGAACGATAGGCTGCTGCAATATAATCTCCAACTCCAGGCAAGTTTAATAATTCTTGTTTTTCTTCAGGAATAAAACCGAGATTAGTAAGTTCGATCGCTAAGTTTTTCAGAACTTTTTCTCTCCATCTTAATCCTAAATTTTCAAATACATTGCTTAAATGATCAGATAAATAGCTGTAAGGGGATTCATAATTTTCGATAAATTCAAGGTAGGCCGGTATAACTTGATGAGCATTTGTACGTTGAAGCATAATCTCAGCTACTAAGGCATGCCAGAGATTGTCAGTATCACGCCAGGGGAATTTCGAAAAGTGAATTTCACCCCATCGAGTAATTTCAAGCTGTATTGTATTCACCTTTTTACTAGTTATCTCAAATTTCATCTTTTATCGCACCTTAATCAATAAACCGTATGAAGATTAAACTCTTTCATACGGTTTATTTGTTAGAACTTCAACTTTATTTTCATGTATAGCTTCCAAAATGGCTTCACCTATTGCTTTTGCCATCATAGGTGGAACAGCGTTGCCGATTTGACGATACTGAGCATTCCTTCCACCACTAAAGGTGAAATCTTTTGGAAATGATTGCAGTAGAGAAGCTTCATATGGCGTATACGTCCTTGGTTGTTCGGGATGTATAAATTTCAATCCATCTTTCTCCATATGCGCAAGAATGGTATAGGAGGGCTTATTCCAGCTATGCTTCACATATGTGTCTTTATGTTTATCACGCGAATAGGGATAAAGATCACTTAGTAACCTACTGTAGTCTTCTTTTCTTTTTTCGTTAATAAATTTTGCTGAATTACTACCTGGCTTAGTTAGAATGAAAATAATAATGTCTCTAAAATTATGCATCCTGGACGTATGGTTGGTACCTGAAGAAAGTGGTGGATAGTTCCTTTCAACTTCCTCAAGTTTCATATTATAAGTCACAAAAAATTCTTTCAGCAATTGAAAATGGTTTTCTTGTACCTTACTGAGCCTGCGACATTCTTTTTTAAACCAGGGTGAAAATTCTGCATATACTGGATCATCATCGATACTTTTTTCAATTGCTTTTCTAAAAAGGTCAATAGACTTTTTATAGTTTGCAAGAATAACATCCATATTTTTCAGAGAAGGCATTCCATGTGGATTAATTTTCGGTAATCGAACAGGTAAACCTCCTATAGCATCTTTTACTGTTAAATGAGGTTGACTGCCTTCACCGTGCGTTTTTTTAGGTACCGGATTTGGGATGTCCACTTTATTTGCAATAATGATAATTCTTCGTCGATATTGGGGCACTCCATAATCAGCTGAGTTTAACACTTGATAATTTGCCGTTAAATCGATGTTAGCAGTTGGCGTGACCTCTGTGTTGTAGCCAAGTTCTTTGAGATCTTCACAAACGAGATCAATCACCCCTCTTTGTTTGCTTGTTATATCATCAGAATCAGCTTTTTTCGAAGCCATTCCTTCTACGTTTTCAAACACAACAAAAGAGGGTTTAATTTTGCCAACCAAATCAAAAAAATGACTGTATAACATATTGCGTGGGTCTTTTCTTAATTTTTCTCGCATTTCTTTATTACCAGAACGAGCAGGTCCTGCTAATGAAAAGGTCTGACATGGGGGGCCTCCGATGATTACATCGACATTTGAACAACGATCTACGACTTTCTCTTTTACTTCTGGTTTAGTTATATCTCCAGGAATAACTTTATCTTTTCCGTGGTGACTCTTGAGAGTAAGACAGGCATCTGGATCAATCTCCACTGCCCCTTTTAATTCAAACTTGAATTTTGCATGATTTGAAGCAAGAAAACCAGTAGAAAACCCACCTCCACCTGCAAATAAGTCCAGGACTTTTAATGATTTCATATTCCAATCTTCCTTTTTAGGTTACTTACCTAAGATTAATTCCCATCTCTACGAACGATTATATTACTACAAAGAGTCAAAAAATCCAATACCATTGTCCTCTGATTTGAATAAAGATAGGCGATCTAAAAGTAGATTGGACCATTCGCATGATGTCTCCGAAACGAGTGAACACGCATGGCAAGCTGATAAGTTCAACTTATTTTCAACAACATTTTCAGCTTCACTACAAAGAGGATCTGATGAGCAAATTTTCGCTCTTTCGATAGCCTGCTTCAACAACTTATGAAACTGCCCTTCTCTCCCCTGTTGAATTATACCACCTAGTGAACCATCTGAGTCAGGAGACCCGGTATAAAGTAATATACCGCTCATATTAGGGCCAGCGTAAATCTTTTCTCTGATAGAACTTGAAGAATAGCCACAGGATAAGGATAACTCCCGAATTAATGCATGAGATAATGAGTGAAGTAAAATAAAACGAATAGAGAAACGATCATCCTTTTCCCAACCTTTATCTTCTCGCCAATCATGATAACGTTTGATTAAAGGGTTATATCGTTTTTTTACTTCATCATTCGTTTCCCAATCATTTAATTTCTCTTCATCAAGTTGAATAAAGATGCCTTCTCCTAGAATTTCAACAGCAGGTAGCCAGTCAATTTTTTTTTCGCTTGATAAATAAGAATAAGCTACCTCTTTATCATCGTAAGGATCAGGATAATCAATTCTTGTAAATCCTCTTAGAGCTCGAATTTCTCTCAACCTATGAGCTATGACCATACGTGAAACGTATTCCGAGACAGAAGGATTTACTGGTTCCTCTTTAATATGAAAATGTTTTGATTTTGTTTCTTTACTTTGAAAAGCTTTCCATTCTTCATATCTTATATCTCCTGGCTGTTGTTCCATATAATATTGCTGTTTAATAATTTGATAGACTCCGGGTAACTCAGCTTCATCTATGTCAGGAAAGAGCACATCAAGAACTGGTTCTAATCCTTCAAGAGATCTCTTTTCTATATTTTGTTTTATATTTGTCCACTGTGCACTTACTTGTTGCTGAGTCTCATCGGTCCAAGGCGGAATAGAAAGGGCACTGATCGTGCTAGAAAAGTAAACATTAGAAGCTCCGCGTTGCAACCCTCTCGGTACCTTTTCACACTTACTATCTCGCTCTCTTTTCCAGGGACTATGCCCTTTACAAGAAGGTAATACCGACTTTAATCCACCCTTTTTCAAAGAACCTGATAACGTTTCTTTCTTTTTACAATTACTATTTCTACATTCAATGATAATATCATCTAAAGCAGAACTAACTCCTTTAGTCTTTAAATATAAGTCAGGTGCAGAACAAATATTATCTGCACCTCCATGGGTCCATTCATTCCATGGAAAGTCATCAATATGTCCATTCTCACACGCCATAATAAGACGAGCGGGATATGTAGGGGCACCTTTATGATGACATTCACAAGTAAACCCTTTAGAGTCCCTGTTGAAATTCTTCCTAAGCGCTCCGCACCGTGAACATACTCGGTATCTCGGGAAAGAAATAGCTGGTATTCCCCCTCTGGACTTTAAAGATTTAGGCTGTAAAAAAGCCGATACATTGAGTCTTGTAGACAGTCTCGGCTCATATAATCTTCTATAGTACCGTTCCTGCTCTTTCCAGTCCTGTAATCCCATAATCATCACAGAGTCATCCCGGAAATCAACAAGAGATCCAGGGCCATATGTTGTTATTACTTGACTCGGTCTTACTCCTCCTGGTTTTTTAAAGCTCATCCTTCTTCACCTTCGCCTTCTAGAAATGTATAATATACGTCCACTTCTGCTTCCACATCTCGGAGGGAATCAGGTATAAGAGCCGTATTTTCTATCTCCTGATTAATACTGCGTAACAAAACAGGTTCGTCTTTTTTAGAAAATGGAAACTGTTGATAAGCGAGTTTCTCTATATTTTCATCTGCACGATTAAACCACCATTCGAAGATTTCATCAATTTCTTGATCAATATTTTCATTATCAACCCCGTCAATCTGCATACATCGTTCGATAATGAATTGTTTTATCTCCTGAATATATTCATTTTCTTTGTTAAAGTTCTTAGCAAATGAATTATTAGCTAGATTTGGATCTAGTTGTCTCAGCATTCCAATTACGATAGCTTTAAGTCCCTTATCTCTAGCTCTATAAGAAAAAGGAGTGACACTTGAAGCTTCAACATGTGAATAAAATTTAGAATGGTAAGGAATAAACTGTTCATAGTGGGAGATATCTCTTGGCCGTGACCAATTATACAAAGTAAAGACCAGACCTGGGTACTTCCTTCCCACTCGACTTGTCGCTTGAATGTATTCAGATGTACTTTTAGGTTGGCCGGTAACAACCATCATTCCTAGACGATCGATATCAACACCAACAGATATCATATTCGTAGAAAGCAGAACATCAACTGATTCATTGTGTTTATATGGTAACTCAAGTTTATTTAGAATCTTGGGAATGTTAGTCGCGTCAATTCGACTTGTTAATTCTTCTTTCCTATTAATAAATCTTCTGTTTTTAGATTTTCCGTCTTTTACCAAGTATTTTATTCTATCAGGTATATCGTCTTCCACAAGACGAAGAGCCCCTCCTAGTTCGCGCAAACTATTAAAATACCCTGCAAGTGTCCAGTAAGGATCGACGTTCTCTCCTTTTTCATCCGAAAGGAATCCTTTTTGCAAAAGTGAAGCGTAGATTCGCACAAGCGCTGTTTTTCCTGAAGAACCCGGGAAACAGAGGCCGACGTACTTTCTTCCTGGCTTCTCATCAGATACCTCATAGGAAAAAAAGGAATCTTCAGCATTTACTCCAGGAGGAGGGAATTGACGTACGTCACGATTAAATACTCCCAGTACTTGTTCTTCGGCCCGACGGATTGTTGCTGTAGAAGCAACTACTTTTGGTAGGATCTTCTTTCCATCAACCTCAGCAGTAGATAAATAGTCAATAGCCGTTTCGTACAGTCCTACCATCGAACCAAGCGGACCGGAAATCAAATGAAACTCATCCTGAATAACAAGCTCTGGCGGTAGCAAATTATTTATCTCAGTAGTATACGACTTTGGAAAAATACCGGTTGTTTGATGTGTTTTAGGATGTTTTTGTCCCTCTCGAATAAATCCATGTCGTTCACAATAACGATCTACTTTTCCAAAGAGCGTCGCCACTTTCCCATTCCACGGTAGACGTGCAAATTTGTCTACAGTACCAATCAAAATGGTTGGACACTGATAGTAAATCGCTTCATCAACTGTATAGGCCGGTATCGTATGATCATGAAAAAAGCATTTCTCATTATGACAGTGAATTGTAAATACTTCTTGCTCAATGGAATAGCTATCCGCATTTAACTCTTCTCCACAGGCCGGGCAGTTATGCAATTGAATAGGATTTGCCCCATATACCTTTCGTCCATCTTGTAGATCCGTTAGAGCTGCTTTGGCTGAATCTTCACCCTCGAGCTGATTTGGGGTGGTGCCCCCTCCAACCCATAAGCCAATACTAAAGCTTTCCTTTCCCCATTTAGATGGATTCTTACTTCTTAAGAATTCAGCTGCACAAATGAGTGTACTTGCACGCTGGAATTGCTGAATGGTTAAGAGTCTCAATGTATATCGCATTAATATGGTTGTTCCTGCATAACCTTCAACTCCCTGCCTCACACCACGAAGTCTCCGTAATGCCATCACAAAAGAAGCAAATCCCAGATAGGCCTCTGTTTTACCTCCTCCAGTTGGGAACCAAAGGAGATCTACCCAATTCCGTTCTTTACATGTTGGATCTAAAATACTTTTAATGTTCAGTAAAATAAAGGCCAACTGAAAAGGTCGCCATCTCCCTTTTAGGCTTAAGTCTTTACTGTGAGTACCATTCTTTCGATAATTCGCAGCCTCCATTGAGAAGGATCTCTGATAGAGCATCATTTCATTTGCAAATCGAAATGCTTCAAATGCTTGAGAATCGGTGCATATTAGTTCGATTCCTTCTTGAATTCGATCAGCCGCTTCATTACAAAGAACTATATGCTTTTCACGTTGCTCTTCGTACTCAAAGTCTAATTTCATTTTTGTTTGTTTGCTTATCCAACCATTAAATTCGTTAAGAAGAGGAAACAATTGTTGCCGTAACTGCTGCTTATCTTCAATATAGGCAAGGACAAACATATCAAGGCCGCTCATTCCTTTTAACTCCAGGTGCTCAACAGGGGGAACTTCGTATGCCGGTACAAAAGTAGTTTTTAAGATCTTAGCTTCTTCTGAATTGTACTCTTTCCATTCAACTGCACACCCGTGCCCCATGGCGAAGTCCGCTTTATTTCGATACAATAAGTGAGATCGATCCAAATCAGGGTCATCAATGAAATTGTTACTTTGGATGTCTCGTCTCAGAAAAAGAGCATCTTCCCCTTTAAGCGTAATTTCTGGTTGGAAAAGAATATGATCTACAGGAATATCTTTCTCATCGTTCTCATACCGATTTACTAGAAAAACACTTAAAGATAACCGCTCATCTTTTTTTCTCACTATAACTCTACACTCTACCGCCTTATCTTCTAAGTAGATTGATTGTGAATACTTATTAAGAGAAACAGGTTTTCTTTCGATAATTTGGGTTCTTTGATATCGCTTCTTCTTACCTTCTACTATTTCTTCATATTTTCCATACTTAATAAGTATTTCTACTTTTTGTGCATTAGATTGGATACTACAAGTTAAACCTATGGAGGAAGGCTGAAATCGATTCACATTAGTCAAGTCGTCTTCTTGCTCCGTGGTTTCATACTCATCGTTCATGTTTGATTGATCTTCTTCAGAAACTTGACCTTCAGGAATTTCTTCAATATCTTCTACTTCCACATTTGCAGGGTAAAGCATGCCTCCGAGATAATAGGTTTGTGGTCTCTCACTCAGTAGTTCATCTTCATCACGTGGCCCTATCACATCATTTTTTAATTCTGAAACAATATCACCTCTTAACGCATCAAAGTGAATGTTTTCAGAGTCTTTGTCAACTTTCCCTTTATTATCTTCTTTACCTGTTTCTTCTCTTGAGATAATCTCTTTAACTTGAGAACTTCTTTGTTCCTTCTCAACTATTTCTTTTAAACGCCAATTGTTCGAGTCAGTATTTATAAAAACATCGGAGTGTCCCTCAAGACTTCTTTTAATCTGGTCATCTTTCACATATGGACTTACTTCATTTTTAATAATTTCAGTTAACTGATCAATTGTTAAACCACTCTGTTTATTTTCTAAGACCTTATGTATCTGTTGCGCAACCCGAGTTAAACCCATGTATGTCAACTCCTATTCTCTCAGCCATATTTATCGCTAGTTATTATCATCCTACTATAATTTTCAAAACATTAACAGATATCGGTAATAAATAACAAGCTGATCGCATATTCATCAGCTTGTCATATTAGCAACGAATATTGTGATTAAGTCGATATATCTTCATAATAAATTTTCACATTATAGTTCCATTGAACTTTGGGAATTTGTTTCTTCAAAGCATCTGTTTCAATTATCCCCCTTATCATCCCTCTTTCTGTAAGGCTGAACAATATTTGATCAAATAGACGCTCTAAGGATGACTTTGCAAATAACCTTTTTAAATCATGACGTAAACAAAAATCTTTTAATAAATCCATATTGTCATACTGACCGATAAATAAGAGTTTGAATTTCTCTTCAGATAGAAAGCCACGATCATTACTATATTCAATTAAGACTTTAATGAAGTGATGATATTCCGTATAGGTATTGCTATTTTCTGAAATAGCTCTTACAAGTTTAGATAGCTTCTCTTTATTAATTAGTAATTTATTCGTTTTGCATACTGATGTTTTGTTTAAGAACTTGATGGATTTACCTGTCCCGGTCATTACCAGTAAGTCAGAAAGGACAGATTCTTCCTCAATTTCGTCTATCAATTTGATGTTTTTTTCTTGTTTGGTTAAATTTCCTGTTACTAGAGCCTCATTAATAGAATGAACTTCTTTTTTAAAATCATTAAAGAAGAGATGGGCAACTTTAATATCCTCTCTTATGCTCTCAATTTCTTTTAAAAACGCTTCTCGGTTACTAAGTAATTCTTGATCCGTCCAAACATACTCCAGTGAACGAATGTAACTCTCAAAGTTTGTTGTTGAAAATGTTTCGATAGTGTTTAGCGTTTCTTTTAACTGTTCAATATTCAACTCCAAGGAAGAGCTTAACTTTTCCTTATCAAGCATGGAGCTGTTATTCACTTTCCACTTTTTCATAAAACTATTAAATCCCTGGCTGTCCATTAATTCAAATTTATTATATGCCTTCTCTAAGGAGCTAAAATCACCTTGCCAAAAATACCCTACCGCTTCATTAAGTACATCTTCTTTGGTAGAGAAAAATTCTGGATTTTTAAGAACGTAGGCCTGAATAACAGATTTTGTGAATTTTATTAAATGATGAGTGCTCATTTTGTGCCTAAATGAAGACTTAAGAATTTCTTTCATTTTCAAAGTAGTTAATTTCGAAAATCCTTTAATTTCCCAGGCTGTATTTGTAAGATCAAAATCAATAGACAAATCTAATTCTACAAAAGGGCTTATATTCCAGGAAAACCCTAGTAATTTTATTCCAAATCGATCTCCTTCTGGGATAATGATTAAAACTTTTTTATCATTTTTATAGTAAGCATAGTGAGGTGTTAAATGATGATGATGTTCTGAAGAGCGGTCAATAACCTCAATGGATAATAAATACTGCTCAATCGCTTTTATCTGATCGGTAATACTGGTAGTAAGATTGTGTTCTGGATCGCTTTGAAGTTTTGTTTTTGATTGGTCGATCATACTAAATCACCACCTTTAACTTTAATTGAAGCTTCTATTTTAATTAAAAGAGAAAGGAATCCTTTTACTTCTTCTTGACTCTTCATCAACTTCATCATAATCATCGTACGATCATTGAAATCCAGTTCATTATCTACGATAAGATTTAACAATTGATCTTCAATTTTCTTTCCCATTCGTTCAAACTTAGAAGTATATTTTAAAACCTCAATAAAAAAGTTTTGCTCGTCTTCATAATTAAGTTCACTCTCAATGCTTTGAATTAGATTGGTAGATTCATTGCTCACATTGCCTGAATTTTGAGCGACTTCAATCATTCCGTCTAAAATAGATAGCGTTTCCATAACTTCACCATGTAACTTTTCTAATTCCTCTAATTTACCGTTAGTAAAAAGCTCTTTCACTTTTTCAGTAGTTGTAGCTACTAAGTTTTCTTTAATCATTTTTGTAGATTTCAGCAGGGTTAAAAATTGAGTAATAAGTAAATCATCTTTAAATGCAGCAAAATTACTTTCTTTGTCCGACTCACTTTCACTTAATTCTTCTAAGATAGATTCTTTTTCGCCATTTTCAACACTTAATTCTTCATCTGTTTTTTCAATAACAGGTTCTTCATGCTCATCTGTATAGAATCTAGATAATTTCCTTACGTTTAAAACCCAGTATCCTTTTTTATCTTCTACTTTTTCAAAACAATCATTATTACTTAAAAGACCGTATATGGTATTTTTTGTCGTTGTTCTATACTTCCCTATCTCATCCTGTAGGACCGTCCAGTGAAGACCCGATGGATAGATAGCAAGAATTTCACACATTAAACTAAAAATTGACTTATTTACTTCATGTGCCTGTTCAACTAATTTACCTATATCAAGATGCCTCTCCTGTTCAGTAGCATATCGCTCGTCAAAACCCATTAGGTGAATCTTAACAACATCTTCTACCATTTCAATTTTCACTTTATTTCCAGGCTCAATTAAGTAATCAGCAAAGAAATCCATCACACCGTCCCCATAAAAATAAATGCGATTATGCTTCTTTTGCCACCACCATTCATATATAAACTCTTCACATTTCATTTCTAATTTACCCGTCTGGTTTTCAAACACCGAATGATGCTTAAGTGAAGACGGAACTGGTAGATGACCTCTTATTCTATCGAAATAAGATACAGTATAATAAGCATAATTAGTGGGATTAACCGCACTAGATTTACTAGTATAAGAATGATCTAGAAATGTTTCACTCTCTTCGTTATCTCTTTTATCAGCAATACTATTTATGTTTTTGATTAATGGAATTGATCCTCTAACTGAATAGTTTTGTTGTTCAATGCTGTTCAAAGCAAGATCAGGCGCCGAATCCAAGTCAAACCATTTATCTTTCAATTTAGACATCCGAGGTACATTTTCTAGGTATTCATCAACACCTTTAGCATAAATTGCATATGAGGTATCGGATTCCTTAATATGTAATACCACATATAATAAATCCTTCACGGTAATGCCTTTTAATTCATCTTTAACTTTTTTAATCAATTTTGGCCCAAGTCGGCTTAGCTCCTCTTTTACTTCAATTGGTATCTCTTTAATCAATTGGGCGGTGGTCTCGGAAGATAATTCCAGGTTTACTTTTACATAATTCCCATTCACTTTAAACCGATTATCAATTTCTGGAGCAAAGATAGAGTCTCTAGCATACTTATATTTTGTCTCAGCTAGTAGAACGGCTATTTTTTCCTGAGATATTTTTTTCTCCTTCATATAATTGAAGATTTCATCATTACATAGTTGCCATTCTGTTAGTACCCAAAAATGCGTACTTTCCACCTGCATGAACCGAATATCACTAGTAAGCAAATTTTCAATTACATCTTCTGTTTCATACAGATTCAACTTGTATTTGATGTGCCCTGTTTTAAATGGCTTTTTAAGTTTTTTCACATAATCATAGATAGCATCCAACCTTTTATCTGTTTGATCTTTTATTTTCCATAATCCTTCTTCGTCTTCAACAAAGTGGGATTTCGGAGCATACAAGGCAAGATTAACGATCTTTTCAACTTCGGATGAACTGCTGCTTAAGTCAGTCCAATGTTTTTTTATAAACAACACGATTTCGGGATATGGTATCTTTCGATTATCTTTTAGCAGTAGTGCTCTTTTTATTAGACTGATATTACTATAAACGATTCCAGGTGAAGCATTATCAGTACTTTTGTAGGAGTTGTACATTCTCCCACCCCTTCTTTTTACTTATTTTACTATTAATTCTAACAAATTTTATGGGGGTTTAGTTCTAAATCGTAAAAAAACCTATCTATGAAAGATAGGTTTTTGAAAAGGTTGCTTATATTTAAATTCACTATCTATATATAATTTCTAAGTTAAGCGTATACATTTCTCTTTAAAGGTATTTCATCTTTTAGAATTTGTTCCGCAATCTCATGATTTTCATCCACGAACTTCATTCCTGAAAAATACGTAAGGGCGAAACCACTAGAACTTCCTAGTATGATAGGAAGACTTTTTGCTATTTGCTTGATGAAAACATGATTTGAATATCGTTTTAACAATAAGATCGAACCGCCTTTTCCAGCATAATCGATTAATTGTTTTATGTTATCCTTAAATTTATGATCATTTTGATGATTTTCATACAACTGCTCTAGTCTTTTATCAGTAAGACCATAACAAACCCTAATATCCTTCAATAGGTTATTATATATGCTCATATCTATAGGTACGCCTATACCAGGTAATGGAATGGCTCCACTACATGCCGAAAGTATAGCAGATATAATTACTTTCTTATTACATTCTTTTTTCTTCGATTCAAGAAAATCTTTGGAAAATGCTTTTGCGTTCCGAAACCATTTACCTTGTTTAGTTTCATCTAATAGTTGAATTATTTCATTTTGTAACTCATCTAACCCCTCATTTGTTTTTATACTAGTAAAAACAACTTTAACTTTTTCACCAAATATAGGTGTAACTTGTTCAGAAACGATTTCCTTTTTCAATTCTTCTAGTGACATATCCTCATCAAAAATACTATCTGCTTTTGTCCTTACAAAAATATATCCTTTTTTCTTAGTAATTACTCTCTGGAAAAATTCGGAATCCGCCTGATTAAATTTACTCTCAAAACAACATAAAAATAGGTCGATATTTTCACAATCATAATTTTCCCAATACTCGTCTCTTACATGTTCATCCGGTACACCATCAAACCCAGGTAAATCAATAAATTCAATTGAGTCATTTTCACCCCATACATGGTTCGTTACCTTCATACCTGGCTTTATTCCTGCGTCTGCTAGTTTCTTCCCAGCCAACTTATTCATAAGACTTGATTTCCCTGCCCCTGGTTGACCAAAAAAAGCTACTCTTATTTTGGTCTTACTCTCTTCCTCAATCTGCTTTTTTAACTCTTCGTAAATATCTTTTGTATCCATACTAGACAAGTCTTCTTTCGCCTTAAAAACTTTTTGCACAAGATCAAGCATCTCTTTAAGCGAATAATTAAAATCTTCATATTTACTCATGATACTATTTGCCCCTCCCATGTTGATATTTATGTAGTAAAGACTTTTTATAACTACTATAAGTAATAACATTCATCACTTATAGTAGTTATTCGACACTGATATATACCACCCTTCATTTTCCATAAACCTCCAAAAATGTGTTCTTCAACTTGAAAGACATATTGTAACTATTATCGATTTGAATAATGACTCTTCCACATACCCGTTCGCTCAATCTGCTTCTGCATCCGATCAAAAGATAATGACACATCTAAAAGTCATTAAGAAACTGAATGCCTGAAGATGTTTTTGTTAGGCCTCTTGCCCAATGATTATGTTATAAGATGATCCATACATAATCCAAATTTGGGTACTTTCGACGGCAAGGCAAAATGTTCCAATACAGAATTAGCACCAACGGCGTTTATTAAAACATAGTTAAGGTTTCGTATGGTTCCCTAGCGTCTTCCTCCATACTTACTTTTTCCCTGCAAAAAGCATCTTGAATTAATTCGATAGGAGACTTCACTTCTCTGTTAGATATACAGCATCTTTTTCATACACTCTCGTTCCATATTCCACCGTCTTATCTGCTCTTAGTGCGAGTGTCTTTGGATTAAATCAAATCCTTTTTGGAAGAAATTTGAACTTATATATTATTCTATTCGTACTTATCTCTCGATAGAAAAAGCTAAGAATGGGTTGTGCAACAAATATCATCTAATAGTTTTTTGTACATGAGCGGTTCACCATTAAATCCCAATTTCACACTAACTATTTATTATCATCATTGTGTAAGGAAAGCTCTATTATCATCTGAGAAAGATCATGAAAGTTTTTTAATATCTAAAAATAAGTTGTAAAGAGTATCAACTTCATTCTCTTCTAACCAAATATTGTGGGCTATTTTATTTCTAATTGGTGTAATTGATCTTAATTGTAAAATTGTCTTTGTAGGAATAGTAATATGCAAGCAATCAAATAAGGTAATATAAGAAATTAATTCATGATAATAAAGGTCTTTAATTTGCCTGTTCGTCAGTGAATTTGAATATAACTTCCGTGCAGTTAACTTCCAGTTTGATCCATATTTATTTTTCATATTAATTTCAATAAAATTTCTAAGGTAATGTTCAATTTCAAACAAATACCCATAACTTTCTTTCATAACATTTAAATTTACTTTATCCATAATAAGTAACCTCTTCATTTAAAATTACCAATAAATTTATACTTCGCCCTACTTTTATGACAACGGTGCACATTACCTTTATTTCCAACTATTTTTTAAAAAAACCTTGGAGATACAGTATCTCCAAGGTTTTTATTAATTCCATATATTATTTTCCTGCGGTAATTTTGTTTTTCATATCCAGTCTGATATTTTCAGCAATACTTTTAGCCAATATAGGGGGTACAGCATTGCCAACCTGTTTCATTTGAGAGGATTTTGTTCCGTAAAAAATAAAATCATCTGGGAAGGATTGAATTCTAGCAGCTTCTCTAACAGTGATAGCTCTGTTTAGATATGGGTGCGTAAATTTCCCTGATGATGGTGTATCAAATCTAGTAGTAATGGTAACAGAAGGATCAGATTTAACCATCCTAGACCATGTACCACTATAAATTGATTTTGTTATATGTTCAGGTGGTAATGACTCTTTCCCTTTTTCAGGGGGAATCATTTTTAATCTTTCGATTGCAAGGTTTGAATGTTTTGTTGCGACATGATTATAAAGTTTGTGCGAATTAGCTCGAAGAAGTTTTTGATAATTATTATTTGGGCCATATCGATAATTTTGTATTTCAGAACCTTCACCAGATTCCAAGAATGCTAAATCAGATAAAGCATCCCATATTGAAATTTTTTCAGAAAAGCTTAAAGGTATAGAGACCGGCCTTCCTAGACTCCCTATTACAAAAGCCCTTTTTCTTAGTTGAGGAACGCCATAATCGTACGCGTTTAAAATTCCTGAATCTATTTTATAACCTATTGCTTGAAATTGCTCATATATATCATTTTTAAATGATCCGTTATTTGCAGTAAGTAAATTGGGTACATTTTCCATCACGAAGTAATTTGGTTTTAAATACTCTACAACCTGAAAAAAGTATCTAAATAAAAAATTTCTTTCATCATCCAAAATACGTCTAGTTCCTTTTTGAGAGAAGCCTTGACAAGGTGGCCCGCCAATTACAACGTCTACATTTCCTTTAATATTTGAAAAGATCGATTTGATATCCAAATTTGTGATATCTTCGTTTATCATTCTCACGGTAGGATGATTAGCTTCGTATGCTTTAGAAATACTTTCATCTAATTCATTAGCTGTTAAAATGTTAAACCCGGCTTGACTGAATCCTAGGGACATACCCCCTACCCCTGAAAACAAATCTACTACGTTGGGCAATTATCTCACCTCCTGGTGAGAACTGAAGAATTTTAATTGATATGAATCATCTTCAACATCTTGTAGTCTTTTCTGAGCAACATCAACGTAATTCTTGTCAATTTCAATCCCAATGAAATTTCGTTTATTTCTCTTACAGACCACTCCTGCAGTACCGCTTCCCATAAAAGGATCCATGACGACATCATTTTCATTTGTAAGTGTTTTAACAAAATGTTCAAATAATACTTCTGGTTTTTGAGTGGGGTGTCCCCCATATTTTTTTTCACCTGCAGGGGCTACAGAAGTTTCAATAAAGTCATGTAATGCTTTCCCATTGTTATTAAAAGTACCGGTTCGCCCCTTATTAATGACGTATAACCATCCCTCTGTAGAATTAATATAGTGTAAATGCATGTTTCTAGGCATTGGATTTTTTTTATGCCAAACGCCAGTAGTTTTATAATAAAAATTGTTCTTTTCAGCTAATCTTACCATCGTTTCAACTCTTAAAAGAGACATAAGGACAATCATTGCCCCTTTTTCTTTTAATATTCGGTTAGCTTGATAAAAGAAACTGTCCATACTATCAGCCCAATCATCGAATGATAAATCATCCCATCCCGCATCACCAAAGAAGTTGGTCCTCATTTTCTTCAAGTTGGTTTGACGGCCCCTCATAAAATTACCTAAATTATATGGAGGATCAGTAAGAATTAAATCAATACTTTGGTCTTCGATCTGTTCCATTGCTTCTAGGCAGTTTTGGTTGTATATATTTATATGTTGTTTTATCTTAACCACCCACTTCTTTAATTTAAATTAAGAGTTTTTTTAGATGTTCAGTAAATACTTCTTTTTGAAGAGTTTTTGATAAGTCGATTGTTCTAATTTTCAAAACTCCATCACCACTGGTTCTTTTAATCTGATAGTCACCAACAATTTTATCATTTTTTGTGGATTTAGGATACAACAAAACACCTTCATCCAATAAAGGCTTACAATCCAAATAAGCATTCACTTGATAAATATCTCTTTCTTCAGAGAAACCATTTATAATCTTCCACTTAGTATCCAAAACGATTTTTTTATTAGTATGAAACAGAATAAGGTCAGGTTTTAACTCTATTTTTTTAAAGTTTGTTTTAGGCGAAGAAATCATATATGTGTTTCTAGGTTGACTAGATACACTTTTCTTACCAAGAGCCATTTGATACATCTTTGAGATATATCTTTCAAAAAGGATGTTCATATCGAAAAGCATTAAATTCACAATTGCTTCTCCGGTTTGCAAATTGAGCGTTTTATTACTTAAAAATAAATCACAGTAGTTTATAGTATCTTTAAACCTTAAATTATTCCGCTGAAACACAATGTTTCTAAAATCCTTATTTGTAATATTTTTAAAATCAACGTTTTTAAATTCGATTAATATTCTTCTAATGTTGGATTTATTTTTGTTTGATGAAGATATTCTAAGGAGGAACTTTAGAGTGAATTTAATTATTTTGTTAAAATGATTATTGATTGTAAAGATTGAATATTTACATACAAATTTATTTTTCAGAACGGTGTTAATCCTTAAATTCTCTGTGTAATCAATTGCTCCCTTAATAGTATTTAAATTTCTCTTCGTCTTCTCATAAGAATAATACATTCCATAATGCATTTGTTTATTAATTTCTAATAAAAATAAAGAGATCAATAACTCTAAAAAACCTTTTTCGCCATAATTTAAATTAGCTACAACATTTTTTCTAACAGGTATATTATGAACAGTATGTAACATTTGTACTAATATTTCTCTGATTGTATCCATATTATCTTCATTAGAGACTTTTGGAAGTATTTCAATTGTACCGCCGGGAACACGTATAATTCCAACCCATTGCTGGGGAGAAAGGGTATTATACCCCCATTTGAATATAGATTTATTTTGTTTTAGTTCTAAATCTCGTAAATAAGAAGCATCCTCTTTAGAAATTTGATTTATCTCTTTCTTAAAAACACTTCCAACTCTTATTGTTTTGTGCTCAAGAATTTGTATAACATTCATATTTTCTCCTTAGTTCTTACATATATATCTTCTTAATAGAATCGATAGATATTGAATTATTATCAAAATAATATCTCTTTTTATTTTCTATATTCATCTCTGCATTAAATGCAAATAGATCTAGTGCATCTAAAGTTTCATGTTTATATATTGCATTTGGATTTAGATCTCCGTTTTCATCTATGTCGGCAAATACTAACTGAACTTTTTCTAAATCATCAAAGAAATACTCTTCTAATAGAGGGATAACTTTTCGTATAATTACAGATATTACATCATCAGCATTTTTCACTAATGAAAAATAAGCATGACCTATAACATAATTTTCATTTAAGAGTATTTCAATTCTATCGTTAATTTTCTTTAAAAGTGCCACGATATCTATACCATCTACATCGTGAGAATCAATTTTATTTTCTCTATGAATTTCTTTTAGAATTTCAATATTTGTACTCATAGGAACAAATTCAAATCTTCTTCTTAGAGCAACATCAATCATGGAGATACTACGGTCAGCGGTATTCATTGTCCCGTAGATTGACAAATTACTAGGGACTCCAAAGTTATCTTTAGAATATGGGAGTTTTGTTTTTAATTGAAAAGGCATATCGAGTCTTTTATCGACTTCGATTAGACTTATTAATTCACCTAATATTTCAGAGATATTACCTCTATTTATCTCATCAATAAAGATTGCGTACTCTTTAAATTTGTTCTCTTCCGCTTTATTACATAGTTCTTTGAAAAGTCCGGGTTGTATTTCATACTCGATATCTCCATTACTTTGATCATCTAAATGGTTATTTTTGATCTTAGGTCTAATCCCTTCAACAAAATCCTCATAAGTAAATGACTGATGAAAAGTAACAAAGTTATAACGCTCATCAATAGAACCGTTACTTAAATAAGAATCGAAAAAAGTAGAGTCGTGTTTTAATAACTTATCTACTTGAACAAACCACTTCCCATCTTGTTCTTTAAAGATTTGAGGTTCGGAACCTTCAAATATTGGGTTTAGTGAAACAGAATGAGAATTTAATATGCTTGATGGAGTATTGGTAAAGCCAGGAACATTAAGTTCCCGAATTCTAGAGGCAATTTCAGTATTACTAAGTGTAGTATTACTTTGCAAGATGAGCAAAGTGATCAAGACCCAATCCCTAGAAGTAGTAGTGTATGCTAATCTAATTTCGTCATCGCTTATTCTATAATCGGTATATTTATCTCTCAACTGTTGTAAAAGATGTGTTTTGCCAGTACCCGGAGGTCCATAGTAGATAATATTCTCAGGCATTTAGATTTCCTCGCTTTAAAATAGTTTTCCCGTTTCACCAATATATTTTATTCCTGGTAGAGGTGAATTAGATAGATGTTTATTATATTTTGAAGAATCAACTTTAGTAGTTGACTTTCGAAATCTTAGCGGAGAAATGAGACCGATTTCAGACAAAAACTGTATATGCCTAGGCCTAATTTGCTTTTTTCTTGGTGTAGAAGCCCTATTGTCTCGATCTCGAGAATTTGGTCCTTCATTAATATTATATTCAATACCTAGCTTTCTCAAAATTGCTTCTACAAGATTCCGTTGAGACTCATTATGGTAATCAACAGCTATAAAACTTGAACCATCATAAGAACTTCTGCCATCGAAAACTCCAATAATAAAAGCTTTCTGAATATCTTCTGAAGCCTCTAATAATGGATTCGAGACATCGTCTATGAATTGATCAAAATTGTAATTTGGATTTGTTTCTTTAAATAAAGTAACAATTCCATTTTTTCCGGCATTATATTTTTTCAACTTCAAACCTTCACGTTTTAGGAAATCTGTTGTAAATACCATATCGGATTTATTAATAGACATTGCCATAGATTTTACGTAGCTAAAATGATCCTCAATTTCTGAATATGTTGCCTGTTTAGGGTTGTGACGGATTGGAGCAGACCAATAAACACCGTCACCTAACTCCTCTTTTTCATCAGCAGTAAGTAACCCTAAAAAATATGCAGCTTCTGCCGTTAAAAATTTGGTGCCAAAGTCAAATCCTAATTCTTTTTCTAAAACGATTTCACCCACTAAATTACCCCCTAATAAATTATATTGCAGGATAATTATAACATTTTCTACTTTGGATGTGGCCTTCTGATTCCTATAAAAAACTTTAGCCCTTTAAGACATTCATTTTATGCCCTTACTCTACTTATCATAAATATGAATATCATAATTATTATCTATTAAAACAAAAAAAAGCAGCAAATCATAATAGCTTCATTTATAAATATGAGTGAAACAACTGGAAGGTTAGTTCAAATGTCATTGCTTGCAAATCTATGGGTGAATAAGCAACCTACCCCTTTGTTCCAGAAACTCGTGAAAATTCTATTACTATTTCCGGATGGGATTTAAAGTATAAGTAAGGAAAAAACTAAATAAGCAGAGAGAGTAGAAAATCAAATTAAAAAGACGTAGAGAAGCTCCTACTCCCCTGCGTCTATCCATTTGTATTAATTATTTCAATAAAATTACTATACTTACTATCAATCATCGAGGACACTTTTTCAATTACATCACTTAATTGTTCCTTGCTTTTCGAATCCTTATTTTTGGTTAAACAATACAATTCGTTATAAATGATATATTTGGCTAACTCTTCGTCAAGATCATCTTCAAACTCATAGAGTGTTCTTGCCACAGCAGTATCCACTTCTAAATTATCCTTAGAACAAAATTTATTATAAAGGATTTTCGTTATTTCTCGTAACTCTTTCACATACTCTTTATGCTCCATTATAAAACAGCCCCTTCCATCTTTTTATCGTCATGAAAAATCTTCAATTGAATAGTTGAGAATCTTTCCATGAATTGGGCTACTACTTATAAACAACTTGGGCAAGGATATCGATCTGTATATAAGTATATTTCCCTATTTAAACAATTATATATATCTGTTTTCTTCGAAAAAACACTCTAGAATTTTTGCCACGGATATATCTGTCTACAAATATTTCTGTTCCTCTAATTGGCACTTCAATTGTCTTATATTCTCTAGACTTTCTAAGAAATACATGATTAGAAGCAAAAGGTGAGTTTTGGTGAATACCGTTTTGTGGGTAGTCACCCTCTCGATTATCAATGGCACTGTGAGAATAACGGTATTGAAATCCATTACTTTTCCATGAGATAATTCCAACATTTCCTCGTTCATAAATCTTTCGTTCTTTTGATGATATTTCACTACGTTCCAGTACTCGCTTGATATCCAAACGGTACTTTAATGACTCTATCTTTAGAGAAATTCCAATGTCCTCTTTTAAGAAGTGCTTAATACTGACATTTTTTCTCTTATCAATTAGTCTCTAAAAGTAATAAATTCTTCTCTAGATATTATTCTTTTATTAATAGAAGACATCTACATCATCCCTAATCAAATAAACAATTATGCAATTAAAATTCTGCAGCAAAAGACCTATTCCTTCAGCAATGTTTACTATATGGGATAAAATTCAAAACCCCGCTCCAACTGAATGGACCGGGGCACAAAACTATACTTTCACTATTTTCATTACATCATCTTCGTAGATGCTTTCCTTTCACCCATAATAGGCCAAAGGGACAGGTACACCGTCCCAGCACCTATTTAAAAAACTAAAAAGTGTGGAAATATAAATCTATGGGTGGGACAATTAACCTTTCCCTAATGATACTAGAGGTAACACGACACGATGACAACCGTTGTAAAAATTCTCTATAAACCTCCCTTTTTCTCTAAATGCTACATAATCCGTAGGGGAAGAATATTCAGCCAAAACAAAACAGGACATCGAACCTCCCTCGACATCCTGCAAAAGTTTACTCTCCACTTCATTCTTCATCCTTATTCACTTTCTTCCTACGCAAATAAATCCACATGGCACTATACGTTATCAGCGCCAATATCAAAAAGACGGGTACAGATAGAACATCACGGATCATCATAACAACTGCTCCACAGCGTCCAATCTAGTTTCGCCCATCACAAATAATAAACACTTATGACCCACCTATATGGGATTAAGTGATTTCCTCATTAGATCCCCCTTGGATCTTTTATACGTTAGTCGTCGCGAGTTTGCGGGTGCCTGGCACCCGCTTTTAACCTTCTGAACTTCAGGATGCTTCGGTCCCTCTTCTTTGTAATTCATATTGACTGAAAGATCCGTTGTGCCGAGGAAGGAAAGGTCGGTCCCTGCTACGTCCAGTTTCCTTCGTTTCGATGTGTGAGATAATAAGAATAAACTCGTCTAATAATTCGTCATAAGAGGCTTAATCTCGAAATTTGACCGTGATCTTCTCTGGACTTGATTTGGACAAATAAAATTCTGCTTTGCCGTTATCACCATCTACTTCATCTGAAAGCCCAGACCACACTTTGCATGTTCCAGGGGATAGAAGTGCGTAACCAATCGTATCATCAGAGTTCGTTTGGTCTTCTTCCATTAAAGTAACCTCATGGATGCCAGTCCCTCCCACCATACATGCTTCGAAACTTCCACCTCCAGATAAAATTATTTTACTCTTTGAAGTGAAGCTTGACGACCCTGCCTTATCCCACTCTCCTGCTCCTGCATAAATGGTTTGAGGACTGATAAATGCCACAATCATCACTAGAGTAAAGGCTGATACTAATAATTTCTTCATTATTGTCTTCCTCCTTCAGATTTCATTTAAAACGAATGTTTCAAGTTCTTCTTCCGTAAATTCGTTATTCACCTGATTTACTTGGCCATCTTTTAATAGAAGAATGACATCTCCTATTTTATGTGCGATAGGAAGCATATGGGTTGAGATAAAGACGATCTTACCCTTCTGCGCATAGTCTTTAAGACGTTTATGCATTTCAACAATGTTAATGGGATCAAGTGATACAAGTGGTTCATCAAGAAGGAGTACCTCTGGCTCAATGAGAAATGCAATTGCTAATGCAAGCTGATGTTTCATGCCCTGCGAATAGTTCACAACAAGATCATCCGCAAATCCCGAAATCCCCTGCTGATCTACAAAACTTCTTAACTCTTTTTCTGAGAGAGATAATCGGTGAAGTCTCATAACGAATTTCAGGTTTTCGAACCCAGATAAATATTCCAAAAATACCGGGTGCTCTGATACATAATGAAAGACCTCTTCAAGTCTCTGTTCTCCATCTAGTTGAATGGCGCCACTATCGTATTCGAGAATACCAGCCATTACCTTCATTAGCGTTGTTTTCCCTGACCCATTTCTTCCGAGCAAACAGTAGACCTTTTCTCGCCCCAGTGAAAACTCAACTCCCTTTAAAACCTCGGATTCGTAGGCTTTCTTAATTTCTTTCATAGTAATCATTCCACTCACTCCAGAATCAGACTTACGACTACAGGCGTTAGATAAGCTTCAAGCATGGCAGCTAATAAAAACAATCCTACAATAAAAACAAGATACGACATGACTTGTCTTAAGCTTTGAATGTAGAAAATTTGTTTTTGATAAAGCTTATTAATAAGTAGCCTTAGACTTATTGTTGATAAATAAAAACTCAGAACGATGGCTATAATCTCAACAATGCCATGCGTCAATATCACAAGGAGGGTATAGGTTATTGATCCGCTGTGCAAATATGCAAAATAGACGGCTAAAGAAAGAAGATACAAGTTATACAGGACAACGACGGATGAAACCGTCCCAAAACTTAATACACCAAGAAAGATAATAAAGAAAGCAGAAGAAATATTTTGTATAAAGATTTCATACCAGTTCACATGTTTGATTAACTCCTGAGTTGGGAGAAGCTCAAGTTGAATGTCGGTAAGAAAGACACTTACGTAGACAAGCCCTACTATGACGAAGTAGCTGAAGATTAGCCTCGTGGAACATCGATTATAAATGGGCGTTGTCGTTGTGTGTTCTCTCATATAAAAAACCTCGTATTTTCTTAAAATTCAATAGCCCTACATAATGCATAACGAGAGCTGCGATGATCGGAACACATAAAAGAAGTAAATAATGATCCAATCCAGATAAATAGAAAAGAAATTCCAAACCTATCGTGATCCCTATAAAAATAAGAATGTTTACCCTAGCTACTTTGCTTAGAAGTACTGAATCAATCCAGTATTCAAGTTGAAAAATGCTAGAAATGTAGACAAAGATCGAACTGATAATGAATAGAATCCCACCAATTAGAAATAAGACATGATTCAATGCCGATTCTAATGAAACGAAAAGAATGGCATAGATAATGAAATACTGGATAGTTGGGTAGATGGAGTAATGGTAAACAGTGTTTTTTACAGAGCTTTGATGCCGTTTATACAAAAGAACGAGGTTCACTTGTTTATCACTTACCATTAAGTTCACAAGTAAATAAGCACTGAGCATCACTGCCCCAACTGCATTCCATCCATTTATTAATAGATACATAAGTAATAATAGTGTTCCAATAAAGGCAATCAAAAAGTTCATATTCATGATACCTTTTTGCCTGAACTGATCCAAATAAATACCAGGCGGAAGCCTGTGTCGTTTATCCGTATGGTTTGTAGTCTTCGTTTTTAATAGAACTTCTACTAATTTATAGGACACTATCACACTAAATAGTATGATTACAGCAATCAGTGACGCTGTAAAAAAGCTGATTTGATCATGATAAAGATCGATGTTTTTAGGAGATATGCCCATGATCCACTTCGATAGACTCCCCTGTAATAACATTTGAATAAAGAAGTAGAACCCTTTAAATAGCACTTCTCGATTATGAAATATCATCATAGCTATGATCAAATATATACCTTCCGATACTATCTTTCGATTTCTCTTTGTGTAACTGTTCTGTAAAGTATAGATGCCAAATTTAAGAAATCCAATGAAATACCCTGCAACCAAAAGACAAAGTAAGAACTGTGCCATAAACATCAATCCGGCTAACCCATTTAGAAGGATCTGACCGACCAAAAAAGGAGCAGCCATGATCACAATAAATCCTCCTATTAAGATGGCACTCAAATATTCATTGGTAAGTATAAGCTTTTTCTTCATGTTAGTAGAAAAAGTATTCGTTATCGCGTATGTTCTAAAGTCTTCATTCACAGTGTATCCGAGGAAAAAGCATAACCCTAGAATCCCAAATAGAAGAATGACTAAATTCATCTGCTCAGGCAATAAGTCAACGTAATGGAAAAAAACCTGAAACAAAAAAGCAAGAATGAACCAGAATAAATAGATCACGATTAAGGTAATTTTAGTATATGTATGTAGCGTTTGAAGAGCCTTCTTCGTGACGCTCGAATCTACTCCTGCTCTGCTACTACTATATAAAAGCTGGTTATACATTGTTTTCATAATGTTTTGCAAGAGCAAGACATTGATTGAATATTTCACCTTTAATTCAACTCATTTCAATGGGTAAATCGGTATGTACATCTATGCTAAACCCTTCTCTTCACGTATTAGAATTTACATATTAATAGCTTGCTAATTTTTCAATGTGATTCTCAAGAAGATATCCAATAGCCCAGTCGCCAATAAGACTTACCAGAAGACCAATCACATTCCAACCGAAGATAACTGCAATCGCTTTTTTAGCTCCCTTACCAGCTTTATAAGCTGAATAAGCTTTTTTAAGACCTACTAAAGCCGCAGCTCCAGATATTGTAGGTACAACTTTATGGATATCAAATGCTATGCCCATTTGTGCACTAACCGCAATCGCAATCATAGTTGCAAATAATGCAATAGTTCCTAGCATGTCCTTTTTGTTAATACTCTGCAAATTTAGTGCGTTTCCCATCTCTAAATTCCCCCTAAAGTAATTGAAGTGAAAATAACAAAATTGATATAACAAAATAACGTGAAGAGAAGAGGTTTAACCTGATTTATATTAACTACCCCTCTAAGCAGGATGAAGAGAACAACCATTCCCGCTAGAATAAGAGGATTAGTCGCAATTAGAAAGACTTCGTAATTGTTGTAGTAAAGTGTGTTTTGCCAAAAAACACTCAGTGACAGAAATAGAATAAAAATCAAAAAGACTCGATTAAATAACTTAAATTGGATTGGAATACGGAAAATAAACCTAGCGACTGCATGCAACAGAACACTGCTAAAGAATATCTGGATTAACGTAAAAAGAAACCCAAACGCAATGATCACCCCTACCAATGCATAAGCTTTTGGACCATCTCGTTTGATTAACGCTTTTAACGCGTTAATTTCTTCCCCACCCATCTCTGACAGTACAGAGAATAAAATCGTCCCAATACAAACGATGAATGTAAGTGAGAATAAATAGTAAGTAGAATAGTTGTTGTTCTTTAGCCAGTTAATCATGTTGCTCTCCCTCCGTCGCATTTGTTTTTTACTTTTTATTCTAAATTTAAGCACAGACATCATCTTACTGGATATTTTTGTGTATTTCTACATTTTCATCCAATACAATTGAATTCGGTTCTAAAACACTAGTTTAGATAATATATATGTAGGTCTTTAATCGCCGGCATTGTATAAACTAGCTAGATAAACAGGAATAATTACCTAGTTCCATCTTGCTTTTCTAAAAAAAACACCCCAGAACAAAATGTCCTGGGATGTTCTTCATCTTACTTTAGGGGGTAAGATTTTGCATATTCTTAACTAAGTTTGGCGACTGAGCTATTGAATATGTCTTCGCTTTTACTTATATGTGAAATACTTAACAAAAAGTATTAAGCGCTTAGTTTACGTGAGTTAATCAAATAAAAGATGAAATAAGATATTAGTGCAACAATAAGATAAAACAATTCCAGATTCGCTGAACTTAAGCTAGGCACATCCTCGTTAATATTAAAACGATCAAAGAGAAAATTCGTTAACAAGAAAAGTAGCAAGGTAAGCCAACTCTGAATCATGGATCGATCCTTAATCATCTTCTTACGCTCATCATCGTTTGGTCCTACTGGATATTCCTTCTTACCGGTTATCCATCCGATGGATGCAACCCAAAGGGCAATCACAAGTACTTGAATAAAAAACTGCACAGTACTCACTCCTCAATCTGATGTTCTAGAGATTTTTTCTTCGTAACGAAATAATTGTTCCAGTGGCGTTTCCAGAATGGAAGCTAGCTGAAAAGCTAGCTGAAGCGTCGGGTCATACTTGTTGTTCTCAATGGCATTAATTGTCTGACGGGAAACAGAACAAGACTTTGCAAGTTCCTTCTGGGATAAATTCATTTTCTTACGAAGCTCTTTAATGTTATTCTCCATTCAACCACCACTCATATGTAAAATCTTTTTTACATTTATAGTGTAACCGATCAATAAATTTCGTGTCAAACTCTTTTGACTTTTTCACGACAATGGGACTAATTATTAGAAATAATCCAAAGATGAGCTGCAGCCTTTTCCTACTAAAGAATTAGTAAGGATCACCCGATTTACAAATAAACTGTTGAAGTTGGTTCGAGACCAGTGGAAAAAATCAGCTGCTTTTTCAACCACACCCCGCCTCACCCAGTCACTCTCCATATAAACCCGCTTCTCTAATCGTGCTTATACTTCTTCATCGCCACTACGCCTGCAATGTGGGCCAAAGGGATAGGTACATCATCCCAACACTGATTTTAAAAAAAACAAAGAGTATCTAAATATAGATCTATGGGTGGGATAATTAACCTGTCCCTAATAATACTAGAGGTAACATAACACGATGATGGCCGTTGTAGAATTTTTCTATAAACCTCCCTTTTTGTCTAAATGCTACATAAGGCGTAAGGGAGGAATCCCCCACCAAAACAAAAAACAGGACATCGAACCTCCTCGACATCCTGCAAATGATTAATCCCCTCTTCATTCTTCATCCTTATTCACTTTCTTCCTGCGCAAATAAATCCACATGGCACCATACGCTATCATCGCCAATATCAAAAAGACGGGTACTGATAGAACATCACGAATCATCATAATGACTGCTCCACTCCTTTATTATTTTAGACTGTCCAATGGGACGGGGAAGAATAAATAGAAAAGGATGGCGAGAGGAATGGAGATGATGAGTGCTTTCACCGGACTTCGATAATGAATATAAATCATCAAGAACAGGATGATATTTAAGGGAATGTTTAACCACCCGTTCCAACCGTTATCATAGACGTACAATCCTTTATAGGCGAAGATCGTCTCAAGCACCGTGTAGAATCCAGCCCATATAGCGATGTAACTGAATTGATTGATCCTTTTCTTCGGAAAGCGTTGCAGGTAGATGATGAGACCGACGGGACAGATAAAAAAAGTGAAGGCCATGTTAATGATCGAATGATTGATCCATTCGGCTGTAACCCCTCTGAACGCCCACAGTGTGTGATTGAAATAGAGGAAATTATATGTAAGATTCACCACTATGAAAAAGAGAATGGTAGCATACTGCTTTCTCCACTGTGACCAGTCGATAAATTTATAAGCAAAAAAGATCCAAACGACCATCACGAATAATAAATACATAAAACCCACCTCAATCGTATTAAGTCGTTTCATTATTGACGCCGCTTGGATCTTTTATACGTTAGTCGTAGGGAATTCGCGGGTGCCTGTCACCCGCTATTAATAATGTTTATACCTCTTCAGCACCATAACACCTGCAATAAACAGTAAGAGCGATAAGATTGTCGTGCTACCGATGACGACCCATGTTGATTGGGTCCATTGTTGCTCGACTAAAACCTTCATCGCTTCTCCCCGTATATTCCCTGGGCTCCATTCAATGAATTTCGGAAGTAATGACGTTAGCAGGCTGAGCAGCGAGAGGAAGAGAATACTGACGCCCGCTATTCCGCCATTATGCTGGAGGATTGTTCCGACAAAAATAGTAACTGCGACGACAAAGAGAACCCAAAAGGAGTAAATGACGAGGCTACTCATCATGAGCTTCCAGTCTACTGAAGTAAATAATAAATTCGTATAATACCATGTGAGGCAGTAACTTAATAGAAGTGATAAGAGCAAGAGGGCAAGCTGGGCAACAGTCTTACTGCCTAAGTATTGCCACTCGTTAACGGGGCGCACCATAACAAGCGTAATGGAACCGTTTTGTCGTTCCTGAGCGATCACATTCATGGTTGCGAGAACGAACAGCAGGGTACCGATCGTGCCATATTGAGAGAGGGCGCCGCTCAATACTTCTTCACCCGTAGGTGTGGGGATCGAGATACTAGCTCCTTCTGGTAGATTACCGGCCATATCGAGAATTTGTGGCATATAGTAACTTGTTAGAGGTTGGGAGATACCGATGATCATCAGCACAACCGGGAGCCAAATCAACTTACCATTCCGCATCAGTTCAGTGATTTCTTTGTGTAATAGCGTTAGAAACCGATTCATTGTCTCACAACCTTCATATAAGCATCTTCTAATGAATCATGCATCATTTCAAAGTGAGTTACTGCTTTATTCCGGTTAATGAGCTCCTGTAACAGCTCATTTGGGTGAACATGCTCAGGAAGTCTTACTTTCACAGTTTTAGGATCCATGTATTCATAAGCTTCGATGATCTCAAGCTGTTCGATGATTCCATTCATCGGTTCTTCGGTTTGTAATTTAATCGGCAATAGATCAAATTCTTTACGTAAGGAAGGTAATGACCCTTTCCACTTTAAACAGCCATCTTGCAGAATAAGAACTTCATCGCAAATTTGCTGGGCATCGTGTAAGATATGGGTCGAAAATAAAACCGTCATGTTCTGTTTCAGTACTTCGATCAGTTGTAAAAAGTCTCGTCTTCCTTTTGGATCGAGCGCAGATACCGGTTCGTCTAGAATGAGAAGCTTCGGTTTGTGAAGCAAGGCCTGCGCTAACCCGAGGCGCTGTTTCATTCCACCTGAAAAGCCACCGATTTTTGTAGTCATCGCCTCTTCTAAGCTGACGAACGCTAGCACCTCCACTACGCGATCATGAAGCTCTGCCTTTGGTATCGACGATAGCTTACCGGCGAAAGAAAGAAATTCTTTGGCTGTCATCCAATTAAAAAAGGACGGATGCTGAGGCAAGAAGCCAATCAATGGCCGGTAGTCTTTATT
Source organism: Anaerobacillus sp. QJM3NY_32 (assembly GCF_056173645.1). NCBI lineage: Bacteria > Bacillati > Bacillota > Bacilli > Caryophanales > Bacillaceae > Anaerobacillus > Anaerobacillus sp. QJM3NY_32. The sequence goes on along the minus strand of NZ_CM149684.1, from coordinate 1,185,407 downwards.
CGGATACCCCTTAAATTGAATGGATCCTGAGTCAGGTGTGAGCATTCGCGCTAACATTTGCAGCGTCGTTGTTTTACCCGCTCCATTAGGACCTAATAGGGCCATGCAGCTTCCCTCTTGAATGGTGAAGGAGAGATTCGAGACAGCTTTTTTACCTTTAAACTGTTTCGATAGATTGTCGATTTTAACTAGCATGATATTCACCGCCTAACTGTTTTTACGTCCGATCACAAAGTAAAGGATTGCCCCAAAGAGATTCACAAAGAGAATAAGAAGGATCCACATCCACTTTGGTCCGTTTGTTTCCTTTTGTTTGATACAACTAACAAGCGCTGAAATGGTTAAGATCGCTTGCAAGATCAGCAATGGCGCCACTAACGCCCAATTTATATCGTTCAAGATGTCCATTTTTTTCACCTCTTCCCTTTTAGCCTTCGTTTATATGGCCAAACGACGAACAGCAAGTAAAATAAGGTCGGCATCGGTAATTGAATCAATCCCCAGATCCCCCATAGCCACGGGTAACTCCCTTTTTTCTTTGCATCTACAAAGAGAAGCATGCTTTGCGTGAGTAACAAGAGAATAAGAATCGGAACAAAGACGTAGAGCTCAAGATTTGTCATAATCAAACATTCCTTTCTTATTCACTTTCTTATAAGTGAAATAGACAGCAAAAGGAGCAATCAGAGTTGCAACGATCTGGAAGTATAGAAAGAAAAGTGGAGCTTCAAAAAGACTTACGATAACCACGGTTAAAATCACGACCGCTGTTAACAAGAAGAGCGTACTTTCGATGTAAAACGCTTTTTTCTTTTTTTGTTGAAACAGGACTAGTTGTTTCTCCATATCAAGCTGAGAAAGTGAACCTTTTCCAAGATCATCGATATGCTGCCAATCCTGTTTAAGGTGTTGCACAATCTTTTCTTCTTCCTTGTCATTCACGGCGTATCCAACTCCTTTCGTAACTTCCGTAAACCAGTATGCACCCTGGATTTCACTGTTCCTGAGCGTATCCCGAGCATTTTCCCAATTTCATCATACGAGTAGCCATAATAATGCCGTAACAAGATCGGAACTCTGAGCGTGGAGTCTAACGTATTAAAATCTGTGAAAAGATCGCTCCAATTCATTCCTTTTGTACTCGATTCCCACGCTAACTTTCGCGATAAGGTACGCTTCTCTTCATCCACCCATTTCTTTTCTCGTTTTTCTTTCCGAAGCATGTCAATGTACAGCCTAGAAGCGATCGAAATCATCCACGTCGAGAACTTCCCTTCTCCTTTATAAGAAGAAAGTTTGACGTAACACTTCATCATGGTTTCCTGAGCAAGATCCACGCTGTTCTCTTCATTTAAGGTTAGCTTTAAAAGATACTTATAGAGGAAAGCATAATAGCACTGAAAAAGCTGAGTGAACGCATCATCGTTTCCAGCTTGTGCCTGCTGAATTAATTGAATCTCCTCCTCGCGTTCCATACAACCCTCTCCTTTACCTGCACCTATATGACGCTGTCCTCTTAGAAATCGTTCATTTGAATTAAATTTATTTAGCTTGATCAATACCCTTTCCACAAATGATACATAAAAAGCTAACCTCCGTCTTTCAGAAGTTAGCCTCTCTATCTTTCCTTCTTCAACGCTTCAAAACCAAGTTGAGCGTGTTAAATGACAATAAGCTATCGGCTCTCCATTCAATTGCACCTATAGAAGTTTGTCTCCATACAACCTATCTATTCACTGTGTGTACCCTACACCTCTTACTCTACTAACTTACAAAATTCAAAAATAATAGGACCTCCCGATTCCGAGACGTCCTTCACCTTACCTTTATACTGTAAGGTTATGTTCAATCTGGTTAAGAATCGCTTTGTGTCACCCACTAAGTGATTCGACAGAGTTCGCGGGTGCCTGTCACCACCGAGCCACCAACCAACGTTCTGGACTTGAACCTTAAAGCGTGTGCGCATTCCGGGCACACTACTAAAAAGGCATAGAGAAGTTCCCCTTCTCTATGCCTTTCCATTAAACTATCTATCCTATTCTATTTTTCTCTTCCCTACCACCTAGCCGTCAACATCTTCCGTCTCGTATAAAACTCCACGCCATCCGATCCATTCGCATGAAGATCGCCGTAGAAGGAGTTTTTCCACCCTGAGAATGGGAAGAACGCCATCGGTGCTGGAACTCCGATATTCACCCCGAGCATGCCGACTTCGATGTTTTCTCTGAAGTAGCGGACGTTGCTGCCGCTTTGGGTGAAGAGGCAGGCGCCGTTTCCGAAGTCGGATTCATTGGTGAGCTCGATTGCTTCTTCTAGGTTTTTCACTCGTACAATCGATAGGACGGGAGCGAAGATTTCGTCCTTCCAGATTTGCATGGACGTGTTCACGTGATCAAAGATCGTTGGTCCAATGAAGTAGCCTTTGTCGTTGTAGGCTTCATCGTTTCTTCCGTCACGGACAAGCGTCGCGCCTTCTTCTTGTCCTTTTTGAATGTAGCTTTCCGTTCTTTCTTTGTGTTCTTTCCGGATGACGGGTCCTAGGAACACATCGTCGTCCAGTCCGTTTCCGATTTTAATTTCATCCGCTTTTTCGTTCAGCTTTTGAAGCAATGGTTCGACGACATCGTCTACTGCGACAACGACCGAGCACGCCATGCATCGCTCTCCTGCTGATCCGTAGGAAGCGGCAATGATTTCTTTCACCGCTGCATCAAGATCCGCGTCTGCCATGACGATGGAATGGTTTTTCGCACCGGCTAGGGCTTGAACGCGTTTGCCGTTCGCTGCACCTGTTTTATACACATATTCTGCGACAGGCTGTGAGCCGACGAAGGAAATCGCTGGCACGTCTCTGTGCTCCAATAGGCCGTTTACGACATCATGGGCACCGTGAACGATATTAAGGACTCCGTCTGGAAGACCCGCTTGTTTGAATAGTTCCGCTAATCGGTTTGCGAGTAGCGGTGTGCGTTCTGATGGCTTAAGAACGAATGTATTCCCCATCGCGATGGCGAGCGGGAACATCCAGCACGGCACCATCATCGGAAAGTTAAACGGTGTAATGCCACCAACGACGCCGACGGGATAGCGGTACATGCCGGATTCTAGATTTGTCGCAATATCCGGAAGCTGTTTCCCCATCATTAAGGAAGGCGCACCGGCAGCGAACTCCACGCACTCGATTCCGCGCTGTACCTCGCCCTGCGCTTCTTTAAAGCTTTTTCCATTTTCCTGTGTAAGCAATCGTGCCAGCTCGTCCCAGTTGTCGACGAGGAGCTGCTGGTATTTAAACAGAATGCGAGCACGCTTTGGTACGGGGGTTTTGCTCCACGTTTTGAAGGTTGCCTTTGCGACTTTTACTGCTTCATCAAGATCTTCTCTTGATGAGATCGGTACCTGTGCGAGTTCTTCACCCGTTGCTGGGTTTGGTACAGATTGAAATTGATCGGTTTTTGCGTCTACCCATTCACCGTTAATGTAGTTTTGTAGCGTGTTTGTTGTTGTCGTTGCCATGTTAAAGTCCCCTTCCTTTTTGTACACTTTTTAGAAAATCGAATATAAAATAACTGCCAGGATCAAGGCGATCGTCGGCAGAATAACGCTAAGTAAAAAGATCGGTCCGTAAGAACGCTTATGTGTTTCACCGCAAATCGCACGGATCGTGGTCACCACATATCCGTTATGTGGGAGCGAATCAAGTCCACCTGAAGCAAGGGCTGAAATGCGGTGCATCGCGCCAGGATCTAAGTTCCCCATCCCTAAATAAATCGGGGATAAAATCGGGAGTGCGATTCCAAGACCACCGGAGGCTGAGCCCGTTAGCCCACAAATAAGTGTAACTGCGATCGCAAGTCCCATCAGTGGTGGACCTGGAATATTCACAAGACCATCTACAACCGTTTGAAAAGCCGCGACCTGTGCCGCCACGCTACCAAAGCCGACTACGGCGCAAGTATTCGCAGCAGCTATTAACGCATCATGCGTTCCTTTTGCGAGCGGGTTCCAGAATTCCTGTAAATATGGAAGCATGATGAAACAGGCTAAAACGATACCGGAAGCAAGCGAAATGAGTGCGGCCCCGGTTGATGAGATAAAATTGGACAGCGTAATTAACGAGACGATGACCGTGACGAGTGGCAAGATCGCTAAAATGACATTCGGCAACTGCTTTTGCTCTGGTTCTGGCTCAGGCAACACCTGCTTCAATTCGGCTGTTGCAGCGATTTCATTTGATGCTTTTGAAGTCTCGTTAGGCAATGAAAAAACTTCCCCATTTCGCACCGCTTTTTTCACCATTTTTCCTAGCAACCATCCACCCGTTAACATGATCAAGATGGCAATGAGAATGCCGATGAACCCACCAGCCGTTGGTTTTGTTCCAAAGTACTCGGTTGGAATCAGGTTCTGGATTTCTGGTGATCCCGGAGCTGTCATCGTAAAGGAAATGGAGCCGAAGACGAGCGCTGCAGGGATAAAGCGATGTGGCAGGTTCGCTAATTTAAAAAGAGAGACGGCAATAGGGTAAACCGCGAAGCCGACAACGAATAAGCTAACGCCGCCGTAGGTCATGATGGCTGCTGCCGCAACGACCGCAAAGACAGAGCGAGAAGGACCGAGCGTATTCTTAATCCAATTCGCAATACTATCTGCCGCTTTCGTTTCCTGCATCACTTTTCCAAAGATGGCTCCTAATAAGAATATGAGAAACCAGGAAGCAAAGTAAGACGTGAATCCCGTCATGTAATAATCGGTTAACGCTGTTTCTAGATTTAGTCCTCCAGTAAGGGCAACGAGCACGGCGCAAAGAATCGCCGCTATGATGATGTTGATCCCTTTCATTGTCAAATAAATGAGGAGGCCTAACGATAAAATTAAGCCAAGCATGCCTAGCATGTTCTTCCCTCCTTGTACCCTCTAAGCGCGTTATTGAACCTTGTGCTCGCTACGAAATTGGTAGTCATAGCAAGTGAGATAGAGTTCTTCTAATTCGGCTTGAGTAGGCACGCGAGGGTTATGGCTTGGACTCCCACTATCAAGCGCATCCGCCGCCATCTTAGAAACGGCTCGGTTAAAGGCTTCTTGCTCAATGCCCCACGATTTCAAATTGGGAATGTTTAATGTGCGACAAAGTTCTTGAACGGAAGCCACCGCTTGTTCAGCTGCTTCTTCATCAGTAAGAGTGGCACTGCTCGGTTGAAAAATGCGTCCGATATCGGAAAGGCGCTTCTGACATTCACTCTTGCTAAATTCAAGAACAGCAGGTAAGAGCATCGCGTTGGAATAGCCATGTGGCACATGGAACAGTGCTCCGATTGGTCGCGACATGCCGTGAACGAGACAAACGGATGCATTGGTAAACGACATGCCTGCTTGTAACGCCGCTAAGCTCATCGCTTCTCTCGCTTCAAGGTTGTCACCATTGAAGTAAGCGTTCTCAATATTATGGGCAATGAGCTGAATCGCTGATAGCGCAAATGTATCCGTCATCGGATGAGATCTCTTAGATAAATACGATTCAATCGCATGACTCAGCGCATCAACGCCTGTTGCAGCCGTTACATGCTGTGGTGAGGAGATCGATAATAATGGGTCAACAATCGCGACAGCTGGCATGAAAGCTGGCTGCTTCACCATCATTTTCACCTCATTAGATGTATTTGTAATGACCGTCACATCTGTCGCTTCCGAGCCCGTTCCTGCTGTTGTAGGGATTGCGATATGCGGAATTGGAGTATGCTCAGCGACTTTCTTGTTAAGCCGGTAATCGGCTAAGTCACCACCGTTTGTGGCAAGAACCACGATCGCTTTTGCTGTATCAATACAGCTTCCACCCCCAAGCGAGATCACGACATCAGACTGACTCTCTTTTAAAAGGGCTAACGATTCTGCCACATACTGATCAGTCGGTTCTGACTCTACTCCTGTATAAACCTCACTTTCAATCCCCTTTTCCTTCAAGTAATCCTGACATTCACTCACATAGCCGAGACTAGACATCACCTGATCGCTTATAATGAGTGCTTTACCTCCACGAATGGAAGCTTCCACTCCAATTTGTTTAAATGACTCTCGACCATATAAAATCGTTTGCGGCGTTCGAAAAACGGCATAGGTTTCCACCTGGCTATCACTCCTTCATTCTGACTTACTTATCTATAGAAGCAAGATCCGTGCCAAGTTTAACAAGCGCTACATCAAGCATTTTTGCGCTATTGATTGTAGCACCTACACTACAGTTGTTGATTTTATGTAGTGATTCTCCTACACTTCACTTAGGAGATGTCGAGATTTTTTAACTTTTGATAAAGCGTGGTCCGATGAATCCCCAGGCGTTCTGCTGCTTTCGTTTTATTGCCACCTGCATCTTTTATCGCTTGAACGATAGTTTCCTTTTCTCGTTCCTTCCCAACTCGTTTCGCTTCGTCTAATAAGCTGTGGGATTTTTCATCAGGAATTTGTTTTGCACGATCTGCCTTCACGTTAAAAAGTCCATTGAGGTGGTCTTTCCCAATAATCGGCTCATCAATTAACGTAACCACACGTTCAATCGTATTCACTAGTTCACGAATATTCCCTTTCCACTCTGAATGAGTAAGAGTAGATAAAGCTTCGTGGGTAAATCGTTTTGTTTGGACGCGATACTTCTCACAAATCTCTTTCGCATAGTAAGACAGGAGAATTGGAATATCCTGCTTCCGTTCCCGGAGAGCCGGGACATGGAGGCGAATGATATTTAATCGATAAAACAGATCTTCACGAAACGTCCCTTTTTCGACGAGCTCCTTTAGATGTTGATTCGTTGCCGCGATCACTCTTACATTGGTTTGGTATTTCTTGATGCCACCAACCCGCTCAGCTTCTTTTTCTTGGAGCACACGAAGCAGTTTTGTTTGCATACTTAGCGGAAGTTCTGCAATTTCGTCCAAGAAAATCGTACCGTTATTCGCCAGCTCAAATTTCCCGGGCTTTCCTCCTTTCTTGGCTCCTGAGAATGCGCCTTCTTCATATCCGAATAATTCTGATTCAAACAAATGCTCAGGAATGGCCGCACAGTTCACGCTAATCATGGGGCCTGTCGCAAAAGGACTTAGATGGTGGATACTTTTCGCAAACATTTCTTTCCCCGTGCCACTTTCACCGGTAATGAGCACGGTCGCCGCTGTTCTGGCTGCTCTTCTAGCAAGTCGTTTCGTAGCTTTAATCTCTTCACTTACACCAATAATTTGATCAAGCGTTATGTGATTCTCTTTCTTTTTTCCAACTTGTTTCGTGCCTCGTTCAGGCTCCTCTGCATCCGTTTCTTTAAGTCGTTCATAAATTTTATAGATCTCCGAAATCCCTTCAAAGATAAGCATTCCGATGGCGCCGATCACAGCGCCATTTTTCACAATCGGAATGCGGTGAACGACCATTTCATGGCCCTGGATTGTTTGGAGTACACCACGCTCGGCTAGCCCTGTTTGCACGGTCATGTGAAGCTCTGTATTATCAATTACTTCAGTCACATGTCGTCCAATCGCATTTTCTTTCTCGATCCCAGTAAAACGGCTGTACGCTTCGTTAAACTCCTGAATCGTTCCGTTTTCATCTACAACAGCAATCCCTTCATAAGCACTTTCGAGCACGGTGTTCAACGCCTCTGCTGTATGCTGTTTTTGCTTAAGCTTTGAAATGTATTTCGAAAACCCATCCGTAATATCGCCTTTTGATAACAAGCCAATCAATTTCCCTTTTGAATCAAGGACAGGCAGTTCATTGTATGGTAGTGAAAAAACCTCTAAGATTGAATCTTCAGGGTGGACCACCGCGAAGTTTCGTTTAAAAAGATCTCGCCCTACTTTTACGTCCCTGCTGTCATGTAGAAAATAAGATAGCACTTGCCTCAGTGTGATCGTTCCGAGAAAATGATGATCATCATCCACAATCGGTAATGTATTTAATTTATGGCTGATCATCCATTCACCAGCCTCCTGAATTGACTGTTCCGATTTGATGCAAAGAGGTTCCGGTGTCATCCAATTCTTCACATAGAGAATCGGTTCTACATCTGATAAATCATTATTCGTTTCAACGAGATCATTGATCGACATAAGTTAGCCCTCCAATATGATGGTGCCTGTTTAGTGGTGCCTGTCACCACCCGTTTAATGATGAATGCTGTCGAAATAAGCGATTGAGCGTAAGTCTGCCCCTATTACTTTCGATAGGCATAACAAAAGGACCTCCCTTTAATGAGACGTCCTTCACCTTACCTTTATACTGTCATGCAACATTTCATACATCATCTTCATCTTCATTAACTTCAACTCATTCTCTTCAAACCGCTGCACCAGCGCTTTATTCGCCTGACCATCAAAGTTATGCTCAATCTGGTTAAGAATCGCTTTATGTCGCTCACTAAGCGATCCGACCGCGTAGCAATGTTCTAAATGAGCGTTTAATAGATTTGCTTCCGCTTCAAGATCACTTTTGATCTGCGTTCTTAAGGCATCTTTTTGCCGCTGCCTTTCCCAGTAATCGTTCCACCAGTCAAAATCAAAGTCCACTTCTTCACCTCTTCTCTTTAAGATTCGTAACGTAGCCACTGTGCTAGTAATTGATCGGCTCGCATTAAGTCTTGACTCATTCGCTCCATGTTGTAAGCAATGTCCTCCGTATCCTGATGGGTGTCACCAAGTGATGCCATTAAGCTATCGAACATCTGGATATCAAATAGCATCGGTACACCATCAACTGGCGCTTTCGTAAATTCATGAAAGTAACTCTCCACCTCTGATGCATTTAATTTATCAAATTGCCCGCTTCCTACTGCATTCATGTATTTGCTTTTCATATCGCGCATTGTGTTCATGTATACATCTAGGAAATCTAGCAACGCCTGTTTTGTTGCTTCAAGTTGCTCCTCGCTCTGCTTCATTTCTTGCACATACATTTCCATTAAGCTTTCTTGGATTTGGATATGGAAGTCAGAGACACCGCTGTTTTTCAGTGCGAGTGGGGATAGATTGAGTTGACTTTGAAGTTTTTCGTCGAAGAGCACTTGTGGGACAAAGTAACCTTCGTCGCCATACAAACTAGAATCTAAGTAATTTTTAATCCCGTGCATGGCTACCCCTGGCATACCCGCTTGTTCTGGATCATTCATATAATAAACGGAGCCAACAGATTTCTCATAATAAGTGCCAACTACATCATCTGGATAGGTATAGCTGATGACATTATCTTTATACTCCCCATTAATGGCATTTTGCTGTTGCTCAGGGGTTAATAGTGAATAAATATCTGCAGCAGCAAATGTGACGGCATTCGAATCGTGATTGACCGCAAAATACTGCGCTAATCCCCCACCAAGTGAATGACCGACAAAAGTAATATTTTTTGCTCCATACTTCTCCACATAGTGATCCACTTTTTCTTCCGCTTCAGTAAATTGATTTTTATGTACATATGAAATCGTGCCAGCCTTTGAATTTAGTTCAGCTCGACCACTTGCTAGACTCGCATCCTGAGAAGCGGTTCCTAAATAGGCTGTTGTCCCATACCTCTTTTTGGTATAATTGGAATTGCCTAAAACGATGCCTTCTATGTCTTCGTTGATATCTTTATTTGATTCAGCAAATTCAGCTTTACTGATCGTATTTTTCTCATATACGAGATTTCCATTTTCGATACTTGCTTCACCGGTCGCTAACATCGCGTCTTGGGAAGGAGAACCGAAATACTTTGTTTCGACTTTAGTAGTGACTGATTTTGGCATTTCTGTACCGCGAAAACTGATGACAATTTCATCAGTATTAGAATTTCTTAGTACATATCCCAATAAGCCAGTTTCTTTATTTTCGATAGTATCGATTTTTTTCCAAATTTCAAATTTATTATCAACTAGTTTTACTCGAATTTCAGTCTTAACTTCATCGTATGTTCTTACAGAAATGTTACTTGCAGTTTTGTCATTAATCATCATATCTCTCCTTTTTTAATACGGAGGCTGAGGGGGACTTTATATCAATAAATTGTTATTTTTACCAATTATATTTATTATACTATTAGGAGGTTGCAGTGTGAACTCACAAAGTGAAAACTATGATGATGAGACTAAGAGAAAAGCAAAAGAATCTGTAGAAAGTTTCTTGGTTAACAACTATGAGAATATTAACTCTGTAGAATTCACCAATGTATATCAAAGTGAAATGGGCAGTCTAAATGTAGACGGTACAATTAACAATGGAGAATCTGACTTTTCAGCTGGAATAGAAAATGATTTTTCGATAGGTAGTATCGGATTAGGGGAAGGGTTTCCTGAGATTAAAGAAGAGTGCAGAGAAGAAACTTGTGATTATTAATTACTGTTTTATTTTACAAATTAACTATAAAATAATATAACAAACCACTTGGGTTCTGGGTGGTTTTTTTTTATCAAACTTACTTATGATAGATTTTCGATGTAAATGTTATATTTATCAATAGGCCTTTTTCTATATTGCTTAAAGATTGAACCAACATATATGAAGTACCTAAAATTCTTTACTTCCTCATTATCTCAATTTTTCCCCTCTAAATATCTAATGAGGTGATTTTTTGTATTCTCGACTCATCTTAATACTTTCCATTATTATACTATTAGGAGGCTGCAGTGTGAACTCTAACAGCGAAAACTACAGCGAAGAAACAATCGAAAAGGCGAAAGCCAGCGTAGAAAGTTACATTATAAATAATTATCAAAATGTCGAAAGCGTAGAGTTTAAAGATTCTCCTTCTGCACCGATGGGTAGACTTGTTCTTGAAGGCACCGTTAATAAAAAAGCTACATTTAATATCGGAGTGAATGATGATTTTACAGTTGGAAGCATTGGCATGGGGGAGACTTTCCAGAGCCTAAAGAAGAATGTAAAGACCACTCCTGTGACTATGAAGTAAGTAAGTAATGAAGATAGTGCTCTCTCAGTCTGTTGCCACAGATTTTTCTGTGTAAGTAGGCTTTCTTTTTGAAGTATGTGGCTACTCTCTTCCCTTTTATACTGTTTAGGTTAATCGAGAAAATGAATAAAGCTAGCCGATTGAAATTTATACATAAAATGATTCATCTCGAGGTGATGCTCAAATGAAATTCATCCGTATTTACACCATTGTATCGCTCATTTTATTAGTTGGTTGTAGTACGAAAGAATACAGCGAAACAACAGTGAGAGAAGCACAAGCAAACGTGACGAGTTACATAGAAAACAATTACGCTAACATCGAAACCCTTACAGTAACCGAGCCCTATGAAGCAGAAATGGGGATTATGACCGTGGATGGTAAAGCAAACGGTGAAGCTTTTTCTGTAAGCCTGGACACTGATCTGATGGTAGCTGGGGTAGCGATTCAAAGTGAACAGTTTCCTGAAAAGAAAGAAGAATGTTTGGAGAGATTATGTGACGATTAATTGTTTCTCACATTCAATGCGCTTGCTCCATATTCGCGCTAAAGGTTAGGAGATGGTACTATTTCTACATTAAAAACGTTTCCCCTTGTCGTTCTTCTCCTGTTAGCTGCTTGTAGCTTCCATACGCAGAGCGAGGATTATGACGACGAAACACAGAAAAAAGCAAAGGCTTCTATTGAGAAATTTATCACGAATAATTATGAAGAGATTGAATCCGTTGAGGTCACTAAAGTTTATCAAAGCGAAATGGGTGGACTAAATGTAGATGGAACGGTCAATGGTGGTGAAGCTAGGTTCTCAGCTGGAATCGATAATGATTTTACTGTTGGAAGTTTAGGATTAGGGGAAGGGTTTCCAGAGATGAAAGAAGCTTGTAAAGAACAGATTTATGGTTCGTAAATAAGACACCTCATAACCATACGCAACTCGAGTTGTGTATGGTTATGATTCGTTTAGCTGTGAAAAATGATCTTACCTGGTTATGGATGTACGATTATTTCGTTTTTTCTTTTGCAGGATACAGTTTGTTCAATACGGTAGCAACTGTCATAGTTGTTAAACCTAGTGCAAGACCCTTTATAATGACATGATCAGGCAAAAATACATACTCAATACTCATTAATATCATTACAATCAACCATGTAATAAGGAACCTTTTACCAAAAGACATGTATACCCCCTTCAAATCTCCTATTCTCACACCATCCAAATATTGTAACTTTCTATTTTAACTACCACTTACCCTCATATACGAAACATGCTTTTCAATCGTAATGAAACTAGCAAATTAACGCTCTCTTCATCCTCTACCTTTATTTGGTATAATTAGATTCAGCGTTTTTCATCACTACCAATCTATTAACAACGTGAATCAAAACGAGGTGGTTCCCTTTTATAAACGATTATTTTTATTCTTCACCCTCTCCATTCTATTAGGGGCTTGCGGTTTTTTCTCACAGGGAAACGACTATGATAAGGAAACAATCGATAAGGCAAAGAAATCGGTTGAACGTTTTATTGCTCATAACTATGAAGATATCGGATCCGTTGAGATAACCAGTTCCTATGAAAGTGAAATGGGTGGTTTAACGATTGAGGGAACGATTAATGACGGGGAGGCTGAATTTACAGCTGGGGTTCGAAGTGATTTTTCAATTGGGCATTTAGCTCCAGGAGAGGATTTCCCTGATATGAAAGAAGCGTGTAAAGAGCAGATTTGTGAGTGACCGAACCTTTAATCATGTACAAATCAGCTCGCATCAATTTTCACCAATGGGAACTGTGTTCATTAGTGGTCAAGTTAATGACGATAAACACTTCACCTTAAATTTAAATTAGGAAGATGATTACAATGTCGTTGGTTTCTCTCATGATGCGTTTTTTCTAGAATTAAAAGACGAATGTAAAAAGAAAGTTTGTTAGAAACTTGTAAAGAAAGGATAGATTCGTTTTGAATATAAGGCCCCTTCTATTTGTTGTATGCCTTATCCTGCTCTTCGGCTGTAGCCAGAACTCATCAAGAGCGTACGATGATGAAACGATCTCAAAAGCAAGAGCTACAGCTGAAAGCTACTTAATTCACAATTATAGAGATATTGATCAGATCGAGTTTGATAAGGACACAACTAGTCCGATGGGCGACATGATGATCTCTGGCATTGTAAATGGGAATGACAAAGCAACCTTTTCGATCGATGTCGAAGTCGAAAATGACTTTTCAGTTGGAAGCATCGGAAAAGGAGAAGAATTCCCTGACCGTAAGCAGGAATGTATCGAAAAAACGTGTGATTACTAACTGAACATGGTGGCCTCGTTATTAATCTCCCCTCTTATACCGAGTGTCGTCCTCTTTATTGGCCAAAAACGAAATATATTGGCCAATCTCCTAATTTATTGGCCAAACTCGCGATATATTGGCCAAATTCTCATTTTATTGGCTAACTAGAATGATTCTAACAGTGGTAGGGGCAACTTCTAACCGCCGTTCACGAAAGGTGATCATCATGCAATGGAAAGTACCAATTTTTATCATGCTCGCCCTTTTCCTTAGCGGGTGTAGTCTGTTCTCTACTGGTAGTAATGAGTATTCGGAAGAATTCATTTTACAAGCAGAGAAAGAAGCGGAACATTTTTTAAGAGCAAATTATGATAACGTTGATGAGGTCACTTTTAGTGACGATCATAGTAGCCCTATGGGTGGGCTTGTGATTCGAGGAAAAGTAAATGGTGAGGATGTGTTCTCAATGGATATGGACAACTCGTTAAAGGTGATCGCGATCAGCGAAGGAACGGGTTTCCCTGTAGAGAAACCAGCGTGTAAGGAGAAAGTTTGTGATGACTAAGTTGTCATTATGTTCTTTAACAGGGAGGTTTTTTTTGAAACGTACAATTAGCATCTTCCTTTTAATCTCTTTATTAGGATGTAACGCCATTTCTTCATCAGAAACGGTTGATAAACAAACGTTTGAAAAAGCAAGAGAAAGCGTAGAAAGCTATTTGCGCCATAATTATGAAGACGTAGAAATAATGACGTTCAGCGAGGATACGAGTGATCCGATGGAAGGTTTAATGATAAACGGAACGGTCAATGGGGAGGCCACATTTAATATTGGGGTAAATGAAGATTACACGGTCGGAGGGATCGGGAAGGGCGAGGGATTTCCCGAGCGGAAAGAAGCGTGCCTGGAGCACTCGTGTGACTATGGACAGCTGGAAGAATAGGTTAATATCTAGTCTCAAATGATAGATTGTATCTTTCTAAGGAAGTGATTTTATGAAATGGCCCCTTTCTCTTTTGGCATTAACATTTCTTTTACTTACGGGATGTAGTCTGATGCAAAGAGAGGAATATGACGAGGAAACGATCAAAGAAGCGAAAGCGAGCGCGACAAGCTATATAGAAAATAATTATGAGAGCATTGAACAGATCACGCTGAAGGATCCCTATCAGGGAGAGATGGGAAGTTTTAAGCTTGAGGGTAAAGCAAATGGAGAGGCTTTTTCAGTGATGTTAAATAATGATTTGACGATTTCAGTTATGTCGATCCAGAGTGAGAATTTTCCCGAGAAGAAAGAAGCGTGTCTGGAGAACATTTGTGACTATTAACGTGACGAAAAAAGCGCGTCTTCTCTTTCCTGATCGCGAGGTGATTTTTTGTTAAAACGACTTTTTATGGTGCTTCTTATTTTAATTGTTCTCGGTGGGTGTAGTTGGGGATCTTCCCAAGAAACGTATGATGAAGAAACCATCGCTAAAGCGGAGGCTTCCACACAAAATTACATCAAGAGCAACTTTAAAGAGACCCAATCCGTTACAATCACAACCGTCTAACAAAATGAAATGGGCGGCATGACGGTAGAGGGATCAGTGAATAACGGTGAGGACACTTTTTTTGCGGGAATTGAAAATGATTTTTCGGTTGGGAGTATTGGGATAAGCGAGACATTTCCGGATCGAAAAGAGGACTGTATGGAGCGCACATGTACATATGAACACTGACTCGATAGGAGGGGAAATGGAATGAAGTCCTATAGAGGTGCTTTTCTCGCTTTGGTGATCCTTCTTAGCGGATGCCAGGCAGAAACGTATGATGAGGAGACCATCCAGAAAGCAACCGAAGTAACGGAAAGCTATATGGTGAACAACTTTTTAATAGAAGAAATGACATTAGACGCCCCCTATCAAACAGAAATGGGCGGCATGGCGATTGATGGTACGGTGAATCAGGGGGAGGATTTCACCATCAACCTCGAAGACGATTTTACAGTCGCCGGGTTAGCCATTCGAAGCAAAAATTTCCCACCTCGGAAAAAAGGGTGTGAAGAAAGAGTTTGTGAATACTAAATATGGATCTGAGGTGACTCTGTGAAAAAACGAATCATTTTTCTTGGCACACTCCTTCTCCTTGTAGCAGGTTGTAGTGACGAGTATGATGATGAAACAAAAACAAATGCTAAAAAATCTGTTGAAAGCTTCCTGATGAACAATTACGAGCATATCGATTCTGTTGAATTCACGAATGTTTATCAAAGTGAAATGGGTGGCTTGAACGTCGATGGTACGATTAATGATGGAGAAGCTGAGTTTTCCGCTGGGATCGAAAACGATTTTTCAGTAGGAAGTATCGGGTTAGGTGAGGGGTTTCCCGAAATTAAGAAGGCGTGCCTGGTTGAAACGTGCGATTACTGAGCAAGAATACCCTCGTGATAGGAGAGAATCGCTCTTTATTGGCTAAAATCCGATTATATTGGCCAAAATTCCATTTTATTAGCTAACTAGAATCATTCTAACCACGCCCCCCAACCTAACCACCCCCCGCCCTCCATCACCACTACAAAAAAGCCGCACCTCGCGCGAGCGCAAAGTACGACTTTTCCCTATTCTCGATCTATCTTTCAAACACCGTTCGGCTTACTCTCGATCAAATAACGACACACCAGCGATTCCTGGATGGGTCATTTCGTACGGATCTAAGATTAAGTTTAGTTCTTCTTCAGTGAGCACATCGTACTTCAAGCAAAGCTCTCGGATCGAGGCGCCGCTTAGGATTGCTTCTCTGGCGATTCGCGCTGCTACTTCATAGCCGATGTGCGGGTTTACGGCGGTTAGGACGCCGACGCTTTTTTCGACGTACTCATTGAGTCGGTCTTCATTCGCTTCGATGCCTTTTAGGCAGTTGTCTGTGAACGTGCGGAACGTGTTCTTCATGATGCTGAGTGATTGAAGCAAATTGAAGACGAGCACGGGTTCCATGACGTTTAATTCGAGCTGCCCTGCTTCTGAAGCGAGGCAGATGGTGTTGTCGTTTCCGATTACCTGGAAAGCGACCTGGTTAATAACTTCGGGTAAGACGGGATTCACTTTACCAGGCATAATCGAAGATCCGGGCTGTCTTGCTGGCAAGCTGATTTCGCCTAATCCCGCTCGTGGTCCGGACGCCATTAGCCTTAGGTCATTTGCGATTTTTGACATGTTCATCATACACACTTTTAACACGCCAGAAACTTCGGTGTAGGCGTCGGTATTTTGCGTGGCGTCGACCATATCTTCCGCTCCTACGAGTGGTAAACCGCTAATTTCCGCTAGTTCTTTTACAACGAATTCAATATAGCGCGGATCGGCATTCAGTCCCGTTCCTACTGCCGTTGCGCCCATGTTCAACTCATATAAATGCTGACGGGATTGTTTAATTCGTTTCATATCGCGCGCAATCACGCGACTGTAAGCTTGAAACTCCTGACCAAGTCGAATCGGCACGGCATCTTGAAGATGGGTGCGTCCCATTTTAATAATGTGGTTAAACTCTTCTGCTTTTTGTTCGAAAGCGGCATGCATGTCTTCCATTGTGCTTAGCAACTGCTCCATCATATTTAAGACGGATAGATGAATAGCTGTTGGAAACGAGTCGTTTGTTGACTGTGACATGTTCACATGGGTGTTCGGGCTACAAGCAATATAGTTCCCTTTTTCTTCGCCTAACAATTCAATCGCGCGGTTCGCGATGACCTCATTTACGTTCATGTTAATGGAAGTACCAGCGCCTCCCTGGATCGGGTCGACGATGATGTGATCATGCATCTTTCCTTCCATCAATTCATCTGCTGCTTCGACGATTGCGTTTCCAATTCCAGCATACAGATGCTTCACTTCCATGTTGGCGAGCGCCGCCGCTTTCTTCACCATGGCGAACCCTTTGATCAATTCTTCATGGATGCGATAGCCCGTGATCGGAAAGTTCTCCACGGCGCGTAGCGTTTGAATGCCATAATAAGCATCAATCGGAACTTCCTTTTCTCCCAAGAAATCGGATTCGGTTCTTGTGTTGGTCATAGTTGTCGGCATGATGATTCTCCTTCTTCTGCTTCGTCTTCTAATCTATCGAACTGTCGTGTTAAAATTCCGGCAAAAGGTGGTTTCACAAACTGCACCAATTTCTCTACAGATATGCCTGAAATTTACCCATTCTCTGCTTCTAGCGAGGGAATGGTCCCCCCTAGTATCTATTCATAAGTTACATTTCCATCACTTGAAATAGTTCGTGTAACGCATATCAACATTCCCCATTATAATTACTTCATGAAATAGTTCAAGGCTTTTGTACTTAATAGGCGTACCTTTTTATAGAAGCTTTTATTTGGTTAAGCTAATCTATGTAAAAAGTTTCTATAGCTCGCGTTTTATATGAGGCTAAAACATTTAACGGAACTAAGGAATTGGTCCATACAAGCAACGGCTGACCACCTTAGCCTAGCTAACTACGCTAGTTATGAATCGGGATACCGCATCCCCTCCGTTCTATCGCTCAAATCGAAGAGACAATCCCTCTCCCCATTTTCCGAAACACAACGAATGGCCCCATTCAATAATGCTTGAATGGGGCGAAAGAGTGAGAGGCGATTATGTACTGATAGACCATAGTTTTTTTAATACCAGTATTAAAGCTTCTGCTTTACGGGAAGCCTCATTTCAACCTGATCTGCGGACTGGTTTGTCTTCACAAACCCTACCTTCTCATACACGCGCATGGCCGGTTTGTTTGCGGCAGCCACTTCTAACTGGATAAAATCGTTCACGCCTTCATATTGCTCTAAACCGAAAGCAATGCCCTGTTTCACGAAATCGGGACCTATTCCCTTTCCAATTAAATCAGGAGCTAAAGCAAGTCCGATCTCCAATCCTCCATCGACGATCGTAAACTCAAATAAACCTGAAACAGTCCCTTCATGCATAGCGACAAATCCATCGCAGCCCCCAGGACCTGTGAAAACACCATTTTTCTCACCAGATATAAAGTAAGGGGTCATATAAAGGTCAGCAAACTTTCCCTCATAGTGCCAATCATCAATCTCCTGTGCAGATTCGAATGAGATTGGAACAAAATGAAATTTCATAACGTCTCTCCTCCGGTAAACGGCTGTTTATTGGCCGAAATACCAATATATTGGCTAATTTATCATTTTATTGGCTAAAAACGAAATATATTGGCTAAAATCACTTTTTATTAGCTAACTAGAATCATTCTAACATTCACTAATACTAATCTCGCTAAATGCTCTTCCTCTAGGATCTAAAACCTCATTCCGTCCGATTTCAACCGTTATTTCGCCGCCTATTACGTGCCATTTTCACCCATCTAAAAAAGGTCTCTGTTACTTAAAATAACATAAAAATGGCTTAATCATCATTTAATCCGGGTAACAATAGGAGTAGTGATTACTAAAGGAGGTTAAAACATGGAAGCTCGTGAGCGAGTACAAGAATGGATTTATTCAACATTTGATATAGAGGATATTACACTTCAACATGATGATTCGCTACCTTATGGGCAGCGTGTTTTCTCGGAAAGTGATGATGATTATGCGATCGTCTTCTTTGATGAATCATCCGATCAAGTGATGTGTTCGTTTAAAGAGATGAAGCCGCTTTGTTTCCGCGTCGATCCGATAGTTGAATTTGCTGAAAGGTTCAATCAATGAAGCGTCTGAAGAATGTCATTAGAGTAATATAGCTATCCTTTTCTTATGTGCTAATCTCGATTAGCTTTTTGTAAGAAGATTTAAAAGGATAGCTAGCTTATTTCTAATTATTCACCTATAAAACCCACACCAACTGAAGTTTTCTCTACATAAATTATCCCCCACCTAAAACCCACCCAAATACCGTGCATATCTCATATTCTGATACCGGCTCGTATAGAACGCCAGTCGATCCTTCGCCATCATCGCAATATACGGATCGGGATTTTGATGATTGATTTCAATGATTGAGATCTGACAGTTGTCGTCTAATCCGATATCAACGCCGATATTGGCTAGATGGTAGCCCTGTTCTTCGATTTTCTGAATCGAGTTTAACACGACGCGTTTCATTTCTTCTTCTACCCTTTGAATTTCTTTGTCCTGTAGCTTCCAGACGTTTTTTAACGTTGCCCTCGCTATTTCGGTATGACCGCCGGCCGTAATGTTGCTGACGATTTGCCCTTTTGCGCCATAGCGTGAATAGATCCCGATTGTTTCCCACATTCCTTTATGATTCTTTGAAGTCATCACGCGAAAATCGATAACTCTTTGTTCGTATGTTTTGAGTGGGATCGTTTGCTGAATAAGAAAGCTATTTGTCTCAAGATGCTTTCGGAAAAAGGCATCGCTCTCTTCTTGATTTTCGAAACGTTCTTCGCGGCTTCTTCGGTTCTCATCGTATTTCACGATAATGTGATGTTTCTCCTTCTTCACATTCAATATGCTTTTCCCTAATCGGCCGTTTAATGGCTTGATATAGATGCTATCATGTCTACGCAGCATGTTGCGGACGCTCTGCACATCCTCGTACAGCACGGTTTCCGGCAGATATTCTTTAAATTCAGGACGCAACATTTGATACATTTCCCATTTTGAGAAATGGGGATAGTTAAACACTCTTCCTCCTAAACGAAGTTCAAAATCGGTCATGCACTCGTGAAACTTCTCCCAGGAGGACGTTAAGCTTGGCTCGGCAATGGACATCACGACGGCAGGATAAGGGAGCTTTATAACTTCCCAGACTTTTTTCACGGGATGATAAAGAAAGCCGTTGATCATTCGCTTTTCTTTCTGAATCCCTTCGATAGAGAAGACTATCACCGCTCCGCCGATCGCGCGGTAGCCTTTGACGAAGCTTTTGTATGTGGATACTAGTTCGACTAGCTTTCTGTTTGTTAATTCGCAAAGAATCCCAATAAATGGACCGATAATGATCGTGTCACCTTGCACGATAACATCATAATGACACGATAATGGGAGGTCGAGCTCTTCGATTACGTTCGTTGAGAGATGGAGTTCATCTTCTTTCGCATAATCTGAATGATATACAGTGACGTTCCAGTATTTGATGCCAAATTGAATACGATAAGTCTTTTCCGATTGTACCTCGCGACTAATGTGAGATTTCTTCGATACAATCAACCGATCATTTTTCTGAAGGTACGATTTGACGCCTAACATCCTACTCCCTCCGCTCCATTGCATAAAACATATCATTCTCTTCCGACTGACTACGAAGGTAGTATATGCATTTGGAAGTAAATAGGAATGTGCTCCTAAAAGATTGGTAGAATGACAGGAGAGATATGCCCGTACACCTCCCCCTTGTCTGGAATAAGATAGGAGTAAGTCTAAAGCGAAAGTGTGGTTAATATGAAGCATCTTCCACTACCACGGCTCCTTCCTGTTCTAGAAGGAACGGTTTTATCTGGAAGCACCGCAAAAACAGTGAAAAACGCCGCAAAATATGGAGAGCACCTTATTACAGATCAGTCGTTAGTTTTTATGCTTAAACGAAAGTCGTCCATGTCTTTACCAGATAAAGCGAAAAATATTATGGTTGTCACCTCTAACCCGAAAGCTCTTAAGAATGTGAAAGAAGACGTTACGGTCATTTATGTAGAAGACGTTAGAAAAGCGTATTATCGCTTTATTTCGTTTTACAGAGGCTTATTTCAGCTACCTGTCATTGGAGTGACAGGCACCTGCGGTAAAACAACGACGAAGGAAATGATCACGTGGATTTTGAAGGAAAGAGATCGCGTTGTTAGTACGAAGTTAAGTCATAATGGACTGGCGAGAAACCTCGATTATTTACTAGAAATCGATGGTGCAACAGACAGTGCTGTGTTTGAGATGGGCGTTTCTGGGTCTAATCAGCTTCTTTATTCCGCCCATTATTTCCGGCCACAGATCGGTATTATCACAGCCATTGGTACGGATCACATCGAGGGATTTCTAAGTCAGGATGCGTATATCGCGGAAAAAGCGAAGATGTTAAAAGCCGTTGGAAAGAACGGGACGATTCTATTAAACCGAGACGACGAAACGATCCGAAACCTTGATCTAAGCGAATTTACCGGTAAGGTTCTTTACTATGGACAGGATTCGTCAGCTCATTTCCGAGCACGCAGCATTCGGTTCAATCTTCAGAAGAACGGCATGGATTTTATCCTTGTTTGTCGTGAAGGTGAATTTTCTTGTTTTGTACCAGGATACGGCACGCATAACGTCTTCAATGCGCTCGCAGCGATCGCCGCTTCCTCCCTCGTTGGCGTGAAGATTCCAGACGCCATCCGTCGCTTGAAGTCCTTTCACCACGTCAAAAGTCATCTGCAATTTCATGAAGGAAGAAAGGGCAGCCTGCTTATTGATGACACGTGGAATACAAATCCAACTTCTATCGAAGCGGCATTGGAAGTTCTCATTGAAACCGCTCAGGGAAGAAAAACAGTTGCCGTCCTCGGTGAAATGGAAGAGCTCGGTCACTACGCCGAGCAGGAGCATCGCAAAGTCGGTGCGCTTGTCGCGAAGAAAGACGTGGATGCGCTAATCGCCGTCGGGAAAAACGCCTATCCGATTTGTAGCGAGGCCGCTAAGTTAGGCATGAATCCGTCAGCCATTCATAACGTGACAACGCAATCGCAGCTGCTCACGCTCTTAGATCAGCTCGCCTCCCCTCAAACGTCGATTCTTTTAAAAACATCGATGCGAAGATCGTTTAGCGATACGCTACAATCACTTGTAGTGAAATCGAAAAGAAATTAACAAGCATAATGAGTTCCGTTCTCTATCGTAAAACCGTATTTTTCAGCTGAAAACGTAAAGCAATATGTACTGAAATTCCACTATGATTGTTTTTGATACAAGGCTATGCAAAAAAACAAGCCTCATCTCAATTGCTCTATAATTGAGATGAGGCTTTTGTTTAGTTAATCTTTGCTTCATTCTAGTTGGCGGTAAATTCTATCTATTCTTCATTTGCGTCAAACTTTATCTTGAAGAGAAACCTACTTACTTGGCACTGAAAGAGTGCCTTTAGCTATGTTAATTTCCCCTCCTACACTAGATACAGAAAGCTCTGAGCATATTTTGTCAGGATAGATCAGACTGGTTAATGCGTATTTTCCATCATTGATGAATAACTCTATGGAAGAAGCATCAGCCACTGCCGTAAGTTTCATCTCCTCCGTACGATCGATTTTTACTGTTTGAACATGAGTGAAATTTCTAGAAAAATCCACTTCCCCTGATGCACTCCTGTCCAGTGACAATTCTCCCTTTTTCGTGTCGATGTGAATGGAGGTAAAATGTTCAGCAGAGTGATGTAACATAACCTTATAAGCTTCAGCATCCATACTCTCAATAACAAAGTTCATTTTAAAATACGGTTCATCCAACTTAAGCTTTAGCGGTGAATCAGCTGAGACACCCACATTCCTTAGGGATTTGGATTCAGTAAAATAAGAATCTAGCTCTTGCACAGGGGTTTGAATAATTGTATAGCTTTCATGCTCTTGCTGGAGTTGAAGAACGCGCGGTAACGTCATTTGGCTTCTCCAACCATAGGTAGGAACTTCATTTGCATAGCGCCAATTACTCATCCAGGCAAGGTAAATCCTCCTCCCGTCCTTCTCAGGAATATCAGAAAAGCTTACCCCGGCATAATTATCTTTTCCTGCGTCTAACCACTTAATATCTTCATGATGGGTTGAAAAGTTTTGGCCATCAAAGGAGCCGACAAAATATTGAGTGCGCGAACCATTCTCAAATTCCGGATTATCCCCAATGCTAACTAGCAACACCCATTCGGATTTGTTACTTCCAGTGACCGGTAGCTCGAACAAATCAGGACATTCCCATACTCCTTCATGAGACCCTACCGATTCTCCAAATTCACTCTCAAATTTCCAGTCTATTAGATTGATAGATGAATAAATTGATATCGTTTGACCAGTTGCTACAACCATCACCCATCGATTTGTATCGTTATGCCATATAACTTTTGGATCTCTAAAGTCTACTATTGTATCGTCAACAAGGACTGGATTATGCTTATATTTTGTCCAGGTTCTCCCGTCGTCATGGCTAAATGCGAGACTTTGCCTTTGAACGGGCATCTTCCCTTCTTCATGTAAATGGTGGGTAAATATCGCCACTAAACCAGGTTCATTCGGAAAGAATCCAGATGTGTTGTTCCAATCCACCACGACACTCCCAGAAAATATCGTTCCAAGTTCATCAGGGTATAAAGCAATATCCAGTTGTTCCCAAGTGATCATATCTTTACTTACTGCATGGCCCCAGTGCATAGGGCCATGTATACAGTCTTTGGGATTGTGCTGAAAAAACAGATGATATTCGCCTTTAAAGTAAACCATGCCATTGGGATCATTCAACCAATACTTTTTAGGAGCAAAATGTAAGTAAGGTCTATATGTTAGCAAGTCTTGCGTTTTCAATTACTTGTCCTCCTGTGCTTCCATATATTTGTTAAATGCATTTTGCTTAATTTCCATCCATTCCGTTAAGCCTAAACGCTCCAACTCTTCCAAGCTAGCTTCCCATTCTTCATCCACTGTACCGTTGACAATCCATTCTGAGCGCTTTCTTTCCACATAAGGAAATAAATCTGCCTCAATTTCAGAAATTGTTTCGAGTTCTTCTAGTTCAAGAAATACATTTGGGTACGTATAATCTGCGTTCATGTAAGGGACTAACTTCTCATGAAGTAAGTCCATTCTCCAGGCAGCATCATCTGGCATTGTTGTAATTTCGCCAAAGTAGCTATTCAGTATAGCTAACGGACCACCAAGCGCTGATTGTTCCCGTAATTCAACTGGAGCAGTTCCTTCTAGTTCTAAATGCTTTAACATCTCCTCGTTTTCATCATATTCGAAGATATTTTGTTTCTCTTCATCTCCATATGTGCCCCAATTATTTTGAACGGACTGAAGTGGAGCATACATCTGATCAATCCATTTTGCTGTTAACTCCAGATTCTGATTAGAACTCGTAATGACCATTCTTGATCGATCAAAACCAAGCGAGTTGCTTACGGCTACATTTTTTTGACCATCCGGTCCCTCCAAAGCAGGCAACATCTCATAATTTTCACCTGAGATGTTATTCTTATCCCATGTGAAATATACACCGTAGCGTTCGTTACCACCCTTGGCAACATAATTGTTCCAATCCTGCTCAAACGCTTCCACGTCAATTAAATCTTCCTGATAAAGACCATGTAAATAGTTAATCGCCTCTTTATAACCATCTGTAGTTGGCGTGAATACGACTTCTTTATCATTTGAAACGACCGTATGATTCCAGTTGTCCCCTTCACCAAACGAGCCGAATAAGAAGGCAGGGTCCTCTTGTCCCCCGTTTAAAATAAAGGACATAGGAATCGTTTGTCCTTCACCCGCAGGATCTTGATCTCGAAACGCCTTGAGTACTTCTTCTAATTCCTTCGTCGTTTGAGGCATCTCCAGTCCTAATTCATCCAGCCATTTCACATTAATCCAACCTGTGCCCTCTACTGCCTGAATCTTTTCTTTACCAGTACCTAGCTCCTCAATCCATGGAAAAGAATAGATATGACCATCTGGTGCAGTTACCATTTCCTTATATTCTGGTGCCTGTTCAAACACCTTTTGTAAATTTGGCATATAATCCTCAATTAAATCTTCTACAGGAATGATCGCTTCATCATCTGCAAGGTTTAATAATTCATAGTCACTATATCCAGAGTTCATAATCGCATCTGGAAAATCACCGCTTGACATTGCTAAATTTCTCTTCTCAACAAACGCTTCTCCTGAATAACTATCCCACTCAATATGCACACCTGTTTCCTCTTCCAAACGTTGACTTATTAATTTATCATTTGGATCTTCCGGAGCCATCGGAGAGCTTCCAGTCATAAACTTAAGCGTAACATCCTCTTCAACTGGGAAGGTAATATTTGATAGCTCGTAATCCTTAGCAGCACTTTGTTCATTTGAGCATCCTGATAGTAGCAACGACCCTAACACCACTCCAAACAACGCGTTCTTTACCTTTTTCATAACATTTCTCCTCTTTTCATTATTTTAATGAGCCTACCATAACACCCTTTTCGAAGTACTTCTGAAAAAATGGATACATAACTAGTAAAGGTAAACTAGCTAGCACAATGGATGAGTATTTAATCATTTCTGATAACCTTTGCATTTCAGCCATAGCCAGTTGATCTGAGATCATCCCAGGTTGGACTTCATTTTGTATTAATATAGATCGCAAAATGAGCTGCAGCGGGTATTTAGTCTGATCATCCAAATAAATCATTGCCTCAAAGTAAGCATTCCACTGACCAATGAAAGCGTATAGTGCCAACACAAATATAATCGGCTTAGATAATGGAATAATGATCTTTACGAAAATCATAAAATCGGAGGCACCGTCAATCCTGGCCGCTTCTTTTAATTCTTTTGGAAGCCCTTTAAAATAAGTTCTTGCCAAAATGATATTCCAGACAGAGACGGAACCGGGTAGAATAACTGCCCAAATCGTATCTAACAATCCAAGACCTCGAACCACCAAGTATGTAGGAATCAACCCGCCACTGAAAAACATGGTAAGTAAGAAGAAAAACATGATGCTCTTTTTCCAAGCCAGATTGTCAACGGATAAGGAATATCCTGCAAGCACTGCAACTAGTACAGATATAAACGTAAATGTAGTAGCGTATAATATGGAATTAAAGAATCCCCTCATAATCGTCCCATCGGCAAAAATTTGTGAATAGCCATCAATTGTCCAATGATCGGGATTCAGTGAGAACCCTTTAGTTAACAAGATACTCGGCTGGAGAAAAGAACCCAGCAGCACATACAAAAGAGGTACTAACACGATTAAAACAATAACTGACAAAAGAATCTTGTTGATAATGAGTAGATATCGGTCTTTCCGTGAATTGTTAATTATATTGTTCATTTTCTTCCCACTCCCTCTAGCGCTTTTTACACAAGACCTTCACCATCATTAAGTTTCTTGACGACATAATTCACAAAGAACAGTAAGAATACATTGATAACGGCATTGAATAATCCTACGGCTGTTGCAAATGAATAATCTCCAGCCTGTAATCCGCGTTTATAAACGTAGGTTGGTATAATCTCTGAAGCTGGCAAGTTCATACTTGTTTGCAATAAATAGGCTTTTTCAAATCCAATAGCCATAATTCCACCCGCAGCCAATATGAACAATACGGCCATAACTGGCTTTAGTGTAGGAAGATCAATATGTCTTATTCTTTGGAGCAAAGATGCTCCATCAATCGTAGCAGCATCATGGAGCTGTGGATCAACATTCGACAATGCTGCCACATAGATAATCGATGCAAATCCAGCGCTCTGCCATACCCCCGAGAAAATATAAATGGATCGGAATGCATCTGGATCAGACATAAATGAATATGGCTCATTAGTGAAAAGTGTCATTATACTGTTTATCGGCCCTGTGGGAGAAAGGAAAATAAACAACATTCCTGAGATTACTACTACTGAAATAAAATGCGGTGCATAAAGAATTAATTGGACGTTCTTCTTGACCTGAGCCCGTTTTAACTGATTTAACATGAGGGCCAGAATGACCGGAATAGGAAAGCCAATGATCAAATCGAAAGAACTGAGCTTTATTGTATTCATCAAGATACTCAGAAAATTGGGCGACTGTAGAAAGTTAGTGAAGTGCTCTAGCCCGACCCAATCACTTCCCCAAATTCCTTTTGTCGGACTGAAGTCCTTAAATGCAATAACGGTTCCATACATGGGCACATAATGGAAGACAAGTGTTAGGATGATAGCGGGAAGCAGAAATAGATAGAGGATATAATTGGTGCGCATATTTTTTTTATGTTGACGTTTTGTTTGTGACTTTTCTTTACGCTTTATTGCTTGACTTGTTTTTGGCAAGGTGTTGGATAAAATGTTTTTATTCTCCAAAAAATCTCCCCCTTCAAATAAGAATGTGATTTAAGTCAACCGGTTGACATATTGTGATGATGTAACCCCCCCTTTTTTTAAAAATTTACATTATTTGTTCATATCATATAGCAAACGCTTACAAATATCAACCGGTTGACATAAAAAAAGTAGTAGCGATTCAAAAATTTAAGTTGTTCTGTTTTTCAGTAATTGGACCGGTAGTACCGTTTCTAAATCAACTGTTGCTTCCGGGTCGTCAACTAATTTCAGAAGGGTGTTCACTGTACTCTTAGCCAAACTTTCAATAGGCTGCCTGATGGTTGTTAAGTTGGGTTGAATATTCATTAGTGTTTTTGTCCCGTCATAGCCGACAATTTTCAATTGATCTGGAACCTCAATCCCCATCTCTCTAGCAACATTTAAACAAGAAACGCCAATCATATCATCACTTGCAAAAATGCCATCCACTTGCGGAACTTCGGCAAAGATCTTTCGTATAAGCTCTATCGTTTGCTGCACATCAAATACATCCTGAATTTCATAAGTAATAGGATTTGTTATAATATCCTCGTAAGCTTTTCTTCTTAACTGTGTAGGGGTCTCTAGCTGAGCCGGGCCATTAATATGTACAATATTCTTACAACCTTTTTCTATCAAATGCTCGACAGCCATCTTCCCTCCCTGGTAATTATCCGAAGATATGACAGGAACTGTTGTTGATAAATACCTATCAACGGCTACAACAGGGATGTTTTGGCGTTGATAAGTACTAATTCCTCTGTTATGGGAACAAACTATTATTCCATCGACCTGATGGCGAATCAACATATCCGAATAAGACTCTTCTTTTTCTTGATTATCCAGACTGTTACACAAAATAACCTTATAGCCTAAATCCGCCAACATATTTTCAACATTAAAAGTCAGCTCTCCAAAGAACGGATTGCTTATAGTAGGTACGATTAATCCTATAAAGCGCGTCTTTTTTTTATAAAGAGACCGCGCCAGATCGTTCGGATAATAATTTAATTCTTCCATCGCTTCTTTTACTTTTTTTCTCGTACGCTCACTTATATATCCGCGATTATTAATCACTCTAGAAACTGTTGTGCGCGTTACTCCTGCTGCTTTTGCAACATCATCTAACTTTACCCTTTTCATCATCCATCTCCTCGCAACTTTTTCCATATCAATTCACTAATTACTTAACTATTTGAGAAATCAACCCTTTGTCTATTCTAGGGTTTTCGTTTCCTTTGGTAGCGATTTCAAAGCGGTCCACATAATAACATAGCAAGACAAACTAATGCCTATTACAGGAATGAGTACTGTTATACGGAAACATATATACGTTAATAACAGTAGTCCTAGGAGCATCATTATCGTTCGTACCGGCCTACCTACCGCTAATATTAAAGCATTTTTCAAGTACTGAAAACTCTTTTGGTCAAAATGGACAAATAACGGAAAGACATACAAAGACGTAATGAAATACAAGACGCTGATAACAACCGTTATATTAACCATAATGCTTTGCAATTGATTGGAGGAGATAAGCTGAACAACTTGAAAATACATGTACAACACCAATCCAAATAAAACATAAAGATACCCCAAAAGATTAGCCTTTATAAATTCCGTTCTAAAATTCCTTACAAAAAGCTTCAATACTGGAAGGTCATTATCTTCTATAATAGTGCGCCGAAGAACAGCAAATAGAGCCGCAGTAGCTGGAAATATCCCCAGTACGATCAAGCCAGTACATGTGAAAAAAAACCATAATAAATTCAACAAAAACAGATTAAACGCCCAGGTGCCAAGTCTTAAATACCAGCGTGACATTACCATGATCATAACCCTCCACTGATTTGATAAATCTTTAGTGAAAACGAAAGGGCAGACGAAATTTCATCCAAATAAATCTTTCACAATACTTTATCATTAGTTTGTTATTAATTGACTGAACCCAAACGCAATTAACCAATTGAGAAAGAAGGAAGTCACTCTCAACTTCCTCTTTCATTTAATAATCCACAGCACACCCGTTAGAAACTAGGAGAGAGAACAAAATTAAGATTCTAGTATTCTTAATTCGATGTAACCCACTGTTGGCGTGTATTCTCTGGATCATATGGTTGAAGCATGATATTCCCATCCTCTGATATAGTCATTGCCTCATCATTGAACACAGATAAGATGGTGACGGTTTGATTATCATTCTCTTGAATGATCCATCTCTGATTATCATAACCAAGGTAATCGTATAATTGAATTTTCTTCTGTACCGAATCAAAATCAATTGCTTTGCTAGCTTTCGCTCGTATGGAATAAGAGTCATGCTCATCACCAGTTGGTATAAGTGTCCAGGTCGTAGGCTCTTCATCAGCAGTGACAGGCACCCCATTTTGAGAAGAAGCTGCATAAAGAGATTGACCTGTTCTTTGATTAATAAAGGTCGTTTCACGTAAAGCAGCTTCAGATACGTTACTAACCTTTACATTTTGAAAGACCGCTCTGCCTCCGAATACATTTAAACCAAAATGTCCCTCTGCAAAGGTTCCATCTCTTATATCCATTATCTTTTCTCCGTCTACATCAATTTGAATACGGGGACCATTAGCTGATATTCTCACATTATAGGTCTTCCCTGGCTGAATAAATGTTGGAACCTTACCGATTACCATACGCTCTTCAAAGCTTCCATTTATTTTATAAAAAAGACGGAAAGCGTTCATATTAGGATCTAAATTAAAATAATAACCACTTCTACCATCTTCACTGGCACGAAAAAGAATAGCACCGGCACCTCCAGATTCATGAAGTGTCATTTCTGCTTCATAAACAAAGTCGCCCCCAGTATTCTCAGCTATATAATTGGAATCACCGGTATGTAATCCGCGAATTCCTTCTTCAGTTGCAACCCATTTGACGGTATCAATATCTGACTTCCAACCAGTAAGATTAGTATTAAAATCCCCCTCAAATACATTCACTTCAAAACTCTCAGACACCTTGTTATTTGGCGTAGAAACTGTAATCGTTGCTTTGCCAGCGCCTGCAGCTTCAATTAAGGCGGTGTTATTAGTAGAAGAGCGAAGACTCACAATATCGGAATCAGACGTTTTCCATTTAAGTTTTTTCGTTCCATTCCCGTTAATACCTTTAGTTGCCGCATTAACAGCTAGCTTATCCCCAATATTCATTTCTTTTTCACGTTTATCAAGTACAATTTGGGGTCCATCTTCCATTTCCCGATCCCAAATATCCTCTAAAGAGTGTACTTTCAAGGAAATAATTTGAACTTGACCACCTTCAGTATAAAAGCTAACTCCCCTGCTCGTTGCATCCGGAAAAATGAGATCTGAAAAAACTGTCTCCCCATCATTAGCAAAAACCTCAATAGACCCGTTATCCACTAGTATATTTAATTTAATTCGCTGATTTTTCGGTTGTAATCCTGTCGTATGGGTTGTAGTAAATTCATTCGAAAAATCCGTCCTGCCTGACTCGGAACGATCCACAAATAATTTCTGTTCCGCATTATTATATCCGACAACAGTTTTTTGTTCAGAACCTTCACGAACGTGAAAACCAAACTCTGTCACATCACTACCAGCAGGAATTTCAATTTCCGCTTCTAATTGATAGGAAGCTTCGTTTACTTTGTTTAATAAATTACTGTCATTCTTTGGAGATACAAGCTTATTCTCTGTTTCAAAAACGGTTCTTTGAATTGTTTCTAATTCTTTAATCGGCGATTGTGCTAGTCTAATGCCTATATCTGTTAAGGTGAGTCGTAGTTCTCTTGGAATCGTTAGTTGACCATTCCATCCTTCTGTCGGGAAGGCAAATGGATAGTCCCAATTCGTCATCCATGCCATCGTAACACGACGGTTATCCGGCATATTTGCAAACGACATAGAGGCATAAAATTCCTTCCCATAATCTGTTTTCAATACCTCTCCAGGTTGATTGTCATTGATGAATTTGCCGTCAGGTGTTAGGTCTCCAATAAAATACTCTGCATCTGATCCCTCTGTATTCGGATTGGCTCCTGTACTAAGCATGAGGACCCACTTCTTCTCTCCTGTATTGTCGACTTCAAGCTGAAACAAATCCGGACATTCCCATACCCCTCCACGAATGTAGTCACCATAGCCGAAGTTCTGGGTGTGTTCCCAGTTAATAAGATCATGGGAAGTGAAAAATCTAATATGATCTCCTCCCGAAACAACCATCACCCAGCGGTCATTCGCTTCATCACGCACCACTTTGGGATCACGAAAATCCCAACCGCCTGGATTTTCTCCATTACTTCCAGGATTCTCTATAACGATCGGATGTTCTTCTGAATATTCCCACGTACGACCTCGATCCGTACTATACGCAAGACCAATTCGTTGATTGCCATTATCGGCATCTGGATTAAAAGAAGTATAATATGCTACCAGTCCTTTACCCCCAGTATCTGAAAATAGGCCGGAATCATTATTTAAATCTGCCACAGCAGATCCTGACCATACATGACCATAATCATTCCATGGCAAAGCTATAGGTAGATGCTTCCAATTAACTAAATCTTCACTAACTGCATGTGCCCATTGTCCACCGTTCTGATGAAACAGATGATATTCACCTTCAAAATAGACTAGCCCATTTGGATCACTTGCCGATTCTCGAGCCGGTGTATAATGATAATCAGGCCTATAATTTTCTTTATAATAACTATCTGAAGAAACTAAGTAAACATCTTGAAAATAAGCTGCACCTCTTAAAACCATCAATCCTGCTAAACCACTAGTATAACTACTATCTGTTAATTCAATTGCGGGATCTGCGTAGCCTTCTAGATAGATTGTGATTTGTTCGTCATTCACTATGATTTCCAAGTGGTGTTTAGTATTGGTTTGTGACTTGAAACTTCGACTAGATTCCCCGAGTACCGTACCATCTGCTTTTTGTAATTGTACTGCAACTTCATCCCCTTGCTTCTTAAGCAAAGCTCGATAGCCCTCTGTTCCAGCCTCATTCATGCGAAATGTAAAACCTGCCTCCATTTGTTTTTCATCAACGGAGACATTACCTTCTAACACGAAGTTGTTGGCCTGTGTGTCATATATTTTCTTAACTATTTCATTCTCTCGCGCTATTCCTTTTAATCCTTTAATGTTTGGTTCCCAATCTCCTTCTTCCACTAGAGACTGACCCAAATTCGTTGCAAGTTCACTCACTTTCACGTTTTGAAATAGTGCAGACCCATTCCAAACATTCAGCCCCAGGTATCCATGATGATGAAGCGATACATTCGAATCTATCACTGGCGTATATAGATCTTCCCAATATACTTTAATATTGTCTTCTACTACTTTCACCTTTAAATGATAGATTTCACCTTCTTGAATGTTAACGTCAAATTCCTCTATTAACCTACTTTCGTCCCGAGCATCACGTAGACGAATCAGTCCTGCATCCGGCACTATTTGAACCATATAGGAATCCCAGCCATCTTCACTAGATCGAAATATCAACGTAGCATCTGCTGATTGATTTAATATCTGTATATCAGATTGGTATATAAAATTTTCTGATTGAACGTTTGAAATCGCCATTACATTCTCATTTGCTCCCGAAGTAAGCTTTAACCCTTGTACTGTATCTTCAAGTGTACCTTCACCATGAATGACCCAATCCGTTAAATTTGTTGATGCTTTAATTGCTGAAACCTCCTCATTTTCCTTTGTACGCTCTGCTTGCACTTCTGCCGTTACCTTATTGCAGATCAACAACATTATCATTAACCCGAATGCAGTAAATATAAGAAATTTGCGAACAATCTCATCATTATTCATTAAACGATTCAAAAGCATAACTCCTCACTATATTTAATGGGGTTAACCATCTTGCTTTACCTTAAATCACCTTCTTTATTCCAACTTGTTGACTCTCATACGAAACATCTACAACGCCAAACAGATTAAAAAATCCTTTTATTACAGAATAATATATCGTAAGCGCTTTCAGGTGTCAACCGGTTGACATAACTTTTATTTTGATAGAAGAAGACACCTTCCTTACCGTATAAATAACTGAGGCAATACTAAATTGAATGAAAGATATTAAGCATTAACGACGCAAGAATAACAGTTATTACACCTAGCGAAATGTTATTTAAGCTATCGACTCGAGCCTTATTTATACGGTATGACCTACATTTTCTTGTTTAGAACCATTTCGAAATTTAATCATATCCTCAATCTTTTTTGGAAATAAAAAACGCAATTCCTACATGAGGAATTGCGTCCGATTGTTGAAGATTATTGTTGTATAACTAGGCTATTATGATGTTGCAGAATCGTTTCTCTTTAGTGAATAAAGAAATCTCATTAGCCTTCTCTCGGATTTAACCGAGTTTTTTATCAATAATCATGTATTTCTAATAGAATCTCGCACGACAATCGACTTCAAATAATGATAAACACCGTCATCATCACACGTAAATTCCGTCACATCGTCGACGATTTCTTTAATTTGGTCCGATGCATTTTTCATGGCTACAGCATAATTGGCAAACTGGAACATCGGTAAGTCGTTGTTACTATCGCCTATGGCAAGCGTCTCTACACCTGACAAGTCAAAATGCTGGAGCATTTCTTTAATGCCAGTCGCTTTGTTTACATTGGCTACCATTACTTCGACGTTATGCGCTGAAGAGATTGACGTTGTAAAATCAATGTCCTGCTTGATATTTTCTAGCTCATCTTTCCATTGATTGATATGTTCTTTCGTTCGAGCGAAGAAATAGAATTTGGAAAACTTATTTCCTTCAATTTGAGCTTTCCAGTTGATCGCTTCTTTGATTGCTTCTTGACGCGAAAGCCATTCATTCAGCCCGACGCCTTCTGGCTGCGGATCTTTAATTTCCTCTTCCATATAGTGACGATCTTGTTCTAAAGCAATGCGATCTCCTCCGTATGGAAAGAGCTCATAATAAATTTTCTGCTCACGCGCTTTTTCAATAATCTTTTCAACTAAGTCAAGCTCGAGTGAATGTTCAAATATGGCCTTACCTTCAACATACCCTGCCATCCCATTTGAAGAGATGATGCCATCCACTTGAAATCCTTCAGGGACAAGCTCTTTAATCTCATCCGCAGCTCTGCCGGTTGCGATAAAGACGTATATGCCATTCTCTCGTAACTCATCAATCACTTGCTTCGTATATTCACTCACCTTGTTATAGTGATTCAAGATCGTACCATCCATATCTATGAAAATAGC
Organism: Anaerobacillus sp. QJM3NY_32; assembly: GCF_056173645.1. NCBI lineage: Bacteria > Bacillati > Bacillota > Bacilli > Caryophanales > Bacillaceae > Anaerobacillus > Anaerobacillus sp. QJM3NY_32. The sequence goes on along the minus strand of NZ_CM149684.1, from coordinate 1,150,940 downwards.
TTTTGGGTTCGTTAGCATTGTGAATCCTCCTATATTTTTATCAGTACACTGATTGAATTGCATCTTCTTTCATCTATGAATCTATTCGTAAGGTTACAGATAGACGCAGTTAACATGATTTATCAACTCACAGAGATTGTAGCACGTTGTTTCCCTTTTCGTCATTCTAGCATCTATCATGTTACGCCTCTTCCATTGTACTCTACAAGTTTTTGATACCGATTAGGTTAGAAAATCATCGTACATTATAAAAGGAGCCTATCTTGTTACAGATAAACTCCTCGATATAGAAAGCATAAACAAAAAGAGTAAAGAATTGAGGTAACATTCTTCACCCTTTTTTACGTGTATGTTCAATTATTACGTTAGCTACTTAAAGCCCCTCCATTAAATACCTCCCATACTCAATCGGCGTTCTGAAGACCGCTTCCCACTTATCGTGAAGGAGCTCTCCATCCTCAAACAATCCGCTCACATAGTCTGAGATAAAGTTACATTCAATAAAATAAGGCTTACCCGCTTTTGTGATGCCAATATCGAATCCAAGATCGGCTAGCTTCGGAAAATGGTGATCGAGTACGCGGGCGGTTTGAATTCCTAGCTGTTCAATGCTTTGTAGGAGCGTTTCGTACGAAATTCCTGGATGGGAATGAGGCGCAACAGCTTCAAACGTGTACGTCGTTCCCCCTTGTGCTCCATTCGTTAGAAAGTCTCCCCCATTCGCCACCTTGCACATGACGCCCGACACCTGCCAGTCTCCATTTCGATTCTTTTGAACAGCGACGCGCAAATCAAACGGATGACCGTTAAAATCAGCTAGCGGAATCATCTCCTGAATCATGTACGTATGCGAACGGAGTCGGTTAACGAGCACCGCAGGCAGCGTCTTTTTGAAATCAACTTGTTTGAGCTCGCCTTCCTTTGTTTTATATGAGAGGCGCCATCCGTGCTTTACCCGCTCAACTTTCATCGCGCCAATGCCGAATTCGCCATAGCTTTTCTTGAGAATGAATTGCTTGTAGCGTACAGCCATTTTATTTAAGTTGTTGATCGTAAAGAGCTCCGTCTCAGGCAAGTGGTCTCGAAGATTGTCATGCTTGATCAGGACTTCGTGAACTTTATGCTTCTCCACATCATAATTCGGCACATTGTAAACGACGCGGCCCTCCTTCATTAAAGATTTGATATGCGAACGGTAAGCTGGCAAGTAATCGAGCACGCGTGTATAAATGACTTTCGGCGCTGGAACTTCTTTCACGACAAACGTTTCCTGTTCATACACATAGGCTTTCACCGTCGCGACGCCTGGCTTTAGATCAAAGAATCGAAAATAACAAGGGATCATGCCAAGTTCTCTTGCTGACTTCTCCCAAATCATAAACATGCTGCGCGTGCCACCCTGTAATTCAGGCATCGCCTCATAGGTTGATTTGGGAAGGATAATACCTAGATAGTGATCGCTCACAACGATCTGCCCCCTTCGCTTTAATCTATTGCGAATAGGGGCCGTGTTGTGCCTGGTCGAGTGCATTTATAGGCGCTTCTCCGCCCTATTTCATGGCCAGTGGACTGGCACCTACACCGGGCTTATCCTTTTTCATAGAATAGTAGAGAATTGAAACAGAAATGAGGAGAATATATGACAACTCCAGTATCAGGCTATATTACGGATAACCGAAACTTAGTAGGTCGAAAAGGAAACCCGAACCTTTTTTATGATATAAAAGATAATGTTGCGTTTAAGAAAGATCCTGAAAACCTCATTTATCTCTTAACCTCAGCGCAAATGCCAGCGATGATTGGCGGCTCACTTGCCGAATTAAGAATGTCGAAAGGATCTGTACGCGAGCCGCACTGGCATACAAACTCATGGGAATTGGTATACCTCGCTTCTGGATCCGCAACCGTTGGCATCCTCAACCCGAACAATGATCAATTATTAACGTATCAGCTACGAAAAGCTGGTGAAACGGTCTTTATTCCAATGGGCTATTGGCACTGGATTAAGGCAGATTCGGACGAGACCTTGCTGTTATTATTCTTTAACAACGACCGCTTCCAAACGCAAGATGGCTCTAGCATGCTGACGAAAACCCCTCTGAAGGTTTATGAAGAAGCGTATCGCATAGACCCGAAAACAATGGAAAAAGCGCTAGATCCAATTGAAGGGAAAAGTCCTGTCGTTATCGGACCGCCACCCCCTTTATCACGCAAACGTCGCAGGCGACGATAAACGAGACAGACCTTTGTAATAGGTTCCCTTAACGAAACCTTAGGTAGGATTACCTAAGGTTATTTTTGATGCTATTACTTTGGGAGGATATGGGTGGAATGAAGTTTTAAATTCGTTCGAATATGGAAGAGAGCAACCAAAGGAATTTGGTTTCATTCTTATTGAAAAACAATTATTCTTTACTATGTGACGATAATAAAACTCAAGAGGTGACGACTGATGGCAAATATTCTAATGCTTAACATCCCAGGTGAAGGACATGTTAACCCAAGCTTAGGCATGGCAAAAGCTTTTGCAGATCGGGGAGACAGCGTCTATTATATTTCAACTGAAAAATTCAAAGACCGCCTAGAAGGCGTAGGAGCCAATGTGATTCTTCATGAGGATCGATTAGATGGTTTACACATCAATCATGGTAGTTCAGAAGGAATCAATAACTTTCTACATTTCTTTATTCGCTCATCTTTAGATATCCTCTCGCTTACAAAAGAGTTAGCGAAAGAAGTTTCGATTGATTTTGTTTATTACGATGCCTTTGGTCCTGGTGAATTAGTAAAAGAGTATTTACAAGTACCAGGCTTCTCTTCTTCTTCATCCTTTTTAATCCCAGATGATTATAAGAAAAACCTCCCCCTTCACCCAGACGCGTCGGTGTCATTTGAACTCGATGAAAAAGGGAAAGCTTTATTAGCTAAGATGAAGCAAGCGTTTGGCGTCGCTCCTAAAACCATGTTGCAATTTATGCAAAATCAAGGCGAGCAAACGATGGTTTATTCAAGCGAGTATTTCCAACCTCATTTAAGTGAATTTGGTGAAGGGTATCATTTTATTGGTCCTAGCTTCCCGGAACGAAAAGACGCGACTGACTTCCCACTTGACCAGCTTGAAAACGAGCAGGTTCTTTTTATTTCTATGGGCACAGTGCTCGATCATGTTGAGAGTTTCTTTAATATGTGCATCGACGCCTTTACAGATTTTCCAGGGAAAGTTGTCATTTCAGCAGGATCAAGTGCTGATTTCACTAAAATAAAAGAAGCTCCCGATCACTTCATTATTCGAAAATATGTTCCTCAGCTAGATGTGTTGCAGCATACGAACGTGTTCCTTACCCACGGAGGAATGAACAGCACTAATGAAGCGATTTACTTTGAAGTTCCGATGGTGGTGCTCCCTCATGATAAGGACCAGCCTTTGGTCGCTGCACGCCTCGCAGAACTACAAGCCGGATATCCTATTTTCCCACCGAACGTAACAATCGAATCGCTACAGCATGCAGTGAATCAAGTCATTCATAACGCGAACTATCAGCTAGGCATCCGAAAGATCAAAGAGAGCTTTCAAGCCTGTGGCGGACCTAATGAAGCATTAGAAATCATCGATCGCCACCTTGCGTCGAGATAACAGGATCATAAAGCCTCCCCGTTACGAAGTTGATTCACTTATGAAATAACCGTATACTTTTGATGGATACTAGTAGACTATTACTTAATGAAGACGGGGAGGACGAATCGTGATCGATTTGCGCAGTGATACGGTAACGAAACCAAATGAACAAATGAGAAAAGCGATGTACGAAGCTGAAGTAGGCAATGATGTGTATGGAGAAGATCCTACGGTTAACAGGCTCGAACAAATCGCTGCAGAAACGCTAGGAAAAGAAGCGGCTTTATTTGTCACGAGCGGCACGCAAGGAAATCAAATTGCTGGTTTAGTCCACTGTCAGCCTGGTCAAGAAGTGATTATGGAATCTCAGGCGCACTTATTCCTATATGAAGCGGCAGCACTGTCCGCCTTTGCTGGTGTACAAATTAAGACGATCGATGGGAACCGCGGTGCGATGAATCCAGGCGATGTTGAAGCAGCTATCCGAGGCGAAGATATTCATCAGCCGGAAACAGGATTAATCTGCATCGAAAACACCCACAACAAAGCAGGCGGCGCAATTGTTCCTCTTGAGAATATGGAGCAAATCTATCAACTATCAAGGAAACATCAGATCCCTGTTCACTTAGATGGGGCACGATTATTCAATGCTTCTGTAGCAGCGCAAATTCCCGTAAAAGAATTTGCGAAGTATACGGATTCTGTTCAGTTTTGCTTATCAAAAGGGCTCGGCGCACCAGTTGGTTCCATGATTGCCGGTACTTCTGAATTTATCGGGAAAGCTCGAAAATGGCGTAAGCGCCTTGGCGGCGGTTTAAGACAAGCAGGTGTTCTCGCTGCACCAGGCATTATTGCTCTCGAAGAAAACGTGAAGCATCTTGAGATGGATCACGAGAACGCGAAGTATCTTGCTGATGGTCTTCAGAATATTAAAGGGATTGTCCTTGTCAATCAAGTGGATACGAACATACTCTTAATTGATATTACGAATACGAAGAAAACGACAGAAGATTTTATCCACCGTTTAAAAGAACACGGCGTTTTAGCGGGTGCGTTTGGTTCGAACGTGATTCGATTTGTAACGAATAATGGGATTACGAAGAAAGACATGGATGCTGCATTATCGGCTGTCCGAAAAGTTGTAAGTTAAATTCCAATTTATTCATTTCACATGTTTATAGATTGAAAAAAGACCCACAAAATCATCATTCATTTTGTGGGTCTTTTATGTTGATAAATCAATTTTTTCACGTGTAATGCGATAAAAAGTTTAACCGAAATAAGATACATAGGTAAGAGATAGAATCTGAAACTATCCCTACTTGAAATAACCCTTACGAATCAACCTTCGCAAGATATTATTAGCTACTTATGGATATTTATTTCCTTCCTTGCTATAAATTTCATAAACAAAGTACCCAACTAAATAACCTAGTGCCGCACCTAAATTAACGGAAGATAGTAATGAGAACGAGAAATACATACCAACCACTACACCAATACCAGCCCCCAAAAGCATTCCGATTGGGATGAGACTATCTAATAAAAGTTGAGCAGCTTTTGAATTTTTCTTCCCCAGATTGCCTTTATTAGATTTATACTTTAGGCTTTCAATCACAAAGACAATTATTATGCCCATTAAGACAAGAGGTGCTATTGTCTCAGCTATCCACATAATCAAATCTCCTCCCCTAAGATCATACCTGCCACTCAATATCTTCTTATGGAACTTTTATAACAAAAATGCTCCACCTCTTTTAATCGAATAGGAAATTCCCAACCAATCCAATCAATAGCATGATAATCAAACTCCCAAACAGAAAATATCCGATTAACTTAATAGGTAAGGGCAGTTTTCCACCTCTTGATTTTGGAAAACCTTCAATGTTTTGCTTATGAGCTATAGCATCATTGAATGGTTTATTTTCGTTTTCGTTGTTCATAGAGAATCTCCCTCCTCCTCTTGATAGAAGTTAATCAACTTTCGTAACCCCCCTCGTCTCTATTACTCTCGTTTCCCACTGATTCGCTTACTATACATCCAATAACATACAAAATAGCTACCCACCAAAAGAAGTAAATAGAATAACTCTGGATGATTAAATGGAGCGTTTTCTAGAGGTCCTGTTCTTAAGTCGAAAAAGCTTAAGACCACATTTATCACAAAGACGGTTAGTAAGAAAATCCAACTTCCTACAATCGCTTTTTGTTTAATGAATCGAGAGCGTTCATCATTGGTTTTTGAACCACTTCCATACTCTTTATCTCCAGTAAACCAGCCAATAATTAAAAATAGACTAAATCCAACTAAAACAGACACACCCCATTCGTTTAACATTGTTACCACCTCTTCCATTTAAAATAGAAGCTTATAACTAATCTCTTCAATAAGCCGTCTCCCTAAAAAAAATGAGATAGAATTATGCTTTGTTCACTTAACAATCATGAACAAAACTAATCTATCTCAAATTTACATATTACACATTTATAGCGGCTAGCTTTTGCTTTCCTAAAATAACAGTTTGTATTTAATTTGAGTATGTTGGCTGACTTTCTTTATACTCTCCAAATTGGTAGCGATTAAGTAGTCGATCAAGCTCCTGGCTAGCCATTAATGTCTGTTTATGTGTAAAGCCATGAGCTAACACCTTTAAAGATAAAAGAGATTTTTTTTCATCGATCAGATCAAGAAGATCTGCACGATTATAGCATTTGATTGGCGATTTAAACGCTTCCCTTCCTAAATTAATGTTGGAGAACAAGAAGTACATATAAACAGCGTGCTATATATGGATTCTAAGGAATGGGCCAAATAATAGTGCTCAAAATATAAAATATAAAGATTTTCATTCCTACAAGTTCATTAATCAACATGTATATAACGCTATTAAATTAGTACGATAATATAGTAATTCATGTAATAGTTTACTATATTTTGCAAAAAGAAAATATAAAAAAAGAAATATTGCGAAAGAAATATTTGTGCTAACTCCAATAGCTAACTTACCATACTTTATAACGATTATGGCATCATGGCTTCAATTGTCTTCAAATTTTAACCTGTTGGGGATAGAGAATTGTCTTAATCTTATTTTCATATCCAACATAGTGTGGGCACAATATGCCTTCTAAAACGAAACACTGATTAACATAAATCCGCTACTCAGATTACTGACTATTCATTTTGTTGATGATCTCTATGATTTCTTCATTATCACCTGTATCAACGTTTACAAGCTTTGTATTGGTAATAATATCTTCCATTTCCTTCTGAATTTCTTCTTTATCTATATCTTCAGGAGGAGGAAAGCCACCATACCAGCGCAAAGGAACGTTATATACATTAATCGTGCCATCTCCGTTACCACTATACGTAACGATGCCATCGACGATACGAGAACCACGTAATTGAACAACATCTTCTGGATAAGTGAGACTGTTCTCATCATCAGGATCAAGAGGGGAACCAGCGGATATAAGTTGAACATTTAATTCATCTATTTCTTGATTCGGTCCTAGCTGTGACCAGACACGAGCGTATTCAATTTCCTTGGAGGAGTAATCATCTAACGCATGATTTTCTTCATTTTCATCTGCGGAATTTGACTCACCGCTTTTTGGTTCTTCAGAAGAGGTTTCTTTATCATCTTCCTGAGAAGTGTCTTCTGACGTTGATGAAGATGCATCTTCGTTTACTTGATTACCCTCTTCCACTTCAGTCGCTTCTTCCGTTGATAAAGAAGCGTCATTCTCAGCAGCATTTGCATTTAATTTGGCATTCGTATTATCTGAACACCCTGCAAGTAATAGAATAAACAATAATAAGGACATATGACAATAAAAAAGCTTTACCTGTTTCTTCATTCGATCATTCCTTTTATTTATTATCTTGTCTAACGATTAGTAATAAAAAATGAAATCATCTCATTCGATCAACATCACGATCATCTAAGTGCCTGTACCAAATGCCTCTGCAAATTTTCTCCCCATAAAAATTCCCTAAATTTACAATTAATTTCCACACTATCATCCATTATTTCAGATTATTCTCATTAACTCAAGTATCAATTTCATTTAAATCAAACCTTTTTGTAGCGCTTATTTAATCAACAAAAGAAGACTATTGGTATCAAGGTATAAGAAAAGAAACATATTTAAGGCATTTACTTAGTATGCTTTCACTCCTTCAATGAAAGCTTCCTATTCTATCCTTTTCCTTCCCTAACTGTATTTCCAGTTTTTCATATAAACGATCATAGTGAAGTCCAGTTACATCAGCGAAACTTTCTTTAAAATCACCTGAATCATTCGTTGCATCGATAATTTCTTCAATCACTTCTTCCCCTTGCTCATCTATAAGAAATTTGATCGTGAAATAACTTTGATCGTAGACGTTCGTCTCTTTTTGCTCTCTAGCAGCTGCCCATTGTTCATGACTTCTAAGCTGATCATAAGTCAAAAGCTTAAAGTCACTTACTTCTATAGTAGTTTGATCATTTGATATATACTCAGCAATTCCTTCCTGAAACCATAGAGGATATTTATCCAATCCTAAAGGCGTACCAGCCACTTTTTGATCTAACATATAATGCGTATATTCATGTAATATCCTTTTCTGAAAAAAATAGAGTGGCGTTTCCTTACCATCCAATATTCCTTTCTTATCATCGATCCTAACAGCGATGAATAACCCATATTGATCATAAAAACCAGATACATGATTTAAATCAGAAATACTTTCGAAATCCTTTTTATTATGAAAGAAGAGAACATCTACGTCTCTTCCATCAATATCGCCCAATATGTCTGCATTTCTATGCTTAGCCCAATGTAACGTATCCATAATTAAAGGAAATAGTTCAGCATCTTGATCATCAACATAGATAGACATGTTTTCATAGACTTTCATTTCTTTAGAATGCTTTGCTTTTCTCTCCAACTTCCCATCAAAGTTCAAACTAAGGCCAAATTTAACTGCTTGAAAATAAGTAATAGGTTCACCTGAATTTTCTTCAATCACATTATGTAATAAGATGACCCCAGCTAATAAAAGCAGTAGAAGGAGAGAAAGTAGGCTTGAAAAAATAATGATAACGATTTTAATAGTTTTATTCATATGAACCCCTTTGTTCTTTCTCATTTCTTCTTACAGCTTATCTACGAAAAGTTGATATTGAGACATATTCTATCGTTACATCATTCGACTCACCTATGTACTACCTGAAGAAAACCCAAACCAATACTAATAAAATCGCTACTATTACCCAGATCAAAGCTTGTTGATTTTTCACGTTTTTCCCTCCTTCCATCCCACTTTGTCAAAAGCTAAGACTACTTAGCTTGTAATCAGAACAGCTGACAAATGCCGACGCACAGAAAGATATAACGGCATTCCCTTTTCTCCCAACCTTCATCTCATTTCTTTTTTGATTTAAATTTTTCTAATCTTTAGAACTAATTATTTCAAAATAGGTAGAATAACTCAACGTTCCATTCAATAAATAAGAAGCTTATCTTATGATTGATAAGCTTCTTAACAGTTATTTTTAGTAACCACACATCACAAAGTAACTTCTATATTACTCCGACTCCCCTTCCCTTGCCCAAGCATCCTCATTTAACGAATAAAGGCCAGATCTCTTTTTTCAAGTGCATCCTTCAACCATCGAGGGTGCATGGTTAATAAGTTCTGTGGTAAACGTGACTGTCCAAAAAATTGAACATCAAGTGATTCGGCAGAGTTGCATCGAAGTTCTCCACCTGTCACTTCAGCAAGGAAGCATGTTGTAATAAAATGAACAACTTTCCCATTTGGATAATGAAAAACCTGTGAAGTAGGATCAGAGTAAACACCGATGATCCTGGTAATCGTTATATCCAAATTTGTTTCCTCTTTTACCTCTCTGATGGCTGCTTCAGAGACTGTCTCACCTATTTCGATATGACCCGATGGAATCCCCCATTGCCCCACATCGGTTCTTTTCTGTAATAAAACCTCGTTTTCTTCATTCAAAATAATCACTGCAACACCAGCTTTTAGTTCATCGATTGTCGACATAAACAATACCTCCTTTAAATAATAAAAAAGGCCCGAAGAGAAAGATTTCAGCGCAGTACAAATACGCTGAACCTTTCCCCTCGGACCTTTTATGTCAATAGGTGCCTTTTACTTATGTAAAAGATGTAGCCCTCGGTCACTAGCCTATCTCGATAGCGGAACCCTAGCTACAATTTTCCAGTTCATATTTACTTTACAACACATAACGATAAAGTTAAAGGTATTTTCACATGATCATGCTAGTTAGTGAATAGACGAACTAAAACACCATCATCTTCCACGTCATGTACAAAAAATCCAACTCCATAGCTTGATGCTACAGCCATAATCACAGTCCAAAGTACTAAACTCGTCATCATCCAGCTGGTGACCAGCTTTCTTTTTGAACCGAAGCTCATTCCCATAAACGCTGAAATATGTGAGCCGACGAAAAAGGGACCGATGATTGTTAAGCCTGGCAAACCATACTTATCAAAAAGAACTCTTGCACGTTTCTCCTTCTTCGACTCTTGCATTTCCTCGACATGTGCTTCTGTCGTCTCGCCCTCCTCCTGAACCACATCCTTCGTACGCTTTTGTTTTCGTTTCTTCCGCCATACTTTAAATTTATCTACAAATACAATTAACAAAACAACTGTCAAAGCATTTCCTAAAAAAGCAAGTATGCCTGTTAGTACTGGCGACAGCCCACCGATGATCGCTAGTGGGATTACAGCAACAAGTTCAAATAACGGAATCGCTGCCAAAAGAAACACTAAAAAATACGATAAAAACATCGTCTCCATTCCCCTCTAAAATAAGTCATTTCTCACTAAGTAGCCAATCATTCCACGAACAATTATCCCTATACCTAAACTATTCGTAAGGACCCAATCGTATCCTCAAGTATGAAGAGCACTTACCTAATAGGAACAGCCATATTACCTTCGCCACCTATCCAATCTTGAAGACCTTTCACGGACTAAGTACCGTCACCTCCTCTCCTTCTTCTTTCATCTCGAAAATGCTATTTAATCGTTAACTAGAAATCAATAATTCACAATTATTCGCCAATTACCCAATACCAATTATTTCAAATTCATCTGAATAACTCAATCTTTAATTTTGATAAATATGGAAAACTTTTCAACAGTCCAAAATAAATCGTCCAAGCTTCACTATTTCATCCGTTCAAAACTCTCCATCAATTAGCATTTAAAAAAGAACCCTTTAAAAAGGGCTCTCTCAACTGTTTATATTAAATTATTTTGCATTCTCATCCGGTTGATGAAGACCAAAGATATTTCCTTCCGTGTCAAGGTAATAGGCCTGCCACGCCATTCCAGGCAATGCGTATTTGCCCATCGCTGTTTTGCCACCATTAGCAAGAACTTTCGATTCAGTAGCATCCAAATCTTCCACGCCCATTGTACAAGCATACCCATTGATTGCAGCGTTACCTTCTGGAGGTGGACCTTGCCGTTTCATCAACGCTCCATCGATTCCTGGCTCTTTTGCATCACCAGTCACCACGCCAAGATAAGGCATGCCGGCATATTCACTCCAGTCTTCAAACTTCCAATCAAATACGTTTCCATAGAACTTCTTAGCCCTATTCATGTCATCTACATGAATTTCAAAATGAACAACTCGTCCCATAATTCCCTCCTAATTTCAGCAAGATTTGAGAAGGACATCCGGTTATGTTATCTGCTCTTATGTATCCTTCAAGTATCTATATTCGAGTCATTATGTCATACTCCTTTACGACTTTTGGTCCAATTACTCTTCCATCTCCAAATTGTCTTTCCATTCCAATTGAGCAACAATCGCATATTCCGCCGTTTTTACTGATTCAGTCAAAGTTTTGACATCGCTATGGTTCACTGACGACATTTGGTTCTCACTCGATCCAATCAAGTACGCCAAATACACCGTTTCTCCTTTAGTGATCGTGACTTCTTCTTCTATCTGTTCAAAGATAAATCCGCCCAGCTCTTTAGGCATATTGGTCGATCCTTTGCTGTATCCATCCGGTGACCCCATTGTAAAGTAAGCTACTTTTTCTTCCATTTGAAGTTGGAATGAGTGAAGAGCTTTATTGAAACGCTCTTGTTTATAATCTCCACCCCAGGTAACAAACTCTTCTTTTCCATCTTCTCCGTCTTTGTATACAACGATCGAAGTCACGAGCGCTTCTCCTTCTCCTACGGTCCCATCCACCGTATAAAAGGTTTTGAAATCGACTCCCATTTGATTCACGATGCTTTGCTCACGTTTTGATAGTTTGGCAGGCTTAATGTGTAAGGAACTTGCAGAAGTCTCTTGAGTAGAACCTTTCTCCTCCTGCTTCCCTTCATTGCTGCCTTCATTCGTACATGCTGCTAGAAGCAGAAATACTCCTAGTAAAGTGATAAATCGTTTCATCTTTGTTCCTCCGTCTTTCTATTTCAACCTATTGATTTGCCCTTTCTAAAACCACAATTCTCCTTTACGAAAGACCCCCACTTAGGAGGAGAGAAGAGTATAGCTTCTTATAATTTAATGATGCAACGAATCGACTCATCACCTTTTTGGTGTGCCCCCATATTATTTCATCTCATAAAAAAATAATCGCTCAAAACCAAAGCGATTACTTTTCTTTTCATTCAGTACTGTCCTTATGATGTTCTAACTTCTTTATTTCCAACTCAATCTTCTTAGCTTCAAGCTCTAGCTCTTTCATTTTTATATCTTTTTCTGTTTTCTTAACATAGCCATAATAGATGAGCGATAAACCAACGACGATCGTAAGATAAAAGAATAAACCCAATTTTTCATCCCCCTAATGTGATTAGTGTTTGCATATGCTACACAATCATATATTTGTTTCGATCGGAGCTGCAAGTCTGTATTATATAAGAGCTCCTCTTTACTAAAATCCCCTTAATAATATGTGGTAATGGTTAAGACAAGACTAAAAATCGTAAATAGCACTGAACCATAAAAAACAGCACCTACATTTACTTTCAGTTCATTATCTTCTTGAACTTTCCACCCTGCCTCGCTTGCCTCAGCAGTAGCCCCTTTTGATAAAAATCCTCCGCTACTGTTAAAGAAGTAAAGCACAATGGTAAGCCCTAGAGCAATAAAGAAGCTCCATTCACTAAATGAAAAAGAAATGAATACACTTGCAGCCCATACGAGTATACCGATCACAAGCGATGCAATCACTGACCTTAAAATGACCTTTTTCACACATATCTCCCCTTCTTCTCATTAAGTTAATATCCAAAAATATTAAACAAACAAATGACGTAAGAACAAAAAGCCGTATAGTAGCGCTCCACCAATGAAAGTAAGCAATCCAACCAATAGAAAACCATAGACTAATCCCTTTCCCATGGCAAATAAGTCTAGAAACAAATTCTTAACTGAATGAAATAGTGTTTGCATAGCGCACTCCTTGAACATTTATCCCTTTTGTTATCTTAATTAGTTATACGAATGAAACGCATCAAATGTTTCACCCTCACCACATTATTCCTTCTTCCCATAATACAAAAGGAGCAGAGAGGTTCTCCTCTCTGCTCCTTTTGTGTTATTTTAATTCTTGTTGCTTACCACCTGGCCGTTAACATCTTTCTTCTCGTATAAAATTCCACTCCGTCTGATCCGTTCGCATGAAGATCGCCATAGAAGGAATTCTTCCAACCTGAGAACGGGAAGAAAGCCATCGGGGCTGGTACGCCAATATTTACGCCTAGCATGCCAACTTCGATGTTTTCTCTGAAATATCGAACGTTGCTTCCGTCCTTTGTAAATAGGCAAGCCCCGTTTCCGAAGTCGGATTCATTCGTGAGCTCGATCGCTTCTTCTAGATTTTTCACTCGCACAATTGATAGCACTGGCGCGAAGATCTCGTCCTTCCAGATTTGCATAGAGGAGTTTACGTGATCAAAAATCGTTGGTCCGATAAAGTAGCCTTCATCGTTGTATGCTTCGTCGTTTCGGCCGTCGCGAATGAGCGTAGCACCTTCCTCCTGACCTTTACGGATATAGCTTTCCGTTCTTTCTTTATGTTCTTTACGGATAACCGGTCCTAAGAATACGTCTTCATCAAGGCCGTTGCCGATTTTTATTTCATCGGCTTTTTCGTTTAACTTTTGAAGCAATGGCTCCACAACATCATCTACCGCCACAACAACGGAGCAAGCCATGCATCGTTCGCCTGCAGAACCGTATGAAGCAGCGATGATTTCTTTAACCGCAGCGTCAAGATCAGCGTCAGCCATTACGATGGAATGGTTCTTCGCACCGGCAAGTGCCTGAACGCGTTTGCCGTTCGCAGCACCTGTTTTGTAGACATATTCGGCGACGGGCTGTGAGCCGACGAAGGAAATCGCAGGCACATCTTTGTGCTCTAGAAGCCCATTCACAACGTCATGTGCTCCGTGAACAATATTCAGAACGCCATCCGGTAAGCCCGCTTCTTTAAAGAGCTCTGCTAAGCGGTTTGCGAGTAGCGGCGTCCGCTCAGAAGGTTTAAGGACGAACGTATTCCCCATCGCGATTGCAAGTGGAAACATCCAGCACGGCACCATCATCGGGAAGTTAAATGGCGTAATGCCGCCTACAACACCAACAGGATAGCGATACATGCCTGATTCGAGATTCGTTGCGATATCCGGAAGCTGCTTGCCCATCATTAACGATGGCGCCCCGGCTGCAAACTCAACGCATTCGATCCCGCGCTGCACTTCACCCTGTGCTTCTTTAAAACTTTTACCATTCTCTTTTGTTAGCAATCTCGCAAGCTCGTCCCAATTGTCGACGAGCAGCTGCTGGTATTTAAATAGAATGCGCGCGCGTTTCGGAACGGGCGTTTTACTCCAGGTTTTGAAGGTAGCCTTCGCTACTTTCACTGCTTCATCAAGATCTGCTTTCGTTGAAATCGGAACCTGAGCAAGCTCCTCCCCTGTTGCCGGATTTGGTACTGCTTGAAATTGATCGGTTTTCGCATCGACCCATTTACCATTAATATAGTTTTGTAGCACGTTCGTTGCCGTCGTAGCCATGTTTTCATTCCCCTTCCAGTTGTGTTAGCGAACCTTTTCTTCACTTATAAATGCGTAGTCATAGCAAATCTCATAAAGTTCTTCTAATTCCGCCTGTGTAGGCAAGCGAGGATGATGTGCTGGGCTCCCGCTGTCTAATGCGTCTGCTGCCATTTTGCTAATAACCTGCTTGAACGTCGTCTCATCAATTCCCCAGGATTTTAAGTTCGGGATATTTAATGAGGCACAAAGACTTTTGATAGAAGAAACCGCCACATCTGCCGCTTCTTCATTTGAGAGTACCTCGCTTTCTTCTGTTTGAAACAATCTCCCGAGATCAGCGAGTCGATCGGCGCAGGAATCCTTACTGTATTCGAGTACAGCTGGAAGCAGCATCGCATTTGAATATCCATGCGGCACGTGAAAAAGAGCACCGATTGGACGCGA
This sequence comes from Anaerobacillus sp. QJM3NY_32, assembly GCF_056173645.1. Taxonomy (NCBI): domain Bacteria; kingdom Bacillati; phylum Bacillota; class Bacilli; order Caryophanales; family Bacillaceae; genus Anaerobacillus; species Anaerobacillus sp. QJM3NY_32. The sequence goes on along the minus strand of NZ_CM149684.1, from coordinate 1,135,804 downwards.
CATGCCGTGCACAAGACAGACGGAAGCATTTGTAAAAGCCATACCCGCCTGGAGAGCACCTAAACTCATCGCTTCTCGTGCATCGAGATTCTCCCCATCATTGTAAGCGCTTTTAATATGACCGATAATGTGTCCAATCGCAGATAAAGCAAGCGTGTCTGTCATCGGATGAGCTTGCTTTGAGAGGTACGCTTCCACCGCATGACTGAGGGCGTCAATTCCTGTTGCCGCGGTGACATGCTGTGGCGATGAGCGCGAGAGATACGGATCCACAATCGCAACTTCTGGCATGAAGGCGGGCTGTTTGATCATCATTTTCACATCAGTCGTTGTATTCGTAATAACGGTCACGTCCGTTGCTTCTGAGCCAGTTCCCGCTGTTGTTGGAATAGCGAGATGCGGTATCGGCGCCTTCTTTGCCATCGTTCTGTTCGCGCGATAGTCACCTATGTATCCTCCATTCGTCGCAAGAACGGCGATGGCTTTCGCCGTATCGATACAACTTCCCCCACCTAATGAAATAACGATCTCACAGTTCGTGTTTCGGAAAAGCACAAGCGCTTCAGACACATAATCGTCCGTTGGTTCAGACGCAACACCCGTGTAGATCTCACTTTCCACTCCCACCTGCTTCAAATAATCCTGACAATCCGTGACATAACCGAGATTCATCATCACCTCATCACTAACAATAAGGGCTTTCTGACCGCGACGAGCTGCTTCTGCGCCAATTTGTTTAAACGAATCTCTTCCATAGAGAATCGTTTGAGGTGTACGAAAAACCGCAAACTGTTCCACCATATCTCTCCTTTTCTTAAGTTCCTTAAGTATGAAGAACGTGCTGTTATCTGCGATGTTTTCAATATTGACTTGTCTCTTTACACTACTTTCTTGATATGAGGAGCTCATTCCTACTCATCGGTGAGAATTTCATCGTTTGTTTCGTTCAACAGCTGGTAATAAAAAGCATCCTAAGATTAAATGAGTTCCGTTTTGCTAGGTAAATAAACTGATAGAACATGTTTTAGGATGATGGTACCTAACATAATGTTAAAAGAGAAAAAAGGATCCACCCCATTTATTCCGAATACATATTATGTAAGTTCCATTAAGATCTATGCTGCTATTTCAAATCGATAATAATGGAAATATCACTGCACATCGTAATAGGAATAAGTTAGAGAGCTTACCAGCGAAAACTAAGATCATTCAATTATGAAAGGAGGGCCGTGATGAAGAAGTCACTTACCTTGCAGATTGCATTCCAATTTCTATTAACTTCAATAGGCATCCTACTAATTGGCTCACTTCCTTACTTGTTTTTTAATATGAAATCGCAACTAAACGTGCTCAAAATGATTGATAACAATTCGTTAAACAATACTTCGTTTTTATATGACACCATCGTACTTAATTTTGATGCATACGTTCATCACATGCTTCATCTCTTAAACGTCATCCTAACTGGCAATACCATTGAGTACTACGTTCGGGGGAGAGAGTTACCTTTATTCCCGGAATTCATGGATGTTTACCTTACTTCTATGTTTTACCTATTCATTTCTATCGTCCTAGCTCTTATCTTAGGAATCCTTCTTACATTCCTTACAATGTTACTTCCAGTTCATAAAAGAACTCTTCCTAAGGCTTTTCTTTTTATTATTGAATCATTGCCGGACATTTTTGTGATTTTAGTTGCACAATTAGGCATTATTTGGGTCTATAAAAAAACAAACTTTCTCCTTTTTAACATTTCCAGCGGTTTCGATGAAAACGCGATCGTTCTTCCGGTCCTAGTTCTATCACTACTGCCTGGTATATACATATATAAGTATTTGTTGTTGTCCTTTGAAGAAGAGGAGAAGCTTCTTTACGTAGAACTAGCACGAGGAAAGGGATTAAAGCGATCAAGAATTTTAGTGTTACACGTTTTTAGGAACTCCATTTTAACCTTATTTAACCATTTTAAAGGTGTCTTTCTTTTTGCAATCGCTAACTTATTAATGTTGGAGATTATCTTTAATATTAATGGGTTTATGACCTTTATTTTTGAGAATGGGGTACTGAATCCTGAAATACTAACCATGGGGCTGTTTATGGTATTTATCCCTTCTTTTATCATGTTCACAACAGGAAAAGTTACGCTAGAACACTACTTCAATATTGGTGGGAAGAATATATGAAGAAACAATTAATCCAACGCCCGTTGTTAATAGGAGGCACTCTCTTTATCTTATTCCTCCTTATAGGAAGTTTCGTATACACCACGTTTGCAGATCCGGCTCCACCTGAAAAAGTATTGTATGATGAGAATCATAATGCCATTGCCTTAGCACCTTTTCCGCCCTCCCTACAGTTTCCATTAGGGAGTGATCTCGATGGAAATAACTTCTTACTCATGCTACTCGAGGGGGCCAAGTATACCATTGGACTATCCATCATCGTTGCCTTTGGGCGAATGGTATTCTCATTCTTAGGCGGATATCTTTTGTTTAGGTTACCGAGTGCTTTTCGAAAACTGTTAGCTGGGCTTGCAGATGCGCTTCACTATGCGCCGGTTACGATTTTTACCTACATATTGATCGCTCCCGTTGTGTTAACCTTCAGCTGGAGCTATGATACCGTAACGAAAGTCGTCTTCCCAATGCTCGTGCTTATTTTCATCAGTGTACCAGTACTTTCCCTTTACATTCAAAATGAACTCGATCTCATATCTAAAAAGGAATTCATAGAAAGCGCTAGGACAATGGGCGGAAGTAAACTTCATATTTTCAAAAACCATCTAGCACCTTTCCTGAATCCTAAGTTACTACTCCTTTTCGTTCAACAAGTCGGACAGGTCCTTGTTGTCTTTGCTCATCTTGGTCTTTTGAAAGTATTCATAGGCGGCACAGACGTCAGAGTTATTGAGTATGACATGGACACTGGAAAAGCCTTCACGGACTCATTTTCGATGTCAAATGAGTGGGCAGGGCTGATCGCTCAAAATTTCCAATACGTCTCTTCTTTTCCATGGATGATTCTTGCGCCCGTTACCGCCTTTGCATTAACCATTCTAGCAGTGAACTGTATCGTATATGACTTTACCTATCCTAAGCCTCTCAAATTGAAAAGAAAGAAAAAGAAGCTGCATACTTCAACGATAAAAAATGCCATACCACCGGAGAGTTTTGAATTCAAAAGCTAATCCAGTCTCATATAAGAAGTCATTCGATCAAGAATGGCTCTTTTTCATTTCGATTATCTTTGTAATGACGGAAAGGGAGGCGAATGTATTGAGAGCCTCTATCACAAATCCGATCTTGCTCACTCATCATAACTTCAGAAGAGCTTCATTTACAAAACCAAATGAAATAAGGAGCTTATCTTATGATTGATAAGCTCCGAGATACTTGAAAACTAGCTTCAGAAATATCTTCTAGTCCAAAAAAATTCTCACCCGGTAATGTTTAATGCTCTTCCTTCATGGATCTTTTAATATCAAAAAAACCTATCATTCCACACACCAATACGCCCAATAATAAAACACTTGTAAGAATCCAATGATCTCCCCAACTAGTGATGGCGCTAATTAGACAACTGAATGCTATAGCTATCGCTCCATACTTTTCTCGCCATTTATCTAATTTAGACATATAAGCACTCTTCATCAAACACCTCCATAAAACAATCAACCTTCATCAAGCGGAATAATATACACTAAATAATTCAAATAATTCTCTAATCCTATATTTTTAGCAATTACATTAGAAGGCTTATTTGCCTCTTCACAATCCCAGTAAGCAATCATACCCTTGCTCACACAATCTTTCACAACACAGTGGGCTGCCTTCTGACCTAATTTATTCCCCTGATACTCCTTTATTGTTTCTATATCTATACCGTGAACATTTTCAGCTACAAATCCTGAAAAGCATAAACTCACAATCATGTTTTGGTAGACAATACAATATCCAATACCTTTTCGAAAAAATTTCTCAGGAGAAGCCCAGAATCCCAAAACTTTCGAGTGTAAAATTCCTATGTTTTTAAGGTTTTTTTCCTTATTCCTATACAGCTCTTCATCGATTTTTAATATGTCATAACCACGTTTGATTGAAAGTGAGTATTGCGGAACGAAAAAGCCACTTGTGCGGAATTTTGAGCCATTAATTGCGGAGAATGGAGCCAGTGAATGCATAGAAGAGAGCCACCGGTTAAATTTCGCCAGTGACTCTCTTCTTTTATATGGTCAACGAGGAGCGACTAAACTATGCCGTTCACGCATTGATATGTGGCCATCGATTAGTATTTTATAAGAGTCATGGACAATCCGGTCAAGAATCGCATCAGCCACCTGGGCTTGTCCGAGTTTGGAATGCCACCCTTCGGGTGAGAACTGGGAACAAAAGATGGTAGAAGTCCGTTTGAGCCTCGCGTCGATAATTTCTAAAACGTGGAGTACTTGATTTTGAGACAGCTCACTCAGAAGCCATTCATCCAATATCAATAAATCAATCGATCTGTACTTTTTAATCAGTTTGCGAAAACTTCCGTCTGCCTCATGTTTGGCAACTGCGAGTTCATCCAATAATTCGGGCAATCGGATATATTTCACCTTGTAAAACTGCCGGCAGGCCTGAATGCCGAAGGCATTTGATATCCACGTCTTCCCGTTGCCTGAAGCGCCCATAAGGATAATATTATGATGCTTCTGAAGATAGGTGCCGGACGCCAGCTCTAAAATTAACTGCTTATCCAACTTACGGTCAGCGTGATACTCGATCAATTCAACGGCTGCGCTCGAGTCATCAAATGTGGCTTGTTTAATCAATCGGTCTAACTTATTCGACCTTCTGCGATCATATTCCGTATCCACCAATAGGTTAAAACGATCATCAAAATCCATGCCTTGGAAGTCTTTATTTTCATTCTGTAGTTGATATAAGTCCGCCATTCCACTCATCTTCATGTCCATTAACTTTCGTAAGGTTTCTTGGTTGATCATTTTTTATCCCTCCCAAAATAGGTAGCGCCTCTGGTAAAACCATAGTCCTCTGTCTGCGGTTCCCCAACTAGCTGTTTGTTCGCTTGCTTTTTCTTCTGCCTCTCCAAGATGCTTTTAAGAACGGCAACGGTGGGATGGGAGGATATCTCCAGTAAGGTCTTGGTCGCTTCCTCAAGCTCTGATTCCGTTCTTTTAGAGGCTGTACTCCTCAATCCGTTCAATATATTCAAAGCTTTCTTTTCAACATTTGTTTTCAAGATATGTTCAACCAGACGTTGCGTATTCGGTCCGACAGTCCTCGCCCATTTCCGGTTGTTTTCTGGATTGTGATCGAGATAAAGCCGATGGTGGTCTGGCATGTGATCCGGATTTGTGGCATACGAATCTTCTGATTTTTGTTTACGTGGATGGGATGCAATCCGCACATCTTTAAAGTACAATTCAATTACATCCGCAGTGATTCGGACATCGACATCCTCGCGGACGTATTCATAGGGGACGGAATAGAACTTATAGTCCACTTGAACGTGGTAGTTCGGTTGAACTTTGGCAGTTGCCCATTCCGTCATCTTGAACCGTGTTGGAGGTAGAGGATGAAGGTGGCTCTTCTCCTCTTCTTCAAACACTTTGAACCTAGAACCCTCGCGCTTTTGGAAATTCATCGTATTGATTTCTTCCAGCTTTTCAAAGATTCGTGCATTCAAATCCTCGAGATGAAAACACTGATAGTTTCGTAATGATGCAATGATCTGCCTTGATATGTATCCGACAGTTCCTTCTACACTCGCTTTGTCTTTCGGCTTTCTGACGCGACTGGGCACCACAACCGCCCGGTAGTAATCGGCTAATTCCCGGTAAGCTTCATTGATCATTGGATCGCCCCGGTGGGGCTTAGTCACGCCCGTCTTCAAATTATCAGGTACCAATGCCTCGGTAACGCCTCCAAAATATTCGAATGCATGAATATGTGCACGCAGCCAGGAAGTTGATTTCATATCAAGAAATGCCTCTACATAACTCAACTGACTGTAGGGAAGAGTGGCAATGAACACATACGCTGGTATAACCTCTCCGGTCGAATTATCCATGATTTTAAGCGTCGTTCCTGCCCAGTCCACCTCTAAAATCTCGCCTGGCTTTCTTCTAATTGGCATGGTCAGCTTATGCTTCTTTGCGAAGTTCCCATATTTTTCAGCGAATGTCCGATAGGCATATGGGACTTTTCCATCTTCTCTAGCTGCACTTGCATATTCGTTGTGCAGAAGCGTCAGGGTGACATTTTTCTTTTGTAGTTCTTTGTGAACCCACTCAAAATCAACGGGGCAGTATCCCTTTTCAATTGCTTGTTTCTCCGGGAACAAGTAAGTCCCAAGCCAATGATTATTCATGGAATCCTCTAACCCCCTTAACCCTCTTTCCTTAGCCCGCTGGACAACTTCAGCGATTGTATTTCGCGAGTGGCCGGTACTGGAACTGATCGTCCTCTGGCTTATGCCATCGAACTCCATCCCCAGAATCTTCCGATAATTAACCATAAAAAAATCCTCCTTCTACACAAGTGTCATGCTTTATAGGCATGTCCCTTAAGTATACCGGAGGCATATTGTGAAAATATGTTTTTGTGGCTCTCTACTCCGCAAATGGTGGCTCTATCTTCCGCAATCGGTGGTTTAATTTTGCGCATAAGTGGCTCATTCACCATGCAATATTCAGAAAGTTCACTATCACCTTTATAATGACCTCTCAACTTATAAACATTTTGATGTGATCGTTGTATGTGACGATGTTCAAAAATCCTTTCTATTATCTTATCCCATCTGGAATGGTTACCAATTGCTATAAAACTATTTAATCCGAGCTTCTTTGCTTCAGGAAAGATTACTTTATCAATAAAATCATTTATATGGGTGTTCAATAACTCATTTCTCTCATCTCCAATAAAGAAAAACCCATCATTATTACCCAACCAGATAAGACCTGTTTTAGGAGAATTAATTTGATCTACAAAAATCCTACCAGGGTTATTCCCTTCTATTACAGCTTTAACTTCTAAATGTCCTACATCATTTATTAACTTCTCGCATTTATAGAATTCAGCTTTATCAAGTTCACGAATCAATTAAAACCCTCCCCCAGAAATAACAAAAACCACTGGAATTCATCCCAATCATTTACAACATTTCTGATAGATCATCAATTATTTCTCTAACTTTATTTCACTCTTCTCCGAGATAGTAGAATAATAATACTGTGATGGAATCTTATTAATACAACTAGCTACTCAGAATTTTTTCTGTTTTTAGTAACTAAATTATATAAGCTGTTATGTTTATAATTGTAAGCAAACACGGAAATGAATAATGCGACCAGAATAGTAGATAAAACAATCTTAATTACCCCATATTTAGCATAAGCTCCAAAAAGCAACCCAAAAATTAAAGGATAACCAAACCACTTAGAAGAAAAAATCTCTCTAATAGAATTGATAATAAGAACCTCCAAACCCTAATAACATCATCCTGCAACCTTCTTACAGATAAGCTCCGACATAACTTGAATAAGCAAAGAACAATTTTGACTCCTATTTTTCTCATTTAGCTCTGAAACATGGGTATCAACACATTCAGTGAAACGATAATGCCTAGAGCTACTCCTATAACGACTGTGAAGTTACGGCCAGTATGTGCGCCATACTTTTTCTTGAATTGAACTCGTACCAAAGTGTAGACAATTGATGCACCAACCGCCACTAAGAATAATGACAGGGAAAACTTAAAAATAGTTTCTAACACTAGCCCTGTAATTAATGAAAGTAAGGTAAATTGGAGTATTTCTCCTGCCGTTTTCAAATCAATGCCTCCCCGTCTACATTTTTGAATGTTTTTAAGTCAGACTATACTAGGTTTTTACTAGATGATGTAGCAAAAGAGAATAACAATTTTGAAAAAAGGGCTTCAGAAGTTGTAAATGATACCGGAATATCTGATAGAATAACATTTTGTGGCCAAATGAAAGAAAACCTATAAAAAAACCTAAGGACATAAAAGTTACGGTCAAAGTCCTATTGGCGATTATTTTAATAAGAAGACACACCTTTTTCTTTCCAAATATTGCTTCATAATTTTAAATCCATTATCCATGCTCATCCTCATATTGCCAACTATATTTCCCTACATAACCGTACTCATTTGGCGAATTAAGAAAACGGCCATTTCAAATTAGTAGGTATCTTTCTTATTTCTCTTAAATCGATTAACAACTAAACCTGAAAGAGCAGATAGCAAAGTTACGATGAACCCTGTTGTCGGATTCAAGCTTTCCGAAAACTCCAACACACTCAATGTTAGGAGTAATATCGGGAAAAAAACTAGAAAGAAAACCTTTGTTTTCAAACTCATATATGTCCTCCTAAATCTATGATCAACTAAATCCCCCCAACTTCTAATACCAATTATTTCAAATTAGTTAAAGCAGTTCAATATTTTCTTAAATATAATAGAAGCTTACCTTATACAGATAAGCTCCAAAATTTTTAAGGATTTTTTTACATTTCACCTTTATATATTGACTATATTAATCAAACATAAAAATGAGTGCCATAACTGACATTGTCATTAAAATGAATGCACTAATAATAAAGGTAACGACTGAAGCGAAAATATATTTTCCCTTCTTAGAATAATAAATAGAGCTAGCTATAGCCAATAGAAATAGTATAGGAGAAATCACAATTCCATATGAGCCCAATGTTAGTATAGCTAGTAATAAAAATAGTAAAGGCAAGTATCTCAGCTCCTATTTTTCTTTTGTTCAGTTATCCTGCCCCTTCGTTCAATAACAGTACAATATTTTCTATGTAACCTTAGTAAACCCCAAAATCCTCCCATATAAAATGATTGATGGGCTATTCGTTAAATCAAAAACCATAACCTTTCTATTAAGCTTCATTTTTTATATAAATCTATTTAAATATTCGCCAAATATTTTGTTCATAACTTTCGGGGTATTTTCTAAATAAACATTCATTTGTTCAATGTTCGATTCGAATTTATTAGCGTTTCTTTCATCCGTTGGAAAATCAGATATTCCTTTAATAATAATGCATTCAACATCATTCTTCTTACAAATATAAGCAATTGCTCCCGCTTCTGTATCCGCTATGGTTATTTCGTTTTTTTTTCAGTTCTAAATAGTCCTTCCACATAACGACTGCTTTATCAGCGGTGCCAATTGTTCCTTTATCAAAATCATCTCCATATTTTGATAGATCAATATGAACGATGAAGGATTGTTTAATAAAAGGCTCAATTTCTTTTACCGTGCAATCATATTGAACGGCTTTGTCGGGCACAAAAATATCTAAATGACGAAACTGATCATCTATTCCTGCACATGTTCCAGCAACGATTACTTTAGTTAAATTAAATTTAGAAATCATATACTGATTACCACCAACACCATTTACTTTTCTTATACCAGTACTATAAAAAACAAGTTCGGTATCATTCATTGTTCTCATGAAATACTCCCCATATGGATAACCGAAACGTTCGTTATCTCTTATTCCGAAGTATTCCAAAGTTGCTTCGTACTCCCACTTCGTTGCTATGCTTATTCCTATCATCGACTAATCACCCTACATAAATAATTTTTCACTATTAGGTGGCTATATACACGGTCTGAATTTCATTTTTATTGCTATTCTTTTTTACTTTGCTCATCAACACTAGGTTATTAATTATGTAACCTTTGTTCCTAACCTGCTTCGTTAGCACAATAAGGAATAAACGCTATGCAGCTATCGCTCCGATTATATTGAATAAGTTCAAATTATCCACCCATTGAAAACCATCCCCAGGTTGATAACAATGTGAAAAACTATGGATGGGTATATACTCTTTGTCTTTAAAACTACGATTGCATAGAAAAGGCCACCGAAAGAAAAAAGCAAGCTTATTATTGGAGAAATGCCAATAGATATATGTAGAAGTCCAAATCCTATACTAGTTATTAAGACAGCATAAAAGGTAGAAACATTTCTTTTTAAGCTTGATAACATAATACCTCTCCAAATTACCTCTTCAAGAGTAGCATTTATGATTGCGAACAATATTCCGAAAAGTAACATTGATTTTACATAATTAATTTCTTGATGAATAAGTAACGGTACAAGTATTGTGCTCGAACCCATTAGCCCAAAAAGTAAAAAATACGATAATTTTATTGTGTGGAATGGCATTGTGATTCGTCTTTGCCAATCTGGTAATTTTGCGAAGAAAAAAATCTTCTGTTTAAATAACTTCAGTGAAATTACTGTTAGAACAAGTATCACCATAAGTAAACTTCTATTTATTAAGATTTTCGTTTCTACAGAAATTTTCCATTCATTGATGAAGGTGCTACCGATTTGAAACATCAATAGACCTAATAAGAAGAACATAAACAACGATACGGTAGCACGGTATTTATTAGTTTTAATGTAGAAAATGAGTAATAATATTAGCGGTAATAATCCCCAAACAAACAATTTAAATGAAAAAAGAATAATACCTGCAAAATAGAAAATGGCAGAAAATAAAAGGAACCAATTCTTCCTCGGGTAGTAAATACTAATTCCCCCTTCCCAAAACAACAATTCAATTGTTTTTTATTAATTATCATTCAATCTAGCTCTAAACCTGAATAAAGCGCTAGTTATTATTAAACTAACAACTCTGAGATTCTTGAAAAAAAACTCAGTTGAATACATGTTTCAGGAATAACTGAAGCTCTTATAATTCTCTATTCTTAACTTATAAAACACTTTATCCACCTTTACAATTGGAAACTTACTCGGTAACTCCCTTTTATCCACTGCTGTAAATCCATTTTTTTGATAAAACCTATGTGCAGCGAGGAATTGCGGAGTGGTCCCCAAGTATACTGTTTGAACGGAATTATTCTTTCCCCAGTCGATTGCTTTGTTTAAAAGTAATTTTGCAACTTGAAATTCAGATCCTCTATAACTTTTGTTTACAAACATCTTCCTTAGAGCAACTTGGTTGTGTCCTAAGTCTAACAAACTTATTGTTCCAATTACTTCATTACCTATTTTGGCTAACCAAAAGTTACCCTTCCCTATCTGATAAAACTCTGGAATTTTGAGCAAATCAGGTTGGTCTTCCTTAGTAATTGCGATATCATATTCATTCTGTTGTATATGTAAAATAAGTTCAGATACCTGTTTTTGATAAGCTTCCGAAAACTCTTCAATAGTTACTTTATTTATCAACCTTATCACTCTCCAATGTCCTAGATATATCCATCCATTTTCTATCTCCCTATCCAATCCTTTATTACCAATTATTTCAAAATTGAAGAAGTAACTCAATCTTTTATTTCACATAAAATGGAGCCTATCTTATTACAGATAAGCTCCTTTTTATGTGGAGACTCGGATTCTAGATATTCTGATGGATATATTAAACTAACACCCTCCCTAAGAAAAAAGTTGAACTTCGTCCTTAAGACGCGATCCAACTTTACAATGCACATGCTTTGGTTTGCTAATTAATAATTAACGGCTTCTTCTTGTTGTTGTTTTAGATTCTTCTCAGTCTTTTTAATGTCTAGCTTCATAAGAATGGAGACGATAAGCGCTAAGAATATTAAAGCAAGAAAAACGTAAAATACAGGAGTGTAACTATCGGTTCTAGCCCGAATTTGCGAAACAATCATAGGTCCAAATACGCCACCTAGGGACCATGTTGTCAACAAATACCCATGAATGGCACCGAGTTGTTTCGTTCCAAACAAATCACCAATAAATGCAGGGAGATTAGAGAATCCTCCGCCGTAACAAGTAACAACGAGGAAAATAAGAAGCTGGAATAAGATGATATTTGTTGTAATCGGAAGCATGAAAAAAGCAACAGTTTGTATTAAGAAAAAGATCAGAAAAACATTGGGGCGACCAATATAGTCTGAAGCTGTTGCCCAGCCAAGACGACCTCCACCATTAAACACACCCATAATTCCGACCATCGTGGCAGCTGCAGCGGCTGATAATCCTACAACTTCTTGAGCCATCGGTGAAGCAACTGAAATCATCATAATCCCAGCGGTAGTATTAATAAGCATCATTATCCAAAGCAGCCAAAAGCGCTTTGTTTTAACCGCTTCTTTTGAAGTCAATTGTTGTAAATCCTTTTTATAAACTTTATTCCCAGAGGCCATATTTTGTTTCATAGAAGCTGGCATCCAGCCTTCTGGGGGTGGTGCGATGTAAGAAGCACCTAAGATTATAAAAACAAAGTAAGCTGTCCCTAATATGTAAAATGTATTAGATATTCCAATTGAAGTCATTATATTGGCTGCAACTGGCGCAGTAATGAGAGCTCCTGTTCCAAAACCAAGTACCGCTAATCCTGTTGCTAATCCTCTTCGGTCAGGGAACCATTTGACAAGAGTTGATACGGGTGAAATATAGCCAATGCCAAGTCCAAATCCACTTGCTACCCCGTAGGACAATAGGAAAAGTGGAAGTGAATCAATCGCGATCGCAATCCCTGAACCGGCTTGTCCTGATCCAAACAAAACACCAGCCAGAATTGCTGATTTTCTTGGACCATTTTTTTCAACAAACTTTCCAAACAATGCTGCGGATGACCCGGCCAGTGCCATCATAATGGTAAATGCCATCGTTACTTGAGTTGGGGTCCAACCCATCTGTTCACTCACGGGGGTGGTATATACGCTATATGCGTAGGCACCTCCGATGGAAAGGTGGATGGAAATAGCTGATAAAGCAATTAACCATCTCTTTTTCATTGCTTGCATATTATGTACCTCCTTGACTCTATTTGTAAGCGTATTCACAAAACAGGATACATTGATTGAGTAAAAAAATCAAACTATTTAAAATTATTAGAATTAACCACAAAAACATGTAGTGGTATTGTAATGAAAATTTAAAAAATCTCAGTTCAGTGGACTGAGATTTTCTTTTCTATTTATTTCAAATTGCTTATTGAACTAAAGCTCCGAGTTTATTTAAGACTCGGATTCGAGATATCTCTTACTGTCTTTTCTTTAGTACAAGAATGAATAAGTAGTTTTTATATTCTTATTTTGCTTTATTTGAGTCAATTGTTGTTCCGAGTGTTACTCCAAAAACCAAACCTATACCAGCTCCAATTGCAAAGTCATCAAATATAGTTAACCCAAGCACTGCTCCTAAAGGTAACCCAATACCAATTCCAACCGCTAGATAAGTATCCCCTGTTGTTTTTTTTTTGCCCATCATTTACATTTCCCTTCTGATAACCTTATTTGCTTTTACTCTTCCTTAATCTTGCTCCGTAAGTTAAAAAATTTCATTTATGATGGTCCTTATGCTTAAGTAATTAGAGCGATTATCTATGAAGCAAACGCCCCAGTTAGCTTCATAACTTTTTATTTTCATTTAGAATTACATTGTCGTCTCTTTTTTCTCTTTCCAATGACTTACAATAAGGCTTGCAGAGAAAATTAACAATATCAACATAAAAATTGAAGAGATTAGTGATATAATTCCTGCTTGATTACTAATGTCATTAAAGAGTTCGAACAAAAAATAAGGCATTAACAGTATGCTTATTATAAATATAACAACTTCAATTTTCACTTTTCATACCTCCATTACAAATTTCCACTTTTAATTGCATCCACTCTACGGATGGGAAAGTGAATTTATTCAATAATCTGGTCGAATTTGTAATACCAATTATTTCAAATAAATACGCATAACTCAATCTTTAATTCCAGCTAAAAGGAGCCTATCTTATTAAAGATAAGCTCCGAGATAACGGAAGATGGTAACGAATCCTACTGTAGTTTTCACCTATCTTCATACGGAAGACTTAAATTCGACATTTCTTCAGGACTCTCAGATAATGTAATCAATAGAATAATATTCTAAGTTGCCTTTTCTACTTCAAATTTCAACCTATTTAAATCCCATACGTCCTCTTCATAATTTTTAATAACTTTCACCTGTACTTCTTTCCCTTCATCATATTGATCTGGATTGGATACTCTTATAGTATGTGAATCTGGCATCTCTTCAAATATATATGGCGTGCTAGATGATTCTGCATCACTAATTGTTGACCAAGATTCGACTTTGATCTCCATTTCCCCACTTTCATTGTTGATTTTAGTTATCTCTCCTTCAATAAATGTTGCTTCTTCAACCTGAAAGCAACCTATCAAAGTAATAGCTAAAGTTGCGATAATGAAAGTTATCTTGCTTTTAAACACTTGGAACCCACCTTAAGTACATTAATAATAGTGCTTGCACTTCACACAATCCTGTGCAAAAACTTAATACCAATTATTTCAAATCCGGACATAGAATTCAATCTTTACTTCATATATAAAAGAGCTTATCTTATTTCAGATAAGCTCCGATTTAAAGGAATATTCCTTCTAAGAGTTATCTCCTTTTTCGCATTATAAGAAGTATGACAACTACTATTAGAATGATTGGAACTAGAGAAATTAATGCTATGCTCATTCCGCCCATCCCCATATTATCCCTCCTATCAATACCGCACGCCCTGCACTATCTGTATAGAGCTCTTACCTTATCTTCAGCAAAAGCTCCGATTTAACCAAACAATAAACTCAATTCAAAATTACTTTACTGCTATTTTATATCTTTGTTTTCACCATGTTTGAAAATAACTACACTACACTCTTCACACCTTAACGCTGGAACTTTTTTGACTTTTAACCATGCATCACCTATTAATATTTCACTTCCAAAATCCGCAAAGATGGAATCAGGTGAGTCTGACCAGCAAATTCTTCGAGGAGAGAAAATATATCCTTGCTTCAATTGGTTACCACATTCAGGACACATTACAACATCGTCCATTGTTAATTACACCACCTTCATCGTAGCGTTCTTAATGGAATAACTGGTTAGCCTGCACCTTCAATTTTAAATTAACTTTTATTTTGCCCGATGATTATGTCATAAGGACGAGTACTTTATAAAGTATTAGCTCCGAAATAACTGAAGATATAAGTTCATCACACTTTCTAGTACTCTCTTTATGATCAATATTTCCCTGCTGAATTTAACAATTTATGGCTTATTACTAGTGAGGCAGGAATGCAAAAGATAACAAATATTATTATTCCGATTGCATCTGTTGCAAAACTGTAAGGTATATATTTGTTATAAATAAATCTAATGATCTTAAAGAATCCGTATAACAAAACACAAGTTATTATTAAATATAATATTTTGCCAGTCATTTCTTCCATTAAACCCCAACTCCTTTTACACAAAGTCATATGAAACCTCTCAATCCACCTATATATTACCAATTATTTCAAACAAAACCGGATAACTCAATCTTTAATTCAAGTTAAAAAGAGCTTATCTTGTTATAGATAAGCTCCGAATATATTGAAAGAAGCGAAATCAATTCCTTTTATTCTATACGTCATTCTCGCTCATTCTAAATTCTTTCTTATTTTTCTTTTATCATTAAGATTTAAAACAATCTCATAACAAAGGCAACGATTAAACCCGACCACTGCTTTACCTGTTGAGATACTGAAGCAAATCATCAGCTATCGGTCCGAAATTTGCTTATTATGCAAGTAAAAGTATTATTATCGCCGATGTAGCAACAAAGTAGAAAAATGAACTACGTCTATTACCTTTCTTAAGCTCATCTATTCCCGTCGCTAAAATCATTAGTAATAGAAATATAAACAAATAAGGTAGTAAATTATGATTACCTGTAACCTTGGCATATCCTCCTAGTACACCTATTATTAAGGCGCATATAATCCTAAGCAATTTCAAAAAAGTTTCAACTCTTTTCTAATCGATTAGATAAGAATAAGCGAAATCTCTTTTTCTTATCTTGTGCACTTTAGCTAAAGAATTTGGTCCAATATCACTCAAAGAATGTTTAAATTCTTTTTTTAATTCGATAAGATCGAACTAATACATAATCAACAAATATTTTACAATGAATACTTAAAAAACCGCCGAGAGTAACTTTTATGCATTTAGCTTCATTATTATCAGTTTTTAATTCTCTAGTTAACGTCGCTCTTAAAGCTAGCCCAATATTTTCATCCTGTAATTCTCCATCTACATATAACTTTTCACCTTTCCATTTATTTTCCACCTGAATTCGATGGCCATCATACGTAGCTTCAAATATCTTCATATCTCCACTCCCTTGATCGACAAAATTAATTCAATGAACCGGCTCTTTTTGTGAGCTCATATTAACAACCTTTTATTCCATTTAACTGCCCGTTTTTTTAGAACTTCAGAATCCATGTCCCCCCTTAAACTAACTCTTTACTAGCTAAAACAAAATAGAGCGTAATCCTTTTAGATTAACGCTCCGAATTACTTGAATAATTCTGTCTTATGTTTGATGTAAAGGCGTGAGTTCTTAACTTTACTCTCTCAAAGCATCTCTAAATTCTTCATCGTTTATATATCGAATGTCTTTTACTTTTCCTTCTTCATTTGTAGAAGCCATACCCTCAACATCCATCGTTTTGCTTTCGTCATTTTCTTTATTAGTATAAGTAACCTTCATTTTGAAGTCATATTCACCCTCTTTATCATCTTCTTCAAGTGCGACTTCTTCAACCTTTAAAATATTGTTAGGATGAGCTGCTTGCAAGAACCTTACTCCTCCACTAAGTTTTACTATGTCGTTCCCATAAAAATCATCAGTCACATATGGCTTGAATTTTTCTTCTCTATAGTCAGTGAGATTTTCAGCCATTTCTCCGTTAGATTCTAACATATTTTCCTGTTCCTCATTTGGACCAGTAAACATATTTTCCAACACTGTTTTAATATTTTCCTGAGCTTCTTTTGATTTGTCTACTTTCGGTTCACTCCCCTCTGAACTGTTACCCGTTTCTTCGGAGTTCGCGCAACCGACAGCTATTAGAAGGATTCCCAGCATTATAAAAGGTAGAAAGTACTTCTTCATTGTTTTCATTGTTTAACTCCCTCCCATTCTTCATATTCATAACACATTAACCCAGAACATCTATATATATCCTTTATAACTAACCCACTTATTCAAGAAACTTGCCCTAAGACTGTACCTTCCACACCATTCGCCCATCCTTATTTTACCATAAAATAGATCTATCAAATTTATAAGCTCCGTTACAACTCACAGGTCTTTTCATGCACCAGTTTTAAAGAAGCACTTCAAAGTAGCATTATTCACCAAACTTCAGAAGATGTTTAAGGAAAGGAAAACAGTCTCTAGTCATGTTCCCATATAAGCAAATTAAAAGGAGCCCGCTTCATCACCTAAGTTGAAGCGAGCCCCTTTTTAATTCAATGGACATCATTTATTAAAAATCTTTTTCAGAAAGATAGTTCATCTGAGGACTTTGCTTTTGGCCCCCTACTTCTTTTCCTGTTTCTTTCACAGCTTCCTTCGCTCTTCGAACAGCATGACCGTATTTACGCTCCCAACTCTTCGTTGCAATAGCGAATGCAATAAGCGTTACAACTGAAAGAGCTCCAGTCGCTGGTAGGAATGAAGGCGAGATCACCCCATCTGCATAAGCTACACCAATTGGTGAGAAAAGGATGTACGTTTCGCAAATGCTTGCGATTAATAAAATACCAGCTGGCGCGCTGTATTTCCAAGGCGTCATGTTGACCTTTGAAGCCTTCGGGAAAACATAAGCTTTTTTCTGTGGCTTAACGTAAGCAATCCCAAACATGATCGCCACTTCAGCGACAAATAGAATACCGTAAATATGAATAAAGTGAATGTCGAGCGGAAGACCAAAGAGCTGTTCTGTTCCCCACACCATCATGTAGTAAGCGACCACATGGAAAACAATCGCTACCTTCGCCGCTAATGCCGGCACCTTCTTCGAGATAATTCCGATCAATACAACAGCCACAATAGGGATGTTGAAAAAGCCTGTGAATTTTCGAATCAGGTCCCATAGTCCGTTCGGTGCGTACATCAACATCGGTGACACGAAAAACGTCACGAGTGCAATAATGGAGCCAAACCACTTACTAGATTTAATCAGCTGTTCGTCTGAGGCATCCTTTTTAAACGCAGGCTTATAAATATCAAGTGCAAACATCGTTGAAGCACTATTCAATAGGGAGTTGTACGAACTTAAGACGGCCCCAAGCAATACAGCTAAGAAAAAGCCAGATAAGTAAGGTGGCAGCACATTGGTTACGAGCGTAGGATACGCCAGGTCAACGGACTTAAGATTCCCACCGTAAAGGTGAAAAGCGATAACACCCGGAATCATCATGAAAATCGGAATGAGAAGCTTAAAGAATCCGGAAAAAATAACGCCTTTCTGGCCTTCCTTTAAGTTCTGTGCACCGAGCGTGCGCTGAATGACGTATTGATTTGTTGCCCAGTAAAACATGTTAGCGATAATCAGACCGGTGAAAATTGTACCGAATGGAACCGAATCATCCGCTCCGCCAATCGCATTCAGTTTTTCGGGATTTGTCGTTGTGATGGTTTTTACACCGTTTAGAAAGGCGCCATCTCCAAGTGCGACAAGTCCGAGAATCGGAACAAGCGCTCCGATAATGAGTAGACCGACTCCATTGATTGTATCGGAAACGGCAACGGCTTTTAACCCGCCGAAGATCGCATACACCGCACCGATGATGCCGATCCCCCAAATTACAACCCAGATCGACTGGGTGTATGTAATGCCTAAAATCGATGGTACATCAAACAATTTCAGAACGGCTAGAGCCCCAGAGTAGAGCATCGAAGGAATCGTGACGAGTACGTACCCAACCATAAATAAAACGACAGTATAGCGACGTACCCCTTCATCAAACCGTTTACTAAGAAATTCAGGAAGGGTTGTAATTGACATGTTCAAATATTTTGGTAGCAAATAAAGTCCCATGAGAACAACCGCTACCCCTGCCGTTACTTCCCAGGCCATGTTCGATAAATTCGTCCGAAACGCCTGACCATTTAATCCAACTAACTGCTCAGCAGAAAGGTTCGTTAGCAAAAGCGATCCTGCAATAAACCCACCGCTCAATCCTCTTCCTGCCAGAAAATAACCTTCTGACCCATTCGTTGTTCCTCTTGTTTTCCGATAAGCTATGTATCCAACAAGCACCATGAATGCTATACACGTAAGCAATGTAAACCATAGTGACTGCATCTTGACTCCTCCTCTACCCCAAGAAAAAAATTTTCTCGTATGATTGTAGTAGATGGAATATCCTTTTTATTATATTAGTAAACATTTATTTGAAATTTGGGGTAGAAAACAGGTGAAAGTTAGTAAAAAAGGAGTGGAATTCGGAAGATAATCTCTCATATAAAAAAGAGCATATAGTTCTTCCTAGTAAATCAAAAGATTTTCTAACATAATTAATAGAAAAAAGTGAATGTTGCGCATTTACCCCTTTCCCTATACACTGACACAACAAAATACTATACCTTTACGATCTACAACAGAAATAGAAAATTCCTATCAAGAATTACTCTATCACTACGAAAAGAGGTGAGTGCATGTATGCTACTGGTATGAGCACATTTGAATTTGTGATCTACTTCGCATTTATCATGCTATGCTTTGGGATGAGGATCTATCATGAACGTGTTAAAGAGCAAAAAAGCGAGATTCATCAGTTGAAAGAGGAAAATGAAAAGCTGAAAGAAGCCGTGCGTTATTATCATGAACAGCGGGGGAGTATGGGTTGAAAACGGAATAAAAAGAAGGAATTTAATCACAAGCAAACCATTATTCTAAAATATAAAAGACACATCCAAGCTGCATTCTGGATGTGTCTTTTGGATATTTATGATAAATCGCACTTTCATTGATTACTTATTCAAAGCCCACCCACGTAATCTCTCTCACTTTTTCATTAAATGAAAATTTCATTAAATGAGGTGCGTCACCATATTGATTTTCCACCTCTACTTCCCATGTGGACTCGTACTGTTGGATGTTGGTTTTTGGGGTTTCTTTTCGTACGCGTATGTATTCCTCTTCAGTAACGACCTTCTCTTCACCGTTCTTCTTTAGAAAGTATTTTCCATCTTTCTCATAGCCAATGTTATCCCCCGTATGACTCTCTAACCAATTTTCTACTTCGGTAGAGTTTTGTTGAGCGATATCCAGGATATTGGCTTCCGTGATTTGCGGCTTTTTCTCTAAGAGATCAAAAAGAAAGTACTCACGATAATCGCAATCCGCATCACAAACATCGACCACAAGCGCATCAGCTGGTAATTCACTACTTTCTACCTTTTCCTTACCTGCAGTACTAATTCTGTAGGATTCGTCATCTGTCTGAGGGTGATTTGTTCGTTGACCGCTCGCACTTAAATAGAAAGCATCCACATCCTTTTCTTTAAGCATAGGTTTCTTTATAAGGTCGATTTGTTTCAAGAAAAAATCCGCTTCCGTCAGCGTTTGACCCGCAAAATGTATTCCCTCACTTCCAACCTTCGTTCGTTCTACTATAAATTCCTTATCATTAGCTGCAAGTTCAATATTGTAGTGAACCTTCTCGGGAGAAGCGTTCTCTTCTACAACCATATTGAAATCGTTCATTGTTCCTTCATCACTGATTTCCATATCAAAATCGATTACTTTTGAAGAATCATTTTCATTTCCGAGCTTATTATGTATGTTCTTCCATTCTTCCGCTAAACTTCCACTATAGAAATTAGTATGAAGAAGAGCGACTTCCTGTGGTTGTTCATATAAAAAAGTTTGAACCCAAGGAACAATTGATGAGGTTACGAAGATAAATAAACCTACATAAACAGCACGCTTCTTAGCCTTCACATTTACTTTAGTTTTAGTGAAAAACAAGAAGTATACGAGGGCGCCGAGTGGAAGCCGCCAATCATTGAGTTGCAACGAAAATCCCCCAAGAAACGTATAGCCGATCAGCTTTAAGAACAAATAGTGTTCAGAATCAGCCGCCTTCCGAAAAATAATAATGAGAACTATTAGGATGAGAACGTAATATAACAACCAAATCAAGTTTTCCATGTTTCACCTCCTATCTAAACGGTACCATAGTGGCGGTGCCTGTCACCACCCGTTTTCGCTCGAACATTGTCGAACTGCTCCACTCCACCTAATCGTCACTCTATGGCGGTTTGTGATCTCCTTTTAACTCCACTATAATGGAGGGTAAGCTACTTAACAGGCTAGAAAGGAGTACGACATGTTTACGACATATCGCTCTAAAATGACAACCTGGAGAACGGTTTTCTTCATCTTTATCAGCGCGCTTACAACGCTTGCCATGTTTTTGATTGATCCGGTATCTTCTAGCTCCGGCGAATCTGCCGCTCTATATATCATGATTTTTATTTTAGTTGGGTGTGCGCTCTCGATATTAATGGCATTCGTTGTTTATCGAACAAGCGATGAGAAAAAAGGATGGGCTACGATCGGATTGCTGCTTACATTTTTCAACATCGCTGTAATCGCTTACTTTATCTATGTGGGTCTTCGGCTAGCATAAGCTGATTGAATATAAACCAAAAGCGTCACTCATAAAAAATCACTAAACAAAACAAGCGTCTTCCCTTTTACGGATGGGAAGACGCTTGTTTATGGACAGCTTCCATATGCGGACACGCCTTAAATCTATTCTCTTTCTAACAAAAGGACATCCTAACCAAGCATGCTTCGTGATAAAATACAATAAAAGGAAATGTGCAAAAAGGACTGAATCCCATGCCCAATCAATATTTTATCGGTATCACACCACCATCTGACTATCTTGCCAAAGTTGAACATTTCCAAAGAAAATGGATCAACTTCCTAGGAGTAGAACCACATATTACTCTGAAGGCACAGGGCGGACTAACTCCCGACAAGAAATGGATCAAAAAAGTGGAGAACGTATGTAAAAGGATACAGCCGTTCACAGTAGCATTAGCAGAACCTCACTACTTCGGTGACAATATCCTCTATCTAAGTGTCATTTCCGATTCGTTATTTTCGCTCCATGAAGCCATTGTAAAGGCGATTTCTCCACCCGAAGAGCTCATTAAGCAATACTTTGAATTAGATGACTACGTTGGGCATCTAACTCTCGGCAAAGAACAGTACGGTATATCGAAATCTGATTTAAAGGATATGGAGCTTTTAGCAGAACAGGAACTCACGCCCTATCCTACCTTCAAAGTAGAATCCATTCGAATTTATGAATTAAAGCCTAGCAGCAAGCGGTACGAACCTTATGTAGATCTTCCGCTAGGAGCAGATCTATAACTTATCTAAACCCCTCCGTTTCTTCAAGACGCAGGGGTTCTTCTATTTTTTAATCTCACAAGATTCTCAGCTTCAATAAGAGGAAAAGAAATGAAAGATCCTCTCTCTGTAACATAAGATGAACAAATGCATCGTTTCGAAAGGAGTGGTCCAGATGCTCGAAAAATTCGTAGATCGCCTCCCTATCATGCCAATCATTCAACCCGTAAAGATAAATCACGGGATTCCCTATTATGAAGTGGCGATGAAGGAAAGTTTTCAGAAGCTTCATCGCGATTTGCCACCTACACGCGTTTGGGGATATAACGGGCAATACCCTGGACCTACGTTTCAAGTTCACCGAAATCACCCGATTCGTGTTCTTTGGAAAAACGAGCTACCTGAAAAGCATTTTCTCCCAATTGACCACACCGTTCATGGGGCTGGCACAAACGTTCCTGACGTTCGTACTGTTGTGCATCTTCACGGTGGGGTAACACCTGATACGAGCGATGGTTATCCTGAGGCGTGGTTCACTCGAGGATTTCAACAGGGAGGACCCTATTTCACCGATCCCATTTATGAATATCCAAATCATCAAGCAGCTACGACCCTCTGGTATCACGACCATGCGATGGGGATTACCCGATTAAATATCTATGCGGGTCTCGCTGGAATGTATATCGTTCATGACGAAGAAGAGCGATCCCTCGGGCTACCAGAAGGTGAGTTTGATATCCCACTTCTTCTTCAAGATCGTTCTTTCCATCGTGATGGCTCTTTGTACTATCCTGCTGAGCCAGACCCTCCTGTCGAAGGCGTTACGCCATCGGTCCTTCCAGATTTCTTCGGTAAAGCCAACCTTGTTAACGGGATGGTATGGCCTTATCTGGAAGTCGAGCCGAGGAATTACAGATTTAGAATCCTAAATGGATCAAACGCAAGATTCTATCGATTCTCCCTATCCAAACAGCTCCCAATCGTTCAAATCGGCACAGATCAGGGGCTGCTAGGAAAGCCGGTGCCTGTCACCCGCGTTTTGATCGCTCCTGCTGAACGTGTCGACGTCGTTATTGATTTCAGTCGCTCGGCAGGCGAAACCATTACCTTAATGAACGATGCCGCATCCCCTTATCCTCAAGGGAAATCTCCGAATCCAAAAACAACGGGAGTAATCATGCAGTTCCGTGTGAAGAAGAAGCTCTCTCGTCCCGATCAAAGCGTAGTTCCTCAGACATTGTCTCGGTACCAGCTCATAAACGAACAACAATCAAACAACCAACGAAACCTTCTCCTTAACATGAGACCTGATCAATACAAACGATCGATTCACCTATTAAACAATCAGCTATGGTCTGATCCAATCAGTGAAAAACCACAGTTAGGTGATGTAGAAATATGGAGTTTAGTCAATGTCACACACGCAACTCACCCGATTCATCTTCACCTCGTTCGCTTCCAAATTCTTGATCGGCAGCCTTATGATCAGAATCTGTATGAAAAGCAAGGAAAAGTCGTACCAACCGGCCCACGCATGAAGCCAGATCCCAATGAACAGGGATGGAAAGATACCGTGCGAGCAAACTCAAAAGAAATTACTCGGATCATCATGAAGTTCGTACCTTATGCAGGTTTGTTTGTATGGCACTGTCATATTCTCGAGCATGAAGATTATGAAATGATGCGACCTTATGTAGTGGTCAAAAAATAAGAGGGGGGTCAGGTACGTACCTGACCCCCCTCTTTGTATTTCTCCACCTCATAATGGTATTCTTATACCGATAATAGCTTACATAAAAGGAGCCTACATATGACGAACCCATCTATTTGCGTGATTGGCGCAGGCTTTCATGCAACGACGAACATTTATCCCGCTCTTGTCGAAACAGGTGCAACGATTACGGCTGTCGCTACACGAAACTTAGAACGCTCAGAGCAAACACTCCTTCGTTTTGGAAGCAAAGGAACGCCGTATGATAATCACAAGAAAATACTAGAACAAGAATCATGTGACGGCGTCATCGTTGTCGCACAGCCAACAGATCAGGCAGCCCTTGTTATGGACTGTATTCAAGCAGGAAAGAATGTATATGTCGAAAAGCCGCTCGGCATGACAACGGAAGAGTCAGAACTAGCGGCAGATGCTGCGGAGAAAGCTGGCGTAAAGCTCATGGTTGGCTTTATGAAGCGCTATGCGCCGATTTATGAGCAGCTTCACTCGCTTATTACAAGTGAAGAACTAGGATCAGTTCGTTCATTCGAAGCACGATTCGCCGTTGATACAACACCCTTTTGCCAGAATGATGAAGAATTCCTAAAGTTTGCTGCCATTCACATCGTTGATTTAGTTCGCTACCTATTTGGAGAAACAGCAGCTGTAAGTGGATTTAAAAATAGCTCAAGTTCACACGTCAATCAAAGCATTAGTCTTCAATTCGAAAGCGGAACAGTCGGCACCCTTTCGTTCACCGGAATGACAGCCTGGTCTAGAGAAAGCGAGAAACTGACGGTTACGTTTGATCACGGGTTCGCCTCAGCCGATGAGATTCACACCCTAACCGTGCACAAATCTCAACCCTTTAACGAACTCCCGTGGAAAGCACCGGCTGAATCCGATTCCGTCTACAGCCCTTCCGCCTCAACGATATCAGGCTCTATGAGAGATCTCTATCTCCGCGGCTTTGTCGGTGAAATGCAACACTTCGTCTCATGCTGTACAACAAATGAGACGCCCCGCTCAGATGGAAAAGATAACATTCGTACGATGGCGTTGATCGATCGGATTTTGAAGACGTTAGATTAACAAATCCATACTGATTCATTCACATTTTCTAATCACAAAAAAACTCCGTAAATCGCTACGGAGTTTTTTAATTACACTATAAACAATTTCTACCTTTCTACTCGTCACTTCTTTCTCTCCATCAAAACGACGATCAAGGCACTAGCCGTGACAACGAGCATAAAAATGTTAAGCCAGGTAAATTGGATGTCCCAAAAATAACCGACCCCAGTAATAATAGCATTCACTAACATGATCACAATAAAAGCATTTTCACTTTTAGTAGATTTCCTGTTTTCAAAAAACAAGCCCATGATCATTCACCTGCAATCTTATAAAATAGGATTCATTATTCATCTACAATTTCAAACCCCGTCCACATACTCCTTCGCTTCCAACAGCGATAACCCAAATACTTCTCGCGCTTTTTTCACGGCTTCTACCGTTTTTCCTTCCTTCATGAGTTCTCGCAATTCATCATTAATCGGATGTTCAGGTAAATCCATATGCTGAGCCATACGATTTAAGTGATCGTGCATACTTTTCATTCGTACGCTAAGGCTATTCATTTGAGAACTTACTCGAAAAACGAGATAAAAAACAGCTGCTAACAAGCCTACAAGTGCAATCTCCATCACGTCAACATTCCCCCATTCCTCATTTCAAACAGCTATAAATACAACCATGCTGATAGCACACTGAACACAACGATAAATAAACCGTGTCCTAACCAGCGATATTTCCTATGAATACCAACCCGGCTTTCTAAATGTCTAAAGTACATGGCACAGCACGAAAGTCCTAAGAAACCGATCCAGAAGCCTTGTTGATCATCGTAAACGATGGCTAGCTTGATTATTCCTAATCCTACAAACGCCATGCCAACAGATCCTATCGCAGTATAAAAAAGCAATCCTAACTGATTGTTCACAAGCTTCACCACCAAAGCACTTTTTAAAACTAGCTCACTGACTAAAATGATAGTTAAATAGCACAAATCCCATAAATAAAACGTCAGCTTCTTCCTTATATGTATCTACCATGTCTAACTCGTAAATCGAATTTCCTAATTCCGCTCTTTTCCCTTCAGCAATCTTATGGTCATCTCTACGAATCACTGTTTTAGACCCAATCCCAAATGACTGATAATGATAGGTGTGATCACGATAGTTAAGATAGAGACTTTCCTTTAACTTGGCGACATTTTTGACTGAGTAGTCCATTTGAATGCTGCCTACTTCATCGTTATTGGAGAAAATCAGCCATTCATTTGTTCCGCGAATGCTATTTTCATTTTTACCTTTTAAAACGATGCGATGACCATCTTCTGACGAAAACGCTAGATTAAGAAACCATCTTCCTGGGCTATCCATAATATCTGCGACAACTCGCTTCCACGGCTTGCTATAGAATCGCTTGTATTCTCCAACAAGTTCCTGTCCGTCAAACACTCGTTTCGGCGCTGCCGATACTCGATCACCTAGGCGTGTCACCATACGTTCTTCATCCGCTTCTGGCTGAAAAGCAAGATCCTTCTTATGCTGCCACTTCATCACAAAAAGAATCAATATAGCCGCCACCGGAAAACCCATTAGCAACAAGAGCTGATCCATCTCGAATTTCCCTAGAAACAAATAGCGTAGAGCTAACCCTATAAACCCTACAACAAATAGTAAAAGTAGTTTACCCAAAATGAACTCCTTTCTCGCCAAACACAATCCAATGATTAACAAAATATCCATTTTTGTTACACTACTATTTACGAATCGATTTAATGAAAGTTTCACACCTTATCACAGGCTAGCCCTTATCCGCACCCTCTAACAAGAAAGATCCTCACCAGCTCGCCATTGATTAATCGCTTCTTTCACAAATTCCTCCACGCCGCTTCCCTGTAAATCAATTGATTTTTTAATCCGGATACATCCTTTTCCACAATCCAAACCATTCAATAATTCACTTGCTCGATCAATTTTCTTAATATCTCCTACATAAAGGCTTACATAGGACTTTTGAGCATTAAGATTAAACAACACGCTCGATTTCCCCTTATAGCTAAGCATTTTATATTGAATGCCTTCTTTAAGCTCTGGAGCATTTTCGAGTATATACTGTCGTACTGTAAGGAGCTTTTCCTTCCTCCAATCATCCTTTAGCTTTTCGAAATATTCCTCTGGTGTTTTCGCTTCATATTGCATGTTTTAGTCTCCTTCTTATTATTAAAATAAGCCATCGTACTAGCAAGAAAGACCAAATTGCTCTCGCGCCTCCACTTTCGGAAAGCGCTTAAAAACATTAACCTATTAGATAACTCTTGATAGATACATAAAAATTAAAGAATGCGGTAACGAAAAAGAAATAACCTAAGTAGGGTGTAGCCTCTTTTTTACAATATTCTATCCCCATAACCAACATAAGACTGCCTAGAAACAGCATCATATAAGGTATTGCCGCATAATCCTCCGTTATACTCGCATATACAATTATAGAAAACGTTCCGACCGCTAAACCGATCCTAGTTCTTTTTAATATCTCATCCACCTCCTCTTCATACGTACTTCTATCATTTATAAACTAGCTTTTCCCCCTTACGTCTGCTTATTAAAACTCCTAACCCCATGAAGCCAAACCCTACAAGATTCATGAGGAAATTACCGATGTTGCCGAAGTCGTTTACTCTTAATCCTATCAAAAAACTACCTAACAAGATTAGTGGTATCACGATAAAATACCTCAAATGGGCCCCTCCCGTTTGCCATATTAATCATAAAAACCCTCAACCTAAATAATACCATCTTTCGCCAATTATTAGTTTTCATTCGAGACAATTAATGAAAGCACTATCGCACAAATATTTTCGATTAGATCTGGAACCCTCTCTTATTTTCCTTTAAGCTTGATAAAGAAATAACTGAAAGGTTGATTGTTTGAAGAAGTTACTATTCATGTTTTTATTGTGTTTATTCGTCTTCTTTCCTATAGAAGACACGCTTGCTGATTTTGTGAAAGAAGAATTATCCACTCAAAAAACGAAAGCTCCGGCGGAAAACAACCGGCAATCCAATGCTAGAGAATATAGAGAGAAAACAAACACCCTTCTATTATCCACTCAAACTAGTAAAACCACATGGAATAGCGTTGAGACCTCACATAAGCTTTTGACCACACATGTACAGGCACTAGAAAACGGAAAATACCGCGTAAATGTTGTGATGGAATGGAAGAAAGTGCCCAAGAAGCGATTACATGATGTGATTAGCTTCGCTTTGCCTGAGCTTGGAGATGATTACAACATAGAGGCAAACTCGTTAACCGGAAAGCAGCTTGTCGTTGCGGAGAACATTGAAACCGGGGAGACTAGAACGATCGCTTACGAGTATACGAATACCCCGTCGGAAGAGGCAGATTCCTTTTATGTTTCTCCAGCGGAACGAGTCGTTCTAAGTCAAAACTTAAAAAATGACTGGGGCGACTACAAGGTTCGTAGCATCATCCAAACGCTTACTGGTGTGATTCAAGAGAGCGAGGAACTAAATACACATGCTCTTCACGTTAATGGAGGTTATAGTCATCAAATTCATCACGATGAGAATTGGAGCGTACGCTTATTTCCGTATGAATTCAGCATTGATATCAATCAGTTGGTGAACGGGGATCCTTATCAAACACCCGATTCATTTGATCGTTACCTACAAGCTGAAACGCAGCTCATTATGAAATAATTTTCACTTGCATGCAAAAAAAGAGCTCGCCATGAGCCCTTTTTTTGTGTAAATCTTTATTCAGTAACGCCTACCTGATCCCAGGCTGACGCGACACTATTGTACGTAGTAGATCCGGCGCCGTATAAATCACCTGCTGATTGTAGGAAAGCCGATCTTGCGTCACTAAAGTCACTCGTTGGAGTGAGGTATGTGGTGAGAGCACGGTAATAAATTTGCTCTGCTTTGCTATCCCCAATGCTTTCGATCGTGTAATATGCCGCTTTGTTTGGAATACCACTGTTCGTATGAACGCCACCATTATCTTGAGACGTTTGAACGTAGTCATCCATATGAGACGGCTGGTTGTATGCTTCTGGATTCGATAGACTTCTTAGCGCATCTCCAGGTGTACCAGGCGTATAGACGTCTTCCCCCATAAGATAATCTTCAGGCTCGATGAAATATCCGAACACATCTGACATTGATTCGTTCAGTGCTCCTGATTGGTTACGATACTGTAGTCCCGCTGTGCGTTCTGTTACTGCGTGCGTTATTTCATGACCAACAACATCTAGCGCTGCTGATAATGGAGCAAAAGTGGTCCCATCGCCGTCACCATAAACCATTTGCGTTCCGTCCCAGAAAGCGTTGTTATAGTTTGAGCCATAGTGAACTGTAGAACGAATTGTTGCACCGTTATCATCAAAGCTATCGCGATTATGTGTCGACTCATAATAGTCATAAACAACACCTGCATTGTAGTGCGCATCAACAGCTGCCGCTTGATCTGAAGAAACAAACTGATTGTCATCATCTGTTACGATCGCGCCAGGAAGGCTTGATCCATTATTCGCACTATACGTCTCTATGAGGCCACCTTTTGTCACGTCACGAAGAAGATAGCTACCATTTTGTGATACTGTATTTAGCGTTTTCTGATCACCCAATACGCCCGTTCCTGTTCCTGTCTCGGCGCCGTCAGCTAGTGCATTATACGCTTCTACAACGGAACCATCGCGAGCATCCACATAGATTTGCCAGTTAGCAGGATAAGGATCAATAAAGTTCAGCTGCACTTTATAAGCAAGAACATAGCGATCGCCGTCCTTATAAACGACTTTTTCTCCCTTATCCGTCATGTTTTTATTATCACGAAGACTTGTTTCAGGTTGTACATCAACATGGTTCCATGCCGTGTTAACCGCTTCTTCCTCAGATACCTTCGCATTCTTACTTCCTTCAAATTTCTTTACAGCGTCTGGATGCAAATTGCCGTTCACGGCTGCAACTTCCCCATCCTTATCTGTATGTACGATGAATGTCGCTCCATCAAGTGGTACTCCATTTACCGTTTGAACATATGTGTAATGAGTCATGCCTAGCTTATCTTTCGATTGATCGATCAGCTTAAGATCATTCTCATTCACCTGGAATAAGGCTTCATTTTCCTGTAGATATTGCTGAACATCTCCTTCACTCGCAACCTTTTGTTCTGATAGTTTACCAGATAAGAAAGATGGCACTTTCCGTTCCTTTTCCCAGCTTTCCTTTACAATCTCCATCTTTTCAAGTGCCTGCTTCTGATCCACGTTCAAATCCTTTGGTGAAGCAGCTGATGCAGTTGGTAGTGCGCCCCCAAATGCAAGTCCTGTCGCAAGTGCAACGGCGATTCCCTTTTTCAAAAAATCTCCTCCCCTTC
Source organism: Anaerobacillus sp. QJM3NY_32 (assembly GCF_056173645.1). Lineage (NCBI taxonomy): Bacteria > Bacillati > Bacillota > Bacilli > Caryophanales > Bacillaceae > Anaerobacillus > Anaerobacillus sp. QJM3NY_32. Next base: position 1,105,361 of record NZ_CM149684.1, on the reverse strand, counting down.
TCGGAATGTTTTGAATTTTGAATACACTAGTAGCCTATCATAGAATTTCTGGAGGTTGTATTGGGAAATCCGTAAGACGATACGCCCCTATACTCACTATGTTGCCATAACATTTCCCAATAACTTTCTAGAGCTTTACGTGATAAGCTTGATCTAGAACATTTAATGACTGGAAAAATATTCTTTTTATAGAAATCACATGAAAATATAACCATCTATCGTCTGATCACTTGATATAATTGAGTGTAAATGGCAGTCATTTCGTACTACAAGATTGGTATCCAATCTTCTAAGAGGTATTTCCCTTTTTAATTCGCAACAAATAATACACAATACATTTCAATAATAATTATTTCAGTATTATTTCAGAGAAGACAATATAGAGGTTTCTATGTAACGAATTGGAAACCAGTTCAGGCAATATGTGAACGGTCCATTGGTTGACGAACAGCTCTAGTTAGATTAGTATCTAATTAGATACTAATCTAACTTATAGGAAGGTGGGTCGTATATTGCAGTTAAACCGATTAGTTAATTTCCATAAAACACTCGGGGATCCAACTCGGATTCGCATTCTTTCGTTGCTCGCTAAAGGTCCTCTCCACGGCCAAGCCATCGCTGGCAAACTTGGATTAAAAGCACCTACGATCACTCATCATATGACGAAATTAAGAGACACCGGCATTGTTTATCCACGTAAGGATAAAAACACCATCTATTACTACATAGATGAGAAGAAATTCCGCTCTTATTCAGAAGCCCTGCCCACTATGTTTTACCAGCCTGACTACGATAAGGAGGACGATTCTGTGAAAACGCAAGCTGTTATTAATAATTTCTTAGCACCAGATGGTACGCTCAAGCACCTCCCTTCTCAACGAAAGAAAAAAATCATTATTCTTAAGCACTTGATCAACGGATTAGAACGAGGGAAAAAGTACCCTGAGAAAGAAATAAATGAGTATATCAAAAAGTTCCATCCCGACTTCGCAACCATTCGTCGAGAATTTATTATCAATCATTTTATGTACCGAGAAAATAACATTTACGAACTAAATCCAGAAGAAATGTGGGCGACGATCGATTAATCGCACGACCATTATTTGAATTCTGTTGAAGGTACTAAGGAATAATTCATTAAAAAAACGGATTCCCTCATAAGTGAGGAAATCCGTTTTCTTTTTACAATCCGTAATTTGTGACGCCACCATCAACGAAAATATTTTGTCCGGTAATGTAGCTTGATCCTTTAGAAGCGAAGTAAAGAACGGATGTTTTCAGTTCATCCAACTCTCCAATTCGTTTCATTGGCGTTCTTTTATTAATCATCTCTTTAAACTCTGGGTCTTCTAAGGAATCTTTAATGAAATCCGTCTTAAACATCCATGGGCTGATCGCATTCACCGTAATGTTGTTTTCAGCTAATTCGTTAGCGAGCTGCTTCGTTAAGTGAATAACGCCTGCTTTACTTGTCCCATAGACAGAGCTGAAGAAGAGACTTACATCTCCTGCAACAGAAGCGGTATTAATGATGCGACCATATTCCTGTTTCTTCATATATGGCACAACTGCCTGACTCATAAAGAAGACAGACTTCACATTAGTATCCATCACTTTATCCCAGCCATCTTCGTCGAGATTTTCGATCGTGCCAGGTGCATTCGTTCCTGCATTGTTAACGAGAATATCAATTTGTCCATACTCTTCATTGATTGCTGCGGTTACTTTCTCAATGTCCTGCTTACTTGTCACATCGCATGAATAGGCTTTAACTTCTGCACCAGTTTGATCAGCGATTTCCGCAGCTGCATTTTCAACCTTTTCTAGTGAACGTCCAAGCAGAACGACTTTTGATCCGCTTTCTGCAAGCGTTTCTGCCATAAGGCGACCGATTCCGCTACCGCCACCAGTTACGATCGAAACTTTCCCGGTGTTTTTAAATAAATCCATGATCTTCACTTCCTTTTATAATCTAGCATTTAATTCATAAGTATGTTAAATGTTTCTCAATTTGTATGTTAACCAAAAGCTTCTATGCTTCTTCATGAATCAATTCGAACCATACCCCGCTCCTCGTTTAGTCAACGTAGGCTTGTGGAAAACTAATGTGTAGAGCTTACAAGAGAGAATGAACTTCTTTCAACTATAACGACTTACGAAAGGAAACGAACATGGCTATTTTACCTAGAGAATTCTACCAAAAACCGACATTAGAACTAGCGAAGGCTCTCCTCGGCTGCGAGTTAGTGAAGGAAACGGATGAAGGCGTGGCATCCGGATATATTGTGGAAACAGAAGCATATTTGGGTGCACAGGATCAAGCAGCTCATAGCTTCAACAACAAACGAACGAAACGCACAGAAGTGATGTTCGGGCCTGCAGGGAATGCTTATACGTACGTGATGCACACGCACTGTTTATTCAATGTGGTCAGTGCTGACACCGATGTCCCTGAAGCGATTCTCGTTCGTGCCGTTGAACCTGTTAAAGGATTAGACTTAATGGAGCAGCGAAGACCTGGACGAAAACAAAAGGAATGGACGGATGGTCCCGGAAAATTAACTAAAGCGTTAGGGATTGATCCAAGCGATTATGGGCACGCCTTAGTGCGCCCTCCCCTATATATTCAACATGGCTATACACCAGATCACATCTCTGAAGGAAAACGAATCGGAATTGATAACTCAGGAGAAGCTCGTGACTATCCGTGGAGATTCTGGGTGACTGGAAATCCGTATGTATCGAGGTAGCTCGCAATATGCTTCCCTCAAGTCGCTTTCTTTTATTTTCAAAATCTAAAGGTCTATACTAGTACTATAGCAACAAGATATCATCTTCAATCAACTAATCAGGAGGTTTTATGCATGAGTAAAGTCGCAGTTATTACAGGTGCAGGAAGTGGATTAGGACAAGCAGCTGCTGTTCGTTTAGCAGATGAAGGGATTAATATCGTTGCAGTAGACATTAACGAAGAAGGCGGTAATGAAACGGTCGACCTGGCGAAAAAAGCAGGTGTTGATGCGCTTTTCATAAAAGCTGATGTATCCAAAGCAGATGAAGTAAAGAATTACGTCGACAAAACTGTTGAAGCCTTTGGCTCAATTGATTATTTCTTTAATAACGCCGGCATCTCCGGTAGCGGTGAATATTACTTAAATACGAAAGTAGAAGAAATTGAAAAAATCGTAGACATTAACTTGATGGGCGCCTTATATGGTGTTCGTTACGTAGCTGATGTTATGATCAAAAATGGTGGAGGTTCTATTGTGAACACAGCTTCAAGTGCCGGTGTGATTGGTCAAGATTCTGTAGTCACGTACTCTGCCACAAAGCACGGTATTATTGGACTAACGAAAAGTATCGTAGCTGAATATGCGAAGGACGGATTACGCGCAAACGCAATCGCTCCTGGACCAACGGCAACTCCAATGGTGAAGGACTTCTATGAAGCGAATCCTAAAATGAAAGAAAATGCGGAATCCGGCATTCCTCAGAAGCGTCTCGGTACGCCTGAAGAAGTAGCTGAGCTCGTAACGTTCCTCTTAACTTCAAAAGCGCAATACATCAATGGTGAAGTCATTCGCATCGATGGTGGGTTTACGAATACTAAGTAAGGGTTAGTTAAGATGATAAATAACTACACCCATTTTCATAAGTAGAATATAGAGAGAAAATGGCCGGCACATACGATTGATGTGCCGGCCATTTTTAGTAACAAGATTCTGTTTATCCAGATTACTCCCACTGATCCTTTATTAACTTTTTTGTTTTCGACTCAAAAGTGTAATCGTAATAAGAATGATCACAAGCCCTATACTTTGCGTTAAAGTCAAAACCTCTCCCAAAATAACTAATCCAAATAGGGAAGCCGTAACCGGTTCGACCATCGCGATGATCGCTGCAACGGATGCTGACGTTTTCTTCAAACCTTCTATATATAAGTAGAAAGAAATACCTGCGCCGATGATACCGAGAGTGATGAACCAAATCAGATCCTCTGAAAACAAGGCGTCGAGCGCTTCCTTATGGTCAATAAATAGTAACATAACAATGGTAAATGTCGCAAAAGCCATACTAAGGACAAAAGGCGGGCGGCCTTCTTTAGAAGCGTTCTTAAAACCAAAAATAAACAGAGCGTACGAAAGACCTGATAATAGTCCACTTGTAATTCCAAGAATATTTAAACTGCCAAGTCCCGTTTCATAAACGTTTGTTAATAAACTGATTCCCCCCATCACAATAACCATTGCAATGACCTTAAATGGGGTGACGGTCTCTATTCGAAAAAGAAATGAACTAAACAGCACGAACAGTGGTGCCGTGTACATCAAAGTTGACGCTACCGCTACACCAGATTCCGAAATACTAAGAAAGTAAAAACTGAAATTCCCAGCGACCGCTAATCCTGCTAGTACTGACCACATCATCGTCTTCGTTGAATACTTTATTTTATTTCCTTTTCGATGAAGAAGTAGCCATACAAAAATACAAACAAACCCTATCGATCCTCTATAGAATGAGATCACCAGCGGATCCCAACCTTTATCCATTAATATCCCGGCTAATCCCCCGGAAATCCCCCACAAAACGGCTGCCATGATAACATAGCCTATATTATATAAATGCATTTTATACCCTCCTAAAATGAAGCCTTTATGACCTGTTTGGAGGAAATTCCCACTCTCTTAAACACTAAAACCAAAATCATGCAAACCCGTTCATATTCCATACTTTTTACTACAACGTCATAATAGTTTAATAATTATACGATAACTTAGGAATTCGCCAATAATTGAGCGTATTCTCCATCATACATAAAAAAGCTCATCCTGATTCTTTCTTCAGGATGAGCTTTTATTACTATTATTCATCTAGTAAACCATTCTCTACTAACCAATCATGGGCAACAACAGAGACGCTGTTTCCTTCAATATCGACTTTATAATTCAACTCACGCATAATATCACTGTTTAGTTTTTCACCTAAACGCGCTGTAATTTCTTCCACTTCTGGATACTTTTCGAATACATCCTCATTGATACTAACCGCCGCTCTATATGGCGGGAAGAAGGTTTTATCGTCCTTCAGGGTAACAAGGTCATACTCGACAATAGTAGCATCTGTTTCAAATGCGACCGAGACATCGACCTGCCCATTGTCTAAAGACCTTTGTGTTAAACCAAGATCCATTAGTTTAATTTGACTGGAATCAAATTCAAACCCGTATGTTTTCTCTACGCCAGGCAATCCATCAGGTCGATTCGCAAACTCTGCGTCTGAGGCCATCGTTAGCTCTCCTGGGTTTTCATTCACATACTTCGCTAAATCACTAATCGATTCAATCCCCAATTCTTCTGCCTGCTCTTTCTTCATAGCGAGAGCATAGGTGTTGTTAACATTAGACATGTTCATCCAATGGATATCATTATTCTTGGCATCTAACTCTTTGACCTTCTCAAATGCTTCCACTGGATCAGCAATCGGCTCTTCGCCCATATATGTAATGAGTGCCGTTCCGGTATACTCCCACATCATATCAACCTGACTATTTTCGAGCGCTTTACGAACAACGGTACTCCCCAGGTTGTTCATTTGCTTCACGTCAAACCCTTCCTCCTTTAGAAGAAAAGCGGTCATTTCGGAAAGTAGGTATTGCTCTGTAAAGTTCTTGCCACCAACCGAAATCTGTTTCCCGCCAATCCCTACGCTTGAGCACGAGGCTAGCATGGAAAGGATGGAAATGATTCCGATAATACGAAATAGTTTTCTTTTCATACAAACACCTCCTGTCGTTACGTTTCTTGTGGTGGTCTAGATCCCTTTGGTACAATCTTTCGTTCAAGTAATCGAAGAAGATAGTCTACAAAAATAGCTAGTAAGGTTACTGGAATAGCACCAGAAATTAAATAACCGTTATCAAATAACTGGATGCCGGTAAAGATCCATACGCCTAGTCCGCCACCGCCGACAACATAAGCAAGTGCAGCCGTTCCGATATTTAATACGACGGCTGTACGAATACCTGCAAGAATCGAATACGATGCATTCGGTAATTCAATTCGAAAGAGTATTTGGATTGGCTTCATGCCCATTCCTCTTGCTGCATCGATTAAATTCTCATCGATGGAATCAATTCCCGCAACCGTATTCCGATACATCGGTAACAGCGAGTAGATAAATAGGGCAAATACTGCCGTGTTAAATCCGATACCTAGAATACTAATCATCAAAGCAAGAACAGCAAGACTTGGAATCGTTTGACCAAGGTTGACCGTATTTGAAACGACCCACTCGGCTCTTCGAAAGCTTTTACGCGTGACAAGAATACCAACAGGTAGCGCTACGATGACCGCTAGGAAAGAAGAAACAAGTACAAGCTGCATATGCTGCTTCAATAAGTGAAGAAACGTACTAGTTTGACTGAAAATATAGTCAAAATAGCTGTTGCTGATGGCCCAAATAAAGAACACGGCCACTATTCCGTAGACAAGAAAGCTTACAATACGGCTCATAACTTTTTTCTTATTCATCAAATCACCCCTTCTGCACCAGGGTAGGCTTTGCCTTAATTTCAAAATGAAGATACTTTTGAACGAGATCAATCGTAATGGCGCCAAGTTTGTTACCATCATCATCAACTACAATGACTTGATCCGCTTCTTGATTTAGAAGCATGGATAACGTATTTCGTAAATCGTGGTGAACATTAATCGTAATGGTATCTTCAATCGTTTCGTCTTCATTAACAAGACCAATGATTTCTTGAATATCTTGAATAGTATGAAGACTTAAGCTCTTGATTGCACGGTCTTTCCCGAAGAATTCACGAACAAATTCATTCTTAGGACGAACAAGCATTTCAGATGGCGTATCGTATTGCATTACTTCCCCACCGCGTAATAGAACGATTTTGTCTGCCATTTTAATCGCTTCGTCAATGTCATGACTAACGAAAAGAATTGTTTTCTTTACTTCACGCTGAATTTGAAGAAATTCATCTTGAATTTTCTCACGAATAATCGGATCAAGTGCGCCAAATGGCTCATCCATTAGCATAACGGGCGGGTCAGCTGCTAATGCGCGAATAACACCGATACGCTGCTGCTGTCCTCCAGAAAGCTCATGCGGATAACGTTTACCAAATTTCTCACCGCTTAATCCGATCATTTCCATCAATTTATTAAAACGATTGCGCTTCTCTTTCTTTTTCCAACCTAAAAGGTCGGGAACAATCATCACGTTTTCTTCAATCGTCATATTCGGAAATAGACCATTGCTTTGAATGACGTAGCCAATTTTTCTTCGAAGAGCAATTTGATCTAAAGACATAGAATCTTCACCATCAATAGTGATCTTTCCATCTGAAATCGATTCCAAACGATTCACCATTCGAAGTAGGGTTGTTTTCCCACAGCCTGACGGGCCTAATAAAACCACAATTTGTCCTTTTTCAACGGTGAAGTCTACACCATTCACAGCTGTTACGCCGCCTTCAAATGTTTTGGTTGTTTGATCAAATGTAATCATTTCTTCACCTCACTCCTTAATTCGCAATGCTTTTTGGTGTATAGCGTTTTTGAATCCATAACAAGATACCATCTGCGATCATAGCAAGAATGGCAACGGCAATTGAGCCACTAATAATTAAGTAATTGTCCCCACGTGAAATGCCCTGAGTGATAAGAACACCGAGTCCTCCTGCACCAATATAAGCAGCGATGACACCGATTCCGATGTTAAGTACAACGGCTGTTCGAATACCTGCCATTATGATGGGGAACGCATTCGGAATTTCGACGCGAAGCAGTCGCTGACTCGTTTTCATCCCTAAACCCTTTGCTGCATCTCGCATTTCAGGGTTTACGTTACGAATGGCGGTATATGTATTACGTATAATGGGGAGCTGCGAATACAGAACCAGTGCTACAAAAGCTGGAACAAAACCAATTCCCTGATTGACGATCGAGAAGACCGGAATCATAATACCGAATAAAGCAATACTCGGAATCGTAAGCATGACAGAAGCAATTTGCAGAATCGTCTCAGCTAAATAATCATTTGTTGTTAAGTAAATGCCTAGAGGGACGCCAATGATAAGCGCAACAATGATCGCTAAGCCGACGAGTATCGTGTGCTCAATCGCTAAATCAAAAATACGAGGAGCGTTTACCTCGAGAAATTTCATCCACTTGTCCAATACGATAACCTCCTTTTTCATTCAATTTCATCATTGTATCAAATTAGGTACAAATTACCAACCTACGAACGAACTTTCACCCTCTTTGATCAACTGTCTTTTCACTCGTATTAACAAACATTTGTTTATACGAATGAGAAAGTTTCATTTCAGCTTTCCTTTGGAAGGCAAAACAAATGTTTTCGAGTTAACTCTATCTTAATACCCTAATATCAAAGTACTAACCCTGAATTTTCTGCGAATTTTTAATTTTCATGTATGAAAATCTTACATTTTAATAAAGTAGCGCTCTCCCACCACGGAATCAGTGGCTTTTGCGATGCTTATCGCTGTATATTGGCTATAATATGATTTTATTGTCCAAACAACAAATAAGGGCGGCTCACAAACGCCCTTCCTCCTACTTGTCCTCTGTTTTCCATAGCTTGAAATACATAAAAAAGGATCCACGGCTCAAAACCCATGAAATCCTTTTTCACCTTTTCTCACTTATTCACCTATCACACCGCACGCAATACGATCTCCGGCATCTCCTGATGGCTGTGATTCCATATCATCTGCACCAGCATGAATGACAATGGCTGTTCCGCCTTCTTTTAGCAACGAATTTTCTTCTCCTGCTTTTAGGGTTACTTTATCATTCATAATATCGGTTTGTAGTGTTCCGTCTTCGGCCACTTCGATATTTTCCATATCTCCTGCGTGTGGTCCATTTTCGGATTCCGTACCGTGATCCATATCACCGGGATTATAATGACCGCCTGCCGATTTGAAATCTGGCGCTTCACATGATCCAGTTTCATGAATATGAAAACCGTGCTCTCCTTCTGGTAAATTACTTACGTCAAGACTGATCATCGTTGCACCATCATGTTCCATCAACTCAGCTGTACCAATCTCTTCCTCATCCTGGTTCTTCATGCTGACAGTGATCGTTTCCATTTGCTCCTGATCGCTTTCACCAGCATTTTCCGTTGTCGTTTCAGGTTCGTTATCTGTTGTTCCTTCTTCGTTACCTCCTCCACAGGCGGCTAACACAAGTAGTACACTCATCATTAGTAAAAGAATCTTCCATCTTTTCATCGAAACAGCTCCTTTTCTCCCTTTATACTTACCATCATGACACCACTTTCCATTCAGTAAACCCGACAAATCCAAATTCCTTCCAATTAACTACCGGATTATGACTAAAAAGAGGCTTTAGTATGAGGCAAGACGTTTCAAACGTGGATAAAAAGTTGCACGAAATATTGAAAGAATATTTATAATGTCTTAACTTAAAGTATCTTGACTTCGAGATAAATTTACGTTATCTTTAATCTATACTAAAAAGCAACAATCCTGAGGAGGAATTTTTCAATGGCTACTTTAACACTAGATAAGGTTCACAGCAGTTTAGATTTTCAAATCAAGCATATGATGGTTTCAAAAGCAAAAGGTGAATTTACTGACTTTGACGTCGATTTCAACGGCGATCTTGATAACCTGACTTCCGCAAACATTAAAGTCACTATCTCTGTAAAATCAATCGATACAGGTAACGAAGATCGTGACGGTCATCTTCGCTCTGGCGATTTCTTTGAAGCAGATCAATACCCAAATATGGTATTCCAAAGTAAGTCTATTGCAAAGAAAGATGATGGAGAGTATGACGTTACTGGCGACTTTACTATTAAAGGGGTAACGAAAGAAGAAACGTTCACGGTCGAATACAATGGCAAATCAAAAAGCCCACTTGACGGTAGCACAGTAGCTGGTTTTGACGTTTCCGGTAAGGTGAACCGTGAAGCTTACGGCATGACGTATAATGCAGCGATGGAAACAGGAGGGTTCTTGCTTGGAAAAGACGTGAAATTCGAAGGTAACTTTGAGTTTGTCGTTGCAGAATAAGTGAAAGCATACGGAAACACCTCATCCCCTAACGGATGAGGTGTTTTGGTTTATGAAGCTATTCTCCCTGCTCAATTGCACTTTCATCCATATGCATCACTTCCCACAAGTGCCCATCAATGTCCTGAAAACTCCAGGCATACATAAATCCATGATCGATGGGATCATTCGAAGCTTTTCCTCCAGCTGCAAGCGCACGATTCACCATTTGATCCACCTCATCATTGCTTTCTGCAGAAAGGGCCATAATGACTTCCGTTGATTCTCTGGCGTTCGTAAGGTTCTTCTTCGTGAATGTCTTGAAGAACTCCTCTACAAGTAACATGACAAATGTATTTTCATTGATCACCATGCACGTCGCATTCTCATCCGTAAACTGTGGATTAAATTCAAAGCCAATTTCAGAGAAAAAAGCGATGGATTTATCGAGATCCTTGACCGGTAAATTCACAAACACGTGCTTCGCCGTCTGAGCCATTCGATCACACTCCTTAGAAAAATGAAATACCTCCTCTATTCATTTCGCTATGAAACCTCAAACTCCTTATCCATTTCCCAAAAGTTTTTATGACGCATAAGAAAAATGAATCAACACGTTCACCGTACACAGCCTTCCTTTAAGAAAATTTCTACAGAACGTAATAACAACTATTTTTGCGTAGAATACTACCCCATAAAGGTGGTGTTCATCATGGATCGACAACAGCAGTTTGATCAACTTGTCTCGTTGCGAAGAGAGCTTGAAGAGAAAGCGAATCATTATTGGCAAAGTTATTCTGACTATACAACCTGGCAGTTCTGGCTTATTTTAGCGTTCATCTTCGTACCGCTTATTATCCTTTATTTTCGAATCGATCGACGCAAAATTTTTCTGCTCGGATTTTTTGGGTATTCCGTTCATGTCATAGCTGCTTATGTGGATGCATTAGGCGTTCGTAAATCCTGGTGGGACTACCCTTATATTGCGATTCCGCAATTACCTGCAAGCATTAGTATCGATGGGGCTCTTGTCCCTGTATACTTTATTTTGCTTTATCAGTGGTGCTTATCACATAAGAAAAACTATTGGTTATATGGCACGCTTTCTGCTGTAGGATTCACATTTATTTTCAAACCGATTTTAATTTGGCTCGACCTCTTTAAGTTATACACGAATTGGTTTGTTTTATTAGGGGCTTACTTATTCGTTATATATGTAGCAAAAGTGATTACCGATATTTTCATCACAATGTCTAAACAAAGCAGGGAGACTTAAGGACAAAAATAACTGAACTTTGCACTTAAGTCTCCTTATATAAAGATAAAATATTGAATTTTGATACGTACTGCTTCAATCTTTCCACTTTCTGTTCACTATCCGCTAAGGCTACATAACCATCCGGACGGATCAGGTACAGCGCATTTTCCTGCAATCCTTTTTTCGTCATTGCTTTTTCAAAGCTAAACTCATATAGAGCATATCCAGATACCCTGGCAAAATCCTTAACGGCTTCATTTGCCTGACCATATACGTGAAGCTGCCAATCCATTGACTTAAGCGCTCCATAATTATGGCATGAATTTGTTTGAATCCATGGCAGGCGATCTCCACCATGAACTTCCCCCGCTGTACCATCACTAAGATGACTTTCGCGATAATGAATGTTGATTTGAGAAAGCCTTCTAAAGGCTGCTTTTCGAGCAATTGAAAAGGAACGAAGCGCAAATGGAGCCACGTTCGGTATAACGATTTTGCGCAGTAATCTGCTCGTCATGTGATCGCCTATAATAGAAGTAAATGCTCGATCTGTTGTATCGATTAGCGTTCTCGCAAAGCCAATGCGCTCCTTTTCAAACGTATCAAGAATAGCTTCATCCGCTTTCTGAAGCAGCACTGCGGCTAGCTTCCACGCTAAGTTCACCGCGTCCCCGATACCGGTGTTCATGCCCTGTCCGCCAGCCGGGCTATGAATGTGCCCAGCATCTCCGGCAATAAAGGCACGTCCTTTTCTAAAATGACTGCTAACGCGATGATGAACTTTGTACGTTTGGAACCAGTTCACATGCTGAATCGTTATGCCTGTTCTCTGCTCGATCAGCGACTGGAAATCCTTGAACGCAACTGAGCTTTGATCGGTTAAATGGCGAGGAACTATTCCAATAATCCGCTCCATTCCCGTGCTTCTAACTGGCATGAACAGGTAAAAGGTGTCAGAATCTAAATACACATTTAAACTACTTTCAGATAACTGGCCAGTGTTCGCTTTAACATCCGCCACAAAAAAACGTTCCTCATACGTTCCACCTGGAAAATCAAAAGCAAGTTCTCTTCGAACGGTACTGTGTGCCCCATCACACCCGCATATATATGAAAACTCACTCCGCTCTTCCTTATTATCTTTTTTAATAACAGCTTGAACATGGTCCCCTTCATCCATAAATGAAACCAACTCTGTCTTCCATTCTACCTCAACGCCTTCGTCGGCTAATTTGTTAATTAGCAGCTGCTCGTGATCATCTTGCGGATAGCTTAGGGCAAATGGGAAAGGACTTAATCCTTTTCCAAGATCGTGAAAATTGATGTTGGCTTTTGCTTTCATTCCTTCTCGAAATTGGATAGACTTCACTTTAATCCCCCGGTGGATGACTTCTTCTGCGAAGCCCATTTGGTTATAAAATTCTAGGGTTCTAGCGTGTACAATTAGCGCACGCGATGCTTCTCCGGGTCCCTCATTTTTCTCGATGATCCGAAATGAAACTCCATATTTCGCTAGGTGGAGTGCTAATACAAGACCCGTAGGACCTGAGCCAACAATTAGTACGTCAGAATTCATTTCCCAACCTCCTTTCATTGGCATTCCAAATAAAAAAACTGAAAAATCAAAGAAAACAGTTAACAAATTCACCTTTTTATGGTATTTATTATATAAGTATATCCTTATGTCAAGATACCTCAGTAAGAGAACCACAAAAAAAGAGAATGCGATGAACTATCATTCTAGCCTGGGCACTTGAGTGATAGGGAGCAAGTAGTGCAACCGGCTCCTTAAAAAGGAGAATGAACATGGAAAAGTGTACATTGTACGGGCACGCTAATTTATTTTCATCACACACACTGCGAATGATGGAACTCCTAAGACGTCACGACCCTCATAGCTTTCTCCATTCAGTACAAACTACGAGCTACTTTATTGATTTCTGTTTGCATTACAATTTCCGATCACTGTTGAAACGGCGCTTTCTTGAGTCTGTTTTGCTACATGACATCGGTAAACTACTTGTCCCAACAGAAATTCTTCAAAAAAAGAGCCCACTAACCCTTTATGAGAAAGAGTATGTCGAGCGGCATCCAGAGTTTGGAATAGAGCTACTTAATGATTTTCCAGAGATTGATATTGAGCCGTCTCTTATACTAAATCATCATGAGAATAGCGATGGTACTGGCTATCCTTATCAATTACAATATGAACAAATTCCTCGATCTGTTTCGATTCTTCGAGTCATCGATAGCTTCATTGCGATGACGTCTGATCGAGCTTATCGTCCAAAACGTTCTGACCAATCAGCCATTCATGAAATTAACGTTCATCGGAATAACTTCTATGAGCCATCCACTACCTCCTTGTTTATCTCTTATTTGGAAAAACGGCTAAAAGGGAAAAAGGTTCTGCTTCATTATTTTGATTATGCCAAACGTCAAAATTAAGCAGCGCTATTCAATAACCGTTTAAACAAAACCAAATACAACAGGGAGGGCGAATAGATTGCGACTCTTATCAACTAAGGATTTACTAATTGCATTTTGTGATGCGTATACTCTTCAATTAGATGAAGCTTTTATTGAAATGTTAACGAGCGAAATCATCCGAAGAGGCATCAATCCTCCCCAAACACGTACGGAGTGTTACGAACAAATCGCCAATTTCACTTGATGAGACAGCCTCTCATGACGCTACATTAAAAAAATGCTTATCTGGTCACAACTGGCCAATAAGCTTTTTTTGATAAATTTAATTGATTTCATCTCCCTTCACAAATAAATTCACTGTTAATACGCTTACATATGTTTGCATTTTTTAGGAAGTGGTAGATTTAAAGTGAGATAAAAAAGTTAAGTATTATTGAAAGGAATGATCTTTGTTGAAGGAATCAATCCCAGAACTAACATTGAATGATGGTCTTACACTACCCGCTATCGGTTTCGGTACTTACTTGCTAAATGGAAATGAAGGGGCAACCGCTATTAATAGTGCGATTGACGTTGGCTATCGCCTCATCGATACAGCTTACAATTACGAAAACGAAGGAACCGTAGGCGAAGCCATTCGTCGAAGTACAGTTCCTAGAAATGAACTGCGCGTCACTTCTAAATTACCAGGTCGCTATCAAGAATATAAGAAAGCTGTTACAGCCATTCAAGAGTCGTTATATAGAGCCAACCTGGATTATTATGATTTGTACCTCATTCACTGGCCGAACCCTAAACAAGGTCTTTATCCAGAAGCTTGGCAAGCATTAATTGACGCTAAGAAATGGGGACTCATTCGCTCGATTGGCGTATGTAATTTCCTTCCGGAGCATCTAGAACAATTGGAAAAGGAAACCGGCGTAAAGCCAAGCATCAATCAAATCGAACTACACCCCTTCTTCAACCAGGAAGATCAGAGAAGATTTCATCAACAAAACAACATCAAAACACAATCCTGGAGTCCGCTAGCTCGAGTGACTGACATTTTAGAAAATGAAACGATCAGTCAAATTGCAAATCAACATAACAAATCAGTCTCTCAGGTGATTTTACGCTGGCATTATCAATTAGGATCCATCCCGATTCCTAAATCTTCTTCTCCAGAACGTCAGCTTGAGAACCTCTCTATCTTTGACTTTTCTTTAAATGAAACAGAAATGGCGATGATGGCTGAATTAACGAAACCAAATGGACGATTGAATGATCAAGATCCAGCTACTTATGAAGAATTTTAAATTTCTCCATCTAACGATTCAACTAACCAACTAGAAAAGGATGCCCTGCAGCCATAACAGGTTCTGTTTAGAGCTGCAAATAAACAAATATATACTGTTCTAGAGTCTGATTTGATAGCTAAATCAGACTCTTTACTTTTCCTTGGTGTTGCTGTTTTGGTTGTATCTTTCAACCATTTTTAGAATATCATTTAGACATCCATTGTACGCTTCAGAATTAGTACTTGAAAACGACTTCAATTTCGGTAGATAATGAATGGATAATATGGAAATTATATGGTGAAATGTAAAAAGAGAGAAACTTCTTTTCTTCGATTAACTCGAAGGTTAGTTAAAGGGAGCTTGGATTTTAAGCCTTATGTATGTACAAGTAGGGAGTGAACTGTTTACCTAACGGGAATAGAGCCTCAGATGCGCAACGTTCAGCCCCCACCACCGCTATAGTAAGAACATATAAAAAAGTTAACCAGAAAAGTCTGGCTAACTTTATATTACGAACGGTTGCTTTAAAAAACAGAATAACTAGATATATAATTGGCGGATCGTTCTTTTGGGTCCGTCTTTTAATTTATTATCATAGTATCTATAAACACAGGTAAGCATCATTAAGCAATAAAATATTTCCCTAATGCCTGCTGTAACGTACCTAACGTTTTGATTTCTTCACCTAATTTAATGCCAAGCGCCGTTACTTTCCTTACAACTTCCTTCCTTAATCCGGTTATGACAGTGTTACACCCCATTAGTGAGGCGCCATCAATGATTTGAATCAATCGGTAAACCTCTTCACGCCTTATTTCTGCAACTCCGGACAAGTCCATAATCAAAGTTTGGATACGCATTTCGCTTATTACGGATAATACCTTATCCTCAAGTATTTCGGTTCGTTGAGCGTCAATTGCTCCTATTAAAGGGAGAATGCTTACTGAGTGGTTTATTGGAATAATTGGTACTGAAAGATTTTCAACTAGTTCTCTCTGAGCCTTTATAAGCGAATCTTTATATTTCGTATAACTTATGAAAAAGGAATTCAAAAAGTAGTCTACTCGGTTGTTAATTTGTTTTTCCATTTCAAAGAAATTAAAACCCTTATCATTACTTTCCTCGGTATATTTTTGAAAAAACATCCACAGTGTTCGACGTATAGCTTGTACCCACTCTAATTTAAAAGAGATAGCAAGGGAATGTGTTGCCCAGGCAATTCCTTCTTGTTCCGCAAATGCATGAAGGTCCTGATCATTCTCTTCAATGATATAAACTACGAGTGTTTGAGCATTAGTAACAAGATCGATATTGCCTACTCTTAGTATTTCATAGATCTTATCTTTAACGTTGACAGCTTCTTTTAGTAGCGTATCTGTAAAGACTTGGATGTTTGCTTCGAAAAATTCGATGAATTGGAATGAATCTTCATACGTAATCGATTGCAATTGCCTCTCCTCCTATAGTTATAAACTAGTTGCTTTTATTATAAAACAAGCTATACTTTTATGCAGTAAATCCTCCTAGGTTTTTTAAGGTACTTAATTCATTATTAGACGCAAAAAACCACCTAACGGTGATTTTTCAAGAGTTATTTTAAGGATATAATTGTGAGACTTTTATTAGAGTTATTTTCTGTTCTAAAATAGCTTATAAATGATGATTTTCACCTTAAAACATAACCCGTTACTCCAGAAGCGCATCCTTTTTTCTTTACGAAGTTGTTCACTTCCCCAATAAACCAAATTCACCGCTACTTATTCCATTACTGCGCTCTAGCACTCATTGGTTTATTCGTTTTTACATACTTCACGAACAACCACCGAACGAGTGGGCCCATAATAAGGAGCTGTAACGGGAAGGCTACAATGACATTCTTCATAAATAACGAAACATACTCTCTTAGGAAGGAATGCTCCATAGATCCGATATTAGCATATGACATTATTAATCCGTAAAAAGACATAAAGAATACCATACCGATAACCATACAAGTTGAAAGAATTAAAATGACCTTCCATTTATGAGATTTGTTAAAAGGCAAACGAAACGTAATTTTCTTCGCAATGGGAGCTACCACAATAAATTCAAATGACAAAGCGATAATATAGCCAAGCAATAGACTCATCAGCAATTCTATAAGAGCCATTTCTCTCAATAATCCATTCGTAGATAAGTTATAGAATGTCATCACACATACCATTCCAAAACACATCATTAATCCAAAATAAAAACCTTCTTTTTTCGTTTCTGGCAAAACAACTCATCCTTTCTTTCTAGCATAGTGACAAGTATAGTCATTTCAATTCGCGCTCGTAAGTGAACATTTTGTGAACATTTAAAGCGAGCCGTATCGCATGAATATGCTAATGAAGATATGCTACACTGATGAAAATCACTGTTCTCGATTCAAGAGAAAGACTGTTACGATCTGGTCTTCTCGACATACAACGATATTGTTTTTTGAAGGTGCTGTTTGAATGAAAAAAGGACTACTACTCTTCATAGCTTTTACCGTTGGGTATCTCTTTGATCTTATCAACATTCCAGCTGGATGGTTACTAGGTGCAATGCTTGTTGGAGCCTTCTATCGACTTATGATTGATGATATGGCATATCCGAATTTATTGTTTGACCTCTCGTTAGCCGTGATCGGTGTCAGCATCAGCTTAAGTATTAAAGCGAAAATGTTTCAGGAGGTCGCAAGTTACCTACTCCCTCTAGCCGTCTCAATGATCATCTTATTAATTGCAAGCTGGGTTTTAGGAAAAATTCTAAATAACTATTCAAATCTTGATTCAAAAACAGCGCTATTCTGCTGTTTACCAGCCGGTGCATCGGTCATGATGGCTCTGAGCCGCGAATACAAGGCGAACCTAGGTATGGTTGCTGCCTTTCAAACGGTTCGCATCATGATGCTCGTCTCAACTATCCCGCTCGTCGCTGGTTTTATGTCTTCCTTTCTATCAACAGATGAAGTACAGGGTGCTGCGATGAAAGCCACATCTCAAGTGAATATGCCGATAGGACTCGCCAGTCTTTTCTACCTTTTGTTAATTGGAATCACCCTTTTCCTCGCAAAGAAATGGCGCATTCCGATCGCCCCTTTTCTATACGCCATTATCATTGGATTTCTCTTTCACACGTTTATCCAACCGCTTCCAACCATGCCGAATCTCCTTGTAGGTTTGGGGATGGCGATGCTAGGCGTCATCATCGGAGTGCGATTTGATCGCAAAGCTTTAAAGGAAATCAAAGAAATTGGGTGGACAAGTGTTTGGATTCTTCTCTCATTCTTTTTCTTAACATTTGTCGTAACGTTTGTGTTCTATCTCATGACACCGCTCGATTTCATTACAAGTCTACTCGCGATCGTTCCAGCTGGCGCACCGCAAATGTCTTCTGTTGCAGCATCTCTTGACTTAGATGCCAGCATCGTCGCTGCCATGCAGGTCATTCGCTTGCTCGTGCTTGTGTTAATTATTCCAATGCTCGTTCCTTTTCTGGTTTCCAAAGAGCAAGGTCATGAAATAAGCGGACAAGAAAATACATAAGAAAAAGCAGGTGCACATCAATTTAGTGTGACCTGCTTTTTCTTATGATTTTCATAGAAGCCTATCATTTTAACCTTTTTGAGTAAATAATCGGCGCGTTCATTCCGTCCTCATCTTCCTCAACCAATTCGATCAGTGCCACTTCTTCGATTCTGCCATAGATCGTATCATTCCGTTCAATACAGTAGTGATAGACCTTCGCTAAATCTTCATGAGAAAGATCATTA
Organism: Anaerobacillus sp. QJM3NY_32; assembly: GCF_056173645.1. Classification (NCBI taxonomy): domain Bacteria; kingdom Bacillati; phylum Bacillota; class Bacilli; order Caryophanales; family Bacillaceae; genus Anaerobacillus; species Anaerobacillus sp. QJM3NY_32. The sequence continues at coordinate 1,086,549 of NZ_CM149684.1, read as the reverse complement.
GCTAACGTACAGTGAGGAATCCACTTTCCAGGTAAATATAAAGAGTTAGCTGTTTCATTGAATTCGCCAAGGTTTTGATAATGATCCGCATGAAACGTAAGCAATTCCTGCGTCACTGTAGGCGTTAGAAAGATCGCTCCATAATCTAGGAAAGATCCGATTGTATTAAACGTAATCTCAAAACCACCTTTTTCATTATAATAATCATCCACTTCGTCTATGAACTTCTTTTTATCTAAGCTTTCATAGCTTCCTAATGTAATATGCGGTCTACCATCCTTCACTTCCTCTGCGTAGAAAGAAATGGATTGCTCACTCAGGTCATTCCATATGTCTTTCACCTGCTGTTCCGTCTTCTCATCAAATAGTGCTATAAACCAGTACACTGTTTAGCCGCCTTTCTCTTCTTACCCCTTTGTTACGAAGCCTTCTCTCATACAATTTTGCTATAACGTTTGTTCCAATTCTTTGTTGCTTTTGTATTGTAGTAATTTGGCAATATGGAAAAACCCGTAGACGGAGATAAGCGTAATCCCCCAACCGACTATTTGTTTCAGAAGAATACCTTTATCAAAAGAATCTACCCCATATTGCAAGATTAGCCAAACATTAATCGACGCTACGATGATATCCTTACACGCAAAACCAAAAGTGATGAGCTTAAATATCGTTAAGATTTTCTTCTGGTAAAACTCCTGTTTTAGAATGCGACGGCTCCTTCCTTGGAGCTCCATAATATCGACTGTAAACAATAAATAAATAGGTCGATTGATCAAAATACTAATGATCATAATCAATGCGATTACATAAGAATAGACCACGTGATTCCAAAGCATTTGAATGGCAGACCCGGAAAGAACGTCAACTAACGTACTCGTTGCTAACGTCACAATGAGAAAAATCCCAAAAAAGTTTATTTTCTTCAGTAGAATAAAGCGGATGATACTATATATCAACCCAGGGATAGTTGATATAAGCATAGCATAGTAGTCACCAATGATGTCTCGAGACAGGTGCCAAATGCCAATCGGAAATACAACGTAGCAAATGAGATCCCATATGAGAATATTTCGATTCACTAACTGTTCATCCTCCTCCGTACAAATGCTTGTGATTATAAAACAAGAGCTTCTCCTCGTCCCGGAAAAGCTCTTCCTTAGAAATTTCATCGTGTTAGAAATCAAACGACTGATCAGTTCAATTCATATGTTCCATCTTCATACACTTTGTACAACCCTACCGTTCCAGAACCACCCTTTTCCTTAAGGGATTTGGAAGTAAGTTGCACAGTATAATAAGGTCCCCCGTCATCTGTTTGAATCGGTCCCATCTCTCTAAAAACGATATCTGCAAAATCAATGTTTTGTGTTTCATCAGCTTCTAATTCACGCTTCAAATAATCGACAGCCGAAGTACCAGAAGTAATAGTGACCTCGCTCGATTCTGAAGTCTCCTCCTTAGAATCACCTTCTGTATGATCATTCGTATTCTCTTCTGTACCCTCGTCACTCGGATCATCAGATGTTGCTTCGCCTTCTTCCGTTCCTTCTTCATCAGTAGAAGCTTCATCGCTCGTTTCGGTGCTTGCTTCTTCATTCATCGAAGTGTCGGATTCTTCACTCGAACTATTAACCATTTCATTCGAGCCATTCGACTCGGCTTGCTCACCGGCTGAATTATTTCCACACGCAGCTAGCATCAAACAAGTAACCACGCTCAGTGTAACCATTTTTCTATTCCATTTCATTTCGCAAGCTCCTCTATTGCAGTGATTTCACACTATGTATCTAGCTCGCGGTAGGATTGAAGAGTTTAAACACCGATTGTTCTTCACCAAATCGCTTCAATTGGGCTTCACACGTCATACCCACTTTTCGCAAAAGCTTACATGACGCCATATTTCGCGTTTGTGTCTCAGCGACGATTTCTTGTAGCTGCCATTCACTAAATCCATGCTTGATCACACGAGTAACGACCTCGCTCGCATAACCGTTCCGCCAGTACTGTGGTAGAAACTGATATCCGACCTCTGTACGAGCACCATCATGATAAGAATCAAGAAAAGCAAAACCGATAAATGCATGACTGTCATTTAGAAAGATCGCCCAGTAGCGGCCCTTCTTTGCGTGAAGCATATGTGTGAAGTGATGCTTAAACGCCTCTTCCTCCACCGTTCCACCTAAGTATTTTCGCACATCCTCGTTCTCATAAAGCTTTTTAACAGACTCATAATCTCTCTCCGAAAATAAGCGGAGATAACATCTTTCTGTTTTCAGGAATTTCCCTCCTATCCGTAGCAATGGTTTGAACAAAATTTTTCATTAATATACAATTCCAATTATTTCAAAACAAACAATTAAATTCAATCATTTCACAGGAGTGCCATTTAAGTTCTTCTAATGAAAAACCAACTTTTCACTTTACGACATCATTTCCATTTGTTTCATTAACTTCTCTTTCGTGACTCCTAAGCTAGCTTTTTCTTTACCATTCTCGCTCTCTTCTTCATGATAGAAAGCTTGTCCTTCATATCTCGGGATCACATGCATATGGTAATGACTCAAATCGTTGAAAGTCCCGCCATTTTGGCAAACTGTGATTCCATCAGGCGCGTAAAGTGCTTTGATTGCTCGGGAAATTTTCATTGAAGCAAGCATGATCGCATTGGCTGTTTTCATGTCTAACTCTTCCACATCTAAAACGTGTTTCTTAGGTACAATTAACGTATGACCCTCGTTAAACGGCTCAATATCTAAAAAGCAACAAACATCATCATCTTCGTATACAACATGTACCGATTCGATTTTGTTTGCCAATTGACAGCCTAAGCATGCTGATACCATAGACATTCTCTTCCCCTTTGCTTAATCGCATTTATTTGTTGCAATACCTTATTTCTTTTACTAGCCAACCTTTACTTCACCTGGTAATCATTACTCGTTTTTACACCAAACCGATAAGTTGATTCTCCTAAAGACTTACCGCCTTTCCCATTCCAGAAGAAATGAAGACGATAGACTGTTTCACCATTAGTCGAAGGGCTAATGGTAATATTATTTGAATCCAATTTAATATGTTCGCCCGTCGTTTCATTTATGAGATTGATCGTAGATGGCGCTGGCTCCATCTCGTCAAAACTGATGCCTATGGATTGCTTGCCGATATCGACAATTTCGGGGTTTTTCTGTGATTCATTATTAGCTTTTGTTACCATGACACAGTCATTCCAGCACACCGTTTTTGCGCTGTGCGCTATTTCAGTTTTCGCTTGTTTATCAAGATTCCACACTTCCACTTTTGGTTTAGGCGCTTCCTCACCGTTCAATTCCCCACTGCAAGCAGTTAGTAATGCAATCAGAAGGAAGAGTAATAAACGTTTCGTCATATGCCATCCCCTTACGTCTTATGAAAATTCACACCCTAAGTTGTTTCTCGATTTTGACTCATTTGAGAGAAACCATTCCTTCACCTATCATTCAGCTAAGTCCAAACACTTCCTTAATGCTGACATCGATCATATATGTCATCGCACATAAGGAAATGAACATGATTGCACCAAACCGAAAGTGGATAGGTTTCCTTATTAATAATCGATCGATAACCAAAAACGTTACGGCAGGAATGAGGCTACCTAAGCCTACTATAGAGCCAGCTAGCAAGTGCAGAATAGTCGTCATATATATATCCTTTTGACGAGTTGTGATTGCAATCGACTTAGCCAACGAATCACTTATTAGCGAAACCGGCACTCCGTAAAAAAAGACTCCATAGAACAGAATGATGTATATATACGCCGTATCTTCTTGAAGCTCTGCGAGACCGCTACTTAGCGTAGCGTCTATAAGAACCGCAGAAACAATGAAATAAATACTTGATAACAGAAGAATCGTGAACGATCCAGCAACGATTTTTCTTTTTATGTTTTCAATGAAAGCTGCTTTACTACCCAGTAGATCCCCTCCAGTCTAGTCATATATCGGGTATCCTTTTCATCAAATAATCCCAAAAAAGTTTGTTGAAAACATTGATGTTAAGAAGATAATGATGAGCGCCAATTGAATCGATGTGAAAATATAATCATTTTTATTAGCTGCATACTTCTTCTCCATAATGACTCGAACAGCTTCCGACGCAATAATAAAAACAAACAAAAGAATATGTGTTTGTAGGTACCAAATAGGATCATGAAAACCTCGATAAATATGAACGACAAAACTAATGATCAATAAAACGATAAAACTAATCCGAATGCCCCAATCCCATTTCTTATGTAGTTCATTCACATGGTTATACGAGAAGATTTGTTTCTTTTCAACCTTAAGCCATTTTCTTAGGGCTTTATTTATGAAATAAAGTGCAAATCCAGCAACCGTCATCACTATGATGACCTTCGGGAAAAACGTTTCCACTACATCACCCTCAAATCTTAAAGTAACAAAACATGAACATAGAATTCATAACTATCTTTCAACTTTTCCCTAGCCCTCTCTTATCGGTTTATTCCTGTTGGTTCTTTCTAGAAAGAAGTGATAAGAAAAACAGCGCTAGTCCTAGAGATATGGAGGCTACGATCATCGATTGGTCCTCTTTCGCACTGCCTTCAATTAGCTTTATTGCTAACAAAATAACCCCAGCGATGATAAAGAAAACACCTGCTGCAAAATTGGCTTTTCCTAAGCGTGTTAACGTTATAAACATCATTCCATTCGCCCCTTTTGATAGAGTTGAAACATGGTTTGGATATGTATGATTGCACTAACAAATTAATGAAGGAATACTTTCATTCGCTCGTTCTTATTTTCCGTAGTTCACTCACAATCCCACCTATACAAACAAATACTCCTACAATGCCAACTACATTTACAAAGACGCCAGTAAAATCATCGAACTTAATACCTTCTTGAATATTTGACCAGAGGATTAAAACAAACACAGCAATTTCAAAGATAAAAAAGAAGATTCGCTTCAAGTTATCACCTCAATACAGTTAATGCTGCTTCCCGATCGACTTCTCAATCAGCGCTACTCCATACGTTTGGCTCAATGAATTCTCTAAGATCATGAATGGAGCCAACTATTTTTTCACAATCCATTTGATTAAAGAAAAGACGACTAAAGCGCCAAGTACGGTGAATAGAAACGCCACTACCGCAATGGACAAACCTCCCATCCCCATTCAACTCTCACATCCTTTTAGCGATCCTGTTCTTAATTCGATTGTTATCATCCTCTCCCTCTCACAAAGAAGTTCCGTATTCCCTTACTAACTATACGAAGTTCACCTTAGAATCGTTTCGCTTTTCCGTAAACAAAAAGGCTGAGTATAATGCTCAACCTTTTTTCATGTCTCTATAATGGCGTTACTTGTTCCCTTTTAAAACGAACTCTTCCATTTGACCGTCCCACTCGATGACTGTATGGATTCCCTTGTCGAGCTGAAGCTCATCACAGGGGTAGGCACAGCCTAATGTATCTTCAATCTCGATCTTAGAGTTATTCATTTCTACTTCTCCGGTTTTCTGCCAATCAACATCGTAAGCTGTTTCACCACTAAAAGCATATGTAATATTTGTAGAAGGAATTTCACCATCGCCAATATATTCTAGCATTATTCCTCTAAACTCTTCTCCATTCTCTTCACGGAGATCGTATTGAACAGTCCAATTTTCGCTCGTTCCAGCTAGAATCCCATCAGGTAGATTTGATAATGAGGATGGATTAGAGCAAGAGGCCAAGAAAATTGTTAACAGAATGAGACATTTGCCTTTCACTTTGTTCACCACTTTTCATATTTAATTTTATTATGTAGTGAGAATAGGTTATGAATATTGATCTATACACAAAATCAAAAAAGATAGAACGCTCATCAAAGAGCCTAACCAATAATGGTAATACGATTTTCCAGAGCGATTTTTAAGAAGTTCCTCGATTCCTTGATTCATATTGTGTAGAAAAAACAACGCAAAAATAGGGCTGATTTTCATCATAACAGGATAGTTTTCGCTATTAGGTCCCACATTCCAATCAAAATTACAATAAATGAATAGAACAACTAATACTAGATCAATGACCATGGCAACTTTATTGCGATCCTTAGACATCATCCACTTCGTTTGGTCTTTAATACCAAGACGCCTTTTAAAATAATACTCACTAACCCATATGTATACAGCAAATAGAATGACAAGACTTACAATTGTAGAGGCATTCACCTGAAATCACCTCGTCTATTAAATTAATTATTGTAGTGAATTTATTTGAGACGTTTTTGCTCTTCGATTGAATTCATCCGAAAGAATTGAATACATCTTAAAGTCATGAAACTTCCCCTTCGCAAACATCGCTTTTCTCATAATGCCTTCAAACGTCATGCCCGCCTTTTCCATCACTCTAGCCGATCCTTCGTTCGCGACAAAACATCTGGCCTGAATTCGCTCTAATTCTAATACATGAAATCCATAAGCTATGATTTGCTTAGCCGCTTCAGTCATATATCCTTTACCCCAACAATCTTCAGCAAGTACATAGCCTATTTCTGCTTTTCGATGTTTACTCTCAATGGTTACAAAATCGATCGTACCGACAAGCTGACCAGAAGATTTTAGCTCCATGCCCCATAGTGCTTTGGTTTCTTGACGATAACCCTCAAGGATCATCTCAACGAAGCCTTTCGTATCCTCTATAGATTGATGCGTTTCCCAGCTTACATGCTGTGATACATTGGGATTGGAGCCGTATTGATAAATAGTTTGAAGATCACCCTCGGTGATTTTTCGTAGAATCAAGCGTTCCGTTTCTAACTGTGGTATTTTTAAAGAATTCAATAATTAGCCCCCCATTCTATGACGATGTAACGTATTTTTTCAGGAACACATTCTTTTAAAGAACATTGATTAAATCCATATTTTCGTATTCAATCGAACACCTATTCATATCTTAATGCTGTGTTTCGATTCATTACTCTGCTTACATCCATAAATATAAAAATTTCATAAAAAGCAAAGTAAATAAGATTAGTAGGATGTTTTTCATTTCCGCTACCGGTGAAGGTTCATCCTGTTTCTTCCTTATTTTTTGTCTATACTCATTCTGAATTTTAAAGAAACTATTCTTCTCTTTCTTTTGACCCTTCATCTGAGTACCTCCCAAATGAAACCGCAAAATAGTCAATCCATTTCCAGGAGCTTTATATTCACTTTGGTAACCCTTACATTATTTACATCTCTTTTCTTAATACCGCTGGATTTATTACGTTTCATTTTAACATATTATTCCACGTGGGAATCCAAAAGAATGATAGGTTATTAATAAAACGACACATGAGCCGGCTCATGTGTCGTTAAGGTTACTTATTTCATATTCATCTAGAATTCAACTTAACTATTTTTATGAAGGAAAGGGCATTTTCCGACGATTGGCTCTATGTCATCCCCGATAAACGACTGTTTCCATTCATTATGGTTAGGATCTCCGAAGTGGCTAATATCCGGATGCTTCGGAAGGTTATCCCATTTCTCTACACGCGCACGCACTTTGTCACGCGACATGATGCCGCCTTTTTCGGTTCCTTCCAATCCTTGAAAAATCGTTCTAGGCTGAAATCCTAAGATCAGGCTGTTGCCAAGGTTACGCGTTTTGCGTTGTTTATAGGCAGGTGCGTTTCCAAAAGTAAAGATCGGCTCTCCCGCGAAGTGAAAATCCCATAAAAAGTGCTCGGGATCCTTTGGTGCTTCACTTGGCCATGGAAAACGATCCTGGTTATGTAGATACTGTAGAATGTCCCAGAAGTAAGAACGATAGTAGTCAATCGACTTTTCTTCCCTTTCCGGCTCTACAAAAATAAATAATCCATGTCTTATTTTCGTAGGTTCACGAAATAAGCTAAGAAAGCTTTCCACCGCGTCAGGCAAGTTGGCCCAATCATCGTGTTCAATGTAAGAATAGCGCAGCTCCCCTTTAAGTTGAGCTGTTCTACCGAAAAAACAAGGAAATGTTGGATCTGTAACTAACTCACTGAACGTCTTATATTCTGTTAAGAGCCATTCTGGAAGATCTTTACGATTCTCAATATCCTCCTTTGTTAACAAGAAGCGACTTTCTGTTTTTAGCATGGGTTTCTCTCCTTTGAATAAAAACTTCACTTTAAAAACGAAGCTTGTTATGTGACTTAACCTCGTTTAAGTGGAAGAGTACAGCACCGAAACGAACCTCCTGATTTAATGATTTCAGAGAAGTCTACAGGTAGTACGGTAAAGCCTTCAGACTCCAATACGCGATTTAAACGTTTGTTTTGCGAGAGGCTAACGACTTTACCTTGACCGATCGAAAGAACATTTGGGCCCATATAAAACTGTTCTTCTTTTGACACGTAAATCAAATGAAAACGAGCATTTAACTTCTTTAAATCCTCACTAGTAAAAGCGTGCGGATAGACGAGCGCAACCTTTTCACTAATGATGTTGAACACACAATCTAGATGAAGAATATCATCCTTTAACGTTAGCGGTTCAATTTGATAATCAGGTAGGCGCTTTTGTAGTTCTTGAATGGCTAAGTTAGACGTTCGTCCACTTTCCCCAACGTAAACGGTCGACCTATCAATGACAACATCGCCCCCTTCCATTGAGAGTGGCAATCCTTCTTGATAAGTGATCGAGCTTTCCTTCAGCCATGTTTTTAATGTATTTGTTTCTTGCTGGCGAACTTGTTCACTCATTGAAGCGACGAATAGCTCTTGACCAATGGTAAACCCAATGTCCCGCGTAAAGACTTGCTCGGGAAGATCGGGGTTCGCCTCAAGTTCATGAACATTAACATCGTGATCTTTAAGAACGTGAACAAATTCACTGTGCTGCTGTAATGCTTTAGGAACGTTAATGTTACTTCTTTCATAATGCTTTTGCGTTTCATTTATAATTTCAGTTATTTTCATAAAGGATGGTTTTACGACTAATACCTTTTTTATACTCGTATATTCAGTGTTACACTTTATGCTTTGTTTGATCGCTACTTCGCTCATGTCCCTTACCTCCATCTTGCATTTACGTCTTTCTTCCCTATCACAACCAACCTAAAACCTGGATAATGAAAATACAATGAATGCTTTTTTGAATTTGAACGCGTTGCCAATTGGTAGATTTTTCATTTCTCATCTTATTAAAAAAATCCCCGCATCGTACGCGAGGATTTAGCATGTTACCTTTATTCCATTTATACATCCATCAATATTTCTCGTATATCTTCTTCCGTTAAGTTTGTGTTGGCCTTTTCGTCTGAATCTATGATCTCCCCGATGAGCTCGCGTTTTTTCTCCTGAAGGTCGTTCATCTTTTCTTCTATCGTGCCGCGGGCTACTAGCTTCATGACGTTGACAACTTTCTCCTGGCCAATACGGTGCGTACGATCTGCCGCTTGCTCTTCAACGGCTGGATTCCACCAAAGATCGTAAAGCACAACCGTATCCGCTCCAGTTAGGTTCAGTCCTGTGCCACCAGCTTTTAAAGAAATCAAAAAAACATCTCGTTCGCCGTTGTTAAACCGATTGCACTTCTCCACTCTTTCCATAGATGGCGTCTCCCCATCAAGATAGAAAAAGTTTTGTCCACGAGCGGCTAGCTCCCTCCCAATGATTTGAAGCATTTTCGTGAACTGAGAGAAAATTAATATTCTCCGACCAGAACGCCTTGATTCTTCGACAATTTGAAGCAGCTGCTCGAATTTAGCAGAGCTCCCCTTATATCCATCAACGAACAAGGCGGGGTGACAACAAATTTGGCGCAGTCTTGTTAAGCCAGCTAAGATTTTGATGCGATTCTTACTAATCGTATCTCGATCAAGGTGTTTGAGCGTATCGGTTTTTAACTTCGCAAGGAAAGCGGCGTATAGTTTCTTTTGCTCTGGTAATAAATCTGTTAACTCTAGAGATTCGAGCTTATCCGGTAGCTCTGCTAAAACATCCTCTTTCATTCTTCGAAGTAAGAACGGTCGCACTCTTCTCGCGATCGTTTTTTTCGTTAAGTTACCGTAAGCTTTTATCCCCTTGAAAAGGTCAGGGAAAACAACGTGATAAATCGACCAGAGCTCTTCAATCGCATTTTCAACAGGCGTACCCGTGAGTCCAAAGCGATGATCGGCGTTGATTTTCTTTACCGCACGGGCGGTTTGAGTTGAAGGGTTTTTGAATGCCTGTGCTTCATCAAAAAAGACGGTGTGGAAGGATTTCGTTTCATACCATTTCACATCGCGACGAAGTAACGGATAAGACGTGATGATAACGTCCATTCCTTCGACCGTTTGCTGAAGCTTGTCACGTGTTGATTGATTGCCGTCAATGATCAGCGTTTGAAGCACTGGAGCAAATTTTTTCATTTCATTGTACCAGTTATACGTAAGAGATGATGGACAGACGATAAGAACAGGCTTTTTCTGTTCACGAATGGCTGTAAGCTCAGATACGATAAAGGTGATGCTCTGCAGCGTTTTTCCGAGTCCCATATCATCTGCGAGTACCCCGCCAAATCCATAGCTCGCAAGTGTTTTCATCCACTCATATCCTTGAATTTGATAATCACGTAAAACCCCTTCTAATTCGGGCGGTACTTCAAATTCCAATTTACTCGGATGCCGCATGGAATCGAGAAATTCACGAAACGATTTGTCTGCTTGAAAAATGTTCTTCTGCTCAATCGCATCCATCAAATTTGCGCCTTTCGTAACGGGGAGCGAAAAATACGGTTCCAGTTGTTCTTGAGGAGGAACGGTCGTTAAGAAATGATGAATGTCTTCCATTTCTTTCGTTTCAAGCGATAAGAGTGATCCACTTCTAAGACGATAGTATTTCCGCTTTTCTTCTAATGCAGCTAGGATTTCTTTAATTTGATTGTCGGATATGCCGTCCATTTCAAATTTAAATTCTAACCAATTTGTTCGTTCTCGCTTCTTCACCTTCACGTTGATTTTAGGATAAGTTGGTTTTTGAACAAGACGATTTCGAACAGCAGTCGTCGCATATAACTGTAGCAGCGATTGAAGCTTTGGAACGGTATGGTAGAGAAATTCATACTCAAGTTCTTCATTTTGCATCAAATAGCCACCGTCCGTTTTGGAAAATCCGCTCTCTTCCATCATCGCAAGAATTTCTTCTTCCTTCTCAACATCTCGAATGATCGTTGAACCCGGCACATCGCGATTCTCTAACGGCTGAATCACTACTTCTTCATACTGAAATTCAAGCCCTGCTAGCAGACGATTTCTAATGCGATCTAAGTAAAGTCTCGCCTTTAACGGTGTTTTCATAAATTTTTCACGGAAGGCTCTCGAAAGTTCTACATTTCCCATTCGTTTCAAATCAGGTACAACTTTTTCAAGAAAATGATCAATCTGTGTGTAAGGAATGGGAATAGAATTTGTCCCGGGTGACGGGAGCATCTGCTTCAATTCAACGATTCGATGAAAATCTCTCTCTTCTAATTGAAAGACCGTTCCATGATAGATCATCGATTGATACGCATTCAAAATGGTCATGCGTTCGAGTCCTTTAATCGTGACTTGGCAACTGTCCGCATCCGACTCATCTACGATAAACCGGATCGGTGGTGAGCCGTCGATCACGTTGAGACGCTCAAAGAAACGACCGTTATGCTGGAGCTTAACGTCTGGTGCCTTTGTTAACAAAGGGATCAGGCTGATCCACGAAGATGGCGAGATGATCAACGTGTCTCTCGACGTGTGGTCTGTGGATGTGTATGGCGCTGATTCTAGAAAGGCCTCCTCATCACTAGCGACTCGGATAAGGTGATGAAGAATCGCATCTGCTTCAATTGAAAAACAGTGAAGATTTGTATCATATGTAAAGTTCGCGGAGATTTCACTAGGCTTCCCCTGTTTCACATGAGAAAGAAAGTCGCGAATGCCAGGCACTTTTGTTTGTTCAATCGCTACTTCTATCCCAAGCACATCCTGATCGTTTAGCGAAACAGGTTTACATGTAAATACCGCATCAAGCATCTTTCTTTTTTCAAAATAGCGTTGATGGCCACTCTTTTTAGAACCATCCTTCGTAAACAGCGTCATAAAGTCTTCTGTAAGCTCTCTATTATGAGTCTTGTTTTCCTCTTGTTCTTGCTGAAGCTGTTGGATCGCAATGAGAACAGCCGCAATGTGCTGACAGTCTTTTTGGAAAGTTGCAAGGGAAGGGCAGCTGCATTCCGTTTGAAGCTGGCCATCTTGATCCTTGATTACCGATACGAAAAAATCTTCTGTTCCATGAACGGTGGCCTCACATTGATCAGATTGATCACTTTGAAAGGATACTTTATTTGAACGGTAATAAGCCTCCCCTTTTTTGAAAGAGAGATCCCCACACATTTCTTTGATTCGATTTTTGTTTAGTTGAATATCCATGTTATCCCGATCCTTCATAAATAAATAACGTGATGGTCGCTTCCATCTTATCCACTCGTTTTCTAGTTCCATTTTAGCATATGTCACAGGCACTTACGGTCCAATGCCTATACGATCATATTCTTGTTCTCATACACTATCGTACAACTAATTAAGGGGGAAACGATCGTGTATCGACCATATTATCACCACGGACATGGAAGCTACTATCCTGGTTACGGGTATCATCATGGCCATGGCAGTTACAATCCCGGCTACGGCTATCATCACGGACACGGAAGTTATTATCCTGGCTATGGTTACCATCACGGGCAAACAACTTACCATCCTGGTTATGGCTTTCACCACAGCCAGAGCACCTTCCACCGCCCTTAATAATACAATTTGGCAATGAAAGAATTGCGCATGAAAGACAGGTGTAACATGGAGAAACGATTCGGAACGGCATTGAACTGCATAGATGGACGAACACAAATCCCTGTCACACAGTGGCTAAAAGCACAATATTGTCTTGATTACGTTGATCTTATCACAGAGCCAGGTATGGATCGCGTATTGTCTCATGGTCCACGATGTGACATCGAGCGCATTAGAGAAAACTCGCTTATTTCACTCACTGCTCATGCTTCTCAGGTTATTGCGGTCGTTGGTCATTGCGACTGTGCTGCCAATCCCGTAAGCAAGCGCCAACACTTTGCAGATATCGCTGCTTCCACCCAAGTTGTTAAATCATGGGGATTTCCAGTTTGGGTCATTGGTCTCTGGGTGGATGAGTATGGCCGGGTAGAGGTTGTTTGTGAATAAAATAAAGGGCCGTCTCCAGCTGTAGGAGATGGCCCAACGTATGTAGAAGCAAATTGCCTTACTAAGAACACCAACATTTATTGTTTCTCGCTTCAAATACTTTAAAACCACGTTCCTAGAAAGATCATCACACTAAAGAAAAGAAGGAAGATGAAACTTCGCATTTTGCTTCTTTTCCAAACGCTAATGGTCATTAAGATCGCACCAGGGACAATAAAGACGAGCCCCATTACTTTTGCAATGAAAAACTCAAAAACATTGCCAACTGATAATAGAAACGCTCCAATTATGAGAAAGCCACCAGTGCACAAAAACTCTAGTGTGCCAAAACTTTCGCGAACTTCTCTTTTTTCTTTCGCGTTCATCTTCTTATACCTGATTATGACCGCAATCATAGGAAAGCCGTATATCAGGCTTAGTGTAACAATTGAATCGACGGTACTACTCACAAGCACACTCCTCATTCCATTTATTCCCTTCTATCATTTCAAATATAAGGAACCATTTCAATGATAAATGGTAAACTTACGACATTCAGTTAAGAAACAGTTTTACTCTGATAAAATAGGGAATTCATTCTTCTAGATAGTTACATAAAATTGGAGTGGGAGGAAGAAAAAGTGAGTCAAGCTAAGATGTCGGTTGGATTAGTTACCCCACCTGGATATCCAGAAAAGCTAAGTAAACAATTAAGTAGCGAATTGCCTAAGCTCCTTCGCTATTACGTAGAAGATGAGTGTGAATGGCATGTAGATTCAACCGTTGATCCTCTCACAGGAGTCACTGAAAAACCTGAAGAAGTTCTAGAAGCAGGTTATAAGAGAAAGGAAGAAGAAGATTGGGACTACATCGTTTGTTTAACAGACTTACCATTCTTTCAAGATAGAAAACCTATTTTGGCAGAAGCTTCTACAAATAAAAAAGTAGCCATTATCAGTCTTCCAGGATTAGGATCAACCCCTATGGTAAAAAGAATCAGGCAATCTATTCTACAATTAGTCAACGAAATGTACTATGGTAGCCCAGAGGAAGATCGAGAAAAAGCGCAAAGACGATTACAAGCAAAAGAAAATGAAGAATACGAATACTTGAAGGAAAAAGGGTCGAAGAGGCTCTTTAAAAAAGGGGGATTCGAACGGTTTTCTCCTATTAAACGTGTAAGGCCTGGAGAAGAAACATCTATTGATGTGAGATATATCGTAAAGTCACGGTTAAGTGGCGCCATTCGCATCTTAACTGGAATGGTAAGAGCAAACCGACCGTGGGCGATCTTCCCCGCTTTTAAAAAGGTGATTATTTTTGCTTTTGCGACTGGATCCTATGCTCTCGTGTTTCCTACCCTCTGGCAGTTAAGTAACAGTTACGGTTTATGGAGAATGTTTATGCTTATGATTGTCTCCTCGTTCTTAATGGTTGGCTGGCTTGTCCTAGCTCATAATCTATGGGAAAAACCTAGGCAGGATCGAGCGAAATATCTTCGAAACCTCTATAATGTAGCAACGATCCTAACACTGCTTGTGACGGTTAGTTTCTATTATATTATTCTATTTTTTATGTTCGCCGTAGCGGTCATAGCTCTTATTCCGATGGGACTGCTGGAATCGCAATTATCAGGTTCTGTTGGATACGATAATTATTTCTACATTACGTGGACAGCTACGAGCATCTCGATTATTATCGGCGCACTTGGATCCGCCCTTGAAGATGAAGAAGTAGTTCTTTCCTCAACATACGGATACCGACAGCAGCAGTGATACAAGACAGCGAATGACTCGAAGAATGAAGACAAGAATTCCCAACAAGAGGAGACGCCTCTCCCTACTAAAATGAATAAAAAAGAGGTAAATTCAGAGAGGTGATAATAGCCCTCTGGTTTACCTCTTTTTTAGTGAACGATGCGTTTGGAATGAATAGAACGTGTAACGACGGTTGCTCTCACATAGTACTAGACAAGATATAACCAAACCCGCGTCACACGCATGTTCCACTTTTATAACTCTTTATACGATTGAAACATATCTTTTTGATCGGGAACATTCTCTAAATACGTGATCTGCCCGTTTTCATTTAATTTCGCGATGTCTTTCCCGGTCTGAGTGTAAACCTTTCCTGTGGAGAGCTTGCCACAAACAGCCCATGGAGTTTCATACAAATCGCTTCCCTCGACCTTTTTCCATCCCTCATACATGTGTTTAATATCACTATTATTTCTAAACACGCGCTCCATAAAGAGCTTCCAATTCTCAATCCCTTCTTTTTTTTGGCCATTTAACACGAACACCATATCATCTGAGAAAAGTCCGTTTAATTCTTCCATTGCTTTGTCACTCGTTCTCGATTGATCAAAAAGATCAAAATATTTATTTAGATTTTCCATTATTGCTCCTCCTTGTTTATAAAACCATTTTCTCGTAAATCGAAGCTCGTAATTGTTCAAGACTTTCAGGGGGACACTTTTTCATGATTTCCTCATGAAGCGACCCAATCGTTTCCCTTTTTAAAATAGACTGCCAGGAACCTTCTGCTTCATCCATTAAATTCGATAGCAGATCAACCTCTTTTTCCTTTATGTTCAGCAAATCTTGAAAAAGTCCCGTCGACGAATACAGCGATTGCTTTCCTTCGATCGCAAGGTAAACATCATAGATTCGAATATCACTCGCTTTTTGTTTAAGCTTGAAACCACCCTTTTTACCTGGCACTGATGCAATCAAGTCCGCATTAACGAGATGCCTTAATATTTTCTGAAAGTAAGTGGGAGACCCACCAAGTTGAGAGCTAATCACCTCTCCAGGTAGAACTGCTTTCTCCGGTAAAAACGTCAGCATGAGGATGGCATAAACGCCCTGCTCCACACCTGTTTTCATTTGCATAGAAACACCTCTCTTAAACTGGATAATCTTTATCTACTTTATACACTATATAATTTCCACAATAAAAAAGCAAGAAAAAACGACTCCGATTAGGAAGTCGCTTGAACTTGATTTTTTTTCGTAAGTGTAAAAAAGATGATCGCACCAATTGAAGACGTTGTGAACAAAATCGCTCCCATTGGAACCGCAGTTGATTCATCAATTCCAACAAGCGGTGACACCATCGAACCGAATAACAGCGGCAGCATGCCTAATACCGCACTTGCACTTCCGGCGCGGTGGCCCTGCTTTTCCATCGCAAGCGTGAAAGTACTTGTAAGTACCATTCCCATAGCTGTCATGTAAATAAAGATCGGGATGACGAGCGTTGCAAGTGGCCCTTCAATAATCGTCATGAGAAGAAGAAACGATGAAGCCGTGACTGCTGTAATAACCGCCGTACGAAGAAGACTTCTTTCATGAAAATAAGCACTTAACCTGCCAATCATGAAGCTCCCAGAAATAATCGCAAGTCCGTTAATTCCAAACAGAATACTGAAGGCTTGAGGTGAAACGTTATAAATACCTTGATAAACGAATGGAGTGCCAGATACGTATGCAAAGCTACCACCGTGAACAAATCCAATCGTTAACGCATATCCGATAAAGGAGCGGTCCTTAAGCAGACTTCCCATCGTTCGCACTGATTGCTTCACCGTGCTTGGCAGCCGTTTCTCAGGCGGTAACGTTTCTGGTAGTCGGAAACCGATAACCGTCACGATAATGAGTCCAAGAATTCCAAGGAAATAGAAGATCGTGTTCCAAGTCGCAAACGGCAATAGTAAAATCGCCCCTCCCGCAATGGGCGCGATCATTGGCGCTGTCGCATTGATAACCATAAGAAGAGCGAAGAATTTTGTTAATTCTCTCCCGCTAAAAACATCACGAACGACAGCACGTGAGAGCACAACTCCCGCTGAAGCTGTAAAGCCCTGAATAAACCGGGCAATGACTAGTGTTATGATGTTCGGTGCCACGGCACATAGAATCGAAGCGACCGCAAATAAGAAAATAAAAATGAGCAACGGCTTGCGTCGCCCCTGTCCATCACTGTAGGGTCCAACGACAATTTGTCCAACCGCTAATCCGATCAGACAGGTCGTTAAACTAAGCTGAACAAGCGAAGCGCTCGCATTTAAATCACTCGCAATTCCTGGAAAACTCGGTAGGTACATATCAATATTAAGCGGACCTAATATTCCGAGCATCCCAAGCAATAACGCGAGACCAAACCGTTCTTTTCCTGTTGGGTTTTGAAGCATGAATGTTAACACCTTTCTTGCACTATGCATCAGTTAGTCGTCCAATAGATTTTAGCAAACGAGCATTTTCATTACAATTGATAAGACCCCGATTTGGAAAAGAAAAACGATTCCTACGTATCATAGGAATCGTGTCATTCATCATCCAAACTGGGCTTTATGAAGTCGGCTGTATATACCGCTGGATTCGATAAGCTCCGCATGGTTTCCTTGCTCGGCAATCCCATCTTTCGTCACAACCATAATCCGATCAGCATTCTTAATTGTTGCAAGACGATGGGCAATAACAAGCGTCGTGCGCCCTTCCGTTAGTTCTTCCAGTGACTTTTGAATCGCTACTTCCGTTTCTGTGTCGAGGGCAGACGTCGCTTCATCTAAAATAAGAATCGGTGGGTTTTTCAAGAACATACGCGCGATCGCAAGCCTCTGTTTCTGCCCACCAGAAAGCTTCACACCTCTTTCACCAATCACCGTATCCAACCCGTCTGGCTGACTATATATAAACTCATCTAGCTTTGCTTTCCGCGCTGCTTCTAGAATTTCTTCATCTCCAGCTAAAAGATTTCCATAAGCGATGTTCTCGCGAAACGTTCCTGAGAACAGGAACACATCCTGCTGCACGATTCCAATCTGACTTCGAAGAGAGGAAAGCTTCAACTCTCTCACATCGATCCCATTAATCGTTATCGAACCACCCTGTATTTCATAAAAGCGAGGCAATAAACTACATAATGTTGTTTTGCCAGCTCCAGACGGGCCAACAAACGCAACCGTCTCACCTGGCTGTATAGATAAGTTGATTTGATTTAATACAGGCGCGTAACCCTCGTAGCCAAACGAGACATCTTGATAGCGAATTTCTCCGCTAAGCGCCATTTCAATCGCATCTTCCGAATCCTGAATGTCTGGATCAGTATCAATGATTTCGGTATAACGCTTAAACCCAGCGATCCCTTTCGGATAGCTTTCAATAACGGCATTAATTTTCTGAATCGGTCCGATGAGAATATTTGATAATAAAATAAACGCAACGAATTCACCATACGTGAGCTCCCCTGAGATAACGAAAAAGGTACCGAACAGCAGCGTAAATAGCGTAACGACTCTCATTAACAAATAGTTCGACATGACGTTCTGCGCCATGATTTTATACGATTGAAGCTTAGTTGAACGGTAACTCTCATTGTTTTGACGGAACTTCTCCTGTTCATGGTGTTCATTCGCGAATGCCTGAACGACGCGAATCCCTCCGATGCTATCTTCTACACGGGAATTAATTTCAGCGACATCTTGAAACATGCGCCTGAACGTTTTCGTCATCTTTTTATTAAAGTAGATAGCGAGAATAATCAGCAGCGGTATAACAATGAAAGAAAGGACAGCAAGCTTCCAATTAATCATCAGCATTAATCCAAATGAACCAAGCAGCGTCATAAGCGCCACAAATACATCCTCTGGGCCGTGATGGGCTACCTCGCCAATTTCTTCGAGATCTTTTGTAAGTCTTGAGATGCTGTGACCGGTTTTACTATTATCATAGTAACCAAATGATAGCTTTTGCATATGCGTAAACAGCTTCTGACGCATATCTGTTTCAATGTTAATCCCCAGCTTATGTCCCCAGTAGGTGACGATAAAATGCAGGCCTGTATTTATTAAGTAAATGAGGAGCAATCCTGCACACGCGAGAAGAATGATGCCCCAATTCCCCTCAGGAAGTAACCGATCGATTACCTGGTTCACCGCAAGTGGAAAAGCAAGCTCCAACACTCCGACGATGATGGCGGATACGAAATCAAGAATAAATAGCCATTTGTATGGCCGGTAATAAGAAAAGAAGCGTTTGAGCAAAGAAAAACCTCCCTATAACATGATCGAATCAATGACACTCTTCACAATTGAGATCCATTATCAATTATAGAGTTTTAACAGACTGAATACAATCTTTTCTTCGCTTAAAAAAACCGCACACTCATGAATGCTGATCCATGAGTGTGCGGCTTTTCTTGGTTAAGGCGGTTTGGCCAATAAATTGTGATTTTAGCCAATATATCTCGAATTTGGCCAATATAATCTCAGTTTGGCCAATATATTTCATTTTTGGCCAATAAACGGAGCTTCCGGCCTAACGCCGGGCCGTCTACACGCATTAGGAGGACATATAGTCCCCACCGTTTACGTGAATGCACTGGCCTGTCATGTAAGAACCGTCATCAGATGCTAGTAAAACGTATGGACCGAACAGTTCAGACGGCTGACCTGGGCGTCCCATCGGATTATCCGTTCCGAATTCTGCAACGGAATCTTCGTCAAATGTAGATGGAATGAGCGGTGTCCAGATCGGCCCTGGTGCCACCATATTCACACGGATGCCTTTGTCTACAAGGCTCGCCGCCATACTGCGCGTGAACGCCACGATCGCACCTTTTGTTGACGTATAGTCAATTAACACCTTATTTCCTGTATAAGGATTAATGGAAGTCGTGTTAATAATCGAGCTTCCTTTTTGCAAGTGTGGCACTGCGTACTTCGTCATGTTAAAAACAGAATAGACATTTGTTTTAAACGTTTGATCCCACTGCTCATAGGAAATGTCTTCAATGCTTTCCGTTGGATACTGAATCGCCGCGTTATTGACGAGAATATCAAGCTTACCAAAGTGATCGAGCGTCTTATCGATTAAATCCTTGCATTCTTTTTCTTCCGAGACATCCCCCGGAATCAACAGACATTTGACGCCTTCCTTCTCAACAAACTTCTTCGTCTCATCGGCATCGCTCTGTTCCTTCTCAAGATAGTTAATCGCAACGTTCGCGCCTTCTTTCGCATAAGCAATCGCAACCGCGCGACCGATTCCACTGTCACCGCCAGTAATGAGCGCTACTTTTTGATCCAATTTGTGACTGCCTATGTAATCATGGGGTTGATCCGGCATTGGCGTCATTTCAGATTCAATACCAGGCTGTTCAGGCTGCGTTTGTTTTGGTTGTCCATTTTGATTGTTCACGTGATCTCTCTCCTTCTCTCTTCATTAAGTGAGTTTTTTATGCTGTTTTAATGAAATACCACGGAAGGAAAAAGTGTAAACTTTTGTAAGCGAATCCAAATCAAAAAGAGTAAAAATGGATTAGACAATAGTTGCTATAGTCTAAATACCGAAGAAAGAAGTTACCCATGTGGCTGCGACGGCGATACCAGCAATAAGAGACAATCCGATGTTTAACATCGCAAGATTTTTTTGACCATCCGCTATGTTTTTTAATCCAGTAAGGAGCAATCGAATAAACCAAAACGTTAGTAAAAAACCCCAGCCTATATAATCATTAAATGGATCGGAATCAAACAAAAATTGAATAGCTCCAATGAAAAGAGCGGAATAAATGAGTCCCATTACTATTTTGCGGAGTTTCTTCCCCTGATGATTTACCTTCATTTCCATCTCCCTTCGCTCCAAGTTCACTTATTTCATTTTCTTGATCAAATTCTTCCCCACTACTCGAGCGAGGAGTCCAGCGATTAAAGCGATGACGATACTGATAACCGTGTTATCCGTCCACTCTTGTCCAAGAGCAAACCCAATCGCTAACGCAATGCCTATGACAAGTCCCAACATCACTCCTTGCACTTGACTCATGTTCACACCTCCAACTGAACGCTCTATTCTTCTGAATCACCGAAGCTCTCCTCGCTGCTATACCGTCGACTCGGATGATCGAGAATCTCACCATATTTCTACAGGCGAACTTGCCTTAGTATAAGCCCAACAAAAATACCAGCCATCGCGATGATCAATCCCGCTTTATAGCTGGTTAGAAGGGAGAATAACAATAAAAAGCAGGAAGGAATCGCAATGATGATCTGAACTCTTTTCATCGATCTCCTCCTAATGATCTTTTTCATACTGATCGCTTATTAATCAAACTGCTGAATGTAATCAAACGGAAAGTTTAATGAAAAGTAGCCGAATGTTAAGGTTACGACTGCGAAGAAGACCAGATTCATGACTCGGATTTGCTGTGACTTCGAGTAGCTTTTATGAATTAGGAACAGAATCAAAGCGTTCGGTAGCATTAATAAAAGATAAAGTTTTACCAGCAGGCTACTCTCCACACCTTTACTATAAACCACCCCATCATTCATCAGAAACATGCCGTTAAAGAATAGGATCGGACATAGAATGAGACACATCACGCTATATAACACCAACAACAATGAAAATACTTTTAATTGAGCTATTCGGCTCACTGAAATTCTCTCTCCCTTTTTAACTTCTTCCACAGAACGACTAACTGAAGAAGTGAGATGATGACGATAGCCCAAACACCGAGATTACTAAATGAAATGCCTAAAGTCGATTCACCCCCGGCTAATTTCAAAACAGCTAGCAGGAACAGCAAATAGACGATCATAAACAGCTGAGACTGAAATAACTCTTTTACTGTATATTCTCTCAAGCGTTTGAAAAGAAACGATGCAACAACAGTCCCAAACATAAGCAGGAGTAGAATGGATGAAGGAAAGGTTTCTTGTAAACTCATATCTGGAAAATAATCATAGATCAATAACGTTGTGATAGAAAAAAGGAACAAACCCTCTATCGCTTTTGCCCAAACCATACTCCTCTCCCTTTCTATCTATCAGACTGAGATTTGTCTTTCTCAAGCAGCTGATCAACCTTATGTTCTAATCGATCAAGCTTTGAGTTTCTCTTTCTGAAACTCACAACGATGAAGACAATCCCACCCAGAACGCCAAACATTAAAAGAAATGCTACAAGTTGAAAGAGAATATCTCCCATCGGAAAACCCCGCCTCTCTAGTAGTATGAAATAGCTACTTACGCATACTTTTTTTATTCATCGCAATACGAACACTAGCCACTACACTTATGATGGCAATAAACTTGAGTAACATATTCCCCACTTCGCCAAAACTCTCAAAGGATAATCCAAGTAAAATCATTCCGAATAAGCCTAAAAAGCCGGCCAACATGAATTTCATAACATCCCCCTCGATCCCCACCTTAATTTTACCATTTTTCCAATGATTCTGTTTCACTCATTTTCTCATTATTAAGGTAATTTCCATTGAGAAAAATAAAAAAACGACGACTCATAATGGCTATAGCCCTTTACGAGTCGTCGCTTCTATTATCCTTATGAGAAATCATCCTTGCTCAGGATAGTCCAAATAACGGTTGATGTCAGATGGCGTTAAGAGATCGGTGTCCGTCGGTTCGTAACCGAGAGCTCGAGCAAGTGTTACGATCTGCCCTTTGTGATGAAACTCATGCGTGATTGTATGCGTCATTAACCATAGCGGAGACAGCTCTTCTTCCTCTTCTTGCCATGATACCTTGCGACTTATTTTCTCATCAAATCGCTCGTCGTATTCTTCTAGAAAACGATAGACGAGCTGATCAACAAGCTCAAACACGGTTCTCATTTCATTTACATCCGTTACATCGCTCACTTCTACGATTGGCTCTTGCATTTCCAAAGCAAAGCGACCTAACCAGCTTTCATAGCACTCTGCGATATGAACGTGTAAATTACGAATCGAACCCCATCCGTATCCATCTACTTCTTTTAAATAATCCTCCTGATTGATTTGCTCACAGAAATGAAAGAGAACTTTACGCGTGTGTTTAACTAAATCATATTGCTCTTTTAGTACGTTCATTGCATTTCCTCCTGTTATCTTAAAGTGACTTCTGTCCGTCACTCGACCGTCTCAAACTATTGCTTCTATCTTCTACTCTTTATTCCTTTTCAACGGTGAACTAAACCTATACTTTTATAGTGAATTTGCTCTCAAATCATAGAAATTCACATGACATTTGAACTAATTACGGAGTTACATGTTGGGCAATATCTCATCTTTTTTCATTATAAAAATAGAAATAAAGCTTCCTCTCAAAATCAAGAGAGAAAGCTTACTAGTAAAAAGGCTATCCCGATCAAAATATACTTTAGTGGAAACTGTGATCCTTTTTCGTTTGACGATGCTTTCCTTATGTCACCTATCACGACGAATAGAAACACAATCGCAATCACATACAGGAATACTTCACTAATTGAAAAGAGAGGATACATTAATCCGACGGATAGGATCACGGCGATGATCCCAATTAAACTCAATGGAATCATCGTATTTTTAGCGCAATTCTACTCATTAAGAATCTATAACAAAGAACCCTCCTAAGAGGATTCATTCCGCGATGCTTGCAGAAACTTTTTTCAGAGGCAATAAGACTGTAAACGTACTTCCCACATCGACTTCACTTTTTACATGGAGCTTACCTTGATGGTTCTCCACTAACTCCTTTGCAATGGAAAGCCCTAGTCCGGTTCCTCCCGTTTCACGTGAGCGGTTTTTGTCAACGCGATAGAAGCGTGAAAAGATTTTCGACTGTTCCTCTTTTGGAATGCCGATACCAGTATCGGAAACGCTTAGTACAGCACCATCATCATGTGTTAAGTCAACCGTGATCGTCCCTACCTCCGTATACCTCATGGCGTTTTCAACTAAAATAACCGCAATTTGCCGAAGCTGCTCAGCATCTCCTAACACAGTGACATTCTTTTCAAGATTTCCGATAAGAGGGATTTCCTTATTTCCTTCGAATTGACTGATCACATGCTCAACGATATGAGTAAGATTGACGTTCTCCATCCTACTTTCTAAATGTTCATTACGAGCGATCGTGAGCATTTGTTCTAAAATATGCTTCATTCGGTTACTTTCATCATCTAACGCTTGAATCGACTTTTCCAAAACAGTTGGATCGTCTTTCCCCCACCTTTTAATTAAATTCAAATGACCACGAAATGCGGTTAGTGGGGTTCTTAATTCATGTGAAGCATTGGAAACAAAGCTTTTCTCTCGTTCAAACTGTTCTTCTAGCTCCTGAAGTAGCTGATTGAACGTACCGGCAAGTTCCTTCAACTCTTTAGGATTCGAAGGTTCAAGAATCCGCTTCTGCAGATCTGAAGAACCGTCTATTTTACTCACTTCATCCGTCATGTTTAGAAGCGGTCGCAGCTTCTTTTTTGTAAATTGATAAATCAAAATGGAGCCAATTATAATGCTTAATATCCCCGTGAAGAGAAGGATAAAGAAAATAAGCTGAATGAATTCAAACTCATCTTCCATATGGACTTTCAGATGGATGTTGCCATCGGTAAAAGATACATCGCTTCGATAGAATAACCCTTCCTCTTTATTCCATATAAACTGATCAAACAATGGCAGGCTTACTTCATCACTTGTATCTAGTGTTTCATCGTCTCCTCTCGATTGTGCGAGAAGTTTCCCACCTTCACGGATTTCAACATAATAATCGGCATGATCCGGATACAACACTTCATCAAGTGACTCCTGGACTTCATCTTCCTGTACAATCATCAGCAATTTTTCTTCCATCGCTCCAACATCATCCTGTGTTCGATCTATCAAGAAAAAGCCGATGGCCCCAAGGACAACAATGCCGATTAGGATTAGGGCGATAATAAACTGCCACACGTACCATGAGGTAAATTGATGAAGCAGCGATTGGTTTCGTTGTTTCTTCATGCGATTCCCTCCAATTGAACGCTTATGAAGAGCGAAGGATGTAGCCAATACCTCTTATCGTATGAATAAGCATTGGTTCGTAGTCTCGATCTAACTTGTTGCGAAGATAGCGAATGTAGACGTCGACCACATTCGTTTCTCCCACAAAGTCGTAGCCCCAAACCGCTGAGAGAAGCCACTCGCGACTGAGCGCCTTGCCTTCATGTTTCATGAGAAAAACAAGCAAATCAAACTCTCGCTGAGTGAGTTCAATTTCATTGTTTTCCCGCACGACGCGACGACTTTTTACGTTCACTTCAAGATTCGCAATCGTTAACTTGTCTTCATCCTGTTGCTTACTTTGAGACTGAGCGCGTCGTAATACGGCACGAATGCGCGCAAGCAATTCTTCAATTTCAAAAGGCTTTGTAATGTAATCATCCGCCCCACGATCAAGACCGAGAATTTTATCCCCAACATAATCTCTGGCAGTAAGGATAATAATCGGAACGGAACTCGTTTTACGTATCCGCCTACATACTTCAAGGCCATCAAGCTTCGGAATCATCCAATCTAATAAAATGACGCTCCATTCTTTTTCTTGAAATCGAGCCATCGCTTCCTCTCCATCACGCGCCGTTGTCACGTCGTACCCTTCATGCTCAAGCTCTAACTTCATGAACTGAATAACATTTATTTCATCTTCTACAAGAAGAATTGATTCTTTCTCCATTTCTCCTCACCCCTTATTTCATCTTCCTCTATTGTAACTACCCTTAACGTAAGAAACATTAAATAGAAAATGAGAATTTCATGAGAAAAAGCTCATCCACTTCTCATGCTGCTGTCCTTTTTTTATTAGATTCGATCCGTATTATAAGAATTGTAGAAAAAACAGTTCAAGGAGGATAACTAATGAATATGAAAAAAACACTTATTATCGGCGGAACCGCATTAGGCATAGCTGGAGGAGCTCTTCTCTATCAAGGATCAGACGGTATAGAGAATGTGCTAGCTTCGGGCAATAACGAAAGCAAACTAATTGAGGAAGCTAAAATTTCTGAAGCTGAAGCTGAAAAGATCGCATTGGAAGAGGTTTCCGGAGACGTGATTGAGAAAGAAGTCGAGAAAGAAGACGGGAAGATCGTTTATGAGTTCGACATCAAAACCGATACCGGCGAGAAAGAAGTTGAGATTGACGGGATGAATGGCGATATTATTCAAGTTGAAGATGATGAGGAGGACGATGATAAGGAGCAGAAGGAAGAGTCTGCTAAGTAACAAAAAGACACGTCACATGGCAAGCACATCAACCTCTTGGTGAGCTTGCTTTGTAACGTGCAAAAATAGGAAGCTTTCCTTTACAACATAAGACTATTTTCAACATTGTACAGCACTTCTTCATTTAAGACTTTCTTTCCTGATTCCATTCCACGAGCTTTGTCTCCCCGATCATATACAACAGAAGTCGTAATAGCGCATAGCATGTTAGAAATCCAGCAACTATGCTAATCAATAGCATCGTCGCAAAACCTTTCACACTGCCTACGCCGAATACAAAAAGTCCTGCCGCAGCAATTAATGTTGTAAGATGCGCATCCGCAATCGTAAGAAACGTTCGATTCGATGCTTGCATCACTCGCTCTTCAAATGACAAACGACGATCCTCTATTTCTTTTAAACGTTCAAACGTAATGATCGTCGCATCTATTGCCATACCAAGACCAAGAATGAAAGCGGCAAGTCCTGTTAATGTTAGAACGCCTTCAAGAAAAACGAAAATCCCTATAGCTAGATAAAGATAGCTGATCATACAAACTATCGAGAGCAAGCCTAGCCAACGATAGCGCCAAATCATAAATAAAAAGATAAGCGTCATAGCTATGATTCCCGCTACCATCGTATTTTTCAACGCCTGTTCACCAAGCTGACCACTAACAGATTGGGAAGAAATCTCTTCCAAAGGAGCAGGGAGATCTCCAGTGCTAAGCGCTTTGGAAAGGAGTTCTGCTTCTTTTTGGGTGAATTTACCTGAAATCGCCATCCCGGAATTTTTTGTCCAGGTCTCATCTATATGTCCTTCGAAAAGAATCTTTGAATCTTCCTTTGCTCTCTCTTTTATATACGCATCTCCGTCAACGTAATCAAGCCATAAAGCGAGACTTTGATCTTCATAAGTCTTAGTCACGTTTCTCATATCAATGGAGTCGCCGAACTCGATGGTGACGACGGGGGCAAGGTCCTGAGAAGGATGTTCTATTCCAACAGATTTGAAATCAGTGGAAGAAATGACAAGATTGTTATCCGTATCCCGAAACGTAATATTCCCGCCAATGGAAATAAACTCGCGCGCTTCCTCCTGATCCTTCACGCCAGGAACCTGTATGCGAATACGATCCTCATCTTCCATCGTAATGACCGGTTCACTAATACCTAGCAAATCAATCCGATCACTGATCAGAGCAGCTGTTTGTTTTACAAGCTCTTCTTCTGCTATGTTTTTTTCTTCGTAAGGATCCTGTACTTCATAAAGGATCTCAAATCCGCCCTGTAAATCTAGCCCGATCTTTAATTCTTCTAGAATATTTTCAGATGTTGAAATCATTAAGAGAAAAATGAGTGAGATGGTGATCGTAGTGGAAATGATCCAGCTTTTTTTCATTACGTAACAAACACCTTTTTGTGAGAGTAGAGAATTCATTCCATGCCTGTCCCTGGCTTGTCTAGCTGCTCATGGAAATTTCACTATGAGTCTCGTAAAATCATTTAAGCATTATTTTGCTTTCGCTTTCGATATGAGCGATACAACGAGTTACCGATAAACATAGCAAATCCATAGCAAACTGCTACGATCGTGAAAGCAATGAGATTGTCATTCAAAATTAAGAGCATACCTACAAGTATAAAAAGCATGAGACCCAGTGTATTTATCATCCAATAAGGTTCCGATAATAGATGTTTTCTAGACTCCATTTCCCCCACTCCTTTTTCGATGATCAATGACTTTCTATACTACTTGTACGATCTCATTTTTATTTGGTTTCATTTTCCATATAAACAATAATTGTATAAGTCATTTTTGAGCAACGTCCTTACTGCCTCGTTACAAAACAAATCGCCTCTTCTAACACATTTGGAAATTCATTCGGCCATTCATGCCCGATGCCTTCATTTACAATTAGTTTGCAAGGGATCTGATAAGCTTCAAAAAGTTGAGCAGCTTCCAATGCATTTTCATAGAAAGGATCTTGATCTCCTGTAATGATGCAGCCTCTTGCATGAGGGTTCAGCTGATTTTGCAAAATTTCTTTTAGTGAATGGATATCGAAAGCTGGTGCAACAGCAATAAATAAATTAAATTCTTCCATATCATTACTTAAGCTCATTTGAGTTGCGATACTTCCTCCTTGAGATGCACCGGCTAGTATTCGTTTTTTATCTGACACATCAACCCGTTTAGTAAATTCATAATACGTCTTTTTTACATCATTATAAGCAACCGCTTCATCATCCCATGAATAACATTGGTAGCTGAAAAGTTGAGAAGATTGAGGAAATCCCATCAAGTACTTGGTGACGAGATTCTCATCAGACCACTGCTCCGAAAAGTCTTTCGCATTAGAGCCTTTCCAGTGCAAAGGGAAAATGACCGTATCCGCTTCAGAATGCCCCTGAATGGTTAACTCCGCATGTGCAGATGCTTTTGTGTTTTCAAAAATCGAATGACATTGACTTACGATAGACTTAAATTCTGGGTAGGCTTGCAAGGGGCTCAACTCTGGATCAGATGTTAGAATTTCTGGGTTCCACCACAGTCCATGTTTGAGAACTTCTTTTAGTTCAGCAACACCTTCTTCGTGCTTTCCTTCCATTACATAAATATTCGCTTTCCAATGACCCAACCGATCTCTTTTATGAGGAAACATTTCTTTCGCTTCTTCCATAACACGCAAAGCTTCTTCGTTTTCTTTACTTTCAGCAAGTTCTATCACCCGATTTTGTAGATCAGCAAACCTCATTGTAAATACCTCCCAACAGCTTAATTAGTTCAATACTAATTGAACTACTATATTAAGTCAATGAATAGATAATTAATATTTTGATTATTCTAATTAAGAACATCGTATGGTAAGATATGAAAAAAAGAAAGATATGGAGGGGCACCTATGACACTGCAAGTTAGAACACTTTCTTCACCTGTTTATGAACTCTTATTAAGCATTTCATTATATAAAAGGCAAACGTTAATGAAATATTTAGATCTTGGCGCAAAGTGGCCTAAGGATATTGAATTGTTCATTTCCCCTGAGTTACATTATTTGATTGCTTCAAAAGAGAACATGTTCTTTGAAGACTTATTAGTTTTATTAATTGAACAATCACGATACAAAGACAAAATCGACCTCTTCTTTGAATGGTTAGGGAATCTATCTGGCGGTGAGCTCTTTGAACGAATTGCTCCTTTATTAGACGTTGATCGAACACTTCCTTCTGATCTAGCATCACAAAGAGACCGATCACTCACGTTGTTAAAAGCCTGGAATGAGCAATATTTTCAACTCCTAGATTGCGATATTTCTGATCGATTAAATCGTGACGCAAAAGAGAAGGAACATAAGCTTAAGAATCAATCGCAAGAGGATGTTATTTTGGAAGCTAGTCGTTACATCATTGAAACGCCTAGTGTGAAAAGCGTTTGTTTGATTCCTGCGATTCACCTTCAACCTATGTCGTTTATCGATCATTTGAAAGATACGCTATACATCACTTATCCTATTAAAGATGCGAAAGATGAACTAACTGAAGTTCTTCGTTTAACGAAAGCGCTCGGGGATGAAAAACGATTAAAGATAATGAAATTTTTATCTCACGAACCCACTACTTTCACCAATATCGTTTCGGAATTTGGCATGGCGAAAGGGAATATCCATCATCATCTTTCCATTTTAAGAGGGGCTGGATTATTGAATATTCACGTCAGGGATAAGCGGAACACATTTTATTACAGCACAAACATAGAAATCGCAGAAGAGTTACGTAAGAAGGTGGATCAGTTTCTTAAATAGTGCCTGTCACCACCTGATAATTCGGCTAATCTACGCCTTTTAAATGAAAAGAGCGCTCAAACGAATCGTTTGAGCGCTCTCACCTATTGCTACTGATATGTATTAATTTCCATACCAACCTTTATGTGCTTCTATTAACTTATCATGATCTTCGTCCCAATAATCAACACTATAAGAATAGTCATAGTTCATAATGCATTTAATCCCACTGCCTTGAGCATCGTGACTTAGTCCATAGTTATGAGAGAATTCGTGCTGAGCCGCGTGCCATGTATTCGTTGCGCCCTGATCGAGGTTAACTGATACTGCACTACCATAAGGAGAGTTCGGATAAACATAAGCAATACCGCCTGAGTTGAAATTAGCATCTCTCGTGAAGCCCACTACAAAGTCGTATCCATTTCCATTCCAGTCCTTGTCCATGTCCTGAAGAATTTCAGATGCATTTGCCCCTTCAGAAGTCCACTCACCAAGAGCTTTGATCTCAAAATCAATGTTATGATCACGTGTAAACCCATTATCCGCGTTCTCAACAATGTTTTGCGTGAGCGTTTGCCAGTCGCTATGTGCAGCACGATACTCTTCATCCGCAGCAATCAATACGGTCACTACGCTAGCGCCAGTTGCAGTTGGTGTTGTGGTTCCGCCTGAACCTCCAGTTGATCCTCCGTTACCGCATAATAGAATACACAATTCGCCTTCTTCATTAACCTGTTTTTTAGTATTCTTTTTGTTTTGTTTGTCTGCTAGTTTGTCTGCTTTTTCATCCGCATTTTTCTTGATTTTCTTTTCTCCTATTTTCTTACCTTTTTCATCCAAAACATCCGCTACTGAAGAACTCTCCACTTCAGCTGGACGATCAAACTTCTCTTTCCCTTTTGTTTTGGCTTTGGGAAGTTCATGACCGATCGTAACCTCTGACCCCTGTGAATCTAGCTCTGCTGTTTTTGCACTTGTTTCCCCGAATCCTGGTACGATAGCGATTGATAATGCAAGCGTCAATGCTACAAGTCCTTTACGTTCCATACGTGTTCCCCCTGAGAAGTATTTTTAACACATCTCCTAATCTATCACATGGGTTCGACACTTCGCGGGGGCCAATAGATAGAAATCACCCGATATTTTCCAGTGGAAAAAAGAACGGTTTTTCTTAACAAAAACTTAACACCGACATTTATTAAGAGGATCATCATTCATTTTTTCATATCAAAGGTTCACTCAATTTCCAGAAAATGAAGCAAAATAATTAGAATGACTCCCCCCAATTTAGCTTGTCTTTATATCATTTCCCTCTAAAAACTCATATACTATTTCATCTATGAATGAAAGAGGTGATTAAAAATAGATAGCATAAGATGCCCGAAATGTTGTTCCCTTATTTGTAATCATGAATGCAAAGGGAGCTCAACATATAAAAAACATTGTAAATGTAGAAAGTGTCACTGTTGCAAATGCATCTGTCCTCCTGGGCCTCCTGGGCCTCCTGGACCTCCTGGACCTCCTGGACCTACAGGGCCTAGCTTAAACACGATTTATTTAGCTGCAGAAACAGTACCGAGCGGACACTTTATTGGAGTTGGGACAGCTGATCTTAACTTTGAAGAAACAACTGTAGTCGTTCCATTTAGCGGTCTTATCACTGGATTAGTCTTTAGTATTCGTGATGAGATATTAACTGCAAATGAAAGTGTAACAGCTGAAATTTATAAAAGTTCTGATTGTGGATTCACTTCTACCCCTACTGGAATAATCGCAACAGTTATGGGACCAAATAATGCAAATACACCTAATTGCTGTGCTACCGCAATTGGTAATTTATCAATTAATCAATGTGATCTTTTATCAGTAAGAGTAACACATAGTAGCGGAGAAGCATTACAAGATGGTGCTACAGCAACCATTATTACAACAATTTAAACTCCTTGAGAATAGTGCCTGTCACCACCCAAAACCACTCTAATGGTTATAGATTTTGTCGAGTGTACTGAAATGAAAAGAGATCCCTCCGAAAGAAGGGATCTTTCTTTCATTATTTAAGGTTATATCCATATTTTCATTGCCCCTCCTAACTTTCCTCCAAACTACTTTCAAGTAAATATCATACTCAAACGAGAACTACTTTTGTAAGAAGTCATTCAGGAAAACCTGGATACAACTACTAGAATTACTGATAATGTGTTTGCTCTAAAATCTTCTTCCATCCCTTTGCTCTCAAGTGTAAGGTTTTAATCGTCCCTCGAAACAGATGAAACATATAGACACTCTAAAATGTACCATTCATTAATATAGGTAATTACGGAAAACACCTCCATGATAAACACAATGTGTACATAACCCACTATCTATATGAAGATATTCCCGTCCTGGCCCATGATACTTCCCAATTGATGCTAAATAAGTGCAATGAACTTCAGCTGATGAATATTACCGACTAATACACCGCTATCAAAATAAGAGGTAGCCATTTTCTTTTTTCACCTAACGTCAAACTCTGATCCGCTTCCCCCTGCTTCCCTATCACCTTTCTTCTCTATTTATCTTTCATATCTTTTAGGCTCTTCAACCACTGAAGGCACTAGATCAGATAGGAAACATTGGACAGAGAATGACTACCTTTACAGCGCCGACAAGAAGCATCAGCGCTGTAAAAGTAGCCGCTCATTACTACTGAAGTATACTGAGACCTTCTGAGGTTTCCACCGTATCACCCGATTTGAACGCTTGAATTTCTTCAACAGCGCGCTTTCTACACATTAAACCAGCCCAATGTGCGTCATCTTCGCGCTGCTACCGTACCGTAGTACGCCTGGTTACCTACCCGAACCGTTAAAGGCCGTTCGCGCCATAGCTTCTCACCACAGAAACCGGGAACTGTGTATCTTTGAGAACGCTGAATTTTCTGCATCGGCATCAGCTCACCTGACAAGTTTTGTTTTCGAACGTGTGGTAGGCGTTCCACGTTCTGATCAGCGGCGCACTTTAAGAAACCTCACCATCCCTGGATTTTAAAAAGAGATTGGGAAGCCGCTGTTCTGTATGGAGTTGGGTCGCGCCATTATGTAATAGGAAAAATGGGAGAGAGGCATTCACCTTCTCTCCTGTGCAATACATCACCCTGTCTGTTGATTCGAACTTCGAGCGTTTAAGTGATCTGGCAGCTGCAGAATCGTATCGTTGAGTGTATCGAGCTTCTGTTCAATGCGGTGCAGCAAATAAAGCGTCACCACAACGGGAAAGCCTACATCGCTAATAAGAGACATCCAGGACTCCATTCCTTCCCCCTCCTCGTTCGTTTAATAGACTTACTAAAAAGGAAGGACAATTGCCCTTCCTCTGAATTACTTAACCGATGATAATGTCGTTCTCATTGCGTTCAACGATGCGAGCGCCTTTTTTCGAAACAAGATCGCCTCCGCTCGTTGTAAAACAGTTCTGCGTAATAAGCGTATCCATCGCCGCTGCGATTGCAGCTGGATTTACGGGCTCGACTGGATCACTTAGAGTGATGGAAAACGGTTTGTTGTCACGCGTGTTGAATTGAAGTTCTAGTGTTTTAGCCATTTGGGGTTCCCTCCTTTCTTACCTTTATTGGTGACGGCTTACGATTGAAGATCAGATGAATCATTGCGCTCAACCGCGAACAAATTGTGCTGTTGAAGCGGTGCTAGTGCCAATGCGACTGCAAAAAGCGCATCAGGCGTAGCGGATGTTTTCACGTTGTTGAAATTCTTGCTGCGGAAAATGGATTTGCCGTTTTC
This sequence comes from Anaerobacillus sp. QJM3NY_32, assembly GCF_056173645.1. Classification (NCBI taxonomy): domain Bacteria; kingdom Bacillati; phylum Bacillota; class Bacilli; order Caryophanales; family Bacillaceae; genus Anaerobacillus; species Anaerobacillus sp. QJM3NY_32. Next base: position 1,052,792 of record NZ_CM149684.1, on the reverse strand, counting down.
ATCAACGCCTACTTCAAGAACCATGCGAAGCTGCGTATCCATGAGGGATGATGTTGCCATGTCGATCACCTCCTTTCACCTTATATATCGTTTGGAAAGTGGAAAAAGGGACATTGGGAGGAAATAAAATTTTCTAGAACGAGAAAAAGCCGACCCCACAATGGGACCGGCTTCGTTAAAAGATGCTATTAGGAATCTGTGAATACGTCCAAACAAAAGGACCGCATCAAAAATGCGGTCCTTCTTTTATCATCGCTATTACATTTTAAAATCAAATTCATCAGGGTGTGGGCCGCTACGAGCATTGTCATTCAATGCATCAAGCTGCTTCATTTCCTCTGAAGTGAGTTCAAAATCAAAGAGATCGATGTTCGCTTCGATGCGCTTCTCGTTCATTGATTTTGGAATTGTAATCACGTTATGTTGCAGATCCCAGCGAAGAATGACTTGCGCTACAGACTTGTTGTACTTCTCAGCAATACCTGAGATTGTTTCATTGTTTAACAACTCACCAGCCATTAGCGGAGACCATGCTTCCACTTGAATGTTGTGCTCTTCGCAATACGTTCTGACTTCTAGCTGTGTCAGACGAGGGTGGAATTCGATTTGGTTAATCACCGGTGTAATCTCGAAGTTTTTACGAAGATCTTCAAGATGATTCACGTGGAAGTTACTAACACCAATTGAACGAACACGCTTTTCTTTGTATAGCGTCTCAAGTGCTTTCCAAGGCTCCTGGTATTTGTTATCTCCTGGCCAGTGAATGAGGTAAAGATCTAAATACTCAAGACCTAGCTTAGATAGGCTTGTTTCATAAGCTTGAATCGTTTCATCGTAAGATAGCCCGTCGTTCCATACTTTCGAAGTAATAAAGAGCTCATCTCTTGTTACGAGACCTTCTTCAATCGCCTGATTCACACCGCGACCTACACTTTCCTCGTTGCCGTAGATCGCTGCTGTATCAATGCTGCGGTAGCCTTTCTTAATAGCCGTCTTCACTGATTCGACTAATTCTTGGCCTTCCTCTACTCTAAATACGCCGTAACCTAGTTCCGGCATTTCAATATTGTTGTTTAGTGTTTTTGTTTGAACAGACATTATAAATAACTCCTTTCAATACTCCATTCATTGGTTTACCCGTAAATGTAATTTTAAATCTTCTCATCGAGAAAATCACGTTAAACGCATTTTAGAAGTGGAGGGTGCCTGTCACCACCCGTTATTTGGCGTTTCATGTCGAAGGAGGAAGAGCATTTGCTCTTCCTCCTTCGTTTTCTAGTACATAGCAACATTAAAGCTCTTTCTTAAGTGAACTCACATGGCGGCATCCCCGGTACTGCTCCACTCGACGGGGAGAGGCGTTTTTGGCGACATTGTTCTTCTAATACGAGATTTAAGATTTTCTGTACTTCTTTTGATTCCGGTGTTTCAAAGTCAGGGTGAGCGAGGTTTTTCTCCTCTAGCGGGTCAAGTGTTAAGTTATACAATTCGAATTCATCTGGCACCGGCGTTGTTTTCGTTGTCGTGATGCACTCCGAAAACTGTTCATCTGCATTTGGTGGAACAGGGTCGGATTGAGTGACCGTAACGTCCGAGACTCCAGGGTTACTCCAAAACTGCGGATTATCATAATACCTTCCATATTTCCAGATTTCCTTCTTTTTATCGCTTCCAGTAGGAAGCGTAGTAATAACGGCTTCAATATGATTCGGTTGAATAACGGACTCATAAGACTCACCAGTTACGGTCACTTGATTCGGACCCCTCGTCACGTCATCATCCGTCATAAAGTATAGTGGTTCATTAGCACGATAAAATCGTTTCCTACCTGACAATAATGGGGTGAGGTCTCTTCCAACAAGAGGGTGAACTTCTGTATGATCAAGACTTAGCATCTCTTGAACCTCTTCCTCATCGATTCCCGCAAGCCCTAACATAGTTGGCAGAACGTCCACGTGACTCGTTAGCATCGTTGTGCTCTCTTTACCTGAGAAAAGAGACGGACTATGAATAATCAGTGGAACATGAATCGATTCCTCATACATGTTATACCATTTTTGATAAAGTTCTCCGTGCGCGCCAAGGAGATCGCCGTGGTCTGAAAGGAATAGAACAATCGTATCTTCATAGAATATCGATTTTTTCAACGCTTGAAAAACTTTCATCATCTCGTTATCTGCCTGTTTCTGTAGGGAATAATAGAGCTTTCTATAAAAAGGCGTATCGATCAAAGGCTGTAAGGCTTTAGGATACACGTCGCGATAGCTCCTTTGTGCACGAGGTTTTGTGTGAAGAGATTCTAAAGATGTAGGAGCTTTAGGGATGAACGGAACAGAGGGATCGATTTCAAAGTTATAAAGAGGAAGTTGCTCAGCGATCACGCCAAAGAGAGCAATATCATGTGGATTAATGAACGAGCTCATGATCATCCACGGAGGCGTTTCCTCTTTTTCTTCCTGCTCAAGGCACTGAATTAAGTCCACCACTTCAGCAGCATACACTACGTCTCGTCCGCTGACCCCGATGGCAGCCGATGAACCGGAATTACGAGGATTCGCACCATGTGGTTCAGGTCCAATCCATCCGTTAAAGCCAAATCCATCTAACCGACTTGCTTCAAGGTACTCCTGAACATTTTCTTTATCAGGCACGCCCGTAGAAGTATAGCTTGGTAGGGCATTGTTTGTCCCCGGAATAATAATATCCACTTCAGAAGCGTGCCATTTCCCTTTCCAGTACGTACGGTATCCCGCTTTACGCAAATAGTCTCCCATTGTTGGAACAGTATTTGGATCGAGCCAAAACATATCTGGATCAAACGGCGTCTTTGCTGCACCACTCGTTTGCGTGACTCCGTGAAGAGAAGGATACTGTCCTGTATATAATGTCGTTCTACTTGGTGAACAAGCCGTACTTCCAGCGTAGTGATTTTTAAATTCGAATCCATTTTCTCGCAGCAACTCTTGCACCAACAGATTTTCCTTGCTCCACTTCTTTATATCCTCATTTTCATAAATAGAGGGATAGCGTTGCTCATCCACCATTAATATAAGAAAATTCGGCTTTTTACACCGTTTTGTAAAAAGAGAGGTGCGAGGCTTCGAATGATCTTTCCTCATAATTCCGTTCCTCCTTCAAATAACCCTTAACGCTCTATTCCGTAGTCTATGTAAACGCCCAGTAAACGGTGCTTCTTAGTGATCAGTCTTGCCGCAATCCACCTAATTCTTTCAACGAATGCCCTATTTTTCATAACCTATTTTTCTATCACATACATTAAGAAAGGAAAATATTAGAGGGATTCATAGCATTCAAGAGGAGGCTTGGCTAAAGTATGGATCAACCGTTCTCTTCATTACGCTACCCAGAAGACTTGCTGTCTCTCATTCAACATGGTCTACCGGGAAAAAGCAGTCCAAAACACGTCATCATAATTGGAGCTGGACTGTCCGGATTAGTCGCAGGTTCATTGCTACAGAGACAAGGACATCATGTGACCATTTTAGAAGGGAATGATCGCATTGGGGGAAGGGTTTATACATTACGAGAACCCTTTACACCGGGACAATACATGGACGCCGGTGCAATGAGAATTCCAGATAATCATGCTCTTGCACATGAATACATCCGACGTTTTCAGCTCCCTACTCATTCATTTATTAATGCCACACCAGAAGACTTAATTTTCATGAACAATGTGCTAACAACGCGAGCGGAATACGAAAAAAATCCCGATATTCTCAGGTTTCCTGTAGAAGAAAGCGAGAAAGGAAAGACAGCTGCTGCTCTGTTTCTTGAAGCAACAAAGCCCTTCATCGACCTTTACAAGCAAAGTACACCTGAAGAGCAAGAAAAGCTCGTAGCGGAATACGGAGAATATTCAATGGGTGAATTTCTGCAGTACAATCCACTAGGTAAGCCATTATCACTTAACGCCATTCGTTACATTGGTGTGATGCTTGGGATTGAAGGCTTTCCAGAGTTTTCTTTCACAGATATTCTAACGGACATCATCTATCCGATTTTCAGTAAAGAAATTCAGTTCTTTCAAATTGATGGTGGCAATGATCGCCTACCTTACTCATTCGCAAACGAGTTACAAAATCAAATCTACCTTAATCAAAAAGTAATTAAGATCAAACAATCAAAGCGAGGCGTTACTGTTACAACACTCAATCCAGAAACGAATGAACGGTACCGGGTGAAAGGCGATCTCGCTATCGTTACCGTTCCTTTTTCCGTTCTTCAATTTATTGACATTGTTCCCTACAACTCCGTCTCCTTTAAAAAATGGCAGGCTATACGTGAACTCGTCAATGTTCCTGCAGTGAAAATTGGAATTGAATTTCGTCATCGCTTTTGGGAGAAAAACAACGTTGGAAATGCTATAGCGGATTTACCGACAAGATTTAGTTATGTGCCGAGTGAAGGGATTGGTTCAAAAGGACCTGCTGTCTTATTAGCAAGCTATTCCTGGGGAGAAGATGCTGTTCTGTGGGGAAGTTTACCGCATGAAGAACTGACGCGTATCTTGCTAAAGGACCTCGCCAAAATATACGGCGACGAAGTGTACACAGAATTCATCAAAGTCGTTCCTTTTAATTGGAGTCAAAACCCTTACTCTGCTGGGTGCTTCACCCTTTTTACCCCCGGTCAAGAAAACAACCTCGGTGACATTATTAAGCAGCCTGAGGGAAAGCTCCATTTTGCCGGAGAGCACACATCCTCTTTTCACGGTTGGATGGAAGGCGCCATCGAATCTGGCCTGCGGGCAGCTTATGAAGTGAACATGGATGAGTAAGCCTAATGGATCATCCGTTAAGAACCACTAGAAATAATTCAGGTGGCTTCTTAACGGGATTTTTGTGTACTTTTAATAAACCTAATAAATAAGGAGACTTCCCCTTCAAGCCAAGTTACTGGTAACGATTACTACATATTGTATAAATGTTGTAATTTGTCGGAATTTATTGATAATTTGTCGATTTACTGTATAATTAAAAATAGATTTGAATTTTCAGAAAATAACAAACAACTAGAGGAGCGACACAACTATGGCTGAATTTCTATCCGGTATTATTGATTTTTCAAATAACATTCTATGGAGTTATGTATTAATTGCAGGATTACTAGGAATCGGAATTTATTTTACAGTTGCTTCACGATTTGTTCAATTTCGATTTTTCGGAGAAATGTTCCGCGTATTAGGTGAAAAACCTGATTACAAAGATGAGTCCAAAAACATCTCCCCTTTTAAGTCATTTTGCGTCGGTGCAGCAACGCGTATTGGAACAGGTAACTTAGCAGGTGTGGCAGTGGCCATTACGCTCGGTGGTCCTGGTGCTGTTTTCTGGATGTGGATTGTGGCACTTCTAGGTGGTGCGACTGCCTTTATTGAAAGCACACTCGCTCAGGTTTATAAAGTGAAAGGGAAAAACGCGTTTCGCGGTGGACCTGCTTACTATATCGAAAAGGGCCTTAAAGCAAGATGGCTTGGCATTATCTTTGCCGTTCTAATCGCGATTACTTTCGGATTAATCTTCAATTCAGTACAAAGTAACACGATTTCACTAGCATTTGAGAATGCCTTTGGTGTAAATCGTCTTGTGATCGGATTAATCATTACAGCGATTACGGGTCTTGTGATCTTCGGCGGCGTTCACCGCATTGCGAATTTATCTAGTGTGATTGTTCCTGTTATGGCGATTCTTTACATTGTTATTGCGATGATTGTTCTCATTATGAATGTAGCTGAATTACCGTCTGTTATTGCTTTAATTGTTAAGAGTGCATTCGGATTTGAACAAGCATTAGGTGGGGCCATTGGTGCAGCCATTATGAACGGTGTGAAACGAGGACTATTCTCGAACGAAGCTGGTATGGGTAGTGCCCCGAACGCAGCGGCTACGTCAACGACTTCACACCCGGCTAAACAAGGTTTGATTCAATCATTAGGTGTATTTGTCGATACAATCTTAGTTTGTTCCTCAACAGCGTTTATCATTTTACTTGCCCCTGTTTTCCAAACGGGTGATGTAACGGGTATTGAATTGCTTCAGAACTCACTAAACAGCCACGTTGGCGGTTGGTCAGGCATCTTTATTTCAGTAGCTATCTTTCTATTTGCTTTCAGCTCAATCATCGGCTCTTACTACTATGGTGAAACTAACATTGAGTTTATTAAAGAAAGCAAGCCTGCGCTATTTATTTTCCGTCTCGCAACGATGGCATTTGTGCTTATTGGTTCCGTTTCTAGCTTAAGTCTTGTTTGGAAAATGGCCGATTTATTCATGGCATTGATGACAGTCATTAACTTAATTGCAATCGGGTTACTAGGTAAGATTGCATTCAAAGTATTGAAAGACTATGAAAATCAGCGCAAGCAAGGTAAAAACCCAGTCTTCAACCCAACTAAGCTTGGCATCAAGGATGCAGATGCCTGGATCGAAGATGAGGAAGAAGATGAAGAGGAATCTAAAAAAGAAGAAGCAGTAGGTTAATAGCTACCTTTCAGAGCCCGGTGTGTACACTCGCCGGGCTCTTTATTTATGCACCGATCACTATCTTTTCGTTAGAAATTTGAAGATTGCCCAACAGGGAGGCTTTCATAACTTCTTCACCCTTTTTTTGACATCCCCTTTTTATAGTTCCTCATTCGTTATATGATAAGAATAAGGTTAGACATCCCACTCAGTTACTTTAGTGGATAACCTTATTTAGATAATGGAATATGTTGTAAACTACGAAGAAAGGCAGGTTCTTTCTACTTATGATTACACCGATTTTCCGAATCTTTGATACTGAAAAGGCCACTGACTTTTATCGAGATTTCCTCGGCTTCAACGTTGATTGGAGGCATCGATACGAAGATAATATGCCCGAATACATTCAGGTTTCCTTCCATGACGCCCTTATTCACCTTACAGAACACCATGGAGATGCTTCTCCAGGAAGTTCAATAAGGGTGAAATTAACCAACGTCGAAGACTATCATCACACCCTTACTCAGAAAGAATACGCCTATGCCAACCCTGGCATGAAACACACTCCCTGGAAAACAATCGAAATGACCGTCACCGACCCTTTCTTAAACCGGATTACGTTCTATGAAGAGAAGTAGCTGGTTAGCTGGTGCCTGTCACCTCCCGCTTCTTGTCGAACGCTGTCAATACCCCATCATTTAATCAATTGGATCTTCTGCTTTTCCGTAGCGAATAACATCGTAGATCGCCATGCCATCACTTGGTTTTCCATCATCGTTTTTATAAGGCATTAAAGAGAAAAAGACAAAATAGAAAGAAAAGTAAACAAACTGTCTAAATACGAGAGCTTTCGGTAGCACTTCTATGAGAATGAGATAATTAATAATCAGTATGAGTAAAACGTTAAAGAGGCTACCACCAAGATAAATGGCTACGTGTGCCCATGTTTGGTTGTAAGTTAACTTATCGTATTGACACCAGCCTTCCATAAAATATTTCTTCCTAACCTCTAGAGGCCCTATATCAAATAATTTCTTACCAGTTCCGATACAAAATTTAATTCTCCCACCAAAGATTCTCGCTACTAGTACGTGACCAGCTTCGTGGACCAATGTAACGATTGGCAAAATAATAAAGAAATTCACAAAAAACATCGGGATGTCGCTTAACGTAAACATGTATAACCTCCATTAATTTCGGGCTTTGTTAGCCCATTTTAGTAATCTTGCAAATACGCTTTTACATGATGTTGGCTCAAAATGACTTCCACAAAACTGACCATCTCTTCGTTTTTAAGGCATAAAAAAAGCCGAAAAGGAGTCGCTCTCCTTTTCGGCTTATGTCTGATGCTAATTGTCCAGATCATTGCTACCTTACATATATGTTTGTTTCTCTTTGAGTTTGGTTGTCAGTATATCAAATTGCTCAACCTGGTGATTTAAGCATGAGTATGAAGATACAAGTTGTGCACCACATCACCGAGATGAGTTATTTATGAGTTTGCTGTAAAAGTCGTGCTTTAAAAGACCAAACATTTTATTTCAGTCTCAGTTATCCATTGTAACGGCACAAGTTAAAAAAATGCAAGGAAAAAGGAGAAGCCACATTCAGCTTCTCCTTCTTTCCTTACCACTCTTGATTAGTAGGACGAACTAGGATTTCATTGATCGCTACTTCAGCAGGCTCTTCAATTGCAAACACAATCGTACGTGCAATGCTGTCTGCTTTAATCGCACCGCTATATACTGCATCGATCGAGGACTTCACATCATCATCTGTGATCGTTTCAGTTAGCTCAGTGCTAACTGCCCCTGGAGAAATAATCGTTGCTCGAATGTTATTTCCAACGGACTCTTCCATTCTAAGCCCTTCCGTAATAGCTCTTACAGCAAATTTCGTTGCACTGTATACAGAGCTACCTGGGGAAATCTCATGACCAGCCACGGATGAAATGTTAATAACATGCCCTTCCTTTTTCTCTCTCATATAAGGAAGAACTGCCCCAATACCGTAAAGTACACCCTTGATGTTTACATCAATCATTTTGTCCCACTCATCATACTTTTTCTTGTGTAGGAGAGAGAGTGGCATTAAACCAGCGTTATTCACAATAACATCAATCTTACCAAATGTATCATACGCATATTTGGCTAATGACTCCATCTCTTCAGAAGACGTCACGTCTGTGACCTGATAGATCGCTTCACCACCGCTCGTTTCAATTTGTTGCTTAAGCTCTTTCAAACGTTCTTCACGACGAGCAGCTAGAACAAGCTTTGCACCTTTTCCAGATAGTAGCTTCGCCGTTTCTTCACCAATTCCACTGGATGCTCCAGTAATGATAACAACTTTCTCTTGTGCCATTGGTAGAACCTCCATACATCATATTCATCAATCAGTACAATTGATATTTCACACTCTATAGGTTAAAGTGCGGTTTAACACAAATGATTTGGCTCGAGACAGGAGGTTCTAATGAATAATCACTACTCTATGAAGCAAATAACATCGAAAACCGGAATTACCGCATCAGCCCTTCGCTACTATGAAAAAGAAAAAATCTTACCTTTCATTGAACGAAATCAGAAAGGTGTAAGAAGATACAATGATCAAAACCTTGAATGGATTCACTTTATCCTAGCTCTTCGCTCAACGAATATGTCTATCGCTGAAATTAAATGGTATGTAAATCTCTATCATCAAGGGGAGGAAACGATAGAAGAAAGAAGAAAGCTTCTTCACGATCATCAGCAAAAAGTTGCAGAAGAAGTGAAGCTGCAACAAAAATATTTAAAAAGAATCTCAAAAAAAATCGCTCTATATGACGATGTTACGACGGATTTGCAGACAATTGCCTGTGAAATTCATTAAAAAAGAGAGGGATCAAAACCCTCTCTACAAAACCTTATACATCAGCAGAACCGAGCGTCATCCCCCCATCGATTACCATTTCGGTTCCTGTACAATAGGAGCTCTCGTTCGAAGCAAAAAATGCGACGGCTCTGGCAATTTCCACCGGCTGACCGATCCGACCAAGTGGTATGGACTGATAAAAATCAGGAACCCCTTCCCCTTGGGTAGCCATTTCCGTCTCAACGCCTCCGGGATGGATCATATTAACCCGAATCCCTTTTGGGCCTAACTCAATCGCCGCTGCTTTCGACATAGCGACAACAGCTGCTTTTGTGGCCGCATAGGCAGTAGATTGCCCAATCGGAGCAAAAGCTGATATTGAAACGTTGTTTACGATTGAACCTTTTTGCTGCTTTTCCATGAAAGGAACGACAGACTGCATTCCAAGGAATACTCCGAACTGGTTTACGTTAACCATTTCCTGATAATCGTCGATCGTTAAGTTGGTAAATGGTTTTCTTTTTAATATACCGGCATTATTAACGAGCGAGTCTAAGCGCCCAAATTCCTCATCAATCTCATCCATCACTGCTTCCCAATCCGCTTGCTTCGTAACATCTAATTGCACAGGGTAGGCGCTTTCCCCAATAGAACTAGCCACATCCTTTGCGCTTTCATACTGACGAGCTCCAATAACAACACGTGCTCCTAATGAAGCGAGATGCTCGGCAATGGCCTTTCCTTGCCCGCGATTACCGCCTGTAATTAAAATGACTTCGCCGTTCAACTCTGGCATTTCTCTCTCTCCTTCAGCATTTTAACTAAAGTTTACACGAAATAACTCTACAATTCATACAAAGGCACATGGAAAAAGCTACGACAGAACGAAAATCGCCCGCCATAGCTTTATGTTAGCTTCGAGAATTTTTCAAAAACCGTGGATAGCCTGAGAAAGCGATAGCTGCGCCTACGGTACCAGCTAGAAACAGGATAAGCAGATTAAACCAAACATCGCTTACTACACCGTTCTGAAGAATGATTTCCTTATACCCATCAAGCGCCCAGTATTGGGGAAATCCTTTACTGATGTTCTGCATAAATTCTGGCATCGTTTCAACTGGCATCCACAGTCCTCCGAGCAAAGCTCCGCCGAGTGCAATGATTTGCGTGAGAGCAATCCCCATGTTTTCCGTTTTCACTAGCACGGCCATCGCCATTCCCCAACATGTAACGATGAATGAAAGGGCGAGAGATAAAATAATGATGGCAAACGGATCTCCTAACGAAAGGTCATAAACAAGAATTCCAAACCCGAACAATACCGTAATCTGAATCAAGACAATAATAACGAACGGTATCCATTTTCCAATAAAATAATGGATGATCGAAATCGGCGTACTCGCAATTCGAGCAACCATGCCCCTCTCCCTATCTTTAACAAAAGTGATGACCATCGATATCATAATATAGAAAGCAAACATGATCGTATATCCTGGAATAATTTGTGTAACCACTTCTTTATAGTTTCCGCTACCAGAGAAGATGCCGACAAACGCCACAATAAACACAATCGGTAAGATAAACGTCCAAAACCATAACCCTTTATCCTGCACTGTCTTCTTTAGTTCAGTTCTAACAATAGCCCACATGAGCATTCCTCCTTTCCCTCAGACATCACGCAGCTGAGTTCCTGTTAAATGAAAGAAAATATCTTCTAATCTCGGTTGATATAATTCCAATCTTCGAGGCTCAATCCCCTCTTCTCGAAAACGTCCAATAACTTGTTCAAGCGTAGCAAGTGGATTCTCTGACGTTAATAAGTAGCCATTTCCTTTTCTTTCAGGGTGTCCGAAAGGAGATAAGCTTTCTTCTGCAATGCCTTCTCCAGAAATGAATAGCGAAGGCTTACTATGTCTCTCAAGTAATTCAGCCAGTTCTCCGTATTCCATCAGCTTACCTTTATCGATTAAGCCGATGCTATCACACAGCTGTTCCACTTCTTCCATATAATGACTCGAATAAATAATCGTGCTTCCTTCTAACTTTAAATGATGGATAATCGAAAAAATTGAATTTCTCGATTGAGGATCAATACCGACTGTGGGTTCATCCATAATCACAATGGACGGTTTATGAAGCAAAGCACATCCAATGTTCAATCGGCGCTTCATTCCCCCAGAATAAGTAAGCACCTTATCTTTTCCCCGATCTTTCAAACCAATCTGATCAAGCACCTCATCGATCCGAGCCTGAAGATTTCTCCCTTTCAACCCATAAAGATGACCGAATAAACTCAGATTTTCTCTTGCTGTGAGGGTTTCTTCTAAACAAATTTCCTGTGGCACGTAGCCGATTTCCTTCTTGATCGCCTGCCGGTCTTTCGATACATAATGGTCATTCACCGACATTTCTCCTTCAAACTGCATTAAAATGCCCGAAAGTATTTTCATTAACGTGGATTTCCCAGCTCCATTGGGACCAACAAGACCAAAACACGTTCCTTCCTTTATGCTAAAACTAATGTCATCTAGCGCCCGAATGGGACCGTATTGTTTACTTACGTTTATCACATCAATCATTCGCCAAACTCCCTCCTCTAAAGATCATAGAGACTACTTTCTTCTATCCACTTACAAGTACGTATTGAGATGATGGAAAGTTTCTTTTTCAAAGTATCCAGACTTAAAGACTTCACATGAAAATGAATCGGGTTTTACTTATTTATATAAAAAAGGCTCCACTTACATTCGATATCACTATACTTCTTCCCTAATACTAAGGAGCGGAGTAAGAAACCACTATTAATATTGCGAAAATAGCTACTATTTGAAATAATATAGTGAACAGTAAAATAATGACATTATCTATTTTATATGAAACGAGGGGTTATTCCATTGATTTACAGAAGAAAAACGTATGCTATACAACCCGAAAAGCTTAACGAGTTCAATGAGTTTTTTCATACTTACCTCTACCCTAATCAATTAAAGCACGGTGCAAAGCTCATTGGTCGATGGGTTAATGAAAGCGAAAATGAAATTACAGCCACATGGCAGTATGATAGCATCGAGCAATATGAGGGTATCGAACGTAGCATTAGACAAAGCTCTTTACATACAAAAGCACAAGAACGAAGAGCCGAATTAGGAGAACTTTACCTTGATAGCCGAGAGGAAATGCTAACTTCAACAGCTGAACCTTATACGTATCACCCGCCAAAACATATCGTGTCCGCAGCTTCTGTTATTTTAAATGAAGAGAATGAAATGCTTTTAATCAAAGGCCCGCGTAGAGGATGGGAGATGCCTGGAGGTCAGGTTGAAGAAGGAGAATCCCTGATCGATGCGGCTGTGCGAGAAGCGAAGGAAGAATCCGGCGCAGATATTGAAGTCGTTAAATTCTGTGGTGTGTTCCAAAATGTGAAATCCTCGATCTCAAATAATATGTTCTTAGCCAGGTTTGTTGGCGGCGAACTCACAACAACACCCGAAAGTCTTGAAGTTGGCTTCTTTCCCATTTCTACAGCGCTCGAAATGGTAACGTGGAAAAACTTTAGACAGCGAATTGAATACTGTTTAAATGAAGCGCAGCATCCTTTTTGTGTCGCTTTTTAATAATCACTAAACCGCCACTTAATCGAGAGGCGGTTTTTATATGGGCAAAATTGGTTTACTTTCTCGTTTTAAAAGGTATTTATTTACATATGAAAAGGATGATAGATGATGCAATCCTCTTGGCGTAAAGTTTTAGAATTGCTGTTAATTGGGATGCTCTTCATTCCCATCTTGACTGTTTTGAACAATGAACCGATTTTCTCCTCAAAAAACATCTCCCTTTTTCTTGGTATTTTAACTTTCAACGTCTGCATATTTCTTTGGAGATGGTTACGTCACTAACGATCATAAATTAATCTATTTGGAGGGCTGAAAATGCTGAAGAAAAAAGTGTTATCACCTTTTAAAGAGTTTCTCGGTATGTTCTCACTGTTTGGGGTTCTTTTCGGTGGCGGATTTCTTGCCTTTTATTATTTGGGTTTTAACATTGGGTTTCCCATTGCCCTCGCTCTACTGATTCTTATCGCTTACATATCAAGGCGAGTCATTAAACAATCTGACGAAAACTTTCTAACACCAACTGATCGCAAATTCAATATGAAGAAACACCCATGGTTTGTCGGCATTCCTCTCTTTATTCTTTTTTTCGTTGGTAATTATGTTCGTTATGATGATAGCCTCATCACTGCTCTAATTATAACGCTCATTAACTTTTTCTTTAGCTTTGTGGTGGTGCTCGGCGTCTACTATTTTAAAATGAAAAATTACGGATATCGATTGAAGGATGGTCATTGGTCTAAATAACTGAAAATAGGAGTTGTAAAACCGGAAGAAATAGCTGTTTCTTTCCGGTTTTATTTTATTTCCATGGGGTATTTATGAATTGAAAACACAATTTCGACTGAATTCGATTTTATTTTACAGAAAAGGGGGTTAATGGAATCGATTACCTGAAAATTCACCTTACATTAATAAAGTAACTAATCAGATTAAAACTTCTCTCTTTACACCATACTAACGGTAGTGATAGAGTAAGTAATTGTGTTTAAAAAGCGATTAAAGGAGTCTTCTATGAACAATAAAGAAAATGGGCGTATTGATTGGCCCGTCTTTGGAATAAGCGGTGGAGTGTTAATTCTCTTCGTTATTCTTGCACTTTTTGATATTTCATTGGTAGAAAACATTGTTAGCTCAAGCTTTGCCTGGTCTGCGAGGTTTTTCGGAGGTTTTTGGCAAGTATTAATGCTAGCGACGTTCTTCGTAGGTATTGGATTGGCTTTCTCAAAATATGGAAAGATAAAACTTGGCGGTATGGACAAGCCTGAACTAAGCCTCTATAAATGGTTATCCATTATTATGGCGACGCTACTTGCGGGTGGCGGTGTGTTCTGGGCAGCGGCTGAGCCGATGTATCACTTCTTAACTGTTCCCCCTTCTCAAGATGGGAAAGGTATTGAAGCAGGTACACAGGGCGCGATTGATACGGCACTTGCACAAAGCTTCATGCATTGGGGCTTTCTCGCATGGGCAATCCTTGGAACGATCAGTGCTGTTGTTATGATGTATGGTCACTACCATAAAGGCATGCCGATGAAGCCACGTACGCTTCTCTATCCTATTTTTGGTGAAAGACTTCGCCACAGCTGGTTTGGAACGCTTATTGATGCGTTTTCTGTTATCGCAGTTGCAGCAGGAACGATTGGACCAATTGGATTCTTGGGATTACAAGCAAGCTATGGATTGCAAGAAATCTTCGGAATTCCAAATCAGTTCAGCACGCAGTTCTCGATTATTTTAGCGGTTGTCGTGGTTTCCACGATCTCAGCGGTAACTGGACTTTACAAAGGAATTCAATATTTAAGTAGCTTTAACGTTCGACTCGCTATTGGATTAATGGTGTTTATCGTCATTTTCGGACCTGGTGGCTTTATCTTTAACCACTTTATCTCTGGATTTGGTGTTTATGTCGATCAATTTGTCACAATGAGCACATTCCGTGCTGATACTGGCTGGCTTTCATTCTGGACAGTCTTCTTCTGGGGCTGGTTTATCGGATACGGTCCAATGATGGCCATTCTTGTGAGTCGTATTTCAAGAGGACGTACGATCCGCGACATCATTATTGCCGTTTCTATTTTTGCACCAGTTATTTCAACGTTCTGGTTCACGGTACTTGGCGGATCAGGGATTTTCTTTGAAATTTCTAACCCAGGTTCCATTTCAGAAGCATTGAATGCTGCTGGTAACCCAGCGGCGATGTTTGCCATTACAGAACAATTCCCACTTGCAAGCATTGTTTCACCACTGTTCTTGATTCTAACGATTCTTTTCGTTGTCACAACAAGTGATTCTATGTCTTATACGATTGCGATGGCCGTTACAGGCGAAGGCGATCCACAAAGATGGCTTCGCGTATTCTGGGCTATTCTTATGGGAACTGTTGCCGTTATCCTACTCATTACTGGAGACAGCGGTATTACACAGCTACAGAACTTCATTGTTGTAACAGCTGTTCCCGTCTCTCTCATTCTCCTGCCGATGGTTTGGCTCGCTCCTAAAGTAGCCAGAGAAATGGCGAGAGATCAGAACATCATAAAATAAGAGAAGAATTGAGAAGGCGCACTATCTTACGATAGTGCGCCTTTTTGGTGTTGTGGTGCCTGTCACCGCCCGCTTTAGCTCGAATAAAGTCGAAATATATGCGGTGAAATTGGGTATCCTAAGAGCTGAGTTATGATATTTAAGGAGGATATGACTATGCTTGAAGGTAAATGTGCGTTAATTACTGGTTCTGGTCAAGGTATTGGACTAGAGATTGCAACAGAGTTTGCGAAGGCCGGAGCGAAAGTGATGTTAAATGATATTAACGAGGACACGCTTAAAGAGTCCGTTGAAAGTTTAACGTCTCAAGGGTTTACCGTTGAAGGTGTCGTAGCTAACGTTGCGAAAGAAGAAGATGTGAAGAATGCGATTGATGAAACAGTTAAGAAGTTTGGTCGCATCGATATTCTCGTGAACAATGCTGGCATCCAGCATGTTGCCCCTATCGAAGAATTCCCTAGTGAGAAATATAGCTTAATTCTTGATATTATGCTCAAAGGACCTTTTTACGGTATCAAGCATGCCTTCCCTATAATGAAGGAACAGGGATATGGCCGCATTCTTAATATGGCTTCGATTAATGGGCTAATTGGTTTTGCTGGTAAAGCTGGCTACAATAGCGCGAAGCACGGCGTGATAGGGTTAACGAAGGTTGCAGCCCTTGAAGGCGCTGATTATGGGGTTACTGTTAATGCGATCTGTCCTGGGTACGTTGATACACCACTCGTTCAGAATCAGCTTGAGGATCTTGCCAAAACTCGTAACATCGAGAAAGAGAAAGCTCTTGAGCAAGTGATTTATCCACTCGTCCCTCAGAAGCGGTTAATTCAAGTTCAAGAAGTAGCCGACTATTCGATTTTTCTAGTGAGTGAAAAAGCGAAGAGCATTACAGGTCAAGCAGCTGTTATTGATGGTGGATATACAGCACAATAAAATATCGCAAAAACCCCCCGGTCTCCTTTTTTGATAAGGAGACCGGGGGTTTTCACTTTTTACATTTGAGACAATTAGTTAACACCCATCATTGCAAGGAAGATAATCGCAATGGTCGCTATCATCGGGATGATCAACCCAACGACAAATACGTCTTTGTAAGAGTCTTTATGTGTTAGTCCAGTAACAGTGAACAATGTTAACAGTGCACCGTTATGCGGGAGAATCGACGCTCCTGAAGCTACTGCCGTGATCCGGTGGAAAGCTTCTAAGCTAAGATTGTTATTAATCGCAATATCGTAATATTCCGGCCCGAGGGCTTCAAGTGCGATTCCCATACCACCAGAAGCTGATCCAGTAATCATGGCCAGGAGCTGTACTGCAAAGGCCTCTGAGAAATACGGACTGAGTGGAATAGCGAAAATGAGGTCTTTCACTGCTTCAAACCCAGGTGATGCTGTCACGACAGAGCCGAAACCAACAGCAGCACTTGTATTAATCGTCGCCATAACGGAACCAGATGCGCCTCCGTTGATCGCTTTTATAAATTGCTTGTAATTTTTAATATTAAAGAGCATGATGAGTAGAATTCCGATACCTAACGCAACGAGAATACTTAAGTTTTCAAAAGCGTTTAATGTTACAACTACAGCAATTAACGGAATAACGGAAAGAATCCAGTTTGGAAGCTCATCTTCGTTAATGCTTTTTACTTCGTTCGAGCCCTTAGGCTCTGTAAATTCCTCACCATTTTTCGTGAGTTGTTTCTCGCGGAACTTCAGATAGAAATAACCGCCAACTGCCATAATTAAGCCAGCTACAATCCCAAGAATAGGCGCGGCCATTGTAGACGTTTTGAACGTATTAATTGGGATAATGTTTTGGATCTGCGGCGTTCCTGGGAGTGCTGTCATCGTAAACGTAAATGCCCCAAGAACGAATGTAGATGGAAGTAATTTACGTGAGACGTTTGCCTGACGGAACATCGCTACGGCTAGTGGGTAAACGGCGAATACAACAACGAAAAGACTTACGCCTCCGTATGTAAGAATGGCTGCTGAGATAAGCATACCGAGAATCGCACGTTTCTCACCAATCAAGTTTGAAATTTTATAAGCAACAGACTGTGCTGCTCCTGTGTCCTCCATTAATTTCCCAAAAATGGCACCAAATAAGAAAATCGGGAAATATGCTTTCGCAAAATCAACGAAGCCCTGCATGTATGTTCCAGTGTAGGCTTCGAGAATGTTCATACCGCTCAAAATTGCTACAATACCTGATACCAACGGGGCGATCCAAATAATCGACCATCCGAGGTAAGCTAAGAGCATCAAAAGAGCGAGCCCTACAAGAATACTAATCATAGCTGATTTGCCTCCTCAAAAATCTTCTGTCTGTTTTACTATGTCCAATCCAGGCAAATCTAAATCGACATAAGCCGACTTGCGCGTGCCTGTCACCACCCGCATTTACTCGAATTCACTCGAATGATGTTACCCGTTAATTTTCAATGTAAAACGCTATTTATCACTTTTATCTCCTATTCAATGAAATTCATAAAAGTAAAAAATATCGAAACATTCTCGCTTTCTTTAGTAATAACCATTGACACTGAATCGATGCTAGAAGTTGATAATCCGGCCGACTTAAAGAACATTTTTCTTGATCAAGGCTGGACTTGGTTAACGGCTCTTAACATGATGTTATTTTCCTTGCTTCACTATCCATGTGGCACAACGTTGATTAACATTTATAAAGAAACAAAAAGCTACAAATGGACGTTTGTTGCCTTCATCATTCCAACCGTTATTGCGCTAGGCGTTACATTTGCTGTTGCTGAATTAGTAAGAGGAATGGGATGGGTTTAGAGAACTCGGCGAATCAAAAAGCATGCCCATCGCAGGCATGCTTTTACCTATTCATCCGTTATGAACTCGCTATATTCTTTCTCTCTACATAAGAAAGCTGCTTTTTCACAAAGTAAACTAGTAGGCCGACGATCAAACAGAACGACAGAAGACAAACCCCAGTCATGAGTGGAGCCACTTTAAAAGCGTAGAGAAACATGTCAATTTCATAAATATCTTTCGAAGCGACGACTGTGCCTGGCGTGAAAATGAGATGGCTTTTCCAATCTGAAAGAGTCGATAATTGACTTGCCGTCCAGGAGGTAGCCCAGTACGAATACCCAAAGACAGTAACGAGACAAAGCATCGAGTAAAGTTTTAAGAAACCCCTTTTTTTCACACCATCACCTCTATGATTTTATACTGTATTTATTCGATGACTACGTTGAACATTCCTGTATTTTCCTGAAATTGGTGTGCTCGTACAAAGCGTTTCCCTTCAATTCAAGAAAACACCTATTTCCAAATAGGAAATAGGTGTTTCAAGCGATCTATTCTTCTGGAAGCAGAACTATCTTCCCTAATTTACCCGCCTTTTTAAAATATACCTGTGCATCTCTCGCCTTTTCTAACGGAAAAGTTCGATCAATAACGGGTTTGATTTTACCTTCTGCTATCGCTTCAAGCATGCGTTTGAATTCGTCTCTCGTTCCAAGAACAGAGCCGTAAAGAGTAATGTGCTTTAAATACATTGTTCTAAAATCAAGTTCTGTCTTCTGGCCACCAGCTGATCCTGATGTACAAAACTTGCCGCCTTTCTTTAATACTTGAAGCGACGTTGCAAACAGAGCGTCTCCTACTACGTCTAATACCGAATCAATCGGACCACCGTTTGCTTCGATGATTTCTTCAGCGAGCTGATCGGATTTATAAGAAAGAACATGAGTGGCACCGAGTTCTTTCAGCTGATCTTCTAGGGCAAGGTCGCCAACGATCGCAATCACCTTAGCTCCGAATACGCGAGAAGCGATTTGAACATTGAGCGATCCAACGCCACCGTTCGCCCCAGTTACCATGATCGTTTCACCTGGCTTGGCTTGAATTTGTTCAACCATGTGCCAGGCCGTCATTCCACTTACAGAGAAAACCGCGCTTTCTGTAAAGTTAGGAAGAGGCATATCAAAGCATAATTCCGCAGGCCAAACGATGTATTCGGCATAGCCACCGTCGTATTCAGAACCAACGAATGACATATCTTCAGAAATATGCTCCAATCCCTCTTCTCCACTAGAGGTAAATGGAAACAGCACAACATCTTTTCCGATCATCTTCTCGTTATGCTCGTTGCCGGCTTTTACAACCGTCCCAGTAATATCAGACCCCGGCGTTCTTGGAAACTGAACTCCTTCTGGACGCCAGCCTGATTTCTTACCTGTTCCATAAGCTCCTTCTCTCATCCAAATTTCCGTGTTATTGATGGCGCATGCTTTCACCTTAACGAGCACCTCATCCGCTTTTGGCTCAGGTATCGCTTGCTCCACTACCTCTAATTGATCCACATCACCGTACCCCATTACTTGAACTGCTTTCATTCATTTATTTCCTCCATTCAGCAGAGGGCGGTGCCTGTCACCACCCGATATTTGTCACATTATGTCTTGTTGGATATTTTATCAGTTTCTTTCTCAAGATAGTAGTAACAGGGTGATTCATTTGATTGAGAAAGA
Source organism: Anaerobacillus sp. QJM3NY_32 (assembly GCF_056173645.1). Lineage (NCBI taxonomy): Bacteria > Bacillati > Bacillota > Bacilli > Caryophanales > Bacillaceae > Anaerobacillus > Anaerobacillus sp. QJM3NY_32. The sequence goes on along the minus strand of NZ_CM149684.1, from coordinate 1,032,795 downwards.
AGGTAGTCCGTATGAGAAATGAACATATTGTTCAGCAAACGGTTCAGCGTGCTCAGGAAAAGAAAGCGAACAAAGGCGATGATCACCAGCTTCACTGGTGGCAATTAACGCTTATTGGAATAGGTTCCATTATCGGAGCTGGATTTTTTCTTGGTACCGGTCTATCCATTGAACGAGCAGGTCCTTCTGTTCTGATCGACTACTTAATTGCCGGTGTTATCGCCTTTCTCGTGTTTAGCGCACTCGCTGAGATGTCTGTCCATGACAAAGAGACGGGTTCTTTTAGAAAGTATGCTCAAATGGCTTTCGGTCATTCAATGGGATTCATGAGCGGATGGATGTACTGGGTGTCAGGCTTGCTCATTATGGCGAGTGAAATTACAGCGCTAGGGCTTTTCACCCAGTATTGGTTCCCTTCTTCACCGCTCTGGCTATTGATGATCCTCTATACAGCACTTGGGATAGGGATTAATCTCTTAGGGGTGAACAATTTCAGTACACTAGAATCACTGTTTGCTGTAGTAAAACTAGCCACACTCATCGGATTTATTGGCTTTAGCTTACTCTTTTTATTTGATGTAGTTGCGCCAGCGTCCTCTGTTCAAACCGACACAGTGAAGATGATCTCCCTTTTTCCAAACGGCTTAATGGGTACATGGTCTGCGATGATCTTCGTTCTCTTCTCGTTTGGAGGGATTGCGGTCGTAGGGTTAATGTCGAGTGAGCTTAAACATAAAGATGAAACACCCAAAGCAGGACTCGCTACCGTTGTGATTTTGACCGTTCTCTATCTGTTATCGATTTTCTTTATTCTCTATATGGTTTCATGGACGGTGATTAGCGAAGAGGAAAGCCCATTCGTCACCGCCCTTTCGCAGTTTCAAATTCCTTTTATCGGATCGATATTTACGATCATTTTAATCACCGCTGCTTTTTCCACAATGGTTGGAGCCTTATTTTCCATTACGAAGGTGCTTGTCTCTCTTAGTCACGCTGGAGATGCTCCTAAATTACTTGATCAACACACGAAAAAGGGCGTTGCCACACGGGCATTGGCCTTGAATGCTATCGCACTCGGCATCATGATTTTCGTATCTTACGTGTTACCCGATAAAGTGTATGAATACTTAACAACAGCAGCAGGGATTATGTTGATTCTAAACTGGGTGGTCATCCTCTCTTCCCAAATCAAAAACCGCCGTCATTACATTGAAACACCAACGAAGAAAAGATACTTTAAAATGATTGGAGCGCCCTTCACCTCCGTCCTCGGCATTGTTCTCATTTTCATCGTTATAGCAGGGGCTGCTTTTCAAGAAAGTGAACGGATTGGACTATTTATTAGCATTGGGATAATGGCGATTATTTTCATTTCGTATTTTTTTGTGAGAAAGAAGACACGATCTACTCGCGAATGAAGGCATCACAAAACAAAAAAAGCCCTCCGTCGAAAATAACAGAGGGCTCTCTTCCTAAATTAATAGAGCTTCCCATGACGATAAAGAATATTCGAAAGCTTCATCACGGTGTGAATATAACAATTCTGTCTAAGGGCAAATGGATCACTAAAGAACTGCGGATAAATTTCGTCCATCGTTTCCTTCATTTTCTTAAAGAGAAGCGAGAATACTTCTTCCTCACTGTAGAACTGTGTTTCTCTTCCTTGTAGCCATTCAAAATACGATACGATAACACCGCCGGCATTCGCCAGGATATCTGGAATAACGAGCACACCATCTTCACTAAGCTTTCGGTCGGCGCCAAGGGTAATCGGACCATTCGCTCCTTCTACGATCATACGCGCTTTCACTTTATCGACGTTGTCTTCATGGATTTGGTCTTCAAGTGCAGCTAAAATCAGAATATCTGTATCAAGATAAAGCACATCCTCCCGATCTTGAATGTCAGCTTTAATATTATTTTGGCTCAACGCTTCATCCGTTGTCGGCAAATCTCCATCATGATTAGAAGTGAACTCAATAAGCGCCTTCACATCAAGTCCATCTTCATTATAAAGCGTAACGTTACGATCACTTACCGCTACAACTTTAGTATCTAAATAGTTACAGCTGTAGGATTCAAGTGCCGCAACAGACCCAACGTTACCGAACCCTTGAATACCAATCGTGAGAGGGCGTTTCGAATGCTCAAGCGCCGTCTTCGCAAATCGGTTCTCATTTTTCTTAAACCACTCTTCATTCTCCTTCACAAAATTATGAAGCATGTAACGAAGCGTATAGTAAACCCCTTTTCCAGTCGCTTCTCTTCGACCAAGCGACCCACCGTTCACCTGACTTTTTCCAGTAAAGCTTCCGCGATAAGGACGACCTTGATGAATGTTTTTGTATTCGCCCATCATCCAGTCCATTTCTCGTTCACCTGTTCCCACATCTGGCGCAGGGATATCTTTATCCGGACCTAATATATCGCAAAAATTTTGAACGTACGTTTTCGAAATCGTATGTAATTCTTTTTCAGAGAATTCACGAGGATTGATCACTACGCCGCCTTTTCCTCCACCAAATGGTACATCGTGAAGCGCATTCTTAAGCGTCATCAGCGTCGCGAGGTTAATCACTTCATCCTCTTCAACTGTTTCATGGAATCGAATACCACCTTTATACGGGCCGACAGCATTATTATGCTGTACGCGGAAAGCGGGAATTCGTAAAATCTTGCCGTTCTCAAGAGGAACGCGAAGAAATGATTTTTGAATTTGGTTCGGTGTAGAGAGAATCGATTCAAGCGACTTGAACGCATTCTCACGATCTTCGTCCTTGAAATTTGGTAAAAACGATTCATCTTCGAGTAGTGCATTTAATGATTCTTGAACAACTTCTCCATATTTACTAGCCAATTTCATCCCTCCATTATTTTCTAGTCTATTAATATCGTACCCTTTTGAAACTAGTTCAAACGGGCTGGATGAAAAGGCTTACTAATTTTTTTAACACAATCAAAAAATCCACCGTACTACCTAGCATTGCTTGATAAAAAAAAGCCTGGCATGAGGCGAAAAACGCTCATGCCAGGCTTGGAATATAAAGATCTGATTCTTTTAACGTTGATCAGCGGGAAAGACGACGCCGATTTGCTTACGTGCTTCATCCATGACTTCCACTGACCGAAGAGAATTTTCATGTGAATTAATCGAAGACTCCAATTGACCAGACTGAATGAGCTCAATAAACTCCTTCGCTTCATACATCATCGTATGAGACTGGTTCTGTGTGAGATCTTCAATTGATCCATCTCGATAGTGGATTTTCACATCAAACGGTGAACCTATTTTATCGATTAGAATGCTACCATTCTCTCCTTGAATTTCGGATGGAAGATGAGAATCTGTGATTTTGGAATACATGATCACCGCTTCTTTGTCTTCATAACTAAGCAAAATACTACCCTCTCCATCAACGCCAGACTCGAGCATAACGCCTTCTGCTTTAATCGACTTTGGCATTCCTAACATTGAGACAACGGGGTACACACCATACACGCCGATATCCATCAGTGAACCATTGGAGAATTTCGGGTTAAAGGCATTTAACACCGTTCCTTCTTTATAAGCATCATAGCGAGATGAATACTGACCGTAATTCGTCACAAATCGGCGTACCTGTCCAATCTTATGCAAGTTCTCTCGCACCATTTGCATATTTGGCATAACAGTGGACTTCATTGCTTCCATTAGAAGAACCCCGTTCCGAGAAGCAGCCTCAACCATCTGTGTAACCTCGCGCTTATTTGACGCCATCGGCTTCTCACAAAGCACGTGCTTCCCAGCATTCATGAAAATAACCGACTGCTCTGCATGAAGCGAATTCGGACTCGCGATATAGACCGCATCAATCACATCGCTGTTAGCCATCTCCTCGAGACTCGTAAACGTCGCTTCTGCCCCATGCTTCTCAGCAAACGCCTGCGCCTTCTCTTCTGTTCTAGAGTAAACCGCCGTTAGCTTAAATTCGCTAAGCTCATTTGCCCCCGCGAGAAAATTATCCGTAATCTTATTCGTGCCAACCACACCAAAACGTACCATCGTATTCCTCCTATTTTGTTCGGCAGGTGACAGGCACCGCCCGCCTTACGCCGAAATGTGTCACATTATGTAATTAGATTTAGTTTAACGCTGTCCGTAGATCGTTTCAATGGTAATGAATGAATGAATGAATGAATGAATCAAACAAACGCAATGCTGCATAAGCATTGCGTTTGTTTATTCGCTTTCTTCTATTTCCCTTTCATACCTAGCATACATCGTTTCCAGTGTCCTCAAGCTACTATCAAACGTACCATGAAGGTTACCGTATTGAATTTGCGCTAAATCTCGAGTTAAAAAATTCGCATCCTTTAGCTCTTCTACACTTTCTTCAATCGCAAGACAGTTCTCAATAGAAAGGCGCAATTGTTTCTTAACATCGGCGGAATACGTCTCTTCAAAAGACAAATCGATTAATACGTTTCTCGCTTGCTTGACATCAAAAGCTACATTATCAAGATCCTCTTTCGTCATGACGACCGCCTTCTCACTCAAAAGCCATTCTTGGTCATACATCTGCAAAATATATTGAAGACGATCCATTGTTAGATCATCCCCTGAACCTTCAGCATACTTCTTGCTTAATCCATTCATTTTCTCGGTATAATCTTCTACAAGATAAGGATCCGGGCTGTAGGAGATTGATCGATGCAAACTAAGAGAAGAATAAGGGTAAAACCAGGTGATGATAGCGAAGAAAAGCACAAGAGCGCCAATGAGAGATAAGATCGCAAGCTTCATTTTACGTGACATTACGAGTGACAGGCACCACCCGAATCCCCTCGAACGCTGTCGAATCAAATCAAGCGCACCCCAAGCTGCTGCTCTAGCCATTTCGGTACAGCGAACCTAGCTGTCATTAATGGATCCACTACCTGACAGACTTCCACTTGACCAACGGCACTCATCAGCATTGTTGCTTCCCCAATGGACATGCCTGTTTTTTCAGCAACCCTCTCAACCATTAGCTCTGTCGCAAGCTTCACGGCATCATCAAGCGATTCGGCCGAGGCAATCTGTGTCACAACCTCTTTGTTTTCTAACATTGGTTGAACCAGTGGCTCTCCCTCTAACACTTCAAGCTTAACGGTCGCTCTTCCAGGCACTTCAATGCCCGATACACTGACTTCTCCATCCCCCATTGCCGCGTGGAAATCACCTAATCCAAACAGTGCTCCTTCCGCAAATACTGGGAAATACAGCACGGCTCCTTCTGTTACCATCTTGTTATCCATGTTTCCACCGTGAGCCCCAGGGGTGCCGCATGAAATGCCTTCTCCTTCAGGCGCAACTCCAATCACTCCGACCATCGGATTGAGCGGAATCATAAGGCCATTGAAGTGGGCTACGCCATCTTGAATAGGAATAATCTTAGACTCCATCTCTTTCAAACGGTGCCCCATAATACCAAGCTCCGGTCCAACGACCATAACACCCTGATCTCCAATCTCGAGCTTTTCAATCGTCACCTTTAACACATCTCCAGGTTTTGCTTCATTCACATAGATTGGCCCAGTCGCTGGATTCACTCGGTTCCAATCAATCCCGCTAATCTCATCTTCTTCGGTTTGAAGCTGATTTTCAAAACAGTCATACGTCACAATTTCTATCGTCGCGCCTGATGGAACAACTTTTACTGGCTTATGAGACTTATTAAAATCATAAATAACAGAATCGTTCATAAGTAAATCCATTTAGCATTCCTCCAACTGTTTCATTATTAAGATAATTTTAACAGTTTGAAACCGTCCTTGACTACTTTATTCGCTTAACTCCTAAGTACTCTTCAAATAACTAGTTCTGTGAAAATAGTCTCGAAACCGCAAGTTTATTCGGTCATTCGCAGGTCACTATCTTATTACGACTAGTTATTTAATCCCGATTTTCTTAATAGCATCCTTACAATCTATTAATATTCACTTCAAATCTATCACGTAGACTATGGGCTGTGAGAAAAAATGATTCAGGGGGAACCTACACATGTTTACTAAAAATGTTAAAAAGAAACTCATTCCATTCGCTGTGATTTCATCATTAGCCGTTGCAGGATATGCTGGTGTATCTACAGATACAGAAGCGAAATCCGATAACAGCAAAAAAAATAAGAATGAAATCGAGAATGTCATTTTCTTAATCGGTGACGGTATGGGGCCGGGCTATACAACGGCTTACCGCTCATTTATGGATGATAAAACAACACCTTATATGGAAAAAACAGCTTTTGATGAGTATCTAGTAGGCGCTCAAGAAACGTATTCATGGGATCCTGAAGAAAGCGTAACGGACTCTGCTGCAGCAGGAACGGCAATGGCTGCAGGGGTAAAAACTTATAACGGCGCGATATCAGTTGACGTGGACAAAAACGAAGTAAAGACCGTTCTAGAAGAAGCTAAGGAAAATAAGAAAGCAACTGGTCTTGTCTCTACTTCTCAAATTAACCATGCAACGCCAGCATCGTTCGGTGCGCATGATGAAGATCGCAATAACTACAACGACATCGCTGACGATTATTATGATGAGATGATTAACGGTGAGCATAAAGTAGATGTACTACTTGGCGGAGGAACATCTTACTTCGAGCGCTCAGATCGCAACCTAACAGAAGAATTTCAAGAAGATGGCTACAGCTATGTAACATCGAAGGATGAGCTTAATCAAGATCATAACGAACAAATCCTTGGCCTTTTCGCTCCAAAAGGAATGGATAAAGCGATCGACCGTACAGAAGATACACCATCTCTTGAAGAAATGACTGATGCCGCGCTTAACCGCTTAAGTGAAGATAAGGATGGCTTCTTCCTTATGGTAGAAGGTAGTCAAATTGACTGGGCTGGTCATGATAACGACGCTGTGGCAGCGATGAGTGAAATGGAAGACTTCGAGAAAGCTTACGCAGCAGCGATTGAATTTGCGAAAAAGGACAAGCATACGCTCGTCGTTACAACGGCTGACCACTCTACTGGTGGCTTCGCAATGGGACGTGACGGTGAATACAAATGGGATCCTGCCCCACTAAAAGCAGCGAAAAAGACACCTGACTACATGGCAGCACAGATCGCTGATGGCGCTGATGTTGAGAAAACACTTACCGAAAACATCGATCTTGACTTAACATCTGAAGAAATCACTTCTGTCAAAAAAGCCACTGAAACGAATGACGTTGTAGAAATTGACAATGCCATTGAAAAAATCTTTGATCTCCGTTCAGGTACTGGCTGGACAACTGGCGGACATACTGGTGTTGACGTGAACGTCTATGCTTACGGTCCACAATCTGAAAAGTTCGCAGGTCTTCACGACAATAGTGAAACAGGGCAATTGGTGATGGATCTTCTAAATGCGAAACAGAAAGGCGATCACGAGAAAGACGACGATCATGATGAAGATGACGATCGTGACCATGACAACGATCACCACAAGAAAGACAAATAAGGAAGAAACTCCCGTTGCTTTAAATGCATCGGGACTTTTCTTACTGATGAAGGAGTTTGGTTCAAGTGAATTATGTACTTGTTGCGCTTTTATCAGCATCCCTTTTTCTCGGAGGGTGTGCAGCGAACAATACTGAAAAGGGTGCGGAATCACAAACAGAGAATTCTACAACTACCGAAAAGTCTGAAACGAAGAGTGAACAAAAAGAGAATACTATTGTAATCGACAGCCCTCAGGCGCCTGATGACAGCTCGCTAACAGAAGTTGGTCAAACATTCCAGGATGCAGACGGTTCCATTAAGTTAAAAGCTGTTTCTGATTATAACGAGAAAACAGAAATTGGTGATGTTGAGTTAACCATTTCAGATGTTAAAGTAATGAAATACGAGCCCTCCCCTGACTTGATTGATTTCTTCCACGGATATTCTACGAATGAAGAGAAATTCAACTATGTGAAGGTTCGGGTCAATATGAAAAACACATCGGATGAAACGGTTAACTTCGCTCCTGTTTCCTTACTTGAAACGAGTGATGGAGAGAAAAAAGGATACGACGATGATTTTTACTTGGAGAGTCTTTACGGAGATTTTGCTCCGGGTGAAGAACGGATCGGTCAGCTCGGTTTCGTATTGAACGAAACTGACGTTGAGAATCTCCAGTCGCTTACGATTCACACGAGCAACGTATTCGATGACCAGAAAGAAACGATCACGAATAGTAAGGAGATCACGATTCCTTTTTAAAGATGCCCTACGGGGTGTCTTTTTATATTTCGCGGATAAAAAGAGCGTTTCGCGGAATTAAGTGATGTTTTCGCGGAAAAAAACCGATTATCGCGGAATTATTTCAATTTCCGCGGAAATAAGCTGTTAAGTTCCCTATCAGATTCAGTTCATCTTCCTACTTCATACCGTTTTATATCCCTTTTTTAAGTACCATAAGAAATAAGTTACAAAAGATAGACCTAGCCCACCGAAGAGAAAGACTGATTGAAGTTTGTACCCTTTGTTTTCGGTCATCCAGTCCATCACAACATAAAAAACCGCTGCCAAATCTAGCATCCACATCTCCTCCAGAGTGTTTGATTACTAGATTATAAGCAAGCGGTTTGGAATATATACCAACTTTTTCATTATGTGAGTGAATTAAGGCGATCGGTTAGCTGCATGAATGACTCGCGGTCACGAGAATCAAGGGCCTGGTCAATTTCTTTCTTTAGAATGTCCTGTTTTTGTTCGATACTGGAAGCATTGATGTGTGCGATGAGCTGTTCGACCATTTCCTGTCTCTTTTCCGAAATCTGATTTTGGTAGACGTTTCGATTCTCCATCATCCAATCCTCCATTCATATTTATAGAAACGTGTTAACGTTTTCTATGCGATTAATTACAGTTTAACCGATTTTTACGAAATTTAAACAATAGTTTAGAAGATTCTAATAAATGAAGTCGAATTTTGTACTATTTTACTAGACTAGAGCTTAGAAAGTCTTAGTGATCATCTTCCTGCTTGGAAGCAGCAATTTGTGCAGAAGTCGTTTCGATCAGAGAGCGCTCCTTTTCCTTATGGTGCCTTCTAAGGGAAATAAATAGCGCTCTACTATAAAACCCTGATAATCGACCTTAATTCAAAATAATGTCGGCGAGCCCCTGACCAACTCCCCCAAAGCCTATGAAGGCGATGCGATGCGCCACTTGTGACACCTCCGTTTAGATTGATTGAAGCATTTCGTGCGCTGTTTTCGTTAGAATCGCTGTTCCAATCGGAAGACAGCGTTCATCAATATCAAATATAGGTGTATGAAGCTCCCTACTAATCCCGTCTCTTATTGCACTACCAAGGAAAAACATCGCTGCCGGCACTCGCTCTGCCATATAGGCAAAATCTTCACCGCCCAGGCCAAATGGTCCATGCGCAATTTCCATTTCTGGATCTAACTCAGTCACAACCTTTTCAATGATGCGATTCACGCGCGGTGAATTTCTGAGAGCAGGCTCGCCATGCTCAACATGAAACTCATATGTCCCGCCAAGTGCCTCCGCTATCTTAAATGCTTTTTCAAGCTCTATGGTTAATTTCTCTCTCGCTTCTGAAGAATAAGACCGAAATGTTCCAACTATCCTCACTTCATCTGGAATAACGTTGCTAGCACTGCCAGCGTGAATCTCACCAATGCTTGCCACTGCTGTCTCAAGGGGCGAAATGCGACGATTCACAATGCTATAGAGCGCTGGAAGCACAGAACATAACATCCAGATCGGATCCGATCCCAAATGAGGATACCCTCCGTGCCCCCCTGAGCCAGTTATCACTCCTTCAAATATGTCGACATTCGCCATGCTATCTCCATCATTTACTTGAATAACACCTACCGGCTGCCATGGACATACATGAAGCGCAACAGCTGCTTCCACGTCGTCTAACACCCCATCCAAAATCATATAAGAAGCACCTGAAAGGCCGCTCTCATCCGTTGCTTCTTCAGCAGGTTGGAAAATGAGCTTCACCGTACCATGAAGACTTCCATTACGCAGATCCTCAACTAGCAGCTTCGCAACGCCAAGTAACATCGCCGTGTGAGCATCATGACCACAGGCGTGCATCACGCCATCGTGCTTCGAACAATAGGCGTGAGTACCTGATTCGTGAATAGGGAGGGCATCCATGTCAGCTCTAATGGCAATGGTTGGTCCTGTTCCTCCACTAATTGTTCCAACTACTCCATGCCCCCCACACGCGTGAATGTGAGGCACACCGATTTCCCGTAAAGTTGTAGCAACGAATTCAGCCGTTTGCTTCTCTTGAAAGCTCAGTTCAGGATGCGCATGAAGCGTTCGCCGAAACCTTACTAACTCCTCCTTCATCGCCTCCGCTCGCTCCATTTCCGTATGCTTCGGCGCCATGACCGTCCCTCCTTTGCCTTCTGTCTACACCTTCGCCTCGCTGGATACGGATTGGAACGCCTGTTCAAGATCAGCAATCAAATCCTCAACATCCTCAATTCCCGCTGAATATCTGACGAGACCTTCTGGAATGCCCATAAGTGCCCGCTCTTCTGGCGTACATTCAACATGGCTCGTTGTACGAGAAGGTCCTACTGTCGTTTCCACCGCCCCGAGATTCGCCGCTCGGTTGGCATATTTTAATTTTGGAAGTAACTGACGCATCGTTTCAACGCCGCCTTTCACAGAGAAGCTGAACATTCCTCCGAAATCCTTCATCTGTTTCTTCGCAATCTCATGGCCTGGGTGCGTTTCAAGCCCCGGGTAAAAAACGGCTTCTACAAGCTCCTGAGTTTGGAGATATCTCGCAACCTTCATCGCGTTTTCACACTGTTTCTTCACCCTTAGATGCAATGTTTTCATACCTCTTAAAAGGAGATATGCGGCCATCGGATCCATTGTCGCTCCATTGATTTCTCGGTAGTGGTAGATTTTCTCGATCAGTTCTTTTCTTCCACAAATAACGCCTCCAAGTGCATCGGCATGGCCACCGAGAAACTTCGTTGCGCTATGAAGCACAAGATCAACACCGAGCTCGAGCGGATTTTGATTAATTGGCGTAGCGAACGTATTATCTACCACGACAAGTGCACCAACATCGTGACCTGCTTTCGCCATGCGCTTGATGTCCGTAATTTTTACCGTTGGATTTGTTGGCGTCTCGAGATAGAGAATCTTACATCCCTTTGCTACTTCCTCCTCAATCATCTCGTGATCTCCTGTTTCACATAACACGACTTCGATGTTCAACCTTGGCAGAAACTCGGTGAAGATTTTATTCGTACCTCCATATGTATCCTTAATGGATACGATACGGTCGCCAGGCAAAAGAAAAGTCGAGAGAGTGTTGCTGATGGCGGCCATCCCCGTCGAGAAACTAGTAGCTGACTCAGCCCCTTCAAGAGCTTTCACTTTGTCTTCAAAAGCCTGAACAGTTGGATTCGTATTTCGTCCGTAAATATGTCCCTTCTTGTTTCCAACCGCAACTTCATACCATTCGTCCATATCGTCATACCCATAAGCTACACTAAGAACGACCGGAACCTGAGTGGCCCCATGTACAAGATAATCCTTTTCCCCTGCCCATACCGCTTTTGTCCCATTGTTTGTTTTCTTCATCTTCATCATCTCCTTTTTCTAACTAGTGAATGGATGCCCATGCTTTCTTTTCCTTAAGCAAGTTGTACGTATACAGAGCGATCGCTGTGTCCTGGACACCCGTTCCAGTTAAATCGCATACCGTTACTTGCTCGTTAGTCACTCTGCCTTTCATACGCCCCGCCGTAATCTCACCAATTTCAATTGCCTTCTTCATCATTTGTTCCTTATTAACCGCATGGTGAATTTCTCCTAGTATACGAGACTGATTTTTCACATCACATACAAGAAGGTCCGCCCTTTCTAGAACTCCCGCTTCAAGCTCCTGCTTCGCTTCGGCATCTGATCCCATCGCGGTAATATGAAGGCCGCTGTGCAGCCATTCCTCTTTGATAATCGGGGTTGTCGCAGGGGTGGTTGTCACCACAATATCGCTATTCCGTACAACGTCTTCCGCGCTCGCTGCCTCAACCTTTATCCCAAGCCCAGCCTCCATGTCTTTCATATAGCGCGCAACGTTCTCTTCCTTCCGCCCATACACTAGTAGTCTTTCAATTGGACGTACGCGTGAAATCGTCTCAAGCTGATAGCGCGCCTGACTTCCTGATCCAATAACTCCTGCCGTTCGTGCGTCTTCTCTTGAAAGATGCTTCGCCGCCACTGCCCCTGCGGCTGCAGTTCGAATATCCGTTAAATATCCATTATCGAGAAGGAGCGCCTCAGGCTTTCCTGTTTGTGAGTCAAAAAGCATCATAAGACCATTTCCACTAGGTAATCCTCGTTTGTCATTATCAAAAAAACCCGTTGATACTTTGATCGCGAAATAATCTAGTCCTTCCACATAAGCTGATTTCACATCAACTTCTCCGTTGTAAGAAGGAATATCGATCCGCATAATCGGAGGCATCTCTACTCGCTTTGTAGCAAGACTCGTGAACGCATCCTCCACTACTTGAATGGTCTCCGCATTCAGACCAACATGCTTTCGAATCTCTTCCTCTGTTAAAAGAATCATCACATCACTCCTACACCGCATCATTATCCATCGCAAAAAGATTTGTTGCGGTAATTAGTTTTCGCGGCATGTTTGCCAGCACCTCAATGCCTGAATTAGTGACGTAAAAAGACTCACTAATTTCAATACCAAAATCGTCATACCAGATTCCTGGAATCATATGAAAAGCCATATTCGGCTTCAATACTGTTCGATCCCCCTGTCTGATGCTCGCCGTATGTTCACCCCAATCTGGCGGATAATTCAACCCCATGGAATACCCAATCCGCGAATCCTTGATAACACCGTACTTCGCAATTGTTCTGCGCCAAACTTCCTCCAATTCCTCGCACGTGACGCCTGGCTTCGCAAATGCAAGAGCTTCATTCAATCCTTCAACGACAACACTTGCGATGTCGTTCACTCGATCTTCCTGAGGACCGATCGATACCGTTCGAGCCATTGGACAGTGGTATCGTTTATAACAGCCAGCCAGCTCAATAATAACGAGATCTTTATCTCGGTACTTTTTATCAGACCAAGTTAGATGCGGTGTACATGTGTTTTCACCAGAAGGGAGCATGGGCACAATAGCAGGATAATCACCGCCGAACTCAGGCGTACCACGAATCAAACTTTGATAAATATCGCCAACCACATCACATTCACGAACCCCTTCTGCAATGGACTGAATCGCCTTTGTCATGCCACCTTCAACAAGTCTTGCCGCATTGCGAATATACGCAATTTCCTGATCTGACTTGATCATCCTCACATGATTGACGAGCAGCGTCGCGTTTTTCCAAACCGCATTCGGTAGTCCTTTTTTTAGATGTTCGAACGCAAGGGCCGAGAAATAATAAGCCCCCATCTCCACACCAATGACGCGATTTCCCTGACCAATTTGTCGCAGAATATCTGCTACAAAATCCATTGGATGCTTGACGTCTGAATGAACATAGTCATCCGTATAGGAAATGATGTTCTCACGATAGAGCCACGTCGTCGCTTTCGCACCATTCGCATCCATTTTTCTGCCGATCCAGAGCGGATGCTCTTCATCAATGATGACAACGACCATCTGATCAACATAGAAGGACCAACCGTCATAACCAGAGAGATAATTCATATTTGCTGGATCAGTGATCAACAACACTTCAAGCCCTTCCGCTTCCATCCGTCTCTTCGTGCGCTGAATCCGCTCCTGAAATTCACTCATCTCAAATGATTGCATCGAGATCATTCCCCCTCCCGCTATTTTATTTCTGAATATTTAGTTAATTAATTACATTCATCATACCTAACAGGAGGTTTTTAAGACATCCGCTAAATTGTATGAAGTTTACCTTTTCGGTTTAGACAATTTTAATCATGAGAGTTCTCTTGTAAACAAAAAAGGCAGTACCCCCACCCGGGTACCACCTTCTGAACATTACGATTTTACTTCAATAATATAAGTTGTTATTTCTTTAATTCTTCCATCCTTGAACTTATTAAATCGATAGGTTTCACAGAAAGCATAGACTTTCTTCTCTTCTAAGTCATTCGTTGTATGAATTGTTCCTTCGACAGCGGCAGTGATGCCATGCGTAATAATCGTCTTAATGGTTAATTCAATCTTTCCTTCTCGAGGCATCTCCTGAAACGCTCTCTCGAATGCATCTATTCCACTAATTTCATCTTCGCCTACCATATTCCACTTAATATCATCTGTCACACTATTTAAAACAATTTCCTTATTCCCTCGTATAAATGCTTCGTTAAACTCCTGAAGTAATTTGCCTTTCGCAGTCGCCATCACTCATTCGCCTCCATTACGTTTAAAGTATGTTCAAATAAGACAGCTCCTAAATCCAGTTCACTCCCCATAGACTGTGCAATAGAATCATATAAAATGTCATAATGACCGTTACAATCATGAAAATCACCGTAATAAACCTATAAGGTAGACCTTTTTTAAAAGTGATAATCGAAACAATAAACGAAATAGTAGCCATTGCATAGTAAGCAAAGAACAGCGGATAAAATGTATAAGGGCCTATAAACAGACAGAACACTGCAAACTGAAGAATGAAAGCTAAAAAAGAGAATGATAGCCATAGTAAGGAACTTTTGTACACCAATGCAGTAACAATCGACAATAGGAAAGTACAAGAAAGTAGGACGACAAGGGACCATTCGTAAACAAAAAACAACGATTCGTTCGATACCGCTAGAAAGTATCCAATAATTGATAACGGAAGAATAGCTAGTAGGAGAAGCGCATTTATCTTAATATAGCTTAATTCATTCAGCTTCAAATGATCATGACTTAATTCCGTTGAAGTCAAAAGCGTCCCTCCTTTAAAACGTCGGAATCTCTTAACCCAACCGACCAAATTTTGATGCTTAAATCAAGTAAAAACACGTCATCAGGATTCACTAAAGATAGCCTTGTCAACGATTCAATTTTTCTTAGTCGATACAGAAGAGACTGCCTATGAAGATTGAGCTTTCGAGCGGTTTGACTTACGTTCCCATTATTTAAATGATAGGCAGTGAACGTACCGATAAGATCCATCTTTCGCTTCTCATCGTAATCAACGAGCGGGGTGATCGTTGACATCGTAACCTCCTGCACATCCTTATCATACGAGAGACGTTGCAACAAACGATTGATTTTCGTATCTTCATAATCAATTCGACTGCCCGCGCCTTTTTGTTTTCTTCCAAGCTCTAGAGCTACGCATGCTTTACTGTAGCTGTCTTCGAAAACAATCACGCCATCACCATGCTGCGCGATCCCCCAAGTAAGCAAGACCCCAGGAAGCAATCGGCTCAACCTCCTCTCCAATAAGTCGAGGTATTGATTCACAAGTTCATTCGTTCCAGGGGTCGTTTCTAGAAAGATAAGTAGCTTCGATTCTTGAACGGTTGTCAGAACTCTCTTCTGAATCGTTTCTCCAGCAAGAAGAATTTCCTCGCTCACATAATAGATCATACTTTCAAACCAGTGTTGGTAAGAAGCAAATCCATCTTGATTTTTTCTGAATAGCTCCTCAAGATTATCAAGTTCCCCTACAACACAAACATAGGGTAGCGTGAGGTTATATCCGAGGAGTTTTCCTCTTGAAAGAAGACGCTCTTTCGATACAAATTCTCCATTTGCTAAACTAAGAATAAAATCATCCTTTAATCGTATTTCCGTCTCTTCAATCGCGCTATCTTTTAGAAAAGAAAGGGCCGCAGCAGTTGTGGCATGCTCAAGAAGATTCGTATCCAAATTGTTCGGATGATTAACGGAAAATATCACCATTTGACCCTGTTCCTTACCTGCAGACTGAATTCTCATCAACAGTCCAGGAGTATCACCAATGACGATTTTCTCCATTTTTTTATGAAGAGGATGAAGATTTCCATCATGAACAACGGTCACATGGCACTCACAGTGGCGTTGCCAATGAATAACATGTTCAGTGGTACACCCTGCTTTGCCTTTCACTCTTCCTAAAGGGTCAGTGATCAGGACAGGAGAGCTGAGATGTTTATGAACATAACGAGCTATATCTGAAAAGCTCCCGCCTTGAAGAACCATTTCTAAGAGACGTTGCTGTACCTCTTCTGATCGCTTCAGCTCTTCCTGCTGATAGTGATTAATTTTCTCCATACAAGAATGAATCACATCGGAAAACCGAATTTCCCAGGTCATTTCAATAAGAACAAAACCCCTCTGTTCTGCGAAGGAAATCACCCGTTTTGGAATATCATATAAATGTCGACCTGTTGCAAGGGCAAGGGCTGAAGCGCCTGATTCATAAACATCCTGGACAAAACGAAGCAAAGCATCTGAATCGTTGCCAAGACCCACGCCAGTGGAAAGAACGAACTCATACTGACGCACAAAATTTTCAACAGGTGTTTCAATTACTGAGACCCACTCGACTTGTTTTTGTTCGAGATGAGACTTTCCAGAAAGGACTCTTGCATCCGCAAGCATTGGTAACGTTGTGATTTCCCAAAGATTAACAGCCATCTTCATCATCCTTGTGTGCGGAAATGATCTCAAGCAAACGGTCAACATCCACATTACTCCCGCTTACAAGCGCCGCTGTTCTCAACCCTATTTTTCTCGTTTTTTTATGTAAAAGGACTGAAACAGCTGTTGCTGCAGCTCCTTCAACTCCAATCTGATGGTGTCGGAATAGAAAGGACATGCCACGCGCAATCTCTTCTTCTGAAAGCAACACGATATCATCCACGTAATTCTTCACCATCGTGAACGTGTATCGATTATCCGTCCCTATCCCACCTAGTAAACTATCAGCTAGCGTTGTTTCTTCAGGTATAATCACGGGACGATTCGCGCGAACACTTTCGTACATCACAGCTGCACGCTTCATTGAAACTCCGATTACCTGAATGTTCGGATTCGTCGCTTTCAATCCGAGTGCAATTCCTGATAGAAGGCCTCCTCCTGACAAAGGGATCACGCACGTATCGAGGTTCGGAAGTTCTTCAAGTAGTTCAAGTGCAATCGTTCCTTGTCCAGCGATGACTTCAGGATCATCGAATGGTTTAATAACCGTCATCCCTTCCCGATCTCGCAGTTCATAGCTAAACGCCTCAGCATCATCTTGATTTTGACCAGCTTTTCGAACTTCCGCTCCCATCTCACTAAGCTTCTTCACTTTATTTATAGGAACGCGATTCGAGATGCAAATATGTGCTCTCACTCCAAGCAGCCTTGCTACATAAGCCACCGCTAATCCGTGATTACCGGTAGAGAACGTCGTAACACCTTTCTTCCGTTCTTCCTCTGACAAACTCAGAATCTTATTGGCTGCTCCCCGCAATTTAAACGAACCCGTTTCCTGAAGGTTCTCTAATTTAAGATAAGCCGCTGTATCACTTACACTTGAAAGTCTTTCTGATTGAACGAGAGGGGTTGTTTTAATAAATGATGCAATGCGCTTCTTAGCGATCCAAATATCTTGGAGCGAAGGCGGGGTTACGGTTATTGGTTGAAGGCGATTATGGGAAGTGACCATATGCAATGATGCCTCCTTTGGGAGAGTTTAAATGATATGTTGCAAATTCGATATATTCTGTTAATTATATCGCAATTAGGGAAAAGTTTCTAATTTACTAGAACTTCATTTCTCAAAAGGGAGATCGTTTCATAAGGTTCACACGATCCCAACTGTTGCTCACTTTTCTCACGAAAAAAACGCCATTCCCAAAAATAGGAATGGCGCTTGCTTTTATTTATTCTTAATATGCTTTCCTTTACCAAAATAGAAGATACCTGATAAGATCCCTACGATCACCATAATGATCGAGAAAATCAGGCCAGCTACCGCACCAAATTGAACGATGAATGGTACAGATAGCGCCGTTACTAGTCCACCGCCAAGGAACGGCTCATAGACGAGCTGCTTGTAACCAAATGCTTCAAATGCTGGAGATTCATTATCAGGGTCAACGATGCGCATTAGTAGCAATCCAGTTGCTGTAACACCCATTGATTGACCGAAATCACCGATACCTCGTTCAAACCAGTAGTCTGGAATGATTTTTGGAGCAAGGGTAAGGAAACCAAATAAGTTCCATGAAATTCCTGCTACAGCCAATATTAAGAATGGCACGAGATACTCACCAATGACATCAAGGGAAACTGTTGCGATGGCTGTGATGATTAACACATCAAGCGCAAGTCCTTGAATACGATTGATCATACGACGATCAACAAGATTGTATTTATCTTTCTTGCTGAAGAAGACTTGAAGAATAATACCACCGAACATCGCGATCGGGAATAGCGGTATATACTTCATGAAGCTTGAGCCTGTCCAATTTGTAATCGTAATACTTTCTAGACCAATTAACCCCTGAAGAATTAACCAACCGATCAGAATCGCAAGCATCACAATTGATAAGTGAAACGATAGAGGTTCAATTGATTCAGGGCGAGTCGTCATTTTACCCGCTGGTTCACGATTTTGATATTCCATAATGCCCTGCTTACGTAGATCAGAGAAGCCATTCACGTCTTTGATCACTTTGGTTTTACCTCTACGAACGGCCCAGTTAATTAGAATAATACCGAAGATAACACCTGAAAGCACACCTACCGTCGCAAGACCGATAGCGAGGTCAAATGCTTCTTCAAATCCGAGCTCTTCAAATGTACTTGCCATACCTGCAGCCGTACCGTGACCACCTTCGAACGCTACTTCAATCAGCGCCCCAGCCATAGCCGGTATATCGAAGAATGGGGTTAAGATTAGAATGGCGACGAGTAAACCGATCACATATTGTCCCCAGCCAATCGCCCAACCGAATGCTAGTTGTGGACCACCAAATGTCCAAATATCTCGGAGCTTTGGCATTGTTGCTCCAAGAAATAGTGATGCAAAGACAACATTAATCATTAAACCTGGTAATGCTGACCATACTTCTATAATTGTGCCCGTCATAATTCCATTTGCGAGAAAATGATCTTCAGAAACGAAGTTCAGCATAATTTTCCCAAGCACTTGTGGCCCGAGAAGCAATGCGATAAATCCACCGATAATGGAGGAAGGTAAGAATAAGTTCTGTAAGACCTTTACTTTCAAACGAATGATCTTCCCTATTAGAAGAAAAACACCGATATACAACAACGCGAATCCAATTTGTTCCGGATTCATTTCTTTCACCTCTTTGGTTTTTATGATTCCTCAGCTAATGAGGCAGCTGCTTCACCAAATTGGTGATACGAACAGTCCACTTTTTCAGTTCCTCGAAAAAGAAACGATAAAACTTATTTTTGGAAATTAGTTATAGGTTTTTTTGTAGAAATACGTTGTGAAAATTTAAAATTTTTCATCTATTTTCCGATGAAAAAACGAGATTATGGCTACGCACCCTCCTAACAAATGAGATAAAGCTTTAATATCCCTGCTTTCTAACCTCTTAGGCACAATCATGTTATAATCGTTAAATGCAATATCAGGTCTTAGGGATCACGACTACAGTTCGACAAAAAAGTGTATTAAAATAGAGATAGCGAAAAATAGGAGTGGTAGAGATGGAAAAAGAAATCAAACTAATTGCATTAGATATGGATGGCACTCTTGTCAATCATGACGGAGACGTGTCAGAAGAAAATGAAGCGGCTGTTCAGCGCGCGAAAGAGAAAGGCATTCACGTCGTGTTAAGCACGGGACGCTCACTGCCTTTCTGCCGAGATATCGCAGAACAACTTGGACACTCCGCTTACTTAGTTACAGTAAACGGCGGACAGATTTTTGATAAAGAACTAAACCTAGTTGATAGCTCTCACCTGGATTATGAACTTGTTGAACGTTTGTGGGAACTAAAAGTGAAGCATGATGTGTATTTCTGGTCATCTACAACAGAAGGCGTATTTAATACACAAAAGCCGTTTGACCGAGAAATCAATGACTACACATGGTTGAAATTTGGCTTTGATATTAAAGACGATGATATTCGCAAAATCATTACTGATGAAGTCACAGCGAATGAGGCGTTTGAAGTAACGAATTCAAGCCCAACAAACCTTGAAATCAATCCATCTGGCGTTAATAAAGCTGCAGCACTCATGAAAGTTTGCGACTGGCTTGACCTTTCAATGGAGAATGTCATGGCCGTTGGCGATAGCATGAATGACATTGCGATGATACGCGAAGCTGGCTTTGGTGTCGCAATGGGTAACGCTCAAGACCGCGTCAAAGAAGCCGCAAACTGGGTGACTAAAGACTATACTGAGCACGGCGTTGCTTACGCTATAGATCAAGTATTGAAGGGATAATGGTGCCTGTCACCGCCCGAATAAACTCAATAAATGTCGAAAAAAGCGCAGTGGATTTTCTCCACTGCGCCTTTTCCGTTCCACACTTATTTCTCCGTGACTTCAAGCACATAAGGTTTATGTGTATGAAGCTCTTCCCCCTTCTCAACATGAACTTTCAGCTTGTACGTTCCTGGATCGGAGATTTCTGATGTCCCCTCATACATGCCTTCACCGTTCTCTTCTGTTTCTGTGTAGGTATGCTTTTCTTCTCCTTCTTTCCAGTATTCAAAACGCACATTAGCTTCTGTAAGGAGCTCTTCCTCTTCAGTAATTGTTGTCATCAGAACACCTGGATTCATCTCATCATTCTCAAGAGAGATGCTAACGTGTGCACCATGACCTTCGTGCTCATCTGTCTTCTCTTCAGAGATCATAACCTTAAAGGAAGACTCATCCATTTGTTCTTCTTCTGAAGACTCAGTCTCCTCATTCTTCGACATACTACCAGCCTCTTCACTGTTCATACTAGATTGGCTCGCCTCTTCACTAGAATTAGTGGCGTCATTTCCTCCGCCAGCCTCATCCCCAGCTCCTGAACATGCGCCTAGCGCTAACAAACAGGTAATCCCTATAGTAAGTGATAGTCTCTTCACTCGATCCATCTCCTTTTCCGCCTAACTTCCCTGCCTAGAGAAGTTTCTCTTTATACAAAGCTAACGGAAAAAAGATCAGCATAGATCACTCTTCACTCGAAAAATTAAATTCCCCAGGTATTCCCTCATTACTGAAACTCATTTTCTAACCGTAGTAAAATATTCTCTTTATTCTATTTATTCTGACATATTACATGAACTATCCACTGGAAACTGTTACCATATAACAAGGGATGGCAAAAAAATACTTAATCCGGGGAGGAAGAAGATGAAAAAACTCGTTTCTTTGTTAGCAACTTTCTTATTGGTATTTGGATTTACGAACGTAGGGTATGCAGCGGATGATAAGAATTGTGATGACTTCTCTTCTCAAGAAGAAGCGCAAAATTATTATGAAAGCAATGACCCTGATGCGGACCCAAGCGGCCTTGACCGTGACAATGATGGAGAAGCTTGTGAAACTCATTCCTATAGTGGATCTACTTCATCTGATGAAGAAGCAACATCAGGCGGCGAATCTTCCGATGAAGAAATGACTAGTGAAGAAAGCTCAGAAGCAGCTGACAGCGAAGGCGCTGAAATGGCCGATACAGCAACTAGCTATCCTGTTTATATGTTGCTTGGACTTGCTATCGCAGCATTCGGCTCTCTTCTACTATTAAAAAGACGCGTCCACTCTTAATGCACATACCATCCCATCGAGATAGGCGAACGCCTATCTCGATTTCTAAAGAAGGTGATCAATGGTGGTAAACAAGCTCAGTATTCTACTCATTTTAATCGGTCTGATTTTAACCGGCTGGAGCGGATATGAATGGTGGAGTCAGAAGAGTGTCACAACCTTTCAACCTGAAAAAGCCCAGGCCATTTCAAGGAATTGGGAGGAAACTGGTTATCAAAAGACAGTTAATCGAGAAGTGATTCAGACAAGTGATGCTACACCATCAAGTGAAGCATTTCATGCGAAAACAGGGGAAAAAATCGGTGAATTAACAATCCCTCAATTAGGATATCTCTACCCGATCTATTGGGGAACCGATGAACAAACGTTGAAACAGGGAGTTGGTATGTATGACACAGATTTCACAACTTTACCAAGTCAAGCAGGCCACACTGCACTTGCAGGACACCGCGATACCGTTTTTGACGGCCTTGATCAACTAAAAAAAGGTGATCGTCTTTACCTCACATTAGACGATACAACATATGAATATCAAATCCGCAAAACGTGGATTACAGACGAGCATGATCGTAGCGTTATTGTGGATAAGAATTCCCCCACTCTCACACTCACCACGTGCTATCCGTTTGATTACCTCGGCTCCGCACCAGATCGTTACATCATGCAGGCAAGTTTAATACAAGTCGATGACGGGAGTGACTCGCAATCCTGAGTTACCCCTAATTCGAAATGCCGCAACAAAATAGCTATGTTAGCTTATATTGTTGATACCTCGATTTTGGCTCATTCGAGTGAAATCATAGTTTCACTCGCCTTTCAGCTCTCTGATGACCAAGATCAACAACATTCATTAACAATTCCATATAAAAAAAGAGAACTGAGTCATCAGTTCCCTTCATCATGTTAGCGTATTTGACTAATCGAAAGCTTTTCCTGAACGATTCGAATCGCTTCAGCAAGTAGCGGAGCAATCGATAGGACTTTAATTTTATCAAGATCTTCTGAATCTGGAAGAGAGATGGTATTCGTTACAACCACTTCTTTAATGTTCGATTCAGCAATTTCTTCCGTTGCGTGACCAGAAAGAACAGCGTGGGTAAATGTCGCGTAGACGTCTTTCACACCGTTCTCTTCAAGAATGCGTGACGTAAACGTAACGTTTCTACCAGTATCAATCATATCATCAATAATAATCGCTGTTTTCCCTTGAACATCACCAATAACATTCACAGTGGATGGTTCTCCTGTGTCATAAGAGCGACGATCAATCAAAGCGATTGGCGCGTCTAGCATTGACCCTAATTTACGTGCACGAAGCGCACTGCTATTGTCGGGTGCCACAACAACAACATTTTCTAAATTTTTGTTCTCAAAATATTCAGCAAGGATCGGAATACCAGAAACTTGGTCAACTGGGATATTGAAAAATCCCTCAATTTGATTGGCATGCAAATCAATTGTTAACACGCGCGTTGCGCCCGAACGTTCTAGCATATTCGCAATCAATTTTGCTGTGATCGGCTGTCTTGGTCCCGTCTTTCGATCCTGTCTTGCATATCCATAATACGGTAGCACAACATTAATGGTTTTAGCTGATGCTCGTTTTAATGCATCAATCATAATCAAGAGCTCCATCAAATAGTCGTTTCCTGAGCCTGCGATCGATTGTACAAGGTATGTATCGCAACCACGGATGCTTTCCTCAACGTTCATGTGGATTTCACCGTCACTAAAGCGTTTAACGGAACAATTTCCAACTTTAACCCCAAGTGTCTCTACAATTTCTTGAGCCAACTCCGGATTTGAGTTCAAAGCGAACACTTTCACATCTTCTTCATGGCGTAGCATAGCGTAGCTCCTTTATCTTTCGTTTATCCCACGAATGTTCCATTCACAATACAACTGTGTATGAAGCATTTACATATGTATTTAGTTTAAACTTCTCCTCCACTATACCATACACGGAAGCTCAATTTCTGCAGATTTTTTTTGGAATTTCTATCAAAAACCACATATTTATTACTCTTCTTCATATATATACGCTTCATTTCGTTCACTCCAAATCAGATGGGAACTTTCCCCTTTACCTCCACCTAATTGATTGAATGATACATATGATAATTGAGCCAAATATAAGCGTGAGGAATACAGGAAGAATCCATGGTGTTAAGCCAACCTGTGAACCATTTGCCATTGATATGGTTTCGATTGTTATAACTGAAAACATGAGAGCGATTGTGTTCTTTAAAAAATGAATAAGAGCAACTGCCGTTCGATACTGTAGCTCAGCATTGCCTTTTGTAATGTGAACTACATAATTAAATACGTGCGGATAGCGCTCTAACATAGATAATCCACCCCACAGTAAAATTCCAAAAATAGGTAGAAAGAACAGCACCAGTTTACTTCCCCAATGATCTGCTTGACCCGCTACATCAAAATGAATGGGAACTTCTGATGGGAGACCTGACCAATTTAACAAAAGATAACCAAGAGAAAGACATAAGAAAACCAATCCAGCTATATCAAACAGTTTCTGAAGTATCGACTTTTCAATTTTAATTATCGGACGATCAGTCATTTAACTCCCCCCTTTTCATTACTTACGTTACTAGGGCTTCTCTAGTTTCAGAACAAGCATGCTAAAAATATAGCCCGCTCTCAAAATAAAAGTGAGCGGGCTAGAACACATACTTTCCATTACATCTTCGCAACTTTTCTTGACTCTTCATCAATTTTCTTCATCTCGTCTTGTGTCAGCTTAAATCCTAACACTTTCACATTATCTTCTGCATGCTTTAATTTCGAAGCTCCTGGGATGGCTACAACCGTGTCTCCATGGAAATGAACGAGCCAGTTTAATGCCACCTGTCCTGCTCCCACGCCATAAGCATTCCCAATCTCTTTTAACACATTAATAAGTGGCAGCGTTCTAGCTAATCCCTGTGGTTTGAACTGAGACATATGCTTTCTCGGTCCAGAAAGGTTTGCTGCTAAGTCGGGATGACCATGGAACTTTCCAGTTAAAATCCCCTGTTCAAGTGGAGAATAGGCAATGATCGTCACACCGTTTTGCTTCGCAAGATCGAGTACACCGTTTGTCTCAATTCTTCTATCGAGTAAGCTGTACTTCATCTGGTTAGAAGCAAGGCTTGCTTCGTGACGGTTCAACTCTTGAATCGCACGATCCATTTTATCGCGATTGAAGTTACTTACACCAACAGCGCCAATATGACCCTCTTTCACGAGCGAGGCCATTTGATTCATCTCCTTTTCTGGCGAGGAGAAGGAAAACGGTTGGTGCACTTGATAAAGGTCAATACGCCGACCCTTTAATGCGTCTTTTCGTTTTTGAATCGTTCCTGTAATCGATCCTGCTGTACGCAAAAGCGGCCACCATTTAGTCGCGATGAGCGCATCTTCTTCTTTTATTTCAAGACGATTTAACGCTCCAGCAAGGGCTTCTTCTGACTTTCCCTTTCCGTAAGCTTCCGCTGTATCGAACCAGTTAATCCCGCCGTCTAAGCTCATTTTCACAATTGCGTCCATATCGGCTTCAGAAATCGTAGAGAAATAGCTTCCAATTAAGCCGCTACCTTGACTAAATTGCCACGTTCCGAGGCCGATCGGAGAAATCTCATAATTTGTCTGTCCTAGTCTTCTCACGTCTTTGCCACATCCTTCATTAGTCTTATAACCAAGTATAGCATTCAGTGAAACAAATCTACTAAGATCAGAGTTTATGACTTCAATACCTTTTTAAACACATAGCTTACCTGATCATACGACATCTTTTCTTGATAAAAGCGATGAGCCTCTTTTTTAGCAATGCCTGAAGAAAGAGCCACTGCACCATACCCACTTTCAATTGCCCACTCTTCAACAAACGATAGCAGCTTTTCACCGTGCCCTTTCGAACGATGTTGTTCACTAGTGACAAGATCACATACCCAAACAAACCGTCCGTAGTAAAGTGTTATCATCGGCTTGAATCCAGTCACCGCCACGATTTCTTTTCCTTTGTAAAGAGCGAAAAGTCGGTACATATCCTTACGTTGAGCTTCTTCCACTAAAGCGAGATACTCTTTCTCATCCAAATGGGACCTAAGCTCCTTCATAATCTGATAGACATCAAGCCACTGTTCCTTCGTTTTCATTTCTTTAATCAAGAATATCCCTCCGGTGAATAAAAATAATGGATAATGAAACAAAAGTATTCCCCAGCCCAACTCCATAACTATAGGCATTCGCCAGACAAGAAACTGATCCTTCTTATCAGAATAACCTTCCGTCTCTCATCAAAAAAACCTGCCCCATAATAGGACAGGCTCATTCATTCACAGCAGCATAACTTAGTTCGTTACATAATCCATAAGGTAAACAAAGCGGTTGGCCAGAACGAGGATCATAAATAATATCACTTCGAACACCAAACACATCTTCTAATACATCAGATTTCATCACTTCAAGCGGAGTGCCCGTTTTCTTCACTTTCCCTTTTTTGATCGCCACCATATGACCAGCGTAGCGGCTGGCGTGATTGAGGTCGTGAACGACCATGACAATCGTGCGGTTTTCTTGAATATTTAACTTTTGAAGAAGCTCAAGCACTTCAAGCTGATGGGCCATATCGAGAAAAGTGGTTGGCTCATCTAGAAAAAGAATTTTCGTATCCTGAGCGAGCGCCATCGCAATCCAGGCGCGCTGGCGCTGACCACCAGAAAGCTGGTCAATCGGACGGTTGGCAAACTCTCCGATTCCCGTCATTTCGATCGCCCAGGCAATTTTTTCTTTATCTTCTAACGTAAGAGCTTTTAGTCCTTTCTGATGTGGAAAGCGCCCGTATGTGACAAGTTCTAGAACCGTTAGCCCTTCTGGTGCCGTGGGGTTTTGAGGAAGGATCGCTAACTCCTTCGCAAGGTCGCGCGTTTTCTGCTCATGAATGGCACGTCCATCAAGGTAAACCGTTCCACTTTTTGGCTTCATTAATCGAGATAGCGTTTTGAGAATGGTCGACTTTCCTGATCCATTCGCTCCAACAAGAGCCGTAATCTCTCCTTCAGGTATGGATAAATTCAGCTGATCTACAATGATGTTTTCCTGATAACCGATTTTAAGATCTTCTGTTTGAATCACCACACTCACTCCCTCCGCTTATACTTCTACAAAATCTTTATGGTGTGTAGAATACATCGCCATCGTTTCAGCCTCAGGATCAAGAAAGGCTTTCGCACTATTTAACGCCTTAGGTCCTTCCGCAAGACCGCCTGCTATGAGCGTTAAACGATGGGGATATGTGACGATATCTCCTACTGCGAAAACACCTGGTATACTCGTTTCCATTTTTGCATCCGTAACGACTTTTCCTTCGTTCATCGTCATTCCCCAATTTTGAATGCCGCCTAAGTCGAGATTAAATCCATGATTAACAAGGAGGGCATCGATTTCAACTACTTCTTTTTCACCTGTGTCGACATGAGTAAGAACAACCTGATCAATACGCTCCTTACCAATCACGTCAGATACGTAGCACGAACATTTGATGTGCGTTTCCGAGTTGTTCATCTCTGTGATACTACTTTCGTGACCACTAAAAGCCTCTCTGCGATGAACAATCGTTACTTTATCTGCAATTGGTTCAAGCCGATTCGCCCAGTCGATCGCCGAATCGCCTCCTCCAGAAATCAGAACGTGCTTACCTCTGAAGCTTTCCACACGATCCACGGCATAATAAAGGTTCTTCCCTTCAAAATGCTCCGCGCCATCAACTGGAAGCTTTTTCACTCCAAGCGTCCCATGTCCTATCGCTAAAATAACGGTCCGTGTGTAATGCTTTTCTCCATTATGACTCGTTAAGATATAGGTTCCGTCCTCTGCTCGCTCAAGATCGTCTACTCGTTCCCCAAACACCATTGTTGGATCAAATGTGCTCGCCTGTTCTTCAAGCTGCTTAATCAAATCAGCTCCGGAGACGCCAGGAATTGCTCCAATATCTCGTAGAATTTTCTCTGGATAGAAGTAGGTCACTTTCCCACCAACTTGCGGAAGGTATTCAATGACTTTCGTCTTAAGCTCGCGCATACCGCTATAAAAAGCTGTAAATAAGCCAATAGGCCCTCCGCCAATGATCGTCACGTCATATATTTCATTCTTCACATCGTTCGCCTCCTAAGCTTTTGCTCTAGCAAGTAAATATAAAAAGTATGGAGCTCCTATAATCGCAACCATAATACCGGCATGAATTTCTGATGGTGCAAGAATCGTTCGACCAATCGTATCAGCTACTAAAAGGACAAGTCCACCAGCAAGACCCGACAACGGCAATAGGAATCGGTGATCATTGCCGACTAACTGTCGAGCAAGATGTGGGCCAACAAGACCAACGAAACCAATTCCGCCACTAACTGACACACAAGCAGATGCAAGGGCAACAGAAGCACCTAGGAGCAAGAAACGCTCTTTCTCTACTTTCACACCCATTCCGGTCGCAAGCTTCTCACCAAAAGTTAATCCATCTAGCATCCTCGCTTTATAGAATATGAACGTAAATAAAACGATAATCCACGGCAGTAACGTTAGAACATGAACCCACGTCGTTCCCCAGATCTTACCGGCAAGCCAAATGGCAATGAATTGGTAATCGAATGGATCCATTCGCAGCGTTAAGATTGTAATAAGGGCACCAATACCCGCGGCGATGGCAATTCCATTTAGAATTAACCGCTGGGGCATCAATCCTTCTCTTTTACTATAAGAAAGGGCATAAATGATGATGGCCGTTGCACATCCACCAATTAATGCAAGAAACGGCATGAGTAGAATGGGTGCATCCGTTGTTTTTGGGAAGAAAGAAATGAAAATCACGACCATTAAGGCTGCTCCGCTATTGATTCCAAGGATCCCCGGATCTGCAAGGGCGTTTCGGGAGATGCCTTGGAGGATACAGCCTGAAATGGCAAGACCAGCACCGACGAGAACAGCAATCACAATTCTGGGTAAGCGAAATTCAAATAGAATCAACGATTGTTGCTCTGTTCCATTTCCAACTAGCGTGTTCAATACTTCAAGAGGACTTAATTTCGTTAATCCAGTATTCAAGCTAATTAAAAAGGTGATAACGATCAATAAGAGAAAAGTCGCCATAATGAAATACCGGCGGCGATTCCGTTTCCGCTGTGCGTCAAATAAAGAATCTAGATCCACTATAACTCCCTCCCTTCACGTCTCGCTACAAAGAGGAAGAAAGGAACACCGATAAGAGCAAATATCGCTCCGATTGGCGTTTCGTATGGCGCATTAACCATTCTTGCTCCCATATCGGCAACAATCATCAAGAGTCCTCCAAGAACGGCTGAGCATGGGACAATCCAGCGATAATCAACACCAACAAGAAATCTTGCTATATGTGGTATTACTAGGCCCACGAACCCTATTGGACCAACAGCTGACACGGCAGCACCTGCTAACACTAGTACAACAACTGCTGCTAGCGCTTTTATTAATTTCGTACGTTGCCCTAGACCAACAGCAACATCTTCTCCAAGACTAAGTAACGAAATCGATTTGGAAAGAAACAGCGCCACTATGAGGGCTACAATGATCCACGGCAATAGAATCTGAATTTGTGGCCACTTCAAACCAGCTGTTCCTCCGGCAAACCAGAAGGCAAGGTCCTGTGATAGCTGAAAATGAATGGCGACTCCTTCACTTACAGCAGTAAAGAGAGCACTCACAGCAGCCCCTGCAAGCACAAGCCGAACAGGCGAGAGACCATTTCTTGATAAGGAACCGATACCAAACACTAGTCCAGCCCCAATACCAGCACCTATAAAGGAAAACAGCATCAAATTGTTATAAGATAGACCCGGGAAAAAGGCAAAGCTAAGCGCAATCATCAAAGTTGCTCCTGCATTTAAACCTAGTAACCCTGAGTCAGCAAGAGGATTTCGCGTTACCCCTTGCATGATAGCACCAGCAACGGCAAAACTTGCTCCAATTAATATGTCTGCAACTGAACGCGGCATTCGAAATTCCCGAATGATCGAATGTTCTGTTGAGGTTGGATCAAATTGAAAAATCGCCTGCCACACTGTCATTAACTTTATATCCGCTGCTCCAAGCGCGATTGATAGTCCAAGACTCAGAATGAGGGCCGCACTACCAGCAACTAAAATAAGCATAGCCGTAACAGGTCGCGACTGAACAGCTAGCTGATCTTCTATTTTTGCAGTCGGCTCAACTTTCTTTGACATGTGATAACTCCTTGCTTTATGTAGTAAAGAACCCCGGTGCCAGGCACCAGGATTTCTTCATTATTCATTGTTTTCTTTAAATGTTTTCACGATTTGGTCTAGCTGACCTTCTACTGCAATTGGATCATAGTAATACATTTCTTCAAAGTTCATTTCATAGAGATGACCATTCTTCACAGCATCGAGGTTCTGCCAAAGAGCACTTTCCTTCGTTTCCTTTAGTACATCTTGATTATCCTCAGCGGCATACTCGGTATAAAACATGTGATCCGCTGCATATTCAGGCAATACCTCTAGTGAAATTTGTTTCCAGTTGTCTCCTTCAATCACTTCTTTTTGAATCTTCTCAGGTGCTTTTAACTCAAGAGCGTCGTAGATGACCTGACCACCACGACCAAAGTTATCTCCAAAAACATAGAAATCTTTTGTTTGTACTTCGTATATGCCAACCGTCTCGTCTTCCCCAATCACACCGTCTAGTTCTTCACGCGCTGCGGCTGCCTTTTCATCAAACTGTTCAATCCACTCTTTCGCTGCATCTTCTTTACCAGCGATTTCTCCCATAGCCGTTACTTCTTCATCTAGTGAATCATATGCTCCGAATGGAACTAGGACAGTTGGGGCAATTTTAGAAAGGAGATCGTATTGTTCTTGGTCCGTCACAATGATTAAATCCGGGTCAAGCGACGTTACTTTCTCAACAGATGGCGGCGTACCAATATCTTCAATATCCGCAATTTGTTCTTCTGTAAAATAAGGATTATCAAGAACAAATTGATCTGGAGCTCCTACTGGAGTAATTCCAAGCGCCAGGAAGTAGCCAACGTAATCGGTTGCAACAATTCGTTCAGGATTAGCTGGAATATCAAATTCTTGCCCATCAGGCAACGTAAAAGTTTTCATCTCATTGGTTTTCTCACCTTCACTTGATTCGCTTTTCTCATTCTCGTTCCCACACGCTGCTAACATAAGAACGAGCACAAGCATCAAGATAAAAGTAACCTTCTTTTTTGTAACTTTCATTATATGTACCTCTCCCCTTTGGTGATATTGAGATTCATTATCATTTAGAATGATAACACTTCTCAATACATGTGTCTAGATATCAACGAACAATTTTAATTCTTCAAAATGTCTTCATAGAAGGTTTTGTATGCGCTTTCTGTCTCTTTATGAAATTTTTGTGAGAAAAAAAGTGGTTTATCCCCTCTTATCTAAGGTTATTATTACTGACATATTCAAATAAATTGTTGTGTTTTAACTTTTATGTTAGGAATCCTTACATAAAAACACAATTATCTGTAAATATCATTAGAATGGACACTAACAAAAAAATTAAAGGTGAGGTTATTTAATCCATGACACTAACAAAGAATAGTATTCAACAGGACATCATGAAGGAAGCAAAAGAAAAGAAAGTCGAATTTATTCGTCTTGAATTTACGGACATGCTTGGTGAAACAAAAAACGTTGAACTTCCAATTGAAGAACTGGAAAGCGTTATGAATAATGAAGCAATGTTTGACAGCTCTTCCATTGCAGGTTTTTCTGATATTCAGGAAAGTGATATGTATCTCTTCCCTGACCTTGAAACATTCAAAGTCCTACCGGACGCTGTTGATCAGGATTGTATCGCTCGCTTTATCTGTGATATTCATACACCAGACGGCGAACCTTTCGAAGGGGATCCACGCTACATTTTGAAAAGAGCGATGAAGGAAGCTGAGGATATGGGTTATACAGTAAACGTTGGCCCTGAACCAGAATTTTTCCTTTTCAAGCTAGATAAAGACGGTTATCCAATTCGTAAGATGAATGACCGCGCAGGTTATTTTGATGCTTCACCAAAAGATAAAGGTGACCAGGTACGTCGTGACATCGTCCGTACACTTAAGAAATTTGGATTTGAAATGGAAGCTTCCCACCACGAAGTAGCTCAGGGACAGCATGAAATCAACTTCCGTTTCGATAGCGTCATTAAAGCAGCTGATAACATCCAGACGTTCAAAAACGTTGTAAAAGACGTTGCGACAAGTCACGATTATCATGCTACTTTCATGCCGAAGCCAATCGCAGGTCAGAACGGCTCTGGTATGCACTGTCACCTTTCCCTCTTCACTGAAGGCGAAAGCGCATTTTATGATGAGAACGATCCAGAGGGCATTTCTAAAACAATGAAGCAATTTATGGCTGGTATTCTTTCACATGCAAATGGTCTTGCTGCCATTACGAACCCGAACGTTAACTCATACAAGCGTCTCGTTCCTGGTTATGAAGCACCAGTAAGTGTGGCATGGTCTCACTCTAACCGAAGCTGTATGATTCGCGTACCAACAACTCGTGGCATGGGTACTCGTTTTGAAATTCGTAACCCAGATCCAACAGCTAACCCTTACCTAACGCTAGCTGCTGTTATCCATGCTGGACTTGAAGGTATTCGTCATGATCTTGATGCTGGCGCACCAGAAACGCGTAACCTGTATGAAGTAAGCACAGATGACGTTCCAACACTTCCAACTAACTTGAAAGAAGCAATCAAGTCACTTCGTGAAGATAAGGTAGTTATGGAAGCATTAGGAGATCATACTTCAAAAGTATATATTGAAGAGAAACAAAAAGAGTGGATCGAATACTCCCTTAACGTAAGTCAGTGGGAAGTTGACCGCTACATGAATAAGTAATAAGTAAACAAAAAACAAGCTACCTCTCGATGAGGTAGCTTGTTTTTTGTTATATGATGTAAGCTTAATGGTTGCGTGTGTATTTTTTCAGCTTTTGATACTTCACTATTTTCTCATCTAATCGTTTACTTAAGAGAAGTATTTTCCCACTTGAATAATCGTCAGCTTCTTGTCCTAGATCATAAAGCACCATTCGCAGCGTATGAATTTCATCTTCAAGGCTTTGTAGCAACATAGCGCTCTCCCTTATCATTTGTCTTTTTATTACATTACCACAAAAAAAGCTTGACTGTTTCATATTCTTACAAATTACATAATTTTTAACATTTCGCTAATCATTAACACATTTGTAATACAAGTGTGAAAACATTGAATACTGGAACATTCATTAAAATGATTGACCCTCCTTTTTTTCATTGTTATGATTCTCGTTATAAATTTCATCTAAATAAACCTTGTATAAGTTCAGGAATACGGCCTGAACGTTTCTACCAGCTACCGAAAATGGCTTGTCTACAAGGAATAATGAATACATTCATATTCCTTGTGATTTGACTCTGGTTGCTGGCCAGAGTTTTTTTTATTGATCAGGAGGGTCCATCATGAAAAACTTCTTCCAGTTCACTGAGCGGGAAACGAATTACCGAAAAGAAACGTTAGCTGGGGTTACAACGTTTCTATCCATGGCATATATATTAGTTGTTAACCCCATTATCCTTAGTGAAGCAGGCATTGATAAAGGCGCACTCTTCACAGCAACTGCTCTATCTGCAATCGTCGGGTCCTTACTAATTGGCCTACTCGCAAACTTCCCTGTCGGCATTGCTCCGAGTATGGGATTAAACTCTTTCTTCACCTTCTCCGTTGTAATTGGGATGGGAATTGATTGGGAAATTGCACTCACAGGCGTCTTTATAGCCGGGATTATCTTTATGATTCTTAGCTTACTTAAAATACGAGAGAAAATTATTAACGTCATACCAAAAGACTTAAAGCACGCCATTGCAGCTGGAATTGGTTTCTTTATCGCTTTTGTTGGACTTAAGAATGCAGGAATCGTCGTTGGAAACGAAGAAACGTTTATTTCGATCGGACAGCTTACAAATCCTACGACGGCTTTAGCTGCTTTTGGGTTTGTTATTACCTTAATGATGTTAATACGCGGCATTCGCGGTGGTATCTTCTATGGTATTGTCATCACCACGATTATTGGAATGATCATTGGTCTTGTCCAAGTACCAGGGTCGGTTGTTGGACAGGTACCAAGTCTTGAACCAACTTTCGGTGTTGTCTTTCAACATTTAGGAGATATTTTCTCGCCTGAAATTCTAGCAGTTATTTTCACATTCTTATTCGTGGCCTTCTTCGACACGGCGGGTGCTCTTATCGCCGTGGCAAGTCAGGCCGGACTTATGAAAAATAACGAAATTCCGAATGCGGGACGCGCGCTACTTGCTGATTCTACATCTGGAGTTGTTGGAGCGATCTTCGGTACATCAACGACTGCCTCATTCGTAGAATCATCTGCTGGCGTTGCCGTTGGTGGCCGAACTGGATTCACATCTGTCGTTATTGCGATTTGCTTCTTCATTGCTCTCTTCTTCTCACCCATTCTTGGCGTGATAACACCTGAAGTAACGGCCCCAGCCTTAATTATCGTTGGTGCCCTTATGGCAACAGAAGTGAAGCAAATTGATTGGAGCAGATTAGAAGTAGTGATCCCTGCTTTTGTCACCATCATCATGATGCCACTCACGTTTAGCGTGGCAACAGGGATCGCCCTCGGTTTCATTCTTTATCCATTTGCAATGATCGCGAAAAAAGAATGGAAGCAGGTTCATCCGATCATGTATACACTCGGTGCTTTGTTCATTCTTTACTTTATCTTTCTATAACGTTACAAAGGGACATTTCAGCTGAAATGTCCCTTTTTTTAATCCACACTGTTTCAACTTGAAAAAATAGTGGTAGTATTGCGGTGGATAGTTTAAAATAAGGCATTAACGAGAAAAGCTTTACAAAAAAGGTAGTGATTAAAAACATGCTATATATATGGGATATTGAAGAATTGGTTAAAGACACATTGGCATTTCACCAATTACCAATCAACTATGAATTTAACAATGAGCTAAACGCTCCTATGAGCTATAACGTATCGACGAATACAATTAAGTTTAACTACTTACAATTGAATGGCTATCAAGCCAAAGTAAATTTCAAACTAAAAGAAACCGAAGAAAATATCGCGAAAATCCTTTTATATCATGAGATCGGGTACTACTTAGATTTTAAGAAGCACAGACATGACCTCAGGATTTTAATGTATGAGGAAGAAGAGGAGCAGCAAAAGTTTCTTGCTGAAATCGAACGAAATGCCTGGGATTTTGGGCGGAAATTGGTTCCTGATGACCTAGTCGAGTCGTACGATAAATTAAGGGAACTCGATCAGCAGTTTCAAAACGGACAATAAAAAAACACGGAAAAGGACGAGATCTCAGTGATCTCGTCCTTTTCCATGCTTTCTCTAAAACTCACTTCTCCACTTCGCTATCTTATCCAGCGCTAACTGATCTTCCTTTACTTCCCCCGGCTTCACACCGCTACCGATGACGTAATCGACGAACTCCATTTTCACGAACTCAAAGATATAGTTAAATTGCTGAATAAGAGGAAGTCCTTTCATTTTCGCACTGCTTCCGCCTGTTACGATCACATATGCTTTTTTCTTTGTTAGCTCTTCTTTTAAATTTAATTGTTCATCACGTAAATATTGCGACCAGCGATCAAAGAAATTCTTCATTGGACCGCTCATCCCATACCAGTATAGAGGTGTTGAGAAAACGAGAACATCATGCGTTAACACTAGTTCAAGCAACTCCTCATAATCATCCTCTACTGGTGAGAACCCTTCTTCTGAATGTCTCTCATCGACAATGGAATTGATGTGTTTATCTGCAAGAGAAACGATCGTATGGTTCGTACCTTCGAGCATTCTTTTTGTTAGGTACTCTGAGTTACCATTTTCACGAGTACTCCCTAATAGTGCCAAAACCTTCATACTACACTCTCCTTTTACAGTGAAGCGTCTATTCATTAGAAGTATATCATTGCAACAAACATCAACGTTATCTATAATAATTGATACTAACTATCGAAATTATTAATGGAGGGTTTGATGGATTTAAATTACTTTTATACTTTTAATGAAGTCGTTCGATCAGGAAGCTACACACAAACAGCAGAAGAACTCGGTTATGCTCAGTCCAGTGTAACGACGCAAATCAAGAAGCTTGAAGACTTTTATCACGTGAAATTGTTTGAGCGTGTTGGAAGGAAAATGAGATTAACGCCATCAGGAGAACAGCTTCATGATTACGTGAAGGAAATCATCAAGCTTGCAGATGAAGCAGAAGCTCATCTTCGAACGGATGCCAATTTAAAAGGGACCATTCGCATTGGAACTGGCGAAACACTTGCGGCGTATTATATTACGCCTTATATTAAAGCGCTCAAAGAAAAGCATCCTGAATTACGCATCCGACTTGAATCGGGTCAGTGTCAAAATTTAATTGGTGGCACAGTAGATGGCACGTACGATATCACTATTTTGTTAGACCAATTACAACATCATCCTGATCTAAAAACGATCCCCATTCGTCAGGAAGAAATGGTCATAATTGCCCCTCCCCAACATCACTTCACAAAACTTGATGGATTGAATTTAAAGAAATTAGAGGAGGAAACGCTCATTCTGACCGAAGAAGGCTGCGCCTATCGAGTTCTTCTAGAAAAATGGCTAAAAGATGCAAACGTACAAGCGAAGTCGATCATTTCATTCAGTAGTCTTGAAGCCATTAAGCAATGTGTCGCGGATCAACTCGGAATTGCGCTTCTACCAAGAATAGCGGTTGAACGAGAAATTCAAAATGGGCTTGTTGCCGTTCTTCCATTTCATTCGAATGACATCACTCTCTACACGCAGATTGTATACAAAAAACGAAAATGGATTTCACCACCGCTGCAACAATTTATCGATCTGATGGAGAAGTAGACAACAACAGAATCCATTAGGGACTCTGTTGACCTATTGCGCTTGTTAGCTATTCATTAATTGAACAATTCCAGCTACTACTGAAAAAAGACTAAGTCCTATGAAAATCAGCGTCACTCTTCGCTGCTTTTTCTTTGTTTCTTCTATATAAAAGAAACAAAGAGATGCGAATACGGTGATGCTGATGACTAATCGAAACAGGTTTTCGTTCCCACCAGAAAAACCGAGCCAAGCGATGCTGCTAGCAGCGCCAATGATAACAACCAACAAGAAAACTCTTAGCAACTTCATTCTTTGTCCTCCCCACTACGACTTCTCCCCTTACACTGTAGTAGTATGAACGTTCCACCAACAGCCATAGAGATCATTACTTCAATGGCAATACCATCGGAAGGTTTATGTATGTAGTAAATGGATAGCAAACTCATCATCGTAATGCACATAAGTAATGCTGTAAATAGTATAGCCTTCCCCTTCATACGTTCTCCCTTCTTT
The DNA here is from genome assembly GCF_056173645.1 of Anaerobacillus sp. QJM3NY_32. NCBI lineage: Bacteria > Bacillati > Bacillota > Bacilli > Caryophanales > Bacillaceae > Anaerobacillus > Anaerobacillus sp. QJM3NY_32. The sequence goes on along the minus strand of NZ_CM149684.1, from coordinate 995,639 downwards.
CATGTGCTTTTGGCATCTGCATCTCTTTTACAAAGTAAGCTCCTATTAATAGAAAAAGCATTGATCCTAGTAAACTATATAATCCGAGGAAACCAAACCAGTAGCCTAAAGGATTGAGCGCAGCACTGATCAAGAAACAACTCGGGGAAATAGCTGATTTAAAGCCCGTTAAACCCATCCGTTTTCTTCTCGTTACTTGTACATAGATCCCTATTAAAAAAACGATTGAGAAAATAATCGTTACGATTACTTCGATCATCTCTCTACCTCCTCTCTCAATAAATCGCTTTCTTCTTTTACGACTGAGATGAGAAAGAAGTTTCATTCATTTTTTTGGAGAAGAGGGAAGTTCCATTCTCTATTAACCGCTATTTCTCAACTAATTTTTGATTGATATACACAGAAACGATCAGTAATAAACTAATCATAGCAAAGGCAAGAACCCATTGATCATATGGATAAGCAATGAAACTATGAAGAATAAGTATCACCCCTAAAGGGAGTAAAAATCCCCCGCCAACCACCCTTCCTAACCTAGCTTTATCACGAATCGCTTTTTCATTAAATCCAGCTAATAACCACGTTTGTTTCATTACGCCTACCAAATAAGAAACAATCAGAATTAAAATACCAATCACTAACAAATTTAGATTCACCCTAACTGCCTCCCTTCTTTTACTATTAAACTCACACAATGTTCAATCCTTCTCGTTGACTTTAAATTTAAACCGAGCTATAGTTAAAGTAACAAGGGGAGTAGCGACCGGTAACGGCTGATGAATCATCAATACGGTATTACGATACCTGGTTCATCGGGCTAAGCTATTTAGTACGCAAGACCTTGGTACAATTTTGTTGTGCCAGGGTTTTTTGTATGCGCTGGCGGAGAGGAGTTACACATGATCATTCTTATCTTTCTTCTTGCAGCTGCCGTAGTTGTCGGTGCCGCTATTTACCTGAATCAGTTCGGTGATGTTATTAGTAAGAAGTCTTCATTAAGTGGAGCTGTTGTAGGGACATTTTTAATTGCGGGAGCCACGTCACTTCCAGAATTAACAACAAGTTTAACAGCTGTGTATATCGATAATCCTGATATCGCAGTCGGTAACATGCTTGGAAGTAACGTTTTTAACCTTTTAATTTTAGCTGTAGTAGACTTAATTTATAGACGACGAAGATTGTTTCAGAAGGTAAACACGAAGGCAAATGTCCCATCTGCCCTCGTCGGTCTCCTTTTCCTCGTCATTTTAATCGTCTCTCTGTTAATTCCAGGAACGATTTCCATATTTGGTGTCGGGGTTGAAATGATTGTCATTGTATTATTGTATGTCTTATCAATGAGATACATTTCAAGCGACGATGGGGAGCAAGATGACGTCCCTACAAAAGATTACTCTCTTCGCACTGCCGTCATTGGCTTTATCGTCGCAGCACTCATTGTATTCGTATCAGGAAGTATTTTATCGATTGCTGGAGACAGACTAGCTGAGGCAACGGGTATGAATGCAAGCTTTGTCGGTAGCTTTCTCATTGCTGCTTCAACCTCTTTACCAGAACTTGTCACAGTGCTTGCTGCTTTCAAACTAGCAAACTACAATATGGCGATTGGCTCGATTCTTGGAAGCAATCTCTTTAACATTCAGCTATTAGCCCTGACTGATGTTCTCTATCGAAAAGGACCGATTCTAGCTGCAGTTGATCTGTCTCACATCTTCATTGCAGGACTTGGTTTGTTAATGACGATCGTGATTATGTACTTGCTTCTACGTCCACAAACACTCCGAAGTCAGTGGCGCTATGCTGCTCCTTCGCTTGTAATGGCGTTATTATATGTTGTTGTATCCTATGTATTGTTCTAATGAAAAGCGTGCTGACTTGTTGTCAGCACGCTTTTTGATAATCTCAAAAACGTTAGTCTCGAAAGCCGCCATCTGAATGAATAATTTGTCCTGTAATCCACCTTGCTTCATGACTCGCTAGAAAACCAACCAGTCTCGCCGCATCATCAGGCGTGCCGATACGTCCTGTCGGAAACTTCGGCTTTAGAAAAGTTTGGAGTTCATCATCCATCCACCCTGAATCAGTTGGTCCAGGATCAATGGCATTAACCGTGATGTTGTAAGGAGCAAGCTCAGTTGAGAGCGATGTCGTGAAAGCTGAGATCGCTCCTTTTGTCGTAATATAGGCAAGATTACCAGGCTGTGGGCTTTTGTCCTGCCCAGAAACAAAGTTAATGATTCTGCCTTCCGCTTGTTGCTTCTTTAACTGCTTCGCAAAAGTAACAGCCAGCATGCACGTTCCTCTTACGTTAACAGCACAGTGCTGATCAATGATTTCCGCTGATAATTCATCATGATCCACTTCTACACAATGGGTCGCATTGTTCACTAGAATCGCTAGCTCTCCGGTCATTTTCTTCACTTGTGCTATAAGGTCCTCTGATGCATTAGGCTCACTTAAATCCAGTTCCATTTCTTCAGCTATAACGCCCATTTCCTGCAGCTCTTTTTTAAAGATGACTGGGAACGTCTCGGTAGCATCCTTATAACCTGTGCTAACGTCATACTTCAAATAATGAGTAAAGAAAATATCATGGCCCTTCCTAGCAAGCTCACGACATATGCTAGCACCAATCCCGTTCGGACGGCTAACGCCTGTAACAATGGCAATGCGATTCCTTTGGTTATTCATTTAATTTCCTCCTTATGAGGAACACCTGACCAATGTGAAAGGAGATGATTCGAAAAAGGACAGCAGCCTAAGGCCCTGTCCTGATCATTTATCAATCATGAACGCGGTGTCCCCTGTATAGGTTCCATTGACATACCTATCCCTACTTAAATAGGATTATCAATAAATCTAAACCATTACAGGATTTGTCCACACATGTTCATGATCCCCTCTCCATACATCTCCGCATTCACTATATCAAATAGTTGTTAGTAATTTCAAGAAAATTCCGTAAAATAAACTCTCTATTAAACATAAATCGCACATTATATATCTCGAATTCAAGAATTTAGAGTTTGAAATAATTGTTGCAGTGGAATTACAAAATTATGACTATTATTTTAAGGAGCTAAAACATGCAGAGCCAAAATCAACTCATTCAAAAGCTTATTTCCAAAGACAGAAGTTCATTGAATGAATTGTATGATACATATATTCACCACGTCTCTCGCATCCTATGCAATAGTGACACTCCTCGATCTGATCACGAAGAAATAATCACGAAGCTTTTCACTCAGATTTGGACCTCGCCTAGACTACTTAGTAATGAAAAACACCTCTCCATAGCCATAACCAAACTTTGCCTCAAGCTTACCAATACTCATCGTTCTAGCGTCTCATAATTCAACAATTACTATTAAATAAAAACAGAGCTTCATCAAAAGGTACTCCTTTTATGTTCTATTATAAGAGAGTATCTTTCTATTTCCTGAGACAATCTAAGAAATAGTTTAAACTAGATAAGTAAATCCAATCGTTGATTAGGTGAAAGCTTGGTATAATGAATACAAAGAAGGAAATTTCTCATTTTGCTACAGATAGAGTGAGCACAACGACTTTACCTTCCAAATAATCGAAATAATTATAAAGGATCGAGAGGAGCACTTATTCATGCAAAGAAACAAAGAACTTTATCAATTTTTATTAAATAAAGCAGAACAATTAACAGAAGATTGGTATGCATCACTTGATAAAAGTGGAACTGGTGTTTATTCTTCTACTGATCCAGAAGTCATTAAAGGACTTAAAGCTCAGAATTTTGAATTCCACCTACATTTGTGCAAAATCTTCATTATGAAGAAAGACGAATTCTTTGAGGAATTCGAAGACTGGGTACGAGAAATTGGACGTGATCCTGAACATTTGAACACTCCCACTCATCTGATTATGAGGGAATTTCTGCGCGTACGCGAGCAATATATGGACTTCATTGATCTGTATATAAAAGAAGCAGAAGATCTTGTCTCACAGAAAAGTATTGATATCTGGAAGTATGCTGTGATTGAAGCCATTGATGTGCTCATGACCCGCGTCGTTGAAGAAAAATCAAATCATTTGAACGCCCGTATTGAAGAACAACAACAAACGATTAATGAACTAAGCTCCCCCTTGATTGACCTGCCTAACGGAAAAGCTCTCCTGCCGCTAGTCGGTGACATTGACTCCGATCGAGCATCGGCCATTTTCGAGAACACGCTTGAAGGGTGTACAAGTAAACGAGTCGATCACCTTTTCATAGACTTATCTGGCGTGTATCTCGTCGATACACGGGTAGCTCAACAAATTTTCCAGCTGATTACTGGGCTTAAATTAATTGGTGTTACTGCTACACTATCTGGTATTCGTCCCGAAATTGCTCAAACAGCCGTTCAACTAGGCATCGACTTCGGTGAAATTCGCATCACTTCAAACCTGGCGCAGGCCATTTCAGCTGAGGCAACACCTTCTTAAAACAATTAAATCATACTAAAAAGGAGAAAGCCGCCTCACGGTCTTCTCCTTTTATGATGCTTTCTCATTCTATTGTTCTCTGATTTACTAATCCACTCAAATAGGTCTCAACAATTATCCGGTAAGATTCTTCCAACGCAATGGGTCGCTGAAAACCGCCTTTACGATACAAATCAACCATGCCATGTAGAAAGCTCCGAAGCCCTCGGACGATATGGATTCTTTCCATTTCTGACAAGTGATATGGCTCAAACGCCTCCATCGTTAAGGTGACAATCGCTTCTCCAGCTTCTTGGACATCAGACTGAAGAGGATTCGCCGCCATTAACGTAGCTTCATACAAACCTGGGTGCTGAAGTGCAAAGGTTATGTACGCCTCTGTTAAGGCTAGAATGGTTTCTCTCCCTTCCGTCTGGTGTTCAGTCTTCTCTGACAACCAATTGAAGAACTGGTTCAACGCTGAAACAGCCATACCATTTTTGATGTCATCCAAGCCATCGAAATGGTTATAAAGTGAAGGAGGTTTTATCGATAGACGACGGGCAATGGTTGCCATCGTTACCTTTGAATAATTTTCTCGCTCTGCAATGGCGAGTGCTTCTTGAATCACGATATCCTTTGTGATTTTCACTTATCCCTTCACCCGCTTTTTTGCTTGAAGGATAGCGTTTTTCAACGCTTCTGGTTCATATAGAAAATCTCCATGCCCCACACCAATAACGGATGGGTTAAACGAAGCTAGCTTTTCCACTGTGGCAATCGCACGCTCCTTGTCCCACGTAGCCAGAGCAGGAAATGGAAACCGCCAGCGCAAATCACCAGCTATCGCTATGCCTCCCTTCGTTTGGAGCGCATCTGCGGCTATTAGTATTTGATTTCGTTTATCTATAAAAGCCATCATGCCAGGCGTGTGTCCCGGAGCCTCAATCGCGATCAGTGAGCCAACCATATCTCCTTCTTTAAGAAGAACATCTGGCTGCGTCTTACTGTTTCTAGGTACGCCACCCTTCACTGGAAGATCTCCTTCACCAGGCTCGAGTGATGAATCACCGTTTAACAATTTTAACTCTCTTTGAGGAAGAAGAATTTCCGCATGAGGAAGACTTGCCTTTAACCCATCAAGTGCTCCCATATGATCCGTATGTGCATGTGTAATAATGATGCGGTTGATCGGCTTCCCAATTTGAGCGGCCGCCTTTAGAATAGCGTTTTTACTAAAAGAAAGGGCTGCATCGATTAACGTTAAGCTCTCCTCTTCTTCAACGAAATAACAATTAACAGGGAACCAATTGGCCATGAAAGAAAGCTGATAGACGGTTTGTTCCTTTATTATTCTCATGTCTTATTCTCCCCCTTAAACTAATGGTGTTAGTTTAAGTATAACTAACACCATTAGTTATACAAGCTATATTTTCCGAACATATATATTAAGGATAGGTGGACAAAAGAAAAAAATAAGAGGTGTCTTCTATTTTAGGAAGGACTTCTTCTCTCCTACAGCTCGTACTTTTATTTGAATCTCTCGCAAACGTTCATTCTCTTTATGTGAGATAAACGAGTCAACAATTTGTCGAATGAAAAAAGGTCCATCTGGCTCATAACCCTGTTCAGATACGAAGTTCAATAGGGTATGATAATAAGCATTATCTTTCTCTCTCCCTTCTCTCATATAAACACTCGCATACTCCCCCTCTTCAAGTGTCATAATCTTTTGTTGATCTATTTCACTATCATCTTCAATTAAAATAAACAATCCGTCATACTCCATCGTTTCTCGTGTTTTCATATGATCCACTGATAGAATAAACCCTACTTTCCCAACCATAATCGGAGTAACATGATCAATTTCCTTCTTTAAACCGCGTAGCACGCTTTCAATATCATCTAGCGTATGGAACTGCCCCTGAATGGCTAATAGATAGCGATGAGGGAGTGTACGAATTTGCGGTTCACCAATGAAATGAATATCCCTCGATTGCTTTAAATCCAATATCTTCGTTTTCAAATGCTTCTTCATCTTTACTAATTCATTGATTTTCTCATCGTTAATTCGTTCATATTCAGATAGTATTTCAATAAATTCATCAACGGTGCTATGCTCTACTTTTTTCTTTATTTCTTTTAACGGAATGCCCATCTTTTTCAAATACCAAATCATGTCCAATTTTTTAAATTGTTCTAAACAATAATAGCGATAACCTGTCTGATTATCGACTTGAAATGGCTTGAAAAGCCCAATTTCATCGTAATATCTAAGTGTTTTTACAGGAATATCATGGAGTTTTGACATCTGGCCAATTGTAAACTTATGATCCATGCTCCATTCCCTCCTAATCGTCAACGTGTTGTGATGAATTAAATGAACCAGAATTAGTTATCATTCATTCTCTTCATTATGTTCATTTCACAAGCAATCTTCAACTTAAAAAAGGCTTAGCATAATCGCTAAGCCCTTTTTCTTATCTTACACAATGAAGGAAATATGATCGTTATTACAAAACCAATTTTCCTTATTGCTGATTTGTATAGCTTTCCTTCAAAGCCATCTTCAGCTGCATACTATTTGTAAGAACCCCGAGGAACCCCATCACTGCAAAAATCACAGAAAGAAAGATTGAGACTAAGTCGATCCATCCAAACAAGGAAAAGAGTCCAGAACAGAATATCAAGAAAGAACTAATCATCCCCACGATGTAATAAAAACCGTTTTTCTTCATTTAAACCTCCAACAGCAATACTAACGTAAGCATCCTTCTTGTTAATCTTTAAACTTAACATCCTGATCTGAAGGGAGCATAAGAGCAGCTCCAAAGTAAACTAGTACAAAGATTCCAGATGTTAAGAGCGTTAGTGCGATGTAAGCAATCCTTAATATATTAGCGTCTACATTCATAACCTCACTTAATCCGCCTAAAACACCCGCTAATTTTTTATTCGTCGTTGATTTGTAGATTTTCTTCATACGGCACTCTCCATTCATTTTGTTTCTTACTATTCTTTACGTATTCAAAGCGAATTAGTTTCAATTACAACAAAATCATTCGTTAAATGATGAATCAGAAAGAGCGTTCATTGGTATAACCTGAGCTATGCTTCATACTTTAAACTAAAAGACTACGCCCAAAGGAGGCACCCCACTTGGTCCAGACACCACTTACTCCATGGCAAGAACATCATTTCTGGATTGAAATTCTTGCTGATCACGCGATCTTTGTACGTGATTACTTATCACCGTCGGAACATAAATTTGTGAATGAAGCGAATCAGTTTGCTATGGCCTTCGAAGAGCTTCGCGAGCAACTCACACCTCTTAAGCGTGACGAACCTGCAAGCTCTGACGCTATGATTTCCTTTTCACGTAAAGCTTATCACCTGGCAAGGGCCTATTTCAATTTCGAAGGCACGATACAACGGCTTAGAATTCGGAACGAAATCAACATTAACCTAAGTCCATCTTACTTTAATGGAACGCTAGATGAGAATGAAGAATATTTGCGTCTGCTTACTTTCTACATCGAAGGAAAGGTGCCGCCCCCTCTTTCTCTTCTCGACTTAATGGACTTATGGTTAACTGATCAAGTTGGCCACGCCTCGCTATTAATTGATATTCTCGATCCGATTGAAGTCGAATTCATCACGAAAGCCCAAACTATTCAAAACCAATTTCGTGTGTATATCTCAAAAAACAGAGCCATGCGCGGTTTTCTTCGATTTACACCAACTGGCTTTCGAGCTCAGCAACGATTTGCAGATGAAGTCGCTCATTCGATTCAAGATTTAAACGCTCTTGTTGAAGAAGTGATGTCTCTTTATAAAATCGATGAAGTTCTAAACAATACGACATTACGATTTCTTGAACATCATTTTCCTGAAAGCTGTTATTTCCTAGCTCATCTTAGCCACTATGCTCCATCGATTCCAGCGCCTTCTTGTTCATTAACGAAACCTTCCTATTTGCCACCAAAAGAATGAAGACTCATCAATTATGCCCCTTCATTTTTCTATTTTAAAAAGAAGGATAACGGTTGTCCCTTTATTAGGGGAGCTTTCATAAATGATCTCCCCGTTCATGGCCTTCATAATGCTATGCGAGACCATCATCCCTAACCCTGTCCCTTTTTCTTTAGTAGTGAAAAAAGGCTCCCCCATTCTTACTACCTGCTCTTCCGACATACCAATGCCAGTGTCAGATATGCTAACTTTTAATTCAAAACCTTTATGTAAAGCATCAACAGTTAATTCTCCTCCATCCGGCATCGCTTCAATGGCATTTTTTAAAATATTTAGCAGACACTGCTGAAATTTACGCTTTTCTGATTGAATATAAGTGGGGGATATATCAATTTTTGAATTAATGGTCACATCCGACATTGTAGCAAGAGGCTGAATGACGCTAAGGCTTTGCTCAAGTTCACTTTTTACATTTATTTTCTCTACCTTTTCTGGAAAAGGTTTGGCGAAGGTTAAATAATCATTAATAATTTCTGTTGCTCGATCAAGCTCATCAATAGCAAGCTCCATGTACCCCTTCGTTTTCTTATCTTCTAAGTCACTGTTGATCATTTGGAGAAAACCGCGACTAACGGTTAAGGGGTTGCGCACTTCGTGTGAGATGCTTGCGGCAAGGTGACTCGCCACCTCTAACTTCTGGCTTTCCATTACCGAATGAAGCAATTTAAATTGGTTCATAAATACTTCATAAATAAGCGTTGCTAGAACGACACCAGTTAAACTAACGAAATTGAATAATATCCAAGTTTCTATGTTTATTTGCGACTCAAAAAAAACAAGCGACACTCCAGTTGAAATACTCCCAAGACAGGCATCTAACCCAGCAGCAACCGCTAACTTCCATTTGAGGTCCAATTTAAGAAAGTGTTTTGATACTAGTGAAGTGAATATCGCAACGAGTGAAAATGAAAGCAATGTAGGATAAAAACCGCTACCTCCAAGCATAAAACGATAGCTTAATAAAACGAATAAATAGATAAGCGACACCCATTTCCCGCCATACAAAGCACCAAGAATAAAAGGGATCCTTCTAAAATCTAATATAAAATTTTCGTTAATCACAATGGGATACATCATACAGAGAATAACGGAAAGGAGGGGAAATATCGCAAGCAACCAACCTGATGATCGTTTTAAAAAGGAAGTTTGCTTCAGTAGATAAAGAATCTGAATAATACTTAACGGTGCAAAAACGAGTAATAAGTTTAGTAGGAAGCTCTTTGCAGTTAGGATCATCGTCATTGCCACCACTTTTCTAATGATTAGTAAGGTTGTCATAGTAAATATTCTTTATCTTTCCTTCTAATTCCTCTTTACAAAATGTGTAATCTTATTCTTTTCTATTGATAATGAAGCATTTTCTTTGTTATAGATGACTCACCTTACTTCCACTTTCGGAATACAGGCATATAGATCAAGCTTTTTATCCCATTTACGAATCGTTTTCTCATAGGACATCCCAATCCGTTTCGCCACTTTGATAGAAGCTTTGTTCTCAGGATCAATTAATGAAATTAGCTTCGAAAGACCTATTTGCTCAAAACCATATTTCTTACAAGCCATCGCGGCTTCCGTTGCATAACCATTTCCCCAATTCCTTCTAGCAAAAAGATAACCGATCTCAACTTCAACACAGCCGTCCATTTTTTGAAGTACAAGCCCACATTGCCCAAGAAAACAACCACTTCTTTTCTCTTCAACGATCCACATGCCAAAACCATAAACACTGTATTGATGCAGCGTCCATTCCACCCATTTCATCGTATCTTCTCTACTTTTACATGCAGGATAGTACCTCATTGCTTCCTTATCAGAAAAAATCTCTAAAAGGTAATCAACATCCTTCTCCCTCATTTTTCTTAAGATCAGTCGATTCGTGGAAAGAACTTGTGCTGTCATATAACTCACCTCTATGGCAGTAAAAAAGTTACAATCAAAACTTGATTGTAACTCTTTTTATCATTATCTTATACTGTGATGAAATAAAACATTCATTCCCATAATAGGAGGACGCTCATTCTCTTCCTCATCCTGATCGTTTGTTAAAGAGCTTCCTCGTGCCGATTTTGCTGATCAAGATCCCCAAACTCCATCGCCTCCAATATGGCCTCTTCTGAAAAGCCGGTTAATATGGAGATTTGTCTTATGTCACATGTCTTTTTCTGATGCTGCCTAATGAATTGAATGGCTACCATTGCTTGATACATAATCTTTGTATACTTGCTTAATAGCTGTTGACTCATCGAGCTTCGGCCACTTCCTCTCTTGGATGAGAGAAGAGAGGAGCATCACTCCCTTATCCTTTAACCTACCACTCTTACGCCTTTGTTCCAATAAGAAAAACTGAATTTTTACAATTTTTGATTAGAAACTTTTGTAGTCGACATAATAATTGGTTTTCTTTAGGTTTACTTCCTTTTATAGGTTCATTTTGAAAGGAAATGAGCAATCCTACAAATGTTTCTTTTTCCATAGTTCTCAATTCAAATCTAATGGTCATTGTTTCACAATATAGGTGAATTGTAAGACTGGTTTTATCCCTCAACCAGTTCCTGGTTCTACTTGTTCCTAATTCGCCATAATGAAAACGTCTTCTCTATGAAATCTGAGGATCGTGTGACACTTCTTACTGTTTATTGAGAATTCTTAGTTTTTCATCTATACTAACCATATTGACTGACCAGTCAGTCTAATGGTTTAACACAATAAAGGAGGAACATTGTATGCAATCCGTTGAATCTGTCTATCAATCCAACTTTAAAAAAGGGGCATATGCTTTCTACGAAAACTTGCGCCAAAATGAGCCGATTACGTCCATTGGAAACTCCAATGGTAACAATACGTGGATCGTCACATCTTATAATGATGTTCTTGAGCTGCTAAAACGTCCTTCCTTTATTAAAGACCAATCAAAACTCTTCTCAAAAAGCGCTCGTATGGAAGACGAGCCAATGGAAACGAAGATTTTTCATCATATGATGCTAGATGTTGATCCACCCGATCACACGCGGTTACGTAAACTTGTTCAGCCTGGTTTTAACCCTAAAGCGATTAAACAACTAGCCCCCCGTATAGAAGCCATTGCTGATCAATTAATTGAAGAAATGAAGCAAAAGAATGATATCGTGGACCTAATTGATGATTTTGCTTTTCCTCTACCAATTATCGTCATCTCTGAATTGCTTGGTGTACCAACAGAAGATCGAGATAAGTTCAGAAAATGGTCCAACTCCATCGTCTCCGCTTCCGACAATATGGAAGGCGAATTCATGAAGGATGTTCAGGAGTTTACCGAATATCTTACAATTCTCTTTAACAAAAGAAAAGCTGATCCACAAGATGACTTGATTTCAAACCTTATTAAACATGAAGAAGATGGAGAAAAGTTAAGTTCGGATGAGCTCTATTCAATGGTTTTTCTACTCATTATTGCCGGTCATGAAACGACTGTTAACTTAATTGGCAACGGGATGCTCGCTCTCTTCGAACATCCAGATCAGCTTGAACTGTTGCAAAGTGACTTTTCTTTAACAGAGAGCGCCATTGAAGAAGCGCTTCGTTATTATAGTCCCGTCGATTTCTCGACCGCTCGCTGGGCAGAAGAAGATTTTGAATTCAAAGGCGTTCCATTAAAAAAAGGAGATATGATCCTCGCCTCCATCTCATCTGCTAACCGCGATGAGAAGAAATTCGACAATCCGAATAAGTTTGATATTACGCGTAAACCAAATCATCACATTGCATTTGGCTATGGCATCCACTTCTGCCTTGGTGCTCCACTAGCAAGGTTAGAAGGAAAGATTGCTTATCAAAAATTACTTTCTGCTTTCCCTTCGATTCAATTAGCAGGAGCGCCTGAGGATGCAAAATGGCGCAATATGTTCTTATTACGTGGACTAGAAGAACTTAAAGTTCAGCTCTAATTGTTGTAACCTCTAGCTTAAATCAAAAACCCCTCCTATTTTGTAGGAAGGGCTTTTGGTTTCATTATATCGGCACGTGCCTTTTTAATAATAAAAAGTATCCATAGCATACGAGATAGGCAAGCAAGTATGAAACATATGTCCAGTAGATCGTCCACCCATTAGAATAGTGAACGAGATTGATCCATACGCCAATCCCCTCAATGATCGTGGTGATCAGAGAAAAAAGTAGGATAATGACGAGAGGATGAAAGGAAGTTCGTTTAATAGTTAGAAACAAAAAGCCTGCTAGAATCGGATAAACACCAAAATACATCGGCATCGCTGCAATGGTTTCCATTTCATATTCAGGGTCAATGCGCCAGAAATCAAAATGTATTCCAAGCACATCAAAAATAATCGCTACAAAGGCTGCAAAAGGGGCAATCAGAAGAAAAAGCGTAAAATCTTTTCTCACAAGATAAATTCCAGCGATCCAGGGAATTACAAACGCAGCAACAATGTTAAATAGCATTTTCGATCACTCCTCATATAAGGAATGCACGAAACTGCTTAGATTTATACATATTCTTATAGTTTGCTCTACCCGGTTCAAATCATCGATCGGTTTGAGCAAAAATCAAGAAATCAACATATCGTCTTCATTTACAGATATCGTAGAAAATGATTATACTCAATCTATACAATAGGTTGGAATGAGGAGGCTATTAACGAATGATTGCAGTAAGAATAGAAACAGAAGAAGCATTAAAGGAAGCCTTTAAGATACGTAAAGAAGTTTTTATCGACGAACAAGGAACGCCAGAGGATGAAGAGTATGACGAATTTGATTCACTCGATACAGCCGAACATATTCTCGTTCTTGATGAAGAAAAAGCAGTGGGCACGGCTAGATGGCGCATCGTTGACGGCGTGGGGAAATTTGAACGTATTTGTATTTTACAGTCACACCGCAAGCTTGGGATTGGTAATTTAATCCTACATAAACTTGAAGAACTTGCCATCAAGAAAAGCATTACGAATGTAAAGCTACATGGCCAGGTACAGGCAGAGGGCTTTTATCATAAGCTTGGTTACGAAACAAAGTCAGATGTTTTTATGGAAGATGGCATCCCTCACATTCTCATGAGGAAAATACTACCTGAAACTTTCTCAGCTCTTTAATCGTAAGTTAGATTAGAATTAAAATTGGGAACATATCTATTAGAATGAATCTACTCTTACGAAAAGGATGAAGTATACATGATGCGAAGCGGAAATCCCGTTTTAAAAAATAATACCTTTAACAAAACACGTGATCAAGGTGAAGCGATGACAATTGGAGGAACGGTAGCGAAGACTTTCTTCTTATTCCTCTTTTTACTCGGTTCATCCATCTATACCTGGTACCGCTATGCTCAAGGAGAAGATGTGTATACAATGATGGTCATTGGTGCGATCGGTGGACTGATCTTTGCACTAATTACAGCATTCTTTCATCGTGCCGCACCGATCACTGGTCCAATCTACGCCACGCTTGAAGGGTTTGCGATTGGTGGTTTATCCGCGATTCTTGAAGCCAGATATCCCGGAATCGTTATTCAAGCCGCAGCTTTAACTTTCTCAGTCATGGGCGTTCTGCTTTTCCTTTATGCTGCTCGCATTATAAAGGTTACAAAGAACTTCCGGTTAATGATCGTATCCGCAACGCTCGCGATCTTTGTTGTATATATGATTGACCTTGGACTGAATCTCTTCTTAAACGCCAACGTTCCTTATTTACACTCAAACGGCGTCGTTGGAATTGGCATTAGTTTATTCATTGTTGCCATCGCTGCGCTCAACCTCGTAATTGATTTTGATTTTATCGAAAACGGCGCAAACCGCGGTGCACCAAAGCACCTGGAATGGTATGGCGCATTCGGGCTAATGGTTACGCTCGTATGGTTATATATTGAGATTCTTCATTTACTACAGAAATTAAGACGATAACGACCAAAAAGCCACGTCCTGAGGACGTGGCTTTCTTATTATCATTGCATTCAGCAATTACCTCTATCAATACTTAATAAGTAGAGAGATCATAATAAAGCACCCTATTAGTGGAGATTTCCGCGAAAATCAAATTTATTCCGCGCTTTTCTCATTAATTCCGCGAATTACACCGGTTTTTCCGCGATATTTAAATTAATTCCGCGAAACCACTGTAATCGCTCGGATCAGCCGTACTTCTTCTGATGCTCCTTCTTCTTCTCTAAATAAGCTTCATCTGTACGGACAACCTTCCACTTCTCTTCAAAAATCCTCGCTGATTCGGCTTTTTCCTCATCAATATCCCGCTCGTTCACCTCACCTTCGCTGTCGTATTTCTTGCCGCCTTTATAATTCGCATAGCGACGAGCTCTTGTATAGCCCATCTGAATAAATTTGCGCGCCATATCCATCCCTACGAAATCATCATTTTCCTGGTAGTCTCGAAACATTTGATAGATTTTTTCAGAAGACTTCTTCGCAATATCAGGCGTTTTAAAGCGCCAGTGTGGAAGGATCTCACTTTTATAAGGTTCTATCATCAGAACCCCCTGTTCACCGCGTCCAACGCGGTATTTTTCAGGCTGCTCTCGAAAATTAATATTGTCAAAATCAAGATCATAGTCAAATGCCATCGGTACCACTCCTTTTTGAAGGGTATTCCCAGTATGAGGCAGAGGGTAAACAAGCCAGGGCATATTAAAGCTCTACATTCAGATTCAAAATCTCCTCAAAAGACGCATGCTCCTTACACTCGATGGAAAAAATACACTTATAGCACATTCTAACGTTCCTCCTCATGCATTTTTGGGTAAAGATTAGTCGACAATGATGACAGACGTTAGGAGGATCCCATGATATTTTTCGGCTATGCTTTCTATTTATTTCTCGCCGTTCTAAAATTTGTACTATTTAGCTTCTATACAAATACAGCTTTTCCATTGGATTTTCTCCTTATGAATCTTGCCGGCATGTTACTTTTATCTAGCTGGACACTTCTGATTCAATGGAAGAAACGCCGATGGATATGGCTGACACTGTTGTTTTTACATAGTCTTCTTCTTATATCTGATCTCTGGTACTACCGATACTTTGAAGATATGCTGTCCGTCTCACTCTTTTCACAAATGCTTCAAATGAGTGATGTCGGCGGTGGTTTTATGGCGCTGATTCGCTTTCAAGACTTTTTCCTTTTCGCTGATGTTGTGATCTTTCTATTGGTACTCTTTTTCACGAGAAAGAAACCATTTGAAGTAACGAAGAAAAAACGAAGAGTAACAGCAAGTGCCACATTTCTAATCGGAGTCGTTCTGTTTGCGACACCGTTAATTTTTAGCGCTGTTAAAGAAGATCAGTCGCCAAATCAATCCGTCTCAGATATGCGGGACTACTATCACCTTGGTTTCTGGGGCTATCACGGTGTTGATCTTTGGAGAGGTGTAATGGCGGTGCTTAACTCTGAAGAGGATCTAACCGCAACGCAACAAAGAATGTTAGAGAAAAACGCTGCAGAAAACAAAGATGGTTCCGTTAAGAAACCTAATATCATTATGATTCAACTAGAATCCTTTCAAGGTTCTCTTATTGGGCAGAAAATCAACGGGAAAGAACTGACCCCCAACTTAAATCAGCTAAAAGAAGAAACGCTGTACTTCTCTTCGTTTTATCACCAAACACACGAGGGAAGGACATCTGATGCTGAATTTATAACAAATACGTCCCTCTACCCCTTGAAATCGGGATCCGTTTATACACGTTTTCCGGAAAATGAATTTGGATCATTACCGGAGCTACTGAAAGAAAATGGCTATGACACAGCAGCCATGCATGCGTATGACAAAGGATTTTGGAATCGCGACAAAGTGTATGAGAATATCGGATTTAATCAATTCTTCAGCAACAAAGATTACCCTGATCAGAAAAAAATCGGCATGGCTTTAAATGATAAAAACTTTCTCACGACCTCTATTGAACATATGGAAACGTTAAAAGAACCATACTTTGCGTTCATGGTGGCATTAACGAGCCACACGCCATATGAAATTCCGGAAGAAGAAAGAGAGTTGGATTTATCGGGATATGAGGATCCGATGTTAAAACGGTACTATCAAACTGTTTATTATGTCGATCAGGCCGTTGGGTTAATGGTTGATGAGTTAAAGCAGAAAGGGATGTGGGAAGACTCCCTCGTGATCTTCTATGGTGACCATGATAGCGGACTGACGAACGAAGGCAGCGAGATGAGAAAGGAAGCCAATGTTGAAAGCGCCGTAGACGCTTTTGAACTCGATCGTCAAGTACCCCTTTTCATTAAGAAACCGAATGAAGGTAGTGGCCAGGTGATCAAAGAAAACGGCGGGCAAATCGATATCGCCCCAACAATTGTCGACATGTTAAATATGGAAATGCCGTATATGATGGGAAATTCTCTTCTTGATGATCAGCCCAACCTCACTGCATTTCGAGATGGGTCTTTCCGATATCGTGATTATTATTACGAAGCTAATTTAACCAAAGATGCTGGAAACGGAACGTGCTATAACGTTTCTACGGAAGAAAAAGTATCGCTTAGGAAATGTGATGATCAAATTGAAAAGGTAACAGAGCAACTCCGCCTTTCTGATAATATTATTGAAAAGAATGGTCTTGAAAAAGATAATGAGTAGAAACGAAAGAATGGACGGTTCAGACACTTAAAGGTCTGGATCGTTTTTTTGTGGAACGTTGTTATAGTACCTTTGACACAGCTTTTCAATGAGAGAGGAAACACTTGTAAGAACTTCATAGAAACCCGTCGAATGAACAACCATTGCCGTTCTATTGACCTATACTCCAACTAAGAAAGTTAGTGAAAACGCTCCTTGTTTAATAAACTGAATATTTTTATAGTTGAAGTGGTATAAGACTCATTTCAAATAGGAGGGTTTTATGAAGAAATGGTTGGTGTCACTATTGGTGATGATCTTCTTGCTCGCTCCCCCTTTCGCTCAGGACGCTCAAGCCGGTATTATAGGGAAAGGTGATGCAACTGGTACACCCGGTGAATGGTACATTGGTGATGAACCTACGACCGTCAAATCTGGCTCTCTTCCACTCGTATTTGTCCACGGCTTAAACAGCTCTTCAAACACTTGGATTGATCAAAACGATATGGATGAACTTACATACAGCAAGAACTACCAAACGGCTTTCATTGATTTATACCCTACGAAAAACATGTGGGACAACGGGCAGCTGCTTGCTAGCAAACTAGCAGAGATCAACGCGTACTTTGGGAAGAAAGTGATTCTTGTTACCCACAGTAAAGGCGGGATTGATGCACAGGCTGCCATCGTTCATGCAAATGCGCAGCAATATGTTGATAAAGTCATTACGCTCTCCACCCCACACAAAGGTTCACAGCTAGCTGATCTTGCCCACAGCAGCTGGGCCGGGTGGTTAGCTGCAATTATCGGAAATCGAAATGACGCCACCTATTCACTACAGACCGGCTATATGAGCTATTTCCGATCCGTTACTGATGCAAAACCGAACATTTCATCCACACCTTACTACACGTTTGGGGGCACTAGTTGGGGAAGTTTCGGTGGCGCGCTCTACTGGGGCGGTTTGTATTTACGACAATATGGCTCAAATGATGGCGCCGTTACGGTGAACAGTTCGAGACTTCCCTATGGAAATGAGATTCGCATCGGGAATTGGGATCACTCGTCCATTCGAACTGGGAGCGCTACGCTTAACTTATTTGAACCTTACTTAACACAGTCGATCCCTGCCTTTGCCCCGCTCACTTCTATCAATGAAACGGCTGCTTCTGATCAAGCTAATGTCCTCATTCGGGGCGGTGAATTTAAGGGAACGCAAGTGGAAAAGTTTGATGTAGAAGAAGATACGAAAAGCATTACGCTCGATTGGATGAGTCAAAACGAGGATTCGGTGATCACTCTTCAAGGGCCTGATCAGAAAACGTATGCGGTGACAGAAACATCTCAAGATGAGGCGATGTTTGAAGGAGCGTTTCATCACCAACTGAAGGTAGACCTCCCTAAATCTGGCACATGGAAACTAAAAGTAAAGCAATCAAAGAAAGAAAGTTACGTGATGCAAGTTGCTTATGAAAGTGAACTAAATCAAGAGCTCCAACTGAAAAGCTCTGCAAAAGTAGTGAAGCTTAATATCGACGAAAACAATGTAGTGAAAGATTCAATCGAAGGAGATATTGTGATTCAATATAGTAAAAATGGAAAAACGAAACAAAAGAAAGTGTCACAGGAAAAATTGAGTGCTCAAAAGTCCTTTCCTATTAAAAATGCTGGTGAAGGCGTTTATCACATCATGCTTGATGTGAACGGTGATACTAAAAAAGGCGCTTCATTTGAGCGAACCATTCTTCATACGGTTTACATTGATGCGGATGGTAAGGTGTATCAGCCTTAATCAAAAAACCCCCTTCGAACGTTCGAAGGGGGCTTTCATGTTACTCGATTCCTTTTTTAACCTCGCTAATCATTTCTGTCACTGACTCCAGTCCGCCACCAGATAAGTACCAGTAGTTTGGATCTAAATAAACAATGTGATCATTTTTATAAGCGTCTGTATTTTTCACAAGTTCATTTTCTATTACTTCTTTCGCCGATGTTTCTGCTCCATCTACAACAGCGTCACGATCAACAACGAAGAGGTAAGCTGGATTTTTTTCTGCGATATATTCAAATGAAATGCTTTGGCCATGCGTCGATGCTTCAAGATCACCATCCGCTTCAGGTAACCCTAACACATCATGAATGAGTCCAAACCTTGACCCAGCTCCGTAAGCACTTACCTTACCACCAGTCACGAGTGTTATTAATCCTTTCTCATCTAAAGAAGATGTAAGCTCCTGAACAGATGAAATTTCTTCATCGATTTTCGCTAATTCTTCTTCCGCTTCTACTTCTTTCCCAAAAATCTCACCAAGCGTTGTGACATTCTTTTTGAATGAAGGGATATAGTCTGTTGTATCGACTCCCATATAAATCGTTGGTGCAATCTTACTTAATTCTTCATAGGCATCCGACTGTCTGCCTGAAATGATAATTAACCCTGGGTTCATTTCTGCGATTTGTTCAAAATCTGGTTCCTTCAAACCGCCAGCGTTTTCGTATGTATCTGATTCATATTTTGAAAGGTAAGATGGAATATTAGCTTGTGGAACACCCGCTACCTCTACACCCAGTTTATCGAGAGTATCTAGTGTACCAAAATCAAAGACAACAACATTCTCAGGATTTTTTTGAACCGTTGTTTCTCCAAGGTCGTGCTTCACGGTTACTTCTTCTGTTTCTGATGATCCCTTCGCTTCTGCATTTGCTTCTGTTGCTTCAGAATTATTCGTACCGCATGCAGATACGATTAGTGCTAGAGCTGATAGAGCTAAAACCAAAATCCATTTCCTCATTATTCTTCTCCCCTTATCTCTTTTTTGAAGTGTTGATAGAATTGATATCAATTCTCAATCATTTACAATAAAAAAAGAATGACCAGAATCATTTAACTTAATGATAATGATTATCAGTGTCATTTGTCAATATAGATTTTGAATTTTATGAGAAATAAATTCCAATACGGTGATCACCATATTGTTCAATAGGAATATGCATATCATAAATTTCTTTCAGGACTTCTGTCGTAATCATCTCATCGGTTCGCCCTTCTCTTATTAGCGATCCATTTTTAAGCGCAACGATTTGGTCTGAGTAAACCGATGCAAAGTTAATATCATGAATCACAATTAAAACGGTTTTCCCCAATTCATCAGCCAGGCGTCTTAATACCTTCATAATTTGAACAGAATGCTTCATATCAAGATTATTTAACGGCTCATCAAGAATGATGTATTCCGTATTCTGAGCTATAACCATGGCAATAAAAGCCCGCTGCTTCTGACCACCGCTTAAATGATCAATAAATTGATCTTGGATTTCTTCCAACTCCATATAGCGAATCGCTTCATCTACATACGCCCAGTCCTCTTTCGTTAATCGTCCCTGGGAATAAGGAAAACGACCAAATGAAACCAATTCACGTACTTTTAACCGAACGTTTAGCTCATTAGATTGTTTCAATATCGAGATTTTCTTTGCAAGCTCATTGCTTTTCGTTTTTGTAACGTTACTCCCATCGATGTAAACTTCTCCTTCATCACATGAAAGCAAGCGACTCACCATCGAAATAAGCGTACTTTTTCCTGCTCCGTTTGGACCGATGAAGGAAGTGATCGTCCCTTTTTGAACAGTGAGAGAGACGTTCTGAACAACTTTTTTCTTACCATATGATTTTGAGACATTTTTGATTTCAATCATGATTTCCTCTCCTTCAGTAGAAGATAAATAAAGTACACGCCGCCAATAAAATTAATAATGACGCTGATCGATGTTGAGAACGTAAAAACGCGTTCGACGATAAGCTGTCCTCCGAC
The DNA here is from genome assembly GCF_056173645.1 of Anaerobacillus sp. QJM3NY_32. Classification (NCBI taxonomy): domain Bacteria; kingdom Bacillati; phylum Bacillota; class Bacilli; order Caryophanales; family Bacillaceae; genus Anaerobacillus; species Anaerobacillus sp. QJM3NY_32. The sequence goes on along the minus strand of NZ_CM149684.1, from coordinate 974,777 downwards.
TAAAGCAATCACGCTCATAAAAATTGATCCTGATATGAGATAGCTATGTTGATACGTCTTAAGAAACTCATGTGCTACATTGACTACGAGTAGTCCGAGAAACGTAATTGGGCCAACTAGTGCGGTCGAAATTGATACAAGAATCGAAATGACAATTAACAATCGTTTCACGATGTGATCATAATCGACGCCTAGATTCACGGCATGATCACGCCCTAGTGATAGCACGTCCAAGTACTTTATGTATTTCCAGGCATAAACCAATACAATGACGAAAGCAGCAATCGATACAAGTAAGACATCTGTGTTCACATTATTGAAGCTCGCAAACATCCGATCCTGTACAACCTGAAATTCATTCGGATCGATCAACATTTCCATGAACGATGAGAGACTTCCAAATAGGGTACCGAAGATTAATCCAATTAAAAGCAGGAAGTAGATATTCTGTCCTTCTTTTCGAAATAGGAGCTTAAATAATAGACTTGCAAACACCATCATTAAGACAACTGACAAAAGAAAATTAAGATTTTTATTTAAGATTAAAATGTTCATTGATCCAAATAAGAAGACAATGACGGTTTGAATGAGCATATAGAGAGAATCAAGCCCAATAATGCTAGGTGTTAGAATTCGATTATTTGTGATTGTTTGAAAGATAACCGTAGAGAATGCAATGGCACTTCCTGTTACAATAATAGCCACAATTTTGATTGCACGCCTCGGCAAAATATAGCCTACATTTCCTCCCAGGTCGATCAATAGAAACGCGCTAATGAGCAGGAGACTGAGCACAAAAAGGAGACTGTTTTTCATACGTTTAGACATAAGCTCTTCTCCTTAACAACAAGTAAATGAATAGAATACTTCCGATTACACCAACCATCAAACCAATCGATATCTCATATGGATAAATAATCAATCGCCCAAGAATATCACAGATTAACACAAATACTGCGCCCATCATGGCAGTTGGAAACAGATTCGCTTTCAGATTATCCCCCATCATGATCGAGACGATATTAGGGATAATCAAACCGAGAAATGGAATGGCTCCTACTGTTAACATGACAACGGTTGTCACCAAAGCAACGATAACGAGTCCGATGTTAACAATCTGTTTATACTTTAAGCCAAGATTAACCGAGAAGTCTTCACCCATTCCAGCAATCGTAAATCGATTGGCGTAAATGTAGGCGATGATAAGTCCTGGAACGCTTATGTATAATAGTTCATACTGACCTTTTAATACGACTGAGAAATCTCCCTGCAGCCATGAACCGATGCTCTGCATTAAATCATACTTATACGCGAAAAACGTAGTAATTGACCCCAGGACATTCCCAAACATCAACCCTACTAGTGGAATGAAGATCGCATCCTTATATTTCACTCGATCGAGCACCTTCATAAAAAGGAACGTACCCGCTAAAGCGAACAGAAACGAAATCATCATTTTTTGCATTAAGCTAGCGGAGGAAAATAAGATAAGGGAAACGAGAATCCCAAGTCTAGCAGCATCCATCGTACCTGCCGTTGTTGGAGAGACAAACTTATTACGACTAAGCTGCTGCATAATAAGTCCACAAATACTCATGCTTGCCCCGGCAATAATAATACTAACAAGACGCGGAACCCGACTAATCCAGAACACCTGACTCTGCTCATCTGTAAAATTAAACACCTCGAGAGGTGACATGCTTTTGACCCCAATAAAAAGGGATACAAAGGATAATAAAATAAATAAACTAATTAAGTATCTCTTCTTCATCTCACTCTTCCCTTTACTAGATTTGGTTAAATCGCTCTTACCATACGCATCTAATTTATAATGATAATCATTATCACTTCGTCATGCAACCTATTTCTGTCTTTTCATTAGAAATAAATAGACATAAAAAAGAGAGAATAGCAGCCAATTTTCTAGCTCGCTTTCTCTCTTTCTTTCAATAACCTATTTATTTTGATACATACCAATCGAGTGCTTTCTCTTCTATATCTTTTACAAGTGTATTCTTACCATCGATATAAGCTTCCATATCCTCAGGATAACGCATTGCTAGCTCAGCCTTTGTCTGTCCATATTTCAGGCGATCACTCCGATGTTCCATTAAGTAGTCTCGAAATGCCAGGTGGCGATCAATGTCCGGATTTCCTAATTCATATAGATGCACATGATGAGAGCGCTGATCTCCACCCTTCCGAAAGAAACGGCGGCCAGTCAGCCCATTTTCACCAAGCGCTTCATATCCAAGTTCTTTCATGTACTCATTTTTTTGATCCACTAGACTAAGATCTTTCACAACTGGCATGATATCGATCACAGGCTTCGCTTTCAACCCTTCAACCGCGGTGCTTCCAATATGATGAACTTCGATCATATTATCGCCATATACGCGTTCAAGCTTCTGAGCTTCTAACAAAAACAACTCACGCCAAATTTCATTGAACTCCTGAACTTCTACTTTCCTCATTGTGGTCACCTCAATTAGTTTTAATTTAATCTCGTATTCTAAATAACGCTGCCCACAGACCTTCTACGCTAAGAGTTCCACTAGAAGGATACGCTCTCTTAATCTCAATGGGCTCGAAATCATGGAAGATGGTCCGCAACTCTCTTCCATAAGCATAAGCCACTCCTGTAGACTTCTAGATCGGAGAGGGAGGAACCTCCAAAAAACATGCGAGACCTTGCCCGCGACAGGTTTATTGGCTAAATTCAAGATTTATTGGCCAAATTGCGGTTTTATTGGCCAAAATCGAAATATATTGGACAAAATCCAAGTTTATTCGCTAACTAGAATCATTACACCTAATTATACCATTATATGGAATAACCACCCCTCCTCCTTAATGAAATTTTTACAATCAAGGCGTTTGTAACGAGACGATGATGAGAGTATAATTTGATAATTGATTGAGGGGAAAACTACTTAACTACTACTAATGAAAATGATAAAAAATTGCGAGAGGAGTCCTATCGTGAGCACCAAACCTTATAATAAAGTGTTAATTGCGACGCTTCTGCTAGCTGGAGCGTTTATTACAATTTTAAACCAAACTCTTATGATTACGGCGATTCCACCGATCATGGAGGAAATGAACATTACCGCGAATACAGCACAATGGCTGACGACAGTCTTTATGCTTGTGAATGGAATCATGATACCGATCAGTGCTTTTCTTCTTGAACGATTTACAACGAGACAGCTTTTTATTTCCGCGATGAGTATTTTCTCAGTGGGAACGGTGATTGGCGGATTCGCGCCGAACTTTGGCGTGTTGTTAATTGGGCGTGTTATTCAATCCGCCGGTGCTGGGGTTATGATGCCCCTTATGCAAACCGTCTTTCTGATGATTTTTCCAGTGAACAAACGCGGCGCTGCGATGGGTTACATCGGGCTCGTGATTTCATTTGCACCCGCCATCGGTCCCGCGTTGTCCGGTTGGATTACAGCTGCCTATTCATGGCGCTTACTCTTTTGGTCAATGCTGCCACTCGCGATAATGATTATTGCAGTTGCCTATTTCGTTATGAAAAATGTGACAGAGCTCACGTTTCCAAAAGTCGATCCGATCTCCATTATTCTTTCATCGATCGGTTTCGGCGGATTGCTTTATGCGTTCACGAGTGCAGGGAACATAGGCTGGGGCAGCATGAGAACGATCGTCGTTCTTATCGTTGGTGTCGTCACGCTGACGATTTTCATATTAAGACAGCTACGTCTTTCACAGCCGATGCTCGAGTTTCGAGTGTTTAAAGATAAGATTTTCACCATTACGACGATCATCGGGATGATGATGTTTCTTGGATTAATTGGTTCAGAAACGTTGATCCCACTATATATGCAAAACATGAGAGACTTTACCGCATTTGAGTCCGGACTTGTCCTACTTCCTGGGGCCGTTATTACAGCATTTATGTCCCCGATTACAGGACGGATTTTTGATAAAATCGGTGCGCGTCTCCTTGCAATTGTTGGTTTAACAATTGTAACTGGCGCAACGCTCGGCTTCTCATTTCTCGATACATCGACAACCATTACGTTCTTAACAGTAATGTATGCGATTCGTATGTTTGGTTTATCGATGGTCATGATGCCGGTCACAACGGCTGGATTGAATCAAATGCCGAAACACCTTATTCCACACGGGGCTGCCATGAATAATACAATGCGACAGATTGCGGCTTCAGTCGGAACGGCGATTTTAGTGACGGTCATGACAACGACCGCTCAAACGGCTCAGCAGCAGCCATCTATCTCAAGACCAGATATTTATGGCGTAAATATCGCATTTCTCGTCATTCTTGCTCTCACGATTGTGGCGCTTGTGCTTTCGTTTTTTGTGAAAAAGACCGCGCCTCAACAAGAATACGAACAATCGAATGAGGCTCCAGTTGCAAACAACCGGAATCAGCCTAAGTCTGTTAATGCTTAAACGAACATTTTTCATTCAACCGTTCAGTCATTTGACTGAGCGGTTTTTATAATTGAAAGGTTGATCAAAGGATTGTTTACCGCTAATCAGGTAATACTTGTTAGTAAATTCAATTACAGGGATGAGCATATGATTTACATTTATCATGACTACGGTGGGACACACACCACATCAATAGCTGCAGCCTTTCATTTACATCTTTTAAAGCCCTCTTCTCTTCCTTTAACAAGTGAAGAAGTTCTTGCCGTGCCCTTTTTTAACAAATTAACGAAAAAGGACGCCGGACGACTCCTTTTCCACGGTCGGGATTCAGATGGCTATAAAGTCTACACAATTGGTAAAAAATCGTCGAAACTGATCGTGCCCGCTTTATATGATATGACTTTAATGCTATTTGACCATTTTCAAGTAGATGATCAGATTATCCTCTCAAACACGTCACCAACCGTCCCGTTTGTTATGTCAATAGGAGGAGGTCTTTCTCGAGGGCTTGGCATCGATACTCTCGGAGTACCGCTTCTCATCAATGGGGCTAAAAAGTGCAGTCCGCTCATTTATGATCTCGTTGAGCATACGAAAAAACAAGCTCACCAAATGACGGAAAAAGTGCTCCTACTCGAGAATCAGCATTTTAAGATTTAAATAGTTTTACTTGTAGCCCGTTGAACCATCATTTGGATCAACGCGCATTTTTCAGTCTAGGTGTTTTCTAAGTTGTAGTTAAAAAAGGAAATCTAAAAACTAGAGCCATTATAGCTAATAGATAAATGGTTCTAAATCAAATGTTGGGGTAGGAGATTCATCTCCTACTCCTTATCCTAGTTGAAAATGACGAATTTTTTTGTACTGATGATGTAAAAGGATCTTTCTTCGTAAGCGGTCATATCGCTTAAAACCAAAGGCATTTCGCTTAATGACCTTCGTTTGATTGTTTAAACCCTCGATAAAACCATTATTATAGTTCAAGGCAAAACTATTCAGGACTTCTGGTTGCCAGTTCTTAAGTGTTTGAACGGCTTGTCTGAACTCCTTCATATTCGCTGCTTCAACCGTTTTGTAGTAATTATACAGAGACTGTTTAACTTGGTTAGGATTCTCTTGACCGATTCGTTTCGCTTCCTCAAACCAGCTTCGAAACGCTTCTTTTAACTCGTAAGCCTTTCGTAATTCCTCGGATAATCCAAGGTAACGGTCCAGATACCACTTTTGTTTCTCACTCAACTGCTCATATCGCTTGTAAAAAACATGCTTCATTCGCTTGCACTTTTTACGGTCATAATCATGGAAATTCTGTTGAACTCTTCTTCGTACACGCTCTAATGCCCAATAGATGTAGCGACAAAAATGAAAGCGATCAGCCACGATGATTGGCTTTCCTAGTGCCTTTTGAACAGCTGACTTGAAGGCATAGCTCATGTCCATGATCACCACTTCAACTCGCGACCCCTTCTTGCGAAGATAGTCCTTTACGGTCTCAATGGAGCGATTAGGAAGGATATCCAAAGGCTGCTTTGTATCTCCATCCGCAATGACAACTTGATATTTTCCTTCATCGGTATCTCCTTTATATTCATCAATAGCGATGACACGAGGAAGATCACTCACTTCTTGAAGCGTTGGTGCGGCGACTTCATCAAACCGCCTTATCGCAGTTGAATGCGACGTACGAAATTGGGCTGCGGTATCCTTGAAATTCTTCCCCTGTACCACGCGTAATCCCAGGGCCTGATTCCATTCCTTTGAGTGACGCTGATAGCGATTGACGATCGAATTCCTTTCAGCGAATCGTTTCCCACAGGCACACACATAACGGCGCTTGCGATAAAACAAAAAAGCCGTTCGCTCAAATACTTTAAGGTGTTGTACTTTCTGAGTCCGATAATCATGAACACGTACAGTCCATTCTTCACATTGGGGGCACTGGTGCGCCTTCTTTGGCACTTCAATATGAACATGATACTGGCCATTAATGGCTTCCATTTTCGATACCATCACTTCTTCTAATCCGGGTAAATTCATGTTAAAATGCACGTACACGCAACTCCAATCTTTTTCTTGTTTCTCGTCAATTCAAGTTTAAAAGATATAGGAGCTTGCGTGTATTTTTGTGCTTCATTTTCTTAAACCCCAACAAATATTATAGAGCCAGATAAATTAAATACGAACCCCCGAGAGCAAGGCTCTCGGGGGTTCGTATTTACATCATTTGAACGCTTTGTAGCAAAGCTAAATAGGCTGATATGATAAACAACACGCTCATTAGAAATGAAAAAATTGGTGCCATATTTTTCATAAATGCAGCAATCATCACCACTATAAACACTACGGCTAAAGCGCCAAGCAATAGCGTATTCACGTTAACGACTAATTCAATAGAGGCACCAGGTCGAACTAATCCGTTTGTGAATAGCGTAAACAGCGGTGATACGCCTTCAAGACGAATGAGAGAAGCCAGATTGTTTGGAGGTGAAGAGTGGCTCATCGCACCCGTAGCGGCAAAAATCAGTAACACCATAACGGATTCTACTTTTGTCCACGGTCTTGGATCAAACGATTTATTCTCTTTAAGCTTTTTCTTCATGATAACACCATTCAGAAAGGCGTATCCGAGTAGTGGAACAATGAGCAAGTGTTTGATTAACAAGCTTTGTCCGTAAGAAACCATCCATGCATCAGGATAGTCTTGTAATGGAATAACGAACTGCATTAACAATAGCCCTGTGATCCCTACTACTATGAAACAGATAATAGCGGTTGGATGAAACCATCTCAGAAATTGCGTCCAGTTTGCCGCGTTTTTTGAAAGCCAGCTTATGACAAAAAGTACTCCTACCCAGGTAATAACAGCCGTAAAGTGTATCGTGTGAATAATGAAACCCTTAACTGGATGAAGAGAGCTTGAATGGCTCGCCCACCCTAGTGCTAGAATGAGAAACAGAAGAAGAACCATACCAATGAATGGATATCTCTTCTCCTGCCCATCATCAACGAAGAGAATAAATAAGCTTAACATAATCGACAGCAGAACCGTAAAAGTCCAAGCCTGACCTACTTTAAATGTGAATAATACTGACGACAGAGCTTGCCCTATTCCATAGTCATCATATAAATAAAGAAGTAAATCCAAAATCGGCATGAAGGAAAAAAGCGCAATTCCTCCTGCAGCCAATAGGCGAATTTTTTTAGGAACATGAATAACCGGCTTTTTATCGTGAGAAATAAATAAGAAAAGATAATCCGCAATCAGTAACGCAAAGGTAATATAAAGCAGTGCTTCACTGATTACTGTTAGGAAAAACATTGATTATTTTTTCCTCCTCATTAACAATACGCTACCAATAAGCAAAACAACCAGGACACCAATAACGATGCCGATTACTGTACCACTAGAATTTTCTTCTTCAGCGGTATCTGCCTTAGTCTCTTCTTCTTTATTCCTTTGTTCTTCCGTCTCATCAGTTTCTAAATCTTTCGTTGTTTCTTCAGACGATGACTCATCTTCCTTCACTTCCGATTCAGGTGCGTCTACAGAAAAAGAAAACGTTCCTTCAATTGGATGACCATCAACTCCAATAATTTTCCATGGCACTTCATATTCTCCGTTTTCAATTGGCTGATCAAAAGTTCCAGTCATTGTGTTGTTTTCAACTGTGATGTTATCAACTGCTACGGTTTCACCACTCGCATTTTGTAATTCAAAAGAGCTTGTTTCCTCAATTTCTGTTTCGAAAGTGAGGGTTACTATGTCTAACTCCTCTGTAATTGTACTTCCATCTTCAGGGTTAGAACTTTCCAATCCAGTATGGGCGTAAGTCATATTCCCAAATGTGAGTAAACACGCAATTGTTAAAACTAATATTTTTTTCATTATCGTTCCTCCATTAGTTATTTCTGCTGGCAGAATGATTCTCCGTTTCCTATATGAAAAAGGAATCGGAAAACACACCTGAATAAAATATGTGAATCTTTCACTACTCATCACATTCTTCAACAGTATAGTTTCATTATGAGAAACGCTAAAGGTGAATACAATGCTTACAAAAAAACAGTTTTGGATATTCCATGAACTTTCTCAGTGAGAATAGAAGCAATATTTACTTTTCATTCAAGACAGGTGTTCTGCCTTGACTTTTGTCCTTTCGATCGTTATTTAACACCTGAATTGATTGAAAAGGATGGCTACTATTTAGCCATCCTGTGTACTTTCACCGACCTCGTATTCAAAACAACTCCTAAAAGAAGTAATGCAAAGGTTAGCATCACACTTGAACCTACTATAACGCTAAAACGTATAGATATAAGTTCTGCAGCGATGCCACAGCCAACCATCACGACGATAACAAAAACCGCCTCAAGCCAGCTGAACAAACTACCAATCCTCCCCATGACATCAACGGGAATATTGTTTTGATAAAAAGTGTAAAAGCCAGTATTCATGAACGAAAGAGAAAAGGAAAGAACAAAGCAGCCGATCGCAGCTAACTGAAAGGATGACGATAAAGCAAATATCAGATACCCAATGGAAAGCACAATGGCCCCGCCTCCTATTAACGACAGGGGATCTCTTTTTTCTGCAATAACGGTATTAAGAATGGCTCCCAAAAGAACTCCGATTCCAGCGATACTTACGAGAAAACCATATTCGGTATTTGTCAGATGAAGAACTTCTGTTGCGAAGCTCGCTTCAAGTGAATCGACTCCCCAACTCATCACGCCAACCGCACTCACTAGAAAATAAATGAGAATCACAAAAATAGCGCTTCGACTAAACATGTAGACAACACGCCAATCTTCTTTAATCATTTGAAATGAAATCACACCAGATATGTTCATCCTAGTTTCAGCTTCTATATCAGGTAGCAAGAGAAACAACATGCCAGCAAGAAATAATGCAACTGCATTAAGGTAAATGGCATTGGTTGGCGTTCCGATAATAAATAGCACACCAGCAATCGCTGGCCCAATTACAAATGCACCTGAATCGACCAGGCTTCGAAGAGAATTGAAATGGATTCGCCTTTCTTTAGGAAGAAGCTTCGTCATGTAAGTCATTGATGTTGGATGAAAAATCGAGCTACCCATGTTGATCAGAAATACAAGAGCATAAATCATCCATAAGCTTGATAGTAGCGGGAGAATAAGCATCACTAATGCCTGAGTGACATTCACCCCAATCATAAGCCAACGTTTGTTCACGCGATCAATTAGACTTCCAGCCCATGGATTTGTGAATAAAGTTGCGAATGGCTTCAGTAAGTATAGCCCTGTCACAGCAAGTGCTGACCCTGTTTGATTTAAGATGATGAGATTGAGAGCAATATGGTACACCCATCCTCCGATATTTGACACTCCCATTGTTGTAAGCAACAATAGATCGTTCTTCCGAATAGTACTAAGACGCTTCATAACTTGTCAGCTCCAATCGCGATAAGTTTTTAACCAATAAAAAAACCTCACCCCCAGGACGTATAGTCCCGGGGGCGAGATTGCTTATCGCGGTGCCACCCCGGTTCAGTCATGTGTCGCCACATGACTCTTATCAGGTACGGCAGAAGCTGCTTATACCATAGCTCGTTAACGGGAGCTCCCGTTACACCATCCCCACGTTCGGTTCCGATGTACAGCTCAGAGGTTTGGTTCAATCATGTTACCTTCACTCCTTTTCAGCTACCGGAGCTCTCTGTGTAAGGTCGCATCATCTACTCTTCTCATCATCGCACTTGATTTTGTTATATAATACCAGTACGGCTACACCTTGTAAATGCTTATTTACAAGCCTCTTATTTTATTTAAAATCATACGCTGCTCAACAGACGCAACTGATCTTCTTGTCGCTGCCACCGTATCTGGATTAATGCTCACGCTATCAATTCCTTCTTGAATGAGGAACTCTGTGAATTCAGGGTAAGTCGACGGCCCCTGTCCACAAATAGAAACGGTTTTACCATACTTATGAGCTCCGTGGATCAGCTGTTTAATCGCTCTTTTTACGGAAGGATTACGCTCATCAAAGTACCCCATGCTGTTTAGAATGCCAGAATCACGGTCAGATCCAAGAATAAGCTGTGTTAAATCATTGCTTCCAATGCTGAAGCCATCCACAAGCTGCGCGAACTCCTCCGCTTCAAAAATGACAGACGGCACTTCCGCCATAATCCAAATCTTGAATTCCTGATTTTGAACTAGTCCTTCTTCTGCCATAATCTTCTTCACTTTCTCAACTTCCCACGTAGTCCGAACGAACGGAAGCATTGTCCAAACGTTGATTAGACCATATTCATCGCGAACCTTTTTAATCGCTCGACACTCCAAACGGAATCCTTCTTCATACTGTGGAGAGATGTAGCGAGAAACACCGCGCCAGCCGATCATCGGGTTTGCTTCAACGGGCTCTACTTCATCTCCCCCGATGAGGCCACGAAATTCATTTGAGCGGAAGTCACTCAAGCGAACAACCATTGGCTTTGGATAGATATCCTGGGCCACCTTTGTTATTCCTTCGGACATTTTTTCAATAAACATCTCTTCCTGTCCGGTCTTCAGCAAATGCATCGGGTGAATACCGATATTTGAAAATATAAATTCCGTTCGCATTAAGCCAATTCCATCAAACGGCAGATGTTTGTATTTATTGATTAGATCAGGCTCACCTAGATTCATATAAATTTTAGTTCCTGTGATTGGAGCCAGCTGGTGAAGAAGTGATTCATTGAATCCTTCAGTGCTGTTCGTCACTTCGTTGGCCTGTTCTTTCTTTTTCACTTGTTCAGTTTCTTTTAGAAGTCCTTCATATACAACTCCACGCGTCGCATCAACCGTTACTTCCATTCCATCCATTAACACATCTGTTGCAATCGAAGATCCAACAATACACGGGATTCCGAATTCACGTGAAACAATAGCGGCGTGACACGTCCGTCCGCCTTCATCTGTAACGAGCGCTGCCGCTTTTTTCATAGCAGGAATCATATCTGGATTCGTCATAATGGTCACTAGAATGTCGCCTTCTTCTACAAGAGAAACTTCACTAATATCTTTGATTTTACGAACCTTTCCGCTTGCAGAACCAGGTGAGGCAGCTAATCCTCGAACGAGCATCTTCTTTGGCGTTTCAACCTTTTCAACCACTTTTGTTTCCTCCTCTTTTAGTGTTGTTATTGGACGAGCTTGCAGAATGTAAAGTTCATTTGTTTGGCAATCAAGGCCCCACTCAATATCCTGAGGCGTTTGATAAAGTTCTTCAATTCGAACAGCGTCACGTGAAAGCTGAGCGATTTCAGCTTGCGTTAAGCATTGTTGATTGACGTGCTTCTCACTTAAATATTCTTTCACGGCAACCGTATCCGTTCCGATTGCGTTGGCTTTCTTTACGACAAGCACTTTCTTTTCGGCTACGTGCTTTTCGATTAATTTAAACGTTCTCTTATCGACGATGTACTCATCTGGTGAAACCATCCCTGAGACAACCGCTTCGCCAAGTCCCCAGCTCGCATTAATCATCATCTGCTCTCGTTCACCCGTAATTGGATTCGCTGTAAAAATAACACCTGATTTTTCACTATTCACCATTAGTTGTACGACCGCACAAAGAGAGACATCGAAATGGTTGAACTGCTGTTTTTCGCGATAGTAAATAGCTCGTGATGTCCAGAGCGACGCCCAGCATTTCTTGATGTGATAAAGAAGTGCTGTAATCCCAGAAATCTCAAGATATGTATCTTGCTGACCTGCAAAAGAGGCTTCCGGAAGATCTTCAGCCGTTGCCGAGCTTCGAACGGCAACGAACGGGTCCGTTACGTTAAGATCCTCACTAAACGCTGCATAAGCATTTCGGATCTCTACTTCAAGAGATTCAAGCATATCTGTCTGTAGGATCCATTCCCTGATCTCAGCACTCACCTCATTAAGCTGATCATTATTTTCATAATCAAGCGTCTTCATTTTTTGAAGAATCGACTGATCAAGTTCTCGTTCAGAGATAAACGTGGCATACGCTTCAGCTGTTACACAAAAACCAGGCGGTACGTGTACACCACTCTGCGTAAGCTCTCCAAGATTTGCTCCCTTACCACCGACAAGAGCAATATCTTCCTTTCTTATTTCATGAAACCATCGAATCGCACTTTTCTCCACCATTTATCCAACGCCTCCCTACTAGATTCGATTATTAGAATAACACATTAATTTAATTATGTCATACTATTTATTTTAAAAGTTTAATAATGATGAACTTATAGGTTGATAGGTTATTATTTTCGTCATTTTTTCTCACCTCGGCCATGATACGTGCCCACTTTCCTTTGTGAATCCTAACAATTTCTTAACTTCTCTTTGTGAAATCCCACAAAGGTGTTCATTTTCTTGTATACTCTTAATCAGAAGTAATGAATGTAAGGACATCGTTTACGAGTCATAAGAAAGGAGTGGTAGAAAATGCATACCGATCAAGAACGTCATAACCCTTTTCAGGGGCCATTCCGTTCGTTAGAAGATTTAGCTGACTGCATTCGAGAAAACCTTGGCTGCCCCGTCACGATTGAAGATTCAGATCATCGCATTCTAGCGTATAGTTCACACGATGAAAATGTGGACCCTGCTCGTATTGCTACTATCATGAAACGAAAAGTTCCAGAAGATGTGATCAAAAGCCTATGGAAAAAAGGCATTATCCCTCAGCTATTTGAGAGTGATGATCCGGTTATTATCCCGGCGATCCCAGAAGTAGGGCTAGGACAAAGAGTGGCCATATCGGTTCGAAAAAACGAAGAGCTTCTCGGCTTTATTTGGGCTCAACTTAATTGGGAAGTAAAGCAAGAAGAATTAGCGCTTCTAAAAAAAGCGGCTAAAGTCGTTAAAAATCAAATTCTTAAACTTGAAATAAAGAAGCGACATTCAGAAGAAGGTCATCGCGAGTTTTTCTGGAAACTGCTTACGGGACATTATACGAAAGAAGCAAATATACTAAATCAAGCCTCCACCTACCAAATTAAGATAAAGGGTGAAATGGCGATCGTTGTCTTTGAGTTTAATGATGAAATTCAACAATCGCTCGAACGCCATATGAACTATTACATTCAGGCTTCTCACCAAATCGAATTAATCTATAGTACGTTGGATCAGAATCAGCTCATTCTGCTCGTTCGACCAACTGATCAAAAAAACACGGCCGAGCAGCTATCAGAATTTGTACAGGTGTTTGTTGAGAAAATTAGTAATCGCCTTGGTGTTGATACACTAAAAGGCGGAGCTGGTACGCTCTACCAAAGTCCTCTTTCGATTAAAGATAGCTACCGTGAAGCACTTCATGTGTTATCCATTAAAGAACGATTCAAGCGTGAAGTGATGTCAATTTATAGCTATCAAAATCTTGGGATCTATCAATTTATTGATCTTCTCTATAAAGAGCGCAAGCATTATCAAAACAATTATATTGAAAAGCTCAAGCAGTACGATGCCATTAATCACACACAGCTACTTGAAACGCTAGAAGTATATTTGCAGCACGATAGCAACGTGAAGGCCGCGGCTCAAGTTCTCCATGTTCATACGAATACGTTAAACTATCGGTTAAAACGCATCACTGATGTAGCAAATCTTGATCTAAAAGACGCTAATCAAAAAGTCACAATCTATCTCGATTTAAAAATAGAACAAATGAAATTATAGGGTGTTTGTGTAATTACACAAACACCCCCTTTTATTTTCTTTTATTTACACAATGTGAAATCCAAATAGGGCGTCTATAATCGTAGGTAATTGATCATTAATTAAGGCTAAGGGGATGAAATGATGTATATTGGTATTCCAAAGGAAATTAAAAATAATGAAAATCGTGTAGCGATTACTCCAGCAGGCGTCATCGCACTAACAAAGGCTGGTCATCACGTAACAGTTGAAACTGAAGCAGGAATTGGAAGCGGTTTCGAGGATATCGACTATCGAGAAGCTGGCGCCACAATTGCGACAGATGTAGCCGTTGTTTGGAATCAAGAAATGGTGATGAAAGTAAAAGAACCACTTCCTTCTGAATATACTTATTTCCGTGAAGGACTCATTCTCTTCACTTATCTACATTTAGCAGCTGAGCCTGAACTAACGAAAGCTCTTAAAGATAGCGGCGTAACAGCGATCGCGTACGAAACAGTTGTCGATCGTGGAACATTACCACTTCTAACACCAATGAGTGAAGTGGCAGGACGCATGGCTTCTCAAATCGGTGCACAAATTCTTGAAAAGCCTAAAGGCGGAAAAGGCATTTTGCTTGGCGGCGTTCCAGGAGTGAAGCGTGGCAAGGTAACCATTATCGGCGGTGGCGTTGTAGGTACAAACGCAGCGAAAATCGCGATGGGTCTTGGCGCAGATGTGACGATTCTTGACTTAAGCGCTGAGCGCCTTCGTCAGCTTGATGATATTTTCGGAAATGCGATTAATACGCTTATGTCTAATCCACTCAACATCGCACAAGCTGTTAAAGAAGCGGACCTTGTTGTTGGAGCCGTACTCATTCCAGGAGCAAAAGCTCCGAAGCTTGTAACCGAAGAAATGGTGAAAAGCATGACACCTGGATCTGTTCTTGTCGATGTTGCGATTGACCAGGGCGGAATCATTGAAACAGTTGATCACATTACTACGCACGATAACCCAACTTACGAAAAGCACGGCGTTGTTCATTATGCCGTAGCGAACATGCCTGGTGCAGTTCCAAGAACATCAACGATCGCACTAACAAACGTAACGATTCCTTACGCGATCCAAATCGCAAATAAAGGCGTAACGGCTGCGATCCAAAGCAACCCGGCACTTGAAAAAGGATTGAACGTAGCAAACGGAGCGATTACTTACGAAGCCGTTGCACGTGACCTTGGTTATGACTATGTTTCAGCAAACGATGCTTTGCTTGGCACGCATGCTTAAACCGTTAAATTGTAAAAGGGGAACTCCAATGAGAATGGAGTTCCCCTTTTTTTCATTCAATTAAAGCTCCAACTTTGCAAAAAATATCGAAATATAACTTGTCATAAGAAAAACATAGGACGAATTTAATCTCCCTCTGTTTTCCACAACATTATTTATCTGTCTGTTTTTGCTTCTTTTTTAAATACTCCGCACGTATTTTTTCAAGATGACTCTTTTTATCAAATTTAGCAGACGGCTGTTTCTCATGAAACTTTGTCACAGCTACCTTACTTTTGTGATCCAATTGATATCTTCCCACTTTGCTCACCACTTTTCTTCTCTTACAAGAGAATCTATTCAACAATATAATACACCTTATTTTACAGCAGTAATCTTTATTTTGAACACTTATTTCACAAAAAATGTACTTCTAGTTCTTAAAAACTTGCTCCGAAATTACTGAAGACTTGATCTCGAGATATCCTCAAGATTTTCAACTAACGCACCAAATAGGCTTTACTGCATTTGGTAACGAGTCGTGACAGGCACCGTCAAATGAATCACGCTTCGATACGGTTATATTGCTGTGGGCGATTTATTTTTTGGTTCTTTGATTCCTGCACGATGATCACAGAGCTGATCACCATGATCATTCCGATATATTGCCACGTCGATAAGGTTTCGTTGAAAATGAAGAACCCGATGACAGACGCGACGACTGGCTCAATCGTTGCTATAATCGAGGCACGGCTTGATTCCACATATTGAAGACCTTTCGTGTAGAAAATGAATGGGAGCATCGTAGAAAGAAAGCCAAGTCCGATTACGAGTCCTACCACTTTTAGATCGGTCAAAGTAGAAACTCTCGAACCTAATCCACTGAAAGGGACAATTACGAATGAAGCGAAAAGAAACGTGTACACCGTAACGGTTAGTGAGTCATATTTCGAAAGTGCTGCTTTTCCGAATATGCTGTAAAGGGCATAGAAAAATCCTGATCCTAGTCCAACGATTAATCCATATAGCGAAATGGATGCGGTGGAGCTAGAAAAGATTCCAATTACAAGGGAACACCCTATCAACGTAATCATTAGGGCAGTGACCTTGCGAGCGGTCAGTGATTCTTTGAAGAGAATTCGAGATAGAATCGTAACAAACGCCGGTGCTGTATAAAGTAAGATGAATGCAATCGAAATAGAAGACTCTTTCATAGAACTGAACAAACACCAATTAAAAAGAACAATACTAATAATACCGGTACCTATGAAATACCCGGAGTCCCCCACCTTTATTTTGAACAGATGACGATTCTTTATAAAAACATAAGGGACCATGAAGATGGAAGCCGTTAACACTCGCATTGCTACGACTTCAAGCGGCGTAAATCCTATCTCATAAAGGTACGTTACGAAAATCCCTATTACTCCCCATAGTGAAGCTCCGATTGCAATCAGTAGCCATGCCGATTTACTTTCCATCAACATCCCTCCTATCTATAATCCATTTATACTAACACAGGACTAATTCCCCTTCAAAACCATATCTGGATTTAAGTAAGTATAAATTAAGGTCCAGACATCAAACAATTAAACAAATCTACGCAAATTATCTCAAATCCAAGTTTTCTAGAATGCCGTACAAATTTTCATACTAATCATTTCAAAAAAATTCCCCATAACTCAATCTTTATTTACAGTTAAAAGGAGCCTATCTATTACAGATAAGCTCAGAGATTGTTTAATAACTGTTATTTCAAAGACATTTCTTCCTCAAGTGATTGTCGTTCCATTTCTGGCACCTCAGTAGTCAGCTATTGTGAAGCCTTATGAAAATATTCATTTCATCTGATATAATTAAATTACAAAATAAAGGTGGTGGTTTATGTGTTAGAACGTGAAAGTGAATCACAAGGAAGAAAGTTTGCTTGGGTGGGTAAATGGGCAAAAATGACTGGTGATCGTGCAAAAATTGATGCCAAGGTAAATAACACCTATATCGTTTATGATACAGAAAATGGCCTTGTGAAAGAGTATCCTGATGGAACCGTTGTAAAGTTTGACCAAAAACCAGATGGTGATATTGAATGACAAAGCCAAAGCTCCCTCCCATGATGTATGTTTTTGCTGGTAACAATGGGAGTGGAAAAAGCACGCTACGTAACCTTCTAATTGATAAGTTAGGCATAGACATTAATATTGATCCTGATTCCATTGCGCGTAGATTGGATCCACAATCACCTGAGACGAAACAATTAGCAGCAGGTAAAGCAGCCGTAAGACTGATTTACGAGTGCATTGAAGAAGAAAAGAGTTTTTCAATTGAAACGACGCTCGCTGGAAAAAATGCGATTCACCAAATGACCAAAGCCAAGGAAAAAGGATTTGAAATTACAATGTTTTATGTTGGATTAAGCCACGTCACGCAAAACATTGAGCGAGTCGCATTACGAGTGAGGAATGGTGGCCATCATATCCCAACAAAGGACATCCTGAAAAGAGATATCACTTCCAAAGAAAACCTACTTCAACACTTGTCACTCATTAACAACCTCGTCGTTATCGATAACAGCAAATCAGATGGAGAATTGATTTTAGAAATATCTAATAACCAATTAACCTTCGAAACTGATGAGATACCTGACTGGGCAGACCCTATAAAACAGAAATTTAATACTCTAAGGTGAAAGCTTCTTCTATTGGTTCATAGAAGAAGCTTTTTAATGTAACTAAGGAATGAACACAAACTAAACAATCGCTCCGAGTTTGTTGAAGACTTTAAATCAAGATGATTTGTATGGCTTTAATCTACTTTTCTTCCAGCCACTCCTTCTCTAAAATACTCATTTCCCATAAACTCCAGTATTCTTCACCAATTTTCCTTGATTCTCTCAGTAAACCTTCCTTTTTAAATCCAGCCTTTTCATAACAAGCAATTGCTGAAGAATTAAAGTCAAACACACCAAGACTGACTCTATGTAAATGTAGTTCATCAAATGCTACTTTAAGAATTTCGGTCATCATTTGTTTGCCGATCCCTTTTCCTCTTACACTCTTATCGCCAACTAATACTTTTCCTACTCTTGCAGAGTTATTTCCTCTATCGATTTTACCTAACGAAATATGTCCTATTACTGTTTCAGTTTCTCTATCAAAAACACTATAAATTAATACTTCAGAATCATCATTGTTGGCATCCTTCAAATAAACCCCAAGCTGATCTTCATCTAATGGAAAAGTGAAATTAGGACCTCCCCATTGTAGTAGGAACTCAGGAGTTTCAATCCAATTTATAAGTTTATCAAAGTCAGCACGTTCAAAAGGTTTCAATTCAATCATTATAAATGTCTCCTCATTTCATTTCGAATCGCTTTAATCACATTTAAAACGATAACTGTTTATTTTATTCCTGTTTTGCTTCGAGTTTGTTGAATGAGAATTCCCTTCGAATCGAGACGGATTGGCATATAACGTTTTCGCGTGAATCTGCTTCCCTACTTCTTCGAATTACTTTCACACTGCTTGTCTGTTTTAATTTTCACTTCAGTAATTTATATTTCAGTAAAGACTCTTTATAATACCTCACTTACTTATTTGTTACCGAGTTGTTCTGCCAAACCGATTAGAAGTCCTTCGATTCCACGAATGTAGCAGAGCCGATACGAGTCCTCGTATTGAACCATTTCGCCAACGAGCTGAGCACCATACTTAGTGAGTCTTGATACCATTTCGTCAATGTCTTCAACGGTGAACATGACGCGTTGATAACCGAGGGCATTTACAGGAGCAGTCCGGTGATCTGATATAGTAGGTGGGGTGAGAAATCGCGAAAGTTCAAGTCGGCTATAACCATCTGGGGTAACCATCATAGCAATCTCTACGCGCTGAGAACCCAATCCTGTTACGCGACCAGCCCACTCACCTTCGACAGTGGCTCGCCCTTCGAGGCTCAAGCCAATCTCCTCGAAGAATGAGATTGCGGCATCAAGGGATTCTACAACGATGCCGACATTGTCCATTCTGAGTAACCTGCTTTTTGCCATAGTTAGATCACTCCTTTTAAATTTTGATCAAGACTATAGACTAATAGCACCGAACTCAGGTAAATTTATATTAAGTAATAACGTTCCTGGTCTTCTAGATAAGCTCCGAGCTTGTTGAAGACTCGATCTCAAATTAATCTATCTTGTAATGATCGAAGTTTTACGTTCGATCAGATTTCTCTTCTAATAACCTATCTATCTTCGCTTCCACTCGCCCTAGTCTAGACGCTCTCTTATTTAATAAAATGATGAGCATCACAATCCCTACAGGTATAGCTACTAAAAGAAGAAATGCAATAACCTGGAATATAACATCCCCAGTATTAAATCCAGCTGCTAATAACATAAAAAACCTCCAATTAAAATAAAAGTACATTCATAAAAAAATTGCTAACTTATCACTTAATTCCAATTATTTCAAAGCACACCCACATACTCAACCTTATTCTAAAAAAAGACGTAATTCCTCAGTTGGGGATTACGTCTGATAAATGAAGATTGATATTCCACGTTTACAAAGCTATGATATTAAAGAATTGCTCCGAGATTGCGGAAGAAAGAAAACCTTTAATGATGTGGGATTATAAAATTTTTGAGAACTCATTGGTCCATTTATTCAATTTGTTCAATTTCTTTTGTTTGAAAATCAATAGTATAGATCTTTTTTACTTTTACTTCGCCACTACTATGATCGTAAACTCTAATATAATATTTTGTTCCTTCTTCTTTAATAAAGTCTACGGTGTATTTCTGCTTTTCTTCGTCACTTAGTTTATTAAAAATCATAACTTCTGCATTATCCTTAGATAATGTGCCATTCTTTTCGGCTATTTCATCACTAACTGTTACTCCGCTCTCGACTTTTTTCTCAGAAACATTTCCAGCGCAGCTTACCAATCCAAATAGTAAAGTAGCCATTACAATGCCAAACGATGAGCTTCTCTTCATAGGAACACTCCTATCTTACAGCTTCTTTCCCTAAATCCAATATTAAGAAAACGCTCCGATTTAATAGAAGACTTGAAGTCAAGATAATTGGAACTTTACTCCTTTAGATGCAACATTTTTAAATATATCTCATTTATTTTTCATTACTTTCCTCAACTGTAGTATCTTATTATCATGATAACTTCAGTGAGTTTTTTAACTCTTTCTTCAGTAACTCTAACTGGTTAAGATCTGGTATAAAGTATGAAGGTCCGGGTACTTTAGGTGTCGTCCCCTCTATCTTTTTTGTTTGAATAGATGTTGAGCTGATTGATGGAAATTTTTGCTGCAGGGCAAGCATGTCACTTGGTTTTAAATTAGTCTCAACGTTATCTTTTAACACATCAGAAATCTTATTAATTTCAAATAGGGTGTCCCCTGACTTGACTTCATCTACCGTAGCTTTAATAAACTGTCTTTGACGTTCCTCTCTTGAGTAAACAGTATTCACATCACGCTTCCTCATTCTTACAAATGCAAGTGCTTCTTCCCCACTCATGTCGGTTTTTCCCTCATCAAAATAAATCCGATCATTCGAATAGTAATCTTTTTCCCAAAATGGATATTTTACATCAACCTCAACTCCGCCAATAGCATCAACAATGTCATGAAATCCCTCAAAATCAACAGCAACATACTTATCTATCGGTATACCCAAAAGATCTTCCACCGTTTCTACGGCTAACTTTTTAGCTCCGTAATTTGTAAGATATCCGTATGTATAAGCAGCGTTTATTTTATGAGTTCCAGCGTATTCAACCCCGACTTTTTCTACTGGAACTTCCACTTTCGTATCCCTGGGAATACTTGTCATAGTCGCTTCCTTTGACTTAGGATCAAGGGTTAAAACAATTTGGGTATCAGCTCTTCCACCTTTTCCATCTGAAGAATAATTTTCGATTCCTAGTAACAAAATCGAAATAGGTTCATTTCCTATTTCTACTTTCTTATCTCTTAATTCCGACATATCATTATCTCGTTTAAGTTCACTATAAGATTCCTTCGCTGTATCATATACTTGAAATCCTAAATAACTACCGACGCAAATAACAAGAAACAAAAGTGATGAAAGACCAATGAGTATTTTTTTCTTAAACTTTTTTCTTCGTCTATTTTTAAATCTGTTATTCATAGTTATCTCCTTTTCTCTTTTTCTCCTTTAGATAATCAAATTATGGTTCTCTTAAGTCTTTCCATAATAGGTTCCGGCAGTATATTTTTCTTGCATGGAAAGCAATTGAGAAACAGTTAAGAAGTGATAGCCTTCCTCTTCAAGTGTAGTCAACAGCTTTGGTAACGCATCGGCTGTGGTAGGATGTACATCATGTAAAAGGATAATTGATCCTGATACCACTTCTTTTTGAACCAGCTGATTGATTGCTTCAGTATTTTTGCTTTTCCAATCCAGGGAATCAACTGACCATAAAATAAGAGAAGAACCGTTATTTCTAGCGACCTTCTCTACATTGGGATTGATAGCACCATAAGGAGGTCTTATGAGAGTAGGAGATTGACCCGTCGCTTCCAATATCTTTTGATTTGATTTTTGAACTTCTTCTACCATTCGAGATTCTCCTATCTTCGTCAGGTCCATGTGATGATCTGTATGGTTGCCGATCTCATGGCCTGAGTTAGCAACTCTTGCAGCAATAGATGGATATTTCTCAACTTGACTTCCCAACATAAAAAAAGTTGCTTTCGCATCATGTTGTTTTAATATCTTTAGCACCCGTGGCGTTACTTGAACACTCGGACCATCATCAAAAGTAATTGCAACGTATTTTTCTCCAGGCTTGAGAACTTTTTCGTCATTGTCCTTTTTTTCTTGCACAGTAGATATTTTTTCTTTAAGTGGAACTTCAATTTCTAGAGTTCCAGTCTCACCTTCAGTAATGTTAGATTTCTCAAGATATAACGTAAGAGCACTTTGGTTTACCAACCAATTCCATGAATTAGGATCTTTCAATGCTTCATTTACCTTTTTATCTATTAGATTATTCTTAACCACATCATCCTTTTTCAACTGCCTTTTAATATTAGAACGTACTTCATCTAACGTTTTCTCGCTAGTAGTCAAGATATCAGTTAATTGTAAGATATTATGACTTGAGTCGATCGTAAATGTTTTTACATGATTCTCACCATAGATCGAATCCACTAGTTTATAAGAGTTAAAAATCAAACTAGTTGTATCCTTCGCTCCTTTTTTTACATTAACTTGAATCGATAGGTGGGCTCGATTACTTGCTCCAAGAACATCTTTTTGTGATTTCACTTCAGATAAAAAACTCTCTTTCTGTTTCGTAATCCACTCGCGAATCGATTTTTTAAGGAGTGAATTTTCAATAACCGGGGTGTTAATCAGCATTGTATAACGATCAGTGTTTTCTGTATCTTGCTCAACCTCTATACTCGAAACCTCTTTTTCATCTTTCTGTTTGACCACCTCTTCACTGCTATCACCAGTCCACTTACCTATACCTATAATAATAAATACTCCCAACAAAATAAGAACAACCCATCCTGGCCATTTTATTCGCTTGAAAGGCAATCTTCTAATCATACTTTGTCATCCTCTTTGTTTTTTCTAGGGGGGATAAAATGTAGCAATTAGACTTAGGTTCACAACAATATAGCATTGTTAACCAGAAAATCGAAAACAAATTCTAATGAATGAAAATTGATTAATATACTAGTAATTTACTAATAACTACCTTATAAAACACACCGGTATATCCATTGTTTTGCAAAGAAAACAGGAAGCTCAATCCATGAACTTCCTGTAGGTTGTGAACGGAAAGAATCCCATTCCACATTCATTTTCACTGATATGATCATCCATCGTGAGATATAACGGATGAAATCATCTCCCCCCAAATCTATATACATCATCAGTACCTTTTAGATTTTAAAGTCGAAGCAATTTAAAATCACATTTTATATATTACAATTATTTCAAAATAACCCAAATAAATCAATACTATCTTTCAAAACAAAATCCTCTTCAATTACATAAAAAGTCCTCCAACTTATGAAAAGCAAAATAGTGCTATTACTTGTTCCGTATAGAGTGAACCTCGTTATTTCTAAGAAGGATCAGGTTGTAACCCTATAATTGCACCAAAGAACTGAGAGGCTGTAGTAAAACATATATATGCACAAAGTTCACTTATTTCTTTTTCATTAAATGTATCATTTAGCACATGAAATACAGCCAATGGCATATTGCCTCTATATGATAAAAATGCTTCTGTAAATCCTACTGCAACTGACACCTTCTCATCAAATAATTTGGGATCGGGACGCCCTTTTGCCTTGCAATATTCACACCCGTTTTCCTGAGCCAGAGTCCTTCTAACTTGCTCTTTCAGCTGATAAGATAAGAAGCCCTCGGCTTCTAAGACCTCTCCTAAGTCGTTCCATTTTTCCATTACCAATTGATTATGTCCTAATAATCGTTGAAACGAACTACTTCCAATTTCAGATAACGTTATTCTCGCCATTAATCTTCCCTCCTTCTTATGATTATAGAAAAGATCACTACTAGGAAGAATCATAGGTATGTCTTCTCCTGCTGTAACAGAAAGAATAAAGCAAATGGAATCATTCGGAGTAATCAAGGGATACCACTTACAAATCGACTATGAAAAAGCGGGATATCCAGTAAGCTGTATCATAGAAGCCACTGTTAAAAATGGGCAGTACGAGTTGTTTAAGAAAAGAATTGAGCAACAGACGAATGTGGAATACTGTCACCGGATTGCAGGGCAAGCTTGTTATATGATGAAATTACATTTTGAGGGGTTAACTGAAATAGAAGGTTTTATAAATGATTTTTCAGATTTAGCACAAACCGTTACACATGTTATTTTTTCAAATGTTGAAACAAAGCAACATTTTTAAAGTTATCATTAAATTAAAAACCTAATTACCAGAAAAGGCGCACGTCTATTAAAACAATGCGCCTCCTAAATTAAGGTTTTGGTCCTACACATTCATCGAAGAAAAGCTCCGAGATACTGGAAGATGGTAAATAAAGATCCTTCTGTCTTAAGGTTAAGACTTTTCTTCTTTTGATAACAGTCCAACAATGAACATGACAATAGCGTATATAATAATCGTAGTTATTAATGGGGTACCGCCAGCAAAACGCGGAAAACGTACGCTAAGCAAAATTCGACACGAAAATAGCCGATCTTCTATACGTTAAGAAGATTCGGCTATTTATTTATTTCATATTTAAAGGACGCAATACATCTACACTTGTTCTAGCTTTAGAATCAAAACGATATTCCCCTAGGAAGTTAATATGCTCCCACCCCAATGGGGAGATATGATTCAATAAATCCTCTTTTAACTCTCCCTTTTCCCTTAAAACAGCAACAGCCTTCTCCAAATAGACAGTGTTCCATACACAGATAGCATTAATGATGATGTTTAATGCACTAGCTCGCTGGAGTTGATCTTGAAGAGCTCGTTCTCTTAGCTCTCCATGTTTGCCAAAGAAAATGGCCCTTGCCAATGCATTCATAGCCTCTCCCTTATTTAACCCTTTTTGAATCCGTCTTCTCATAGAGGCATCTGCAATATAATCCATCATGAATATGGTTTTTTCAATTCTGCCCATTTCTCGTAATGCTTTGGCAACCTTATTTTGACGAGCGTAAGAACCTAATTTCCCCATAATAAGAGCACCAGATACTTTTCCAACTTGAATGGAATGAGCTAAACGTAATACATCGTCATAATTCTCATGAATAACTTTCTGGTCTATTTTACCTCGTAAAAGGGTTTGAAGTTCAGGAAAATCGCTAGGTGGACTCATTGAAAAAAGTTTTGAGTCTGATATATCTCGGAGTCGTGGGGCAAATCGGAAACCAAGCAAATGGGTTAAACCAAAAATTTGGTCGGTGTATCCTGCTGTATCGGTATAATGCTCTTCAATACTTAAGTCAGATTCGTGATGAAGTAACCCATCTATTACGTGTACTGCGTCCCGTGCGTTAGTATTAATCACTTTATTATAGAAGGAAGAGAATTGGTCACTCGTAAAACGATAGATCGTTGCGCCTTTCCCTGTTCCATAATGGGGATTGGCTTCAGCATGTAAAGATGAAACTCCGACTTGTACACGCATGCCATCAGAAGAGGAAGTGGTCCCAGTCCCCCAATAAGATGAAAGAGCGCGTTTGTGATGAAAATTTACAAGGTGTGCTTGCGCACGATTCATTGCATCCTCGTACATTCTCCATTGAGAAGTGTTAGCCATTTGCCGATAAGAGATATTCGGGGTTGCCTCAGCCATTTTAGTTAAACCAATGTTCGTTCCCATAGCCATTATGGTAGCTAATAGAATCCTCTTTTCTTCTTTGTCGGGAATCCGACCCGTTGAAGCGTGAATGAATTGCTCATCAAAATCTGTCCAATTGGTTACTTCCATTAATAGGTCTGGGAGTTTAATTCGAGGAAGCATAGCATAGAGGGACAAACTGAAGTCCCTTGCTTCCTCCGGAACATCCTTCTCTAACCGTTGAATATGTAGTTTCCCCTTATCTAGATTAATCCCTTCTAAATCATTACTATTTTTCGAAAGCCATTGGAGACGCTGGTTCAATGATGTTTCTCTTTCAGCCAAATAGTTTTCTGAAGAGATAGGTACTGCTAAATTATTTCCTTTGGAGCGATGGTTTTGCCACTCTTGTTTTGTCACAAAATAATCGTCAATATCCTTGTGTTGCCTGCTGCCCACCACTGAAATGTCACCAGAACGGATATGATTTTTTAATTCTGTTAGTGCGGCCATTTCATAATAATGTCGGTTAATAATGCCATTTTCATCATAGACATGTTTTTCCCAGCGTTTTGGAACAAAACCGACTGGTGATCCTTCTGGTAATTTCCGTTTTCCTGATTCATTCATTTCATGTATGGTATCAAGAGCCTGTATTATTGGTTTCGCAGCTGCAGTCGAACGAAATTCTATGGATTTAAGCAACGATGGCGTATACTTTCGTAGATAAAAAAAGCGCTGTTCTAACAAATCTAGGTAATCATAATTCGATGGACGGGTGAGCTCTTTAGCTTCCTCCACGGATTGAATCATTTTTTCCCATGGCATGACAGCTTCAATCGTTTCAAAAGGATCTAGGCTTTCCTTTTTAGCTTTTATTAATGCTGTACCTAGATTAGTGAAGTGAATTAACTTTTCATTCACAGTTTTTCCATTTTGCTTCTGCATTTCCTCTTGTGCTTTTCGACCTTTATTTTGAAGAGACACAATCTGTTTATCATGTATATCAATAGCCTGATCAATAAGGTCCTGGCTCAAGTCCAGTATGTAAGTCACTAAAACACTGTATTTTTTATCAGATTTAAATCTCCGAAAAGCATAAGGTTCATACCTGGCACCTAGTCGCGATAATTGGCGAAAACGATTGGGATGAATGTCGTGGGTATTGACCTTTAAATCAAGTTTGCGAATACATTCTAATCGTTTAATGACCTTCAAAAATGTATCAGGTGAGGAAGTGCCTGGATTTTCTTTCAACCATGCTAGTGTCGTTTTACCGTTTTCCATTGCAGGTTCTAAAAGAGAATCTAATTGTTGTTTTTGTTTCGTCGATAGGGCATCATTGAGTGTTTTGAAAATCCATTTTTCTGCTCGATTACGCGCCTCCCATATGATCCTTTCTATGGTAGTCATTCCAGGTAAAATAACCTTTCTTTTACGTAACTCCTCAATGGCCTGCCGAATTAGAAGTATTGCATTTCCGTTTTCAACAGCTCGATGAAATAGATAACGTGAAAGATAGCGATATTCACGTAAAGAAAAGTTTTGGTACCCGTATTCTTGTCTAATCTCTTCCATATGCTCTCGTCTTGTAGCTTCTCGTTGAGCATATAACGTGAATGATTCAGGATCGATATCTAGCTGTTTGGCCAGATATGACAAAATTAATGGAGGGACTTCCTTAATATCAGATAAGGACCAGCCTGGATATCGAAGAAGACATAATTGAACAGCAAATCCCAATCGATTGTGCTGCCTACGATGACGATTAATGATCTCTAAATCATAGTTAGAAAAGGTGTAAAAGGTGGCGAGCTCCCATTCTGTAATATTCGATGGACGCATGAATTCTTCCCGTTGTTCAGGAGTTAGTAACTCTTTTCCTCTCATCCATTTTCTCCTTCCTATAATAATTCCATTTTACTCTTTAATTTTGTTTGGTCCGGGTTGGTGTATAAAAGCGTCGTATTTACATTGGAATGTCCAGCTTGATTCGCAACTTCATGAATACTAAACCCTTTTTCAATGGCGTTCGTACAAAAGAAGTGACGAAGTTGATGGGGGGTAATCGTCTGACTATACTTGTTAAAGAGGCGGTTAACGACGGTACGATCAAGTCGCTCTCTTTTTTTACTAATAAATAAGTAGGGTGATGCTTGAGAAACAACAGAAGCTTCTCTTTCTTTCATATACTCCCTAATAGCATAAATAATCCTTCTGTTTAAAAGGACAACGCGTTGCTTTTCTCCTTTTCCATTTCTGATAATACATTCACCAGTCTGCAGGTTCATATCATTTAATTTAATGGATAATGCTTCAGAGATTCGTAGTCCGGTATAGGAAAGAAGGACCACGATTGCATAGTTTCTTTTATTTTTACTCTCCAAGATATTTTGTAAAAACTGTTTCACTTCTACCTCGGCAACTTTTGTAGGAGAAGCATAGGCCCTTTGAATTTTAAGCATATCTGTTTTATAAATCACCTTTTCCTCTTGTACCTTCTGATCAATCAGAAACGAATTAAATTTTGCCAGACTACTGATCTTATGATTAATCGTTCTAGCATTTTGGATTTTAACGTTTTTTAAAAAACTAATATATTCTAGAATGTTCTGTCGATACAATGAGTTACATTCTAACCCATACGATCCTTTGAACCATGTAAGATATTGCTGAACATTTGATAGGTAACCTTTAATGGTATTTTCGCTTTTTCGTTCTTGTTGAAGATAAAAATTAAAATCTTTTAATAAGTTCATAGTCACTGACCTCGTCAATAAAATTGTGTTGCATTAGAAATAGACGTATTCTTAATCAATTGTGTTGCGTAAACCAATTTAAATATACCCCTAAAACCCAGTCAATACAACACAATTAATATTGTGTTGTGTTAACTCCAATACATCGAAACAATAGCAATGTATGTTAAATGATTCCATGCCCTTAAATTAGAAAAATTTCCATTTTTTTAAAATAAGAAGGATACCTTCTTGCGTTTTTAGAATATATAATTAATCCGTTAGAAACCAGGGGGTGAAAAATTCTTTAAATCCTTCAAGTCATTATGGTTATGTTGGGATGACTCAAATTAAAAATTTATTGGGAGGTTTTTGTAATTAAACCACTATTTAAGAAAGTAGTAGTGTTTGCTACGGTAGTCACTTTGTTTGGTGTTAGTGGGAATGTCGATGCCTCAGTCAAAAAAGAGCACAAACCTAATGTTGAAGGATTTCTAGAAACCCCCAGCAAAGCTAATGGTAAATCTATTGATGGTGGAAATGCTGTAGCTAGTGGGACTGCTATTTCGGCTACAACAAGTGCTTATTTAAGTAGTGGTAGAGTGAACACTTGGGGTAGCACTACAACAAGTCAAACAGTCCCTGATATTAGAGTGGCAAATTATCTCTACAAAGGGGATTCCTTAATTAATTGGAAAAGGGATAAGCGCTTAGGTACCTTTGCATATGCTAATGCAGGTAGCACTATTTATGTTTCGGGCAACTACTATCATGGTTCCTCACACCACTATGTGATGGATGATTGGGGACAAGCGTGGTCTGATACTACAATAGATAGTGATTTGTAAGTTTAAAAGGTAGGATGCTTTAGCTCCTACCTTTCTATTTATATATCGGAGGTACATTATGAAGAGGCAAATGATATCTGTAGTTTTATTAATATTACTATCAAGTTGTTCTTTTCAAACGGAAAAAGAGAATCAAACTGAAGATGCAAATAAAATTCAAGGTACAAGTGAGAATCAAGTTAGTTTTACACTTGGGTTATTTGACGAAACAGCAACCTCTCAATTAAATATTACACATGAAATTAATAATAATGATAACTATACACCTAAAATAGTGATTCATAATAGAAATTCTTATGAAGATAACTATAGAATTCTGGTTTTATTAGACTACA
The DNA here is from genome assembly GCF_056173645.1 of Anaerobacillus sp. QJM3NY_32. Lineage (NCBI taxonomy): Bacteria > Bacillati > Bacillota > Bacilli > Caryophanales > Bacillaceae > Anaerobacillus > Anaerobacillus sp. QJM3NY_32. The sequence continues at coordinate 945,204 of NZ_CM149684.1, read as the reverse complement.
AACAAATAGAATATCAAAGTAAAGGTGAAACTGTTGAGTTTTTAGATATAAATGCAAAACCTAATGAACAAATCAATCTTGACATCAGTATACCAAGTATAAAACCTGGGCTACACGATTTACTTATAGTATGTATAAGGGAACCTAACAAGTCACTTGCAAAAGAAGCGTTTATCCCTCCTGAAGTATTTTACTTATCTAAACGGACTAACCTTTTGGTAGGTGCTAATGAAAAACATGAATTTAAAGTTAGTCCTCTTAACACAAGTAAAGGAGAGCCTATTCCTCCAATCTTAACTACAGAACCTAGAGGTGAGCTAGAAGGTAAGATAATTACTCAAATCAATAAAGAAGAAGTACCTTCTGAATTGTGGTTGAATTTCTATGGGGAAAAGGAGAAAAGTTACTATATACTATCATTCCTTGATTCCAAACAATTAGAAATTTCAAAGGAAATATATTCACCGACAAATGATGGTATATTGAACATCCCCATTGACTCTAGTAGATTAGATAAGGGAAACCTTACCATGATGGTAGTAGAAAACCCTTATTCAAAAATGGAAACAAGCGATGGTCAAGTTAAGCCTTGGTCAGTAGACTTTGTTAATAAAATTACAATATATTAATTACCTAATAAGGTAAATAGCCGATAGTCCTCATAGTAAAGAGGATCGGCTATTTTCATGTCGAATCTTGCTTAGCGTACGTTTTCCGCGTTTTGCTGGCGGTACCCCTTAATAAAGTTAACGGATTAAAATGATCATGTAAAAATGGGGACAAAACTATTACTATTACCAGTAGTATTACACCAGCTATTTTTTGGTTTTTCTTCTTTTTTGCAACTTCCATTTTCAATGATAACCTCCCTTTATTCCTGGGTTGCTCTTAAATAATGAAATAGCTGCAAAGACACCTTACTCAACTTTCGCTCCGAGATAATGGAAGATGGTAACGAATCCTACTGTAGTTTTCACCTATCTTCATACGGAAGACTTAAATTCGACATTTCTTCAGGACTCTCAGATAATGTAATCAATAGAATAATATTCTAAGTTGCCTTTTCTACTTCAAATTTCAACCTATTTAAATCCCATACGTCCTCTTCATAATTTTTAATAACTTTCACCTGTACTTCTTTCCCTTCATCATATTGATCTGGATTGGATACTCTTATAGTGTGTGAATCTGGCATCTCTTCAAATATATATGGCGTGCTAGATGATTCTGCATCACTAATTGTTGACCAAGATTCGACTTTGATCTCCATTTCCCCACTTTCATTGTTGATTTTAGTTATCTCTCCTTCAATAAATGTTGCTTCTTCAACCTGAAAGCAACCTATCAAAGTAATAGCTAAAGTTGCCATAATGAAAGTTATCTTGCTTTTAAACACTTGGAACCCACCTTAAGTACATTAATAATAGTGCTTGCACTTCACACAATCCTGTGCAACAACTTAATACCAATTATTTCAAATCCGGACATAGAATTCAATCTTTACTTCATATATAAAAGAGCTTATCTTATTAAAGATAAGCTCCGAGTTTATGGAATAGCATTATTTTATAAACTGATCGCTAGGTAATATTGTTAAATCCTTTATAGAAATATTTTTGTCTTTATCTAGAAACCACTTTATTAAGTAAAAACCTAATGAATAGCCGCCCCAAAACGGTAAACCTTTATCTTTACTTCCGAACATATATAAATCCGTTATGGTTCCTTTATCATCGATATGATTCTTATATGTACTTTCCCATATTGTTTTAGCTTGAGTTTCAGATAAAGCATCTTTATAAGGACCAAGATATTCCTCACCTAATCTTTCCTTCACAAAATGCTCTGCTAATCCTTCTAAAACCATTCGGTCCAGTAACGTTTCTCCATCTTCTTTCAGCCCTAATGCACTGATACGCCAATGGTGATGGTATTCGTGTGTTACGACAGATTTAATTGTTGAACGTACGTTTTCTTCTGGAAGAATCGCAAAACACATCTTTCCATTCCAATCCGTAAAAGCTGATACGCCATTAAGTTTTGATTTAACAAAATCATCATTTTTATCTAAAATGAACAACTCAAATTGTACAGGTCTATTTGACGGGTACTGTTTTTGCAAAAGCTCCAATTCTTCTTGTATGAAGTTTTCATAATCAAGCGATTTCATATTGGTCAATTGTTCTTCAAGTGAGACGATGTCATTGTTTAAATTAAACATTCCGAAGAACATCATCATTTCAAATTCTTCTTCATCAAATTTGAAAATATCCAAGAGAATCTCTTTCCTGTTTCCATTAAGAGATGATTTTACTAATGAAATAAATTTCTCCATATCAACAAGTCTATCTTTATTTATAACTAGACTATTTAGTTGGGTCATTGTTCTCCCTCCTTTCTCAAACAAAACTAGTTTCCAATTAAACTGCGCTAACCCTAGTTAGAGCGCTTACTTTTATTAAGCAATTGCTCCGATTTAATGGAATAAAGATAGTAGCACTCAGCACTATCTTTAGTTACCATAACCATTACTTCTCTAACTCTATTTGCACCTTCTCATATAAAGCATCATAGTGGAACCCGGTAACATCTGCGAAGCTTTTTTTGAAATTACCAGAAGCGCTAGTAGCTTCAATAATATCTTTAATGACAGATCCTCCTTTTTCCTCTATGAGAAATTTGATTGTGAAGTAACTTTGATCATAAACATCCGTCCCTATTTGTTTTCTTGCAGCGACCCATTGATTATGACTCCTAAGCTGATCATAATTCACGTGCTTGAAATCACTTGCTTCAACAACCGTTCGATCATTTGATATGTATTCAGCAATTCCTTCTTGGAACCATAAGGGATATGAATCTATTCCGTATGGGGTGATTTCAACTTTACGGTCAAAAGTATAATGGGTAAATTCGTGCAATATGCTCTTTTGAAAAAAGTAGAGTGGAGTCTCTTTTCCGTTTAATATCCCCTTCTTGTCATCTACTTTGATGCCTATGAATAACCCGAAATGGTCATAAAAACCAGACACACTATGCAAATTAGAAATGTTTTGAAAATCCTTTTTATTACTAAAAAAGATAACATCTACATCTCTTTCCTTTATATTACCTAAAATTTCTCTGTTTTTGGTCTTAGCCCAGTCAAGTGTATCCTCAATCAGTGGAACTAAGTCATCATCCTGTTTATCAACATAGAAAGAAATGTTTTGATAGCTTTGCATATCTTTTGAAGCCTTTGCTTTTCTCTCTAATTCACCATCAAAGTTCAAATTTAGTATAGTTGTCACTGCTTGAAAATAAGTAACTGGCTCTCCTGCATTTTCTTCAACTACACTATGAAAGTATATAATTACGCCTATTAGGAGTAACAGAAGAAGAAAAAGTATACTTGAAACGATGATAACAATTATTTTTGTAGTTTTTTTCATTTTACCCCCTATTCGATCTCCGTTCATCCTAAGACTAATTTACGACAACTGGCCAAAACCTAAATAGACAGCTTACTTTTTATTCAGCAAATGCTCCCATTTCTTGAAGAATAAAAATATAGAGGATACTTTGCTTTGTTTAACTGTTAGCTATTGCTGCCACTATGTTATGAATTCCTTGACTAATTGATTCTATATCTCCACTGATTTGATAAACATAAAAGCAAAGAAATGCAAATGAAATGGTGATTACTCCAAGACAAAATGCTTTAAATACTCTATATGTATTCTCATTAATTTAGATCTCCCCCTTTACCAGATACTAAACCTTAACTCTCGGCTGTTCCGGCATTAATGAATCGCTCCGATTACATTGAATACTGAACACTACTCTTTATCTTTCAGGTTTTTCAGTTCGCTTTCAAGGTTTTGAACCTTTTCCTTTAATTCCTGATTCGGTTGTATTAACCTTCTTCCTATAATGATTAAAGTACCTATAACTGCAACAACTCCGCCAATAACAGCCACTACTCCTAATAAAATAAGATCCAAGAAACCATCCCTCCTAAATATAGCTAATTCCCTATACGAAAAAGTATGGTTTTAGTTCCAATAACCTCTATTATCTCGAATTCAAGTCTTCCATAATCCTGCCCTTATCTTGAAGACTACAACAACCTACTAATCCTTTATTGATTAATATATGTACCCTCTCTTAAATGCCCTTTCTATACCTACTACATTCCATCTACCCTCGTGAGAAGCATCATCAACTGATGAAAATCCAATTGACTTCCTCTCATTCACCAAAGTGGTTCCTCTTCGTTACTTAACTGGTAATACAAAGGAGAAAGAAGAAGAATGAGTACTAGTAAAGCAAAGGAAAAACTCAAATAGAACCATAAGGAAAGCCTATAAATTGAAGTAATCGCAAGAGGAATAACGACTAGCATTGATGTATAACTCGATCGTTTTCTCGATTTTGCAGATAGATATTGGTTTGCGTCACAGTTTGGACACCTGGCCTTTGCGCGATAAATTAATCTTAATGCTTCCTTCCATTTCCATGTATAGCCACAAGTCTGACAAGTTGGCATGATCTCTTCTCCCTTCTTTCTTTTATTTCTCACAAGAAAAACGCCAATTTATGCCCAAAAGATCTTTTTCTAAATTGACTTTTCCTCCTACTTCTTTACATCCTTCAACCGCCATATCCATAGCTCGGTTGTTATTATAAGACGCCAATCCAATTATCAATAGGATAAATGCTAGCGGAAGGACCATGATGTAACGAACTTTCTTCATTTATTTAACACCTACTTTTACATCACTAATCAATTAAAATAGTCCTCATAGTTATTTGCCATTTTCTCTAATTCTTCTTCATGCTTTTTCACATATTCCTCGGCGAATGTTTCCTCCATAAGCTGCTCCTCGCTTGGAAATTCACCAAATTTGCTCGTTAATGTGGCTACCATTTCATCTCTCGTTATTCGGAAGCTCTCATCTTGCACTCGAAATTCATATTCTTTGGCGTTCGGCACTAAGATCGTTAAGTAAATCGCGTTATAATGGAAAATCCTCTGAGCGCTGTTTGCTCCATCAAACCAGGTAGAATTGAAGTCTAATTCAGAACTTGCTCGCTCCTCGTCATATGTCACGCTTATCTTTTGATCAGATAAATCAAATTTATTAACTGTTCCGCTTCCCGGAAGTTGCGCTAGAATGGCTAGAACAGCTGAATTGTCCCCAACATATGTCCCGCTAAATTTCAGCAATTCCACCTGATCGATTCCACCAATCGTTTTCACACTCTGTTTATCCGACGACGCATTTCCACTGGAGCATCCAGTCACTAACAGAAAAACGAGTATGATCGACAACCATTTCGTCTGTTTAAAGTACATCTTATTCTCCTTACTGATATTCTTTTATCCTACTTTATTTACGATGGAAACTACTTGGAAGTTTCAATAATTAACCAAAAAGGTAACTCTACTGTGATGAGAGTTACCTTTAAAGCCCGCACATTTGATTACGGCATTTTCTCCATGTCCATATACAACACATTCCATCGATGACCATCTAAATCAATGAACCCTGCTCCATAGAGCCATCCATCTGTTAAGCCGGGTTTGGCATAGATTGCTCCCCCTGCCTTTTCCACGTTCTTTATCATTGCATCTACTTCTTCTCGATCTTCCGCTCCAATTGAAAAAAGCACTTCCGTCGCTTTCATAGAATCCGCTACTCTGTGATGGGTAAACGTTTCAAATTTTGAAGCAGGAAACAGCATAACCTTCGTCCCTTGAGCACCGATCACTACTTGAACACCTTCTCCAATGGCCTGAGCAGCAAATCCGATCTTTGTAAAAAAAGCTTTCGACTTTTCTACATTTTGCACAGGAAGGTTCATCCACAAATCAGTCGCCATCTTTACTCCTCCTTAAAAGCTTTACTAAATAAACTTCTTTGGGTTCCTCACCTTAAGAGAAAGGATTGTACCGCAATTAACACAGAAACAAGCATCAACCGGAGAACTTTTCGCAAATCCTTTTTTCTTAAATAATGAGCCGTACCCAGTAAATTCTCCTGTTCTCGTTTCTTTTTCGCCACACTCAGGGCAACTTTTTTCATTTTCCTTCATCGTTTCATACCCTGCATCTTTTTGACTTGATCAGCATGAAACGGGGAATCTACCACTTCACTAACTACGCTAAAAGAATTATCATCGAGGTCAAAGAAATCAAAACATGTCATGCCCCCGAATTGTTCAAGCTCATTCGTTTTAACACCGCTCTTATTGAGCTTCTCATAAAAAGCTTCAATATCATCAACAAGAAAATTGAAATAGCTATTCCGACGTTCTGCTTTGATGTGAAATTCAGTTGGCTGAACGTTCTCCACTTTCACTAACGCAAGCTGAGTCGAATCATTTGGAAAATAGAAGCCGACACCTTCAGCCAATCCTTCTCCCCACTCTTGAATTTTATGAATACCTAGATGCTTTTCATACCATTTCACTGATTTTTCAAGATCCGTGACTGGTATAAAAATACTGCCAACTCGTATCATAAGACCAACTCCTTTTTATGCTCACTCTTTCTAGAAAACACTTTTTACTATACTGTTCCACTAGACGTATTTCTTTTGATTCCTCTTCTAATTTTCCATATTCTTCGTTCGAATCCCTTTCTTTTCCTCCTCATATGTAAAGGATTTCAAGAAAATCTTTGACAATTACAATGAATTCCTGTAAATTATCAAATGGACGAACATTTAAATTAAATTAAAACGTATTATTCGTTTTTAGGAGTGAATCTCATGGAAAACGTATTCGATTATGAAGATATTCAACTAATTCCCGCTAAGTGTGTCGTAAACAGTCGATCAGAATGTGATACTTCCATTAAGCTTGGCAAGCATACATTTAAATTGCCGGTCGTACCTGCAAACATGCAGACGATTATTGATGAAACAATTGCCGTTACTCTGGCTGAAAAAGGATATTTCTATGTGATGCACCGTTTTGAACCGGAAAAGCGTATCGCTTTTATTCGTGATATGAACGCTCGTGAGCTCATCACCTCTATTAGCGTGGGCGTCAAAGAGGAAGAATACACGTTTATTGAACAGCTTAAAGAGCAGGGCCTAGCACCTGACTATATTACGATTGATATCGCCCACGGGCATTCAAATGCGGTCATTGAAATGATCGGTCATATTAAGAAGCACCTCCCAGAAAGCTTTGTGATTGCTGGAAATGTTGGCACGCCTGAAGCTGTCAGAGAGTTAGAGCACGCAGGTGCTGACGCTACGAAAGTCGGCATCGGACCTGGTAAGGTGTGCATTACGAAGATTAAAACCGGCTTTGGTACTGGTGGCTGGCAGCTCGCAGCTCTACGCTGGTGTGCAAAAGCAGCAACAAAACCAATCATTGCAGATGGCGGTATTCGTACGCATGGCGATATCGCTAAATCCGTTCGTTTTGGTGCTTCGATGGTGATGATCGGTTCTCTCTTTGCAGGACACGAAGAATCACCTGGTGAAACGTTCGAACGAGATGGCAAGCTATACAAAGAATACTTCGGTTCTGCCTCTGAATTTCAAAAAGGCGAGAAGAAAAACGTTGAAGGTAAGAAAATGTTCGTTGAGCATAAAGGAGATCTTCAAGACACGCTTACAGAGATGGAGCAGGATCTTCAATCGGCGATTTCTTATTCAGGCGGAGACAAGCTAGAATCAATTCGTACGGTAGATTATGTCGTAGTGAAGAACTCCATTTTTAATGGAGATAAAGTATATTAATGAAGTGGGGGCAGTTGCTAATATGCAGCTGCTTTTTTGTGTTTTCATGATTATAGGCTTATTTCACTATTTTTCTCAGCTAGGGCATGTGTAAAAAGATTCAACTTTGTTGAAATGAAAGGGGATTTGAATGTGTTACACGAAAGGTTTAAATTGTAACGACCATTTAGTTAATTAAACGGAGGTGAACAAAATTAAGTAGAGTTCCTTCTACAATGTATTTTAGTTGAAACCATATTTGATCATACTAAACAACGAGGAGATGATGAATTGAAACAAACACTGAAAAGTTGCTTAATCATATCGCTGCTATTCCTCCTTATCTTCCCCCCTCTCACTTCTCATCAAGATGCAAGTGCAGACAAAACAAACAGTACTCTCTCAACACAGTTAAATGATATCCTATCAAATAAACTTCTAGATGGCGCAATCGCAGGGATAAGCGTCCGAGCGGCTAATACAGGTGAGTTAATCTATGAGAACTATGGCGAAACCCGGCTCACTCCTGCCTCTAATATGAAATTATTCACCGCCGGAGCTGCACTTGAAACACTTGGTCCAGACTACCGGTTTAGCACTGAACTGCTCACTGATGGAGAACTCAAAAAAAATAACCTTAAAGGAAACATTTATCTAAAAGGAAAAGGAGACCCTACCCTTCTTAAAGAAGACTTTGATGAACTTGCACAATCTTTAAAAGAAAAAGGTGTACATAAGATACAAGGTGATCTCATAGGCGATAACAGCTGGTATGACGAAGAAGCTCTCTCACAGGATATGGTTTGGTCGGATGAAGACAACTATTATGGTGCCAAAGTTTCAGCATTAACAGCTTCACCAAACGAAGATTACGACGCGGGTACGATCATTGTTGAAGTTTATCCTGGAAAACAACCTGGCGATCAAGCTGATGTTCAACTTTCACCTTCTTCCGATGTCCTAACAGTTGAAAACCGTGCCATAACAGTCAAGGCGGACAAGGATGCCGAATTAACTATTTCACGAGAACATGGATCGAATACAATTTTAGTAGAAGGTGAAATTTCTGAAGATGCCTCACGTAAGCGTGAATGGATTGCGGTATGGGATCCCCCGCAATATGCACTGAGCTTAATGAACCAATCACTAAAAGAAGCTGGAATTAAATTCAAGGGTGACATTCAACAAAGCAAAACACCTGAAGATGCGACTCTTCTCATTGAAAAGAAATCCATGCCATTATCGGAGCTTCTTATTCCATTTATGAAGCTAAGCAATAACGGTCATGCTGAAATATTAGTGAAAGAGATGGGGAAAGTGAAGAAAGATGAAGGCAGTTGGGAAGCTGGATTGGAAGTAGTGACAGACTTTCTTCAAAAGCAAGGCCTTCACACCGACGATATGCGTCTGCGAGACGGTTCAGGTATCTCTCACGTTACATTAGTTAAACCAAATCAGCTTTCCAAATTTCTATTTAACGTCCAAACCGAAAGCTGGTTTGACCCCTTTTATCGTTCTCTTCCAATTGCAGGCGATTCAGATCGATCTGAGGGCGGTACGCTACGATATCGCATGAGAGACACAGCTGCAGAACAAATCGTCCATGCCAAAACCGGATCATTAACCGGCGTCTCTTCCCTTTCAGGATATGTGGAACAAGGGAGCGGCCTCGTCTTTTCCATTTTACTGAATCAATTTGTTGAAGAAGATGACATCAAGGACATTGAAGACGAAATCGCTATAGTGCTAGCAGAGTACTCTACTGAAGGAAAAGAATAAGATTCACAGGAAGCCGTTCGGTTTTGAAATCCAAAAAAAAGAAAATTGAAACACATGATGCCCCCAGAGTTTCACGTTAATTTTTTGGGGCATCTTTTTTATTCTAGGGAAGTACACTTCGTTAAAATCGCTGCTATACCATTTGGGGGAATAAGCAGGATATCATAATGACAATAATGCTATCTGAACTGCTCTTTTTCGTCATTTTAGGGCAACATTCATTATGTATTCTCCTTTTTCAAATGTTTTTTAATAAGATTTCTTTTTGAGAAACATCACATCACTAAATGCGATGCCCATCGCTAGTCCAAATGAGGTGAAAAATTCATATCCGGTTATCTCCGATGAAGTAAAATATGAGAACAATAGATTCATAACGCTTAGACCCGCAAACCATTTGAGAAATGTGCCTGCCCTCTCTTTTAATTCGTACTTGTTTAGCAGTCTCATTTTCCAAATAGTTGAAATTACAAAGTACAAAATAGAAAGAAAAAAGACACCTAAACACCCGAGCACCATTTCGCTTGAATACGCGTATCCATCTCGCCAATAAATAAAGATCATCACTGTTCCTATACTGATCAAAATGAGACAAAACATCCCAACAGAAAGCCGATTAGCTTTTGTCATTATAGTTAACACCTCCCCTTTCCATTTTTTCACTTATACGTTATTTTGTCATTGTAAAGTTATAAAATAAAAAAGCCATTCCTATTTGGAAGTGACTTTTTACTAAAATTTATTCTTTTGAAAATCGAAAGACAAAAGAACCTAGCGTCTTTCCGATCAGACCTAGAAGCAATAGCTCAATGGAGGCTAAGTACCATTCCCCGAGCATAATCACTTGCAACACGATACAGAAAAGCAGTGCCGCTCCCATAAGAAGAGAGAAGGGATAGGATTTACTATGCTTCCTAGTAAAGCTGGATATCGATGCCGTAACATTGCCATACCCAAACAATACGATCGTAATAAGGGGGAGCACTCCTCAATTTTAAAAAGGAAGAATCCCCTGCCATTCCGGTGGATAACTAAAAAAAAGCCCATGCCAGCTAACATATAAACGCCTGTCGAAATGGCTCCGAGTGCTATTAATAGATTGTATAACCCAGCTATATTCCCAATTGATCTTCTCACCATTTCGTGCTTTCCCCTTTATCTAAAACTACATCATTTCAAGAAAACTCCCATTCAATAGCAGCACAATATCTCCGATCAATCCGATACAGAAAAAAATAAAGTAGTAGCTTGCTTTCGTAATCGTTTTATTAAAAAGCTCTTGAAAAGCTTGAATAAACAGCTGTTCAAATTTAAACCAGCTTAAGATCCAACCAATAAGTAAGAAGCTAACAATTGTCATGATTCACACCCCTCCCACTTTTGGCGAAACGTTCAATCGATCTCTTTTATTTTATCATATGATCTAAATGACCTAATCTCTCATAACGAAGACAATCTAAAAAAGTTCGATCGTTAGCACAACTTATTTACTGTGCTATCGAACCGAACTTTTTTCATCAAAATACTGCCAACTATTCTTTTTGATCGGTAATGAGCATGTGTCCTGGCGCATGCGTGATCATAATCTCAGGCTTCACGTTTAACCCAACATATTGAGGTGTAACGCCACACGCCCAGAAAACTGGGATTCGCTCTTCTTCGTCAAAAGGGGTAAATTCCCCGTAATCCGGATTCTCTATGTTTTCAATGCCTATTTCTGATGGATGGCCCACATGAATCGGCGCTCCGTGCGCAAGCGGAAACTTCGATGTGATGCATATCGTTTCATCGAGCTCTTCTTTCTTAATCGCTCTCATGCTTACAACCATCTCCCCATTGAAGCGACCCGCGTCTTCACAAGGAATCGTCGTTTGATACATCGGAACAACGCGGTTCATTTCCTGATGCAACAAGCTGATTTCTTTTTCAACGAGCGCTCGTTCAAACGTAAAGCTGCATCCAAGCAGAAACGTAACGAAATCATCTTGCCAGACGTCTTTTAGATCAAGTGCTTCCCTTTCTAGCTCGCCATTTTTATAAATGCGATACTTGGGCAGATCTGTTCGAATGTCGGCATCAGCAATACGAGGTGTAACCTGACCTGCTTCAAGAACATCCACGACAGGGCATGGCTTTGGGTTGCGCTGACAAAATAAAAGAAACTCGAACGCATACTCAGCCGGAAGCGTAATCATATTCGCCTGTAAGTAACCATCACATTTACCTGAGGTCGTTCCACTATCTAGATTTTCACGATACTGCTGTCGCTGTGTATAAGGGGTTTCCAACACGTCATCTCCTTTATAGCTCTTTATAGATCTCAAGAAACTTTGTATTAAAATCACCTTCAACGAACTTCTCATGCCTTAGTAATTTTTGATGAAAGGGAATCGTTGTTTTCACACCTTTGATCATAAATTCACTGAGTGCCCGCTTCATACGCTGCATCGCTTCCTCACGAGTAGCGCCGTATGTAATAAGCTTCGCTACCATCGAATCATAGAACGGTGGAATCACGTAACCTGGATAAACAGCTGAATCAACTCTCACGCCAAAACCGCCTGGAGGTAAATACATTTCTACTTTCCCAGGTGATGGCATAAAACCGTTTTCAGGATCTTCTGCATTGATCCGGCATTCGATTGACCATCCCTTCAAACTCACTTCATCCTGTGTGAGGGAAAGTCTTTCACCATCGGCCACTTTAATTTGTTCTTTAATCAAATCAACGCCAGTGACCATCTCTGTTACAGGATGCTCCACCTGGATCCGTGTGTTCATCTCCATAAAATAGTAGTTTCCATTAACGTCATAAATAAATTCGACCGTTCCTGCCCCAGCGTAGTTCACAGCTTTAGCTGCCCGAACAGCTGCATCTCCCATCGCTTCACGAATCGATTGATCTAAAGCAGGTGAAGGTGTTTCTTCAACGAGCTTCTGCATACGTCTTTGAATCGAGCAGTCTCGCTCACCGAGATGAATCACGTTACCATACAAATCTGCGATAATTTGAATTTCGATATGGCGAAAATCCTCAATGAACTTTTCAATATAGACACCCGGATTACCAAACGCTTTCTCTGCTTCCTGCTGCGTCATGTTAATCGCTTTAATCAGTTCTTCTTCCTCATGTACGACGCGAATTCCTTTGCCGCCACCGCCTGCAGTTGCTTTAATAATAATGGGATATCCCATTTCACTCGCAAGCTCAAGCGCTTCTTCTTTCGTTTCAATAATGCCGTCTGAACCAGGAACAACTGGAACACCTGCTTCTTCCATCGTCGCTCGCGCAACATCTTTCGTTCCCATGCGATTAATGGCTTCTTTACTAGGACCAATAAACGCAATGTCACAGTCTTCGCAGATCTCTGCAAAACTAGCATTTTCTGCAAGAAAACCGTATCCCGGATGAATAGCATCTACGCCGCTATTTACGGCAACAGTCATGATATGCCCAACATTTAAGTAGCTTTCACTTGAAGATGTTGGTCCAATACAGTAGCTCTCATCTGCTAGTTGAACATGAAGCGCGTCCCGATCCGCTTCTGAATATACCGCTACAGCAGTAAGGTTTAGCTCGTGGCAGGCGCGAATAATGCGAACGGCGATCTCGCCTCGATTTGCAATTAGTACTTTATGAATACCCATCTGATCCCTCCTATTCTGGCTTTACTAAGAATAGCGGTTGACCAAATTCAACAAGGTCACCATTCTCGACAAGAATTTCGATGATTTCTCCATTCACATCTGCTTGCACATCATTGAACATCTTCATCGCTTCTAGTACACAAACAACGGTTTCTTCCTGAACAGCATCCCCTACTTGGATAAAGGCGGGATCATCAGGTGAAGGTGAGGAGTAGAACATCCCAACCATTGGTGACGTAACGGTATGAGTGCTTTCTGAGATCTCTTCCTCGTCTTGACTCGGGATAACATTAGCCTGCCCGCGCTCCTCTACGGCCGTTGGTGTGACATTAGCAGACTCCTGCTCTTCTCTTTTAACTTGGCCATCTCCGTAAGGATTCTGGTTTTTCACTTTTACTACGAAGCTATCATGTTCATAATGAACCTCATCTACAGTTGAACCATCCACATATTTAATCATTTCAATAATTTCTTTTGAACTTAACATGTTGTATTCTCCTTTATCGACGGGGATTAGACACTTTACCTAACGTACGCATAAAACGATCATTCTCTTCATAAGCTTCTTGCGCTTCTTCTACAGTTACTTCACGAAAACGAATCGTGCTACCTGGCATCGCTTGAGCAAGATATGGAATGTCACTTGAGATAACAGTGGCGATTCGTGTATAACCGCCGGTTGTTTGACGATCAGACATAAGAATAATTGGATCGCCACTAGCAGGCACCTGAATCCCGCCAAGCGGAATGGCTTCAGAAATAATATCGGCTGAATCCGCGTGCTCGATTTTCTCACCTTTCAAGCGAAAGCCCATTCGATCTGATTGCGGCGTCACTTCATAAGGGGTAGATAGAAAGGTATCGGTCCCTTTTTCAGTAAAAGCATGAGGTCCCATGACAACGCGTATATCGAGCTCTCTATGGTAGTCAGGAATTTCTTCAGGATGAAGGGCACGTCCGCTAACTCCTTTGATTTCTTCCGCACGACAAAGCACGTCACCTTTTTCAAGAGCTCGTCCTTCAATACCGCCAATCCCTGCTTTTAAGTAGGTGGATTTACTGCCCATAACGAATGGAACATCGTAGCCGCCTGCTACGCTGATATATAACCTTGCTCCTGAAAGCGGCTGCCCAAATTCAAGCCGATCTCCTTCTTTTACTTCGAAGCTCTTCCACATTTGAACCTCTTCACCGTTCACTTTTGGGGAAAGGTTACCGCCACAGATCGCTATAACAGCCTGATTTAACACTTCTAATACAGGGCCCATAACTGTTACTTCAAGAACCGCTTCATTCCCTTTGTTACCAACAAGAAAATTAGCGATATTCATGGAAAAAGGATCCATGGCTCCTGATACAACAATGCCATACTGCTGATATCCTTTTCGCCCATCGTCCTGAATGGTGGATAAAAGACCTGATTTTTTTACTTTAAATAGTGAGTTAGACACTGGCATTCACTCCAACACGTTTGATCTCTATTCCATTTTCCTCGATACGTTCTCTCAATTTCCGAACAAAAAGCAGCGCCTCAGGCTCATCTCCGTGCACGCAAATCGTATCAGCTTGAATACTAATATCGCTGCCATTGACGGCGGTTACTTTCCCTTCTGTTATCATGCGAATGACTCGTTCCACAGCTTCGTCCGCATCATGAATCATCGCATTCGGCTCCGTTCTTGGAGTCAACGTACCATCTTGTTGATACGTACGATCAGCGAAAACTTCTTCCGCAACGGTTAACCCGCATGCTCTTCCTGCCTTCACTAATTCGCTTCCTGCTAATCCGTATAAAACGAGGTTCGGGTTAACGGCATAGATAGCGTTTGCAATCGCTTTGGCTATAGCAGCGTCTTTCGATGCTTTGTTATAAAGCGCACCGTGAGGCTTCACGTGATAAACAGTGGCTTGATGGACATTCGCAACACCCTGAATGGCACCAACTTGATATGCGACGAGGTTATATACTTCATCAGGTGACATGTTCATATCTCGCCTGCCAAACCCTCCAAGATCAGGAAATCCCGGATGTGCACCAATGGATACCCCTAGAGACTTGGCTAACTCGACTGTTTTCATCATGACATTATGATCTCCCGCATGATAACCGCACGCGATATTGGCTGATGAAATAAAAGGAAGAACATTCTCATCATTACCGATTTTGTACGCCCCAAAGCTTTCTCCTAAATCACTATTTAAATCAACTGACTTCATGATATCCCACCTTCTTCTCTTCGGTTTCAACAACATAGTCTCCACGCTTAATCGCTTCTTTGATTTCTAGAAATTCTGTTTTACTAACAGAAACAAAACGTAAGTAATGACCTGATTCTAATAAGATCGGTGACTCACTTGTCGGGTCATACAGCTTAACAGGCGTTTGTCCAATAAGCTGCCAGCCACCTGGTGATTCTAGCGGATAGACGCCCGTTTGAGCTCCAGCAATACCAACAGATCCAGGCTCTATTTCAGCACGTGGATTTTCACGTCTTGGCGTTGCGATTTCTTCAGACATTCCTCCTAGATAAGGAAATCCAGGGACAAAGCCCATCATGTAAATAAGGTAATCTTTATCAGCGTGAATTGAGATCACTTCTTCTTTACTTAATCCGTTATGCTCCTCTACAAACTCTAAATCGGATCCTACTTCATCCCCATAATAGGTTGGGATGATATAAACAAGAGAAGCAGATTCTGCTTCTCTTCCATGTTGTTGTTCGTTCATTTCCTCAAGCTTTTCTTTCATTGTACTGTAAGAAATTTTGCTTGGAAGATAATAGATCGTTAACGTTGTATAAGCTGGCACCCATTCTTCCACTCCATTAATAGGGTGCTGCGCAAGTTCGTCTGCAAACATTCTTATTTTCTGATTCGTTTCTTCTGATATCTCGGTACCAAATACAAGCTGAATGCCCGTATCACCAAGCGGATAATAATCAAGTTTCACACATGTTCCTCCTAACAATTAAGAAAAAAGCTGTGGCACTTTATCAATAAGTGTAACGATGGCTAAATAAGCGGTAATAAGGAAGACAAACCCACCAAAGATCGTTAGCCATAGCGGATGCCTGTAATCCCCTACGATTGATTTCTTATAAGCAGCTACAAGGAGCGTCCCAAGAGCAACCGGTAAAATCAATCCGTTAAATGCTCCAGCAAGGATCAGTAACAGAACCGGCTTTCCGATGAAAGTGAAAATGATCGTCGATACGGCAATAAATCCAATCGTTACTCCTGAATGATGACGATCCACTTTCTTCGATAGCGTTCTTAGGAACGAAACAGATGTATACGCCGCGCCAACGACTGACGTAATTCCTGCTGCCCAAAGAACAACACCAAACATTTTATAACCAATCGCCCCGGCTGCTTGTTGAAATACAGAAGCAGGCGGGTTGGCTGGATCTAATTTAAATCCTGTTGAAACAACACCTAACACCGCAAGGAATAAAAAGACACGCATGATCGACGCAATTAAAATTCCTGAAACAGAGCTTTTCGTCACCTGATGGAGGTTTTCTTTACCTGAAATCCCGGCATCAAGCAGACGATGTCCCCCTGCAAACGTAATGTATCCGCCAACTGTTCCACCGACTAATGTAATAATCGCAAACACATCAATTTTATCTGGCGCAAATGTATGCGTAATCGCATCTCCGACTGGTGGATTACTTTGGAACGCTACGTACAATGTAAGTAAAATCATAATTCCACCGAGAATTCGTGCGATTTTATCCATCGCCACGCCAGCTTCCTTCGAAAGGAAAATCCCAATCGTAATCACGCCTGTAATCGCTGCACCGATACGAGGATCAATGCCAAAGAGAACATTCATTCCGAGTCCGGCACCACCGACGTTCCCAATATTAAAGGCAAGTCCACCAAGCGCTACGGCGAACGCAAGAAAATAGCCGAGTCCAGGGACAACCATGTTGGCGATGTCTTGACCTTTTTTCTTAGATACTGCAATGATTCGCCAAATATTAGCTTGTACACCAATGTCTAAAATAATGGACATTAGAATAACAAACCCAAAGCTTGCTAGAAGTTGTTCGGTAAAGACAGCCGTCTGGGTTAGAAAACCTGGTCCAATAGCTGATGAGCCCATTAAGAAGGCAGCGCCAAGAATGACACCCCATTTGCTTTTCGTTGGACGATTCTCTATTGATAAAGGTTCTTTATTTTTCGAAGCCATCAAATTCCCCCTTTTTTATATGATTCATCCGTTACATGAATCGATGCGTTTTTTCTCTTACCTCTACGATATCACGTAATTTTCAGATAATTTTATAAGATTCCGCACAAAAAAACCGCCCATATCGGGCGATTTCGCTCATGTTATATCGTATTTATCAATTCGACGCTGCAGGGCATACCGACTAATGCCTAGTAGCTTACTGGCCTGCGTAATATTCCACTTCGCGTCTTGAATCGCTTTCTCAATATATTTCTTTTCAATTGATTCAATATGATCTTCTAATGAAAATTCCTTATCGAAGACAACCTCTTCAATTGATTTCGATCCTTCTACTTGTCCTTCAACTGGGTTTAAGAAGTCAAAATGATGAGCGGCAAGCTCATCTTCTCGGTGTAAAATGGCAATTCGCTCAATCGTATTTTTGAGCTCTCTGACATTACCTGGCCAATCATAGTTCAACAGTCGCTTTTTCGCATCCGCTCGGAGCATTGGCGTTTCTTTCCTCATTTGCTGACAAAATTCATTTAGGAAATAATCTGTTAGCATGACGATATCATTCTCACGTTCACGTAAGGGAGGTAGCTTCACTGGTACGACGTTCAATCGATAATAAAGATCGGACCTAAACTCCTTCTCCTGTATCATCTTTTCAAGAGAACGGTTCGTTGCAGCAATCACACGCACGTCCATTTCAATATCGTGCACACTGCCAATTCGCTTAATCTTCTTATCTTCTAAAAAGCGCAGGAGCTTTACCTGAATATCGAGTGATAAATCACCGATTTCATCAAGAAATAGTGTTCCGCCATCTGCCCATTCCATTAACCCGATCTTCGGTTGAGACTGATCTGGTGCACTATTTTTTTCTCGACCGAAAAGTTCCATTTCAATGAGATCTGAAGGTATACTCGCACAGTTCACTGCAACAAAAGGTCCTTCATGACGATGGCTTTGTTGATGGATACTTCTTGCCACAAGCTCCTTCCCTGTCCCCGTCTCTCCTCTTACGAGCACAGTCGTATCATTGCTCTCTGCAATAAGAGAAATTTTGTCTTTCAACTCGTTCATTTGTTCACTTTCGCCGATCATTCGAACTAGTTTGGTTCTTCGCTCCTCTTCTCTATATCGCTCCACTTCTTTTTCAAGATGGTGCTGTTTCATCCATTTTTCTAGGGTGATTTTCAGTTCTTCGAGTTCAAAAGGCTTTGTTAAATAATCAAAAGCCCCTTCCTTGATCGCACGAACGGCCGTCTTTGCATCACCGTACGCCGTGAGCATCATCACAGCCATTTCGGGATAATGCTCTTTCCACTTGTGCAGGGAATCAAGACCATTCCCATCTGGTAAGCGAATATCTAATAGCAGCACTTGAGGACTAAATTCATCCACTAACGTCCAGCCTTCTTCAAGCGTTGAGGCGACTCGCACTTCATAACCTTCATCTTCAAGGAACATCTGGAGTGTAAGACGAAGCGTTGTTTCGTCGTCTATAATCCCTACTTTCACGGCCATCTAAACCTCCCCCTTCCTCGTTGGAAATGTGATAAAGAACGTCGTGCCTTTTCCAAGGGTACTTCTTACATCCATTTCCCCATTATTCTGAACGACTAGCTGATGAACGATCGACAAACCAAGCCCTGTTCCTTCAGAACGTGTTGTAAAGAATGGATCAAAGATCTTCTCCATCACAGAATCTTCCATACCTATGCCATTATCTGAGATCGTCATCGTTACATTCGCTCCGCTTCGGTAACTTGAAAGCGTCAGTTTGCCGCCATCAGGCATAGCGTTGATACCATTTAGAATTAAATTCAATAGAATTTGACGAAGATGATCGCGGTCTACGATGATTTCATCTTCGTTTCGTTCAATCTCTAGCGTGACATTCTTTTCGCTTGCCACTGTCTGCATGAGTAAGACAAGTGAATGAAACGTATCATCTACATGAATGACAGAAGGATTCGTGTCCATTGGCCTTGAGAATTGGAGAATATTTGTAATGATTTTATTCACACGATCAATGTCCAACATCATGTTCTCTGTCAACGCAAGCTGATCTTCTGACAACTCAAGTCTTCGTGTTAATAGCTCTGTCGTCGTTTTAATGCCAGCTAGTGGATTCCGAATTTCATGAGCAATTCCGGAGGCCATTTCACCTAATGAAGCAAGACGAGACATTCGCTCCACGCGCTGCTCTAATTTTCTTCTATGTGTAATGTCTTCAAATGTAATAATGGATCGCTGCTTTTCTGTGGTGTTTAAGACTTTATAACTCACCGCATAGAACACTTTCTCTTCATGTCGTTTATGATTCCAGATTTCTTCACTTCTTTTTTTCGTTTCGTGAATCGTTAATTTCTCAAACCGCTCTCTTAAAAGAGGGTCTTCCTTCATCATCGTCTGAGCCGCTTCATTGTAGACAGAGCTAGCTCCTTCTATTACAAGAACGATGCCAACGTGAACACTATCCAAAATCGTTTCATTCAACTTCTTTATTTTCTCAATTTGGACATTTCTTTCATCAAGTGTTTGCACCATTTCTTTTAAAGAGGTTGAAAGCACGCCAATTTCATCTTTACGATTCTCTTTCATATGAAGATCGTCCTCTCTCTCACCAAGAGCAATCCTTTTGCAAAAAGCAGCAAGGTTTTTGATTGGTTTTGAAAGGTGATAAGAAAGAATAATCGTAAACTGAACGGCAATCACACCTGTAAAAATGCTAATTAACAGCGTATATTTTTGAATATTCGGGAGTGATCCGGAATAGAAAGAGAATGTCAGCGGATGATAAAGTGTCCAGTTCCACTGCTCTAGCTGCTCTGTTAGCACGGTGTTTTCTGTCCATAAATTGGACCTAGCTTCTCCGTTGTACCAATCTATTTCATTCGGTTGAACGACTTCCCCCTCTGAAGATAGGGTGCCATCTTCTTCTTCTACATACAAACCTTTCGTTTCATTAATCATGATTTTGATCAATGACTTCGCATCTTCTTCACTCATATCTCCGTTCTGAACACGTTCATTGAGCTTATCCGCATAGCGATTAAGACTAATCAACTGCTCTTGAGCTGTTGCCTGTTTTAATTGTTTCTCAGACTGATAGCTCGACCACATCGAGACAGCACCAATGATAAAGATCGGTAGCAGAACGATAATTAAGAAAGGGACTAATATTTTACGTTCAATAGAATGACGCATTAGGAAGATCTCCCCCCTTTCCAAAAGAAGAAAAATCCTGCTATCGTAAGGGACGGTAGAACGGGATGATAAGTTGCCTGAACCTCCTGCGGAATAAGAAGAAAGGCAATAAGATAGGTGATTAAGCCTCCGAAAGATGAACGAAGGGCATTTCGTTTCGCCACTTTCGTGTACAGCCCCCCGTATAAAGGGAAAAACAACGAAACGGCAATGATCCCCCATATATGTCCGCTAAATGGAACGATTCCCTCCGGCGGAGTGAATGCAATAATGAGCGAAAACGTCGCAAATATAAAAATCATCCAGCGCGTCCATGAAATCACCTTTAGATCAATCGCTTTTTTCCTGCGGATCGGAAGCGTGATATCATACACAAAGCTCGTCGCCATAATAAGAAGCTGAGAATTAGCCGTAGAAATGGCAGCAGCGACAACGCTAATAAGCAAAATCCCCTTCAAAGGCGTTTGGAGTAAATACGTAATAATAAAAGGATAAATTTCATCTGTACTACTAAACGAGACGTTAGGATCCAATACTCTTGAACCTATCCCAATGACAAAAATAGAAAAATAGATAAGAACTAAAAAGACCGTACTCGAGATGACCATCTTTAACGCCACTTCTTTTGATCGAGACGAAAGGATCCGCACGGCGTATTGAGGATTTGCCGCAACACCAATGCCGAGTGATAAGAACGCACTCACTAGCGCCCAGAACGATAAGCCCCCCTCAGGAAACAGAGCCAAATAAGAATCATCCCTTCGATCCGCAATCGCTGATAGGCCCGTCATCAATTCATATAGCCCTCCTATTTCACCCACAATAAATAGAGCTCCTAGCATCGTTCCAAACAGTATTAAACAGAAATGAAAAATATCCGTACGGGCAACAGAATGAAGACCACCAAACGTCGTGTACAGAACAAAAATATAGATCAAAAACACACTTACCGTATAAGGCACTTCAAGCATTTGACTAACCACAATACCAAACCCTCGGATTTGGATCACAACGTATAAGAGATAACTAACACTAAGAATAATTCCAACCCAAACTTGCAGTAGCTTTGAATCATAACGTACTAAGAAAAACTCTGGAACCGTTACAACGTTATATGTATAGAGTTTTGTTGAAATAAAAAACAAGCCGATTAATCCAAGCAACCAGGCAATAGCCGTTGTCCAAATAACGGACATACCCCCTTCATAAATCAAACCTGGTAGACCAAGAAGCGATGCTGCACTAAACCAAGTTGCGCAGAAGGACGCAATACTCGGAAACAAAGGCAGATTTCTTCCCGCTAGAAAGTAACCTTTCAGCTCATCCGTTTTATCGAATCCATGTTTACCAAAGATAAGAATAGCAATGGTATAGATGAGGAAAACACCTAGATAAAGTAATTCATCCATTTAGCTCCTCCCTTCAAACGTTGTAAATCTATGGATGCCTTAGCGTAAAATAGCTCATTCGTTTCAGGTTTCATTATATACAACATATTGTTGAGACACCAGAAACGAAGGAATGATGGGGTTCGAACTACAAAAAAGGCCGCTACCTTTTGGTAACGACTTTTTTGATCTATTTAGTTAGTCACCTGGTTTATGAAACGTCTAAACGCTTGCTGACCTGCTTCATCTTGTTTAAATACTCCCGCATGTTCTAGAACAGTCGAGAAGATTAAACCAATTTCATGTCTAAGCGTGTCACGTAACTGATCCTTCGATAGAGATCCATGTTTCTTCATCACCTTTTTTGCCCAAGGTACATGCTTCGCTACCACTTCATCATGAAATGCGCGATCAAGAAGATGATCTTCTATATAAGAAGCGAGCTTTTCCATTTCTTCTATAAGACGCCCGGGCAGAACCGCAAGACCCATGACTTCAATCAAGCCAATGTTTTCTTTCTTAATATGATGCACTTCTTCATGTGGATGAAAAATCCCCATTGGATGTTTCGCGCTCGTTCGATTATTTCGTAACACAAGATCTAGCTCGAATTGATCTCCGCGCATTCTTGCGATTGGGGTGATCGTACTATGGGGTTCTCCATCTGTTTCATGTACTAAATTGACATCATGATCAGTATATCCTCTCCACGACGTTAGAATTGTATTCGCAAGCTCCGTTAGACGCTTCCGATTCCTTCCTCGTAAGCGAAGCACGGACATCGGCCAGTTTACAATCCCAATCGTCACATCCCGATAGCCGTTAATGTGAACTTCTTCCTGAATCTCCGCTTTCGCCATTGGGAATTCATGATGCCCTCCTTGGAAATGATCGTGACTTAAGATCGATCCACCGACAATTGGAAGGTCCGCATTGGAACCGATAAAGTAATGAGGGAACTGTTCAGTAAAATGAAGTAAACGATCAAAACCTTCTTTAGAGATCGTCATCGGACGATGGTACTCAGATAAAATGATTGCATGCTCATTGTAATAAACGTAAGGAGAATACTGAATGTACCAATTTTCTCCCTCAAGGTTCACTGGAATGATTCGATGCTGATCGCGCGCTGGATGATCAAGTCTTCCGGCATACCCGACATTTTCTTTGCAAAGCAAGCATTTCGGATAGGCTGAAGATGGATTGGCTTTTGCTGCTGCGATCGCTTTAGGATCTTTCTCAGGCTTTGATAAGTTTATCGTGATTTCAAGGTCACCATACTCTGTCTTACTATACCAATGCACATTCTTCGCAATTCTGTTCGTTCGAATGTATTGCGAATCCTTCGAAAGCTGATAGAAAGTATCTGTCGCTTTGATTGGACTGTACCCGTAATCTTCATAAAACTGACGTATGGTCTCTGACGGTCGTGGAACGATTGTATTCATAATTTTAGGATCGAACAGATCACGCTCGGTAACGGTGTCTTCTTTTATTAAACCTGTCATCACCGCATAATCAAGCATGTTCTCAAGGATAGATGTTGGTGTGTCGAGCTGCTCTTCGTGTGGATGCGGAAACGATTCAATTCCATTTAATTCAAAAAGGTGTAGAAGAGCGTTTCGAGCGTAATCGGCATCCATACTTTCGATCAGCTGTTTTTGCAAACCGTATTGTAGAAGGCGCTCAATCTCTAAATAAATATTCGGTCTCTTTTGATGCCTCATATTCCTTCCACCACCTTGTGAGCGCCGTCACCGATTTCAACAACATAGAAGTCTCCTTCAAGACCTGTTTGATGTTTGTAGCTTTCACCAACGTTTTTAATGAAGGCCTCGACCTTTTCCTTCTCCACAATACTGATCGTACAGCCTCCAAAACCAGCGCCTGTCATTCGTGACCCAACGACCCCTTCCTTCCAAGAAGCTTCCACCATCGCATCTAATTCATTCCCTGTTACTTCGTAATCATCACGTAATGAGACATGCGATTCATTCATGAGCTTTCCAAACGCCTCAACATCGCCTTCGTTCAGAAAATCAACAGCTTTCATCGTGCGACGATTCTCATAAACCGCATGACGCGCACGCTTACGAGTTTTAGTATCTAGAATCAAGTGCTTATAAGCTTCGAATTGCTCTTCTGTCACATCACCTAGCGAGTTAACGTCAAGCTCTTCTTGCAAAGCTTTGAGAGCCTGTTCACACTGCAATCGGCGTTCATTGTATTTGGAATCGGCTAGTCCTCTACGCTTATTCGTATTCGCAATAACCAATGAATGATCTTCTAGACGGATCGGGGTGTGCTTATACGTAAGCGTGTCACAATTCAGAAGAACTGCATGATCCTTTTTCCCCATACCAATTGCAAACTGATCCATAATTCCACAATTGACTCCAACAAACTCATTCTCTGCTTTTTGAGAAAGCTTTACCATTTCAACCATTTCAATTGGAACATGAAAAAGATCCCTCAGTACGACAGACGTGGCTAGCTCGATTGATGCAGAAGATGATAGACCGGCTCCATTTGGAATATTGCCGTAATAGGCAATATCGATGCCATGCGGAATCGAATAGTCCTGTTGAAAAAGAGCGATGACTCCCTTCGGATAATTCGCCCAATCATCCTCGTCGTTATAAACGAGCGAGTCCAATGAAGATTCTATGATTCCATGACTTGGAAAGTTCATGGAATAAAACCTGACCTTCTGATCCTCACGTTTTCTTGCAACGGCATACGTACCAACGCTTAAGGCACACGGAAAAACATGTCCCCCGTTATAATCCGTATGCTCGCCAATTAAATTCACTCTCCCAGGAGCAAAAAAGAGAGCCCGCTCTTCTTCCGCTCCGAATTGTTTAATAAATTCCTGTTCAAGTTGCTTCATACTTCTCCACCTCTATTATTCTGATCCGTCTCGACTAATACAAATACGTGAGAAGAAAAATCTCCTGATTCTTCCAAACCACCTGTTTGTGATCCATCATAACCGCTTGATAATTGAATTCCAGCGCTCATTAATTCATCCCCAAAGTAAGTTCCTTCATAGCCGCTTACTTCGTATTCTTTCTCTGCAGCAAGCCCCTTTAAGTACAAACGTTTAAATGACGGGTTAGGCTCCGCAAGTACTTGATAATATCCAACGATAGCTTTCGTTCGATCGCCTGATACACTCATCCAACTTGTGACATTTCCTTTCTGTTCAAACGGACTTTTTAATCGATAGAATGTTCCGTATTGAAGGAGTTGGCGGTTCTCTTTATACCAGCGGATTTGCTCGGTCATTTTATTCAACTCATCTTTATTCATCTTCGTCACGTCGAGCTCATACCCAAACGCGCCAAAGTAAGCGACATTCGCTCTTGTCTCAAGCGACGTAATTCGTTTCACCTGATGATTCGGCACAGCTGATACATGCGCTCCCATACTGCTCAGCGGATAAACCAACGATGTTCCATATTGAATGCTAAGTCGCTCCATTGCATCTGTGTCATCACTCGTCCACGCCTGTGGGGCGTAATAAAGCATACCGGGATCAAATCTTGCCCCTCCGCTTGCACATGATTCAAACAGGACGTGTGGAAAAGCTTCGATTAAACGTTCATACAGCTCATAAACACCTAAAATATAGCGGTGTGGTACTTCCGCCTGCTGATTTTTCAGAAGCGATAGCGAACCGATCTCCGTCATGTAGCGATTCATATCCCACTTCACATAGTCAATGTTCGCTTCATTTAAAATCGTAGCCATCTGTTCATAGATGTAATCCACCACTTCCTGATTCGCAAAATCAAGTACAAGCTGGTGCCGCCCAATAGACTTTAAGCGTCCCGGCACTTGAATGACCCAATCTGGATGTTTCTGATAGAGTTCACTTTCTTTTGATACCATTTCAGGTTCAAACCAGAGTCCAAACAGTAGCCCCATATCATTCATCTTTGAAGCAAGATTTGATAATCCTTCAGGAAGCTTCTTAGAATCCACAAACCAATCACCAAGAGAGGTCCGATCGTCATTTCGCTTACCAAACCATCCATCATCTAATACAAACAGTTCGACCCCTGTTTCCTTCGCTTTTTCAGCAATGCTAAGTAGTTTATTCTCATCGAAATCGAAATACGTCGCTTCCCAATTGTTTAGTAAAACAGGACGTTCCGCATCCCGCCACTTTCCACGCGCAAGGCGAGATTGATAGAGATCATGATATGTTTGGCTGAGCTCATTTAACCCATGTTTGGAATAAGCCATCACCACTTCAGGTGTTTGAAAACTAGCGCTACTTCCTAACGTCCATGAGAAATCAAATGGATTAATTCCCATTGTCATTCTTGCAGTTTGATAGTGATCCACTTCAACCTGCGCCTGGAAGTTCCCACTATAGACGAAGCTAAATCCGTAGACTTCTCCAGTATGTTCCGTTGTCATTGGTCTTTTTAATGCAAGAAACGGATTGTGCTGTGCACTACTAGTTCCACGAGTACTTTGAATGCTTTGAATACCTGGGCTAAGCTTCCGTTCGGACATATGACGCTCTCTCGACCACGAACCTGATAGCTGAATCATTTCATAGTCCGCATCTGGAAAATCAACTGAGGCACTATGTGCTCGTTTGATTACGTGAGGCTCTTCTCCATGATTTGTAAACAACGCTGAGCGAGTGATGACATTTCTTCCATGGTAAATAGAATACATCAGCGAAAGAGAAAGATTCATCACTTTATCGTACAAATGAATCACTAACGTATCTGCCTCCTCTTCGTCCTCAACATATGTAGCGGGCAAACCTGATAAACGAGGCTTTCCTTTTACTAGTTCATATGATTGATAGGTGAAATCTGAAATGCGACTTCCATCTGGATGTTCGATTTGAAAAGCAGGCTCTCGATAGTCTGACGTTCCATACCCTGGATATTCCTGTTTTATTAAATCTAGTGAAAAGGTTGAGTCATCATCGTAAATGTAAGAGGATGTCACTCTAGATTCTCGTTTAGATAAATGGCTGAAATCTGATCGATTTCGGATTTTTTTCCCAAAATACAGCTGTCCGAGCTGCCCATTTTTCATAACATGAAATACATAGCTGACTTCTTTTCCTTGTAAGTGAAACTGAAGTGTTTGATCATTAATCATTACTGGCATAAACGTACCTCCGTCTTCTAATCGAAAACGTTTTCACATCCTCGTTTTCGTATCCACATCTAGTTTAAAAAAATCCCTATATCTGATCAATGGTAAATAAATTTAAAAATAATGCCTTTTATTGCTTAGACTTATTTTCCTATATAAGCTAAAATGCTATTTAGAGTATGATTCACCTGTACGTTCTCGTTATATAAATAGTACTATTTTGCTTGTTAAGGAGGGATCATATGGAAGAAAAATCATTACAATACGGATCTTACGGCTATCGTTTTTCAGATCCTACACTTCAGAACATCGCCCAAATCTGGTCACTCGGATGGGATGAACAAACCACTTCTCTCTACGATTGGGACGGGACAAATCGACGCGATACAGGAAAATACATATTTCAATATACGATCTCTGGTAAGGGCTGCATCGACATTGATGGACATAGTCATGAATTAACACCTGGTCAGGGATTTATCGTAAATATTCCAGGTGATTACCGCTACTATTTACCTGAAGATAGTAATCGCTGGGAGTTTATATACCTTACACTCTACGGAGATGTCGTGAAAAAGTATTGGGATGAAATTCAAAATGAAATCGGACACATCATCCATTTCCAACCAAATTCAGAGCCGGTTCACTACTTACTTAATCTATTAAGTATGGCTTCAAACCGACAGATTTCTAATGCTCATCAAGCTTCCGGTAAGGCTTATCAATTCACAATGATGCTTTATACGTACTGTTCAAACCTAGAAAAGCGACTGTCTGAGTGGCCTGAGGCAATCGTGGAATCTTCGATGTATGCAATGAATCATTATAGTGAAGAAATCGGCCCAGATGAAATGGCGGCTTCATCCGGCATGTCTCGTTATCATTTCACTAGGCAATTCAAGGAATATACGAACCAAACACCTATTCAGTATTTAACAGATATTCGCATCAAAAAAGCAAAAGAGCTCCTATTGAACACCAAATATTCTTCAGAGGATATCGCTATTCTCATTGGGTACAAAAATGCCAATTACTTTAATAAAGTGTTCAAAAAAGTGACAGGCACTTCACCAGGAAAATACCGAACGAACACAAATGTCTCGTTACAGAAATGAAAAACAGGACCGCCTAAGCGCGGTCCTGTTCTATTTTGCTACTTCAATTGTAATCGAGCGTTTGTCATAATTAATGGTCATGCTTTTCCCTGAAGCTACGAAATTTTCCAGAACATCCTTCGACAATTGCAGTGCAAACTGTGTGCGATCAAGCTTCTCTATATCAGCTGGGTCCACAAGATCCAGCTTCTCTTCTTGCTCAGTTACTTCCTTTTGTAGCTTTTCTAATGATTCGTAAACGCTGTGATATAGCGATTCGATTGGCTCATTCGCCTTACTCATCCCACATCATCCTTCATTCCATTTGACATTGTTCCTATTATATCAAATGGAAATCCAATGGAACATTACGAAATGATGCCAATTGGTGAAAGCAACGTATAAATAATAATCATCGCTACTGTCGCTGCAATACCTACAGGATAAAGAAGCTTCCATGGAGACATTTCTACCTGCGCATTCTCTTCAAGTACAAAGTCCTTATCACGTGGCGCAATTTTTCCAATCACGAGCATCAGAATCGTACAAGCCACAAACAAAATACCAAGAATATGCAAGAAGTGAATTCCTGTATCCCAAATAAGTTGAGTTGTCGCATAGACCGATATGAAAACAAACAGAGAAACCTTCGCTGCGATCGAAGGGACACGTTTCGTTAAATACCCAACAATGAGAATCGTAAAGATCGGCACGTTATAGAAACCGTTTACGATTTGTAAATATTGAAAGAATCCTTGAGGAACTTTATCAATCATTGGAGCGATACACATTGCAAAAATAGCGAGAATAATTCCAACGAATTTTCCTTTTCGTACAACTACATTGTCCGGCGCTTTCGGATTAAAATAAGGTTTATAAATGTTAAGAGCAATGAGCGTCACCGATGAATTTAGAGCCGAGTTAAAAGATGATAAAATTGCACCGAACAACACTGCTGCGAAGAAGCCAACAAGCGGCTTTGGTAATACTTCATTCACTAGCATTGGATATGCATCCGTAGGTTCAAGACCCGGTCCAAACATATTAAAGGCAATAATTCCAGGTAAAATAAGAAACACAGGTCCAAGTAGCTTTAAGAAAGCAGCAATCAAGACGCCCTTTTGACCTTCCTTCAAATTCTTAGCTGCAATCGCTCGCTGCATAATGTGCTGAGCCGTGCCCCAATAAAATAGATTAACAAGAAGCATACCCGTAAACATCGTCCCAAACGGAACTGGACTGTTTTTATCACCAACCGAATTTAATTTCTCAGGAGAGTCCTCAACAATCGTGCTAAATCCTCCAAGAACCGAACCATCTCCAAGCACATACAGTCCGATAATCGGGATCATTAACCCGCCGATTAAAAGACCAATACCATTAATCGTATCTGATACAGCAACGGCTTTAAGACCACCGAAGATCGCATAAATCGCACCAATAATTCCGATTGCAAAAACGGTTACATAAAGACTTGCCATTCGACCAAGACCTAAAACTTCCGGAATATTGAAAAGTCCATTTAGCGCCACCGCCCCTGAATAAAGAATAGGTGGAAGCAAGTTGAAAACATATCCAAAAAGAAAGAGAATGGTAACAATTTGTTTAGTGCCAAAATCATACCGTTCCTCTAGAAAATCCGGAATCGTCGTAATACCACCTTTAAGATACCTAGGCAATAAGAAGAAAGCGACGATCACAAGCGAGATGGCTGAACCAACTTCCCACCCCATAACCGCAATGGTGTCTGAATACCCCTGAGCATTCAAACCTATTAATTGTTCGGTTGATAGATTCGTCAGCATCAATGAACCTGCAATGACCCATGCGCCTAGGCTTCTTCCTCCTAGAAAATATCCATCCTGTGTTGCTAAATCTTCCTTTCTCGTTACTAGGTAGGAGATTACGGCTACCATACCTGTAAAAAATAGAAATGAACCGACTGTAAATAAACTCATTGCTGCCTCTCCTTTTTGTAAGCGGAATCAAAGTGATCCGCACAGTTATGTATGCGTTTTAATGTCTGTTTAATATTCTATACTGTGTTCTGTAAGCGTTTCAACGGTAAAAAAAACAGAAAGTTATGCACTTTTTTGCTTTATTTCGTTACCGAAGCACAAAAAAAACCACTGCTCTGAAAGAGGAAACAGTGGTTCGACTTAAAAAATTTAAGCTATGAAGCGTTTCTAGCTATTTTTCTGTTCATATTTCTAGTAATTGCGAGCACAACCTTCCCCAAAATAGAGGATTTCTTTCTTTAATGGAGAAACAAACTATACATGGTGACTTTTTAATCAGAAGAGCCTTGTGCCTCTGATTTGCCAGTTATGGAGGTTACAAATGAAACAATTTCTATACAAGCTAACGCTCATTCCCGAACTACTAGAAGAAAGCAACTGGACTGACAAAGAGAACAGTATTGTATCAGAGCACTTCCATGCCCTTCAGCAGCTGTTGAAGAATAATATGCTCATTATGGCTGGCAGAACGTTAAACAACGACCCTTCTTCTTTTGGAATTGTTGTCATTCAGGTTTCTTCTGAAAAAGAAGCAGAAGCGCTTATGAAAAGTGATCCCGCTGTTCGAGATGGAATGATGACAGCTGAGCTCTTTCCCTACAGCGTTGCTCTTTATAATGAAGATTTCACAACAAAGCAGACGTCATCGTGACGTCTGCTAGTTCTTAAAAGTATTGCACCATATGTTCTTCGTTTAGAAACCTTCCCTGAACATAAAGGGCCTTCTCTTCAATGTAAACGGTTTTAAAGCCATAGCTTTTGTACAGATGTTTAGCCCGTTCATTCGTAGATACAACTGAAACGCTTAATTTAATGAGAGCATCCTGACTTTTCGCATAATCCATCACGCGGGATAGAAGTGCTCTCCCTGCCCCTTTGCCACGATATTCTGGCGTCACGTAAACAGCAAATAAATCAGCTTTATGACGAACCTTGATGCCGCTGCCTCTGACAAAAGTGATCACACCAATTAGTTTTTCTTGATCAAAAGCTCCAAAAGTGGCACCAGATTCCATGTTTCTCGCTGTACTTTTAATCGGATCATCTTTTTGAATCGCCTCTTCATAGCTTGAGGCAAATGCTTCTGGATTTTTCTTTAACGCTTCTAACCGAAGTTCCCAATAAGCTTCAGCGTCATCCGCTGTTAGCTGTCTGACTTCCATCTTAAAACCTCCTTTATAGAAGAGCTTTCACAAATGCTTTACACTTTTCTGCAATCAGCTCTTTATCATGATCGAGCGTCGCTACGTGATAACTATCTTTTAGTTCGATCACTTCTTTATTCGATGAAGCTATTTCATTATAAATCGTAGTCGAATTCTCTGGCGGCACAACATGATCTTCTAGTGATTTAAAAATTAATGTCGGCGCCGATATTGTTTCAAGCCTCTTTCGTGTAATCTCGGTTAAAGCAAGAATCTCTTGAATCGACTTCGTAGGCGTTTTCTCGTATGCGAGCTCATCGACACCTTCCGCTTTAATATCTGATCCAATTGCATCAAGGAAACGCGGCTCTGTTTTTCCTCTCATTTGTTCAAGACCTGGTAAATCGATCGCAGCATTAATCGGCATGATCCCTTTCACTTCAGGATGTTTTTCAGCTAAATAAAGCGTTAGCGTGCCGCCCATCGACAGACCCGTAATGAACAATGCATCACAACGTTCTTTCAGCCATTGGTAGCCTTCTTCAACAGACTGAATCCATTCTTCATATGTACTCTGCTCCATGTCTTCATAGTGAGTACCGTGACCTCTCAATCTCGGACCACAAACCGTATACCCTTCTGAAGCCAATTGCTCTCCAAGATAACGCATGCTTTGCGTCGAACCTGTAAAACCGTGGAGAACAAGTACACCAATGTGATTCCCTTCAAAGTAAAAAGGCTCTGCCCCTTGTAGTACGTCATATTTCGCCATATCGTATCCCCCCTAATCGTTATCATCTAGCATTCGTCACGAAAGCGCTTTATCCTTTTTTTAGAAATGTGCTCATTAAGGTTTGAGCATGGACCCAAAGTGGAACATATTACCTGGATATACTTAACAGGAGGAATGAAACGTGTCACACCTAAGCACTGCCGAGCAAGATCCTAAACAAAAACAGTCCTTCATTCAACGTCTATTAGACCGTGGAATTTATAAATTAAAAGATAAACAGCTCTATGAGTGCACAATGGAAGAACTAGAGTATTTAATGAGGAAAGTTGATCTACCTTAATTTCTCCAGAGGATTCTCTCCCCTGGAGTTTTTTTATGCCTCTTTTTATTTTGTTAACCACTCTCTCGCTAGCATTCCGTACACAATGTGATCATAGAATTGTCCATTAACGAGCTCCGCCTCCCGTACCACCGCTTCTTTCGTAAAACCTAGTCGTTCTGGAACCGCCTGGCTTTTCTTATTTCCTGAGGCCGCACGAATCTCAATCCGATTGAGCCCGATTTCATTAAATCCTAGATTAATAATCCCACGGCACGCCTCCGTTACGATGCCTTTCTTCTGAAACTTTTCGCTTAGCCAGTATCCAATTGTCGCGTACTGATGAGTTCGATTCACTTCATTAAACCCAATCGTTCCAGCAAGCTCACCTTTATAAAACATGCCGAGCGTTTTCGGATATCCTCCTGTTTCACTAACGCCTTTTAGCGTACTTTGAATAAACTCTCGGGAAGCCTCAATATCTGTATTGTAATCAACCCACGCTAACCATTCTTTCAAGTAATCTCTTGATTCATCGATTAAATGATAAAGTGCTTCTGCATCTTCTAGCGAATACATTCTTAGGTAAAGATCGTCATTAATTTGATATGTAAACATGTGTCTATTCTCCTCTTTTATCACCTATGTATTGAGTTATAACGTGAGCAAAGTGATCGGCTTCCTCATCATGGGGAGTATGGCCGCTGTTTGCAAAATGATAGATTGCCCCATTTTCGACGTACTTCTTGAAAGCGTCGATCTGTTCTTCAGATGTCACAGGATCGTGCTCTCCTGTTAATAAGAGAGTTGGCATCGTAAGCTTTGATAGATGTGGAATGAGTGAATGAAAGATTTCTCCTTCTTCTCTTAACAGGTTATAGTGAACTTCTGATTTATCATAAAGCTCATCCCATTTCGCCTCACTATAATAGCTATAGTCTGTAGGCTCGTTCGAATTGTAAATGTATATTTCCATTCGATTCTCTTCAAGGTAATCACTGTATGTTCCATAAACCTCTGCAAGCTCTCGATTCTTAATATCAGAATCCTTGGCGATTTCTAAGCTCTCTTTTGCTTTCTGATGCTCCCCATATTTGTCTAAGAGCGCACTCGTTTTTTTCAACAAGCTTCTCGATGTTAACGTAAAATCAAACGTCGGACATTCAAGCAGTAAATGATCAATTGATTCAGGATAAAGACTGGCATAGAGGACACCAAGATAGCCACCAAACGAATGACCGAGCACTGACCACGATTCTAATTCAAATTGCTTCCTAATCGCTTCGCAGTCTTCGATTAAATCCATCAAGCCAAATTCTTCATCATTAATCACCGCTTCTGAACGGCAAACGCCACGCTGATCAATCGCAATCACTCTGAAATTCTCTTTCAGTCGATCCGTCTGATGGTAAGAGAAATCAAAGCAGCTCTCTCCTGGTCCTCCGTGTAGATAAAGAAGAGGCGGGTTATTTTTTGAACCATGCACTTCTACATATAATGCTTTGTCTCGTATTGTCATCAGTGTTCCATTATGCACTTTGTTTCACCTCTAACTCTTTATTCTTCTTTTAATTAAGAGTATTTGCCCGCGATGACTAATTTCATCTTCCATCACGTGAAACCATTTGAAATAATGGTTAGCCTTTTCATCCCAACCAAACGGTGTGACTTTTTCGAGCCATTTGTCGTCCTTCTTTCGCAGGTGATCCAGCGTATGAGCACGCACAAGACTGAGCTCACTCCAATAATCATCCAGATCGCGCCCTCGAATGACTGATCTTGCCTTTTCTCCAAGCTCAATCCCTGTCCCAAACTCCTCCCATTCCTCGTCATTTAACTCTCGCTCTTGAAATGTCATAATTTGAAACGCCTTTTCAACCGAAGCCATGTGCTGTAGCAGCATGCCGATTGAATTGCTCTTTTCATCAAGGTGAAAATCGAGCTGTTCGGTAGTTAATCCTTTTATCGTCTCTTCCGTCGTATATCTAGCGTAATTCATCATCGAAACCAATCTACTAACCTCAGGCGTGAACCCTTCTAATCGATCTATCATACAAAGATCATTATGCTGCATCGTTCGACACCCCCTTTCGATTGAATCTAGCTTATCCTTATTACTTTCCATGAGAGTGCCGAGAATTCCTTTTAAGATTCCTTACTTTTCCAGAAAAAAACCTCGATTCTGTGTGAGAATCGAGGCTTTAGTATGTTTGGCCAATAAAAGTTGATTTTGGACAATATATTCGCGTTTTGGACAATAAAATCTCAGTTTAGCCAATATATCAGGAATTTGGCCAATAAACCGCGAT
Source organism: Anaerobacillus sp. QJM3NY_32 (assembly GCF_056173645.1). Taxonomy (NCBI): domain Bacteria; kingdom Bacillati; phylum Bacillota; class Bacilli; order Caryophanales; family Bacillaceae; genus Anaerobacillus; species Anaerobacillus sp. QJM3NY_32. The sequence continues at coordinate 910,524 of NZ_CM149684.1, read as the reverse complement.
CAGCCAGCCAAAGTCCATCCAACATCACTGCATTTCAGCGAAAACGTCTTTTACTTTGCCTGTAATATCGTGACTTGAGGCACCTTCGACCATCATCGCGACAAGTAAGTCGTTCTTGTCCGTATTATACGCGACAAACAGTCCATTTTCTGGGCCTTCTTCTTCGCCTGCCGCTTTTAACTCAGCCGTTCCTGTCTTACCAGCGAGCGAAATGCCTTTAACCACTGGATCATAAGCGGTACCCTCAGGATCAGAAACCACCTTCGCAAGATCATCGCTCACAATCGAGGCGATTTGAGGAGAAATCACTTCATACTCCTCCGCTGACTCGTCTTCTCCCGTTCGAAGCGTCGGTTTCAGCATCACGCCATCATTCGCAAACGTCGTATAGGTCATCGCTAACTGATAAGGAGAAATCTGTAGCTCCCCCTGTCCATAGGCAGAGTCAGCTAAAAGAATGTCATTATCATCGAGCCCACCGTTCGAGATCGAAGAGTTTTCAGTTGGAAAAGGAAACTCAACTTCCTGACCAACCTGGAACGACTCCAATCCTTTCTGGAACTTATCTGCGCCAAGATCCAGCGCTTTACGTGCAAAATAAATATTGTCCGAATGCATAAGCGCTTCTGCAAGGTTTACTTCCGGATCTGCAGGCTTCACGCGCGTCACTTTATATCCACCCCAGCTTGAGTCTGGCTGCCACTTCAAACCATCAATTTTCTCAACTGCATTCGGATCTAAATCCCCATCTCGTAGTGCGATCGAGGCAGTAAGCGGCTTAATCGTCGAGCCTGGTGAATACGTTTTATTAAACTTCGCTGAAAAAGGAAGATCCTTATTATCAGCTAACTTCGCATACTCGCCTTCGTCAAACCCAAGTGTAAAATCATTTGGATTATAGGCAGGGGAGCTTGTTAATGCAAGCGTCTCACCTGTTGTTGGATGGAGCGCTACCGCAGTTCCCGGATCTTTTCCAAGCTCTTCAAACAACTTCTGTTGGACAGTGCCATCGATCGTAACTTGAATGTTCTCGCCATCAACCTTTTCCTTACTGGCAATCACTTTCTCAGGATCTGCTCCCTTTACTTCAATCGACCAGCCCGTTACACCATGAAGCTCGTCTTCATACACTTGCTCGAGGCCAGCCTTTCCAATGCTTTCATAGCTGGAATACCCTTTTCCTGCATACTTCTCTAGATCTTCTTTCTGCATCTGACGAATATAGCCTGTTAAATGTGCAGCACTTTCACCAAAAGGATAGATTCTTTCAGTCGTATTGTTTATCTGAACGCCTGTAATCTCACTTGCTTCAGCAAGTAACTCTTCCTCTGATTCCATCACGCTTTTTAGCGGAACGAATTGTGTTGGATCAGACTGCACCCACCCCTGATTAAGCTCTTTCTCAATATCCGCTACGCTCACCTTCAACGCATCACTAAGCTCATTCACAATCTTTTCTTGATCAGATTCAATGGCCTGCGGCACAACGCCAATTTGCTTAACCGTACCATTGATCGCTAAGCCCTCTCCATTCCGATCGGTCAATTCACCACGAACCGGAACTGAAGAACGAATGGCGACCTCATCGCCTTCCTTCAATTCTTTAAAAATAAACGAAGGATTCCAGTTCACACCGTAAGAATCAGCGTCGTCTCCTTCAGTCAGGACTAGCGTTGCTTCGTTATCAAACGAAACTTCGCCAGCTAGTGTCTGCATCGACACTGAAAAAGGAAACGTCACTTCTCCTTCATCATTTGGCTCAGGCTCTTCTTCCGGTTTCTTAAAAGTAACTTTCAAATCCTCGACTTCTACATCGCCATAAATAGATTTGTAGCGATCAACAAAGTCTTCTTCTGATATTTCCTTTTGCATAGCAGGTGATAACTTCTTATACATGCTGCTAAATTCTTGTTTATTCCAGTCCTTAACATATGTATCGAACGCATCAACCGCTGATGGTTGATCCGAACAACCCGCAAGCAGCAATAAAAAAAGCCCCATTGCGATGAGTGATTTTAGTTTCACACTCAGCCTCCCCTTCTTTTTTTATTCATTTTCTATTATTTTCCTACTATTATAGAAGACTTTTAAACAAGAAGGAAGGGAAAAGGACTAACCTTTAAACGAGTAGGTTCGACTGCCTATCACATTTGTTTTCACTCGAAACACTCCGCCTGCATACGGAAACTGCTTTAGCTCTTCTTCACTCGTATTCGTTCTAGCAGTAGTAATGTAGAGCTCGTTCCGCTCTTTTCCACCAAATACGCATGATGTTACGTTCAATGCAGGGACGCTTACTTCTAGCATTCGCTCACCGGTATCAGGATTCCATCTCGTTACCTTAGATCCACCCCAGTGGGCAATCCACAGATTTCCTTCTTCATCGCTCGTCATCCCATCCGGCATCCCTTCTCCGTCTGGAATAGTGATCACCTCAACGGGGTTACGAATATCACCGGTAGAAAAATCATAATCATAGCGGACAACTTTTTTCGTTGGTGTATCAATAAAGTACATGTAGCGCGTATCAGGTGACCATGCCAAACCATTTGATGTACTCACATGATCGACTTTCTTCGTCACTTCAAGGTTTTCATCAAGGCAATAAAGCGCTCCTTCTCCTTTTAATCCTTCTAAGTGCATCGTACCTGCCCAAAACCTGCCTGCCGGATCACACTTGCCATCATTAAATCGGTTATCTGGTAAATGGCTTTCTGGATCGGTGATTGCTTCCACGCTCTCCGTAGAAAGGTTCATCGCATAAAAGCCACCGGCCATCGCCATCACAAGTCCGCCTGATTCTCGCGGAGCAATTGTGCCAACCATTTGCTCCTGTTGCGTCTCAATATTGCCTGCGGTCATTGGATTGTAGGCGTGAACCTTCTTCCCTTCAATATCCACCCAATAGAGAAGCTGGCTTTGATCATCCCAGCAAGGACCTTCTCCAAGTATCGCGCGTGCATCAATCACTAGTTTTGCTTCCATATTATGTACCTCCTAATTAGTGAATCATCTATTCTCTCTACTCTACCCCTTAATAAGAAAAGGGTCCACCTTCTATGAAGAAGAAGGGAACCCATCAACCTTTTAAATTAAAAACGGATTCGTTAAATCTGCCCACTGATATTTCTGTCCCCAGCTTTCTTTTGCGAGAGATGTCACCCGATCAATCAATTCATCTGGAACGACCGCTAAATCGCCCATCTCGTTTGGGTTATAGTGATAGGCATAAACACGTGAAAGGAATTGATCAAATGGAAGGCTCGCTTCCCCTTCCTCTTCGCCGTGATTCCGAACCGTTGACTTAATGCCCTGCCCCCAATCTTGACCGCTATCATTGTTCGGATTATAGAAATAAACTCTCATTTGTCCGGATGAATCCGCAGCAATACGTTGAATCGAAATGGCATGCAACCCGAGTAAGTCCGCATTAGCCGTCGTAACGAAAATTCCGACCGGGTTTGGATAAATGAGCTGATGTCCTGCGTTGTAGTCTGGATGATGCGTCGCGTAAAAAAGCCGAGCAAACTGCTCATAATCTGACACGCCACCAGTAACTGGATTGATAACAGAAGAAAACTCTTTGGATATCCACTGACCGTAAAATTCTGGATTCACAAATTTATGACCATCTTCCCCACGAAAGGCACTGCGCTTCATCATTTCATCGTAAACGCGATCAAGATGCGGAACGAGGATAAGGGAAACGGCATCAAGCTCTTTGTGAAGATCCGGAGCTAGACCTCCTAAGATGAGAGAAGAATTGATTTCAACCCCTTCAAACGAAATATCAACCTCACCATCACGACACGCTCTTGCAACAAGTTCTAGAAGGAATCCAGGGTCATGCTGTGACCAAAGGCTGATTCCTCGCGCAGATTGACATGTAGGATTCATCCCCTGACCAATGCCAAGCGGTTGCCCTAGCACACTCAGTAGACCTGAAAGTAAAATCCCTACATTTGTCACATCATCAGGATGATTCCGTGAAGCCATTAAATCCTTTTCTACTTCTGCTAGCATATCGATTTCAATGATCCTTTCAAGCCCTGGGATTACCGGAGGAGAGGATAAAACCCCACGCTCAAGCATGCGCGCAAGTCCATAGAGGGACTGAGCTGTGACAGGATAGATTGATAGTAAAATGAGCTCTTTTACCAAAGAAAAATGCTCATTTAAATTAGCTTCACCTTTTTCAGTTAATCCAAGCGTGAGGACGAGTAGATGAGAAGCGTCCTCCTCAGCAAGGGTACGAGCAAGCTGTGCGTGAATGGGAGAAACGAGACCTGTATCACGCATGACATCAGCGAACCGTTCCGCTTCTAACTCTTTCTCCATTTCAGATAACGCATTGAATTGATCGCGATAGTCCATAAAGTCCGGATAGGATTGACTCAGTTCCGTCGGAGCATGCACGCTATCGAGATAGCGCTGAATGCTCGCGCGTCCTTCTGTGCTTAAGTCCTCTGAAGACAAGAGATTTTCAGCGTAACCGATCATTTCTTTAATTCGCTTTACCATGATCGGGCGCTGTGCGGTTAGTCGATCAATTTCATCCACAAACGTAGCCGACAGCGATCCGAGCGACATCTTTTCAGCTAAAAATTGAAAAAGGTTCATGCCCCTCTTTTGTTCTTGACCTTGATTGATTCTTGCTTCCTCCGTCTCAGCTGGGAAAATCATTTGGAGATTTAGCGCCATGACTTTGTTTAGAAAAGTGCGAGCCTGTTCGCTCGAAACATCTGGATGAGTATATTCCTCTTTCGCAATCGCAAGCATACGAAGCTCACTTAGTACTTCAAAAATCGAATAGTTTCCGTCTATTTTAAAAGATCCCCCTACAAGAGGCGGTTGTAATTTACGAGGTTCTTCCCATGGTCCACCTTCAAAAACGCCCGCCTTATCATAGTCACTAGCGAGTTGATAAAGGGATTCGAGATTATTCTGGTCAATGAGAACGGCAGCGTCTGATAATAGTTCTTCTAACACAACTGGATTCTGACGGTTTTCCTTGAATGACTGAAGAGTACTGACAAACTTTTGCTGTTCTGAATTTGAAAATGATGATTCCATTTCCATACATCCCCCATTATTTACAAGATAGCTATTTGTACCCCAATCCAAGAAAAGGAAACCCCTTCTATGGACCAATTTATTTTCGATTATCGAGCATTTCGCGGAATAATTAAGAATATCGCGGAAAAATCACGTTTTTCGCGGAATAAAATAAAATATCGCGGATATATTCCAGAATTCGCGGAAATAACGAGATTCACCTCTCAACAAGAAGTCTCCAATACGAAAAAGCGGTCATCTTTATCGCAGATGACCGCTCTCAACATGTAACCTTTACTCTTCCCCACCCGTTTTCCACGAAGAATCAAGCTTATACACTTCTAAAGAATCAAGTGTCACTTTGCCATTCATCGCATAGATCTCAAAACCATCACTTTCCTCAGATGGGAAGATCCGATTTGTCATAACACGCTTTCCATCGTTCACAAACAATTCAACGGAAGAGCGATCAACAAAAAGATGGAGCTTCACTTTGCCATCTTCCGTTGGTTCAAGCGGAGCTCGATACACACCAGGAAACTGTTCATGAAATCCTGTATCGCCACTATTTTGCCGATCAACAAACGCGAGATTATTCTTGGAGTCATAACCTACAATCGTTTCCTCTTCATCTCCCTTTCGAACGCGGAAGCCGAATTCACCTGACGTGTCTAAATCAAATTCAGCGATCACCTCATACGTATCTGCTTTAAAATCATCAAGCGGCATTCGACCTTCCACTTCTTTATCCGATAAATCCACTAACTTCTTAGAACGATTTGACTCAATCTCACCCGCAGGCTCTTGGATAAGACGCGTTTCTCCGTTCACTTCTTTCAAAGAAACCTGACGTGGTAAAGACATCGCCCCTTTCCACGGATCCGTTGGCAAATCAGTCGCATACATCCAATTGCTCATCCACGCCATCCAAATCGGATTACCTTCATGATTGCTGAAGGCTTGAGCCGCATAGAAATCAGTTCCATAATCGACCCAGTTAATGTCTTCTTTTGCGCCTTCTCTCGTGAACGTCTCTCCATCAAAATCACCGATAAAATACTGTCCACCGGATCCGCCGGCGACGCTGCCTGGATTCATATCCACCTGTAGCACCCATTTTTCATTCTCCGAATCCTCATCGACAGGTAGTTTAAATAACTCTGGCGTTTCCCAAACGCCACCCTGCGCTCCCTGATCGACACCAAATTCACTAAGCTGCTGCCAATCGATCAAATTATCCGAACCGTAAAAGATAACTTTATCTCCAGCAGCGAGAAGCATGATCCACTTTTCAGACTCCTCGTGCCAGATCACTTTTGGATCTCGAAAATCTTTGATTCCTGGATTCGGAAGTATTGGGTTACCACCGTACTTTTTCCATGTTTCGCCACCATCTTCACTATAAGCAAGCCCCTGGGTTTGTTCTTCACCAGCGATTGTATAGAACGCTACGAGACCCCCTTTTCCTTCTTTAAAAAGACCGCTCGTATTGTTCTCGTCATAGACCGCACCACCCGAGAAAATCATTCCCTGATCATCCGCCTCTAGCGCCATTGGCTTCTCTTCCCAGTTATAAAGGTCCTCACTAACCGCATGGCCCCAGCCCATGTTGCCAAATTCATTTCCAGAAGGATTATGTTGATAAAATAAATGGTATTGTCCTTCAAAAAAGACCATTCCATTTGGATCATTCATCCAGTTTTGCATCGGCGTATAGTGAAATTGGGGTCGATACGATTGATTGTAGTCTTCTAGGATCCCCGCTTCTTTTACTTCGTCTTGCCTGGAAGATTCATTGTTTTCATTCCAGCTCATTATGAGTATAATTATGCCGATTACTAAGATAGCTCCGACAGCTAGCAACCATTTTCTCATCGTATCAAGCTCTCCTGTCCATCGAGTTTACGAATAGGGTATCTCTGAATAAAAAAGTAACTGCCGAAGTGTGTCCCCCGACAGTTACCATAAAAGATTATTTAAATACGCCAGCATCCATTTCTTTCACAATCTTCGTTTCATCATTATGAATGGAAAGTTTAAGAGATGGTGCTAGTGTGCCACCAAAGTGGTCAAATTGGTACTGCTCTGATTGCGCTCCAAGTTCATCGATCGTTAAGCCATTTAGGTCATAGAAGTTCGCAAAGCTAACCACTGTGCCATTCGGCATTACCATCCATGAGTACGTTTGATATGGTTCATTCTCTGGATTCGCTACAACAAGACCACTACCGTTAAGAGGTTCATAGTCTGCTGTTAGAGAGTTTGATACGAAGCCATAGAGACCATCTGGACCATTCGTTCCAGGAGCGAATTTGTTCTTGTGCGTATCAGTGAAAAGGTAATATTTATTCCCTTTTGTCACGATATGCGGACGCTCAAGTTCCTGATTCAGGCTGTTCGCTTCCATCAACGGAGGCATGATTTCAAACTCAGTGTAGTCATCGTTCTCTGCTTTTGCGATACCAATGCTACCGTTAAAGAGCTTTGATACTTCTGGTACTTCGTCTACAGTAGCGAAGTCTTCAGAACCAATGTGTTCTTGTTCAACCGAGCGCTCTGCAGGCGTGCCTCCGGAATTCCCTTCAAACAAAATGTAATCTTCGCCTGTTTTAGGATCTTCGAAGAACCATGGATCACGGAATGCATAAGCGATGTCGCCCTGCTTACTTTGTTCCATTGTCTGGTAGTATTCGCCATCTGGCTCAAGAATCACTTCATGATCAGACCAGTTTGTAAATTCGACTCCTTTTTTCGATGCATCCACATCAGCAGAAGCTTTTACAAGACGCTGTTCATAAGTCAATTGCTCTTCGCCTTTACGACCAGTTGCCGTATAGAAGAAATTGATTTCGCCGTCTTCAATCATGGCAGAACCTGCCCATTGACGTGAACCTAGTGCCTGTTCTTCATTGAAAACAGTTCCACCAAGCTCCCAGTCCTTACCGTTCTTTGAAACGAAATAGCGGATTTCAGCGATATCATGACGCTTACCAGGCAATACATCACTTGGTGCTGTCAGTGAGAAGATCACTTTATATCCGTTCACAGTTGCGATGGAGCCATCCTTTTTTCGAAGAGGCCACGTATCCCAGATATGATAATCTGGCGCAATCTGCTCAAGATCTTTTGTATTAATTTCAGGTGCTGTATTATCCTTGTTTTGCACAATCTTTGCTGCATCTTCTCTTGTCCAGTTCGACGTTTCGCTCTCAGCCGCAAAGCCTGTTGCCGGAGCAAAGCTTGAAAACAGGGTAGCGAATCCGAGTACGGAAGTCGCTACTGTTTTTGAAAACTTATTCATGTTTGTAAGTCTCCTTTAGTCTGGTTTCCCAGTTTTAGTGTGATGGCATGATTTGCCCTGGCTTAAGTGCGCCGTTTACTTTTGTTTCGTTACCATGGATCGAAAGTTTAAGCGTTGGTGCAAATGTACCGCCATATTGAAGTTCACCATTTTCATCACGATACTCATTTACAAAGCTAATAACTGTACCGTTCGGCATAACTGCATGAGAGTATGTCATGAAAGGATCATCTTCAGGGTTTGCTACAACAAGACCGTTGCCGTTAAGCGGCTCGTAGTCTCCTCGAAGAGAATCATTCGTAAAGCCATAAAGACCATCAGGACCAGTTAATCCAGGAGCAAACGTAAATTTATGTGTGATTGTGAAGAGGTAGTAGTCTCCGCCTTTAACAAGAAGGTGAGGACGTTCAAGCTGCTGGTTAACACCGTTTGCTTCAAGTAGTGGTGGAAGCAATTCAAAGTCTGTTAGATCTTCATTCTGTGCTTCAGCAATCCCAACGTTCCCGTTGTAATCTTCAGCGCCAGCTGGTACATCGTGCGTTTCACGGAAATCAGCATCACCAATGTTTTCTGGGTCTAGTGATTTGTCGTCTCCAGCTGTATTTCCTTCAAAGATTAAGTATTCTTTTCCTGTCTTAGGGTCCTGGAAGAACCATGGGTCACGGAATGAATAAATGATATTACCTGTTTTTTGTTCTTGCGTTTCGTAATACTCGCCGTCTGCTTCAGCAAGAATTTCGTGTTCGCCAAAGTTGCTTAGTTCAACAGATTTTGATTTCTTATCTGCTTCGATATCAAACGTTGTTTTCGCAAGACGTTGTTCAAATGTAGTTTGCTCTTCACCTTTACGACCTGAAGCTGTATAGAAAAGATGTACCTTACCATCATCATCCATCATCGCTGAACCAGCCCATTGACGAGAACCTAGGGCATCTTCTGAATCATAAGCAAGTCCGCCCATCTTCCAATCTTTCCCGTTCTTCGAGTAGAAGTAGCGAATTTGAGCTTCGTCATGTCGGCCACCCCATGTATATTCTCTAGATGCTGTAAGTGCAAAAACAACCTGGTAACCGTTTATCTGAGCAATTGATCCATCACGGTTACGTAGCGGCCATGTATCCCAAACCCAATAGTCTGGAGCGACTTCATCTACATTGTCAATGTTAGGTGCAGTGTTATCTTTTGATAAGTCATAATCCTGCGCATCTTGACGTGACCATACAGCTGTTTCAGCTTCATTTTCAGCTGCATTCGTTGTTAATGGTGTACCTGCAAATCCACTTACTAGCATAATTGTCGATAGTGCAATCCCCTTAAAAACAGAAGACTTTTTCACGTTCCCCATCTGCCACACTCCTCAAAATTTTAGTTGATTGTTTCGTTCGCCATAACTGTATGGAAAATATGTGAACACGTCAACAAGCTCGAAAAGTCACATTTCATACACAACTTTTGATACGTAAACCCTACTCTCACAGAAAAGAAAGCGGTTTGCAATCGTGTATTGAAAAGGTTTCCAAACCAAAAATAAATAGTTCTTTCGTATCAGGAATCGATTCCACATGGAGGTATTTAGACTCACTCAATATGACAACTAATTAATGTGAATGTAATAATTTTAATCTTAAATTCAAGGCACTGTTATCAGTTTACCTTTTTTATCCATCATTATAATACGCTTCAATGTAAAAATAAGCCACACTCGACTATAATAAGGACAACATAATAGAGGAGGAAAACCTATATGCAAAAAGCCATCGAACAACATAAAAATGCGTTTCTTAACGAGCTAGAAGAATTTCTAAAAATTCAAAGTATTTCAGCCGTTCCCACCCATAAGTCAGACGTTCAAAAAGGGGCTGAGTGGGTCGCAAATTCTTTAGAAAAAGCTGGCATGGAAAACATTGAAGTCATTGAAACAGACGGCCATCCGATCGTTTACGCCGACTGGCTTTATGCGGAAGATCAACCGACAATTCTTATCTATGGCCATTATGATGTACAGCCTGCTGACCCACTCGTACTTTGGGAAACACCGCCATTTGAACCCGTTATTCGTGATAATAAGATCTATGCCCGCGGTGCAACGGATGATAAAGGGCAGCTGTTTATTCATATCAAAGCGGTGGAACTGCTGATGCAAGAAGATAACAAGCTACCCGTCAATGTGAAGTTCTGTATAGAAGGTGAGGAAGAAATCGCAAGTCCACATCTTGGACTTTTTATTGAAGAAAACACTGATAAGCTCGCTGCTGACGCGGTTGTGATTTCAGATACTTCTTTTATTAAAGAAGGATTACCTGCCATTTGTACGTCTCTACGCGGCGCCCTTGCGATGGAGGTGAAGGTGAAAACAGCGAATACTGATTTGCATTCAGGAGTTTATGGTGGCGGCGTTCCAAACGCGGTTCATTCCCTTGTTCGGCTACTCGATAGTCTTCATAGCGAAGATGGATCCATTGCTGTTGAAGGATTTTACGAAGGGGTACCAGAACTAACAGAAGAATTAAGAGAAGAGATTGCTCGTATTCCATCTGATGATGAAGCGATGAAGCAAGAGCTCGGACTAACTTCCTTATTTGGTGAGAAAGGATTCTCCTTCAAGGAACGGACAGGCATTCGCCCGACGCTCGAATTGAACGGCATTTCAGGTGGCTACCAGGGTGATGGAATTAAGACGATTGTTCCATCAGAAGCAACTGGTAAAATTAGCTGTCGTCTCGTTGGGAAGCAGGATCCTCAGCACATCTACGAATTAATTGAAAAACACCTGCTCGAGCATCAACCTGCAGGTACTACGATGACCGTTAATCAATTTATTCAAGCACGCCCAGTCTCGCTTGATTCGAATGATCCTATGATTCAAAAAGCGGCCGATGCTTATGAAAAAGTATACGGCGAGCGCGCTCTCTTCCCTAAAGAAGGGGGATCAATACCAATCGTAGAAGTGTTCGCTCGCGTTCTCGAAGCACCCGTCGTCCTTATGGGCTTCGGCTTACCATCAGAAAACTTGCATGCTCCAAATGAACATTTTCACATTGATAATTTCACAAAAGGAATTGAAACGGTTTGTACCTACTTCAAATCACTGTAGTTCCTAATGAAAAAGAGAAGGCGGCTCGATTGCGAGCTGCCTCTCTTCATTTAGAACGTGAGATAACCTTTTATGACTCTTTTTCCACTTGAAGGTTGCTCCAACCATTTCATACGCTGAAGCTTTTCATCCAATCTTGCGGCAATCTTCCATTCAATCCGATGCATCATTGTTCTCGCCTTATAAGCTGAGATACCAAACTCATTAGCTGCTTCATGATATGGGGAATACTTTTTCAGAAGGTTAAGGTATTGATCCGGTGTAGCCGCTGATTGTATTAACCTAACTTCCAGTTCATCGATGAACTGATAGAGGGCTTTCTCCTTCTCAGGGAGCTTCGCCACGATATCACGAACGAGCATCTTCAACAAATGTTCATTGCACTCCATATCTTCCCCTACCCTTTTACCAGCTTGACTTCTTCACCCCAGGAATCTGCCCCTTATGAGCATATTCACGAAACGCAATTCTAGACATTTTAAATTTCCTTAAATACCCCTTCGGACGACCAGTTACTTCACACCGATTATTCAAGCGTGTTGGTGATGAATCACGTGGGAGCTTTCGTAACGCTTCAAAATCTCCTTTTGCCTTCAATTCATTTCGTAGCTCAGCATACTTCATGACGAGCTCCTGCCGCTTTTGTTCTTTTACTACTTTCGATTTCTTAGCCAACCTAATTCATCCCTTCATCTATTCTAATTTATGCTATTCGTTTTGGCACCGTGCATAGAGCAATTATCCACAACCTATACCAATAGCTCGCTTTTTACAAATCGTAAACATTACGTTTTGTATTATATGCTTGTATTCGTTATAACGCAAGGAATCAAACTCCGCATTGAGTGCGTCCTAATGAATGATAAAAAAAGCCCAACTTCATTTCCAGTTGAGCCCTCCCTTTATCATCACTATCTATTAATCTTGTTTCCTTTTACTTCTTCCCATATGTAAAGCAAGCTTATTAATAAATCCAAGAATTAGACCAACTCCTGTGAATAAATAAATGATCGTGAAAATTTTCCCAAAATCGGTTTGTGGACTAAAATCCCCAAACCCTACAGTTGTTAGCGTAACAACACTAAAGTAAAGCGAATCTAACACGGACCAGCTTTCGACAGTGTGATAGAAAATTGTTCCTGAGACGAGTGTAATCGTTGTAAGAAAGAAAAGAACTTGAAATTCTTTATCCTTTATCGCTTTCCATAATGCTGACAACATCCTCTTTAAAGTAAGAAGAAATGATATCATCTTGACCTCCTTCTGTTTCGTTGATGAAACCGAGTATTCTTCCCTCACATCGTTCAACTACATCCAATAGATTATTCTAGCATAACAACAAAAACCTGACGGATCGCCGCCAGGCTCTGTCCTTTTAACTCACTCGGTTAAGATCGCCTCATTTTCGGAGGGGAAAACTCATCGTGATTCTGCCATACGTAAAAGGGCTTTCTCCTTCTCTCTTGTAAGTCCAGCTTTGAATGGGTTCTCATCATTTCGAATGGGTAGCCAGTTTAAAACATCGTGAATCGTTTCTTCAAGAGGACGAAGGCTCAGTCCCTCACGAAGCGCCCGATCAATATTCGTCTCAGCTGCGCTCATTGATTCAGGAAGCCAGAGCGGTAATTCAGTCCACGGCGCTATTTCATTTTCAAGAAGAAACTCTTCGTTTACCCAACGAAAAACCGCATTACTTCCGCTCACCTTTTTACATGACGCAAGCACTTCCCCCATTGTATTCATTCTTTCTCTCCCGGTCACATTGTACGCGCCCGCGACCCTTTGTTCCGTCATTCGCAATACCCAATCAGCAAGGTCTCGCACATCTATGAATTGTACCGGACGCTCAGGGTTTCCTGGCGCTAGAACTTCACCACCCTCGTGAATTCGCTTAACCCAGTAAGTAAAGCGATCTGAATAATCATACGGCCCTACGACGAGTCCAGGTCGAATATGAAGAACCCGGCCACTCAAATTCTTTTCTGCAACAGCTTCACACTTCGCTTTTAGTGCACCATAATGCTCGTTGTAAATCGGTCCAGCTGTTCCTGCCGTTATACGTTCCGCTTCCGTATCTGAGATTTCCTGAAGAGGCGAACTTTCTGTACATGGCTTTTCTCCGAAATCTTGATAAGCTGAAACACTCGATATATATGTATAATGGTTAACCCTATCCTGTAAAAGCTTCGTCGATTTATTCACTGTTCTCGGAATAAACCCTGACGTATCAATTACGGCATCCCACTTTCTTCCCGCTAGACTGGATAAATCTCCATCACGATCTCCGATAATCGTTTCAACCTCTGAAAATTGCTGCTTATTAGTCCCTCTATTAAATAGCGTAACCGTATGTCCATTCTCTAAAGCTCTCTCTGTTACATATTTTCCAATAAAACGTGTTCCACCAAGGATTAATAGCTCCATTCTCATTCCCTCCTTATTTTGTTATAACATTAATCAAAAATTCCCCCCTCGCTCTTTAGTCGTTAAGAAAACACTTCGCCTTAACATTCCAATCTCCTGTATGGAAATTTATTTGATCAGATAGGGAATGCTGTGGAATATGTCTAATTATTAGTGTACAGGAGTGTGATGAAATGACGGAGAAAGATTGGTTAACACATGCAATCCAGCTAGCATCTATAAGCGTAACTGAACATAACGGCGGGCCATTTGGTGCAATCGTCGTCAAAAATGGCGTTGTTATAGGCGAAGGATTCAATCAAGTGACAACGGATCATGATCCTACTGCCCATGCAGAAGTTGTCGCAATACGAAACGCCTGTCAAAAACTCGGGACGCATCAGCTTGAAGGCTGTGTTGTTTACGCAAGCTGTGAGCCCTGCCCGATGTGCCTTGGAGCAATCTACTGGTCTCGCCCAGACCGTGTATATTTTGCTGCATCGAGAAATGAAGCTGCTGACGCTGGTTTTGATGATGCCGTGATTTATAACGAAATTGAGAAAAAACCTGAACAAAGAACCATTCCGTTTCACCATATTGAAATGGATGAGAAGAACGAACCTTTTCAAAGCTGGGAAAAGCATAAGAATCGAATAGACTACTAAAAAGAAGGATGTGCACTATGCGCATCCTCCTTTTTAGTAATTTATTATCCTCTCTTCACAAACCGCTGAACATACCTTGATATCGTAAACAGACCAATTGTACAACCAAAGAAAATAAATACGTTAATAAAGATGTCGATCAGTCGATCATCAGGCAGATAAGAAAACAACAAAATAGCCGGAAGAAACAATACTACTTCCCATATGGCAATGCCCTTTAATAACCCACGTACATCCAACTGATGATTCATATATCCTTTCACTTCCTTATAGAAATGGTCGTTCAATAATTCTTCCACTTCTTCCTATCGAATACCTCCTCTTTTCGCAGTTAGGTGGAGAAAATTCCAAATTCAAATGACGTTTTACTTGAAAATCATATTTATACCATTCCGTTCATAGCATAGTGTTGTATCAAAATTCGCGAAGGAGGGGATTGAGATGTCTGAGAGAAATTCAACGAAAGAAGATAATATTGTGAAGAAGACATCAAAAACCGCAAGTGATCTTGTGAATAAATCCGCTGACACAGCGAACGATATTGTCAAGTCAGTTAGCGGAGAAGGCGGTCTTGTAGGGAAAGCCGCTGACGCTTCAACAGACTTTGTTAAAAATGTGAGTAAAACAGGGAACAAAGTCGTTGGTAAGTCAGTTGATACGGCCTCTAATGTATTTAAAGGTGCTACTAAAAAGGTTTTCGGTAAGAAAAAAGACAAAGATAAAGAGTAAAAAATATAAACGAAAAGGACTCCGAAACTCGGAGTCCTTTTCGTTTATATTATCTATCTCCTAGGGATCTTAATCATTAGCTAAGTTTCTCGACTACTTCTTTCGCAACACTAGTAGTTGATTGCGGATTTTGACCAGTAATTAAATTACCGTCTATTTGCATGTGATCTGACCAGTTATCTTCTGTAACAAAGTCAGCACCAAGTTCGCGAAGACGAGTTTCCAGTAAGAAAGGCATGAATTGATCAAGCGTTGTTTCTCTTTCTTCATCGTCTGTAAACGCCGTAATCGTTTTACCTGAAACAAGTGGCTTACCATCTGAAAGAGTTACGCCAACGAGTCCAGCGGGACCATGGCAGACAGAAGCAACAATTTTGTTTGATTCATAGAACTCACGAATCAAGTGCTGAAGCTTATCGTTTTCCGGAAGGTCAAACATTGTTCCGTGCCCACCAGGCATAAAGATCGCATCAAAAGTAGACGCGCCAATGATTTTCTCGAGCTTCACTGTATCTTCAAGGTATTTGGCAGTATCGAGAATTTCTTGAGGCGTTTCTCCACCTTCAAGACTGCGATCATCAACAGGCGCTTTTCCGCCTAGCGGACTAGCTACTGTGATTTGATAGCCAAGCTTTTCAAATTCGATATACGCTTCCCCAAACTCTGATAACCAGAGACCTGTCTTATGTCCTTCTTTCATTGTATCTGCGGTTGTAACAACCATTAATATACGTTTGCTCACGACTGTTCCTCCTACTGTAATTTAACACTTTACAGTTAAGATCATATGCTGTTCTTTAAGGGAAATCAAACAAAATGACTTCACCAATTAAAAATTACATAAAACTCCTCTTTTGTAGGAAGGTTAATCAACAAAAAGGCAAGGTGAGCAAATTGAAAAAAGTAGCGATTATTGCGATCATCAGCTTCATTTTCTTCAACTTCAATCTTATTGAAGCGAATGCAGAAGCTCTTCCAGAAGACTACGGTGCAAAAGGAGCACTACAAGACTCTTCCATTACATTGAAGGAAGCCTTAACGTATGCGATTCAGGATGAGTATCTGGCACAGGCAAGATATGATGCTATCATCAAAGAATTCGGTGACATAATACCTTTCTCTCAAATTAAAATGGCTGAGCAAAGGCACATTACAGCTCTTCTCCCCTTATTTACAAGGTATAACATAACCGCGCCCGAAAATAATGCTAGCCAGTATACAACCACCCCCAAAACGTTAAAAAAAGCGTTCGAATCTGGCGTTCAAGGAGAAGTTGACAACATAGCCATGTATGAGAAATTAGCGGATCTACCCGACCTGCCGCAGGATGTCAAAACCGTTATGACAAGGCTTGGTGATGCCTCAAAAAATCATCTTGCTGCGTTTAAAAAAGGCTTAAGTCAGTATGAATGAATAAACGATCCCTACCACTATATTCGTGGTAGGGATCGCTTTGTTCAGCAATCATTCAATTGTTCCTTCACTAGCAAACTAATGTAATACGAAATGCGGAAATTGGATGAAGATTGACTTAAATTTTTTAGACGCTAAATAGATAGGTTTGAATACTAAAGAACTTTCTACATCATTCCCCTATGCTTTTCTCTCCATAGCTCGTAGCCATCCCGTAAGCGCAACCGCTCCGACAACCATAATGCCGCCAATCCACGGAGTGTGAATCAGACCAATGGAATCAACGATGATGCCACCTACAAATGAGCCAATCGCTATACCAACGTTAAACGCAGCGATATTAAGCGCGGATGCCACGTTAACGGCAGATGGTACATATTTTTCAGCAAGATTCACTACAAGTACTTGCAAACCAGGAACATTCATAAAGGCAAACAAACCCATGAAGAAAATCGAAATTATTCCAGCCACTTTAAATGGAAGGGCAAATGTCATGATAAAGAGAATGATTGCTTGCATCACGAACATCCAAAACAGTGCTTTTAATGGGTTCTTATCCGACGCTTTCCCACCAATGACATTTCCAATCGCTACGGCAACACCATAAACTAGTAAAATCACACTAACAAATTTCGCGCTAAGTCCTGTTACATCTTCAAGTAGCGGAGCTAAATACGTAAAGGCAACGAACGTACCACCGTAACCTAGTGCTGTAATCGCAAATGCTAAGAGTAATTTTCCATTCGTTAAGATCTTCACCTGTTCACTAAATTTCGCTGGCGGTGCTTCTTTTAAATCCTTCGGTACGAGAATCGCACTTGCGATAATCCCAATCACACCAAGAAGAGCGACACCAAGGAACGTTGCTCTCCACCCAAACGCTTGGCCAATGAATGTACCAAGCGGAACACCGGTTACGGTTGCAACGGTTAATCCTGTAAACATAAAGGCAATCGCACTTGCCCGCTTATTTTCTGGAACGAGATCTGCTGCAATCGTTGAACCGATTGAGAAGAAAATCCCGTGTGAAAATGCTGTAATAAACCGTGCAACGAGTAGTAAACCGAAGGATGTGGATATTCCCGCTACAAGGTTACCAATGATAAAAACGACCATTAATGACATGAGGAGTGTCTTCCGATTTATTTTTCCAGTTAAAGCAGTTAGAACGGGAGCACCAATTGCTACTCCAATGGCGTAACCTGAAATCAATAAGCCAGCAAGTGTAATCGAAATCGATAAGTCATCTGCAATAGAAGAAAGAAGGCCAACAGGAACAAATTCGGTTGTTCCAATTCCAAATGCACTAATCGCGAGCGCTAAAAGGGCTAGAGTACCACTAGATTTTTCTTTCGAGTGTGACATTGTATGTGTTTGAGAACTCATAAAGCGAATTCCTCCTTGAAATTTTTTAAGTGCCGAGTAGAAAGACGTCTTTTCTCTCAGCTGTACAACTGATTATGCAACCTTCCAAGTCTTTATGTAAGTACGCACTTTGGTGTAATATAGGTACCTGCAAGTGCCTAATGAGTCATAACAAGCTCTCTACACAAAAAAGCTCCTGATAAACGGATCCGTTTATCAGGAGCTTCAAATGTATTAACTATTTTTCTTCCGTCTGAAACGCTGCGATGTGTTCAATCGGAACCCCAGCTTCAATGTAACTTCTCACAAGCTTCCAATTCCCTTGTACCCCTTTTCGAAAAGTATCAAAAAAGACACTCCCAGTTTCACTTTGTTTGCCATCTACCTCAATAGAAGCAAAAATAATCGCAAGCATTTCATTTCGTCGAATTGGAGTGACAGCGAGCTTCTTTAGTACCCACTTCGTTCTGTCTTTTTGAAAAGCCGAAAAAGCTTGATCCCAGCCTTGAATCGACTCCTCATACCCAAAATCATATAGCTCAGATTGGCTTGAGATTTCTCTCGCCTCATACGTATCGCTTATTTTATACTTTATTTCATCTAACGAAGAGTTCCGCCAGCTTGATAGGAAATCATCTAAAAATCCTTCAAATCCACTCATATCGCTCATTCCCCTTTCGCTATTCATTTCGATCTATTTTCATCGAATCCTTTCTCACTATTTTCGTACCCTTCACGCAATAGGAACAACCGTAAGAATATGTTATATTACATAAGAAGTGATATTGAAAGGACTAATTGACATAATGAGTAACCATAAAGAATTACAAGAAGAAATAAAGAAGAGACGGACCTTTGCGATCATCTCTCACCCCGATGCTGGTAAAACGACTTTGACTGAAAAACTTTTGTTCCTTGGCGGTCAGATCCGTTCAACAGGAACAGTTAAATCACGAAAATCATCCAAGTACGCGACGTCTGACTGGATGGAAATCGAGAAACAGCGTGGTATATCTGTTACATCGAGTGTTATGAACTTTAACTACAAGGGACACACGATTAATATTCTGGATACACCAGGACACGAAGACTTCAGTGAAGATACGTATCGTACGCTTCTAGCCGTTGACAGCGTTGTAATGATTATCGATGCTGCAAAAGGTGTTGAGTCTCAAACAAAGAAACTTTTTAAAGTTGTTAGTGAGCATGGTATTCCAATTTTCACGTTCATAAACAAAATGGATCGTCAGGGCCGTGAGCCTTTAGAGCTACTTGAAGAAATTGAAGAAGTTCTTGGCATCGAATCTTACCCTATGAACTGGCCAATCGGTATTGGTCAATCGTTCCAGGGCGTTTACGATCGTCATCAGAAAGCCGTTGAATTCTACGATACAGAAGGCGACAATAAACAGGCGATCCAAATCTCAGATTTAGATGATCCCGTCCTTAAAGAAAAAGCTGGCGAAGATCTTGTTAATCAACTTCAAGAAGACGTCATGCTACTTGATGAAGCAGGTGCAACTTATAGTGAAGAAGCATTGCAATCAGGGAAGCAGACACCAGTTTTCTTCGGAAGTGCGATTTCAAGCTTCGGTGTTCCAACATTCTTAAATCACTTTCTTGATCTTGCTCCTTCCCCAGCTCCTCGCGAGAGCTCTGAAGGCGAAGTAAAGCCCGATGAAGAAACATTCTCAGGCTTTATCTTTAAAATCCAGGCGAACATGAACCCTGCTCACCGTGACCGCGTTGCGTTTTTACGAATTGTATCGGGTACTTTTGAAAAAGGAATGGAAGCATGGCTTGAGCGCACAGGTAAAAGTTTGAAGCTCTCTCAAGGCCAACTTTTCTTTGCCTCCTCCCGAGGTAATGTTGAAAAAGCGTACCCTGGAGATATTGTCGGTCTTTATGATTCAGGAACATATCAAATTGGCGACACGCTCGTAGGCTCTAAAAACGTTTATTCGTTCGGAGCTTTACCAACATTCCCACCTGAGCATTTCGCGAAAGTACGGGCACAAAAAGCGATGAAGCAAAAGCACTTCTACAAAGGTGTGCAACAGCTTTCTGAAGAAGGTGCCATTCAAGTTTATCGGACCGCACACTGGGACGAAATTGTTATTGGCGTTGTCGGACGTCTCCAATTTGAGATTTTTGAATACCGCATGAAAGGTGAGTACAATGTTGATATTCAATTCGATACAATGCCTCACCAGCATGCACGTTGGATTGAAACAGATAATCCGGAAGACAAGGTAGATAGCATTCGTAATATGCTTGTCTATGATCAGCTAAAGCGCCCGGTTCTTCTGTTCCAAAACGACTTTGCTCTAAGATGGTTCCAGGATAAAAATCCCGATATTCCATTAAGAGAATCAAGATAAACCATAATATCCAAAAAGGAGCGTGCATCTGCACGCTCCTTTTAGTTTGCAATCGTTTCTTCTGAACGAGTGCGATGAATCTTTCCCCACTTCTCCATTTCGTGAAGCAGTGGTTCAAGCTCATACCCATATGATGTCAAAGAGTACTCTACCTTGGGAGGGACATCTTTTGATTCTTTACGATTAAGTAGCCCATCCATTTCAAGCTCTTTCAAATGTTTAATAAGCGTTTGATGAGGTATGCGCGGAATCACCTTTTTGATCTCACTAAATCTAAGAGGCTTCTCCACTAATTCTAGCAGCAAAACGGCTTTCCACTTCCCACAGACAACATCAAGTGTCGTTTTCATATCTTCTACAGACCTGTTCAAATTTAAGCTGCACCTCCAGGTATATAGTAATATACTTCTTCACAAAACAGTGCATTGTAGTAAGATAAGCATATATTAAATTTATTTTACCACAAGTAGACCGTAATGCTAGAAGGGAGTTTCTATGTCCGAACAATTTTCTCACTCTATCCATCGCCTAGGACAATCTATTCTACAAAACATAGATGATATCACAGCCAACACTAGACATTTAATTGATATGAACACTCAAGTACAGAGCCTACCAGGTGAGTCATATACTTTCACTGAACAAATTCTAGTTTCACTAGGTGAGTCCATTGAAGCAGGAGAAATTTCTTATCCCTCTGAAGATCTCCAAAGATTTGAAGAGGAAGAAAACTTCCCTGCTTATTTAGATACGATCTTAATGAGCATTACAGCGATGAAAAAGTCGTTACTGACTTATATGGAAGATCACCAACATACATTTTCTTTAACAGTGTCTGACGTTATTACTATATCGAAATTAATAGATCCCTTGATTGATCATTCCATTAACCTTTTTACCGAAAGCTACCTTGATAAGAAAACTCGTAGCCTTCAGAAACAGTATATTCAAGACGATGCACTAACTGTCCCAATCATTAAAATCTCTTCTAAAGTAGCCATTTGTCCGATCATTGGTGAAATAGATGAAAAACGCGCGAATCTCATTCTTGAACGCACGTTAATGGAATCAAGTGCGAAGAAAATCCGCTCTCTGATTCTTGATTTATCAGGCGTAGCCACACTAGATACGATGATGACCCAGCATCTCTTTAAAATCGTTGATTCTCTTGAAGTGATGGGTGTTGAAATTATTGTGACAGGTGTAAGTTCTGATGTCGCTATAGGTGTAGTATCACTTGGACTTGATTTGCAATCTCTTACAATCAAGCAGAACCTAGAAGGTGCATTAAAGTCTTTAGGAATGTTGGAGGGTTAAGCTCCCGACTGTAAAAAAAGAATTCAGAAAAGCCCCATCTCACGCAAAGAGATGGGGCTTTTCTGAGAATCATTTCCTTGTTTTATCATTGTCCGTCTGCACCAAGGTATATGGTTTCAATCTTTTCTTCAGTTGACTCATTTTTATTAACCTTATATGCACTCGCTTCTTTTCTTGAACTGACAGCTACTTTAAGTGATTGGTCAATAAAATGAGCGGCTACTCCATCATCAAGGGCGATTCCTGGTTGCATTTGCGCATTATTAATCATTTGATGATAGGCAGGTTTTCGTTCTTCTTCTCCATCAAAGTGGGGACAGCAACTCCCCTTTAAAAACCCAAGACACTTCAGTGACTCGAGCTTATCTCCATAAGAATCCGTGAGTCCTTCTTCAAACCAACAGATTGCCCCTGCACTAATTCCAGCTAAAATGACGCCTTCCTCCCAGGCTTTCTTCAATGTATGATCTAAGCCCCATTCTTTCCAGAGCACCATTAGGTTTTTGGTATTTCCACCACCAACGTATATTATGTCTTGATTTAATAGAAATTTTTCAATATTTGCACCCGGATTAAATAGAGACAAATGAGAAGGAATACAGAGCTGATTTTCAAAGAAGGCATAGAATTTCGCTATGTATCCTTCCGCATCACCGCTTGCTGTTGGTATAAAACATATCTTAGGTTTCGTACACTTTGCTTGATTAAGAATGTATGCATCTAAGAGTGGGTTATCCTGTTCCATCGAAAAACCGCCGCCTCCCATGGCTATAATTTGCTTCACGTTTCCCTCTTCCTTTCTATACGAACAATCTGACTTACTGTGTTCCTAATTCCCGATCCAATGACTTGATCCCTGCAAAAAAAAGCTGTGCACCCTCATCAGGTACACAGCTCTTCATCCAATTACACTGCTTTTTGTTGCATCTTTTCTCGTTTTCTCTTTGATAATACTTCCTTGCTTGCTGCCTTAAAGAAGGAATACCCCATGAGGAGAACGACGATGGAAAATGGCAATGCCGCAAGAATAAGCATGTTTTGCAATCCTTGTGTTCCACCGAAGTACACAATAATGGCAGCCATACTGGAAAGAGTTAAACCCCAGACAATCTTAATCATCGCGGATGGGTTTAATGAACCCGTCGTACTGAGCATTCCTAATACAAACGTTGCTGAATCAGCTGATGTAATAAAGAAAATGGCAATCACGAAAATCGTGATAAAGGACATTAGCGTGCCAAGAGGATACTCTTGTAAAACCGCAAATGTTGCCGTCTCAATCGAATAATCCGAAATCGTTGCAATTCCACTCTGCTGAAGATCGAGCGCTGAGACTCCAAACACCGCAAAGAAAATAAAACAGACAATAGATGGAACAAATAAAACCCCAAGCATAAACTCTTTTATCGTTCGACCTCTTGAAATTCTTGCAATAAATATCCCCACAAATGGAGACCAAGAAATCCACCATGCCCAGTAGAAAATCGTCCAGCTATCGACCCAAGAACGTTGATCATTGTTGATCGGCTCAATGTGAAAACTCATATCGAAAAAGTTTGAGATATAACCGCCTAAGGAGCCCGTAAACATGTTCATAATGTAGAGCGTTGGCCCTACAATAAGGAGGAGAATCATAAGCGCAAATCCAAGTATCATATTAATGTTACTCAAATATTTGATTCCTCTTTTTAATCCCGACCATGCAGAGGCAATAAATAGTGCTGTTGAAATAACGAGAATAAGCAACTGTACAGAGAAGTTTGCTGGTGTGTTAAACAAGAATTTAAGACCCTGATTAATTTGGGCAGATCCGAATCCTAGTGTAGCTGCAACGCCTACTACCGTTGCGACAACAGCAAGAGTATCGATCATATACCCTAGCGTCCCCTGCATCCTCTTTTCTCCAAACAAAGGGGTTAACGTAGCGCTAATCAATCCAGGATATCCTTTATGAAACTTAAAATAAGCTAGCACGAGAGCAACGAGCGCGTAGACAGCCCATGCGTGTACACCCCAGTGAAAAAAAGAAAACTGTAGAGATTCCTCAATAGCTCGTTCTGTTCCTAATTCACCACTCGGGCTGCTTTTGAAGGCGTGAGAAATTGGTTCTGCGGTTGTCCAAAACACCATGCCCATTCCCATTCCTGCACTAAACAACATAGCAAACCAAGTTGGCAAGCTGAACTCTGGCTTGTCGTCTTTTCCACCAAGCTTAATGTCTTTAAATCTAGAGAAAATCAAATAAATACAGAAGATTAGAATAGCCACAACAATCAGAAGATAGTACCATCCAAATCGACTAGATATGTAAGTAGTTGCGGTAGATGTTACCTCCTGTAAATGCTCAGGCAAAATCGCTCCCCACAAAACAACGAGCAAACATACAATGAGACTATACCAAAAAACTAATGTAGCATTTTTCATTAACTCACCTCTCGTACTGATATTTTCTATGTAAAAATCCCTATCCTACTAGAAAACTAAACGCTTTACCATTATTGATCGAAACATTTAAAAAGGAGAATGAGACAATCCACACTTTTATCTATCTATTTAGGGTAGTGTCTTTTCTGCAGTTTCAATGTCCCAATTTTACTGATACCCTAATCATCAAAATCTAATCCAGAAATTGTGAAATGAATGAAAATTTATTTCATAACTTCTCTTCTTACTCCTCTACCGTTAGTAATCATTCGACTTCCAATCATATTTCATAGTGATTTTTCTATCTATCAGCTTAATGATAAGATAGTATAGAAATATAAGATTTGTTTAGATGAATTAGAAACGAGGTGTATGATATGATTCATTCTAATATCCCTACCTATACTTCCATTGAAGATGCATCTCAAGATGTCTTAGAGGTTATTAGTAAATTCGTAGGCGTAAATACATTTTTTGTAGCCAAAAACGATAAGACAGATGTAGATATTATTTCTTCATTCAATCGTGATGAAATTATCCTGGAGTCAGGTTTTGAAACCTTATATCGCGATTCCTACTGACAATTCATCGTAAAAGGCGGTCGTGAACCCCTTATTATTGATGATTTGGCAGCCCATGATTCAACAAAAAATATGGAAGTTACCAAAAATCTCGGTGGTG
Source organism: Anaerobacillus sp. QJM3NY_32 (assembly GCF_056173645.1). Lineage (NCBI taxonomy): Bacteria > Bacillati > Bacillota > Bacilli > Caryophanales > Bacillaceae > Anaerobacillus > Anaerobacillus sp. QJM3NY_32. Next base: position 885,696 of record NZ_CM149684.1, on the reverse strand, counting down.
GCTCATTAATTGGTGTACCTATTTATTATCGTAACGGTGATAACTACGGTACTTTATGTGGACTTGATCTTAAACCATTTCATTACAATGAAGATCACGTTGATTTATTTAAAGCGATGGCTAACCTTCTTGGAAATGTCCTTGAATTAGAAAGGGCAAATACTGAGATCGAATCACTATCTGTGCCTATTGTTCCCATTTCAGAAGAAGTAGCCATTCTTCCGATCATTGGAGACGTTAATGAAATTCGAACAGAACGATTAATGGAACGTGCTCTCGCTGAAAGTGCAAAGAACAACCTTGATTATCTCATTTTCGATTTATCAGGACTTGTTAATATTCACAGCCAAAGTGCGACCAATCTTCTTAAAATAGGAGATTCTCTTAAACTTGTTGGAGTTCAAATGATCGTAACAGGTATTCGTCCGGATCTAGCTATAAAAGCGGTTCAAGCCTCAAGTGACTTTGACCAAATTGTTGTAAAATCAAATCTTCAACAGGCTTTGCATTGGATCGGATACAGCTTAATTAAAAAATAAAAAACAAAGACTGCCAGTTGGTAGTCTTTGTTTTTTATGTTGAATTTCTTGAATAAGAAACTTCTTCTATCGTTGTAAACATCCTGCTGCATACATTTTGGACATGTTCGAATGACTCTTCATTATTATAAAACCCATATCAAAAGAATTGAAAACCAATCGCCTGAACCAAGAATCGAGAATCCACAGCATAAGCTAAAATAAAACGATTAAGCTGGTGATGGTTCCAAGTTCAAATAAGTATCTTCAATTTGTTGAGGGGGAACCGGCTTGCTGTAGTAATAGCCTTGAATACTATCACACCCTTTTGATGATAGAAAATCAGCTTGTTCAATCGTTTCTACCCCTTCTGCAATGACGTGTAGTTTTAATTGCTTGCTCATGGCAATAATCGCACTCGTAATTTGGTCGGACTTCACATTTTGTGTTAACTCATCAATAAAGGATTTATCAATTTTCACCTGATTGATCGAAAAGTCTTTGAGATAGCTTAACGAACTATGACCTGTACCAAAGTCATCAATAGAAATACTCACCCCGAGTTCTCTAAGAGAAGTAATCATCCACGATGAGCGAGTAGAGTTTTCCATTGTCATACTCTCTGTCACCTCAAGCTCTAACAATGCTGGATCAAGAGAATACTTGGTTAGCGTTTCTTTAATCGTTGTAATTAGTTCATCACTCTGAAATTGCTTAGCAGAAAGATTCACTGAAACACGAAGAGGATAACCGCTCTCACACCATTTCTTCGCCTGTTCACAAGCCATATCAAGCACTTGACGGCCGAGTTCAACGATAAGACCTGTCTCTTCCGCTAGTGAAATGAAATCGCCTGGGTAGCGGAGTTCTTCCTTTCCTGCTTTCCAGCGAACGAGGGCTTCAACTCCTGACAGTGAACCATCAGTGCATTTCACCTGAGGTTGATAATGTAGAATAAATTCTTTGTTGATAAGTCCCGCTCGAAGCGAACTTTCTTCTATTAATCTCAATTCACTTTTTTGTCCCATGGATGCCGAGTAGAATTGATATTTCTTGCGATTACGTCCTTTTGCAGAATACATCGCAATATCGGCATGCTTCATCAATGATTCAACGTTTGTTCCGTCACCAGGTGCTGCTGCTATGCCAATACTTACCGAAGTGGACAGCTCGTGGCTACTAACCTGAAATGGCTTCTCAAATGCTTCAATAATTTGATTCGCAAGCTCATCAGGATAAATGTGCTTAAATCCGTCGAGGACAATCACAAATTCATCCCCTCCAAGGCGTGCGAGAAAACCAAATGGGTCCACGCATTCTTGCAGACGCACGGAAACTGCGCATAGAAAAAGATCACCTGTGTTATGACCAAGAGCATCATTAATAACTTTAAAACGATCAAGATCGAGCATCATAACAGCAAGATCTGCTGGTTCATCTACTTTCCTAAGGCAGTTCTCTAGGTATTCAACAAATGAGCGACGATTTGGTAATGACGTTAAGGCATCAAAATAAGCCATTTGATGGTTTTTTTGCTCTGCTGCTCTTTGCTTCGTTATATCTTTTGTAATAGCATAGATCCGATCAAGACGATCATTTAAATAAATGGGAACGAACGTCACATTTAAATCGTTTATCCCTCCGTCAAACGTAAAGACCTTCGTATTGAAACTGACAGCCTGCCTTGTGTCATGCACCGAAAGAAAATAGTGACTCACTCTCTCTAATTCTTCACTTTCGAAAAAATCCATTGGATTTACATGACTTAATTCATCTTTTTTCACACGGAATAGTTTTTCACCTGCCGGATTGAGCGAACGGATTTTTCCATCTACTGTCAAAGTGAGGATCGCATCAATGCTATATGTAAGCAGTGATCGTAAACGATAGTCATTACCCTTCATCTCAATTGACTGCTTAATCAATTTCCGTTCAGTCACAACACCAAAAATCAAAATCGTTTGAACGCACAACGTACCGACGGCAATAGCAATGGAAAGAGCGGACGTGTCTAATCCTTCTACAACTGGTTGATGATGTACTTTAGACATATAGAAGGTCGCAGCTTCAAGTCCAACGTAATGCATCCCCGCAATAGCAATTCCCATGATTCCCGCACTGCCTATCTTTAGTAAAATTAAGTGACGGTATTTTTGGGATCTAGAAAGGGTAAAGGCTAGTTTTAGCGCTGTAAATGAAGCACACATAGCGATAAGTGTTGAAAGAACGAGCAACCAATCATTGTAAACGATCTCAACATTTTCCATCGCTTCCATACCTATATAATGCATAGCGATAATAGCCCCAGACATAAAGATCGTTCCAACAACTAACCTTTTAATCGTTAGCTCCTTCCCTCCAACTGCGACAAGAGCAATGAAAGATCCAAAGAAAGACGCGCAAATAGATAGAGCAACAAGGGGAACATCATAGGTCATTGGCATCGACATTGAAAAAGCAAGCATGCCGATAAAGTGCATCGACCATATTCCAACTCCCATTGCGCCAGCCCCACCAATGACCCATACCCATTTGCGAATCCCTTTCGAATAAGAAACTCTACCTGCGAGATCTAGCGCACTATATGAAGCAAAGACCGCGATGACTACTGACAGTAAGACGATCCACCAATTATATTCTCCTATCATTTCAATCATAGTGTTGTGCCTCCGAAGTTATCATAAGAAATCTATATATGATCTTTATCGGCATATAGGAACAATACGTTAAGTTTTCTAGCTTGCTATCGTCGAATGCCTAGCTTGCTTTTCACATCTTTCAAGAACGGCTGCGCTTTAGCTCTTGCTTTCCTTGCTCCCTCTTCAAGAATTTGGTCAAGCTCATCTCTATGAGCCATATAGTAACGGTACTTCTCTCGAGGTTCAGCTAAGAAATCATCCATAACATGAAAAAGTTCTTTTTTCGCTTCTCCCCATCCGATCCCTTCTTTGAATTTTTTCCTCATTTCAATCGTTTCGGCATCACTAGCAAATTCCTTATAAAGTGCAAATACCGTTGATGTATCCGGATCCTTTGGTTCTGTTGGGTCAGAAGAATCCGTTGTAATACGATTAACTAACTTTTTAAGCTTATCTGGCTCTTCAAACAATGAAATCGTATTGTGATAGCTTTTACTCATTTTCCTACCATCAAGCCCAGGAAGTACGGACGTGTTTTTATCGACAATATAGCTTGGCAACGTGAACGTTTCTCCAAATTGAAAATTAAAAGCAGCGGCTATATCCCTTGCGATTTCCACATGCTGAATCTGGTCTTTGCCTACAGGGACGAAATCGGTTTGAAACATTAGAATATCAGACGCCATTAAAATGGGATAAGTGAATAACCCCATATTCACCCCTTCATCCTCTTCGCGATCTCCCTCACGATTTTTCTCCACAATTGCTTTGTAGGCATGCGCCCGATTCATTAATCCTTTAGGGCTAAAACAAGCCAAAATCCACGATAATTCAAAGATTTCTGGTACATCCGATTGACGATAGAGAATCACCTTTGTTGGATCAAGTCCAAGTGCAAGCCACGTAGCTGCAATCCCGTACGATAATTCTTCCATCTGCTGCTGATCTCGAATTTTCGTCAATCCGTGGTAATCTGCGACAAAATAAACAGGGTCAAGTTCCTCATTCATCGCTTGTTTTAAAGCTGGTTTAATCGCTCCAATGTAATTGCCTAAATGAACTCTTCCAGTCGGCTTAATACCTGTTAAGATCGTCTTTTTCATATGTCCCTCCATCATTTTAGACAACACAAAAAGCCCCTCATCCTCTAAAAAGGACGAGAGACCCGTGGTGCCACCTTTATTCGTTTACAAACGTAAACGCGCTTACCCCTTACAGAATGAAACCTATTTCAATAAGGTGTCTCTTGTATCGGTAAGACGTTCCGCCGAATCCTACTTTACTGTTCAGTTCGGTAGCTCAGAAGCCCATTCATCTGTTGCGCACACTGATTTTCACCTACCACCAGCTCTCTAAAGTGCCGCTCAAGACTACTCTTCTTCTTCATTGCCTATTTTTTTTTCTTATTCTATCGTGACGCTTATTTGAAATCAATACATTTCCTGATTTTCATTTGAATATTTCTTCTTACTCAGGTACATGATTGACTTATATGCTTATTTCTTCACTTAAATAACAGTTGCTCTATAGCATTCTCGCATTTCGAAAGGAGATTATGATGAACGATCTACACTCATTCAGCTGGTATGCTGCTCGGATTAAGAAACACCTTCCACCTGAAGCTTTTAAGCCTGTTCCAGTACGACTCTTCGGGGGATTTACATATCTCGTCATCACATTGACCTGTTTCTTAATCATTGCCTCCAATCCTTTACCTACCCTCATAGCACTTGTCTTTTCATTTATGATAGGCGCTTGCTTTGCCGGACTTGGTTTTCTTGGCCATGAAATTCTACATGGAACAGTTGTAAGAAATGCCTTGCTACGTGATATTCTAGGCGCGATTGCGTTTTGGCCATTAAGTACTGGCCCAAAACTTTGGAGAAAATGGCACAACCTAAATCACCATGTACATACTCAGCATGATGCTAATGATCCAGATGCATGGCCAACCCTAGAACGTATTTCGAGAATGAAAATGTTCAAATGGATTTACGGACTCCCGTTATTTATCCGTTCGTTCTTTGCTTTTATTTCATTAACGGTTCAATTTACCGCCCATTCGATTAAAATGTTTTTTACTTATGTAAAAGAATTTGCGCCAAAAAAGCAACGTGACGTTTTTCTACAAATGATTTTGCCCTGGGTAACATGGATCAGTCTTATCTTCGTGATCGGAATAAGGAATTGGATATTTGCTTATTTCATTCCACTTCTCATCGCAAACTTTATCGTAATGGCTTATATCTCAACAAATCACAGATTAAATCCATTAACACCTATCAATGATCCGCTTGCGAACAGTCTCACCGTTACAGTACCAAAAATAGTGGACATCCTACATTTCAACTTCTCGTATCACACAGAGCATCATCTGTTTCCAGGGATGAATCCGAAATATTATCCACTTGTGAAAGAGCATATTAAAACAATGTGGCCAGAACGATACCACGAGATGCCAATGACAAGAGCCCTAATCACTCTCTGGCATACGCCTCGAGTTTATCATGAACAGACAAATTTAATTGATCCCAGAACGAGTGAGACATACGGTTCATTAGGTAACAAGCTATACCCAAAATCCATACTCCAAAAAAAGACAACAGATTGAAGGAGCTTGTTCAATCTTTCTATACAAGAAAAGGCTGATTTAAAGGTAATCAGCCTTCTTGCGCATTTATTATTCAACCCGTGCTCCTTCAACAGGAATTCCCTGCTGAATACAGCTTATGTTCCGAGAATTAGTAGCCTCCTCCAACAAAAGCTGCACCTACGATGATAAGGAGAATAAACAGCACTACAATTAGAGCAAACCCACTGCCGTAACCGTATCCCATGGAGTATGACCTCCTTTCCATCTTGGATTACTTCATACTATGCAGCTTCCTATTGAATGGATGGGCATTCGTTTAGTTTTATCGTTACTTTTCTAACCATATTGTTAAGCATAAGGCAGTTGCCTACAAGAAAGAATGCTAATCGAACAAGAATTTCGAAGCAACGTTTACCAATGACTCTTGCTCCGTTTTCTAAATTTCTCAACATTTTAAATCTGCTTGATTATATAAGTATATGCTTATATAATAATTTGTGGAGGTGAAGAAATGGAGAACACTATGATTGAAATCGATCAGGCTGCTTCTGTCCTTAAATTACTTGGCGATAAAACGCGTTTAACGATAGTGGGCCTTTTAAAAGATGGTGAATGCTGCGTCTGTGAGTTTGTAGAAGTATTGCAAATGAGCCAACCTTCTATCAGTCAGCACCTAAGAAAATTGAGAGACTCTGGTTTAGTGAAAGAACGCAAAAAGGGCCAATGGGTATTCTATTCATTAAATGCAGATCATGAAGCCTTTTTAGTGATTCAGAGTATTTTAACCTTCATTCCTGACCAAAAGGATAAACTTTACGAACTAGAAAAAAAAGGACTACGCATTTGTTGCGATTAATGGAGGTATTAGATTGACAGTCACACTCGCTATTCTTATTTTCATACTTACGTTAGTACTCGTTATTTGGCAACCTAAGAACCTGGGTATTGGCTGGTCTGCGTGTGGCGGCGCATTGCTTGCTTTATTAGTCGGTGTGGTAGATTTTCAAGATGTCATCACCGTAACTGGGATTGTATGGAATGCTACCTTTGCTTTTATTGCCATCATTCTCATCTCTCTTATTCTTGATGAGATTGGATTCTTTGAATGGGCGGCGCTTCACATGGCACGGATCGCCAAAGGAAACGGACTTCGCATGTTCATTTACGTTTCGTTACTCGGAGCAGTCGTTGCCGCTTTATTTGCAAATGACGGAGCTGCCCTTATTCTCACGCCAATTGTTCTTGCGATGGTACGGAACTTGAACTTTAAGGAAAAAATGATTTTCCCATTCATCATGGCAAGTGGGTTTATTGCCGATACAACCTCACTTCCACTTGTTGTGAGTAATCTTGTGAACATCGTTTCCGCTGACTTCTTTGATATCGGATTCGTTGAGTATGCATCACGTATGATTGTTCCAAACTTATTTTCCTTAGGCGCAAGTATCCTTGTCCTTTATCTGTTCTTCCGAAAAGACATTCCTGGAAATTACGACGTTAACCAGCTTCGCGTTCCACATGAAGCGATTAAAGACAGCAAAATGTTTAGGCTCTCCTGGTTTGTCCTTGCGATTCTACTTGTCGGTTATTTCGCCAGTGAATTTATCGGAGTTCCTGTATCGATTATCGCAGGGATTGTCGCGATCTTCTTCCTACTAATGGCGAGACGCAGTCAAGCAGTTGAAACGATGAACGTCATCAAAGGGGCCCCATGGGCGATTGTTTTCTTCTCAATCGGAATGTATGTGGTCGTTTATGGCCTTCGTAACCAGGGACTAACCGACATTCTTGCAAATGTCATCCAATCAGTAGCAGATCAAGGTTTGCTCGTAGGAACCGTTTCGATGGGCTTCATCGCTGCAATCCTGTCCTCAATTATGAATAACATGCCAACTGTTATGATTGATGCACTAGCGATCGAAGCGACTTCAACGACCGGTACAATGCGCGAAGCCCTTATTTACGCGAATATTATTGGATCTGATTTAGGTCCAAAGATTACGCCAATTGGGTCTCTTGCAACACTATTATGGCTTCACGTTCTCTCCCAAAAGGGCGTCAAAATATCGTGGGGATACTACTTTAAAATTGGTGTTATTTTAACAGTACCAACTCTACTCATTACATTACTTGGCCTTTATTTCTGGCTACTAATCATCTAAATTTCAATTTAAAAAGGAGAACAATATATGTCTAACAAAAAATCAATTTATTTCTTATGTACAGGTAATTCATGCAGAAGCCAAATGGCTGAAGGATTCGGTAAAAAACACTTAGGTGATGAATACGATGTTTATTCTGCGGGGATTGAAGCCCATGGCCTCAACCCTAATGCTGTTAAAGCAATGAAAGAGTCCGATATTGATATTTCCTCCCAAACTTCCGACATGATTGATATGGATCTTTTAAACAATGCGGATCTTGTAGTTACGCTTTGTGGAGATGCGAATGACAAATGTCCAACAACACCACCACATGTAAAGCGTGAACACTGGGGATTTGATGATCCAGCTAAAGCAGAAGGCACAGAAGAAGAAAAATGGGCTTTCTTCCAGCGAGTACGTGATGAAATCGAAGAACGTATCGCACGGTTTGCAAAAGAAGGACGTTAATTTATTAGAAAAGCACCTCGGATCCCGAATCCGAGGTGCTTTTCTAATGCTATTATTTTTGGCTCATTCAGCGATTTTCGTCATTATTCCCACGAAAAACAAACTATATCCCCGATATCTCAGTTATTTCCGCGGAAATGAAACGGAAATGACTTTAAATCTTTTTCATTTTATAAACTTCTCGGCTATCAATAAGGTCACCGATATCCTTGCGATACTTCTCATAATGCTCTGAGTTAATGTGCGTTTCAATCGCCTGTTGATTTTCCCACACTTCATAGATCACAAATGTTGTATCTTCTATAGATTGATGAACGTCATATTGAATATTACCTTCTTCATTCCTTGAACCTTTCAGAACTTCTTGAAGAACACTTAAGACATTCTCTTCTTTACCTGTTTTAGGCTTTAAAATCGCCGTAACCGCAATTTGTTCCATAAGTTTACTACCTCCAATGCTTATTTAAGAATAGGATAAGCATAGTAGCTTCAACTTATTATAGCAATTGATGTGCTTGTTATGAATTAGGGGCTGGCTTCAAGATAGTGCGCTGAAGTGGGACTCCCCCCATGGTGACGTTTCGTTCAATAAAAAGATACTTCTTACCATCGATCTTAAACTTACGATTACCCAGGTACTCCACATCTTTTCCTTGCGCACTCAGTTCATTCTTAAGTGCCCTTACGTATTCATTGTAGTCGATATAGCGTTCATCCAGGTCAATCTGGATATGATTTTTCCGATAGCCCATTAACCAATTGAAGCCAGTTAAAGATGCAACAATAACTACCAACATAAGAAACAAGTTCATCATGCAGCATTCCTCCCGAGCTCTTTTCTATTTATACGAATGAGGGGTCTCTTTCGTTTCGTTTTTTTGAAAATAAAGGAAGTTTCATTAATTCTTTTTACATCGTATCCTTCTATTAACGTTTGGATTAGAGAAAATACGTCAATAGACTACTATGACCATAAGAGAAGGAGAGGATTAATTATGGCACTATTAGAAATCAGTGTAACACCTGTAGGGACAAGTCAAACGAGCATGAATCATTTTGTAACAGAAGCTGTAAAGTTAGCTGAGAAAGAAGGGTTCACTTACCATATTGGACCAACCTCTACTGTCTTTGAAGGAAACGTTGATGAACTCTTTGAATTAGCAAGAGACATTCATACAAGTGCTCTAGGAAAAGGTACAGATCGTGTTATCACAAATATTAAGATTGAACAAAGAGAAGACCAGCCTCTTTCAATTGATGGTCAAGTGAATGAAGTTCGAAGTTCAATTGGGTAATAACAAAAAGGAGGGAGCGAATGATTCGCTCCCTCCTTTTATTTCTAACTTAGAATTTCTTCTTTCTTTAAAACTCCCTCTATTCCATGGCGTGCCTCATTGACAACTGATTCTCTCCATTCGGAATCATCCGGGTAAAACATCGCTTCAAATTCTCCTAGAATCCATTGAATATCATCAACTGATTCTGCCCCTTCAAAATACAAATGGTTTTCCAAAATAATCGTCGTAAATTCGCGAATTTCAGCCTGTTTATCTGTCCCAAACGTTCCGAACTCAAACAATGCCGACAGAAGATATGTTTCTGGAAATGCTTCTTCTTTTAATTTGTAGAAATGATTCGTAGAATCCCCTTTAACTTTTTCAGGAGTATACTTTTCGACGTTGTTAAGATTGTACGCTTCTTGTAACTCCTTCACGTCTCTTCCATCATTCTCTGAGATCACCATCGTTATTTCATTTGTTGGTCCGAGAGCTGTATGCCAATCCATGTGGACAACACCAGGATAAGTTCCTAACAACTTTTCTTGTATATCCTTCAAGAAAAGAGCTGATTCTTCAGCTGTTGAACCTCCGTAATAGACACCGCGCTCAAATTCAAATTGTCCCATTCCCTTTGCCTTTTTTAATCCTGCGTACCCTCCCTTTGCGAGACCTTTAATCAACTGTGCATATAGCTTGTGCTTCTCTGCTTGTAAGTCAGTGATTTTACCATCTGGAAGAAACAAGTCGCTTTCCTTAGCATAATTTTTATTCACGTCTCTACGAATAGAATTTTCGTCATAAAAGTAATTTCTGTTGAGATCAACATTATTTTCCGTAACCCGTCGGAAATGACGCATTCCCCACGGATTAAGGGCATGAATCAGGCAAATCCCAGTCGTTGAAGGATCGATTTGATCAAGATATTCTTCTACAAACATATGGATAACCGCTGCTCCAGCATACCCTTCTATCCCGTGTTCACCTGAAGTAAAGAATAAGACACGATCGTTTGATGTAAGGGCTTCAGAGTAAATCATATCGATTGTATTATCTTCTTCTTTCCCAATTGACTTTGTTGATAAGGTTGCCGAAGGCCATTTCTTTTGGATTTTATCAAGATGATTGCGAAATGTCTCGCGTGACTGTTCATAATTTTTAGCAAAATAGTGATCTGTTTGAAGTGTCATAACGAATAATCTCCTTTACGTTCTATTGTACCGTTGCTAAATTGGTTATCTAACCTTTTCATACCACTATCCGTAATTATCAAACTTCTAAGAGTTCAAATACCCGGTAACTTTCTATCTTTCCATTAAGCAAGATACAAAAAAAGATGAAAACTCGTTTCAGAGTCTCCATCTTATTTGTTCTTCTCGTATTTTGATACTTGATGCGATTGTTCATATTCAGCAAGTTCTAATTCTAAACGCTTTTGTGTACGCTTTTTATCAACGTTGAGAAATAGTGCCGCTACCGCTATAAAGCCTATACTTAACATTAAAAACTGTAGTATTAATTCTAATGACATCATTCATTCCCTCTTTCTATTTTTCCATTTATTCCTTACTTTTTGCTTATCGTGTGGGGGTTATATATTTACCCTTTATTTCGCCACTCTAAACATCTGTATTGGTTTCAGGCTTAATGGAAACAAAGCAAAGAAAGATCGCAATTGCTGTTACACCTGCTGAAGCATAGAAAACAACTTCATGAGACTGCTTCATGAGCAATGCATAGATTGGTGGACCAGCCGCTACGCCAAGAAAGCGAGTCGAGCTATATAGAGATGTAATTGTTCCACGTTCTTCTTTTTTTACCCCTTCTGTGATGAGGGCATCAAGACAAGGTAGAGACATTCCAATTCCTACTCCACCCACAAATAAGATCAGTAACATCAACCAGAGTCGTTCTGTAAATGAAACGCTTAGTGTCGCTGCTGCCAGAATAAATAAACCAATGAAAATGCACCATTTCATCGTTTTCTTATTCTCACCGATACGTTTTCCCGTCACAAAAGAGGTTAATGAAAGAGCAACAAGTGGAATAGCAATAACCCCACCTTTTTTAACACCTACAATTTGAAATTCATTTTCCAAAAACCCGGCAAGATAGAATAGAATGCCAAAAAGAACAAACATTATCACACCGCCAATTGCAAAAATCGCCGTTAACCACTTTCCATCTTTTCGAAAAATATTTTTTAAGCATGACAAAAAACAGGAAAAAGTTTGTGGCTTCTCTTTTTTTTCTGGTGACTTAACAAGGAATATGACAAGTAATATTGAAATAAGTGAGAAAACAGGTATGGACAAGAAGGGCAAGTACCAGAGAAAGGATGCCAGAAGAGCTCCAAGAATGGGACTCAGCACCTTCCCGACTGTATTTGATGTTTCAATTAAGCCTAATCCCGCACTTACATCTTTATCATTTTTGAATAAATCTCCTACGAGAGGAAGAACAACTGGGGCTGCTCCAGAAGATCCAATCCCTTGAAGTACCCTTCCTATAAGAATCATGACGTATGGATTTTCTAGAGACCATGATGCCCAGCCTGTGACGAGCCCTCCAATCCCAGCGATAAACAAACTCGGGATGATCACTTTTTTTCTTCCGTATCGATCGGACAAATAACCGGCAATTGGAATTAATAAAATGGCTGCAATAGAATAAACCGTAATGATCATCGAAACCTTAAAGGATGTGATGCTGAGCTTCTTTTCAATTATAGGCAAGACTGGAATAAGCATTGAGTTCCCTAGCGTCATCACAAGTGGAATTGAAGCAAGTGATATCAAATCCCACTTCTTTTTATCATCCATGAGCATCCTCCAATAAAACTTAACTTCTTACGTAGTTTGCCTGCTCTCGTTAGCGGGTATACCTTAGTAAAAGCTGGCTATTATTATTAATCATTTAGAAGAAATTCCTGTTATTTAGATCGAATAACTTTGACCAAGAGGAATTTAACACATAGATAATCGTCGAAAATGTGTAACATAACTTACAGTCAGGCAACGACTTTTTTTAGTATACTTAACATGGAGATGAACCATGTAAAATCCATTTGGAGGTCAAACATATGATTACACTTTACACATCACCAAGCTGTACTTCGTGCAGAAAGGCAAAAGCGTGGCTGGAAGAGCACAACCTTCCTTATGAACAGCGCAACATGTTCGCAAAGCCGCTCACAGAAGATGAGATTAAAGCTATAATTCGTATGACTGAAAAAGGTACCGAAGAAATCATCTCAAAGCGTTCAAAAGCCTTTGATGCGCTTGATAAAGAGGTTGATGAGCTTACACTTCAGGAACTATACAGCTTAATTAAAGAAAATCCTGGCATTTTAAAACGCCCGATTTTACTTGATACAAAACGACTTCAAGTAGGCTTTCACGAGGACGAAATCAGAAGTTTTCTCCCTAGAAAAGTTCGAGCTTTTCAACTTGAACAAATCCTTCAAGAAGCAAAATAATAAATTGTCCCTTTAGAGTAAGCGAAACAAAAAGCGAGAGAGGTTTATCCTCTCTCGCTTTTTGTTTCGCTATTTCTCCTGATCATCAAATCCTTGAATCGTAAATTTCTTCATAAAATAAAGAACGAGGATTAAAATAAAGCCATATCTGATCTCAGTATCAGCAAGATTAAAAATCCCTTCGCTCCAGCTCACTTTCATAAAATCAATCACATAACCATATTGAATACGATCAATCAAGTTTCCAAGTCCACCACTAATGAGTAAGCCAAAAGCTAGCTGCACAGCAAAGCGTTTTGGGGTGGCACGTATGTATCCATAAATAAGGAGAAGTACGATACTCGCTTGTAGAAAAATTAATAAACCTGTGTATCCTTCTAACAATCCTCTTGTAGCTCCTGTATTGTAGTAAAGCTGAAAGGTTAAAAATCCATTGATCGCGTCAATTTGTTCATTTAAGGTTAAGATCGAGTCAATCCATCGCTTTGTTACAAGATCCATAACAAGCAAAATGGTCACCATCGTGATCATCCGTTTCACCGTGCCCACATCCTTTTTTACTCTTCAACCATTATCCTTTATGACCGCTTTCTCTGACAATCATTTCGTCTTTTATGCTTGATTGACACACTTCTATACAGGGTAAGGACTTATAGAACCTAGTAACAAGTCAATTACTCTGGAGGTTTTGTAATAATGTATCAACAGATTTTACTTGCATCGGATGGATCCACAGATTCAGTAAAAGCAGCTGAAAAGGCTTTTGAATTAGCAAGCTTAACAGGTGGACATGTTGAAATCGTTTATGTCATTGATGGTGAAACATCTAAGCACGATGCGTTACGTCATGCCGATTCCCCCGGTCTTGATATGGAGAGAAGAGAGAAACTAAGCTCCACAGAAGCAATTGCTGAAGAAACAAACGTTTCTTATGATGTGACTATTCTACATGGATCTCCTTCCACAACTCTTATTGATCATGCAAATGAAACAAAAAGTGATCTTGTAGTTATGGGCACAAGAGGACTTAATGTTCTTCAAGAAATGGTGATCGGCAGTGTAAGTCATCAAGTCATCCAAAAGGCAAGCTGCCCTGTACTTATTGTCAAATAATGAATGAAGCAGAGAAAAGACTCCTTAGCTTAAGGAGTCTTTTCGTATAAATAATTCGTTAAATATGCTGCGTCCTCAGGATAGGCATGTGGAATTTCTTCTACTTCATCAATCGTTTTCCATTCAATTTCCTTCACATCTTCTTCAGAATCGTCAAGAGAAAGCATACCACCTACCACATTTACTTCGTAATAATAGGTCGTCACATTCATTCCATTCACATCCTGATCTTTAACGAACAAAGGTTTCTCAATGGCTACTTGATACCCCGTCTCTTCCATCACTTCACGAACACAGCACATCTCAGGCGTTTCTCCCTTCTCGATCTCACCAGAAGGAACGGCCCATTCGTCAGTTTCATTACGAATCATTAGTAAATCTCCCTGGTCATTGATACATACAGCAGCTGCTCCAAACCATTCCTGCATTCTACTCACCCTTTAGCTTCCATTATGTATTTAGGGACTCGTCTGACTTTTAACGTGTTCTGAACTAGAAACCTGATGATTTGTTTCTTCAGGTGCTTTCATTCCATATTTTTTTTGGATGATAAAACCAATCATTAGAATCAAAGCGATCAAACCCCAGAAAATCCAACCGATTAACGTCAATTTGTCCCCTCCTCCATTAAACTCTCTCATTATTCTACGATTCACGGCGCCTTATTGTTTCAAATAGTTACTAAAAAGTGCCTACTTACCAAAAAAATTCATGAACTTTATAATGGGAAAATGGGAGAGAAGGTTTACTAAAAGCTCCCCAAGTGAAACATATTCATATTCTGAACTTATTTTAAGGAGGATTTTCATAATGAAAGCTCTTTTACTAAAAGCTAAAGGACAATGGGATTCAATGAGTGTTGAAGAAATCGATACCCCTTCACCTGGAAAAGGAGAAGTTCTTGTAAAAATCCACGCTGCGGGCTTGAACCCAGTTGACTATAAGACAGCAACTAACGGGAATCCAAACTGGGAATACCCGCACATTCTTGGACTTGATGGTGCTGGTATTATTGACCAAATTGGTGATGAGGTAACTGAATGGCAAGCCGGCGACCGAGTCGTTTATCACGGTGACCTGATGAGAAAAGGAACGTTCGCACAATATGCGATTGCACAAGCTCATACCATCTCTAAACTTCCTGAGTCGATCTCATTCGTTCATGCGGCTGCAATTCCAACAGCTGGTTATACAGCCTATCAGGCGCTATTCCGCAAACTTCATATTCAACGAGGTCAAACCATACTCATCCATGCTGGCGCTGGCGGCGTAGGAGGCTATGCTATACAGATGGCCAAATACATGGGATTAAAGGTGATTACAACTGCTTCCCGCCACAATCATGATTTTGTAAAAAAACTCGGGGCTGATTATGCCATTGATTATAAAGAAGAAGATTTTGTGAACCGAACGCTTGAAATAACAAATGGAATTGGTGTTCACGCTGTACTAGATGCGGTAAGTGGTGATAATGCAACCAAATCGCTAGACACACTTACGTTTAATGGGCAAATGGCTTATATTGCAGGTGCACCCGACTTTGCGCAGGGCGTTTCCTTTGCTCGTCCTCTTTCGTTCCATCAAATCGCACTTGGTGGTGTCTATCAATCCTCTAATAAAGCTGAGCAAGCGGATCTTGCCATGATGGGTGATGAGATGATCAACCTACTGTTGGGTGGATATGTCGATCCAATGATCAAGAAGACAATATCGCTTGAAGAAATTCCGCAAGCATTGGTTGAGCTTTCAGAACGTCATGTTACAGGGAAAATTGTAGCTGAAATCGAACAGGAATAACCTATTGGACTCGCTCTCTTTCAAAAAGGGCGAGTCTTTTTCTGATCATGAATCTTCCGAATCATTCGTTTATCCTATACCCCCAGAGGGTAATTGTTTTGTACATACTTATTTTAGAGGTGAGATGATTTGACTACTTTACAGCTTATATCCATTGTTGCCCTATCAATTGGACTTCTTTCTTCCATCGTCATTCTTATAGACATCATTCATCATCCTCAAATGATGAAAATCATGAATGTGGTCTGGCCGATTAACGGATGGTTTCTTGGACCTTTCGCTATCTGGGCTTATTTTAAATGGGGGCGTTTGAAAGCGAAGAATTTGGATCTAGAAGACAATCGCGGAAAGTCTGCCAAAGTGTTTATGTCCACAAGTCACTGCTCTGCCGGTTGTACACTTGGTGATGCGGTAGGCGTTCCGATCGTTGCTTTAACAGGTTTTGCGCTGCTTGGTTCCATTCTCTATACTCATTATCTTGTCGAGTTCATTCTGGCATATGGGTTTGGTATTCTATTTCAATTCTATGCCATTTACCCTATGAACAAAGAGAATGGTGCATGGAATGCGATTAAAGAAGCTGCGAAAGCCGATACGCTTTCTTTGATCGCTTTTGAAGTTGGCATGTTTGGTTGGATGGCCATCGTTCATTTTGTTTTATTTACCGAACCACCAAAGCCCGACTCAGCTGTCTACTGGTTTATGATGCAAATTGCGATGATTCTTGGATTTGCCACAAGCTATCCAGCAAATTGGTGGCTCGTAAAGAAAGGAATAAAAGAAGCAATGTAACTGAAGAAAGCCTGGCCTTAGGCCTGGCTTTCTTCATACCATTTAGGAATGGTCCGGTCGAAGCCTTCATACATCTCCCACACATACTGAATGGCCTCTTTCGCTTGAGGAAGATCTTCCGGAAAGTAATCCATTGCCCAATTCATATGATAGATCAGAAGCTGAGCCATATGAACCGATCGGATTTTCCAAAACAGTTCAGGAACACAATCAATAAAGTAACCATGAATAACCCCTTTTGAGAAAGGAATGCTTAAACGACTTGAGAATAATTCTAGCTTATCAAACTCCGAATAAGCCGTATTTACACCGCATCGATTAAAATCAATCACACCAGCATATTTTTTCTGAGAGATAATCAAATTCCCTGCATGAAAATCATGATGAGCAAAGACGAGCCTGCTTTCACCGATAAGATGGATATTGTTTCTTACATAGTCAATGGTCTTTCTACCATAAGGGATTTGTATATCAAGTCTATAATACCGTTCTACCGCTTTCTCAAATTTTTCTTGAATAAAGGCCATATGTTCCGGCATTGACGCTTCGATTCGAAGTTGATGCATGTGAACGAGATCTAATCCTGCTTCATAACCAGCAGCATACTGTTCTTCCATTGTTAAGTTCGCTAAAGCAGCTTCGCCATCTTCCCCCTCCAGAAAAGAAAAAATCGTATAACAGAAGTTTTCTTCAGGAACTTCACCGAACGCATAAATTTCCTGACAGCGGACTCCTAGCTTCTTAAAAGCCTTCATCTTCTCAACCTTCTCTTGAACCCGCTCACGTAAATCCAACTCATATAATCGAAGCAATACGTTCTTTCCATTCCACTTTGTTACGAATTTCAAATCAAAAGAATACCCCTTTGTAATCTTTCTTAATGTAACATTCGATAGTTCAGGAATATGCGATATGACTTCTTCTTCCGTAAGACTCCTCAAGCAATCCCCCACCTTTCTATAGGAAATATTATCCTATCAAATCTTCAGAAAAAAAGAAAGATTGCTGAAATGGTTCTCATGTGCTACCATATTTTGAAATAAGAGGTGAGCGATATGAGACAATTATTCATCGTACAACTTCATCATCACAGCTAGCCTTGCTATCCGATTGCAAAATAATCGCGTATAGGAAGGCTATTACTCGTAACCGTATGAATTGAGAAGAACATTTCTCCCATTCATGCGGTTTTTTGTATTCAAAAACGAAAGGATGAGGACTATGAAAAAGCTGAAAGATCAGAATGTCAAAGGAACGATGGATTATTTACCTAAAGATGAAATCATACGGCGCAAAGTAAGAAGAATAATAGAAGACACATTTATTCAATACAACTGTTCTCCACTTGAAACACCGATCCTTAACGATCGGAAATTGATGACTTCAAAGTATGCCGGTGGCGATGAGATTTTAGCAGAAATGTACACCCTCTCTGATCGTGGAGAGAGAGAACTTGCCCTTCGATACGATTTGACCATCCCGTTCGCCAAAGTTGTTGCGATGAATCCAGATTTACCAATGCCATTCAAGCGTTATGAAATCGGAAAGGTGTTTCGAGATGGACCAGTTAAACCAGGGCGTTTTAGAGAATTCACTCAGTGCGATGTGGATATAACCGGCGTTAGTTCGCAAATGGCCGAAGCAGAATTAATGGAGATGGCGCTCGATCTTTTCAGTCAACTCGAACTTGATGTGACGATTCAGTATAACAACCGCAAACTGCTTGCAGGTATGCTAGAGTCGATCTCTATTCCTACACTTCGCTTAAATGATGTGATTCTCACGATGGATAAGCTCGAGAAAATCGGGATGGAAGGCGTTAAGGAAGAGCTCTTCCAAAAAGATATCTCCTCTGAAGCCATTAATAGCGTTGAGCGCTATGCAAAAGAGTGGATTAATCAAGACCTCTATTATTTTGAACAGTTCGCATCTGCGAATTCAACTGTACGGGAGGGGTTAAATGAACTTAAAGAACTGACTTCCTACCTGGATGGACTCAACCTCGTTCAAAAATGTCAGTTCAATCCTTTCCTTGCAAGAGGGCTCGATATTTATACTGGGACGATTTATGAGATTTTCTTAAGTAACCAATCCATTACATCCAGCATTGGAAGCGGTGGTCGCTACGATAGTGCGATAGGTGGATTACTCGGTAGTGAAGAACCTTTTTCAACTGTTGGGATTTCATTCGGCCTAGATGTAATTTTAACCGCATTGAAACAAAATGCTACTTCACTTGTGACAAATGAAAAGCCTGAATATGTCATCATCCCCATTGATGCTAAACGCGAAGCCTTGATCGTCGCCTCTGCTTATAGGAAATTAGGATGTCGGATCGAGGTGGATATGAGTGAGAAACGGATTGGTAAATCGATCGAACGCGCAAGTAAAAGAGGAATAGAAAAAGTAATTCTCATTGGGGATAAGGAAGTTGAAAACAATGAAATCATCGTAAAAACACTAGATCAAGGAACGGAGGAACGCATTCCCTTCCAATTTTAAAACTGTTATAAATATAGCCTTAAGATCCCCCGAGGATCTTAAGGCTACTTTACATTATCCCTGTAAGACGTAAGGAATTGAAGTATGAAGTAAGCTCTCAATTCCCCCTTGATGATAAGGCATCCATTTGTCTGCTTCTTTTCTGTCCATCCACCTGACGTCCGCTATTGTTTCCGTATCTTGAATAGATAAATGTCCACGCGATATTTTTCCTCTAAATGTAAAGAAGTGAACATGGTAATTCGTCATAAACGCTTCATTAACACTCAATAGATTTTCTACTTCTACGGTTTATCCTGTTTCTTCTCTCATTTCGCGAATAGCAGCTTGTGCAAGGGTCTCTCCATCTTCCACCGAGCCACCTGGTAAAGACCAGTTATTATGTTTGATATTTTGAACCATTAACACTTGATCTTCTTTTTCGTTGTAAAGTAGCGTATATACCACATCAACTCTTATTATTTTAAACACTCCCCATCCTAATCAAAAATCAACAAAGCGCAAAAACCATTTTTTACCTTTATAGTTTACCAGATCCCTTTCTCACAATGGGGAAAAGATTGAGATTCATGTTTTTACAGTGTTTCTCCCTTTGATGCTTCAGTTTTTTTCGAATTCGATAAAAACCAGCCACCGACTGCAATCAAAAGTAACACCGTATAAAACGTTATTTTCCATCCTGGAGATTTTGCAAATGCTTCAGGTAGCACCCCTAAATCAGGATGCGAGAGTGTATATACTGATAGTTTAATTCCAACCCATCCTACAATCATAAACGCAGCAACCTCTAAACCGGGCCTTGCTTTTAATAGCTTCACGAAATAATTTGCTGCAAATCGCATTATGACTAATCCAATTAATCCACCAGCGAAAATAACAAGGAATTTCCCACCATCTAAACCACCAATATGCGGTAGGGGTGTATTTGGCAATGTGACGGCTAATGCAACGGCTGCTAGAATGGAATCTACGGCAAAAGCGATATCCGCTAGCTCTACCTTAAAAACAGTCCCCCAGAAGCCTGCCTGTTTCTTATTCTGTTTCTTTGGCGCTTCCTTACCTTTGTGAATCATCTGTTTTCGAACGATATGATTGATCGCAATAAACAAGAGGTATAACGCACCGATCGCCTGAACTTGCCATACGTTGACTAGAAAAGAAATAGCAAATAATGAAGCAAATCGAAAAACAAATGCACCGGCAAGACCATAAAATAGAGCCTTTTGACGTTCCTCATCTGGTAAATGCTTCACCATAATCGCTAAGACAAGTGCATTATCTGCCGCAAGCAGCCCTTCAAGAGCAATCAGAAGCAGCAAAACCCATCCATATTCTAGTAACATTGAAGCATCCATCTGTACATCCCCCTTTTTTCATCCATACTGCTTTGTTCTTCACAAAAAAACCTTTGCCTATTTGGCAAAGGTTTTTGATGCAAATAAAGACCTTTACCGTAAAAGTAAAGGTCTTGCTAACAACACGAATGTTGCCAACAAAGCCGAGAGCAGTGAAGCTCTGGAATGACGACTTTGCTGTAAAAGCTACTCCCCTTTAGGAGTTGCAGTATGAAATTTTTATTATTTGAAATGATCATAATCTAATATTCTATCGCTGTCAATTATTATTTTATACAAGAAAGTAGAAGAAATAGCGGAATGCGCTGTCTTCGTTCATACTCTTCCTGATGTTGAAAGTTTTCTTGTTGCGGCGTTCCCTCTCTAAGACCTTGAATCGTAAAACCAGTTCGCTGCAGAAGCAAGAAATACTCCTCAATCGTACGATGATATTTCACAACGCTCTCTCCAATCCAGGGCTCTATTCTTCTCCCCGTCTGGAAATAATCATCTACAATCCAATCGGTTCTTTTACCTATCATACTTTTGAAAGAAGCGGTCATAACTGGATGCAAAACGCTAAATACAAATTCTCCACCTGGTTTTAACGTGTCATATACTTTTTTAACAATATGATCAAGGTCTTCTATGTAATGAAGAACTAATTGTGAAACGACGCAATCGAAAGTCTGTGATGGATAACCATACGACTCTAGATTTGACTGGACAACGCTCCCCTTCGTTCCCTTTAGCTTCAACTCTGCTTGGTGACACATATTTTTTGAACCATCAATCCCGACATATCGCTCGCACTGCTGCTTTAGTAATTCTTCTCCGAGCGAAGCATCTCCACAACCAAGATCAAGAATGGTCTTCTCCCGAACATCGCCTAGTAATGTCATAAGAGCAGGATACTCGATGACTTTATTCGGGCTTTCTTCCCTATGTCGTCTAGCCATATAGTTCTCAAAAAAATCGTGATCATCATAAACCCGCGAACCGCTATATTCCATTTTCAGTATCTCCTTTATAAATAAGTGACTAGTTCAACCTGCATTTTTTATCGCCTTTGTTGCTATAAAGGTTTTAATATATTGATCGATTAGGCGACTCCCTCCAAAATCATCTTCATAAAAACCGTTAATGACAAATCCTGCATCAATCTGTCCCTGTATTTGATCTTCCAGCGTATGTCCGAACTCAAGGGCCAAGTTACTCTCTTTGTATTTCTGAAGTTCTTCTTTCGTTAACAATTCAATAGGAGAGTATGGGATGCTATTCTTCACATCCAGAATTCCTTTATCCTCTTGCTCATCATCAAAAAGATACAATAGTGGATTCGTAAATCCTGAGATAAGTGTGCCCCCTTCCTTCAGTACTCTTGCCGCCTCCTTCCAGACAGGTAATACATTTTCAACAAATACATTTGAAACAGGATGCACAATCACATCAAATGACCCATTTTCTAAAAAGGATAAATCCGTCATGTCTCCTTTAACAACAGTTAACTGCAAGTTCTCCCTTTCAGCTACAAATCTGTCCTGTTCTAGCTGTTTCTCAGAAAGATCAACAACTGTCACTTCCGCCCCTGCGGCTGCAAGTATTGGACCTTGTTGTCCACCACCAGATGCTAAGCAGAGAATGCGCAAGCCCTTCAGATTAGCTGGAAACCAATGACGTGGAACAGCTTTCTCCGTCGTAACAGTGATATGCCAATTCCCTGCTTTACTTTCTTTGATCATTTCTTGAGTGACTGGCTTTGTATAAACAACTTGATCCTCCACTTTCTTATCCCAAATCTGACTGTTATACTCATTTGTTTTCATTGTCTTCCCTCACTTAGTTAAAATCACTCTCGTTCTCCTATTCTGTTTAACTAGTAAAAACCCTGCTCCTAAATTCCCCAATGATTAGGCTAATCTCACGGTGGACAAACACACATTTTCCAAATGATAGACAAATATACTGATCTTTGTCCCTCCGAGATACATACTATGCCATTACAAGCGTTTATATAAAAAGGAAGAAAGGATGCATGAATGTGCAAATGAACTTTTCACAACTTGAGAGCTACATCGGCAAGAATGTTCGAATCAACCGTGGAGGACCTGAAAGTCAGGAAGGAAAACTTCTTGAGCTTAAACAGGATTTCTTAACTTTGCTTGGACAAAAAAATAACGTTATCTATTTCCATGCTACTCACATCAAAAGCGTCACAATCAATACGAAAGAGGAAGTAGAAGTTATTGTGCCAATTGAAGAACCTGTTCTTGAATTTGAAAGTGGAGAAAGTTTTCAAGAAGTTCTTGATGAATTAGTCTTTAGTTCTGTTCAAGTTAATCGCGGTGGCCCAGAGAAAGTAGAAGGTGTTTTACTTGAAGTGAACGATGATCACATCATCGTAGGGAAGGAAGCAGAATTGGTACACATTGCACTGTTTCATGTAAAAAGCGTTAGTAAGGTCGTTAAAATGACTCAACAAGAAGAGTCTAGCAACAATCAAGAAGACAATCAAAAAGAAAACCGAGGAGAAAGCAGAAGAGAAAACCTCTTTTCTAACTACTGGCAGCCCGTTTCAAAAAAATAAATAGCGAATGCTTATGAAAGGATAGGATATATGATGGCCAATTTAAATAGCGATACGCTCGTGCCATTGCTAGGTAAGCAAGTTAAAGTCAATTTAAAAGGACCTGAAGCAAAAGTAGGTATTCTCTTTCAGGTTGCAACGGACCACTTTATGCTACAAACAGAGAAAGAAATGATTTATTACAACCTTGACCATGTTAAATCAATTTCCTTAGATACAACTACTATGCCGGAAATCACTGGGAATACGTTTCTTGATCCAATCCAAGGAAGCTCTATCACAGAAGTGTTAGGGGCGCTCCATTATAAATGGGTAAAGATTAATCGTGGCGGTCCCGAGCATGTTGAAGGTATTCTCCTCAATGTAGCAAGCGACCATATTCTTCTATTAGTGAAAGCTGAACTTGTTCGCATTACACTTTTCCATATTAAAAGCTTCAGTACTATCGAAACGGTGATTAAAGAAGTTCCTGCAAAAATCGCCGAGGCTTAACTCGTATTCTTGAGAGGAAGAGAGAGCCATGATCGACTATATCTCTCCTTACGCATTTCGGAAGTTACTTCATGTGATGAGGAAATGACTCGCCTTTAAATTCATAGTTATTTGTACAGTCATCTTCCTCCTCACAATTATTTTTTATGTAGAAAAATGATCGTCCTATCAGAATCACTTGTTTATATGGCACAGCTGGTTTTTTCATATGAAAGGAGGTCAAAAGTGAGAAATTCATCAGATTTAACGAACGAAACCATTCGATTAAAAATGAACGGAACAAAAGACATTATCGGTGTGCTAATCGACTCAGGAAATGACATTCTTGTCTTATATAACGGCAAAGACTTTATCTATGTCTCCCAATACCATGTTCAGCATTATGATGTATGTACGAAAGAAGATGAAAAAATTTCACTTCCAAAAGAGTCGCTATTTGAAGAACCTGAAACGTTAAATTCGATTTCGCTTCGTAAAGCACTACAAGAATCAAAAGGAATGTTTACAGAGATTTATGTTACTGGCCATCACTCTCTTCATGGATACATCACTAGTATTATGAACGATTACTTTGTGTTCCAAAGTCCCATTCACAAAACGATGTATATATCCATGAAACATCTAAAGTGGCTGATCCCTTATCAAGGTAACGAAAGACCATATCACTTAACACATTCAGAATTCCCCGTTGTACCAATTGGACTCTCCTTATCACGCACATTAGAAGAGCAGCTAAAAAAAGTAACCAATCAAATAGTCATTTTCGATATATATGAAAACCAAAACAAAATAGGGAAATTAACAAGTATTCAGGAAAACCAGGTCACGTTAATGACGGCAAAAGAGGGTCAAGTTTTCATTAATTTTCACCATATAAAATGCGTTCATTTCCCTTAAAATCAAGACATCGATTCACTCATTGGTTATATCTCAGCCTCATTCGTCCGTTCCATGAAAACGGGCTTTTTATTATGTCTTGATGAAGACTTCTAAATGAACTTCCTTTAGTTCCGCGGTAAGAGCATCACCGTTACACCTACTAAGCAAATAAACGCTCCAATTAAATCATAGCTATCAGGGACTTCCTTATCAATTCCCCATCCCCAAAGGACGGACATCACTATAAACACACCACCATACGCCGCATACACGCGACCGAATTCCGGATATACTTGCAAAGTCGCAATCACACCATAAAGAACTAAAGAGATTCCACCAGCTAGACCAAATATGCTCGAATACCCTTCACGAAGCCAAAGCCAGATTAAATAACCTCCTCCTATCTCAGCAAGTCCAGCTAAAACAAATAAGAGAATTGTTTTCATTTCCGCTACCCTCCTTCACAATGCAATTAATGATAAAAATACAAATCAAGCGCTATTGTTATCCCGATCATCCCCGATACAATAGTCCCTTCCCCGTATGATCCGTCTCTTTTCTAATTTCGATTTCTTCTATATACTCAAGCATAATTTTTCCTCCAATCTAAATGGCTTCATTATAAAGTATCTAAGAATGCGATTACAATTTTTTTCGACAACATCAAGTAGAATCACGTATTACTAATGGTAAAAACTAACCAGTAGGGACCAAAGTATGATAATCTATAAAAAAATGATTCTATTAAATGCAAAAATAATACTTTTCACATAAAACCATTACTACTTCCAGGAAAAGAGGATGCCTCATGACGCAACGTGAAATTCAAATCCAACATTCTAAAAACACATGCGAACATGTCTATCAATTGGATCCAAACTCAATTCCTGTTCTTCACGTTTTACTTTCAGAAGAAGAGTTAGCGCTTCGTTTACAAAATTATTCATGTTCTCTCTCCATCATACAAAAATTCATGAAAAAGCTTCTTAGCTTTTTATCTGACACCCCAACCGTGGTGGTAACAACTGATCACGAAGGCTATGTATTAGATTCATATGGCGATGAATCCTTCGAACAAATGACAGCGTCACTCGGCATTCAAAATGGCGTTAAGTTTGATGAAGAAACAGCTGGTACGAACGCCATTACACTTGCCTTAAAACACCAAGAACCGATTCATCTCATTGGGGATGATCATTATCACTACTGCTTTGAAGATGTGGCTTGCTACTCAGCACCATATGCATATCATAATGGGGAGATTATCGGTACGATCTCCCTCATGACAACTAAGAAATATGCCTCTCAATTGCATCTAGGCTTGCTTTCATCTTCTATAGATACGATTGAACGGGAGATCCAGGTTAACAAGCAAAACGAACAGCTCCATCTCTATAACCAGATGCTTATGCGTGCCACTCCAATCGGAATTGTCATTTCGGATCAAGATGGGCAAATAAAAGAATTCAATCGAAGTGCTGAAAAACTAACGGGACTTAATAAAACCAAAATGATTGGCTATCCAATTACCGAAATCCCTACTCTTAAACCGTTTTTCGACCATGTGTTTTCGAAACAAAAGGGCATCGAAGACATCGAAATCACTTTTTTTAAAAACGATGAACGTAAATGCTTACTCGATATTTTGCCTCTTTACGATCACAATCAACAGCTAAGCGGAGCTTTCGCTCAATTCCGAGATATGACTTCTTATTATCAACTACAAGAACAGGTCATTCAATCTGAGAAGCTTTCTGCAATCGGAAAACTAGGTGCTGGTTTTGCTCATGAAATCCGCAACCCACTTACATCAATTATTGGCTTTACACAACTTTTAGATGTAGATGAGAAACAAGCCAATTACATTAGTATCATTAGGGCTGAACTCGACCGTATGAAAAATCTTGTAAATCAATTTGTTATGATGGGGAAACCAACGGTAAGCGAGCGAACGCTAAAACAGTTAAATCCCCTTGTATTTGAAACGGTAGAATTAATGAAAAGCAATGCTCACTTACATAATGTCGAACTTGAATTCGATGCGAACACTGAAAACATTACGGTTTGTATGGATTCCTCACAAATCAAACAAGTGCTCATTAATTTTATCAAGAATGCGATCGAAGCTATGCCTGAAGGCGGAGAAATCTCGGTTCATTTAACAAAAAACGAGGGAAATGCGGTTATCTCCATTGAAGATGACGGCAAAGGAATGAGCGAAGAAGAAGTGAAACAGCTAGGCACCCCTTTCTTTAGTACGAAAAGAAGCGGGCTTGGGATTGGACTATCGATTTGCTTTGATATTATGGAGGCTCATAATGGAGAAATAGCCATTGATTCAGAAATAGGAAAAGGTACAAAAGCCAGGCTCATTCTCCCTTACCATAAAGAAGAGAACTGAGCTTCTCTTTTTTTCCTCACATGCTCAACACGACGATGAACGTAAGGAGTAAAATCCCAATCGCTAGTGCGTCTAATCCATACTTTTGCCATTCTGTTAAGCTCTTGCCTTTTGGTTCTAATCAAGAAAGATAGAACAAGGATAATACCGATCGTGAAGACAATGGCAGCCCTAATCTTCAAATAGATAAAACCCCTTTTTCTTCCATATTTCTCATCCTAACTAAAACCAAACAAAGGCTGTTCCCCTAGCAGAGGGGAACAGCCTTTTTAAACTAATCGTGTTTACTAATTAATACATTTCTGAAACAGTTTTTGCTTGCATGTGAAGTCCAAGATAATCAGGTCCACCTGCTTTTGAATCTGTACCGGACATTTTGAATCCTCCAAATGGGTGGTACCCAACAATTGCGCCCGTACAGTTCCGGTTGAAGTATAGGTTACCTACATGGAAGTCCATTTTCGCTTGCTCAATGTGTGCACGATTATTCGTGATCACAGCACCAGTTAAGCCGTACTCTGTATTATTCGCAATTTCAATCGCTTCATCGAAGTTATCTGCTTTCGTTAAGCAAACAACCGGTCCGAAAATTTCTTCCTGCTGCATGCGTGATTTAGGAGCTAGGTCTGCAAATACAGTTGGCTTGATGAAGAACCCTTTCGAATCATCGCCTTCTCCACCAGCAACGAGGCGGCCTTCTTCTTTTCCAATTTCAATGTAGCTCATGATTTTATCAAATGATGCTTGATCAATAACTGGTCCCATGTACACATCTGGACCTGTCGTTTCACCTAGTGTAAGCTCATTTGTTAATTCAACAACGCGATCACGAACCTGATCATATACCTCTTTCAAAATGACCGCACGGGAGCCTGCAGAACATTTCTGACCTGAGAAGCCGAATGCTGAGACAACGATGGCCTGCGCAGCAAGTTCAAGATCAGCATCCTTATCCACAACGATCGTATCTTTACCACCCATCTCAACGATCACTCGCTTCAGGTGTTGTTGACCCGGCTGTACTTTCGCAGCGCGCTCATAAATGCGCGTACCAACTTCACGAGAACCAGTGAATGTGATGATCGATGTTTTCGGGTGATCAACGAGATAATCCCCTACTTCAGCTCCGCTACCTGGCACAAAGTTCAATACACCTTTAGGAAGCCCAGCTTCTTCAAGCACTTCAACAAACTTCGCTGCAACAACCGGTGTTGCACTTGCCGGCTTAAGAAGTACTGTGTTTCCTGTAACAAGTGGTGCTACTGCTGTCCCTGCCATAATCGCAAATGCAAAGTTCCATGGAGGAATAACAAGGGCAACTCCGCTTGGCGTATAAACGTAACGGTTTTGCTCTCCAGGACGGCTTTCAATCGCTTTCCCTTCACCTAGCTCGATCATTTGACGAGCATAGTATTCCATGAAGTCGATTGCCTCTGCAGTATCAGCATCCGCTTCTTTCCAAGGTTTACCGGCTTCGTACACCAGGTAAGCAGAGAATTCATGCTTGCGGCGTCGTACAATCGCAGCTGCGCGGAATAGAAGCTCAGCACGAGAGCGAGCCGACCATTTTCTCCAACCTTCAAATGCTTCATCTGCAGCTTGAATCGCGCGTTCCGCATGCTCTTTCGTTGCCTTTGATACGCGACCAACGATTTGTTCCTTGTTCGCAGGGTTAATGGAAACAATTTTATCTTCCGTGCTAACTCGCTCACCATTGATGAGAAGATCATGGTCTTTTCCAAGTTCTTCTTTTACTAGTTTAAGAGCCTCTTCAAAAGCCTTTTTGTTTTCCTTAACAGTAAAATCAGTAAACGGTTCGTGTTTGTATGGTACTACCATGAGTAAATTCCCCTTTCAAATATAAGAAGTTTATTTTTTAAATAATCCATTGAAAGCAAAGGCGATGTTCGCAGGTCGTTCCGCCAACCGCCGCATAAAATACCCATACCAATCGTTCCCATAAGGTAGGTATACTCTTACCGCATAACCTTCAGCAAGAAGATCTAGCTGACTCTGGCTTCGCATGCCGTAAAGCATTTGAAACTCAAATTGATCTTTCGGAATATCATGTTCTTTCACGAATTCTTTCGTAAAGTTAATGATGGCATCATCATGACTAGCGATGGCTGTAAAATTCCCATTCAATAAATGTTTCTTTATCAGCAGCTTCAAGTTATGATCCACATCTGATTTCGCTGGAAAAGCAACCTTCGCGGCTTCCTTATACGCCCCTTTCACAAGACGTAAATTCGGCTTTACTTCATTTAAATCATCTAAATCTTGATCGGATCGGTATAAATAAGACTGAACAACCGTTCCAATATTGTCGTACTTTCTCTTCAGGTCTTTATAAAGCTGAAGCGTCGCCTCCGTTCGTGTCGAATCTTCCATATCGATCGTAACGAATACATCATGCTTTACCGCTTCTTCCATAAACTCAATCATGTTACGCCATACAAGATCATGGCTAATATCCAGACCAAGTGAAGTGACTTTCAAAGACATCTGAGAATTTAGTTGATGAGCACTAATCATGCGAATGGTATTGATGCACTCCTGAGTCCGCTCCTTCGCTTCTATTTCAGAAGAAACAAACTCACCAAGATGATCCACCGTTACCCGAAGCCCCTGACTATTCAAATTCTGAATAAGAGGCACCGCATGCTCAAAAGTCTCACCCCCAACAATCTTATCCGCCCCAAACTTACTACCCCATCGTTTGGCGAGCCGATCAAGCGAGGGCCTGCTAGCGAGAAAAAGGAAAAAACTCTTGTTGATGGCTTCCAACTCTACCACGCTCCTTTTAACCCTATATCTCCAATCATTCACAAAGCTTGTGAAATACTTCAAAGAAAGTTTTTGTTTTCTTGTGAAAATTATATCGATTTTAACCCCCATCTGGCAACGTGGTCACGACACAATAGTTTGCTGAGATTTTGTGGTTTAAACACAATAGGAAAAGCGAAAGTGGGCGTTTAGACACGACAGGCACTGGAGCCATTTCATTTGAACACGCTTTTTGTGTTCGGATGAAATGGTGAAGTGACCAAGTGTCTGCCCACTGCAGCTGGATCTAGGGAAAAGCGGAGACGAGCGTTTAGAAACGGAGATATTGGAACTCTTGAACTAGAACACGCTTTTTGTGTTCTGGTGAAAGAGTGAAATATCGCAGTTTCTGCGAGTCGTAGCTGGATCTCAGGAAAAGCGGAGCGGGCCCGTTTAAATCCGCAGGATGTTGGAGCCCATGAGAGTGAGACGCTTTTTGTCTCATTCGATTGGGTGAAACAGCCGGAGGATTTGGCCCGCGCAGCTGGATCTCAGGTAAAGCGGAGACGAGCGCTTAGACACGACAGGCACTGGAGCCGTGAAAAGCGGAGCCCCCGTTTAGTGAGCGGAATTTCCGATTTGGACAATATATCTGGATTTTAGCCAATATATTCTGATTTTGGACAATATATCTCCATTTTGGCCAATAAACCACACTCCCCCCACGAAAACCAGCTATTGCGCCACACTTTCCAGCCCTAAACAACAGAAAAGAAGCTGCACAATGTGCAGCTTCCCAGTTTGGTCAATAAACAAGCTCCCAGCCCACTCAAATAGGCTACTTCGCAGTACTTTTCTGCTCCTCTACTGCAGAAAGGTACCGATTATAGTAAGACGGTATGTTGTTTAGCAACAACAACTCGATATATATGTGACTTTTCATATTAAAATCATCAAAATCAATGTCCGTTAAGTCCTGAATCTGCTTCATGCGATAGTTCAGCGTGTTTGGGTGGATAAACAGCTCAGCCGCGGTGCTTTTCCCCTTACCGTTGTTCGATAAATACACTTCTAGCGTCTTTAACAGACTGGAGTGACTAACTGAATCCTTTTCCATCAAGTTAAGCAAATTCTGATTAAAATAATGCTCCGTATTGTTTTTCTCATAAAGGGCGGCAAGATATCGGTAGACGCCAAGCTTTGAGAACTCACGTGGCATGACATCTGGCCTTGGACCAATGAAGTCAGCTGTCTCAATCACTTCTAATGCTTCTAAGAAGCTCTTCCTCATCTCAATGAGCTCCGTATATTCTTTCCCAATCCCAATCAAGAAAGAATAAAATTCTTCATGAGTTAACGCACTTTTTACATACTCTATAAGCTCTCGGCTATTTTCAATCGCTGAGCCTTTTCTATTTTTATCACCTGAAATAACAGCAACGATTTGAAGCTCAGTTTTCAGTACTTGAATTTTATGCCTCTTAAAACGGGATAAAAGCTCGAGAACTTCATTTAACAAGGGCTCCTGGGTAGGCTCAGCAATTGACATGACGAGTACGGAAAAGCGCTCAGGTAATGGTAAGCTCGCCACCTGAGCTTTACGCCGCATTTGATTTTCACTTTCGTATTCATGAAGAAGCACATTCCAAAGCAATTTCTCCTGCTTCCCCTCATGCTCTTTCCCTTTTTGATAAGAATCATGAATAAGCTTTCCAATGTGAGGTGTGATTTCAGTAAGAAAAGCAACCTCTTCTTCCGTCAGAGGACTATTCGTTTCTTGCACCCAGAGATATCCCATCGTCCGCTCTTCATAAATCGCTTTCACAACAATACGTTGATAAAAACCAATTTCCTCAATTGGAGCAATCCGGATCGGAGCTTCGTTGTTCTCAAGCTGCTGAACGATCCCTTCTTTTTTCAAACGATCAATAATAAACACTGGACATTTCTTATAGAGAATCGTCTTTTGCTGCGTTTGATCAAAGCTCTCCGATGCCGTGCTATATGAAATGAGTTCAAAGTTTTTGTTTTCAATAATGACCGGCTTATTCGTTGCGACACTGATCATCTCAGTCGCTTTATGAATATCTGTCGCTTCAAGAATGCGCTCTTTTGCTTCTACCATTATTTAACCCTCCCCTGTACCGCCAATTACATTAAAACCAAAGGGTTTAGCAATACCAGAATTAGTAATTCTTCATCTTCTTCTATTATATAGATTTATCTCTAAAAGAAAAATGATTTGGCGAGAATGACAAAAGAAAAAGGACGTAAGCGCTACGTCCTTTTTCTTATTACAGTGCTTTTACAAGTCCGCCATCGACAACGAGTGATTGCCCGGTCATATACGTATTTGCTCCTGAAGCAAGAAAAACAACTGTTTTCGCAAATTCATCAGGCTCCCCATATCGTTTCATTGGGATTGATAGCTCCGCCTGTCCTTTGAGATGAGTCACATCCATCCCTAACTGATCTGCCTTGATTTGATCCAACTGTTCAACTCGATCCGTCCCAATACGTCCAGGTCCAACCGTATTCACAAGAATATTGTGCTCGGCATATTCTTGTGAAAGACTTTTTGCTAGCCCTACGATACCCGCACGAAATGTATTTGATAAGATCAAATTATCTAGCGATTGCTTTATAGAGGAAGAGGCAATATTTACGATCCGCCCCCAGCCCTGTTCTTTCATAAAAGGAATAGCGGCCCGTGACGTTCGAACGAAGCTTAATAAATTTAGTTCAAAAGCATTCTGCCAATCTTCATCGCTGAAGTCCTCAAACTTACCAGCTGGAGGCCCGCCTGCATTATTAATTAATACATCGACACTACCGTATGTTTCAGCTGCAAACGTCATCAATTGTTTGATCTCATCCGCTTTTGTGACATCACAAACTCGAAATGTAATCTGATCATTTCCCGTTTCTTCAATCATTTCTTCGCAAGCTTTCTTAAGTTCTTCTTCACTTCGACTAGAAAGAACGACGCGTGCGCCTTCTCTTGCAAAAGCCAGTGCTGACGCTTTTCCTAGTCCTTTACTTGCCGCTGTTACGACAACTGATTTTTCTTGTAGGTTTAAATCCATAGCAAGAACACTCCATTTTTAATATGTTATTTTCTACAATTCTATCACTCTAAGTTCATTTTCGTTATAATATACCATCAAAAACGTTTCATTCTTATGAGTTGATTTCACACCTGAACTTTCTTTTCATCGTTCTCCACTCAAAACCGCAACTAGAATGCCGCCAACAATATACCACAACCACTATTGCTCAATCTTGGAGTCGATAAGAAGTATAGCATTAGATGCAATATGTACCCGTTCCTACATAAAAAAAGATTGAGGACAAATCCTCTCATTTGTCCTCGGTTTTTTCTTCAGTAAGCGATGCCAGTATTATCAGCGATTTCATCGTTTATGATCCCTATACCTTTTATCTTTTTCTCTTTCACAATCGGTGCAACAGATGGATTTTCAGGGTAGCTTTCTCCATCTAATTTCAGCTTATGGTAGGCTGGTTCTATTCCCCCACCCGCAACGTACATCACAATGTTCTTCCATCCATTAGTTGTTTCATTTTGAATGATTACGGGAGTTCTTACTAATGAAAAGCGCGTGTTAACAAAGTATGCTCCGTCCTTCTTTTCTAGTAAAAGACCACTGCATCCTCCGCTCCCACAGACAGAGGGACCTATTAAATAAACAAATGTCTCAGGAACCTGATCATCGTTCAGGTCTATCTTATTGTAGTAATAGCGAACGGAGTCTACACCCTTCTTTAAACCCAACTCTTTAGAAAAAACTTTTTCAAGCTCCATATCTCTTTTTGTTTCTGATTTGAAATAGGTTACTTCACTGAGATCTGGTTCTTGTTGGGCACTTTCTTCCATTTCATTAGTAGCATGTACCTTATCCAAGTAACCAACTAAAGTGCTGACGACTAATATCCAAACGAAGAGAAATCCAAGTTTATTCAAGTTACATCCTCCCTGTTAACCACTTTTCACCTAGGTTCTCCTTTTTACATCCATATATGTTTGTTTTTTCATACAAAAGCGACAGGTGCTTATCACACAACTGTCGCTTTCGTGGTCAAACTTTACGTTAATTTCCTGGTCGAGAAGCTCGCAAAGTAAATTTATACTCATCACTCTTAAAATAAATCTGACTATATTCGAAAATAGTGGAATCTTGAAAGGTACTATACAACTGCACCTTTAGAATCGGCAAATTCGAATCAGCCACCAGTAAAGACTACAACAAGAATAATCCAGGAAAAGGCAAGAACAAAGAATTAGCATTGGAAATCATGGAAGCACTTGGAGGCGAAAACAACATAAAGCATGTTGACGCCTGCTTTACTCGCCTTCGTGTAGAAGTAACGAAAGTAAAAGCATTTGACGAAAATCGCCTAAAGTAACTTGGAGCAGCTGGTGTTGTGAAAGTCGATCAAAACATCCAAGCTATTTTCGGTGGACGTTCTGATTTGTACAAAAATGAGATTAATAAAATTATGAAAGAATCAAATGCTTCTTAAAAAGGCTTCAAATTAATCATCATATAAGAGAGGTGCGACAACCAGTCGCGCCTCTTTTTTTAAGTTAAATTAATAATTAAGAAAAAAATCATTTATTAATGAACTTTCATTCCCTTTCATTTGTATAAATATGTGAAAATATAGAAAGAAAGGTGTGAAATACATGGCAATCGGTTGGATCATGGGGTTAGTGATGGCTGGAGTTCTCGGAACCATTTTTGCCGTCTTAATTGCAACGCTTCAAAAGCATGTTCACAAAACGAATGGGAGAATTGACTTTCAAAAAACAAATCTTTATTTCTACTGGTCACGCTGGGATTATGTCATGATCGCGTCGTCCATTTACTCATTCCTATGCATTACAGGGCTATTTGTTTTTCTAATTAAAGGTGAGAATATCGAAAATCCATTTGTTCAGTTCTTTCTACATCAAACGTTTGTCTTTCCACTTATCACGTTTCTCTGGTTTATTTTTCGACTGGCTTACACCTATAAAGGGATAAAAGAGCGCTGGCCGAATGAGTTTTAAGGAAAGTGGCGATTATTCCTTCGAAGCAGCCGTATCTATGACATTTGAGACTATTTATCTTATGTACAAAGACCCTCTTTATCGATTCATCTATCGGTATACGCGGGATGAGCAGTTGAGTATCGACATTGTGCAGGATACATTCGTTAAATTCCATAAATACCAGAACCGCTATGATGTCTCAAGAGCATCGCTTAAAACGTATCTATTTAAAATCGGTTATCACCTGATGATCAATAAAATTAAACGGAGAAAAAAGTGGCAATCACTCCTTCCCTTTCTAGTCAAGGGAGAGGAAAGTTTCTCTAGTGATACTGTTGAGAAGATGACAATTCAGTGGGCTATTAAGGAACTTTCAGAAAAACATCGGTCGGTTATCCTTCTCATCTATTATCACGATATGACTCAAGAAGAAACCGCCAACGTTCTAGATATCCCCGTTGGAACCGTTAAATCAAGATTATCTACAGCGATCAAACACTTAAGAGATTTATTGGAGGGGCAAAATGATGAAATCACACTATAAGCACGACCTACCTGAAGAACTCCGTGAACAGCTCGACCAGTATACTGTCGATGTTCCTCCTATTCCTTATAAACAGCAGAAAAGCGATCGACTAGCTGATTTTTTAGCTATGCCAGTACAAAACCCACTAGAAAATCACTCCATGACGCCTGGTCTTTTACTAAAAATCCAATTAGCTCCTATCGTCGTAACCATTGCATTGTCAGCAGGTTTCTTATTCTTTCTTTAGATATCAATTCGAAAGGGACCTCCTTTGAAGGTCCTTTTCCTTCACTTTAACAATTTCCTTCTTTTACCATTAAAGTGTTAGATATAACATTCATTCACTCTATCTCTCATTCATAAAAAAACTCATCAAATCATCCGTTCTGGTACGAAATGATTTATAGTTATGCTCCCCATCCTTTATCAAATGAAATTGCACACATGAAGCTTTCTCCTCCAGCAATTGATATATTCGATCATTTGAATTCAGAAATGCTTTATCAATCCGCTCGTCTCCAGATTCCTTATCTCCGCAATCCAAATAAAAGCAACTACGATCTGTTAGTTCGGACTCCAAGATAAATCCCTCCAATTCTTCTTGGTTTCGAAAAAAAGCGGAAGAGATGCAAGCTCCTTTACTAAAAACAGTAGGATAATGACAGAGGGCGTATGTAGTAAGTAATCCACCTAAAGAAATTCCCGCCATATAATTTGTATTTCTAAGCGTTCGGTATGTAGCGTCGATGGCTGGTTTTAAATCTTTTACGATATATGCGATATACTCTCGACCCTTCGCTTTTACGATCTCACTTTTACCTGTTAGCTCTTCACTTAATTGACCATGCCGCCATAAGCAATACTCTTCCATTCGTTTAGCTCCTGAATCAATAGCAACAACAATAAGCTGAAACTTTTTTTGCTCCAAATAGTTTAACAACCTCAGCGAACTTCCACCAACTACATCCTGATCTTCAAATACGTTTTGTCCATCATGCATATAAAGAACCGGGTAGCTTCTATCTGTATGAGCGTACTCATGAGGCAAATAGACGCGAATCATCCTCTCTTCCTGAAACACCGGAATCCAATATTTAATTTTCACTAACATTTTTCATACACCGCCTCTGCTTCCTTTCCTTTTCTATCAAAATCTCACGGTTCCTCTATTAACACTAAAAAAGCTAGTCTCGTTTTCCAATTGGAAAACGAGACTAGCTTTACCATGATGTTTAATTTGCTCAGGAAGGTACTCCTACTCTCGCTTCCTCACATGCATCTTCAAAATCCCAGTTGGTCCCTTCTGATTCAACTGAATCATTTGCTCAGCCATCTCCTTTGGTGTGTAGGGCATGTCATTTTCAAGCCACCAGGAAATCATTCCTGTATACGCAGAAGCGATATAGCTTGCGATCACCTCACTTGGTAATGGCAAAGGATCGAACCTTCCTTTCGCAATTCGATTGTCATAGAAATCAAAGAAAAAGCTACGCATATGATCAAGAAAGTTCGGCATTCCTTTTTTGATTAACATGACGTGAAAAAACTTATCATATTCGGCAATGCTTGAGAAAATGTGCTCTGCAATATATCGTTGCAAATCATCAATTGGTAAATTACCAGGTGGGATCGTCAGCGCCTCGCCAAAAAGCTGCCTCAGCATTTCATCAACCGTTTGAAGTAGTAACTCTTCTTTATCCTGATAATGCAAATAAAAAGTAGCGCGATTAACAGTGGCTTCTTTAGTAATATCAGCAATTGTAATTTTCTCATATTCTTTTACTGCCATTAGGTGGATAAACGCATCCTGTAAGAGCTTTCGCGTTCGGGTAACACGTGGGTCTTCTTTCTCTTTCATAAGAAATCTCCTCCAAATTAAACTTTTTCTCAACAAAATTTAACAACACGTCGTTTAGACAACGTTTCTCGAAAACTTGATTATTGCTCAATTTCATGACTCTGTTACAATATTTTACGACACTTGTTGTATAAATAACAACCGTTGTTCTTTTTGAACGATTTTTATAGGAGGTTAAGTTGAATGAATGAAAAAAAATTCACGAAAGCAAGATGGATAACGATCGCCGCCACCTTCCTTGCGTTTATGGGTATCGGGATTGTCGATCCAATTCTTCCAACAATCGCAGAGCAAATTGGCGCGAACCACTGGCAGGTTGAAATGCTGTTTACTGCCTACATTTTGACAATGGCGATTATGATGATTCCAGCCGGTATTTTTGCAAGTCGATTTGGTGATAAGCGCATGATGGTATTTGGTTTATTCATCGTTACGGTCTTTGCACTGCTTTGCGCTCTTTCAAATGGAATCGCAAGCCTATCTATTTTTAGAGCAGGTTGGGGATTTGGTAATTCTATGTTCTTCGCGACAGCCATGACGCTTCTAATCGCTTTATCTAAAGACCCGCAAAAAGCCGTTGGCTACTATGAGGCAGCTATTGGACTCGGAATGGCGGGCGGACCACTTGTGGGTGGTGTTCTTGGTGGTTATTCATGGAGATTCCCTTTCTTTGCAACGTCCATCTTAATTCTAGCTGCATTCTGCCTTGTTCTATTCTTTGTGTTTGAACCAAATGGCAAACAAAAACGAAAACCTGTTGGAATGAGTGAGTTAAAAGGACTTTTCTCATACAAGCCATTCCTAACTTCCGCTCTTGCAGCAATGCTTTATTACTATGGATTTTTCGTAGTTCTGGCTTATACGCCACTAATTATCGGACTTAATGCGATTCAAATTGGATTTGTCTTCTTTGGCTGGGGATTAATGCTCGCCTATGGATCAGCCATATTAAGTCACCAGCTTGAGAAGAAATTTCTACCTAAGAAGATTCTTCCGTATAGCTTATTGATATTTGCTATCTTACTAGCACTATTATTTGTTGTTCCATCAACACCTCTTCTGATTACTGTCGTGATCGTCTCAGGTCTTGCTTCTGGACTAAATAACGCGTTATTTACAAGCTACGTTATGGAGGTTTCTCCATATGAAAGAAGCATTACGTCAGGAGGATACAACTTCCTCCGCTGGCTCGGTGCTGCCATTGCTCCTGTTCTTTCCGGTTTGATTGGTCAAGGAGTATCAGCTCACGCACCGTTCCTCGTTGCAGCTGTCCTTAGTGCTGGAGGAATCGGATTAATGCTAATGAAGCCTAAGCCGGCTACGTTAGAAACTGAAATGAGTGCATAAGAAAAAAGCGTAAAGCAGTGTCTGCTTTACGCTTTTTTTTGATTATTTTTCGATTTTATCTCCATCTTTTTCCCATGCAGCAAAGCCACCGCTATAGTTTAAAATGTCCTTGAAACCGAGTGATTGTAGTAAGCTTGTTCCGATTGCTGAACGAGTGCCAGACTGACAGTGAACGACGATTGTTTTATCTTCTGGAATGTCATTCGCCTGATCTTCTAAATAGCCAAGCATGTGATGATTAGCTCCAGGAATATGACCTGAGTTCCATTCATTTTCTTTTCGAATATCTACAACATAAACATCTTCTTTGTCATAAACATCATTCAATTGTTCCGTTGAAATAAAGGAATATCCCTCTAGATCGTCCCACTGGGAAAGAAGTTCTGGACTTGCATAGCCACTTATATGGTCGATGCCAATCGAATGTAAGGCCTTCACAATCTCATCTTTCTGCTCATCGTCTGCAATGAGGAGAAGATCGTGCTCATAATCTAGAACCCAGCCTGACCAATTCGTAAAGGCTTTATTAAATGGAAGATTAATCGCTCCATCAATATGCCCATCTGCAAAATCCTGTGCAGGACGTGTATCAACGATTGTTGTGTTGTCCTTCGATGCAAGCGCACGGAACTCATCAACATTCATAATCTTTTCTAGTTCTTCCCCTGATAACACGTTAGGTCCTTCTTTATTCACCTTTTTCATAACCGCAAAGTATGTTGGGGCTTCTGGCTGTTCGTTTAATAATTCTTTAACGAATTCCCCTTCGTTCTCTTCTTTCAAGGCCCAATTATTTCGTAGCTCATAGCCCACTGTTGATTGTGGCACAGCACCAAGAGATTTCCCACAAGCACTGCCTGCACCGTGTCCTGGCCAAACCGTTAGAAATTCTGGTAGCTCTTTAAATTTTTGAAGTGATTGGAACATCGCCTTCGCTCCAGTTTCCGCTGTGCCAACAGCGCCTGCGGCTTTTTCAAGCAAATCTGGTCGACCAATATCACCAACAAAGACAAAGTCTCCTGTGAAAATGCCCATTGGTACTTCCGAGCCACCACCACGATCAGTGAGTTCGAACGAAATGCTTTCAGGGGTATGACCTGGGGTATGCATTACGCGAAGTTCTACATGACCAACGCGAATAATTGAACCGTCCGTTACTAGTTCGACATTTAATCCTTCTAGATAACCGTATTTCCAGTCTTGATCTCCTTCATCTGATAAATATAATTTCACGTCATGCTTTTCAGCTAATTGTCTAGCGCCTGATACAAAATCGGCGTGTATATGCGTTTCAGCT
Organism: Anaerobacillus sp. QJM3NY_32; assembly: GCF_056173645.1. NCBI lineage: Bacteria > Bacillati > Bacillota > Bacilli > Caryophanales > Bacillaceae > Anaerobacillus > Anaerobacillus sp. QJM3NY_32. The sequence continues at coordinate 845,835 of NZ_CM149684.1, read as the reverse complement.
GCGGCCGCAAGATGAAAGCCTTCTTTTTTCGCTGTTTCTAAATACGGTGTCACGTCACGCGCCGGGTCAATCACAAGCGCTTCACCAGTTCGTTGACAACCGATCATATAAGAATACTGTGCCAATTTCTCATCAAAGAAAGTACGTAAATACATGATTTAATCCTCCCGAAAACGTATTGTTAATTACCCCACAGGGTATTTGATTTCATCATAAACTTTTTTAAACTTTTCATCAACCTTCTTGCTTTATACCCTGAATAACTAGTTCACCAAAACATCATTTTCCCCTTCTAAAGAAAAAAAGAGTGCTCTGCATTATTCTCAATCTTGAACACAATAAATAGCTCTTAACAGAACGTCATTTTCTAGTGTTTACTTCACTTCACATGTTTATCGATCCTTAAATTGTTTAAATTATAGTAAAAATCCAAATAATAGCGCTTTTATTTAATCTACAAAGTTTTTCGATTCAGTACTATATAACCACTTTATTTGAATTGTTTTCTATTAAATGAAAATAATAACCAATAATAGGTGAAGAAAGAAGTGTGTATTTAGATTGTCATCAGGTTTATTCCCAAAGTCTTCCACAGAGATTATTTCCCACTTTTTTTAATACCCAAATTGTTGTGATAGCATATTTAACGGTGCGCACCTAAGAAAAAACACAACTAAGACAAGGAAGTGACGTTTACGTAATGGAAATTACACACAATCCTAACCTTTTATGGTTTGTTATTGCTTATGGCATTCTCATGGTGGGACTTGGAATTTATTTCTCTAAAAAAGTGTCAAATAGTGAGGATTTTATTCTCGCTGGTAAAGGACTTGGTGCTCTAGTATTAACGGGTACACTGCTAGCAACCTGGACAGGTAGTGGAAGCATTTCAGGTGGCGAAACGTCTATGGCGTATAGCTATGGAATTATTCCGGCGTTTCTAATGGCCATTCCAACGATAGTAGGTATCTTGATTCTTTATATCATTGCTCCAAGAATCCGAGCATTTGGGAAATATACAGTATCTTCAATACTTGAAGAGAAATACGGTTCATTCGCGAGGACGCTGGCAGGCATTATCATTATTCTTGCCTATGTAGGAATTGTTTCCTATCAGATGAAAGGGTTTGGCTTCATTCTGAATCTGACAACAGGTATTTCAGTTGAAACAGGTACTATTATCGGTGCTGCTCTTATCATCTTCCTAGCAACGATTGGTGGATTACGCTCGGTAGCTCCTACTGACGCTGTAAGTGCCATTTTAATGGTTGTCGGGCTAGGTATCACATTACCAACCATATTTGTTATTGCTGGTGGTTGGGACAGCATCCTGGCGAATGTACCAAAAGACCACTTAACATTTAGCGGCCAGTTATCGAACATTCAATTATTAGGTTATTTATTACCTTCCCTCTTTCTATTATTGGCTGACCAGAACATGTATCAGCGGTTGGCTTCATCAAGTGGAGATCGTTCATCGAAAAAAGCCCAAATTGGTTGGCTCGTGGCGATGCTTCTGATTTCTCCAACAATTAGTTTAATCGCTTTTGCAGCACGTTCAATCTTCCCTGATATTGATCCAGGGATGGCACTGATGGCAACAACTGTCGTGATGCCAACGTTTGTCGGCGGTATTTTATTAACGGCAGCAACAGCCTTTATTATCACTACAGGTAACTCTTACCTTCTTTCCGCCGCTACAAACGTAACGTATGATCTGTACGGAAAATATTTAAAAAAGGATGCGACTGATAAGCAGCTGTTAGTCATGACCAAATGGTTCATCGTCATCCTCGGGGTTCTTGCTTATGTCATTATTAGCTTCTTCCCTACCGTATTATCTGTTCAAATGTATGCTTATACCGTTTACGGAGCTGGTATTACTCCTGCCGTATTAGCTGTCTTCTTCTGGAAACGTGTCAACCTTTATGGCGGTGTATCGTCTATGATCGCCGGAGTTGTGACAACGCTTGTTTGGGAAATCCCACTTGCAAAACCATTTGAACTAAATAGTGTTCTTTTCGCTGTTCCAGTAGCAGTTATCGTATTAATTGTCGTAACTTTAGTAACTACCAACAAAACAAAGTCTGAATAAGTTAGTCATCATTAAAATTTTTAAGAACAGGTTGTGAGAAAAAATGAATCAGCGTTTAGATAAATTTTCGAAGTGGCTAGAAGAAACTGAACAAACCTTTGCGTTTGTTCACTCTTCTTCCAATGTATTCTATCTTTCCAACTTTGAATGTGAGCCACATGAACGACTATTAGGTTTATTTATTTTCCCGGATGCAGAACCGTTTCTAGTTTGTCCGGGTATGGAAGTATCTCAAGCAAGAGATGCAGGGTGGAAATATGAGATTATCGGACATGGAGATGCCGATGATCCATGGGAATTTATCCATAATGCCTTGAAGAGTCGCGGTATGAAAGAAGCGAGTCAGGTAGCTATTGAGAAAGAAACACTCTCTTATGGACGTGCTGAACAAATCATGAAACGTTATCCATCTGTTTCATTTACAAGTGCTGAAGAGAAACTTCACGAACTACGTTTAATTAAAGATGAGCAAGAATTAGAGATTCTAAGAAGAGCTGCTGAACTAGCAGACTTCGGGGTAGAGACGGGAGTTAAAGCGCTCCAAGAAGGTTGTACTGAGATGGAAGTTCTTGCAACGATTGAGTACGAACTTAAGAAAAAAGGAATTCGTGAAATGTCCTTTTCAACAATGGTGCTTTTCGGTGAAAAAGCTGGACAGCCACACGGTAATCCAGGCGATCGTAAGTTGAAAAAAGGCGACCTCGTTTTATTCGATCTTGGTGTGGTGTTAGATGGCTATTGTTCAGACATTACGCGAACAGTTGCTTACAAAGAAGTGAATGAAAAGCAAAAAGAAATTTATGATGTCGTACTGAACGCTCAGCTTGAAACGCTCAATATCTCTCAACCTGGAACAAGACTTGGAGATCTTGATAAAACGGCGAGACAAATCATTGCAGACGCTGGATATGGAGACCAGTTCCCTCACCGCATCGGTCATGGAATTGGAATTGAAGTTCATGAATATCCATCTATGAGTGAAAACAACGACTCTCTTCTAATTGAAGGAATGACATATACGATCGAGCCAGGCATCTATGTACCTGAAGTAGGCGGAGTTCGAATTGAAGATGATGTTCTTGTTACGAAAACAGGGTATGAAACATTAACAAAGTATCCGAAAGAACTTCAAATTATTGAATAAGCTCCGGTGGAACGCCTTTCATAGGGCGTTCCTTTTTATATGGTGAAGTCCTTCTAGTGTTTAGTTTTGTTCGTCTACATGACTGTTTTCTCATCTCCATCATTCACGTAAGCTAAACTTTTTGATAAATAGAACATCTTCTAATCGTGTTACAAACGTATTAAATACGGGAACGCTTTTCTTACAGCACTTTATATTTATCACAATACCACTTTGGAGGTTTTAAATGTTTACCTTAAGCGATATCCCAATGTTCTTCGTGAACTTTTTCATTATATTACCGATCATTACTCTACTACATGAAGCTGGTCACGTTCTTGTTGCAAGGGTTTTCGGAGGAAAAATTAAGTTCTGTATCGGAACTGGCAAGACCATTTTTAATATCGGACCTCTAGAAGTAAAAAAGAAGTACTTTATGGAAGGATGGTGTCAGTACGAGGATCTCACTTATAACAAGACATGGGCACACGTTGCCATCTATGCGGCAGGTAGTTTATTTAACATCATTGTCGTCCTTATTATGAACGCATTGATTTATGCGGAAGTCCTTCCAGTAGACCTATTTTTCTATCAATTCACTTACTTCTCCATCTACTTTATCTTCTTTTCTCTCATGCCTTATCGAAATGATTCTGGTAAACCAAGCGATGGCATGGCTATTATTGATGTACTCCGCTACGGAAAAGCTCAAGATCCAATCGATTGATCGATGACATAACTTTCAAAGAAAGAGCCACTTTTCGTCCGAAGAGTGGCTCTTTCTTTGACTTGAGAATCTCCCTTCTATGATGAGGGACATTAAAGGAAAAATAATCCCCTTTAAATACCACATCATGGTTTCAGAAGATTATTTTTCCAATCATTTGCATATTCATAGGTTTTAAGACCCTTTAGTTAACAAGATCTTCAATCTTTTTAGGTCCTCTGCTTTATTGTTAAGCTTTTCCAATAGGTTTAAAATAGAAAGGGAATGAATGTTCATTCCGTATGTTGTGTAAGAAAGGGGGATGCTTGTGACGACCCAAAATAAGCGGGAAAACATTATGACAAGCGCTCTTGCTTTATTTGCTGAGCGAGGTTTTGATGCGACTACCGTGCCAATGATTGCCACCTCAGCTAATGTGGGTGCTGGCACGATCTACCGTTATTTTGAGAATAAAGAGGTGCTCGTTAACACCCTTTTTCAAGATTATGTTCGAACATTTACAAAGACGATTGAGGATCAATTTCCTTATCATCAGTCCGTTCGTGATCAGTTTCACCATATATTTAAAGCCATGATTTTGTTTACAAATCAAAATGAACATGCGCTCTATTTTATTAAAAAGCATAGTGCCGCACACTTCCTAGATCGTCAAAGTCAGGAAGATTTCACACAGCTGCTTAACCTATTAAGAAGCTTCTTTGATATTGGTAAACAACAATCAGTAATTCGAAACCTGCCTTCTGAAGCCTTAATCGCCATCCTTTATGGAGCTTTTCTAGAACTTCAGAATCTTGTAAGAGCAGGTGAACTTCATCCCAACCCAGAGCTTCTTTCAGGTATTGAGAATAGCTTATGGGATTCCGTAAGATCACATTCGTGAAGAGCATTTGCTCTTCATAAAGCGAAATGAATGAACGTTCATTCCGCTAATTTATAGATGAGGTGATTTAAACATGACTACTAAGAAATCGTTCCCACAGCCCCGAACATATGGACCTTTAGGAAGCATTCCTCTTATTGATAAAGAAAAACCTATTCAATCGTTTATGAAGCTAGCAAAAGAATTCGGGCCAATCTACCAATTTCAATTCCCTGGCCGCACAAGTACATTCGTTTCCAGCGCAGATCTTGTCGCTGAAATTACCGACGAGAAGCGGTTTGACAAAAAAATAGGCCCTGCCCTCCAAAAAGTTCGTGCTTTCGGTGGAGATGGTCTATTTACAAGCGAAACGGAAGAACCAAATTGGAAAAAAGCCCATAATATTCTTCTACCAAGCTTTAGCCAACAGGCCATGAAGGGCTATCATAATAAAATGGTTGATATTGCCACACAGCTTATTCAAAAATGGGCACGATTGAATCCTGATGAAGAGGTCGATGTATCTGAAGACATGACTCGCTTAACGCTTGATACCATTGGTCTTTGTGGATTCGACTTTCGTTTTAATAGCTTCTACAGAGAGAATAATCATGAATTTGTCGATGCTATGGTTCGTGCGCTAGATGAAGCAATGAATCAATCACAACGTCTCGGTGTTCAAGATAAGCTAATGGTAAGATCTAAAAAGCAGTTTCGAGAAGACATTGACTATATGTTCAATCTTGTCGATGACTTAATCGCCGATCGTAAGAAAAACGGGGATCAGGGTGAAGATGATCTTCTCTCTCATATGTTAAAAGGAAAAGACCCAGAGACAGGTGAACCTCTTGATGATAAAAACATTCGTTTCCAAATCATCACCTTTTTAATAGCTGGCCATGAAACTACCAGCGGTTTGCTTTCATTTACCCTTTACTACTTAATGAACAACCCTGACAAACTAGCAAAAGCCCAAGAAGAAGTCGATCGCGTTGTTGGAGATGGCATTCCTGACTATAAGCAAGTGAAACAGCTTAAATATGTCCGAATGATTTTAAATGAAACGCTTCGGTTATGGCCAACGGCTCCTGCGTTTACTCTTTATGCGAAAGAAGACACCACGTTAAACGGTGAATATGATGTGAAAAAAGGTGATGATTTCACACTTCTTTTACCAGAACTTCATCGTGATAAATCCATCTGGGGTGAAGATGTCGAATCATTTATTCCAGAGCGATTTGAAGATCCATCATCTATCCCTCAGCATGCTTTTAAACCATTTGGTAATGGACAGCGTGCTTGTATCGGACAACAGTTTTCTCTTCATGAATCTACGCTATTGCTTGGTATGATCATCCAGAATTTCGACCTGATTGACCATGCGAATTATCAGCTAGAAGTAAAAGAAACATTAACACTAAAACCTGACGGCATGAAAATGAAGGTGAAACCAAGAAAAGATTCGATTTCTTTTGTAACTCAAGCTTCTGAGCCTGTTCAAAAAGATAAGAAAACCGCGCCAACACCCGTTGAAAATGCGCACGGCACTCCTCTTTTTGTCTTATATGGTTCAAACCTTGGCACCGCTGAAGGAATTGCACGTGACCTTGCTGAGACTGGTCGACAACAAGGCTTTAGCTCTCAAGTTGGGCCACTGAATGATTATGTGAATGAACTTCCACAGGATGGAGCTGTTCTGATTGTGTCTGCTTCCTATAACGGAAATCCTCCAGACAATGCGGATGAATTTGTACAGTGGCTTGATGAGATGGAAGATGGAGCAGTAAATGGTGTGCAATATGCTGTATTTGGTTGCGGTGACCGTAACTGGGCAAACACTTATCAACGCATTCCTTCTTTCATCGACGAGCAATTATCTCAAAAAGGTGCAAAGCGAATGGCTGAAACTGGATTTGGCGACGCAAGTGATGACTTTGAAGGCGATTATGAGAAATGGGAAGCAACGCTTTGGCCAAATCTCGCAGAAGCGATGAATATAGAATTAAATGAAAATAACGCAGAAAACAGCGCGATCTCTATGAGCTTCGTGAGTGGCGTAAGTGATACACCTCTCGCTAGAACACATCATGCTTTCACTGCTATTATTAATCGAAATGTAGAATTACAGCATACAGAGAGCGGCAGAAGCACGCGCCACATTGAACTTATGCTTCCTGATGGCGCTTCATACCAGGAAGGTGATCATGTTGGTATCCTTCCACAAAACAGTGATAACATGGTTAACCGCGTCCTCGAGCGCTTCTCTTTAAATGGTCATGATCACGTGCTACTGACTGGAGATTCTGGTAAAGCAGCGCATCTTCCTACTGACAAACCAGTGAAACTCCAGGAACTTCTTTCTTCTTATGTAGAGCTTCAAGAACCAGCAACTCGTTCTCAAATACGTGCGCTAGCTGCACATACAGTTTGCCCACCGCATGTTGTGGAGCTCGAGCAATTACTTGAAGACGACATATATAAAAAAGAAGTTCTTGAGAAACGCGTTACGATGCTTGAACTCGTTGAGGAGTACATGGCTTGTGAGATTCCATTTGAGCGATTCATTGCACTGCTTCCACCATTGAAAGCTCGCTACTACTCCATTTCTAGTTCTCCGCTTTACAAAGAGCGAGAAGCGAGCATGACAGTTAGTGTCGTTCGAGACACTGCATGGAATGGTAAAGGAGAGTACAAAGGTGTTGCCTCTAACTACCTGGCAACGCGTGAATTTGGTGACAAAGTGGCCTGCTTCATTAACACGCCACAGTCCAACTTCCAGCTTCCAGAAGATCCAGAAACACCAATGGTCTTAATTGGACCTGGAACTGGCATTGCGCCATTTAGAGGGTTCATTCAAGCACGTCGTGAATTAAGCAAGCAAGGCGTCAAGCTTGGTGCTGCTCACCTCTACTTCGGCTGTCGTAATCCTGAACATGATTACTTATACCAGGAAGAGCTAGAGCAAGCTGAAAAAGATGGACTTGTTACCCTTCACACTGCTTTCTCTCGTTGCCCTGGAAAAGAAAAAACGTATGTTCAACATCTTGTATCCGATAACGCTACAGATGTTATCCCACTTCTAAAAGAAGGTGGACGCTTGTACGTTTGCGGCGACGGTAGCCACATGGCTCCTGAAGTTGAGCAAACGATGATCACAAGCTATCAATCAATGTATGAAACAACTGAGCAAGAAGCGATTCAATGGCTAGAAGAACTTGAGCGAGACGGCCGATATGCGAAAGACGTATGGGCTGGCGCTTAAAATTTAGAAAAACAGCGCATCCAGGCGGATGCGCTGTTTTTTTCAATTCTTCTTTTCACTGCACTTTCTTCATATCTTTTGCATGAACTGCTGATTTCACCACTTCATCTAGTGACTTGCCAAATCCAGCTTCCATTACCGCACTATAGGCGCCCTCAATCAATGGCGCATCTGCAATCTTGACGGAATGAGCATCCTCTATTAAATCGATCGCCATCTCTGCATTCATGACTGAGCTTCCGAAATCCACGAGAATAACGACGCCATCGCCATGGTCTGCCTTTTCAATAGAAGTTTGAATCTTAATAGCACTCGTTCCCATTCCACCATCATCTGTTCCTCCAGCATCGAGCACAGTAACTTCAGGCTGTGCTTCATCTAGCATCTTTTTCAATCCCTTTGAAATATCAGGACTATGTGATACTAAGACAAGACTGACCATTAAGCTTCACCGTCCTTATCGAGAACTGTCGCAAGGGATTCTATTAGATAATAAGAAGACTGCGCCCCCGCATCCTGTTTACCTTTTGATTTTTCTTTGTAGTAAGCCGCTCTGCCTTTCTTGGCTTCATACTCTTTTACATGCTCAAGCGCTTCCTTCGCCTTGTCGATCAAATGAGCAGGTGTAAGCTCATTTCCCTTCTCTTCCATTAACTCAATTACAGGTTCAAGTAAGTCGACCATCGTCTTCTCTTCACGCTCAGCCTTACCTCGTTTCTTCATTCCATCCACGCCAACTCGAAGACTTGAAGAAAGGTCGCTAATCTGCACTTCTGTTCCTTCTAACTGATTTCCAGCTTTCATGAAAAGAGTGCCGTAAAGCGGTCCTGAAGCACCGCCTATCTTAGACAACAGACTCGTTCCAACAGCCTTCAGTACTTTCCCTGGTTCATCCGTCTCTTCATTCAGCTGTTCGACAGCCGCCTTAAAGCCTCTTGTCATGTTAAGCCCATGATCTCCATCACCCAGTACCTGGTCAAGATCAGTTAGCTGTTCTTTATTCGATTCTATCTTTTTAGCAGACTCTTTGATCCATTGTCTAGCCATCTCTGCTGTAAACATACATGACCCTCCTTAGTCGTTTATCGTCCATGCAATCGTCTGACATGGGTTTGTCACGTATTTCTTTAGTTCATTCGTTAATTTTAGAACTGTTAAAGAAGCACCTGCCATTTCTAGGGCAGTCATATAGTTGCCCACTAACGTCAATTCCGATTTAATGCCTTTTTCCTTTAAGAGATCATGAATACGATTATTTAAAATGTATAGTTCCATTAATGGAGTTGCTCCCATTCCGTTCACAATGACCGCTATTTCACCGCCTTGTTTTAGTTCTAGTTCGGGTAGCACTTCTTCTACAAGACGCTCTGCCAATTCATCGGCCGAAACCAGTCCGATCGTTTCCATCCCAGGCTCACCATGAATACCAATTCCAAGCTCCATTTCATTTTCTTTAATATCAAATCCTGGATTTCCTGAGCCAGGAACCTGGGCCGGATGAAGCGCTGCGCCCATTGATCTGACATTTTGAACCACTTCCTCAGCAAGCGCTTTCACTTCTTTCAGTGTTTTACCTTCTTGTGCAGCTGCCCCTGCAATCTTATGAACGAAAATAGTTCCTGCTACGCCTCTTCGACCTGTCGTATGAGTACTATCCTCTACCGCAACATCATCATTAACAATCACTTGTTCGACAGATATACCTTCGTCTTCAGCCATCTCGGCCGCCATTTCAAAGTTCATAACATCCCCAGTGTAATTTTTAGTAATAAGGAGAACTCCAGCACCCTGATCAACCGCCTTAATCGCTTCTAAGATCTGATCTGGTGTAGGAGATGTAAACACTTCTCCACTCACAGCAGCATCAAGCATACCTTCTCCAACGAACCCCGCATGTGCAGGTTCATGTCCACTTCCGCCACCGCTAACAACACCTACTTTGTTTTCCGCCAGATTTTTTCTTACGAGAACTGTTGTACCTTCCAGTCTTTGATAGGATTCGGGATGAGCTTTCACCATTCCGTCCAGCATTTGGCTTACAACGTCGTCTGGTTGATTGATTATTTTCTTCATCAGTTTATCCCTCCCAGAATGGTTATACCCGTGTTTTAGATTTCGCAAAAGTCAAAATAAAAGGAAAGACCTCTCTCTATAAAAAAGACGCTTCTGTTTTTTCAGAAAAGCGCCTTTAACGTATGATTTTATAAATATTCTTCATGTGGTGCTTGCGCTGGGTATAGCACGTAATACAGCGGATAAGCTCTTTCATACCAGAACTGAATGATTGGGCCAAGTAAAAATACGAGTGCAATAGTCCCAACGCCGACAGGCCCTCCGATCATTAATGCAAGTGAAGCCATAACAACAGCCACAATCGTCTGTCCCATTTGTAAGCTAAGATTGAATCTAGAGCTAATAACGAGAAACAGCTGATCAAACGGTGCACGTGGAAACTGTGGCAATATATAGATAGCCACTCCTAGCCCAATCGCTCCCATCCCAGCAATAAGAATCGCTACTTTTGCCATCAGCGGTGCTGATGCTAACTGAACGGATGAAAATACAATCTCTAACCAGAAGTCCAAAATAAAACTTTCTAATATAATTGGTAAGATGGCTCCATACTCTGGCTTTTGTTTCATTAAATTCCCATTTAGGAATATAACCAGTATTTGAAATAAACCATACCAGAAACCAACTGTTAACCCAGCTAAATCGGAAAGACCTATAAAGAACGAAGTCCAAAATCCTGCGCCAAGCGTTGCATGAATAACTAGTGCAACACCAAAGAAGTTAATAAACATACCTAGAAGATAAACCGTAATTCGATAAAACATTACGACCTCCTCCCTTCCACTAAAAATAAAGAAGATCTGATAGCATGACGCTTAGAGAAAGCATCTTAATTCCCTCTTCTGCCTGGCTAAGCCAATCAGGCGTTGCATACCGCCTGTCCTTTGAGACGACATGTTCATACTTTTGGAAGAGAGGATCTTACTAAGATTTTTCGAGACCATTTTATTAGCGATTGACTTCAACGTCAATCGATTTTACTTTAAAAAAACATTCCAATTTTTTCGTTAGTACAAAAAAATACTGCCCGTATTGGACAGCATTACATTATGGATTATTTAGTATAATCTTGCTCATCTATTCTTAAAAAATATGCTTAGCAAGAGCCTGTTTTAACGTACTATGTGTTTGGATGGAAGAAAAATCGATTCCGAGATGAATCATTGTTTGAGCAACTTCTGGTCTTATACCTGCCAAAATCCCTTTCACTCCTAGAAGTTCAAGTGAATAAATAATGTTAAAGATGTTATTTGCGACCATCGTATCCACGATGGTTACGCCAGAAAGATCAATAAATAAATGCGTTAATCGTTTTTCAGTTGATTCTCTTAGAGCTGTTTCCATCAGAAGACTCGCACGATGCGTATCAATATCGCCAACAATTGGTAATACTGCAACACCATCAAGAATCGGAACAACCGGTACAGATAGCTCAAGAAAAACTTCCTGTGCATGGCTAAGCGTATTCTTAAATGATTCCACGTATGCTGTGCTATAGGCATAAACAGCATGATCAAGCAAGTTATCAATGATTTTCCCTACTCTAAAAACACTTTGGACAGTATGATTCGCTTCGATCGTCACAAGTTCAACCACCGACCAAATAGCCTGTCGAACTTCTGAAGTATTTTTTAGTGACTGATCTAACTCAGAGCCGTATTGAACGGCAAGCTCCCCCGTGTCTCTTCCCCACTTTGTTAATCGCGGCATTGTTGTTTCTAAACCACTTAGAATCGCATCTGCGCAAAGCTGAACAAGCTCAGTATGTAATTGCAATGCTTCTGCGTTATCAGCGCCTGGCTTAAGTAAGCCTTTGGCAATATCTAACTTTCTTGCTTCTAGTTGCTTCCCAATCATTTGAACTTCCTGTTCAATGATCGATTCTTGAACTGGCATATCTTCAACCTCCGATGATAAATCGAATCTCTTCTCTATAATAGATGAACTTATTTCATTTTACATTAAAAATTTCATTCCATCTTCATTAATATTTGTAGATACGGTCGATAGTCACAGTTGGTTTGAGGTTCTTTTACAACCTATGACGACCAATTGCTTCACACAAATAATATTTGATTAGAATTTTTACCATATCTTCATTGGTAGAACGACACTAAGAGTCTGTTTGATCAATGTTTTTCACTAACTAACAGTATTCGAACATACCCATACAGTCCTTTGTTTGGAAGTAAAAAAGAACGATTTTTCAGAAGAGGTTTGCTTTTTTTGGGAGACGTGTTATACTAAGGTTAATTATTGTTGTTCGGTACTGATTATTAAAGAGCAGGCTACTTTAGGAAGTACTTACATCTCAAATGATTATGTAGAGCAGTAATAGTAATATTTGTGCAAAATGCACTTGGAGGATACACACATGAACAAAGGTACAGTAAAATGGTTTAACGCAGAAAAAGGTTTTGGCTTCATCGAAGTTGAAGGCGGAGACGACGTATTCGTACATTTCTCAGCTATTCAAGGCGAAGGTTTCAAAACTCTTGAAGAAGGTCAAACAGTTACTTTTGACACTGAGCAAGGTAACCGCGGACCACAAGCTACTAACGTAGTTAAAGCGTAAATCATATAGAAAAAGCTCTTCCCCGGTGGAAGAGCTTTTTTATTATCTTTTTAACTGTTCTTTCTTACACTTCCGGTTACTCCTTCTCCTTCATAAATAACTCTGGATCCACTTCCCCTTCGATCGCAATGGCAGTCAATCCATTCTCTGATGTGGTCTCATGCCATTCGTCAATATTCCAAAAAACAGCATCTCCTTCTCGTACTTTTATTAACTCATCCTCTTCTCCTCTCACAATACCTTCACCTTTGATGATTAACAATAATTGAGGCGTCACAGCTTGATGGAACCCAATTATCCCTTCTTTGTCTAAATACATAACTCCAATATGTACGCTTCCCTCTGTTTGTGAAATTCGGGACATGATGAAGTTTGATCCGAACTTCGTTATTTCTTTTCCTGCCGATTCACCAAAATGATAAATCTTCATATGTGCTACCTCCTCATATAGACCTAGCACCTTCATCTTTTCTACAGTAGCTTTGAAGGACCGTTCTATATTACCATAGTAATGTTTTATTTCCACTTATTCCTATTTTGAAACCTCCTTACATTACTCATTCCCCTCCTCATTCGGTCATTCTTCTAACCGTATTCGATTAATAATGGAATTTCCCTGCTAATTTGTACTTTACCAAGGCGATAAACATTATTGATTTTATGACCATTTACACTCGATTGAGCCAATAATCGAGAATCAACAGTATAAACTACCAAAGCTTTTACAAAAGAAAACCTCCTTTATAAGGAGGCTTTCTCTTCACGTATGAAACAACTTACCTTCAAGCGCTTTTATATATCGAGTCGCCGATAGCTGAACAGATTGATCAGCATTGAATTTCACACTACGATGAAACGCATTGTATAGTCGATCATATTTTAACGACTTCACCTTTCGGGCCATCTCTTCCACCTTTAATGCTGGCAAAGGGATGAGGTTTGGATAGCTATACATAAAGCTTACCCACTCCTGATCAGCTACAACTTGAATAATGTCTCCTGTTAAAAGCAAGCCCCTTTCTTCATTACCTTCTGGTACATGAAGAACTGCTCCTCCTAGGAAATGGCCGCCAAGGCGATATATTGTTAAATCCGAAGTTAGCTTTAATTCCTCCCCGCTCCAAAAACGAATCATTTCAGACTCTCTCATCACCCACTCAGAGTCATCTTCATGAATGTAAATGGGAACGTTAAAGGCTTCTGCCCATTCGACTTGTGCAGAGTAATAATGGGGATGTGAAAGAGCAATTGCATCTAAGCCACCAAGATCATTGATCTTTTGAATAGTATCCGCATCAATATAAGAAATGCAATCCCAAAGCAGATTAAATCCCTTACTCTGAATGTAGTATGCTGTTTGTCCAATCCCAAAAGTGGGTGCTGTCGTCACACTATGTAGTCCTTTTTCTTCCTCAATGATCTGGTTTTGAAATTGAGCTGCTTGCATTTCCTCCAGTGTTGTCCACTCTTGCCCTTCAGGATTAACGTATTGTCTTTCTTCTTTACAAATAGGGCATGTATCCGGATTCTTTTCCATCATCTCATATTGCGTCCCACAAGTGATACAGATCGGTCGCTTCATTCCTATCTCCCTCTTTCCAAAGATTGATATCTATATGGAAATGATAACCTACTTAAAGAAACAAAAACTCTAGCTATTTACTTATTTTCATCTACAACTTTAGATGGAGATAGGCTATGTTTAACTTGAATAAGCCAAAAATGGTGAATCACCAGCATGCACTAATCTTGCATATAAAAAAGCAACCTGCCACATTAGGCAGGTTGCTTTGTCATTATTTCTGTTCTTTTTCTTGAGCTGGATCTTCTTGTACAGGTTCCAGTTGATCCACTGTATAGTTGTAATCGTTACGATCAACAGGAGTGAAGCCATCAGGTTCATAGAAACGAAGTAGATCACCATAGACGACTTTATCTGATAGTTCCAGTGATTCTTCGACAAACTGTCCTGCCTGCTCACATGCCTCTGCGTCTACTTTTTCTCCTGTAGGATTCGCATAGCACTTCTCGTTAACAGATGTTACTTCTGGTGTTACAAAATCACCATTTCGGAAAGGTACAATCTCACGGTGGTCATCTGAAAGAAGATCGGATCCGAATGAGATAAAATCATCTGTTTCAACACCTAGTAGGTGAAGAACCGTATCACGAACGTCCATATGACCACCATATTCATGTACTTGCTTTCCTTCTACGCCAGGGGCTGTAATGAAAAGAGGGACACGCTGTAATTGAGCATTTTCATATGCGCCGACCTCTTCTCCCATTACCTCTGACATCGCCGTATTATGGTTATTAGAAATACCATAATGGTCACCATACATGACAATCATTGTATTATCGTAAAGACCTGATTCTTTCAGATCATTAAAGAATTGTTCAATCGACTCATCCATATATTTAGCTGTTTGGAAATAGCCATTTACGACTGAGTCATTTGTTTCAGGTGTTGGGAAATCAACATCACCTTCGTCCATAGTAAACGGAAAGTGGTTTGATAAAGTAAGCATTTTCGCTTCAAACGGTTGTTCTAGACTTTCAAGATATGGAATGGATTGTTCAAAGAACGGCTTATCTTTAAGACCATAGTTATGAACATCTTCTTCATTCATATCGTAATAACTTGAATCAAAGAATTTCTGAATACCAAATGACTTATACATTTCATCACGGTTCCAGAATGTTTTCCCATTACCGTGTAGGGAAGCTGTGGAATAACCTTTTTGTTCAAGAATCGCAGGCTGTGCCTGGTAAGTGTTACGCGCTTTTTCCATTGCTACTGATCCACTTGGTAATGGATAGAGAGAATTCGCCATCATAAATTCTGCGTCAGACGTTTTCCCCTGACCAACCTGGTGGAAGAAATTATCAAAATAGAACGTATTCTGATCTTCAATAAGACTATTTAAGAATGGTGTTACTTCCTGACCATCTACTTCTCTTCCGATCACGAAACTTTGAAGTGATTCTAATGAAATGTAAATCACATTCATCCCTTCAGCCTTACCGA
Source organism: Anaerobacillus sp. QJM3NY_32 (assembly GCF_056173645.1). Classification (NCBI taxonomy): domain Bacteria; kingdom Bacillati; phylum Bacillota; class Bacilli; order Caryophanales; family Bacillaceae; genus Anaerobacillus; species Anaerobacillus sp. QJM3NY_32. The sequence goes on along the minus strand of NZ_CM149684.1, from coordinate 830,090 downwards.
AATACTCTGGGTTTGGTTCTGTACGGTTTGCTTCTACGAAGTTTCTTACGTCCGTTAAGTCATCGCTACTTGCGAATGCACTCTGAGAGCTTGACTTAACTGTCGTCACGGCATCAAAGATTTGGTAATTGAACTGTCCAAGATACTTCACAATATACGTACGATCAAAAGCACGCGTTAGTAATTCAGGACGATCAGCTTCAGCAAGCCCCAGGTTCACTGTAAAGAATACTGCTGCTGATGCGAAAACAAGCGCGATTTTCTTCTTTTTCATCGCTACTTGTGGCTTGATAACTTTAAATAAAATCAAGCTAAGAATAAGCAGTGTATCAATGAAATAGAAAGCATCCGAGAACTGCATTAAAGCAAAAGCACTATCTTTTAATTCTCCTGCATCATTCGTATGCATCACAGTCGGTAGTGTAATAAAGTCATTAAAGAATCGGTAGTACACAACGTTTGCATAGAGAATAAATGAAAGTACAAAATCAATAATGAGGATTGCCCATGCTCGTTTACGTCCTTTAAAGAACAGCGCAAATCCAAAGAATAGAAGTAATGAACTAATTGGGTTTAAGACTAATAGGAACGATTGCATACCATTTTGAATTCCAAGATCAAATTCAGTCTGATAGACAGCGTACATTTTTAACCAGAATAATAGAATCACGCCAATGAACAGTGTCCATGGCTTATTAATCTGACTGCTTAATTTATTTCGCATGTCAGTTGAAGACCTCCTTGTATGTGATACAAATATCTTTTTAATCTATTTTAATTGTAAATTTGTAAATTCTTTTTAAATCCTAATACTTGAGTATAATACTCCCTAGAAAATTTAATGTCAACTTCCACTCTAGGAGAGCATAAATCATTGTCCTTCTATGAAAACGTTCTTTTAACACATTAGTAAAGTTACCTCGCAAATCGTAACCCTACTGTTAAAGAATAGAGAAAATAAGGAAAGGAGCATACATTATTTGGGATGTAAATGTAAAATACCTCCATTAATTTCTTTCTCTTTCTTAAACTCATTTAAACCATCTACATCTTTTCAATTATATTACATTTTCACTTTCTACAAAAAAGCATAAAGTCGCATATTTGGTTACAGAGTTGTGACAACTAAAAAAGCGCCTCAAGAGAGACGCTTTTCTTATTCATTTACAGCTTGTGCTTCAGGTTGCCCTGTTTGATCTTCAGGTAATGCTTTTCGAATAAAGAGAGCCACTAAGAAACCAACTATAGCAAATCCAAATGCTACAAGATAGACAAGTTCAACTCCTGATACGAGTGACTCGCTAATGGTTTGTGGGTTTGCTGGGTTTGAAGCATTATCGAGATAAGTCTGTTGTCGCGTTGTCATGATGCTAATGAAAACAGAGACACCGATCGCTCCTGAAACAGGTTGTAGCGTGTTCATAATGGCCGTGCCATGCGGATAAAGTTTTTTCGGAAGACCATTTAATCCATTCGTTTGAGCTGGCATCATGATCGCTGAAATCGATAGCATGAGTAAGATGTAAGTTACAACGATTAATGTAATCGATGTATTTATCCCTAGCTTACTAAATGTAAACATCACACCTACAAGGACAAACGTTGCTGGGATAATTAGTTTTCTTGGACCAAACTTATCAAATAATTTCCCCATCACCGGTGACATCAGTCCATTTAACAGCGCTCCCGGAAGGAGAATTAACCCTGCCGTTTGAGGAGTTAATGCTAGCGGTCCTTGCATGTACATCGGAAGGATAATTTCTGATGAGAACATGGCCATAATGATGATGATAAACAACAATACGGCTACAGTGAACATCGGATATTTAAACACTCGCACATCCAGCATCGGCTCTTCTAATTTCAGCTGCCTGATCACAAAAATAACGAGGGAGATAACTCCAATAACGAGAGGATAAAAGACTTGTGGTGCTAAATAGCCAACCTCTCCCTCTCCGGCAAAGCTAAACGCTAGAACAATTCCCCCAAATCCAATAGTAGATAAAAGGATGGAAAGCACATCTACTTTTGGCTTTGTTACCTCTCCAACATTTTTTAGGAATTTATAGCCAAATGCGATTGAAAATAACGCGAATGGAATAACCGTAATAAAGAGATAACGCCAGCCGAGCTGATCGACGATAATGCCTGAAAGAGTTGGTCCAATTGCAGGAGCAAACATAATAACAAGCCCAACTGTCCCCATAACAGTACCGCGTCGTTCTGGCGGGAATATAAGAAGAAACGTGTTAAAAATAATTGGAATTAATAATCCAGTACCAACTGCTTGTAAAAGCCGTCCGCTTAAGAGAACGCCGAAAGTTGGCGCAATTGCACATATGAGCGTTCCTATTGTAAATACGGTCATTGTGCCGATAAACATCTGTCTCGTTGTAAACGACTGAAGAAGAAGCGCCGAGATTGGAGTTAATATCCCCATCACAAGCAAGAATCCTGTAGCCATCCATTGAACTGTGGCAGGCGTTACACTAAATTTCTCCATTAAAGTAGTTAACGCGATATTCAAAAGTGTTTCATTTAAGATGGCAAAAAACGCTCCGATTATAAGAGAGATCATGACTGGTTTGACGTTGAAATTCGGATCGTCAGCCAAGAATTCGTATGTTTGTTTTTCCTCCATCTATTCCCCTCCTTTTTCTATGACGGTTGCGTACAAAAAGATGTATTTCTATTAGGATTTACCGTTCAAATGTCTTCTAAACAACAGTCCATATCTTACTATACCTGAAGAAGTAATAAAAGAAATTAGCTTATTCTTTCTTTTAAGATTAGGATTTATTGAATCAGCTTACTGCTCCTTCACTCCAATACTTATCAGAACGAAATATTAAAGGTTTGTAAATAAGCTTGGCAAGACCTTGTTTAACTTCCTACTCCACTATACAATAATAGCGATACCAATATCGCAATTCGATATCGATTTGCAATATCAGAGAGGTGGCTACTTTTGGATAATAAAATTCTGCGAAAGCTTTTTCTAGGCTTCATTCAAACCCATATTCTCCATCATGCTAAGGAAGAACCGATATATGGAACCTGGATGCTTGAAGAACTGCGTGAACATGGCTATGAAATGAGCTCGGGGACCTTATACCCGATCCTTCACAGTATGGAGAAAGACGAACTGCTGACCAAAGCAGAAAGCAACGTAAATGGGAAAATTCGAAAATACTATCGCACGACCGATAAAGGTGAACAAGTCTTAGCAGAAGCTCAATCAAAAGCCTATGAGCTATTTAAAGAAATTAAAGACTAACGGAGGACAAACATGCCTGGTAAACATAGCTTCAAAACATTTATTGAAATACTTCTTGTATCATCGCGACTTGGTCTTACTTCATTCGGAGGGCCAGTTGCTCATCTTGCCTATTTTAAAAATGAATATGTCGATCGAAAAAAGTGGCTTGATGATAAAATGTACGCTGACATTATTGCTCTTTGTCAATTTTTGCCTGGACCTGCAAGTAGTCAGGTAGGAATTGCAATCGGAATGATGCGCGGCGGGATGCTCGGTGGTTTCCTATCCTGGTTTGGCTTCACGATCCCATCCATTCTTATTCTTGTCATCTTCGCCATGCTTTATCAAACCTTCTCACTCGGAGATGGGATTTTCATTCATAGTTTAAAAATTGTCGCGGCTGCTGTCGTTCTACATGCCATCATTGGCCTAGGAAAGAAACTCACACCTGACCGAACGAGAATCGCGATCGCATTAGCGGCAGCACTCATTATGCTCCTCTATCCCTCAGCATGGATGCAACTCCTTATTATCGTAGGCGCTGGACTGCTTGGGTTACGTCTTTTCAATGATAAGACAGAATCTAACGTAAAACCGTTTCCTGTTTCTTTATCAAAAAAAGTTGGTGTATGTGCGCTTATCCTTTTAGTAACGCTTTTAATCGCATTACCTATACTCAACCGGTTTACCGATAACGCTCTGCTTCATTTATTTGACATGTTCTTTCGAGTTGGAGCGCTTGTATTCGGCGGTGGTCATGTTGTGCTTCCGATGATCGAACGCGAAATTGTTCCACAGGGACTTCTCTCAGCTGATCAATTTCTAGCTGGTTATGGGATGGCCCAGGCTGTTCCAGGTCCACTATTTACTTTCGCTAGCTACCTGGGTACGATGCTAGAAGGGTTTACAGGTGCTATTGTCGTCACAGTCGCAATTTTCTTACCGTCTTTCCTTTTGATCACGGCAGCACTCCCTTTTCTAAACGAGTTACGAAAACGCGCTTCTTTTCAAAAAATATTAATCGGCGTGAACGCGAGCGTTGTCGGAATACTATTGGCTGCCTTTTATGATCCCGTTTTCAAAAGTGCCATAATAAAAGGAGAAGACTTTGCCCTTGCAGCGATTTTATTCGCTCTCCTTTCAATTTGGAAACTCCCAGCATGGATGATCGTTTTAATCGGAGTTATCGGTGGTTATGTGATTCAGCTTATAAGTTAATGAAAGAAGACGTCGCAATAGCGACGTCTTCTTTCATTAACCATCGTTACTTCCATGTGAGTCTTTATTGATCACTTGGCATCAAACCATCTTCACATATGGTAATGTCCCACGCTAAAATCGTCGTACTGTCTCTTACATTCTTATTCTTTATTTCCTCTAATAACCTATGGATATCCTCCTTAATAAAATCGCCCTTCAATCGATCGATCACTTCCTCTGATTGATGAAAATTCGAATTCGGACATTCAAGAAGTCCATCCGTTGTTAAAAAGATACGATTTATACCTTTTCTCAGCTCCTTTGTTCCTGTGCTAAAGCATGGAACGATCGTATCAAAGGTGTTCACTTCACCAATCCACTCATAGAAACTGCGATGGTTTTGAATCGCTTCCCCAAGCCCCTCTAAATCTGCATGCAATAGAAACAACAAACAATCCCCAACTGAGAACCACCATAAATACTTGCCTTTTCTAACAACGAGCAAGCATGCCGTTTCTCCTTCTACTTCCCTGCATTTTTGTTTAAAGTCTTCATCTTGGAAAAGCGCTAAGACTGTTGGCTGCAATTCACTCATCGCTTCTCTCGTTTCTTTGGCTATAATGCTTGAGATAGTCGAACGGTTCCGCTCAAACTCATCTAGAATTAGCCCTGCACTACTGGCGGTTTTATGCGCATCTAAAACCATGGCTAATTCCCAATCAACACCATTCCAAACAAGACATCCATCTTCGTTCTTCGTTTGACCAGCTGATGAATTTCCACCAAATCGCCCCACGTGAACTTTCCCAACTTGAGAACACGAGGGCTCATCTAGATATGCTTTCTCACTACCTACCCATCGTATACTGTTTCCTTCACTACGGTTATTCTCACTGAGCTCCGTTTCACCCTTATGGATTGCAAGAGATTGGGCCAGTTCTTCCGGATATACATTCAAAGTCTTTAATTTAGCTAACGATACCCAAACAGCCTTATACGTTCCACGACGATAATCAGCCGTCATAAATTCATCGCCTGATCCGCTTCCAAAATCCCCCTGAATAATACTAGCCTTATAGTAATAATTTTCTCTATCCTGGAGGGTACAATATAGCTCTGACAGCTGTACCTCCACACCAAGCTCTTCAACAGCTTCTCTTCTTGCAGCTTGTTCAGGCGTTTCGTTAGTCTCAATCCCGCCACCTGGAATCACATAATATACTTTCCCATTTCGCTTTCGCTCTATTAGCGCGATCTGATTATTCTCGATAAGAATAACTCCCGCTCTTTTTCTTAACACTAATGTTCCCCCTTAATCCGACTGCTTTAACATACTTACAACATTCGTAACTCAAGGGGGAACCTCCTTCTTTCTTTATATTATTGAAGACTCCCCTTACAAAAACTGCATATTTCATAAGATTTTTTTTCAACCAGTTTTCGAAGATACAAAGGGTCATGTGTCCCCTCCCTTTCTTGAACTGGAGTAGTATGGAATTCACATTGATCTCCAGCGAAAGGCGTGCGATGAATCACTCGTTTTGAGTGATCAATTAAATATTTCATCATTTTCCTCCTTGAATCATTTTTGGATGATAGGTACTTAACAAACTAGGAAGAAAATAAAAAAAGCCGAAAAGAACCAGGTTCCTGGTTCTTTTCGGCTTATCACTGGTTCTATCGCCCAGTTTATTTCCACCTAATCTTAATTTGGTTTCATAATAATCGTAATGTAGCTTTTATCTAAAGTAAAATCCCAGTCTACGAAGATATCCTCCACTTTTGCCGAAAGAATCGATTCGAATTGATGATCGTGTAACAACCCTTTTTCAAGTCGTCTTTTCGTTAACTTGAGTTCCTCTTCAAAACCATCGCGAATTAACTCTTTTTCAATCCGAACGAGAATACCTTCTCGAAGAACAACTAACGTACGATCATTCAACTTACAAGAGTCTACGTTTTCAGGTGCTTTTTCTGCAAGCTTACTAACGCGAATGATCTGATCATGAACTTGCTCTTTTTCTTTATACCCTTCAAGTTCGCGTCCTTCAAATGAATTCACTTCTTTCATCACACCAACAATGATACCTGATCGGTTATGAAGCGACCAATCATGGTAGAACGATTCAATCTCAATATCCGCCATCACACGGATAGACGCTTTGATCTCAGGAAGTAATCCAAGCATGAGAAGATCTCTTGTTTCTTCTACACGCATATCTTCTTTCTGATCGACTAGAACGCGTTCCATAGGTGCTAGAAAGTCACGAAAATAGATTGTCATGTAAGGCTCTTGAATCGACACATAAACAGACGATGGCCCTTTTCCAAAATTATCTCTTAACAGCTTGCCAACATAGCTGGCAATTTCAGCTTCATTTGATTTCCGTTCCATTAAGTTCATCCTTTGTTTAGACAGAAACATATTATTCCCCGTCCAGTAATCATTATAGTAGTCTTTCCTAATCAATGAAAGAATATGGATTGATTTTGATATTTCAATTAGATGACAGTGTGTTGTGAACGAAAGAAAATTCCTATTAGAACTGATTCAACACTTGATCTAATCCATTAGGGTAACAGTATTCTATATCATTAAGTATGTCTTCGACCGCTAACCACTCTGCCACAGCATCCCCTTCAATAAAGGAAAATCTTTCTTTCATATAATGAGCCTCATCAATAAACGAAACCGTATACAATTGAATCAATTCATGAGACCATTTCTGATCGATTTGAAACCTATTTTCGAGACACGTTATGTATTTCTCTACTTTTATATCAATACCTAGCTCTTCTTTAAATTCTCTCACAACCGTTTCATTAGAGGGCTCTCCTAACTCTATATTCCCACCTAATGGTCGATAATAACCTCCTAAACCATTTGAGTGCTTACCATAAAATGCTTCAACAAGAATCTTATCTTCTCTAAATAGAAGGCCGAGCGCTTTCACTTTAATCACATCGAGTTACCTCCTATTTTGATTCTTCTTTTTCCTCTTCATCACTAACCAGACGACGCGCTGAAATACCACAGCAAGGGCACCGAGAGACATGATCATTCCAGGGCGTGCCGCTCGATCATCTTCAAACAGGAAAATAAGCAGAATAGCAATGAGAACGAGAGAAAGAGTAAGAGAAAAGAGCACACCTTTTTTCAATTCGAAGTCCTCCTTTTAGGCAAGTAAGATGACCGCGGAAATAATCTACTTTCACATACACATTACCACTTAAAGCACCTTAATGACACTGAAAAACCAGAGGACATTACATCCTCTGGTTAATCCCTCTCTTACTTAAAAATTTGATCGATTCGCTGTACTTCTTCACTCGTTAACTTCACATCAAGCGTTTTTAAGTTATCAACAACCTGCTCTTGACGTTTGGCTCCTGGTATTAGGACATCAATGCTATCACGAGTTAAGTACCATGCCAGCACCATATGAGGAACTTCAACGCCTTTTGCGTTTGCCATTTCGCGAACCTGGTCAACCTTCCTAAGATTCTCTTTAAATGCCTCCCCCTGGAATAAAGGATCCTTAGCACGAATATCATCGAAGGTTGTATTCTCATCATACTTACCAGCTAGAAGTCCTGAGGCAAGAGGGAAATATGGAACAAAAGAAATGCCTTGTTCTGCCGTATAAGGAAGGAGATCCTCCTCAGCTTCGCGATGGAATAAGTTATAGTGACTTTGAAGAACGTCAACATAGCCGTCTTTATTCGCTTCTTTCAACTGCTCCAAGTTGAAGTTAGATACACCAATAGATTTAATCTTGCCTTGATCTTTCAATTCCTTTAGAGCTCCTACTGCTTCGGCTTTCGGAGTATCTTCGTCAGGAAAATGAATGTAAAATAAATCGATGTAATCTGTTTGGAGGCGATTCAAGCTATTCTCAACTGATTGCTTCAAGAAAGCTGGTGAATTATTTAAAACAACCTCTTCCCCCTTAAATTCATGAGCCCCTTTCGTAGCGAGGACGATATCGTCGCGACTGCCTCGCTCTTTAATGACTTGACCAACGAGCTCTTCTGAACGCTCTGGTCCATATATATAGGCTGTATCAAGTAAGTTAATGCCATTATCAAGTGCTGCCCTTACGAGATCTTTCCCAGTTTCTTCATTTAAGTTCGGATAAATGTTATGTCCACCAACTGCGTTCGTACCTAATCCGATCGGATTTGCTTGTAAACCTGATTTTCCAATTTGTACTTTTGCCACTTTCATTCATCCTTTCTATTAAAAGCTTCGCAAAAGTACATTACCACTTCTTACTAATTGGAAAACATCGCTACGCGTTTTCAATACGATTTTTTAATTCTTCAAAAGCTGGTTTCGCTATTAATTCGGATCGCATCAAACGCGAACGAATGCCATCCAACATCCCTTTCTCCTTATCATTCATCCGTTCAACATCAAACTTTTTATGAAACACAGTATAAAGCTCAAAGTCTCTTAAACGCAGGAAGTAAGGAATGGTCTTGAGCCACTCGTCTGAGACGTGAATTTCTTCTCGATATCCTTTCAAAAATGAACGTAAAAATTCTGTCGCAAAGGTTGAACGCTCCGTAAGCGAAGCTGTTCCACATTTTTGCCAGACAGCATAATAAACGGGGATCGCAATATCACTAATATAGTAGTGATACATACTATCGTCGAAATCGAAGAGATGAATACTCTTACCATCAAAATGAAAATTGCCATAATGGACATCTGAGTGAATGAGACCAAACGTTTTTCCTGTTTCATGAAAGGTCTGTATCTCTTCAATTAGTCGTTTACCTTCTATAATAATTCGAGCATCCGCTGTTTTTGAAAGATACCGATCGAATTGAAGCAGGTCACCTGCATCCCATCTCTGTCGCTGAACTGAAACCTGATTTCTCATGGAAATACCGTGCAGTTTCCCAATTTCCTTTCCCCATGCTTCGAACAAGGGAGATCCAAATATAGGATCATCAACTTTAACCGCTCTTCCCGGCACTTTATTAAATAGACAGGCAAAGAACTGCCCATTTGCTGACGAGAAGATCTCAATCATTTCATTGTATTTTGAAGGGTAAGCGCGCGCTACATGAGCCCCTTCATCGTATAAATGATTGACCCATACAAGTTCCGACTTCACTTCTTCTATTGTGCGATGTGAGCTATGAGTAAAGCGAAGGATCCAGAAATTGTTTTTTTCTTCTACTTCAAAAACATAGTTTTCGAAATCCCCTAGCTTTTTCACACCTATCTTCTGAATACCAAACCGATCAATCGCTTCATCGACAAACGTTTGGGAGAACATTGCTTCAATCCACGCTTCCATCTCCACAACCTCCTTGTTTTCTACTATAAATAATTTCGACTCTCGTCTCACATTTCCTTTTAAACAGAAAAACGCCCCCAATAGTGGGAGCGTTAACTGTTATTCTGTCTCTTCTGTAACAAGTTTCAAAGGCACTGGTATCGTTTCGTCTACTTCGTTTCCTTTTAGTACATCGACGCCTGCCTGAACAGCAAGAGAACCGATCTCTTCAGGTTGCTGTGCCACTGTTGCAGATAGCTTACCATCTTTAATGCTATTAATCGCATCTTCGTTTCCATCAAATCCAACAACTAGAACATCTTTACCTGAGCTTTGGATTGCCTGAATAGCGCCTAGCGCCATCTCATCATTATGAGCAAATACGGCTTTAATGTCCGGATTACCCTGAAGCAAGTTTTCCATCGTATTTAACCCTTCCGTACGATCGAAGTTCGCTGTTTGTTTTGCCACAACATCAAGCTTTTCATCCGCAATATTATGGAATCCTTGACCACGTTCACGAGTAGCGGAAGCACCCGGTACACCTTCAAGCTCAGCTACTTTAGCTCCTTCACCTAGCTGTTCAACAAGAAACTCTCCAGCCATTTCTCCTCCTTTTTCATTATCAGAGGATACGAGAGTCGCCACATCACCTTTTTCAGCTGAGCGATCAAGAGTAACGACGGGAATACCGAGGCTATTCGCTGATTGTACAGCTGTTGAAATCGCAGCTGAGTCCGTTGGATTAATTAATAGAACGTCGACTCCTTGTTGAATAAGATCTTCTACATCGTTAATCTGTTTTGCCGCATCATTTTGCGCATCGACAACAACAACATCCATTCCATTTTCCTTTGCTTCTGCTTCGACGCCATCTTTCATCGAAACAAAAAATGGATTATTTAACGTTGAAACAGATAAACCAATTTTAATATCTTCTATATCCGTTTCCTGACTCGGTTTCGCCCATTCAGGTGGCTGAAGCGAACACGCTCCAAGCACAAGCAGTGACAAACTAAGCAGAAGTGGCAATAGCTTTTTCATAGTAATCCTCCTAAGCTGCTTTTTTACGATCAATTAGTACAGCAATGATAATAACAATACCCTTAACAACCATCTGGAAGAATGAAGATACTCCGAGTAGATTTAAACCATTGTTTAACGTACCGATAATTAATGCACCGATTAACGTACCAACAATTAATCCTCGTCCTCCGGAGAGGCTTGTTCCGCCTAGTACTACAGCAGCAATGGCATCAAGCTCATAAGATGTACCTGCCGTCGGTTGTGCTGAATTCAATCTAGACGTTAGAATTGCCCCCGCAAGAGCTGACAGTAGACCTGCAAGTGAATAGATCATCACTTTAATTTTATCGACTTTAATGCCTGAAATAAGGGCAGCTTTCTCATTACCACCAATGGCATAAGTTTTTCGTCCGAATGGAGTTTTATGAAGAATAATCCAAAGCACTGCGAAAGAAAGCAGCATCGTGATCGCTGGAACTGGAATACCGAGGAAATAACCTCTTCCAAAAAGTTGGAAAGCATAGCTATCGCCGAGACCTGTAATTGGATTTCCATCCGTGTACACTAGCGTTAACCCTCTGAACATCGTCATCGTTGCGAGCGTTGCAATAAATGGTGCCATCTTTCCCTTTGTAATTAATAGTCCGTTAACCATGCCCATTAAAGCACCAAGCAATGAACCAATGAGAATAGCTAGAATCGGATCAATTCCGGATACCATCATCCCAGCCATAAGCGCACTTGATAGCGCTAGAATCGAACCAACAGATAAATCAATCCCACCTGTTAAAATAACAAATGTCATGCCATACGCAATTAAAGCATTGATCGCTACTTGTCTAAGTAAATTCAATAGGTTTAGTGGTTCTAAAAAACTCGGGTTCATGATGGAAACGGTTACAACTAAAACGAGTAAGCCTAATAGCGGTCCAAGCTTCTGCATGATATTCCCAACATGGTTTGTTTTTAGCGCATTATTCATCTTCTTGACCTCCTGTTGCCAGCGTCATTATTTTCTCTTGCGTTGCTTCTTCTTTTAATACTTCACCAGTCATATGACCTTCACGGAAAACAAGAATGCGATCGCTCATTCCGAGCACTTCAGGTAACTCTGAGGAAACCATAATGATCGCCACTCCTCGATCGGTTAACTCATTCATTAACTGATAGATTTCGCGTTTGGCGCCCACGTCAACACCTCGTGTTGGTTCATCAAGAATGAGGACTTTTGGACCGATACCAATCCATTTCGCAATAACTACTTTTTGCTGGTTACCTCCAGAAAGGTTTTTGGCACTTGTTTTAGCTGACTCCGTCTTAATCGTTAGTCGTTTAATCAACAGCTCCACGAAATCTTCTTCACTCTTCTCATTGATTATCCCTTTTGGTGCAAAGCTATAGAGACTTGGTAAAGCAATGTTATCTTTTAGCGAGAAATCGAGCACAAGACCTTCTTCTTTCCGATCTTCCGTAATAAAACCAAGTCCCAACTGAACAGCCTGGTGAGGACTTTTAATAACAACTTGTTTGCCATTCAGTAGAATGTCACCAGTATATTTCCCATCGAGTCCAAAAATGGTACGCATGATTTCCGTTCTTCCTGCACCCATTAGTCCGGATACACCAACAATTTCCCCTGATCTTACTGAGAAACTAACATTCTCAAACACACCTTTTCTGGATAAACCCTTTACTTCCAACATCGTTTCTCCAAGCTTAGGTGACCGTTCAGGGAAACGATCCGTTAATTCTCGCCCCACCATTTTGCGAACAACTTCGTCAAAGCTCGTTTCTGGAATAGGCTTTGTATCGACTGTTTTTCCATCTCGCATAACCGTAATGCTGTCACAAATGGTGAAAATCTCTTCCATTCTGTGAGAAATGTAGACGATGGAAACACCGCTTTTCTTTAGAGAGCGAATCACCTGGAACAACGTTTGTATTTCGCGTTCTGTTAACGCTGCAGTCGGCTCATCCATGATAATTACTTTCGCATCTGTCATTAACGCTTTGGCAATTTCAATCATTTGCTGTTGCCCAACCGAGCATTTCCCAGCTTCCTGCTGAAGAGGAATCGAGATAGCTAACTTCTTAAATTGCTCATTCGCAATCGCTTTCATTTTTTTCGTATGAATAAGCCCAAAAGATGTAACCGGTTCCTTATTGATGAATAAGTTCTCCAATACCGTTAACTCAGGCCAGATGTTCAGCTCTTGATGAATAAAAGCGACACCGTTTTCTTCTGCTTCTTTTGGGTTATCAAAAACGCGTTCTTGTCCATCTATCACGATTGTTCCGCTGTCTTTCTTATGAAGACCTGTGAGAATGTTCATGAGCGTCGATTTCCCTGCTCCATTCTCTCCCATAAGCGCATGAACTTCGGCATCCTGGATGTCAATGTTCACTCCTTCAAGTACTTTATTTGCGCCAAATGCTTTATGAATTTCCTTCATGCTAATTTGCATGCTGCTCACCTCGTTTAAAAGATTACCCCTGAATGAAGAATACAGTTGGCATATGGCGTTGTCTCGCCTGTACGGATGACAACTTTTGCTTGCTTCGTTTTCTCCTTAAATACTTCATGATCCACATAATCTTGTTCTGTATCTTGAAGCTTACCTTTTAGCCAATCATATACCTTCTGATTGCCTTCTATTTCTTTAGCAAGCGTGACGCGTTCAACAACCATTTCATTTAGAAGTTCGTTCACAACGTCAGTAAAAGCAGGCTGCCCTGGTTTTAAGGCAAGGTCGATTTTCTTCACATCGTCAGGAACCGGGAGACCAGCATCTGCAATGACAATCTGATCTGTATGCCCAAGATCTGCAAGTACTTTCGAAATATGACTATTTAACATTCCTCTTCGTTTCATTCTGATAGCTTCCTTTCAACTTCTTCACGGGTAGGCATGCCGCCCTGTGCTCCAAAACTAGTAACTGAAAGAGAAGCGGCACGATTGCCAAACGTAATGCTTTCTATCAGGTCCTTGCCTTCGGCGATCGCTGTACCAAACGCTGCGTTGAACGTATCTCCTGCCCCTGTCGTATCAACAGCTTTCACTTTAAAGGAAGGAACTAGCACCTCTTCTTTCCCATTGAAGTAGCGTACGCCAGCTGCCCCTTCCGTAATGAACACTTTTTCAGGATAAGTACGTAACGATTCACTAAGAGGCTGACCATTAAAAAGAACGTCCGCTTCATGTTCGTTTGGTGTGATATAGGTTGCACCGTCAATCACCTTTTGTGAGATTTCCCTTGCAGGTGCTGGATTAAGTAGCAACGGAACCTGCTTTTCCTCACATAGCTCTGCTACATATTCCACCGTTTCTTCAGGTATTTCTTGCTGAATCATCACTAGATCACAGCTATCAATGAGCTTAGCTGCTTTAGTGATATATGAAGGGGTAATATGATCATTCGCTCCTTTGACAACAACAATACTGTTATCACCTTCTGCAAGAATAATATGAGCTGTTCCACTCTCCACACCTGTAACCGGTTCCACATAGTCGGTTTTAACACCATTCTTCTTAAAGTTATTTAAGATTGCCTCACCGTAATGGTCATCTCCTACACAGCCAATCATATAAACTTCTGCACCAAGACGCGCTGCAGCAACGGCCTGATTAGCCCCTTTACCCCCTGGAACAGTTTTGAATGATTCTCCTAATACCGTTTCTCCTGCTCCTGGACGTTTCTTAGAAGTAACTACTAGATCCATAGAAGAGCTTCCGATGACGGCTATTTTAGCTTTACGCATTTGGATCAACCTTTCTTGTCGTATTTCGTTCTATTAATGTCACTGGTAATTGAATCGTTTGATCAATTTCTTTTTCTTTGCGGATCATTCGCAAAAGTAACTTTGCTGCTTCTTTTCCCATTTCGTATGCAGGCTGCCTGATCGTTGATAATGACGGATAGGACAGGCTACTGAATGGAATATCATCGTAACCAATCAATTGTAAGTCGTCAGGTATGCTTCTTCCGAGACGAAGAGCTTCATGCAAAATCGCAATGGCAACAATATCATTACTTGCAATCACTCCGTCCGTATCTGGATGCTTTGCAAAAAGCTCTTCAGCCCATGTGCCCGCATCATCAAATGCATAAGACGTTGTCGAGAGAACAGAGAAATCAACTTCCGCTTCACTTAATTCTGCAAGTGCTCCTTGAAAACGATCCATGGCAGGCTTTACATGTGCAGGCCCTTTAATGAGAGTAATTCTTTTTGAGCCTCTCTCAACTAGTGCTCTCGCTGCAAGCCGTCCCCCTTCAATTCCATCAGCATAAACAGATGGATGTTGTGTTGACACACGATCTAGAAAGACGACAGGCAGATCAAGATTTGTATAATTCTCATTGTCTGTATTGTTTGTTGCTGAAATCATGCCAACAACTTGATTTTGTAAAAAGGTTTGAATGTAATCCAACTCTTTCGTTGCTTCTTCATCGCTATTTCCAAGTAATAACCTGAATCCTGCTCGATTGACTTCATCCTCTATCCCCCGCGCTAACTGAGGGAAAAAAGGGTTCGTAATATCTGGTAGAAGCAATCCTATAAGACGTGATTCTCGTTTATAGAGTGAGCGCGCTACTTCATTTGGACTGTAGTTCAAGCTTTTGATCGCATCCATCACGCGTTTTCTCGTTTCTGCACCAACGTAACCATTATCGTTTAATACACGAGAGACGGTAGCAACAGATACGCCTGCTTGCTCTGCTACATCTCGAATTGTAGCCATTTGCTTCACTCCTTCAACATTGTGTAACCGGTTACAGATAATTTACCACAAGCATGAATCCGCTTGCAAGCTTTTTTCTTATATTTTCGACTGACACGTAGGACAGAAGTATAATCTTCTTGAGCCCGCTTTGATTTTTTGAATCTCTGTTCCATCATTTCGGCACGGCTCTCCTTCACGATTAAAGACCCAGTGCCTGTATTTCGAACGCGTCTGTCCTTTTTCCTTTAACTTCATAGCAAGATCAATATCGTTTGTAATCCCGTTATGCCTATATGACCGTTCAACAAGAGTGATCGTTGCCTCAGCAGCTTTGTCTAATTGCTGATCTGTGCAGTCCATTGGACGTAAATCAGGATGAATTCCTGCCAGAAAGAGAATTTCACTTCTTAAATAGTTACCAATTCCACCTATAAACGATTGATCTAATAGTAACGATGTCCACTTTTTTCTACGAAACTCCTGTGATTCAAATCGTTCCTTCAATTGTTCAGCGCTTACTTCCTCACTAAGCAAATCCGGTCCAACTTTTGCTATAAATGGATGAAGAGGCACTTCTTCATCGCGTAGAACTTCAATATCTGATGCACTATAAAGCAAAGCTGACTTCTTCTCATTATGTAGCGCTAAGCGAAGCTGCCGATTTGTTTTTGGATAGTTGTAGGCATTACGAATCACCCATTTTCCATATAGCTGGTTATGGGAATAGATTGTATAGCCGTTATCGAAACGAATGAGCATTGCCTTTCCTTTCGTATCTACCCTCTTTACCTCCGCTCCACTTAATAAGGATTCATAGCCCTTTAGCTGTTCGAATGCAAAGAAAACATCCATCACGCGTCCTTTCAGTAATGCTTTTTCCACCTGATCAGCAGCTCTTCTAATTTCTGGACCTTCAGGCATAATCTATGACCTTCTTTCTGGATTCGTAGATTTTTTCATTTGATTTGAAGAGGGATAGTTTAGGAACAAAATCCTTCAATGATAAAATTTTCCCCTTCCTTCTATAAACTAAACGGCTGAAGGGGCTCTCCAATGGAGAACCCCTTCAGTGATACCTACTAGTTTTTTTTCTTATCCACCAATGGTCTTGCGGATCCCTAATACTTTTTCTAACTCTGATTTCTTTTGATTCTCCACGAGAATATAAAGCACATCGTTGACTTTGATTTTGGTATCTCCAGATGGCGCAATCAGCTCATCTCTTCGAATAATCGCACTAACGAGCACTTTATCCGGGAAGGATATATCTGATAGTTCTTCTCCAATCAATTTAGAAGAAGAAGTAATCGTATAGGGAATCATTTCTGCATTTACCGTTGTCGATGAAACCAGCTCTAGAGAATGAGAAGGCACATGTACCTCAGGACCTGTTAAACCTAACTTTTTTCCCACAAATGGAATGGTTGCCCCTTGAACAAGAGCTGATGTAAGGACAATAAAGAATATGAGATTAAAGAAAAGCTGGCTATTTTCTAACCCTTCAAGTAGTGGGAAGGTTGCTAACACAATCGGTACAGCCCCTCTTAATCCTGCCCAAGCAAGGAAGCTTTTTTCTTTTATTGTAAATTTAAACGGAAGACTCGAAAGAAACACTGCAATCGGACGAGCAATAAAAATCAAGATGAGAGAAAGGGCTAATCCTTTTAATACAATCCAAGTTGAGAATAATTCAGAAGGATTTACTAGGAGACCTAGCATAATAAACATCAATATTTGCATCATCCATGCAATTCCATCATGAAACCGGAAAATCGCTTGTCCATACGGAAGACTTTTCGTATTACCAAGGACAAGGGCAGCAGCGTAAACGGCAAGCAGACCGCTTGCGTTAATCAAATCTGTCGCGCTGTATGTAATTAAGGCAATGGCAATCGAAAGAACAGGATATAAACCGTTCGATCCCAACTCAACTTTCTTCATTGCCCAGGATGCTAAATACCCGAATAGTACGCCTAATAAGAGTCCAGCTCCCATTTGCCAGAAGAATGAAAGAATCACAGATGCACCAAATGTTTTCTCTCCGATGGCAAGTTGTAATAAAGCAAGTGTTAGAAACATCGCCATCGGATCATTCGAACCCGATTCAGCTTCGAGCGTAGATTGTAGTTTCCGCTTAATGTTTTTTCCCTTCAATACGGCAAAAACAGCGGCAGCATCTGTTGAGCCTACAATCGCACCTAGAAGCAGCGCTTCATTCCAATTAACATCCAAAATCATTTTGGCAGCTACACCAAATAAGCCTGAAGTCACAAGGACCCCTACTGTTGCCAATGATAATGAAATAGGAAGAACAGCCTTTGTACGACGCCATTCGGTTTGCAAACCACCATCAAATAGAATGAGTACGAGTGCTAATATCCCAAGTGACTGCGTGAGTGACGCGTTATCAAAATAAATATACCCCAGTCCGTCGCTACCAAATATCATTCCAACGATAATAAATAATACGAGTGCCGGTACGCCTAAGCGAGAAGAAAACTTCGCCATGAAAACTCCGCCAATTAAAAAGATGGCGCTAAATAAAATGACTATATTCGTCTCCATCGATTTCCCTCCCTTCTATAAATGAACATCAATTTTCAGTTTCGGAATCTGAGCAGAATTTATACCAATATATTTTAATGTTTCACTTCTAGTTGCATGACCATATATCTTCTGAATTAATGACACAGCAACTCCCTGTTGAAAGGCATGATAACCAAATGTTTTCCTTAAACTATGGAAGCTAATCGGTTGATCTAATCCCGCCTCTTTCCCAGCTTGGGATAAGATTCGATGAACCTGCTGTCTTGTAATGGGGTGTGTCGGGTCTTTTTTCGTATGAAAAAGATAATAGTTTGTCTTTTGAGGTCGATTATCCATGTAGCGTGTAAGCGCGCGCTTTACTTCTGTATTGAGGTAAATATCTGTAGTTTCTGTGATAGAGGATTCAAGATAATCTTTGAAAGACTCATTGTTCATAACATCATGAAGAGTGAGATGTAAAAGAGGTGTTAAACGAATACCGGTATTAATACTGAGAATAAAAAGCAAATAATCTCGTTTTGATCGATTTATTAACGCTTCTTTTAAATGATAGATCTGTTTTGTATTTTGAATAGCTTCGACGGCATTCACTCTTATCACATCCTTTAATGTGACTCAATTGTATCACAGCATAGGTTATGTCACTATTGATATGCTTCTTTGAAAGAATGCTCCTCTGTAAAAAGGAATTCGTGTCTCTTTCGTAGTATAATAACTGTGTAGGAATAAAGGAGGGCTCTCAATGAATCTAACAAATTGGTTTGACCAGGGTATGACGATGCAACAATACATTCATAGTATGGACGAGCATAAAGGTGATTTATTAACCATCTACAATCATTTCGAGCTCGAAAAATCCAATCTTGAATTTCTTCATTCTCTTCAATCTGAGAAACTACGTGCCCTTGTGATAACGGCTGACTGGTGCGGTGATGCGATGGTAAACCTTCCTATTTTCATGAGAATGGCTAATGAGGCCTTAATAGAATGCAAATATTTTATCCGCGATAACTATCTTGAATTGATGGATCTCTATTTAACGAATGGAACAGCGAGATCGATTCCAATCATCGTTTTAATTGATTCAGAGGGTAATGAAGTTGGAAGATGGGGACCACGTGCTCCTGAAGTTCAAGCTTATGTGGACCAAGCCAAACAGGCCCTTCCTCCAAAAGGAGATCCGAACTTTAAAAAGGCCTTTCTTTCTTTTATAAGCGAAACGACTGAACGTTTTACGACTGATCATGACATGTGGACGCATATAAAGGATGATATGCTCGCAATGCTGAGTCAATCGGTAACAGTCACAAAATAATAAATCCAAAGCCTGGCAAATGCCGGGCTTTTTTCATGCCATTATAAAATGCTCTATGCAATTCACTAATGTTGACAGTCGACACCAGTCGCATTAGACTTGAGGGTATAGATTTTTCCTGAAGGCAAAAAATATGACGATAGGAAATAATAGATAGATTCTTAGAAGGAGAGTTTACTCATGGGTGATTGGATTGTTGGATTAAGCCCTGTAACACAGGCATTCTTATTTACGTTGTTTACATGGGGCGCCACAGCACTTGGGGCATCTTTTGTATTCTTTACTAGAACCGTCAATCAGAAAGTCTTTGATGGTATGCTCGCATTCGCAGGCGGAGTTATGATCGCTGCAAGTTTTTGGTCCCTGCTCAGTCCCGGAATTGAAATGGCTGAACAACAAGGAGTACCAGGCTATATTCCTGCAGTTGTTGGTTTTCTATTAGGAGGGTTTTTCCTTCTTCTCGTAGATCGCATCTTGCCTCACATTAATGAGGATTTGTACTTTAAAGAAATTAAAGATAAAAAAGCAAAACACCGCACAGCGATGCTTGTTTTCTCCATTACAATGCACAATATTCCAGAAGGTCTAGCTATTGGTGTAGCATTCGGAGCTGTTGCTGCAGAATTTTCAACCTCCACACTTGCTGGTGCCATTGCGCTTGCAATCGGTATCGGGATACAAAATATCCCTGAAGGAACCGCCGTTGCTGTTCCACTTCGAGGTGACGGTATGTCCAGAGCCAAAAGCTTTTTCTACGGGCAGCTATCAGGAATTGTTGAGCCAATTTCTGCCGTAGTGGGTGCCTTAGCGGTTATCTACATTCAACCTTTACTACCGTATGCACTAAGCTTTGCTGCTGGAGCAATGATTTTCGTAGTAGCAAAAGAAATCATCCCTGGCTCACAAGAAAAGGGGAATGTGCAGATCGCATCCATCTCATTAATGATCGGTTTTTCAGTCATGATGGTCCTTGACGTAGCACTAGGTTAAGAAAGAAAGAGGCTGGGACAAAACCCGATAAATTAAAAAAAGAGTGGCCCGCGAACAACGTAGTTGTTCGCGGGCCACTCTTTTTATGTTTTTCATCTCATTTTAATAAGAAAATAAGGACACCATCTGATAAAATTAAAGTTACCACACAATAACCATCGGAGGTGCCCTTATGTTTAAAGAGTATAACATGAATCAAGTGATTTTACCTATGGATTTAGGAATGAAACTTCAAGAAAATGATATTGCCTATGCCGTTCACGACCTGGTCGAACAGATTCCAGATGAAGCTTTCTCACGTTTTTTACGCGATACAGGATGTCCCTCTTATCATCCACGTATGATGATGAAAGTGATTCTATGTGCGTACACGCAATCGGTTTTTTCAGGAAGAAAGATTGAAGCCCTTCTTTACGATAGCGTTCGCATGATGTGGTTGTCTCAAGGTTATGAACCGAGTTACCGTACGATCAATCGCTTCCGTGTCCATCCCGAAGCTATGGAGCTTCTTCGCGAGTGCTTCGTTCAGTTTCGATGTCATTTGGTTAAAGAAGAGGCGATTGATCAGGAAGCGATTTTTATTGATGGAACCAAAATTGAGGCGAACGCCAATAAATTTACGTTTGTTTGGCGCAAGTCTGTTGAAAGGTATAGTGCCAGTCTGATCGAAAAATCGAACCAAATGTATGATGAGTTGGTTGAAAACGAAATCATTCCTGAGATCAAGCGAGAAAATCCGGAACAACTCTCCATTGAAGAGCTTTTAAAAATCGAAGAAAAGCTGGAAGATAAGGTGGAGGAATTGAGTGAGAAGATTGACGCCAGTGAAGAGGTAAACGAGCGAAAAAAACTTCGGTCCGAGCGAAAAGGGCCGAAGCAATCCCTCAAGCAGTTGAAAGATATCGTAGGGCGCAAACAGAAATACGAGACCGACATGGCCATTTTCGAAGAACGCAACAGTTATTCGAAGACTGATCACGATGCCACTTTCATGCGCATGAAAGAAGATCACATGAAAAACGGGCAATTAAAAGCTGGTTACAATCTCCAAATTGCGACAGAAGGACAATATACGCTCGCTTACGATATCTTTCCAAACCCGACGGATACACGTACATTACGTCCCTTTCTCGACCATATCGAGAACGACTTTTTTACACTCCCTGACTATATCGTCGCCGATGCCGGTTATGGAAGCGAAGAAAATTATAAGGATATTTTGAAGAATCGTGAGCGCAAGCCACTGATAACATACAGTACCTATCGCACCGAGAAAAAGAAGCGTTTCAAGCAGAATGAATTCAACACAGCCAACTGGGCCTACAACGAGGAAAGGGATTCGTTCATATGTCCGAACGGACAACAGTTGATGTTCCGTCACCTCTCTCATCGCACCGATCGTGGAGGTTTCACACGGGAATTCAGGGTTTATGAATGTGATGACTGTTCAGATTGTCCTCTTCGTTCGCAGTGTACCAAAGCGCAGGAAGGGAACAATCGAAAGATCTATTATAATGCCCAATGGGAAGAGCAAAAGAAAATCATTCGAGAACTGCTTTCAGAAGAAAAAACGGGAAAAATCTACGGTCAACGGAAAATTGACGTAGAACCAGTTTTTGGATTTCTGAAGGCTAATTTGGGTTTTACTCGAATGTCCGTTAGGGGCAAAGAAAAAGTCAAAAATGAATTAGGCTTTGCGCTCATGGCGGTGAACTTGAGAAAGTACACCGCCAAGATTACCGACAAAGCTAAAAAGAATAGGAACAAACACGCCAAAAAAGGTCCCGTTCATCAAAAACCGATGAACGGGACCTTTTTTTCAGTAATTTAGGCTATTTATGTCCCAGCCTCTTTTCTAATACCTTTAGTAACTGTTTCTGGTTTTAGCACAGCATTTTAAAATGCATAGCGAAATAGTCCATAATAGAGTGGAATAAGCATTATGATCGAAAAGATAACGGTTGTCATCTTTACTGTTTTCTCACTCATTCCCTCAATCGCTTCATCACTTTGATCAAAGTAGAGGACAAATAGAAGATCCCAAAGTAAACCAAGGAAAAAAACAAATTTCCATAATAGCGCTGGGCCTATGCTGATTTCAGTAACATATCCAAATAACCCTGTCCAAGTTGTTGCTGACACGAGAAAGTCTATCTTCATTGAAGCGGTCTTATACTTTCCTTTTAACAAAAATCCTATCGCTGGTGCTCCAAGTACTCCAAGATACAAAATCCATAAAATATCCGACATTCTCAATCCTCTTTCGTTCACAAGTTCGTGACATAGGAGCCTAAGTCTACCTCGAAACTAAGCACATACACCTTTAGTCTACAAGAAACATAGGCAATAGGGATATAGTTACTTTTTAATTTCTGAGGAAATCAGAGTTTAAGAAGATTGTTTTTGACGATTTTCTTTCTTCTCTTTAGAAGCTTCGGCTAATTTTTTTAGTAACGTTTTTTCTCTTTTTCCTTCTGCTTCTTTCGCTTCATTACGTAATGATTTAAACAGATTAACGCACATGATAATCAAGATTACTGTAAACGGTAACGCAGCAACAAGCGAAGCTGTTTGAAGTCCCTGAAGACCACTACTAATAATCAATACTGCTGAAATAGCAGCAATAAGCGTTCCCCAAACAAGCTTTGAAAATAAAGAAGGATTCAAATCACCGTCAGAGGTCATCATACCGAGAACAAAAGTAGCCGAATCCGCAGAAGTAACAAGAAAGACGCAAATCAAAAAGATAGATAGCGTCGATAACACCTGAGTTAACGGAAATTGTTCAAGCGTCACGAATAATGCACTTGTCACATCCTCATTAACAGCATCGGCAATCGCTGTTCCTTGAAATAGATCGAGATGGAAAGCCGCTCCTCCGAATACAGCTATCCACACCATAGCAATAAACGGTGGGACAATCAGCACCCCAAAAATCATTTCGCGAATGGAACGTCCTTTAGAGACACGAGCAACGAAAGCTCCAATAAATGGCGACCACGCAATGACCCATGCCCAATAAAACACGGTCCATTCTTTCACCCATGTTCCACCTTGATAAGGGGTCATAAAGAAACTCATTTCAATGAACTTCTGAATATACCCACCTAATGCTAATGTAAAGCTCTCAAGTATAAAAACAGTTGGTCCAAGAAAAAGAACGAATAGCATTAAGATAAGAGCTAAAGCCAAATTTAAATTACTTAAGTACTTGATGCCTTTGTTTAATCCTGTAGTTGAAGATGCCATATACAAGACGAAAAGAATGGCAGTAATGCTAATTTGAACGACTGCATTTTGCGGAAGTCCGTACATATAATCCAGCCCACCATTGATTTGCAAAATACCAAATCCAAGTGATGTGGCTACACCCATCACGGTTGCAATGACCGCAAGAATGTTAATGATCTTCTTCCACGATGCCTTACTTCCTGATTTAGACTTACTTGAAATCGTTTCACTGATTAAGCTTTTACGACCTTTTCTATATTGGAAATAAGCCATCACAAGCCCTACAACCGTAAAGACCGACCACTGGTGAATTCCCCAATGAAAAAAAGAATAGCGCATGGCAAGCTTTGCTGCCTGCTCTGTCTCTCCTTCAACACCAAAACCTGCTGGTGGGTTAGCGAAATGCGTCATTGGCTCTGCGACACCCCAGAAAACAAGACCTACCCCAAAACCAGCACTAAACAGCATGCCAATCCAGGTGAAGAATGGATATTGAGGTTTCTCATCATCTGGACCTAAGCGAATTTTACCGTATTTACTAATAGCTAAATAGAAACAAAAAACCACGAAGAAAATAACCGCTATTAAGTAAAACCAGCCAAATGCATTCGTTGTAAACGAGTAAACTGAGCTAGCTACGGATGCAAATGACTTAGGTACCACAGCTCCCCAAATCACAAGTAACAATACGACTATACCCGATACCCAAAAGACCGGGTTCTTTCTTTGACTTTCCTTTTCTTTCATAGATCTCTCCTTTCAGATTGGTAGCAAAATCAAATTCAACATATCCCAATCATTTTTTCACTAGTCTGACTACATTATCATTTACCCTTATAAAATTCAAACTAACCAGATTTACCCTTTTTTCTCCAAATTTTAGACAAACAAAAAATCGACTTTAGCAGTCGATTTCAATCAAACATCACTTATGTGACCTTCTATTATACATCCAAATAAAGGGTTTGCTTAGGAAGAGTCGGACGAGAAACTTTTACACTTGGATCACTGAACTCCATCGATTCAAGAATTTGTTCTTCAGAAAAGCCGGTCATTTGAGAAAGCTTCCGAATATCTATCTTCTTCTTAGATAATCGTCTCGAATGTTGAATCGCGACCTGTGTTTGATGATGCACAACGGAATACCGATGCGTAAAAGTCCCCACAGAATGTTTCACAGCTAATCCCCTTCCGTTAGTGAATTAATGAAATAACTTCCATAAAAAATTAATTACGGTACAGTTACCCCATCTTCTATAAACTAAACTGGGTATTACGTCTCGCCCGAATCATTCTTCTCATCCAAACCTATACGGTAGTCCCTCTCACCAGTCTTATAATTAGAAATATTTAGGACAAATCTCTTGCTTAAGCCGAAGCTGCTTTGCTATGGTAATGTTCTGATTTAAAAAAGGGGGACATGATCATGAGATCGAATCGTTTTTTACTGTTGCTCGTTTTGATAGTTGTATCAATTCTAGCAGCGTGCAGCAATAATAGCTCTGAAGAAGAAAGAGACACTGCTTGGGAAGAGATCCAGGATGCTGAGTCAATTAAAATAGCGACTTCTGGTACACTTTATCCAACTTCTTATCATGAGCAAGAAACAAACGATTTAACCGGCTTTGATGTAGAAATTGTGAAAGAACTGGCCAACCGTTTGGATTTAGAAGTGGAATTTGTTGAAATGGGTTTTGACGGAATGCTGACAGCTGTTCAAACAGGAAAAGTCGATATGGCTGCTAATGATATCGGCATTACAGACGAGCGCAAAGAAAAATTTGCACTTTCTACGCCATACAAACATTCTTACGGCACGGCTATCGTTCGTGCGGAGGATCTATCTGGTATAGACTCAATCGACGATTTAGAAGGAAAGAAAGCAGCCGGTGCAGCTACAACGAACTTCATGAAACTCGCAAAGGAAAAAGGCGCTGAAGAAGTAATCTATGATAATGCGACAAATGAGCAATACCTTCGCGACGTTGACAACGGAAGAACCGATGTCATTTTAAATGATGTTTACTTGCAGCGATTGGCTCTAGCGGCATTTCCTGAACTTGACCTTACCATTCACCCTGCTATTCAATATATGCCAAGTGAAGGCGGTCTTTTGATGAATAAGGAAAACGAAAAGCTTATTACTGAAGTGAATGAAGTAATTGAAGAAATGCTTGAAGATGGAACGATTCGTGATCTATCAAAGACGTTCTTTAACGGGGCTGATGTAACAGAACTCCCAGAAGATATTGAATTCCAGAAATAACTTACGTCTCTTATAGTTAAAAAGCAGATTTTAGACAAGAAAAAAAGCCGTTCTCCTTTGTTGGAGAACGGCTTTCATTTGTTACACAGCTTTTGCATTAATTTCTACATCAATGTTGCCTCGCGTTGCCTTGGAGTAAGGGCATACTTTGTGAGCTTCTTTTGCGAGCATTTCTGCATCTTCTTGGCTTACACCTTTAATTTCTACATTTAAAGCTGCGCCGATTTTAAAGCCATTGTCAGCTTCATCTTTCAATAAGCTAACATCTGCTGTGATTTTCGAATCAATATCCATCTTCTTCTTAGATGCCACAAGATTTAATGCACCATCATAACAAGCCGCATAAGCAGCAGCAAACAGTTGCTCAGGGTTTGAGCCAGTTTCGCTTGATTTTTCTGTTGGCATAACAAGATTTAAGTCAATTAAACCGTCCGAAGATTTAACTTGTCCATTACGTCCGCCTTCTGCAGTTGCTTGTGAAGTAAACATTACATTACTCATTGAATATCAGCTCCTTCTAATTTGCATACAATTAAAATGTCCCCGTTTCTCCTCTCTTTTAAACGTCTTACTTTTACAAATGCATGCTTTCATTCCATATATCGGTTGATTTTCGTTCAAATACGGGGTATGATTGAACAAGAACATTTGTTCGTTTATTTAAGGGGGAATATGATTGAACACTACTGCTCTGCTTCTCATTGATGTCCAAAATGGAATGTTTCATCGCGGGTCTTCCGTCTACCAAGATGCCAGGCTACTATACAACTTAAAAAAAATCACAGCCTCCGCTAAATCAGAACGCATACCAGTTTACTATATCCAGCATGAAACAAATGGAAATCACCTAAAGCGGAACACGATTGATTGGGAGCTTCATCCCTTTTTCACCATCGAAAAGGAAGATGAAGTGATTTACAAAACAACACCAGATGCCTTTCATCTCACTCGCCTGGAAGAAAAACTCCATTCTAAAAACATCAATCATCTTCTTATAACTGGTATTCAAACAGAAGTATGTGTAGATTCAACATGTAGGAGCGCCTATAGTAAAGGATTTTCTATCAGTTTAATTGAAGATGCTCACAGTACTTGGGATACGTCTCTACTAAACGCTAAAAAAATCATCCAGCATCATAACCAGACACTTCAATGGTTTGCAGATCCGATCTCAACAGATCAATTTGTTGATAGATTACGCTAAATTTCTACATGCCTAATCGCTTCCACTCATTCAACACTTGTGGAATTTCTAATAACGATTGGATCGAGGCGTCTCCTAACTCTTCGGATGTATTGAACCCTTTCTTCCATATTGTTTTCATTCCAGCGTCACTAGCACCCTTTATATCATTTATCTTATGATCCCCTATAAAAACGGTTTGAGAAGCTTTTAAATCAAGCCGCTCAAGGCTACGCTGGAAAATCACTTTCTCTGGTTTTTTCACGCCCTCTTGTTCAGAAATAAGAATAACGTCAAAATAGTTTTCAATTCCCAGAGCACTAATATTTCTATACTGGAATGCTGTTTTTCCATTGGTGATTAAACCAAGTAAGTACCCACTGCTTTTTAAGCGATCTAGCATATCGATCAAACCATTGAAAGGTTTACAATGAAGGTGAAAGGAACAAATATAATCCTCTAGAAGCGCTTCTGAAGTTATTGTTAGTTCATATTCATCTACTAGCTGTTCGTAAACGCGATCTTTCCACGTATACCCATTGTTATCTAAAGTAATGAAACGTGAGCAAAACTGTTCTTCCTCTATGTCTGCTAAAGATGTGAGGTAGCGTTTATATTGGTCATGAATAAAGCTATTCACTGAGTCTTTCCTATTCAAAAGCGTCTCATCAAAATCAAAAAGAATCCCTTTTATCAATTGCCTCATTTCCTTTCTAAATCCCACTATATTTTTAGATTAACATAAATTTTCATAATCTATTTACTTTTGTGTTATTTTATGTAAAATTGGTTGTTAGAATTAGAAAGGGGGAAACTATCAATTGATTAGAAGATTAACTGAAAATGATCATCTTCAATGCCTCTCCTTATTAACACCACACGCTGCAGAGAACTTGTTCATTTTAGGAGATATTGAAGCTTATGGGTATGATCAACCTTTCCAGAAGCTTTGGGGTGATTTCTTAGAGGATGGTACATTGCGAGCTGTTTTATTAAAATATGAAAAAAACTATATTCCGTTTGCACCTGAGGATTTTGACGCAAAAGGTTTTGCAAAAGTGATTTCAGAAGACAGCGATTTCTTTATGATGTCAGGACTTAAACGGGTCACAAGTCAAATACAACCCTTTGTTTCCCATCCTTTTCGCTCAAGTCGTGAATTGTTCTATGCGAAATGTGAGAGTACTAACGAACTTGCCCTCGATAACATCAACAATGTACAAGTCGCCTCATCGCTTGACCTAAGTCACATCCATTCTCTTCATGAACAAATTGGTGAGTTTGACTCATCTGAGACCGTAGAAGAAAAGCGACGAAATCAGGAAAAAGGAGTATCAAGAACATACTTTATTGAGGAAGATGGGAAGCTTGTGTCAGCAGCTTCTACCGCAGCAGAAAATTCTCAATCAGCGATGATCGTTGGTGTTTGTACATTGGCAAATTATAAACGAAAAGGCTATGCTTCAAAATGTACAAGTAAACTTTGTTATGACGTCCTTAAGGAAGGAAAAGTCCTATGTCTTTTCTATGATAATCCAGAGGCAGGAAACATTTACAAGCGAATAGGCTTTCAAGATATCGAGAAATGGATGATGATTCATTTTGAAACAAAAGAAGCTCTTGTTTAATCTCTCCGATCCTTCCTTTCAATAAGGATCGTTTTTTTATTGTCTCTTTTAAATTCACTCGTATAAAACTTCTATCAATCTCTTTTGTTGCCAGCTAGACACAACTATTCATGAATTAGCCTTGAGATTAGGTTATAACTTTCTTACTATTAAAGTGTGGATAAAGGTTTACAAGATTACTGAAGTGGCCATACTGTTTATTCAGAAATGGACGTAAGAAATGAAGGGAAGGAAAAATTGTTATGAAAAAAATCGGATCGTGGGTATCTATCCTTAGCATTTCTATGGTGCTAGCAGCGTGCGGACAGGATAATGCAAATGAGTCTAACAACGCCTCGACGGCAGAGGAAACTCAGGTCGAAACACTTGATGTTGCACTAGATACTCCTGAAAAAGTAGAAAAAGGTGAAAAGATTACTTTTTCTGCAACGGTTACACAGGGTGATGAAAAGGTAGACGATGCTGACGAAGTTATGTTTGAAGTATGGAAAGAAGGCTCCAAAGAAGATAGTGAAATGATCGAAGCTTCTCATGATGGTGAAGGCGTTTATACTGCTGAAAAGGAACTCGACGATGCTGGTAAATACTTCGTTCAATCTCACGTGACAGCTCGTGACCTACATACGATGCCGAAAAATGAAATGATGGTCGGTTCTGAAGAAGAAGCTGCTTCTGAAACTGATGAACACGCGCACGAACACGAAAGCGACGTATCCATCCATCTTATGAAGCCCGAAGAGATAAAAGCGAATGAAGATGTTTCGTTCATGGCACACCTTCAAAAAGACGAAGAAGCCTTAACTGGTGCTGACGTTCGCTTTGAAATTTCGAAAGTAGATGAAGAAAAAGCTGAGTGGGTTGACGCTGAAGAAATGAAGGATGGGGAATATGAAGGAACGACTTCTTTTAAAGAAGCTGGTGACTACACCGTTACCATTCATGTAGAGAACGATGAAGGTCTTCATGAACATACCGAAGAAAGTGTCACCATTACAGAATAATAAAATCCTCCCCCTCTATTCGAGGGGGAAATTTTTACTATGCTAGTTTTATTTTCTTGAATTTCCTTTTGCCCACTTGAATGACCAATCCATTTTTCACTTCAATTTCCTCATTCACTTCTGTTACTTTTACCTCATTTAGCTTAATACCGCCATTCTTCACCATTCGTCTAGCTTCACTTGTTGAAGGTAGCATGCCTAGTTTAGCGATCAATGTTGGCACAGTTACCATCCGATCTCCATCCCATATGACTTCCTCAATATCGGTTGGAAGCTGCTTTTGCTGAAAGATTTGTTGAAACTCCACTTCTGCTTTTTCAGAAGCATTTTCTCCATGAAACATGCGAACGATTGTCTTAGCTAGATTCATTTTAGCTGTTCTTGGATGGATTTCTTCTTGTTCAATTTCTTTTCGAACCGTAAGCTTTTCCTCTAGAGATAGATCCGTGATTAATTCGGTATATTTGACGACCAGCTCATCAGGAATCGACATCGCTTTTCCATACATCTCTGAGGGCTTCTCTGTAATTCCAATGTAATTCCCTTTGGATTTAGACATTTTTTCAACCCCGTCTAATCCTTCTAGAAGAGGCATCATTAAGACAACTTGCTTCTCTTTTCCAAACTGCTCTTGAAGGTGACGTCCCATTAAAACGTTGAAATACTGATCATTTCCACCGAGCTCAATATCACTTTCAAGATGAACAGAATCATAGCCCTGCATTAAAGGGTAAAAGAACTCATGAAGCGAGACAGGCTTATTCGCCTTCATTCGATTTTCAAAATCATCGCGCTCAAGTAAACGAGCAACCGTTATTTTCCCAGCGAGTTCAATAACGTCTTCAAACTTTAGTTCAGATAGCCACGCCGCATTGTAGTGGAGCTCCACTTTGCTTTGATCAAGAACCTTACCAAACTGCTCAAGATAAGTTCCAGCATTTCGTTTCACCTCTTCATCCGTTAGCTGCACTCTTGCTGTTGATTTTCCAGTAGGATCACCAATTTTACCTGTAAAGTCTCCAATAATGAGTTGGATGATATGGCCATTTTCTTGAAACTGCCTTAACTTATTTAACACAACGGTGTGACCAATATGCACATCAGGCGCAGAAGGATCAAGACCCAATTTCACTTTAAGTGGCTTATTCTTAAAAATCGAAGTAGCTATTTTATGCTTAAGTTCATCTCCAGGAATGACTTGACTCGTTCCATGTGTATAAACCGCATATTGCCTTTCCATTTCCTTTCTTTGTTCTTCTGTTAATTGATCCATGATTGAGTTCATTCCTGTCGACCTCCTAATTATTAAATTTCATATGAAAAGCCACGTCCCCTCTATATAGTAGGGACGTGGCTTACACGCGATACCACCCTGATTGAAGAAATAACTTCTTCCGGCTCGAATACGATAACGGTTTTCCCGTTCCTGACTAGTTAGATCACTCTGTTCATCAAGAAGGCTCTGAGGGGTAATTCACGGTTAGACTGTACCAGTTCACACCAACCACTGGTTCTCTGACACTACTCGTCATAACACGCTACTGCTTCCTCTTCCTAGCCTATTGTTATTTACGATGCATGAATTTCTCATTACTTTATCTTCTTTTACGCTAGTTGTCAATTTGTTTCTTCAAGAGCAGTTAGGAATTTCTCACAAAAAAGAACGCAGCCTTACAAACGTAAGACTGCGCCTTTTTCATTATTGTTTATTTAATTCTTTTAACACGACAGTTGAAAGAATATCGATGAATTCTTCCTGTGCGTTTGGCATCTCTGGTCGATAATAATTTGCACCGATTTCATCTGTTACAACTTTACATTCATAGTCGTTATCAAATAATACTTCCAAGTGATCAGCTACGAATCCAACTGGAGCATAAACAAACGACGTAAAACCTTGTTTTTCATAAAGATCTCTTGTTAAATCTTGTACGTCTGGGCCAATCCATGGATCTGGAGTGTTTCCTTCACTTTGCCAACCAATCGCCACGTTCTTCACACCTGACTCTGCTACGATAAGATCTGCCGTTTCTTTCAATTGGTCTGGATAAGGGTCTCCATTTGCAATGATTTTTTCAGGTAAACTGTGCGCGGAAACGATTAGGACAGATTTCTCGCGTTCTTGATCTGCCATTCCCTCAAATATCTCTTTAATACGTTTCGCCCAATAAGAGATAAATTTAGGCTCGTCATACCAGCTCTCAACAGAATGAATAACTGGGCCACCTAGTTTTCCAGCTTCTTCTTTTGCTCGTCCATTATAAGATTTGATACTAAATGTAGAGAAGTGAGGCGCCAACACAATACTAACGGCTTCTTCAATACCATCATTGTGCATTTGCTGTACCGCATCTTCTACAAAAGGTTCGATATGCTTTAATCCGATATAAAGCTTAAACTCAATTTCATCTTGAATTTCATTAAGGTGAGCTTCAAGCCCTTTCGCCTGATCTTCCGTAATTTTGGCAAGTGGTGAGATTCCACCGATTGCTTTGTAACGGTCCTGAAGATCTTTTAACTGCTCGTCAGATGGCTTGCGGCCTCTTCTAATATGTGTGTAATAACGTTCAATATCCTCTTCTTTATAAGGCGTTCCATACGCCATTACAAGTAATCCCATTGTCTTTTTAGCCATGAATGTGTTCCCCTCTCATACAGTGATTAATTAAATAAACTATCTTTTTATAATCATTATTATCTAGGTATCAGTATACCTTTTTTTCTCCCCTGAATCAAAGGAATCTGACTATAAATTCGTAACGTTTTGTGTCACTCCTATTGAAGCAAACCTTTATGTATTTTGCCACTTCCGATGCGCTTCCTATCACAGTATAGCGAACATTAAGCGTTCTGTCTTTCTCTTCCTCCACTTCTATTTCATCCTATCCACCATTTTCAGATTTCATACTGTGGTTGAATAACCCGGTAATCAAGCGGGTGGCAGGTGCGGTACCCCCACTTCACCCATAAAAAAAGCTGCGCATCATTGCGCAGCTTTTTCCAATTTATCTATTTTTCCATTGCGCCATTATGCTTCGATACAACTTCACGCAGATCCGTGTCGTCTTGCTCTTCTGTATTAAAAGCTAACACGTAGCGAAACTCTCTGTCCGCCTGCTCAGATGGATCAGCATTTTCTTCTTGCTTGCCTGTTGGCGTTTCATTAGAGAAAAACAAATCGTTATTCGCTCCAGCCGGGGTAGCTGTTCCCTGTCCCTGAACTGGTGTATCGATACTAAGTTTTTGATCTTCTGGAATATGTTCAACTGACAATTGACTTACCGAATAAGCCTGCAAATCAGCTTTTGCACTCTCTGCATCGTTCTCTGTTGTAAAATAAGCTTGTAATGATTTACTCATGTCAATCCAACTCCTTTTTATGATCTCACAAAAAGGGTTTCCCGATTCTTGGCATCTTTAATCATCGTGATAAAAATTAATGTCTTTTAGCGATGATCACCATGGAAACAAAGACTGTGCTAATCAACATGGCGGCTAATGCACTCAGCACCGTTACTGAGCTAATGT
Organism: Anaerobacillus sp. QJM3NY_32; assembly: GCF_056173645.1. NCBI lineage: Bacteria > Bacillati > Bacillota > Bacilli > Caryophanales > Bacillaceae > Anaerobacillus > Anaerobacillus sp. QJM3NY_32. The sequence goes on along the minus strand of NZ_CM149684.1, from coordinate 796,902 downwards.
TCACTATGTTGAATTGTAGAAGAAAAAGAAACACCATGATATAACCTAGTACAGCAAAGTACGAATAAAACATCCCCTTCTCTCGAATCATTCGACTTCGCTCGTCCCGTGCCTTAAACTGCGGCTGAAGATAGCTTAAGCAAAAGGTCATAATAGACATACTCATCATCATATAACTTGCAGGAATAGGCTCATTTCCTGTGCCAAGACCAACACTAATCAGTAATAAAGCATTCAACGCAAAAAAGACGCCAAATCCGATATACGTTTTATTCATTGCCACTTCTAATCCCCCTCAGAATCCAAATAAAAAATCTCTTCCACAATCGTTCCAAACAACCTCGCCATTTCAAGTGCGAGCGGTAGAGATGGATTGTACTTTCCTTTCTCAATTGAAATATTCGTTTGCCTTGATACGCCAAGTATTTCTGCTAGGCGATCCTGGGAATATCCTTGTTCTGTTCTTTTCTCACGGAGTACATTTTTCAACTAAAAAGCCTCCTCACTTCTCATCTTCCATTATAAGGTAAAGCGAACTTTACGTAAAGCTTACTTTACATCGTGATGAATCATAATCCTCCGTTCACTACACATGCTAGAAAGATCCTAACGAAATCAGGAGGTAAAAAATGAAGCGTGAGACAACACAAACAAACAAAAAGATAAACGATTCATTTTACAAAGGACAAGCACCTGTCACTGTTGATGAAAAGATCAATGAAGACTTCTATGGCGAAGAGCCAGCTCAACCCACAAGTTACCTTGACAACAATACACCCGCCATTGATGTAACGGGGAATAAGGACAAAAATCGATGACCAACTTAAACTGCCCCTTTGCTAGCAAAGGGGCTCTACCTTATTATTCTGTTAAAAAGTGCATGCTCTTCAATAAGTAAAAAGCCGATGCTAATAGTAAAACTCCTGATAAAGCAAAAACAAATGGAACACTAATCGTCTCAGCAAGAAAACCGTATAGCAAAGAGCCAAGACCAAAAGTAATGGATATCAGAGCGCTTTGAGCGCTAAAAACTTCAGGAAGTGAATCTTTCGGGCATTTCCTTTGGATGAATGTCACCATCGCAATTGATTTTATTTGTTCCACCATTCCTGAGAGCACAGTTAACAGAAGTGCAATCACAGGAACACTTATTAAACCAAAAACAAACGTTAAGATACTAATCGCGAAGCACGTGGCGAGAAGCGTTTCTTTCATATAACGTTCAAACCAATTCGTGTATTTGGATACGGCCATTCCACCTGCTATCAAGCCGATGAAAAAGCACGCATTAAGATATCCCCACCACGTTTCTGATTTCATAAGAACTTCTTCGACAAAAATATAAAGGATAGCAGCAATCCAAACGACATTTGCTATCGCTTCAATAAAAATCATAACGTGAAAGATACGCAGAACAGGATGCTTCCAAATCAACCTCCATCCGCTCATCATATGAATTTTCGTCTTCCTTTCTCTGTGATCCCTCACAACAATTAATCCCATCATCAGTGTGGAAATCACATACATCACAAAGGTCACCCATATAACGAAGGAGCCTGACGTTGCTGCTACAAGAATACCACCAAGTGCCCAACCGCCGAATTGAATGGACTGATCGATAACCGCTACAAAACTATTCGCTTTCGCAAGCTCATCCTCCGTAACGAGTTGAGGTAGCATGGCATTACGAGCAGGAGCGGCCCACCCATCAAGAAACGCGATGATAAAAACAAGAACTAAAATAATCAGTATTGAAGGATCAAAAAGCCATAAAGACAAGCCAAGCATCCCCAACAACCCAGTCTTTATACTTTGTGATCCGACTAGTAATCCTTTTAACGAAAAGCGGTTCAAGACTAGCGGTGCACACATTCCACTGACAAATCGAGCGATCGTAATAGTAAATGGTAACAGGGAAAGATAAAGTGCTGAACCTGTTGATTGATAAAGAACAGCTATTAGCGCAACAATATATAAAACATCTCCCGTGTTGGCAAACCCCTGGCCAATCCACAAGAAACGAAATGAACGTAATCTCATCATAACTACCCCTTTTTATTTTGGTCTTACAAAAGAACTAAAGGGTAGTCAGTTTACATAGGGAAAATCACTCCTATTCTTCAATGTCTTTTAATGTCCAGATAACAGTTGCTAGTACGAATGAAAAAAATAGTAGGCGTTATGATGAGATAATTCGTTTAATAGCGTTTTTTTCCATTTTACCATATACCTAAAACGATCGTTTTGAATTTTCTAAATTAATTAATTGTTTTTATGAAGCGTTTCATGCAAACTAAAAGGTGTAGTGATACTCTTTTTAGGGAAAGAAATAATGATACATTTTCGGATTGGTTTAAAGATTTCGTAAATTGATTGTTGCGAGTTGAATGCCATCTTGAGGAATGCTATCGTAAATATTTGATAAAGCAAGGATTTCTACAACTAAATCGACCATTGTGATGGAGGTAAAATCTATGAGAATTATTGTAGCAGGCGGAGATGGTTTCTGTGGATGGCCAACCGCACTTTACTTATCAAAGCAGGGCCATGAGGTTACGATCATTGATAACATGGTACGCCGTAAATGGGATGATGAGCTTCGATCGAACTCACTCACCCCCATCTTACCCCTTGAAGAACGCGTGAAATTATGGGAAGAAAAATCAGGTAAGCATATTGCAACGTATGATTGTGATTTGATGCACTATGACTTCTTAAAAGAAATCTTCAAGCAAGTACAGCCTGAAGCATTTGTTCACTTTGCTGAACAGCGCTCAGCACCATATTCTATGATCGACCGTGAGCATGCGGTATTTACACAAACGAATAACGTTGTTGGTAACTTGAACGTGCTCTATGCGATTAAAGAAGTTACACCTGATTGTCACTTAATTAAATTGGGCACAATGGGTGAGTATGGACAGCCTAACATAGATATCGAAGAAGGATACATAAAAATAGAACATAAAGGACGTGAAGACGTTCTTCCATTCCCGAAACAGCCGGGATCGTTCTATCATTTATCAAAAGTACATGATAGCCATAATATTCAGTTTGCCTGCAAAATATGGGGCATTCGTGCAACAGACTTAAATCAAGGAATTGTTTATGGACTTCATACAGATGAAGATGAACTCGATGAAGGTTTAATCAATCGCCTGGATTACGATGGTGTATTTGGTACAGCCCTTAACCGTTTCATCATTCAAGCAGCAATTGGCCATAACTTAACAGTGTACGGATCTGGTAAACAAACGCGCGCTTTCTTAAACATTAAGGACACGATTCGCTGTGTAGAAATTGCAGCAGAAAACCCGGCCGACAAAGGAGAATTCCGCGTGTTCAATCAGTTTACTGAAGAGTTTTCTGTACTTGAACTGGCTGAGAAAGTTCAGCGTGTAGCTGAAGCTAAAGGACTCAATGTGAACATCGATCACCTTGAGAACCCTCGTGTTGAGAAAGAAGAGCACTACTATCACGCTGTAAACACGAGCTTAATTGATCTTGGTCTTGAGCCTTCTCTTTTAACAGATGAACACATTTCGAGAACGCTTGATACAGCTCTCAAATACAAAGACCGCGTACTGAAAGAAAACGTTCTTCCTAACGTGACCTGGAAGTAAAAGATGCACAATACTAACTGAGGTGTTCTTATGAAAATATCCATCGTAACAGAGACATTCCTTCCTTCAACAGATGGCGTGGTGACAAGACTTCGTGCATCGATCGATTATTTAATTGATCAAGGGCATGATATTCAGGTCATTGCTCCAGATTTAGGAGTGCGCAGCTATCGGAATATTCGTTTTGATGGAGTTCAGCCTCGTACATTCTTTCTATATAAACATCGGAAATTCGGCATGCCAACTCGTGTGATTAAAACCTATTTAGAGGAGTTTGATCCTGATCTTGTACATGTCGTTAATCCGGCTTTTATGGGCTATTCTGGTATCAAATATGGTAAGAAACTAGGGGTTCCGCTTATTGCTTCTTATCATACTCACGTTCCTAAATACGCTGATCACTACAATATGTCATGGTCGGAACCTCTTCTCTGGTGGCACTTCAGAAGAATGCACAACAAAGCGGATATTAACCTCTGTACATCACAAGCCATATTAGAAGAGTTAAATGAACAAAACTTCTATAACATGCATTTGTGGAAACGCGGTGTTGATACTGAACGGTTTAATCCTGAACTTCGTGACAGCGACATGAGACGACGGTTATCAAACGACAATCCAGATAAAACCCTTCTCCTCTTTGTCGGAAGACTTGCATTCGAGAAAGAAATCGATTCGCTCGTTCCGATGCTTGAAGAAAAGCCAGATGCTCACCTGGCGATTGTTGGGGATGGCCCTTATCGAGGTGAACTTGAAAAGAACTTCGGTCATCTTGACAACGTATCTTTTACTGGTTTTCTTCATGGTGAAGAACTAGCAAGAGCTTATGCTTCTGCAGATGCGTTTATGTTTCCATCAACGACCGAAACGCTCGGACTTGTCATACTTGAAGCGATGGCAAGTGGCCTTCCTGTTATTGCCGCAGAATCTGGTCCAACGAACGAACAGGTTGAGGATGGTTCAACAGGTCTACTCTATCGTTCAGGAACGAACGGTAACCTCACTGAAGTCATTAATCGCCTTCAGGAAAAAGGGCTATTAGAAAAAATGTCAAAAGAAGCTTACGAGCATTCTAGAGATTACGGTTGGCGAGGTCCAGCACAGCAGCTACTTGATTTCTATGAGTCCGCCATTGAGCAAAAGCAAGAAGAACAGCAGCAGGCGATCCAATAGATAGAAGGATGAGTATATGAAGCAGCGGAAAATTGGCAAGGGTTCTAAACAGGTGATGAGTTTCAGTGTAATTGGTGTGATAAATGCACTAGTTGATATCGGTGCTTTAAACCTGCTCATGCTGTTATTTCCAACAGATGATCGAATCCAGCTTATTATGTACAACACAATTTCATACGTTCTGGCGATCATTAACAGCTATTTCTGGAATGCCAAGCTTACGTTCCCTTCAAAAGCGATCCATGACAAAAAACAGGTGCTGTTATTTCTAGTTCAGGCCATAATCGCACTTGGTATTAGCAACCTTGTCTTTTATGGCGCTCTCTTGATTTTCGAATGGATCACGTTGCCACGCTACATTGAACGGAATATTTCAAAAGGACTCGCCATGTTCCTCTCTTCTGCTTCAAGCTTCTTTATGATGAAACATCTTGTATTTCCTCATACAAAACCAAAGCAAGAAGAGCAATAAAACACACAAAAACCGCAGGCTTTCCTGCGGTTTTTGTTATTCTTCCTTATGTTCAATTTTCCCAAGTACCATAGCTGCGCCAAGTCCACACAATAATGTTAAGATGCTAACTACCGCAAGTCCAACATCTGACTCGAAGCCTGGATACAACACAACGACTGAGCCGATCACTAAACCAATCATAACGGCATAAGTCGAAACCGTATATTTTGAAAGTAAGTGAGCAATGACCTTACCTGTTAAGCTTAATCCAATAATAATTCCTGCTCCTACCGTTAGTAGAAGGGGAATTTGAAACGATGAAAGACCGTGGATAACAGTCTGATATGACCCAAGCAGTAATAAGACAAAAGAGCCGCTAACACCAGGGAGAATCATAGCTGTACTAGCTAGCCACCCAGAGAAAAACAGAATGATGTAATCAACCATACTTAACGATTTCATCACCTCTCCTGATCCATCCCCTTTTAGAAACAAAGTGGAAGCAATTAAAATCGCCGCTACAATTAACAATCCATAATGGAAAGGCTCGAACGTTTTCTTATAGTCTACTTTTTTTAATAAAAACGGGACAACCCCAATAATTAAGCCAATAAAGAAAAAGAACGTAGGCTGTGGATAATGCTCGAGCAATTTCTCCATAAGCTGACTAACGAGCAGTAATGCAAGTCCTACTCCTATTAAAAGAGGAATAAAAAACCCAAGTTCTTTTTTCCAATTCTTACTCATCAATCCATTAATACCGCTAATCAGTCTTCTATAAATGCCAAGCACCATGGCAATCGTACCACCACTTACGCCAGGGATTAAATCACTTACGCCCATTAATAATCCTCGATAAATATTGCGCCACACAAACATGTTCACGTTTCTCCTTTTGCTTTCTGTCTAGTACCTACTTTACCCATATATACCCTCTCATTAACCGAACATTTTTATCAACGCGATTTCGAAAAGGTTCAATCACCCTTCTACTATGCCACAATCCCTTCTAGAAAGAATGAATCAATTTTGTGACATTTCTTACTTTAAGCTCTGTAGTTGAAAAAGAGGATTCCTTTGCAGTAAAGTGATAGAAGTGATTGACAAACTGGAGGAATTTGATGAGTGACCGAAATAAAGGAATTATCCTATTGCTAATATCATCATTTGGATTTGCGATGATGGCTGCTTTTGTAAAGCTATCAGGTGACGTGCCAACGATTCAAAAAACGATGTTTCGAAATGCCGTCTCTGCCATCATTTCATTTGGCTTTGTGATGTACTACAAAGAAAGACTATTCGGTAAAAAGGAGAACCAGAAATTCTTGCTCCTGCGATCAGCGCTTGGAACACTAGGAATCATTTTCTATTTCTATGCGATTGACAACCTTGTCCTCTCTGATGCCGACATGCTCAATAAGCTTAGTCCTTTCTTATTAATTATTTTTTCCGCTCTTTTCTTAAAAGAAAAAGCGAAACGGTTCCAGATCATTGCGATCATCATCGCTTTCATCGGAACGCTATTAATTATAAAGCCACAGTTCTCAGTCGAGACAGTTCCGTATATTTCCGGACTGCTTTCTGCTATTTTTGCTGCAGGTGCCTATACGGTACTCAGAGTTCTTGGACAGCGTGAAAAATTCTATACAGTTGTTTTCTATTTCTCATTCTTCTCAACAGTAGTATTATTGCCATTCGTGATTATCTTCTATGAACCAATGGAAACAAAACAGCTGATCTATCTATTATTAGCAGGCGTATTCGCAACGCTTGGACAATTTGGGCTCACCGTAGCCTATAAATTTGCACCTGCTCGAGAAATCTCGATTTTCTTCTACTCGACCGTCGTTTACTCTGCTTTAATCAGCATTGTACTATTCGGTCAAATACCTGATGCCTGGAGTATTATTGGCTATATTATCATTTTCTCAGCTTCGTTCTATATGTTTATACGTAACAACCGAGAAGCGAAAAAGGTTGAGAAGAGACAACCACAAACCTCGCATTAATACACATAATTAAAAGAACGCCAAACTTCCATTTAAGTTTGGCGCTCTTTTTTTTGTTTTCCTATGACCAATTTATTTGTGAACAGTTTTGACTTCATTCTCTACGAGTGGAGAGACCGAATAAGATTGCATTTGATGATCGTGATAGATAAATCTGTGCTCCTGTAAATAGTTTCCTCCAAGTACTTCGGGCAAAAACTTCTGCAGATTGCTTACTACACCCTGGTTATCTTCATCTAGAATCCAATCTATTCGTTTCCAGTCTAGTATTCCTTCTGCCGTATTTATAGGTGTAGTAAGAACCATTCCTTCTGGTAAATCCGCGATAAAAATGTACATACCTGAGTTGCCCTGCTCACTATAAAAAAGAGCATTCCCTGCATAGGTAACGCTCTCTAATTCAATCCCTGTCTCTTCAAAGGTTTCTCTTATTATACACTCAGACGGCGTTTCATTCTGTTCTAGCTTCCCACCAACGCCGTTCCAGAGACCCATTGTTGGGGCTTTGCGTCGATTTAATAGGAGAAGATCTTGATTTCTTTTGATAAAACAAATCGTATATTGAAGCATGTACCGTCACCTAGTTTCTCATAATTTGATCCAATAATATAAGTTTGATAAAAACCTAAAACAATCACCTATCTATTTTACTAAACATTCACTCCATATGGATAAAACAGTTAAATTACTGTTACAATGATCAAGTCGTCTTAAAACGATAGTAGAGTTGAATAAAAGGAACAATTAATGTTTCTCTGACATTCAGGAGGAAAGTAAGCATGCCAACAATCAATCAAGTCATTGAAAGCTATAATGAAGTGGAAAAGCTCTCAGATGCTCCACTCACCATCATATCCGAGGTATTATGGATCATCGTTGGACTCATTTTTATTATGCACCTGATCCGTAACCGTAACATCTTATCCCCATCAAAATTTCTATTTAGAGGAGCCTTCCTGTTCATCATCTTACTCATCATAGGGTATTTATCGTACACGTTAAATAGCTATGATTTTTCAATGGACGAGAAATCATGGAAAGAAAATACACTCGCACCTTATCTTCAGTCTTTACATGAGCACAACGAACAAGTAGAGGATTTTTCTCAATTACTAAAAGACCCTAATAACGGTATAAAATCAAATTATGTAGACGAAGACATATCTCCAATTTGGATCGAGCTAGTCACCACTACCGATACTGGTGTAAAACAAGAAAAAATTGTTGAAGCGACGATTGTAAAAGAACCGATTCAACAGCCCTATTTAACTTACAGAATGATTGAAAAAAACATTTCAGATCACTACTCAGATGAGGCTTATTATGAAACAACCCTTCACATTCCTGAAGATTATATGATTCTAACAGACTAATTATTCAAAAAGCACACGCTCCATTTTGGGAGGTGTGCTTTCTTTCATTGAGCTAGTCTCGATTAGTTACCTTTTATCTTTCCGATACGCTATCCAGTCTCCACCTGGTATTTCGATAAAACGCTTTTCTGGATTTTTCATAATATAAGTAATGGCTTCATAACTTCCTTGCTCACTTTCGATTTCCTGCATGACACGGTCATACAAGTTATGATCGCGCCCTTCCTGATAACCTTCGAGAATATTAATTCTTTCTAGTAACTGATTATCCACCTCGTAGACTTCTCCATATACGTTATGCTCCTCGCTTTGAACTAAAGCAGGGTAACCATCCTGTGTGTCATAAAGCTGTCCCTTTGTCCAACAGAAGCTTTCTTTTAGAGCAGCTTCTTTTATGACACCATGATTGCTTTCTCCTAATCGTAGCGTTCCATAGCAAAATACAAGATGCATGGTTGTCTCTCCTTTATCTCCATAGCTATAGCGAAAAGCCCGCCAATAAGCGGGCTCCCCAGTAACTTAATTAAAAAATTCGCTTCAATGCCTTTTTAAGCGGTGGCATATCAATTTCCTGTTCTTCAAATGCTTTTTTGAGCATGTATTTCGAATAGCTTGCTGCCTGTTCATACGTGATTTTGCCTGGAAGAGGCGGCTGCTCTTCAATCACAATGTCGACAATAACAGGCTTCGGTGATTTCGCAGCTCGTTCAAAAGCCGGAAGCAATTCTTCATACTTTTCGACGCGGTAACCTTCCCCACCAGCTGTTTCAGCAAATGCGGCAAAGTTAAAGTCTTTTAATTCCGTTTCATAATCTATGTTCCCTATTTCCTGCTGTTCATATTTAATCATGCCAAGACGTTCGTTGTTAAAGACGACAACCATCATAGGTAGCTTATATTTCACAGCTGTTAAGAAATCTTGCATCACCATCGTAAAACCACCGTCACCGCAAATCGCTACGGCCTGACGATCTGGATGAGCTATCTTACCTGCAATCGCTCCTGGAAGACCACATCCCATCGTCGCCATCCATGAGGAAATGATGAATTTTTGATTCGTGATGCGTAAATGCCTTGCTGACCAAACTGTCACATTCCCTACATCGATTGACAAGACGGCATCATCATCCAAAACTTTTTGAAGTTGTGGCATGATTTGCTGTGGTTTAATTGGTGTAGACTGTTCCGATTCAATCTTTTCAAGATGAGCCCACCAGTTTTTCATATTGTCCTGACATTTTTCAATAAATTCACGGTCTTCCTGGTAGGTAGTATGCTCGGTTAAGTAAGATAACGTCCACTTGGCATCTCCTATTAATCCTACCGTTACAGGATAACGTTTCCCGATTTGAGTTGGGTCAATATCAACCTGGATCGCCTTTGCTTTATCAGGTAAATAATCGCGATACGGGAATGACGTACCGACCATGATGAGTAAATCAGTTTCTTCCATTGCTTCATAAGCAGGCTTCGTTCCAATCTGACCGAGTTGACCAAGGTTATAAGGATGAACGTCTGGAATAGCTCCTTTACCTGGTAAACTTAAAATAACCGGGGCTCCTGCTTTTTCTGCAAAGCTTAACAGTTCTTCTCTCGCATGTTTAGAGCCTTTTCCTGCTAAAATGACCGGTCGCTTCGCTTCATTTAACATAGCGACAGCTTCATTTAAATTGGAGTCATGTGGATGAACAACTGCTTTCGAGCGAATGAGGGACGTATTCTCCACCTTTTGTTTTACCTTCTCAGCTGCAAGGTCATCTGGAATTGTAAGGATCGCTACGCCCTTTTTCTCAACAGCTGTTCGTATAGCTTGATGAGTTAAGTCAGGTAACGATGCCGCAGTTTCCACCCTGCGGTTAAATACAGATACATCATCAAACATTCGTTCAAGGTTAATTTCCTGGAATTGATCCGTTCCAAGTTGGTCGCTTGCGACTTGTCCAGCAATAACGAGAACTGGTGCACCGTCAGCCTTCGCATCATAAAGACCATTCATCAAATGAACTGCTCCTGGTCCCGCAATAGAAAGGCAGACACCTATTTTGCCTGTTATTTTCGCGTACGATGCTGCTGCAAGGGCACCTACCTCTTCATGTCGCACCTGAATGAACTTCATACGATCTTGAGCATTCCGCAAATTCTCTACAAAATGGTTAATCGAATCTCCTGGTAAACCATACACATGGTCTACTCCCCATTCAGAGAGTGTATTCAGTAAAATCTCGCCAGCATTTTTATCAAACATCATGACTCCTCCTTCGTTTCCTTATCCATAATGGGAAAGTACCCCTCTATAGGATCAGTGAAACGTCAGAGAAAAGAATAAAGCAGCCCAGTTGGACTGCTTTTATCGATATTACGTTCGTGGTCCACCTGCAACATAAAGAACTTGTCCACTAACAAAGGATGAGTTTTCATCAGCAAAAAAGAGTGCAGCATTCGCAATGTCTTCAGGTTTCCCTGTTCTAGCAACTGGAATCTGCTTTTTGTTGTATTCAATAAACTGATTAAATTCAACACCGAGTCGTTCGGCCGTTGCTTTTGTCATATCACTTTCAATAAATCCTGGCGCAATAGCATTGGCCGTAATGCCATATTTACCAAGCTCGAGTGAGAGCGTTTTGGTTAACCCCTGAATGCCCGCTTTGGCAGCTGCATAGTTCGTTTGTCCACGATTACCTAGTGCAGAAGTAGAGGATAGACTTATGATGCGACCATATCCTTGATCAACCATATACTTTTGTGCCGCTCTTGAAGCATAAAAACTCCCAGTAAGATGTACCTGCATGACCGTCATCCAGTCTTCATCGCTCATTTTAAATAATAGATTATCTCGAATAACTCCAGCGTTGTTTACAAGAATATCAATTGACCCGTATGCTTCTGCCGCTTCTTTCATACTGGACTCTACCTGCTCTCGCTTTGTAACGTCCACAACTCCTATCATAACCGAGAAGCCTTTCTCTTCTAATTTCTTTCTTGTTATCGAAAGGGCTTCTTCGTTCACATCGGCAAGGTATACCTTAGCCCCTTCATCTGCAAACTTTTCTGCAATGCTCGCACCGATCCCTCTGCTCCCACCAGTTATGTATGCCACTCTACCTTCAAGTCGTTTCACTCAACCTCACTCCTGTAAGCGTTTTCTTAACTCTAATTAAACTATAATAATATTACAATTTTCTGTCAACTATTGTCATCCAGTTTAAAATTGGGATAATAAGTGAAAAGAGTAGGAGAATGAATTATTTATATTGGAGGCTATCGCGATGAAACATCTCGTTTTCTATGATGCTGAATGTCCTTTTTGTTTTTATGTAAAGAAATCACTTCGCAAACTGGACTGGTTTAATAAGATCGAATGGATACCGGTCCAAGAAATTGAGGAGCACCCGGAAGACTATCCTTATATGCAGTTTCGCCACAAACGAATGTATGATGAAATTCATATGCTCACGACATCGGGGAACCTTCATGCAGGCTTTTATACGGTAAGACGACTGTTAATGGCACTTCCTGTAACGGTACCGCTCTCTTTACTACTATACTTACCTTTTATTGATAAGCTTGGTTCACCACTCTATATCTGGTTTTCAAAAAACCGTTATGATTGGTTTGGACGTTATTCAGAGCCCCGTTTTGAATAATTTTTTTAAAAGCAGGCGTTTATACTTTTTTCTAGAATACTATTTGTCAGAGAATTAGTTTGGAAGGATGCTTTGATATGGAAGAAAAATGGCTTACCTGGGCAAAACAAATTCAATCCATTGCTCAAGCAGGGCTAACTTATACGCAGGATAACTATGATTATGAAAGATATATTGAACTAAGACAGCTAAGTGCTGAAATCATGGAAACCTACACGGAATATGATATGAGAACAATTAGCGAACTTTTTACGAATGAAACCGGCTATCAAACGCCTAAAGTAGACGTTCGTGCAGCTGTTTTTCATGAAGGTAAATTGCTTTTCGTTAAAGAAAAAGCTGATGGCAAGTGGTCCCTTCCCGGCGGCTGGGGTGACATAGGCTTTACGCCAGGAGAAGTAGCGGTAAAAGAAGTTCAAGAAGAATCAGGATACATTGTAGAAGCACGGCGACTTCTTGCCGTGCTCGATCACAAAAAACACCCTCACCCACCATCGCCTTATCATATTTATAAGGTGATGATTGAGTGTGATCTAGTCGGTGGAGATGCGACCGAAAGTATCGAAACAAGTGACTGTGGTTTTTTCGCTCAAGACGAGCTTCCCCCTTTGTCTACTGGCAGAATAACTGAATCACAGGTTGGGATGCTTTATAATCTCCATAACAACGTTACCCTTCCACCTGTTTTTGATTAGGTGAAATAAGGAGCTATCACAATGATTAAACCATTTAACAATGGCCTTCTTCTTATGAGGAAAGACAAATTACAAGAACGAAGCTGGAGAAGTGATAATTGTTATAAGTTTATATTCTCTCACCAGGGGTCAGGGCTTTACGAAACACCACGTGGTGATATTTCAATTGATAAAGGGCAGTTCTATGTTCTTAACCCCGGTGATACCCACCGCCAACTTAACGTTACGCATGAAAAGTTTCTAATTGAACTGGATGAAACGATGTTTCAAGAAGTAGCAAAAGATCTCAATCTCAGTGTACGTTATCCTGAATTTGCATCTATTCCTTATTATCATCCACAGCTTCAGCAGTGGGCTTCTTTTGTACGAGATTGTATGGAGAACAGTTTGCAAGCCGAAGAAAGTACTTACTTCCTTGAGCACAGTGCGGTACAACTCGTTATCCTCATGCTCAAGCATGCTCCAGGATTGCATCAACAGGAGCTCCCCATCCCTTCAGCTAAGTTTCCGCTAACTACTGCTATTACAGCTATGAAAGAAGGGTTTCAAGAAGACTGGTCGCTTGATCAGCTCGCTAACCTGACAGGACTCTCGAAATATCAATTCGCTCACTCCTTTAAAGAAGCGCTTGGTATTTCGCCTTATTCATTCCTGCAACTTTATCGCATTATGAAAAGTCAGGAAAAGCTTCTTCACTCTAGTGAATCAATTCTATCAATTGCTTTTTCATCAGGATTCAAGAATCTTTCTTCTTACAATCATCTATTTAAAAAGTTGTATGGAAAATCTCCTTCTCAAATCCGTAGTAGTTCCTATAAGATAGACGATACTAATGAGCATCATTAACATTCCACTAACAACCATTATAACTTGAATTGGCAGAAGAACAGCGAATGCACCAAATAGAGCCAATGAAAGAGTATTAGCAAGATAGAGTAGAACAGCGTTCGTGCTAAACCCTCTTCCAAGCTGCTCTTTCGGTACGATGGTTTGCAGGAGATAAACTCTTGCAAGTCCAGCTATCGGAATCCCTATTCCTACTAGAATAGCACCTACAAAAAAATGTTCTAACTCGTATAATACGCCATAATAAAATACGCCCGCTCCCCAAATGAAAGCACCAATCATATATGTTTTTAAATCCATTTCCTTTACAATATAAGGAATGACTAAATTCGTTCCAATCACAACTGCACCAAACAAACCTAGTATCAAACTATAAATCTCTTCACTCCTCGAGGTCATATCTGAAAGCGCGAGTAGGAGCCCCACTTCCCAAACCCAGGTATTAAGAAATACAATTACAAAAGTACTTAGAAACAAATGCTTCAGGGTGATATTCCCACCAGCCCATTTAGTAAACGATCCGATTGAGCGCCAGACTCCGCTCAAGGATTTTTTCCCATTATAAATGGTTTCTTTCACTTGTAATTTCATAAGAAAGAATGCACTCAATCCATAAGTTATAGCGTCAATAGTAAAAAAATGGACAGCACCATGCGTTGTAAGAATCCATATTGAAAGAAAAGGACTTATGACCGTAACGCCTCTTTGAAGTGTATCATTCAATCCATTAACCGATGTTCGTTCTTTCTCTTCTGTCATAAGAGGCAGCAAAGCACGATGAGCTGGGTTAAAGAAGCAACCAATCGATTGAATGAGAAAACTAACAAACAGTAAATAAGCATATCCTAACAAATCTGCGTAATAGAACAAAACAATAGATCCAATTAATGGAATTCTGACAAAATCTAAAATAATGAGCATTCTCTTCTTCTGTACCCAATCAGAGATCACCCCTCCTATCAACCCAAAGAGTAAATAAGGGAGAGTTTCCGCGATCGCCATTCCAGTCGTCAATACCTTAGATTCGGTTATCTCATAAGCAAGAAAAAGAAACGCCATACCTGAAAGGACATCGCCTAGCTTTGAAATCCCTCCTCCGAGCAAGTAGTACCTTATGTTTTGATTGAACATTAATTTGATATACATAAAATCACCTCTCTCTCTATCATAAAAAGAAAGAGGTGATTTATCTTATAAGATCTTGCTAAAATTTAGCGCAATAAATTGTCTTTATATGATTTCAGCCATGTATCAGCCATAAGACGATTGCCTACTGAAGTCATATGAACGCCATCCGTTGTGAGAGTATCTTTCTTTTCCCTTAGCGCTTGTAGGAAAGTTCCATGAGTAGGAACAACAATTGCGCCAAACTTAGCTCCCAACTTCCGAACGATTTCAACATAAGGCATAAGCAGCTGATTTCCTTTTGAATAGATATTCTCTTCAATAATCGTTGGTTCCATTAGGACAATTTGCACGATACCATCATTTACTTTATTTAAAAGTCGTTCATATATCTCCTCAAACTCACTTGGCAACACCTGCTCCATCTCAGAATAATCCAATTGTCTCCACACATCGTTAATGCCAATGGAAATGGAAATCAGATCAGGTTCCACCGCTAAAACATCCCGTTTCCATCTACTTTCAAGATCAGTGATTCGATCACCACTCACGCCTTTATTGATGATCTCCACATGGAATTCCTTTATTATCTCTTCCTTAATCATTCTTACATATCCATAACCAAGTCCTTCAGGGTCCTGGTTTCTGCCTGAATCCGTAATACTATCCCCGATAAACAACCACTTCATCTAAGCTCCTCCAGGTTCTCAGTCGTAATGGTCCATCGCTCATTTACCTTACTATGCTGCTCTAACATCCAGCTTTTTGAGTATTGTTCAATATCCCTCACATCGGTTTCCTCAAGATGAACATCAATCGATTCAATACTTCCCTGTTGATTTGTTTTTAGATAGATGGCATCATGATCATCATTCATAAAACGGTTGTAGGATTGGGTGCTTTTCCAAAAACCAATAATAATCGCCACGTTTCCTTCTGACCAGCCACCGTACTGAGCTATAAACCCTTCGTCATTTCGCAATTCAATCCAGCGTTCTTGCCCTCTAGAAAAAGTTGCTTCCTGACCTTCTCGCACGTTGCAAACTATTTTTTTAATCAGCATCACAGTTGAGCCTTTTCACTAAAATCAGGATGTCTGAAGCAGTCAGTTGTATGATCATTGACTAAACCAACAGCTTGCAAGAAGCTATATATAATAACAGGACCTACAAACGTAAAACCACGCTTTTTCATATCTTTACTAATCTTCTTGCTAAGTTCTGTTTCTGCAGGTACTTCCTCTATCGATTTCCAGTCGTGAATGATCGGAGTGTCTTGCGTAAAACCCCATATGTATGATGAAAAGCTTCCGAACTCTTCTTGAACCTCCATAAATGCTTTCGCATTCTTTACCGTTCCGCGCACCTTTAATTTATTCCGTATAATGCCTTCATTATGGAGTAGCTCTTGTATTTTGTCCTCATCATAAGTCGCTACTTTCTCAACAATAAATTGATCAAAAGCAGCTCGATAATTCTCTCTTCTTTTCAAAATCGTAATCCAACTTAACCCCGCCTGCGCTCCTTCTAAAATGAGCATTTCAAAAAGTTTTTGATCGTCATAAACAGGAACTCCCCACTCATGATCATGATACTCTTTATAAATTTCTTCTTCATTCACCCATGCACAACGGTTCATAATGTTACCTCCAATAAAGGCTAGTTGCCTATAATTTCTTAACGCTAATCCAGTTGAATACTTTCTCCTACGCTAGCCATACTAAGTGGCGATAACAAAGGAGATGATCGTGATGGCTAGATTGCTTTATATTACCGTGAATCCAAAACCGGTAAAAGAATCTTTCAGTTTAAGTATAGGGGAAGTTTTCCTTGAAACCTACCAGGAAAAACATCAGAATGATGACGTCGTAAAGCTAGATCTTTATAATATTGATCTTCCTTATATTGATACTGACGTTTTTAACGGATGGGGCAAGCTGCAACAGGGAAATGCATTTGACCATTTATCAGGAGACGAACAGCTTAAAGTAAGTAAAATCAACGACCTTACAGATCAATTCATATCAGCAGATAAATATGTCTTTGTTACGCCATTCTGGAATTTCAGCTTTCCCCCTAAATTAAAAGCTTACATTGATACAGTGGCTATTGCTGGTAAGACTTTTAAATATACAGAAGAAGGCCCAGTTGGTCTCCTAACTGATAAGAAAGCCCTTCACATCCAGGCGAGAGGTGGCATCTATTCAGAAGGGCCAGCAAAAGAAATGGAATTCGGAGATCGGTACTTACATGCTGTACTTGGATTCCTAGGCATCCCTTCTGTTGAATCCGTCATTGCTGAAGGAATGGCACAAATGCCTGAGAAAGCTGAAGAAATCAAGAAAAAGGCGATGGAAGAAGCGAAACAAGCTGCAAAGACTTTCTAAGAAATACAGTATTCGTTCGTGCCTCTGAAATAGCATTTCCCCAAAATAAAAAAGCGCACATTGCGCTTTTTTATTCATCCCTTAACGAGTGGTCGAGCGGAATCATTAAACTGTAATCAAAAGGGAAGCTCATCTCAGCGATCTCTTCATTCTGATGGGGGACTTCACTCACGTTCATTTCTCCTGGTATACCCTCTAGCGGAATATGTTGTGTATGATCAAACATTTCATCGTCTCCTTCCATTTCTAGTATGGTTGAAGAACGATCTAATTATGAGATCTAGTTGCAATTCTATAGCAGCTTCGACATATAGTATTCATCAACAAATTCACCATCTATTAACAGTGAGTGACGTTTCAAGCCCTCCACTTCAAAACCTGCTTTCCTGTAAAGAGCTAATCCACCTTCATTTCGTGTGACCACATTTAATTCGAGGCGGTGTAGGCTTTGAGTCACTGCCCACTTCTCTAATTCAACAAATAACTCGGATCCCACTCCCTGTCCCCGATACTCTTCTTTAATTCCTATCACTAGATAGGCGCTATGTTGATTGCGCTTCGCCTGTCCGCCCACCGCAATTAGATAGCCGATCAATTCACCAGAATTCTCAGCTACGAATATACGAGAATGACGATCACTCTCCATTTTTTCAATCCGTTCACGCTGCTCAGCTATTGTCGTCTTTCTCTCGCCGTCTTCAAAGAGCATAAATGGGGAATCGCTCTCCACACCTTTTATTAGCTTCACAAATGCTTCGGCATCATCTGGGCTAATTTGTCTAATTTTCATTTGTTTGTCCTCATTTCCTATAACTGTTCTTCACAGCTTACCATAAGAAAAACGCGTATAAAGAATTATACGCGTTTTCCCTTGTTTTACTGCTCAACAACCGGCCTTGTTTTCTTTTCTAGCTTTCTTACTTCTTTCATAAGTTCTTTATATCCGAGTCTCGTTAATTCAAACTCATCGTTCACTAGCTCATACTCGATTAAAGTGTTCCGCTTTGATTCTGGAATGTCGTTATAAATGAGTCGAAGCTCTTCATTTAACTCAACAAATGAACTAGATTCAACAGAATCAATACCAATTAACTCAGCAACCAGCTTCATATCAGGGGTTTCTTTAATGAAAAGTCCCTTCTTATCAATGACTGCTTTTTGAATTTTATCTTTAAACAGAAGCACTTCTTGCTTGATCCGATTGCTTTCAGATTCCTTATGCTGCATCCTGTTACGATAGCTTTCTTTCTCTATTTCATCAAGATCCGCTTTAGAAAGAAGCTCTTCAAAAAGCATCGTTTTATCACTATTGATCTGCTCAAGTTCACGCTCTTTCTCAGCTTCCTCCATCGATTCTGCCTCGATATCCGTGTTTTCAAGTGAAAATGAAAGCTGATCATCTGCTGTAGTAGTTGAAGAGGCCGTATCCTCTACCCGCTCACCCTTTAACTTTGCATCAAAATCATGAATTTTTTTAATAACATATAGCGAAACGCCGACGCTAAGACACGTTAAGAACAACCTGAACATAAATGGGGAAAACGCCACAAGATATAATAATAAAATGAATCCAATAATGGAAAGAACCGTTAGTACTTTTTCTTTTCCCGTTTTCGCTTGCATAGGCTGATCTAGTGTCGCAAGAAATTTCTTCATGGATGTTAACATCCTGACTTTTCACCTCTCTACTCTATTGTCATCCTCTTCTGAGAACGAACATTACCCGGATTGCTTACATTCCGGGTTCTATAATTGTTCGAAAGCACCTTCTATTTTACGAGGATAGCTATTTTCGAAGGTCTAACAATCCTATGTGGACAATACACTTGAAAACAAGTCATTCGTTTGTCCATAAAAGGAGTTGTTAACTATAGAAACCCTTATTCATCAATGTTTAGAGTGGCTGCTACAGCTCGGTTACCCTGGCATCGCCCTTGCTCTAATGATTGAAATCATTCCGAGTGAACTCGTACTCGCTTATGGAGGATATATGGTATCTGAAGGAACGATTCGTTTTACTGGTGCTGTTATTGCTGGAACGATCGGTGGCACAGTCGCTCAGCTCTTTTTATACTGGCTCGGCCGTTTTGGTGGACGTTCGTTCTTAGAGCGCTATGGAAAATTCCTGTTTATTTCTCAAAAGCATCTTGCCATTGCTGAAACCTGGTTCGATCGGAATGGCGTGAGCGTCATCTTTACAGCTCGTTTTATTCCTGTCGTTCGTCACGCGATCTCTATTCCAGCAGGTATTGCTAAAATGTCGATCGTGCGATTTACCTTCTATACGATCCTGGCTATGATTCCGTGGTCCATTCTCTTCCTATATATTGGAATACAGCTCGGTGACAACTGGTCCCAGATTCATTCTGCTACAAGAATTTATACGTTACCAGTTAGTCTCGGAGCAGGATTCTTTCTTATCTGTTACATCTTTCTACTTATTATGAAGAGGCGACGCATTCGCTAATTCTAACAAAAATTGCCCGCGGTAAGTATACTAAGCAATCGTTCAACCAAAGTTTACCTATACACCTAATCCCATTCTCTTACGACTAATGATGAGGCACTTAGTGCACTAGCTAAGTTTTTTTTGCAAGAAATATTGGGTATGACCTTGAGGATGATTTTCTACTTTACCACAAATTTCATACCCTTCCTTTAGATAAAATCCAGGTGCTTGAAAACTGAATGTATCAAGCAATATAAGTCGACATTCCTTTTCCTCTGCAAGTCTTTCAACTTGTTGGAGAAGTTTCCTTCCAACACCGTTCCCTCTCTTCTCATCTGTCACCCAAAGAAAATCGATATGAAGGTGCTGCCAGAACAATGTTGCCGAAATCCCGCCAATCACTTCATCCTCTTCTTCTATGACGAATGCGATTTCTTCAAGCGGAGTTTTAACTGCAGATGAAAGCTTCTGTTTGTTATATTCAACAACGTTCTTTCGAATGAAATCTCGTGACTCATCTCTTCTTTGTATCATTCAAATCCTCCTCATCCGAGCGTTCTTCTTGTTTCCTTAACTGGAATCTCGCTTCCTCTCTCGTATTCTACGGAAACTTCAAACGTTCCCTCCTCAAAGAACTTTGGCAGTCTCTGTTTAAACCAATCTTGCATAGGAAGCGTATGAACTAAATTTCTCTTCACCCACATTAATTCACCTTCTGGTGGATCGGGGTGCTTACTACCAGAGTAGGAAGTAGCTACATAATTAAACACGATGTACCGAAACTCTTCATCTGGAATAATAAATTCATCGACTCCCTTATATGTAAGATCGCAAGGATGAACAATAAATCCCGTTTCTTCATAAAGTTCTCTTGCAGCACCTTCGGCAAAGCTTTCTGAGAGTTCAATCTTCCCGCCTGGACCGATATAGCCAGGAAACCCTGCTTCAGGAGGTCGATTCAGTAAGAGAATTTCATCTTTTTCTCTATTATGTAAAATAACCATGGATAGTAAAGTAGCTTTTATCGTTGTCATCCATTCCACCTCCAGCAAATCCTATCTTCGTCTATGATGACAGTATATATCATTCTGAGTTAGGAACCTACTATACTATGATGAATGATTTTTAAGAAACAGGGTAACATCCAATATAGAAGGCATGATCGCGTAAGTCATACCGCCCAAGTTAGGAAAAGGAGTGATACCATGTTAACCCGCACACATTACAAAGAACGCAATCCAATGAATGAGCGATTAATCAACTGGTCAGTTGAAAATACGAAAGAAGATGACTATCAAGAGTCACAGCTTGCGATTGTTGAATGCACCTGTACGAATAGCGATGGAGACGAATTGCAAACAGTTAAAACGCTGGAAATGTCACCTGAGCATAACTCCTGGGAAGAGTGGATGGATGAACTTAAAAAAGATCGTTTTGAAATCATCCAGTGCCCAAGCTGCAAAGTATGGACGATTGATGACAAGTAAAGAAGCGTTTATGAATGTAAACGATATCGAAAAGCCCTTCTCGATGTTTGAGAAGGGCTTTCTTATTTATTACGATAGTTCTTCTAATTCAGCTGAAATAAAATCCATCAATCCTTTGATCATTGGTTCAGAGAAATCAAAATGGATACCTGCCGCTTCATACACTTCGGATAACGATACAGAGCTTCCGAGTGATAAGGCACGGTTGTAATTTTCTAGAGCCTGTTCTGGATTTTCTCTATACTGGCGATACATTTGAATCGCACCAAGTTGGGCAATAACATATTCAATATAGTAGAACGGCACTTCAAAAATATGCAGAATCAACTGCCAGTTATTCTGAATCCATTCTTCCTGCCCTGTCCAATCTACATATGAGGAATCATATGTGCGCGATAGCTCCATATATTTCTCGCTACGTTCTTTGCTCGTATGATTTGGATTCTCATACATCCAGTGCTGAAACTGATCCACCACGATACCACTAGGAAGGAAGAGGATTAACCCTTCAAGCTGATCTTTCTTAGCTCTTAGCAATTCCTTTTCATCCTGATACATAAGATTCCAGTAGTCCATCGTTAAGAGTTCCATCGACATGCTTGCTAGCTCAGCTGACTCCATAGGCGTATCTTGATAAGCTGATAGCATTTGATTACGCTTAAAATCATTATGAATGCAGTGACCCATCTCATGAAGAAGCGTAATAAAATCATCCTGTGACTTTGTACTATTCATAAAGATAAAGGAAAGCTCAGAAACCGGAAGATACTCACAAAAACCTCCCTGCGCCTTTCCTTTCCGACTTTCGAGATCAAGTGCACCTTTTTCATTCATCTCGTTTAAAAGATAAGAGAAGCGCGGAGAAAGCTTATCGAAAATATCAGATGTGCCTTTGATTAGCTCTTCGATTTTATTAAATGGACGAAGCGGCTGCTTATCTTTCGGAACAGCCCTCGTATCCCATGGTTTATACTCCTCAATACCAAGCTCTTGCTGATGCTTTTTTTGCAGCTTTTCTTTTAGAGGAACAACGTGCTTTCGAACTGCTTCGGCTAGAGATTTACAATCCTCTGGCGTGTAATCGAACCGCTCGTATTTCTTAAACATATAATCTCTGTAATTATCGAGATTCACATTCTCAGCTTTTTTCTGACGGAGCTGAATCAGCTCGTCCATAATTTCCTGTAAGTCGTCTTTTTTCGTTAAGAGCGTCGTGAAGATTTCTTCCATAGCGCTTTTGCGAACTTCGCGATCCCCATCCTGCATCATTAAAAACATTTCGCTAAGTGTTTTTTCTTCGCCATCCCAATGAAATGAGAGACTACCTGTATGCTCAAAATAACGATTAACAATGCGATCTTCTTCAACTTCTAAGTTAATATTTTCCTCATTAAAAAGCGTCATTGCATTTTCTTTCCGAAGAAGAAATTGTTTATAATACTCTTGGTTCAGCTGCGACTTGTAAGGCGACTCCTGAAACTTTTCATCAAAAAGCCCCTCATATCGCTTTACCATAGGTTCTATGTATTCTTGATCGTGCTCGATTGTCTTTTTTGCTTCTTCACTGCTGCTATGGCACTGGAAATCAATATAGTGTCCGGCAAGTCCTTCTGCCACACCATCCATTAATAAAGATAAGCTCATCACCCATTTTTCTAATTCATCAGCAGAATGAATCGACTGATTGAGGAGCGTTTTAAACTCTTCTTCAAGAATAGAAGGATTTTTAAAATCATACTTTTCAACATAAAACGTACTCATCAACTTCCCCCTTAAGATGCTTTTATGTACCAGTTCATAGTTTACCACAGAATTTTCTGACAGGATATGTCATAACCTTTCTCATGAGTCCACATTGATGAAAGGCTTAAATCGGAAAACACAAAAATGGGACCCCACCCCGTGGATGGGACCCCTCCTGTGTGGAAAACAAAGCATCCCATCCAAGGACGGGGCTTCATTCATGCTTGTACCCGTATCATTATGATCTATAACGTAAAAACGCCAATTCGTTAATTGAAATATTATCCTTCTTTCTGATCGACTAGCCACACTTCATCATTCGTATTAATTTTTCCCGTTTGAATCACTTTCGCATACATCCCAAATAAATTACCATGTTCTTTGGCAACCTTCTTCAAGAGGTCCGGATGTTTTCCTCCAGTCTCAGGATCAACGGTGATAATCATACATCGCTCACAGGGTTTTACGATTTCAAGCATCACTTCTTTTCCGATTTGTAGAACTTTCCCTTCCCACGTTTCTTCTACAAATGGCGTTTTCTCCAACAAAGAGATTTTAAGGTTTGGTCGAAAGCGTCTTTCATCTGTTTTTTTACCCCAGGAAGATGATAACGCATCAAGAGAAGCATCCGTCACAATCAAAATGTGCTCTTCTTCAATCGGCCCTATTGGAACATTTTCCGGATGATAAACTTTCTTCGTTAGCTGCTTTGAAGATTCTTCTTCCATTTCACGTAGCCAGGTCAAATCAGACCACTTATACGTTTCTCCTTCTGGTGTGGTAATGACCGGTTCAGGATAAGCATCAAGTGATTCCGGCGCACTGAATGATGCTTGGTAACGCACGAGTGGTGGAAATTGTGTAATCGTAAAAAACGATTCTTTCTCATCTAATATCACATGACTTCGATCGCCATAAAGGCCGTAGTTCATCACCATTGTCTGAGTAACGCGTTCTCCTGTCATCGACTTCACAGGATGACGCATCAACTCACTAATTGTTCCAACTTGAATGATCATCAGCTCCCTTCTGCCTCCTTAGTATAACCAAAGAGACAGAATCTCATTTTTTTCTATAAGTCTAGTATAAACAATGAGAGATTTGCATAAAACTAGTAGAAACAAAGGAAAAAAGGAGAGATCCGAATGGAAATAAAAGAATACTACTCCATTACCCTCTATAATGAAAGACGAAGAGCGATCTTTCATTCAGAAGATGAATATGATAATTTCGAAGAGGCACAGCGTGAAGGATATGTTCTTCTTCGCAATCATCCGAAAGCAGACTTATATTCGGTAGAACGTTTTTTTGCAGTAGAAGACGTCTAAAATGACCTTTTCTTCTCAAGTAATATGGCCAATTTTTGATCAATCTCAGCTATTTCAGGATCACCAGGTAATAAAAGACTAATCTTACTAATCAGCGCAGATATTTCGTTATCAAGAAGCATCTTTTGTTCTTCTTCCTTTTTTGAAGAAACAGAAGAGCTTTTTTCTTGCACTCTTTTTCGATATTCCGCTAAATTCCTCTCAACCCTTTTAATCTGTTGATTCTCAAATACAAGAAGCTGATCACACATTTTCTCCATAAAATAAACATCATGCGAAACAATGAGAAGAGTTCCCGGAAACTCTCGCAGTGTATCTTCCAATTGCTCACGTGAAGGCAAATCTAAATGGTTTGTAGGCTCATCGAGTATCAGAAGATCATATTTGTTCATCAACATACGCGTCAGTTTCAGCTTTGTTCTCTCTCCAAGACTGAGTTGATTAATGGTGGCATGGATTCGATCTCTCCCCATTCCCATCGAAGCAAAAATCGATTTTGCCCGAAAGATCTCTTCCTTAGTTGCTACGTTTAAAACTTCAAGCGGAGTTTTTTTTTCAGGAAGATCATGCACATCCTGTGACAGATAGCCAATCTGAAGCGTTGGACTACTCCACAGTTCTCCCTCGCTAAGCGCCTCCATTCCAAGCAGCATTCGCAATAAGGTGGTTTTCCCACAACCATTTTCACCAACAATCCCCACTCGTTCCCCAGACTTCATGTAGAAAGAACTTTTTTGAAATAACCATCGTTCTTCAAAACGTTTTCCGACATTAGTCGCTTCTAATACCCGTTTACCACGTGTATCATTCGCCTGAAATTGAAAGCGTACTTCTTTCTCCTGATCAGGTTCTTCCACTTTATTTTTCTGCAGTTCCTTCTCGAGTCTCTTCTGTTTCGACTTCACCTGACGATCCATTTTCTTTGCTTTCATGCGGTAATGTTCCTTATACCCTTCCTGTTTTGTTGACTCACCGTGTGCTTTTTCAGACCAATTCGTTAATCCTGCAAGCTGACCTTCTATTCGCTTTATGTCTTTTTGCTGCTCGTCATAATGATGGAGCTGGTCTTCGTATCTTCTTTGCTTTTCGGCTCGATATGCCGTGTAATTTCCTTGATAGTCGCATATGTTACCACCTTCAACTTCAAGGATTCTGCCAACCGCTTGATCGAGAAAATAACGATCATGAGATATAACAAGAACAGCACCCTTAAAAGAGTGAAGCTCTCGAATTAACCAACTTACGCCTTTTCCATCTAGGTGGTTTGTTGGTTCATCTAGTATTAATAAATCCGGATGAGTCGACCAAATCTTTGTGAGCGCTAGTTTTAACTTTTCCCCACCGCTTAAATGTTCCGCTCCTTCACTAGTTGGAATAGGGCGTAATCCTAACTCCTTTTCCCTTTTAAAGTCAGAAGAATCGACTTCCAGCCCATATTGCTCAACCATCCCTGTCTGGTCAACCGACTGCTTCAGATAGCCGATATCATCTTTGAGAGTAATTCTCCCTTCATCTGGCTCGATCTCTTTTACGATTATTCTTGCTAAAGTTGTTTTACCAGCACCGTTCGGTCCAACAATTCCAATGCGCTCTCCCTTATGAATATCAAGGTTCACTTGATTAAATAACAAGTTCTCATTAAAGCTTTTTTTCAATCCTCTTATCGAAATAACGTTCACAGTATCTCCCCCAAATTTTCAGTTCAATGCTTTGAGGAGAAAAAAACCTCCCCATTACCTGGAGAGGCCTGTCGTTCCAATTTCCCATACCACCGAAAAAATGCATCACAAAGAAGCATGTTTTCGCCAGCACAAGTGATTAAAAAGGGCAGACTAATCCTATTCTCCAGAAAATCAATTTCACAATTTGAAATTAGATCTGAATAAATAAGATTAGTTCTTCATCGCTTCTTAACCATTCCCTTCGTCTTTAGTTGCCATTATTTTAAAGAATTATGTAAGCGATGTCAAATTCTTTTTTTAGCCATTTATAAAATGAATGGCCTTTAAAAAATCGAATTTTGTTGAGGACTTTTAGAAAATTAGTCGATTTTTATCCTTTTTTAGTACAAAAGGACCCTATAATGTCTCATATTCCAGACCGATATTAGAAATAGTTAAGAAATACTTTCCATTTGATAATATTTTGAAGGGGGGCCATTTCGTCCGTTGTTGTGACGTCACTGCGTACATAAGAAAAATAGAAACATAGAATATGGGGGAATACACATCGTGCGGAGTAAAATTCTTACGTTTATTATGGCCGTTATTTTAATTTTTACAGGAATGAGTTTTCCAGAAAAAACATCTGCAAGTGGTGAAATCGAACGTATCAGTGGTGCAAACAGAATTGATACTGCTCTTGAAATTTCTAAGAAGATATCACCAGGTAAGCTTGCATCAGCTGAAAAGGCTGTTATCCTCACTCGTTCAGATATGCCATTTGATGCTTTAGCAAGTTCAGGACTTGCGGGAGTAAAACAAGCACCGATATTATTAACAGGCTCATCTAAACTTGATGACAAAGTATCGGATGAACTCGCTCGTCTTGGCGCGAAAAAGGTTTATATCCTTGGAGGAACAACTGCCATTAGTCAGGGGATTGAAAATGAATTAAAAAGGACATATACAGTAGCGAGAGTTGAGGGATCAAACCGTTACGAGACGGCCAACGCTATTAATAAAGCATCAGGCCTTGATCACTCATCTACAGCTATTGTGGTAAATGGAAATCAAGTAGCAGACTCCCTATCAGCATCAAGCGTAGCTGCTATGAAAAATTATCCAATCTATTTAACAACAGAGACAAAAGCGCCATCGCTTCCTACAAATATTAAGACTGTTTATGTAATTGGAGGAAATGCTGTTCTTTCAGACGCTGTTATAAAGAAATTAGAACAGCAAGGTAAGAAGGTTGTTCGCCTTGCTGGTGACGATCGTTTCCTAACAAACATTGCAGTCAATAAAGCCTTCTTCACATCAAACTCTTCTTATATTTTAGCAAGAGGAACTTCGGTGCAACAAAATAAAGAAGATTATCCAGATGCTGTAGCTGCCGCTTCCTTAGCAGAGAAATTTAAAGCACCAGTTGTATTAGCTCACAATACGAGACCAATTCCAGACGTTCAAACTTATCTTTATCAAAACGCTTCTTCCTTGATGGTGTTAGGCGGAGAAGCAGCTATTCCTTCTAGTATCGTAGATTCTTATAAAATGAAAGAGAAAGTTGAAGAAGTTGTTTTAGAAACAGGAATTGTTACAGCTTCAAGCTTGAATGTTCGAACTTCCCCAGAAATGAATGGAACAAGAATCGGTGCATTGCCACGTAACGCTGAAGTTGATATTTATGGTTATTCAGGCGATTGGGCTAAAATTAAGTATCAGGGACAAGTAGCTTACGTGCACAGTGCTTACTTGATACCCAAAAGTAGTAACTCTTTAAACAACTTAACGATCGTTGTGGATGCTGGCCACGGTGACCATGACCCGGGCGCAAGCAATGGGAAGCTCCTTGAAAAAGACATCAATCTGGATGTAGCTCTTTATTTAGAGAAGAAACTTAAGTCAGCTGGAGCGAACGTCGTCATGACGAGAAGAGATGATTCGTTCTTAGAACTGAGAGAACGTTCGAATATCGCTAATAATTTGAATGCCGACGCATTTATTAGCGTGCATACTAATGCAGCAAGTGAAGCTGCTCACGGCATTGAAACATATTGGTATGACAAATATAGCTCTGCAGAAAGTAAAGCTCTTGCAGAAAGCATTCAAAAACGATTAATTGAAGTAACGGAGGCAAGCAATCGTGGTGTTAAGAACCAGAGTTTCTCTGTTATTCGAGAGTCAAGAATGGCAAGTGTTCTTGTTGAAGTTGGGTTCTTAACAAATAATGAAGAGTACAAGCTTCTTCTTACACAAGAGTACAGAGAAGAGCTTTCTGAGGGCATTTATCAAGGTGTATTAGATTATTATAAAACGAAGTAAGTGTCAAAAAGGAGCCTCCACTTATCCCGGAGGCTCCTTTTTTATTTCTTAAATAATCAATAATATGGTGTAGGCGAAGCCTACGCTCAACCAAAGTCAGCGAAGTCCTCTTTATAACCCAAGACCAATCGAAGTCTGATTAGTATAAGACGTATATGCAATAAGTTGATTAATCTCAACGATTTCTTTTTCAGTGTATCCATGTTCTTTTAATTTCTCAAGATCCGCTTTCTCCAGACTCTTTGGGTTCGTAACAAGTTTCTCGGCATAGCTTAGAATACTTTTTATATGACTTTCAAAAGCATTTGAGCTTTCATATCTTTCAAGCTCTGCAAGAATAGACTCATCTCCACTGATTTCTTTTAATAAGTTTCCGTGCCCCGTATAACAAAACTCACAACCATTCAAATGAGAAACAAAAACGACAACTGCTTCCGTTTCAAATTCATTCAATACGCCTGCTTTAACAGCTGCTGCTAAAGGCATAAACGCTGAAAAAACGTCAGGACTTTTCGCAATAAGTCGATTAAAAACAGGAACAGGGTGTTCAAGATCTTTGTAGATTTCAAGATCCTTTAGATCTGACTGTTTAGCTGGTTTAATCCATGGCATTTTCTATCATCCCTTCTTTATCCATTCTTTATCATAACAAATAATTTTGTTTTCCCAAAAAAACCACTGTGCTAAGAAGCACAGTGGGAAGAGTTGGTTTTAAAACGTTTCTTTTTTCATTCGACGATACTTTCCGATCATTGCATAAAAGACCGGGACGAAAACGAGTGTTAATAATGTAGAGGTAGTCAATCCGCCTATGACCGTAATCGCAAGTCCCTTTGAAATGAGACCTGATGCTGAATTAGAAAGCGCGAGAGGAATGAGGGCAAAGATCGTTGCAAGAGCCGTCATGATGATTGGACGCAATCTCACTTTCGCCGCTTCAACTAAAGCCTCTGTCATTTCTAAACCGTTCATTCGGTTCGTTTCTACTCGATCTAGCAACACTACTGCGTTCGTGACTACAATACCGATCAGCATAAGCATCCCAATCATCGCACTCATAGAGAGCGTTTGACCTGCAATCAGTAGTCCAGCTAATGATCCGATTGGAACAAATATTAATGAGGATAGAATCACGATCGGTGTAATAATTCCTCTAAAGGTTAGACTTAATACAAAAAATACGAGAAGGATCGCTGCAATCATCGCAAGTCCCAGGTCAGCGAAGCCATCAGTAATCATCTCCTGACCACCGCCAACTTCCATTTCAACGCCTTCTGGTAAAGAAAGTACACTGAGATCTTCTTCAACAGCTTGTGAAATTTGTGCAGTATCATCGGACTTGATATCAGCTGAAATTGAAGCAGACGTTCTGCCATCATCATGATAAAGCGTTACTGGTGCTGTCGTTTCTTCAATTGAAGCAAGATCTGATAATGGTTGCACTCCATCTGCAGTTGGAACCTGAAGCTCTTCCAACTCCCGCTTTGATGTTACTTCTTCATTATAAGAAAGAGACATTTTCCACTTCTGGTCATCAATTTCAATTGTCCCGCCATCAAGTGGTTGCAAACGACTATTTACAAGTTGCATAATCTGGAATGGATTAACATTCGCATCTTCACCTTCATCAGTGAGCGTCATTGTCCATTTTGGTTGAACTTCTTCAAGATTGTTAGAAACGTTTGTTAATTCTCTGTCTTGTAATAGAAGTTCCTCAACTTGAGTAGCTGCTTCTGTCAACTTCTCCTGGTCGTCTCCATACAAGCTAACATCAATCGCGTTTCCGCTCGGTGGACCTTCCTGTTGCACTTCTGTTGCTTTAACAGTACCTTCTTCATAAGTTTCTTCTACAATGCTCTGTACATCCTTTTCATACGCCTCTAATGTAGTTTGAAGGTCATCACTGTTCGAAAGTTTTATAAAGACAGTCGTTTCATTATCCTTTGATTGTCCTCCCCCTTCGCCTGGGATTGGGCTACTTGACATTCCGATTGATACTTGACTATAGTCGATCTCTTCTTTCTCATCCAAATAATCTTCTATTTGACTTGCAACCTCATTTGTATCTTCAAGCTGTGTTGTAGGAGGCAGTGATACATTTAACTCGAAAGAATCGCTTTCCCCCGCTGGTAAGAATGAAACGCCAAGTGCGGGAATCATCGCAAGAGAACCTGCGAGTAATAGAATGGATGTCACAATGACGAGCGCTTTTTTCTTAAGTGCCCCTCTTATAAAACGTTCATATAAATGACTTAATCTTGATTCCTTATCGTGATGCTTCACTTTTTTAAAGAATGCACTTCCGAGAACCGGAATCAACATCAGTGCAACTAAGAGTGAAATCGAGATTGAGAAAACGACCGCCAAGCTAAATGGCCTGAAGAATTCACCAAGTATGCCCCCAACAAATGCGAGAGGTAAGAATACAACGAGTGTCGCAATGGTTGAAGAAGCAATAGCCCCTAATACTTCTTTTGTGGCATAGTAGGTTAAAGCTTTGTTGGACAACTCTTCTTTATTCTCCTGACGCCATCTATATATATTTTCAATGACGACAATACTGTCATCTACAATCCGCCCAACAGCAACTGCAAGACCACCCAACGTCATAATGTTCAACGTGTAGCCAAACTGATCGAGGAGGGCAATTGTTCCTAGAATAGAAATTGGTAGAGAAATAATCGCAATAATGGTTGCACGAATGTTTCTCAGGAACAAGAGAATAACAATGACTGTGAACAGTGCGCCGAATCCACCTTCTTTAAGAAGAGAAGAGATTGATTTTTCTACTTCTTCACCTTGATCAAGGATGGTAAATAACTGCACATCTTCTGTCTCATATTCACCAAGGACTTCTTTCACTTTATCGACAACGTCCTTCGTATTTTCATCCTGACTTTTTGTTACCTGAATGAGAAAGCTTTCCTGTCCATTAAACCTAGAAATTTCATTCTTCTCTGATGCTTCCATAACGTCAGCAAAATCCTCAAGAACAACTTGCTTACTTTCTTGTGGTGAATTTTGCTGGGCCCCTTGTGGTGACTGACTGCTTTCAATTACAAATTTTGTGTTTTTAAATTTTTTAAGGGAGTCAATAGAGCCTTGTAGTTTGACTGGAATCGTCGTGTCTTCGTCGTCAACTGATCCAAGAGGGAGGCTATACTCGCTCTGTGTTAATCTATCTTTAATATCATTTAATGTTAGCCCATACTCACTTGCCTTCTCTTCATCCACTTTAATAGAGAGTGTCGTTTCCTTTGTTCCGCTTAAACTTACACTATTCACTCCTGCAAGTCCTTCAAGCTCTGGAACAATCACATCTTCAAGCTTTTTTTGAAGGGCATCCGCATCTTCTGATGAGAGCGCAGCTTCATACACTGGCCTCGCTCCTGCGGACATGCTGATGACCTTAACTTCGGCTTCTTCTGGAAGATCCGCTTTCGAAACTATATCTTCAAGTTCTCGTTTCGTCTCCTCAATATCCGTACCAAACGGATACATGAGAGAAATGGTGCTGGCATTTTCAGAAGATGTACTCGTTAAGTCATCATATTTCGTGCTATTTTCGAGTAGATCTTCCACGGGGGTCGTTACTTCCTGTTCAACTGCCTCTGCTGAAGCCCCCGGATAGACCCCTTGAATAATAAGCGCAGGGAATGTGACATCGGGATAAGTCTCTACTTTTATTTGATTGGTAGAAATGATTCCAGCTGCCAAAACAAGCATCGTCAATAGCAGAACACCAATCGTATTCTTTAAACTAAATCTAGTAAGAAATTTCATCTCATTCACTCCTTCTTGATCTGACATCAGTATACGACGCGAAAATGAACGCATTATGAACAAACTTTTGTTATCTTTTCAGTGCTGTTTATTATCTCCATCTCCCCCACCGCTAATCTTTGCAAAAATTTATCACTAGGAATAAATAGAAAAAGCGAAAAGAAACACTTACGTTTCTTCTCGCTTTTTCAGTTTAGGGAGTGTAATAGTGATCGTTGTACCAATGCCTACCTTACTTTCAAGCAAAATATTCCCTTGATGAAGATGAACGATTCGTTGAACAATCGCAAGGCCAAGACCGCTACCTCCATTACCCGATCTTGCTTTATCCGCTTTATAAAAACGGTCAAATACATAAGCCTGGTCTTCTTCCGGTATACCACTCCCTGTATCTCTTACTTCTACGATCACTTCTTCTACTTTCTCTATCATTTGAATAGAGATAACACCATTTGAATCCGTATACCGAATACTATTTGATAGTAAATTTATCCAAACCTGGCTTAGTTGATCATAATCGGCTTCGATTTGTACTTCCTTTAAATCAACTTCAACCTCAATCCCTTTTTCAGCCCACATCGCTTCAAGAGATACAATCACTTCCCTGAGCTGTTCATCAAGTGAATAGCTTCTAAGGTGAAACATAGGATCATCCGCATCAAGTGTTGTCATTTTCAAAAGATTTTCACTTAATTTGGATA
The DNA here is from genome assembly GCF_056173645.1 of Anaerobacillus sp. QJM3NY_32. Lineage (NCBI taxonomy): Bacteria > Bacillati > Bacillota > Bacilli > Caryophanales > Bacillaceae > Anaerobacillus > Anaerobacillus sp. QJM3NY_32. The sequence continues at coordinate 764,100 of NZ_CM149684.1, read as the reverse complement.
AGCGCTCTGTTTCTTTTTGAATAATACCAAGGTATTTCTTTCTCTCAACCTCTTCTAACATGTTATCCTGCAATACTTTAGCATAGCCGCCGATCGAAGTAAGCGGAGACTGTATTTCATGAGAAACATTTGCTACGAATTCCTGACGCATTTCTTCTAGATGACTTAAATCGTGCGCCATGTGATCAAAACTTCTCGAAAGGTCACCAATCTCATCATGACGTTCACTATTTATTCGAACAGTAAAATCACCTATAGCTACTTTTTTTGTCGCTTCTGTCAGGTGTTGAATTGGACGAACGACATACCTCATTAATATGACAAAGATGGAGCTCCCAATTATAAGTACAAGTAATAATGTCGTTAGCATCACTCGTTTAATCGTATTTTCTTCAAATGAAAGGTCAGGTCTAATAAATAGAGCATACCGACTTTCGTTGTCCTGAAATGGTAAACCAACATTTAGTTGTGACGGAGGGGAAACTGACCGATCATTCACACGAACAACTCCACCGTTCAACACCTTTTCAATTTGGTCATCGGAGGTTCCCCACTGCCCGTTGTCATTAGGATTGAGCGCTTTACCAGATTCATCGTAAATGATGAGATTATAGTTAAACGTAGGAATATTAGCGATAAATTCAACTGGATCCGTATAATTGGAATTCTCATATAAGGTAATCGTTTGACGTCCAACTTCTGTAATGTCTTTTTGGAGACGCTCTCGGATGGTATCAATATAAAAAACATTCATAATCCAAAAAGAAAGAATGAGACTAATCAAAACGACCCCTATATAGATAACGACACTCCTGAGATAGATCGATCGCTTCATTTGATTAACTCCAGTCGATACCCCAGTCCACGCATAGTTTTAATTACGAAAGGGGTGTCCCTACTATTAAACCTCTCTCTGATTCGTTTAACATGAACATCTATCGTTCGATCGTCTCCTTGAAAATCATAACCCCATATTGATTCAATCAATTGGTTTCGCGTGAAAATCTTACCTGGAGTGCTGGCTAATTTAAACAGAAGTTCAAACTCCTTTTTTGGCAAAGAAATTTTCTCCTTTCCAAGTGCTACTTCAAATGATTCTGCATCCATTTTAAATAACCCTATTGATAAATTCTTCGCACTTTGAATGTGATATCTCCGTAATAATGCTTTTACGCGCATAACAAGTTCAATGGGATCAAATGGTTTGACGACATAATCATCAGTTCCAAGTTTAAAACCTTTCACTTTATCAGAGGCCTGCCCTCTTGCCGAAACCATGAGAACTGGAATATCGTAATATGCTCTGATTTCTTCGCATAGCTGCCATCCATCTATATGGGGCATCATAATGTCAATAACCGCGAGATCTATCTTATCAGTCTCGAGGATTTTTTCTGCTTCCTTTCCATCTGAAGCTTTCTTAACAACAAATCCTTCGTTTTCTATGTATAGAGCCATTAAATCAAGAATGTTGGGATCGTCGTCTGCGAGTAATATCGTAATCATCATCATTAGCTCCTTTTCTATATTGATAGTGTAATGGCCTAGTGTGAATAGAATATGAACGAGTAGATAAAAATGAACCGGTTATTTATTGAAAATGGTAAAATAAAGTCGAAAGAAATCACCAGAAATTCGAGGTGTAATCGAATGCAGTTAATACATGACTTTTTTGTAAATATGATGATTATACTAGCTCTACTTTTTATTTATTATCAATTTTTTAGAGAAGAAAATCTATCACGAACATCTTCTTTGAAAAGAAAATTCCTTAGTGGTTTGTATGCAGGAATAATCGGGGTTTTCCTGATGATATATAGCATTCAAGTTGATGCAACGACCATTGTCGATCTAAGACATATCCCTCTTTTACTAGTCACCTTATATGGAGGTCCAGTTCCTGGAGTTATTGCTCTTATTGTGATCCAAATAACGCGCTTTATCATTGGAATAAATCTTTCTTCCTTTGTTTCACTTGGTTTGCTAACTTCTCTTTATATCGGTTACCTTATCTTTAGAGAATGGAAGATTGGGATTTTCATCAAAGCTCTCTGGATGCTCCTTTATTCCAATCTCGTCTTCAGTATCTTAATCGTCTACTTGCTACTTGATATAAAAAGCTTATTTAGTGAAATCAACGTTCTCTTCTGGATTACATCAACTGTGACAGGATTAATGGCGATTTACACAACAGAGCATTTACGAAAAATAAATCATCTGTTTAAAGAATACAAAAAGAGTGCTACTATCGATCCCCTTACCGGGTTAAACAACGTAAGAAGCTTTGATGAAGCGTTAAATCGCGCGATACAAGAAGCAGCTACGGACGATAACAAGCCATTGTCACTTCTAGTCATTGATATCGATCATTTTAAAAAAGTGAATGATACATATGGCCACGCAGCTGGAGATATCGTATTAAAACAGTTTGGTAAGACACTAAGAAGTGCTGCTAGATTAAACGATGTTGTATCTCGAAATGGTGGAGAAGAATTTACCATCTTATTAGGGGATTGCACTAATAGTGAGGCTTTGGAGATTGGAGAACGGGTCAGATCCATGATTGAGGAAAATTCTTTTGCAATCAATAAGGATGTAAGTATTCATATCACCGCTTCACTCGGTGCAAGTACTTTTCCCGAAACTGTTCCATCTCCTGCTCAGCTTTATCGAGAAGCAGATGAAGCCCTTTATCACGCAAAGAGAAGTGGACGAAATCGCATCTGTTCAAATGAACATACCATGAAAGTCTATGAGTATTAAAAAAAGGGGCTTCCTGCCCCTTTTTCATTTCCTATCTCATGATTCTATATGAACCCTGTTTAACGATATAATAATGCTCCGACCGCTCCACTGAACTGCCCCAGATGTGGAAAGTAAGCTTTGATATCAAATAATTCCTCAAAACGTTCAAGCTGCTGTCTAAATAATGGATTCGATTGAAAAGTAGAACCGATAAATACAATGTTTGACGTAGAAATGGTTTTCGCAAATGGGATAGCCATCATTAAAATCGATTCAGAAATCATTCCAATTAAACTTGCCAGCACATCTTCATCCTTTACTTCTTGCTGCTTCATCCGCTCAATGAAACCAAAATTACTGGCAGTTAAATCACCGCCAATGGGGGAGGCATCTCCATAAATATCCTTCACCTTTAAATCGATACCATTTCGATCGCCTTTTTCTGCTAGTCGAGTAATCTCTTGAAAATCTGTTCGCGCTGTCAATAAGTAAGCAAGTCCCATGAGCATTCCACCGCCTACTCCAGTTCCTCCAAGTCTTTCAGCACTCTGGCCATTAACAGAATGAATTGATGTACCAGTTCCAACGTTCACTACTAAATAGTTATCAGGTAAATGAAGCTTTGCTTGATCCACTAGCGCTCGGATGCCTGATGTAGTCGCTTCAAATTCCGGAACCATTTCGACTTCATTATCCACAAGCTTAGCAAGAGCCATTTGCTTCCCACCAGTAATCATTAACTTTGCTTCCTCATGGCTTTTCACCCATGACACAACATCACTTATATCACTCGTTGAAAAAGTCTGATAGCAGTATTTTTCATTCTCAAGATGCACAGTTTTAATTAATGTCCCACCAGCATCGATGCCTATTTTGTTTGCCATACTCACCCCTTCTTTCCCTATCTTAATGAGATAGTTTTATTCTATCCCAGTTCGTTTAAACAAGTAAAACATAGTCAGACAGAGTCAAAGCCCCTCTATCCTTTGAAAGAATAGAGGGGCTTTGCACGAATGAATGGATCACTCTTTCGGTAGTTGAATTAATACCTTTGTACCCTGTCCTGGCTTACTCTCAATTTTAAGTCGTCCTCTATGCTCGGTTATGATTTTATTACTAACGGTCATCCCAAGCCCAATTCCTTTTTCTTTATTGGTATAGAAAGGGACCCCGATCCGCTCGAGACGTTCTTCGTCAATTCCCATGCCATTATCATGAATCTCAATGATGACCCCATTCTGATTTTCTTCAAGAATCACATCAATTTGTCCATCTTGCTCAATGGCTTCAACCGAATTTTTAAGAATATTGATAAATACCTGTTTCATTTGGTTTCTCTGACATCGAATAACAATTGACTTGAGCTGACTACTTATATTAATTCTTATGTTTTTTGATGAAGCTTGTGGCGTAAGGACTGTAATCGCGTTTTTTATTAGCTTCAGCAAACTTACTTCAGCTACCTCAGAAGCCTCAGGCTTACCAAGAGAAATAAAGCCATTCACAACTTCTTCGATATTGGTAAGCTCATCTTCAATGATTTGGTGATACGTGCGATCACTTTCCTCCTGCCTTGCTAGAAGCTTTACAAACCCCTTTATGGAAGTAAGAGGATTCCGAATTTCATGGGCAAATCCTGCTGCTACATCTCCTATCAATGCAAGCTTCTCAATATTTTCGCGATATTGTTGAAGTTGAATCTTTTCAGTGATATCTCTTGAAATAAACACGAAATGATTGACGTTTCCCTCTTCATCAATAACGGCCATTCCTTTTGCTTCAAGTATAATATCATGTCCAGAAGCATGCAGTTTACGATAAATAGTCGTAATAGGCTGTTTGGTTTCAGTTAATTTCTGAATGGCTCTCTGACACTTTTCAAAATCATCAGGATGGATAAATGTCAAAATATCTTTTCCTACAACTTCATTCTGTTCATATCCTAATACTTCCTTATAAGAAGGTGATGCATAAACAGATGTTCCTTCATTATTCATCATACAAATTAAATCATTGCTATGTTCTAGAATCATACGATGCTTTTTTTCATTCCAATGAAGCAGCATTTCGGCCTCATGCCTCTCCGTAACATCTCTTGAAACGACAACATAAGATCGCTCATTTTCATTAGAAATACATGTCCCCTGTGATTCAATGTAACGATATATTCCATCCTTACGCTGCATGCGGTATTGAATGATAAGGGGTTGTCGATATTTGACTAATTTAAAAAATTCTTTTCTTACACGTTCCTTGTCTTCTTCATGCACATATCGAATTGAACTACGTCCAATTTCATCTTCAATTCCTTCTCTTGCGTATGCTCTATATGAAGGTGAAACGTATAGTAGATTTCCTTTCGGATCAAGTAAGCTTATAATTTCATTCATATTCTCTGTAATGAGTTGATAGTTTTCAAGAGTATTTTGTACATTGGCACGATCATAATCAACCTTTTTAATAATCGCTGTCGTTTGCCCAAGAAAATTCTCCACAGGAATCCCAGTAACTTCAACAGAGATATAGGACCCGTCCTTTTTCAACCATCTTTGAACGAGAACTCCAGGGTTAACACCATTAATAGAAGCTTCGATCCGCTTTGAAACAACCTCTCTATTTTCTGGATGAACCGTCTCCCAAATTGACTTACCTTCGAGTTCACTAAAGTGATCAAACCCGAGAAGATGAACGGCCGCATCATTTAAATAAAGCCACTTTTCTTCTTTTTGAACAACTAGTGCTGTAGTAGAACTTTCGTAGTACTTAACTAATCCTGCTAATTTATCATCCCTCTGTTCCTTAGTTTCATTCTCAGGAGGAGGGCCCGAACGTCTATAGATAGCTGTATTCTCGTTATGATTCATAGCTTCTCCTTCTAAAATATGATATTCGTGCAGCGGGTCTTTTGAGGGATATGAATACTTACATATCTTCTTTAAAAATAGCCGTTTTCCTGCAACTATTCTTTAAATCAAAAAAAGAAGATAACAAATGACGTTATCTTCTCCTCCTTTGTTCAATTAGAACGTTCTTCGTACCACCTACGTCCAAAATCAACGAGATCTCGTTGATTAAAAAGTTTGCATATGGCAGCACCTATCTTCATTCTTCTAAAGTGTTCTTTCTTTTCAAATTGAAACCCAATTTGATCAAAGCAATCTGAATCATAATCAATCTCTGTATATGTTTTCCATACTCGCTCACCATTTTCGATTAATGATGCAGACTTTTCTGAGCGTTCCTTCTTGGTTGAAGCGTGTTCAGAAAGGTGAAATGAAGTGTTACTATCATGACCTACTCCAAGCAAAAGAATTTTTCCATCAAGCTTATATATCTTTCCAAGAGGTGATTCCTCTCCAAAGCCACTCTTGATTGAATGGTCATTTGTAATGAAATATTTATGTTTGCCCCAGGCAGCAAACGAGTACATCGGATGATAACTGCGCACGACACCTGGGAATGTTCTAAACAACTCCGCTACCACTCCCATGCCACGCGTAGGAGTGGTAGCACAGCAAAATGCTGGCATATTCTCTCGAATAATAGGCCACCACTCTTCTGGAACTGGCGGATTCATCCAGTCTGCTGGCTCTGAATTACTCGCTGACTGCGCTGGCATGACAATCGTTCCTTCTTCTCCAACAGCTCTTATCAATGCTAATATAAGAGCTTCTGCGCCCCCGCATACCCATCCTAAAGAGCTTAAAGATGTATGAACGATTAATGTCATTCCGTCCTTTACCCCAAGCTCTCTCAAATCTTTTTCAAGACTATCGATTGTAAGGGGGAAATATACCTTATTCATTACATTTCTCTCTGTCATGATTCTTCCTCCAGTAAGATGTCATAGTATGATTCTCGTTTGATGCTCAGCTTCTCTTTTTCATCAAATAAGGCTTGAAGCTCTGTAAGGTCCTTCATTTCATTAAGCTTCTGATCGATTTGATCAATCAGGGACTCAATTTCCTCAAGCTCACATTCTATTGAATTCGATTTCGATTTATTTTCCACCTTCTGAATGGGAGGTGACGGGACTATACTCTTCCTTGACCTCCAACCATCAATCATTTCCTCGTGCTTTATCTTAGCTTCTGAATAACTATACAAATGCTGGTAAAGGTGTTGATTTTCAATCCAATATGTCACTGGAAAACACTTATTCAGAAAATAGCGATCATGCGAGACACAAACGATCGTCCCAGGGAAGCGCTCAATCGCATCCTCTAATACCTCTCTGGAGTCAATATCAAGATGATTTGTTGGCTCATCAAGAACTAATAAATTTAGATCCTTACTCATCAATTCAGCAAGACGTAAACGCATCTTCTCGCCACCACTCAAGGAAGAAATCTTAGCAAAAACGTCATATCCGTAAAATAAAAATCGAGCTAATTCATGTCTAGCGTCTCCTTCTGATACTTTTGCTGATTCACGGTAGACATTAATGACACGTTCTTCTACACGATCTTCTAGGACATGTTGAGAAAGGTAACCGATTTTCACACTTCCGCCTACCTTTACTTGTCCAATTGAAGGATCTACATTTCCGAGCAGAACATTTAGAAGTGTTGTCTTTCCACTTCCGTTTCTCCCAACAATAGCGACCCGCTCACCGTACCTTACGTGCAAATCAACTTCAGTAAATAATACGTTTTGTTTATAACCCGCTGTAACATTTTCGAAAGTGAGAACATCTTCTCCACTGCGCTGCTTCACGTCAAAGTCCAGGCTAATTTTCTTCCGATCTAAAACCGGACGTCTCAATTTGTCCATACGCTCTAGAGCACGTTCCATATTTCTTGCACGCTTATGAAGAGCGGCATTCGGAGGATTAGCTTGATTAGCCCATTCTCTTAAACGTTTGATCGCTTCTCTCATTTTTTTGATCTTCTTTTGCTGTTCCTGATAGGCAGCAAACTCTGTAAGCAACAACTCTTCTTTTTTCTTTACAAACTCACTATAAGATCCGTGATAGACGGTTAACTCACCATCTTCAAGATCCATTATTTTCGTAACCACTTCATCAAGAAAATACCGATCGTGTGAGATCATTAAGACCGTTCCACTATATTGCTTTAAAAAACTTTCAAGCCACTCAACCGCTTCCACATCAAGGTGATTTGTTGGTTCATCAAGTAACAGCAAATCTGGTTCTTTTAATAACAGTAACCCCAGACTTATTTTTGTCTTTTCTCCTCCACTCAAACGATCGAATGATGCATTCAACAAATGCTGAATACCAAGTCCATTCGCGACACTTTGAATAGATGAATCTATTTCATATCCTCCCCTACGAGTAAAACTCTCAAGTAATTGCCCATATTCTTTAAGTTCACGTTCGGTTTCTTGCCCATTCGCCATTTGAGATTCAAGTACATTCATTCGTTCTTGCATTTCTACAAGATCACTAAAAGCTTTTCTTAAGACATCTTCTACCAGTACCCCTGGATAATTTGGAATTTGGGCTAAGTATCCGATCTCTGCCCCTTTTTTATAATAAATCATTCCATCATCTACCTGCTCAACACCTGCTAACAATTGAAAAAGAGTCGTCTTTCCACAACCATTCCTTCCAACAATACCTACACGTTCCTTCGCATTTATCTCAAAAGATATATCTTCAAAAATAAGAGTTCCACCAAGCATCTTACTAATTGATTGTGCTGTAACGATCATTATAATCAGTCCTTTCATTCAGATAAGCATACAAAAAACCACAGATAAGGATACACCTCACCTGTGGTTGAATCTGGCATCATTTCACTTTAAGTCTACTAAAACCTTAAGATACTTAAAGCAAATAAAAAAGAGCGACAAATTTGCCGCTCTCTTTTCAGTAAATTTATACATTCCGCCTGAAGCAGGGTAAGAGAGCCTTACGCTTTGTTTCTTATGAAGTTGCTGTTTTTGGACACACCTGTCCCATCGGCAGCTACTTCATGAAAAATCGCACGGCAAACTGATACATAATCCATAAATTCCGTACGTACAAAAGCGTTAGACATCCCTTCCTCACCTCCTTAAATTAATACTTTCATTCTATCTGAATGCTCTGACAAAATCAACCTTCAGCTACGCGAAGACCAATGACAGAAATGACAACACAAGATATTAACACTAATTGCATTCTATTTTTGGGTTCTTTAAACCAATACATACCGATCAATACACTGCCCGCTGATCCTATGCCAGTCCATATCGCATAGGCTGTTCCTACCGGTAGAGCTTTTAATGATAAAGACAACATAAAAAAGCTCATGCTCCCGAAAAGAATTGTAAAAATAGAAGGCTTTAATTTTGTAAATCCTTCTGATAACTTCAAGCTAATAACACCGCCAACTTCACCTAGACCAGCGATTAACAATGCAATCCATGCCATTTTGCTTCCCTCCTAAGCTTCCTTTGCATTTAACTTCAAACCGATAATAGAAGAAATAAGCAATAAGATAAAAAATAGTTTTATGAAACTAATCGATTCATTTAAGAACATCATTCCAATCACAGCTGTCCCTGCTGCGCCTAATCCTGTAAATATGGCGTATGCTGTACCTACAGGTAAATATTTTAATGCTCTAGCGAAAAAGTAAAAGCTTGTTGCAATACCAACTATCGTTAACAAGCTTATAAGTGGTTTCGTAAAGCCATCTGAATATTTTAATCCAATAGCCCATAATACTTCCATCAGACCACCGATCACAAGATAGATCCATGCCATCTTATTTCTCCTCCCTACTATGAACGCCTTTAATAAATAGAGTCCAAGAATTTTCTAACCGTTTATTATGTTCCTCAGGTGAATAGTAGAAAATTTGTTCAAACATACCGTCAAGTAAACATAAATAAGCATCAAAAACTCGTTCCCATTCCTCATTTGGGAGCATCTGCTCGAGAATAGACTTAATCACTCTCTTCATCACATTCTCCGTTTTTTCAAACATTTGAGCGATTTCCTTCCGTAACGACTCTGGTGGAAATAGCATCATTCTTTTGAAAATAAGTCCCATTTCATCATTCCGTAAATACTCTGTATTTTCACGAAGAAGGTCATATAATTGTTTCTCAGGTGATTGATTGCTTAATCGTTCAGCCGTCTTTACAAAAAACGCATTGTAATCAACTGATACTTTATGAATCACACCTAAAAATAAATCTTCTTTACTTTTATAATGCGCATATAAGGAGGGTTTTTTTACGCCTACTCCTTTAGCAATATCCGAAAGGGAAGTCCCTTCAAATCCATTACGTGCAAATAGAATGAGGGCCACCTCTTTAATTCGATCCTGAGTCGATTCTTTTTTCATATAACATTACCTACCGATCGTTAGTTGTTAACAAATAAAAAACGCAGGCATTTGCCTACCACTCGTTAGTTATTATATCAACAATTCCTATCTTATGCAACGATCACAAAAAAAGCAGCCACTAGGTAAATATCGTAGTGGCTACATCTAAGGGAATAAGGGTTTTCAACTAATTAGACGAGCAACTACCTCATGAGGTTTCAAAAAAAGAAGATTTATTTCATTTCATGCTTATTCTAGGATTATCTACAAACAAGAGAGTGATTTGTCATTGATCGATTATAGTGAAAATGAATGCTACACATTTATCGGGGCAAAAAAAAAGGACCGGCAAATGCCGGTCTTCCTGGTAACGGAATATTTGAAAGGGGGTCTTAGGATCATCTTATCAAAGGGGTATAGGTGTGAACAGGTCCTTCAATACCGGTACAATCGAACGAAGTAACTTCTTTTTCATGATTTGATGTCCTTTGAACTAGTACAATCTATTCACTTTTAATCATAACAAAAAGAAATATGTCTTTTGAATCAATCCCTCCCCCTCTTTATAGGCTATTTTATAAGTAAGCTCTTACTCGATTTGAGCGAAAATTGCTTTATATTTCAATTCCCCAACAACCTACTGAAAAATATTTCCCTTACAAGGGAAATGTGTCAAAATATAACTAGCAATTGAGATTGAAAGCAGGTGGAATAAGGATGTACTGTCCACATTGTGGAAAAAAAAGAGGCGATGATGAGCAATTTTGCTTCTCTTGTGGAAAAGAACTAGTCACTCAAAATAAATCTAAGCATAGCCTATCCATTCTGTGGCGTTGGTTACCAGTGATGGTGTTTTTTCTTCTTTCTAGCACACTTGCCGGATATTATTTTTATGAAGAATCAACGTCAAAGGCAGCGATTCGCTCTTTTGAAAAGGGAGAGGAATTAGCTAAAAACGGCAAGCTCGAAGCAGCACAAAAAGAATTTAATGAGGCTCAACAAAACCGACCTCGTTTCCCCGCTGCCAAAAAAAACGAAAATATTGTAACGATCGCATTAAACGTTGAAGAGACTTTAAAACAGGCGGAAACCGCAAGAAAAAAAGATAACTACAGTAAAGCCTTAGATTTGATTAAAGAAGCTGAGCAAACCTCAGCATCCTATAAAGGTGATCTTTTCTCTACTTTACAAGAAGACATCGGAACGGTTCGGACAACTGTGATGGTTGCCGAATTAAAGTATGATATGAAAGGGAAAGAATCCATTGATGAATTGAAACCTGTGTTAACAAGGGCTGAAAGTTTACAAGTGGATGAAGCCCAAGACATAGCCGGACAAATTCGAAATCAAATTGTCGACTTTTCAATTAATGAAGCAAATGGTTATTTGGAAGAGAACCACTTTACGGAAGCATTAAACTCAGTAGAACAAGGCTTAGAAATCAATAAAGGTAACGAAAAGCTATCAAACCTCCAAACCGTAATTGAAAAGAGACGAAATTCGTTTGAGGAGGAGCAACAAAAGCGAATTGAACATGCTATGGTTGCTGCAGCAAAAGAAGAAGAAATGAATCGTACAAGCGCGATTGAACTCAATGAATTAGAAACAAAGGTGACAGATTACAATGAATTAAAAGTAACAGGTACGGTCACAAGCAAAGCCACTGTTCCCGTCAATTCGATCGGGGCTTCTTATAAAGTATTGGACGGAGATGGAAAAGAGTTTGATAAAGGGGAGGTTTATATTAACCCCGACAAACTTTATCCTGACGATACAGGTAAATTTGACTTTATGATCTACGATGTAGGTGAAGACGTGAAGGATCTTGATCAATTCACAGTCGAGATTGATCATTTCACATGGTACTTGGATTAGCAGAAAGGAGTATTCAAGACGGATGTCTAAGAAATTGGCTTTGCTACTGTCCATTGCAAGCTCCCTCTTTATTCTGATTGGGGGCGCCGCAGGTTTTTATTTTTTACATGATTACTATTCGAATACAACCGTTGAAGCAACATCTACTCTAGGAGAGAAAACAAATGCTCCAGAGAACCAAAAGAATGATTCAGACTTAAAATCCGTCATTCATGAGACACAAAAAAGCGTTGTGCAAATTGAAGTCGCCTTAAAAGATGGCACTTCTTCTGGATCAGGCTTCCTCTACAATGCAAACGGAGACGTCATTACGAACGCTCATGTTGTCGAAGGCGCTCAAAAGATTACCGTTAAAACCTCTGATGCTAAACAATTCGAAGCTCAAATCATTGGTATGGGTGATACGATAGATGTTGCGGTAATTCGCGTTCCAGGACTAGAGGGAAATGACCCCCTACCTGTTGCAGAAGAGCGCATGGCGGAAGTTGGGGACGATATCATTGCTCTTGGTAGCCCACTCGGACTTCAGAACACCGTTACAACAGGGATTGTCAGTGGCCTCGATCGAGAATTCATATTAGAACCCTATCGCTATGAACATATCTATCAAATCTCTGCCCCCATTACAAAAGGTAACAGCGGAGGTCCCCTTATTGATGCAAATACAGGAGAGGCAATCGCCATTAATTCCGCAGGAACAGACTCAGGGGCAATCGGCTTTAGCATTCCGCTCCCCAACGTTATTGAGCAAATTAAAAATTGGTCTGATGACCCAGTAGAAATAACGGTAGATGATGAAAGTAAGGAAGAAGTATCAACACCACAGGGACTCACAGGAGAAGACTTTAAAAATAATGCTACCTATCTTATTGGATATTTCTATGAAAGCTTGTCTACTCAAGACTATGTCACTGGCTACTCCTTACTTGGCAGTCGCTGGCAGAGTGAAATGCTGTATGAAGATTTTCGAAGTGGCTATATCCATACCCTTGACGTGGAAGTTTCAAATATGACCGGAAGTTTAAATCAAACGAATGATCAAGTAAAGGTAACAGCTACTATTAAAGCACAAGAACGAACCGAGGATAAGAAGACAACAACTTCTCTATACAACGTCACTTACCAGGTTGGTTATGAAAATGACCAATTGAAAATTCTAAGTGGTAAGGCTGAAAAATTAAAGTAAAGTAGGCAACATAAGGCTAGAGGTACATTCTCTAGCCTATTTGTTATTATTTATTTAAACTAGCCCTCGTCTGGAGGTGAAAAACCTTCTTGAGAAATATAAATGGCGCTATCAGGAAAAAAGTCCTGTAATCGCTTCTTTATTTTCAAATAGGCTTTACGTTGATACCAACCTTCTAGACCCGCTTCTTCAAAGAGCTTACGAATGCCAAGCTGCTCTGTTCTTTTACCACCGCTCCCATCACCCATGAAAAAGTCATCAAGCGTGAGGCGATCCGTTACTTCAGCTAACTTCTTAGGGAAATGTTCAGAACACGGGAGAAGTGGTGCCACTGCCGCTTGTACAGGAATACCGTTTGCTCGTAACGTTTGTAGCGCCTTTAACCTTGCTGCAATTGGCGGTGCTGATGGCGCAAAAATTTTGCGCACTGAATCAAGGTCTGTTTCTACTGTCATACTGACCAGAACCTTTTTGCCGAATTTTTTTAACAAATCAATATCTCTAGTGACGAGTGGAGAGCGGGTTTGAAGAAATAGAAAATCAGGCATTTCTTCTACCATAGCCTCAAGTAATCCTCTTGTTAAATCAGTCTTAAATTCAATAGGCTGATAAGGATCTGTCGAAGAAGACATAAAAATCGATACTTCTCCTTTTTTCCGAGCTTTCGGAATCTCTTTTTTCACAAGATCCACAGCGTTTTCTTTAATATCTACCCATTCTCCCCAATCCTCTTCCCTAAAAAGGGCAATAGGCATTCTTCTTACATAGCAATAAGAACAACCGAAGGCACATCCAGCGTAAGGGTTCAGAGTGTGACTATATCCATTAAGAAATCCACTACCTTTTGTTAAAATAGACCGAGATGTTCGCTTCTGAATTGAAGGCTGCAATGGCGATCCCTCCTTCTTCCATTAGTGTACCATAAACCGAACATGTATTCGATTATTACGAATAATTTTTCACTAAGCGGGCACGGTAAAGGTGAAAGGTGGTATAAATTGATGAAACGTACAGTAAGCTGTCTCCTTTTCTTACTTCTTCTTTTACCAATTCATGCTTATGCAGCTGGTCCGATTCAGCTCATTCAAGGAAAGTGTCCAACATCACTAGATCAATCGGCATCAACAAAAGGACTTACAACGAAAGCTACAACGATTCTTTCAGGCTTAATGGCCAATACTCCCGATACAAATTCATGGCAAATCATTAGCATGTCCCCTTTAAAAAAGAAGTCACCCTATTACGCGCCAGCCGTTAAAACCTGTGAAAAAAAAGTCGCAAATCACACTTACCTTATTGATGTACTCGTCACAAAGAAATCTTCTCAACTCCCCGTGCGCATGCACCTCTTTGCTTCTAAAGAAGAAAAGGGGTGGAAAGTTTGGGGACTAACTACTTACTAAATGTGTATACTTTATTTTACTTCGCACATACTACTCATGCGTGTAAGCTAGCCGTTAGGATCTATGACACGCAACCATCCCACACTCTTATTTCACACTCGGAAAATAAGAGGATAGCCCGATCAGGACGCTGATCGGGCTTAATTCATGCTTTTCTCAATAAATTGTTTAAATATTTCTGTTTCCTCCGAAAGATGTTGATAGACCATGTATGTGTGAACCTCAGACAGTTTGATTTCCTCAGTATCGACTTGAAGAATTCTCCCTTCAAATACCTCACGCCGAACAGATGACCATGGTAAAAAAGAGAACCCAAGCCCTTCCTCAATAAATCGCTTTGTAATGTGTACTTGGGATACAACCATCGTTCGAACACCGTCATATTTAGAACGTAGTTCAACTAAAAGATCTTCCCAATAATCAGGATGATTGTGTGTGAGTAACGTTGATCTCAAACAAAACTCACTTAAAGTTAAAGGCAGACTTGTTTCCGCATCTCCCCCATCGTGTGGCACAACTAAAACAATTGGATCGGCTCCAATTTGTTCATTTTTCACATATGCCTGCAAAGATTTCATTCTTGAAAGACCGAAATCTGCATCATTTTTGGTGATCATCTCTCCAATTTCATTAGACTCACTTACTTTTACAACTACCTCAATCGATGGATAAGCTTTCATAAATTGCTGAAGGACATTAGGTAGAACCGTAGCAGCAATTAAAGGAGATACAGCAATCGTCAACTTTCGATGGTACCCCTGCCTCCACCCGTTCATATGACGTAAGCTAGTCTCATACTGTTCAACTAACTCTTTGGCATGCGGAAGAAATTGTCTTCCTGCTTCGGAGAGCACCACTCTTCTACCGCTCTTCATAAATAGCTTACTGCCAATCTGCTTTTCGAGTTGTTGAATGTGAACCGTAACAGTAGGTTGAGCAAGATAGAGTTTTTCAGATGTTTCCCTGAAATTTTCATACGAAGCAGCTGTGACAAATGTTTTCAACCAGTTTAGATTCATTCTTACCCCCCTTATTGATAGCGTTTCTCTATTAATTATTCAGTAATTATTTATTAGTCATAATCATATCGAATCGATACACTAGATACAAGACGAATGAAATGGAGTTGAGTTTATGATTCATGCCGGATTAGAAGGAATCATTGCGGCTGATTCCAATATCAGCCTTGTAGACGGAGAGAACGGTTTGCTTGTCTATCGAGGACACTGGGCAAAAGAAATTGCGAAAGAAAAATCATTCGAAGAAGCTGCCTACTTCCTATGGAATGGTTCATTTCCTACTGAACAACAGCTAACTGCTTTCACCTCCGCACTTGGTGAAGCAAGACACTTATCACCAAACCAGAAGGAAATCATAAATCGTTTACCTAAAAAAATGGAGATGATGAGCGTTATTCGAACGGTCTTATCTTCCATGGGAGATCACTCATATCAGTTCCCAGCGACACAGGAACAGGGAATTCACCTACTGAGTATCGTTCCCACTATTATTGCCTATCGCTACCGCACTCAAAATGGATTATCCCAAATCGATCCAGACGTAACGTTGTCTCACGTTGGGAACTATTTATATATGTTGACAGGAGAACGTCCTCAGGAAAATCACATTAAAGCGTTAACTGCCTACTTCATTTTAACGATGGAGCATGGATTAAACGCCTCTACCTTTACTGCTAGGGTGATTTCATCAACTGAAAGTGATCTCGCATCAGCTATTACAGGGGCTATTGGCGCTATGAAAGGACCTCTTCATGGCGGAGCGCCAACTGGGGTTATTGATTTATTAGAAGAAATTAAGCGCGACGGCGATGCTGAGAAAGTATTGCGACGTAAACTTGAAAATCGTGAGAAGCTAATGGGCTTTGGACATCGGGTTTATAAAACGCGTGACCCCCGTGCCGCCGCTTTAAGCGAGATTACTTCAGACTTCTATGACGATGCAGAGTTTAAACTTGCACACAAAGTAGAAGACACGGCCGTACGCCTTCTCCAGGAGTACAAACCTGACAGAAAACTTTATGCGAATGTGGAGTACTATGCAGCGGCCATCTTAAGAGCGATCGAGCTACCAACAGAACTGTTTACCCCAACATTTACAGCAGCCAGAACGGCAGGTTGGATCGCACACGTGTACGAGCAAAATGACAATAACCGTATCATCCGCCCATCTTCTGTTTATAGCGGGGAAATGCCTGAGTAAGCAGGGGTGCGGATTCGGCGGTCGGCGCGGGTGCCTGTCACCCGCGCTATATGTCGAGCCACTCCTCCGTTGGAAGTTTATTGTCCAAAACATAAAAAGCTGTCGGAGTATCCTCCGGCAGCTTTTTATTACACTTTATAAGGTATCGGATCTACCGCTCCAGCTTCTTCAAAGCCTTTCAGACGTAGACGACAGCTATCACACTCGCCACATGCTTCTTCTTCACCATTGTAGCAAGATGTCGTTAGTTCATAAGGAACGCTTAAACGTAAGCCTTCACTAACCGTATCTGCTTTCGTCAAGTTAATTAACGGCGTATCAATCTTCATTTCACTACCTGTTGCTCCAGCTTTTGTAGCTAGATTAACCGTTTCATTCATACTTTCAATAAACTCTGGTCGGCAATCCGGGTATCCACTATAGTCAACGGCAGATACACCGATGTAGATCGCTTCAGCTCCAATCACTTCTGCGTAAGCAGAGGCAAGAGAAAGAAAGATCATATTACGAGCTGGTACGTAAGTAACTGGAATTTCATCTTCATCCATATCTGTTGGTACATCAATGGAATCATCTGTAAGGGCACTGCCCCCAATTTGATTTAGAAAACTAATGTTCACTATGCGATGATCGGGTGCATTGTAATATTCCGCTACTTTCTTCGCCTGCTCTACTTCTCGGTTATGCTTTTGGCCGTAGTGGAATGTAATCGGATAAAGCTCATAGCCATTTTCCTTCGCGATTCCCATGCATGTTGTACTATCTAAACCACCGCTCAATACAATCACTGCTTTTTTATTCACGTTACACACCTCTTCTATTAGGATCCCAAATAATCTTATGAAGCTGCATACTTAGCTTCACTTTGCTTAGTCCTGCTTCTAGAATTTTTTCAACAAGTTTGTGTGGAGGCATCGTTTCCCACACTGGACTATACAATACCTGACCTTTTTGATGATTTTGTGAGACAACTTCAGTTGCTACTGTGAAATCTTCATCAGAGCCGATCACGAACTTAATTTCATCTTGTGTATCAAGAAGATCAAAGTTCTCATGAAGCATGCGATGCTGTTCACCAGAATCAGGCAGCTTATAGTCCATCACAAAACGAACTTTCTCCTGCCAGGCTTCATCGTCTTTTCGAACCGCTTCATATGGCGTAAGATCAATCGCTCCGTTCGTTTCGATATGAATGTCTTCAATATGCGGAAGATCTACCATCGCTTGAATAAGCGCCATTGATTTCTCACGATGAATTAACGGCTCCCCTCCTGTAAAACAGATGTGACGGCTATTATATTGTTTGATTTGATCGATAATCGAGGCAATTGAACCTTTGTATTCTGCTTTATCCGGTGCATAGCTATAAGGCGTGTCACACCAGCTACAGCGCAAGTTACAGTGAAAGACGCGTACAAATACTGTTGGAAAACCAGCGCGCGTTCCCTCTCCTTCTACTGTCTCAAATACCTCCACCATCGGTAGTTCCCACTTCATATATTCGGATTGTTCCGGTAGCACCCATTTACTCATTTTCTTCCATCCATTCCCGCTTTAGCGTTGCGTAGCTTGTTGGTGTTTCATAGAGAACTAGTTCTTCAATGCGCTGACCAAGATCTTTCATATTGCGCTCAGTCAGAGCTTGATCTAACTGCTCCCACATCCAAACAATCATATTTTCAGCGGTCGTGTTCATGTTCGGAAGCACTTCATTTAAATAATGATGATCCAACTTCGAATCAATCACTTCTTTAAATAGGGTTTTAATTTCACCAAAATCAACTGAAATGCCGATTTCATTCACAAATCCGCTGATTGTGATGACGACTTTATACGTATGGCCATGCATGCTTTTGCACTTACCTTCGTAGCAGTGCAAATGATGCGCAGCATCAAATGTAAATTCTTTTGTTACCGCTACTCGTTTATGATGATACTTTAATTCGCTTTTCTGAATATCTTCTCCAAGTACTTCAACTTTCTTTGGAATCATAAAAGACATAAAAAAAGCCCCCTTCTTTATTCAGTAAGGGAGACGCATGAAAAACCCCATCTCCATTCAGAGAACTGGGCTACACTTTTCACGGTCCCTAGTTTTGTTTTACGAGAGGAGGGAATTACGAACTCTCCAACTTGATTATAATATCATAACACGTCATATTAGAAAAGGAGACGTATGCTAAAGCTCTTCTATTGAAGGAAAATACCGCGTTTAAAATTTAGAAAATAGTGGTAAAATCAACATCAGATGAGGAGTTGATTTGATGATGTCTAATAGTGGTGGCATGGATGGATTTGGCATGCTTTTTGAATTATTTGGTTTTCTATATATGGTCATTATTTTATTTATCGTGGTATTAACGATCGTATTCCTATTTAAAGCGATGAGCTATATGAAAAGAAAGAACGCTGCTGATCAAGAGCAGAATGAATTGCTCAGACAGTTACTTTCCAAACAAACGTCTTCAAGTATTTCAACAAGCAAAGAGGATCCAACTTCCTATTAATACATAACGCCGTCCTCACTGAGGACGGCGTTCCTAATTATCCCTTTGAATTGTGACGGTTAACAAACCGTTCGATTCGCTTAACAGCTTCCTGCAAAGAATCGATTGACGTTGCGTAAGAACAGCGCACATAGCCTTCTCCACCAGCACCAAAAACATGCCCTGGCACAACAGCAACTTGCTCTTCTTCTAATAACTTTTCAGCAAATTCATCTGATGTCATCCCAGTTGCCTGTACGGATGGAAATGCGTAGAATGCACCACCTGGCATATGACAGGAAAGTCCGATGTTGTTAAATGCTTTAACAAGAAAGTTTCTTCGCTGACGATAGCTTTTCTTCATTCTCTCAAGATCGTCTCTTCCACTTTTCAAAGCTTCGAGTGCCCCGTGCTGAGCGATTGTCGGCGCACACATCATTGTATACTGATGAATTTTCAACATCGCCGCAATGATTTCTTCAGGACCAGTCACGTAACCAAGTCTCCAGCCTGTCATAGCAAATGCCTTCGAGAAACCTGAAATAAGAATTGTACGCTCTTTCATGCCATCAGCTCGGGCAATGCTATAATGCGTTTCATCATACGTTAATTCCGCATAGATCTCATCCGAAAGTACGAGTAGGTCATGTTCTTCAATGATGTCCGTTACGTTCTTCAATTCTGCTTCAGACATTGTGGCACCAGTAGGATTACTCGGGAAACACAGAAGGATCGCTTTTGTTCGCTTCGTAATCACTTTTTCAAGCGACTCACGCGTTATTTTAAACTCGTCCTCTGCCTTTGTTTCCAAAGAGACAGGTGTCCCACCTGCGAGCGTTACAGCTGGTGAATATGCAACAAAACCTGGCTCGACAATAATAACCTCATCACCCGGATCAATCACTGCTCGAAAAGCCAGATCAATCGCCTGACTTGCTCCAACAGTTAATATGATTTGTGATTCAGCTGAATAGCTCAGTGAAAATTGTTCATCTAAGTAAGACGAAATTTCTTCCCTTAGCTCTAGCAGACCTGCATTTGCCGTATAAGCTGTATAGCCGCTTTCAAGTGAAGCGTAGCCCGCTTCACATACATTCCACGGTGTAACAAAATCTGGCTCACCAACACCAAGTGAAATAACATTATCCATTTGGGAAGCAAGATCAAAGAATTTTCGGATACCTGAAGGTTTTAATTGAGAAGCTGTTTTAGAAATATACTGCTGTTGAACTTCCTTCATGGTGACACCACAATCCGCTTATCCTTCTGTTCCGGTTCAAAAATTACACCGTCGTGTTTATATTTTTTAAGTAAGAAATGCGTTGTTGTCGACAAAACTGAATCAAGTGTTGAAAGCTTGTTAGAAACAAAGAAAGCAACTTCCTTCATCGTTTTCCCTTCGATCTGAACAGACAAATCAAACGCTCCTGACATTAAGTACACCGCTTTCACTTCCGGAAAACGATAAATACGCTCAGCAATCTCATCAAACCCAACATCTCTTTTTGGGGTTACCTTCACATCAATCATGGCTGCAACACCGTCTTTGCCAGAAGTTTTATCCCAATTAATGACGGATGAATAGCTTAAAATAATATCCTGTTCTTCAAGTTTCTTAATGACTTTCTCTACTTCTTCAACTGATAATTCAACCATATCAGCTAAAACATCCATTGGTACGCGTGCATTATCCTCTAAAATTTCTAGGATTTCGATTTCTTTTTCATTCACTGTATTGCCCCCTGCTTTCCATCTATTTCATCTACTATATCATTCTTCTACTTTTATTTCATTTTGTTATTTGCACGGAAGGATGTTCCTACACACCTACCACAATTTTCTCGATATCCCCATTTTCCTTTAACCAATCGGTCAATCGTTCGATATCATATGAAAAAATGCGATCGCAGTCTATTTCTCTAACAATGCCTCTTCCTGCCTCATATATTTTTTTCGTTTCTGGTGCAAGCTTCGTGGAATCTCGATAGGTAATTCCTTGCATTGCACAAATCGCTTCAATCGCTAGAATTCTTCTCACATTTGTTGTAATTTGGGCAGCGTGACGAGAACCAATCGTTCCCATACTAACATGATCCTCCTGATTGGCTGAGGATGGAATGGAATCAACTGAAGCCGGATGGGCAAGGGTTTTGTTTTCTGAGACAAGAGATGCTGCTGCGTATTGCATAATCATTGCCCCTGATTGTAACCCTGGTTTGGGACTTAAGAATGCAGGAAGATCATTCAATTGCGGGTTCACGAGACGTTCAATACGACGTTCTGCAATACTCCCAAATTCAGCCATCGCAATCGAAAGAAAATCCATTGCAAGGGCAATGGGCTGTCCATGAAAATTTCCTCCAGATAGTACTTTGGCTCCCCCATCAAAAATAAGTGGGTTGTCCGTGGCGGCGTTCATTTCAATTTCAAGTTTTTCTTTTACATAAGCAAGGGCTTGCCAGGAGGCACCATGTACTTGAGGAATACATCTGAGGGAATAAGCATCCTGAACCCTTATCTCTCCTTGCCTCGTTGTTAACTGACTCCCTTTTAATAGCTTTCTTAACCTTCTAGCCACATCCACTTGTTCAGGGTAACCTCTGACCAAATGAATGTCCTCATCGAAGGCGTCTGTAATAGCTCTCAAGGCTTCTAATGTAAGAGATGAGATCCCATCCGCTTCGTAGGCGAGTTTTTCTGCTTCAAGATAAGTGACAGCGCCCATCGCCGTCATCGCCTGTGTTCCATTAATAAGCGCAAGACCTTCCTTAGCGGTTAATTTAATCGGTTCGATTCCTTTCTCTTTCATTGGAACAGTCGCGTTCTCTCGCTTTCCCCGGTAGAATACCTCTCCTTCACCTAATAACGGAAGAACAAGATGAGCTAAAGGGGCCAGGTCACCGCTTGCTCCAAGTGATCCTTGCTGCGGTACAACGGGTAGAATTTCTTCGTTGGCATATAGCAATAGTCTTTCAATCACTTCACGCCTAATCCCTGAAAATCCTTTCAGTAAAGCATTCGCTCGCAGCAAAAGCATAGCTTTTGATACAAGGGGTGGAAAGGGTTCACCGATACCACATGCATGGGAATAAATAAGGTTCAACTGAAGCTGATCAACATCTGAAATTTGAATATGAACATCACTTAACTTGCCAAATCCTGTTGTAATACCGTACACTGTCTCCCCGTTTGCAACAATCGTTTCCACTGCTTTTCTGTTTTGATCAACACGCTTTAGACTCTCTTTCGAACAACTAGCACGCGCACCGTTATATAAAAGTTTTCTAAGATCATTTAATGATAACTGATAACCATCGAGTAAAATCATTTACTACCACTCCTCTACCATATTATCTAAGTAAAGGTACATAAAAAACTCGTTTTAAAAATCGAATCGATTTTTAAAACGAGTTTTTTTATTCCTATATTGTGTGTAATTGCTCATGAGCCCTTCACACCTTTCCTCAATCAATGATTCCTGATTCTCCAATATTCACTTTAACATCAATCGTTACAGGAACATCAGGATAACGGTCATACCATTTTTTAAAATCAAAATCTCTAGTCTGACTACGAGCATGATCACCGATTGAGAAAGGATCTATTCCTAATTCTTGAAATTTCTTAACCATCTCATTACCTTGAGCTTGCACGTTACGTTCAAGCGTCTCTGCAATTTCTTCTTTTGTCTCTTTACTCAACTTATCCCCTGTGTACT
The DNA here is from genome assembly GCF_056173645.1 of Anaerobacillus sp. QJM3NY_32. NCBI lineage: Bacteria > Bacillati > Bacillota > Bacilli > Caryophanales > Bacillaceae > Anaerobacillus > Anaerobacillus sp. QJM3NY_32. The sequence goes on along the minus strand of NZ_CM149684.1, from coordinate 741,184 downwards.
CTACAACATTTCCATTTAACTTAATTGTTATGTTTACTGAAGGATTGGTATTCCCATTTTTCACCTTATATTTCACTTTTGATTTGATCTTTTGTAGGTTTGCATATTCTCCATCTGGAAGCTCCAACTCATATAAACCAGCGCTGTAACTTTTATTAATTAATGCGAACATAAACATTTCATCCAAGTTCAGTTTCCCAACCATCTTTTCATCTTCAAACAAAGCGAGACCAGTTATTTTCACTTCAGTCTTTTCTTTCTTAAGTATAGGAACAACTGGATCCATCCCATCGCCATAATATTTGTAATCAAACAAGTGAATATTATTTTGGGGCATATTTCCATACTCAATCGATTGTTTAATTAGATTCTGTAGAAATGGGCCGATTCCCTGTAAATATTGAAATTCATTTTTTATGAGTTCGCCTGCACTTCCTTCTACTACACCAACGTAAATGAGACGACCAGCTGCTGGGTCTCTTAGAAAACTATCTAACACATCTATGATTCCCTCTTCAGCCATATCTTCACTAAATAACAATACCGCCATCTTCCCTATCGAAATTGGCTTAGGTAAACCACTTAATTGATTGCGAAGTCCTTTACTTGTATATGCCTCCGCTTCAAATGACCTTGTCTCAACTTCTTGATTTGGATCAAATGTTTGGAGAGAAATCGTTCCTTTGATTTTCCCTTTTTCGCCGTTGTCATAGCCAACGATAAATAGAATGGGAACTTCATCAATTATTTCCTCTGCTACACAACCTGTCAGAAGCATACAAAGAACTATTAAGCTGAAATATTTCATGTTCGCCTCTTCACTCTCCTCCAAATCATGCTGTATAAGAAAATAAATGGAATATAAAAGTAATAAACGTAGGTTCCTATAATAGAAGTTATCGTATTCAGATAGTCCACCTGATCACGATTCGTAACCATCACACATGCTGTAAAAACAAATGCAATCAAAACCAGAACAAAGTACTTTTGTTTTATATGAAACACCTTTTTTCCAACTCGACTTGCCCCCCACATCGTTAAGCAAATATTAGGAAAAACAACGAAGCACCAGAATGTTATCCCAAGATACTCAAATCGCTCTACAAATGGCAACTCGACAACCTTCCATGCAATTAGTGTAGACCAAATAGACTGCTGAAGTTGCCCCTCGCTATAAAATGCAAGAGAAATTATCATAACCATCGTGTAAATCAATGTCGTTAATAAAACGCCCATGTGTGCCCATATACGAGAGCTCTTCGGATTTTTTAAGAATGGATAAGCAAGTAATAAGATGTCTATGCCAACATAGCTTAGCGTCATCTGCCTTGTTCCAAGAGCAAATTCCTGCAACGAATGATCCAAGATAGGGAATATGTTGCTAAATGTAGAAAATTTCAATGGAGCCGTTGCCGTAAATACTAGCCACACTGGAATAACCACTCCAAAGAAACAGATGCCTGCTACAGTTCGAAAACCTCCAGCAAGCACATAATACGTTAACAACAAATACATTCCGACAGGTATCCAAGTGGCTAATTCAGGAAACATCCAGGCCTGAATGACTTCTATAAACGTACGAAGAATAACAATCGTCCCTAGCAATAAATACATCATTAGTGCAATGTTAAAAAACGCTCCTATCCACTTTCCGAACCACTTATGATGAAGATCAATAATGTCATAAGAACCATCACTAAGAACACGATACATCATCCATATAAACACGTGAAAAATAACACCTGTAATAATAACGACAATCCAGGCATCATTTCCTGCATAGGCCGCGATATAGCGAGGAAAGCCTAGTATTCCAACTCCCACCTGATTACTGTGAATAATAAACATGATCAGGAAGGGAGATATAAGAAGATCATTTCGCTTGCTCTGTTCCATGCAACTCACCCTCTACTGCTCATCGAAATCCAAATGATGCTCTTGGCGTTTTTTCTTATCCTCAAATCGCTTCGTCTGTTTCCCTCGAAAAAATTGAAATCTGTTTTTTTGCATGACATAAGGTAAACGAAAGAAAGAATCGTACCAATCTTTTACCCTCGGAGGATAAAGCGGCGCGAGATATGGGTTTCCAAATGATGTTAACCTGATCATATGCGTTAGAATAAATAGTCCAAACAGCGCTACTCCGATTAAGCCAAGAAATTGTGCGAACACAATTAAAGGATAGCGTAAAAAACGAATCGTATTAGTCATGCGATAAACTGGTGTTGTAAAAGAAGCAAGAGCTGATAAGGCAACCAAAATCAACAGAATATTACTAGTTAAAGAAGCCTCAACAGCAGCCGTTCCAATAACAATACCTCCTACAATACCGAGTGTTTGCCCAACCTTCGTCGGCATCCTTGCCCCCGCCTCTCGTAACAAATCGATTGTCACTTCAAGAAAAAACACTTCAATAACAGGAGAGAAAGGGATGTCACTTCTTGATGAAATTAACGTTGCTAATAACTTAGAAGGAAATAATTCATAATGATACGTTAAAACTGCAACGTACAAAGGAGTAGCGATAATCGACGCTAGAATGGCAATCATGCGGACGACACGAAAAAAGGAAGCAATATTCCATCCAAGATAGTAATCTTCAAAGGAAACTAACAATTGCCCAAAATTAATTGGACCAATTAGAGCATTAGAAGAGCCTTCTGTTAAGATCGCAAATGCACCAAAATTCATATGTCCTGTAATACGATCCGTTCGTTCCGTATCAATCATTTGCGGAAAAACAGACAGAGAATTGTCTTCTAACATCTGACCAATAAAGGAAGAGTCAGAAATAATATCAAAATCGAGATCTTCGAGACGCTGCATAACGGTATTAATATTCTGTTCACTAGCCACACCCTCAATAAAGGCAACGACAACCTTCGTTTTACTTATCGTTCCAACGGTAATCTCTTTCATTCTCAACCTGGGATGCGGGATTCTTCTACGAATTAAATTCATATTTGTATGAAGATCTTCGACTAGACCTTCTTTCGGTCCCATCACACTAAATTCAATTTCAGGAGCAGATAAATCTCTTGATTTGCGAAGACTAATGTTTACAAGGAGAACCTTTTGACCTCGTGAAAGTTGGATGGCAAGATAACCTTCTAACAACCGTTCTTGGATGACTGATAGCTCTGATGAAATCTCAATATTTTCGATTGGAAGAATACCTTTTAAGTCTTCAAGTGATTTTGACTTACATTCTTTAATTACTGGCAATATGTCACGGTGGAGCTGTTCAGAATCAACAAGCGATGCAAAATAGATTAACCGATAAGGCTGATCGCTCGCTTTATTTTCATATGCTACAAAATCGATCGATTGTTTAAGGTCTTTTATCATTTCCTCTAACGTAGATGGCTTTTCAGAAGCGCCTTTCTTAAACCATTTCACATGAATCAGCTCCGCACTTAGCATTCTCTTCCAATTAGCATGCGCATTTCTTGTCCTCTTATCCATCAAAAAAAGATCAGGCGCGCATATAGCACCTGACCTTTTTATCACGTTCTTTCTTTATAAACACTTAGCACCTTTTGGCGCTGTACTTTATGATCCACAGTTGGAAGTGGGTAATCTTCCCCAATGACACAGTTATTTTCCTTTTGCTCTTCTTCAGTCATTTTTGATGGTTGATGGATATACTTCTTAGGCACACCTTTTAACTCTTCAACGTATTTCTTAATATAAACACCATCCGGATCAAATCGTTCTGCCTGAGTCGTCGGATTGAAGATGCGAAAATAAGGGACAGCATCTGTACCAGTCGAAGAAGCCCACTGCCATCCTCCAGCATTGGAAGACTCATCATAATCAATCAGCTTTTCCTCAAAGTAACGCTCACCAAGTCTCCAATCGATAAGGTAATCTTTTGTAAGAAATGAAGCCGTAATCATACGAAGTCGATTATGCATCCAGCCTTCCTGATTTAGTTGCCTCATTCCAGCATCAACGATTGGAAAGCCTGTTTTACCCTCTTTCCACTTCTGGAATTTTTCTTCATCGTCATTCCACGGAATGCTTCGATATTTGGACTGAAATTCACGATCTCGAAATTCAGGAAACTCTGAATGAACCATTCCATAAAAATCACGCCAAGAAAGTTCCTGAATAAACGTTTCTGCCCCTTTATGATCATATTCCGCTACCATATGAAAAAGGGTTCGGACAGAGAGAGTACCTGTCTTTAAATACGGTGATAACTTACTCGTCCCCACAAGTGAAGGAACATCTCGATGATTATCATAATCCTTGATTCTTTCTTTCACAAAACGCTTCGCCCGTTGATTTGCACTCTTTTCACCAATCGCTTGCCAATTTGCTTCACACTTATTTAAAATGTTTGCAAATTCGGCTTCAGATTCGGGATCAAGTGTATGATCTAACGAATGAGCATACTTCTTAACCTTCTTAAAATCATTTTGAATGACTGGTGGCTTTCTTAGCGTCCGCCATTGCTTATAATAGGGCGTAAATACCTTATACATCGTATCATCATGTTTCCTAACTTCTTTAGAACCATGAAGGTAGTAATCTTTATAAGAAAATACTTTAATGCCCTTCTCTTTAAGCAAGTTACTCACTTCATGATCGCGCCTCGCTCCGTAACCTGCTTCATCTTCATTAAAGAAAATGGCCGTTACATTTAAACGAGCCGTTACCTTATCAAATACGTCTTTTGGAGTTCCGTAGCTAATTTGAAAGGGAAGTTTCTCATTTTTACAGCGTTCTTGAAATTCAGCCACCGTCCGAAAGAAATAATCATGGTGGAGATCGATTGTATTCGTAAAATGGGGATCAAACTGGAAAATCCCTACCCAGTTAGCATCATTTTCTTCACAATAGGCGATAGCCTTTTCAAGAGCAGTTTGGTCGTTTAAACGAAAATCCCGTCTAAACCAAACGATAACGATTTCACTCATCACATTCACCTCTACTATCATTTTAGTTCGAAGAAAGGGAGGCATACAGTTTGAATGTGCTATAGATGCCAACTAACGATATTGTAGCTAAATAAGTGGTCTACCTATAAGACAAATGAATAATTTATTCGAATCTCTTAAACGCGATATGTAACACTTTAATCATTAACCAAATTGTTATTACAATGATTAAGATTGAAAAGAAGCTGTTCCAAAAGGGTTCACTCCATTAATAGTAGATTCTAGTTCTTCCCCTCGATTTTAAAGCATTATTTTATACAATTCACCTGATCTTTTAAGAAATCTCTATCAATTTTATAATACCAAGAAGCTTATCATTAGCCATTAATTCCGCGATATTTTATATAATTCCGCGAAATCCGGATTTTTCCCGCGCATTTGAGATTAATTCCGCGAACGTAAAAAAACATATAAAAAAGCGAGAAACCCTCAGGTCTCTCGCTTCTCTTAATTGCCCAGCGACGTCCTACTCTTGCAGGGGGAGATCCCCCAACTACCATCGGCGCTCGAGCTTAACTTCCGTGTTCTCATACGGGGCGCGATAAGCGGCGAACTTCTTCGTCAGCTGCGCGATGCCAGATCCTCATGGATCTCTCGAATATCCACTCCGGTCTGACATCACTTGCTTCCTCGAATTTCTTGCTTCTCCCACCCCTACGAAGCTTTCGAAGAAGTCTTTGATTGTCTTTCCTGCAGCTTTTTTCTCTTACGAGCTTACTACACTTTTTGAATACAAAAAAGCGAGAGACCTGAGGGTCTCTCGCTTCTCTTATGTTGCCCAGCGACGTCCTACTCTTGCAGGGGGAGATCCCCCAACTACCATCGGCGCTGAAGAGCTTAACTTCCGTGTTCGGCATGGGAACGGGTGTGACCTCTTCGCCATCATCACTAGACGATTCAGGTGTTCCCTGAAAACTAGATAGCACGCACAACTTTCCAATATGTCCAGCTACGTAAGCCAAATCCTCGATCGTTTCACCTTTTGATTCTGACTCAAAAGCCTCCAACGCTTGTCGGATTTAAACGGCTTACTTCGCTTTTCGTTTTTAGGTTAAGCCCTCGATCGATTAGTATTCGTCAGCTCCACGTGTTGCCACGCTTCCACCCCGAACCTATCTACCTCATCATCTCTAAGGGATCTTACCAGCTTCATGCTGTGGGAAATCTCATCTCGAGGGGGGCTTCATGCTTAGATGCTTTCAGCACTTATCCCTTCCACACGTAGCTACCCAGCTATGCTCCTGGCGGAACAACTGGTACACCAGCGGTGTGTCCATCCCGGTCCTCTCGTACTAAGGACAGCTCCTCTCAAATTTCCTGCGCCCGCGACGGATAGGGACCGAACTGTCTCACGACGTTCTGAACCCAGCTCGCGTACCGCTTTAATGGGCGAACAGCCCAACCCTTGGGACCTACTTCAGCCCCAGGATGCGATGAGCCGACATCGAGGTGCCAAACCTCCCCGTCGATGTGGACTCTTGGGGGAGATAAGCCTGTTATCCCCAGGGTAGCTTTTATCCGTTGAGCGATGGCCCTTCCATGCGGAACCACCGGATCACTAAGCCCGACTTTCGTCCCTGCTCGACTTGTAGGTCTCGCAGTCAAGCTCCCTTGTGCCTTTACACTCTGCGAATGATTTCCAACCATTCTGAGGGAACCTTTGGGCGCCTCCGTTACACTTTAGGAGGCGACCGCCCCAGTCAAACTGCCCACCTGACACTGTCTCCGCACCGGATCACGGTGCTGGGTTAGAATGTCAGTACAGCCAGGGTAGTATCCCACCGACGCCTCCATCGAACCTGGCGGTCCGACTTCTATGGCTCCTACCTATCCTGTACAAGCTGTACCAAAATCCAATATCAGGCTACAGTAAAGCTCCATGGGGTCTTTCCGTCCTGTCGCGGGTAACCTGCATCTTCACAGGTACTATAATTTCACCGGGTCTCTCGTTGAGACAGTATCCAAGTCGTTGCACCTTTCGTGCGGGTCGGAACTTACCCGACAAGGAATTTCGCTACCTTAGGACCGTTATAGTTACGGCCGCCGTTTACTGGGGCTTCGATTCAGAGCTTCTCCCGTAAGGGATAACCCCTCCTCTTAACCTTCCAGCACCGGGCAGGTGTCAGCCCCTATACTTCGCCTTACGGCTTTGCAGAGACCTGTGTTTTTGCTAAACAGTCGCTTGGATCTTTTCACTGCGGCTCCCCTGGGCTATAAACCCGAGGAAGCACCCCTTCTCCCGAAGTTACGGGGTCATTTTGCCGAGTTCCTTAACGAGAGTTCTCCCGATCGTCTTAGGATTCTCTCCTCGCCTACCTGTGTCGGTTTGCGGTACGGGCACCTTTTTCCTCACTAGAGGCTTTTCTTGGCAGCGTAGAATCAAGGACTTCGGTACTAAATTTCCCTCGCCATCACGACTCAGCCTTCATGGTGAACGGATTTGCCTATTCACCAGCCTAATCGCTTGGACGCGCATTTCCAGCAGCGCGCTCTCCCTATCTTTCTGCGTCCCCCCGTCGTTCAAACGGAAAGGAGGTGGTACAGGAATATCAACCTGTTATCCATCGCCTACGCCTTTCGGCCTCGGCTTAGGTCCCGACTAACCCTGAGCGGACGAGCCTTCCTCAGGAAACCTTGGGCTTTCGACGGACAAGATTCTCACTTGTCTTTCGCTACTCATACCGGCATTCTCACTTCTAAGCGCTCCACCAGTCCTTTCGGTCTGACTTCACAGCCCTTAGAACGCTCTCCTACCATTGTCGTAAGACAATCCACAGCTTCGGTGATACGTTTAGCCCCGGTACATTTTCGGCGCAGCGTCACTCGACCAGTGAGCTATTACGCACTCTTTAAATGATGGCTGCTTCTAAGCCAACATCCTGGTTGTCTAAGCAACGCCACATCCTTTTCCACTTAACGTATACTTTGGGACCTTAGCTGGTGGTCTGGGCTGTTTCCCTCTCGACTACGGATCTTATCACTCGCAGTCTGACTCCCGCGGATAAATCGTTGGCATTCGGAGTTTGACTGGATTCGGTAATCCGGTAAGGACCCCTAGTCCAATCAGTGCTCTACCTCCAAGATTCTTGCCGCGAGGCTAGCCCTAAAGCTATTTCGGAGAGAACCAGCTATCTCCAGGTTCGATTGGCATTTCACCGCTACCCACACCTCATCCCCGCATTTTTCAACATGCGTGGGTTCGGGCCTCCATTCAGTGTTACCTGAACTTCACCCTGGACATGGGTAGATCACCTGGTTTCGGGTCTACGACCACGTACTATTTCGCCCTATTCAGACTCGCTTTCGCTGCGGCTCCGCCTTCTCAGCTTAACCTTGCACGGGATCGTAACTCGCCGGTTCATTCTACAAAAGGCACGCTGTCACCCATTAACGGGCTCCAACTAGTTGTAGGCACACGGTTTCAGGTTCTTTTTCACTCCCCTTCCGGGGTGCTTTTCACCTTTCCCTCACGGTACTGGTTCACTATCGGTCACTAGAGAGTATTTAGCCTTGGGAGATGGTCCTCCCGGATTCCGACGGGGTTTCACGTGTCCCGCCGTACTCAGGATCCGTCTCGGAGGGCATCGGATTTTGACTACAGGATTGTTACCTTCTCTGATGGACCTTTCCAGGTCGCTTCGTCTATCCGTGCCTTTGTAACTCCAAAGAGACGTCCTACAACCCCAGAGGGCAAGCCCTCTGGTTTGGGCTGATTCCGTTTCGCTCGCCGCTACTCAGGAAATCGCGTTTGCTTTCTCTTCCTCCGGGTAATGAGATGTTTCAGTTCCCCGGGTCTGCCTTCCATTCCCTATGTATTCAGAAATGGATACCATCCTATTAAAGATGGTGGGTTCCCCCATTCGGAAATCTCCGGATCAAAGCGTACTTACAGCTCCCCGAAGCATATCGGTGTTCGTCCCGTCCTTCTTAGGCTTCTAGTGCCAAGGCATCCACCGTGCGCCCTTAGTAGCTTAACCTTCGATTTGTTAGGCATTGCTGCCATAACGCATCAGTTATTACTAAGTTATTGCATAAAAAATAATTATTGGATGTCGTTGTTTGTGCTATCAAGTTTTCAAGGAACAAGGCTACTGTTTGAATCCGCCTAAGCTTCATCACTTCACCTGGTTTGAAAGAATAAATCATTCTTTCAAAACTAAACGAAACGCTCATGTAAGGTTGGTAACGTAAGTTACCTTCGTAATTCTCCATAGAAAGGAGGTGATCCAGCCGCACCTTCCGATACGGCTACCTTGTTACGACTTCACCCCAATCATTTGTCCCACCTTCGGCGGCTGGCTCCATAAAGGTTACCCCACCGACTTCGGGTGTTACAAACTCTCGTGGTGTGACGGGCGGTGTGTACAAGGCCCGGGAACGTATTCACCGCGGCATGCTGATCCGCGATTACTAGCAATTCCGGCTTCATGCAGGCGAGTTGCAGCCTGCAATCCGAACTGAGAACGGCTTTATGGGATTCGCTTCACCTCGCGGTGTTGCTGCCCTTTGTACCGTCCATTGTAGCACGTGTGTAGCCCAGGTCATAAGGGGCATGATGATTTGACGTCATCCCCACCTTCCTCCGGTTTGTCACCGGCAGTCACCTTAGAGTGCCCAACTAAATGCTGGCAACTAAGATCAAGGGTTGCGCTCGTTGCGGGACTTAACCCAACATCTCACGACACGAGCTGACGACAACCATGCACCACCTGTCACTCTGTCCCCCGAAGGGGAACGTCCTGTCTCCAGGATTGTCAGAGGATGTCAAGACCTGGTAAGGTTCTTCGCGTTGCTTCGAATTAAACCACATGCTCCACTGCTTGTGCGGGCCCCCGTCAATTCCTTTGAGTTTCAACCTTGCGGTCGTACTCCCCAGGCGGAGTGCTTAATGTGTTAACTTCAGCACTGAGGGTGGAACCCCCCAACACCTAGCACTCATCGTTTACGGCGTGGACTACCAGGGTATCTAATCCTGTTTGCTCCCCACGCTTTCGCGCCTCAGCGTCAGTTACAGACCAGAGAGCCGCCTTCGCCACTGGTGTTCCTCCACATATCTACGCATTTCACCGCTACACGTGGAATTCCACTCTCCTCTTCTGCACTCAAGTCCTCCAGTTTCCAATGACCCTCCACGGTTGAGCCGTGGGCTTTCACATCAGACTTAAAAGACCGCCTGCGCGCGCTTTACGCCCAATAATTCCGGACAACGCTTGCCACCTACGTATTACCGCGGCTGCTGGCACGTAGTTAGCCGTGGCTTTCTGGTTAGGTACCGTCAAGGTACCGCCCTATTCGAACGGTACTTGTTCTTCCCTAACAACAGAGCTTTACGACCCGAAGGCCTTCGTCACTCACGCGGCGTTGCTCCGTCAGACTTTCGTCCATTGCGGAAGATTCCCTACTGCTGCCTCCCGTAGGAGTCTGGGCCGTGTCTCAGTCCCAGTGTGGCCGATCACCCTCTCAGGTCGGCTACGCATCGTCGCCTTGGTAAGCCATTACCTTACCAACTAGCTAATGCGCCGCGGGCCCATCCTACAGTGTTAGCTCGAAAGCCAACTTTCAACATTGCACCATGCGGTGCGATGTATTACCCGGTATTAGCTCCGGTTTCCCGGAGTTATCCCAGTCTGCAGGGCAGGTTGCCCACGTGTTACTCACCCGTCCGCCGCTAAGATCAGGGAGCAAGCTCCCATCTCTTCGCTCGACTTGCATGTATTAGGCACGCCGCCAGCGTTCGTCCTGAGCCAGGATCAAACTCTCCGATAGAAAGCTTAATCTAGCTTTAAAACAATGTTTTGTTTCCGTAGAAACAACTACTTACATGGCGTTTCGTTCAGTTTTCAAAGATCGATTTAATTCTATTAATCTCGGTGTTATTCTCCCGAGTGACAACTTCTATCTTACCAGCAACATTCATATAAGTCAATGTCTTTTTTTAAAACATTTTTGTATGTAATTTGTATGTAAGATGTTGTTTGTTTTTCGAAGTGACAAGAAACATCTTACCATGTGATAACAATGGCGTCAACCATTTATGGGAATTAATTTTCATCCCCCCTTCCTCATCAATGGAAGGGGGCAGTTTTATCCTGTAAGTACTTCTTCTTCAGGGTATCTTATTTTAGAAGTCTTCTTAGAAGCAAAGATGAAGGCAAGCGTCAGGGGACCAAGTTTACCAACCATCATGATGACAATAATTGTTACTTTTCCTATTCCATCTAGGCTGCCTGTTAATCCCATTGAAAGTCCTACTGTTCCAAATGCGGATACAACTTCAAATAAATTAACTAAAAAAGGAGATTCCTGCGTTAGTTCAAGAATAAAAACTCCGAGTATAACAACCCCTGTTGAAATCACAGTTATTGCAAGAGCTTTAATAATGATAGAGAAAGCGAGCGTTTTATGAAAAATGGTTACTTCGTTTTTACCTTTTAAAAAGGTATTAACTGAAAGGAGCATAGCGATGAAGGTAGTAAGCTTAATTCCACCTCCAGTAGAAGCACTTCCAGCCCCTATGAACATAAGACATATAATAAAAAAGAGAGAAGCTTCTTCCATACTACCGATATCTACCGTATTAAAACCTGCTGTTCGAGGAGTTACAGCCTGAAATAATGCAGCCCATCCTTTTCCTGGACCATTTAGTTGCCCAATTGTAGAAGTGTTATTCCACTCGAGCGTGATAATCACGATAAAAGCAAGTGCATTTATGATGATACTCCCTATTACCATCAATTTCGTATGAAGGGCCCATTCACGAAAATGCTTCTTATTCTTAAGATCGATTAAAACCGTGAAGCCAATTCCACCTAAGATAAACAAGAGAGTAATAACAATATTGATAACCGGATCTCCAACATATGAAGAAAGACTGTCTGACCAAATCGAGAAGCCAGCATTATTATAAGCTGAAATAGAATGGAAAATTGCTGCGTAAATTCCGCTTCCTACTCCGTATTCAGGTATCCACCTCGCCGAAAGAATAATGGCTCCAATCATTTCTATTATGATCGAAAATAAAAGTAGACTTCGAACGAGCTTAACAATGCCTCCCATTCCTTTTTGATTTAATGCCTGAGTAATTAAGAGCCTTTGAGAAACCCCGATTTTTTTCCCTATTAATAGAAAGATCACAACTGCAAATGACATAATGCCAAGCCCGCCAATTTGAATGAGTAACATGATAACAAGCTGACCAAAAATAGTATACACACTGCCCGTATCCACTACTACTAGACCAGTAACAGTGATAGCAGATATTGCCGTAAACCAGGCATCTAGCCAGCTAATTGACGTTGTGGTTGCCTGTGGTAGCTTTAGAAGAAACGTTCCGATCGTACTAACAAATAGAAATAGAAGCAACAAAGCTCTAGGCGGATGAAGTAAAACCTTTTTGTATTTCAAGACATACCCCTCTTTCTTCTTTAAGAACAGCCACGCAAACCCCTCGAAATATACTTTCCACATCAAAAGCGTTAAAACGATTCATTTATATAGAAGTAAACAAAAAGAAAAAACACAGGAAATCTGTGTTTGACACGAAGATATAACCCATTAAAGTTCTTTTTATACCAAAGCCTGATGTTATTTTTATCCCTATGCTTTCGACACAATAAAGGATTTCTCAATAGGATTGAAATAATAATACATCCAGACTACCCACAAGTAAAGAAAATCATTTAGCGTCGATCTGCTCAAAGTAAAGATGTTGGTGAAGCTTACAACCATCATTAAAGAGAGACTGACAGTATGGACAAATTGAGTTTGAAGAAATGTACTGTTGTATCGTTAGTTCTGACTTGCAATTCCCACAAAGTACAGCTTTTTCATCAACTTCGTGTTTGGGCCACTTTATAACAGAATGATCCGTTGTTTCTTCATGACAATAGATACATGGATAATATGTACCACAACATTTGAATTTAATCGCAATAATATCCCGTTTACTATAGTAATGTTGGCATCTAGTTTCATCATCTACAACTTTACCTTTTATAACAATCTCTTCAGATCCCATTTTATATCCCTCTCTAATTCCATCTTCTATTACGTATCATTCTATCATTATCTTCCATTGTCTAGAAAAATGATTAATTAACTGATAGATCATTTTTAATCACATGGTCGGTCATGCAAATTTTGCAAAAAGAAAAACCTTTTTTGTCTCTGACATTCGCAGTCATTTGTATAAGTTCATCAAGATTACCTGAACAAATCTTTTCAACTTTCGTTCGCACACCCGCGTCTTTTTGTCGCCATAACGTTCGACATGTGGCGATATGAATTTTATTATAATCAGGATCGCTCCCTTTAAAATGATTAAATACATATCCTTCCGGATTAGCACGATACCAGTTTAAATAACGTTCTTCATTTTCTTTGAAAATACCGATCATAGTCTAGCCTCCCACTTATTTATCACTAGACCATTTTCGTCGTGACACTCGCTCCCCCTCTTTACAATTTATTACAGATACCAGTCATTTTTTAACTAAATGTAATTTATTTTCTGAAGAAGGCTTTTTACTAATCGGGTAACAAATAAAGTTCGTAATATTCGACATACCAAGAGTGAGATTAGTATCAATTTTTCATCTAACCTTCTTAATAATAGTTTGATTCCTACTTATAGAAATTTAAAAGGCTCCGCTTTTATGCGGAACCTTTCGCTTTAGTGATGGAATATGGGCTTACTTTGGTGTGTTTTAATATTCTTCTTTAAATAAGGAACAATCCAACGATCAAGCCCGAACTTAGCTGCATTGTAACCAGCAATGAGCAATAATATTCCAAGAATGACCATCATTGGATTTGTACTGGTTGTGCCACTAAACAGGAAGGCAAAATTCATGATTACTCCCATAAGAGCGGCAAGTGTTGTAAATGTTCCAAGTAGTAATCCGAGACCAACAAAGAATTCGCCCCAAGGAATTAAAACATTAAAGAAATCGACATTTGGAATTGCTGCGCCTTCTAAGAATGTAGCCCACCACCCTAGAACTGCAGGATGCTCACCACTAGCGTTGGCTACTGCCCCCTGTAAGAAGCCATTTGCATCAAAACCATTAGTGATTTTTGTCCAACCAGATGTCACCCATTGATAACCAAGATATATCCGAATAAAAAAGAGTATACCAGCTGCTGCTTTATTTTCTCTTAGAAAATGAACAAACATCTCTCTCACTCCCCACTATTTATTCTTAACACACCTTTAATGTAAGGGAGCTTCTAAAAACATTATGTGAATTACATCACTATTAATCTAACTGTTTTATATAGTTACGATTCGGGTATGAAATAACTGGATAATTCAAATAGGACAGAATCTCTTCTATCCTATGCATAACTTTCGTCTCTTTTGGATTTTCTCTTATCGATTACACGATAGAAAAGTAATGCAAGACAACCAATTAAGGTCACGTACCCCATCACACTGTACAAAGTAGCACCAGAAGTTTCTTCAAAAATCATTCCTCCAAGCAATGAACCTAGTATGCCAGACAAACCAAAAAACACCGAAATAAATAACAAATGGCCTGTCGCCTGTAAATGCTCTGGAACTAATTTGGTCACGTATTGAAAGGCCGCAACGTAAAATACACCAAACGTTACGCCGTGAAAAACTTGAAGAAGTATCGCTGCTTGAGGTCCTCCAACGTAAGCTAACCCTATCCATCTGACAGCATAGATCAAACCTGCTATTAAGATAAAGACCACTTCATTAAAACGCCTAAACCAAAAATGACTTGTCGCAAATATGAGAGCTTCACTAGCAACTGCAACGAACCAGGCTAGTCCTATTTGAGATTCATTTCCACCAAGATCCGTGATATAAATCCCTATGAAACTGTCATTTGCTCGATGCGGAATGGTTAAAAACATGATCGTAATCAAAAAGAGTAGGAAGCGAGGATTCTTTCCAATCCGTATGGCATCCCATACAGTAACAGGTTTATTATGTGTTTCGACATCTGATACTCTCATAGCTGTAAAAAAAGCAAGCAAAATCATGAGCATAAAAGGAACCAAAATAAAAGCTATACCAAAAAAAGCAAAAAACTGACCAACTACTAAAGTTGAAACTGCAAAACCAATTGAGCCCCAGGTTCGAATACTTCCAAAGTTTCTATTCACGCTAGCTGCTGTTTTAACAGCTAGACTATCACCAAGAGCCCCTGTTGGGGACATAAAAACATAGAACGCCGCAGCGGAGATGAGAATAAACACATAGTTATGGTTCGTTAGAAGAAAAATGCTAATGATGGCAACGCCAACTAACGTTACGAGTAGAACCTTTTTAATTGTTCCGAATTTATCGCTTATGTAACCCCAAAACGGTTGAGCCATTATGGCTGCAAGTGGTCCGATCGCTAGGATAGATCCAATTTTACTCTCAGACATACCACTTTGTTGAAAATATACTGGCATATAGCTAATGATGATTGTATTTGCTCCATGAAAAAAGAACAAGAACAGACTAAGGAAAAAGACAGAGTCTCTTTTGGTCATCTTTTAAGCCGTCCTCCCTTGCTAAATGTGATGCGCTCAAAATACTTCTTCTAACTCTATAGTAAGTACAATTGAATTGCAATGCGCTTTCATTGGGATTGGTTCCATTATTATTACTATATTCTCCTACCTTATCAACCACTTCGAACGCCAAAAATTTCCAATCTATTACAAATATCGATCATAATTTGAAGGGGATACGCATATCTTGTAGAAATATCCAATTAGTACTAAGTTAAAATGCTGATTATGGGGGATTTCTATGAAAAATGGAAGCGAGCTACAAGAGGCGAATTTAGATATTATTTTTCACCATATTTCAGATCTTATTTTCCAAATTCGTGTGATCGATGTTCACCATTATGAAATCGAAGCTGTAAATGAAGCTTATCTAGCAAGTTATGAGACTTCCAAAGAAGCCATATCTGGGCGGAGAATCGAAGACTTTCTAGGGGTTGACCAAGGAATACAAGCGATTAAAAGATTCCAAGAAGCCATGATTCGTAAGAAAACCATTCAATTTGAAGAAGGTTATTCTTTCCCAAAACAGGGCTACAAGCTATTTGATATTACACTAGTGCCACTTGTAGAAGAGGGGAATGTTTCGAGGATCATTGGAATTGCGAAAGATATTACCGAGAAAAGAATGAATGAAGAGCACCTTGCTCAATCCGAAAAGCTATCGATTGTTGGACAACTTGCAGCTGGGATCGCACACGAGCTTCGAAACCCGCTCACTTCTTTAAAGGGTTTCTTAAAATTAATACAGTTCAAAAACTCTGATCAAGACATTGATCGCTATGCCCAGGTGATGGATTCAGAATTTCATCGGATCGAACAGATTATCGATGAATTTCTTATTCTTGCAAAACCAACAAAAATTAATTTTAACTATAATCGAATCGATCTCATATTAGATGAAGTCATTGAATTGCTAAGTGGCCAGGCTAATATGAAAGCAATCATTCTAACAAAAGAGTACCACTCTTCTCTCCCAGAGATTTATTGTGAAAGTAATCAATTAAAACAAGTTTTTATTAATTTGATAAAAAATGCGATGGATGCTATCGGTGAAGAGGGAGAAATTACAATCTCAGCCCGAGAATGTAACGATAAATTACAAATTAGAATCATTGATAATGGTAGCGGAATCACAGATGAAGAGCTTGAGAAACTCGGCTCTCCGTTTTTCACTACCAAAAAGAACGGGACTGGACTTGGGCTTACGATATGCAAACGTATAGTAAAAAAACATAAAGGGAACTTAACTATCGAAAGTAATAAGGGGAAGGGCACGATCATTACGCTCACTTTTCCAAAGGGGGTTGGCAATTAACCCCCCTGTTATTCAGGGCCTTGCGTATGGCCCTTTTGCTTTGTTTGCTCCTTTAACCATCTCTCTACCATATATAAAGCTTCTTTAGGTTTTTGCCAATGTAGAACATGACCTGTCTGTGGAATAGCGTCAATTCTACATTCACCTTTCACTTCATTCCGCATCACGTTTGCTGCATGCTTTCTATTAGTTTCATCTGCTACAGGAAGTGTTGCCCTTAGGAGATAGATAGGAACATTTACCATATGAAAAATTTCTTTGCATGGTTCTTGATAGAGGGACTTCATAATCGCTCTTACTGTACTACCACTAGCCCTTAAGGCTACGCCATTTTTCCTTTCCTCCATATCCCTATGTACCATTTGCTCTAAATACTTGCTCCACCTTCCGATTTCCATTTTCTTCTTTTGTTCATATTCTTCCAATTTTCTGTAATGATTTTCTACCACCCATTGAGACATTTGTTCAAGAAGTTCTTCAAGCGTTAGTGACGGATCATCAGAAGAATGAAGATAACCGCCATCAATCATCACGATACCTTTTACCATTTTAGAGAATTGACTACTATAATGAAGTGCCAGGGCAGCTCCCCACGAATGCCCAATGAGCCAGACTGGTACGTCACTTAATGATGTACAAACCTTATGAAGCCACTCTGTTAGAAGTTCAAAAGAATAACTCTTATCTTCATTAAATGGAGGCGTCTCACCATGGCCTGGTAGATCAATCGAGATTAAATGAAAGTAATCCTTAAGACCTTCTGCCATCTCACTAAAACCAAGTGCATTGTTCGTTAAACCGTGAAGAAGAATGACAGTTGGCTGACTCCTATCTCCCCATTCAAAACCATGAACATAACTGCCATCTATTTCTATTATGATTTTTTTCATTTCACTTTTCCTTTAAACTATGACTTACTTCATATATTCGACTAGCAGGATTCATTCCCTCTCTCTCGAAATGAGTCTGATAGGAAAATCAAATTGAGATGGAGGTAATCAATGGAAATCAGAAAAGCGGTCGTAGATGATGCTTTAGCGATAGCAAATGTTCATGTAAACAGCTGGAGAACGACTTACCGTGCGCTTATCTCAGAAGACTATTTGAATTCATTAGACGTTCAAATACGCGAGGCTCGTTGGCGGAAAGGAATTGAAAATGGAAGTATTATCCTTGTGGCAGTCGAAGAAGGGGAAATAATAGGATTTGCGAATGGCGGAAAAAACAGATCAGCTGCTTACAAATTCGATGGAGAACTTTATGCGATATACCTTCTTGAAGAAGCACAGGGAAAGGGAGTTGGCAAACAACTTCTGTGCTCGGTAGCTAAACATCTTAGAAGCGAATCTTATCAGTCTATGCTTGTTTGGGTACTGAATGGAAACCCAGCTTCTCAATTCTACGAAAGTTTTCATCCACTTCAAATTGCCGTGGAAGAAACAGAAATTGCAGGTAAGACATTTAAAGAAACCGGCTTTGGTTGGAACGACCTGAATGAATTAATTGGATTTTGTAGCTAAAGGGATTGAAGCAAAATCAAAAATGATGGCCGTGACTGCTCACGGCCCTTTTTTCACTTCACACTTTCTTTTTCTTCATATGGATGGGCTACCCATCCTGATGGATCGATGAAAAGGCGTACGGCTACAACTTGCCGATCATCCATTAATGTAAAGAAGTGTGGTGTATCAACCGGTACAGAAATCACGTCACCCGGATCGAGCTCAACATCAAAATACCCCACGCTACCTTTAATGATAAAAATCCCATGTCCCGCCGTTATCGCTCTTACTTCGTCCTCAGTATGCACATGAACCTGTTCAAATTTTTTCAGAATCTTATCAAGATCAGGCGTTTGTTCAGAAAGTGCCACCACATCCCAGTTTCCATATCCATTTCGCTGAGCTAGAGAACGAATGTCATCATCAAATACACTCAGAATTTCATTTTTCTGTTCCTCTGTAACATGACAATTCCCCTTAAGAAACGTCGGTAGCTTCTCAACATCCCAATGTTCATATAACACTCCTTCATTCTGAAGAAATGCCCCTACTCGATCTTGACCTTCAATAACTTCATTTGTATTTCGTATTTTAATTACTGCCATTAATGCTTCCTCCTCTTTTGTTAAGCTAATGAAACTTTGTTGATTACTGATTAACTTACAATTGCTTGAAAGCTTCGTAATTTAAGATGATATTCAAAAAGGAATTCAAATGCTTCCAGATATTTTTTTGCTTCAAAACCATTACGTCCCCATACTGTAATCCCATGATTTCGCATCAAAATGGCTTTCGTGTCATTCTTAAGCACGTGCACCACATCATGAGCTAGTAGAGAAAGATCAGCTGAATTCTCGATAATCGGTACTGTCACTTTGTCATTCTGTCCCCATAAACCAAAAGCTTTAACTAACTCCAGTCCTTGAAACGTAACTTCTCCTTCTCCCGCAAAAAGTTCAGATATAACATTATTTTCAACTGTATGCACGTGTAAGCAACAGCCTGCATCTGTCTTTGAATAGATCGCCTGATGAATAATGGTCTCTGCTGATGGTTTCAATAGAGTCTCTTCAATTGGCTGCCCTTGTCTATCCACTAGAATGAAATCTTCTTTTGTTCGTTTTCTTTTATCCTTTCCACTAGCCGTTACTAAAAATTGAAGCGGCGAATCACTTACCTTAATTGAAAGATTTCCACTTGTTCCACGGAACCAATCTCTTGCTGCTAATTCATCTTTAATATCAGCAAGTTCGTTCCATCGATTCTCCACTTGGCACATGATTCTTCCCCCTTTCTTCAGTTAACTTTTCGACGATATCATCAAACGTTTCAAATAAAACGGCTGGAATGCCAAGTTCTTGACACTTCTCCGCTAAAAAATCTCTAGCAAACACAAAATCTGCTTGCTTTGAAGCTTCTAAATCGGTAATAGAATCTCCAATCACAATTTTTCGGTTAGCCTTTTTATCAAAACGATTTAATATACCTGGCTTGCAACAACCGCAATCTTTCGTACAATCGTCTCCACAGGCATACGGCCAAGTTATTGAGATGGTATCAGTAGTAAAATCACTGCCATTACAGAAGATATTTTCTTCTGGAATACCGTATGGCTTAAGAAGAGGATAAATAAAGAAATCGATCCCTCCACTGACGATATAGAGCTCGATCCCTTCTTGCCTCGTGTAGTCTACGAATTCGCTAAAACCCTGTCTGATTTCAGTTGTAGCTACTAAATAATCGAGTAATTCCTGTTTCAATTTGGAAGGGATTAAGTGAAACATCCTTCCGACCCCTTCACGAATGGAAATATTTTGAGCGAGCACATCATCTTTTATTTGCTCCCACTCTTTCGGAGCAAACCGTTTCATCAAAGAAACGATATTATCACTTTTCGTAATGGTGCCATCAAAATCGCAAAAAATAATCGGCTGCTTCATCGCACTACCTCCCCGCTCCCCCACTTTGTAAGAGCCTGATGAAGTTCCTCACTATTTTGAGAGGCCTGTTCAAGAGGTTGCTCTGTTAAAACAGCTTGAATGGCATCTCGGAAAGCTTTTCCGCCTGCAGCTGCTCCATCGGGATGCCCGTGCACGCCACCTCCCGCATTAATCACACTGTCTATACCGAAATCTTTTATAAGAAGCGGTACTAGTCCAGGATGAATGCCCGCTGAAGGAACAGGGAATGTTCTTTTCAGCTTATTATTTCTCGTTAAGGCTTCTGCTGTTGCGAGCGCCTCTCTTCGATCAAGCGCTACACTCCCATAAGGCGAAGGGAAAAGGGAAAAGTCTGCCCCAGCAGTTCGAAGCAACTTTCCAAGTAATAGGGAGTAACTTACCCCATGTGTGCTTGAGGCAGCCATTGCACCAGAGAATGCAGGGTGTGCCATGATTGGAACCGGAATATCCGAGTCCTCTGAAAGTGATTGCAATGCATCTAGTCCATATGTAAAAACATTAAACAGAAGCGCATCTGCTCCTAATTCCACAGCAAGCTTTGCTCGATCACTGAGGTTTGCCGTTCTTCCTGTTAAATTCACTGCGTAACGCGTTCGCTTTCCTGTCAATTCAGCCGTTTCATCCAGCATTTTTCGTAAGGCGGGTACTCGCTTTTCAAGAGGGGTTAACTCATTTTCAAAAAGGATTTCATCGTCCTTCACAAAATCGACTCGACCAAGCGCCTGCTGTTTCATTTGTTCCTGCAATTCGCCTAACGATTTTCCAATAACTCCTTTGAAAATACTCATAACGAGCGGTCGATCGTATACTTCTGTAAGATTTCGAATACCGTCTATTCCATATGCTGGACCTGGGAATTGATTTAGTAACCCTGCAGAGAACTCTAAATCAACCAGCTTAATTTCACCATCAAGTGAAAGCTTACCGATGACTGTTGTTAAAATCGCAGGTAGATCCGCACTGAAATTGATGGTGGGGTAAGCAATCGCGATGATGCCCTTTTCCCCTTTTTCCTCTACGTGAACGACTTCACCCTTATGCTTCTTTAACTGCTTTTTTTCTAATAACGGTAGATTGGTCCAAGTCCCAATCGTTAATCCAAGGGCGATCGCTTCAGCGCGCTTAGATAATTGTTGGTCATTCTTAACAAGGTAAGTTGCCACAAGATGACTCATCATGCTCATTCCTTTCCATCGCGCTAGTCCTCAATCTTTGATCATACAAAAAAGACCCCTTCACGAGGAAGAGGTCGTTATCACCATGCTCTTCCTCTTATCTTCCAGCTTTTGCTGCGAGAATTAGCACCGTGTCTTCAAGTAACCTTGAAAATCGGTTGCCGGGCTTCAAAGGGCTCGTCCCTCCACCTCTCTGGATAAGAGTATGCAACTATTCGTTTAAGTAATTGATTCGAATTATGCCAGACGTAGGAAATCCTGTCAATCTATTTTTTTACTTTTCTGAATCAAAAGAGATTAAGAGAATTAATTCGTTCAACTGCCTCCCTGAGTTTCTCTTCGGAAGTTAATAAGCCTACTCTCACATAGCCTTCCCCATACTCTCCAAAGCCGTTCCCAGGCGCAACTACAATTTGAACATTCTCAAGCAAGTAGTCCGCAAATCCCTCTGAAGTAAATGATTCAGGTACTTTTAACCAGGCAAAAAATGACCCCGCAGGAGAGGTTACATCCCAGCCAATATCGTGAAGCCCCTGTATCAATACATTCCGTCTAGATTCGTACGTTTGGCGAAGGTTCTCAACACATTCCTGTGAACCTAGTAAAGCTTCTGCAGCTGCTTCTTGCACTGCACTAAACAAACTAACGTAGAAATGATCCTGAAGCAGGTTGATGCTTTCCACTACAGATGGGTTTCCGACAGCGAACCCAACACGCCATCCTGCCATATTATACGTTTTGGAAAGAGTATAAATCTCAATTCCCACATCTTTAGCACCTTCTGTTTCCAAAAAGCTTTTAGGACGTTCTCCATCGAATCCGATCGCTCCATAAGCAAAATCATGAACGACACAGATGTCATTGGCATCCGCAAACCTAACCGTTTCATCAAAAAAGCTTTTCGTTGCTATAGCAGCGGTAGGATTGTTTGGATAATTTAAAAACATGAGCTTTGCTTTTGCAAGAGCACTCTCTGGGATCGCGCTATAATCAGGCAGAAAATCATTTTGTTCAAGTAACGGCATCATTTGCATATCCGCTTCAGCCATCGCAACTCCAGACCAATAATCAGGATAGCCAGGATCTGGCACGAGCGCCACGTCACTTTTATTTAACAAACATTGACTGACTTCTACAAGGCCAGCTTTTCCACCAAAGAGGACGGCTACCTCTTTCTCCGGATCAAGCTCAACACCAAACTCTCGCTTATAGAATTCAGCCGCGGCTTGTTTCAGAAAAGGCTGCCCCCTAAATGGCGGATACTTGTGGTATGCAGGGTTTTCAGCTGCCTGCTGCAAAGACTCGATAATATGTGCAGGCGTCGGCTGGTCAGGATTTCCTTGGCCAAGGTTAATAATGTCATATCCCGCCTCTACATAACGGTTCACTTTTCCAGCAAGCTTCGCAAAAAATTGTTCTGGTAAACGTTTAAGTGCATCTGAAGTTTGAAATTGTTTCAAATGGAATCACATCCTGTTAAAATTTTCGAGAAATTCTAATAAGTTATGTTATCTTGGATACACAACCATGTAAAGGTCAATTTCTAAACATGTAAGGAGGACAAATCAATGAAAAACCTTGCCCTGTTGCAATTTGATATTGCTTTTGGCAATCCAGAAAAGAATTTCTCTAAAGTTGAAGAGCTTGTTTCTAAGGCGGTGAGTGACAAACCAGATATCATCGTTTTACCAGAATTGTGGTCCACAGGTTATGATTTATCTCGTCTTGATGAAATTGGAGATACTGATGCAGAAAAGTCGATTGCTTTTCTATCTCGCCTCGCCAAAAAAAACGACGTAAATATTGTCGGGGGCTCCATCGCTAAGCATCATAACGGCGAAGTAACGAACACCATGCTTGTGTTCAATCGAGATGGGCAGCTCGTTCATGAGTATAGCAAAGCGCACCTGTTTCGTTTAATGAATGAAGAGAAATTCCTCGTTTCTGGAAATGAAAAAAGTCATTTTACACTTGAAGAACTCCCATGTGCCGGGTTCATTTGTTATGATATTCGCTTTCCTGAGTGGCTTCGCCTTCATGCAGTTGAAGGTGCCCAAGTATTGTTCGTACCAGCAGAATGGCCAAAGCAACGCACCGATCATTGGCGAGCATTACTTATCAGTCGCGCGATTGAAAATCAGTGCTACGTGATTGCTTGTAATCGTGTCGGGGAAGATCCTGATAATACGTTTGGAGGACACTCATTGATCATTGATCCGTGGGGAACAATTATCGCAGAAGCAGGAGAAGAAGAGGTTATTTTAACAGGTTCTATTGACGAAGAGGAAATGTCATCAATCCGGAGTCGCATTCCTATCTTTGAAGATCGACGTCCAGATATTTATAAATAATATTCAAAATATTATTGACAAACATGTTCCTTTCTATGTAACATACATTTCAAGCGAAAAAATTGTAAAATAATTTCATAAACTTTCTCTTATCAAGAGCAGGCTGAGGGATTTGGCCCTATGACGCCCAGCAACCGACCTATTTTAAAGTCCAGATGAATCGATGACTTAAATGGCACGGTGCTACTTCCAACAGGATGATATTCATTCTGGAAGATAAGAGGTGTGAAGTATCTCTGTCTTCAAGCCTCTTTCTTCGGAAAGAGGCTTTTTTTATGCCGAAATTCCGATCTTCATGCAATACAACAACCATAAATAGTTGAAAGGGGAATTTTACATGGGTATTCAGATCACTTCAGGGTACACACCGTTTACAAGCGAAACAGTTGTGCAATTTTTAGAGCATCACGAGCTTTTGGATCGCACCGCTCCTGTTCATGTAAAGGAAATTGGCGATGGCAATTTAAATTATGTCTTTCATGTTCAACACAAGAAAACAGGACAATCCTGGATCGTCAAACAAGCCTTGCCTTATGCCAAAGTAGTTGGCGAATCCTGGCCGCTTACACTTGATCGGTCCAGAATTGAAAGCGAGGCGCTCAAGCAAGCTCACTCGCTCGTTCCTGACTTTTCTCCAATCGTTTATTTGCATGACTCTGAAAAAGCCGCAACGGTTATGGAAGATTTATCAACGCACACTATTTTACGCAAAGGACTTATTGAAGGACGTATATATCCTGAACTTGCAAGAAACGTCGGTACCTACCTCGCTCATACGCTCTTTTTCACTTCTGACTACGGTCTTGGTTCGGCAAATAAGAAAGAGCTTGCCAAACGGTTTAGTAATCCAGACTTATGTGGCATAACAGAAACCCTCGTATTTTCAGATCCTTTCTATAATGCCGAAAGCAATGCCTTTACAGAAGAGCTTCGAGCAGATGTTGAATCGCTCTGGGAAGATGACGATTTCCTCACTGAAGTGGCCTCCCTCAAACACTCTTTTTTAACAAAAGGAGAAGCTTTGATACATGGGGACTTACATACAGGTAGCCTGTTTGTTACGGAAAGCTCAACCAAAATAATCGATCCAGAATTTGCTTTCTATGGGCCAGCTGGTTTTGATGTCGGTGCTTTTATCGCCAATATTGCGCTTAGTATCCTGTCGCAGGAGGCCCATAGATCAGAAGAAGAGAAAGAAGGATACCTCGCTTATTTATTTGGCGTCACTACCGAGGTTTGGAACGTATTTGAATCTACTTTCCGATCATTATGGGACGACCATCTCTCAGAAGATAATCGTTATTCGAGAGGATACCTAGACGCTCTTCTACAATCTATTTTTGTCGATAGCATTGGATTTTCCGGCTGTAAAATCATCCGAAGAACGATTGGACTTGCTCATGTAGAAGAGATCGAGACGATCAGTGATCCAAGAGTAAAACTCGCTGTGGAAAAAAAGGCGCTTACCCTTGGAAAAAAACTTATTTTAGACCGAAAAAGCATCACTTCGATTGAACAATACATTAAAGCAATCAAGGAGGTCATTTAAATGACTGTTATCTCATCACTCCAGTGGAAAGGTGATCATCTCTTACTCCTCGATCAACGGCATCTTCCACAACAAGAGATCTACCTTAAGCAAACGGCAATCGAGGATGTCTGGAATAGCATTTCTGCCCTTGTGGTCCGCGGAGCACCAGCCATTGGAATCGCCGCAGCGTATGGTCTTGTTCTTTGGAGTCAGCATGTTCAAACAAACGAAGCAACAGCGTTCAAGACAGCGCTAGTCAACCAAGGAAAATATCTTGCCTCCTCTCGTCCCACTGCAGTTAATCTCTCTTGGGCGATCGATCGCATCATCCGAGCTAGCTTTTCCTTACCAACAGTTCAAAAAATGAAAGAAGCGATTCTGCACGAAGCACTTACTATCCATAAAGAGGATGAACTTGTCTGTCAGCGTATTGGAGAACATGGTCTGAAGCTATTAAATGATGGGGATACCATCCTCACACACTGCAATGCAGGTGGGATCGCAACAGCAAAATACGGGACTGCTCTTGCGCCTCTCCATCTGGCAAAGGAAAACGGTCTCTCCATCTCTGCAATTGCGACGGAAACCAGACCAGTTCTACAGGGTGCTCGATTAACCGCATGGGAGCTTGAGCGTGCTGGTATTGACGTTACGCTTATTACAGACAGTATGGTAGCTCACGTATTAAAAACAAAGAAAATCGCTGCAGTAATTGTTGGTGCTGATCGGATTGCTGCAAATGGTGATACAGCTAATAAGATTGGTACGCTCGGCCTTGCCCATATCGCAAAAGCATACAACGTTCCTTTTTATGTTGCTGCACCCATCTCAACAATTGACTACTCGATCCCTGACGGAGAAGCGATTCCGATTGAGGAGCGAGACACGAAAGAAGTCACGCACTATAAAGGTGAACGTGTTGCAGCTGAAAACATTGGTGTATTTAATCCTGCTTTTGATGTGACGCCAAATGAATTACTTAACGGAATCATTACGGAGCACGGTATCGTTCGAACACCGTCTGCTGAAAACCTTGCTCATCTTGCTTTCCCACACGCTAAAAACACGGAGGTACATTCATGAAACGCTTAGGACTTATTTTATCCATTCTTCTTCTCGTCGTGCTTGCAGCTTGTACGAGTGAGCAAGATGCCGTAAGTGCACCAGAAGCAAGCAATACGGAATCAAGTGAGGCAACTACGAACACGGGTGAAGAAACGTCTAAAGTTTCTTCAGACATTCCAAAAGAAGTTCAAAAACCTATCAAAATAGCAGCGATTATGCAAGCATCCCTCGGTACATTTTCTTCCCAGTACGTAAAAGGAGTTGAAGATCAGGTTGAAAAATTTGGCGGAAGCGTTCAAGTTTATAATGCTGATAATGACCTTTCCAAAATGGCTACACACCTTGATACAGCCATCAACCAAAAAGTCGATGCGATCTTAATTGATCATGGCCGAGCAGATGCACTCGAAGCTGGAGTGAAAAAAGCCGTTGATAAAGGCATACCTGTCGTTGTGTTTGATAGCGATATTAACGTGCCAGGTGTAACAGTTATTGATCAAGATGATTATAGTCTTGCATGGAATACATTAAAAACGCTTGCTCAAGATTTAAATGGTGAAGGAAATATTGTCTATGTGTGGGTAGGAGGATTTGCGCCCATGGAGCGACGAAATGCGATTTATGAGGCCTTCCAGGAGCGCTATCCAGAAATCAATGAAATCGCTAAGTTCGGGACCGCGAGTGCTAATACAGCTCTTGATACCCAAACCCAAATGGAAACTATTCTAAAGCAATATCCAAACAAAGGAGATATTGATGCTGTATTTGCCCCATGGGATGAATTTGCGAAAGGCGCTACTCGTGCCATTGAGCAAGCTGGTCGAGAAGAAATCAAAGTTTATGGCATCGACATGAGTGACGAAGATCTCCAAATGATGCAAAAGGATAATAGCCCATGGCTTTCATCTGCCGCTACTGATCCGGCGGAAGTAGGACGTGTTCAAGTACGTTTTGCTTATCAGAAAATTGCTGGAGAAGAAACGCCTGAGATTTTCTCACTTGATCCGCATCTAGTAAAACAATCTGATTTACCAGACGAAACCATTTCAATGAGTGAATTAGGCAATTACGTCGATGACTGGGGCTCTTCTGACGCAGCTATTTCTCCGTGGATGGAGAAATTAACGCAACAGGATGATAGCAAATGAGTGAGTTATACATTCAAAACATTTCTAAATCATTCGGAAATATCCCTGTATTAAAAAACGTCTCCCTAACGATTCGTTCAGGCGAAGTGCACGCCCTGCTCGGTACGAATGGAGCTGGTAAAAGCACGCTTATGAAAATGGTTTGTGGAGACTATGAACGAGACAGCGGTTCTATTTTACTTAACGGAGAACCTCTACCGATTCATACACCTTCCGATGCAAAAAAAGCTGGCATCGGAATGGTTGTACAAGAAGTCGATACGGCTTTGTTTCCTACCCTATCCGTTTCTGAAAATATTTGGGCTGACTCAATGAATAAATCTCCTTTCAAACGCTATTCTTCTAACAAAGAACGGCAACGAACAAGAGATTTACTTAACTCTCTCGGTATTACTTTAACACCTGATAAACTGGCTTGCGAATGCTCGCTGTCAGAGAAACAAATGATCTTAATTGCTCGAGCAATGGCACAGGAGACGCAATATTTGATCCTGGATGAACCAACTGCTCCACTTAGTGTAGAGGAAACAAAGCTATTATTTCATCTTATTAACAAACTGAAGAAGAAAGGCGTGGGGATGATTTACATTTCTCACCGCATGCCAGAAATAGAAGAAATAAGCGACCGTTTTACGATTTTACGAGACGGCAAAGTTCATCTTTCCGCTGAAACAAAAACTGTTTCAGCGGATGAGATCATTTCCAGTATGGTTGGATCAACCCTTAGAAAAAAAGAACCCCGTCAAACAAAGAGCACGAGTCATGCTTTAATGCGGGCTGAGAATCTCTTTATACCCGAAACTGGAAAAACAGTGAATTTCTTATTGAATCATGGAGAAATCATTGGTGTCGCAGGACTTGTAGGTGCAGGAAAATCGGAAACGGCATTAACCCTCTTTGGAGCAACAAAGCATACAAGAGGATGTGTTCACATTAACAACCAAACATACCGCTTTCGCTCTCCAGCTGACGCGATTAAAGCCGGGATTTGTCTTGTACCAGAAGAGCGAAGAAAATCGGGTATTCTACTCGATTTCTCATTATCAGAAAACCTAACGCTCCCTTCTCTACGGCGTCATTCACTCAGAGGATTCCTTAATCGAAAAAAAGAGGAAAATTATTCATCCAGGCAAATAACTCAGCTCGGCATTAAAGCAGCTTCACCTAAAGAACCGATCCATCATCTCAGTGGGGGAAATCAACAGAAAGCAGCTATCGGAAAATGGTTATACGATGATCAGAAAGTATTTCTCTTTGATGAACCAACAAAAGGCATTGATGTGAAAGCCAAAGCAGAAGTGATAGCTCTAATAAAAGAGCTTGCCGATCAAGGGAAAGGGGTTATATATTTTTCCAGCGAAATCGAAGAGCTTCTTGATCTATCAGATAGAATCCTTGTCATGTACGATGGCGAAATTACTGCCACGCTCACAGGTGAAGAGATGACAGAGGAAGCCATTATGCAAGCAGCTACAGGAGGTAGGAAGATTGAAATCAGCAGCTGAACTCGTACAAACACAAAATCAAAGAGGGATCGCCTCACCATTCAAGGATAAAGTGATCAGCTTTTTCGTCAAATATGGTACGTTACTCGTCATCGTTGGACTTATTCTCATCTTCACTATTCTTAACGATCGCTTTCTTACTTACAGTAACTTTGCGGATATCCTTCGCTCCATTTCAATTGTGACACTCGTTGCACTCGGTGTTACCTTTACATTAATTGTTGGAGGTTTTGACTTATCTGTTGGCTCAACCGTTAGTCTCGCTACTGTTGCGAGCGCATCTGCCTTAGTCTGGTATCGGCAAGAACTTCTCGTCGCTCTACTCATTCCTATTCTGATCGGGGTATTGATTGGCTTAATAAATGCCTTCATAACAATTAAAATAAGAATCCCTGATCTTCTTGCAACGCTAGCCGTTATGTATATCGTGAATGGGATTCAACTAACTTATACGAAAGGTTTTTCCATTTACAACAATATGCCTATGAGTGACGGGACAACCGCCCCAGGCAAATTCATTCCATCTTTTCTTTTTATTGGCCAGGGTGAAATCGCGGGCGTTCCTTTTCCAGCGATTTTTATGATTGTTTGCGTCATTCTCGTTCACCTTTTTCTCACTTATACACGAGCGGGAAGATTACTCTACATGACAGGCAGTAATCGAGAAGCTGCAAGATTATCAGGTGTTGCGGTTCAACGATATCGTACGCTCGCCTACGTACTTAGCGGACTGTTTGCCGGAATTGCTGGAATTGTTCTTGCTTCAAGAATTGGAACTGGTCAGGTTTCTGCCGGTGCACCTTTACTTATGGACGGCGTTGCCGCAGCATTGATTGGTTATTCTGTACTTGGTTCCGGAAAACCAAATGCATTCGGTACGTTCATTGGAGCTGTCTTAATTGGAATTCTATTAAATGGGCTAACAATGTTGAATGTTCCTTATTATGCTCAAGATATTATTAAAGGCACGATTCTGATTGGTGCCCTAGCATTCACGTTTTATCAAAACAAACGAGAAATTAAAATGTAAAAAAAGCGATGCCATGTGCATCGCCTTTTTTAATAACTGCCAATCATGAGGCTTAGGTTTCAATTCATTGAAGGAAAACACCCCATTTAACTGATCTACCAATCCGCTGGAGGATTTCCTATAGGAGGACTCGTTTGACCAGAGAAATAATGCTCATGCTTTTCTTTTGATATCGTTTCACCGCTAAACGTATGATAATGACCACCACCAGGTAATGTAATCGGCGGACTAGATCGAACGCTATAACGGTGTTGGTGACCCTGATCCATTACCGTAATCCCTTCAATACGGTGAACATGTTGATCAAACGAAGTCCCATTTACAGGCAAACTAAAACCTATCATACTTAAATGGTGATGATTGTATCGGTTTTCGATGCTCCCACGAAAATAATGAGAGTGAGCTTCAGGTAAAGCAACTCCTTTAGACACACTATTCTCTCCCTTCCTTATAACAGGCATAACACACCTTTATCATAATCCATTCAAATTGATTCAAACTCTCCTTTAGCATGAACTTGATATATGAAATCAAAGGAAAAATGAATCCATGAGCGAATACATTACATAGATGGATTTCTAAATCCAAATCAGAAAGAGGTGACCTATGGCTTCTTCATTTCAAATTTATGGACACCGCGGTTCATCAGGTACGCACCCTGAGAATACACTCCTTTCATTCCAGGCTGCTCATAGAGCTGGTGCTCACGGAATCGAACTCGACGTTCAATTAACTAAAGATCTTGTCCCTGTTGTTATTCATGATGAACGAGTTGAGCGAACAACGAATGGCATCGGTTTTGTAAAAGACTTTCTTTACGAAGATCTTATCCGATTAGACGCTGGCCAAACATTCTCCAACCGCTTTCAGGGAACGTCGATCCCTTCATTAAAAGACGTGTTGGAATGGGTGTCTTCCACTTCTTTACTCTTAAACATTGAACTGAAGAATGGCGTTTTTCCGTATAATAGTCTAGAAGATCGCGTCCTGGATCTTCTTACTTACTATAAGCTTTGCGACCGAACCATTCTGTCATCCTTCAATCATTATAGTATTCAGAAACTCGCACAAAAAAACGATAAAATTGAAACAGCTGTTCTTTTAATGGAAAAAATCATTGATCCATGGGACTACCTTCAACGCGTTGGAGCTCAAAGTCTTCACATAGAATGGCAGGCAGTGGATGAACATTTAATGAAAAACACCCAGAAGCGCGGAATTCCTGTGCGAGCTTTCACAGTAAATGATCCTCTACAAGTATCCAACCTCCAAAAACTCGGTTGTTCAGCGATATTTACGGACTACCCTGCTTCTGCTATCCAAACGATATAGCCTGCCCACCCAAAAAGGGCTAATGCCTACGTCCACATTTCCACCTCCCAACATACGTTAGTAAAGAAGCGACACATATTGACGGGAGGAACAATCATGAGTGGTTACGGTCAAGGTTTTGCGTTAATCGTTGTTTTGTTTATTCTTTTAATAATCATTGGTGCATCTTACATTTCGTAACTAAATTAAAAAGAAGGCTTCCGCTCTTTATAAGCGGAAGCCTTCTTTGTTAATCCTTCATTAATCTTTTATATGGTGATGTTCGTTCAATTACAAGCTCGTATTCGGATTGGAAGATGTATTTCCAGGTGTACGCGTTTCGCTTCCTGGAATATTTGTTGGCTCATATTGATTTTCACTAGAATCAGATACTTCCTGACCTGCTTCTTTTACTTTACTTCCAATTTCATGCAGGTCTTCTCCAGCTTCTTTCGCTGTTGAAATCACTTCTGTTGAATCTTCTTTTACCTGATTCACCTGATCAACCACTTCATCATTTACTTTTTCATAAAGTGATTGTGCATCATTCATTGCTTCCTTTAGTACTGAAGATGCTGATTGAATACGATCCATCCAGTCGTCCTTCACTTCGCCAGGGTTTTCCTTCACACGCGTATAGAAACCTCTTGAAGAATCTTTTACGTTTCCTGCTGTTGAGCGTACTTTGTTTCGAGTTGTTGAATCAAGCATAGCTACAGCGCCACCTACAATCGCGCCTACCAAAATACCTTTAACAAGCTTTCCGTTCTTTTCTTCGTTTACTGTCGTTGTCGTTTGCATGACGATTCCTCCTATTGTCTTTCTTAGTTTACTTAGCTAGTTTTTTCTTTCCCTTTATGTTAAAAGCTAAACTAAAAAATTTGACATGAACTTCTTTCTTCGCATCAGAATGCTGCTCTGTTATAATAGACAACGTTGTATGACAGCAGTTCGTAACCTTCCTGCTTCATCAAAACTAAAGGAGGAATTAGAATGAATAGCATGGATAAAGCATGGCTACCTTCTTCCGGACCAATGCCTCGCCCGGAAAGCGTAGAACAAGCACGAGAAGTAATAAAAAACGAAGCATTTGATGCACCGAACGTTCAGGAAATCACGTTTAATGCACTCGAATTCACAGCAGTTTGTCCCAAAACAGGACAGCCTGATTTTGGACGAGTTGAAATTTCATATGTACCCGATGAAAAATGCATCGAGTCAAAATCACTGAAATTTTACCTCTGGTCTTACCGTGACGAAGGAAGCTTCTGCGAGACACTAGCTGCCCGCATCGCAGATGATGTTGTCTACGCAATCGACCCTTTGAAAGTTACAATTACAGTTTATCAATCAGCACGAGGCGGTATCGAGCTAAAAACAACAGCTGTTCGTGAGAAAGCAGCATCATAATATGACGAATCAATACATCGACCGTCAACTTGTCCTGTTTAACGTGTTATTTGCGACTTCCATTGTGATCGCAAACGTACTAGCAGGAAAAGTGGTGATGATCGGAAGTTTCGTGATTCCCGCGGCCGTTGTGATGTACGCCTTTTCGTTTCTATTCACAGATATCATTCACGAGAACTACGGGAAAGAAGAAGCAAAACGAACCGTTCAGTATGGATTTATTGCGCAAATTTTTGCTAGTATTATGATTTATCTTGGTATGCTTTTACCTGTAGCACCTTTTGCAACTGATACGCAGGCGGCATACGAAATTCTCCTAGGTCAGAATTATCGATTTGTTCTTGCCAGCCTTGCAGCCTATCTCGTTTCGCAACACGTAGACGTTTATATTTTCTCTGCGATTAAGAAACGTACAGCTGACCGTCATAAGTGGCTTCGGAATAACGTGAGTACACTGACATCTCAGCTACTTGATACAACCATTTTCATCACAATTGCGTTTATCGGAACGGTCCCTAACATATGGATCATGATTCTTTCACAATTTGTGATTAAAATGGCGCTTGCTCTTTTAGATACGCCTGTCTTCTATTTTCTCACAAAAATCAATGGTGCTAAAAAGCCCATTCATAACGAAAACCCTCTGGATGCATGATCCAGAGGGTTTTTTGATATTTAAAGTCCATTCTGATTAGCTAGAGTCATTGAAACAGTCTGTTGTTTTCCGTCACGATAGAACGTTACATCCATTTTATCTCCAACTTTTTTATTGGAATACAAGTACTTACGAAGTGCGGCTGAATCCTTTACTTCCGTATCATCAAGCTTAACGACGACATCTCTTTCTTTCAACCCTGCGTCTGAAGCTGGAGAATTAGGAGCAATGCCCATTAGAACTACTCCGCTCTCTACACCTTCAGGTAAATTAAGCGTACCAGTCCAATATTGCGTTGGAACTTCAGCTAACGAGGCAGGTGTAACTCCCATTACTGGACGCTTTACTTCACCTGTCATTTCAAGCTGCTCAATGATCGGTTGCGCATCGTCAATCGGAATCGCAAATCCGATGCCTTCAACTGTTTCTTCTGCAATTTTGGATGAGTTAATACCAATTAATTGACCTTTAATATTAATTAATGCACCACCACTGTTACCGGGATTAATCGATGCATCAGTTTGAATAACATCCGCCTCATAATCAGGCTGTCCATTCTGGTCAAGATCAACAGGAATCGTACGACTTGGGTTACTAATAATTCCCTGCGTCACAGATCCTTGAAGGAAGCCTAATGGATTCCCAACCGCAATAGCAGGTTCCCCTGTTTGTAGACTAGAAGAAGAACCAAGTTCGGCAACTGCTTCAACATCCTTCGCATCAATTTCTAACACAGCTAAGTCCATTAACGCATCCGTACCAAGTACCTTCGCCTCTGCTTTTTTCTCATTGCTTAACGTTACATCTACTGAAGACGCACCTTCAACTACGTGGTTATTCGTCACTACATAGGCTTTTCCGCCCTCATTCTTGTAAATAACACCAGACCCTGATGCAGCAGCCTGTCCCGATTGACCGGATGGATCTTCTAAAGAAAATCCACTCCCCTGGTTTTGATAGCTTGTAATACTTACGACAGCGTCCTGTGCTTTTTGAACAGCCGTTGTTATATCAGATGAGACATTGTATGCTACATTGGAAGTTTCAACACCTCCACTTGCAGTAGTGGTTACCGCCGCTTGATTTGTTGAAGACTGTTCTACATTCGAGACGAGCGGCGCCGCAACAAGCATAACGGATGCTCCGACAATTGCGCCGAACGTACTCGGTAAAAACCAATTCATCCCTCTTTTTGTCTGTTTCGCTCTTGATTGATTATCGTCATAGTAACCCATTCCCCGGTCACCCTTTCTCCCTTTTGATTTGTTTATAGTTCTATTGTAACGAGAGATGACGGTCGTTTCCTAAATATGTGATATTTTTGATATTGTTTGATATTTAACGTCATTTCATTTTTTCTACAGGGTATGTCCGTTATCCCCCTGGTATGACGCCAAATTAACTACTGTGTTGTCTAAGGAATGTGACAGTATGGGAAAGCTAATTGAAAAAGTTGTCCCGTGATTCACTTCACTATGTACGTCAATTTTACCATGGTGATCCTCTACAATTTTATAGCTGACCATTAAACCAAGCCCAGTCCCATTTTCTTTCGTTGTATAAAAAGCTTGATCTAAATGCGGAATGTCTTCTTCGGCAATTCCAACTCCTCTATCCATGATATGAATAGTTGTCCAATCACCATCATTAACAAGCTTCAAGCGAATTTCTCCTCCATCAGGCATCGCTTCCATTGCATTTTTCACCAAGTTAAGTATAACTTGTTTCAACCTAACGTCTTCCCCCATGATCTGAACTTGCTCTTCTGGAAAGTTAGTATAAATCGTGATTTGCTTATGTTCTGCTTCCTGCTGCAATAAACTAACAACGTATTCGAGACAGTCCGTTAAGTTAATCGGTTTCAAATTAATTGATTGTGGCTTGCCAATCACCATTAAATCATTAACGATTATCGTTAATCGTTCTAACTCCTGTAGCATAATCTTAGAATATTTCGGGTTGTAGGTTTGCTCCGATTCTTGCAGCTGTACAAATCCTTTAAGAGAAGTTAAAGGGTTCTTAATTTCGTGAGTGACTCCAGTCGCAATCCTTCCAATAAAAGCTAACTTCTCATTATGCGCAGCTTGCTCATACGATTTCACAATTGTGTTTAAATAGGATTGGAATCGATTTAAAATAATAAACGTAATTCCCGAGAATAAAAGAAGTATAAGAATCGGAAATACAACGACTGGCGACATTGTAAGAAAGCCCATAATGGCATACTTCCCTGTTATTCCAGCCACAACAGTAATATAAAATCGTTTGTTCACGAACAAAGGAGAGAACAAAACAAAGAATAGCTCAACTGGGCTTCCGCTAGCATACATCTCGTCTGTTCCAATGTACCGAAAAATCTCTGTAATGAGAGCAGTCGCCATGAATACTACAAAAAAGAAATATTTTGTAGCAAAAGGCTGCTCTCTATTTGAATACCACTTGGAAATAGGAATTAATGAAAATTCGATGGCATAGATCATCATTAGTGGAATGAGTTCTTTCGATTCATTTAGCAAGATCATAGTCGTATCGGGATCGATTAAAGGACTAATAATAAACCGATACACATCATATAAAATAACGGATACAAAAAACAGAAAGATAAATAACTTATTTGCCCGTCTTTCTTCCTCAATCTTGATTTCATTACGTATAGGTGAACGCATATTAGCTCCTTACCCCGCTCATGCAGTTACATATTTTTCAAAGCAATGATGATTATACCATAAAATATTCGACAAAAATCTCCAAATTCCTCTATTTTTGTAAGTATCACTGAAGGTATGGATTCTAATGATTATCACGCGAAATTCACATAAAAAAACCCTACAGTTTTTTTGTAGGGTTTTACATATATTCATTTTCCTTCATGAATTTTTCTTCATCTATTTTGTTTTTAACAACAGGTGGTTCAACCGTTAGTTTTGATAATCCAATTCGTTCCATGACGTTGTTTACTTCTTCTGAAGACACTTTATTGTTCACTTTTTCGTCTGGAAATGCCCAGTTAACGAGGGCGCTGGCCATTTCAATGGCGTACCCCTTGTTACGATACTCAGGTATCAGATGATACCCAACTTCAAGATTACTTGACGCTTCCATATTTTTATATCCCATCGTGCCGATTACTTTTTCATCAGAAGTATGAATCAATATGCCTTCCCACTTGTGACTCACTCTTGAAATAGCAGAGTCATTTAGATGAAAAGGTAGGAATTCTTCGAACTGCACATTTTTAAACTCTTCAGGTACTTCAACATGTAACAGCTTCTCTAATTCTTTCTTATCAGTCATAGCTTTAATTAAATCAAATGAGAAAGGAATAATGGTCAGACGATCGGTCTGAAGATAAGGCATTTTCTCTCAAAAGTCCTCCTTATGAGTTATTTTCTTGTGGTTGAAAATGACTTTTTACACTATACCTTATTGCTTTACTTACTGTAAACAATACCCCGATCATTTAATAATAAACGGAATATTCCCATCATTGCACGTGCTTTGTCCCTTTCTTTACTAGGATATGCAAGCCAAAGGAAAAAGCTGCTACAAATGTAGCAGCTTAATGTTTTCTTTTCGAATCTTTCACAACTTCTTCTTCTTCAAAATCCGCCAGCCCATTATTTAATAGTTCTTTATACTTTCCAGCTATTTCACCTGAAATGATTTCTTCCTGTTCTAGCTCGTTAATTTTATCGTACTGGGCATAAAGTGAGTGCTTTCGTAACGTAATTAACTGACTTTTTTTAAGTTCAGGATATTGATCTAATAAAGCATCAAGTTCACGATGACTGTTGTCAATTTCATTCTGGTAACTTGTCAACAATTCAGAAAAAACTGGTTCGGGAACGAATAGCTGTGTCTTCAGTTTTTTAATTTCTGCAACTCCAGCTTCATGACGATGCAGATTCGCAACAATGTCTTCATACTCTTTCGATCCGCTATGCTTCGCTCTTAAACCGAAGTAGCTAATTAGTGGTTTAATCGTTAGACCTTGAACAACTAATGAAAATAAAACAATACTAAATGTAAGAATCAAAACGGTGTCTCGTCCTGCAAAATCTCCCGGAAGACTAAGGACTAGCGCTATGGATAACGACCCTTTTAAACCGCCCCAATTAAGGACATGTCTCCATGACCACGGAAGACCTTTAACAAGTAAGGTGCTTCCATAGACTGCAATACTTCTACCTATTAGAACAATTAAAAGCGCAAGTCCTATCGTACCCCACTGATCGGCGAAATTAATTCGAGTAATTTCAAGACCAACCATTAAGAAAACAATGGAATTTGCTAATAAAGCGGCAACATCCCAAAAGTTGTTGATATTTAATCTTGTTGTTGGACTCATTCCAACTTTCGAACCAAAATTACCAAACGTTAAAGCTGCTACAACTACTGCAATAACCCCGGAAACATGGATACTTTCTGCAGTTAAATAGGAACCATAGAAAAGGAGAATACTAAAAATAATTTCAAGTGGATAATCATCAAAGTACTTTGTAAGGATTGAAATCGCATATCCTAATCCTCCACCGACAAGCAATCCACCAGCAACAACTTTTATGAATTCAAAAGCACCGCTCGTTAAGCCGCCCCAGCCCATATCAAGATAAGCTAAAAGAGAGAAGGCTGATATTTTAAATAAAACAACTGCAAGCCCATCATTAAATAAGCTCTCTCCCTCAATTACTGTAGAGAGTTTGTGATTTACGCCCATACTTTTAAAAATCGATAATACACTAACGGGATCTGTTGCACTCATTAATGCAGCAAAGACGAACGAAACTGGAATTGATAATCCAAGAAGAAAGTGTGTTGAGAATCCGATCACTAGAAAGGAAAGGAAGGTTCCACCAAAAGCCAGGGCAATGATCGGCTTTTTGTTTTGATTTAAATGGGAGAAAGGCAATTTTAGCGCTGCTTCCCCTAGAAGTGCAGGAAGGAAAATCGTTAAAATAACAAAATTAAAAACGTCACCCTCCGTAATAAACATTTTAAGCGGTTCAAGTACGGGAATGTTAAACAATCCGATTAAAGTGCCAATAATCACAAGGGCAATCGGATAAGGCTGCTTCAGTTTCTTAGCTATCGCTGTAATACCCGCTGCAATCATAGTAAGGATAAGTCCAAGTTCAAAAATATGATGCATATCTAAATGTTCCATATAGAGCCTCCGATCGTAAGTATCTTCTCATTATAACCAATATCCCACAGTATTGGAAAATTCCTTTTACTTCTGTTTCATAAACATGCGGTGATCAAAACAATGTAAAAGCATACCTGATCTCTACCTTCTTTACTATCTCCTGCACTTTATGAATCATGCTCGAAAATTCACTGTTGCCTAAAGTGCTCATGATCGTTGGCTTGAACGAAACAAAAAAAGGAAGAGTTCAATGTTTGAACTCTTCCTTCTCTAACTTTAATTTACTCCAACTTGATTCCAGGCGCTTGCAACAGCATTGTATGTTGTACCTGTACCATATAGATCTGATGTCGCTTGAAGTAGTGCTGAACGGGCTGAACTAAAGTTGCTTGTAGGCGTTAAATAGAGACTTAGTGCGCGATAGTAAACTTTCTCAGCCTTGGCTTTGCCAATGCTTTGAATTGTTAGGTATGCAGCTTTGTTAGGAATTCCACTGTTCGTATGAACTCCTCCATTATCAGAAGACGTATAATAATAGTCATCCATATGAGATGGTTGTCCATACGCTTCTGGGTTAGATAGACTTCTTAATGCATCTCCTGCCTTGTTAGGTGTATAGACATCTTCACCCATTAGGAAGTCTCCTGGCTCAACGAAGTAGCCAAATACGTCCGACATCGATTCATTAAGAGCCCCTGATTGGTTCTGATATTGAAGTCCAGCTGTTCTTTCCGTAACGGCGTGAGTAATTTCATGAGCCACTACATCAAGTGCACCTGATAGCGGAGCGAATACTGATCCATCTCCATCACCGTAAACCATTTGTGAGCCATTCCAGAACGCATTGTTGTAATTCGATCCATAATGTACAGTTGAACGAATCGTGGCTCCATTGTTATTAAAGCTATTGCGATTATGTGTATTCTTGTAATAGTCATACACAACACCAGCATTGTAATGAGCATCCACTTCTGCACCTTGAGAACTAGACGTAAACGCATTGTTGCTATCTACCGCATAGCTTCCTGGAAGGGATGTTCCGTTATTAGCTGTTCTTGTTTCAATCACACCGCTCATTGCCTTCGTCGTGTCATAAAGGTAGTAGGTGCCATTTGAATAATACGTGTTGAGGGACTTATAGTTGCCAAGGACGCCATACCCGTATCCTGTTTCTGCTCCATCAGCCACTGCATTATATGCGTCTACGATCGATCCATCGCGAGCATCCACATAAACTTGCCAGTTTGCTGGATAAGGGTCGATGAATTGAAGCTGTACTTTATAAGTTAGGTAGTACTTGTTATCTTTCTCATAAACAACTTTCTCACTTTTTTCTACCATATCAAAAGCATCAGATTTTCTTACAAAGCTTGGTTCATCACTCACAACGTTCTGTGGTTTTACATCAATGTGATCCCATGCTTTCTCAAGTGCCTCTTTATCAGAAAGCTTTACATCTGAACTTCCTTTATAATTCTTAGATGCTTCTGGATGAAGGTCTCCATTTACAGCTGTAACTTCGCCTTTTTCATCCGTATGTACGATGAATTTTGCTCCGTCGATCTGAACACCCTTTACTGTTTGAACATATTCATAGTGTGTCATTCCGAGCTCATCTGTCGTTTCATTCACTAGTTTCAAATCTTTCGTTTTCACTTTGAAGAGAGATTCGTTTGACTTAAGATATGATTTCACGGCTTTCTCTGTTTTCACATTCTTTTCTGATAGTTTACCAGAAAGGAATGAAGGGACCTTACGTTCACTTTCCCAATCCTGCTTTACAATTTCCATTTTTTCCAGGGCTTGTTTCTGCTCCGCATTTAAGTTGTTAGAAGAAGCAGCAGAAGCAGACGGGAGAGCTGAACCAAACGCAAGACCTGTTGCAAGTACAACGGCAATTCCTTTTTTCATTTCATTTCCTCCGTTTCAGAATAGTGAGAATTTTTGGTACATTTGTAGATTATCACAGAATTCTTAATGTTTGTATTGGGAAATATAGAGGAAAACATGAGTTTATAAGTCGTTATTTCACTTTGAATTTCCCAATAACAACTTTGTAATCTACGTGGTATAATTTTCTTGTGCTCATCATAAAATGTAAATTTATTACATAAATGGGTGGTTAAATGAAAATAAGACAGACCAATGGCCTGTCTAGAAAGTGATGATTTATTATTTATCTACCAATGGTACTACATTTGATTAAAGTAACATTTCTCGGATGTTAGCATTTCTACCCTACTTTTTTCAATCGTAATCTCTTAACTAGTACATGTTTCGAATATGTTTCCACCTTTCTGAATGTCCAAATTTAAAAATTCACTTCATATAACTATGCATATACTCTTCTACCCCTTCAACCGAGAGAGGTTTACTATAAAAATATCCCTGAACTTCATAACAATCTAACTCATGCAAAATCCGTAGCTGCGCTTCCGTTTCTACCCCTTCTGCAATAATCTCAAGCCCAAGGTGATGAGCCATTGAAATAATTGTTGTCACGATGGCTAGGTCTCCTGAGTTACTCGTAATATCACGAATAAATAACCGATCGATTTTCAAGCGATTAATCGGAAGCTTGTTCATATAACTTAACGAGCTATATCCCGTTCCGAAGTCATCCATACTTATTTCTAGTCCTAACTCTCTTAGCCTGTTCAATTTCTCGATCGTTTCCTTTTCATTAAACATAGCCATGCTTTCTGTAATTTCCAATTCAAGTGACGAAGGCGCAAGCCCCACATTTTGCAGTATAGAGGAGATAGTACAAACGATATCCTCTTGATAAAAATGGCGCTGTGATAGATTAACCGCCATCGTTAGATTCTCTCCAAAATAACACTGCCACTTTTTCAGTTGCTGACAAGCCTGACTCATTACCCACTTCTCAATCGGTATGATTAACCCTGTTTCTTCAGCAGCGGAGATAAATTCATCCGGAGAAATCAATCCGATAGACGGGTGTTGCCACCTAACAAGCGCTTCAAATCCAATCACACTGTTCGACCTCGTATTGATCTTAGGTTGGTAGTGTAGGATCAGCTCGTCTTCATCAATGGCACGACGCAAATCGTTTTCTAATACGATCTTATGTAAGGTTTGATTACTCATCTCTTCTTTATAGAAAGCGTAGTTATTGGTGCTCTTGTCTTTCACATCATACATCGCCATATCCGCATACTTTATCAGCTCAGCTGCATCCTTCCCGTGCTGCGGATAAAGCGAAATACCAATACTTGCCGTCAACAAACATTCCTGATGATCGATTAAGAGTGGATATTGAAATGACTCAAGCACATGCTGTGCAAGAAGTGACACACCCCTTTCTCCCAAATTGCCTGTCACTATAATGGTGAATTCATCTCCCCCAAGACGTGCAACAACAAAACGATCATCTAATACTTCAGAAAGACGCTTTCCGATTGCTTGAATGACTCGATCTCCGAATTCATGACCAAATAAATCGTTAATTCGTTTAAATCGATCAAAATCGAGCAACATAATCGCAAATGAAACCTGATTTTCATGCATTAATAAACGTTCTAGCTCTTCATTAAAATATCTGCGATTTGCCATGCCCGTCAGCTCATCATGATAAGCTAAATAATGAATCATTTTCTCTGCGCGGTTGTTCTCAGTGACATCCTTCGCAATCCCATAAACACCAACAATACGCCCACTGATCATAATAGGTACTGTGGAAATATATAGCTCTTTATAGTCTCCTATTTTAGTCTTTATTAGAACCTCAAATTGATGAACCTCTCCCTGTAAAGAACGCTTAAACATACCTTTAGCAAGATTTGCATTCTCCGGAGCGACCACATCTTCAAATGTCATTCTCTTAAGATCTGAAATGGAGTAGCCGGTATATTCCGAAGCAATGAAATTTACACTTATAAACTTTCCATTCGGATCAACAGAAAATACAGCATCAGGGTTATGATGAAACAAAGTTTGAAACTGTTGCTCGTGCTTGACTAACTGTTCGGACTGCTCCATTTGTTTCAAAACTCCATACCGATCAGGAATATAAATAAGTAGACCGATACACAACAGGTTGAATGCAAGTGCAATAAGATAGGGATCACCTTGCTGATCGAGATTAATAATCAACTTTTCCTCGATCATTCCATAAAACACGAGGTACGGTAAAAATAAAAAGACCGTTCCTGAAGCAAGGCTACCTAACACATTCCAGCCCAAACTAATTAATAAGTTTTCATCACTATTCATAAGATGAAGAAACCTAACAATGCATAGAGAAAACCCTATAATA
Organism: Anaerobacillus sp. QJM3NY_32; assembly: GCF_056173645.1. NCBI lineage: Bacteria > Bacillati > Bacillota > Bacilli > Caryophanales > Bacillaceae > Anaerobacillus > Anaerobacillus sp. QJM3NY_32. The sequence continues at coordinate 698,324 of NZ_CM149684.1, read as the reverse complement.
AGCAACAAAGCTAATATCAATTGAACGAAATTGAATGCGATAACTTTATTGAAATACACAAGGTTCCCTATAAAAAAAGTTAAAAAGATACCTCCCGCTACTAGGAATCCACCCCTGAGTAAAAATCGCCCTCTCCAATTTTTATTCAAAATTATCCTTATAACAATATAACTAATCACACTGCTTAATAACACAATAATCAGTCCGTGAAACACCAACACTTCTCTATCGTTTATTTCCAAAACAGATAGATTCACCATTATATTAATAGAATAAAAGAAAACTCCTAATACGAATGAAACTATCCCAATCTTCCATTTTGGTTGTTCACGCTCTTTCTTTAAGAAAAGACGGATGAATGAGAGCCCGCCATAGAAGGTAAGAAAAGAGACAAGAAAACCCAAAATAACAAATATATATTCTAATTGATATAACGAGATGATTGACTTCATTAAATCCTCCGACTTTCTTCTATGTCTCTCCGAAGACAGACGTTTTCATAGTATTTTGGGATAATCCATTGCTATTGAACAGATATTAGAGAAACCCGTTATGAACTCAGCCATTCTTACATAAATATGATACAACCACGACCAAGCAGGTGAGTATGATATGTATCAAAAAATCGCTGCAGTAATATCTGGAAGCATCCTAGTTGGTGCTGGCATTAACGCCTTTCTTGTACCGAACCATCTCATCGATGGGGGAATGATCGGAATTGGCCTCATTATCAAATACATTTGGGGCTATCAAACAGGATTTACCATTATTTGTTTAAGTGTACCTCTCTATATTATTGCGTTTCTATATTTTCGGCCTTACTTCTACAATAGCCTTCATGGTTTATTACTTTCTTCATTTTTTATTGATATTCTCTCTCCCCTTCGATATACGTTTTCATTTCCGATCCTTACTAGCGCTGTCCTTGGCGGCTTTTTTGTTGGATCAGGCATTGGTATTATGTTGAGATATGATACAAGCACCGGCGGAACAGATCTGCTTGCTCAGTTCATCTCCCGTGTCCTCTCATTGAATATTGGTATCATTATCTTTCTCATCGATGGGGTTGTTATTATTATCGGTTCAAAGACGATTGGATTGAATGCTACATTATACTCTGCCATAACTATTTTTGCAGTTGGAATTGCGACTAGCTTACTAACATTAAATAAAGAAGCTGCTTAAAAGCGCTGTGCATATGCACAGCGCTTTGTTAGTTATTTACTTTTTGGGTCTTCCAGTAGTGTTCACTAACGACATCCGCAATCGCTTTAACTGTTCGACTCAGCTGTTCGAGGTTATTATCTACGCCCCCTATTTCAATTAACATAGCGTTAGGAGATATGTCCTGGTTGTAGATACCGTCTACCCCTTGACCTTTTTTACCAATAACTCCCCTGCTGAGCCCAGGATACTTGGTCTTTAATTCTACATGTAAATCCTTTGCAAGTGCTAAGTTTTTCTCGTAATTTGGATTCTCTTCTCCAATAACAAAGACCGTACGAGCATATTCCTCATTGTTAATTGTCACTGTCGTATCTTTTTCTCTTAAGGAGTCTCGATGAATATCAATAAACAAATTAAAATCATCATTTCCTGCCACAGCCGATTGTACGATTGTTCTAGACACATCATATGCTTTACCGTGTTCCCAACCTTTTTCATTTAAAAGTGCGCCTATATTTGAATCATCTACTTTTGCTCCAATCCCTCTCTCAGCCAGTTCTTCTCCGAGCATCTTACCAACTAACGTAATATTCGTTTTTCCATCATTTGCAAGATTTGCATTTTTGTTGCCTTCAAGTCCTAGTAATGGCAGATATGATTCATAACTATGAGAGTGATAAATAAAAGCTACTTTTCGGCCATTTGTTGTTTGAAGAGGAGGTGTTACTTGATCCTTGGAATCATTTATCTGTAATTTTTCAGTTGGAACTTCACGTTCTTTTAACAATTCATCTAATGCAGGAGTTGATTCAATAGGGAGATTAGTGAAATTCGTCCCTTCACCGGCTACGTGGATTTTAGCATCATATAATGCAAACCCTGGTAGCTCCCCACCCAAAAGACTACGTATATCCCCGGGTTTCACACTCGTAATAAACTGAAAGGCAACTAAGGACAGCGCTGGCGGCTCACTTTCCTCTGGTAGTACTTGAGTCAAGTAATGGTTTTCCGTCCCCATTCCATAAACGAGAGCTTCAGTCGAGAAACTTGTAATCCAATCATGTAACACAGAAGAGGAGAGTTGATACTTCGTTTCTGATGAGGAAATCATTCCTGCTACAATAAACAGGAGAATAAGTCCTACAATTGAAAAGAAAGAAACAAACCTAATTTGTCTACTGCTTGTATCACTAAACAGCATGCGTGAGCTGCTCTTCATTTCCTGTCCCCCCGCTCCTTAAACGTCATACTCTATGTCTATGAATCCGCACCCCAAAATAGAAGATTTTTTCACTAGTGATCATAGAAACGCATACATAATTCAGGAAGAAATAAGCAAAATATATTTGATAATTGAATGTTTGAAAAGTATGATAAAGATGAGGATACAGGAGGTGAACAGAATGGGAAAATCATCCGCATATATTACTGCAATAATTTTGTTCCTAGTTATGGTTGTAGGCTTTACATACTGGCTATCCACAACCGAAGAACATGCTGGTGGAAATGAAGCCGGCCATAGTGAACAGTCTGAAGAAGGCGGTGGAGATTCAGCTGGAGGAGAAGCCGAGAAAATCTTCTCTCAAAACTGCGCGTCATGTCATGGTGAAAACCTTGGAGGCGGTGCTGGTCCTGCTCTTGAAGCAGTAGGTGGCAAGTATTCAAAAGATGAAATTCTAGAAATAATTAAGAATGGTAAAGGCGGCGGTATGCCTGCTGGTGTCATCCAAGGTGGAGACGCTGAAAAGGTCGCAACGTGGCTCTCTGAGAAAAAATAATAGCGCTTTATTTTAAGCTCTCCCTCTTCAAAGATGGAGAGCTTTTAAGTTTATGTCTCTGCTAGCCCCCCTAAAAAGAAAGCGTTATCACAAAATAGCATATGTTCAAGATGTTTTCATTGAGATATCGCTACTTTCGCTGTATAATGAACTTGTAAATATTATAACGAACTATCTTCGGGGCAGGGTGTAATTCCCGACCGGCGGTGAAGGATAAGTAATTCCTCAAGCCCGCGAGCCTGTAATTTGGGCAGGATCTGGTGTGATTCCAGAGCCGACAGTATAGTCTGGATGGGAGAAGATGGTGGAGTAGTAAGCTTTCTTTGAATTATAACAGAAGCTTGCTTATTTCCCCATGCCGTAACCATGAGCCCCATACTCATGGTTTTTTGTGTGCACTGGGGCCACATCTCCTTTTTCGGTGGTTCGAAAAAAAGGGAGCAATGTCAAAATGAAAAGTGTTTCAAAAACGCAACGTATGATTGTCGTTGCGATGTTCAGCAGTATTTCTTACTTGTTAATGCTTTTAGATTTTCCACTGCCTGGATTTCCTGTTTTTCTACAAATAGACTTCAGTGAAATTCCAGCACTATTTGTTGCCATTCTGTATGGTCCAGTTGCTGGGATACTTGTAGAAGCGATTAAGAATTTCATTCACTTTGGAATTCAAGGAAGCTTCACCGGAGTACCAATTGGTCAAATATCAAACTTCATTGCAGGAGTTTTCTTGATCGTACCAACTTCTTTAATCTTCCGTAAATTTAATCAAACTCAGAAAGGGTTAGCACTGGGATTGACGCTCGGAACGATTCTAATGTCGGCAGTGATGGGACTGTTGAACTATTTAATTATTCTTCCAGCATATACGTGGTTTATGGGCTTTGAAGAAATGTCTTCATCAGCTCGTCAGGCTCTCGTATTAACAGGAATTACACCATTCAACCTTGTAAAAGGCGCTATTATAGCAAGTATATTCGTTGCCTTCTTTATAAAATTAAAACCTTGGTTTGCTCGTCAAACGAGAGTTGCATAAATATCAAAACCCGAATCTTACAAAGAGATTCGGGTTTTTTATGTGAATTGAAAACGAACGCTCAAGAACTGACTATTGCAAAAGGATTTTACCAATTTTTGTTGAAATAGTTACAAAAAGGATTCTCATGGGGGATACTATATGCTGTCATTAGAATGGTTAGAAAAATCAACGATCCTTGATCTTCAGCAAGCAATGTTAGAAGACAACCTTACTTCTCTCCAGCTCGTACAGTACTATCTTGAACAAATCGCAAATTATAATCCACGAGTAAACGCTATACTAGAAATCAATCCTGACGCCCTTTTTATTGCAGAATCTCTTGATCGTGAACGCAAACAAAATGGACCCAGAAGTCCATTACACGGAATCCCAATCCTGCTCAAAGATAACATCAACACCGATGACCACATGCATACAAGTGCAGGTTCTATGGCATTAGCTTCTTCTTATGGCAAAAATGACGCTTTTCTAGTAAAAAATCTTCGCCACGCTGGTGCTGTGATTCTCGGGAAAACCAATATGACCGAATGGGCTAATTTCATGAGTGAAACAATGCCTAATGGATTTAGTTCAAGAGGCGGTCAAGTCTTTAATCCCTATGGGCCTGGAACACTTGACGTCGGAGGATCGAGCTCTGGTTCTGCTGTAGCTGTTGCCTGTCATTTCGCTACGGCTGCTGTAGGAACAGAAACAAATGGCTCTATTCTTAGCCCATCAAGCTCTAATGCTGGTGTTGGTATAAAACCAACCGTGGGATCTATTAGCCGGACTGGAATTATTCCTATTTCTTATTCACAGGATACCGCTGGCCCAATGACACGCAATGTCACTGATGCTGCAATCCTTCTCGGTGTGTTATCAGGAAAGGATTCACAAGATCAAGCGACGCATTTTGTACCTGAGTACCATGATTATACGCCATATCTCTTCCCTACATTACTTGAGAATTTAAGAATAGGTGTCGTTAAAAAAGGCTATTATGATGCGATGCATCAGGAAGAACAAGAACAATTGGCTAAAGCCATGGAAGATCTTAAAACGATAGGTTGCTCTATTGTAGAAGTGAAAGAAATAAGTCCATATCAGGAAGCGTTAGAGAGAGACTACCAGGTCCTTCTCCACGAATTCAAATCAGGGGTGAACAGCTACCTTGCTAAGGAAACAACCTCTTCTGTTCCACTAGATCTATCAACAATTATTGATTACTATAACCAAAATCAGTCGACTTCTCTGCCATTTGGTCAATCGCTTCTTATCGAATCAAACCAAACGCAAGGAACATTATTTGATCCATCCTATCTTAAAAGTCGACTCCAAGATTTCAAATACGCAAAGGATGAAGGTATTGATCAACTTATGGAAAGAGAAGATCTAGATTTATTACTATTCGCAGGCTCTTACGGTTCAACACTTCCCGCAAAAGCAGGTTACCCTTCTATAACCGTACCAGCTGGTTTCACTTCTAATAACAAACCTTTTGGCATCACTCTGACTGGTAAAGCATTTAGTGAACCACAGCTTATTAAACTTGCTTACGTCTTCGAACAGCATACACATCATCGAAGATTGCCGCATTTGTTTATCAATAACCAGACGACACATGAGACAAGATGACAATCATTTATTAAAGAGCCATGATCAAACTTTTCCTTTTCACACCAAATAAAAAGCGTGAGCCTCTCGGCTCGCGCTTTTTAGGATTACTTCTCGATTGTTACCCATTTAAGAGAAGAATCAGCACCAAACTTGTGGATGTGGTAGTTTTTCACGTAGTCTTTCATGATAATAGCGGAACCACCTTGATAAGTTGGTAAGATCGCTGTATCTTCTTCGATTAGAATACGCTCAGCTTCTTGCATCATTTCCCAGCGCTTCTGCTCATCCGTTTCAGTTTTTGCATCTGAAACTAGCTTGTCATACTCTTCGTTAGAATAATCCATGCGGTTATAAGCGCCGTCTGTTTCAAACATGTAAATGTAAGTCATTGGATCTGGATAGTCTGGTCCCCAACCACCAGTTGAGATATCAAAGTCTCCTGCATCTTCAAGATCAAGGAACTGCTTCCAAGGCTGTTTGTTAATTGTAATTGTAAGACCGTCTAACTTAGACTCAAACTGATCTTTCGCATACTCTGCAATTTTGGATGCAAGGTCACTATCAGTTGTAAGGAATTCAAGTTCAACTTTGTCAGTACCTAGAGCTTCTAGCCCCTTCTTCCAGTACTCAGCAGCATCGTCTGCTGTTTGATCTGCAAGATAGCCGTCTGGAGCTGGTGCACGGAAATCTTCATCGTTAAAGAATAGGAATTCTTTTGGTACAAGATAGCGAGCAGCTACTGAACCATTGTTAAGCAATACATTTACTAGACCGTCGCGATCATAAGAAAGGTATAGCGCTTTACGAATGTCATTGTTCGCAAGTGCTTCGTTCTTCTGGTTCATACGAAGGAAGTAAATAGTTGTATCAAGAATTGTTGTGAAATCTTCGCGATCTTTAAACTGATCAACGAAATCTGCACTAAGACCAGCACGATCAATTTTTCCAGTTTCATAAAGGTTAACTCGAGTTGCTTCGTCTTTTACGATTTTGTAATTCGCTTCTTTAAGTTGTACTGTATCTGCATCCCAGTACCCATCATTTTTAGCAAGCTTCCAACCGTCGCCATGATTCCATTCAGCTAGTGTAAATGGACCGTTGTAAAGCATTGTATCAGATTCAAGAGAATAGTTTTCGCCTTGCTCTTCAGCAAAGTCTTTTGGCTGTGGATAGAAAGATGCAAATGTTAAAAGGTCGAAGAAGTAAGGAACCTCTTGAGTCACTACTACTTCAAGTGTTTTCTCATCTACTGCTTTAACACCAAGCTCTTCTACCTTACCGTATAAAGGATCGCCTTCAGTGATAATTTCGTTACCATTCTTAATTCCTGCAGCACCCATCATTGATGCATATCCGCCCATAGTATCTGGGTGAATAATTTTGTGCCATGCATAAACGAAATCATCTGCTTTAACTGGAGTACCATCAGACCAATTCGCATCATCACGAATCTTGAAAGTATAAACAGTTTCTCCGTCTTTTTCTTCAACTTGTGGCTCTTCAGCTGCCATACCTAGAACTGGCTTATTGTCTTTATCTAGACGATACAGCCCTTCAAATACCTGGTTCATTGCGTTAAATGCTACTGTATCTGTAGCCTGTGTTGAATCCATAGTCGGTATATCCTGTGTATCCGTTAAATTTAGCACCTGTTCAGCTGATCCCTCAGAGCTATCGCTGTCTCCGCTGGTTGCTTCTCCCTCACTGTTCGAGTTACTAGACGTGTTTGAGTTACCAGAACACGCTGCAAGGAAAAGGCTTAACAACAAGATGACCGAAAGCAGAAGCGAAAACTTTTTCTTCATTGTGTTACCCCCTATTTGTTTGTACCATTCAGTTGAAGATCTAGCACAATGTAGACTCTTCACAGTTAATCATTCAAACGAATACATTCGACGGAAAACGTTGTGAGATCTATAACAGGGAGGTCATATCACTCAACCTATGTAAACCAATGCCGACTATTCGTTTGAATATTAACAATTAACTGAATGATTAAATTTATTTTAAATTTCAAAAAACTTTCTGTAACCATCCAATTTAGCCAAAAGTATACCATCCAATTTGTCTTTTCCTACAAAAATATCCGTCAAATGGCTTAAAACCTGTGTTTATAGAGAATATTTAATTGTTAATTTTTTTGAAAATTTTATACAATTTTATCTAAAATTCACTATAATAGGAGTGAGGTGGTGGACAATGGCGAGATTTATACTCAATCCAGAGAGCAGCAAACCGTTGTACAAACAAATCGTTGATTACTATGAGAATTCGATTATAAATGGATCTCTTCAAACTGGTAATGCCCTTCCAGCTGAGCGTGACCTGGCTGTCCAACTAGGTGTGAATCGGAGCACCGTTACGACAGCATACGCCGAATTACGTGCAAATGGCTATGTAACATCCAGACAAGGAAGTGGCACACGCGTAAGTTCTGAGGCTGCAGATTTAATTCCTGATCATTCAATGACATGGAATAAACTACGAAATCAACATTTAGCTGAAGACTCTTCTTTGTATGGAAAACATTACGAGTATTTAAAAGACCCATCATTAATAAATCTAATATCAGGATCAATAGCGGAAGATTTATGCCTGGCAAAATCTGCTCATGAATTAACACCTTTTACAACTAAGCTTGATAATGCTCCACCAACGAAAGAGCGCGTCACTCACTCGATCTGTCGGTTTATGAAACAATCATCTCTAAGTGAACACATGGTCCTCACATCAAGCCTTGAACAAGCGATGCTCTTATCAGTTAAATGTTTTCTAAACCCTGGGGATGCGATAGCTATGGAAGAACCTGTGAATTACTCACACTTAAATATCCTAATTGTCTCAGGGATCCGAGTTATTAAGTATTCAACAGACAAGCCATTAACACAAAACATGTTTCAAAAAGAAAGCATTAAACTTGTAATTGCCAACTCCAACAACATTTACGATCATTCCTTAAGTCATTCAACTATTTTACAACAAAGAAAAAAACTGCTTTCTCAATGTGAGAAAGTAGGCATTCCTATTCTCGAAATTGTTGAAACATCATTACTTACTAATTCTGTAGGAAACGTTCTCCCTTCTTTTTTTGAATTAGGATCGAATCGTGAATTTGTTGTTCAGATTGGCCACTTCACAGGCATAGCCCCCGGCCTAAGTTTAGGATGGGTTCTTGGGCCAGAGCATGTAGTAAACCGAATACAAGAGGTTCAAATGCAACTTTGCATGACTCCTCCTCCGGTATTGCTCGAAATCGTTGATAACATTTTAAATTCTGATGAACTTCATGATCATATTGATACGATCCAAGACCAACTGTATGTACGAAAGCAGAAAGTCCTGCATAAGCTTAATACTCTTAAAGATCACATAACGATACTTCAAATAGAAGACCCTACCTCTATTTGGTTTGATTTCAAGCCATCACTTAATCGCCAGGAATTATTTGATACGCTACTAGAATCAAACGTCCTGCTTGTGCCACATAAGCAAGAGCATGCTGTAAGAATGAGACTACCGCTTTCTTATGTAACAAAAGAGCAGCTCTTAGAAGGGACAAGTCGCCTAATCAGTGTCTTGAATACATTACACGTGAGACAATTCGCAGCAATTTACTAATAGTTGGCGATAATGATTTCCATTCAAACACCGATCCTCCCGGGGAACAATTCTTCGTTGGACAGATAAAGACAAATAATCAAAAAAAAACGCTACCTCGTGCGAGGCAGCGTTTTTTGGTTACTTCTTTTTCTTTTTTCTTTGAGAATCACGGGCTGTTCCAACTTCAATACCAGTTCCTTGTCCTTCTGGCTGAGATGAAGCAAGTCCATTTGTAGTGGGGTTTGCTTTATGTTTTGCCATTTTTCTCACCTCCACCTTTTAGACTCTCCCGTGCCTCTTTTTATTATCCGATACCTTTCACAACTATGTTAAGAAAAGAGAGTGAGGTATTCCCTGTTCATTCATAAAAACTTCTATTTGAAGTTTGTGATGCTCATCGTGTTCAATTAATCCTTTAATATAACTTGTTAGACAGAGAGGATACTTATCAATATAAAACGTGTTTTCCCATTCGAATGGGCGCCATTCTAGAAGTCTCTCGACTACTCGTTTTCTTGATTTTATCGTTTCCTTCACTAATTCCTTTTGGGTAACCCCAGATCTAGCAAATTTGGCTGCACGATTGTTCACTGCTTCTACCTTTTCAAGCTTTGGCAAAATCGCTTCACTCTTCATGTATGGAATTCGCTCTTCTAATAGATAATCATCCCATTTCATGATGTGAGAGAGAATTTCAGCTGGAGACCATTTACCTGATTTAATAGGCTTAAAAAACACTTCCTCACTCATCTCCATCGCCGTCGTTTCTAACCAGTTCGTCAATGAAGCATATTCGTTTAAAATTGAACGCTCATCCGTCATCTCATCTACTCCTTCCTAAATTAAAGAGCCTAGCGATGCTTTCTAGTTCGATCTCCAGCGATTTTTTTCCACTTTTTCTTTTCCTCGAGCTGAGCCTTCTTATTCGTTTGACGTTCAAGAAAAGCAAGCTCTCGGTTGAACTTACTATAATTCTCAAACCTTCTTTCTTCTAGCGTTCCATCAGAAATAGCATTTCTTACAGCACATTTTGGTTCACCTTCGTGCTTGCAATCCCTGAAATAACATTGTTCCGCAAGGCTTTCTATATCAGGAAAACTCTGAGACAGGTTATTCGTTTCCCACAATTGAAGTTCTCTCATACCTGGCGTATCAATCAGTACGCCTCCGGTATGAAGAGAAATCAGTTCTCGACTTGTCGTCGTATGTTTACCCTTACCGTCTTCTTCACGAATGTCTTGGACAACTTGAATATCTTGTCCGTATAACTTATTTATAAGCGTGGACTTTCCTGCTCCTGACGAACCAAGAAGAGCGGTTGTCGTTCCCTCAATTAAATAAGGAGTTAATTCATCAATCCCAATCTCAGTCGCTGAACTAACCACATGAATTGGTACTCCAACTGCGACCCCAGTTAATGCATTCACTTTCTCCATGACGTTATCGCAAAGATCTGCTTTACTTAGAACAATAACGGGGTTTGCCCCGCTTTCCCATGCCATCAAAAGGTATCGCTCAATTCGACTTGGATTAAAATCCTGATTTAATGCGTTTACAAGAAAAACCGTATCGACATTCGCTACGATAATTTGCTCTTCTGTCGTCGTTCCAGCAATTTTTCGAGAGAACTTACTTTTTCTTGGGAGCAACTGATGAATGATCGCTTTATTCTCTGATTTTGGAGTAATCAGTACCCAGTCACCAACCGCTGGCAAAGCATCACGTTGTGTTACTTCAAATCGGAACTTACCTGAAAGTTCTGCTGCATAAGAACTTTCTCCTGTTGAAACGCTGTAACCTCCACGATGTTCCATTTTAACTCGAGCTGGTATAAGTCCATCTTCTGTCATAGCTTGATAATTTTCTTCAAAGTATGAATTCCATCCTAATTTTATTCGTTTCAATTGAAAGCCTCCTGATTAATAAGTGTAAATATGACAAAAAGCCGTACAATGATGTCGGCTTTTATCATACAATCAGCGTAAGTAATTAGCTGATAAAGTATAAAAAACCATAGACACAGTCGCACAGCCCATGGTTTTTGATCTTATTAATCAGAAGTAAGAAAAGGTTCCTACCCTACCAATGGGACTGTGCACAATATGCAATTAACGATGAATTCTTTTTGTTATTTACCATAATGCACAGCCCCTTTCCGTTAGTTAATACTTTTAGTATACGCAACATCGTGTGAATTGGCAATCTTTTCTGACAAATTAACTAATTTCGATTACTACGGCAATACCTTGTCCTCCGCCAATACACAGGGAGGCAACACCATATCTTCCATTTCTGCGCTTTAATTCTTTTATGAGAGTATAAAGAACACGTGTCCCACTTGCTCCAACTGGGTGTCCTAACGCGATGGCACCCCCGTTTACATTCACTCGTGAGCGATCAAGCTCTAGCTCCTTTTCAACAGCCAGATACTGAGCTGCGAAAGCTTCATTTACTTCAATCAAGTCCATATCTTGCAATGTCATACCTGCTTTATCTAGTGCCTGTCGAATGGCAGGAACAGGACCAATCCCCATGATTGAAGGATCTACTCCCGCTATTCCCCAAGAAACGATTCGAGCAAGAGGCTTGAGATTTTTAGACGTAACGTAATCTGTTCCTGCTAATACGACCGAAGCTGCCCCATCATTAATTCCACTTGCATTTCCACCAGTGACAGTTCCATCTTTTTTGAAAGCTGGCTTTAAACTAGCTAGCTTATCTTCTGTAGTACCTTCTCGAATATGCTCATCAATCGCAAAGCTTTCAACCCCCTTCTTCCCTTTTATCTCAACAGGGGCGATTTCCTCCACAAAAATGCCTTTCTCTCTTGCTTCGGCTGCTTTTTGCTGACTTCGGGTTGCATACTCATCTTGATCTTCTCTAGAAATCCCATACTTTACTGCAAGATTCTCTCCCGTTATCCCCATTCCTGTTCCAGTATACTCATCTGTTAACGTAGCCAACAGCATATCATCCATTTTAGGAGCACCCATTTTAGCTCCAAAACGATTTCCTCTTAACGTATAAGGCGATAAGCTCATATTCTCCGCTCCGCCGGCAAGGGCCGTTTGACCGTCTCCCATCATAATAGATTGAGCAGCTGATATGACGGCCTGCATTCCAGAACCGCATAAACGATTCACTGTTAGTGAAGGGCTCTCGATCGGTATTCCTGTTCCAAGAGCAATATGACGTGCGAGATAAGAAGCATTTGATGTTGAATGAATCACATTCCCAATAACAGAAAGATCAATTTCACTAGCCTCTATCCCGCTTTTTACTAGCGCTTCCTTGCTTGCCGTAATTCCTAAGTCAGTTGGACTAATATCTTTAAGTGAACCTCCAAACGTTCCAAATGGCGTTCTGGCACCCTCCAAAATAAAAACATCTTTCATGTTCTCCCCTCCATTCTTCTCTATTTTACAAACAAAAGGAAAGCGTTTACAAGTTTTTTTAGAGAGAAAAGATTTAACTCTCTTTCACTAATTGAATCCATTATTGTGCCGTGTATCCTCCATCAATGACCACTGCCTGACCTGTAATTCCTTTTGCCTTGTCGCAAAAAAACTAGTTATCTTCTTGTAAATAAACCTTTGCTTTACCTCAGTAAAAGAGACTACCCTTGTGAGACAGTGTTTTAAGATATTTTTGTTTTTTGCTTCTGATAGCCTTTCTAGTTGTTCGCTATAATCACTTGTTATCTCAACTCCTCCGGAACAAACACCTGCCCATTGATTTAAAGTCATTCTTCTATTTAAGTGACGAGAAAACTTACAGAAAACTCCATTTACTCCGATTAGACAATGGAAAAGTCAATTTATATTTTGCTATAGCTTAACCGAATCATATCCCGACAAGGAATACCGTTTTCTATAATCGTTTCAGGATAGCTATCAAAAAAACCTTCAATAACATCTGTTATTCGAAAGTGACATTTTTGATAGAGAGCTAATTGATCCAGACTTGAATTACCCGTGCCAATCTCTATCGTAGTCGCTCCAAGCGCCTCTGATCTTTGGATAGCATCGTTAATAAGCTTTTTTCCTATTCCGTTTCCCCTTCTATCCTCCCTTACTGCTATATTCATGATCTCCATTATTTCCTTTTCTTTTTCTACTAACACATAGACTCCCATCACTTCTTGCTCCTCAACCGCAACATAACAACTCCCAACTTTTAGATAACGTTCAATATGATCGAGAGATGGATCAGCATCAAGTAGAAGATCATAAGGAAAACCCTTTTTTATTTGCATTATCTTCATCAAAAAACCTCCTTACTCAGTCATTTTCATCCTACCTTTGTTCTTTTTCACAAGTTAATCATTCTATTCTTTTATGAACAATGCCTTCAAACACCATAAAAATAAAAAATCGTGCCTCGGCACGATTTAAGAAGGTTTGACTTTAGATGTAATGATAACACTGATCACTAGCGACAAAATCAAACTTATAAGATCAATAGGATTATATAGAAGGCCAAACGTAACGGTGCCTGTCACCTGTTGCCCCTTAGCCCAGGCCATCAACCAATCTGGTTGAAATATAGCATTAACAATCGAACCAATGATTAAATTCAAAATGAAATAGAAACTAATAAGACTGATCGTAAAAATAACGTATTTCTTCAAAACACCATGCTCCTTCTCCAAACGTCTTCTGAATTATTGTAACCTGTTGTAATCAAATTTCACAAATTAAAGAAAGATGCACCCCTTTTTTTATAAAACCATAGGGTAATAGCATCACATATTCAGGAGGCCTATGATGTCATTTAAACATTACAGATACAACGAATGGCCTAATCCGTATTCACCTTGTTATCCCTCTTATTATCGCCCTTTCCCTCCAATTGAAGTGACTCGTTTCCAAAAATCAGCCGAGACGTGTTCGAAGCTAATGACAGATGGAGAGAAGCTGCTTAATAAAGTGGAAAACGACGCTCAATTTGCTCATGAATTAAAAGACGCCGCTCAGAAAAATGATCATTCCCATGTTCATATGCTGATTCAACGTGCTGGCGTGACTTCTCCCTTTCACATAGCTTATACGCCAGACGCCATTCGCGTCGATCTCACAGCAGGTAATCAAGATAATTGCAGTGAATTAACGCTAAAGCTCTGCTGGTAAACGTTACTTTAACTTCCTCCGAAGAGAAAAATAAAAAACACTAACCTGAACGAACGGCAATAGTAGCAATATTAGGATCGGGTAGGCTGAAAAATAATGAGATATAAACGGTTGAAAAGTCATTGCTGCAATTAAAATAGGCGTGACAAACATCATCCCAATATAAGCATTGCGACACGCATGGGCGGTTAAAGCTTTTTCCCGTTCATCATCTTCACACAGTTCGGAAGGAAGCAAAAGCGCTTCTTTCCAACCCTTATTCTTTCTTCTCTTACTACGAGTGAATATAAAGCCAATAAAACTCGTGATCAAAATAGTCAAAAGAACAGGGAGTAGGTTAATCGTAACTTCATTTCCGTCTCCACTTATTATAGTTTGAAATTGCGAAGCTGCATCGAAATAAGTAACCATTGCCCAACCAAACAGACCAAGTATAACCAAGTTCATTAAATAAACGAAAGATAATTTCACTCCGATTCCCCCTGTAGTTGAAATACTTCCTCCACCGACATGTCAAATTCTCTACAAATATTCATAGCTAGTAATAATGACGGAACATACTCTCCCTTTTCCACAGCTGCGATCGTTTGTCTCGTTACCCCTACTTTTGAAGCAAGCTGCTGCTGCGTTAACTGAAAACGAGCTCTTAGTTCTCTAATTCGATTTTGTAATGTCACCTGAACCCCTCTCTCTCATTTCCTTTATATGTATTCTACACCAAACAAAATGTTAAGTAAACCTAACTTAAAGTTAATAATAATTAACTTTTTGACCAAAGAAAAAAGCCTGGTTTCCCAGGCTTTCTATTTTACAATTAGGACAGGACATGGCGATTGTTGAGCAACCTTCTCACTTACGCTTCCAAGCATCCATTTTTTAATCCCACTCAACCCTCGACTCCCGATAACGATTAAATCTGCTTCTGTCATAACGGCTAGATCCACGATTTCTTTCGCCGGATCGCCACTTCTTACATCGGAATAAACATTCACACCCATATGATGCAGCGTTTCTTTCACTTCTCGAAGCATTGCTTCTCCATCACTTCGTTCGACCGTTACGCCACTTTGCTCTTCAGGAATCGGTGTGGGGACACCAGCATGTCCTTCATTACCGATACTTCCAGTGCCATAAGGAATTCTCGTCGCTGGTTGAGCTGAAAGTTTATGTGATTCTTTCGCAACATGCACTAAATGAATAGAAGCTTTGCTTAGTTCTGCTAATTTAACTGCCTGGTGGAGCGCTTTTTCACTATCCTCAGAACGATCATAAGCTACTACAATTTTCGAATACATGATACTTTCCTCCTCAGTATTTGAAGTAGTATGGATATACCCCTACTGAGAGGAAAATAACGCCATTATTGAAAACGTATTCATATAGATATATTTGTTACATTAGCCTCATTATCCGGTAATAATAGGTTCTTTTGGGTAATGGTAACGTTCGAGAGGAGCGTTTCCTCGCATCATCAGTAGAAACGATATAATCCCAATTCTTCCAACAAACATGAGAAAGATAATAACCCATTTACCCGCAGTACTTAGTTCAGGAGTGATGCCAAGGGATAAACCCGTTGTACCAAAGGCTGAAGTCACTTCAAATACAATGGCAGTTAATGAGAATGGTTCTGTTGCTGAAAGAATAACGACTGCCAAACCACAAAGACCAGTCGCTGTAAAAATGACGATGAACGATTTGATAATATCATCATGTAAAAGCTCTCTCCCAAAAACTTTGACACTTTTTCGACCTCTTGCGAAGTGAACGACTGTTAATACAGCAACAGCAAAAGTAGTCGTTCGAATCCCTCCGCCAACACTGCTTGGAGATGCGCCAATAAACATAAGTAAACTTAACACTAACTGCGTAGACAGAGTGAATTCACTCACGTCCATAGTTGCGAGACCACCATTTCTCGTTGTAACAGATTGAAACAATGAATAGAATAGCGATTGATCCCATGACTTATCAGCCAAGAAATTTCCTGCTTCTAAAATCCAGATAAGGGCGGTACCGATTAAGATTAGAGCAAAGAAAGTAACCGTCGTAACCTTTGTAAACAACGTAAAGCGGTACGCTACCGTTTCTTTCTTTTGGAATAAGTATTCTTTCAGTTCGATAAGAACAGGGAACCCTATTGCACCTAATATAAGCAGAATCATGTTAATGGATTGCACAAAATAATCATTTGCATATGGGATAAGTGAGCTCCCAGTAATATCAAATCCTGCATTTGTTGTAGCACTTACTGACGCAAAAAAACCTTGCAAAAAAGCATCTTGCCACGCATCATAATACTTTAACAAATAGATCCCAAGAATAATTGTCCCTATCGCTTCAAATAAGAGAATAAGCCCGAGGATTTGTCTCATTAGACTTACAAGACCAGCTAACGTACCACGATTTTGATCTGTACTAATAAGCTGACGTTCTTTCATCCCTATTTTCTTCCCCACTAATAACCAAATAAAAGTTCCAAGGGTCATAATCCCAATTCCACCGAATTGAAGTACGAAAGCAAGGATGTATGTTCCGGTTGTACTAAACGTATCAGCAGTAGAAACGACTGTTAATCCTGTAACACTAATTGCACTTACAGCTGTAAATAAAGCATCTATAAAGCTCCATTCAACACTAGCTTGGTGGGCAACCGGAAGACTTAAGAGAACCGTCGATAATGCTACAGCCGCAAAATAGAAAAGAACAATCAGCTGGACGGAAGAAAGTTCTGTTGCTTTTTCTTTGATTTTCATATTATTCCTCCTCAGCCTCTCTGATCTATGAATAGATTATTTCGGACATCGTATTCTTGTAAATCTCACTGTTTAGATAATAACCCTCTTAATAGTATAATAAAAAATGTCAATTGTTTAAATATTGGGGGAACTACTGTGGATGATCAACGATACGAGCGTGAATTACTCACCTTGAAAACCATTGCCGAAACATTAAATCGTTCAACTGACCTGAAGACGATGCTTCAATCTGTTCTTGAAGAGCTTTTGAACGTCACCGGACTCAAAACAGGATGGATTTTCTTATCAAACTATAAGAAACAGTTTACTTGTACAGCCGATGCAAGACTTCCTGAAGCTCTTGCATTGAAAGAAAAGGAACCAATGTGTAAAGGAACTTGCTGGTGCTTAAATAAATTTTGGGATGGACGACTGAACGAGGCAGTTAACATCATTGAATGTAAACGAATTGAAGATGCCATCCATCACAAAACCGGTGATACAGAGGGATTAACTCATCATGCGACCGTTCCATTAACTGCCGCCGGGGAATCATTTGGTATTTTAAATGTTGGCTCTCCTGGTAAAGAAAAGTTTTCTGAGGAAGAACTTACTCTACTTGAATCGGTTGCTTTTCAAATTGGAACAGCTATTAAACGAGTACGATTATATCAAGATGAGCAAGAACGTGCAGAAAACTATTCGAAACTTGAATCACTTACAAGAGAATTATGGAAGTGCGAACATACTGAGGAGATCATTAACGGGATTGTACGGCAAACCGCTCAATCTTTTAACTGGCCTATCGTCGGTTATTTCCATAATAGCGGTCACCAGCATGTTCTCCACTCTTTGTACGATCAAAACAAATTAAACGTACTGAACATGCCTTATTCTGATGATACACTAAAAGAACTTATAGAAGCAGTGGATAAAGAAATTCCAGTTACACCTCACACGTTTCATCTTCCAATTGATGCGGAAATCACTGAAATTCATGCCCGAGCGGTTACGATTCGAAATGATCAAATAGGTATTCTATTTGCTCTTAGTCACAACGATGTAAGGCTCTCAAAAATAGATGAAGAAATTTTACAAGCTGTTGCTGATCACACGGCTCTTGCGATTGAGCAATCACGAGTAAATGAAAAGAGACAGGAGCTAATCCTCTCTGAAGAACGAAACAGACTTGCAAGAGACTTGCATGATTCCGTTAGCCAAAAACTGTTCTCATTATCAATGACAGCACGTGGTGCACAGAGTATTCAAGACAACCCTCTAGTTCTTAATGAGGCATTAGTCGATATTCAACAGCTATCTCAGCAAGCAATGCAAGAAATGAAAACATTAATCTGGCAGCTTCGACCTGTGGGAATTGAAGCCGGTGTGATGACGTCCCTTAAAACTTATGCACTAGGACTAGGTCTTCAAGCCGTTTGTGATGTTTCAGGTCTTAAACTCCTCCCTACACCAATAGAAGAGGCGCTTTTCCGGATTGGTCAAGAAGCGCTCAACAATATACATAAGCATGCTGCTGTAAAAGAAGTATCACTTCAGCTGGCATTTTCTGAAACCGATGCTAGCTTAACAATTGTGGATCACGGTGTTGGCTTTGATCAAACGACTGTTGGGGATTGCACACTTGGTCTTAGAGGAATGAAGGAACGTGCGGCAATACTCGGTGGCCATTTATCCATCACAAGTACAAGAAACTTTGGGACAACAGTACAAGTTATACTGCCGATATGAGAGGAGGATATGATGAAAATTAAATTACTTCTTGCTGATGACCATCTTATGGTTCGAAAAGGACTTCGCTTATTCTTACAAACACAGGAGGATATTGAAATTGTTGGGGAAGCAAAAAATGGAGTTGAAGCCGTGAAGCTTGCTTATGAGCTCAGTCCTGACGTTATTTTAATGGATCTAGTTATGCCTGAAATGGATGGAATTGAAGCAACTAAGCAATTGAAAAAAAACGCCCCACACATCAAAATTATTATCTTAACAAGTTTTTCAGATCAGGATCATGTTCTTCCAGCCATTAGCGCTGGTGCTGAAGGGTATCAATTAAAAGATATTGACCCTGATGAGTTAGTTTATACATTACGCGCAGCATTTAGCGGTAAACGCCAACTTCATCCACTCGCTACAAATCAGCTGATGTCTCATATGACTAAGAAAGATCAAGTCGATGATGAACGCAGAATCACAACCCTTACACCAAGGGAGAAAGAGGTATTAAGAGAAATCACTCTTGGGAAGAGCAACAAAGAGGTTGCTGCCGCTTTATATATTACTGAAAAAACAGTAAAAACTCATGTAAGTAGTATTCTTTCCAAATTAAATTTCCACGATCGGACACAGGCTGCTCTCTTCGCGACAAAGCAGAACTGGTTTGAAAATTAAATCTACAACTAAAGGCTGAGACTGAATTCCTTCTTCCCTCCGATGCCCGATACAAGAATTTAAAATACACTTAGATTGAAATACTCACATTTGAGGTAATAAAAGAATATAGAGGTATGAGAAAGGAGCTTTCCTATGAAAGTAATGGTGATGAACGGTAGTCCAAGAGACAAATCTATGACGAGGAATTTAACAAATACAGTTACCGATCAATTAGATGAAAAGGGAATTGAAGTGCTCACATTCGACGCAGGATTCCATGACCTCCCTTTGTTTAAAGGTAGAAAAGAAGATCTTGATCATCCAGAGGTGCAGCGCCTCATAAACCATGCAACAAAAGCTGATGCATTTGTTATTTGCTCTCCTGAATACCACAATGGCATGAGCGGAGCTTTAAAAAACGCACTCGATTTTTTAGGTGGTTCTCATTTCAAACATAAGCCAACTGTTCTTGCTTCTGTTGGCGGTGGTGGAAAAGGCGGTATTAACGCATTGAACAATATGAGAACAGTTATGAGAGGGTTATATGCTCTCGTCCTCCCTGATCAATTCTGCGCAGATCCCACATGCTTTGATGAGAAAGGTTACATGGTGGAAACAAAAGCGAAAGAACGTCTGACAATCGTTATAGATGAACTAGTTTCCCTATCCCAAACTATAGAAAATAAAATAGAAGTACAGTAAGAAAGAGCCCGATAGCGTTTCTCTATCGGGTTCTTTTCGCCTATTCTATGACTCCCGACTCTGTTACTTTCACATCCATATGAAATTCGATATCCATATCAGGATAACGGTCCATCCAATCCTCATGACTGAAATCACCTCGAGTCACACTACGAATCGCATTCCCAAGTCCAAGAGGATCGATCTTTAGCCGTTGGAATTCTTGAATCATCTCATTTCCTCTGTTCTCAATTTCCTTCTCCATCGTTTTCTCAATTTCTTTAAGCTTTAGAGGAGTTAACTTCTTTCCAGAATACTCCTTGATTACTCCTAAAATCTTACCATGAACTTCAACTTTATTGCGTCCAGCCTTCTTAAAATTAAGATTTCTTTTAGAAGCAATATTATAAATAGCGGCATGCTCCTCCTCATTAAGTCTCACAGTAAATGAATCATTACTAGAAAACTTCTCATACAGAATTTTGAATGTAAACAAACTTTGTGAGTCAATGGTAGTAACCATCTTATCTCCATTAAATAAAGCAATACCGATAATCTTCACCTTATCTCCATCTTGTTCAACCAACGGAAGAATCGGGTCATTTCCTTCTGAGTAATAATGGTACAGAAAGTTATGCAAACTCGTTTGTGGCAGCATGCCGTGCTTAGTATTATGACTTAAAGTGTCATGTATAAATGTACCGGTATCCACGTTCCCATAATTGGTACTTAATAATGTTTCCATGTCACTGTTAGAAATGCCCAAGAACACTCTTGAACCGATCGCTGGATCTCTTTGGAGTGTATCAACCAATTCAATAATACCTTCTGATTCTGCCATTTCCCTGCTAAAGAGAGCAACCTCCAGTTTTCCACTTACAAATGATTTTGATGACTCGGAATTATATTGACTGCGAATTTCTTTACTAATTTCAGCTGTCTGGATAAAGATGCTATTATCAACCCTACCATTAGCTTGATATTGGGGAGCTACTGCAATTCCTTTAATAAAACTTTCTTCATTGTCATCATCAGGAAGATCATAACCGATAATCGTCACCATTTGAATATCATCCAGAATACTACTTTCCACACACCCTGTAAGTAGGACACTGCATATTACGAATACCAGGATCAGTCTCATTCTGACCTCCCCACCTTACTTTTGATATACTGAGCTACGAATAAGAATGGTACATAGAGATAAACAAAGTAGAACCCCATTTGACTCGTATACTGATTTAGTAAATCAATGCTCTCTCTCCTAGCAAAGGCACTGCTAGCCAGTAAAATGACAAAAAGAAGAGGGATCGTCACATTTCGTTGACTGATATTTGATAACCTCCTAATTGCTCTACCTCCAGCCCATATCGTAATACAAAGGTTTGGAAGAATCACAAGTGCCCACGAGGTAATACCAATGTACTCAAAACGCTGAACAAAAGGCATTTCTGCAATTTTCCATGTTGTTAGCGTCGCCCAAATGGTCTTTTGTAACTGTTCGGTACTAAAGAAGGCGATCGTTGTGATCATGACTGTTGTATAAATAAAAACCGTAAATAAGTTCCCTGCCTGCGCCCATCGATGAGATTTTTCGGGGTCTTTCACAAATGGGAGATACATAAAAAGCGTTGTAAAACCTAAATAAGATAAGGAAGCCCCCTTAACTCCCTCATACATTTCGATTATAGAGTGGTTGAATATCGGCAGAAGGTCTCGGAAGTGTCCATAAAACATCGGAAAAATCATCGTTAGAATAAGATAAAATGGCAATACGACTCCAAAGAAAGCTATACCGGCAACTACCCTAAACCCACCCGATAAACAATAATAGACTAAAAGTAGAAACACAGAACCGAAGATCCATTTGTTTAAGTCTGGAAACATCCATACTTGAACTACTTCGATATATGTACGTAGAATAGTCACACTCATCGCAATGAAATAAACAATAGCAATCCAGCTTAATAATCCTCCTAACCATTTCCCAAAAAGATTTTGATGTAACGAAATGAGATCCCCTTTTTCCTTTAGCATGATTTTATATATCAAAAAAATAATCACATTTAGACTAAGGCCAGCAACTAGTACCGAAATCCAAGCATCATTTCCTGCATACTTTGCGCTGATTCTTTGAAACCCCATAACTCCTACCCCAACTTGAACGGAGTGAACAAGGTAAAACACTAGAAATGGAGATACTTTATACTCATCTTTCACTTCTGGTCCAGCCATATAAAAGCATCTCCTTTCTACGTTTACTCATGGAAATCATTTTTCTCTTTCTTCGTTACTGGATTAAAACGTACTGTATCCTCTGTTTGTAATTGAATAGGTCGCTTATTTTGAAATTTCAACGGAAGCCTAATAAGAGCATCCTTTAAATCCTGAACACGTAATGGGTAGATTGGCTCTAGGAATGGTCTACCTAACGATTTTAATTTGAGAAGGTGAGCTATTAAAAAACTAAAGCAAATTGTTACACCAAGGAGCCCCCACAGATGAGCGAAAAACAGGAAAGGAAACCTTGTTAAGCGAATAGTGTTGCTCATTCGATAGACAGGAGTTGTAAAGGAGGCAAGGGCAGAAAGTGCCACGATAATTAATAGGACGTTGCTTGTTAATCCTGCTTCAACTGAAGCAGTCCCAATAACAATACCGCCTACAATACCGATCGTTTGACCGACTTTTGTCGGCAATCGTGCTCCAGCTTCTCTTAGCAACTCAATGGCTAACTCCAAAAATATGGCTTCAAGAATGGGAGGTAGCGGTATACGTTGCCTGGAGCTAACGAGGGTGCCGAGTAGATCTTTCGGTATCAGTTCATAATGATAGGTTAATGTTGCTACATAAACGGGTGTCACAAGTATTGAAAATAAAATCGCAAAAATACGGATCAAGCGAGCACTTGAGGCGACGATCCAATTCACAAAATAGTC
Source organism: Anaerobacillus sp. QJM3NY_32 (assembly GCF_056173645.1). Taxonomy (NCBI): domain Bacteria; kingdom Bacillati; phylum Bacillota; class Bacilli; order Caryophanales; family Bacillaceae; genus Anaerobacillus; species Anaerobacillus sp. QJM3NY_32. Next base: position 675,269 of record NZ_CM149684.1, on the reverse strand, counting down.
TTCAAATGCTGAAAAGAATTCGACAAGCGTCGTTGGCCCAATCAAAGCCTGAGGTGATCCATCTGAAAGAATCACTACTTTCCCTTCGCATAACACAGATGTTGCCCGGTCAGGTCTTTCGGTATCAATCAGTTGCGGAAAAGGAGAATTTCTATTATCGGAGATCAGTTGCATAAGAACTGAACTATCGACAACCTGATCTACTTTAAGGTCTTTAAGACGCTGTTTAACAGTGTTTACATTTTCTTCGTTCGCGATTCCCTCCAGGTAGAGAATAACTACTTTCGTTTTTGTCAGCTTACCGATCGTTAACTCATATGCTTTTAATTCATGCACAGGTAATCGTTTTCGGATTAAATGGATATTGGTATCTAGTGCTTCTACAAATGCTTCCTTTGAGCCGACAACTGTAAACTCGACTTCAGGTTGTGTGATCGCTCGGGCTTTTTTGACCTGGCAAGGTATCATGGCACATTTCGTTGCAGACTCACTCAAGCGAATGATAATAAAACCCATCATCACTTTTTCACAAATCACCTTAAGGTCTTCTGAAATGATGACGCCTGGCACGGGCACCCTTTTCTTCACCTCATCAAGTGACTTCAATGGTTCTCTCACGAGATAGGGTAAAATGTGGTCGTTGAATTCATTCTCATGAATAAGCGTTTTAAAATAATATAAGAAGAAAGAGCTGTTATCCTGCTTATTTTCAAAATGCAAAAAATCATCGGAGTCTTTTAAGCTTTTAATTAGCTCAGGCAAGTTTTTCAACTTATCGGGAGATCGACTTTTTTTAAACCATCGAAGCACTTTCAGTCACCACACATTCTCATGTTCTCCTTGTAGTTTCTACAAGTCACATCAATTTATCCACCTCCAGGCTTCATCAATGAAATCAAACCAAATAAAAAAGCGTGTCATTACGACACGCTTTTCCCTTTATTGTCCTTGTGCTAGTGAGTATGCAATCTTACCGTCAAAACGATATAAGTTCTCGATCTTAATCCAATCTAACTCTTCTGATTCAATTTGTGTTAGTAGCTCACGGATAGCTCCTTGAGTTTCTTTTTTACCTTCAACTGGCTGGAATCTGCAGCGCCAATGATCAGATAAGAAGGTTTCAGAGAATCCATTGGGATATACTTTCACACCACGATTTGTCATCATCACAAATTCATGATTGCTTTCTGCCGCTGCACGCGTTAGCTTCTCTGCAATTTCATCAATTGTTAGGGTGTTGTTAAATAAGAATACATCTGTTCCGTCAAGCTCGCGTTCAGGAACATAATTTGGACGATTCGTTTCTTCTTTCTCTTCCAATACTTCTTTACGATATACAACCGGTTCGAGTACTGAAGGAGATTGACCAAGACGTTCAACTACTGCATGAGAGAATTCTTTCGTTCCAACAGCATTTTTTCCTTTTGCAATATCGCCTGTTAGCACGCCATCCTCAATTGTTTTCAACCATGCATTGTGAATTTTCTCTGCAGCTTCAGGCTGACCAATATGAACAAGCATCATAATCGCACCGTGCAGAAGACCTGATGGGTTCGCAATACCTTTACCTGCAATATCAGGAGCGCTTCCGTGAATAGCTTCAAACATCGCAATTTGATCACCGATATTGGCTGATCCCGCCAAACCTACACTTCCAGCAATTTGAGCGGCAATATCAGAAGCGATATCACCGTATAAATTCAATGTAACGATTACATCAAATTCTTCAGGCGAATCAGCTAAGCGCGCCATACCAATGTCAACAATATAACTATTAGATTCAATTTCAGGATATTCAGCCGCAATCTCTTTGAAAACCTGATGGAAAAGACCATCACTTAATTTCATGATGTTATCTTTCACGAGACATGTTACTTTCTTGCGATTGTTTTTACGAGCATATTCAAATGCATGACGAATGATACGCTCAGATCCCGGTCGTGAAATAAGCTTCAAGCTTTGTACAACGTCCGGTGTTTGCTGATGCTCAATTCCTGAATAGAGGTCTTCTTCATTTTCTCGAACAATGACAAGATCCATGTCAGGATGCTTATTTTCTACAACAGGGTTATAAGAAACGCAAGGGCGAACGTTTGCATATAGACCCATAGCGGTACGAATGGTTACATTTAAGCTCTTGTATCCTCCACCCTGTGGTGTTGTAATAGGTGCTTTGAGAAGTACTTTAGTTCGACGCAACGAATCCCATGCTTCCTGAGGGATTCCCGTTGAATTTCCAGAAAGGTATACTTTCTCTCCAACGTCAATAAATTCAGGCTCAATTTCAGCCCCAGCTTGTTCTAAGATGTGCAAGGTTGCTTCCATAATTTCTGGACCAATGCCGTCTCCTGTTGCTACCGTAATTGGGCGCTTTTCTGCCATGATCTTCTCTCCTTCTCTCTGGTCTATCAATACAAATTGAAAAACCCGGTAGGCTCAATTAGAGAACACCGGATCTTTCAGATACAGTGAAATATCCATTTCTCAAGATCGTTCAACTCTGGACTTGAATCATGGAATAAACCAACATTTTGTTATCGCTTTCCAAGGTTATTATAGAAATCATGTGCTTTTTTGTCAATTTTACAGAGTTTCTGTCATCGCCGCTTCAAAAAAAACCAGCCTCTAAAGGAAGAGGACTGGTTGATCATTATTGAAGCGCTTTGACGTCGTCCACGATCTCTTCAAATGGAACGTTAGAATAGCCAGAATACTTCTTAACGGCAATCCCTTCTTTATTAACAAGGTAGAAATTAGTACCATGAATGAATTGATCTGAACTTGGGTCAGCATCTACAGCCGTTTTAAAACTACTTTCCGCAAAACCTTTTATTTCGTCTTCATTGTATCCAGTCAAGAAGTGCCAGTTAGATAGATCAGCATCAAATTTTTCAGAGAATGTCACAAGCTGTTCAGGAGTATCCCGTTCAGGATCTACTGAAAATGAAACGAGTTCTACATCTACATCCGCTTCACTTAGCTTATCCTGAAGCTGTGACATATTCGCTGTCATTGGGGGACACACCGTCTCACAATTTGTAAAAATAAAATCGGCTATCCACACTTTTCCTTCTAAATCATTTAATCCAAACTCACTTTTTGTATGGTCTGTATATGTAAAATCTTGTACTTTCCAATCGAGATCGTCAGGAACATCTTTTCCACATGCAGCTAGTACGACAAGAAGAGTTATTACTGTTACTAATAACAGTCGATTCTTCATAACGGTTACCTCCAATAAAAATAAAATTAAGCGCTCTCTTTACCTTATCTCAAAATAAGGAAAGATGCTATACGACGTAAATATCGGTTTTGAGAATTTCATGAACAAAAAGCTGTATCTCTCAAAAAAGCCTCTTTCTTTTTTAAGGTCCAAAAATTTAAACTTTTGAACTATAAGTATTTAAAATAGAGTAGAAGGACTAATAGCAAGTCTCTTCTACTTTTGCTAGCAGCATTTTTAACGTTGTGACACCATCCTCTAATTGTAGAGAATAGAATCTCGTTGTGCCTTTCTGCTCAACAGAAACAAGCCCAACTTCACGCAAAATTTTCAGATGATGAGAAATAGCAGGACGTGATAAAGTCGATCGCTCCGTAATCTCATTCACACTTAATGGATCGTGTTCACTAAGTAGCATAATGATATCCTGTCTATAGGGATCACCAAGCGCCTGGAAGATTGGTGTGCTTTTGCGAAAAAGTTGGATCGCTTCCTGATGTTCATTTTTCTGATTCATAGCAGAAAGCCTCCTGTTCGTTTAAGTGTTTAAACATATAACCTGATTTCAGCATATAGGAATCCTTCTATCCTGTCAATAAACGGTTACGGTTATAAATAACCTAACTTTTCCAAGACTACCTTATGATTTGGGTTCATTTCTTTAGGTAACTCGTTTATTGGAAAATATTTCACTTCTGATACTTCATTTCCATCTAATTTAAAAGCTTCACTCTCACATTGTCCCTTATAAACAGCAATAACACTATAAACCTCATCTCCATTTGGATATCGGTAATATAACTCTTCACCAGAAAAGAGGGAAACAAACGTTAACTCCTTAATACCTACTCCTAATTCCTCAAACGTTTCACGTACAGCCGTCTCTTCAAAAGATTCTCCCGGCTCCATAAATCCACCTGTTAATCCCCATAGCTTATTATCTGTTCTCTTCTGTAACAATAGCCTGCTCTTCGTATGATCAAATAATAAAATCGCAACACCAGGTAGAATTAATGGCCGACTCCCAACTAACGCTCTTATTTGTTGAATATAGTCCATAGTACCTCCTAAAGAATTGAAATCAAACAAAAAGCCTCTCGATCTCTCGAAAAGGCTTTTTATGCGGTGGCAAACGCCCAAACCCAGAAGGCTACACCCCAGACAGCACAAAGAACTAATAAAATAATAAGAAGGCGAATATTTTTATTTCTCATGGTTGTCCATCTCCCCATGTTCTACCGTTTTTTCTTTTCTCTTTAACATATACAAGAAAAACCCAAATAAACCAAACACTACAAAAAATAGCCCTGTTGACATATAAACTAGAATCGACCCTATTTCCATATTTTGTCCACCTTTCTAATTCCGTACTACCCGCTGTATGATAAATAGATGGATAATACTCCAATGACCATCATCGTTATAAAAGGCAGAACAAAGGCCAGGAAAATAACAGCGGATTCTGTTTTATGCTGTTTAATTTTAGATAACAAGAAGCCATTCTCCTTTCACTTTATCAATCACTCAAATAATAGTATAACGAAACTTCACTTCATTACCGTCCATTTTTCTTGAACGTTTCCGTACAATTCTACCATACAGAGCGATTAATCGTGACAGGCATGGTGGATCGCCTGGTGAAGCAGTGCCATCACATGCTGATCATCAGGAGAATAAAAAATACTTGTGCCGGCTCTTCTAAACTTTACTAAGCGTAAGTTCTTCAAAAAGCGAAGCTGATGAGAAACAGTCGATTGAGAAAGATGCAGAGCATCCGCTATTTCACTTACAGCACACTCCCGATCTGCCAATAAATTTAATATCCGAATCCTCGTTGGATCTCCTAGAGCTTTAAAAGTTTGCGAAACAATAAAAAGTGTTTCTTCATCTAGATCTAATTGTTCTTTTGCCACATCCTGTCCTTGATTATCCAAAACGATCCCCTCTCCCTCATTACATGAACAAATATTCATATACCATTCTGTTGCCATTGTATGAAAGACCTTTCACTATTGTCAACTTAGATGGGGAAGCCTGTCACGATTCCTTCACACAAAATGTAGAACCCGCCTTGAGTTAATGGTAAATCCTTTTTACAATAGAGTAAGAAGAAAAAGTAAAGGCTTTCTTATCGTTAGATAGGATGCAAGAAGATGATATGGTATGATGAAAACGGTCAACATTTACTGTCAGGCATTATGATCATAGATGGAGGTGTTCCTAATGTGGGAACAATTAACAAGCACATTTTCGTTTAGTGCTTTATGGAGTCCTGGAATTATGGTAGCAGCAATCGTTATTGCTGGATTCTACTTACTTCTAACAGGACCTTGGAAAAATAGCTTTAAAGACTCAGCACCGATCCCCCTTTACAAAAAGATCTTTTTCTTAATCGGGGTTTTCTTATTTTATCTCGGACTTGGCGGTCCACTATCACTTATGGGGCATTTATTACTCAGCATACATATGACTGAGATGGCGCTCGTTTATTTAGTCGCTCCACCACTCATGATAGTAGGCACCCCAGCATGGTTGCTCCGTCCACTGCTAAATATCAAAGTGATTCGCAAAATCTTTAAATTTTTCACATTCCCTATTATTTCACTGCTTTTATTTAACGGGTTATTTTCTTTCTATCATATCCCAGAAATCTTTGATTACTTAATGGTGCACTATACGGCTCAGAATTTCTATAAAGCCGCTCTTATCCTGACTGCCTTTGCTATGTGGTGGCCACTTGTTTGTCCAATACCAGAATACGATACGTTATCAGGTGTTAAAAAACTTGGATACATCTTCGCAGATGGTGTCCTACTCACACCAGCATGTGCTCTCATTATTTTCGCAACTACTCCATTATACGCTACATATACAGATCCAACGATTTGGGCAAATGCTATGGGATATTGCGTACCAACCGGCACGACCGTTTCACCTGAACTATTTGACCAATTCAAGCCACTAGGCATCATGGAAGACCAACAGCTAGGCGGCATCATCATGAAAATCATCCAAGAACTCTCATACGGCACCGCACTAGGCTACATCTTCTTCCAATGGGCAAGAAGAGAACGAGAAAAAGACGCCGAAGAACTACAATCACCAGAATTCCGAATCAGTGAGATTTAAACGAAAAGCGGAAGTGGGCGGTTAGACACTCGGTCACTGTAGCTAGACACCGAAAACCAAAACCGTCCCGTTCAAAAAGCCATGAAGCACTTTGCTTCATGGCTTTTGTTATTGCATACCCTTCCGTCTTAACAATTGACGTAATCCGCCCCCAATTACTACCCCAATAACAATACCTATAATAGCAACAAAGGTCGGTGGAATAACAAAAGGCTCTGTTCTTAAATTCGATACAATCACAGCCACCGTAGAAAAATACGCTCCACATACAAAGGGTAAAGACAGGTAATCACCTGGTAGTTTCCCTGCTTTTTCGATAGCACCTAGATAGCTTTCATAAATCGCAAACATGTAAACACAAGGATAAAACATAGCCCATTCATAATTTGTAACTGAAATTGCCTGGACGGACTTACCTTGAAAACTATAGAGAATATTCATATTAAGATTTGCATTCACATTGATCAAAAACTCAAGCCCAATAAAAAAAGCACCTCTTATGTAATTCTTATTAATGATTTGTCCAAACCCGGGAAAGGCAATACTCCACAAGAGAACTTCAATTGGATTTACTTTTCTGTTCATCCCATCACCAGCTTCTTATTGTCTCAGCTACATTTTTACCTTTTCCATATTACTGGTATTTCATCCAACTCTCATGGAATTATTTTCAGAAGTAGCACCCTTCTTTTTGATCCATACTACGGATATAAGAAAAAGAAAGGAGAATTGACTATGTTAACAACGAACCAACTTCGTTCATATAAGAAAATGATTCAAGAACGCATCCTGGCTCTTAGTGATGAATTAGATGAAAACGATGAATTTGGTGTTTCTCAGTCTTTTGCTCAACATTCTACAGGTGAACTATCCAATTACGATAATCACCCTGGCGATACGGCGACAGAATTATATGAACGCGAGAAAGATCTATCACTAAATGAACATGCAAAAACAGAATTAGCAGAACTGACAAAGGCCCTTGAACGAATTGGAAATGGAAAATATGGCATATGTGAAGTTTGTGGAAATGATATTTCAACAGAAAGACTCGCTGCCCTTCCAACAGCTTCCACATGTGTAGAACATAGTCCATCACAAAAGACATCAGACAGAAGACCAGCAGAAGAAGGTGTACTTGGCAATTCCTTCGAGGAACATGTAAACGACACTAACGATGCTACCTTTTTTGACGCTGAAGATTCATGGCAACGAGCTGCGAAGTATGGAACATCCGAAACACCTTCAGACTTTAACGCTCAGGAAATGAACTATGACAAAATGTATATTGATTCCAATGAGCCTGTCGGGTATGTCGAGGAAATCGAATCATTTTTATCAGCCGATCTAGATGGCAAACCATCTGGAGTGATTCCAAATCAACGTCATGAACGTTATGAAGACTTACTGGATGATCATGACCAGAAGGCAAGTCAGGGTACAATCGAAGATAGTGACCTCATCTAAATAAGACAGCCCTAAAAACGGGCTGTCTTATTACATTTCTTCTGGTGCATGTAGTCCTAACAATCGCAAGCCTTCTTGTAAAACAATGGAGACAGCTGACACCAGCTGCAATCTCGCTTGTTTACAGGATGGGTCATCTAAGATACGAATCTGTCCATAGTATTTATTAAAAGAACGTGAAAGGTCAAGGACAAACTTTGCGATTTGAGAAGGGTCGTATTCAGCTGCTGCTCTTTCAATTACATTTGGAAAACTAAGCAGCTTTGTCACAACTGACCAGGCTTCTTCATCTTCGAGACCTTTTATATGATCATTGGAATGAAAATCCCCTTTGCGTAGAATAGAACAAGCACGCGCATGAGTATATTGCACGTACGGACCAGTTTCACCCTCAACACGTAGCATGTCTTCAAGTGAAAACTCTATATCATTTCGACGATCATTCTTTAAGTCATGAAACAAAACGGCCCCTACCCCAATTTGTTCAGCAATCGCGTTTTTATTTTCTAAACTAGGATTTTTGGTTTCAATATTTACTTTTGCAAGCTCGATTGCTTCAGTCAACACTTCTTCTAGCAATACTACTTTCCCTTTTCTTGTCGACATTTTCTTTCCATCTTTTAACATCATTCCGAAGTTAATATGGTGCATTTGATCTGCCCAATCGAATCCCATTTTCTTTAATACTTCAAATAATTGTTTGAAATGTAGACTCTGTTCATTTCCTACGACATAGAGAGCCTTACTAAATCCATATGTTTCATAGCGATAAATGGCTGCAGCGAGATCACGGGTTGCATAAAGTGTGGCACCATCTTTCTTCTTAATTAGACATGGTGGTAAGCTCTCTCCAAGTTCTACTACCATGGCGCCACGAGATTCAACTAAGAGATTTTTTTCTTCAAGTAGATCAATGACACTCTGCATTTTATCATTATAAAATGCTTCCCCATTTGTTGAATCAAAGGTAATCCCCATAAGCTCATAAATTCGATCAAACTCTTTAAGAGATTCTTCACGGAACCATTTCCATAATGAAACGGCTTCTGGGTTACCTTCTTCTAATTCTTTAAATGCCTTACGTCCTTCATCTTCAAGACCATTATCTGATTCCGCTTTTTCATGAAATGTAATATAGAGCTTAAGGAGTTCTTTAATCGTTTGCTCACGAACCTTTTGCTTCTCCCCCCACTTTCGGTAGGCCGTTATCAATTTGCCGAACTGAGTTCCCCAGTCCCCAAGATGATTAATGCGAATGGGGCGATAGCCGACTTTTTCAACAATTAGCGCTAATGAATTTCCAATAACGGTTGAGCGTAAATGGCCCATTGAGAAGGGCTTCGCTATATTAGGTGAGGAAAGATCAATCGTCACGGCACCTCCCTTTCCTACATTAGAAGCACCGTACTCACTTCCCTCACGTACAATGCGACTTATTACCTCAGTACTAACCATTTTTTTATTAAGAAACACATTAACATAAGGCCCAACAGCTTCTACTTTTTCAAAGGCTGACTCATGAATGTCAGTAACAAGCTCCTTCGCAATTTGATGAGGAGCCATTCGTTTCACTTTGGCAAGATCAAAGCATGGGAAGGCATAGTCACCTAAAGAGTCATGCTTAGGCAGTTCAATTCGCTGCAGAATATTAAGAAAGCTCACTTCTTCTTCACATGCTTGATAAAGTTGTTGTGCAAATAATTCTTTGTAATTCATACATTCCCTCCTATTTGTATATCCATTTGCCTATAAAAAAATCTCCGTCTCTATAAAAGAGACGGAGATGAATTCCGCGGTACCACTCTGATTGCTCAATAAAACGATTTGAGCCTACTTCACTCTATAACGGGGAGTCCGACTGCTTCTACTTAATTCAAAACAGTGTCTTGAAAGTCCGGTTCATGCCTGCTAAGGTTCCGAGCTCTCACCATCCCCGGATCGCTTTATCCGTATACAAACACTACTCTCTTTCGCATTGACGATACAATATTAGTCTTATTATAGCCGACTTCCATATAAATTCAACCACTTATTTTATAAGTCCTTTTTCCGATTCAGAATATCCATTTTTTTCACCATCAGCAAAACCTTCCTGATACCCTTCTCGATATATGGATGTTAAGTACATGGAAATCAGCTGTCTTACTTTTGGCTCTACGTTCACGACCTCTAAATGCTTCATACACCGATCAACTGCCAATTTTTCCTTTTGAACATTTTTAATCGTCATCGTTAGAACCACCTTCCGGATAAGTTATCCGTATTATACACCACCTTAACAATGTATTTGCACTCATTCGACAAGACTCGATTTGAATTATGTTAAAACCCTACAAAAGACCAGTAAACGACGAGAACAATCACGGGATAACAAAGACTATAGACCTATCACAAGGCATGTATAACTCTTTTAAATCATTCATGAATGAATCATTTCAATTCGTATACATAACTTCTCAATTATTATAACAACCTATACCTATCTAATTTTATTGAGGAGGGTGCATTGTGAGACGAAGCAAACGAAAATCAATTCGAAATGAGTCCTACCAAATTCCAACTGCTACTGAATCACATGATGCATACTATTCTCTTGAAGAGAACAAAGAATATATAAAAGCAAAATTTCATAATACAGAAGATATCAAATTCAGAAATATTACGGTTCAGGATGTGAAATGCCTACTTGCTTATTTAGATCCTTTAGTTGATGAAGAGAAGCTACAAAGAACGATTATGAAACCATTATTTGAGACAAATCAGTTAAACATCGAGGATACAGTCACATCAAAGGAATACCGGCGATCAAAAAATTTAAATGAAGCTATTACAGGATTAACAAAAGGATTTGTCGTTCTACTAATAAATGGACAAGTACATTTTTATTTACTAGAAGCTTTCTCAGGAAATTCTAGAGCAATATCTGAGCCAATTAATGAGCAAGTCGTTCGCGGTTCACATGAAGGTTTTGTCGAAAATATTATGCAAAACCTACAAATGCTTCGCAGAAGAATTGAGAATCCTAACCTTGTGATTAGGTTCTTTAAAGTTGGTAAAACAACAGACACGAAAATAGCTGTTATTTACTTACAGCACCTTACAAACCCTGATCTTATCGCAGAAATAGAAAAAAGAATCACATCTATTAAAACGGATTCCATTCAAACGCCTGGCTATGTAGAGGAGTTTATTGAGGATGCACCGTTCTCTCCATTTCCCCAAATGCTAAGTACGGAACGACCTGATAGAATGACTGCTCACCTCATGGAAGGAAGAGTCGGTCTCCTAATGGAAGGAAGCCCTGCAACTTTAATTTTTCCAGTAACCTTTTTTGCCTTTTATCAATCGCCTGAAGACTACAACAGCAGATGGTATATTGGATCTATCTTAAGACTCATAAGAGTAGCCAGCTTTATTTTTGCATTAGGGTTGCCTTCATTATATATCGCCACCGTATCTTTTCACCCAGAGGTACTACCTGCCGAGTTAATCTTAAATATTAAAAGCTCGCTTGAAAACGTTCCATTCCCACCATTACTAGAAGCTTTAATTATGCAAATTATTCTTGAATTATTGAGAGAAGCTGCTATACGACTACCAGGTCCTATTGCACAAACAATTGGTATTGTTGGGGGTTTAGTTATTGGGACTGCGATTGTAGAAGCTAACCTTGTATCGAATATGATGATTATTGTCGTCGCACTGACGGCTATATCATCCTTTGCAGTTCCATCGTATGAAATGAGTATGTCAATCAGGCTGCTTGGTTTTCCACTCATGCTCCTTTCTGCAGCATTTGGATTTATTGGGCTTGTCTTCGGATTATCCATCATTTTAATCCACTTATGTGGTTTAGAAACTTTCGGCACACCTTATTTCTCCCCGCTTGCACCATTTCGTTTCAACGAACTAAAAGATTCTGTTATTCGCCTTCCAAGATGGTTACTCGGTAGGCGACCGTCAGACGTTCGTGCACAGCATGGAACACAGGAGTGGGTCTCAAGAAGGTGGAAACAAAATGAAGACGAGTAGCAAAATTAATTCGGCGCAGCTTTTTTTCATCATATTCCAAACACAAGTTGGCGTAGGCGTACTCTCTCTTCCCTCTTCCTTATATGCAGGAGCTGGAACTGATGGCTGGATTACTCTTCTTGTTACTGGTGTTGCTATCCAACTAATTATTTTTATACTTTACTTTTTGAGCAACCGTTTCCCATCATTAACGCTTTTTGAATATGGGCCTAAAATCATTGGCAAATATGTAGCATTCGTCGTCTCACTTCTTTACACACTATTCGCTATTTCAACAGCGGTCATTGTATTGGAATTGTTTGAAACCACAATAAAAACTTGGATCTTATTTCGAACACCCATGATTGTCATCTTTTTATTGCTGACGATTAGTGGCACTTACCTTGCTATTGGCAGAATCAAAGTAATGGGGAGATTTTATCAGTTTGTTTCAGTTCTAATTATTCCTCTGATCATTATGGCCGCCTATACTTTAAAGGACGCGGATATTCGTTATATCTTGCCAATTGGTCAAAATGGCGTAGGAACAATCCTAAAAGCAACACAGCAAGGGATAGTATCCATGCTGGGTTTTGAAATCGTATTATTCATTTACCCTTACGTTCAAACAAAAGGGAAAGCAGCACTAAAAAGCTTAACACTGGCTAATATAGCAGTAACATTATTATATAGCTTTTTAACATTTGCAACGTACGTCTTTTTTAGCCCTTCTCAGCTTGAAATGATTCCTGAACCCCTCGTGTATATGTTAAAAGGTGTATCCTTTGTAATTGTGGATAGAGTGGATCTCCTTTTTCTTTCGATCTGGATCGTTTCTGTTATGACTTCCTATGTATCGTATATATATATTGCAGGAAGAGGCATTCAATATTTAACAAAAAGAAAAAAAACAACTGGTCCCATTTTGACTGCCGCCTTTATTGCACTGTTTTTCTCAATGTTTTCACATGATCGATATACTGTGGAAATGATTTCTAGTTATCATGCGAAAGCAAGTTATTTTTTTGCCCTTGGCTTCCCTCTCCTGCTTTTGCTCATTAGTCTTTTATTTAAGAAGAAAGAGGAGTCACGATGAAAAAACTAAAACATCTTTCCATCATTTTTTCGCTCAGCCTGTTATTTCTGACCTCTTGCTGGGATCAGGAACTTTTAAAAGAATCGAAGCTGATTTATGGGGCTGGATTGGATTATGAGAATGAAAATGAAATTCGCACAACGTTCGCCGTTCGGAACCTTGGTATTCCAGTTAGTCAAGGGGGCGTATACTCTAATCGCATTCTTTCCGTTTCAGGGTCTTCACCCAGAGATACGCGAATTAAAGTGGATCGAGTTTTATCAAAGCAAGTAACAGCTTCAAAAAATCAGCTCATTCTCTTAGGGAAAGAGATAGCCAAAAAAGACATTGACCACATTTTTGATGTCCTGTACAGAGATCCAAAAGGTCCACTAGACGCTAGAGTCGGAGTTGTCGATGGACGAGCCGAAGACATGTTAAATTTAGACCATATTGGCGATACTCTCATTACAGAATTTATGTCAGATCTTATTAAAGGTGCTGAAAATAAAACAGAAGCCCCGCGAATGACGATCGAAAAAACATTTCGTTATTCTAAAGATGTTGGACAAGATTACGCCCTTCCATATATTAGTTTCAACAAGGATGTGGGCGCACCTGAAATAAACGGAATTGCTTTATTTCATCACGCCAACTATACAGGAGTTGTTCTTCCTCCAATAGACGCAACCTTACTACTCCTTATGGCTGATAGGAAAAGTAAAAAAGCAAGTATTACAGAAAATATTGGTGAAGAACACAATGAAGGTTTTCTCACCAAAACCGTTACTATAAACGTCCGAAATGCCAAAGCATCTAATGAATATTCTTTTCAAGATCAACAATTAAATAAAGGCGTTATCAATCTTGAAATAAGAGGAAATGTAGAAGAATATCCTCAAAACCATCTGTTTAAAGAAGGAATGGTACATGATATTGCAGATGAATTATCCACACGGTTAACAAAAAGAGCGAATGATATTCTTCATAAACTTCAAGAAGCCAACTGTGACTTCCTAGGTATTGGTCGTGATTTAAATGCTTATCACCACAAAGCATGGAATGAAAAACAGTGGGATAATGACTATCCAAAACTAGATCTTCAGGCAAACGTAAAGGTAAAGATCGCTGAAACAGGAATAATTAAATAGAAAGAGAGTAAGCGCACAACGCTTACTCTCTTTCTATTTGCTTCATCTCTTCAATCGCCGGTTCTTTTGCACCATACCAAGAATAGGCGACTTCATAATATTCCCCTTCATCCACAAGGTTCCAGGCCATTTCATCTTCAACCAAAAGTTCAATGGCCTCTCCTTCTCCTTCAGGCTGAACAAAAACATAGAAATGATGATCTGTGCTTTCCTTCTTAATCACTTCACCATGTTCAATATGTTTTTCATGAACATAGGTATACTTTCCAATTAAAAAAAGGCTAACAAGTACGACGATACTTGCAATCGATATATTTAATGCTCTCTTTCTATTCATAGTGCCTCCGTATTGAACATGTTTAGTATTAAGTTACCACAAACATTAGTATTTTAACAAAGTTAGATTAGGATGTTTAATGATTTTTTCACACGGGTACCATTTATTATAAGAGACGATACAAGGAGGAATTACAAATGGCTAAGAATTCTCAATACCAACCAATTCATGAGAGTGGTTTCTCACTAAGTGATGCTCAAGAAGTAGCTTATGCGAAAGAATTTAAGAAAGCAGATATTGCAGGCGGAATTCGTAAGCCTAAAGTGAAAAGGGCAAAGAGCGAAAATCCTGATCTACTTAAATAATGACTTTAAGGAGCCATGCTGATTGCATGGCTCCTTATTTATGCAGTATTTAGACTTCATCAAACCTTTTTCACAAATGCGTCGTACCCATTCTTTTTCAATTTCTGGCATAATTGATCAGCGCTAGCCTTCTCCTTATAAGCGCCGGCCTGGACGTAATACAGTGACTGTGGAAGCGCACCTTTTAAATACCGCACGGCCGCAAGTACAGCTTCCTCAGCGAGCTGAAGGCGATAGGAACGAGCCTTTAATTTTTTTACATCCGACGAAGAATCCAAAAAGCCGTATTCAATTATTACTGTCTCTACATCTCCAGTCAATCGATGCATGTAGTAGTAATCTTTTCTATCCGCTCCTTCTCTAGAGAAAACCCTTCGCAATCCCATCCCGGCTTTTTTCAAACCTTCTGCTATACTGCCTGCCAAATCACTCTTTGCGTAAATTGAATGAATAACTTCAGCCCCACTTCCTCCTCCCGCATTATAATGGTTACTCAAACAAATCGAAGCACCTGACCCTTTAACAAGTGCAGAACGCTTTTCAGAAGATAGATCAATATCTGTCGTTCTTGTGATCGCACACGGTATGCCAAGATTCTTCAAAAACTCATATTGATGAAGCGCTACTTCCATAGTCCAATCCTTCTCTTTCACGCCATTCGCCACCGCTCCTGGATCATTCCCGCCATGTCCTGCATCAATGATAATCACTTTTCATTCCCCCTCTATTCCTTTTTCGCATCGATTATTCTCGATACCAATCGCTGCCTCCTTATGCTATATATCGAATTGAAAAAGATAAAAGGGGCATTAACAGATAATTTCCACAAATTCTGCAACCTTTCTTTTGATCCTTCGTCTTAATAGGAAAGGTCTTAGTTTCAATTGCTATTCAGTGCCAACCCTAAATGACCTTCGAAGGATGATGATATGAACGATAATTCCCCTCTTAAACTTAATGCAGATTTCTCTACCTATACAACACTGCAAAAAACAGAGTTAGTCGAAGAATTAATGGATCAATACGGCGAAGCTCTGCTAAGACTCGCTTATACTTATGTAAAGGACTGGGGTAAAGCAGAAGATATCATACAGGAGGTTTTTCTGACTTGCTTTTTAAAGATAAATACCTTTCGAGGAGAAGCTTCTCTAAAGAACTGGCTTTATCGCATTGCGATTAACCGTTGTCATGACTATGTACGAAGCTGGTCTTTTAAAAACATCATTCCAAGTAACATGATTTTAAATTTCTCTAAGAATCATCAACCTTCCCCAGAACTTATTGCGATAACAAAAGAAGAATCTTATATGTTACGCCAAACGATTTTACAACTTCCATTAAAATATCGTGAAGCATTTATTCTCTACTATCATGAAGATTTATCCATTAGGGACATTAGTTCACTCCTTGACACAAAAGAGGCAACTATAAAATCCAGATTGCACAGGGCTCGTCGCCTTCTTGAATCAAGACTGAATAATGAAAGTGAGTGAATGAAAAATGAACCAAAATAGATTAAAAGAAAAAGTGAAAGAATCTTTATTCATTAAAGAGCATTTAACAGAAAGAAAAAAAGAAAGAATTATGGAAAATATCCTTATTGCTCATTACGCTGACCATAAGAAGAAACGAAGCACCTTTCTAGAATTGGTTGGATTTGCGGTCTGTTTGGCACTACTTATGACAGTCACTCTCACAGTCATTGATATTGATTTGGATCCTCCTATAAAACATGAAGCTTCTAACAAACTACAAGAGGCCCCATACGTAAGTGCAGCTTATATGAAGCGGGCATCAGAAATTGCTCAACGTGACCTAGATATTCTCGATGTAACCTATTTCTCAATGGATAAAACGATCTATCTGGATATCATGGTGTCAGACAGTTTTTCAAATAAAAAAATGAAGGAACTAACAATACAATATTTGGAGGTGTTATCTCATTTATATCAATTGAAAAATGATCAACTGGGGGAAATATGGGATTATTATCATTTAGAAATTACGATTAAACCAAACAGCGATTACCCTTCTTTAGCCTTTATGGATGAAGAAGATAGTACCTTTTTTCTTAAAGGTTCTAAGAGGATAAAGGAAGCAAGTATGAGTTGGTCCTCTCTATCTAATTAACTAACCTGTATGAATTTTTATCCGCTACTCGTAGATCATAGTAACGTTGTAAACAATCATAAAAGAAAAAGCACAATCTTGAATTGTGCTTTTTCTTATCTACTTGCCGTTTTCCTCTCCATCATTTCGCCATGATTATGAACAAAAGAAAAGGAACTTGAATCGATCTCTGTCTTTGTTTCAGGAAGTTCAACATTCTTCATCCTTCTACTATACGACTGCTTATCTAACACTTGCTTGAAGCCTTCTAAAACAAAATTCAGTGCCAGTATGACAAGAACAAAACATAGGATGGGAATCAACGGAATCCATGTTTCATATGAAAGGAATCTAAAGGTGGATCCAATTAACCCTGACCATTCTCCAGAAACCGAGCGATATTCATCACCTAACATAGGGTCTGGATTAAAGAACGTTCCACCAAAAAACAACTTCAACAACCCAAGATGTAGCAAAAGAATCAGAACGTTAACAATTTGCTGAAGAAAAATAATCATCATTCGTGGTCCTAAGTGCGGTAGTACATGCTTTGAAAGAATATGTCTTCTAGAGCCTCCTAACGTTCGTGCTCCTTCAATAAATTCTCTACCCCAAATGGCGTTCGTTTCATTTGAAATAAGAATCGTCGTTGTAGGAATAGCGACCGCTGTCAAGATAATCACTTCAAAAACCATGCGTTCAGTGAAAGAGTATGAAAACGTTCCTTCCATCCCGTTTTCCATTAATACTCCATGGAGAATAAAGTAACATAATAACGAAATAGGGATATACTGCATCGCATCCACCACTCCAGCTGTGCTTCTAAGCGTTCGGCGAAAATAAGTCCCTCCAATTACACCTGCAACAAACGATAACGCCATTCTCATTGAAGCAACAAGAAAGGCAATTCCAATTGTATATTTCGCACCAATGATAATTTGCTCAAACAAATGGTAGCCGAACTTATCTGTACCAAATGGAAGAACTTGTACAGGTGAAAGAGGCGATCGGTCAATTAAATTTCCATCGTCGTCATAAAGCATAAACGTTTGAGGAATGTCATCATGGTAAACGAGCGAATAAAAAATACTGCTACCTAGTAAGAGAACGATAATGATCATTCCGAACATAAACATTGGATTTCGCAACGCACTTTTCAACATCCTTCTTCCCTCACTTCCGAACTATAGTAACGCTTCTTCTTTTGAAACTTGCTCCGCTACAAACTGGTAAAGTGTCAACGCCAAGAAGATAGGGATAAAAAGACATAAAGCGCCTACCGTGAAAATTTCTGGCGTAGGATGTTCATACATAAAGCGGATTAATCCGTTCAAATTGAAGACGAATTCCATAATAAATAAATTAGATAACGTAAACCAGACAATGGAGCGCGAATGGAAGTAAATCGATAAAATCGCATTCCGAAAAACATGGACAAGGAAAATGACTGTTGATTGCACGCCTTTCGTTCGCGCAAGCTCAACATAAGGCTTTTCAAATTCCTCTTCGAAAACTTGCATCATAATTCGGTAGAATAGGAAAGCTGGTAATATAGATAGCACTAATATAGGCATCGTATAAATTCGTTCATATGCTGCAATATCCATTAACAAAATATCGGTTTTTTTATAAAACCAGATGATTCCAATTTGAACAATTACGAGAATAAATACATCTGGAAAAGATTCAGTTAGAAACGCAATTCGTTTAAACCATTTTCGCATAGGAGGCGTAAATCTGTAGGTAACGTATGTAAAAACAAATCCTACAACAAACGAAAGAAATAAGGCACTGAATAAAATGACTATGGAATATGTCGCATAATCAAAGACCTCTGGGAACAATTGATAATTCGCATTCCCAGAGCGAAACGTTATATCTTGATAGTGGATCAACTCCTCTAATGTCTTAACTAATCTCTTCAAATATCCAGAAAAATCAAGCTTCATGCCATTGAATAACCCCGGTAACGCCCCTAGTAACAGCACACCAATAAGTGCAGTAATAAACTTAAGACTAGTTCGAACAGCCTTATTCTCCATACGGTATCCCCCTAATGAATTCAATTTTCCTTCATAGCTGATCGTGTAGGTTTCTTGATTTAACTTAGTCTATCTTAAAGACGGAGCAAATAAGTAAAAGTTTCAGATAGACCATAAAGAATCATTTTTTATTACATGTGATGAAACTCCCCCCTGCCGAATACGCTGTTAACAGCGCACTTTCGAAAGGAGGCCTCCCCTTAAACATGTCTACCTCACTTGAGATAATCCGGAAAACAGAAGGCATTAAACGTCTTGATCTGTATATAAGAGAGTTGATTCAGCATGATGCAAAATTAGCCATTTCACGCATCAATGACGAGGACCTCACTTATCCCACTCTCTATGTCTTATCAAAGGTTATTCGCGAACACAGTCTCACAAAGAACTTATCAGATCGGAATAAAGTAGCTTTGTCCATCCAAAGAGATATCCTTGCTACAGAACGTACACCAGCAACTCCTTTTCCATATTCAGTCTGCGATCTTCCACAGTTCATTCACTCTGTACTCAGATGGATGGTCGAAACTGGGAAAGAGGATAAACTGAATGCTCGCTATCGACTTGTTATTGACCGCGCTGCTGGGCTATTGACAACCATCTATCAAAACCCGGAAGACCTCTCCCTTGTTTCAGACCTATTATTCAAGAGAAACAGCGAGGGCCACTCTACACATTACTTAACATGGTCTTATTTTTCTTCACGAAACATGTCTAGTCTCCTCCCTATTGGTGAAAAACTATTATCTTCTCATGAAGAAGAAGTTGAGTTTGCAAGAGAACTGCTTCATTTCATTTCCGGTTTAGAAGAAAGCTCTGATCAGTATGCCTATTTTAGGGGTTGGTATGAAGAGAACCTCCCATACCTTCTTCATAATGAAAATAACTATGAATTAACAGCTGAACTGTCACCTTATATTATCGATCACTACACAAAATACCGTGAACATCATTCAAACACTTCATCGGAATACCATCGAGATAAAGGATTTCTTACGTTAACCGAAGATGAAAAAGAAGATCTTGCCAACTTCTCCTATCAAATGAGAAAAAGATCTCGAAACAAATGGAAGGAGTGGATCAATCGACCTCTCGATGCCCAATTGACGCTCATTGAGGAGGTTCATCATGATTACTATAGGAGGTAATAGTTTAAATAAAGACGATGCGATAAACGCTGGTATCGTACGACCTCTTGAACAAACGATACTTCATGTCATGTATGCAAGTCCCTATACGTATTCCTATCGCTCGATGGATGCCTTATTATTTGAAATTCGATTTAGAGTAGCCATCACAGACAGTTCACGTGAACTTTACTATAGCGGTGTTCAATTTGCAGACTTTTATCGATCGCGATGTAACCCTATGTTCTGGAACCTCCTCCCAGATGGCGCCTTTCAATTAAAAATGGGCGTTCCGGCATCTGAAGCAATACTCGATATTTACCGAAATGGGAGACTATATGCGTTTGAATGCGCCACCGCTATGATTATTATTCTCTATCACGCAGCGGTCAAAATGCTCCCTCCCGCACAGTTTAATCGACTTTTTTCAAACATACGACTTTGGGGATGGAAATACGATCAGGATTTGCAAATCGTTCATAACATTCCTCCTGACTACCTTCCTGGGGATATTCGATATGTAAAAAATCCTGACGTGAATCCTCTTACGCCAGAATGGCAAGGTGAGAATGTTGTAGATTTAGGGGACGGTACTTTTTTTGGACACGGTTTAGGCTTTCGAACCGTTGAAGGTATGATTGAAGCCCTTGCATTAAGAAGACGGCCGGGTGCGACGCGGATGCCTTATTTAATGCTTCCTGCTACTAGACCTGGGTTTTCCTACTTGTATCAATTCTCATCCAATAGAAAAGAAGGAACAACGCCTATTATGTTGTTCGATGACACCTTACAGCGATCAACAATGTCAATTGATGAATATGAAGAAAAGCATGAAGAACTTCTAAAAAACTTCATAACGATACGAATTGGAAATATCTCTTGAATAAAATCAGGCTAACTCCCGGGTCATAAGCCCTCCACCCCGTTTTCACATATGCATATGGTAAAGTAACGGGTGGTGAACGCATTGAAAGAATTCCCTGAAATTCAAACTGAACGCCTTGTTTTAACAGCACTTAAAGAAGAAGATCGTAGTTCACTTTTTTTCATATTCGCAGATCCACTTGTCACCTATTATGATGGTGGAAAAGTTATGAAAACCTCTACACAGGCCCTTCACTATATACGTGCTTTCAAAGATACCACATCGATATCTTTGACCAATACAATACGTTGGGGTGTCCGATTGAAGACCTCAAACAAATTAATTGGTACGGCAGGTTTCCAAAACTGGGATCGCACCTCTTCTAAAGCAGAAATTGGTGCCATTCTGTCTCGAAATTACTGGAGGGGTGGTTATGGAGCCGAAGCAGCAAAAGCCGTTATAGAATACGGTTTTGAACAAATGAAACTTCACAAAATTTATGCGCAAACAATAGAAGACAACCGTGCCGCTGTTAAGCGTTTAGATGAGCTTGGCTTTCATGAAGAAGGACGCTTTCTAGATCACGTCTATTTAAGAAATCAGTATTATCATGTGCTCGTTTATTCTCTATTCCAATAAAATCTAATAGTAATTTCCTTACTTCCACTTAATTTCCTTCAATGTGCAAAAAAAACGCTTCTTCAGATAATACCTGAAGAAGCGTTTCTTTATAC
The DNA here is from genome assembly GCF_056173645.1 of Anaerobacillus sp. QJM3NY_32. Taxonomy (NCBI): domain Bacteria; kingdom Bacillati; phylum Bacillota; class Bacilli; order Caryophanales; family Bacillaceae; genus Anaerobacillus; species Anaerobacillus sp. QJM3NY_32. The sequence goes on along the minus strand of NZ_CM149684.1, from coordinate 653,694 downwards.
TTGTTTACTAGGCGGTGGAGACATAAATGCAACAATTGTACCGAGAATTGGAAAGATAAGTATAATCAATAATATTTCTGTATACCCTCCAAAAACGTCAAAAGCAATACCAAATGGAAGTGGTCCAAAAGCAGAGCCTATGACCATCGTCGTTGTCGCAATTCCTTTAATACTCCCTAGATGTTCCCTACCAAAATAATTCGGCCATATAATGTTTAATGTAATCCGTTCAATACCTCCAATCATTCCCCAAAGAACGGCAAACACAATAGCAAGTAAATAAGTATGCACCTGAGTTAACAATAAGATAAATACCATTTGGCCAATAAACGATAAACCAAGAACAATATGAACGTTCACGCGCTCGAGAATAAATCCAGAAGCCATTGTGACAGGGAAGCCAACAATCGCCATGATACTCAATATGATGGCAGCTGTACTTCCTGGTACACCTTGCTCACCTAGAATAGAAAATAAGTGAAAAGTTAAACCGGTATTGACAAGTGCAGGAATACTAACGCAAAAAAGAATAAACCAAAATGCTCTCGTTCTCATCGCTTCTTTCACAGTCCAATTCGTTTCGAAGCCCTCTTCTTGCTCCTCTTCTTCCATTTTCTCTTCTCGACGTTGTGCAAGTCTTTTCTTCGAAATAGCATTATCAGGAAGAAGTCCGATGTCTTCAGGTTTATTTTTAACAATAAAAAACACAACAGGTAGAAAAATAACAATGAGTGCGAGTCCAAGTATTCTCCAGGCACTTTCCCATCCAAACGTTGTAATTAGCCATGTATTAAGTGAAGGAAAAGAAGCTGAGCTTAAAAAACCACCAATAGCCATAAAGCTAAGTGCTCGCCCACGCTTTACTACAAACCACTGAGGCACAAGTGTATTCGGAATTAACGTCATTGAACCTTGTCCGAATAAACGAAGCATAAAAAAACCAATAAATAGCATGACAGGTCCAATAACAAAGCTATTCCAAAAACATGCGACTGCTAGCAAAGCCCCCATTATGAGCATCATTCGCCGCTGTCCATGTTTATCTACTAATCTCCCTACAACAAATAACAATAGTCCAGCCGCCAGCGTAGCAGAAGAATAAATGCCTGATACAAGCGATCGCCCCCAGCCAAAATCTTGAATGTAATAGTCAATGAACACAGATACGGCGTAAGTTTGACCTGGTCCTGAAAAAAAGACGCCAATGGCTGCTGCCATCACAATATACCATCCATAAAAAAAGGATAAGTTTTGCTGCTTCGAAAATAACTGCATCCAATAACTCCTCTCAAGCTGTCATTAAATAACATTCTATCGAAGAAAAGCTAAATACTAAAACACTTTGCTTTGTCATCCATATATCGTTATTTTGATTCATTCCTACAACCTCAAAATAGATTGTTCTATTTCTTTTTGTAATCTTGCTGTAACCTTTTAAGTAGATATATCGTTTTAATAAATAGAAGAAGGAGGGCTGAAGAATGGATAAGACATTTGAACGTTTATATGATCGCTACCACACGAACTTATTTCAATTTTTATTCTATATGGTAAAAAATAGAGCAATTGCGGAAGAGTTAGTGCAAGAGGTTTATATTAACGTGCTACGTTCTTATGACAAGTATGAAGAACGCAGCAATGAGAAGACATGGTTGTTTGCCATTGCGAGAAATATAGCCATTGATTATTTACGTACACACAATCGAAGAACCTCAAGGTGGCTTAGTAAGTTCGATTTTAACAAGCAGCAGCCAACTGATGAATCTCCACTTCCGGAAGAAATCCTACTTCAAAAAGAAGAAGTCCAAGCCATTTATAAATGTTTAAGAGAATGCACACTTGATCAGCAACAGGTGCTAATTCTTCGCTACATTCAAGAGCTGTCGATAAACGAAACAGCCGAAATATTAAATTGGAGTGTTAGTAAAGTGAAAACAACTCAGCATCGGGCTATTAAAGCGCTCCGCGATCTAGTAGATGATCCATCCAAAAACCAACTAAAGGGGGTCTTATGATGAGTGATCGAACAAAATCCCTTCTTTCTCAACTACCTGAAGTCAAAGATCATAGAAGCAAAGAATCGATCTATCACAACATCGAGAAAAAAAAGAATGAACAATCACAAAGACATCGAACAAAGAAGAAAACGCCATGGATTATTCCTAGTATTGCCGCTATTGTGGTCCTATTCCTGGCCGTTCTAATTACGCCTGGTCTCTTCAATCAAAATGATAACTCTTCTAATATGGCCATTACACAATCAGACTCAAACAATTCAGATACAGCAAACTCTTCAGCCTCAGGAGATGATTCAAAATCTGAAAGCACAACATTAGCACCTACAGATGAGAAATCAGATCAAACGAGTGATACTGTTAAGGAAGAGCCGCCAACACTCACAAGAGAACCGACTACTTTTGACAGCTACATTCCAGCATTTCAGCAGTCTGAAGGAGCAAACGTTGTCGTTTCTTTCCCAGATCCTGAAAGCTTACTTCTCATTCCGCTTTCATTTACTTTAGATGAAAACAAAAGCATACAAGAAAACTTAGAAGAAATTTTATCTACTTTTGATGTTTCGGAATTTGGTCTTGAACGCTCACCACTAGTTGATACAACTCTAGATTTGATTGATACTGATGGAATTAAAACACTCATAGTTAGCTTTAAAGAGCCTGGTGATAGCCTTTCATCGACGGAATCAATTATGATAAACGATAGTGTTCAACAGTTAGCGAAAAGTCTCGGTGCCGATCAAATCAATTGGCAAACGAATGGAGAGGAAGGCTACACTCTCGGAAATTTCGGTTCAGCTGACACGACAGTGAATCAAAAACCTTCTCCATATTACCTATATGAATCAAGTTCTGAATTACGTTTTCTCGTAAAAGGACCATCCCTTTCAGGTGAAGAAGGTGCTGAACTCGATGTCGCTCTCTCGCTTATGAAAGAAGGCGATCCTAACGTGCCCTATTATATGCCAGCGATCCCTCCTAACGTAGACATCTATTCATTCGACGGAGACGGTGCTGAAGCAACAATTACCTTTACGGAAGAAAGTGAATTTCAATCAGAAGAGGAAGCGATGCAAACAATCGAAGCCATAATGCTTACCGCTTCTCAATATAACTATCAGACGATTCGTTTTGAGAACACTGGCTTTGATCAAATCGGTGGATATTCACTCGATCAATCCCTAACCATTCCTTCTTCTCCCAACGCTATTTCGAAATGAAAATAAACAAAACACCCGGCAATTTATGCCGGGTGTTTTGTTTATCTAGTAATCTCTTCCACTATATCTGCAGAAGACATATCCGTTTGAAGTTCATATTCACCTGGCTGAACTGCCATTTCTTTGTCCATGTCTCGAAGCGATTTAATAAAATCATCCGATTTCTTTACTAGCTTCTTGTCTTCTAGACTTTGAGCAACTTCCTGACTAGTCATTCCTTCCTTAATAGTAAAGGTGATTTTCTCAGGTTGATCAGAGACTTTTTCTTTCTCTGCCTTTTCTTTTGGAGCCTGATTTTCGCTCACTTGTTGATTCTGAGTCACTTCTTTTTCTTTCAAAGAATCATACTCTTCCTTTTTAACCATAACCATGCCTTTTTCTTCTAAATGCTGTTCAACGGCAGCTTCTGTTAACTTATTGCCATCCTCTGCTTTTGCTGGAGAAAACAAAAAGTAATAGGCCGTTAACAAAAGCGCAGCGAATAAAAGACCAGCCCCAATTCCTTTTGCTTCTTGCTTACTCATTAGGACCACCACTTACAGATTTTGTTTTGCTTTCTAGCATTTCAGTACGTTTCTTAACCGTTTTCAACTCTTTCATTAAGTTGATATAAACGTCATCAACCTGACCTTTCACTTCTTTAGCGTAGTCCTTAACAAAATACGAGTAAATAAAGAAACCAAGTGAAGCGGCAAGTAAAACAAAAATAATCGTTAACATTGCTTTTCCCCCTATTAAATGTTTGGCATTCTCTCTATGTATTGCACTTATTATAATCCAACTAAATTCTTTCGCGTCGATCTGTAGGTTTTTGTCGTTTTTAATTTAAACTTATCACCTATAGTAAATAAGTTAAGTTACCTAATAAATATATAACCTAGTAAACTCATCAAAGTTTCAACATTCCGAAAAAGGAAATCACAAAAAAACTAGAAAAAACCGACATAAATCGACCTTTTCTAGTTTACCTATATTTGCTTCAATTGACAATAGTCCTTTAATGGAAAAACGCTTCTTCTCTTATTCTTCATTCACCAATTGAATGAAATGATACAGTATTCTTGCCGTCATCCCCCAGATGACATAGTCACGATAATAGTAAAAGAACTCCGGCATACTTGAGGATGACCAATTATATTCTTCACCATTCGGAATAAGATGAAACGGGAATCCTTCATCTGGCTGTACATGTACACGTATATCATGTCGCTCTGGTGGGTGATTCTTAAAATGAGATAAAGGAACTGTAAACACTTCCTCTACTTCATCTGGATTAGGTGATAATTCAGAGTCTGATTGGATCATCCCCGCAAACGGGTATACGATAGATTGGAATGATGTAACTAGGAAATCAAGTTCTCCCATTACAGTAACTTCTCTTTCTAAAACACCGAGCTCTTCACAAGTTTCTCTTACTGCTGCATTTTTCGGGTTTTTGTCGTGCTGATCTACTTTACCACCCGGAAAACAAACCTCTCCCGGCTGTCTTCTTAACGACCGTGCTCGAACTTCAAATAATACATGTAGCTCTCCATTCCGTTCTATTAAAGGCAAGAGAACGGCAAATTTATAAAAGCGCTCATTTCCAAGGACTTCTGCACTTCTGCCATTTATCCTAGCTTGAATATCTACTAACGATGGCTTCATTCTATCGAACTCCTTCTGTAGAACTTATCTCACTCTATTATATGGCATTTATAACGGTATATCCTCCACTTTGTCTTTGAAGATTGAAATAAGGTTTTAAGTTCATTCCTTTGAATTGTAACTTTCAAGGATGTCACCTCGTCTAATAAACAAAGGAGTGATGGGATGCTTAAATATGTGATGATAGGAACAATGGTACTCCTTACTTTGACCGGATGTGGAGAGGAGAACGCAACTATGAATACAAACAACAATACAAGTGAGCAAGTATCTGGTTCTTCTGGCATAGTAGCTGGATCTCTTGAACCTACTCTGCAGCTTGAAACAACGGAAAGCGGAGCGGCAACTTTCTTATATCGTATTCAAAACCAAACAGAGAGAGTCCAATCTATCCACTTTCCAAGTAGTCAAAAGTATGACTATACACTTTCGAATGAGCAAGGAGAAGTAATTAAAACCTATTCCGCTACCAAAAGCTTTTTGAAAGAAGAAGAGAACGTTACATTAAAACAAGCTGAATCACTCGAGTACTCCATTATTGTAGATGAACTTACACCAGGATCCTATACACTAGAAGTTTGGCTAGCAACAGATGGAGAAGGCCAGTTCAAACAATCCATTGATTTTACAATCGATTAAAACAAAACGAGCTGGCGCCTTTTATGAGGTTCCAGCTCGTTCTTTCTTCCTCATTCATCAGTTCTTATTTCCAAACATCATCAAGGTATTGCTTCGATAACGTTTGATAGTAAGCAGCTTGAACAGAGAGTGCGGCAGAAATAAGTAGTTTCTCAATATCTTTTTTTTGATTTTCCGTTACTTCATGGAAAACATTAGACAACTCAATTGACTTCTTTTTAAACTCTTCCTTTGAAGGTTTTATTTTCGTATGAATCACTTCAAAAAGCTGCGAGTACGCAGTATAAAAGGTTAATGGATCGATTAAGTCATCATTTCGATCCGCCGGGTTATTAAAAGCAAATTTCAATAGAAGGCGGATGCTTTCGAAATCGTGCGTATTCTTCAAGTCTTCTACAATAAATAAAATTGCCGCTTGTTCTATTGCGTATTTCTTACCTAATTGTGGTGGACCAATCCACTCTTTAATATCTCTTTTCACCCAATTTTGAACAGCAGTGGATCGGAAACTTGCATACTCTAGCTGATTACCAAGCGTTACAATTTCATTAATAGATAAGCCGAAAGCACCTTCAGTCACTTTCAATAACTTATCAAAAATAGCTGGTATTTCTGTTCTTCCTTTTCCGGACCTTTTCATCGCTCTCAATAAAATTTCATCTGGCTTTTCCTCTGCGCGAATCGTCTGAAGAAAATTTCCCATTTCAGTTCTAGTTAAATAAAAGTCTCTCATCTTCCACCTCTACATTTAAGGTCATTTGAACTTATCGTATAGTTTCTTTATGGAAATTTCAAGAAGGGCACACATAAATGAGATATTTGGGCTCAAAATTGCACTTGTGTTAGTAACTGATTCATATCTAGGTGAATATCCTGTGTTGTGTAAAGGAGGAATCGCTTATGAACATGTACGGGAACCAAATGAATCAGAACGTTCAAGGTGCGATGCAGGGACATTCTCCGAATCAGGCAGTTCAAGGAGCCATGCAGGGTAATCAAATGCCTCACCAGGCAGTGCAAGGGGCCATGCAGGGGCCGAATATGCAAAACAACGCCGTTCAAGGGGCAATGTTTGGAGAAGAAAAACAGCTTATGGGTGATATGAAACAGTTATGCAAAAGGTATAACACCTATCATGCTAAAGTAAGAATGCAGGATGGGATGGAGTATGAAGGAATTATTATGGACTCAGATGATGAGCACATGGGTATGATGATCCCTCAAGAAGTAGAAGAAAGCGAAGGTCAAGATACGGATAGACAATATGGCCGCTATCGCTATCGCAGATTCGGGCGCTTTTTCTTTCCTTTAGCTGGAATTGCAGCTCTTAGTCTCATTCCTTACTATCGCCCCTATTATCCCTACGGCTATCCGCCATATTACTATTAAGAAAAAAGGAAGCCAAACGGCTTCCTTTTTTCTATGAATATTTCAAAAAACACTACCTCATACTTAATGAAATTTTCCCAAATTGGGAACTATCACTCAAATGAGCAAAAGCCTTTTGAATATCGTCAAAAGAATAGACTTCATCCATAATTGGCCTGATAGAATGTTCATTTACGAAAGATACCATCTCTAGAAATTCCTCAGCGCTTCCCATCGTTGAGCCAAGCAAGTTATATTGGCCGTAAAAAAATGAGCGCAAGTCAAATTCAATTGCATCCCCTGTTGAAGAGCCGAAAATAACAATGGTTCCACCCTTTTTCAGTACTCCGAGAGATCGATTGAACGTAGCTGCACCGACACTTTCAATAACCAAATCAACGTTTTCACCCTCAGCTGCTTCAGTCCAATCCTCTTCATCGGCAAGAGCTCGATCTGCACCAAGTCGAAGAGCGGACTTTCGCTTAGATTCACTTCTGGAACTAACAATCACTCTCGCACCAGCCGCTTTCGCAAACTTAAGCAAGAACGTTGCTACGCCTCCACCAATTCCAGGAATAAAAACAGTTTGTCCTCTTCGAAGTTGCCCTCTTGTAAATAATGAACGATACGCCGTTAATCCGGCCAAACCTATGACAGATGCTTCTTCAAAGGTAAGGTTTTCTGGCTTTTTCACAGCATTTTCAGCTGGAACAACGATCGTTTCAGCAAATGTACCATCACCTGGAAAGCCTACAATTTGAAATCCAGCTGGAGGAACAGGAGAATTCTTTTCCCAACCAAGACCGGGGTTAATGATCACTTCATCACCTTCATGAATCTCATCAACGCCTTCACCAACTGCAACGACAACACCAGCACCGTCTGAACCAAGAATAACGTCTGGATCTTTCGGATCGTGACGATCTGGTATAAATAGATCTCTGTGATTTAACCCCACTGCCTTTAGTTTAATCTTCACTTCACCTTTGCGAGGCTCCGACTCGACAATATGATCTTTAAGCGATAGCCCTTTATGACCTGCTTCATTGCCATGAACAAATCCTTTCATATGTAAAAGCTCCTTTCCATATTTATAGACATTCGAAATCTAGTGCAAGGACATCTCTCATTCCAACCTCTTTCAAGTATGCGACTACTTCTTGGTGCGCCGGGTGTGGACCATATGCTTCTAGCGATTCTTTTGATTCAAACCGAACCGTTAGAGCACTTTCGAAGCCCTGACTACGATCAGTGAAGTTATTTCCTGCTTGAATATCAATAATTCCAGGAATTTTCTCCTTAACTTGAATTAATCTTCTCATGCCCTCTTCTTTCTGATCCATGGTCGTTTCTTCACTGAATTTAAATAAAACAACGTGTTCAATCACTCTATTTCCTCCTTCTTATATCAAGCCTGTCAATTCAATATGACAAGTTAAGTTAATCAAAAAAAGCGCCAGGAAACAAATGATATCCCTGGCACCTCTGCTTATATATTTCCCCAAAAACCGTGATTTATAACCTCTTATTTACTTAGCCAGGTATACTCGTGTCCCCAGCTATCTATTGCGAGTGATTTCACAATTGAGATGTGCTCGGCTTCAACCGCATACGCATCTCCTTGTTCATAAGGATTATAATGAAACGCATATAAACGCGATGTAAATTCTTCAAATGGTAGCGAGCTTTCTCCTGAAAGCTCCCCTTTTCCCATAACAGTGGATTCAATTCCCTGACCCCAATTCTGGGAACCATCATTATTAGGATTATAAAAATAAACGCGATACTCTCCATCAGGACTCTTTGCGATTCTTTGGATGGAAACAGCATGGAACCCAAGCATTTTTCCATGAACATTCGTAATGAAGATCCCAACTGGATTCGGATAAATTAATTCGTATTCATCGTTGTATTCAGGATGATGCGTCGCATAAAACAATCTGACGAAACCAGGATAGTCTGTTACGCTGCCAGTAATCGGCTCGATAACGGTACTAAAGCCTTTTTGAACCCAATTTCCATAAAAAGCAGGGTTGACCCAGCGATGTCCATCTTCTCCTCTTAGCGCTACTCTGCTCATCATCTCACTGTATATTCGATCGAGATGTGGAACGAGTACAAGCGACACCGGGTCAAGCTCTGGGTGAAGATCAGGAGCGAGACCACCTTGAAGATCTTTCGAATGAATTTGAACACCTTCAAACACCATATCAATGTCACCATCTCTTGCAGCTCTTGGAATGATCTCAAGTAGATAGCCAGGAGCATGCTGAGCCCATAGGCTTATTCCTCTTGCCGCTTGACATGTTGGATTAAGTCCTTGACCAACACCGAGCGGCTGTCCAAGGACGCTAATGACACCTGCAAGCAAAATGCTATTAGCCGTTAACCCTTCACCTTCTCCAACTGTATTGAATAATGCGCTTCGAACTTCTGGACGTATATCTAGCTCAATCATACGTCTTAATCCAGGCATAACTGGAGAAGCCGAAAGCACCCCTCTCTCTAATAACAATGCTAATCCATAGACGGATTGGCAAGTAGACGGAAAAAGCGCAACTTTAATGAGCTGATAAATAAGCTCCCCATGTTCTTCAAGATTCGCCTTCCCCTTCCCAGTTAATTGAAGTAATACAGGTAGAAGGTGAGGTGATTTTCGACTTAAGAAGCGAGCAAGCACACTATGGTGTGGAGAACAAAGACCGGTTTTTCTCATAGAAAGACCGAGTAACTCACTTTCTCTTCGAAGCTCTTCTGTTGATAGTCCCATCAGTTGTTTACGGTATTCATTCGGCAACTGATAAGTGTGACTTAATTCAGAAGGGCCTTCAATCGAAGCCACGTATCCTTCAAGAGTAGACCGCTGCTCTTCACTGGTTTCTGACCTCAACATTTCCTTAGCCATTTTAATCATGGACACTGTTCTTTTAACCGTAATTGGTCGTTGAGCGGTTAAACGTTCAATCTCATAGATCAGTGTTTCTGATAAAGCACTTGAAGAGAGATACTGTGATATAAATTGAAACAGCCTCTGTGTTTCAATCGTATTCTCCTTCTCCTCGATTCGGGAAGCTTCTGAAGCATTTGGGAAAAGGATATCTAGATTTAACGCCATAACTTCATTTAAAAAGTCCATCGCCATTTCTTGTGAGACCTTTGGATGACTTCCCTTTCCTTCCGCAATCGCAAGCATACGCAGATCGCTAAGCATTTCGATCACGTAAGGAAGACCCTTTGCTTGAAGCGATCCTGCAACAAGAGGCGGCTGGAGCTTTGAGGGATCTTCCCATGGACCATCCTGGAATACTCCCGCTTCATCAAAACGTTGAGCGTATTGATATAGAAACTCAAGACCTTCATCGGTTTCCAAAAGCCGATTCGCTTCCTGGAAAACGTCTGTCTGATAGCGAGATTTCGCATAGGATGGTGCTTCTTCAAGACGAGTGAGTGATCTGGAAAACCTTGCAATCTTTCCTTCTGTTACTTCAGATGGCATGCTAAATTCTCCTTTATGGTAAAAATAATTATCTACAGATAGAAATCATATTTTTCGTAGTCTACAAGTAACCGCGTCATCTCCGCACTGTCATCTCCGAAGAAGAAAATGGTCCCATAATGATTACCGAAACCGACCCGCTCAGCTACTTTCCCCTGCGGAGGAGTAAACATATCATGCTTCTCAAAGAATTGATGTTCCTCAAGCTCTTCAGGAATATTTAATTCCTCAATGTAATTCACATGTGGATGTACCATTAAACAACCCGCATATCCCATAGCTTCATCTTCGCCAGGAAAGAATTTTCTTAACTCTTCTTCAGTCGTATTTGGATCACTACATAGAATTTGAGCTTCATAAGCACTAAAACCGTAAGCGCGTTCAATTAGATCAAAAATATGGCCACCTGGTACTCTAGCAGCTACTTCTCCGAAGTGAAGTGTGCCATCAGGCATAATGAAATACTCAGGATGAATCACGCCGTTCTCCACTTCGAACGCTTCGATTAATTGTTCAATCGCTTTCCGGATAACGGGACGCTTCTCTTCAAGAGAAGGAGAAGGTGGAACAAAGTTTGAGTACCCAAGTTTTACGTATTCTGTTATATTAAGAAATTGAATTTTCCCATCATGTACAAAAACCTCACATGAGAATTCCTGCCCATCCAAATGACTTTCCATTAATAAAGGAAAATCAGTATCTGTTAATGCATCAATATCTGCAGGATCATCGATGGCTCGATGTCCTACTGAACCAGCCTTATCTAAAGGCTTACAATGAATCGGCTCGTATTTATCTCCATCCACTTTCAAAAGAGCATCGTTGACCCTTTTAAGAAAGCGCTTTACATCTTCCTTGTCTCTTGCTTCTTCGAAAACACCTACTTTAATACCAGCCATCTGTGCCTTTCGTTTCATCATTCCTTTATCTCTTAACAATAAAGAACGGTTAAATAATCTAGGCTCTTCTCTAAAGCGAGAATTCAGAGCTCCTGCCCATTCCACACACTCTTCATAAAGGGGGACAGCAACCTCTGCGCCTAAAGCTTTAAGTTGCTTATAGAGTTTGTCTGATCCTTCATTCAATCTATCAAACTCCCAACCTACGAAAGTGATGTCATGCTTCTCGGCATAATCCTTAAAATCAGGAGGACCAACCACTACAAAAGGCCGATTCAACTTGTCACAGGCCTCAATTGCGGGAAGACTCCATCCAATCAATGCTGTTAAATATGGAATTGTCTTTCCTTCTGGCTGACTTTCTTGTAACGTCTGGTTCATTTCTAGTTGATCCAGTTCCATTTTGTTCTCGCTCCTTTATGAAATAGTAGAGAAGTCTTTCCTGACCTTCCTTATCTAACGTAGCAGATTTGAAGACTAATTTTAACTAATATTCTGACTTTTCGACCTATAAATACAAAACAAGTCACAATACTTTACCATTCGACAACGCTATAGAAAAAGTACAGTCAGGATACCATAATTATACCTTCCCTCTTTTTGTAAAAAAGTAACAAAAAAATCCATAGAAACAAAGTTTTTTCTTTTCTTTTTTGAATTCACTCGCGAATGAGCCAAAAATCGAGATATCAACAATATAAGCTACTATAGCTAATAAAAAAGAAAGCCGCTCCATTGGAACGACTTTCAAGAATGTGACTTATTTTTCTTTTGATACGACGAGTTTATCTTCTACAACTTCAACTGTAACTGACTGAAGGTCTCCCTCATCCACTAGTATATCGGCAATACCATCTTCAACATGTTCTTCGATCACTCTGCGAAGTGGTCGCGCACCAAACTGCGGATTATAGCCAAGTGAAGCTAACTTCTCTTTCGCTTCATCGCTAATTGTAAGAGAAATATTCTGTTCCTCGAGACTCTCATTCAAATCTTCAATCATTAAATCAACGATTGTAACGAGGCTGGATTGTTCGAGTGATTTAAATGGAATAATTCCATCAAATCGATTCAAGAACTCGGGTCTAAAGTAACCACCAAGACTCTCCATCACATCCGTGTAGCTTTCAGCTGATTCAAAACCAACTGTAATTCTGCGCTCTGATGTTCCAGCATTACTTGTCATAATAATAACCGTATCTTTAAAGCTAACAGTTCTACCTTGACTATCAGTTAAACGTCCATCATCAAGAATTTGTAAGAACATATTTTGAACATCAGGATGAGCTTTTTCAACTTCATCAATTAATATGATGCTATATGGCTTACGTCTTACTCGCTCGGTTAATTGCCCAGCTTCTTCATGACCAACATAACCAGGAGGCGAGCCGATTAACTTAGATACAGAGTGTTTCTCCATATACTCACTCATATCAAGACGGATCATGGCTTCACGATCACCAAACATTTCTTCTGCAAGTGATCGGGATAGCTCTGTTTTACCGACTCCTGTTGGTCCAACGAATAAGAAGGAACCTATTGGGCGGTTTTGACGTTTCAATCCGGCACGACTTCTGCGAATCGCTTTAGCGACTCTATTTACGGCATCTTCCTGACCAATTACTTTCGCATTAAGTCGATCCGCAAGATTTTTCATTTTCGTTTGTTCATCTTCGCGAAGTTTCCGTACTGGAATACCTGTTTTTCCTTCTATAATGTGTTGAATCTCTTCAAGAGACACTAAATGATTCACACTTGATTTATTTTTCAGCGATTGCTCAAGCTGCTCCTCAAGCTGTAATTCTTCAGTTCTTAACTTGGCAGCACGCTCATAATCTTCTGCTTCGGCTGCTTTATTTTTTTCAGCAGCTATTTCTGTTAGACGTTGCTGAATTTCATCGTGGCTAGACTCTGCAAACGTTAAGTTCAATTTCGCCCCAGCTTCATCCATTAAATCGATCGCTTTATCTGGCAAGAAGCGGTCTTGAATGAAACGATTAGACAATGTTACACATGCTTTAATGGCTTCATCTGTGTACTTGACTTCATGATAGTCTTCATACTTAGACTGCAAACCTTTCAATATTTCAATGGCTTCATCTACCGTTGGCTCATTAACCATAACTGGTTGGAAGCGACGCTCAAGCGCTGCGTCTTTCTCAATCTGGCGATACTCTTTGAGAGTGGTTGCCCCAATTAACTGAAGTTCACCTCTAGCTAACGCTGGTTTCAAAATGTTACCTGCATCCATTGAGCCTTCAGCAGATCCAGCTCCAACGATTTGATGTAGTTCATCCACGAACAAAATAACATTCTTTCTACTTTGAAGCTCAGAAATTAACTGTTTCATCCGCTCTTCAAATTGACCACGAACACCTGTGTTTGAAACGAGTGAAGCTACATCAAGTAAATAAATTTCTTTGTTTTTTAGCTTAGAAGGGACATTGCCCTCTGTTATCCGAAGAGCAAGACCTTCCGCTATGGCTGTCTTCCCAACACCAGCTTCCCCAATCAAGACAGGGTTGTTTTTATTTCGGCGGTTTAACGTCTCAATCACTCTCGATACTTCATTCTCTCTCCCGATAACCGGATCAATTAATCCAGCTTTTGCGGCGTCAGAAAGATTTCGTCCCAAGTCATCAAGTAAGCCACCTTTTCCATTTCCAAACTCGGTTTGCGGCCCCTCCTGTTGTGCGTTAAATCCATGTTGACCTGATTGGTTCATAAAGGATTGAAAGAACTCATCCATTTGACCTTTTGGTGATGATGCAGTTTGACCATTCATCACTTTTGCGTAACACGTACTACAAAGGTGTACTTGTTTCTTATTCTGATTCATCTGGACATTAAGTTGAACCGATGCTTGATTTTGTTGACAATGATCACAAAGCATATGATGGCCTCCTTATAATATATATAACGTACATTTTATGAAATTAAGATAAAAGGTAAAAGATACTCGCTTTGACTTTGACTATCTTTGACCTTGTAACTATATTATAATTTGACTATCTTTGACTTTCAAGTCTTTTGCTCATCCAAATTTTATTTTTTTCTAACTGATTAACGGCTCAGGAAAATATCATTCATATATGGTTCTTAAAAATATTTGTAATATTTGAAATAGAGGAATTTTTTCAGAGGTTGGATAATAGATTGTAATAACTACTTTTCGACAAAGGGGTATACAAGTTTACTAGTACGGTAACAATGATGATAGATTACAAAGGGAGGATATCTTATGAATGATTCAGTCTATCAATTGATTGTTGAAACAACCGTCAAACGAGTGCCTAGCTGTCACGAGACGCCTGAGGATTTCTTCATTGCCATTGATGATCGGGAATATCCATATTTAATCTTACCCACGCCTAAGGAAATGTTTGATAATGATGATGTGTTCACAATTCGTTTAATTCCGGATGCCCTCAACAAATTTCGATTTGAATTGGACAACTCATTCACCAAATTATCCTTCAGACGCTTTTCTACCTTCTTTGATGATAAAACATACTACTTTGGCCCCGACGACAATATGTTGATTCATTTTCTAAAGTCGCCCGTTTACAGAAGCTATGTCGCATGGGTAAGTCACTTGTATTTTAAACGCATTGATGACCTTATTGAACGGTATAACAATGAACAGCTTCCTGAAGAAAGAAAATCCATTAAAGCGAAACTTTCTCGCCTTCTGATCGAAGCTTAATCTCGAAGCGATCTACTTCATTCTGGACAAGTTTAGTTCCTTCCTCAAGTGAATCATACGTTAGGTTAATAATGTTACCTTCGTTCTCATATGCTTTGTATTCATAACGAGGATCATAATAATAAATCAGGAGCCGTTCAACAATCAAGGCATAGTCATTCTCAGCAAGAGCATCGGCAATTACTTCTTTATCTTCATTCGAAAATCGCTTCTCAATTTTGTTAATAGCTCCTGTGATTTCTTCGTGATGATGTTCAGGATGATACGTATTTAAGATCGTACGAATTCGATAAGAAAGCGGGGCGTGGACTTGTATACGCGTCCCTTTTTGTTTGCCTTCTAAAATAAACTCTGGAATGATAATATTTCCAAGTCGCTTACTTTCAGATTCAATGATGTAATAAGACGTTTCTCCAATTTCTCCTAATCTATGGTATAGCATGGCTTCAAATTCTTTTTGACTTCTTTCAGGCAAATCAACTCTTCCAAATACAGAACCTCGATGAGCTGCAAGTCCCTCAAGATCAAGAACAGGATAGCCCTTCTCTTCTAAATCATTCAGTATTTCAGTTTTAGATGTACCGGTTAGTCCTTCCAATACAAGATAGGGTGTCGTCTGATTCGCAAAGTATTCTAAACCAGCCGTCACTTTTTGTCTGTAGGAACGAATACCTCCTTCTAGCTGTCGGCATGGCAGTCCCATCATGTCAAAAATAACTGTCAAACTTTTACTTCTCATTCCGCCTCGCCAGCAGTAAATAGCAAATTCTTTACCTTTTGTTATTTCCTTCGCTCGTTTATAAAACTCAGGAAGTAAGGGCGATACAAGAGAAATCCCTAATTCCTTCGCTGCTTCAGTTCCTTTTTTCTTATATGTTGTTCCGACAATTTCTCTTTCTTCATTAGAGAAAATAGGTAGGTTCACAGCACCTGGGATATGAAACTTTTCATATTCTGCCGGTGTACGAACATCCAATAAGAGCATCTTGCTTTCCAAAACTTCATCGATTGTTATTGTTTTCATGACATTCATCCTTTATATATTTACATAGCACAAGTATATCATCATCTCTTTGCCAAGTTCATTTGTACTGTTTATCCAATGTATAAATGGGGAAATTTGATAGTGAGGTGATACAATGAATGCGTCAACTATGCTAACAGAAGTTCGTAACACGCTTACTGAATGGGTAGGCGGACATCTTATCATTGAGAAAAAAGAACAAGACGATCTCGATAAAACCGTCATGAAACTCGAAGATTTTGTATTTCAACACAGAGGGGAGACCGTCGATGATTACACGGCTTCGACACTCCTTCAACTTAAAGGCGAAGGCAAAGTCATTTCAGACGAAGCTACAGCCCCTCTTCCACACTCCACTTTTGAAATTCCTTTAGAAGATATAAACGATGTTAAAAAGCATTCAGACGAGCTGATCGTACTTACAGAACGCGCGTCTTATCACATCAACTACAATTCCAATTAAAGGAACCAAAGGTGGTTCCTTTTTTTGTTGCCTACTTTATTAAAGGCATATCTCAAAATAATGAGTAATATGCTGATCATAGATGAGCTATATAGGGAGGTATTGAGATGGATAATAAAGACGTAACAACGGTTCCTGATCAAACAATAAGACAATGGGCTATGTATGTTCATCTCTCCGCATTGAGTGGTTATTTAATTCCTCTGGGACATATTATTGGTCCAATCATCCTCTGGTCAATTAAAAGAGAAGATGAACCGTTTATCGATGATCAAGGAAAAGAATCCATTAACTTCCAAATAAGTATGACACTCTATCTAGTCATTGCTGGGATCTTAAGTCTAGTCCTTATAGGGCTTATCCTTCTCCCTATTCTACTTGTCATGCACCTTATCTTTATTGTGATTGCATCGGTCAAGTCGAATCAGGGCACTTTATATCGCTACCCCTTAACCATTCGATTTGTATCTTGAATTTTCAAGAATTTCAAGCGTTTACACATAATTTAGGTATGTCCATGTTATAATGAAACTAAACTTATGATGTGGAGGGTCTGCTCTTGGCTGTTAAGGAAAAAGAATGGAACCGTTTTACTGTATGGGCACTTGCCTTTATGGTTTGGATCGTTCCTATTGCTTTTGTTATTGGTTTCTACATAATTTCACGTCCACAGTAAAACCAGCGTCAATGCGCTGGTTTTTTTAATTCTCTTAAAAGCAGGTTTTATCACTACTTATGATGGGAATTGTTCCTTATACACAGCTTAAAGGAGGATTTATTCATGAAGGAATTTACAGTAGCACCAAATAAAGATGTAACAGGTTGGTATGTTAAAATTGAGGACGTCGCTCCAACAGACCTCTACGATATGCGCTCAACAGCTATTGAAAAAGCAGAGGAAATGGCTAAAGGAGATTCTCCAAGTCGCCTATTGATTTTAAATGAACAGCATGAAGTTGAAGAAGAACGCTCATTTTAATCTACATAAAGAAGCCCTCCGTAGCTTACGGAGGGCTTCTTTATTTTTATTTCAAATAGGATTTCATTAAAAAGAACGAAGGGAAATCCCTTCGCTCTTTACTGTTTCTATTTGTTTCCGCCGCTCTTTTTTCCACCCTTTTTCCCAATTTCCTCATAGAATTCTTTATCTTGATTTTTGGATGTTTGGTTTCCACCTTTTTCTCCAATTTCTTGATAAAACTCTTTATCGTGTTCTCGAGCGGTTTTCTTACCACCCTTTTCTCCAATTTCCTCGAAGAATTCTTTATCATGCTCTTGAGCCGTTTTATTACCGCCCTTTTCTCCTATCTCTTGATAGAACTCTTGATCATGCTCTTTTGCTGTTTTTTCTCCACCTTTTTCTCCAATATCCTGATAAAACTCTTTGTTATGTTCTCTTGATGTTTTTTTGCCACCTTTACGTCCTGCTTCTTCTCTGCTCATTTTGTCATTACTATTGTTAGCCATTTAAAAAACCTCCTCTAGTAATTTTTTTACATCTTGCGCTACACTTGTTGTATTCCACCTTACTCAATTGATAAACGGGAAAATGGTTTCTTTTTACATTTTTGATTCTATCTTACTAATACTAGTTCTTATCCGACAAAAAACGCTCCCAACATTGGGAGCGTTTAAATTAAGAATAGTAAACATGGATTGGTTTCTCATATTTCTTAGAAAGTTTCTCAAGAGACTTTTTGACATTGATCAAATCGTCTTTATCAATGCCACAGCCGATTTTGATTTTAAACCCTTTTTCCTCGAACGGTTTCAGTTCCTTTATCATATGTTCAAATGATTTCAACCAGGCGGGATAATTGGTTTGAAGTCCAGCTGGCTTATACTGTCCATACAGATTAGCAATAATACGCTTATTATCTCGACTTAAAGCAAACGAGCATTTACCTAACTTCTTCTTCGGAGAAAACGGAAAGTCTTCATCTGCTTTAGCGGCTTCAGGGTACGTTTCTTTTACTGATTTCGCAATGCCAACATCCATTGCATTAAAACAGTCGCATTGATGTGCAATTACAGTACAGTCACTTTTAAGAAGGTTGCCTTTTTCAAAACGAATCATACATGCACTCTCCTTCGTAAAGAACCCTTTTGTATGATTATAATGAAAATTCTATTAATTTCAATAGGAATATTTTACTTCCTTCAGCATATTATGATAAGTTTCGCACTTCTGAACTCGCTTTTGTATACGTAACTGTATGAAAAACTGGATGACAGTCATTATATTGAAATATTTGTTGCATTGGTTTGTTTTCTATACCTGTACTACCTATATAATAAGTGGCGCCTTTTTCTTGCAAAAGAAACAAACCCAGCTGATGTAATAGCTTTCCGAATCCTTTCCCACGCTGCTGGGGCAATACACCCATGTAAAATAGTCTACCTTCTTCTTCCGTGCCCGGTTCGATAATTGGAATAACTACGCCTAAGAGGTATTTATTCCAATAAACAGAATAGCAGCTAGATTTGTACTGCTCACCAATTTCTTGCTTCATCGCTTCATACTGCATTTCGATAGGGTGAGCGGAAGGAGCATTAAGTGATCCCTCTGAACAGGCTTGCCACAATTCAAGAAAGAGTTTGATATCCCTCTCATCAACTAGCTTATAAGTAATACTACTATTGTGATTAGAATGCATTTTTTCCATTTGAAAACTTTTATAATAGTCGATGGACTCAGACTTTAAAGCAAAAAAATTATTTTCTAGCACCTGTATTTTTAATTCGGAGCATGCTTCTACCGTTACCGTACAGTGAAGAACCTCTTTTGATTCTAGAGCAACATTCAACCGATCAAGTAACAAATCAAATTCAGGACTACTCTTGAGTTTATCTACACCTTCGATTGAAAGGTAGTAAGGTCTTCCATCAAGTAATTTGACACCTAGCTGTTTTTCATGTTCATTCAATGAGAAAACCATACGTTACCCCTGATTATTTTGCATATATACTTCTTCAAATGGTTGAACGACAACAAACCCTTCTCCTTCAAATCTCATTTGAACCGATTCACCACTGCCTCTTCCAAAGAAGGACTTCAGCGACACATCTGTTTGAAAATTCGGCTGCAATTGACCTGACCAGGCAACCGTTGCATTAGGATCTGTAATGACTGGTTTTCCCGGAGTTACTCGAATTGTTAGTGGTTCATAGTGGCTTGTAATGGCAACCATTCCCGGACCCTGACAAGTGACATTAAATAATCCACCTGCCATCATTCCAGTAATCCGTTTCATCATTTTGATATCCCACTGGATGCCATCTTCAAATGCGAGTAAATCGTTTCCATTTACGCTAATTGATTCACCATGTTGCAAATGTAGGATGGAAATCTTCTTCCCAGAATCCGCCAGATATAACTTGCCATTTCCCTCAGCTTTCATTAATGAAGCTCCCTCACCTGTAAGGGCTTTTTTAAACATCTTCCCGAGGCCGTGTTCAAGAATTCCCTCTCTCTCGAATTTAATCTGACCGTTGTAAGTAATCATAGCACCAGATTTCGCCCACACACGCCCTGCGAGATTAACTTCTAACATCCTTGGCGTTTCTAACTCGAAAAATCCTTCTCCTTTATCTTTTTGTTCTGTTGATTGAATAAATTCTTCTATTGAATATCGATTCATTTTCATCTCTCCTTCTAATTAACTATTACGAATAGCTACTGCAAAACGTTTCAATTTTCTACTTAATTTTCAGTTAAATACGAACTCTTACTACTCATTTATTTGTATTTAATAAATAAATTCTGCTTATACTCATCTCTTTTTCATCAAATTGTTTGCACATATCATGTTAAGGGTAAGGTAACATTAACTATAATCGCAAGTAGGAGGTTATCATATGGTTATCGTTTACATTAGTATTGCAATCGTAGTTCTTTCACTTATTTACCTGGGATACATAGCCCTTCAAAATTTCAAAGAAACCAAAAAATCTTTAAATGATTTATCTGAGACCGCAGCGAGGTTTCAAGAAAAAGTAGATAAAATCACTGAGGAAACAAATCAATTAACAGCGACCACTACAACCATTTCTGAAGGCATCCAATCGAAAAAAGAAACCGTTCAAGGCGTAATTCAAGTTGCCAAAGGCACACCTGAACCCTTTAAAAACCTTGTTTCATCAATTAAAAACACGCCAAATCCGCAGCGTGAAGCTAGAGATTCACAGTTAACTGAAATTGGTGATCAACTTGTTGACTTATGGGGAAGATATCGTCTAAAACGGAAATCAAAACATGCGGAGTAAGGGCTATGCCCTTACTTTTTTTGGTCAAATTCAAATGAGGTGGGCTATATTATGAAACAAGCAAGACAAATCATTTTCTTTCTTCTAATGACAACTTCACTTTCGATCATCTTGTTCACATCACTATCACCATCATGGAAATGGGCTGCAGGTATTCTTTATGTAGCCATTCTAGTTTCTATTTTATTCGTACTTTTACTAGAAGGTAGATCTCCATACAAATCGCTTTTATGGATATACGTATTAATCTTCTTTCCCATTGTAGGTTATGTTTTCTTTTTATTTTCTGGTCAACTAGAAGTAAAGGGACATTTATTTAAAGAGAAACGTACGAACGGCCTTGAATTTTTCAAGAAGTACGTAAACTTTCCAGCTTCTGAAAAATGGCATGACCTAAGTGAGCGAAACCAAAATTTCTCAAACCTTATTGCCACGATGGTTGCAAGTCCTATTAGTATGAGATCCACAACGGACCTCTTGCTAAACGGTAGAGAGACGTTTACGGCGATTAAAAATGAAATTCAAAAAGCTGAAACGTACATACATATGGAATATTATACGTTTCGTTCGGATGAACTCGGACTCTCGATCATTGACCTACTCGTTAATAAAGCCAAAGAAGGTGTGGAGGTAAGGGTTCTTTATGATTCAATCGGAAGCCATAACCTTTCAAGAGCTTCTAAAACAGCCCTAAGGGAAGCTGGTGCAAGTGTACAGCAATTTCTCCCAATTAAATATGGATTCGTCAATCAAACCATAAATTTTCGAAATCATCGTAAGATCATTGTCATTGATGGTAAAGTCGGTTTTGTAGGTGGCTTAAATATCGGTGACGAGTATGCTGGAGATATGAATCAAATGGGGTTCTGGCGTGATTCTCACCTACTTGTTAAAGGAGAGGTGCTTTCTGCCCTCCATGGCGTTTTCTTAATGGATTGGTCCTATATGTGTGGTGAGGAACTCCTAAATGGCAAGTACCTCGAAACATATGATGTCGAAGGTGATGGTGGTTCTCAGCTTGTGGCTAGTGGGCCAGATACAAAACGAGGAGCTATGTCCGATCTATATTTCAGTTTGATAACTTCTGCAAAAAAAAGAGTTTGGATTGCTACTCCTTACTTTGTTCCAAACAAAGCCATCCGTACTGCTCTAGCCATGGCTTCTATGAGAGGTATTGAAGTGAGACTCATTGTTCCTGAAGTAAGTGACGGCTTTCTTACCCAATACGGAACAAGATCCTACTTCTCAGAGCTTCTTGATTATGGGGTAGAAATTTATATGTATCGAAAAGGATTTCTCCATCAAAAAATTATGATTGTTGATGATGATCTGGCCACAATCGGCACAGCAAATATGGATATGCGTTCATTGAATTTAAATTTCGAAGTAAATATGTTTCTTTTTCAATCCAAAACGGTTCATGACCTTGTAGCAGCTTATCAAAATGATTTGAATGATTCAGTAAGCGTGACAAAAGACTCTTATAGTAAGCGTGGACTTAAACACCGCACAAAAGAATCTTTCGCCCGACTGTTTTCACCAGTATTATAACGAGAAGGTACTATCAACGTGAGGTATTTGATTACTATGAAGCTGCATGATTTTAATCAGATATTATGGACGAGAAGATTCCCATTCACTTTTTAATAAAGAATACATGATTAGATTCATATACTCTCCACCAGCGAGAACATAATCACGCAATAGTCCTTCTTGTTGGAATTCCAGTTTGGTTATAAGTTTCCTCGAAGATACATTGTTTGGATGAATCAATGCACCAATACGATTCATATCTAACTGCTGAAAGGCAAAGGGAATGATGGCTGATAAAGCTTCCGTCATATACCCCTTTCCTTCTTCAGTTTGTTTTAATTCATATCCTATTTCAATGCGATTGACTCGCTTGGCCCAATTATGAAAGCCACAAGTACCAATCAACTCTCCCCTCTCTCTAACCTCTATTCCAAATCGCATCGCCTGTCGTTGCTCAAACCCTTTCTTAAAGCTCATTAACATTCCTTCTACTTCTTCAAGACCGCTCATTTGCTCACTTCCGTAATATTTCATCGTGTGAGGATTCGAAAATATCGACAATAACACAGGAGCATCATCTTCTCTTAATTCTCTTAATCTTAATCGATTTGTAGTTAGTTCTGGAAAACTCTCCATCTCCATGCCATCCACTCCTATATCTCATTTGAATTATTTACACCCAATAACACTTCATATAAAAAAATGCTTAAAGAATGGCTGGCATTCTTTAAGCAAACAGGGGGTAAAACATCTCTTAAAAAAGGGGTCTATCTTATAACGAATAAGCGCTATTAAAAGTTTCAATATTCTATGAATAATTTTCTTCACTCTACCTGAATGGTAAAATAGATTATAAGCACGCTCAAACGATTCTAGGAGTGATCACATTGAAGAAAAAAATATACTTGGTCAGACATTGTAGCGCCTCAGGACAAGAATCTACTGCTTCCTTAACGGCAGAAGGACGCAATCAAGCGACTCAATTAGCACAATCTCTTGGACATATTCCATTTGATAAATTATATAGTTCACCTTTTAGACGTGCCCTTCAATCGATCGAGCCACTCGCTCTTCAATTAGATAAACCAATTACTATTGATGATCGGCTAGAAGAGAGAAAGTTATCTGCTGTTCCTATTGAAAACTGGTTAGAAGAACTTGAGCAAACATTTGTGGATCTGTCTTACACCATTGAAGGCGGAGAATCAAGCCAGCAAGCCATTTCTAGGAGTATTGCGGTTTTAAATGACGCCCTTCTCTATACGAAAGAATATTGTCTTGTCATGACACATGGGAATTTATTAACCTTAATACTGCATCATTTTAATAAAGATTATCAGTTCAACACATGGAAGAAACTTCGGAATCCAGACGTCTTCTGCCTTACTTTTCATAATAATACGATCGAATCCATTCAAAACGTTAAGTTATCGGGGGAACCATTGTAATGTCTCAACTCTATTCTCGTTTCCACTGTTGCGCTACTTGCATTCATTTTGAAGTGGTGAAAGCAGAAACAACAAGCTATCGATGCGCAAGACTCGGCTTTGAAACGAAGCCTACCTACCAGTTTAACTGTTGGGAACCAAAAGAAGTTGTTAAGAAAAAAATGGAGAAAGAGAAATCACTAGAAAAGGTGGATGATCCTTCTTCTAAGAAAACTGAGTGAAGTTATCAAAAAACATAAAAAGATGCCTCCCCTAAGAGGAGGTTTCTAGACCGCATTAACTAACGAGTCACTATTCTCATCAATGTGAGTCATTCGTTCAAGAAGAGGTACCTGATAGCTGCATCTCTTCCATCCATTTATTTATTTGTTCTTGAGGAAGGCTCCAGCTAATCCATGAAGCCATTACCTTCACTTCTTTATTCTCAACTACCCAGTACTCATATCTCTTTTCGGAGAAATTTTCAACGATGCCCGTCCGATCAATCTTCATCTGCTTTTCCTCCTTAGTATCCTTTCTATGACTATACCCTAATTAAATAATGCCTAATTACCTATTTTACTTTTATCACGTTTAGAATGATAATGCATGAAACACTGCCCCTTCTTCACATACTATCCAAAATCATTCTTTTTTGGAGGAAAAGGGGTATGGAGCACAATAAATTCAAGCGAATCCGATCAAGCTTCTGGTTTATTCCAACTTTTTATGGTGTTGGCGCTTTTCTCGCAGCTATTATCACGCTCATTATAGACCGAACGATCATCCAAGGTAGCGCGATGGTTCTTCCTTATTTTTTCTTTGCTTCCTATGAAACAAGCGTCACTATTTTAAGCACGCTCGTATCTTCCATGTTAACAATGACTACCATTACGTTTTCGACGATTATGGTTGTCTTAACAACGTATTTATCGAACTTCTCACCACGAACATTGCAGAATTTCATTACCGATCGTATTACGAAAAGAGTGCTTGGAATTTTTGTTGGAGGAATTATTTACTTTATTATTCTTCTTCTCCTAATTGAACAAAGCAGTCAAGAAGATGTTGTCTATCTTGCACCTGTTTTCGCTGTGATCTATGCCATTGTCTGTGTCGCCTATTTCGTTTTCTTTATCCATCACGTATCGAATTGGATTCTCGTTGGAAATTTGATACAACATATCACTACTAATACGTTAACAACAATCGACCGTACTTTTTTAGATTTTGAAGAAGCCAATCATGGTGATATCGCCTCATGGGATTCTTGGGAATTGGATGAAATTAAGATGAAAAAACCTATTGCCATTCGATCCACTAAATCAGGGTACCTACAAAATATTGATTTACCTGATTTGATTTCGGTTGCTACAAACAAAGATTTTATCATTCGCCTCGAGAGAGATATCGGAGAATATATTGATGAAGGTACGGTGATTTTTTCTTATTGGGCATCAATGGATTCTTCTCCTGATTCTCATATCCTTCTTAATACCTTATCTCTTGGAACAGAACGAACAACTGATCAAGACATAGAATATGGCATCCAAAAATTAGTTGAAATTGCATTAAGAGCGATCTCACCTGGGATTAATGATCCCAATACAGCCATTAATTGCATCAACCGTCTTGGGAGAGTTTTATCACGTCTTGGCCAAAAACACATCCCACACCCCCTGTATCATGATGAAAAGAAAAACTTACGGGTGATCACAAAACCTATTACGTATGATACGTACCTCTATAAAAGTTTCTATCAAATTAGGCATTATGCCAAAGAGGATGTATCCGTTCTTGGCTCGATTCTTCATTCTTTAGAATTAGCAGCAGACGGAAATAAACATGATACGCACGAAACTATATGGGAGTTTGGTCAGTTTGTAATTAGAGGTTTTGATCCAAAAGTGCTCGATAAGTTCGATCATCGCTATATAAATGAAAAGCTTGAACGACTCGCGAACGCAACTGGTTTTCAAGATGCTTTTCATCCGATCTCACATGAATAGCCCCGTTAGAAATCTCCATAAGAAAAACGGTCTCACCAGAGAGACCGTTTTTTGCTATTATTTTACTTGATCAAGCCATGTTTCCATATCTTTCAGCGTAAGAGGCCCCACTCGTTTCTCACGAATAATTCCTTCTTCATCAATCATAAACGAAGTTGGCATAGAAATAACCTGGTAGAGATTCTCACCTACGTTACCTTCTCGATCCATAAGAACTGGGAAGCGAAGCTCATGTGATTCAACAAATTTTGGAATCGCTTCTTTTTTTGGCTCGTATTTAGTGAAATTAACGGATAGAACTGTTACTTCCTCACCATGCACATCAGCAAATTTTTGGATATCCGGCATTTCTTCTTCACAGGGTGGACACCATGTCGCCCAGAAATTAAGAAAAACGGGTTCCCCTTCATAATCTGAAAGACTCACTTCTTCTCCATCTAGGGTTTCTAAGTTAAAATCTGCTGCCTTATCGCCAACTTCCGTTCCTACACTTCGATCGGCGATAACTGTATTATAAATCCCCCATAGAAGAGCAACAGCAAGAACGATTAGCACAAACTTCTTAATCATTTTCATTCGATCTTTTTTATTCATACTCTAGTCCAACGAAAAGCGATCATCACGAACAAAGATCTCTTCTCGTTCAATCGCATCCTGCTTTGAGGCTAGGACAAGTCCAAGTGGAGTATCTGTTTCTTTATCATTCACAATCGTGAATGATAGGGAAGCTTTGCTCGCTTCTTTAATATATTTTGAAAGCATAGAGTAAGATAAATCCCCATTTAAATATAGAATGCCATTCCGAATACGCTTCATTTCATTAATCACTTCTTGATATACGTTGTTTTGTGCAACCTGCCTTTTTGTAAGAGCAACATATACACGCTCTCTAAAAGTTGATAAGAACAACGCTTTTTCTGCCGGTTTTAATTCTGGCGCACCATAGATTCCAGCATCAAGTACTCTCTTAATATCTTCGTTCACGTTTGCCACCTCATCATGTAAATTGCTTTGCTTCATTGACTTCTACCTTCATCCTATACTATCTCCACTCATTCTTAAAGTGAAGGTTCTGTTAAAAATGAAGGCATGTATCTTGAAACAGGATTCCCTCTCAAACTAAAGATGATTCAATGCAAAAAGATGCCCCATCATTCCGTGGGGGCATCTTCTTCATAGTCATTCAACATAATCAACCGTTCCATCATCGTTGGATGACCATATTTAAAATATTTCACAATGAAAGGCGGATTTACTTCATTTAAACTATTAACCGTCAGCGTTTGAAAGGAACCAATCGCTGCATCCACATCACTGGTCATTTCAATGGCATATTCATCTGCCTCCATCTCAGCATGCCGAGAAACCGCAAGTTCTACCGGACTCGCAATAAAAGACATGATCGAGAAAAGAAGCAATAATGCTGGTAAAGATGCAAGATCTGATTCTGAGTGAATGCCCCATGAGTCGCCCCATTTTCGAATCATCTTCCCGAGAAGCCGATATGCCAGGTATAACCCTATAAAACTCGTTGCTAGAGCGCCAACTAAATTTCCATATAGATGATTCATAACATAATGACCCATTTCGTGTGCCATAATAAAAAGTACTTCGTCATCATCAAGCTTATTTAAGGTCGTGTCCCAAAGAACAATTCGTAAATTGTCGCCAATACCAGATACATAAGCATTCATTGCATTCGTTTTTTCTGACATATTCACTTCAAAAACACGGTCTGCAGGAATATGAGCCGTATCAGCCATACTGAGTATTTCTTCTTCTAATTCTTTGTCTGTTAATGATGTAAAGTCGTTGTATAAAGGATCAATTACGACCGGCTGAATATACATCATAAAAGCAAGGTACGGAACCATTAATCCCCATGCAATGAGCCACCACTTTTTCTTAAAACGATTCATTAGTGCATAAAGGACACCGATAATAAGGGAGGTAAGCAAAATATCAATCCAGAATGAGATCATTTCATCCTTCATCCAACCCGAAAAGGATTGCGTGTTAATCCCATATTTAACGGATAAAGACCTCGCCCAATAGTGCAGTGGAAATGTTAGTAACCATGTAAAAGCTGTTAATAAAATGATATACAACGGAACAACGACTATCCGTTTTTTTGAAATACCTTCACCGAATTGTTTAAAGAGCTTTGATAATCCAAACCAGAGAACGCCAAGATAGATGAGCCACTCATATGGAATCGCAATAAACGAGAGAAAGCTTCTGTAGCGTGAATATTCCTCCGATAATTCTAACTGCCTGTCTGTCATAAATGTTGCTGGATCTGCCGCTGTTCCCTTGTATGCTTCAGGTACCCCGAAGTCCGCCCAATTAAATAAATAGAGTCCCAGGATCAGGGCGTAAATGGAGAATCCCAGAATGAGCCAGGTTATGCGTTTCTTCATCTTCATTCTCCTCCCGATACGATCTCATTATCAATAGTACGAGCAAAACAACTTTTTAGAACCTTTCCCCTTAACGATTGCGAATACTAACTACTCTTCTATGTAGTTTCTACAAAACATGCCATTCTCTTTCAAGCCTAACCAAATCCTTCTTTCACTCTTTCCATATAGAAAGCCGACAGAGTGACCTGTCGGCTTTCTAAATCTTTTATTAACTTTCCGCGTACGCGTTCGTTCTATCATAGCTGTGATCAAATCGATTGAGAATCCCACAAACGGGACACTCTGCAAGAACTTGCAGTTCAACAATTGGCGCCTGACTACTTTTCGTCGTAATTCCAGTTGCCTCAACCCGTTCTTCCATAGATACATGTTCTTTTGCAATTGGAATAAACCACGTATACTCAGTCTCACACATTCGACACGTTGCTTTTTCTTCAATTTCGGTTGGCTTTAATGTCATTTTTTCCAGCTCCTTTAGCAGAGTAATTCAAAGACTGCAGAAACAAGGCCCGGAAAACCTCCAATAAAACTGGGAATCCCTTCCTGTAAAGAGGGTTCCCGTTGTGAAAAAAATCAAACATCTTTCACAAGGTTAATTAGACAGTAAGTCTTCGTCCATTAATTTATATATGGCATGAGCAACACCATCATGCTCATTGGTTTTTGTAACAAATGAAGCCTGTTTTTTTATTTGCTCGTCCGCATTTCCCATTGCAATAGGATAGAAGGCTTTATTGAACATCGAAACGTCATTATAGTTATCGCCAATTGCGGCGGTTTGCTTCATATCCAGCTCCATTTGCGCTACAAATGTTTCAAGCGCAAGTCCCTTCTGAGCATCTTCATGATTAATTTCCAAGTTTTCTTTACCCGAAGAAGTAACCACAGTTTTTTGTACATTTTCAGCTGCAGATGCCGCTCGCCCTAATCGACTTTCATCAAAACAGAAACTAAGGAATTTATACACATGTAGGCTTTCATCTTCTAGTAGTTCATCAAAATCATTAATGGCTTTAAGTGATAAGCTTTCGAACTGACGCTTTGCTCCAATCTTCAATTCTTCTGGAGTTAGGGCGGGATTCGAACTCTTCATCATATCCATGATTAAATCAATCGTTCCTTCATAATCGTGCGTGAAAACACCTTTATTTGTAAATAGCTGATAATAAATCTCTTCACTATCAAGTATTTGTTTAATCGATTGGACTTGCTGACGATCAAGGTAAATGGCGTGCAAGATCTCTCCTTCAACAGAGCGAATCTCTGCGCCGTTATAACAAATAACAGGAACTTCCAATCCACTTCCTTCAAGTGGCTTCATCGCACCATCATAGGCCCGACCAGTGTTAAGAACAACTGTTATCCCCTGACTCTGTGCCTCTCTAATCGCATTAACATTCTCAAAGCTGACTGTTTGTTCATTCGTTAAAAGTGTTCCATCCATATCAATTGAGATACATCTCATTAGGGCAACATCCTTTTCTATTTGGTCCAATCCTTCTTTCAAACTTCTTAAATAGTATAGCAAACGTAATGCTTGTATAAAAAAATAAACGATGTTGATATTTGGCTCATTTAACCCCTGTGACGAACGATCGAATGAACCGAAAATCGAATATAGCTCTAAACAAATAAAAAAGAGCTTTCAAGAAAGCTCTTAACAAAACGTTACTTTTTATTTTGAAAGAAAAAGTCAATGAATGAGGATATTACTTCGACAGATTGGAACCAGACGAGTGACACAGCGGTCATTGAGAAAAACCCAACCATCAAAATACGAAACAAATGCATGTTTCATTCCTCCTCTTTAACTCTCGATATTAGGTTTGATTTATTTATATCACAAAAATCAAAAAATTCAAATCAATTAATTTCACATTTGCTAAATAAAATAGGCATACGTACTGAGCACTGCAACAGCAAACATAACAACAACAATTAAATTCGCCCCAAGGTATGCTGCAACGATTGCTGCCACTGCCCCAATAACACCAAACATCATATCATCATTGATTGTTAAAATACCCGGAAAGATGAGCGCACCCAAAATCGCGAAGGGAACGTTCTTTAGTACATTTTGAATAACAGGCGGTATTTTATCAGAATTAAAGAATACGAGTGGAATCATTCTTGGAATATAAGTGACAACTGCAAGTCCGACAATAAGCCAGATCATAGAATTACTCATTCGTTCCCCTCCCTATAAACCATTCAACAATTATGGATGACAGCAGAGTGGCAATCACGATAGCCCAACCTGTTGGAAACTGAGCCAACGTAAGAATGCTATTAAATATTGCAGCTAACCCTGCAAGAAAAAGCACCTTCCGACTTTTTTTAGCAGACGGAATAAGTAACCCTACAAACATGGCATAAAGCGCAACACTCATACCCTGCTGAATCACTTCAGGTAGATTTGCCCCAGCAATGTATCCTCCCCCTGTAAAGATGACCCAACTCGAGTAGGAAATCAGACATAATCCAAACATATAACCTGTCGTGAGAGCACCTTTTTTTGTTGCGGAAATGGTAAACGTTTCATCAGTAATTCCGAAGGCGTAAACGGCTTTCTTCCATGGAGTATCTGCCTCTACTTTTTCATTTATAGAGGCACTCATCAATAGGTGGCGAATATTAACAATAAAGATTGTAAAAATAATTTCAAAGGCACCTGTCCCAATGGCAATTAAGCTAAGCGTAATGTATTGAGCAGCCCCTGCAAAGACGAGAATACTCATAAGGACCGCTTCATAAAGCGTTAGTCCTGTTGTTCTTGCAAGTAAGCCAAATGTGAGAGCTACCGGCATATATCCGACCGCTATGCTTACACCTGCTTTTAATCCATCTACAAAATCAGAATGACTCTTTGTTACGATAGCCTCCACTTTATCCCTCCTATTGCTACAAATTGTTCAATATATTAAACTTATTGTATGTTATATTAAACAAATTTTCAATATAAGGATAAATATGTAACACTAAAAGAGGAGTATTCAATGGAAAACCAATCCCTAACAAAACAAATTGGCGAAAAACTAAAAAAGCTTCGTCTTGAAAATAAATTAAGTCTCGATCAACTATCCGCTCGATGCTCAGTAAGCAAGCCAATGCTTGCTCAAATCGAACGAGGTGCTTCAAACCCAACCGTTAATACACTATGGAAAATTGCAAATGGACTTGGCGTGTCTTTCACGGCATTCATCGATGAAGAACAGCCTGTTATCAAGAAAGTCAATCGATCTGAAATCGAACCATTAATTGAAGAAAGCGGAAAAATGAAGGTGGTCCCGCTCTTTCCGATGGAACCAGGAAAATCGTTTGAAACGTTTTATATTGAACTTGAACCAGGATGTGACTATCATTCTAATCCACATCCTGGTGGTGTTGAAGAATATTTATTTATTGAAGAAGGCAGTATGACCCTTGAGGTTGATACGCAGTCATACATCATTTCTAGTGGAGAAAGTTTAAGATTCACTGCAAATTATCCACATTATTATCGAAATCCTTACAGTGAATCATGTAAAGCTATGATGATCATTCACTATCCGAGTTCTATACGTTAAGACAGAGAGTTATACGGAAGATATAGTTCTCCCCATTTAGTTCAGAAAGTTCTTTAGGAGGTCTTTGTGATGAGGAAAGCTTTATTTATAGTGACTCTACTGATTGTAGTAGCTTCTTTCTCCATCAACCTTTTTATCGAAAACAGTTCCCTACAAACAATCATCAACATGACAGGATTAGTTGCTATACTCTTACTAGCTATTTTTACAAGGAACCGAACGACTAGTATTAAAAAACATTGAATTACCCCATGTAAAAGACCAGGCGAGCAAATATTTTCGCTCGCCTGGTCTTTTATCATCTAACTTTTGTTTTCACTACTGATTCAACAGTCATTTCAACCGCTTCTGTCCAGGCTTCACCATATCCTGGATGCGGGGAATAAGGATAGATAAAATCTTCGTCTCTTGCCCCCATCTCAAGAGCTAGCGTTGCTTTTTCGATCAGTTCAACAGCACCAGCACCCACAGCATGAAATCCTAAAAGCACATGACTCTGTCGATCTCGAATGACTTTGATCCGACCTTCTGTATGGCCCATGACTGTTGCATAACCATTTGCTTGCATAGAAGAACTTGCCGTCATAAACTCATACCCTGCTTCTTTCGCTTCTTTCTCAGTTAAACCTACAGATGCTACCGGAATTTGAGTTTGGATGACTTGCGGAAGACAATCGAGCGTAAATGCGGCTTTTATACCGCAGCAACGATCCGCCGCCGTCTTCGCCTGCTTAATTCCCTTCGCAGCAAGCGAGGGTCCCACAGTTACATCACCACAGGCATAGATCATTGGGTATGACGTTTCACATCCCTCAGAAATGTGAATATATCCATCTTCTTGTAAGTCTATTCCCGCTTGATCCAATCCAAGCGAATCACTATTATGAATCCTTCCAATCGAATAGGCAATTATTTCTGTT
This sequence comes from Anaerobacillus sp. QJM3NY_32, assembly GCF_056173645.1. NCBI lineage: Bacteria > Bacillati > Bacillota > Bacilli > Caryophanales > Bacillaceae > Anaerobacillus > Anaerobacillus sp. QJM3NY_32. The sequence continues at coordinate 621,073 of NZ_CM149684.1, read as the reverse complement.
TCTAATTCAACGTTTTCTCCGTTTTGGTTACGGAATATCAATCCAAGACCATCGTCCTTTACACTGCAATCAGATACTTCTCTGAACACCTGAACCTTTTGCTTTTTAAATTGCCTTTTGCATTCACGTTGAATGCTTTCATCCCATTCAGAAAGAATCGCTTCTTGATCTGTCACAATCGTTACGTCTACACCTAGCGAGCGAAACGTACTCGCCGCCTCTACCGTAAGATAATCTGCTCCAAAAATAACAAGTCGATTAGGCAAGGAGGATAATGCATAGAGCTGTTCTACAGGAAAAATGTTTTCTTTTCCGATTGAAATGAAGGATGGGGTTTTGGGTCGACTCCCTGTTGCAATAATCGCATCGTTAAATGACCAAACTTCAAATTTCTCCCCTTGTTCTACACCAATTCGCTCAGAAGATAAAAACGCTGCATGTCCCTTTACACAGTCAATGTTATTTGACTTAAAGCGCATCTCAAGACCTTTTTCCATGGAATCGATCATGCTATTTTTCTCGCTATGCCATTTTTCCATAGAAAACGATGACGCTATCGTTACCCCTGGAGCCGTTTCCTTCATTTTTCTCGCTGAAGATGCCAGTAGTTTTGATGGTATACATCCTCTATGAAGACATTCCCCACCTGATCGAGATCGATCTACCATAGTAACATCTCTTCCATGCTTCGCAAGTCGAAGAGCGGCTTCATAACCAGCTGGCCCTGCGCCAATCACGACAACATCTTTTTCATGAATGATCTCACCTACAACCATTAGACAAGCTCCGTTATAAATAGAGAAGGTTGTTCGATCAATTCAATAAAGCGATTCGTAAAGCGCATAGATGTCCCTCCATCTGCGATACGATGATCAAACGTCATTGATATCGACATTATTGAGCGAATAATGATTTCGTCTTTTTCCGTAACAACTGGCATTTTTTTTGTTTTATGAAAAGCAAGTAAAGCCGCTTGTGGATAATTAATAATCGGCGTAGCCCCAGTGCTACCAAGCGGTCCTGCGTTACTAATCGTAAATGTACCAGATGAAAGGTCTTTGCTCTTGAGCTGATTACTCATAGCAGATTGATGGAGGTTTTTCATCTTAGTGTGAATGCCTTTAATTGAAAGTCTGTCACAGTCGTGAATAACAGGCACAATGAGCCCTTCCTCCGTATCCGTTGCTAAACCAATATGGATATCAGGGTTTAAATAAATGAGACCTTCCTCTTCTTTTAATTCCGAATTGAAAATGGGAAATTCCTTAAGTGCAAGGCATACTGCTTTAATATAAAAGGCAGCAACAGAAATAGATACGCCACTTTTTTCTTGAAGAGTCTTTTTCATCTCTAATACATTCGTCACATCTACTTCGTCAAAATGTGTAACATGAGGAATTGTGAGAGTGGATTTTTTCATTTTTGCTGCGATTTGTTTCCGTCTCGCTGAAAATGGAATGGTATCAGTTTGTAATAGATTCGTTTCGTTTGCTTTTTCTTGCTCTTGAGGCTCTCGAGGACTTTGTAACGTGACAATATGTCTTAAAACATCTTCGTCTGTAATGCGTCCCCCTGGCCCGGTACCTGTTACCCTCTCGATATCAACGTCATTTTCTCGCGCTATTTTCCTCGTGAATGGGGCAGCTAAAATTCGCTTCGTTCGGTTTGGAATAAGCGTTTGCTCCACGTGTTGAGAGATTGGAGAGATGGTTAATAACGTACCCCCCACTTCAACTACTTCACCTGCTGCTACATGAATTCTTTCTACTTTCCCCGCTAGCGGAGATGGAAGCTCAGCGGTTACTTTATCAGTCTGCACTTCGACCAACGGCTGATCAATTATGACTTGATCACCTGGTTTAACAAGAAGCTGTACAATTTCACCTTCTGACATTCCTTCTCCAATGTCATGCAATTTCACGTCCATATACGATCCCTCCTTTAGAAGCGAACTGTTTCTTCAATCGCCTGCAGAACTTTACTAGCATCAGGTAGATAATCATCTTCAAGCGTAAATAACGGCACTGGCGCATCGTAGCCCGTTACTTTTTTTATCGGTGACTTCATATAGAGAAACGAAGTATCGTTAATGATTGAGATAACTTCACTTCCTACTCCTCCAGATGATGCAGCTTCATGAATGATAACCGCTCTCCCAGTCTTTTGGACTGAATCAGAGATCAATTCTTTATCAAGAGGATAGAGACACCTGAGGTCAATCACATCACACTCAATCCCATTGGAAGCTGCTTTTTCAGCAGCTTGCTCAGCCACTTTCATCATAGCTCCCCAAGCAAAAAGAGAAACATCACTACCATTACGCCGTCTGTACCCTTTGCCTAGTGGTATCGTATAACTTCCCGTCGGTACATCACCTTTGCCTGTGCGATACATCCTCATAGGCTCAAGAAACAGGACTGGATCAGGATCTTTTATACTGCTAATAAGGAGCCCTTTTGCGTCATGTGGCGTTGATGGCACGACAACTTTCAACCCTGGTATGTGAGCAAATAGCGCTTCTGTACTATCGCTATGAATTTCTGGTGCTCTTACACCGGCTCCATAAGGCACTCGAATCGTCAGTGGTACTGTATAACGACTTTGTGTTCTCGTTCGAATTCTCGTCGCATGTGTCATAATTTGATTAAATCCTGGATAAATAAAGCCAAGAAACTGAATCTCCACAACTGGTATAAAACCATTCATCGCAAGTCCTATCGAAGTTCCTATTAAGCCTGACTCTGCAAGCGGCGTGTCTATGATTCTGTCATCACCAAAAAGTTCATAAAGCCCATCTGTGGCTCTGAAAACACCGCCATTTCTCCCAACATCTTCCCCTAGTACAAGAACGGACTCATCTTCTTCAAGCATCACCTTTAAAGCTTCCGTAATGGCCTGCACCATCGTTAGCTTTTTCATATTCACCGCTATACTCATTTTTCACTCTCCTTGTGAAAAAAGCGCTCTTTTTGTTCCTGTACTGGCCAAACGCTAGTGCCGAACACATGATCAAACATAAGAGCTTCATCTGATTTCTTTGTCTTTTCCATTTCCGAGACAGCAGTATTTAATCGATCTTCTGCTTCGTTCTTGAGCTGTTCCACCCAATCAGATTCCCAAGCATTTCGAGCTTTAAGATATTCCTCCACTCTCTTAATTGGATCTTCCACCTGTCTTCTCCGTTCACTTTCCCCCTGATCGCGATATTTCGAAGGCTCATCTGTCGTCGTGTGTGCCCCATAGCGCCACGTAACGGCCTCAATTAACGTTGGCCCTTCGCCCTTCCTCGCTCGCTCTACGGCTTTCAATGTTTCACTATAAACAGCAAAGACATCATTGCCGTCCACTCGTACGCCTGGCATATCATAACCAAGTGATTTCTGAGCTATCGTCTTAGAGTTCATTTGTCTTTCAAGAGGAACGCTGATCGCATACCCGTTGTTTTGGTTAAAGAATACAACTGGGATTTGAAACACACTTGCAAAGTTTAGCCCTTCATGAAAATCCCCTTCAGATGTTGCCCCGTCACCGAAATACACTATAGAAACTCGATCGCTTCCTTTTTTCCTCTCCGCCCACGCTGTACCTGTAGCATGAAGAATTTGCGATGCGATAGGTACAGATGGCGGAAAAATATGTTTACCCTTTGGTGGGGCACACCCCTCAATACAACCTTTCCAATATAGAAAAATATTAACGAGGGAATGTCCGAAAGCAGCTGTTGCAGCATGATCGCGATACGTTGGAAACATCCAGTCTCCATCTTCTAAAGCAAGCGCACTTCCGATTTGAGAAGCTTCCTGACCCTCGAATGGAGCATACGTACCAATTCGTCCCTGACGCTGAAGATTGACTGCTTTTCGGTCAAACATGCGTGAGAACGTCATTTGCTCATAAAAGCGCCTGGCGTTCTCTACTGTGACATATTCACTTTCTTCCAATTGCCTACCTTCCCCATTAACGAGTTGTCTCAACGGAAACTGCTCAGCTAGATCCATTGACATCCACCTTTCATTCTATTTTAAGAGCGAACTGTCCATTTTCCAGGTTTCTTATGTGCAAAAAAACTATTTCTTCGTTTCCTACTTTCCAAACGCTTTTCGCAAAAAAGATTCGCTGCTTTTATCGTAGAAAAAGAATGCGTCTCTGCTTGCTCAAAAATAGATAGCAAGGTGTCATAAATGGCTTTGGTTTTTTGCAATACTCGTTTTGGATTTGGCGTATAAAGCTCATCAGATACTTGAATCAAACCGCCGCTATTTACTATATAATCAGGAGCATAAAGTATGCCGCGTTCATTTAACAAATCACCATGCTCATTTGTTAAAAGCTGATTGTTAGCAGATCCAACAACTGCCCGTACTTTAAGCTTATGAATCGTTTGGTCATTAATTATTCCTCCAAGGGCGCAAGGAACAAATACATCAGCATTCGCTTCATAGATTTCGTCTCCAGAAACAACCTTCACTCCACGGTTTAGGTCAATAGCTCTTTGAATCAAACGGTCAATCGCATGCTGATTAATATCTGAAACAATTAAATCTGCACCTTGCTCTAGAAGCAGTTCAGCTACTTTATACCCAACTTTCCCAAGCCCTTGAATAGCGTAAGTGCGCCCTCCTAGCTCTTCTGAACCAAACACAGTTTTGTTTGTAGCCTGTATTCCATAGACCACACCGTTAGCGGTTGGAACAGACGAATCTCCACTTCCGCCATACTCTTCCGGAACACCGACAATGCAGCTGCTTTCTCTTAATGAATGAACGAAATTATCAGGAGTCGTTCCCATATCTGTACCAGTGTAAAACCGCCCGTTCAACGATTCGACAAACTGGCCAAATGCGCGAAAAAGCTCTGGAGTTCGATCTCTTAGCGGATCCCCGATGATGACTGCTTTTCCACCACCAAAGTCAACATCTGCTGCAGCGCATTTATATGTCATCCCTTTTGACAGCCTTAACACATCTTCTATCGCATCATCGACCGTTTCATAAGGTCTCATTCTACAGCCTCCAAGCGCCGGACCAAGTGTTGTGTTATGTATGGCAATGATGGCTTTTAGACCTGTATCGACATCATTACAAAAAAGTAACTGTTCATGCTCTATGATTCGATCAAACACGATTATCACCCCTTTATGAAATCGCTTACATTTTAGTGCTTGCTAATTTTTCATCGATAACGTTCTTAGGAAGAATGAACTGAATCACTTTCCCTGTCCCGATAAGTTCTGATCCTCTTTTCACGTCTACTCGACTAATGACAGATTTGTGTGTTAGCGAAATGATAACGGCAAAGATCTCGACCATTTGTCCTTCGCAAGCTGGCCCTAGATGTTTTACTTCAATCCCCCCACCAATGCCTTCCTCTTCTTCTTCAAGAAAAGGAAGAATAAGCTGTCTTGCTGCCCATTCCATATGGTAAACCATCGAAACAGTTGAATATGCCTTGTGGACTACTTTTCCTTCAAATTTTGCATACATGTCAGGGGTTACCTCTATTTGAATAAGAGCACTTTGGCCGATCGTAATACCACTCTTCACCTGCTTCACCCCTTTAACATCACACTATAATATATGACGTTTATTTAACGATATAATAACATTGCGTATATTAACCGTCAATAAATTGTCAAAAAAATCAAAACAATTAAGTGAACTTCAAGATTATGAGTCAATTGAAGAGCTATTATAGGAACAAATCCCCCACTTCATATTTCGCTAAGTGGGGGCTCTTACTCTTATTATCTAACTTCACTATCCTAACAGGGCGCGATCATTTGTCATTTTGGCCCCTTTTATTCGCTGGAATTCATGAAGTAACGCTTCAATCGTTAAGTTCTGTTTATCCTCTCCTTCTACTTCTAAGATAATTTTACCGCTATCCATCATAATTAAACGGTTCCCTAAATCTAAGGCTTGTTGCATATTATGAGTAACCATGAGTGTCGTTAAGTTCGTTCGCTCCACAATTTCTCCGGTTAGTTTAGTGATTAGGGCTGCTCTTGCTGGGTCAAGTGCTGCAGTATGTTCATCTAATAAAAGCATTTTTGGTTCTGTAAAGGTCGCCATTAATAAGGAGAGCGCTTGTCTTTCTCCTCCTGAAAGCAAACCAACTTTTGCGGATAAGCGATCTTCAAGGCCGAGGTGAAGTGTTTCGAGCGCTTCCTGAAAAGTTGTTTTCAGTTTCTTCGTCACGCCCTTCATTAACGTTCGTCTCCGATTTCGATTATAAGCTAATGCTAAATTTTCTTGTATCGTCATCGATGGCGCTGTTCCAGCCATCGGATCCTGAAAAACGCGCCCAATCAATTTTGACCGCTTATATTCTGGTAAACTTGTAATCTTTTTTTCATCAATGAATATGTCCCCAACGTCAGGTGTTAAGACGCCAGATACCATATTCATTAAAGTCGATTTACCAGCCCCGTTACTTCCAATAACGGTTACAAAATCGCCGGTTTTAAGGGTTAGGTTAATGTCTTCTAACGCTACTTTTTCATCCAGAGTCCCTTCGTTAAATACTTTGTGAATTTGATTTAGTTGAAGCATACCCTTCGTCCCCCCCCTTCATTTCTTTCAATTTCACTTCTTGCTGGAGGCGTTTTCGCTTTTTACGGTTTCGCTCTTTCTGACCATCAATTAATTGTGGAAGAACAAGTGCAGCAATAACGATAATTGCCGTAATTAATTTCATGTCACCTGTTTCAAGAAAATCCACTCGGAGGGCAAGACTCACAACAATACGATAGACAATTGCGCCACCTATAACTGCGAATGTGGTCACAGCTATCGTCCTTGTTCCAAAGATAGCCTCCCCAATAATAACCGACGCAAGACCAATAATGATCATTCCGATTCCCATACCCACATCTGCAAATGAACTATACTGAGCAATTAACGCTCCTGCTAACGCAACAAGTGCATTTGAAAGTCCAAGTCCAATAATCGTTAGCCTATCCGTATTTGCTGAGAAACTCCGAATCATTCGTTTATTGTCACCTGTCGCTCTGAGGGCAAGACCAATTTGAGTACGTAAGAAAAGATCAGTCAAAATTTTAATCACTGTCGTAACAACAAGCATGCTTATTAATATAGCCCATGTTGAAGTGAGATTTCCTAAGCCAATACCTGATGCCATATTATTTAAAACCGAATCAAGTCCCGATGTCTCAAAAAAACTTTCTATCTTTGTGAAAATGGATTCTTCATTTAAGAGCGGAACGTTCGATCTCCCCATTATTCTTAAATTGATTGAGTAAAGAGCAATCATCATTAAGATTCCCGCAAGAAGAGGATTAATCTTCCCCTTAGTATGTAGAAGACCCGTCACACAACCCGCTAAGAAACCTGCTCCAATGGCTACAAGCGTAGCAAAAAAGGGATTAGTCCCGTTTACAATCAGAATAGCAGCAATGGCTGCCCCTGTTACGAAACTTCCATCAACAGTTAAGTCTGGAAAATCAAGAATTCGAAATGATAAATACACTCCAAGTGCCATAATGGCATATATAATGCCAGATTCTATTGCCCCAAACATTGCTGAGCTCATCTTAAGCGCCCTCCTCTTCCTTTTCATTTGAAAGCACGTTCATAGTCCATCTGATAAAAATAGGTTCGAAAAAGAAACTCTCTCTTTTTCGAACCTAATGATCTACTCGATATATTCCCCCATTTCTTCCCATTCTGTCTTCACTTCGATGCCCATTTCTTCTGCCGCTGTTTGATTCATTTTAAGTTTTAAATTCTGAGGGTATTGAACGGGGATATCTGCCGTCGTCTCTTCCCCCTTCAAAATTTTCGCAGCCATCAGGCCAGCTTCATATCCAATATCTTTATAATCAAAGCCATATGCTGCAAATGCTCCTCGGCTAACAGAATCGAATTCTCCTGCGAACATCGGAATATCTTTATCATTCGCTACGCTGATTACCGACTCAAGTGCTGATACGACAGTATTGTCAGTTACAATGTAGATCACGTCCACCTTACCAACAAGTGCTTCTGCAGCCTGTTTAACTTCAGCTGAAGTAGAGACACTTTTCTCAACAGCCTTCATATCTGTACCTTCCATCGCTTCTTTTACAATGTCCACTTGCGCAACAGAATTTTGTTCACCAGCATTGTAGATGAGTCCTACATTTTTTGCGTCAAATTCACTTGCTATAAATTCAATAGTTTTCGGAATGGCTTCTGGATGTGTATCAGTCGTTCCCGTAATGTTCTCTCCTGGCTTATCAAAATCTTCAACAAGCTTTGCACCGACTGGATCAGTCACGGATGTGAAAAGAATTGGAATATCTGAGGTCGCATTTAATGCAGATTGTGCACTTGGTGTTGAATTAGCAAAGATTAGGTCGACTTCATCTCCAACTAGATTTTGTGCAATCGTATTGCTATTGTTCATATCGTTCTGCGCATTTTGAACATCGTAGGAAATGTTCTCGCCTTCTTTAAATCCATTCTCTTCAAGCGCCATTTTAAATCATTCATAAGCAGCATCTAGAGAAGGATGTTCAACAATTTGAGTCACGCCAATTGTATAAGACTCCTTATCCTCTGCTTCGCCACTACTAGAATCCGTGTTTGATGAGGAATTGTTCGTTCCGCAACCCGTAAGAGCCATCACACTAACTAGAGAAATACCTAACCATTTTTTCCAGGATCTCAAACGCCTGTCCTCCCCCAAATAAGTTTTTTAAACTTATTGTTGTTATATTCTTTATCCACTGAAAATTCTTGACTAAGCCGGGATATCGTATCGTTATGGTACACTTGCTATTCTAGCTTGTCAACGAGTATTCAAACAATTGAAATTATTTAATATATTTTAAAAATAACACTTGATATATGACTACTTCTTCATAGATATTTTCTCAAACTCTTCCAGTTTATTTTTATAAATTAGTAATGCTCCTTCAACCATGTCTTCAAATAGTTTCTGGACAGAAGGAATAGATTTGACTATCCCACTTATTTGTCCTCCATTAATAAATCCATCTCCAAGTCGTCCTTCTACTGCTCCTATCCGATGTTTCTCTTCATCAGTCATCGCCGCAAAGTCTTCAGGCTTTACTCCACTTAATTCAGCTTTTAATAACTGATCTGCGTATTCAGTTCTCAAAACCCTTCTCACTTTTCCAACAGATCTCCCAACGATAACTGTTTCAGTATCGTTAGCTTCTAGAAGCTTTGTTAGATATCGCTCATGATATGGCGATTCTTCTGTCGCAATTAATCGTGTACCCATCTGTACTCCTTCTGCCCCAAGAGCTAAGGCTGCAGCAAACCCTCTAGCATCTCCAATCCCACCTGCTGCAATAACTGGTATTTGCACACTTGCGACGAGCTGAGGAATCAGGGTCATCGTAGTAATCTCTAGTGGAGAATTAATTCCAGCTGCTTCATACCCTTCTCCTACGATTAAATCTGCACCGGATTCTTCTGCTTTTTTCGCTTGTTTGACACTAGCTGTTACACAAATAACTTTTATACCGCACTCTTTAAGAAAGGGAACATAAGGTGCAGGATTTCCTGCGGAAAGAGAAACAATAGGAACAGCATGTTTTACTGCAAGTTCACACATCCCCTTTAAATCTGTTGTAACAGTAATTGGTATGTTGAGAGCAAATGGTTTAGCTGTTCGCTGTTTCATATCAAGAAGGAGGCTCTCCACTTCTTCAAGACTAAGCGTTCCAGTTCCAATCGTTCCTAGTCCTCCTGCTTCAGATACCGCCGATGCAAGAATCGGACTCGAAATATTTCCCATTCCCCCTTGTATAATTGGATATCGAATGGAAAATAGCTGACAGACTCGTTTCATTTATATCCCTCCTCCCATTCATATAACGATAATGATACGAAACAAAACATTCGTGTTATACTTATTAATAACATTCAAAGAAGATCAACATAATTCCTGCTTAATATGAAACTTCTATTTTGAAACAATGAAAAAATAGTTTGTAAGCTAAAAAAGAAGGGAGAGCAACTATGTTATTTTCGTATAATCGTATAGCACCTACTCTCGCTCCAAATGTTTTTGTCGCACCCGGCGCAAAAATCATCGGAGATGTCTCAATCGGAGAGGACTCTACAGTTTGGTTTAACGCTGTTTTAAGAGGTGATGAAGCACCGATTAGTATCGGGAAAGGATGCAACATTCAGGACAATTGCACCTGTCATCTATTTGAAGGGTATCCTCTCGTTCTTGAGGATGAGGTATCAGTTGGTCATAACGCCATTCTTCATGGTTGCACCATTCGAAAAGGTGCTCTAGTCGGGATGGGGGCGATCATTCTTGATGGAGCTGATATTGGAGAAGGTTCTTTAATTGGGGCACATACACTCATTCCATCAGGTAAAAAAATCCCGCCAAACAGCATGGTGCTTGGCTCACCAGGTAAAGTAATTCGTGAACTGACAGATAAAGATAGAGAACTGATTAAGCTAACCATTGAAACTTATAAAACAAAAGGGAAAGAATTTAAAGAAAGCTCGTGCGAAATAAAAGAATAGAAAAAAAGAAGGAACTGGAGGTTAATCCTCCGTTCCTTCTTTTTATAGTCGATCCGTTAAGAGAGGATGCTGTAAGGCATCATAACCGTTATCTTTGTTTGTTAACTCATTTCCTTCTTTAAAGATTTCTTCAAAGAAGCGAGAAGCCGGCTGGGCAAGTGTTCTGTAATAATCACTAAATAACGTAGCCGCATGCTCACCCGGCCACTCTTCAGGTAATAGTTCTGAGGGAAGTCCCGGATCAACGAAGAGAAATTTTCTATATTCATGAACCAGCTTTGCCCGTTCAACAAAGCACTCCCCATCACTCATCTTACCTTTTTCAATTTTACTTCGATCAATCACATAGCGCTCACTATACATTTGGATGAATTCACGATATTTCTTACTAATTTCATCCAAATCCCAGCATTCCTCTACAAGAGCCATGCTCTCGTGCGGTCCTTTGTAATCGGCTATGAAGAAATGGATATAATCACGAATATCATACTTCTCAATTAGCAAATTCACCTGTTCTTCAAGATGGTTGGGAGATAACCATAAACTAGCAGAAGAACTTCCAAAGCCGCTCCACACTAACTCTTTACGCAGCTCATCGCGAATATGACGCTTCTCTTCAGGAATGTTATAAAGCAACATTCGCCATCTTCCGTCCCACTCTGAAGGTTGAAGCTTAAATATTCTTCGCGCAGCCTCATCCATCCTTCTAACACCGCGGTCTGTTAAGTAATAAAAACTTTTGTTACCTTCTTTCCTGGATTCCACCCAACCTTGTTTACTCATTCTTGAAATGGCCGCTCGAACAGATTGATCGTTATGACCAAACTCTTTCAAAAGACGAATCAGGCTTCCGATCCAAATTTCATTTCCATAATGTCTGATATATTCTCCATACAGTGTAAAAATCATTGATCTTGTATTTAAACCTTCACTCATCATCATACCCCCGCTCGTCATAACTTCATTCCGTTATGAATACGTCGCTTAAATATGATGTTATACTACCAGAGCCATTGGTCCAAAGCAACTTTTACTTTCCTTTAAACACTGGTTTTCTTTTCTCTGCAAAAGCATCTAACGCTTCGAGACGATCCTCTGTTGGAATCGTTACTTCATATGCTTTAGATTCAATAGCCATACCAGTATGACGGTCTACATTCATACCTTCACGAACGGAAAATTTCGCCTGCTGTACCGCAATAGGAGCATTTTGACAGATCTCTCTCGCTAGCTCTTCACACGTACCTAGTAAATTCTCACGAGTCGTAACACCGTTTAAAATTCCGTAGTCGTAGGCTTCTACAGATGATAGTTTGCGAGCAGTTAAAACTAATTCCATTGCTTTCGCTGTTCCAATCAAACGAGGTAACCGTTGCGTTCCTCCCGCACCAGGTATGATGCCAAGACTCGTTTCAGTTAAGCCCATTTTTGTTCCTTCGACGGCAAATCGAAAATCACATGCAAGAGCGAGCTCAAACCCTCCCCCAAAAGCAAAACCATTCAGCGCAGCGATCGTTGGCTGGGGAAGCGATTCAACAGAGGAGAAAACCTCACGAATCTTCTTCACATTTCGCCGCACCTCACTCTCAGAAAGTGTTCGCCTTTCTTTTAAGTCCGCCCCTGCACTGAAAGCCCTTTCACCAGCTCCCATAAAAATAACGGCTCGCACCTCTCGATCCGAGTAAATATCATCAACAATGCCTTGAAGAACTGAGAGTGTTTCATAATTAAAGCAGTTTAATACATCTGGACGATTTAACATTACGTATGCCACATGGTTTTTCATTTCATATGTAACGACAGCCATTAAAAAAACCTCCTCTATGTTTGTAAGCATAGGAAAGAGCCGGGGGAGCTGATTGCGCAATCAACCACCACGGCTACTTTCACTCTATAGCATCTATTCTTGATTTACCCCCATTTTCCTGCTTTTTTCTCTCATAACTTAACTGCCGTGAAAAACTGGTTTACGTTTCTCGGTAAAAGCTTGAATGCCTTCAAGATGATCGTTCGTTTTTCCGGCTTCTCCTTGAGTCACAGCTTCCATCTCAAGTACTTCATCAAGATTACTTTCCCAACTTCTTTGAAAGTTTTGCTTAATGTGCTGCACCGCTTTAGGAGGAAGACTAGCTAAGCGATTGGCAAACTGATTCATTCCTTGCTCCCAATACTCATTTGAGAACATGTCTGTCACAAGACCAAGCTCTTTGGCATCTGCAGCACTTACTTTCTCTCCAAGCATAGCAAGCTCCAGTGCTTTCGCATGACCAAGTAATCGCGGTAGAAAGTAAGTGCTCCCAGAATCAGGAACAAGCCCAACATGAACAAAAGCCTCAATAAAGCTTGCACGCTCATGAGCTAACCGAAAATCACACGCTAGAGCAAGACTCATTCCAGCACCCGCCGCTACTCCATTCACAGCAGCGATCACCGGCTTACTTGATGACGTTATTTCTTTCACCATTGGGTTATAAGTAGATCTGAGCATTTCCGCGTGATCCACACCTTCTTCAACGCTACTTAAATCTTGACCAGAACAGAAAGCTCTTCCATTACCTGTAATAACAATGCAGCGAACCTCTTGATCGTTTGTTGCTTGATTGACCGCTTTCGCTACTTCTTTGTTCATCAAAGATGTAAACGCATTCAATTTATTCGGTCGATTTAGACGAATCCAACTCACACGATCTTTCACTTCATACTCAATCGTTTCGAACATCTTATTAACACCGCCTCTTCTACTTTGTATCTGCTGTCTCTCCAACTTCTTCGCCAACCATTAGTGTGACAAGATCTCCCGCAAACCCCATCAAATCTTTCCCTGAGGCTTTTCCTTCTTGCGACTTCATGCCAGCTTTCATCGCTTCGTGATCTTCATAATACATTTCACACATAAGATAGTAGTCACTTTTCCCCATTGGTGAACCAACTATTTTAGTTACTTCCATTTTTTTAAGACCGGGAATTTTTGATGTAATCGGAGCATGTGTATTAAAGTAGTGTTCATCGAACTTTTGAGCATTTTCCGGTTGTTTGTACAATGCGATTAATTTGACCATTCTTCATCAACCTCTCTCATTTTAATTAAATCGACACAGGCTTCATCGCTTCAAATGGATTCTTACACGACCTGCAATACAATATACTTCGACAAGCAGCTGGCCCAAAAATATTGTCCATCGTTGTATAAACTGATTCACAATAAGGACAGGGTACTCTCCATTCCTTCCCATCGTGTTCTTCTGGGGGAGCAATGCCAAACTTTTTCAACGCTTCTCTTCCTTTTGTAGAAACAAGGTCCGTTGTCCAGATCGGATACCGAATGAAAGTGACAGTTACAAAATCCACTTCAGGAATACTTTCTACAGCCAACTCAATATTCCTTTTGATCATATCTAGGGCAGGGCAGCCAGAGAATGTCGGCATGGCTTCAATTGTCACTCGGTGATTGGAGGTGTGAACTTCGTGTATTATCCCAAGATCAACAACGCTTACAACTGGAATTTCAGGATCCTTTACAGTTTCAAGAACCTCCATGACTCTTTCTTTAAGAAACATTCTATGTTGTCCCCCCTCCTTACCACTCAGCTGCAGGCACAGATTGATAGACTTCTGAAAGAGTAAGCAATGCTGTCATTAAATGCGTTGTATGAATCCCGTTTCGTCCATCTCCTTGCTTCATGCCCATTGTAAAAGTAGACTCTTTTTTATTTAAGTATTCGATAAAACGTTGCTTAAGAATTTCCTCGCCTTCAATAAGCGAGAGGCGCACCATTTGATCTCCTAAACGACCATATGAAAAAACGCCACTTAGATCTTCAAGTACGATGCTGATCGCCTTCTCCATTCTGATTCTCGCTTCAGAAGTGCTATTCATTAGCTGTTCATACCACACTTCCCAGTGCATCATATGGTAGCTCATTTCAATAGAGATTTTTTGAACAATGTGTTGAAGAGGCTCATAGGATTCTTGTTTAATAGAATCAAGCCGGATTTTTTTTGCGAGAGTATAAAAGTAATTTCGGACAACAGTAAAAGCCCAATCATACGATGGATTTTCTAAATAGGTCCCCGTTCCATTCGGTAACTCCACAAGCACAGAATTACGAAAATGCTCATTTGATCGTTGATGTGTTAAAACATCAGTCTCGCCTTCACCAAGCTCTTCTAACAATGAATAATAAAGTGCTGCATGCCCCATTAAATCCTGGCTAATCGATGCAAACGCCACATCTTCTTCGATATGAGGAGCGAGGCCGAGCCATTCTGAACCTCGATAAGCTAGAATAAAGTCATCATCTGCTAATTGATAGATTAGTTCAATTAAGCATTGTTGATATTCCTCAGATTTCATTACCCCTCGCCTCCTCCCATAATGTCTTTTTCAGTGAGCTGTTCTTGCTCATACTGACGCCACTTTTTCCTTAAATATCCGTATCCCTTAGTCTCACGATAATTCTTCTCCAGATGCTTCATTGCCTCTCGTTCCTCTTGACTCATCCGTTTAATATGATCACGTTTCACTACCCAAATATCAGCTACCTGCTCTCTCCTAAAAAAATTTTCTTTCGCCATAATAAAAGCGAGCTCACGATTAGGTGCCAGAAGACTAAACTGATGCTGTAGTGATGCGGTATCCGACTTCTTACTAAAAACCTCATAAACTTCATAAAACTGATTATTTTCTTCACTCACACCCTATCACCTCACTAAATTCGTTTTTACGCTTGAACCGAGTGCATCTCTTACCCAGCTATTCATCTCATACGAACGCACGCGAAGTGCTAATCGCTCTTTCGATTTAGGTCCATTTCCACTAACAATTTGCTTAAATTCTTGCCAATCCGGCTGCTGATACCTCCATTCAGCAGTTGCTTCATCATACGTTAACGTCTCATCTGGTATGGTTAAGCCCAAGGCCCAAACTCTTGGAACATACTTCGTAAGAAATTCCTGTCTCAGCTGTTCATTTGTTTTCGTTCGGAGCTTATAGCGCATATTCTTATCCTGATTCGTGTGACCAGTATCCGCTTTTGATTTCGGTCCAAAAAACATGAGAAGAGATGGCCACCAATTATTAATAGAATCTTGTAATAAGGTACGCTGCTCCTTTGTTCCTTCCGCTAGAGCCATAATGATGCTTTCCCCATGCTGAGCATGAAACACCTCTTCCGCACAGATGCGTTTCAGAGCACGGCCATACGGTCCATAAGAAGTTCCTAACATCATCGTTTGCGAAATAATTGCCGCTCCATCTACTAACCAAGCAATCACTCCAGCATCTCCCCAAGTCGGTGCCTCCATATGAAAAACATTATGGAATTTCAACCTTCCAGAAAAAAGGTCCTGCATAATGTCATCGCGACCTTTTCCTAGTGGTTCCATTAAATCCTCAGCTACACGGAGCAGTAACTGTCCATGCCCCATTTCATCCTGTACTTTAGCCATAATCGCAAGCTTTCTATAAAGGGTAGGGGCTTTAGGAACCCATTCTTTCTCTGGTAACGCCCCCATGATTTCACTAATTCCATGCATTGAAATTAACCTAATCAAGGCTTCTCGATAATCATCTGGCATCCAATCATCCGCTTCAATCTTTTCTCCATTATCAATACGATCCATAAACTGAGCCATTTGATGTTCTGAAGTTACCACTATTCCACACACCACCTATATAACGTTTATTTAACGTCATTATATTTTATTGTCATACAAATATCAATCGTTTTCTGATTATTCATAATAAAAAGCTGATCCCACTAGGATCAGCTTTTTGGTTTAGACGTTCATTTGTTTTCTAAGAGCTTTTCTCAGAATTTTCCCAGTCGTGTTTTTCGGAAGTTCTTCAATGAATTCGATTGTCGTGGGACACTTATATTTCGCTAAATGTTCTTTGCAAAAGCTCATAACTTCTTCTTCTGAAATCTTTTGCTTCGTTACAACAAAAGCCTGCACTGCTTCCCCAAAATTCGGATCAGGTATCCCGACAACTGCAGCCTCTACAATTTCTGGGTGCTTGTAAAGAACCTCCTCTACTTCTCTTGGATAAACGTTATAACCTCCGACGATTACCATATCTTTTTTGCGATCCACTATATAGAAGTATCCCTCTTCATCCATTCTTGCTAAATCGCCTGTAAAGAGCCAACCTTCTTTAAGGGTAACGGCTGTATCCTCCGGCATTTTATAATACCCCTTCATCACATTAGGTCCCTTAACTGCCAGTTCACCAACCATCCCTACCGAAAGCTCTTGCCCAAGTTCATCAACTACTTTGTTTTCGACATTAGTAATGTTACGACCAATTGAACCAGCTTTCCTAGGTCGGTCTAATGGATTGAAGCACGTAACGGGAGCCGCTTCTGATAACCCATATCCCTCAGAAATGCGGACGTTAAACTTTTCTTCAAAACGGTGAAGAAGGGCGACAGGCAAGGAAGACCCTCCAGAAATACAAATACGCATATGTTGAAAATATTCAGCACGGCCTTCAGGATATTGATAGAGGAAATTATACATTGTTGGTACACCTGCGAAAATTGTTGCTTTGTATTTCTCAGCAACACGAAAAACTTCTTGAGGACTGAACTTAGGAAGGATGACAATGGTTCCGCCTGATATAAGCGGTGCATTCATTGAAACAGTCATGCAGAATACATGAAACATCGGAAGGGCTGTAATCACCACATCCTGTGAGGAGATTTGGAGATATGATCCTGTATCTGATGCATTGCTAAATATATTCCTATGGGTAAGCATTGCACCTTTTGGTTTTCCGGTAGTACCGGATGTATAAAGAATAACAGCAAGATCATCTTCATTAATGGTTATTTCCGGTAGTGACCTACCTTGATCTTCAATCATATTTGTAAACGTTTTCAATTTGATGTTTGAAATCATTCTACTTTCTGTTCCCTCTCCTGTATAAACAACAAGACCTACACCATAAAGTTGGTCGGCCATTTTTTCAACGAGAGGTAGTGCCTGCTCTAACGTCACGATTGCTTTCACATCTCCATTATGAAGGAGATAGCCGATTTCATCAGGGGTATAGATAGGATTGATTGGAATGATGACTGCACCCGCTCTTAATGCACCGTAATAACTAATTAGAAATTCCGGCGAGTTTCCTAAAATAAGGGCTATATGATCGTCTTTCTTTACTCCTTCTGCCGATAAATTCGCAGCAAACATAGAAACCTTATGCTCAAACTCTTTGTAAGATACAGCATTATCTTGATAAATGTATGCCTGTTTCTCAGGATAAGTGGCAGCTGTCTCTGTTAATTGCTGAGATAAATTCATTCGCTCTCCTCCTATGTGAATGAGTAATCATTCATTTTTAATTTTCTAAATATATTATATTGGAAGAAAATTTCAGTAGCAAGGGGAACAGAGCAAAGTTCATAATTTAAATCAAAACAGCAAAAGTATTTTTTAGTGATAATCGTGTTAAAAAGCAATTCTCCCTCGTTTTAGTAAGCTAGTTAGAAAGCCAATCTCACATGAAATAAAAAAATTAAGAAGCTGGCCTCCCAGCTTCTTTCATTTAATAAAGAAGATCGATAAACTCTTCTTTTGTTATTTTCCCAAAATAATGAGAAACATCTAAATTTTGAAGTGCTTCTTCCAATGAACCAGGTTCATAACGAACACCAACTAATTTGTTTTCAAGTTCTTTTACATCACCAACACCAAAGAAATCTCCAAAAATGGTAGCCTGTTCGATGTATCCTTTTTTAACTTCAAGTCGAACATCAATCGAACCAATCGGAAAGCGTTTGGAATGCTGAACATTAAACTTCGGTGAACGACCATAATTCCAATCCCAGTTTTTATAGCGCTCTTCTGCAATTTTGTGAATCGCCTCCCAATCCTTTTCCTTCAGATTATAAGATGGGATCTCCTCTTTCTCTTCGAAAATATACTGAAGTAGCGTTTGTTTAAACTCTTCTCGCGTCATCTCCTGATCCATATGCTCACTAATATTCGTAACACGACTTCGAATTGATTTAATCCCTTTCGACTCGATTTTTTCTTTGTTTACTTTAAGTGCTTTTACGACATTCTCTAAGTTGACATTAAACATAAGCGTACCATGACTATACATTCTACCTTTTGTCGAAAACTGAGCATTGCCTGAAATTTTCTTGCCATTCACGAGCAAATCATTTCGTCCACTTAGCTCTGCGTCGACACCGAGCTTACCAAGAGCCCTCACAACCGGATCCGTAAATTTCTTATAGTTATGAAAGCTGTTTCCATCATCCTTTGTAATAATACTAAAGCTTAAATTACCTTGATCGTTATAGACGGCTCCACCACCAGAAAGACGACGGATCACATCCACGTTATTTTCGCGTATATAACTCGTATCAATCTGCTCAATCGTATTCTGGTTTTTTCCTACAATCACTGTCGGATTCATCGAGTAAAACAACAAGTACGTTTCCTCAGGATCAAGCTCCTTCAAAATGTATTCCTCTATTGCCAGATTAAGCCCCGCATCCATGATGTTTTCATTATCTATATAAAGCATAGCCTTACCTCCTGTTTATTCTTCTTCTATTCTAATGAAATATCAGTAAGGAATCAAAACCTGATACTTATGACACCCTGACAAAAGAACGAAAAACCCCACCTACACTACCCTTTCCCCGCTCTCGCTCTACGAATATTGTAAACAAACGTACTATGAGGAGGAGCAATATGAAAATCGTTTATTACGAAAAAGGTGAAATCCCCGTCATCGTAGGGGCATCAAACCTAAACTCAAGCCTAACCATTGAACAAATCAAATCCGAAGGCGAAAAAAAATCCAAAGAACTAGCCAGACTACTCGGCCGAGAAATCGGCTTCCTAATGGACATGAACGGAAAACTAGACTCAACATTAGGGGAATAAAGAAAAGCGGAAGCCTCCGTTTAGACACGGCAGGCACTGGAGCCCTATAACTTGAACACGCTCTTTGTGTTCGAGTTATAGGGTGAAGTGACCAAGTGTCTGGAGGCTGCAGCTAGACATGAAAAGCGGAAGCGCCCGTTTAGACTCGACAAGCGCTGAAGCGATCGAGACCCTGCCCGCTGCATACCTCACATTAAAAAAACCAGAACGGTAACATCGTTCTGGTTTTTCATTATAACTATTTCTCGGAATTCCACACGAGCCCCGTAGATGCAAGCATCACTTCACCATCAAAATGTTGTTTAGCATCCATCTCAAGTTCTGATAAATCACCAAAGTGCGGAAGGTGTGTCAGCATCAGTGTAGATACATCCGCTTCTTTTGCAATTTTAGCAGCATCCGTACTATTCATGTGCCCCATCTGAGAGCCATCCATATCACTGTATAGATTACATTCTGAAATGAGTAAGTCAGCTCCAGCAGAGAACGTTTCAAATTCTTTCATATAGCTAGAATCTGCAGTAAACACCATGCTGTGCTCTCCATCTGTTATCCTTATTGCGTAACAAATAACCGGGTGCTTTGTTTTTTGAAAAGCAATAGAGAAAGGACCAAGTTCCAAAGTATCTTCTTCTCTATATTCCCTTGCTTCTGTATAAGGCTTATGATCCAAGCTATTAAATCCAGCCTCATCATATGGATGACCATAGATTGGCAACACAGGAAGCTCAGATTTGATTTTTGATTGAATTAAGCGACCGTGGTAAAGAACCCCTGTATCTGCAATGTGGTCCGGATGATAATGACTAATGATTACACTATCAAGCTCTTCTACAGATAGATGATGTTGGAGTTGAGATAGAACTCCGCTTCCACAGTCAATTAACAGGTTGTACCCTTCACTCTGAATGAGATATCCTGCACTCGCTTCTCCAGCCTTAGGGTATCCCCCCCATGGTCCTAAAACAGTGATTTTCATGCTTTTTACCTCCCCTGTTTTTTCTCTAATAAGGCACGAGCCGTATAATGATCCGTTACCAAAACATTTGCGTAGCCACCTTGCAACGCCCCGTAAATCGCTTCAACTTTCTTCGGACCGCCTGCAGCTAATATTGCTTTCTCTTTCCTTGAAAGATCTTCAAGATCAATTCCGATTGTTCGTTCATTTAACTCCTCATGAATAAGCATTCCCTTTTCATCAAAGAAGCGTGAACAAATTTCTCCTACAGATTTTGAATGAATCGCTTCAAGCTCTTGTTCTGACACATAATCAGCTTGAACAATAACAGAGTCATTTGTTGGAATTCCAACACTATAAAGAGCGATATTCGCATTTCGGCCCATATCAAGCACACGCCGAATGTGCCTATCCTCTTCCATTGTTTGCTTTACAAGAAGGTGATCTACAATAGCCGGAACAGGCAAGAAGTGACTTGTAGCATGAAAGGCACGACCAATCATTTGAATGACTTCGTAAGCGTATGTGTTAGTTTCGGAATAACTAATTCCTCCGTTTAATTGTACAACTGAAACGTTTTTAAGTAATTGATGACGAAGATTCTTACCGATTTCATTCAGAGTTGTTCCCCAGGAAACTCCTATTAAATCATTATCTTGAATAGTTGCATTTAAATAATCAGCTGCAATTTTACCGATATGTTTTTTTACAAGTTGATCTTCAAATTCTGGAACAATTGCGACTCTGGCATCTAAAAGTCCATAAGCTTCTGCAAGATCGGTAGCAAGCAAATGCACATCCTGTGAAGGATCATGAATCTTGATTTCAACAATTCCTTCTCTTTTCGCTTGCTTTAATAAACGGGAAACAGTTGGCCTTGAAACCTCAAGTCTCTTAGCGATTTCCTGTTGACTATAGTCTAATTGGTAGTATAAGCGTGCGGCCTCTACTACCTTTGTAAGTTTATCCTTTTCCATAGCAACACCTGTGTATTCAAAATTGGTTATCTTTTGGTAAGAAAAAGGCTTTCAGAAAGACCATTTTCGCCTTCTGAAAGCCTCTCACTCTCAACTAAAACCTATTGTATTATTTAGAGAGCATTGTCTTAACTTTAGTTACAACATTTTCAGGCGTGAACCCAAACTCTTTGATTACCGTATCGCCAGGTGCAGAAGCTCCAAAGCGATCAATTGCAAGGATATCACCTTTTTGGCCAACATACTTATCCCAGCCAAATGAAACGCCCATCTCGATACCAAGACGTGCTGTTACATTGTCAGGTAGTACACTTTGCTTATAATCAGCAGACTGCTTATCAAAGCGATCCCAGCTTGGCATGCTGACAACTGATGCAGAAATACCTTCTTTTGCTAATAGTTCTTGAGCTTCAACAGCTAGACCTACTTCAGAACCAGATGCAAGAAGAATCGCTTCAGCGTCTTCTCCACCAGCTACAACGTAAGCTCCACGCTTAACACCTTCGTATGCTTGATCATGTGAATCTGTCACAACTGGAAGATTCTGACGAGAAAGCACTAGAGCAGTTGGGTGATTTGTTTCTTCAACGGATAGCTTCCAAGCAGCAGCCGTTTCGTTACCGTCTGCAGGACGAATAACTGAAAGACCTGGCATTGCTCGAAGTGAAGCTAGTTGCTCAACAGGTTCGTGAGTTGGACCATCTTCTCCTACCGCTACGCTATCATGAGTGAATACGTATGTTACCGGTACTCCCATCAATGCAGATAGACGAAGTGCAGGGCGAAGATAGTCAGAGAATACGAAGAACGTTGCTCCAAAGATGCGAAGACCTTTATGAAGCGCGATTCCGTTCATCGCCGCAGCCATGCCGAATTCACGTACTCCGAACCAGATATTGCGTCCGCTATAATCCGCTGGTGAAAAGTCCTGCTCATCTTTTAACATTGTTTTGTTAGAAGATGCAAGGTCAGCTGATCCACCGAAGATTTGCGCATTGTTTTTAGCAAGTGCGTTTAGAACTTCACCAGATGCCGCACGAGATGCTGTACTTGTTCCTCTTTCATAAGTAGGAACTTCACTATCCCATCCTTCAGGAAGTTCATTATTTAGAGCAGCAGTTAATTGCTTCGCAAGCTCAGGATATTGTTCTTCATAGCGTGCAAACAATTCATTCCATTCCTGTTCTTTCTTACTGCCAGCTTCTTTAAGTTCAGCAAACTGACCTTTCACTTCTTCAGGAATAAAGAAGTCTTCGTCAAACGTCCACTTATAGTTCTCTTTTACAAGTGCAATTTCATCTTTACCAAGAGGAGCACCGTGAGAAGTATTTTTGCCGCCTTTGTTTGGTGAACCATAACCAATTGTAGTTTTCACTTCAATTAGTGTTGGTTGCTCAGTATTGCTTTTCGCTTGTTTAAGAGCGTCTGCAATTGTATCCATGTCATTACCATCTTCAACACGGATAACTTGCCAGCCATATGCTTCATAACGCTGTTGTACGTTCTCTGAGAAGGACTGATCAAGATCACCATCAAGAGAAATATCATTAGAATCATACATTACTATAAGACGACCTAATTTCAAGTGAGCAGCTAGAGAAGCTGATTCTGAAGATACACCTTCCATTAAGTCACCATCACCACAGATGCTATATGTGTAATGATCCACAACATTGAAGTCGTCACGGTTATATGTTGCTGCTAAGTGACGCTCAGCCATCGCCATACCAGTTGCCATAGCAAGTCCCTGTCCAAGTGGACCAGTCGTTGCGTCAACTCCAGGTGTCTCACCAAATTCCGGGTGTCCTGGTGTATTGCTTCCCCATTGACGGAATGATTTTAAGTCTTCCATTGAAACATCATAACCAAATAAATGTAGCATGCTGTATAGAAGAGCAGAACCATGTCCTGCAGATAGAACAAAGCGATCACGGTTAAACCATTCTGGATTAGAAGGATTGTGATTTAAAAATTGGCTCCATAGCGTATAAGCCATTGGTGCAGCACCCATCGGCATCCCAGGGTGTCCCGAGTTCGCTTTCTCAACCGCATCGATTGCAAGCGTACGAATCGTGTTAACAGCAAGTGAATCCATTTGAGTCGTTGTCATATGTATACACTCCTTTTTTTATATTGAAATTTAGTAAACACACTCATGAACAAATGTACATTTGTTATTATACATGACTTAATCAAAAAGAAAAAGGAAACCGATCACTTTTCATGTAAATTCTTTTTCCCAAAATTAGCTTCCCTCGAAACAGAGAATTCAATCCTTTTAAAACCAATAAAATGATAACTAAATAAGCCTATGATAGCTTGTACAAAAGAATACGTGAGCGAATGCCCACGTTTCTTCCTATAGTAAATATGCTTTCACTTCATACGGTCTCATAATCGATTCATTCTGCAAGAGATGACTTACTTCCTCGTAATTATGAACCAGTAACTCTCCACCACTTAGGGTGTGAGGCAGCTTCATCTCACATGTTTCTTTTGAGAAGTTTGCTGCAAGAAGTAAGCTTCTACCATTATAGCTTCTTGTATACACGTACAAATTCTCATCTTCTTCTAAATGCAGCTGATAATCACCATGGATCATGACTGGAAGTTCTTTTCGAAGTCGAATCAAATTCTTATAAAAGTAAAAAGTAGAATCTTCATTACTTAAAGCCTTTCTCGCATTAACCTCATGATAATTGTCGTTTACTTTTAGCCACGGATTACCCGTCGTAAATCCAGCGTTCTCCTCTTCAGTCCACTGCATAGGGGTTCGCGCATTATCACGACCTTTTTTATGGATCGCCTCTAAAACTTTCTCTGGTGTTTCTCCTTTTTCAATAACTTCTTCTGTATACATATTAAGCGTTTCTATATCTTCATATTCTTCAATTGAATTGAAGTAGACATTCGTCATACCAAGCTCCTGACCTTGATAAATATAAGGCGTACCTTGAAGAAAATGAAGCCAGGCTGCAAGCATTTTTGCTGATGTTACTCGATATTCCTGGTCATCACCGAATACGGAAACTGAGCGAGGTTGATCGTGATTCTCCATGTAAAGACTGTTCCACCCATTTCCGTGTAGCTCAGTTTGCCATTTTGAAATAATCCGCTTTAAATCAGTGAGTTTCCATGGCTGCTGATCCCACTTCCCACCAGGTCCACTCGTCACATCCATATGTTCGAATTGAAAGAGCATGTTTACAATACCGGTGTCTTCATTTGTGTACCTTTTTCCATCCTCAGGTGTCGCCATTGGCATTTCACCAACAGTCATAGCATTGAATTTCTTCAGAACCTTTTCATTCATTTCATTCATATAATCAATAAATTTAGGTCCATTTACAAAATGCTCTCCTCCCCATTGATAAGGAGAATCTGCTGTTACTTCGGCATCTGGTAAACCAGGGGTTTTGGAAATCAAATTAATGACATCCATTCTGAATCCATCCACCCCTTTATCTAGCCAGAATTTCATCAGATCATAGACTTCTTCTCTCAATTTTTCATTTTCCCAATTTAAATCAGGCTGCTTTTTTGAAAATAGATGAAGAAAATATTCCTGACTCTCCTCATCGTACTGCCATGCAGACCCACCGAAAAAGGAGCCCCAATTGTTAGGAGGCTGATCCCCTTTTCCTTCTCGCCATATATAGTAATCACGATATGGATTATCCTTCGATTTCCTCGCTTCAGAAAACCATTTGTGCTCATCAGAAGAATGATTAACAACGAGATCCATAACTAGACGAATCCCTCTATTGTGCATCTCTTCTAACATCTCATTCCAATCTTCTATCGTACCGAACTCATCCATAATGTTTCGATAATCACTTATATCATATCCATTATCATCATTCGGTGACTGATACACTGGTGAGAGCCAAACGACATCTATTCCTAACTCTTTTAAATAATCGAGCTTTTCCGTAATTCCCTTAATATCTCCAATGCCATCACCGTTGCTATCATTAAAACTTCGAGGATATATTTGATAAACGACGCTTTCCTTCCACCACTGCTGTGCCATGCTGCATCCTCCTAGAAAAAGATAATTTCTTAATTTGCGCAAACGTTTTCACTAACTATTATAAAAGAATGCTGGTTATAGTACAACAGCTAACAATCCCTAGTTTCCCCTCAATAAGGACAAGTTCTTTTATAAATGAATCAAGGATTGGTATAATAGAATTTATCGGCAAACCCTTCCAAACGAAGGAAGAATGTAGAACGAGAGGAGATAGGAGCAACAATGAGCATCATCCAAGTAAAAGATCTAAAGAAATCGTTCGGAGATTTAGAAGTACTTAAGAATATTAATACAGACGTAAAAGAAAAAGAGGTTGTATGCGTCGTTGGTCCTTCTGGCTCAGGTAAAAGTACCTTTCTTCGGTGTTTAAATAAATTAGAAGAAATAACTGGTGGTAGTGTGATCGTAAACGGCCACAACATAGCTGACCCTAAGACGAATATCAACAAAGTTCGACAGGATGTTGGAATGGTTTTTCAACATTTTAACCTTTTCCCGCATAAAACCGTGCTTGAAAATGTGACATTAGCCCCAATTAAAGTCAAAGGGGATAACAAACAAAACTCAGCCCAAAAGGCGAAGGAGCTTCTCGCAAAAGTTGGCCTTGAAGATAAAGCCAATAATTATCCAGGGGAACTATCAGGGGGGCAAAAGCAGCGTGTCGCTATAGCAAGGGCTCTTGCTATGGAGCCAAAAGTTATGCTTTTCGATGAACCAACCTCTGCACTTGACCCTGAAATGATTGGTGAAGTTCTAGAAGTCATGAAAGACCTTGCCAAAGAAGGTATGACGATGGTTGTTGTCACACATGAAATGGGGTTTGCTCGTGAAGTAGGCGATCGTGTGATTTTCATGGACGGGGGATATATCGTTGAAGAAAATGTTCCAAATGAACTGTTCTCAAATCCTCAAAACGAACGGACGAAAGCTTTCTTAAGTAAAATCCTATAACAAAACGTGCAGGGAAAACCCTGCACGTTTTGTTATTATGTAGAACGTATTCAAAATTTTCATGAAGCAATATCTTGCTAATTCCCTCTACTCTTCTTCATTATCAATAACATCAAATATCTTTCTAGATTCAAATAAATCCACTACCTTATTCAACCACTCATAGTATCCCAACGCATAAGACATTTTATCTAAATCTGCTTCTGCCGTCATTTTTTCTTCGTTAGAAATATCATTCTCCAGTACGTCCATAAGTTCAGAAATGGATTCTCTACAAGCATCTCTATTCATTTCAATTCCTTTACGCCAGTGAATACAAAAGAAATCTGTAAAGGTTTGATACCAATCTGACTTCACCTCGTAAAGATCTTTACGCTCGCCCTTTCTCCATACCTTATCAACCATATTTAAGTCGATTAAAGTTCTTACTCCGGTAGACATACTTGTCTTACTCATTTGAAGTTTATCCTTCATTTCATCAAGAGTCATTGGCTCTTTCTCAAAGAACATTGCTCCGTATAGTCGCCCCACAGAAGGCGTGACGCTATATATATCCATATTTTTAGAGATGGATTCAATAACACGTTCTCTCGCATTCTCTACTCTATTATCTCGCAAACTATGCACCTACTTTTCCAATCGTTTGTCATTTCATAGTTTAGTGTTAACCTCGCTTATTGTAAAGTTTACACGTGAACCTTGTAGCATATACTAGCATCCTTGACGATACTTAAGCATTTACCTGTTTAGTTTGTACAGTTTTTTCTGTATGTACTGAATTAACTGATTTTGAGCTCTCACGACGTTTGTAGTATTAAGTACCTACGCTCTATACTTAATAGGTCGGTAAAAAAAGACTAGTAAATGACTGATTATCGTAAATTTCGACATATTTCAGTGATTTTTGTAACTTTAACCGTTGAAATTTATTAATAAAGGCAGAGGTGAAACTATGGAAAAAGCCAAAATTACTGTAAAAGACGTAACAAAAGTATTTGGCAAATCGCCCAAACAAGCTATAAAGCTATTAGATCAGGGCAAATCAAAAAGTGAAATACTTAAAGAAACTGGAAATACTGTGGGCGTAAATCGAGCAAGCTTCGATGTATATCCCGGTGAAATCTTTGTCATCATGGGGCTATCAGGTAGTGGTAAATCTACGCTTGTTCGTCTACTCAATCGATTAATTGAACCAACTTCAGGTCAGGTTCTCATTGATGATGAAGATATCGTCAGGATGAAACCTGAACAGCTTCGTGAAGTGAGAAGAAAGAAGCTTAGTATGGTATTCCAACGCTTTGCTCTTTTTCCACATCGTACTGTTCTTGAAAACACGGAATATGGACTAGAGGTACAAAGTATTGGCAAAGAAAACCGAGCAAAAAAAGCGCAAGAATCACTTGAACTTGTTGGTTTGAAAGGATATGAAAATAGTTTTCCTTCTGAATTAAGTGGTGGTATGCAGCAGCGTGTTGGTCTTGCTCGTGCTCTTGCGAACGATCCAGATGTACTATTAATGGATGAAGCATTTAGTGCACTAGATCCGCTTATTCGTAAAGACATGCAAGATGAGCTCCTTGAACTTCAAGAATCAATGGAAAAAACGATCGTCTTTATTACACATGACCTCGATGAAGCACTTCGCATTGGAGATCGCATTGCATTAATGAAAGACGGTTCTATCGTTCAAATTGGTTCTCCAGAAGAAATCATGACAAATCCTGCAAATGACTACGTTGAACGATTCGTTGAAGATGTGGATCTTTCAAAAGTGTTAACAGCTTCACACGTAATGAAACGTGCTGAAACGCTACGAGCTGATCGTGGGCCACGTGTTGCACTGGAGCTTATGAGAGAACAAAAATTATCCAGTATTTATATTGTTGATAAAAAGAAAAAGCTGTTAGGCGCTATTACAGCAGATGCTACGGCAAAAGCTATTGAAGAAAAGAAAGATATAAATGACATTTTGATTACAGACCTTCCTACTGTATCACCAGAGACTTTACTAACGGATATGTTTGTGAAAATGGCAGACTCATCCCTTCCTCTCCCCGTTGTCGATGAAGCCGATAAATTTCAAGGCATCATTGTAAGAGGAGCAGTTATCGGGGCACTCGCAGGCCACGAAACTGAATCCACGAAAGGCGAGGTGAACTAAATGCAACTTTTTCCTAAAATACCACTAGCTGACTGGGTTGATAGTATTGTTGATACGTTAACCGATAACCTTGAACCAGTTTTCGATAGTATTACATCTGGGATTGATTGGTTCGTAGAAGGGATCGTTTCCATACTAGGTTTCCCGCCAGCTCTTGTTCTCATTGCAATCTTTACGATTCTGGCATGGTGGTCTAGTCGCTGGCCAATAGCTGTATTCACGTTACTTGGACTTCTGTTAATCGATAATCTCGGTTATTGGGACCCAACTATTCAAACGCTAGCACTTGTTTTAACTTCGGTCATCATATCGATTATTCTCGGTGTACCACTTGGGATCTGGGCATCACAAAGTGACCGTGTAAGAGGAATTATCACACCGATATTGGATTTCATGCAGACAATGCCTGCATTCGTATATCTCATCCCAGCTATTCTATTCTTTGGGATTGGTATGGTACCCGGAATCATAGCTTCTGTTATCTTTGCAATGCCTCCTACGATTCGTCTTACAAATCTCGGCATTCGTCAGGTGCCTGAAGATTTAATCGAAGCATCTAATGCATTTGGATCTACAACAAAACAAAAGTTGTTTAAAATACAACTCCCACTTGCTACTCCAACGATCATGGCAGGAATTAACCAAAGCATCATGCTTTCACTATCAATGGTCGTTATTGCATCTCTAGTAGGTGCACCAGGTCTCGGAGCAGACGTATATCGTGCTGTAACGCAGATCAAAGTTGGTATTGGTTTTGAAGCTGGTCTTGCAATTGTTATTCTAGCGATTATGCTTGACCGGATTTCTCAAAATATAGGTAAAACAAAAAATTAAGGGGGAATTACATGTTTAACTTTAAAAAAGGGTTAACAGGACTTGCACTATTTTTGTCACTCACATTGATTCTTGCTGCTTGTGGCGGTAACAATGGCGGAGATAGCAGTGAAGGTTCCAGCGAAGGCGGTACTAACGTTGGAGAAGCAGTAGATTACGAAATCGTAGGAATTGAACCAGGCGCTGGTATTATGAAAGCTACGACATCTGCACTTGAAGAGTACGATAGCCTTAAGGGTTGGGAATTAATCGAGTCCTCTTCAGCTGCTATGGCTGCAGAACTTGGTAAAGCAATTGATGATGAAGAACCGATTATCGTTACTGGTTGGACACCACATTGGATGTTCGCGAAATACGACCTTAAATACCTTGAAGATCCACAAGGTCTTTATGGAGAAGAAGAAAACATCGAAACTTTTGCACGTATGGGGTTAAAAGAAGATCAGCCTTCTGCTCATACAATTCTTGATCAGTTCAACTGGACTCCAGAAGACATGGGCGATGTTATGGTCGAAGTACAGGAAGGTGCTAAGCCTGAAGAAGCAGCACAAAACTGGGTAGACGAACATTCCGACATGGTAGAAGAATGGACTAAAGGTGCTGATGAAGTAGACGGTGAAGAAATCTCACTTGCATATGTAGCATGGGATTCTGAAATCGCAAGTACGAACGTAGTAGCTAAAGTTCTTGAGAGCGTAGGCTATGAGGTTAAATTAACTCAACTTGA
Source organism: Anaerobacillus sp. QJM3NY_32 (assembly GCF_056173645.1). Taxonomy (NCBI): domain Bacteria; kingdom Bacillati; phylum Bacillota; class Bacilli; order Caryophanales; family Bacillaceae; genus Anaerobacillus; species Anaerobacillus sp. QJM3NY_32. Next base: position 591,011 of record NZ_CM149684.1, on the reverse strand, counting down.
TGCAGCTTCTATGTTCATCGCTGTTTCTGAAGGTGATGCTGACGCAATGGTAGCTGGATGGCTTCCAATTACACACGCTGACCTTCTAGATGAATATGGTGACAACATGGACCGTCTTGGAGTAAACCTTGAAGGTGCGAAAACAGGACTTGTTGTTCCATCATACGTTGAAGCTGAATCGATTGAAGATTTAAAACCAGCTGAATAACATAAATGAAAAAGCGAGATGAGGAATTCCTCATCTCGCTTTTTTTATTAATCAATCAATCCTTTTTCTTTCAGGAATTCCATTGCAACATCCTCAGGCTCTTCTCCATCCATATCCACTTTTGCATTCATTTCAGACATTTCTTCTTCTGAAATACTTCCAGCAAATTCGTTCACAATCTTCTCAAGATCAGGATGTGAATCAAGAACTTCCTGTCGAACAATTGGCGCAGCATAATATGGTGGGAAAAATTGCTTATCGTCTTCAGTTGTTGCAAGATCAAAACGAGCAATTCGTCCATCAGTTGTAAAGGCAGGAATCACATCGACTTCACCTTCATTTAAAGCATCGTACATGATATTCGGATCAAGACTCACTTCGTCTTTGAAATTAAAACCATAAGCTTCTACTAGGGCATCGTAACCATCTTCTCTTTCGTAGAACGTGTGTGGTCCACCAAATACCATATCATCTGAAGCTGGGATAATGTCCGAGAACGTTTTTGCATTTACCTCTTTATTTGTTTCTTGAGTCATAGCAAGCGTGTAGCCATTCTCAAATCCAAGTGGTTCAAGCCAAACAAGATTATATTCATCTTTGTATCCTTTTTTCACACGTTTAAAAATCTCATCAGCTGACTCATCTGATTCAGCACTTTCTTTAAGTACCGCTTCAAGACCTGTACCTGTATATTCCACGTACATATCAATATCACCATCGATAAGCGCCTGTTGTAGAATATTTACTTCACCAACACCTGCATCAACCTCTACTTCATAATCACTGTTAGCCTTTATGTACTCCGCAAGAAGGTGTGGTAAGATATATTGCTCAGTCCAGGGCTTACCGGAAATAACGATCGGATCACTTTCTTCACTTCCGCTATCTCCTCCACATGCAGCAAGAACCATGACAACTCCTAGTAAAAGTAAGGTAATTCTCTTCAAACGAATCTCTCCCTTTATTTTTTTGCTTTAACTCCTTTAGGAGTTGCCGCATTTTCTAATAATTTTAGAATTAAATCAAACCCAAGAGCCAGAATAGTTGCAGGAAGTGCACCAGCTAATACGAGCTCATCTTTATTCGAGGTAAGACCACGATATATAATATCGCCAAGTCCTCCTGCACCTACAAAAGTAGCGAGAGTTGCAACTCCGATTGTTAGGACAGTAGCTGTTCTGACACCAGCCATAATAACCGGTAGAGAAAGAGGCACTTCAATCTTCATCAAAATTTGCATATTCGTCATACCCATCCCTCTTCCAGCTTCAATAGAAGATTGATCTACGGAAGTGATGCCAGTGTACGTATTTCTGAGGATTGGAAGAAGCGCGTAAACCGTTAAAGCAATAATAGCAGTTATGTTTCCAATCCCTAGAAATGGAATAAGAAACCCGAACAGGGCTAAACTTGGTACTGTTTGAAAGATAGCTGCAACCGCAATGAATGGCTCCGCTAGCTTCTTTCTCCGTGAAATAAAAATACCAAGTGGAACAGATATTAATATCGCAATCACAATAGAGATGAACGAAAGGAAAAGGTGCTCCTGAAGTGCTACTAGTATATCATCCCAACGATTCTGCATCGTCTCAATAAATAGAATGAAAAAATTCTCGTCATTCATTCAGGCTTCCCTCCTCTCTTTGATCATATTGTTCAAGTCCTGCTAACCCTCGCATCATACTACTTCTTGTAACTAATCCTGTAAGCTTATTATCTTCAACTACAGGGATACTGATCGGCTGATTTTCAGCAAATCGTTTCGCTATTTCAGGGTAGAGCGTGCTCTCATTAATGGACTCGATCACTTCAATCACATCCACAATTCGTTTCCCATCATCACCATAATGGTTTTGAACTTGTTCTAGTGTAACGACACCGATATATTCCTGCTCTGGCCCTGTTACAACCAGGCTATCGACTCGCTCTGATTTCATTAGACGGAATGCTTCTGCAAGACCTCTACTTTTTTTCACAGTTGCTACTTTTCTAATCATTAAATCGACAGCTGTTGGAGCTTGCCCTTTAGCCATTCGTTCATCACCTATGAAATTGCGGACAAATTCATTCTTAGGGTGGCGTAGCAAGCGATCCGGCGTATCTAGCTGAAGTATTTCGCCATCTTTCATAATGGCAATACGATCGGCGATTTTCATAGCTTCATCCATGTCGTGCGTAACGAAAACAATTGTTTTCTGAATTTCTTTCTGTAGCTTTACAAGCTCGTCCTGAAGCTGTTCTCGACTAATAGGATCTAATGCGCTAAATGGCTCGTCCATCAAAATAATTGGTGGTTCTGCTGCAAGTGCACGAATGACACCAACTCTTTGCTGTTGACCGCCACTCAATTCTAGTGGATAGCGAGACCGAAAAATAGAAGGTTCTAACCCTACAAGATTAAGCATTTCATCGACGCGCTTATCTATTTTATCTTTGTCCCATTTTTTCAGTTTGGGAATTAAGGCAATATTTTCAGCAATTGTCATATGTGGCAAAAGTCCAATTTGTTGAATGACATATCCAATGCTTCTTCTTAGTTCAACCGGGTCCTGATCCGATATTGGTTTTCCATCAATATAAATTTGTCCACCACTTGGCTCTATTAATCGATTAATCATCTTCATAGTAGTCGTTTTTCCACAGCCGCTTGGCCCAATGAGCGTTAATAACTCGCCCTTTTCAATATGTAAATTAATATCCTTTAGTGCTTCAGTACCATCAGCAAATTTCTTACTAATATGCTCGAAAGTAATCATTCTATCGCCTCTCCTGCCTCCCGAAAAATCCATAACTTCATAATACTTACCCTTCCATAACCTAATATGAAACCCTCAATTGCGCTTCATCACAACTTTCTTACTATTACTGTATCGTTTTTCCATTCATTTATCAAAAGAAAAGAGGCCGTCTCTATCAAATGATAGAGACGGCCTCCTTGTTTCATTATTCATTCATAGCTGGTTCCAAGCCATGCTTTTTACGCTTTTTCAATTCTACAAAGAAGAAGGTAATGGTTCCAATAGCAAAGATCGCAATAAATCCTAAGAGAATATATACATTTTGCCACATGAAGTCAAAATCACCACTTGAAATGACGGCTTTCAAACCAGAAACTGTATACGTCATTGGCAACCATGTGTTAAAGATTTGTAGTCCTTCTGGAATTAACTCAAGCGGGAATGTTCCTGCACTTGTTGTTAATTGTAAAATCAAAACAATGATCGCTACAAATCGCCCTGGATCTCCTAACGTTGTTACAAAGAACTGAATCAACGCCATATAAGCGAGACTGGATACAATAGAGAAGAGTAGGAATAATGGAATACTCTGTACTTCTATTTGCAATCCGTATAATAGAAGCGCATCCGACACAAGCGCCTGAATCACTCCAACAGATAGTAGAATGCCATATTTGCTCATAAACCATCCAATTGCTGTACGTGGGCTTCCAGCCGGATCACGAAGTGGGAACACAATGGACATAAGTAGCGCTCCTACAAATAGACCAAGTGAAAGGAAGTATGGCGCAAAACCTGTTCCATAGTTTGGTACAGATGAGACGGCTTCTGTATCTACATTTACTGGATCAGCAAACATATTGTACGTTTCATCATCAGCATTTGTATTAGAAGTTTCCTCAGCCGCTTCGCCAAGTTTATCACGAAGCTCTGTTGTACCATCTGTGAGTTTCTGTGCCCCGCTGTCAAGATCTTTAGATCCATCCGCTAATTGACCTGCACCGGATGATAAATCAGACGAACCACCTTCTAGTTCTGATAGTCCACTCACAAGCTCTTGTGAACCACTTGATAGTCCATTCATTCCTGAGTTAATTGTGCCAACATTATCAATCATGCTGTTCCAACCAGTCGCTACAGTATCGTTACCATCTGCAACCCGCATTGCTCCTTCTTGAAGCTGAGCAATTCCAGACTCTGCTTGATTAATGCCATCACCAAGATCACTGAGTCCATCTTCTAGTTTTCCTTGTCCTTCATAAAGACCACTAGCACCTTGAGCAAGTTTCCTTTGTCCTTCTAATAGAGCATTCATCTTAGAAGATACACCTGAAAGTTTATCTGAAGCGTTAGCAAATGTCGTTGCTACTTCTCCAACTGACTTCGCCGCTGAACCAGATTTCTCAGCAATCGGTTGAAGCTGGCTAATTAGCGCCTGCTTCTGCTCATCCGTATATTGATCACTTGCTTGAATTGATTCAATTACGCCTTGCAGTTCTTTAGGTACCGCAGTTGCATTCGTTACTCCACTCGTTAGTGACTGTTTTAATCCTTCTGTATCAACTTCTGGTAATGAACTATTTTCTAATTCTGCAACAGATTGATCTAATCCAGCTATTAACTGCTTCGTTCCAGCGCGGCTTTCTTTAACACCAGATAGAAGTTCTTCTTGGCCAACTTTAAATTCACCCATTTTAGTACTAAGTTCTCCAAGCCCATTACTTACTCTTGAAGCTCCATCAGCTAGCTCACTAACTTCTGGTTGTTTTTCTTTTAAACCGTTTAATAAATCGGTTGTACCTTTATTTACCTTACTAATGCCATTTGCAAGATCAATGGACCCGTTTTCTGCACTACTAATGCCGTTGGTTAACTCAATTGACCCTTCATTGAGAGAGGCTAAGTTGTCTTTCAACTGCTGTGTACCGTCTTTCAATTCGGAAGAGCCATCAGCAAGCTCACCTGCACCATCTGTTGCTTCCGATAAACCATCAGCTATTTCACTGAACTTATCAAAGACAAGCTCACTGTAATTTTCAGTTATGTTCTCAGCAATTTGAGATTTAATTTCACTAACAGCCGTTCCACCGATCTGTCCAGCTAGAAAGTTAAAGCTTTCATTGGGAACATATTCAAGGTTTAGTTTATCCGGGTGTTCATCAAGAACAGTTGTCGATTTCTGAGAGAAGTTCTCGGGAATTTGGATTTTCATATAATAAGTTTGATCTTCAAGCCCTTTGTTTGCTTCTTCTTCATCTACGAAATCCCACTTGAACTCCGGTTCATCTTTCAGTTTATCTACTAATTCATTACCGATTTCAAGATGTTCCCCTTCGAAATCTGCCCCACTGTCACTATTTACAACAGCTACGGGAATTTGATCTAAATTTTCATAAGGATCCCAGAATGCCCACAAAAACATTCCACTATACATTACTGGAATAAACAACACCGCAATAACGGGAATTATGATTTTTTTATTTTTTAACAATGACGACCATTCTGACCGAAATAGCCGAGATGATTTTTTCATTTTTGTCCTCCTGTCTATTTGACCAAATTTCTCAATTGGTCATTTTAAGCCAAAAAAAAGCATTGTTCTTTTTATATAAAAGCCTCGATTGACCAATTTTTAATTATGGTCATTTTTTGCTACAAAAAGTAATATAACACCGTTTCGTTAGAATAGCAATAGCAGTAGTCCACTTTCTTTGGATACTGCTACTTCAATTTAATCCCGCTCATCATATAAAATTCCAGGTGATTTGCAATTTCTTCTTTCGTAAATGAAGAATGAGTTTTTTCCCAGTCAAAAATGAGTGCAATATACATTTTAAACATAAGAAATGCTGTAAGTGAAGGATCACACTTCTTCACTTCACCATCAGAAATACCTCTCTCGATTTCTTGTTCCAGAAAAGAAAGAATGGCTTTCTCAACAAGATCAAGGGCGTCCATTGCTGCAGGCGTTCCAATTTCACGCACTTCTTGAGATAGCTTTATAGCTAATTTGTGCTCCTTCCGATGTTCTAGCACACTATAAAGAGCACGATGGAGATTGACAAAAAAGGACTCCTCTCTATGAATGGAATCTTGAGCAAGCCCCTTCAACTCCAACACCATACCTCTTACAATTTCATTGAATAGCTCTTCTTTATTTTTGAAAAAGGTATATATGGTTCCTTTTCCTACATTCGCAATTTTAGCGACTTGATCCATAGTCGTTGCTTTATAACCAAACATGGAAAAAGATTTTTCTGCTGCTTCTAAAATGCTTTTTCTTCGATCGAACGTCATTATTATCCCCCTATTGCTTTGTGATTGGTAGTGTTATTGTAACCGTCGTTCCTTCGCCTAGTATACTTGTGTAATTCACTCTTCCACCAATATTTCGAATTAGCCGGTTCGTGATCATTGTACCTAAGCCAGTTCCTTTCGATTTTGTTGTATAAAATGGTAGACCGATCTTTTCAAGCTCTTCCTTGCTCATCCCGGCTCCATTATCACGAATAACGATATCTACCGTACCTCTTTTTGTTCCGTATTGCAAAGCAACATGAATCATTCCTTCTCCTTCAATTGATTCAATTGCATTTTTTATAACGTTTATTAAACATTGTTTTAATTCTTGGGGATTACCCCATATATGAAATTCGCCCTTTTCATCATATTGAATCTTAACCGCGTAATACGAGGCTAATACTTCCGTTAATGCAACTGTATCTCTGACAATTTTATTCAAATCTACTTGTTCACAGTCACTTTTTGAAGGTTTGATCAGCATCAAATAATCTGTAATGATTTTATTCGTCCGCTCGATTTCTTCAAGCATCAATGGGGCATAATTTTGAACTTTAGTGTCCGCTGTATCAGCTGAAATAAACTGCAGAAGACCTTTAACAGTCGTAAGCGGATTCCGTATTTCATGAGCGATAGCAGCAGCCATTTTTCCCGCAACTGATAGTTTCTCAAGATAAACTGTTTCTTGAAGTTGAATATTTATTAATACAAGTCGTTCAGTTAAATAGAAAATAATGAAATAGGCGATTGCAAATGACGTGAAATAGATCGGATAAAAATAGGTTTTTAACGGTTCTAAGAAAATAAGAATGATGGCAATATACGAAATGATAAATAGAATTCCTGTGAAAATAATCCCTTTCCACTTTCGGATTGATCTTTGAAAGTAGTTCATAAATCCAATTGCAATGAGAAAACCAACAATCGCAATAAGAACTCCAACCCAAGCATTTTCTCCACCCATCCAAGTTCGTGTTACAGAAATCGTGATCATGCAAATGAGACCAGGCAGTTTGCCACCGTATAATGTTACAAGAATAAGAGGAACAACTCTTAAGTCAAATACTGTATCTCCGAATTTTTCTAACGGAAAGAGCATACAAAGCAGAGCCATCAAGGAACTGATCACTCCATAAATTATTTTCTCTTTCAGGTTAATCGAGCTTGCTCTTGTAAATGGCATGACCATATTCCAGAGAAATAAAACTGAAAAGAGCATTGAAATATTAATAAGTAAGGGCCTTGCCATTTCCGACATGATTCGTACTCCTTTATTACTAATTGTTGCCATTTACATTCTACCATTAGAGTTTCTTCTACACTAACAAAAATAGATAATAGTTCCAGTATAACATTTGTTAATTTATACAAAATACACTTCATTAAGTATTCTATAGAGAAGAGAAATAAAAAAAAGGTTCACCGCATTCGGTGAACCTTCCTTATTATTTGAAGAAATTTTGAACTGAGGCTACAGCTGCCTCCCCCTGATCAATACAGTCAGGGAGACCTACTCCATTGTATGAAGCTCCAGCTAGAAAAACGCCCGGCATTTTCTTTTCAATTCCTGAAATGACGGTCTGAATTCTATTACGGTGGCCAACCTCATATTGCGGCATAGATTGTCTCCATCTCGTAATTCGATAAAACTCAGGGTGGCCTTCAATTTCCATAATTTGATTCAGATCGTTTAATACTGTCTGAACGATTTCTTCATCACTTTTCTCAACAATTCCATCATTACCTGCTCGACCTACATAACAACGAAGAAGTACTTTTCCTTTTGGTGCAGAATGTTGCCACTTACGATGTGTCCAGGTACAAGCGGTAATCGTATAATCAGCGTTTCTAGATACAACAAATCCTGTTCCGTCCATTGCCTTTTTTATGGCTTCTTCAGGGAAAGCCATTGCAACTGTTGCAACCGTTGTGGAAGGCATTTCCTTTAGCGGAGCTACTTCCTGATGTTCTCGTAACATATGATATACCTGCTGATGCGGGGTCGTGATGATAACAGAATCAGCTGATAACTCCTCGCCGTTTGTTGTCTTAAGCGTGTAAGATCCATCGACCTCATTTTGCTTTAATTGATCCACCTTAACATTTTTTCTAATGTTAACGTCTGTTAAACATCTTTCAATCCTCATAACAAATGACTGTAAACCTGATTTGACCGTAAGAAAAGCCGGCTTTTTCTTACCAGTGCTTCGGCGAGAAGGTGGTGTCGTCTTCTTCATCCCTAGAATTAAACTACGGTACTTTTTTTCCACTTCTGAGAATTGAGGGAAAGTTGACATAAGGCTGAGTTTATCGATATCTCCTGCATAAATACCTGACAGTAAAGGTTCTATTAAATTCTCAACAACCTCATTCCCAAGTCTTCTTCGAAAGAATAGTCCAAGTGACTGATCTCCCTCTCCCTGTTCTCTCCTCGGAAGAACTAAATCTCCTGCTGCTCTAGCTTTCCCTTTTAAGCTAAATAGCTTTGTCGAGATAAATGGAGAAAGCTCCGTTGGGATTCCCATTACTGCTCCACCTGGAATCGGATAGAGCTGGTCATTATTTAATACGAAGGCTTGTCCAGTGGAATTCGGAACAAGTTGATCTCCCATTCCCACTTCATTCACAAGACGTGCTGCGCTTTCCTTTCTAGCAAGAAAGGAGTCAGGACCACGTTCAATCACAAAGCCATTTGTCGTATCCGTTTGAATCTTTCCACCTAAACGATCTTTGCCTTCAAGTAACGTGATTTCATAGGATTGATTTTCGTTCCTCATCTCTTTTTGAAGGTAATAGGCGGCGGTTAAACCAGTAATCCCGCCTCCGATAATCACGATTTTTTTTGTTTGTTTACTCATACTGTATCATCTTCTTTTTTATTAGTTCATGCTTCACAACTGTGGCTAATATCTCTATAAATTCATCCGTTGCATTGGGCATTTCCGGACGATGATAGGCTGCACCAAGCTCATTGGTCATCTGTTGACATTCGTAATCATTGTCATATAGCACCTCGAGATGATCAGCGACAAATCCTACAGGACAGTAAATAAATCCTGTGTAACCTTCTTGCTCAAATAAGTCTCGAGTTAAATCTTGAATATCTGGCCCAATCCACGGATCTGGCGTATTGCCCTCGCTCTGCCAGCCAATAGCATAATGTTCGATCCCAGCTCGTTCAGCAATATGCTTTGCCGTTTCTTCTAGCTGGCCAGGATAAGGATCCCCGTTCTGCAAGATTCTCTCAGGTAAACTGTGCGCTGAGAATATAACAATGGTTTTCTTTTTTTCCTTAGCATCAATCTGACTTAAACACGATTGTAATTGATTCACCCAATATTGGATGAACTTAGGCTCGTTGTACCACTGGTCAATCGCATAGATATTGGGGAAGCCCCGTTTATCTGCTTCAGCTCTCGCTCGTTCATTATAGGTTTTCACACTTAATGTAGAGTAATGCGGAGCAAGAACAAGACTAACGGCTTCCTCAATCCCATCTTTCTGCATATTCCGAACGGCATCTTCTACAAAAGGTTCAATATGCTTCAAGCCAAGATAGCTCTTAAACTCTACCTCTTCGCCAAATTCTTCATTCATACGATCCTCTAGCTTCTGAGCCTGTTTTGTTGTTATATCCGATAAGGGAGATATACCACCAATCGCTTCATACCGTTCAATCAAATCCTCCAACATTTCTTCTGTAGGTCGCTTCCCCCGACGTATATGTGTGTAGTATGGTTCAATTTCTGCTTCACTTCGCGGTGTACCGTAAGCCATAACTAATAGGCCAATGGTTCGCTTCATGCCATACCTCCCCCATTTCCATTATCTGTTCTTACGCGTATATTCGTGTACAAAATTCGTTAAACGCTGCAATGTCTCAACTTGAACTTGTGGGAACACCCCATGACCTAGATTAAAGATAAATCCTGGCGTCTCCATCCCCTGATCAAGAATTTCTTTTGTTCTTTGTTCAATAACTTCCCACGGTGCAAGTAGAAGTGCAGGCTCGAGATTCCCCATGAGCGGCTTTTTAATCCCCTCAACTTCTCTCGCTTTCTTAATTGAAATTCTCCAGTCTATTCCAATTACATCAACAGGCAGCTTGTTCCATTCCTGAATGAGGTGACTCGCTCCAACACCGAACATTAAGAGTGGGACATTCAGTTCTTTTAAAGCTGAGAAAATCCGATTCATAACAGGAGCAATATACGTCTGATAATCCATATCATTTAAAGCACCAACCCATGAATCAAATAACTGGATAGCTTGAGCACCCGCTTTTACTTGAGCTGTAAGATAAGCAATTGTCATATCCCCAAGCTTATTCATTAGCTGATACCAGCCTTCTGGATCAGAATACATAAATGCTTTAGTCTTATGATAATTCTTAGAAGGTCCACCTTCAATCATATAGCTTGCAACAGTAAACGGCGCTCCGCTAAATCCAATTAATGGAACAGACAATTGCTCACGTAGCATCTTAATAGTTTCCATTACATAAGGAATATCTTTCAGAGGATCAAGTTCACCTAGTCGATCAATATCAGATCTACTCTTAATGGGATTATCGATTACAGGACCTACACCTGATTTAATTTCAACATCCACCCCGATAGATGGAAGTGGCGTCATAATATCTGCAAATAGTATCGCTGAATCAACACCAAGCTGTTCAACGGCAAATCGCGTCACTTCAGCCGCTACTTCTGGGTTTAGGTTCATTTCATGAAATGAATATTTTTCTCTGATTTTTCTATATTCAGCCTGGTATCGACCTGCTTGTCTCATATACCAGACAGGTGTATGATCTGTCGCTTCTCCTCGGCATGCCCGAAGAAATTGATCATTAAATGATGCTTTATTCATGCTTGTCCACCTTTCTAATTGCAAAACGTACTTTTTTACATCCTTACATACTATAGCGATCGTAAGCTTCAGTGTACAGATATTGAAGAAAAAAGTCATAAAATCGTCCAACTTTGAAGCCGTTTACATCGTCTACTTTACCATAAGTAACCGAGCGTTTAAGTGAAAATCCTCACTCACTTACCTGTTTTCCTCTATCTTTTTATCTTCTTTCTCTTCTTCATTACCTTTAAACCTATCGAACAAACTGACGGAAGCTTCATTAGATGCCTCTCCTTCTTGCTCTGTTAACGGATTATAAGGAACTACTTGATAAGATACAGATCCAAAGAATGAGATCGAGTTTCTTGTATATTCCCCTTTTCCTTCAACTTCAGCTATTTTTTTTCTCTCCCCATCTTTCATTTCATAGATATGATAAACAATACGATCATCAGAGGATGCTGTCCAATTCAATTTGACGGCGGGAAGACCATAAAGGAAATCAAAATCTGCCTTCAAATCATTCACTTTTGGAAGGGTAATAGGTTTTTCCATATCTTTCAATCCTGAAGGCTTACTAAATTCCTTAGTACTATTCTCATCGATTGAAGTATTTACCACCTTTTTAAAAAGTTGAACCGCATATTCACTTCCACCCGTCAGATACTGTGAATCCGTTGTCCGGTCATACCCCATCCATACTGCACCCACCAAATCTGGTGTAAAACCGACAAACCAGGCATCACGCGAACCACCCGATACTCCCTCATACGAAGTTGTTCCAGTCTTACCAGCGATAGCAACATCTGCATCTCCACTTGTGGCGGTACCATTCTTAACGACACCTTCGAGTATTCTTGTCATATACCATGCCGTTTGTTTGGAGTACACTTTCTCTTCCTCTTGTTTTGCTTCACCTACTACCTTGCCGTCATTATTGTATAACTTACTAATAAAATAGGGATCGACATGCTTTCCTTCTTGAGCAAACGGACGATAGGCTTCCATCATCTCATAGGGAGAAACGCCTTTATCAATCCCTCCAAGAGCGATTTTTAAATCATTATCTTCAATTGTAAGGCCACTTTTTTCAAGAAAAGATTTTGAATATGAAATTCCAATCTCATTTAATAACCAAACTGCAGGTGCGTTAGCAGATACTCTGACAGCATCATAAAGAGAGAGCTGACCAGCATATTGGTTATTATAGTTAGATGGAGAATACCCATCGTAGTCAGTCTTTTCGTCCTTTAATAATGTGTAAGGACTGTATTCCTTTTTCTCAATTGCTGGCCCATATACGGCTATAGGCTTGAATGCAGATCCAGGCTGCCTCTTTGAGGTCACGTGATTAAGACCCTTCTGAACATAATCACGACCTCCCTGAACCGCTACTACTCCACCACTCTTTGCATCCATCATTGTCAGAGCCCCTTGAGGCGGATTGTTAGGATCACTTCCTGGGAAAAGCTTTCCGTTTTGAAATTGTTCATAAGCTGCTTTCTGCAAATCTTTATCCATTGGAACTACGATTTTATAACCACCACGTAATACTTCTTCATTCGAAAGATTAAATCGAGTCTTCGCTTCTTGAAGCGTCATATCAATGTACGTAAGAAAAGCTGCTTCCTTTGTTACTTCTGCCACATCAAGAGATAGCGTCTTTCCTTGAAGTCGAACCGCTTCTTTTGGTGTTAAATAATCCTGTTTCTCCATTAAAGATAGCACTAAATCTCTTCGCTCTTTACTCTCTTCAGGATGATTAATTGGTGAATAATTTGAAGGTGCTTTCGGAAGCCCAGCTAACATGGCACCTTCTTCAACACTTAACTCTGAGACTGGTTTATTAAAAAACAACATGGAAGCTGACTGTATGCCATAAGCACCATGTCCAAAATAAATCTGGTTTAAATACATTTCTAATATCTTCTTTTTACTGTAATTACGTTCTAAATTAATTGCGATAACAGCTTCCTTCGTTTTCCTCAACCAAGATTTGTCATTAGTTAGAAAAACATTCTTAGCTAATTGCTGTGTAATCGTACTTCCGCCTTCTACTTTTTTTCCAGCAAGAATATCACGATAAAGCGCTCGGCCAATTGCTTTTACATCAAGACCATGATGATCGTAGAATCGGCTATCTTCTGTTGCAACGAAAGCTTCCTGAACATGGTCTGGAATATCATCTATTGAGACCGGCTCACGGTTTTCAAAATAAAGTTTAGTTATAATTTCTCCCTCTTCATCAACAAGTTGGGTAGCTGAATTCATCACAAGCTTTTTTTCGTCGATGACATAGTTTCCAGCCAGTAATATCCCCAAATACCCTAATAATCCAATGAGGAATACAGCTAATGTTGCGATTAAGCCTATGCCGAGTTTTTTCATTCTATGAGGCACTCCCTTATTAACTTAATTACAGCTAAGCTTACATGAAATAATGTTATATTTGTACTATATACAATGACGATTCTGTTTAGTTTTTGCCAAATAAGGGTAAAGTATCAGGCAATTCTCCCTGATCACTTCATTGAAAGGATGAATAAGATGAACGTTTACGTTACATATGGAACTTACGACTATTTATCAAAGGTAAAAGAAGATCATGATGGAGAAAATGTAAAGCTTTTTTCTAATTCTGATGGTGCTGCACTTTATCACGAAACGTCTTCCGAAACTTTTTTCAAAAACGCTAAGAAGTACGAATTAATGGACGAAAAAGGCGAGGTAACTGATCCTGGTTTTGTTGTTTTAAACCATATACCTGTTGAGGAGAGTGAACGGGCGATATTTGAAGATAGGTTTAAAAACCGCGCTGGGAAAGTGGAAAATGAACCCGGGTGTCAAGGAATTCGAATTTTACGTCCAGTTCATAACGATCCATATATCGTCGCCACATTCTGGAATACTGAGAAGGACTTCAAGAATTGGCAAACTTCTGAAGCTTATCAAACAGCGCACAAAAATCGTAACACAAGTAAAGGACTTCCAAAAACGATCTTTTCAGGAAAGCCATATCTTAAAACTTATCAAATCGAAAAAACAGATTCGGTTTAATTCTTAACGTGGTCGGGTAGTTTTTAGCTTAAGTGAATTATTCATATAGGAGTGAGCCTCATGTTAGTAAGCGAGAGTGAAGTGAATAAATACACGATCGATACAAAAGATGGCCAAAAAGGCGTCTTAAAAGAGCTCTATTTCGACGATGAACATTGGACTATACGGTATCTTGTTGTTGATACACACAAATGGTTACCTGGTCGAAAGGTATTGATTTCTCCGATTTCAATCGAGCAATTGAATCATGAGAATGAAGCTATTTCAGTTTCGCTTACATCTGAAGAAGTAAGTGAAAGCCCTGATATTGATACCGATCAACCTATTTCTAGAAAACACGAAATGGAACTGAATCGCCATTTTAGCTGGCCTTATTATTGGGTAGGAACTAATGCTTGGGGAAACGGGATGTATCCAAGACCGTTTATGGCTGATGATTTACCTGATGTTGATTCAACTTTGCATCATTCTAACCAAGACGAAGAAAATCACTTGCGAAGTACTAATGAAGTAGCTGGATACCACATTCAGGCGACTGACGGTGAAATTGGTCATGTTAAAGATTTCATTTTTGATGAAGAATCATGGCAGCTTCGATATATCATTGTTGATACTAAAAACTGGTTTTCCGGAAAAGAAGTACTGCTTTCTACAAAATGGATTCATGACATTCACTGGCAGGATCGATCGGTAGTTGTCAATATAAAAAAAGAAGAAGTTCGTCAATCACCAGAATTTCGTCTAAACGAACCCATTACTCGCCGTTTCGAAGAAGACCTTCATACGCACTATGGTAAAACGGGATACTGGAAATTTTAATGAAAGCGAGGTGGCCTTCCACCTCGCTTATTTCAGACAAACTTTGAGTTGATTTCCCAGGAAATCTAACTTGTTGACAGCAAATTAGCTTTCTTTCCTATATTCACACCATAGTAGAGGCACATTCGTCAGTTTATTCCAAAAGACAAAAAGGGAAATCATAGAAAAAGAGAGATAGGAGATTTATTGTGGCGAATTCTAATAAAAAAGACAAACAAGTAAAATATCCGGAAAGACAATTTTATTTTCCAGCGCAAATTGTTGAAACATTTATCGCAAAAGGGGAGTCTCATAGCGCCAGGCCACTGAATCGGCAGTTTATTTTATCGATCCTAGCTGGGGCATTTGTTACGTTCGGAGCTATTTTCTCTGTTCTAATTGCTATGGGAGTTGAAACGGAAGGTGTTAGTAATCTTCTTTCAGGAATAGGATTTGTAACAGGATACGCGATTGTTTTTATTTCAGGAGCCATTCTCTTTACTGAAGTTAACGTACTCCTTCCTACGTACATCCTCCAAAGGAGATTTTGGGTTCCTAAGAATATAATGAAGTTTTGGATAGTTTGTTATTTTGGTAACTTACTAGGTGCCCTGCTGGTAGGTGCTCTTGTCGTTGCATCAGGATCATTATCCCCTGAATTCTATAGCGAATTAGCTACATATACAGAGCACAAAATGAAATTTCTATCTCATGGAACGGTAGGGTGGTTTCAAATTCTTCTCTCAGGTATTATTGCAAACTGGCTTATTGGAATGGCTGCGTTTCTTGCTACTGCAGCTCGTGATTTAACAGGTAAAGTTCTTGCTACTACACTTCCTGTTATTATATTCGTAGCCGGAAACTTCCAGCATAGTGTAGCCAACATGGGGTATTTCAGCACATCCTTTATTCATGGCTCTGAATACTCTTGGATGGAATTCCTGTTCTTTAATCTAGTTCCAGCAAGTATCGGTAACCTGATTGGCGGTGGGGTACTCGTTGCTCTAACATTTACGTATGCGTTTAAAGAAGAAATTAACGAAGAAAGCCTTCCAAAAGAAGAAGCAGAGTGAGAAAAAGCAGCCTGTCAGTTGACAGGCTGCTTTTTCTTCAAAGAGGATATTAATGAAATAACCCTGATTCTCTGGACTTTTTCATTAAATACTTCGTCTTTTTAATGATAACTTCCTTAAGTACCGCTCCTATGAGAAGGAACACAACAGAAAAAATTCCCAAAAAGAATAAATCTTCTTTTGCTCGTGCCCATACAATTCCTCCTACTGCTTCTCTCATTAAATCTACTGCGTACGAAAATGGTAAATAAGGATGGATTGCTTGAAAGAACTCTGGTAGCAAAGCAACTGGATACGTTCCACCTGACCCAGCAATTTGAAGAACAAGAAAGACAATAGCCATCGCTTTACCCACATCCCCAAATACAGCAACTAGAGTATAAACCATTAACATGAACACAAAGCTAATCACGATGCCAAATAGTACAAAAAGAACAGGATTTACGATATCTACATTTAAAATAAAGAGATCTCCTGATGTTACAACAAGCGTCTGAAGGAAACCAATGCTAATAAACGTCAATAATTTTCCGAAATACACCTGGCGATTCGACGCTTCTTCAAAACCAGTGGCTTCAGTGGTAAGTAATGAAACAAGAAGAAGTGCCCCTACCCATAACGATAGAACAGTATAGAACGGTGTCATACCTGTACCGTAATTTTGAATCGGGAAGAGTGAATTTTTACTTAACACTATAGGTTCTGCGAAAAAGCTTTGCTCTGCCATAGGATCATTCTTCAGTAAATCAATGATCTCGTTAATATCTGTTTCTCCTTGAATCTCTCTGATTCGATCCGCAAGCTGGTTCACTTTATCATTTACGTAAGGATATTCATTTAACATGTATGCTAAAATATCCTGACCTTCGCCGATATTCTTTTCAGTACTTGAAAGAATTCGTTCCACTTCAGGGATGGTGGTTTGCGCCTCTTTTAATGTCGATCGAGCAATCGATAACGTCTTTTTCGCACTTGCCACTTCAGCAAGAACACGAGGCTCAATGTTTTCCTTGTACTCTTTTAAGAATGAATCGATTCGATCAGCTGTTTCTCCGGATTTTTCCTGAAGAGTTGTTAAAATATCATCTATTTCTTCTTGCTTATCAGCTAAGGTAGATCCAATTTCATCACTATCTGCTTTAATGGTCTGTAACTGTTCTTTAACTTGATCAAGATCAGCGATTGCCTCATCGATAACCTCTTGCTGCTGCGAGTTAGCGGCAGGCTCCTGCACCGGCTCTTGAGGAGATTCTTCTCCTTCTTCCTGCGACTCCTCATTCTCGTTATTATCGCTAGCTTCCTGTACTTGCTTCAATACGACTTCAACATCATCAATACGCTGAACAGATTCATCTACTTGTTGATTTATCTGATTTCTTATTTCTTCTACTGAGGATAAATCAATATCTGGCGATTTTAAATCCGATAAGAACTTATTTACATCCTCAGCTGTTTGTTGAGCTTTAGTTAAATCTTCCTCTACTTGCGGTGCAAGCTTATTCAAGCGATCTTCTGACTCGTTTAAAAATTGTGTGGTTTCATCAATCGTACTAATGCCTTCACTCGTAATTTGCTGAGCTTCCGGAAGAAGTCCTTGAACTTTATTTATCACATCTTCAGCATCTCTCGAGTCAGATAGGGCATCGGAAATCAAACGATTGATCTCTGGAAGGTTCTCTTCTAGTTTGAAGACATATTCCTCGAACTGTTTTATGTCAGATAAATCCTTTTCAAATTCTACTCCTAAATCATTAAATACCTCAAAGATCGTCCCATTCACAACCGATACAAAGTTACTTGTAATTTGATCAACAATGACACTCGCACCTTTTTCAGTGATCTTTGGTGCGATCGCATTTACTTTTTCGTTTACATAGTACTCTACCTCTGCTTTCTCGGGTTCATCATTAATAACTGTCCCAAGTTTCTCTGAAAAGTCTTCTGGAATGACGATCACTGCAAAATAGTCCCCATACTCAAGCTTATCCATCGCAGCTTCTCGATTTGAGAAATGCCACTCAAGACTGTCATTATCTTTCAATTCCTTCGTTAACTCTCCACCTGCATCAATTTCCTTATCCCGAATGGTTGCCCCCTTGTCTTCATTGACAATGCCAACAGGAAGCTGATCCGTTTGACTATATGGATCCCAAGATGCTCCAATATTAAACCAAGCATAAAGAGAAGGAAGAATAATGAGACCACCTAATAGAATCGCTGCTACCCAATTCGTTCCAATTCCCTTCCAATCTTTCTTGAAAATTCTTAAAATATTCTTCATTTACAAGCTCCTACTCGTCAAAATATGTATTCTCCAACTAGTATAATTCCCTAAGAAGTGAATTGTCATGAGAAATGAGTCCAATGTCAATCAGTCCAATCTCACAACTAATTGCGATAGCTACTATGTGGAGGTGTTCAGCTAATTGAATTCGAAATCAACTTTTTTCGAATTCTACTATCCGTGTGTACTTCACCGAATATAAGGGAATAAGAAAGGAAGATTATACGAAAGGAGTCATTAACTTGACACGTGTAGCCATTATCTTAAATCCCAAAGCTGGAAATGTTAAAATGGTCAATCAAATTGACACGATCCAAGAAAGACTACGAGAAAACTATGATCAGGTTTCCCTTTATAAAACAGAATATAAAGGACACGGTGCTGAATTAGTCGCAGAACTAGGCGACGAAGTAGACATTCTCATTGGGGCTGGTGGGGATGGAACCATAAATGAATTAGCAAATGCAATTTGCCAAAGAGAGAAGCGTCCTGTTTTCGGTATTATTCCTGGAGGAACTTGCAATGACTTCTCTAGAGCAATCGGCATCAACCAGAATCCACTCCTTGCTGTTGAACAGCTATTAGAAAATAACCGTTCCCATATTGACGTAGGTCGCTCAAATGATGAGTATTTCTTGAATTTCTGGGGAATCGGCTTAATCACTCAGGCTTCTGAGAACATTAACCCTGATACAAAAGAAGTTTTCGGAAGGCTTTCTTACTACATTAGTACTGCACAAACGATCAACAATCCACAGCCTTTTCATCTTAAAGTAGATGCCGATGGGCAGAATTTTGAAGGGGAAGCTGTCATGATGATCGTAGGGAACGGTCCATTTACTGGCGGGATCCAAGCTTTCTTCCCTGAAAATAACCTGCAAGATGGTGAATTTGATGTCTTAATCATTAAAGAAACGTCTCTTCCAACTTTTTGGTCCATTTTTCAATCAAAGGTTTTCAAGCAGTCGCGATTTAACGAAGATATCATTCATTTCCAAACAAAACGTTTAAAAATAGAAGCTGATCCAGAGCAAAATATCGACTGTGACGGAGAACGTCATCATACGACTCCGTCAACGCTCGAAGTATTGCCTGCATACTTAACTGTTCTTACTGGAGAAGATTTTTCTGAATGAACCTAATGTTAACGAGGATCTCTTAATCCAAAGAACCCATTCAAGAGAGAAAATGCAAACAAATAGCCAGAGTGTACCAGCTGCATAACCTGCTAGAACGTCACTTGGATAATGAACACCTAAATAGATTCGACTAAATCCGATCAGTACGATGAAGAAGAATACTAGTGTTCCACTTAACCACTTTGTCGTTCTACTCCTCTGGCTTCTTACAATAAGGTAACCAATAAATCCATATAGTAGAAAAGATCCCATCGCATGTCCACTAGGGAAACTATACCCCACTGCATCATAAGCAGCATCGATGGAAGGTCTTGACCTAGCAAAAAAATGTTTTAGTTCTGTCGTTAAAAGTCCGCCTGCAGCCTGTGCTATAACGAAAAAGAGAATGCTCCAACCATCACGTAGTTTAAACCATAGAAAAGCTACAGTCGCAACAGAAACCACTGAAATCCACCAAACAGAGCCAAGTTCTGTTATAAATTCCATCACATTTAATAATCCATCGGAACGAATGCCGTCTACGCCAGAAATAATCGCTTGATCAAATTGTAGCGTTTCTTTTTCTAATATTTCTTCTGCTAACTCTGAAAACAACATGATTGCCAAAACAGCGATGAATAGTCCAAATGCATTTAGTACAAGTGGAAACCACACTTTTTTTTGCTTTAACGCTCCTGGCAAGGAGCTAAAAAAATTATTTTTATTCATAATATCGCGCCTTTCACCGTTTTCAATTCTCCAAACTCCGTGAAGTTCTTCACCTCATAAAATTCTTTTTAAAAAAGCCGCTGTATCAGCAGCGGCTTTGCCTTTACTTATCTTTAGTTAGAACCATACGTACAAGAAGATGGGCCAATTCATGACGTTGCTCTTTACTTCCCACAAGCCATAACTCTTGTAATAGCTTTTCTTCTCTATTCTTAGGCTCCTCCTTCTTCGCTAGATAACCCGCTACTTTTTCTGCAGCTTGAGCTAGCGCTTCTTCACTAAGTCCTAATTTTTCTCCGATTTCGACTCTAGTGGCAAGGTATTTTTTAAAGTCCTCAAAATTAGAGAGAATATCATCCATTTTGTCATCGCTCATACGATCTAGTGTATCATCAACTTTATTTACATCGAGCTGACTATCTTTATCAACTAAATGATTTTTTTCACTCATTACTTCCACTCCTTTTTATCAGTTGTCCATAACAGACAGAGATTTTTCAATGAATGCCGGAATATCGTCTGGATTTCTACTACTAACTAAATTTCCACCACAAACTACCACTTCTTCATCAAACACATTGGCACCCGCATGTTTTAGATCTGTTTGAATGGATTTAAATCCTGTAATGTTTCTTCCATTTAATACTTCAGCAGATATGAGCAGCTGTGGACCATGACAGATCACAAGCGTTTTCTTATTTAGAAACATCATTTTTTTCGTAAATGCCACAAATCGATCATCTGCGCGCAGTTCATCAGGTGAAACGCCACCCGGAATGAAAAGAACGTCAAAATCTTCCGCATTTACCTCATCAATTCCTTTGTCGGATATTACTTTAGCCTCGCCTTGTTTTCCTGTTAATTCTTGACCTGCTTCTGTACTAATTACTGTCAGAGAATGGTTTGCATTCTTAAACTGCTCAGCAGGTTTTGTATATTCTACATCTTCAAACATGCTTGTCATAAGTACTGCAATTTTACTCACTTTAGGCCCTCCTATAGATTAACTAATTGTGATTTACATAGTTGAATATTACCCCTCCTACTATCAGTCAAACATCCATCCTATTGTTCCTATCTTTTTCAATGTTTATGTTTTATTAACGGAGTGGAAGGGTAAAATTAATATGGAACCAAAACAGAACAGATTTAGAAAGGATGTTTAGAATGGCCGACAAAAAACAAGAACTAATTGATGGACTTAATGTGGATCTAGCAAATGAATACGCTGCTAGCATTATGTACACTTACAATGCAGCTGTTGTATCTGGTTTATATCGTCAAACACTAAAACCATTCTTTGAAAGTGAAATTGCAGATGAACAGGGACACGCTCTTTATCTTGCAGAGAAAATTAAAGTGCTTGGTGGTACACCAACAACCGCTCCTGCTGAAGTAAAACAGCTTACTGATGTGAAAGAAATGCTTATTGAAGCTAGAACGGCTGAAAAAGATACCATCGATCGTTATGAAAAACGTAAAAAGCAAGCAGAGGAACTAGGATTTACTGAACTAGTTGTGAAGCTTGATGATATGATCGCTGATGAAACACACCATATGGAAGAAATGGATCGCATTCTTAGCGATGCACGCTTCGAATAAGATAATTGATACAAAAAGGCCAGCCGGAACATTCGGCTGGCCTTTTCTTTGTCTATTCTTCTTCATCCTTTACGTCAATGATGCGCTTCCTGTAAGCATTCATGGCATTTTCCCCTAGCCAGTCAAGAAAGTGATAATTCACATACGCCCCGACTATTGCACCAAAACCAGGAATCATCTGAAGTAATTTAGGAAGGTCAATATAATCTCTATACTCGAGTTGAAACGACTTCCAATCATGTTCATCATTGTATTTATTTCTTATTTCCATCTGGTTAAGGTTATCATCCCAGTTAGCGATGCGCTCGTAACTGCTCCTCCTCGCCTCATCTGCTGAAAAAGCGAGTTGAAAAATCGTAAGAATAAACACTCTTTCTTCGAATTTCTTAGCATCATATCCATAAACACTGGCAAGATCAAAAAGGAATTTCATCTTAATGGATAAAAGCAAAGGAAAATCAGCTAAACCAAGAAGGATCCCACCTGCGCCTGTACCTGCTCCTTCTGTAGCAGCAATACGTTTATACTTAAGTATTAATCGTCTTGCTTTTTCATCTCTCACTTGAAGCGATTGATTGATATCTGGTTCTTTAACAGTATACGTATTTCCAGCCAGAACACCTTGGACCATTGTTTTAATACCATTTGTGACGATCGAATGGATACGTTCAGGTATTTTATCGTTAATCCGACTTTGTATTTTTTTTGCTGAACGGGAAACCATAGAAGATTTTTTCTTTATTTTTCGCTCCCAAGATTCAAGCTCTTCTTCTACCTCACTTAAATAACTCATGCTGCAAAACATCCTTTGGCTCTGACTTTTAACACCAAACCAGTCAACTAAATCTTCTGTTTCAGATTACTGTTTCGAGATGTGGCTACGGCAACTGCCGCTGACCCAACAATAAGAATCAATCCAGCCGACACAATGTCAAAAGAAAGAACAAAAGAAATAACAGCAAAAGTAACTGCTTGTGCACCTAGTAAACGAATTAGCAGGGCGCGAAACGCCATTATTTGTTCTTTATCTGACAGTGGATAAAGTTTTACCATCACATGTGCCTCGTAGTGAGGGAACAATGTTCGAAGTTGAACAGCTGTTAAATAAATAATGAGCGCAGTCCCAATCACTTTACCTGTAACTCCAGGAACAAAAGCGATCACTACGAGTCCTAAAAGCCATAACCTAAAATAGATACCTAAATATTCATTACTCCTAATAAATGCTTTTTGATAGAGCGTCTCATAGACAGTATTTGTTGGGAGAAGTTTCTCCGCAATTGAGCTTAATGTACGCCTTTGTTTAACAGACTGTTTTAATTTAGGGACATCCGTAAATAAATTAGCTGTTCGATAGAACTTCATACTTTGTTGTTCATCTAGCACAAGTAGCTTCTCCCATTTGATTGCATATTTACGTTGAAGCGGAAGAAAGAATAGAAAAAGAATCGCTACAAGTATGAGACATGCGAGCGTTACGAAAATCCATGATGCCTGTGCCAGTAATAAGTATGTTACTAGCATTGTAGTAAAAAGACGCACCATTGTATAAAGCCAGGAAGTTTGGTGAGCTGGTAAGTGGAGTTCCATCCACTTCATGATGACGTTAACTCCCTTTAATGCAATCAGCACAATAATCACAAACACGTAGTAAGGCGTTCCAGCAGACATCTCGTGCTGATAGAGAGGTGCAAGAATCGTCATAACGACAACGGTTATAAATACTTGAAGTCCGAAACTATACAATAGAGATTTACGAAAGTAGCCGTGTAAACGGTTTTCCGCTGGTAGCATAAATACTAGATCGGCTTCTGACAAAAAGAACCTTAATGGCGTTCGAACCACAGTCACTGCAGCAATGACTGTAATGACCGCTAATCCAGGAAATGTTTCAGGAAGTACTTTCAATAATTCACTGTAATAATACGCCCCGAATATGAGGGTAAGAACAAGCGTGAACAAAAAGCTGCTATTACCAATTAGTCTAAAGTAACGCAGGGCAATTTTCCAAAAGGCCCCTGCCCTTTCTTTCCATAGCGTCTCAAGCTGCATCATTTGCCACTCCTGGTCGCTTCAATATAGATATCATCGAGCGTAGCAGCTTTATTACCGATTTGATGCCGTAATTCTGCCATAGTACCTGACATTACAATTCGGCCATCGTGCAGAATAATAAATCGATCGCAATACCTTTCAGCTGTTGAAAGAATATGTGTCGACATTAATACCCCTGCGCCTTCCTCTTTCATCTCCAGCATCATATCAAGGAAGGACTGAATCCCAATAGGATCTAAACCAACAAAGGGCTCATCTACGATATAAAGAGATGGTTTTACGAGAAAGGCACACATGATCATAACCTTCTGTCTCATCCCTTTAGAAAAATGACCCGGAAACCACTTCTTCATATTAGTCATCCGAAACTCTTTAAGAAGTGCTTCAGCTCTTTCTTTCCATTCTTCACTTAATTCATAAGCTAGAGCTGTCAGCTGTAAATGCTCCCAAAGCGTTAACTCATCATACAACAACGGTGTTTCAGGTATATATGAAAACTGTTTACGGTAACCATCTTTATTTTCAGAGAAGCTCGTACCACCCACGCGGATACGACCATTCATTGGGTCAAGTAAGCCAAGAATATGTTTGATTGTTGTACTTTTGCCAGCCCCATTAAGGCCAATGAGACCAACAATTTCATTTGAATTTACATTAAGAGAAAGATCATGGAGTACAGGCTTATTCGCCTGGTATCCACCAGTAAGATTGCTAACTTCCAGAATAGAATTCGTCATAGCGTTCCTCTCATTTCGCGTCATTTGTTTACATTTTAACAAACTTTCAATTGGAGCGTGAAACAATGAGTTGAATGATTCGTACAGCACCCTTCTCACTTACCCCTATCCACATCTTACCTTTTTCACAGAAGACTTTCCATAAAGGACATTTTTCATTTTATAGTCTCGTTGATATTATTTAACTTTTATTATTGACTCATTTAAGTGTAGATATAGTTCCCATTCGAAGTTGTCGGTTATCGAGATAATAAAACTCAAAATACATGAATAGATCAATGGTATTAAGAACATCCTTATAGAGAGTGTGGCGTCTTCCCTTAAAACAAGTTGCACTCAGGGCTCTGCACCCCCGGCAGAGCCTTTTCTTGTTCCAATCCAATTATTCTTAAAAATAAATATTTCTTAGATCATATAGAAGTTTCGTTTAATCATTGGATTGTGTTTGCAAGATATGTAAGTACATTAGGGAGAAGCGGTCATAACGAAAATGAAAATTATGGTACGATATATGAAAAGATTGAAAGGATGATGAACATGAGCCATTCACCCGATTGCATATTCTGTAAGATTATTAACGGAGATATTCCATCTGCGAAAGTTTACGAAAATGAAGACGTTCTAGCCTTTCTAGACCTTACACAAGTAACAGAAGGACATACCCTCGTCATTCCAAAAAAACATCAGCAAAACATCTACGAGCTTGATCCCGAGACAGCTTCAAAGCTCTTTGCTGCAGTTCCTGAAATAGCAAATGCTTTAAAAGCGAACTTTTCTCCTGAAGGCATGAATCTTCTAAACAATAATGAAGCGATTGCTGGACAATCTGTTTTTCATTATCATCTACACCTTATTCCACGCTACGGTAAAGGGGACGGATTCGGAGCGGTATGGAAAACACACGAAAATGACTATGATGCTGACAAGTTACAGCGTCTTGCTGAAGGGATTCGTTCGCACATTAATTCTTAATGAAACTGTCTTGATACATAAAAGGAGACCATTTATGGTCTCCTTTTCATTTGGGTGCGTTTCATTTCTTTTAATGTATAAAAGCCATTCGGAACAACCCAATCTGGATGATCAAACGTTTGATCTAATCCATTTAACATCGTTGACATCTTTGTTCGTAAGTCTGGATTCCACCTTAATTCATGAATAAACTCTTCTCTATGACCTCCATACCCGACCATAGCCTTCAGCTCATTTAATAAATCTGCTTGCCACATAGATGGGAGATTTGATTCCCCCGGTATATCTTTAAATCGTACATAAGAACCTTCTCTTATGTAACCGTGTGGATAATAGTATGCGTAAACTCGTTCGAAATTCTCCCCTGTTTTAAGGGTAAGCTTGCCATGAAGGTGCTCTCTTAGTACATAACCGCCTTCCGTACGATTTAACAGTTCTAGCTGTTCACGATCAACAAATGTAACCCACACTTCTGTCTTCGCTCCCTGAACTGGAGCAATGACAGCAGGAAGTGCTCCATATGGTGCTAGAAAGGAACCTGCGATGACGTCTGTATCCTTTATTTCTGCACGATAATAGAGAATGAAATCACTAACATCAGGATTGAGACTAAACTTATATTTGAGCTGTGCTAGACAGACATTCGATCCATATGCGAGAAGCGGGATTCGCTCTTCAATAGGAGATAAACCTTCTGATAACAGCAATTCTTCCACTGTAAACTGTTCTGTCGTTGCAAATGCAAGAGAACCCGACACGTCTTCCCCTCTTGCATAATGAACAATTTGCTTCTCTACTGGAGTATTTTGAACTTCATCAATTCGATGTGCTTTCCCGTTATGGTATAGGAAAGATGAAGCTGGTCGTGGACCAGGATAAATATCTGGATGATCGTATGGTCCGATATGAGTTGGTTTGTTTTCTCGATACATTAGTTCACACCACTTTCTTATCATTCACTTCTATATAGAATAGCAAAATGATGAAGCAGAACAAATGCTTCTGCTTCAATAGAACGAAATATTCGAAAAGATTAGAAAAAAATATAGCACCGCCGAATCCTTTAATGATAGGATGAGTACAAGTTAAATCGAGGCATCGCATTACATTACTAAAGGAGTGTCTATTAGTGGAACGTCGTTATAATTTTAATGCTGGCCCGTCCGCCTTACCTCAAGATGTACTTAATCATGCTCAAGCAGAACTTCTCAATTATCAACAGCAAGGTATGTCCATTATGGAATTTAGTCATCGTAGCAAAGAATATCAGAAAATCCATGATGGAGCCAATGAGCTTTTAAGAGAACTGCTTCACATCCCTGATGACTATGAAGTTCTTTTTCTTCAAGGCGGAGCAAGTTTACAATTCTCAATGATCCCAATGAATTTTCTTCAAACTGGTCAGCAGGGTAATTATTTCCTTACAGGAAGCTGGTCCCAAAAAGCATTAAAGGAAGCTCAGAAATTAGGAGACACGTATGTTGGTGGAAGTAGTGAACAAGATGATTTCAAACGTATACCAGAGATCGACACGCTACAATACAGTAACAAAGATGCATACGTTCACTTGACTTCAAACAACACAATACATGGCACCCAGTGGAAGGAATTCCCCAAGCATACCCATTCTCCTATCGTTGCCGATATGTCGAGCGATATATTAAGTCGATCCCTTCCAATTGACCAATTTGGTCTTATTTATGCAGGTGCTCAGAAAAACCTTGGTCCAGCAGGAGTAACTGTAGTCATCTTAAGGAAAGATATGCTCAAAAACATCCCAGATCAACTTCCAACAATGTTAGACTATCGTACTCACGTTGATAAGAAGTCGCTCTATAATACCCCTCCTTCGTTTGCGATCTATATGCTATCCCTTGTTCTTGAATGGACAAAGACTAAGGGAGGTATTAAGGAAATCGAAAAGATGAATGCTGAGAAAACAAATCTACTCTATGACACGATTGATAGTAGTAAAGGTTTTTATAGTGGAACAGCTGAAACAGCAAGTCGCTCATCAATGAATGTAACTTTCAATTTACCAGGAAAAGAGCTTGAAGAACTGTTCCTACATGAGGCGGCAGAAGAAGGTTTTGTTGGGTTAAAGGGCCATCGCTCTGTTGGAGGATGTCGTGCTTCCATCTATAACGCTGTTCCCCTTGAATCAGTTCGTGCATTAAGTGACTTTATGCAGACATTCCATCACAAACACAATATTTAACACTTTTCAATAGGACATTCGTTTGTTATGATATAAAAAATTAGTTCTTTCGCAGCAGGCACATAGCGCACTGATGGAGAGAACACCGTCTTTTGACGGAGAATGAGATGAGAAGAGGAGAGATTTCTTTATGAAAACAAAAAATTTAGTACTCATGGCTTTACTACTTGGTATTGGAACGATTCTACACGCAATTATACCTGGCTTAATTTCTGGCATGAAGAACGATATGCTTCTTACAATGATGTTTCTAGGAATATTACTATTTCCTGAGCGCAAAAGCGTTCTTGTACTCGGACTTGCGACAGGAGTTATCTCTGCTGCAACGACAACATTCCCTGGTGGACAACTTGCTAACATGATTGATAAACCTGTGACAGCTTTTGCTTTCTTTGGTCTTTATTTACTCGTTCAGCGGTTTGGCCAATCATTAGTAACAGTTGGAATTTTAACAGCAATCGGCACGATGATTAGTGGGGCTATATTCCTTGGAGCTGCTCTTGTCTTTGCAGGACTTCCTGGTGGCGCCGCATTCACTGGACTGTTTGTTACCGTTGTTCTTCCAACAGCCGTAGTAAATACCATTGCAATGGTACTAATCTTTCCAGTTGTACAATCAATCCTTAAACGTACTAGCTTCGCTTTCTAAATAAACACAAAAAAAACGGCCAAATTGGCCGTTTTTTTATATTTTCACTCCTGTTTCCCACTCTCGGAACTTTTCTAACTCATGCTTTAATTGACTTGCAACAAATCCTATTACTGCTACATCATCAAGAAGCCCGACTCCCGCTAATAAATCAGGAACCGCATCAATAGGACTAATAAAATAAAGTAATGCTCCTACAATCATAACGACTGATTTTTTTGAAATGTCGCGATAACTTCCTTTACGAAATTCCTGGACAAGTCTCGAGAACGTCTTCACATCCACCCACATCTCATCCATGCCCTTACGCCCATTGTATAGGGCTCCTTTTTTCAAGGATTCGATTGAAACATCCTTCATTTTGTCTTTATCCTTCATAACCGTTACTGCCTTCTTTGTCATTCTCTTAAAAACACTTTTAATCATACGATTCATTATTTCACGCTCCTTAAATACCCTTCTCTCTATAAGATACCTCAAATGAGCGTGATTCTAACCTTTTATATCGTTTTTATGTTTGCAAGTTGAAAGCCATGGGGAAAATAAAGGACATCATTAGAAAATAAGCATGGCCATCGATACCCCAAGCACAAGGAAAACAATCGCAAACGTACCAAATAAGTAGGCGCTTTTTTGCTTTCGGATCATTCGTTCATTGTGAAATGAATATTTTCTAATTAATAACAGCCTGCTTACTGTTGCGGTTAATAGTAGACTGCCAGCTGCAATAAGGAAAAAGATAAATCCAGCCATACCCGTCCCCTCCATTTACCGTAGCGTATACTAAAAGGTATATGTGATGCCCACTGCTTTCATAACCACAACGAATTAATGAAAGGAGAAAGCAGGATTCTTGACTGGGATGGCGAACTAATGTCTTTAAGTAGAAGTATAAGGATTTGGATAGGAAAGGATGAACATCATGGGAAAAGCAAAAACATTATTAACAGGATTTGTAGTAGGCGGGGTAGTTTCCGCTGCTTCTGTACTTTTAACCACTCCGAAATCCGGAAAAGAATTAATGACTGACGCTAAAGAGAAGAGTGATGATATAAAGGAAGGGTTTACTAAGCTTAAAAGTGATCTTAACGAACTGACCGCTCAAGTAAAACAGCTTTCTTCAGAAGGCAAAGAAATTATTCAGGAAGTAGCCGCTGACCTTAAACGATCCATCTCTTCATTTCAACAGGATATTGAACCGAATTTAACTAGGCTAAAGGCAGATGTCGAGGAAATGCAGAAGACGATTGAAACAGTCAAAGAAGAAGTAAACAGTCCGGCTTCAAAATAGCCGGTTTTTTTACCGAAGATCAACAATATTCTAATATAGCTTGAATCATCTAGTTGTAAAGGAGGGCATTTATGAAAGAAGAACAGGAAATTTCTATTCAAGAAGCAATGATTTTTAGCCATCGAATCGGCCAATTAAGCAAAGCACTTTGGAAATCTGTTGAGCGAGATTGGCAAGATTGGCTCAAGCCATTCGATCTCAATATTAATGAGCACCATATTCTTTCAATTGCTTATCATCTTGACGGCTCTTCAATATCAGATATTGCGAAGTTTGGCGTTATGCACGTCTCAACAGCGTTTAACTTTTCAAAAAAACTTGAATCTAGGTCTCTCCTCACATTCTCAAAAAAAGAGAATGATAAGCGAAATACATATGTACAGCTTACCGAAAAGGGAGAGAAGCTGCTTCAGGAAACATGGAAACATTATTCACCAAGTCGAGATAGTGTTTTGAAAGCTTCCATGCCGATTAGAGAACTATACGGTAAATTCCCTGAATTTACTGAGATGATGTGTGTCATTAAAGGCCTATATGGTGAAGACTTCATGGAAATCTTCCAAAAATCTTTCACCAAGCTTGAAAGTGAATTCTCTAAAGAACTCACTGAACAAGATGATAAAGAGCGCTCCAATCTTTTCTAACGATAAGGCGACACTTTTAATAGCGTCTCCATAAGTTCTCTATAAGCCTCTTCTTGAGATTGCAGTGCTTTAATGGTTGAGAGGGGCTCCAATTTAATATTTAACATCCCTACGAAATGCGTGAGCAACGTGGAACGGTTCAAGAGACCCTCCTCGATCTGCTCATGCATTTTTTGGTTCACCTCTACGCATAATTGATATACTTCTGACACTTCTGACTCTGTCAGCCCTCTGTCAATCACAAGGCGGTAAAAGGGATAATCTCCTTCCTCTTCCATCTTTGCAAGTAGGCGCATATGAAATTCAATTTTATCTAATCTTTTGTGGATAGCTTCCATCTGACTTAACTCCTTACTGTGCAATTAATAGTACTTATAGTTTAACGGAACGGGTTTTAAATTGAAATGTATTTTCCAGACTAATCCAGCGCGAAAAACCGCTGATTTTGTCAAAATAATTTTGACTAATTTCTTTCTAAAAAAACGTGTTGATTTCTTCCGAGAATCGCTGTACAGTATACGAGTATTCAATAAACATCAACTAAATTGAAAGCTACGGAAGCAGGTGATTCTTATGAATTGTTGGAAATCGATTTATCTACATCGCGAATTCGGTACACATCGATTAACGATTTTCTCGATGCTGTTAACCTTATTATACTTTATTGCGTTTTATCTTGTGTTCAGTATGTTATACCCGACAACAAAACATGCGATCGTACCAATTTTACCGTTTCTCGGTTCCTTAGCTGTCCTTTTCCCTATTCATAAGCTAATACACTGGCTTCCTTTAACAATAGCCGGATTAAAAGCAACAATGAAATTAGAAAAAGGATTTGTGATCGTACCGATGATGCGCTGTGAAACGTGCAGCCCAATTTCACGTAACCTCTTTTTAATTGCGGCACTTGCACCTGCGATTTCGATTACGACCGCAGCTATAATTGCGTCAGTTTATATGCCAGCTTATGTATCGTTCTTCTCGATCCTAGCAGCTATAAATCTTGGGTTTAGCTTTAGTGACTTCCTTTACGCTTCTCAGGTGCTCCGTGCACCGAAGAATGCTTATGTTGAGGATCGAAGTGAAGGTTTCCATATTCTTATTAAACGGGCTTCTTAATAACTAATCTGACACTCTATTAAACAATAGACTTCAGAGAGAAAGAATAAAATATGATGCCCCTAATAGATTAGCTATCCAACAGTAATTGCTCGATTTTGAGCTCATTAACATAGCTAATAGAATAAAAACAGAGCGCTGAAATTCAGCGCTCTGTTCTTTTGGATTGGCCACTAGGTCAGCAGTATTGAATTCTTATGAGACTTCCTTCATAATAATATTAGGACAAGGAACTAATTAATAGGATAGTAAGCATCGAAAACAATTTCATCATTAGGAAGATCGAATGATTTAGCCCTTAGTTTCATATCATTCTTCAATTCTAATTCGCTTACAGCCATGTAGATTGTCCCTTCATCAGAATCAATTGTTATTTCAGGCGGCAATGATGCCTGCTTTTTTATAAAAGAAAGAACTTTATCACTTGGGAGTTCAAGCAAACCAATTTGAAAAGATTTTTCTTTTAATAAAAGGTCACCATTTGGCTGTACCTGTGGCTCAAACTTAAGAAAAAAATCAACTTTACGATCAAAAATCGTCACATACCCCTGGAAAGTTGCAAGTTCATCAAGGTTTACATTATAACCGATGTTCTTCTGTTTCTCGCTATACTTTTCAAGTTCTCGATTGATGATCTCGTTCAATTCATCTTTTTTCACCTGGATGGAAAAGGTTGTTTCAAAAGGTTCTTCTGTGTTTTTCTCATTTGAGAGTTTGGCAATTTCACTTTCAGGAAAATAGTATTGATAGAATCCTACTATTCCTGCGAAGATGAGAATGACGGCAGCGAAGAGAATGATAAAGGCCGCCTTCCATCGGTTTTTAAACATTTGAACAGCTCCTTATGGGACGAATATTTTCCATGATACTACGGATCGAAAGATAAGTTAAAGTAAACCGTTATATATTTCTTCGAATTATCGAATTGGACTCTGGGAGGTACTGAAATGACCATGATTGGAATATTCTTCATCCTATTTGCGACTTTCATTCTAGTCACATTTAATTCAATGACAAATGCACTATGCTTGAAGAAAAACATTCCTGAAGAAAAACAGCCTAATGTATTTAGAACCATTAACGTTCTTATTACTATTTTGCTCATTTCTTCATATGTAGAAGTTTTATTCACTTAGAATCTTAGGTAGCCTATTACCAAACGAACGATTGAAAAAGATGAGGCCAAATGCCTCATCTTTTTTTAGTGGTTTTAACCCGGTTAGGGAATCACACTGTATTCTCGCTTTTATTATATCAATTTCCCATAAAATTCGCCTGTTTTGTGTAATTTTTCTCATATTTCCAATTGAATTTAACTTCACTTATCTTTCTATGCTATAGTATTAACTGTATCACAATTTTGTTAAATTTAACTAACCCTTTAGGAGTGTATGTTTGATGAAAAAAATGTTCATAATGCTTTCTGCATTGATCGCCCTACTCGCGATATCTGCTTGTAGCAATGACTCTGCGGATAATTCAGAAGCCGTAGTCGAAACAAGTGCTGGAGATGTTACAAAGGAAGAGTTCTATCAAGCGTTAAAAGATCAATCTGGTGAAGCAGTATTAAGTGACCTTGTCCAAACTAAAATTCTTGAAGATAAATATGATGTATCCGATAAAGAAGTCGATGCAGAACTTGATAAAATTAAAGAAAACTTTGAAACCGATGAACAACTTGAACAAGCCCTTCAATCAAATGGTTACAAAGACCTTGAACAATTCAAAGTTGATGTACGTAAGCAGCTATTAGCTCAAAAAGCTGCAACTGAGGGAGTAGAAGTTTCAGATGAGAAGCTAAAAGAATTCTACGATGAAAACAAAAACCTTTTCACTGAACTAGAAGCGAGCCATATTTTAGTTGACGATGAAGACACTGCTAAAGAAGTTCAAAAGAAATTGGAAGATGGCGGCGATTTCGCTGAGCTTGCCAAAGAGTATTCTAAAGATGGTTCTGCTGAAAACGGTGGCGATCTTGGCGTCTTCAAAAAAGGCGACATGGTTGCTGAGTTTGAAGAAGCAGCCTTTGCATTGAAAGAGGGCGAAGTAAGTGATATCGTCCAATCACAATTTGGGTATCACATTATTAAGCTAAAGAAGAAAACGGTGATGCCGTTTGAAGATGCTAAAGAACAAGTTGAAGAACAATATATGTTACAAAACGCAAAAGATGTTCCAACTGTAATCGATGAGCTTATTAAAGAGTCTGATATTAAAGTAAAAGACGATCAGTTTGAAGATCTCTTTAAAGTCGAAGAAGCTGCTGACGAACCAGCTGATGACAGTGCTAACACTGAAGAAGAGTCCAAAGAGTCAAATGAATAAATAAAAAAACGAAAGAGCTAAATTAGCTCTTTCGTTTTTTTTATTTAGTGTTCTGTTATACGCTGTTTCCTCCGCTCCCGCTCTTCTTCCATTCTCTCCACATATACTCGTCCTTCTTCTTCAATATGGATCTGATCGATTTTTTTCTCTTCAGCCGTCAATTGCATCGTTTTATAACCGCTGTAAACAATCCCCGCTAGTACAAAATAGAGCCACCAGGGAAATGAAGAGAATACTCCCGATAACGTTGAAGACACTTCTGTAAGCTGAAATAGACTAAGAATCAATAGAAATCCAAGAAGTATAAGAACACTCTTTCTCACCTAAAGCACTTCCTTTCCTTCTTTCGTACAAGCTCCATTAATTACTACAATTTATGAGCAAAGATCGTGATTTATTCCTCCTAGAAGAATTATGATTGCCCGTACGCTCCCTGTTTACTTCGCATATCAAACATTACATAATAGATAACTCCCGCAATGATCGCAAGGAAACTAATGAGATAGAAAGTCCATTGAAACCCTAGGAGAGCTGTGAGCGGGATGGCAGCTGGTGCAAGAGTTCTTCCAATTGTAAAGCGAAGACTTGCAGCCGCAAAATACTGCCCGCGCATATTTTCCGGTGCCAAGCGTGATACAAAACCCTCTTGAATACCCACAACCATCAGTTCTCCCATCGTAAATACAAGCATCGCAATGGCAAGTAGCCAAACGGACGTTACATGACCAAATAAAATCATGCTGACAGCATAAATCATGCAGGAGAAAATAAAGACGTTACGTTCTTTGAATTTACTCATTTTAGTCGTCATAAACACTGTTAATAGAGCAACTAATAACCCATTTTCTGAAATAAGCCAACTAAAAATGCGATTTCCGTCTGCAGTAATGACTGTATTAAAGAAGGTTAACACTGGTTGGTCAGGTACTTTTTCACTCAAATAAACGGCAATTAATAAGTCCATCTGCATAAACGTTTGTGCTACTAGTATTCCAGCAAGTATAAATAAAAGAAAGACCTTATCTTTAACAATGATTCGATAATCTTGAAGCTGATCCCAAATAAACCTTGTCCATTTTACAGATGAATCTGAAACGAGACTGTTTTCTCTTTTCTCTGGTGCTGTTTCACGAACGTAGATTGCAATCAATGCCGCGACGGCGAAACTGACAATAGAAGCGATAAGAAGTAAAGGGAATCGATGTTGAAAGAAAAAAAGACCGCCTAATATTGGCCCTACAACAACAGAAATATTTAAAGCTGTATAGAAAACGGCAAAAACCGTATTACGATCTTTTTCCGCCACAACATCTGCCACCATTGCGTGACTAGCTGGCCAATACAATGACCCAAATACCCCAAGAATGGAGAAGCTAATGAACGTTAGCATTGGTGAAACAAGCCATGGGGAGTTTGCAAAAGCAAATACGACAAAGGTGAGTCCTTGACCCACTGCAGAGATAAACATCATTTTCTTTCGTCCATACTGATCTGCACAATATCCTCCTACTAAGTTAGCTACAACAGCAACAACCTGTGATAAAACAAGTAAGAGTCCGGCCATTCC
The DNA here is from genome assembly GCF_056173645.1 of Anaerobacillus sp. QJM3NY_32. NCBI lineage: Bacteria > Bacillati > Bacillota > Bacilli > Caryophanales > Bacillaceae > Anaerobacillus > Anaerobacillus sp. QJM3NY_32. Next base: position 555,676 of record NZ_CM149684.1, on the reverse strand, counting down.
TTTGCCAAAGGACTCCGAAAAGTAAATAGCCATAAACGGGAAGAACATCCAAAAAAGAATGTTCATCATCCCTTCACCCAAAAGCCGTATCTTTAAATTCCGATCCCAATCTTTTATTCTCATGTACTTCCTCCACTATGCATGTATCCTAAGGCTAAGTTAGTAAATTGAATGGATACTTGGCTTGTTTATACGCTTACAATTAACGTAACATGACCATAAAAAAAGAGAAACGGCTCATAGAGCACATTTCTCTTGGATTTGCCTGTTTTATTTTTTCGAGCTATCAATAGTACTCATTTTAGGCTTGTAGAATGAACGATTATCAAGTGCAAACACTCGATCAGTAAATTCGCCAGGTTCTACTTTATCAAGAGCTCTATCGAGCATATTCATTTTCGCATCAATGTTATCAATCATATGCAGCATTTCTGCTTCACGAATCATAGGAGGTTTAGGACTCCCCCAATCCGCTTTTCCATGATGACTTAAGATAAGATGTTGAAGAAGCATCACTTCTTCACCGTCAATTTCTAATTCTTTTGCAGCCTGACCGATTTCATTAACCATGATGGAAATATGGCCAAGTAATTTCCCTTCATTCGTATAGCTTGCTGCAATGGATCCGGACAGTTCAACTACTTTTCCAAGATCATGGAGGATTATCCCACCATATAGCAGATCCGTATCTAGAGAAGGATAAAGATTCGCTAACGACTTGGCAATATCAAGCATCGAAACAACATGATAGGATAAGCCTGACACAAATTCATGGTGATTTTTCGTTGCTGCAGGAAAAGTCAGAAAGTCATTTTGGTGTTTTTTCACAAGGTGACGTGTAATCCGTTGTATGTTTGGATTACGCATTTCAAATACATATTGCGTCACTTTCTCCATGATTTCGTTCATCTCAAGAGGTGCCGTTTCAACGAAATCACCCACCTTGACTTGATCCATGTCTGTTGCGAGACGTATCGCTTTAATTCTAAGCTGATTGCGTCCACGGTAGCTTGTCACGTCTCCTTTTACCTTGATGATCTGCTGAGCATCAAAGCTTTCTTCATCGTCTGGAGAAGCATCCCAGAGCTTTGCTTCAATATCTCCAGATTTATCTTGAAGAATTAAAGTAAGGAAAGGTTTTCCGTTACTTGCTACACCTTTTACTGATGATTTAATTAATAAGTAGTGATCAACTTGATCTCCTACGCGATAATGTCCGATTCCTTTGAATTCCTTCATCTTTCCACCTCCGGGGCAAAATGTATTTACCTAGTATAGCATAGCCCTAATACATCATTAGGACCTTTCGCTTCGTTTTTTTGGCAATATAATTGAGAAAACAACACCATGGTCCAAGTTCGCCACTTCAGCTTTACCTGAGTGACGTTCAGCAATTTTCTTTACAATAGCTAGACCAATCCCAAATTGACCTTTATCCCCTTTTTGGAAAGGTTCAAACAACTGCTCTTTTTCTACCTTTTGAAACGAAATTTCTTCTCCATCATTAAACACTTCTAGTATGATGGTTTCATCCCTCTGGATTGCATTTAAGTGAATTTCGCTTTTCGCATACCGCAATGCATTTTGAACAAGATTGTCCATAGCAGTTAACATCTGTTCGTGAACAGCCATCAACTCAACATTTTCACCAGATATTGTAAACGTCACATCTTCACGCTGGTACATGAATCGTTCACGAATCTCTTCAGCAAGAACCCCAAATCGAAATGGTTCCCAGTTTCCCTCAGGTTCATCAATGGAATCTAGTTTAATATAAGTAAGCATCCCTTTTACCCTTTGATCCATCCGATCAGACTCATTTAGGATAATTGTCATTGTATTATCAAGAGAATCTGGCATTACGCCATCTTTAATGGATTGGGCATAACTTTTAATGATCATAATTGGTGTTTTCAATTCATGAGAGGCATGCTGTATAAACGTTTTCTGAGCCTTATCATACCTCATTAAGTTCTGTCTCATTGATTCAAATTGATTGGAAAGCTTCTGGAACTCTTCATCACCTTCCCACTTGAAAGGTTCTTTCCAATTGCGGTTAGCAATTTGATCGAAGCGTTCTCCGAGAACGGTTAGTGGTCTCCGTAAATACCTTGCAATCCACGCTGCAGGCAAAAGACTAAGCAATAATGCAAAAAGCAAAATTATGATAAGTCTAAACCAGAGGCGATCAATCATTTGATTACGATACGTGTCCCACATATAAGAGATAAAGTACGCTTCTTGTCCGTTAACATCTACTTTAGATATCACATAAAACAAGGATGCCTGATTATTATACGTTAACTCATAGCGCCCCTTCTCTTCTTTCTGATCAAGTGCGTTTTTACGCATTTCGATAATTACTTCATCAGGTATGGGGTCTCCCTGCAATGGTCCACTATAAAGTCTTGTAATCAACGTATGGCCAACCGAACGCTCCGCGTCTCTTCGTTCAATAAAATCTTGATCCGTTTGAGGAGGAAGTGGCCCGTCTTGATCCGGAAACGTATATCGCTGCTGCTCACTTTCAATAATCTGATATGTCTCTTCAGTTAGCGTGCCTTTAATGGAGAGAGGGTAGATCACCGCAATCACTACCCCAACAAGCAGAACAAGAATCATAAATGAGAGCCAGATTCGTTTCGTTAAATTTAAGCGAATCATGTAATCAACCGATAACCAAGGCCGTATGACGTTTCAAGGTTCATGCGTGGCATTTTCTTTCTTACTCGTCTAATCACATCGTCAACAGCACGATCTGACCCCACATAATCATCCCCCCATACCTGAACGAGAATTTGTTCACGGGATAAGGTTTGATTCACATGCTCGACTAGGAAAAGAATTAAATCCATTTCCTTCGTCGTTAATTCAACTGGCTCTCCTCGATCAAGTACTTTTCTCGATACCGGATCTATTTCATACTCCACAATCTCAAACCTTTTCTGGGAAGATTGTTGGTACACTCTCTTTAATAATTTTTTGGCGCGAATAATAAGTTCTCTCGGCATAAATGGTTTAGCAATATAGTCATCGCTTCCTAATTCCAATCCTACAATACGATCTAGATCCTCATCTCTCGCAGAAATGAAAATAACCGGTACGTCGTCTTCAGCTTTTATTTTCTTTAATAACTCATACCCATCTATCCCAGGTAGCATGATATCTAGAATCCACAGGTGGCAAGATTCGTGAATACTCTCAAGTGCTTCCTCACCACTCATAAACGCTTTAACTTGAAACCCTTCTTTTTCCATATACGTTTTTAAGATTTGCACTAGATTTTCTTCATCTTCAACTAAATGTATTTTATAAACTTCTTCCATAAGATCACCTCATTAGATTGTCCCTTTTTTTGTGGAAGCTGGCGACGGATCAAGTATGTGAATCCTGTCATCTATCCCAACTGTTGTAGATGAATGACACGTTAATAAAATAACCTGATTGTCTTTTGAAAATCTTTTAATAAATGCTTTCGCAACATCAGTTCTTTTTTCATCAAAGTTCACAAAGATGTCATCGAGAAAAATAGGCATCTGAACTGTCGAAATAGACGCAAGCGAAAGTCTTATACAAAGGTATAACTGCTCTGCCGTGCCTCTACTTAACTCAGACGGCTTGTATGCTCGGCCGTCCACGTTCAGCACTCGAAATTTATTACCTTCTACAGGAGGATAAATAGCTGTATACCGCCCTTCTGTGATTATGTTGAAATAGCTCTCTGCTTTCTTTATGACCGCGGGGAGACGTTCTTCCTGATACCTCGCCTTCGCCCTCGTTAGAAAATCAGATGCTACCTTCAGTACAGACCATTTCCACGCAAGAGAATTAATCTCATCTTCCTTCTGCTGACGCTGTAAGAGAAGTTCTTCGTAAGTTCCATCTTCTGTTAAGAGACGAATTTGTTCGTTTTCACTTGCAATCTGTTGATAAAGACCTTGCTGCTTTTTCATAATAGAAGTCTCTTCGTGCTCCAGCTGTTCACGATGATAATCGATTTCTTCCACCGTAGTATGCTCCACGAACGATTCATCACTTAATTGGGAAGTAATCATTGCGAGCTGTCGTTTAAGCTCTTGTGCTTCTTTATGAGCCTTTCCCTTCACACGAAACGCTTCCTCATTATCTTCACCTGCTAAGCGCATCAGCTTGTTCATTTCATCATTACAGCTTTGCCACTTTTCGGTTCCCCCACCAAGCTGCTCTTCAAGTTCTTGAAGCTTGTTTGTTGCGAGGTCTATGTCTCTCATTAATTCTCTTTGTTCCTCTGCCTTCTGCAGCAATAGCTGTATCGCTTTATCAGGCTCCTGGTAGGAAACATTTGCACGCTCGCATAGTTTCTTTATTCTATCTTCAACTACCGTTAAACTGTAGTCAAGATCTTCTATTTGCTGCTGCTTTTGATTTCGTTCCGTCTGAACCTTCTTAATTGACCCAATCCTATCAAAAGCATCAAGCAATGAATCGGTAGGAATGTACTCAGGAAAAGCATGAATCGTTCTCCACTCTTTCAACTTATCATCAAGTTGATACCTTTCTGCTTCCCACAAGTCTACTTTTTCAGCTGCTTTCAAATAGGTTCGATTAAGGCGATCGACCTGGTCTTTTATTGACTCAGCTTGTCTCCTCAACTCTCTATCGCGAATAAGCACCTCATCTTCACTCTTCGTCTCAGTACTTTTAGAGGTCATTCTCATTAAAATGGCACCACCTACCACTATAGCCGCGGCTACAAAACCAAGCAGCCAACTTTCATAAATGCCAAGAATAATAAAGACTAATAACGCGACAGCTATCATCCCAAACGACCACTTCTGATTAGTAGAAGACGATTGTTCTTTTTCTAACCCTTCCCGATCTTTCGGTGAAAGAAGGCGTGTTTTCAGACGATCATACTCATTCTCCTCTTTCTCCAGTTCATCTCGTGCAGAAAGAAAAGCTTCCTGAATATACTGGTATTTCTGATCAGAAAGCTGATAGGACGCCACCAATTGTTTGAGACTCTCACGTCCAGTAAAGGTCGGATGGATGGACTTAAGAGCTTCTTCAGTCTGACCAAATTCCATTAGCTCTGATTCTAAAGTTGTATTAAGTGAGCGTATCTCACTCTGCAGTCTTCTTCTTTCTTCTGCTCTCCCACGATAAAGAATCATTTCTTCATTCCAATAAGATACCTCTTGTAAAAACGCATTCGAATCAGGAAGCAACTGAGCGTGATGAATATCATTTTCTAGTCGTTCTTTTCGTTTCTTTAACCCTTCTAATTCCCCAGAAAGAAGAACAGCTTGTTCTTTCCATTTATCCATTCTTATAAGTCCTTCTTCAGGAAAAGGATGAAACTCAGGAAGATTCTCGATCTCTTCTTCAAGTCTTTTTTTCTCATTCAATAAAGGAATGATGTGCTTCTCACGCTCAAGCTTTCGCTGCTCATTTTGGATAAATTGCAACCGCTCAGCATTTTCTTGAACTTTTATTTCTAACTCCTTTGTCTTTTTGATAAGTTCATTGTAGTTCTCATTTTTCTTTTCCCATTCGTTTGTTTTCTTCTTTAAAGACTCGTAGGATTCCACATCTTGATTGAGTTGAGGTTTTCTTCCTCCAGGCTTAAAAATTTCACCCTGCCACTTGTCAAAATTCTTTTCAATTTCAAGTAATGAAGCTCCACCGCTCATTCCTGCTTCATAAAGGACTTGATTCCACGCTTCTTCATCATAATGATGATCATTATTTAAAGTAGTAAGGTTACAAAAGAAAATTTGTCTAAAACTAGCTCGATTCATTCCTTTTAAGAGCTTTTTTAAATCATCACTATTTCCTGAAGTACCATCTCGAAAATAGATATAAAGATTTTCAGAATTCCTATCCCTCGTCCGTTCAATTCTAAATGCTTCACCACTTTCTTCTACAAAGAGACTACCTCCAAAACGCGAGAGATGATTCATTTCATAATAGTTCTCCTGCCTGCTAGGAAAACCGAATAAAACATATTCAATAAAAGAGATAAGTGTAGATTTCCCTGCCTCATTCTCTCCAAAGATAAGCTGAAGTTCAGTTGAAACGTCTTCGATTTCGTAATTCTCAAATTTACCAAACCCGTAAATTGTTAGACCGAGTAACCTCATTAACTCTCACCACCTTTTGACTCAATGAGATATGTAAGTAATAGCTCTTCAGCTTCTTTTATTAATTGTTGCTCGTCTTCAATGGGGTGTAGAGCTTTTCTAGCTCGTCTATGTTCAAATAGCGGAGCTAACGCTTCTTTCATTTGGGAATGCTCGTACTGATCAGAGGTAAATAAAATATCCTGTAAAAATCCATTCTGCTGTTTTAAATTCTCGCGATCCCAGAGTGGCATTGATTTTAGTGTGAATTTATATGGCCAAACAAATCCTTCGTCTTCCATTTCTCTATTAAGTTGTAGCGTCTGCAATATATCTTCTAAATGATCCCCATGTATTAACTCTGAATGTATCGGACTATTGCCAACTAATTCAAGATTAATGAAATGTCCTCCAGTAGAGAAAATTTCCTGGTTCAAAATTTCTTCACAGTTATTTAAAAGATCTTGGATCGTATCACACTGTCCAATATCAATAATAGACTTGTGCCAGGTTACATCAGCGGTATGATGAAAAACAAGCGATGGCTCAGAATCGCTTAACTTTACAACATAACACCCTTTTTCACCACGTTCTTTCGAGTGTGCTCCTTGTATATTACCGGGATAAACAATAAAGGGCTCTTCTGATAGTATTGCTCTCTGATGAATATGCCCAAGAGCCCAGTAATCAAATTTCTTATTCATTAGTTCAGTTATTGTGAATGGAGCATAGGAAGAATGTTCTGTTTGTCCTTCTAAATTCCCATGAAGCATTCCGATCTGGAAACTCTCTTCATCTACCCTTTCATATGCACTTACCATTTTCTCATTCACATGACGCGTGGGATAGCTAAAGCCATGAATATATGCGATTGGTGTCTGATCTCTGTTATACGAAACCGATTCTACTTCCGCTCCAAAAAAATAACTTGTATCTGGCCACGTTAAATCAACCCATTCTCCATCTAGCGCATCGTGATTTCCATGAGAAAGATAGCTATAAATGCCTGCCTCATCCAATCTTTTCAATTGTTGTAATAAAATCATCTGTGCTTTCAAGCTACGATAGCTACTATCAAATAAATCTCCTGCAAACAGCACAAAATCTACCCGTTGATTAATAGCAATATCAACGATTGTTCGTAATGAACGATAGGCACTTTCTCGAACAAACTCATGGATGGATTTAGGTAACTGATTTGTACCGGAAAATGGTCTGTCTAAATGAAGATCCGCGCAGTGCAGAAAGGTTACTTCTTTCATCACTCATCTCCCTTTCTAATGCTCTCTATCTCTCATTTTACCATAATCAAACGAGCGCACGTTCGCACGATTCCGCTTTTTCTCATTCAATGATTTTATACTCATCATGCGACAAGAAAAAAAAGAAAAGTCCCGGGAACTAAAGTTCCGGAACTTTCTAGATTGTTAGTTGAAAGCTATTACTCACGTCGTGATAGCTTTAACGCTTTGCCTATATCTTTTAAAGAAGATGATTTCCCATACATGAGAACACCACCTCTGTAAACTTTCGCCCCGATGATTGCAAAAAACACAATCGATCCAATTAGGAGTGCAAGACTAATGGCTACTTCCCAGAATGGAATGGAGAGCATACCTACCCGTAAGAACATCACTACTGGTGTAAAGAAGGGAATGAAGGACGAAATGGTGACAAATGTAGAAGACGGCGTACTTAGTCCAAACATCGCAATAAAGAAAGCGATGATAATGAGAAACTGGACTGGCATAATCATTTGCTGAACTTCTTCTGCTCTACTAACGAGTGAGCCTACCATTGCAAGAATCGTCGCATACAGTAAATAGCCAAGAATAAAGAATACGATCGCATAAATGATGAGTGAAGCTGAAAGGTTACTAAAATTAAGAAAGGATAGGAAACCTGCTTCTGCGAGCTCATCTTCCTGCATTTGCATAAAGAGGTACCCACTTGCAATAATGATCGCATATTGTGTTAAACCGAGTAAGGCAATTCCAAGTATTTTCCCAAACATTTGCTTGACTGGCGAAACGCTTGAAATTAAGATTTCCATTACTCTTGATGATTTCTCTGTCGCCACTTCCACAGCAACCATATTTCCATAGAAAATCACTGAAAAATAGATGACGAATAGAAGTACATAAACGAACACTCTTGCTTGATTTAATTCATCTTCTGTCTTTGCTCCTTTTTCGAGTGCAACTTTTTGAAACTGGACAGGTTGGTCGATTTTACTAAGCTGCTCCTGAGTAACCCCTGCTTTCTCAGCAGCAATTGTACTCTTCAATTGCTGAAGTGCTGATTCAAGAACTTGTGGAGTGACTTGTTCTGCTACTGTCTCCGCTTTATAAAGGGCCGTCGGTTCGGAATTTTCGTTTTCTTTAAGAATCAAATAGCTATCGAGATCACCCTCTTCAATAGCCTGTTCGGCTTTTTCTTCAGAGCCATCGAATTTTTCTAATACAATATCAGATTCCATCATCTTCATTTGGTTTTCAAGTTGTGTATAATACGAAGCTGTATCGATGACTCCCACTCGATCCGCTTCACTCGAATCGAAATTATCTATAATGGTAGAAAGATTTGTAATGAGAAAGATCATAAGTAGCGTAATAACCGTTGTAATAATAAATGCCTTGGACTTCAGTCGATTTAAATATGTTTGGGAGAGGACAATAAGAAATTTATTCATATGCCGCACCCACTTTCTCAATAAAGATATCGTTTAATGACGGCTCCTCTAGTTCAAACTTTCTAACAAACCCTTTGTTCATCAACTCGTGTAAAACCTTCTGAGAAACTTGCTCATTTGCTATTTGAACAGTGCTATGATTCATTCCTTGCTTTATGTGATGAACCCCTTCAATATTTTCTAGAAATGTTAGATCAAAATCAACGTCAATGATAATGTTTTTCTTACCATAAGAACGCTTGATTTCTTTTAAGTTCCCAGAAACAACTGCTTTTCCTTTATGTAGTATACAAAGATGCTCACAAAGTTCTTCCACATGCTCCATTCGGTGACTAGAAAACAAGATCGTTGTTCCTGCATTCTTTAAATCAAGAACAGCTTCTTTCAACACTTCCACATTTACTGGATCCAACCCGCTAAATGGCTCATCAAGAATGAGAAGCTCTGGCTTATGAATAACTGCTGCAATAAATTGTATTTTTTGCTGATTTCCTTTTGATAATTCTTCTACCTTTTTATCAAGATATTCTGGCACATTGAAACGATCAAGCCATATAACAATTTCTTTCTCAATATCAGCTTTCTTCATCCCACGTAACTTGCCAAGATAAATTAATTGATCTTTCACTTTCATCTTTGGATAAAGACCGCGTTCTTCAGGTAAATAGCCAATTAAATGGCTTGAATCATAAGATATTTCTTCTTTCTTCCAGCTAATCGTTCCATTTGTTTGATCAATGAGGCGTAATAGCATTCGAAATGTTGTTGTCTTACCCGCTCCGTTACCTCCAAGTAACCCAAAAATCTCATTCTCAGGAATTGATAAATTAAGTCCTTCTACTGCTGTAAAAGGTCCGAATCTTTTTGATACATTCTGAAATTCGAGCATAGCTTCCCCCTTTATATTGACATTCATTACATGAAAAATAGCTTCCCAACTAGTATAACGTTTCGTTTTCTCAAAAGATTCGTTTTTTCTAAAAATAAGTGACAAGAAATTATTACATCGGTAAACTAAAAGGAGGAGGCGATAATATGGAAAAGTACATTATCACGGCATTCGAAAAAAGCGGAGAGACTGTTCTAGATGAAAGCTTTGACGCACAGGATGACAAAGAAGCAAAAAAAGTTGGCGAAGAACTCTTAAAGCAAAAAGGTTTTGAAAACCATACGGCACGAGTTGTATCCTCTGCTGGTAAATTAATCGTATTAAAAAGATAGCGCTATCATATTTTGATTTTCTGATGATTAGCTGATCGAATTGAAACTTTGGAAGTACTTCACCTAAGAATAGAACATTAAAAAGAACCGCCCGTCCGTAAAGGACGAGCGGTTTTCTACTGTTATTTTAAGTTAATCCAAACGCTCTTCACTTCTGTGTAATTATTTAGTGCATAGGAGCCCATTTCTCTTCCCATACCAGATTGCTTATAGCCACCAAATGGAGAAGCCGCATCAAATGCATTATAGCAATTCACCCAAACAGTACCAGCTTTAATTTTGTTTGCAACATAGTGTGCGGACTTGAGGTTCTCTGTCCATAGTCCAGCAGCTAGTCCATAATTCGAAGCATTCGCTCGCTCGATTACTTCATCAAGGTCTTCAAACGGCATTGCGGCTACTACTGGTCCAAAGATTTCCTCTTTTGCAATGGTCATTTTATCATCCACATCAGAGAAAATCGTAGGTTGGACATAATATCCCTTATCGTAAGGAACCTGTCCTCCAGTAAGTAACTCAGCACCTTCATCCTGCCCTTTTGAAATATAGCTCATTACGCGTTCATGCTGCTCAGCGGATACGAGTGGTCCCATTTGCGTTTCAGGATCCAATCCTGCTCCCTGCTTGATCTTTTGACTATGACTCACTAAATCAGCCATCACATTATCATAGGCTTTCTTTTGTACGAATAGTCTTGATCCAGCACAGCAAACCTGTCCTTGATTAAACATAATACCGCTTAACGCGCCTGGTATCGCTTTTGTCATATCAGCATCTGGTAAAATAATATTTGGTGATTTACCTCCCAGCTCAAGCGTCACTCGCTTCAAATCATTCGAAGCCTGGTTCATAATATACTTACCTACATCAGTTGATCCTGTAAATGCAATTTTATCTACATTTGGATGCTTAACTAGTGCATCACCTGCTGTTTCACCGTACCCTGGTACGACGTTCACAACGCCTTCAGGGAATCCAGCTTCCTCCATCAGCTGCGCTAGATATAGAGCTGAAAGTGGTGTTTGCTCCGCAGGTTTAAGAACAACGGTACACCCCGTCGCTAAAGCTGCTCCAAGCTTCCATGCCGCCATAAGTAGAGGGAAATTCCATGGAATGATTTGTCCAACAACCCCTAAGGCCTCATGACGTGTGTAATTAAAATATGGTCCATTAACTGGAATAGTTTGTCCCATAATTTTTGTTGACCAGCCAGCGTAGTATCTAAAGTGCTCAATCGCTAGTGGTACATCGGCATTCTGCGTTTCACGAATCGGCTTTCCGTTATCAAGCGTATCAAGCATGGCAAGTTCTTCTTTATTTTCTTCCATTAAATCAGCAAGCTTATAAATTAATCGGCTTCTAGCTGACGCAGACATGCGCGACCACGGACCACTGTCGAAAGCTTTACGAGCTGCCATAACGGCTTCATCAATATCTTCTTTCACGGCTTCACTAACTGTTGCAAGCACTTCACCAGTTGAGGGGTTTAGGGTATCAAATGTTCTTCCTGATAACGAATCCTTCCATTGACCATTAATATAAAGTTTTTTCGTTCCTTTCAGAAATTCAGTCACCTTTGGATTCAAGTCGAGTAATTTTTGCATACTATCCCTCCAGAATTCAAAATTATCAAACATTATACATATTAGCGGTTTTTTCGTGAAAGCCTTTTCATTCTGTTAAAATGATTCAAAAGTAACATAAAAAACGCCTTCATTCCCCATAAATCGCCAGGGTTCGATGAAGGCGTCTATATTCTCTTTAACCATTACCTTTTTAATTGAACTCGCATTTGTCTTCTAAAAACTTCTTTAACCATGTAGGATACGCCCTGTTGATCATTTGAGCGGGTTACCCAATCCGCAAGTCGTTTTAGCTCATAAGAAGCATTTCCCATCGCGACACCAAGGCCTGCTTGACGAATCATTTCAGCATCACAATCCGCATCGCCAATTACAACCATTTGATCGACAGATACTCCTAATTTCTCTCCTAAAATGCGCAATCCTTTTGCTTTTGAGACGCCTTTTGGAATGATTCCAAAATTACATTTTGTCGATCGAACAACCGAAATAGAAGGAATTCGCTCTTCTAACAGGAGACGGGCTTCCTCTCTTTCTTCTTCATTAAAGAAATGAGCGTCAATTTTCGGAGGGGATAAATCTTTCTTTTCGAGATACTCACTTAAGGTTTCAACAAAGTTCACGGGGTAGAATAATGGATCTCCTATTCCGAGCGTCATTTTAGCAGATAAGTAATGATTATGCTTTACGCGATTACCAACGGCTAATCGTTCATGAATAATGCGAATATGGCAGTCAAATCCTTCAAGGATCTTAACAATCTCACGAACATCTTGATTGGGTATTCTCTCTTCATAAACCGGTTCTTCAACCTCTTCAGCAATAAACGCGCCGCTATGAGTAACGAGCATCACATCATCTAACTTCACCGCCTTTGCAATTTTCTTAGCAGATGCAAAGTTGCGACTAGTCGTTAGCGTAACGTAAACTCCCTTTTCTCTCACATAGCTAATAGCGTCCTTTGTTTCCTTATCAATTTTATGATTGGATCTAAGCAAAGTCCCATCAATATCTAAGGCAAGAAGTTGATAGACCATTCGGATCCCTCCTGTGTAAAAAGTAGTCCTTATAACACTTATCTCTATGACTCGTAATTCTTGTCTTATCACTTAAATTTATGATAATGACATGTTTGGATGAATTTGGCGTTTAGAATACGGACACCGTGGGAAGTTTTAATATGAAACTAGTTTATTACAAATAGATTACAAATAACGAAAGGGGTTTTACTTATGACCAATGGAAAAGAGAGAATCAGGTTTGACTGCACAGGAGAATTCAATGAACCACACATTTACAAATGCTCTGAATGTGATCATGAATTTCGAGGTACTATTGGAGGAAATGAGAAAAGAGAACTTCAATTAAATTGTCCTGAGTGCGCCATTGAAGAAACGATCATTTCGCAACCAACTCAATTTGAAGTTGTTGGCGTAATAGAAAACGCTTCATAGTCCTTATTTTTTTATATTTTAATACCACCTCTCTCATTTTGTGCTTATTCGATTGAAGCATTTGTTTCACTCGAATAAACCCAAAATCACACAGCAACAAAGGTTATACGCTAACTTACTTCTTATGAACAAGTAATCGGTACTATGAATACAAAAAACGGTTCACCCAATTGGGTGAACCGTTTTTTGTATTATTGCTGAACGTCTTCTTCAGGGCTACCGTAAAGGTCCTCTAGAGGCTTCGTTACGATTTTGTTGATGTCCTGAATAACCTGGCTCATGCGCTGCTCTTGTTGCATCAACTGAGAAATCACTTCATGCTGCTGAACAAGTTCAACTTGTTGTTGAGCCGTTTGAGCTTCTTCCTCTGTGATCTGTTGACCACTCATTTGCTTTTGTTGAAGCTCCATTTGCATGTTACGGAAGTTATCAAAAAGTTTCTTTGCTACTTCATCCTGGTTTACCTGATCATATAACTCTTTAAGCTTTGTGTAGTCCTCGTGCTCACGCATTGCGCTTTCTAATTCGTATGCTACGTCGTAAAGATTTTTCTCTGCCATTGTATATACCTCCTTAGTAAATGAGGATTATTTCGCTCTCATAACCCTGTACTTCACCACTATAACAAAGACTGACACGAAATTCATCCAATAAGGGTAATGATTACTCCTTGAATTAAACCAATCATTCCTCCGAGCACAGCTCCAAGGTACGTGATCATCTTAAATTCGCGACGTGAAATCGAAAGAACCATCTCTTCAAGACGTCCAACAGAGAACGTCTCCACCTGACTTTTCACTACGTCTGCCAGGTGTAGTTGTTCCATGAGTGGCTGTAGATTCTGACTGAGATACTGACCAGCAGCATCTACTAGTCGTGGAACTATGTCTTCAACAATGCGCTCCTTATATGGATCAACTGCTTCCGATAGACTAAGATTCAGAACGTGATTAATTGGGAGTTCATTCACAATGAGATCTGTAACCTCTTTGACAAGTTCTTCTGAATTAAATTTATCTTCAAACGCTGCAATTTTCGTTTCTTTAAGCGAATTCCACTCTTTCTCAAGCATCGTTATGATGACACTTTGAATATCGTCTTGCTTAAGAAGACGAAGTAACTCAGGCTGTACTTTATCTACCAGTCTTGTGTTTGTAAAAAACATGTTAATCATGCTTCCAAGCGTTCCTCGATCTGCAAGATAACGGTCTATCATAACAGAAAGCTTATGTTTGCCCTCAGCAGAAGCAATGTAATCACTAATTTTTGTTAAAACGAGATCAGCAATTGGTTCGATTGAGCTATCAATTCTCGTTTGCATTTTTTCCGGAAGAATCTCAGCTAGTTCTTTATTTTTCAAATCCAATAGTTTCTTTTCAATTTTCCCATTGATGTAGGAGCTTGCATTCGCTCTAATATCTTTGGCTGGATCCTCTAGATGAAGACCTTTCTTTAAAAGTTTTTCAATTTTCTCATCAGACTCTAAAAGTTTAAGAACTTCTTTTTGCGCGTATTCAATCATCGTACGCTTGAATACTGGATCGTTCATTTTTTGCTGTATTCCCTCAGCCGTTAGAAGATGTTCAACGACCATTTTACCTAGCTGGACTGCTAGCTCATCTCTACGTTTTGGAATTAATCCTGGGGTAAATGGAACTTTCCATTTCCCTATATAACGAGCTTCATATGGCCTAAATAGCATTTTAATAGCTAACGAATTTGTAAACCCACCTATAACTGCACCAATGGCAATCATAAATAGGATCGTTATGATAATGGACGACATCGTACCTCAACCTTTCTATTTCTCACGTTCACATAGTAAACTCCATCTTCATAGTATACGATATCCGCTATTGCCTATCCAGTTAAAGGAAGGTAAAAAAAGAAAAAACGTTGAACGAGGGTCTTGAATGAAACATACTGAAAAGATTATTTTACAACCAGAGAATTCAACCTCAGCTCAATCCAATCATACCCTTTCCATTCCAGAAAACATCGCCTCAAAATGGAAGCTTTCAGATACATCACTTAGACTTCGATGTGGCGTGCTTGAGGAATTTGTAACAGTCAAGGTCTATCGCACTTCATCAAGTCATACCGTATATTGTTCACCCGAACTACTAGCTTCTCTGTCTCTTCCAAATCAATCTCTTCCGATTACACTTACCTATAGTCATCAGCAACAAATGCTCTCAATCGGTCCTATTTTCTGTCTTGCGATTAACATTTCTAGACTGAAAGAAACACCATTCGGATCCTATACGGAATTCTGTAAAGAAGTCGCAGAATACTGCGAAGAGCATCATATTCTGTTCTATGTTTACACACTAAAACCGTGGAGTGACACTAAAGTCTCGGGTATGATTTGGAACCAACGTGACTGGGTAGAAGCCACGCTACCCATCCCTTCTGTCATCTATAATCGAATTCATTCGAGAAAGCTTGAGAAATCCGTTTACATTCAACAATTAAAAACCTATTGGCGTGATCAACAGATCCCCTATTTTAATGAATCCTTTCTTGATAAATGGGATGTTCATCAGAAGTTACTTTCTTACGATGAAGTCGCACCCTATCTTCCTGAAACGGTTTTGTTAGAGACAATCGACGATATTCATTTCATGATCGATAAATACCCTATCCTTTATTTGAAACCTTTAAATGGAAGTCAGGGAAAACATATTTTTCGAATCACTCAGAAAGATGATCTCTATTACCTTGATTACTCAAGCTTTAATGGCAATCAAACGCTCACGTCACATTCGCTTCAAAACATTTATACGACCATTCGCTCACGATCTAAAACGATTCCTTATCTTATTCAACAAGGCATTCCCCTAATTGAGGTCAATGGATGCCCCGTTGATTTCCGCATTTTATGCTTGAAAGGTATTGGAGACAAGTGGTCAGTTGTCTCAGCCGTTTCGCGCGTTTCTAGAACAAATGACCAGTTCGTATCCAATATTGCACGCGGCGCGTTACTAAAAAAGTTTGATGAGGGGCTCACCCCCTTAGAGGATTCAATGAAAAGACAAATGAAGCGAATCCTTCCCGAATTGGCCTGTGAGATTTCACAGATCATTGATCGTGAAAGTGAAGGAGTATTTGCGGAGCTTGGAATCGACATGTCTTCTGATAAAAATGGTCACCCCTGGATCATTGAAGTGAACACAAAACCTTCCAAGACTTCTGAAGGAATCACACCAAGTACCTATCGCCCATCGGTTAAAGCACTTATCCGCTTAATTAACTGGTACACGTCATCTTAAAAGGAGCAAGGTATGACATCACTTGGTATTTTACAACGTTCGCTCCAACATGAAGGAGATTACCTTTCTAAATTAGGTGAAGCAGGATCCACTTCTGGATTTAACGTCTATCGTTTTTCTCCAGATCAGCACTTTAGAAATAGTCTTCTAGGAATGAAATACGATCCAAAGACAAAAAAATGGCTGGAAACAAATTTTCCGATTCCTGATTTTATTTATGATCGCTGCTTCCATAATGGTCTCATAACAGAAATGGAAGCCTCCTTTATTAAGTGGTTAAAAAACGAGTCTAACGCTACTTTTCTAGGACACGGGTTACCAGGAAAATGGGCGATATACAAACAATTAAAGCAAAAGCCATTTATAAATCGGCACCTTCCACAAACAGTTAAGCTTCAGCCTGCTACTAGCGCTAGCGTTATATCCGATTTATTAACGAAGCACGAGAAGGTCGTTCTAAAACCAGTGGTAGGTTCTCAAGGAAATGGGTTAATGCTCCTTACCCGAAATCAAAATCAAGTTGATGTTCAAATCAATCATAATGGGAACGTCCTTCATCATACTTATGATACAACCAGTTCTTTCCTCAAAATAATGAGGAGAATTCAAAACCAGCGTGACTATATAGCCCAAGAATGGCTTTCTTTACTTGACCAAAACAACCGACCTTTTGATCGAAGAGTGGTAATGAAGAAAACGTCGATCGAAAGTTGGAAGGAGATTGGCCGTGCTACGCGCGTAGGGAGTTCTGACTCTTTTGTATCTAATTTGCATAGTGGTGGCTCTATTCAAAGTGATCACAAGCTCTCTATTCCCGAAACTGTTCTCCAAGCCGCAGATCAAAAGATTAATCTCCTCTCCCGTTGTATTGCTACTAACCTCGAGAGTACATTTCCTCCGTTGTTTGAACTTGGACTTGATTTCGGAATTGACCGAAGTGGTAAAGTCTGGTTACTTGAAGCCAACTCTAAACCTGGACACAAAGCCATTCAACCATACGATTCTTTACATTTTATACCGTTTCAATATTGCCGGTCTCTCATGAATGAGAAGAAAGGGGTTATCGAATCATGAACACGATTCTTCCATTAAAAAAGGACATTAATTCTCAAGGGAATTTCTATGTTCCTCCAACAAAGTTTAAGGAATGGGTTGACCAAGTTTCTTTTCCGAATCAACTTTGCTTTGGGTCAAGACGCTCATTCTGCACGGTTTCTCCTCACCCTAGTAACAAAGAAGAATACCTTATTTCAGAAGACTTATGGAAAATATTAGGTGTTCCTGAAGAAATGTCTGTTCACCTTTTCGAAAAAGGAAATTCTCTTCATATTGGACCTTTAGTAGGTATTTTCACTGCAGGATTTACTAAGGATAGTATGAGACCTATCGGAGAGCGCAGTATGTATTTTGCCAAGCTACTATCCGCTACCTCTAAGTGTGGTGCTTTTGGCTTTGCATTTGGTGCTCATCATATTGATTGGAAAACGGGAAGCATCAAAGGATTAATGTATAACAAGCGAGGATGGTACAGAGTAACTGTTCCCATTCCTGATGTTGTATACGATCGACTACCGAATCGAAGCTCAGCAAGCATCGAACAAGTAAGCACTACAATGGAGAAACTTCAATCTCAATATTTCACTCCCTGGTTTAACCCAGGATTTTTCGATAAATGGACGATGTTCGAAAAGCTACGTGAAGACTCAATCGTTAAGCCGTATTTACCTGAAACTGTATTAAGTCCTAAGAGCGCCATAATCTCACGTATGTTAAAGGATTACGAACAGATCTTTATTAAGCCTGCCAACGGTAGTCTTGGGCTTGGGATTCAACAAATTCTAAAGCCAGCCGATGAGAAGTATTATTATTGCAGGTTCAGAACGGACAAAGAAAATCGTCTAAGAAGATATACCTCTCTTGCACGCCTTCTTAAAACCCAATATCCAAACGGCATGAACGGTTTAATTGCTCAACAAGGAATTGACTTACATCGGATTAATCAGCGTTCCATGGATTATCGTGTTCATACAAACAAAAACAAAGAGGGGAAATGGGAAGTTAGTGCGATCGCTGCAAAGATTGCAGGAGCTGGAAGTTTAACCACTCACATGGCTTCTAACGGAACAGTTAAAACAATTGGAGAGCTCACTTCTGAATTTGGTATTAAAAAACAAGTTGAAACAGATTTAATGGAAGCTTCCCTGCTACTAAGTCGCGCCATCGATAAAAGAGTTTCAGGCTTTATTGGCGAAATTGGATTTGACCTCGGGATTACAAAAGAAGGGGACATTTATTTATTTGAAGCAAATTCAAAACCTGGAAGAGGCATTTTTGCCCATCCGAGATTGAAAGCGGAAGAAGCCAAAACGAGAACATTACCAATGGAATACGCGATCTTTTTAGCAAGATCCACCATTGAAAAACAGCTGGTTACACCAGTATGATCGAATTATTTTACAGTAGAGAAAATAATCGGTGGCATCAAAAAAGTAGCTATCAATATGTATATTGGGGGAAAGAGCCATCCAGGCTCTCTCCCTCTCCTGCTTTCTCTTCTTCTATTGTAAAGCTTCAAACTCCTCATGATGCCATTCGACCTCTTGTTGGCATTCTGGCAGGGTCTAACTTACATCACCATTTCAGTGGCAATGCAGCGATCTTCAAATCCATTCAAAATGAATTGACTGATTCCGGAGGGCTTTCGTTTGTTTTTACACCTGACGACATTTATCCCTCATATATCAATGGCTATCTCTATGATGCTACATCTCAAAAATGGACAGGTTTTCGCTTCCCATATCCTAATATTGTGTACAATCGAATTCCTGACAGGGCAGAAGAACGCATTCCAAAAGTAAGATCTTTTTTCAACTTGTTGAAGTTAAAAGGCATTCCATTTTTCAACCGATCTTTTTTCCTCAAAAATGAAATACTCGATCACTTAGCTGAGAATGAAGCATTAATGCATCACATTCCAGCAACAGCTTGTTTTACAGATGAGAATCTTAATACATTTCTAAAAACATATTCATCTATTTTCTGCAAACCTGCATCTGGAAGCAAAGGTAGAGGAATATTTAAAGTTAAAACTGTTAAGTCCGGTTTTCTATTCACCGATCACGAAAACACTCGTTTCTTTCCAAATCTCGCCTTAGTTAAAGAACACGTCACTCCCTTAATTCATGAGCAATATTTGATCCAACGTGAAATTGATCTCGCAACTCATAATGAATATCCTTATGATTTTAGAATTCTTTTGCAAAAACCATTAAAAAGGTGGCAGGTCACAGGTATCGGCATAAGAGCTGCACAGAATAACAGCCTGACGACTCATGTTCCAAGAGGAGGAAAAATCCTCCCTTTTCATAAGGTGGCCACCAATGACGATGAAATTCGGGTAAGAGAGCTCGCTATTCGCACTGCAGAATCACTTGAAGAAAAAGAAAAGATGCTTGAATGCTCTTTGGACATTGGAAAAGATAGCGAAGGACATTTCTGGATTTTTGAAGCGAATTCGAAACCAATGCGTTTTGATGAACCACTTATTCATCAAGCATTTATACGTTCTCTCCTCACTTCTTTTCGAACGTATTCTGCGTATTAGCTTCCTATGTTATGATGATAAAAAAGGTGATTTGGGGGAATACCATGATTTCGCACTTTCAATATAAATCAGTTGGATCAAAAATAAGAAAACCTAAATGGGAAGTATCTTTTTTCTATCAGGGAACATATTATCGTACTCTTTATCTCCATACTGGCCAATTCGAATGGTATCAACCTGCTCCACCTGAATCGGAGCAAAACAAACTGCAATCTCAAATTCATGAGCTCATGCTTTTTCACGTCTATGAACAGCAGGACTCATAATTCTCCTGATTTCTTCACATAATAACCCTATTCAAAGAAATAGGGAGATGAAAAAGGATGCCGAATAAAAGAACTGAAGACTCTCAGTACGAAGGTCGCGATAAATACGATATGGACATTGACCGTATGGTTAATGAAGGAATGGCCGGCGGTGCCGTTCATCAAAGTTACAAGCAGGCTCAAATCGAGGAAGCTATTCCACTCATGGAACAGGAGCCTCCACATCGTTCAGGTAAACAAAGAAAAAATGATGATCAACAAAACTATTCATAATCACATAAAAGTAAATGCTGTTCATTCGTTCACTGAAACTGAACGAAGACAATCACGGCTAATTTAGAAAAGAACCTCTTACACATATAGAGGTTCTTTTCTTTGATTCATTATTAATTTGTGTTCATCATTACGTTATACTATATGTTAACTGTTACTTAGGAGGGGCACTTATGAATGCAAAACTAGCTGAACTATATGGAAATGATTTCGTCGTTACCTCCGATCAACCTGATCTTTTCCACTGGTATAGAACAACCGATGGTGAACGATTTGGCATACGTAAAACGCGACTAACAAACGAGGAAAATGAGTTATTAAATGCCTTCTTCCCTACTGTCCGACTGGAAAATGAGTCCATGACTCTTACCCAAAAAAAATGGACATCTCTTCTTTTTGAGGACGATCTCAGCGTTGACCTTACAATAGATCTCCCAATTCGATACATACATTTCAACCTCAAAAATGCTCCATCAGATCTATCCGATTTCACAGAAGCCATGACCGGCTTATTTTCAGAAGAAACTGTACTCCTATTTGAAAATGACAAAGAAGGTCTGCTCGTTCAAACAAATGAATTTGACGAACAGATGGTAGATGAACTTAAACAAACAGCTGCTGCACTTACTGCCGACTTTTTCACAGGCATGTCTCTTTTTGTCGGACAAACGATTCAACAATATGATAACAGCCATTTAAAACGGATTTATAAAGCCGAAAAAAAATGGTTCTCAACAGGACGAAATCTTATGCCATCACAAATGGTATTTACGCACCAGGATATGGTCCCGTCCGTCCTCTTCCACGAGGCAAGTGACGAATCGATTGATTACTTAATTAAAGCTATCGAACCCGTACAACATGACACAGAGCTTTTGAAGAGTATTCGCATCTACTTAGAATCTAACTTAAATATTACTCTTGCAGCCAAACAACTTTATGTACATCGAAATAGTCTTCAATATCGTGTGGATAAATTTATAGAGAAAACAGGAATTGATGTAAAAAGTTTTCAAGGAGCTGTGATGGTTTACCTTTCTCTTCTTGCGATGGAACTGCGTTAATAAACGCAGTTTTTTTACCTTTTTCAACAATATTACGTATAAATAATGGCATTTCGTACAGAATGCACAAAACCTAATGGTATTTTTGTGCACGCTCCCAATTTACGATAGCGTTTTCATAGAGTAGACTTAGAACTAGCAAAAGAGTTCATTTCTTAGGAGGCATTAACATGGCAGAGATCGCTCTCAATCACATTTACAAAAGATATGATAACAAATTTGAGGCAGTAAAAGACTTTAACCTGGATATTAAAGATAAGGAATTTATTGTTTTCGTAGGTCCTTCTGGTTGCGGTAAATCAACGACGCTTCGTATGATTGCCGGCCTTGAAGATATCTCAGATGGAGACCTCGTTATTGGTGATCGTCGCGTCAACGACGTTGCACCAAAAGATCGTGATATCGCAATGGTATTCCAAAACTATGCCCTGTATCCTCACATGAACGTATACGATAACATGGCATTCGGATTGAAACTACGCAAGTTCGACAAAAAAGAAATTGAGCGCCGCGTAACGGACGCTGCTCGTATTCTTGGGCTTGAAAGCCTATTAGATCGTAAACCTAAAGCACTCTCTGGTGGTCAACGTCAGCGTGTAGCATTAGGACGAGCGATTGTTCGTGATCCACAAGTGTTCTTGATGGATGAGCCTCTTTCAAACCTTGATGCAAAACTTCGTGTTCAAATGCGTGCTGAAATTTCTAAGCTTCATCAGCGTCTACAAACAACGACTATCTACGTTACTCACGACCAAACTGAAGCGATGACGATGGCAACGCGTATCGTTATTATGAAAGATGGGCTTATCCAGCAAGTAGGCTCACCAAAAGAAGTATACGATGCACCTGACAACGTCTTCGTTGGTGGCTTTATTGGATCTCCTGCAATGAACTTCTTCAGCGGTACATTAGAAGATGGCTATTTCAAGCTAGGTGATATTCAAGTGAAAGTTCCTGAAGGAAAAATGAAAACCCTTCGTGAACAAGGATACTTGAACAAAGAAGTTATGCTTGGTATTCGTCCTGAAGATATCCATGATGAGCCTGTCTTCATCGAATCTTCACAGGATACTAAAGTAAGTGCTGTCATTGATGTAGCCGAATTGATGGGTGCTGAAACATATCTTTATTCCAAAGTAGCTGATCAAGATTTTGTAGCTCGTGTTGACTCTCGTACGGATATTCAAAATGGTCAAAACATCAGCCTTGCTTTTGATATGAACAAATGTCACTTCTTTGATACTGAATCAGAACTGCGCATTCGTTAATAAAATGATAGGGAAAGCTTCCTCTTAAACCGAGGAAGCTTTTTTTATTTATCTTCTTGCATGAAGCGGTAAATTAACGTCAATAATGTTTCTTGATTGACTTTAAGTTAAATGCTAACTACAATAAATTTAGAATTCACATCAATTTTGTAGGAATTAAAAGGAGGATGTTATTTTGAATAAAAAATGGATGCTAGGGTTGGTGCTTGCATTAACACTTACTGTACTTGCTGCCTGCGGTAGCAATGATAATACAGAAAATAACGAAGAAGGCAGTTCAAAAGAGCAAGAAACCCTATTAATTGGAACAGAAGCAACTTATCCACCATTCAGCTATCGAGATGATAATAACGAAATTACAGGTTACGATGTCGAGGTTGCACGTGAAGTTGCCGATCGTATTGGAATGAAAGCCGAATTTAAAGCGATTGAATGGAAAGGACTTCTATCTTCACTTGAAACAGAACGCATCGATATGGTCGCCAATCAAGTAACGATCACAGATGATCGTAAAGAGCAATTTGATTTTACAGAACCATACACTTATTCAGGTGGACAAGTGATCGTTAACGAGAATAACGATGATATTAAAGGTATAGAAGATCTTGAAGGAAAAACCGTAGGAACTACCCAGGGAAGTAACTATGCTCAGGCTGCTGAAGAAGCTGGTGCTGAAACGAAAATCTACAAGGGCGCTAACCAGGTGTTAACAGATCTTAGTAACGAACGTAACATTGAAGCAGCGATGAATGATCGTCTCTTCATTTTAACTGAGCTTCCTGAACAGGATTATAAAGTAAAAGGCGTTGGAGAAACATTCAACAAAACAGAAATGGCCTTTGCCCTACCAAAAGGAAACGAAGAGCTTATTGAAAAGATCAACGGTGCACTACAAGAAATGAAGGAAGATGGAACGCTTGCAGACATTTCTAAAGAATATTTTAATGGAGAAAATGTAAGTGAGTGAGACAACTGATGTGTTAATAAATTCTTTGCCCTTTCTTCTGGAAGGGGCGAAGAATACACTTCTACTTAGTTTCTTTTCAATATTTGGTGCCCTATTAGTTGGTTTATTCATCGCTTTGTTACGTCTTTCAAAAAGCAAAATCGCATCTGGAATAGCGAAATTGTACGTCTCGTTCTTTAGAGGCACACCTCTTCTTATTCAATTATTTATTTTGTATTATGGTCTTGTTTCAGTGGATATTCAATTAACAGCCTGGCAGGCCGCCTACACTGGACTTATTTTACATTTTGGTGCTTATATTTCAGAGTCATTTCGCGCAGCTATTCTCTCCCTATCAAAGGGACAATGGGAAGCCGCAATGTCACTCGGTATGAAAAAATCGTTAATTTACAAAGAGGTTATCCTACCTCAAGCATGGAGAAGAGCCATTCCACCGGTGTGGAATTCTTTAATTGATATCGTTAAAGCCTCTTCTCTTGCTTCAGTACTTACGATTTCAGAATTAACCTATAACGCAGATCAAATTGCCGCATCAAACTTTAAAGTCTTACCAATCTTATTAACAGCAGCCTTCATCTACTGGTTCTTTACAACGATTCTCAATGTCATTCAAAGCATTCTTGAGAAAAAACTATATATCCCTTCTTCTTAAATGGAGACAAAGAGCTGCCAGACAAGGCAGCTCTTTGCTATGTACTCCATTCTTCAATTAAGTAAACATCATTCCAACCACAAGTTGGACATGATAGAAGATGAGGACATTCATGTGCTTTACTTATGAATCCGTCCATTTTTTTAGTCGACTCAATCGATTCATAGGCACTGTACTCATCGTAATACTCTGCTTCTCTTCCCTTATCTGTTAGTTTATCTTCACATACCTGACAAACAAGCTGGATAGCAGCAAAGCTATTACAGAGTGGACATTCAAAAGACATGCTACCCTCTCCTTCTATGTATCAAATCACGCAAGAAGGGATGGACAAGTCCACCCCTTACAGCCATGGTATAAAATTATTTTTGGTAACCGCCAAGCTGTTGTTCAGCCATTTGAACCAAACGCTTTGTGATTTCTCCACCAACAGATCCGTTAGCGCGAGAAGTTGAATCTGGACCAAGTTGCACTCCGAATTCAGTAGCGATTTCATACTTCATCTGGTCGATAGCTTGAGCTACACCAGGTACTACAAGGTTGTTAGAGCTTCCTTGTCTGTTTTGTTGTTGAGCCATGTCAATCACCTCCTTTGTACAACTAGTTTGTGAATTCCCGATATTTATATACCAATTTTTTTTGGTAAATATGACCATGAAAAGCGGAGCGGGCCTGCTTAAATCCGCAGGATGTTGGAGCCCATGAGATTGAGACGCTTTTTGTCTCATTCGAGTGGGCGAAACAGCCAGAGGATTTGGCCCGCGTAGCTAGACATGAAAAGCGGAGGCGAGCGTTTAGAAACGGAGATATTGGAACTCTTGAACTAGAACACGCCTTTTGTGTTCTGGTGAAAGAGTGAAATATCGCAGTTTCTGCGAGTCGCAGCTAGACACGAAAAGCGGAAGTGGGCGTTCAGACACGGCAGGCACTGGAGCCTTTTCATTTGAACACGGTCTTTGTGTTCGGATGAAAAGGTGAAGTGACCGAGTGTCTGCCCACTGCAGCTAGACATGAAAAGCGGAGACGAGCGTTTAGAAACGGAGATATTGGAACTCTTGAACTAGAACACGCCTTTTGTGTTCTGGTGAAAGAGTGAAATATCGCAGTTTCTGCGAGTCGCAGCTAGACACGAAAAGCGGAAGTGGGCGTTCAGACACGGCAGGCACTGGAGCCTTTTCATTTGAACACGGTCTTTGTGTTCGGATGAAAAGGTGAAGTGACCGAGTGTCTGCCCACTGCAGCTAGACATGAAAAGCGGAGACGAGCCTTTAGAAACAAAGATATTAGAACTAAAGAAAACTTAAAGAATTAAACACAAAAAAAGCAAGAGGATCATATACTCCTGCTTTTTTATAATTAACCTATAATCACTCGTTCAGTTGGATAATGGTATCTTTCCCGAAGAACTGTTCCTCGAATAAGGAAGAGGAACGAAAGAATTCCAATTCTACCAATAAACATCAAACACATGATAACAATTTTGCCAAAAGTACTTAAACCTGGTGTCACGCCCATCGATAAACCTGTGGTACCAAAGGCTGACGATACTTCAAAAATAATAGCCACGATTGGATATGGTTCTGAGAAGGAAAGCATAATAATTCCACAGCTCCACACGATAATCGCCACGGTAAACACAACAAAGGCTTTATGAATATCCTCATGATGCAATTCTCGTCCAAACACTTTAATTGACGTACCACCCTTTGCAAAGAAGAAAATAGCGAGTAGCACAATCGCAAATGTAGTTGTACGCACACCGCCACCTACGCTACTTGGAGAAGCACCAATAAACATTAAGGCTGACATCAACAACTGTGTAGGCTCTTGAAATTGATTTACATCCATTGTAGATAGGCCACCACTACGCGTTGTCACTGATTGGAACATGGCATAGAAGAACGATTCATGCCAATTCTTACCGGCAAAGAATGAATTCGCTTCAAATGCCCAAATAAGGATAGCTCCTGAAACAACGAGTACAAAGAAAGTCATTGTTGTTAATTTAGTAAATAAAGAAAATTTATATCGATGGCTATTCTGTCTAGCAAATAAAAAGTTTTTAACTTCAATTAACACAGGGAAACCAATGGCTCCTGTGATAATTAATAATATATGAATAAATTGAACGAAATAGTCATGTGCAAATGGCTGAAGAGAACTTCCCGTAATATCAAAACCGCCGTTTGTCGTTGCACTTACTGCAGCAAAAAATCCCTGAAGGTAAGCTTCCTGCCATGTCTCAAAGAAGCGAAGGTAATAAGTACCAAGGACAAGAGCGCCAACTAATTCAATTATGAAAATTAATCCAAGAATTTGCTTCATCAATTGTACTAAGCCAGACAATGTGGATTGGTTTTGATCAGTCATTATCAGCTGTCTTTCTTTTAATCCGATCTTCTTGCCCATCACAAGCCAGACAAACGTACCAAGCGTCATAATACCAATCCCGCCAATTTGAAGGACAGCAGCAAGAATAAAGATTCCAGGAACGCTAAAAGTATCCGATATCGACACAACAGAAAGACCTGTCACGCTTACCGCACTCACGGCTGTGAATAAGGCATCAATAAAGGATAGCTGCACGCCAGATTGATGGGCAATCGGTAAACCAATTAGAAAGGTAGAAACCGTTACCGCTATTAAATAAAACAAAACGATTAACTGAACAGAAGTTAACCGTATCCGTCGAAAACGAGATCTTAACAAAGCATCCACAGCCTTTTCACGTAATACATTCTTCCATCCCCTCTGAGGGTTGGTTCATCACATTCCCTATCTTAACCCATATACGCTCTCTGTCAATCTCTTTCCTATATCATCCATTATTGAGAATCTTCTTACGTATTATTCCTCATTCCCGTTTCTTTAAAAAGAATCCCTAAATAATTGGCACGCTTGAGTAAAGTAAAACGTGACAAAAGAAATAAAACCAAAATAAAGAACCATCATAGACGGCTCTTTATTTTGGTTTATTCTTCTATCCACGTTGTAATTGTTCGAACAGCCTCGTTGATTTGTTGATCAGAAGTGAGGGAACCTGGGTTATCACCTTTTTGTTCGCCATACATGCCGTAGTTGGCATGGTTGCCCCCTTCAATAATGTGTATCTCTGCTGAAGAAGAGAGCAACTCTTCTTTTTCTTTTTGATCAGATAGGACTGCCACTCCATCATCTTTACCATAGATCGTAAGCGTCGATATAGACAGTTCAGACATATCTTCAATTGGATAAGCTGCAAGTAAAAACAACCCTTGGATTTCATCAGGATGTTCGATAGCAAATGATGATGCCACAGCGCCTCCGAGAGAATGACCACCAATGTACCATTCCCCTACATCGTCATATTTACTTATCATTTCAGATGCTTTATCTCCATCTAAAATGGCCAGGTTCAACGTCAGACGAGGGATCACTACAAAATAACCTTCCTCAGCAAGCTGGTGAGCTAAAAAAGCATATGCCTCTTCCTCTACCTTGCCGCCTTGATAGAAAATAATCCCCTTGTCAGCATGTTGTGATCCAAATGTTAATTCACTTTCATTTGACTCTTCCATGTACTCTAAAGCTTCCTGTGTTGGTTCATAAGACGCTTTTGCCCAGAAAAAGAAGACGATCGCAAGAACTAGTAATATCAGTGGAACGATAACTAACAGTCGTTTCATGAACTTCTTCATTTGAGATCCCCTTTATATGTGCATTATCACATATATAATACGATAGATCTCATACCTTCACAATAGTTGCATCGGTTAAAATGAGCGTTGTTTTCCCAGGCTAAGAAGCGAATTAATTTCACATTGATATACCTTCGCTTCTTTTGGACCTATTGCTTCTCCCACCTTGGCTTGAAGGATTGTAAGCCGTTCTATCTCTGATTGAGTTAAATAAACTGGCGATGGACTCATAATCCCTTTAACAACTGAGCCATTTGTTTCGCTCTCGTAGTGATACGTTTGAATGTTTTCACTCTGAAGCCGGTTGTTATTTTGTTCAACAATTTGATCTGTTTTTTGCTCGATATAACGCTTTAGAAAAGCGCTGCTCCCGAACCCTGTAAGTAGCGCTAAATAGAGTAAGTATTGACCTGAAGCTGTTTCAATAAATAATAACGTCGTTAATATCCCACCAATTCCACCAACTAGTGGCTCTTTTATTGATCCAATATTATAATAGACTGCATTATTTTGTTGATTGACTACTTTTCGAAACCGTTGAAATTCACCTGAGATCAGGATATTACCAATCCCTCCTAAAGCACCAGCTAGCGTTATGGAGAGTAGATACAGCCAGAAATGATCGCTTAAGTCACTCAGGAAATCCATTTGCTACAAGTACCTACGATGCAACTTCTTTCCATCATATGAAAAGAGAACTTCCTTATCCTCCACTCGCGTTTCCATATGAACCGGGCGCCCCCATAATTGATGTACATACGGTAGAACTCGCTCTAAATATTGAAGATCAAGCTCTGTATCTTCAAAAGAATGATGAAGGTACATTTCTCCAGCTTTCATGTAGTTCCCGTCGCTTACAGTTAAATATGGGAATCCACCATTTACTCTCATTGTCACTAGCTGATCACGAATATGCTCCCATTCTTTATTAACTATTTTGTAATCGCGTCCCTTCTTTTGGAACAAATACAAATCTTCTTTATATACAAGATCCTTTGTAAGGTAATTCCTAATAAATGAAATATCAGCTTCCACTTCACGAACTTCAAACATCTTCTCTCTTCCTTTACCTACTTCGAATCCGCGCTGCTTCATTTCCTCTGTAGGATGATCATACACTTCCTCAATATGCTCAAAGATTTTAAGACCGAGGTAATAAGGATTAATGCGTGTTCGTGAAGGTTGCACAACATTTGCATTGAGTGAAGCGAATTCAATTGCTTCATCCGTCGTTAAATCCATTTCACGAAGAATTCGCTGATGCCAATAACTTGCCCATCCTTCATTCATGATCTTTGTTTCAAGCTGTGGCCAGAAATACAGCATTTCCTCTCTCATCATCGTCATAATATCTCGCTGCCAGTCCTCAAGCTCCGCGCTATATTCCTGAATGAAGAGAAGAAGATCCTTTTCGGGTTGCGGTGGAAACTTCTTCTTTTTCGTCGGAGCTGGCTCGTCCGCTAGCTCATCCTTATCGATTGACCACAAATCATTATATCGAGAATCAGGCTTCACTGGAATCGGGGTTTCATCTTGAAGATTATACGTCAATCTTGGTCTCATTATCGAAGGATCAATATGTTCTTGTATGGAGAGAACAGCGTCAAGAAAGCTCTCCACTTCAGCCTTTCCATAGTGATGCTCATAATAAGCGATCCGTTCAGCGGTTGCTGTCATACTCTCAACCATGTCTCTTCGCGTATTTGAAAAACGAATATTATTCTTAAAGAAGTCACAGTGAGCAAGTACATGAGCAATAATGAGTTTATTCTGAATTAAACTATTCGTATCTAACAGAAAGGCGTAGCATGGGTCAGAATTAATAACAAGCTCATAGATTTTACTTAGCCCCAGGTCATATTGTAGCTTCATCTTATGAAATTGCTTACCAAAACTCCAATGTGAGAAGCGAGTTGGCATTCCATAAGCTCCAAACGTGTAAATAATGTCTGCTGGACATATCTCATAACGCATAGGGTAATAATCGAGCCCAAACCCTTTTGCTATTTCTGTAATCTCTTCTATAGCGTAAAAGATTTCTTTCTCTGTAGACATGTCATTCCCTCCTAAATGAATTGCTTACTAATATGTATGACCGGACAAGTAGGTTCATGAGTAACGTGAAAAAATCGTTATTCAAAAATGTTTTATTAAATTGTCAGATTCTATTGAAAATTGCACGAATAGGCGTATAATCAGGATTAAATTTTCTAAGGATGTGATGAAATGAGAGCTCTTGAGAAGGCAAGTCATTTTGCGGGGAATACTTTTGCGATTTGGGTCATTCTTTTTGCAGTACTCGGGTTTATATTCCCTAATGGATTTACATGGATTACATCATACATAACGATCTTACTCGGAGTTATTATGTTTGGCATGGGGATGACCTTATCTGCAAAGGATTTCAAGGAAGTAGTGAAACAACCAAAAAGCGTTGCTATCGGTGTAGCTGCACAATTTATTGTTATGCCTTTGCTCGCTTACGGTCTGGCCGTTATTTTTCAATTACCAGCTGAAATTGCTGTCGGTGTAATTCTGGTTGGATGTTGTCCTGGGGGGACTGCTTCAAACGTCATCACTTACTTATCGAAAGGAAACACAGCTTTATCAGTAGCGATCACAGCCGTTTCTACACTACTGGCTCCTTTAGTAACACCTGCTCTCGTTCTCTTATTTGCGAGTCAATGGCTACCTGTATCTGCAGGTGATCTTTTCCTTTCCATCTTCCAAATGGTCGTTATTCCCATTACACTTGGCTTTGTAGTAAAACTAATTTTTAAAGAAAAAGTTGCTGAGAGTATTAAAGTCCTTCCACTTGTTTCAGTTATCTCAATCGTCGCTATTGTTGCAGCAGTCGTTGGGGCAAGCAAAGACCGGATTGCAGAAACGGGACTCATTATTTTCTCAATTGTTATTCTTCATAATATACTTGGCCTTGTCGTTGGCTACTTTCTTGCCAAATTAATGCAACTCCCTGAACCCGATCAACGCGCCATCTCGATTGAAGTCGGGATGCAAAATTCTGGTCTAGGCGCAGCACTTGCTTCTGCTCATTTTAATCCCATCGCCGCAGTACCAAGCGCTATTTTTAGTGTATGGCATAACATCTCTGGTCCGATCCTAGCTACCATTTGGAGCAAAAGAAAACCTTCTACTAAAGAGCAAAAAGCCCTTACTAAAAAAAGCGCATAAGAAAAGGCAGGTCTCTCCATGGAGGACCTGCCTTTCTTTTAGTTATACATTTTCTCTTCTTCATGTGATGGAGTAGTTTCCACATGGAGAGTTTGTGTAGGAAATGCAAAAGCAACATGTTCTTCTTCCATTATTTTCATAATTTTAAAATTCACATCTTGTTTTACATTCAAAAAGTCCCCCCACGTGGTTGTGTTGGTAAAGAAATAAAGAAAAACATCAAGGCTGCTATGATTAAACTCATCAAATGACACAAATATAGTCTCGGGATGAATTTCTTCATGATCGCGAAGCATTTTCTCAATTCGATTAATACACGTTTCAAGTCTTTCTGATGGTGTATTATACGTTACTCCTAAATGAAAGGTAATTTGCCGCTTACCCATTTTGGACCAGTTCGTAATATTCTCATTCGCTAATCGCGCGTTCGGAACTGTCACCAGCGCCTGGGCAAAAGTACGAATTTTAGTACTTCTAAACGTAATATCCTCAACCACGCCTTCTACACTCGGTGTTTTAATCCATTCACCGATCGAAAATGGCTTCTCAGTAATGATCACTATTCCACCGAAGAAGTTTTCAATCGTCTCTTTTGCAGCAAGAGCAAACGCTAAACCTCCAAGTCCAAGCCCAGTAATGAAGCCGTTAACGTCATAGCCGAATTCTCCTGCGATAACACTAAACGTCATAGCAACAATTAAAAGACGAAGTGTTTTTGATAGAAATGGAATAAGAAGCTGATCAATTTTTAGATTATATTTGCTGTTAACTGTTTGGAAAAACAGTGATGACGATGAGGAAAGGTTATATAATCCCCATGCAGTAAGAAAAATTAACGACGATCTCATAATCTCTTTATAAAATTCATTATGATGATCTAGGAATGACACATAACGTACAGAAATATACAAACCAATTATTACGAATAACATTCGTAACGGCCTCTCAAAAGCAAGGAAGAGGTGTGTGAAAAATTCTGTAGAAGACTTTCTACTTAATTTAAGAAAAACATTAAATATATATTTCGCGAAAATTTTCCTCATTACTAGAAAAAGAAGGAAAATACCGAGTGCAATACCAAGTTCAATCCATGTGTCTTGAATACGTAACAATTCCATTACGCAACTTCCCCTTTACAAAAATAGGTTATAAGGATATACATTCGTTTTCTAGAACTTGTATTTGTCAGTTACAGAGAATTATGCTGCTTTTTTTTCTGACTGTTGGTCATAGCTTACATTCCACTGGGAGATGACAATGCCAATCAAAATCAACAAAACGCCTCCCCATTGAACAAGATGAACCGCTTCGTGAAGAAAAATCGCCGATAAAAGCACTGCCGCTGGAAGCTCTGAGGAACTTAAAATCGTTCCAACACTTGAACCTACTTTAGGTACACCAATGGCCATAAATAAGACCGGAAATATATTTCCGAGAAGCGCTAAAAACAAACCAAACATCCACCATTCACCTGATATATCCCCTTGGAAAAGTGACTCAGGGGAGAACATAGTTAAGACGAGAATACCAGCTATTGTAACCATATAAAAGCTTTTTTGAACAGCAGGAACTTCTGCTGATGTTTTACTCATAATAAAAATATAGATGGCAAAACAGATTGCTGCAAGAAGACCCAGTAAAATACCGATCGGATCATAAATGAATTCCTTAGCTCCTACTACTCCACTCGCTAGAAATGTCCCTATGAGGAGAATAATAACTGATACGAACGTTTTAGGTTCTGGCCATCTTTTTTGACTGAGAGAATCAAGTAGGAGGCCGATCCAAGTGAATTGAAAGAGAAGAAGCACCGCAATAGAAGCTGGCAGTTTGGATACAGCAAGCGTATAGAAAATAGAAACACAACCGATAGCCACTCCACCGATTAGAATAAATTTTAAGCCTTGTAATTTTAGTTTTTTCTTAGAAAGAACAACGAGAACTATTAGAACGAGCCATCCAATAAAGAATTGACCAGCTAATAATTCTCCTACTGAAAATCCTTTAGAAATCCCTATTTTCGTAATTGTAGACAATGAACCTAAACTACATCCTGCAAATAAAACAAGTAATACATATTTCCACATTCGATGATCCTCCCATCATTTATCTCATGCTTACCTTTTTTAAAGGAATTCAATAAATGGTATAAAAATAAGACAATAAAAAAATCGCCCCCTGTCGAACAATCGACAAAGGGCGATGAAAATGAAAGGTTTTTCTTTCAGAAAAATCGCCGTCTAACCTGTCTGAGGCTAGTTTTAGTATATTTAAATCATAAGCCCTAATCCCCGTCTCGTCAATAAGAGCTGTAAAACTACAAATGAACCATAGGAACGAGATGCGAAAATAATTTATAGCATTCGTATACTTCTAATAAATCTGATAGATCCCCGTCGTAATGTGATAACCCACAAGTAAACCAAGAAAAACCGACATTGAAATGTAGGACCATTTTGATTTAAATTCAATCCCAACCCCATTCACTGGCTCATAAATCCAGCTATATTGGACAAATCCCAACATCAAAAACAACATGACACCAAATCCTAAATTAGTCACAGTTCACTCCCCCTTATGCGTCAACTGTTTATCCTTCGCAATTTTAAAACATCGTTTCTTTTAAAGAACGATTGAGCGAACGGAAGCTAATACCTCTCCTAACAATACCTCTTTTATTCCACTGAAGAGGCCAACTCAACCATTCGTTCTTTATTCATAGGACCTATTACCCTCTTCATTATTATACCATTTTTGTCAACTAAATACGTCGTTGGTATTGTTATAGTAGCGAAAGTATTTGATTGCTCACCATTTTCATCCAACAATACTGGAAAGGTAAGAGCATTCTCTTTCACAAAATCTTCCACAACTTGAGAAGAAGATTCGTTGGTCGTAATATTTATAGAAAGAATTTCTGCATCGTATTCCTCTGCCTTTTCTTCATAAAACTCCTGCATATCCGGCATTTCTTTTTTACAAGGGGGGCACCAGGTCGTCCAGAAATTAATAAAAGTTACCTTCCCTTTGTAATCAGAGAGGCTCACTTCTTCCCCTTCTAGTGAATATAATGTAAAATCAGGTGCCTTATCTCCTTTTTGCAATCCTACTTCAACAGCTCCTGACACTTGCTTCGCTGGTTCTGCTTGATTTATAACGTTAACATTCTTATTATCCGTAAAAACTTGCAAACCAAAAGCTAAAAAACCACTAAGGACGACGATCCCGATTATCAAATTTCTCATTAGCTCCTCCTTTTACCAAAGAACATTGACTAAATGCCTAATTAACACATAGCTTCGTAAGTACAAATGTTGTAAATAGCAGAGTTTATCCATTATTCACTATCATACCGATTTTAGGTGGAACTATACCAAATACTTAAGACAGCTATTGTCACAGAACATTTCCCATCTTACTTTTGAAAACGAAGGAGGGTTATGATTTATTGAGTCGTGTATCCATTTTAAAAAGGTACTAGGATTCTCATGATATTTTATTCAATATCCTAATAATCCTTAACGGCTCTTAACGAGAAGTTGAACAGCTTCCTTTACAACATCTTCTGTAGACTCGCCTTTATCAAGCTGTTCACGAATACACTCCTCTAGATTAGAACCAACTATTAAACCTATCGTACGGTCAATCGCCGTTCTGCTAGCAGATAGCTGAGTGATTACATCTTTGCAATCTTTCTCTTCTTCAAGCATACGAAGAACACCACGAATTTGACCTTCAACTCTTTTTAAACGGTTTTTCATTTCATTTGTATATTCCATGATATAACTCCCTTTCGTGTTCATTTATGTTTCTATGAATAAGAATATTCTGTCATAAATAAATTAATTTCTTGCTACTTCTCTTCATATATTGTAAAATAAATCGTAATTTAAGGATAGGAAAAAGGTTTAGTTCATTATAAGGAGGCAGTGCCTTTTGGATTTATCCGAAGATGATAAACGGTTATCTAAAATTTATCGAAAGATTGTTACCTCAAACGAGTATAAAGCAGGTAAAATTCTCGAGAAACTAGATAGCGAAACGAAAGACAAAGTATTTCATCTCATTCGTATGAACAAAGCTGAATACGAACATCAATTGAATAAACAACAACTTCACCAATAGTAGAAAAATCGGCGAAACTAGCCGATTTTTTTTCGTGCCTTAGTTTAGCATAAGACACATGTTGTGCTTTTAGAGGAAACTCATCAAGAAAACCAGGACGAGAGATTTGTCCTGGTTTTCTTTTTCATTATTTTATTTTATCCCAAACGTTCTTGAACCTTACCCATAACGGACGATCTAAGTTCAGCCAATTTGCTTTGACTGTTTTCAAGATTATCGCTATTTACGCCAAAATAAAATTTCACTTTCGGCTCAGTTCCTGAAGGACGAAGGCAGAACCATGATCCATCTTCTAAAATATATTTCAATACATTTGAAGTAGGCAATTCAATTTGCTCACTTTCACCACTACCTAAAAACGTTCTTTTGCTTGTCTCATAATCCTCTACGCTTTGCACTCGTAATCCAGCTGCTTCAGTAGGCGGCTCTTCACGGAATTTCGCAAGTAAAGAAACGATCTTCTCTGCCCCTTCTTTTCCTTTCAGTGTTAACGATTCAAGACCTTCCTGATAAAATCCATACTGTTCAAATACTTCGAGCAAACCTTCATAAAGCGTCATTCCTTTAGACTTGTAGAAAGCAGCAACTTCAGCTGCTACGAGGCATGCTTGAACAGCATCTTTGTCTCGAACAAAGTCACCAACAAGATAGCCATAGCTCTCTTCATAGCCAAATAGGAAAGTATGCTCCCCAGTTGTTTCGAATTCTTTAATCTTTTCTCCAATAAATTTAAATCCTGTAAGCGTATCATATGAAGTAAGACCGTTATCCTCCGCAATCTTACGACCAATTTCAGAAGTAACAATTGTTTTAAGAACTGCGCCATTTTCCGGCAGCTCTCCATTTTCTTTTTTCTGAGTAATGATGTAGTTCAACAATAGTGCACCTGTTTGATTTCCAGTCAGGACCACATACTTACCCTCTTTGTTTTTCACAGCTACACCAACACGGTCTGCATCCGGATCTGTAGCCAAAAGTATATCAGCATCCTCCTGCTCCCCATATTGAATGGCTAATTCAAACGCAGCATGTTCTTCTGGGTTTGGAGAAGACACTGTAGAGAAATTAGGATCTGGTAACTCCTGTTCTTTTACAACAGTTACATTTGAAAATCCATAAGCTTTCAAACCTTCCCTAACAGGAATATTCGCTGTTCCGTGCAAAGGCGTGAAGACGATTTTTAATTGCTCGCCCATTTTAGAAAGTAATCCTTGATTTACGCGAAGCGTTTTTAATTGTTCTACATATTGGCGATCAATTTCTGCGCCAATCATTTGAATAAGTCCTTTTTCTTTCAGTTCTTGCTCGGACGTAACCTTCACTTCTAACTCATTCTCAACACCGTCTACATATGAAATCACTTCTGAAGCAGCCTTAGGTGGTAGCTGACCTCCATCTTCTCCGTAAACTTTATAACCGTTATACTCTGGTGGGTTATGACTCGCTGTGATAACGATTCCAGCGCAAGCATTTAAAGTTCGAACCGCGAACGAGAGCTCTGGAGTGGGGCGGAGTTCTTCGAAAACATACGTTTGAATGCCATGGCTCGAAAGGGTCTTCGCAGCTTCCATAGCGAACTCAGGAGACTTGTGACGCGAATCGTAAGCAATTGCTACTCCTCTTTTCTTGTAAGCTTCACCATGTGCATCTATGTATTGCGCAAGACCTTCAGAGGCTTTTCGAATCGTATATAAATTCATTCGATTCGTACCAGGGCCTATTTCTCCCCTCATGCCACCCGTGCCAAATTCAAGATTTTTATAAAATGCATCTTCAAGTGATTGGTCTTGTCCTTTTAATGCTTCAAGATCCTTTTTCAATTCTTCGTCAAGGGAAGTTGCTGATACCCATCTTTTATATTCATTTTTCCAGTCCATTATTGCCTCCTATTATGTAAATCTTCTTTAATTTTTATCAATTCGAGAAAACCTGTTAAAATCCTGCATTTTGGCTAGATTTTCTCCTTTTCTCTAATTATCATAATATGAATTGAATCGTACGCCAATGCTATATAGGAAAAAAACACCATTCTCTTAAATTCGACAAAAAAAGCAAGCCGGGGAACGGCTTACTTTTTGTAATGTATCTCATATAAATCTTTTCGGCGATCTCGCAACTGGCGTACCGTACCAGATTGACGTTGTCTTCTAAGAATCTCAAGATCTACATCTCCTACCACCACAGTTTCAATATTCGGGTGACATTCACCAGCAATTCCATCTCTTGAAAAAGCAAAATCTGAAGGGGTAAAAATCCCTGATTGTGCATACTGAACATCCATATTCTCTACTTGAGATAAGTTACCAATCGTACCGGCAATGACTGTATAAATTTGGTTCTCAACCGCTCTAGCCTGCGCACAATAACGTACGCGTAGATACCCTTGACGATCGTCGGTACAGAAAGGTGTAAATAGAATGTTAGCGCCCTTATCCGTCGCAATTCTTCCAAGCTCAGGGAATTCGATATCATAACAGATTTGGATCGCAATTTTACCACAATCTGTATCAAAAACTTCAATACCATCTGAACCATGAATTCCCCACCAACGACGTTCGTTTGGAGTAACATGAATTTTATATTGCTTTTCAATCGTTCCGTCTCTTCTAAACAAATAAGCTATATTATAGATCTTTTCATCCTCTAAAACGAAATGAGAACCACCAATTATATTAACGTTATACTTTACAGCTAATTCTGTAAAAAGCTCGATATACGGCTCTGTATATTCTGTTAAACGCCGAACAGCTTTGCTTGGTATTTTTTCATCCATGAACGACATTAGTTGTGTCGTAAAGATCTCAGGAAACACAGCAAAATCAGAACCAAAATCTGCTGCCACATCAACATAATATTCCACTTGGTTTGCAAATTCTTCAAAGGAAGAGATTTTCTTCATCGCATATTGTATCGCACAAATTCGAACGGGGAATGACGATCTAAAGTGCCTTCTTGTCACGGCTTTGTATTCAACGTTATTCCACTCCATTAAAGTAGCGAATTGCTTTGAAGCTTTATCATCTGGTAAATAGTTCGGATTTATTCTCATTACATTAAATCCATTCATGAGCTGGAACGTTAAAACAGGATCATATATGTTCTGGAACTTCACTTCTTCTACGTATTCTGATGCTTTCATTTCATTCGCGTGTTTATGGTAATTCGGAATTCGCCCTCCGATGATAATACTCTTGACGTTTAATTCTCGCGCAAGATCTTTTCGTGCCTCATAAAGACGCTTACCGATTTTCATCCTTCTATATTCCGGATGCACCATCACTTCAATACCATAAAGGTTATAGCCATCGGGGTTATGATTTGTAATATATCCTTCATCCGTAATGTCATCCCACGTATGCTGATCATCATATTCATCAAAGTTCACCATTAAGCTTGAACAGGAGCCTATGATTTCTCCTTCGAGTTCTACACAAAATTGCCCTTCTGGGAAAATTTCCAGGTGACTCTCAAGATGCTCTCTTTTCCAGGGATCCATTCCAGGAAAACATTTTTTCTGTAATGAAAGGATTTCATCTATATCTTCGTGATGAATTTGCCTAATCTCAATCTTTTTTTCGAATTTCGATACATCTAATTCTGACATATGCTTTCCCTCCACATTCCATCTATATTACTATGTACCCTATTTCCACATGATTCTATCCTGATTTTATCATAGGATGAACGAAATAGAAGAGACTGACATTTGTCAGTCTCTTTGTTCTTAACCTCGTGTTGTTCCATTCTGAGAAATGCTTGATAGTGCGGTGGCGGCCTCTTGATGATCAGGTGTTTTCGTCGCAAAATCTCCAAGCGAAACCATTCCCACTACCTGATTGTTTTCAACAATAGGCAATCGTCGGATCTGATTCTGAGCCATTAATGCCGCTGCTTCTTCTGCACTCATGTTAGATGTAGCTGAGACAATGTTATTAGACATACATTGGCTCACCTGACAATCCGCATTTCCACCAGTTGCAGTGGCACGAGTCGTAATATCACGATCTGTGACCATCCCGCAAAGCTGACCATTTTTCATGACAGGTAATGAACCAATATTATACTGATTCATTAGAGCCGCTGCTTCCTGGATCGATTGCTCTGGTGTAACGGATACGATGTTCTTAGACATGAGGTTTTGCAGATTGTTATGCACAAGCATTCCTCCCAAGGTGTATGATCGTTCAGACAAGAAAGGCGGTGCCTTTCAACATGTAGTGTAAGCTCCTTCGCCAGTTATTATTTATCCTTTTTATGTGAAATTAGGTTGTTATCAGTATGAAATACAATGTTCTCACCATCACTTGTAGCAATAATCGTCCCTATTTCATCTGTTCTTAAAACAGAAATATGATGTTCATTTAATCTCTGAATCACATTTTTATCTGGAAAATCATAACGATTATTTTTACCTACTGAAATAACAGCAGTCTCTGGGGTGACAGCTTTAAGAAATGTCTCTGATGTAGCCGAACTAGCACCATGGTGCCCCATTTTTAGAACATCAGATTTAAGCTGTTTCCTTTTAACGTTTTCTAGCATTTGCTTCTCTACTTCTATCCCAGCGTCACCCATCAACAGGAAGCTATTCTCTTTATGACTCAGCCGTAATACGGCACTATAATCATTAAAATCCTCGTACTCTGCTTCTTTGGAAGGTGAAATGACCTGTATATTCACCTGATGTCCTAGTTTTATTTTCATACCTTTTCGTGCCTTTTCTAAGGTAATGTCTTTTTTCTTCAATACCTTTATGAGGGACTTATAATGAACTGTTGGATAAGAAACATCGGGCATCATCACATTTTTTACATCGAAATTTTCTATCACATCATCCATCCCACCAATATGATCGTGATGGGGATGCGTCGCCACAATATAATCTAATTGGCTAATGCCTAGCTTCTTTATATAATTTGAAACCGCTTCTCCATCACCATTATCTCCTGCGTCGACTAGCACAGCTTTTTCTCCATACGTGATTAAAATGCTATCAGCCTGTCCCACATCAATAAAGTGAACTTCAACCACATTTGATTGAGCTGTCACATCATAAGGCATCAATAATAAGATAAGAAGGGAAAGAAAAAGAAACCTAATGAATTTCATAATGATTCCTCCAACGCTTTACTTGTTATTAGTATGTACCTTCCTATCTGATCTAAAAGCAATGTTAACTTATTATGACTTCTCAATTTGTGGATCTTCTGAGTGAAAATAACAGCGTTTAATCGCATAGCCTAACTGAAAGAAAAAAGCTCCCCATTTTGGGAAGCTTATGAATGAATTTCTTCTTTTCGGAAGAAACTTTTCATTGCGTGATAGACGTCTTTCTTTTCTTTCAGAATATAATGCCTAAATTTAGGATCATGTATATTTTTGTAGGCACTCATCAGGGTGGAATGGCGATTATAAGCATTAACTTCTCCATACCCAAACATGTTCGAGACCTTCATAATTTGATTGACCAGTTTCACACATCTTGTATTGTCTGACGTCAGGTTATCGCCATCTGAGAAATGGAATGGGTAAATGTTGTAACGTGCTGGAGAATACTTCTCATCAATGAGTTCAAGCGCTTTGCGATAAGCTGATGAGCAAATTGTTCCTCCGCTTTCTCCTTTTGAAAAAAAATCGTCTTCAGTGACGACTTTTGCTTCTGTATGATGAGCAATAAACTCAATCTCCACTGTTTCATATTTCGATCGTAGGAAACGTGACATCCAGAAGAAAAAGCTTCTTGCCATATATTTCTCCCATTTTCCCATCGAACCACTTGTATCCATCATGGCTAAAACGACGGCTTTAGATTCGCGCTTAATTTCTTCATTCCATGTTTTGAAGCGTAGATCATCTTGATAAATCGGTGCAATTGATGGTGTTCCACTAATTGCATTTCTCTTATACGCTGATAGAATTGTTCTTTTCTTATCAATATTACCCATAAGTCCAGTTTTTCGAATATCATTAAATTCTACTTTCTTTTTCACTACGTCGGCTGTTTCTTTTTCACGTAAATTCGGCAGTTCCAGTTCTTTAAATAAAATATCCTGCAGTTCTACCAGAGAAACTTCTGCTTCATAATAATCTTCTCCTGGCTGATCTCCAGCCCCTTCACCTTTACCGGCCCCAGGCTGTTTTTCCCCTGAACCATCTCTTGCCACAACGTCTCCCACCTGGCTATCGCCTTCACCTTGCCCAACATGCTTAGACTTATCATAGTTATAACGAATTTTATACTCATCAAGTGAACGTATTGGTATTTTAATGACATCTCGACCGTTAGATAAAATAATGTTCTCTTCACTGATGAGATCCGGGAGATTGTTTTGGATAGCATCTTGAACTTTTTCGGCATGGCGTTGTTGATCCTGATAGCCTTTTCGGTGGAGGGACCAATTCTCCTGAGAGACGACGAAATTGTTGGAGTCCTTGTCTTTCATGCCTTATTTCCCTCCTAAAAAAATTAAATTTCTAGCGAAAATTTATTCAATGATCGATGATCGCTCATGATGTTAGTTCAGAAACTTAACCCTAATGTGGACTTCCTTCGGCTGCGTTGAATAGTATACTTTATCCTATGCAAATACAAGCGATAATTGACAATTAATTCTGACAAATACAGCTTTTATTGCTCTAACTACTCGAATTGGACGACTTTCATCCATTTATACTTATGTTTTATCCTTCTCAGTTTATATTCAAAAAAAAACTCCCTTATTGGGAGTTACTCTGTTTCATTTTCCTTTTTGTGTTGAATCGGATCTGGACGTTTACCCTTTTTCTTAATCTCATCATTTGTGTCTAGCTCTTCCATCTCTTTACCGAGTTCGGCCATTTCTTTTTCATTCATCGCCATTGAACTGTTCTCAGGTTTTTCTTTATGATCCGCCATCTTGAATCACCTCAATAGTAATAGTACCCCGATTCTCTTCCTTAATAACCATATTTAGTTTATTTTTGGAAAGTGAAATCAATTTTCTCAAGTGGCCAGTAGCGTAGATTTACTTCCCCTACTACTTGATTCATTGGTACGAAACCAATATGCCTGCTATCATAGCTATGTCTTCGGTTATCCCCCATGAGAAATAAATATCCCTCGGGCACCTCTGATTTTCCAGTTTTATCTTCAAGATGGAAATTCTCAGTGAGGTTCCCGTTAAAAATATCTTTCTTATAACGCTCAAGATAAGGTTCTTTTATTTTCTCACCATTCACATATAAAACATCATTTTTATATTCGATCGTATCTCCTGGAAGACCAATAACTCTCTTAATATAGTCTTCTTCTTCATTCGCATGAAATACAACAAGATCAAATCGATCAGGCTCTGAGACTTCATAACCAATTTTATTAATAATTAAACGATTCCCATCTTGGATCGTTGGCATCATTGATTCACCATGAACGACATAGTTCGTTATGAGAAATTCACGAATAACAATCGCCAGGACTACAGCTATTGAAAAAGCCTTGATCCACTCCCAAAGCGGATTGCGTTCCTTCTTCATCTCAAACCTCTTTTCAATACGTCTTTACGTCTAATCTATCACTCATAATAAGCCGGCACAAGCACACACGTATTTGATAGCGATTACATTTCATATTCTCACCACTCACTTCCATCGTTATAGCAGCATTCCATTCCACGAACCAAGAAAATTTCTTATTTTAAGTATATTCACCCATTTCATACATAGCGCTCCTTATCGCAGCATAAAAAGAAGCATACCTAAAGAGGCATGCTTTTTCTAATTATCGATTTAGGAGACTACCTACATAACGTAGGAGTTCATTGGCTGAAATTGAATTATATCCATGCTCATCGATGAGACGTGCGATAACCTCATTGATTTTCTTGAGCTGATTTTCATTTGGTGTTTTGGAGGACGTCGTTATTTTCACTACATCTTTTAAATCAGCAAACAACTTTTTCTGAATCGCTTCTCTCAAACGTTCATGAGAATTATAATCGAATTTCTTACCCTTTCTGGCATAAGCAGAGATACGAATGAGAATTTCTTCTCTAAATGCTTTCTTCGCATTTTCTGAAATGCCAATCTGTTCTTCAATTGAACGCATAAGCTTATCATCCGGACTCATTTCCTCTCCAGTAAGAGGATCGCGGAGCTTATTTTTATTACAATACGCTTCAACATTATCAAGATAATTATCCATTAGCGTCTTTGCACTCTCTTCATAAGAGTAAACAAAAGCTTTTTGTACTTCTTTCTTTGCAATTTCATCATACTCTTTGCGCGCAATGGAGATGAAATTCATATACCGCTCTTTATCTTCTTTTGAGATAGAAGCATGTTGATCAAGTCCATCTTTCAATGAACGAAGAACATCCAGGGCATTAATTGACGGTACTTCTTTTCTAATAATCGTAGAGGAAATTCGGTTAATAACATAACGCGGATCAATCCCGCTCATTCCCTCATCCGAATGCTCTTTATGAAGTTCATCCACATCTACCTGATTAAAGCCTTCTACAATTTCTCCATCGTAGAGTCGCATTTTCTTAACAAGGTCCACTCCCTGACGATTCGTATCTTTTAACCTCGTCAAGATAGAGAAAATAGCAGCTACTCTAAGAGCATGTGGGGCAATGTGCACATCGGCTACATCACTTTCACGAATCATCTTCTCATAAATACGCTCTTCCTGACTCACCTTTAAATTATATGGAACCGGCATAACGATAATACGAGAGTGTAAAGCCTCATTCTTTTTATTTGATATAAAAGAGCGATACTCTGCTTC
The DNA here is from genome assembly GCF_056173645.1 of Anaerobacillus sp. QJM3NY_32. NCBI lineage: Bacteria > Bacillati > Bacillota > Bacilli > Caryophanales > Bacillaceae > Anaerobacillus > Anaerobacillus sp. QJM3NY_32. Next base: position 511,498 of record NZ_CM149684.1, on the reverse strand, counting down.
GTTCGTATGCGCTACAACAAGTTCATCAGCAGAAATTAGCGCAAAGCGCCCAGCCTTAAAGTTTCCTTCTTGAGTCAGTGAAAGCAAGTGCCACAAAAATTTCTCATCACATTTCAGCATCTCCTGAAATTCCATCATTCCACGATTGGCTTTATTTAATTCTCCATCGAATCGATAAGCTCTCGGATCAGACTCTGATCCAAATTCCGCTATCGTTGAGAAATCAATACTTCCTGTTAAATCTGCAATATCTTGAGACTTGGGATCTGAAGGACTAAATGTACCAATACCTGTCCGCTTATCCTCGTTAAAGAAGATACGCTCTACCATCACATCTTCAATACGACCACCATATTCTTGCTCAAGGCGCATTACGTTTAGTGGGGAGAGACTTCCTTCAATTCGGATCCCGTATTCATCGTGGAATTCATCTCTCAAATGATGTGGTATAAGGTGCAGTGGATCTTCATGCATAGGACAACCTTTAATTGCATAAACAGCACCAGAATCTTCATGAGAATATTTCTCCAATCCTCTTTTCAGCACCGTAACAAGAGTTGATTTACCACCACTTACTGGACCCATCAACAAGAGAATACGTTTTCTGACATCTAACCTTTTGGCAGCAGGGTGAAAGTATTCCTCTACCAGACGTTCGATTGCTTCCTCAAGTCCATAAAGCTCTTCAGAGAAGAAAGAATAACTTCTTTTCCCATCAACCTCATCAATCCCTGCATCTCTTATCATATTATAAACACGTGAATGAGCTGACTGCGCTACTTCAGGTCGTTCCCGGATAATGTCTAAATACTCGCTGAAGGTTCCTTCCCACTTCAGCCGCCTCTCTTCTTCTCGATGCTGCTGGATTTTACGTAAGATATCCATTAAGAGCCCCCTCCAAGTTTGGTTCATCGGATTTAATACATGTTATGCGGGGATGTCCAATAACATTCGGCTTTCTTTCCAATGATTCAATCGAGTATTTAGGGGGTTTCTACTCAGTTATGGAAAAAGCACAAAATAAAAGAACCGGTTGCCCGGCTCTCATCCTTACGTATGATAAACTACTGTAAATTCGCTTAGTTCATTTCCTGTGGCTGGAGATTTCTCTTTGGATTCGCGCTTTTCTTTATGAGCGTTCTTAAATGAATCGGAGTGCACCCAATTCTGATAAGCCTCTTCACTTTCCCATTTCGTAAATACAATAAGCTTTCCGTTTTCAGCCGACTGTTCAAGAAATAGAAACTCTAAGCAACCATCAACGTTCTTCATACTATCAGCACTTTTCCCAAAACGCTGCTTCATCATGTCTTTTGCTTCATCAGGGACCTTCAATTCATTCATCACAACATACATAAAATAAATCCTCCTTTAGGTTTCTCTCTCTATCCTATCGAATAACGACGTTTTTTTCCAATTCAAACAACTCCTCACTACAAGAATTCCCCTCAAAACATTCACACCTTCTCGCACATGGTTTATAATGAGAGTTAGATTTGGACACAATTTTACCTGAGGAGGATGAGACCATGAGTTTCCTGGGTATTTTAGTAGTAATCCTAGCTTTCCTAGCAGCCATCTTTACAGCTGGCTACAACGACCGACCAAGCAAAACCAAAAAAGGTAGTAGGTAACACGAAAAGCGAAAGTGGGCGGTTAGACACGGCAGGCACTGGAGCCTTTTCATTTGAACACGTTTTTTGTGTTCAGTTGAAAAGGTGAAGTGACCGAGTGTCTGCCCACTGCAGCTAGACACGAAAAGCGAAGACGAGCATTCAGAAACAAAGTTTTTGAACTCTGAAACGCGCTTAAACTTCTATCAAAAAAAGAACGACTTTCAGCTCTTTGCTGAAAGTCGTTCTTTTTTATTTCATTCCTGGATAACTTTGCTGTCTTAGTGCTTCATATACCATAATAGCAGCAGTATTTGAAAGGTTGAGAGCACGAACATGATCTGTCATCGGGAGACGAAGACAACGCTCTTTGTTATTTTCAATCAACTCGTCTGGTAAACCATTCGTTTCTCTTCCAAAAACAAAATACGTATTCTCATTCACATCTGAGTAATCAAAGTCAGTATGTGTATTGGTACCGTATTTCGTAATATAATAATATTCTCCACCCTGGTTCTTTTCAAAGAACTCCTCTAGAGAATCATAATAATGTACATCAGCATATTGCCAGTAATCCAAGCCCGCACGTTTCAACATTTTATCGTCTGTCGAAAACCCTAGTGGGCGAATTAGATGTAGACTTGTATTTGTTGCTGCACATGTTCTAGCTATATTCCCTGTATTCGCTGGTATTTCAGGCTGAAACAGTACAATATTTAAAGACATATTCATTCACCTCCACTTCAAAACAATACTATTATAGCATGTTTTAGATTGGGAGATATCATTCTCTAATCCTCAATATGAAAAAACTTATACTTAATTTCAGGCGTCCATGCTGTAGAATCTTCATAGGCCCAATAGCGCATCCTGCTATTTGTTGTATGAGCATTGACAAGAGGATACCCCTTCTCATCATTATCTACGACGAAAGTAGTATGTTGCCAGTGGCCATCTCCATCAAAGTCATAACAAATAATATCTCCAGGAATGAGATCATCAGGATTCGCTACTTCACGAGCTCGAAGACCACTCTTCGAGCTACTTAAATGCCACCTAAGCGCATGAGCTACAGTCCATGAATAGCTCCAGTTATTTCCTTTCATCCACCATCCCTTAGTGCGATCTGGGTAACCACGCATAGGGGCTTTTCCTGCATGAAGACACTGAGAAATATAATTTGTACAATCTACATCAAACGACTGATAAGACGGATTCGCATCATCCCACCATCTCTCAGCATATTTCAGGGCTGATAACCGATCATAATAGGAACCTTTCAGACGAGCATCACCGCTGTCTTTACCTTCTGCTACTTGAAGTGTTCCTCCCTCTATCTCAGCTGATCGATCAAGAATAAGTTCACCCTCCACCATTTTTGCCAATCTCTTTTCAAGTCGTTCTTCCTGATATAGTTTCTCTCCCTGTTTAATAAGAAACTGCTGATGAAGAAGATATTCATAAAGTTGGCTCGTCGAGACTGTCTTTTTTCCCAGGAGGATCCCTTTATTTTTTATACGAATAACAGATGCTCCTCTATTTTGGCTCTGTTTACGATAACGGTTGACTGCTTCTTCCTCCTCTGAAGGCCTGGTTCCTATTCTTGAGTGATCCGTTCCATTTAGTAAGCAAGTCGCTTGTTCTTTCCAGAAAGATTTCAACTGGTCTCCCCACACCATATGCGTCCCCCCTCATCGCACTTTATGACAGGGGAATCAAACACATGACTTGGAATCAGGAATGGTTTACAGCTGGCTCTGCTGAAGGGTGTGTTATTTTCTTGAGTAATTTATCAAACCAACCAACAAGAATACCAAGCAGAAGCACTTCTACAAAGGTACCAGCACCAATTGGCCCGCCTAACAAGAATGCCAGAACAAACGCAAGTGCTTCTGTTAATGTCTTAGTAATACCAATACTCCAACCCGTTCTTTCTGTTAGGGCAAGCATGAGTTCATCGTTTGGAATAGATGCAAGAGATGCAAATAAGTACACTGCAATTCCAAGACCCATGATAACTAATCCAATCAGAAATAAGATCCACCTGGTAACGATTCCATCAACATCAATGAAAGTGAGAATTTGTAAATTCAAGAGGTCAACAAACAATCCTAGAAGAATAATTGGAATAAAACCAGCTAGGTTTGGTTTCCTCATCATAATAAGACTATTGATAAAAATTAAAATACCACCAACAATAAACACCCATGTTCCAACAGTAAACCCTAGTTGGTCAGAAAGCGCAACGTAGAGAGCATCCCATGGGGCAATTCCAACATCGGCATTAATTAATAGGACAACACCAAAGGCTAATGTAAATAATCCCGCTACGTAGATCAAACTTTTGGATAAAAAGCTGTTCATAATGTTCACTCCTCATATGAGGGCTTGAAACTAAAAGCTGTATCAAATTGCTCTCATTCTTCGCCCTAGATATTTTAGTATCTCTTTTTTTGAATGCATTTGCTATTTTACAAGAAACGAAGTTCTTTTTATAACTTTATGCCTAAGTCTAAAAAATCAAAAAAGCCAGTTCGCTATCAAGATAGCGAACTGGCACTATATATTGTTACGGTAGAACGGCATGCATCGAATGCTGCTGTTCAAGTGATAATAAATATTCTTTTTTATCTACACCGCCACCATATCCAACTAAAGCACCATTGCTTCCTATTACTCTGTGACACGGTACAATGATTGGAAGTGGATTTCGATTGTTAGCTGAGCCTATGGCTCTAACAGCCTTTTGTGCCGAAATACCAACAGCTACATCTCGATAAGACCGGGTTTCACCATATGGAATTTCCGAAAGGTTGTTCCATACTTTCTGTTGAAAAATCGTTCCTATCTTATCAAGCTTTAGATCAAAGAACCTTCTTTTTCCACTGAAGTATTCTTCCAGTTGCATGACGATGGGTTCGATTATATCAGAATTGAAAACAAGGTCCGCTTTGACATGATGTTTTTTATACCATGTTTCAGCAGCAGGCAGCACATCCTCAGGGCAACCAAAATCGAGCCTACTAACTCCATTAGGACTAGCAAACAATGTTATTGCACCTATAGGCGATAGAAACTCCCCATAATGAATCACTTGTTTATCCATTCTATCCCTTCTTTATTATACATTTTTCACTATCTTACAACGCATTCAATCGTTTGACCATCAGCATTAAGTCTTATTTTCAAGCATAGACAAGCCTTTAGCGATCTCATCTGCCACATCCTTGTCATTTTCTCTCAATTGCTCATTTATAAGGGCATTAAAGGCCTTCTCGCCACCTATTTTCCCAAGCGCCCAGGCCGAAGTGCCGCGGATCACCGGACGAGGATCTTTTTCCATCACTTCAACCAGTGTATCAATAGCTGTTTCATCTTTATAATGAGCAAGAGCAAGAATAGCATTTCGTTGAATAGGCTTCTTTCCTCTCCACGAACCAGCCGCTTGACCAAACTGAGACTTAAATTCACGATTGGACATTGTTAGAAGTGGTATGAGTTTTGGTTTTACCATTTCTGGATCTGGTTCGAGTTCAGGATGATGATGAAAATCTTTTCCTTTGTTTTTGGGGCAAACGAGCTGGCAGGTGTCACACCCATATAATCGGTTTCCTAATTTAGTACGGTATTCATCAGGTAAAAAACCTTTCGTTTGCGTAAGAAAAGCGATGCATTTATTCGCGTTTAGCTGCCCCCCTTCAATTAAGGCACCAGTCGGACACGCGTCTACACAAATATTACAGTCACCACACCCTTCCTCAACAGGCTCATCAGGTTCTATATTTAGATCGGTGATCATTTCACCAAGGTAAACCCAAGAACCAAATTCTTCTGTTATGGTCATTGTGTTTTTACCGCTAAAACCAATGCCGGCTCTTTCAGCTACAGCTCGATCAGAAAGTTCGCCAGTATCGACCATCGAGCTCGTTCTAGCCTCTGGAACCTTTGATTTAATATATGCATCTAAAAGGAAGAGTTTCTCTCTAAGGAGGTGATGATAATCAACTCCCCATGAAGCACGACAGAAAAGTCCTCTTCGTTCGCCCTTCTTACTCCTAGGGCTATCTTTCATTCTCGAAGGATACGCAATGGCAATTGATATAATCGTTGTTGCACCGCTTAGCAATAGCTCAGGTTCTGTTCTCTTTTCTATATCAGATTCCTCGAAGCCTGACTGATAACCTAGCTCCTGCTGACGCTTTAAGCGTTGCTTAAGGGTTTTAAAAGGATCTGCTGCCGCGAAGCCTATCTTATCAATCCCAATCGTTTTACTGTATGCCACAATATCAGCTTTTAATTGTGCGTTTGTCATTAGTTTCCCCCCTTCCTATTTGGGAGTGTATTATTTAATTTTTAGCGTTCGAATTCGATTTAAAACGGCCGCCATTTCTGTTCTCCTAATTCGAGCAATATCTCCTGGATGCTGATTCTTATATAGTGAAAAAGAACCAAGTCCCTCTGTGTTTATTTTCTGATCAATGAAATCAAGAAGTTCTGGAATCGACTTATCTCCTAGCTTATGATTTCTTTCCAGAAAATGAAGGACGTCAGCGGCAAAACGCGTTTGACTTGGATCTACAAGCTGTTCTACTTGAAGTAGTGAAATATCTGTATGACCAAATTGAATATGATGCACTCCGCGGGCAGTCACTTTCGATTTCTTTCCCTTTTGGCTGTTTAAGCTATTCTGCTCAGGTACTCTCTTTCTTGCCTCTCCGAATTTTTCTCCACCTTCTTGTCTGCGTGCCGATTCTTGTACGATTGATCGAGCTTGATCCGTTACGTCGTATGGAAGGTAGTTCTCCATTAAAATCACCTGATCAGCTACATCAAAGTAGTCTCCAGATCCGCCCATAACAAGTACGGTTGATATATGATGTTCTGTACGTAGTTGCTTCACACGATCAATGAATGGTGTAATGGGTTCTTTCTCTTTCGCAACTAACTGCTGCATTCGATAGTCTCGAATCATAAAATTAGTCGCGCTTGTATCTTCATCAATTAATAACGTATCTGAACCCGCTTCGATCGCCTCAATGATATTGGCTGCCTGGGACGTACTTCCACTGGCATTCTCAGATGTGAAAGACCGCGTATCTTTTCCATATGGGAGATTGTTTATAAATGGCGAGATGTCTACTCCAGTTACCTTTCGACCATCTTCAGAGCGAATTTTCATTGCCTGGTGGTTTGTAATAACATACTCTCTACCATCCCCTAAAATATGATCATATACGCCATGCTCCATTGCATGCAAGAGGGTACTCTTTCCATGATAACCACCGCCAACAATTAATGTAATACCTTCCTTAACAGCCATTCCTTGTAATGGCTCAGTACGGTGTGGGATTGTTAAAGACACTTCCATGCTTTTAGGTGATTGGAATTGCACTGCCTCATTTTTCATAGGACGATCGCTTATCCCGCTCTCGCGGGGTAATATAGATCCATTCGCTACAAATCCGACATATCCGTTTTGGGTAAGTTGTTCACGAATGGCCTCTTGTTGGTCTGCTAAATGCAATGCCTCTAAGATTATTCGTTTGTTTAATGCAAAAACAGAATTCTTCACAATGTCTGGCAGCTGATGCAGAAGCAAGTTTATAGCCTGTCTGCCAAGAACTTTTCTGCCTTGTGCAGGTAATCCTATTGATAGACAAATCGTAATAGATTCCTCTGTCACGCTCACTGCTGCCCTCTCAATAACCTTTTGACCAGGTATATCGATTGAGACCAATCCACTTTTCCCAGTGCCTTTCGCATGCCTCTCAGTCCTTCTAATGGCCTCTCCTACTTTTCTAGCAATCATATCTTCTGTTCGAACTCTTCTTACAGCCGAATCGAACCACTCAGGCTCTACGATCGTTTTCTTACGTGGGATGATGATTCTTATCCGAGAAGGACTAGCAAAAGGGTCTCCCTGGACATAATCGATGTAAAGGGTGTAATCCGCAAAATCATAGTGCCCACTAATGTCTTTATATGCTTTATATCCTTTTCCATCAATACGCTCTAATTGTTTTCTAAGTTTATTCATAAATGAGGCAAGCCTCCTTATAAGCTTCAAATTTAGGTATATGATAAAATGAACGAAAAATTATATGTTAGGAGAAAAGTGTGATGACAAGTATAATTCTCGCTCCATCTATTAAAAAGACATATCCTGATTTTAAAATTGGTTATGCTATTTACCATAATATCGTTGTTGAAAAGTCGCCGCAAATGGTGCGCGGTCGCTTTCAGTTCTATCAGGAAACATTGATGATGGATCTTGAGCAGACAGACCTGCTCACTTTTCCTGCTATCTCAGAGTGGCGTTCCATTTTCAAAAAGTTCGGGACGGATCCCGCCAAATATCGACCGTCCTCAGAAGCCCTATTACGCCGGTTAAAGAAAGGGTCTTCGCTACCTCTCGTTCACTCTGCTGCAGACATCAACAATCTTCTGTCGCTTCAATACAAAATTCCAATTGGTATCTATGATCTTGATCAAGTTGAAGGAGATATTACAATCGACATTGGTAGTGAGACGACTGCATATGAGGGCTTAAATGGACGTGAGGTAAGCTTCAACAACAAAATCCTCTCACTTGATCACAAAGGAGCGTTCGGAAGTCCTATCGTTGATTCTAAGCGAACAGCTATAACGGAAGAAACCAAGCATGCCATTCAACTTTTCTATCTTCAACCTTCGCTCCCTGTTTCAGAAGGTGAAAAGCTTGTAACTGCCTCAGCAGAAATGTTTAATCAAATTCACGGAGGAGACTTCTTAAGCGGGGTTTCAAGTTAAAGAAAGCAAACATAAAAAAACGCAACGCTTCGTTAATTTTAACGAAACACTGCGTTGGGTAAATGGTGAAAATTCGAGGAATTTCTACAATCCTCGCTGATGTAGATAGAATACCACAGAACATATGAAAGAAACAACACATTTTTCATATTTTCTTTACAAACGTCTCTCATCACGACAGAGCTAATAGAATTTTACTCTTCATAATCCGTTTGACGTCCTGATGACGATCACCCTATAATCAGAATGACAGACAGAAAGGAGAAATCATATGGAACCATTCTCAACACCATTTTTCGAAGAAAATTTTCGCCAATACATACAAAAGAATCGTGATGTATTTTCAAAATTAGAAGCAATGAATAGCTATTATCGATCAGTTGTTTCATCAATGATCTATGACAACCTTAACAAAAACTCAGAAATAGTTCGTCGCATTCGCAACCTTGATTCAGCTTACAAAACGATTAAACAAGAAAATACAGACGCATAAGAAAAAGCTCTCTTTACAATAAGAGAGCTTTCTTACGTTTTATTTAGGAAGATCACAAGAGTCAGCAGAACACGCTTCTGCATTGCCACCAACTACTTCAAGCTTATTTCCTTCTCCCCAGGCCTTCTCAACGGCCTGTTCAAACATTTCAACAGGCTGAGCACCTGACACGGCATATTTACCGTCAAATACAAAGAACGGTACGCCCTGAATGCCAAGCTGACTTCCCATAGCTTCATCGTTGCGAACTTCTTTCGTAAATTCTTCAGTCCCTAGCATACGTTTTATATCCGCAGCGTCTAGCCCAAGTTCTTCACCAAGTGATGCAAGCGTTTCATGATCACCAATATTTTTCGATTCGGTAAAGAAGGCATAAAAGAGACGTTCTGACATTTCATTACTTTTACCATGCTCTGTCGCATAGTGAACAAGACGATGAGCATCAAATGAATTCGTTGGAATCATTTTATCGAAATCATACGTTAGGTTTTCTCCAGCAGCTTGCTGCCTCATATTCTCACACATAGCCTGAGCTTGTTCTAGACTGACATTGTATTTCGCTGCTAGAAGCTCAGCCATGCTTTCCCCATCCGATTCTTTCGCATTAGGATCAAGTTCAAAGCTTTTAAAGACAACTTCTACTTGATCACGCTGTGGAAAAGCCTGAAGCGCACTTTCAAGACGTCTTTTTCCTATATAACAAAATGGACAAACGAAATCGGACCATACTTCAATTCTCATCGAATCACTCTTTCAGTAAATTGTTTTATCTATCTTATACTTGTATTTTATCACCTCTACTTTTAAATGAGCAGGAATTTGCTCAGTGAGTCATTGAAAACTAGTGATATCAAATAAGACAAGGAATTAAAAAGAATACAAAAAAGACCTCAACGAGAACGTTGAAGTCTTGTAATAACGTATGTAATGGTACCGGTGGTCGGGTTCGAACCGACACTCCTCTCGGAACACGATTTTGAGTCGAAAAGAAAACTCAAATGCTCCAAACCATTACTACTATGCTGTTTATCAAATGTTTCTGCAAATCCAATCATACGACCAATCATGTTATTTACAATTATAACCCAACTGGAAAATAAATCAAGATAGATTATGAATTTTTACATCTCATTACCAATAAGCCAACTTTAGACCGATCAATATAGTTAATGTTCCAGGTCTTACCTATTGAAGTAAAAGTATCTCCTTCATTCAAGTTAGCAGAGTGAGTATCTTTTATCGTTACTTCAACTTCTCCTTGTGGCAAGTTAATCTGTCCACCAGTAGACCAATCAGCAACTTTTGATGTAATAATTGCAGGATAATCTTCATATTGAGGTGTATCTTCATAAACTGGCCTTCCTAATCCATCGACTCCTATTTTCACTCTAGCAACATGCGTATAAATAGAGATATTAAAATTACATGGTCTTGCCATTCCTTTGTACTTTCCATACCTCTTCGAACTGACTTGAGAAACAATAATATACCGAGTTTCTTCATATATAATAGTGTCACCTTGTAGAAGGGGTTGATCAGTTGTAATTGTAATATCATCATAGTTCTCATTTACCTTCTCAAACTTTAAAATGGCTTTAGCATTAACAGTATTAATTTGAATGTCTTTGCCGAAACACGATAATAAATGTAGAAAGTCATTTGTAGAATCTAATCCCATTTCTATCACCCCTTAAAGAGCATAAAAAAAGACGATTCACTATTTGAATCATCTACACTCATATGACGTATTTTCTTTTCTAGTTGATCTATTCTATTTTGAATGGATTCAGCGAAACCACTCACAGACATATCTTCTTCTTTGTAATTCTTCATTTGTTGCGGATCATTAGCAATTGATTCTAGTACAGATAATGAAGTTTTATAAATGGCTCTCTTATCAGCGTTGGATTGTGCGTTATATTCATTTAGTGGTTGAAGGATACCATTCTCTTCAAGATAAATCATTAACTCTTCTGGTGCTATATCAATTGATTTCAATTCCATTTGTATTCTTTGTATGTAATCCACTTTGTTCCCTCCTTAAAATAAAAAAGAATAAACCATAATTGGCTTATTCCTGTATAGAAACATCTACTAAATCTAAATTGTTATCTAGTGTTACAGTAAAATCACTTCTTATATTTGCAGATAAACTGTTATCAGCATCAACATAAGATTTAACAAGTACATTTTTATTATCAGATGAAATCGTTACAAAACTTGCATTGAAGTTTGGAAACTTTGCACTACTAGGAGATTTTAAATTTTCCTTTACGATATGTTGTGCGAAAATCCATGCATCTAATTTTTGTGAATCAGATAAAGAGTAAATAGCAGGTTGAGAATCATTAGTTTCATTTGCATTTTCAGCACCATATACTAAACTAGTACCATGAGATTTAACCCTATTCCCCTCTTTATCTGCAACAAACATTAGATCAATTCCATCACTACTATAAGTATATTCATCTGTTTTAACTTCAACAATAATTGGATGTATTCTCGCTCTATCATCGTCCACTTCTAAAAAGGAAGCAACATCTTTTAAGTTATCCATTTTATCAATATTACTAATAAATTCAAGTTTAATCTCATCATATATCTCATGCCTATTTTCTAAACTTAATCCATCAAATTCATTTTTGAAATTCAAATCTATGCACAGTCTATCGTAGCATTCCGAAGCAGAGTAACTATTATAGTATTTGCTGCTCTTTTCTAAATCTGAATTAAAGTCACTGGCAGTGTAAGGTACAACTAGAGCAAAAAAGATCACTAAGGCAAAAACAAAAGTGATTGAAACTCCTACTATGAGTTTCTTTTTACTCATATGGTATCCACTACCTTCAATGAATCAAACAATTGATTTAGTATAGAAAACAAGTAACAAATCACCCTTTCAATATTTGACTTATTTTCTATATAGTTCTTTATTAAGAACGAAATACCTTTTTAAATAAAACAAAAACCACTTTTACAAGTGGCTTAATCATGAATTACAAAATATTCTTTACCAATCCTTCATTTTATCTCTGATTTTAGAAGTATCTTCTTTCTTAAATTCTAAAAACTCTTCGACTTCAGGTTTTAATTCAGGATGATTTTCGATTATTTTACTTATAGTGTATTCGTAAATAGTTGTATCTAACTCTTTATTACTAATTTCCTTAAACATACTTCTTTGGAATTTAAGTCTATTATCAGTGTCTCGCTCTAATTCTTTTCGGTTGTCGAACCCTATAGATGAAATAACGAATCCAAGACCAACGAGAGTTAATGCTTGTCCTATCATTTCTATAATCTTTACATCTATGTTGTTAATGAAAGTGATATTAGGAACAATTATAATAAATGATATTGCTACTACATATAGCCAAAAAATTAATTTATACGAGGGTGTTTTATCCAGGAACCCTGACTTTAATATCTCTATAAATGTAAAAAGAAAGGCAGAAATTGATAAAGTTGCATAATATAGTGCTGACAATTCGACGATAGGCGAAATTGAAAATATACCTAGAATAATAAAAGCAAGTCCTATAGTTATAGTCACCATTTCTACATATTTAATAGTTTTTAATACATCGGGTAATTCCTTTAAAGAATCATCCATTTTCTTAAACCATTCATCCATATAATTCACCTCAATCCTCATTTTACCAGAAAATTAGAAGGAGGTTTTTAAATGTGTGTTTTTTAGTTTGCTGTAGCGATTCAATTTACTTTTGGGGTATCAAATAACATGATTTTTCATACATTTTATGTATATTTCATACAAATCTAGTTTACATAAACCACCTTTAAGGAAGTTGATTAAATTAAAAAACCTTATGTACCAAGGGTTTGAGCGACTACCAATATTATTGATTATACATGTTTCTATACAACCCTATTATACCAACGTTTATCGGCTCTCTTAAAATTATTTCCCTTCAAAATACTGCATAAACTATGATATATAATAGAACATATATAACATTGGGTATTTTGAGCATATTTTACCCCATATTCCCCTTAATTTTTGACGGATTCCAGGTCATTTTTTCGATAAAATAACAAAAACACCTATTAGGGTAACAGGCGTGATTTTTTCGACATTATTTTATTTACCTAGAATCCTATCAAATCAACATTCTATCACTACAACTAATATTTATTTATCCATTATTCCCCAACACTTAAATTCTGATCATTGCTTTCATTCACTACTGTATTAGTATGTTGTTCATCTTCTAACCTTCTCATTTCTTGTACCTTATCATGAATGTATGGAATTTGTTCTAACACACTTTCTAAACTGATTGCCCCCATACCCCTTAATTTGTCGATATTCTCAATAATTTCTTTCTCATTTTTAGGTGTAGAAGGCACAAATACTACGCTTAGAGAGTTATATTCCTCATCATCAAACGTTATTCCCTTGTACTCTAACATCTGTCTGATACGGTCAAAACGCTGTTCAAATCCCTCTTCAAGATACTTAGCATTCAATGAACTTTTAATATCAGCCAATGAGAATAACATTTGAATGCTTACCTCTGACAAGTTACTAATGTCTGTCTTGTTCATACTAACAGCAGGAGTATTGCTTATGTCCAATAATGATTGCATTAACTGCTTATAGAGAGTCTCAAATGCTTCATGATCAAAGTCATTGTTAGCAAACTTGAAGTCGCCACCATCATCTAATTGAATGCCACCGCCTGTTGCATGTTGCGGTAGTGCTTCTCCTTTTAATTGCTGGCCAATGACAATAGGTATACCAGTTATGTACTTATAAAATCCATCTGTTGCTTTACTTATCAAGTCCTCTAATGAATCAAGTATAGATATAATATCCTCTAAATCACTTCGACCAAACAAATCAGACAGTTCATTCTGATTACGATATGGAATAGGTAAGCCACTAATATTAGCGTACTGTTCCACTAATCTAATCTCTCCACCGTTGTTATCATAACGCTGTACAGTATCCTCAGTATATACAATGTAGTAGTCAATCACATCAACCGTATAATGCTGCACAAACGCTATCATCTCATTGTTATGGTTGTATACTGGATGGCTCTCTTCTGGATTAATCAACTTACTTTTAATTTCCTTTGATGGACTGAAATATAGATACTCATAACTTGTACCATACTTCACCATCTTATCTAATAAAGTATGATCAATGCGATTCAATTTACCTTTGTTGTATACTCTCTTATATTCCTCGACTACCTTCTCACTACCAGACAATGTAACAGGATTCTTTAGCAAATAAGACGTTTGGAAATTTAAGATTGTTTTAGCATATTGCAGACAGATACGTCTAACCTCAAATTCCTTTCCATTAAACTTCTCATTTTCTCTCATTGTGATAGCATGTTTCCCACTCAAGTATTCTTTTTTATCAAGAATGTCTCTAATGCGTTGTTGCTCGTTTATTTGATTGCAATGTTCAATAAACCAATAAGGATTAGCATCATACACTTCTTTTACATATTGGTATATGTTCATATATTTCCCTCCTTAGACAAAATAAAAAAGCACCACAATGGGTGCTCTAATTTACTTCGATTTTAATTCCTCAAAATTTTCCATTTTGCAATTTTCTACAGTTTCATTATTGTTCAAATTAACAACATCAAAAGTGCCATCAATATTGATATTATCAACTTCAAACCAAGTATTTGCTGGTAATTGAAAATCTTTAACTATGGCACTAGGATCTTTCATCCATTGAGGTAATGAGCCAGTCCTTACCCTATCATATAACTTTACTCTAGCATTCATTCTAAAGGTTCCACTCCCTCAGGATCATTAAGATTATTCTCACTAAGTTAATCTAATCTTGGTATAATTTCTTCATTCCAATTCCGTCAACTTTTGAATGGAAATCGTATACCTTGTTAATTAAATCTTGTAACTCTGTAGGTGTATAATTAAAATTACTATTAATATCAATTGTTTGAATCACTTTTGAAACTGCAATTTCAAATTGACCAACAGATTTCTCTAAATCTTCTATATCATCTCTCACTAACTTATAAGTAGCATTTGAATATTCATCTATTCGTGATACTACATGATTTTCTGCAATTTCTACATCTCTTTTTGTCTTAACACTTGAAAAAATCCTGTTATCGTTTAAATAATACTTGTGAGAAAATTTCCTTCTTTTTTGATCATACTTGTATTTTTCTGTAATTTGATTAATCTCTTCCTTAGACAAGAACTCACCCCCTTCCCCATTTTACAATTCGGTACAAGGAAGTAACTTCCTACTAGAGATTAAAAGTTATTATAGGCTTTAGATAGTTCTTTTTTAATAACTGTTTTGATTTCACCAATTTTATTATGAATTTTTCCTTCAGACTCCAATAACAATGATTCAGTTGATGAGTTAGGTTCTAAGACTTCAAGTACGAGTATAAACTCAGATAGCATCTCTGATAATTCTTTGAATTTTGTTGATACTGTTTCGGAAATAAACAATGCTGAAATACTAAAATGTTTTCTCGCCTTTTCAATACTATCTCTCGCCTCTTTTAATTCTAAAACTTTTAGATAGTCTTTCATTTCATTTAGACCTGTTTCTTTATTGATTTCTATCTGTTCAATAATAGAGTCAATTTTCCCAGAAATCACTTCACGCTTGCGTAAATATTCTTTAATATCCTCTGAATTATAGTCATTAAAATCCATCCTGGATGTAAAGGTTAATAAGGGAATAATTTTATTATAAGAATTCACAATCAAATCGTATAAAGTGGTGTAAACTTCATATCTCTTATTAGAATAAACCGTAAATTCATGAATCTTTTTTTGATAATCGTGTTTTAAACTCTCAGTAACATGTTCAAGACTATTTTTATGATCCTCCAATCTTTTATCAAACCTACTTTTAGTTAATAGTAGTATTGTAGGAAATAATAATCCAGTTACTATTAGTGAAACGATTGTAGAAGTTGCTATTGTTTTTAGCATTTCCAAATTTCATCACCCTAGAAAATTATACCATATCCTTTTCTTACACATACCACTTTCCACATTTCATTGCTTGTACACTCAAACTAGCAGATATGACTAAATCATCATGCTGACTATTACCGCCACTATTTCCAGTTTTGCCATTACCTTTATCAATATAAATCTGCATCTGTTCAAGAATATCTTTTGTATGTATTAAAATCATTCCTAATTCAAATTGTTCCTTATAATCTTGTATTAGAATGGATTTATTAACCTGGCTTGTTTGCCAACCTAATTGCATTAACTTTTTACCCTTCTGGTTAAATATTTTCTGCTTATACAAATTCATGTATTGGTAATCTTTCCTTAATCGCTCTAATAGTGGTGTACCTACGTTATTTCTTTCAACTGCAAGAAAGGCATAGTTAAAAAACCTTCCCAGACAATCCACAATTTCAGCAAATTCATAAACTGGAATTTTATTATTAAAGAAAGAACAAACCTCTTCACCTTCCTGATCAATGAAAGTAATCGTAGAATCATCTCCACCACCACCTGCAGCAGTATCAACTCCACCATAATACTTTCTATTCGACTTTGGTAAATGATAGATGAATAATTGCTTTCCTAGATACTTCCTCAGAATTGCAGGAATGTCATTCTCAATGTCTTTCTTATGTAGTGGTAGTAATACATTACTTGAGCGTTCAAGCACCTTAGATTGGTTAAATACGCTCTCTCCACTTGATATAAATGATTCCATTGGATTACTAGGATACTCTTGATAAAACTCTTCTAGTTCCATATCAGTAAGTTTCCAACGTCTCCAACAAATCTGTTTTAGATTAGCACCTTTCTCATAAAGCACCTTTTCATCTTCTTCTAAATCCTTTTGAGTCAGATTATATCCATAATATTCTTTGTGCCACTTCCACGCTTCATCATAATCACTCTTAAACTGTTTCCTGTACAAACTTGCAAAGAAAGGAATAAAGAATGCTCTATACTTCGAGTTTCCTTTAAATGCGCTCATGAACAATTTAAAATAGTGATTTCCAATACCATTAGAAGTTGTTTCAATGACCACTCTTGAGTTAATATTCTTTGCTAGTGACTGTTCAGCAGACAATAACGTCTTTGATTGATTGGTGTAAAAAGCAAACTCAGACAAATGAATCCATTCATATGTAGAACCTCGTCCAACGTCCTTGTTACCAGACACTACACAAGTTATACGAGAGCCATTACTATAAACTAATTCGTCTCTATTACTCCTAGCAATCTTAGGAAATAAGTCAGGATACTTTTCTCTAGGAAGATAACTGTCCATCATTTTCAACTTCTCAAATAAAGCATCAGAACTATCCTTTTTATAACTTAAGATGAGATAATTTGTGTTTGGCTTGTTACATGCTGAATATAAACAGTAAGACAAACTAACCGTACTAAAACCGCCTTGTCTCGCTTTACTAATAATATTAAATTTCTGCATTCCATCTATAAAATCAGTTTGCTGATCATTTAGAACAAAGGGTACAAGATCACCGTTATTATCTATGATTTTGATGAAGTTTTTAGCGTATAATTTAAAATCACCTAATACCCTTTCTAGTTTTTGTTTCTTTGTCATTCTCATTTGATTACCTCCATCTACATACAAAAAGACACCCACAAATGTGAGTGCCTATAACTCCAAATCATCCTCTTCTTCAACTTCCTTCTTAACAGTGTTAAATGCTGCAATGGCTTGTTGTCTATGGTGTTCAATTTCCTTTTGAAGTTGTAAGAGTAGTTTTACCGCCTTATCATCACCCTGATTACATGCTTTACCTCTGACAGTGTTATACATGGCTATCAAATCTTCAGCAGTTTGAGAACTTAAATATAATACAACTAGATTCTTAAACTGTTCACTCTTCTCCCAACGCTTAAAACCCATATCTGTTTTTCTATTAGTTGTCTTTAAAACTTGCTCAAGTGTTCTCTCTTTCCCATCAAACCAAAGTGTAGGGAAGCGATATTTGAACCATGCTTGATACATAAATGGTAACTCGTTCAAGGCATCATGAATGTTCATTACGCATTAACCCCTCAATCTTATATTGAAGATTCTTCTGTTCCATTTGAACAATCATCAAGTCTAATTTTAAATTCATATACTCAAGCCGATTCTGTAATTTATCAAATGACTCATCACAATTCTTTAAAGTATCGTTATAGTTATTTTCCATTCTGCTTACTCCCTTTCAAATTGAATAATAAAAGAGCCACCAATAAAGGTGACTCAAAAAATACCAACTTATGCTAGTGAGAATGTTCTAAAGAACATTCTAAATTTATACTTATTACTCTTCTCTATACTCTTCTGTTAATTGTTCTGTTAACTCTTCTAATAACTCTTCTAGCGTTATACAAGGTGACTTAAACCCAATAACAGCAAGGTTTTGTGAAAATGAAATTTTATTTAACTTCTTAATTAAAGAAATCTTCTTCCGTATTATTAAAGTCTACTTCTGCTTTATCAAAATTCATTTCCACGTTATCAAAATTTACTTCTCTTTTATGAGAATTTACTTCCACTTTATTAAAATCAACTTCCGTTTTATCAAAATTTACTTCCTCAACATCCTGATTCTCTTTGAAATATGTAGCCATTTCTACACGATTATAAATTGGTAAGAATTCATAGGACGGTTCTTTCCTTGCTAACACATTACGTTCATAATTTTGTGGCTTGTTGATTTGTATGTATCCTAAATCTTCAATGTTAGTTATGTATTTAGTTAACGTAGTATCTACACCTTTAATTCTTAAACGCTCACAAATCTTAGAGTGGCTGATATAGAATGAATGCTCATTTACAGTATCCAAACGTATCAAGAACAGATACAATAGAAATTCTTTTCTTGTAAGTATTTTATTGGTAAGCAAATCAAAGTCCTTAATAGTAACAAAGAAGAACTTTGTTCTTACCCATTCCTTTTGATCATTTTGCTTATAATCAGTATCGAAGTTTATGTACCATTCTTTCATTTTCTTTGTCTTTCCATTTTCGTATCCTACATATTCTTTTTCATGAATTAATCGAACCTCTTCTTTGCTGGCTTTTCTTTCACTAGTTCGAGTAGAAACTTTAGTATTAACGGTTCCTTTTAACCGTTTAAGTTTATGTACAGATGTTTTAAATTGCTTCTGACTACAACCTAGATAAGTAGCAATTTCACTAGGATACAACGTAACCTTATTAAAATTTAGGAACTGTAGATATACAAATACAATCAAATCAATTTCAGTCATTTTAGTTACGGATTTATCTGAAACCTCATCATTTGAATAATAATGTAACTTTAATTCTTCTTTCTCGTACAAATCATCAAAAATTTTATTGTTGATAGGTACAAATTTCTTATTACTTTCAATTAACTCTCTGATCTCTTCCAATGTACGCTTTTCTCTTTTAATTCTCAATTTGCTTATCCTCCCATGATTATCTTATTAATAGTAGGGGCTGCAGAAGCAGCACCCCTTTAATTTTGTTTATACTCGATTAATGCGTTTTGTAATTCATATGTCTTTTCAAATAGATAGAATGGCTTTTTGGTTTGCGGGTGGAGTGCTTTAGTTATGTAATCAAACCCTTTATCATATTTAAGCCATTTGGCAAGGTGACTATTATAAGCGAAAAAATAAGATGATTTATCCATTTTATACCTCTTTCTTTGATTAATAGAATCATAGGTCAAACTTGGTCAAAATGTCAAAGTTATGATTAAACTTTTTCTTTAACTGTATATGAAGCATAATTCTTTCCAGTAAGCGCATATGAAAACACTTCTCCAACTGGCTTAGTTTGATCAATATAACCACTATTACGTTTCATTTTTGTATGACCATAGAACTTCTGTTTTGGTAACGATAATTCAACATCAAAAAAACCCTGCATCTCTGCAAGGTTAATGTTTGTTTCAAGTATTCTTTTACGATTTAATTTAATCTTACCGTCTGTTTTATATCGCTTCTTTAATTCCTCAAAATCCTTCTTATTGTATTTATTTAACACATCTAACAAAGGATTCAATTCTAATTGTTCTATGTAACTATTATGTACTGGTTTAAAGAAATCGTTATAATGTCCCAGGTACCCACTATCTACACATAGTAAAAGCATTTTTCCTATGTCTGATTTAGGTAGTGGTAAGCCATAGTAGGAATAGACGGTTAATAATGTGCTCATACAGTATTTATCGGTATAGTTTCCCCTATGTATTTTAAAGATAGAGTTAATGTTAGCACTTCTATCATTACGCTGAGACTGTCCATTCTGAAGCGTTACGTGATTATCCCAACATCTACCTTTAGTTAGTGCCATATCGCAACCAATGGCTGATTTAGAGGTCTTTTCAATGCCATATAGGTTATGGAAGTCATAAAACCAATTCACTTCATATCCTTTAATTTCTTTCAATAAGCATGCTGTAAATAAAGAGTCTAAATCATCACCTACTGCTAATACATAATCGGCACTATTATCATTTACCCATTCTGGAAACTTGCTTTTTAATTGTTCGTTCATAAGAGTAGCGAAAAGTCACTACAGTAATCTCCATATCACAGACACAACGGACGTTTTGTATTTCTCCTTTTATTCAGACCCATATTTGACTGATTGGTATTTTCAGTCGGGTTAAGTGTAACTTTTTTGAATAAAAGGAGATTACGGTACTTTCCTTATCACTCTTTCACTTCCTTTGCTTAAATTTTGTATTGATCAATGTAATGCTTATACCCTCTGATTAACGAAGGCGACATATCGCTTGTGAACGATTCGTATTTGCTCAAATGAGCAATGGAACAGTTTAATTTCTTTGCTATCATCCAAAGTTTTATTTTCTTTCGTTTTCGTATTAGAAGATAATACTCCCTTTCATTCATTATTAATACTCCTTCGATTAATGTAAAAAGAGTCAGGTGCAAAGCACCCAACCCTTAATTGTTATTATGCTACTGTCATTACAGATACGGATTTTGGTGAACCAACTTTAAGTGTAGTTTCAGCGATAACTTGACCTTTAACACTGTCACCAGTCTTTGAAAGTGGCTCAAAGTGTGGCTCACGAAGATGTGCAAGTGCAAGGTAAGCATCATTAAATGTAACTACTTTATCAGCAGGAACATGCTTAGAAAGAACAATATTCATAGTTCCGTAGTTTGTAACGATTTGTTGTACAAGTACACCAAACTTTGAAACTGGTGCATTGTAGTTTACTTTATCAGCGTAAATAGCATCAATTTGTTCTTTAAGATCAGCATTAACAAAGGCAAAATACTCACCTTCTACAAGATTCTGATTCCATAGATTGCGCATTTGCTGTTTAATATCGGCTTCTGCGATTGTTCCCGTTACAGAAACAGCGTTAGCAGCATCAGCAGATTCAATAAGGCCAGCCATTTGACGTTTAAACGGTGCTTGAGAACCATCTGCCTTTACACCATTGATTAGTTTCTTCTCGATATTAATTTTTAGTTCTAGTAGACGGTCATTAATCTCTTCAGCAAATTGAGTGCTTTTCATTGCGGTAGCAGTACCAGAAAGACTTGCACCCTTCTTAAAGATTTCAAGAACGTTGCTTAGTTCTGCTCTTGCTGATTCATAAAACTCAGTTGTATCTGCACCTTCTACAGCAGAAATATCATCTGTATTATCAATAGTCTTTTCTCGGAAAGAGTAAACAGTCGATAATGCTTTCTCAATTTTACCTTTTGCCATTAACATAGATGTAAGTGGTGTAGATTCTACTCCGATTAATGCGATTTCCTTAGACAAATTTACCTGTTCTGATTTTGTGAAATTACTAGATTGAAACATAATATAATCATCTCCAATTTTCTATTTTTTTGTATGTATATATAAAAACGAACCTCTTTTATTTAAAGAGATTCGCTATTTTGGAACCAATCATTCCAGTTGTGTTATTCTCTTTTTCAAACTTGTCATACTCTGTAGTTCTTTTATGATCTTCAGGTTTGTATGAAGAATCAATTTTCATCTCATTTACGATTTGATTCAACATCTTTAATTGTTCTTCAAGTTGTTCCCCATCTTCTGCATGAACAAAAGGCGCAAATTGAGACAGTCCATTTTCCTTAAGAGTGAAATTCACTTCTTTATTCCAAAGTTCTTTCTCTTTTTCCTTAAAAGCCTTCTCTTCCTCAGATAATTCTTTGGGAAGTTTACCTCTAACTTCTTCTAACTCATTCTTGATAGGATTTAACTCCTTTTCAAGCCATTCACTTTTTAATCCATCTACCTGTTCTTGAGTAAATGTTTGATCACTCATAGTAAAACCTCCTGATTAAGTTATTTTGTAAAATGCTCATTGATCTTTTCTTCCAGTTTGTCAACGGAATCCACTATTCCCTTATAAGAGTCAGTAGACTTATCAAGAGCAGCCATCAATTTTTCTTCTCGCTCTTTTGCTTCTCTTCTGGTATCGAAAAAGAGCCAAACAAATAAGACTGCAAAGATACCCTGAGTGACTATTAATTTAATTATTTCAGGGTCAAAATTCACGTTTTCACCTCCCTTCAGTTGAAGAGTTAATTTTTTAACTAAAAAAAGAGACTGCCAACAATGGCAATCACTAAATTTATACTTTGTACTCCCTCACCTTATGGGGAGTTATTAAATAGCAAATAACCATTGGTATAATTGAATTACAAGATCAATTTCTATTTATACACGTTTGGTTTCAATGCTATACTCCGTCACCTTATGAGGAGTTAATTTACTGCTGAAACATTAGTCATAACAAGGAATTAAGCCATTTATAAATTGTTTACTTTTTATTACCCTTACTTCCTTCGTTATATAAAAAGTTAATTTTCTTCGAAAATCCCAATAATACCAATGGTTTGAGTGGGGTTGTAAATTGTCCACAAAATATGAAATAGAGTTGAATAAACTGTCCTCTTCCATAAGTAGAAATTATCACTGATTACTAATAATCTAATGGTATCAACTGATTCAGTCTAATTTAGAATTATAAACAAAGCACCCTCCTTAAGAGAGCATTATCTCAATCTATCCGAAAATGGAAAAACACCCTTCAATACTAATTGATTTGTTCCACGTTTAAGATAGTATAAAATTAAAATTTCTTCTCTATCCATTGGGAGAGTAAGAGTTTTAGAGTTTCTAAACTTGGACATAAAATTTGAAGCATTATTCAACATAATATGGAAATTAATATGCTGTTTTCAAATAATCCTTGTAGACATTGCAGGACAAGGAGTTTCAAGTTTTCTGTTTGCTAACATGGTTATCCCTTTTTAAAGACGTATAAGTAATTGGCTATAAACCCAGTCATGCCATTAGATGTAGAGATTAACCCTGCATATTTGCGATTTATACTATTTAACCTTCCTTTAAAGGCTCATAAGTATTTTACGTAAAATGTTGATATAGCAAGGATATTAAGCACTGAGAATGATATCCATCGTTCCTGCCGACCATTTATGCAACTGTCTCCTTTAAAGACTCTTAACTCACTCGAATGCATAAACGTGATAATACCAATGTTTACAGAATGCATAATGGGGTTTTTAAAAGCAAATTTCTCCTCGAATTCGTTATAAGAACTATTCTCCCTTTAAAGGGATTTATCTCGTTTTTGACACAATTCAAGGAAAAGCCAGTAATACCAAGACTCATAGAGTAATTCTAATACCATTTGTTACGCTCAGTATTCAACTCATGCGAAAAGGCTTATCAAACTCCACCTGGACGTCCTCCTGGATCTCTCATATATTGTCACCTCCCTTCATTTCAGGTCTATTATGTTCTAATCTTATAACATATCAATCAAGCCATTAAAACGCTCATATCGTAATCCTCAGCGTTCCTAGAGGTATGTTTAGACCAATCATATACACTAATATAAGATTCTCTTCTACGCTCTACTTTTAAAGTGTTTTTGAGTACACCGAAATAGTAACCGATAAAATCACCTTTTATTTTTCGTTGCTTGTATCTAAATACAGTGTCTTTGAATGATTGAACAATATCAGCCATGTAATGATGTGACCGTCAAGTAGAATGACACAAGTTCTGCTGATTAATTTGAAACACTTTGTTCACCAAAAATCGTTTTTCTATGCTTCATTCTCCAACTATCTTCATTTAAATGAATAATCTCTACTCGATGTAAGATTCGATCCAAGATAGCTGTCGTAATCGCTTGGTCGCCCAATAGTTCTCCCCACTCTTTTGGCCCTTTATTTGACGTTAATATGATTGAAGTTTGATTGTATAGGTTATTAATTAGATGGAAAAACATATTCGCTTCCTGTTTATTCATTGCCATAAACATCAGATCATCTATGATAACTAAATCTGCTTCTCTAATTCGCTTCATTCTTGTTTTCGATTTCCTCGTGATTTCTTCTGTTTTTAACGCTTGAATTAGATCTCCCATGGTGGTGAAAATGACTTTATAACCTTGATTTAACGCCTCTATACCCAAACCTATCGATAGGTGGGTCTTTCCGACACCTGGCGGTCCAAGAAAAATAATGTTATAAAGCTGCTCAATCCATGTTAAATCTTTTAATTGGTTTAACTTCTTACTACTTAAGGATTTTTGCTCCTTTACGTCATAATCATCGATTGTATTATGGAAAGGGAAGGTCGCCCAATTAAAACGTTTCTCCAGTTGCTTCTCATCTCTGCGATTTTGTTCATAGGTGGCAAGATCCAGGAGAAACTGAGTAAAAGATAAGTTTTTTTTCTCAGCTTCTCTGATCAATTCAGGCAATTGATTTGCCGTCTCAGCTAGTCGTAAAGACCTTAGTAAATCTTGTACTTGCTGGAACTGACTCAATTTGCCTCACCCTCTTCCAATAACACAGTATAGGTATCTACGTTTCTTTTTTGTGCTTCTGTGTCCATCATCCAACCTGATACGCTCTTTAATGGTGATACAATCTCAGCGTTATCATTCGGTGTCTCATGATCCTGTCGTTGTCGTTGAAGGTATAAAATGATATCGCTGAAATCTGTTGCACTATATAAGTTTCTTTCTATACATTCTTGTAGAGCTGCCGTTAGAATCTGTGCGTTTTGTTGTTTTGTTTCTCTTAGGATCATTTGTAACTGATCGCGAATGTATCTTGGATACTTCTCACGAAGTTTATCCAGGTAATCAAACGCCATTGTTGTTTCTTCAAACCGATTAGCTACGTTATCTATAAAGGCATCTATCCCTTTTGTACGATCTCTCGTATGCTGCCGATCTTTCATTAAGCGTCCTCTGCCATCCGGGATCTGATGTTTGGCTAGAAGTTCTCCAGTCTCACGGTGATAGATTAATAAGTGTCGATCATCTGTTTCCTTGATTGAGACAGTTTCATATTTATGAAACGTTCCTAATGGAAGAGAGTACCTGTTAGACAAATACCGTATGGTATTGTCCTTATGCACACTTCTTGTTATACTGTTTTCATAATTGTTTAGGAAATGAATATTTCCTTTGGCTGGTCTTAAGTGTTGCTTTTCCAAGGAGAACACTTCGACCGGTCTTTTTTTTGTTGTATTGTGGATTTTATAGTTACCTGTTCGATGTAACCATTCCCATCCTTGTTCATTCCACGCATCAATATTTTGGAACACTCTATGTTTGGCGAAATTGTACTTGATAAACCCGACCACATTTTCGATCTTTCCTTTGCTTTCTGGATCTGCTTTACGACAAACCCGTAGGTTTAATTTCCTCGTTTCTCTATATTGCTGAAATTCTTTCGTCAAAATAAGATCGCCACCATTTTCGCTCACAACTATAAGGCTATCCTGGTCATAAACTAATTCTTTTGGAATCCCACTGAACCATTGAAACGCATTTTCATGTGCCTGAATGACATCCTGAGTGGTAAATGGTCGATCTAGCCATTCCTGATATTTATATCTTGAGTTAGACAAAACAAAGGCAATAAAGTTTAGTTTCATTTCTTTATTATCAGATGTTTTTTGTTTTGTATGACCAAAATCAACTTGAATCTGCTGCCCCATGGGTGAATCAGGTATCGCTTCGTATTCTCTTGGTGACGTTTCTTTCGTTATTTGATAGTCTTTCCGTAACTCTCTTACGAAAGCACGAACCGTGCTCTCACCAATTTTAAGATCTTTGTGCCTCTCCATTAACCAATCTTGTACCTGGGCTGCTGTAAGATCAGGGTGCTCATTCAACCAAGATAAGATTAACGCCTTATAGGGGTCAAGAATCTTCTTTCTTGTTTGTAAGGATTCTACCCATACGGCCATGTCCGAAGGAGATTTCTTAAGGTGTCGATAGACAGTCGATCTTGATACTCCTAGCTTGTTTGCCACTTTAGACTTACTAAATCCCTGTTTGATTAGCTGTTGAATTTCCATATACATTTCCCACTTATCCACCTTTGTTCGGCCCTCCACTGATCTATGATATAAACTATCTAATCATACAATGGTAGAGCTCTTTATTTAACTGGTATATTAGGGTAAATAAGTGTTTCATCTTATATAGCGAAAACTGTCTACTTTAGTCTAGCAGTCACAAATGATCAATTGGTTTATCTAGATTAACCATTTTATAAGCCATAAGTGCTTTATTGTAGAAGTGAGTTATATCTACAGCACGATTGTAAAAAGGTCTAACAGAATTGATAAAGATTTCAGGAACATGTGAAGGTGTGAAAGTATAATCTAAATCCTCTAGTGACTCTTTACGTTCTTTATTTTCAGTCTTGTTAGTATTAAAAGGACTGGTAGTATATGGGTAGTCCAATTTTTCCCTTTTGGGTGGTTCATACCGATTAAAAATAAAAATGTTACTGGATTGTGAGCCATTCTTTCTTGTAGTCTCGACAATAGAGAGAATATCAAGCGACTTTGCTTTAATGATCATACGCTTGAATGTGGAGCGACTAATACCATTACCATTCAACGTGTCATTGATTGATTTTAAAATAGTTCCTATCTTAGCATTGGAAACTCCAACTACTTTGGCACAGTATTTAGATAATTTCATAAAACCGATATACTCACTTTTCGTAAAATCAGATTTATGATCAGCAAGAAACATTTCAATATTATTGTTAAAGTCCTTCAGCGATTTAAAATTAGATAGATGTGCAAATCGCTCAATATTCCCCTGAATCATACTTATCCCTCCATGAGTAAGAACGTTTGTTCTATTAATTGAACATAGAGAAATAAGCGTATGAGGATATTGATTTTTTCAAAAATATCCCATATACTAGAAGTAGTCAGATTTGCTTATTTCTCAATAAGTGAACTAGGGTTGAAGGTATTCCAGTACCTACAGCCCATTTTTTATTTGTCTGGATTTAAAAATCTTCTAACTTCCTCAATACTTAATCCAATCTCTTTGGCTTGCTTCATCAACCTACTCCATTGAACATAGTCACTCACAGATTTAGTTGTTTTAATAATAAACACTCCTATAATCTTGGTTTAATATTTTTTAACGGTGAAAAATTCTTATGTTTTTCAGTTACATCACCACTAAACAAATTGACGTATATTCTCACCATTTCCATGCTCGTATGTCCTAGAATAGATTGAAGTTCAAATATCCCTGCGCCTTGTTTAACGGCCATTTTCGCAAAAGTATGCCTGAACGTATGACAACTACAACGTACACCTGTTAAATTGGCTTTCTTCCCATGATGGGTAACTCTGTTCTGGAATTGTCTTTTTGTCATTGGTTCGCCTTCTAGAGTGACAAATAAAGCATCGGTACCTAATACTCCACGAATCTGAATGTATTTCTTTAATTGATCTTTCATTTGCTTTTGTATGGGTACTAGACGCTCTTTATAAGACTTTGTATTCCTTATGTGTAAAGTAGAATCACTCCATCTAATATCTTGAATACAGACACCCTCTAATTCGCTAACCCTTATTCCAGTTTCAAGAAGTAGCAACATATAAGAATAGTCTCGTACACCAATGAATGTTCTAAGGTCTGGCTGCTGAAACAGTTTATTGAGTTGATCAAGTGTAAACGTTTCTACAACCTTCCTACGGTCTTTTAACAACTTAATATCTTTTACTGGATTGTGCTTGATGTGTTTTTCTCGATATAAATAGTTGAAGAATGCTCTAATGGCTCTTAAACGAGTATTAATAGTAACTACTTGCAGTTTCTTTGTATCCTTCATATAAAGGATGATGTTTCGTTTAATAATGTCTTTTGTGATTGTTGAAGGTGAAGGGTCTATATCTTGCTCCCTTAATAACTTGTAGTAGAGAGATAATTCATTTCTGTAATATTGAATAGTTTGAGGTCTTAGATTCCTTATTTCACAATCCTCAAGGAAAGAAGATAATGCTGTTTTAAAATCAATAACTTGAGTTTGTTTAGAATCATTTAGGAAAGAAAGTTCTTCAGAAGATAAATCGTTTTTCCTTCTGCTCACATGGGCAACCTCCATAATTGAAGTAATCATGATAGAAGGTCATACGATTTTTGGGGAACGACTTTTTTAAAGAAATCGTTATGAAGACAAATAAAAAAGTGCTCCCTGCATTTGCAGGAAACACTTGATATATCAGCGTTAATAACGTATGTAATGGTACCGGTGGTCGGGTTCGAACCGACACTCCTCTCGGAACACGATTTTGAGTCGTGCGCGTCTGCCAATTCCGCCACACCGGCAAAATACCATATTCAATTCAGGCAGAAAAATAAGTGGTGCCGGAGGCCGGGCTCGAACCGGCACGGAGGTACACCCTCCGCAGGATTTTAAGTCCTGTGCGTCTGCCAATTCCGCCACTCCGGCAGGACTTTTAAGAAAAAATATTAAGATTGGAGGCGGCACCCGGATTTGAACCGGGGCGTAAGGGTTTTGCAGACCCGTGCCTTACCACTTGGCTATGCCGCCTTTTTAAAATGGAGCGGAAGACGGGATTCGAACCCGCGACCCCCACCTTGGCAAGGTGATGTTCTACCACTGAACTACTTCCGCAACAAAAATGGCTGGGCTAGCTGGATTCGAACCAGCGCATGACGGAATCAAAATCCGTTGCCTTACCGCTTGGCTATAGCCCAAAAATGGGGCGGCTGATGGGAATTGAACCCACGAATGCCGGAATCACAATCCGGTGCGTTAACCACTTCGCCACAACCGCCATAAAAATTTAAAATTGGCAGGGGTAGTAGGACTCGAACCCACACCGGAGGTTTTGGAGACCTCTGTTCTACCTTTAAACTATACCCCTATCAAGATGGTGGAGGGGGACGGATTCGAACCGCCGAACCCTGAGGGAGCGGATTTACAGTCCGCCGCGTTTAGCCACTTCGCTACCCCTCCAAATTGACAATTACCATTGTAATACACATTTTATGAAAGTGCAATGGAATTTGATCTCATTTCGAGAAAATGGTGCCGGCCAGAGGACTTGAACCCCCAACCTACTGATTACAAGTCAGTTGCTCTACCAATTGAGCTAGACCGGCAACATGGTGGCTCCGGACGGAATCGAACCGCCGACACGTGGATTTTCAGTCCACTGCTCTACCGACTGAGCTACAGAGCCATGTTTAAAATATAATTGGTTGCGGGGGCAGGATTTGAACCTGCGACCTTTGGGTTATGAGCCCAACGAGCTACCGAACTGCTCCACCCCGCGATAATGTGAATGTAATTATGCTGCACCTGCTCATTACGCTGTGCACTGTTTCTTTCTCTACAAGGTTATGCTTCGAAGCGTATCCGTCGAAACAACTCGTTGCTGTTTCAAGGAAGTATCGCTTGTTGCTCCACCCCGCGATAATGTTAAAATATAAATGGCGGTCCCGACGAGAATCGAACTCGCGATCTCCTGCGTGACAGGCAGGCATGTTAACCGCTACACCACGGGACCTTAGATAATGGTGGAGGATGACGGGCTCGAACCGCCGACCCTCTGCTTGTAAGGCAGATGCTCTCCCAGCTGAGCTAATCCTCCACAAAGTAGAAATGATATATAATGGTGACCCGTACGGGATTCGAACCCGTGTTACCGCCGTGAAAGGGCGGTGTCTTAACCGCTTGACCAACGGGCCCTTGCTGCTATTATGTATGCTAGTGGCGGAGAGCGAGGGATTCGAACCCTCGAGACGGCTTTGACCGTCTACACGATTTCCAATCGTGCTCCTTCGGCCACTCGGACAGCTCTCCATGGCTCCACAGGTAGGATTCGAACCTACGACCGATCGGTTAACAGCCGATAGCTCTACCACTGAGCTACTGTGGAATAATATCAGCCTGGCAACGTCCTACTCTTGCAGGGGGAGATCCCCCAACTACCATCGGCGCTGAAGAGCTTAACTTCCGTGTTCGGCATGGGAACGGGTGTGACCTCTTCGCCATCATTACCAGACTAAGGACTGGATTTCACTTTCGTGATTTACCAGCGACAAAATATATCATACTATATTCCATCATGTTTTTCAAGGAAAATTTTATTCCCTGAAAACTAGATAGCACGCACAACTTTCCAATATGTCCAGCTACATAAGCCAAATCCTCGATCGTTTCACCTTTTGATTCTGACGCATAAAGCGCGTCTGACTCAAAAGCCTCCAACGGTTGTCGGATTTAAACGGCTTACTTCGCTTTTCGTTTTTAGGTTAAGCCCTCGATCGATTAGTATTCGTCAGCTCCACGTGTTGCCACGCTTCCACCCCGAACCTATCTACCTCATCATCTCTAAGGGATCTTACCAGCTTCATGCTGTGGGAAATCTCATCTCGAGGGGGGCTTCATGCTTAGATGCTTTCAGCACTTATCCCTTCCACACGTAGCTACCCAGCTATGCTCCTGGCGGAACAACTGGTACACCAGCGGTGTGTCCATCCCGGTCCTCTCGTACTAAGGACAGCTCCTCTCAAATTTCCTGCGCCCGCGACGGATAGGGACCGAACTGTCTCACGACGTTCTGAACCCAGCTCGCGTACCGCTTTAATGGGCGAACAGCCCAACCCTTGGGACCTACTTCAGCCCCAGGATGCGATGAGCCGACATCGAGGTGCCAAACCTCCCCGTCGATGTGGACTCTTGGGGGAGATAAGCCTGTTATCCCCA
The DNA here is from genome assembly GCF_056173645.1 of Anaerobacillus sp. QJM3NY_32. Lineage (NCBI taxonomy): Bacteria > Bacillati > Bacillota > Bacilli > Caryophanales > Bacillaceae > Anaerobacillus > Anaerobacillus sp. QJM3NY_32. Next base: position 480,523 of record NZ_CM149684.1, on the reverse strand, counting down.
GGGTAGCTTTTATCCGTTGAGCGATGGCCCTTCCATGCGGAACCACCGGATCACTAAGCCCGACTTTCGTCCCTGCTCGACTTGTAGGTCTCGCAGTCAAGCTCCCTTGTGCCTTTACACTCTGCGAATGATTTCCAACCATTCTGAGGGAACCTTTGGGCGCCTCCGTTACACTTTAGGAGGCGACCGCCCCAGTCAAACTGCCCACCTGACACTGTCTCCGCACCGGATCACGGTGCTGGGTTAGAATGTCAGTACAGCCAGGGTAGTATCCCACCGACGCCTCCATCGAACCTGGCGGTCCGACTTCTATGGCTCCTACCTATCCTGTACAAGCTGTACCAAAATCCAATATCAGGCTACAGTAAAGCTCCATGGGGTCTTTCCGTCCTGTCGCGGGTAACCTGCATCTTCACAGGTACTATAATTTCACCGGGTCTCTCGTTGAGACAGTATCCAAGTCGTTGCACCTTTCGTGCGGGTCGGAACTTACCCGACAAGGAATTTCGCTACCTTAGGACCGTTATAGTTACGGCCGCCGTTTACTGGGGCTTCGATTCAGAGCTTCTCCCGTAAGGGATAACCCCTCCTCTTAACCTTCCAGCACCGGGCAGGTGTCAGCCCCTATACTTCGCCTTACGGCTTTGCAGAGACCTGTGTTTTTGCTAAACAGTCGCTTGGATCTTTTCACTGCGGCTCCCCTGGGCTATAAACCCGAGGAAGCACCCCTTCTCCCGAAGTTACGGGGTCATTTTGCCGAGTTCCTTAACGAGAGTTCTCCCGATCGTCTTAGGATTCTCTCCTCGCCTACCTGTGTCGGTTTGCGGTACGGGCACCTTTTTCCTCACTAGAGGCTTTTCTTGGCAGCGTAGAATCAAGGACTTCGGTACTAAATTTCCCTCGCCATCACGACTCAGCCTTCATGGTGAACGGATTTGCCTATTCACCAGCCTAATCGCTTGGACGCGCATTTCCAGCAGCGCGCTCTCCCTATCTTTCTGCGTCCCCCCGTCGTTCAAACGGAAAGGAGGTGGTACAGGAATATCAACCTGTTATCCATCGCCTACGCCTTTCGGCCTCGGCTTAGGTCCCGACTAACCCTGAGCGGACGAGCCTTCCTCAGGAAACCTTGGGCTTTCGACGGACAAGATTCTCACTTGTCTTTCGCTACTCATACCGGCATTCTCACTTCTAAGCGCTCCACCAGTCCTTTCGGTCTGACTTCACAGCCCTTAGAACGCTCTCCTACCATTGTCGTAAGACAATCCACAGCTTCGGTGATACGTTTAGCCCCGGTACATTTTCGGCGCAGCGTCACTCGACCAGTGAGCTATTACGCACTCTTTAAATGATGGCTGCTTCTAAGCCAACATCCTGGTTGTCTAAGCAACGCCACATCCTTTTCCACTTAACGTATACTTTGGGACCTTAGCTGGTGGTCTGGGCTGTTTCCCTCTCGACTACGGATCTTATCACTCGCAGTCTGACTCCCGCGGATAAATCGTTGGCATTCGGAGTTTGACTGGATTCGGTAATCCGGTAAGGACCCCTAGTCCAATCAGTGCTCTACCTCCAAGATTCTTGCCGCGAGGCTAGCCCTAAAGCTATTTCGGAGAGAACCAGCTATCTCCAGGTTCGATTGGCATTTCACCGCTACCCACACCTCATCCCCGCATTTTTCAACATGCGTGGGTTCGGGCCTCCATTCAGTGTTACCTGAACTTCACCCTGGACATGGGTAGATCACCTGGTTTCGGGTCTACGACCACGTACTATTTCGCCCTATTCAGACTCGCTTTCGCTGCGGCTCCGCCTTCTCAGCTTAACCTTGCACGGGATCGTAACTCGCCGGTTCATTCTACAAAAGGCACGCTGTCACCCATTAACGGGCTCCAACTAGTTGTAGGCACACGGTTTCAGGTTCTTTTTCACTCCCCTTCCGGGGTGCTTTTCACCTTTCCCTCACGGTACTGGTTCACTATCGGTCACTAGAGAGTATTTAGCCTTGGGAGATGGTCCTCCCGGATTCCGACGGGGTTTCACGTGTCCCGCCGTACTCAGGATCCGTCTCGGAGGGCATCGGATTTTGACTACAGGATTGTTACCTTCTCTGATGGACCTTTCCAGGTCGCTTCGTCTATCCGTGCCTTTGTAACTCCAAAGAGACGTCCTACAACCCCAGAGGGCAAGCCCTCTGGTTTGGGCTGATTCCGTTTCGCTCGCCGCTACTCAGGAAATCGCGTTTGCTTTCTCTTCCTCCGGGTAATGAGATGTTTCAGTTCCCCGGGTCTGCCTTCCATTCCCTATGTATTCAGAAATGGATACCATCCTATTAAAGATGGTGGGTTCCCCCATTCGGAAATCTCCGGATCAAAGCGTACTTACAGCTCCCCGAAGCATATCGGTGTTCGTCCCGTCCTTCTTAGGCTTCTAGTGCCAAGGCATCCACCGTGCGCCCTTAGTAGCTTAACCTTCGATTTGTTAGGCATTGCTGCCATAACGCATCAGTTATTACTAAGTTATTGCATAAAAAATAATTATTGGATGTCGTTGTTTGTGCTATCTAGTTTTCAAGGAACAAGGCTACTACTTAAATCCGCCTAAGCTTCATCACTTCACCTGGTTTGAAAGAATAAATCATTCTTTCAAAACTAAACGAAACGCTCATGTAAGGTTGGTAACGTAAGTTACCTTCGTAATTCTCCATAGAAAGGAGGTGATCCAGCCGCACCTTCCGATACGGCTACCTTGTTACGACTTCACCCCAATCATTTGTCCCACCTTCGGCGGCTGGCTCCATAAAGGTTACCCCACCGACTTCGGGTGTTACAAACTCTCGTGGTGTGACGGGCGGTGTGTACAAGGCCCGGGAACGTATTCACCGCGGCATGCTGATCCGCGATTACTAGCAATTCCGGCTTCATGCAGGCGAGTTGCAGCCTGCAATCCGAACTGAGAACGGCTTTATGGGATTCGCTTCACCTCGCGGTGTTGCTGCCCTTTGTACCGTCCATTGTAGCACGTGTGTAGCCCAGGTCATAAGGGGCATGATGATTTGACGTCATCCCCACCTTCCTCCGGTTTGTCACCGGCAGTCACCTTAGAGTGCCCAACTAAATGCTGGCAACTAAGATCAAGGGTTGCGCTCGTTGCGGGACTTAACCCAACATCTCACGACACGAGCTGACGACAACCATGCACCACCTGTCACTCTGTCCCCCGAAGGGGAACGTCCTGTCTCCAGGATTGTCAGAGGATGTCAAGACCTGGTAAGGTTCTTCGCGTTGCTTCGAATTAAACCACATGCTCCACTGCTTGTGCGGGCCCCCGTCAATTCCTTTGAGTTTCAACCTTGCGGTCGTACTCCCCAGGCGGAGTGCTTAATGTGTTAACTTCAGCACTGAGGGTGGAACCCCCCAACACCTAGCACTCATCGTTTACGGCGTGGACTACCAGGGTATCTAATCCTGTTTGCTCCCCACGCTTTCGCGCCTCAGCGTCAGTTACAGACCAGAGAGCCGCCTTCGCCACTGGTGTTCCTCCACATATCTACGCATTTCACCGCTACACGTGGAATTCCACTCTCCTCTTCTGCACTCAAGTCCTCCAGTTTCCAATGACCCTCCACGGTTGAGCCGTGGGCTTTCACATCAGACTTAAAAGACCGCCTGCGCGCGCTTTACGCCCAATAATTCCGGACAACGCTTGCCACCTACGTATTACCGCGGCTGCTGGCACGTAGTTAGCCGTGGCTTTCTGGTTAGGTACCGTCAAGGTACCGCCCTATTCGAACGGTACTTGTTCTTCCCTAACAACAGAGCTTTACGACCCGAAGGCCTTCGTCACTCACGCGGCGTTGCTCCGTCAGACTTTCGTCCATTGCGGAAGATTCCCTACTGCTGCCTCCCGTAGGAGTCTGGGCCGTGTCTCAGTCCCAGTGTGGCCGATCACCCTCTCAGGTCGGCTACGCATCGTCGCCTTGGTAAGCCATTACCTTACCAACTAGCTAATGCGCCGCGGGCCCATCCTGCAGTGTTAGCTCGAAAGCCAACTTTCAACATTGCACCATGCGGTGCGATGTATTACCCGGTATTAGCTCCGGTTTCCCGGAGTTATCCCAGTCTGCAGGGCAGGTTGCCCACGTGTTACTCACCCGTCCGCCGCTAAGATCAGGGAGCAAGCTCCCGTCTCTTCGCTCGACTTGCATGTATTAGGCACGCCGCCAGCGTTCGTCCTGAGCCAGGATCAAACTCTCCGATAGAAAGCTTAATCTAGCTTTAAAACAATGTTTTGTTTCCGTAGAAACAACTACTTACATGGCGTTTCGTTCAGTTTTCAAAGATCAATTCGTTTCTTTCAACGTCGTTTTCAGCGACTTTATTAATGTACCACATTAACTCGGTCGACGTCAACAACTTTTAAAAGTTTTTTTCGTTGTCGCGTTAATCTCTCGCGGCGACAAGTAATAATATACCACGGAGAAAAAATACGGTCAACCCTTTTCTTGATATTTTTTCTCCGTTTTATAAATCACCTATACAGCGCTATATTCTCGAATGAAAATACCAGAACCTTTAGTCTCGCTTCGGTGAACTTCGATAAGCCCTTTTTCAATCATATATTCTAGAAGCGCACCAAGGTCTATCCCGTATTCCTTTAGCTGTTCTTCTTCCATTAATTCTTGATATGTCCATAAACTTTCACGTTCATTCATGATGTTCCTTATATGAACGGTTGCGTTTTTTGATTTTGAAGATAAAGAAAAGTCATTAGCCAATAGCAATAACTCCAGTCGTTTATCAAGAGGATCTTCTCCAGATAAAAGCTCGGTATACAACTTGAAAATTTCAGGTTCAATATGTTTAACCTGATTCCACACAGTAATTTCAGGATGGAACCCATGCTCAATAACAGATAAGCGAGCAAGATGGTGCAAAGCATGAAGAATAAAGTTATACGCATCCATATATTGCTTAGAAGCGAAAAGTTCTTTCCCATCTGTATATCTTCGAATAAGTCTTGCAAACTCCACTCCAATTTTTTGAGTGCGCTCTTCATATGGAAAATCTCTAATTCTCTCTTTCAATCCCGCTATGTACTCGTTCCGATCAAAAATGATCTTTCCATTAACAAGCCATGCCACAAGACGACGGTGGCTACCAGAGATTAGCCATTCGTTAACCTGCTGCTCTGTTATAACGTGCATAGCAGCTTTCTTTCCTTCAAAATCATAATGTTTGACGAACCATGGTTTCTCGTTATTTTGAACGATGATTAGTAGGACAACATCAAAATTATCAGTAAGCGGGTGAAATGGCTTTGTCTTTTCAATAACTAGTACACCCAGTGTATCAGGATGACTAGCTCTCTCTTGATAAATCGGTCTTAAAAGGTTTTCCATAATTCGATCCTCCAGAAGTACTTATACTTTTGTTTCCTTACGATATTCAATTTCCCTTTTCCTACGTTAACTTAAGTATTCAACAGTCCATATTATAAATCCTGTAATGAAATAAGCAATCCCTGAATTTGAAGTTTCCACTATCTACTTGAAAATATCCAACTATATGAAATGCAGATTACGTTATTCACCTTATAAGGAAAGTGCTTACACCTCATGGTTATGCTATAATTGTGTGCAGGAGGGACTTGCAATGCAACTAAAGTATACTAATAAGATTAATAAAATTCGTACGTTCGCACTGAGTCTAGTGTTTATTGGAATCGCGATTATGTATATAGGAATATTCTTCAAGACATCTGTCTTGCTTATGACCATCTTTATGCTGATTGGATTTCTTGCAACGATCGCAAGTGCGGTTGTGTACTTCTGGATCGGAATGCTCTCCACAAGAGCAATCCAGGTAGTTTGTCCAAACTGTGAAAAGCCAACGAAAGTTCTTGGACGTGTAGATGCTTGTATGCATTGCAAACAACCACTAACGATGGACCCTAATTTGGACGGCAAAGAATTTGATGAGAAATACAATGTGAAAAGAGCCCAAAAAAGAACGCAGTAAAAGATAAGAAGGCTTCCACCATTAATGGTGGAAGCCTTCTTTAAATTAGTGTTTGCTTTGCTGGCAATCTGGACATTTTCCGTAAATCTCCATTCTGTGATCACCGACTCGGAAGCCTGTTACCTGTTCCGCAAGCGTTTCTACTTCGTCCAATCCCGGATAATGAAAGTCTACAATCTTACCACAATCATCACAGATAATATGATAATGATCTGTTGTGACACAATCAAATCGGCTGGAAGCATCTCCGTACGTTAATTCTTTCACCAATCCAATTTCCTTAAATACTCTCAAGTTATTATAAACTGTAGCTACACTCATATTAGGAAATTTTCCTTCAAGAGACTTATAGATCTCATCTGCTGTAGGATGTGACATGGACTGGATTAAATGCTCCAGAATGGCATGACGCTGCGGGGTAATACGCACTCCTGAATTTTTCATAGCATCAATTGCTTCATGCAGTTTTTCTTCAGCCATTCGTCATGCACCTCGCTTTCAACAAGCATTCTTACTTTGTAATGTTTATAATTAGTGTACATGGAGAAAGAGGGTTTTGTCAATAATGACAAGCTTATAGGCCTCTTTCTTATTTGTGCTCTTGATGAAGGATCGACTCATTCTCCCCCATATGGTAGTTAATGAAACGAGCTGCTACAAATAAAAAGTCAGAGAGACGGTTTAAGAAAGAAAGGACAAGAGGATTTGCGTCTTCTACCATTGTCGTAAGACGCTCCGCGCGACGGACAATCGTACGCGCCACATGTAAGCAAGCTCCTGCTGAGTGTCCACCTGGCAATACAAAGTTCCTGAGAGGTTCAAGCTGCTGCTCCCAGCTGTCGATTTGGTTTTCCATTTCATTAATATGCGATTCTTCAATAGTCCATCCTACTTTTTTTCCTTTAGGTGTAGCAAGCTCTGCTCCCACATGGAAAAGCCACGTTTGTATTTTATGAAAAATGGCCCCCCATTCTTCTTTACCATCGAAGTTCGTAGCCCCAATATAACTTAGAGCAAGTCCGATCTGGGAATTGGCTTCGTCACAAGTTCCGTATGCCTCGACTCGAATATCGTTTTTAGACACCCGTTGCCCATAAACGAGAGAGGTTTCTCCTTTATCGCCTGTCTTCGTATAAATTTTCACTATTAATACCCCCTATCCGGATCAATGACATTCTTCAAGTCATTCGTTCCTTTTTGATATTGAATTAAGTTATGCTCAAATATTTCAATCGCTCTAGGTTGATAATTGTCAGAGATAGCTGAATGGTGCGGCGTAACCGTTACATTTTCCATCTCCCAAAATGGGTGTGACGAATCAAGTGGTTCATCTTTAAACACATCCAATACAGCATGGGCAATTTGATGTTCATTTAGTGCGTCAATCAAACACTGCTCATCTACAGTATCTCCTCTGCCAATATTAATAAATACCCCAGATTCTTTCATCGCTGCAAATTGTTCTTTCGTAAAATAATTTGCCGTTTCACTCGTACTAGGCAGCACACTTACCACGTAGTCACATTTCGGTAGCATTGATAAAAGTTCTTCATTATTATATATCACATCAAAATGGTCTACTTCACGTCCAGATCGATTGACTCCTAGCGTTTTCATTCGAAATGCTTTCGCCACTCTTGCAATCTCACTGCCAATGGCACCAGTACCAACAACCCCTATCGAGCTACCAGTAATTTCTCGTATAGGCGTTTTTTTCTTCCAGATCTTTGAGGATTCATTTGCTAGCACTTGTTTTGTATCCCTCGCTACTTGAAGCATAACAGATAATGTATATTCAGCCATCGGAATGCTATGGATGCCCCGTGCATTTGTTACGAGAATACCTCTTTCTTTAATAGCCTGAAATGGCATTCTTTCAAGTCCAGCCGATAGGACCATTATCCATTTAAGGTGAGAAGCTTTCTGAATTAACTCTGCGTTCAGGTCCTCTCCATATGTAAGAAGAATTTCTGCATCAGCAAGTTTAGGCTCCGCTTCTTGCATTGATGGATAAAAATGAAACGTTACGTCTGGATATGTTTCTCTAAGGCGCTCTTTAATATTTGTCTTCAGTTTCCCCGTTGATAGTACCTGCATTATTTCACCACTCTCCATTTATTTAACCTTTCTTCATGTATTAAGTATAGCTGAATGACCAATATGACTTAAACAAAACAACCTCTTCGAAACATCGCTAACAAAAAAAGAGCGCATAATGCGCTCTCAACTGAAGATATGATCTACTATACTCTATGTTGCAAACATCTAATGGTATAGTCTTTTGTCCCGCAGACAAAGGCTTATGATAAGTTTTCTTTAATGTAACCTAGTGCAGATTCCACATGCTCTTTAACGCGAACTTTCCGCCAATCTTTTACAAGGGTTCCTTCTTTGTCTATAACAAAGGTAGAACGAACAATCCCCATGTATTCTTTGCCGAAGTTTTTCTTTAACTGCCATACATCATATGCTTCTGCAGCAGAATGATCTTCATCTGCTAGGAGAAGGAACGGAAGGTCATACTTATCAATAAATTTTTTGTGTTTCTCGACTGGGTCTGGACTTACTCCCAAGATAACCGTATCCAGTTCTTCGAATCCTTCAATATGATCTCGAAAATCACATGCCTCTGTCGTACAGCCAGGCGTCATATCTTTTGGATAAAAATAAAGCACAACATTTTTTCCTTTATAGTCTGAAAGAGACACAGTCTCACCAGTGCTTGCTTCTAACTTAAAATCTGGAGCTTTTTGACCAATTTCAACACTCATTTTTACGCCTCCTTAAATCTTCTTAAGATAAGCGTAACGAAATTCATTCGAACTTACAACTTGGGGCTTTCACGATAGTCAACGATGGTCGTGACAAAAAATGCGGCTGGCATTAAGTAACCGATTAACGCCTCAAAAATCGCAATCCATCTTCCAACTCCAATTGGAGTAAGATCTCCATAGCCAACCGATAGAAGCGTAACCGCACTGAAATAAAGGACAGATTGAACTCTTGTAAACGGTGTTAATGTCATATCCGCAAGATCCATTTGACCTTCTTGAAGTACAGGAATATCAAGGATAATGAGGCTTAAATACATACTCCCAAAAGCGATAATCATCGTTAAATAAACAAGGAACAGTAGAAACATCTTATAAACAGACAGGAGACTACCAGGCACTCTCGTTCTTTTCATAAGAGCTACCATACTTCTCCCAACACTAATAAGGGCAAGAATAATAGCACAAGTAATCAATAAGAGCATTAGTAAACACCTCATAATAGGTTTATGAGGTGTTCGTTGAATTTAGGACGAACTATTCTGAAACAAGTGTCGTGTAGACAACCATCCGCTCCTCGTGTGTTCCTGCATCTCGATCAAATGTCCCTGTACAAGTAATTAAATTGAGGCTTGATTTAGAACTTGTTCCAAATACTTTCTCGAGTGGCGCTTTATTTCTAGGATAAGACTCAACAGCATGCACCTCAAAATCATACGCCAATCCATGTTCATCCGTAACTGTAACGAGATCTCCAGCTTCTAAATCTACAAGGTGAAAGAACACCGATGGTCCAGTTTTGTTATCAACGTGACCGGCAAGGACGGCATTTCCTCTTTCACCAGGTTTCGCTCCAGGCTGATACCATCCAACGTTACGTTCATCTTTGGGCACATCCATTTGCCCATCTGTTAATTGGCCCACATGCTCCACTTTTGCGTCTACATTAATAGCTGGAATGGATAATTGGGCTGGAATGATTCCTACTAAAACAGGTTCAACGGATTCGTTACTCTTAGATGAAGAAGATGCTGTTAAATTTGGAGCAGAGATCAGATGTGTTTCCTCATTATTAGGTAAAACTTCTTTCATTTCATCTGATTGATTAGAAGAAGAGGAGCAGCCTGCCGCTGCTCCTAAAAGTAACATACTTAATAAAAGCTTTTTAAACGGCATATGCGCTCCTCCTTCTACCTTGATTTAAGCTGTTTGCTTCTTACGAAGATAAATTCCAGTTCCTGCTGCTAGAATAGCTCCTCCAAGAAGTGCCCATGCAACTGTATGAGACTGATCAGCTGTACCACCCATACCTGTTTGGGGCATGTCTGAAGGCATATTTGTCGCATCAACCATCGGCCATGCTTCAAGAGTTGGTTCACCTTCTACAAGACCTACCGCATAAACAGAGTAAACATAGCCTTCTTTTAATTCAACACCAGGAATCTCAAGAACAACGTCTTCAGAACCTGCTGGTCGAACTTCAAGATCAACAGTCATAGGATCAACTTCAGCGTAGTCTGACGTTGATTTAAATGCTACATCTGAGAATAGAACGTCTCCGTCTTTAACGGCTACATCTACATTAGGTGCATCTGGAGACGCATGTACAACCCTTACTTTTGCTTTTCCTTTAGAAGCTTCCATATCATCGCTTAGCGCCCAAAGGGAGATGCTATCTAGCGTACCTACTGCAGCAGCAGAATACTTCATGCCTTCTTCAAGCGTCACTGACTGACTGATAACCGGCTCGCCTTCTCCATTCTCACCAGCTGGGAATACTTCAATTTCGTGATCTCCTGCAGGAAGAGCCATGTATTCTGTCGCCTGTTTATATTCAGCACCTTCTACAACTGCCTCACCATCTACATAAACATCAACTGCAGGTGCATCTGGAGACGCATGAATCACTCGTACCATTGCTTCATGATTATCTGCGAATGCCGTACCACCAATAATCCCAAACATCATAACCATCGCAACTGCGGCCGCCATAAACTTCCTAAGCATTCAATCCACTCCCTTTATTTAATTTTTGTTATACTTTTGTATAACCTTTGTTCATTTACTAATACGACAAAATATTTGCAATCGGATCACTTTTTTTACACTTTTGTTGTTTTTATTTCGAATTCAAGGGAATAGAGCTACTAGCAAAGCTCGGAGGAGGAACTAACTAATGAGTAAAGGCAATTATGCGATTGCTTACTGGGATAGTGAAAACGAGGAGCATTTTAAAGTCTTTTGTATTGAAAACCATCAAACGCTTTTACACATCGCCCGTCGCATAGTCAATGACCAGCAAATTGCCGAAGAGATCGTTCAGGATGTTTATTTAGAAGTTTGGAATAAGCGAAATCAATTCAAGCCTGATAAAGGTAAACTCTCCTCGTGGGTTAACCAGATCACACGAAACCGAGCTATTGATCGGATTAAGAAAGAGCAGCGTAATTTTAAAGAAACAGTTGTTGAAGATCACCAGTTGGTCGATAAAGAACTTTATATTCAAGATGACTTTGGAAACAAAGATATGATTGATGGAGCCTTAAATACTTTGAATACAGAACAAAAAGAAATTCTTAAACTCATCTACTTAGAGGGTTATAGTCAAGCAGAAGTAGCTTCCAAAAAGAAGATTCCCCTTGGAACAGTGAAAAGTCGCGTTAGGCTTGGCATGAAAAAATTAAAAGAAACGATCGATTTATCATTATTAGAAACTGTCTAATCATAAACAAAAAGTCCAGAGGGAGATCCCTCTGGACTTTTTAGTTACCTGCGCCCCTGTATTTCGTGACGCCAATATTCCACATAAAGATGGCGAATCCAAAAAACGCCACTCCCATAACAGGTGTAAGAAAAGCATAACCATACCATTCTTCACGACCTAAGAAATAAGCTGATGGATACACACCAACAAAAGCAAATGGTAAGATCCACGTTAATACAAAACGAATCACTTTATTATAGATATCCACTGGATATCTCCCATAGTTCCCGATATTGTACATCATTGGCATAATACTTGTTCTGCTATCAGACCAAAAGCTAATGCTTGCTAGTAGAATAAAAATACCTGCATACACAAATGCACCACCTAAAACCATAAAGAGAAATACAATAGGATCGTACCAGGACATACTTAGATCAAGTCGATTCCCCGCATAAACCATAACAGCGATTCCTGTGATAACCCCAAATAAAGATTCAAGCTCCATTCGTTCTAAAATAATCTGAAATAAACTATGAACGGGTCTTGTTAGAATCCGATCCATTTCACCCTTAACAATATACCGCTCGTTAAAGTCCCAAATGTTAAAAAATGCTCCGAAGATAGCAAAAGGAACGAGGAAAAATCCGTAGATAAAGATGATTTCATCCTTCGACCAGCCGCTAAGCATATTTGTATGCCCAAACACGACAAGTATAAAAATCAAATTAACTGCCTGAAACAATAAGTCAGACATAATTTCCATTAGCATATCTACACGATAAGTTAATCTCGTTTTCATATATTGCGAGACATATAGAAAGAAAATACTAGCATGCTTCATTTGTCACCCTCCCTGCACAATCAAGCGTTTTTTGGCAATTACCCATAGCGCTTGAATTGGAAGAATCAAAATAACCGCCCAGACAAGCTGGAAAAGAATCGCTTCCCAAACCGCACTTCCAGTAAAACCTTCTGTGAAAATCATACTTGGAATATAGCTAATGGCTTGGAACGGTAGAAAGTCCATGACATTCTGTGCCCAACCTGGATAGAAACTAATTGGAAGTAATAACCCTGAGAACAAATCAATCACAACGCGCTTTGCTCGAATCAGTCCATCGTTGTTAAAGAAGAAAAAGGTCATAACGCCTGTCAGCAGATTAATTTGAGTATTAACAATAAAACTTAGAATAATTGCTACCATAAAGAACAACCACGTCGACAGTGCAGCCGAAAATTCAATCGGGAAAATGAGGCTAACAATAATCATCCCTGGAATTGAGAAGAAGCTTAATCTAAAAATCCCTTCTCCAAGCCCCTGCATCGTCTTCATTATTAAATAATGATAGGGGCGTATAAATTCAACTGCTACCTTTCCCTCTTTAATCTCCTGAGCGATTTCTCGATCAATATTATTAAAATAGAAAGCTCTTGCCATCCAAGCCACAGCAACATATGTTGTCATTTGAATAACTGATAATCCTTCAATCTCCCCTTTTCCACCGTAAATCGCATTCCATAGAAAGTAGTAAGCACCAATGTTAATGCTGTAAATTAAAATTCCGCTATAATAGTTCGTCCGATAGGCAAGCATCATTAAGAAGCGGACGCGAATCATCTCAATGTACTTACCCATTACGCATGCCCTCTTCATAGATATTTCGAATAATCTCTTCAGTCGAAATTTCATGAATCTTAATATCCGTAATCCTGTTTGCTGCTACGACTCTCCCAATTACTTCGGAAATGACATGCTCTTCATTCACTACATTCGCGATCCACACATTCTCGCGATCACCTTTTGTCCATTCTGCTTCAAGTTCCTTCAATAAAGGTTGAAGTTGTTCACCACTAACCTGTTCACCAAATTGAAATTCAATTTGCTTCCCTTCTCCCCAATTAGAACGAAGCTTTGCAAGCTTGCCATCATATATAATCTGGCCTTCATCTAGCATAACAACCCGATCACATAACGCTTCAATATCCGTAAGATCATGAGTCGTAAGTAAAATCGTTGTCTTATACTTCTCATTAATCTCTTTTAAGAAATTACGGATCTTTAATTTAACTAGCACATCAAGTCCAATTGTCGGTTCATCTAGAAATAGAAGCTTAGGGTTATGAAGAAGAGCTGCGGCTAACTCACACCTCATACGCTGGCCAAGCGATAATTTCCGAACCGGTTTATCAAGTAAAGGACCAATATCTAGAGACTCAATTACATGATTCATATGCTCGTTATAAACATCATCTGGTACGTTATAGACTTTTTTAAGCAAACGAAATGATTCTTGTACGGCAATGTCCCACCACAATTGAGATCGTTGCCCAAATACAACTCCAATGGATCGAACAAACTTCTCTCGTTCTTTATGTGGATCCATTCCATTTACACGAACAGTTCCAGAAGTGGGCGTTAGAATACCCGTTAGCATTTTGATACTCGTCGACTTCCCGGCTCCATTTTCTCCAATATAACCTACCATTTCACCTTCATTAATGGTAAAAGAAATATCTTTAACAGCCGAGATAACCTTATAATTACGCGTAAAAAGATCTCGAAACGCTCCTTTTAAACCAGAACGACTCGAGTGAGATTTAAAATCTTTACGCAGTTCCTGTACATCAATCACTTTTTCCATACGTCTTCCTCCTTTTAACACACCAACTTAGTTTACAAGAGCAGCTTGTAATAAACAATATTTGAGCTTTCACTTAAGCGGCAAGAGTGTTTCGTTACACTCTAGTCATGCTACAATGGAGTTTGATGAACAAGCATTACAAGGAGGTCAACATGAATTTCACGAAATCAGAACAACATCATAAAGAATCACTCGATATTATGCTAGGTGGCGTCAACAGTCCATCTCGCTCATACAAAGGCGTTGGAGGAGGCACTCCTGTCTTTATGGAAACAGCTAAAGGTCCTTATTTTTGGGATGTCGATGGTAACAAATACATAGACTACCTTGCAGCATACGGCCCTATCATCACTGGTCATGCGCATCCACATATTACTAAGGCCATCACAACAGCAGCTGAGAACGGCGTGTTATACGGTACACCAACCGTCTTAGAAAATCGGTTCGGTTCGATGCTTCAAGAAGCCATCCCTTCTCTAGAGCGCGTTCGATTTGTGAACTCTGGTACGGAAGCAGTAATGACAACGATACGCGTAGCTAGAGCCTACACAGGTCGCAACAAGATTGTGAAATTTGCTGGCTGCTATCATGGACACTCTGATCTTGTGCTAGTTGCCGCCGGTTCTGGTCCCGCTACCCTTGGAAGTCCTGACTCAGCGGGTGTCCCAAAAAGCATCGCTAGAGAAGTTATCACCGTACCATTTAATGACATTGAAGCTTATAAAGAAGCAATGGAGAAATGGGGAGATGAAGTAGCCGGAGTTCTCGTTGAACCGATTGTTGGGAATTTCGGAATTGTTGAACCTGAGGAAGGTTTCCTTGAAAAAGTAAATGAGATCACACATCAATATGGAGCGCTCGTTATTTATGATGAAGTTATCACTGCATTCCGCTTTATGTATGGTGGTGCCCAAAACTTACTTAATGTTGAACCGGATATGACGGCACTAGGAAAAATCATTGGTGGTGGCCTTCCAATCGGCGCATACGGTGGGAAACGCGAGATTATGGAACACGTTGCACCACTTGGTCCAGCTTATCAAGCTGGGACAATGGCAGGTAATCCAGCCTCTATCTCAGCCGGTATTGCGTGTCTTGAAGTTCTTCAAGAAGAGGGCGTCTATGATCATTTAGACAAACTTGGAGAACGTCTTGAGAAGGGAATCCTCCTTCATGCACAGGAAGCTGGTATCCAAATTACAATCAATCGTCTCCGAGGAGCTTTAACTGTCTACTTTAATAACGAGAAGGTTATTAATTACAAACAAGCTGAAGACTCCGATGGAGAGAAATTCGCCCGCTTCTTTAAACTAATGCTCAGTGAAGGTATCAACCTTGCCCCTTCTAAATATGAAGCATGGTTCTTAACAACAGAACACACTGAAAAAGATATCGATGATACGCTTGAAGCAGTAAAGCGCGTCTTTCATCAAATGGCTTAGCGAAAAGACAGAATGAAGTTCCTTCATTCTGTCTTTTCTACTATCTTTGTTATTATTGAAAATAGGGCTTGCTATCCTGACCATTCCGATGTATAACTAGAACGTCTCATATGTTTAAAAGAGGAAATAGAGGATACTCTCTATACTAAAAGTACTCGACGAAAGGACTTACAATAGAATGAAGTTTGGTGCCCGTATTTTTAAAACAGGGCTAGCGATTACTCTCGCACTTTATATTGCAACATGGCTTGGACTCGAGCCTCCGACCTTTGCTGGCGTAGCTGCATTATTTGCCATTCAGCCGTCGATTTACAGATCTTATCAAACCGTTATTGATCAATTTCAATCCAATATTATTGGAGCCGTGCTTGCAGTTATACTCGTTCTGCTCTTTGGAAACCAGCCAATCGTAATTGGTCTAGGTGCGATCATCATTATCGCCATTAATATTAAATTGAAAATCGAAAGTACGATTCCACTCGCAATCGTAACTGTTATTTTAATCATGAATGCTCCTCAGGAGGAATTCATCACTTTTGCGACAAACCGATTCTTAGTCATTATGGTCGGTGTGATCAGTTCTTTCTTTGTGAACTTAGTTTTCGTGCCACCGAGATATGAAACGAAATTATTCCACAAAATTGTGAGCAATACAGAATATATTTCACAGTGGATCAGGCTTGCTACTAGAAACGATGCCGAACATAAAGTATTGAAAGAGAACTTAATTAAGTTGAAAGAAGATACAGTTAAAAGTGATCAGTATTTTCTTCTATACAAAGAAGAGCGTACGTACTTCAAACGCAGAGATTTTGTAAAAGCACGTAAGCTCGTCCTATTTAGACAGATGATTGCTACAACAGAAAAGTCACTTGCTATACTAAAAATGCTTGATCAACTTGATGTGAAGATTTTGATCATGCCTGACGAGGTCAGGAAGATGATTCAGACTCACCTCGATGAGCTAACAAATTATCACGAACGCATCCATTTAAAATATATCGGAAAAGTGAGGAACCAGTCTCCTGAGGAAATGTTAAACAATGTTGGATCTGGGGAGTCTACCTTAACCGAACGCTATGTTGACTTATACGAAAATGGCGAATGTAATCGCGAGCTTTGGATGACAATATTCCCCCTAATCGGAATGATTATCGATTACCACGATCACCTTGAACACCTTGATTTACTTGTCGATAGCTTTCATTCCTATCACCAGGAAGAAAATGAAGTTGATATTCAGGAACTTCATGCCAAATAAAAAAATCAGCCGATACGGCTGATTTTTTTATTTCTTCATTTTTGGATCAAGCGCATCTCGAAGACCATCACCAAGTAGGTTAAATCCAAGAACCGTTAGCATAATCGCAAGTCCCGGAAAGAATACAGTCCATGGTGCCTGAATAATATACGAACGTGAATCTGCAAGCATTTTCCCCCACTCAGGCTGTGGCGCCTGTGCACCAAGACCAAGAAAACTAAGGGCCGCTGCCTCCAGAATAGCCGTTGCAATTGCAAGTGTTCCTTGCACAATTATAGGTGCAAGTGAATTTGGCAATATATGATGAAAAATGATTCTTGAATCTTTCATCCCAACAGCTCTAGCCGCCATAACATACTCTTCCTGCTTCACACTTAACACCCTTGATCGAACAAGCCTTCCAAAGTTCGGAATATTAATGATAGCAATCGCGATAAGTGCATTTCTTAGCGATGGTCCTAGTACGGCAACAACAGCAATAGCAAGAAGAATACTTGGAAACGCAAGCATAATATCAAATATACGTGAAATAATCGTATCCACTAGCTTACCGTAATAACCTGCTACCATACCTAGTAAACTCCCTACCGCCGCTGAACCTAGTACTGCAAAAAAGCCAACCCATAAAGAAATTCTTGCCCCATAAATTATACGTGATAAAATATCGCGACCGAAATCATCGGTTCCAAACCAATGACTGGCCGATGGAGATTGAAGTCGTTCACCTAATTTTTGTTCGTTAATCCCTTCAGGAGCGATGACCCCTGCAAAGATCGCTAGAAGAATGAAAAAAAGTACAATCCCCATGCCGACCATCGCTAACTTATTTCTCCTGAATCCTTTCCAGGCTTCACGCCATGGCGATAATACTTCTTCATCTGGTTGCTTTTGAACATTCACTTTTTTTTGCGGAGCGATTTCAGCCATCTTAGAAGCCCCCTTTAGTTGTATTTGATTCGAGGATCAATTGCAGCGTATAACAGATCGACAATGAGATTAATAAAAACAAAGATGACAGCAACGATGAGAATACCAGATTGAATCACTGGATAATCCCTGAAATTAATGGCGTCGTAAATATAACGACCGATTCCTGGCCAACCAAATATTGTTTCAGTAAGAATAGCTCCACCTAGTAAGAGACCCATTTGAAGTCCAATAACAGTAAGTACAGGAATAAATGCATTTTTTAATGAATGCTTGTACACAACCCAAAACATCTTTGTACCTTTTGCTCGAGCTGTTCGAACAAAATCTGAGCGCATAACCTCAAGCATACTTGAGCGTGTCATTCGAGCAATGATAGCCATCGGTATTGTTCCAAGAGCAATACCAGGTAGAATCAAATGCTTAACCACTTCTACAAATTGATCCATTCTTCCCTGAAGTAAGGTATCAATAAGATAAAGATGCGTGATAGCATCAACAGGGTTTCTCACATTTTCGCGACCCGTGGATGGTAGCCACCCAAGTTCAAGCGAGAATGCCCATTGTTCCATCAAACCAAGCCAGAAAACAGGCATCGACACACCGACTAGCGCAAGTACCATAGCCGTGTAATCGAACCAAGAGTTTTGAAACCATGCACTAATAATCCCTGCATTGACGCCAATAAAAATAGCTATAACCATCGCCACAAGCGACAGTTCAAGAGTAGCAGCAAGATATGGCCAAATTTCTCCACTAATATCTGAACTTGTTCGAAGAGATGTGCCTAAATCACCTGTAAACAAGTTTTTAATATAGTCGATATATTGTAGATACCACGGCTGATCAAGGCCAAGCTGTTTGGTTAAACTTTTTATCGCTTCCTCTGTTGCCTGTTGACCTAAAATGACCTGGGCAGGATCTCCAGGAATAGCTCGAATCATAAAGAACACAATAAGCGTCATTCCAAATAAAACCGGGATAAGCATTAGCAATCGTCTAACTGTATAAGCAAGCATCTACTCACCTCTTCTTCCATCTGTAAAATCACATGCCGTTCTATATGTATAAAACCAATTTATTTTGAAGAATAAAAGGGGAGTTCATCACTCCCCTTCTTTATTTCCTATTGAAGCGTTACTTTCGTTAGCTTGTCAGAACCAGTTGGATGCGGTGAGAATCCTTTAATTGTACTAGAGCCACCTAGTGCAGGCTTAGAGTGTACAAGAGGAATCCACGGTGCATCTTCATGGATGATTTCTTGAGCTTCTGCATAAATCTTATTACGCTCTTCTTCATCTGGAGTCGACTGTGCTTCGATTAGAAGATCATGAAGCTCCTGGTTTTCATAGTACGTATAGTTGTTGCTTCCAATGTTATCCTGATCAAGGAGTACATATAGGAAGTTATCAGCGTCACCATTATCCCCTGTCCAACCTAGCAAGAAGCTATCAGCTTCACCATTACGAGCTTTTTCAAGATAAGTTGCCCACTCGTACGATTTGATTTCAGCATCTACGCCAATTTCTGCGAAGCTTTTCTGAAGAACTTCTGCTACTTTTTGACCATCTGGCATATATGGACGTGGAACAGGCATTGCCCAAAGCTCCATTTCAAAACCATCTTCATAGCCAGCTTCTTTTAGAAGTTCCTTCGCTTTATCAAGATCATATTCATAACCTTCAATATCATCGTTATATCCACCGATTACCGGAGGCATTGGGTTTTTCGCTGGTTCAGCTTGTCCAGCATAGAAAGAATCGATAAGCGCTTGCTTGTCCACAGCGTGGTTCAGCGCCTGACGTACAAGCTTATCTTTTAATGGTCCACGATTTGTTGTCAATCCAACGTATCCAACGTTCATAGAAGGTCGGAAGAACGTTTGAAGATCGCCATTGTCTTCTACCTGCTGAACATCAGAAGGGTTAAGGCCATCCATCAAATCGATTTCCCCAGCCATTAAGGCATTTAGACGTGCTGAGTTATCAGGAATCGCTCTGAAAATAACACTATCAAGTTTTGGATAACCATCCATCCAGTACTCTTCGTTTTTATTTAGAACGATTTTGTCATTTCTGTTCCACTGATCAAATACGAACGGACCAGTACCTACAGGATTTTCACCAAACTTATCGCCCTGCTTTTCAAGTGCATCAGGACTAGCAATCGCAAATGGAGACATCGCGATATTTTTTAAGAATGGCGCCTGTGGACGCTTCAATTTAAATTCAACTGTGTAATCGTCTTTCGCCGTTACACTTTCAATAACGTGCCCTTCATCACCTTTAAATCCACCGAACATGGATTTATAGTAATAGAAAGCTTCTTCATTCCCATTCATCCAACGTTCGAAGTTGTAAACAACGGCGTCTGCATTAAAGTCTGTACCGTCATGGAACTTCACGCCCTCACGAAGTGTGAAGGTATACGTCTTGCCATCATCAGAAACTTCCCACTCTGTTGCAAGTGCTTCCTGTACATCTGTGTTATCATCACCGTAATCAAGGAGAGTATCAAAGATGTTCTTTGTTACTTTAAATGATTCCCCGTCTGTAACAGATGCTGGATCAAGTGATACGGAGTCACCACCGCGACCAAAGATCAACGTTCCACCTGCTTCTTCGCCTCCTTCTCCGGAGTCTCCCCCACCATTGCCATTCGTTTCGTTAGATCCACCGCAACCGGCTAGACCGATCGAAAGAAGCAATACAAACATTAATGAAAAAATGGTCTTCTTCATGTTCTTCCCCCTTAGTCATGTGTGTGATTTATACATGGTCTTCTTCATACAGATGACACGCTGTATAGTGCCCAGGTTCTATCTCCCTAAATTCGGGAACTACGGAGCTGCACACGTCCATCGCCTTAGGACATCTTGTGTGAAAAGGACACCCTGATGGCGGATTAGATGGACTTGGTACATCTCCAGTAAGAATAATTCTGTCTTTCCCATATTCAGGATCTGGAACCGGCACCGCTGAAAGAAGAGCCTGTGTATACGGATGTTTTGAATCCAAATAGAGCTTTTCACTATCTGCCATTTCAACAATGCGCCCAAGGTACATCACTCCGACACGATCGCTAATATGACGAACAACTCCTAAATCATGAGCTATAAACAAATATGTTAGTCCAAGCTCTTTCTGAAGATCTTCTAAAAGATTTAATACTTGAGCTTGGATCGAAACATCAAGTGCTGAAACAGGTTCATCCGCGATAATTAACTTCGGATTAACTGCAAGTGCCCGTGCTATACCTATTCTTTGACGCTGTCCACCACTGAATTGGTGAGGATAACGTTTGGCATGGTAGGCACTAAGACCAACAATTTCAAGAAGTTCTCTTACCCTTTTTTTACGCTCTGCTTTATTACCAAGCTGATGAACGATAAGAGGTTCTTCGATAATTTTCTCAACTGTATGTCTCGGATTAAGCGATGCAAAAGGATCCTGAAACACCATTTGAATATCTTTTCTAAGGTGACGAAGATCCTTTTTGTTTAAACTGGTCATTTCTTTTCCATCAAAGAGAACTTCCCCTTCACTTGGCTCAAGAAGTCTCATCAACATACGACCAGTTGTAGACTTCCCACATCCACTTTCCCCAACTAACCCAAATGTTTCTCCTTTATGTAAGGTAAAGGTTACACCGTCCACAGCTTTCACTGTTCCTACCTGCTGTTTAAGTACGCCTCCCTGAATTGGGAAATGCTTCTTAAGCTGTTTTACTTCAAGTAATGCTTCTTGCAAAATAGGCGCCCCCTTTAGCTTTTCACATTCTCTAATATAGCTGCTTTTTTCTCGTCTTCATGAAGCCAGCACCTAGCCTGTTGTCCTGGTCCTGCATCTAATAACGTTGGATTCTCTTCATAGCATTTATCGAAAGCAAAACTACAACGCGGAGCAAAATGACATCCTTTATGAATCGAACCTGGTTTTGGCACATTTCCAGGGATAGAATACAGCCTGTCTTTTCGAACTCTCACATCAGGTACTGATTCGATTAACCCAATCGTATACGGATGCTTTGGATGCTGAAAAATATCACTTGTTTTTCCCTGCTCAACGATTTTGCCAGAGTACATAACAACAATACGATCACAAATTTCTGCGACTACACCCAGATCGTGTGTAATCATAATAATCGATGTATTAGTTTCTTGGTTCAATTTCTTCATGAGCTCTAGAATCTGAGCTTGAATCGTCACATCAAGAGCTGTTGTTGGCTCATCCGCAATGAGTACTTCTGGTTCACATGCCATCGCCATCGCAATCATAACGCGCTGCCGCATCCCCCCAGATAATTGATGAGGGTAATCATTCATAAGTTCTTCAGCCCTAGGAAGCCCAACTAGTTTAAGAATTGATATAGCATGCTCCCAGGATTTTTTCTTGTTCCATTTTTTATGTATTCGAATTCCTTCAACGAGCTGATTGCCGATTCTAAATACAGGATTAAGGGATGTCATCGGTTCCTGGAAGATCATTCCGATTTCATTTCCCCTTATTTTTCTCATCTCTTTCTCTGATTTCGTAAGAAGGTTTTCCCCTTTGTATGTAATTTCTCCTCCTACAACTTTTCCTGGAGCCTGAATAAGTTGCATAATGGACAATGAAGTCACACTCTTTCCAGAGCCAGACTCCCCAACAATCCCAAGTACTTCACCTTTATTTACATGAAAGTCAACGGAGTCTACTGCTGGAATCTCTCCATCATCAGTAAAAAAGTGCGTTTCTAATCCACTAACATTTAAAACTGGATGTTCCATACACTCACCCCTTTCCGTAAATTCTGAATTTTTTAATTAAACTAAAATCTGTTTATCATTATTACATTATTTTTGTTAGTTGGCAACGCTTATTGAGGTAATTTTCTGTCTTTTTTTGACGCTTTTACGCGATAATATGCATATTTAAACAAAAAAAGCACCTCAAAGAGATGCTTTTTGATGAATAACTATAAATTTTGTACTTGAAACAAATTATGGTAGGACCCTTTCCGTTTCATGAGCTCTTGGTGATTCCCGCTCTCTGAAATTTGGCCGTTTTCTACCACCACGATACGGTCAGCATGCGTCACTGTCGCTAGACGGTGTGCGACAATAAAGGTTGTGCGATCTTTCGCAAGTACTTCAAGCGCTTCTTGAATAAGATGTTCACTTTCAAGGTCAAGTGCTGACGTTGCTTCATCAAGAATTAAAATAGGCGGATTTTTAAGAAATACTCTTGCGATTGCAATCCGTTGTTTTTGTCCACCAGACAGCTTCACACCTCGTTCACCAACGGGCGTATCATATCCGTCTTGAAGGTTCATGATGAACTCATGAGCGTTAGCAGCCTTTGCAGCTTGTATAACTTCTTCTTCAGAGGCATTTGGATTCCCCATCATGATATTCATTCGAACGGATTCACTAAATAGGATGTTATCCTGAAGAACCATTCCAATGTTATCTCTCAAGCTTCTTGCTTCATAATCCCGTATGTCTGTACCGTCAATTAGAATACTCCCACCCGTCACATCATAGAAACGTGGAATTAAGCTGACAAGTGAGGATTTACCGCCACCGCTCATTCCTACAAGCGCAATGGTTTCTCCAGCACGTACATTAAGATCAATTCCTTTTAGAACAGGTAGATCCTCTTCATTATATTTAAATGAAACATGTTCAAATTGGATATTTCCTCGAACATCGTTTAACTTTTTTGCATCTTTTCTATCTACAATATCGTATTTTTCATCGACAAATTCAAATACACGATCCATTGATGCAATGGCTTGGGTTAATGTGGTAGACGAATTCACCAATCTTCTTAAAGGACTATAAAGCCGGTCCATATAAGTCACAAACGCAACCATTTCACCGATTTGGAGTCCACCCGAAATCACAAGATACGCAGAAAAGGCGATAACAATAAGAGGAGCTACATCCGTAATCGTATTAACGACAGCAAACGTTTTGGCATTCCACCTTGTATGATCAAGTGCTCGTTCTAAGAAATTCGTATTTCTTTTGTTAAATTGCTCTTGTTCATAATCTTCTAAGGCAAAACTTCGAATCACAGACATCCCTTGAACTCGTTCATGAAGATGACCTTGAACTTCTGCAAGTGCCTGTGAGCGATCCTTTGTTAAATCACGAAGACGCTTATAGAAAAATTTAACTGACAGTCCATACAGAGGAAGAAGAACAATTGCTGCAAGCGTTAGCCAAACATTCATAAATGATAATATACCGATAATGATGACGATGGTAATGAGATCAAGCCAAACATTCATCATCCCAGTAATTACAAATGTTTTTGTTTGCTCCACATCATTTATTACTCTTGAGATGATTTCCCCTGCTTTGTTATTAGAGTAAAACTTCAAACTTAATTGTTGGATATGAGAAAATAATTTATCTCGTATATCATACAGAATCTTACTTCCAATCCACTGAGCATAATACTGACGGAAGTATTCTACCGGTGGTCTGACAACGACGAATAGAAAGAAAGCTCCTCCCATCAACCAAAGAAGCTGCTCATACTTATCCCCAGCTGGCATTTCTGCATTGATAATGTCATCAATGACGTACTTTAAAATCAATGGAAGGAGAAGAGGAATACCAAACTTTAATATTCCAATTCCAATCGTTATCCCAATTTGTTTTTTATACGGTCTTACAAAGGTCATATACCTTTTTATACTACCCAGATGGCATCATCCTTTAGTTAATCACATGCTGTTTTTATATCATGCAAAAACCTGTTGAAAAACATTCAACAGGTTTTTCTTACCTATATTGAAGGAACTGTTCATACCACTGATCTACAAATCCAGGGGCAAACGGTCCTTTTCTTTGATGAATCCAGTTCATCAGTTCTTTTACATTTTGTTGTATAATACGATCGACTGCTTCGGGATAATTCATTTCTTCGCGGTGTGCTTCATACTCATCTTCATCTAATAACTTAAAAGTCATATCAGGATAGATCTTAATATCAAGATCGTAATCAATATACTTCAATGCTTCTTCATCGTAAGTAAATGGAGTACCTAAATTACAATAATAATATAGCCCATCTGTTCTGATCATTCCGATGACATTGAACCAGTGGTTTGCACTAAAGTAGCAAATCGCAGGTTCACGCGTTCTCCATTGTCTTCCATCAGCTTCAGTCACAAGAATGCGATCGTTTCCGCCGATTATTTCTTTGGATGTGCCTTTAAGTACGATGCTTTCTTCCCAAGTACGATGTAGCGTACCGCGATGTTTATAGCTTTGAATTTGAATTCTCGTCCCGGTCGTTGGGAAACTCATCTTCTTCTCCTTTCCTAAGAAATTCCGGAAAACGATGAATGCCTTTTGCATACAGGCAGACTCACAGCATCCTTTCTTTCTTACCGTTCAATACATGGCTATTATCAAAAATCTTACATCTCATCTATATTCTTCTCTATTATAACGCTTAACAAAATAAAATTAAAATAAAAGCGCCACTCGAATAGAATGGCACCCAATTTCAGCTTAATAAATAGGGGTTTTTTCAAAGGTAGAGATGACGTCCGAAATAAGTCGTTCAAACTCATCCTCCATAAGTGATAGCATCTCTTTTCTTTCTACAATTATGGCATTTCTACCCTTTTCTTCATCCAGAATATCCTCTAAGCTTAGAATTTCTTCCTTCGTACGAATCATTTGATCGGCAAGCTTGAGCTGCTGTTGAATGAGCTCATCAAACTCCTTCATTTAACCTCTCCTTCCAAATTGTGATTTTTGACATTCCCATGGAGCAAGCTAATACCATTAGCGATTTCTAGCAAGCCTTCATCAAAAAAGAAATTCCATAAACTCATGTGAAATCCTTTGGGAACTTCTGTAGAGAAGTCAGGAGTTTTGTCATAAACTCCCTACAGGAGCAATACATTCTGGTTGTTCATTTCTAGGGGAATTCACAAGCGTCGAAACTTCATACGCATTCATTTCCTTAGAGGATATGGGCTTCATACAACTGCTTAAGATTTCACTATCACTTACTGTATCATCCAGCCAAATCCTCTCATCATCTCTTGTTAAAATGACGGGCATGCGATTATGTATCTCTTTCATAAATTCATTTGCTTCTGTGGTAAGTATCGTACATGTAAAATGATTTTTGTCGCCATCATTCCATTTTTCCCACAACCCCGCCATTGCAAACGGCTCACCCTTTCTTACTTGGATCCGCATCGGAATTTTTTGATCCTTCGTCTGCTTCCATTCATAAAAACCATCCGATAATATTAAACACCTTCGCTGCTTAAGAGCATGCTTAAAGCTCGCTTTCTCCTGAGCTGTTTCACTTCGCGCATTGATTAATTTATTTGAGATAGACGCATCCTTTGCCCAGAATGGAATTAGCCCCCAACGCAAGGTTCCCATTCGATTCATTTGATTTGTTCTAATCACAGCCGGGATTTGTTGAGATGGTGCTATATTAAATCGTGGTATATATTCATCCATGCTCGTTTGATCAATTTGAAACCTTTCAAGTAACACGTCGAGTTCTGTCGTTAGCGAGAATCGTCCGCACATAACCAACACCCCTTCCTATATTAGATTGTTTCTCCACTTGTCTTATAATCCCTACCAGCATTTAACTAACGAAAAACAGGGCTGACTAAGTCAGCCCTGTCCGGGAAGTTCGATTATTGTTGCTGCTGGTTCTTAGCAGATGCTTGCTGCTTATTTTGAGCAGACTTCGCGTTGCGAGCTTTCACTTGTTGTGCATCCGTTTCGCTTGCAAATTCAGCACCGTATTGTTGCTGAGCTGCTTGTCCTGCAGATGCTTGCTGCTTATTTTGAGCAGACTTCGCGTTGCGAGCTTTTACTTCTTGTGCATCTGTTTCATTTGCAAATTCAGCACCGTATTGTTGCTGACCAGCTTTACCAGCAGAAGCTTGTTGGTTCTGCTGTTTCGCTTGTTGAATGTTTGCACCAGCTTGTGTTTGTCCTGGTTTCTTTGCCATGGCTTATCACCTCCCACAAACAATAGAATATCCAGTAACATGATTCTTATGTATTGTTTTTAGAAAAACTTGTTTCGGGTGCAAATAAACAAAAATATTCCTTATAGAACTGTTACTTGATAGCTTATCAGGAATGAACATTTCATCATGCTTTCCATCTCTTCCCCTTCATACTGTTCAAATCAATGATACAAACTAAGAAGAAGAAGGAGGTTAAATGATGAATAATCGAGATATGACAGAGCTTTCTATGATGTCTAAAAAGGAGTGGGTGGACGAAGAACTATCTTTTTTTCACTATAGCCTTCAACAGGTTACTCCTTACTTAAATAGCGAAGGCGTAGCTATCCATCGAGAAATAATGAAAGAAATTGAACAGCGTGGTGGGCTCTCAGCATTTATGCCCGAATAAAATCCAGTTCTCCGTCCAAAAAACAACCTTCTGAAACTCTTCAGAAGGTTGTTTAAGTAAATGTTAGAAATTTGATTTCGATTGTCCGCCATCGACGTTGATTGTCGCACCAACAATCCATGAAGCTTTTTCAGAGGCAAGGAAAACAACGGCATTCGCCACTTCGTCAGTTGTCCCAAATCTTCCTCCTGGTATTTCTTTATCTACAAATTCAGCTATTTTCTCAGGATTATCATCAAGTCGATTCTGCCAGTTCCCTGATGGGTGCAGAATGGCTCCTGGAGCAACCCCATTCACGCGGACACCGTCTTTAATTAGCTCATCACCCATAGCTTTAGTAAAACTAATCATAGCCGATTTTGAATTATTATAAGTTGGTTTCCCACCAGATTCACGACCGAAGATAGAAGAAATATTGATGATTGCGCCACTTCCCTGTTGCTTCATGATTTCGGCAGAAAGCTGACTAAGGTGTACCGCTGAGTAGTAATTAAGCTCCATTGCTTTATGGAATTGAGATATATCCGTCTCCATAATTGTCGAACCACTGCTTCCCCCAGCGTTGTTTACTAAGATATCAAGTGAACCAAATTGCATGATGAAAGAATCAATGAGCTGGACGCGCTTCCGCTCATCCGTCACATCCGCTTCAAAAATGGCTAAGTCCTGACCAATTTCATTCCTAGCCAATTCGAGATCATCACGATTTCTACCGCAAATCCCCACTTTCGCACCTTCTTCATAGAATACCTTCGCAATCGACTTTCCAATTCCCTTAGAGCCTCCTGTAATAAGAACGCGCTTGTTTTCAAGATTCAAATTCACTCTGCTTCATCTCCTTCTAAAATCAAATTGACAATTTTTTGGTGAGCGACAGGAAAGGCATAATCTCGCAACTCATTCTTACTAACCATTTTCGCCTTTTCATGATCGATATGGCCAATAAATGATCCTTTATAAACTGTTAATTGCCATTTTAAATGGCTAAAAATATGATTAAACGAGGATAATTCCTTCTCAATCTTAGAGTTAATTTCATAAGTATCTTGTAAATGGTGTTTGAGCTGATTTTCTTTCAAGCCACCTTCTGTTAATTCAACGTTTGGAAATTCCCACAAGCTTGCCAGAAGTCCTTTCTCCGGACGCTGTCGAATAAGAAATTTGCCTTCATTATTCTCAAGAGCTATAACTGCAATCGGTACGGGTCTGGGGGCTTTTTTCTTTGATTTGATTGGCAGCTCTTCCTGCGACCCTTCAGCAAAGGCTCTACAATGCTCTTGTACAGGGCAAAGAAGACACGAAGGGGATCTTGGTGTACATACAATCGCACCAAGCTCCATCATCCCCTGATTGAATGAGGATGGATCCTCATCGGAAATAATTCGTCCAGTTACTTCTTCAAAAGTCTTTCTTGCTGATGGTTTAGCAATATCCTCCCAAATCCCAATAATTCGCGAAAGAACACGCATCACGTTTCCATCGACAGCTGGCTGTGGTATGTCATAAGCAATGCTTAAAATTGCCCCAGCAGTGTAGGGGCCTACTCCCTTAAGTTCAGATATTTGCTTGGGATTATTCGGCACTATACCGTTATAAGTCTCTGCTACTTCTCGAACAGCACTTTGAAGATTTCTCGCCCTTGAGTAATAACCAAGCCCTTCCCAGGCTTTTAATACATCTGCCTCTTCAGCATTTGTAAGTGCCTCCACAGTAGGAAAAAGGCTCATAAACCGCTCAAAATATGGGATTACAGTGTCTACTCTCGTTTGCTGTAGCATAATTTCAGATACCCATACACGATAAGGATCCTGATTCTCACGCCAAGGTAGTGTACGCTGCTCTTTTTTAAACCAGGCAATAAGGTCCTGTTGGAACTGCTTTTCATCGAAATAATGTAAAAGGTCTGTCACTTTCTCTGTCATGGATCAACTCTCCGATATGATATATTAAATGGTGTTAAAAGATTTATTTAAATTTACTAAGAAACTTCCTCAACCTTCGTCTATCACATATAATAACGCATCATACCTTTTCATTCACCTTTTAACTTTTCACATTCGTTCAAATTGGGTATAACTAAATAAAGAATGCAAAATAGACATAAATTCTTTTTGGTCTATTTACGATCGTTAGCTAAACGATCGATACGTTTCATAAGGAGGATTCTTAGCCTATGGATACTGGGACACATGTGGTCATGGGACTGGGGATTGGAGCTCTTGCAACGTTAGATCCAGCTATTGCACAGGACCCCATTACCGCTCAAAGCGTTCTAATTGGAGCGCTAATAGGATCGCAGGCCCCGGACTTTGATACTGTGCTTAAACTTAAAAATAACGCTGTCTATATCCGACACCATCGTGGAATTACTCATTCCATTCCTGCAGTTCTTCTCTGGCCAATCATTATTAGCAGCGGAATAATGGTGTTTTTTCCTGAAACAAATTGGCTCCACCTTTGGTTATGGACATTTCTTGCTGTCTTCATTCATGTGTTTGTCGATATTTTTAACGCATATGGAACGCAAGCCATTAGGCCATTTTCTAACAGATGGGTAGCCCTTGGCGTCATTAATATTTTTGATCCATTTATTTTTCTCAGTCATATTGGTGGATTAATTCTCTGGTATTTGGGAGTCAATCCTGGGTACACTTTCCTCACGATCTACGGCATACTTATTCTCTATTACGTTTGGAGAATAATTGAACAGAAGAAAGTGATTCATGCTGTGAGAAAGCGAATTCCAGATGCAGTCGAAGTGATCGTCTCACCAACAATTCGTTGGAGCAGGTGGCATATCGCAGTTAAATCTGAGACACAGTTTTATGTAGCTCGCGCTGAAGGAACTACGATCCATATTCAAGACGTATTTGATCGCGTTCCTGTTCCTAAAACACCAGTACTGGAATCTGCGAAGGAAGATCCTAACTTAAGTGCATTTCTTTCATTCTCACCAGTTTATAGATGGGAGATTGAAGAAAAAGAAGTTGGATATGAAGTTCGCTTTATTGATCTTCGCTATCGAAATAAAGGCCATTATCCATTTGTCGCCGTGGTACAAATGGAAGATCAGCTCGAAATAACGAGTTCCTATACTGGATGGGTTTACAGCGAAGATACGTTACGAAAGAAATTAGATCCCGCTCTTGATTAGTCGTTAACTTTATTTTATGACACAGAAAACCGGCTGGGCACATAATGTGCCCAGCCGGTTTTTGTTTAATGTTTTATGCTTCTGTCATCTCCAAAATACCCTTTATATTTTGGATTATTCATCATGAAATCATGTAAAACAGGACCATAGTAGTCAATCCATTGCTTTACAATTTTTTCAGTTACATCCTGACCTTTATACTCTCTGCCTGCCTTGGCTCTTGACGATTCAAAATCCTCCCAAAGCAACTCCACCATTGTTCTCGCTTGACCATAAGAGAGGTGATCATTTTTCTCAAGAAGGTTATGAGTAAGCCTTTGAAATAAATCTTCCATGAGGCATTCTCCTTTCGTGGTGTAATTCAAATTCTGTCTAATAAATAACTTTGTTTGGCACATAACATTCCGACCGAATTCGCATACTAATGGTGTGCCTGATTCACAACACGATATTGGAAAGGGGCGCACGCTGATGAGAAATAAAAAAACCGGATTTCCAGATGCTAAATTTTCTGGTGAACCCCGCGCAAAAGAAGAATTCGCATCAAAACGTGCTGACGGGTCGATTAACACTCATCCACAAGAGCGGATGAATGCTTCAAATCGGACAGGCCACCGTCAGGGATAATTCTCTTATACAGGAGGTAGCATCTATGGGAAAAAATAACCGAGATAGACTCCATCCGAAATATGAGGATCCATTCCAATCTCCGCGTGCAAATCCAAAACACGCTCATAATCAGGTGAATGGAGAAACGCAGCAAACTTATAACGATATCGTACTACAGGTACAAACACGTAAACGATCGTAAAAATGATGAAATAAGAGAGCAGCGTTACTGCTGCTCTTTTTGAATTAACATCGAAATAGGGAATGCTTCAATCTCATCGCTACCGTCACGGTTTCCCCATGCAAACGTCCCATTCATATAATCGATAATAAACGTAGAACCTGGATCACCATCAATTTCATATTTATGGCCCGGTATAAAGTCATCCGGGTTTAATAAATACGATTTAGCAAGTGCAATCCTTCGTTCATGAACGGCGAATTCATTGACCATGCCCATTTGCTCCGCTCTACGTGCTTTTTCGCTTAAGAGGGCAATTTCATTTCTTAGTTCCTGCTCACTCATATCACTGAAACGCTTTTCCATCCTTGACCTCCATCATCATCAATTCTTCCCCAAGTATAGTTCATTTTCTACTTCCTGACAAAAATATGCTACGCTTACAGAAAGGAGTGATTTTATATGAAAACCATTTTAATTACGGGTGCCGGTTCTGGCCTCGGAGCTGAGCTTGCAAAACAGTGGGCAACTAAAGGACACCATGTCGTACTTGTTGGTCGAACCAAACAAAAACTTGAATCCATTGACCAGGAAATCAAAAATAATAAAGGTGTCTGTTCCATTTATGAATGCGATATAACTGATCCTGAAGAACTTAAAAAACTGAAACAAGCAATGGATCGGGATAATCTACAAATTCACATGCTTGTAAACAATGCTGGTACAGGAACGTTCGGGGCTTTAGAAGACATTACTATTTCTGATATACATAAGGTTATTGATACAAATGTGAAAGGCACCATTTTTGCAACACAAACGTTCCTCCCTACATTAAAAAGCATGGAAGGTCGCATCATGAATATTATTTCTACCGCTGGTTTAAAAGGGAAAAATCACGAAACCGTCTACGTCGCTTCTAAATATGCGATAAGAGGTTTTACTGAGAGCTTATGGAAAGAACTAGAGGGCACGGGTGTCAGTGCAACTGCTGTTTATATGGGAGGGATGAATACTCCATTTTGGGCGAATTCCGATCATATTAATGATGTATCAAGACTTAAATCCCCATTTGAGAAAGCCCTCCAAATCATCGAGGAAGATGAAGGACAAAATGAGATATTTATTGATCGTTAAGTTCTTCTAGATATTTATTAATAAGCGGAAAAGGAAACCCTTTACGATATAAAAATTGCTTCATTTTATGATCGAATTCACGACGCTCGAGTTTGCTATAGCGTCGTTCCGCTTTTTGGGCCTGAAGCACGAGCGCTTCCCATTCCTCGTCTTCTCCTTTTTCTAGATCGATTTGCTGCATCACTTCTTGAATGATGTCACGATCGAAGCCTTTGGCTCTTAGTTCCTGATTTACTTTCTGCCTTTGTTCCGTTGCTGAGGAAGTCTTTAGCTTTGATGCTTTTTTCTCAGCTAACTTAATTGCAATCTCAAGCTGTTGCTCATATGAGTATTCTTCAAGTGCTTTATCGGTCATCTTTTTATTAACTCCTTTTTGGTTGAGCTCTTGCGCGATGACAAATGGACCTTTTGCGCCTCCATTTACTTTTGTCCTTACAAAAGCAATAGCGAATTCAAGATCATTCACGTATCCATAGCGATGAAGCTTTTTGAAAATAGCTTCGAATGCCTCTTCAGGTATTTCCTTTTTAGTAAGGTATTCTTTCACCTCTTTTTCAGAGCGCATCCGGTAAGATAAATAATTTAACGCGTAATTCATGCCTTTTTTCACCTGGTCTTCAAAATGAATTCCTTCAAGCATCTCGTCGCTTAATTCGACGCCTTTTCGAAGACCAAAGCTGATCAGAACATCCTGGTCAACACCGAAACCAAATTCTTCACCTGAACCTTTATCTATAAATATCGAAAATCGTTCGTTATTGTTTTTTTGCGTTGTTATACGCGTAACCTTGACCAATGCACTCACCTCCACTCACATTGTAGCACTTTCTGAATAAACGAATGAAGTTAAAGCATTTGATTAGAGGAATATGAATATGGGTAAAGAACTAGTAGAAGTATATCGCGTACGCTTAGGAGGAAGATGATATGAACATTGCGATTACCGGAGGAACTGGTTTTGTTGGAAGTGAACTAACAGACTCTTTTGTTAATGACGGGCATTCGGTATTTATTCTAACACGGAACCCTGCAAACAAACCTATAAAAAAAGGGGTTACTTATGTAAAGTGGCTTCAGGATGATGCTGAGCCAGAGAAGGACCTCCCAAAGATTCACGCCATCGTGAACCTTGCAGGCGAATCAATTAATAGCGGCCGGTGGACAGAAGAGCGTAAACAGCGTATTCTAGACAGCCGCATTTCGTCAACGAGAGAGATCATTTCCATCATTCAAAAACTTGATCATAAACCACGCGTTCTTGTAAACGCTTCTGCTATTGGATTTTATGGTTCATCAGTTGATAAATCATTTACCGAAAATGATACAGAACCTGGTTCTGACTTCCTGGCAGATGTTACACGCAAATGGGAAGATGAAGCAATGAAAGCACAGAATCATGGAGTTCGTACCGTTCTTGCGCGATTTGGTGTTGTCCTTGGCGAAGAAGGAGCCCTTCCTTTAATGACCTTGCCATATAAATTATTTATGGGTGGTAAACTTGGTGATGGACGACAATGGTATTCCTGGGTACATATTATGGATGTAGTTGGGATGATCCGATTTGCTGTTGATCACGATTCTGTCCAGGGACCATTAAACGTAACCGCGCCTGAACCAAAGAGAATGAATGATTTTGGTAAAACAGTTGGAGAAGTATTAAATCGACCTCACTGGATGCCTGTTCCTGAAGCACCTGTTCAAGCAGCTCTAGGAGAAAAAAGTGGGATTGTATTAAAAGGACAGTGCGTTCTTCCACAGAAAGCTAAAGAATTAGGCTATCCTTTCCGCTACATTAAATTAAAAGACGCATTAGAGAACCTGCTGGTCTAAACCAGCAGGTTTTTTTCAAACCCTCTCTTCATTTGAATAGTTAATGAAAAAGTAGTATTTCAATTAATAATCCTTCGGCATGTGCACCTTCGATTAGGTAGTATCGATGATGGATAATGGCTATAATGAATTAACTAGCTATTTTCGACGATGCATAGTTATAAAACTAAAGGATGATAGGTGAATAATGTGACGATATTATTTAAGCAAGCTCGAGTTTATCCAGTTTCATCACCATTACTCCCATGTGCTGATGTTCTTGTAAAGGACGGCCTTATTCATGAAGTCTCCCCCTCTATATCTGAAGAAGCTGATATGACCGTAATTGACGGCAAAGGTTATCATCTTTTACCCGGTTTCATTGATGCACATACACATGTTGGCCTTTATGACGAGGGCACTGGCTGGGCCGGTAATGATGCAAATGAAACCGTAGAAGCTCTAACTCCCCATGTAAGAGCACTTGACGGTGTAAATCCACTCGATGTTGGTTTTAAAGATGCGATTGCATTTGGCGTAACTTCTGTCCAAGTTATGCCTGGAAGTGCGAATATTATTGGCGGTATAACAACTGTTCTGAAAACGCATGGAAAGAACGTAGAGAAAATGATTGTCAGAGAAACCGCCGGTCTAAAAATTGCATTAGGTGAAAACCCAAAACGGGTTCATAGTCACTCTAATAATGATTCCATTACCCGCATGGGAATTATGGGCCTTCTTCGAGAAGCATTCTATGATGCTGGGAGATCTAATCAGATCGAGCATCCACGAATTTCACCCATTATTGCAGCACTAAATCGTGAAATTCCTGTTAGAATTCACGCTCACCGTGCAGACGATATATTAACGGCTGTTCGATTTGCCAGGGAGTTTAATCTTGATCTCAGAATTGAGCATTGTACAGAAGGGCATCTTATTGCAGATGAACTTAGTGGACAAAACCTTAAAGTAACTGTAGGCCCTTCTATGACGAGACGTTCGAAAATAGAATTAAAGAATAAAACTTGGGCGACTTATGGTATTCTGAATAGCCACGGGATTGAGGTGTCAATCACAACAGATCATCCATACGTTCCTATTCAGTACTTAAACATTTGTGCAGCGCTTGCTGTTAGAGAAGGGTTAAGCGAAGAAAAAGCGATTGAAGGAATTACACTAAATCCCGCTAGAAGCCTTGGAGTAGAACACCGAATTGGAAGTATAGAAGTTGGAAAAGATGCCGATTTAGTGCTCTGGTCTAATCATCCATTCCAGTACGATGCCCGTCCAATATTGACGATGATTAACGGGGAAATTATTCGTTAAAATCGCTTAAATTTCTTGTCACATAGACACTTACAATAACTTTACATTTAGAAGTGAAAAATACGCAAAAAACCAGTATCTTTTTTTAAATAAATCGAGTATGATACTTTTGTAATTACAATAAAATGAACTAACAACTTCATATCTGAATATGGGAAGGCAATTGGTGCGCCACCAGCAGTGACTGGTCCTAGTGGGTTCGATTCCCACCCCGAATAATAATTCAACATACTATTATTCGAGGGTGGGGATAAGTCTGCCCTCGACAGGAGGGAAACTCATGATTAAACATCGTGACCTGTCGGAATGTCATATGCTATTTGACTTGATGGTTGACCCAGCTGTCTTCCCATTCGTACGTCATAAAGCAAGCTCTTACGAAGAATATCTATTCTTAACAAAACAACTTATTGAAGCTGAGGAGCAGGGAGAATTAATTTCTAGGACCATTCTTGATGAATGGGGTGCACCTATTGGTACAATTAATTTGTTTGATATTGAACATCAAACTGGCTTTCTTGGAACGTGGATTGGTACCCCTTACCATGGCAAAGGTTATAATCAAATCGCGAAAGAAGCTTTCTTCAATGAAATGTTTTTTGATAAGCAAATTCATACAATTTTCATGAGAATTAACAAGGATAACATTCGCTCTCAAAAAGCTGCAGAAAAAATCCCTTATGTCGAGAAAGCTAATGAGAAATGGCCTGAAGTTTATAAGCAAATTAATAATGGAGAGAAATCATATCATTTATATGAAATTGAACGCGATAACTATCATCTTCATGTCATGCGTGAAGGTACAGAAGCAGTTGAAGTTCAATTAGAAGCATAAGTTCCTGTTAAAGGAACTTTTTTTATTGTTATTATTGCCTTATTTCTATTGGTTTTTTTCTATAGAGTGCCATAATCCACAGTCTTACTATCGGCGACCGGTCATTGCTTTTATCCACATGTGCATAGAACTTTATGTGATGGCAATGCTAGTAGCATCTTAAGGAAAAGAGGGATTATTGTGGATAAACGTAAAGGCAGAGAAAATAAGGAAGCAAAAATGACGCTAACGAAGACCCAAGATGTTCTTTTTGGAAGAGAATTCAAACGTGCTGACCGAGCTGGGCATAAATAAAGACGAATAATTAAACAAAAACAAGCCATTCTAATGAGTGGAGAGATCTTCTCCAAACACATTTACAGGAGCTGATTAAGATGGCAAAACGTCCAAATTTTTCAGAAGGTAAACAAAAGCGTCAAGCTAAAAATCCAATTCCATCAGCACAAAACCAGGATGTAGAATTCGCAAATGAATTCGACACCGCTGATGCGAAAGCAGCAGAAAGATCTAAGGCCGCAAACCAGCGCGCGAAGAAAAACAAATAACCAAAAAGGGGACCGTATCGGTCCCTTTTTGATTTCAGAAAAAAATAGCGATTCAGAAGTTAACAAGAAAGTTATGCACAAGCTGTTAACAATGTGCATAACGTGTTATCTTTCCCTTTTTAAAGCACATTTACTATAAACAACTCTTTTTGTTGATAACCTCGTATTAACTTGTGGATATTGTTGATAAACTTGTTAGTAACGCTATAAATACCTATTTATATTGTGCATAAGTCTGTGGAAAGTGTTAATGACTGTATTTAGCTTCCAGTCGGAAGTGATTAACTACTTCCACTATCCATAAATAAGCTTGTAACTATTTCTTATTCCCTGTGTTTCTTTTAAAAACAGACACTACTTCAATATGAGAGGTTTGTGGAAACATATCGACTGGCTGTAAATGCCGAAGCTCATATCCCTTTTTCATTAAATAGGAAGAATCTTTTGCAAGCGTTGAAGGATTACAAGATACATAAACAATTCGATCTGGCTTTGCTTTTACCATCGTAGCTAATAACGTCTCATCACAGCCGGTTCTCGGTGGATCTACCACAATCACGTTTGGTTTGAACCCTTCTTTTATCCACTTAGGAACGACCTCTTCTGCTTTACCTACATCGTAAGTCATCTTCTCCTGAAAACCGTGACTTTTAGCATTCTTTCTTGCATCATCAATCGATTCTTTAATGACATCCATCCCTCTGACTTCTCGCGCATTATCGGCAAGCCATAATCCAATCGTACCTACTCCACAATAAGCATCTATAATGTTTTCTTTACCAGTAAGCGCAGCAGCTTTTTTCACTTCATCATAGAGGTGAACAGTTTGCGTGGGATTTAGCTGGAAAAAGGCACGAGCAGATAATTCGAAATTTAAATCTCCTAATGATTCCTCTATTACTTCTTCCCCATCTAATACGAAGGTTTTATCACCGAATATTAGAGATGTTTTCTGCCCATTTACATTTTGAATAACCGACTTCACTTCAGGAAGCCTTTTCCTCACTTCTTTAATAAGTAATTCTTTCCGCGGAATGTTCTCTTCTGAAGTGACAAGCACTAATTGAATTTGTCCCGTTTCAAATCCAACTCTCGTTACGATTGTACGAACTAGCCCCTTCCTCTTCTTTTCATGATATATCGAAATATTTAAATCCTCGAGTATCTTCACAACTTGACGAGTGACTCTATTTGTTTCCGGGTGTTGTACTAAACAGTTTGTCAGTTCAACAAGCTCGTGTGACCCTGCTCCGTATAATCCTGCAATGACTTTTCCCTTTTGCTTTCTTACCTGAAGCTGACTTTTATTTCGATAGTTCCAGGGATCTTTCATTCCAATTACAGGCTTTATCGTTATATCCTTTTCACCCAATTTTGCATGTCGTTCAAACGACTGAATCACAATATCCCGTTTTTCACGAAGTTGTGCCTTATAGCTTAAATGTTGGAGCTGACATCCTCCACACTCTTCATATACCGGACATGGTGGAGTGGTTCTGTCATTCGATTTTTTTCGAAGCCTTTTTATTTTTGCTTCAGCACGATTTGAAAAAACCTTTGTGACTTCAGCTGTAATTTCTTCTCCTGGTAGTGCTCCCGGAACAAATACCACTGTCCTTTTAAAAAAACCGACGCCTTCTCCATTTATCCCCAATCGTTTAATAGTTAAAGGAATTGTTTGACCGTTCGTAAGCCCTGTCCCTTTCACATTTTTGTTATCCAAAAATATCTCTCCTTCTACTTAACCGCTTAAGCTTTCCCATAAATACATGGACACATAGCTTGAATACGGAGACCATTTCTCTTTATACTTAGCGACTTCTTCTTTCGTAGGCTTTGTTGGTAATTGAAACCATTTCATAATGGCATTTTGGATCCCAACATCACCTGCAGGTAATATATCTTTCCGTCTTAGTCCAAAAAGCAGTACACATTCAACTGTCCATGGACCAACACCTCTTATAGGAAGCAGTTCATCATATACTTCCTTAGTTGTTAATTTGTAAAGATTCTCTAAATCAAGCGCTCCTGATACAATCTTTTCAGCAATCCCAATCACATATTCAGCTTTTCTTTTGCTAAATTGTAAATCGCGTAATTCGTGAACAGTTAAACGACTAACCACCTCTGGTTTAGGATAGAACCACACGCCGTCCATTTCAGTTCCATAGCTTGTCACAAAACGATAGGTCAACGTATACGCAAACTTCATATTAAGCTGCTGATGAATAATATTCTTCAGTAGTGCACAATAAGCGTCAGGCTCACAAATAATTGGCATACCGAGGTAATTATTCATTAATGATCGAATATTTGTTTCTTTTAATACTGATGAGATCCCTTCAATGTCCATATGAAAGTCAAACATTTGACTAATCTGAGTAATCGCTTGTTCCTTATTACTTACATCATATCCGTATATCTCAAAGCAAGGGTATTTACGATTTCCAGTTGATTGAACTGTATATACGGCTTTTTCATTATTAATAATAAGAGGAATCTTAAATTGTTGCCTGTGACCATCGATATACTGAAGCGGATCCATGCTCATTCTTTGGAAAAGTCGATCTACGTCATATGGCGCTTTAGGATATAATTTCTCAACCCACATCATAACGCCTCCCTTTCTTAGGTCGTCTATATTATCGCAAATCCAAAACAGGATTACTAGTTACAGAATAGTAAGTCGTCCTTTCTTCTTTCTTCTTAAATCACGCAAAAGACTGCCATTTCTGGCAGCCTAGAATATTTATTAAGGAATAAGCGGTTCAGGAATTGTTTCAGTTAGGACAAGGTCATCCAAACTTTTAAAGGTATACCCGTCTTTCTTTAAATCCTTAATAACTTTCTGAAGAGCTTCAGCGTTATCTTTTGAGACTGTATGAAGAAGCAGTATCGCTCCCGGGTGAACTTGTTTCATAATCGAATCATAAGCATACTGACTCCCCTTTTGCTTATCCGTTTCCCAATCTTTATAGGCAAGTGACCAGAAGATGTTACGATACCCCTCTTCGTAAGAAATAGCGAGTGACCTTTCGCTAAAAACCCCACGAGGTGGTCGAACATACTGCATCGTTTCATCTCCAGTTAATCGGGTGTACTCCTCCTTCACTTTTTTTAATTCAAGTCTTATCTTTTCATCAGAAATGGCCGTCATATCAGGGTGACTCCAGGAATGATTCCCAACGATATGTCCCTCTTTTACCATTCTCTTAACGAGATCTGGCTGGTCCTTTAAGTAATGACCGGTAACGAAAAAAGTGGCAGGTACATCTTCTTTCTTTAGAACATCCAAAATATCGTCAGTAAACCCATTCTCATACCCATTATCAAATGTCATATACAATTCCTTCTGATCCGTTCGACCAATGAAGTAGCTGTCGTAGGGCTTTAGTAATTCCTGAAATTCAGGCTCTGTTGTGGCAGGTGCATGATTTTTACTTCGTTTAAAATACCAATCATGAGACGTGTTATCTATCGCATAGGTTCCCGTCACTGTTCCAATAAATATAACGATCGTCATTACGAGTATCCTCATTTAATCCCTCCTTTGTCTGTCCCCTTATTTAGTGTGTGAAGTTTGCACTGTTTTCTATCCTAATTCCATCTCTTTGGCTAAGGAAATTACTTCCTCGAACCGAATACCTTGTTATCCTCATAAGAAAACCAGCATTTCTGCTGGTTATTGTCGCGTATTAAATTCAAAACTAAGGTAGTCTTGAACCGGGATCCATGCACCAATTCCTTGCTGAGTCACGTTACGAACCTCAAGTTTCATTTTGCTTCCTTTTAAAACAAGATAAACTTCTCCATATGTTACTGTCCCTTTTTCATTTACAGCAGGAACATAGCTCGTTAAAGTACCATAGTTCTTAGCTCCCACATTATACACATTACCTTTTTTAGTATCTTTCCCAATCATTGTTTGAAAAGATAAAGAGAGCTTCGTTTTTTCAGAGGCCTTCATCATCATCATCTTCTTCACGTCTTCACTATCAGGAATTGAGGCCGTTAATCCACCATTCACCTTCTTCTCTTCCTCTTGGCGATACGTCATCTGAATTGGACCACTTCCACCTCGATTATCTACCCGATTTATATTTGCCTGCTTGTATTGCCAGTTAATATTTGTTTCTGCAGAATCATAATTCAACGCCCACTTACCTAGATAAATACTCGCACGATAACCGATCGCTAGCTTAGACGGTGAAATCGAAGAATCATTTAAAATCTGAATCAATTCAGGATTAGCAATGGGGACATCTGCAGATCCTGTTAACTCCTTCGTCAACTCACTCGGCTGCAAGGTAGGTAAATCCTGTGCGGGATTTGGATAAGTGTTTTCTTTCGAAATATTAACCGTAGAATCAGGAACTTTTAGCGATTGATCTTTCCCCGCTTTCTGCCCTTCTGCGGCTAGTGTGTTTAGAGGTAGAATAACAGCTAGAATAACGAGCATTAACAAGATTTTCTTCATACAAACTTCTCCTTTGTTAGCATTCATTTAAACGAATGGCTTCAAACTCTTATCAGTATTTTTTTCTAGAACCATCCGTTTTATCCAACAAATTTAGATATTAAAAGCGGAAACGAACGTATAGAGCCGACAAGCGCTAGACATTTCCCACAAAAAAAATGAACGCTTAAGCGTTCATTTTCTCAAAAGTAGGATAGAAAAATTGGACAAGAGGTCCGATGCCAAATGTAATGGCAATCGTGCCCACACCAATCGGCCCTCCTAAAAGCAATGCAGCAAGTAGCGCAATAAGTTCACCAGCCGTTTTCGAAGTTCGAATGCTTAAACCAGTTCTATGATGAATCGCAAGCATTAAACCATCGATTGGGATCACCGCAAATTTGGCTTGAAGGTATATCGCAATACCAAGGCCGATGAATATCATTCCTATTATAAAAACCGCATAAGCAAAGAATACGTCCGTAATCGTCCAATTTGAAAATAACGTAATTAACCAAAAATCAATAAACAAACCTGTTACGATAATCGTGATAAGAGCAAAGAAATCTGGCCAGGCTTTCATCAGAAGCGCATTGACTATAATCAAGATGACTCCAACGAGGATTACCCAGGTCCCAACCGTAAAACCGATCTTCTCAGATAATCCTACGTTAAGCGCATCCCAAGCTCCTGCTCCGATATCAGATTTAATTGTTAATGTTATTCCAGCAGTTAATACGAAAAGCCCTATTACATAAAATAAGAATCGTTTTATTTTCACTGACTGCATCCTCTCTTTAACTATATCCTTTTCATTGTAACGTACGATGTAGTTAAAAGACGACATTTTCTAAGCTATTCCTTTTAAGCCTTACTTTGAGTTGAACTTTCGTATTGACTTGAATCTTCTTCCCTTTGCTGATCGAATAATTCTATATCACGCCATTTTCCATAACGGTAATATCCAATAGCAAATACGCTCGAGATAATAAAGCTTACTCCTATACCGTACGCAATCCCTTCTGCTCCTAACCATTTTGAAAAAGCGTAAGTGAGCGGAACGCGAAGGATCCAGAATGAAATAATATTAAGTATAAGCACCTGAACCATAGCACCGGCAGCTTTAACCACTCCATTTAAAACAAAATTAATACCAAGAAACGGATAGAAAAAGGCAACGGTTTTTAAGTAGTTCTCACCGAAAGCAATTGTCTTAGGATCATCAATAAAGAGACGGATCATTGATTCAGCTGATAAAAAGATAATAGCACTAATTGTAAAAGAAACGGCAAGGATTAAAATAATCCCATTCTTAGATATCGCTGAAACCCTTTGCCACTTTCCAGAGCCAATGTTCTGTCCAGCCATGCTATTTACAGCGGCTCCAAGAGTAAACGCCGGTAACATGATAATGCGATCAAGTCTTTGCGCCGCACCAAAACCTGCAACAACTTGTGTACCAAAACTTGCAACAATCCCCATAATCGCCGTCACTCCCGCTGAAACAGTCATCATTTGTAAACCAGCAGGAATTCCAAGCTTTGAAATTCGTTTAAGCTCTTTCATGTCTGGAAGATGGGGAACAGTAAACGGGATTTTAGACTTCCAGATAGAATAAACCACACCATATAGAAATGCTGACCCTTGAGAAATAATCGTTGCATATGCAGCACCTTCAATTCCCCAGTTGAAATAAGCAATAAACAACGGATCCAGTGCAGTATTTAAAATTACAGCAAAAAGGACAAATCGAATCGGAGTTTTACTATCCCCTAGAGCTCGTAATACTGTGCCGATAAAGTTATAACCAAATAAAAAGAGAATGCCTAAAAAGTTAATTCGCAAGTATACTTTCGTACTTTCAAATATCTCATCCGGCGTTCCAAGGAATTTAAGAATAGGGTCAGTAAAGAGGAAGCCAATAATTCCAAACGCAACCGATAAGATCGTTAAAGCGACAACAAATGCATTTAGCGACTCGACTAATCCCTTTTTATCAGATGCTCCTTTCCGCTGAGACAGTACTGTTAACGTTGCACTATTCACTCCGATGATGAAGGAGAGAACAGTAAAAATGACGGGAGCTGCAATTGAAATAGCGCCAAGTGCATTTGAACCGAGTAAGTTACCAACCCAAATGCTATCTATAAATTGATAAGACGTTTGCAGTAAATTAGTTAAAAAAATAGGCAATGAAAAATAAACCATTTGCTTCGTAATGTTACCTTGAGTAAAATCATAGCTCTTGTTCATCTGATTACCTTCTTATGTTCAAATTAGAATCTACATATGGCTATACCCCTAGTATCTGAATGAAAAACGAATGAATGCGCTAAAAGCTCCCGTAGTAAATAATGGCATATTATCGCGTTTTAGAATTCGAGATTAGAGGAAGATTAAGATTAGAGTTAAATTCGAAAGGAGAATTTGTAATGGCAATGTCTCAATCAGAAATTAAAAACAAGGTACTAAGCATCTTTGAT
The DNA here is from genome assembly GCF_056173645.1 of Anaerobacillus sp. QJM3NY_32. Taxonomy (NCBI): domain Bacteria; kingdom Bacillati; phylum Bacillota; class Bacilli; order Caryophanales; family Bacillaceae; genus Anaerobacillus; species Anaerobacillus sp. QJM3NY_32. Next base: position 436,818 of record NZ_CM149684.1, on the reverse strand, counting down.
TCTCACTATGTAGGAACACTTAGCACAGTGAAGGAAAATAAGCCTCATTCAAGATTTATGACGTTCTTCCACGATGGACTTACACTAATGACTCCAACTAGTAAGGAAACTCATAAAGTAGAAGACATCGAGCAAAATAATAACGTGCACGTTTTGCTTGGATACGACGGCGAAGGTTGGCATGACCGTTACGTAGAAGTACAAGGTCACGTCACGATAGATGACTCAAAAGAAACGAAAGAAAAACTATGGGGTGACCAGCTGAAAAAATGGTTCGATTCACCAGAAGATCCAAACTATGTCGTTCTCAAAATCACTCCGGACACAATTCGTTTAATGAATGAGGGTGAAAACACACCAGAATCACTTGAGTTATAAAATAACCTCCCATTAGAGGAGTTTTACTACGCATAGATAGGTAAAATAAAAAAACGAAAAAAAGGGCCACTGCGGTGACCCTTTTTTTCGTTTCTTTATTTTGATACAATCTCGAAAGTTTCCTTCAATTTAATGCTTCCCAAAACAGACTGTGCCATTGAACAATGCTTTTTCGTTAATTCAAGCGCTCTTTCTACTTTCTGCTCGTTCAGCTCTCCAACTAGTGTGAAATGAAGATGAATTTCTTCAACACGATTTGCTTCCTTTTCATTACGAGTGACATCCGCTTTTATTTGAATATCTTCATAGTCCATTCGCTTTTTATCAAGAATTTGGCGTAACACACCACCACTACAAACTGCTATTGATGAAACAAGTAGTTGATATGGACGAAAACCAAACTGCTCGTTCCCTGAAATATGAAGCGTTCCATATTCAAAATCAGCTGTAAAACCAGTTTCTTCTTTCTTCATGTTAAATTCCAACATGACCACTCCTTTACTAGACGTTGTCCTTATTTTAGATCAGCTTTTAAAAAAATGCGAACGGTGGCTCTTTTCACCCCATTCCATTATAATAAGCACTGATAAGAATTTCCTTTTTTGGCTAATTGGAGTGTGAACAAATTGTTTGAATCAAACCGTTACCGATTTCTGATTCTTATTTCAATCGTTTTTATTTCTGGGTATTCTCAAGGGATGCTGCTTCCTTTATTATCTATTCTTCTAGAGGAGGCAGGCGTATCGTCTAGCATGAATGGACTTAATGCTTCGGCTCTTTACATAGGGATCCTTTTTGCCTCACCCTTTATTGAGAAACCCGTTCGAAAATATGGTTATAAACCAGCTATAGCCGTTGGACTTCTGCTTGTTATTGTTTCAATCACGCTAATACCTATATGGCAGGCTTTTTGGTTTTGGTTCATTTTAAGGATCATTGTCGGAATAGGAGATAACCTTCTTCATTTCGCAACACAACTTTGGATTACAACAACGACCCCAAAAGAAAAAAGGGGAAGAAACATAGCCATTTATGGATCTGCATTTGGACTTGGTTTCGCTGCCGGTCCCCTCTCGACTATTCTAGTTGAGTATTCTATGTACCTTCCATTTTTACTGGCATCAGGCATTGCTATGGTGACATGGTTGATGCTGACAAAAATCAAAAATGAGTTCCCTGATCCATTGACGCACGGTTCTGAACGAGTTCTATCTAAATATGCGCACGTTCTGAAAGTTGGCTGGGTAGCCCTCTTACCTTCTTTCGGATACGGATTTCTTGAAGCATCTCTTCACGGTAATTTCCCTGTGTATGCACTTCGGAACGGAATTGATATAAAATCGGTTTCGATTTTACTTCCAGCCTTTGTGATCGGAAGTCTTGTGTTTCAAATGCCTCTTGGCGTTATCAGTGATAAATTTGGTCGGAAAAATATCTTACTCGTTAGTATTTTTATTGGCTGGGTTAGTTTTTCGAGTGCGATCTTCACCACATCAGTACCAATACTTTTTATCTTATTTTTCCTTGCAGGCATGATGGTTGGATCTTTATTTTCACTGAGTATTACCTACTTGGCCGATTTGCTACCAAATAGTCTTCTCCCAACCGGGAACATTCTAGCTGGCATATTTTTTGGCATTGGTAGTATACTCGGGCCCTATCTTGGTGGAGTTTTCATTGATTGGTTTACAGAAGGAAGCATTTTCTATGCGATTAGCGGGATGCTACTCTTCTTATTTACAGCAACAGCCGTTCATAAGAAACCCGAACCACATGCTCAGTATTCTACATCGTGAGTAAAGAAACCTTTTTATAGCCATCTTAATAATATAATACATGAACCCTTTTCATTGACTTATGATTTATATGTACTATAATAAGAATTGTGATTATCTGATAATGATTATAATTAATTCCGAACAAAGGAGTCGATACAGAATGAAACTACGCGAAGAAATGCCTGAACTAGAAGGCGCAAAAGAATGGTTTAACGGAGAAGTTAAGAAGAGTGACCTCGTAGGTAATAAACCACTTACTCTTATTCACTTCTGGTCCATTAGCTGTGGTCTATGTAAAGAAGCTATGCCAATGGTTAACGAATTCCGTGATGAATATAGTGAAGATATGAATGTTATTGCTGTTCATATGCCACGCTCTGAAAAAGACCTTGACCTTGAAGAAATTAAACAAGTAGCTGATCAACACGATATTAGCCAACCAATCTTCGTTGATAGTGATCACAAATTGACAGACGCATTCGAAAATCAATATGTACCTGCCTATTACGTGTTTGATTCAGAAGGTAAACTTCGTCATTTCCAAGCAGGCGGAGAAGGTCGTAAAATGCTTACAAAACGTATTACTAAACTTCTTGATAAAGCGAAGAAAGAAGACTAAATAACGAAATGATAAAGAGGCAGCGCAAGCTGCCTCTTTTATTTTGTCTTTTTCATTTTCCTATATAATGAAAGCACTATGCGATAGCCACCGTAGCCTACGATAGCTCCAAGAGCATTTAAGAGAATATCATCAATATCAAATATACGGTGAGCGACAAAGTACTGCAATAATTCAATAACAGTACTCGTTGAAAAACCGATCAGGCCAATAATCAGCACAGACTTTCCTTTTTTATAAACTAGCGGTGTTAAAAATCCTAGCGGCATAAACAACATAATATTTCCAATAATATTTTTTAAGATGAGCCAGTAGCTTCCGCTTTCCCACATTAACTTTATACTATCGAACAAAACAAGGTTAACTGATTTACCATATGGATAATAATTATAAATAAACAATGTCGCATAGAAAAGCGCAAGTAAGTAGATACCTAAAGCGAAGGACCCACCCCTCTTCACCCATTTCTGCGTTGACACACCTTCATTCTGAGTCTGCATATCCTACGTCTCTCCCTATTCTTCAGATGCCTTATGGGCTGTCTATATGCTATAGTATTCTATACAAAATATGTTCATGTAACAAAATTGAGGTGGAAAAATGCCAGAACTCCAAGAAAATGTCTTAAAGAACCTTTCTTCAAACCTAAACAATTATAACATTCCTTTTTTCTTTATAAATGAAACAGCTCTTTGGCTTCAAGGAGCAGTCGATGCCCCTCATTCTATAGCCGTTTCGATTCAATGGGATGCTTTTGAGTCCGTCGTAGATGATTTCAATCTTAAATACGGAGTAGCAAAACCCGATTACACTTCCGAAACTGCTTACGCTCTTTATGTGATCGATGAGTGTCCGGTACGAATTGAGTGCACATACAACACCGTTATCCGCACGAACCCTTATCTCATTGAAGTCTCACTAGGAGAACAATCGGTTCAATGCCTTTCACTCTATTACTATCAGAAGCTTCCAGAATGGCGGAATATAATTGATGCTCACCTAAAAGAAATACAAGAGAATGTGACAGCCCAGAATGCAAAATCTTGGAATCAACAAACTTACGAAGCATTGCTTAATCGATTTGGAAAACCTGAAGAAGCCGCAACAAAATTAAAAGAAAATCCAAAATCACGTCTTAAATCACTTCTACCGTATCTTCCTTCACTACAAGGAAAGAAAGTAGCCAACTTAATGGGATCACATGGTATGAAAGCGACAGCAATGAGTTTACTTGGTGCAAATGCAACAGTCATCGATTTTTCCTATGAAAATGAGCGATTCGCCAAAGAAATTGCAGAAGAGTGTAACGTGGACCTCTCCTATTATGTCACTGACATTTTAAAAATGAACCATGATCTCGATAGAAGTTTTGATATTATTGTTATGGAACTGGGGATTTTACATTACTTCCTTGATCTTCACCCTCTCTTCAAGGTTGTTTCACGTCTCTTGAAGCCAGAAGGCACCTTTGTAATCCAAGATTTCCATCCTATATCAACAAAGCTTATTTCGTCTAAAGGAAAGAAGCATAAAGTTGATGGTAACTATTTCGATCCGACAATCCACAAAACTAAAGTTGCTTTTGAGAAGCATTTAACGAACGAAACAGCAGAAAGCCTGGTGCTTCAGCGTAAATGGACACTTGGTGAAATTCTTACAAGCATTGCTGATGAGAACCTTATTATTAAACAGGTAACAGAGGAACCGAATATTAAGCTCCACGACAGAGGCATTCCGAAAATTTTCACTGTTAAAGCTGTCAAATAGCCCTAATATAATAAGGTAATGTTCATGAACATTCTAGATTTTTGCTCGTTCTGTGATGACCAATTGAATGAGTCAAAAATCGAGAAGCAACAGTGGAAGCTAACATAGCTCATAATAATAAAAGCACCCTCAAGGGTGCTTTTATTATTATGAGACTAGCGATTCGATCACTTCATCATCTCGCTTATCAGAATAATTCTTACCAACTACTGTAGCTTCCTTATTCATTAACTCATTTAATTCGCTTGCTTCTTCTTTTTCACCAGCCACGTAGATTTTTTCCCACTGCTGAGTTTTTGCTTTTTTATCAAGCTTTGCAGCCATCGATTTGTACCATCTTTCACGATTGGCTTTTACTCGATCTTCATATAGCTCTCGCTGTGCTGTACTTCCATTTCCAGAGATATTCTCATTTCCCGTTGTTCCCTCGTAAATTCTCCAGTTATCCTCGTCCGGATCCCAGGCATATTCTTCACTTTTGGTTAGAAAACCAAGTTCAGTTTCAATAATCCGAACATAATCATGATGGACAAGCACAATACCAGTATTTGGATAGTTGTTTTCAAGTTCTTCTACTACTTCTAGTTGAGGTTCTTCTTCCCAATAAAGGTTCGTTTCGACTGGAACTTGCGTACGCTCTACGAACCAAATCTGATCATCTGAAGAAGCAATAATAATAAGTCCGCGTTTTAAATCATTTTCTATACGATTAAGCTCATCTTGAATTTTCTCTTTTACTTTTTCATATTTTTCAAGATCTTCTTTATTATCACTTTGCTTTAAGTATTCCTCGAAATTTCGAAATCCGTTTTTCAATTGAATTTTCCATTCACCATTTTGTCGGTCCGCATCACGACGATCCGTATTTAAATACAGAGTAAACACTTTATCAGGCTTTTGGACACGAGCATGTTTCAGTTGTTCTAGCTTTTCTTTTAATAGCATTGTACTCCTCCTCATCTTTTCTTTGTTACAAATTCAATTCCCTGTTCATTCCCATTTTTAAACATAAAATCATTCCGCCCAATTGTTCTTTTTCTTATAGTCAAGATGAGAAGCATGTGATAGAATAAAATTATTAAAACATGATAATTATTCTAATCTACATGAAAAACATTCTCAATTCGATTTAGATAACTCCGTATTATCAGCTTTCTAATGCTGTGACCACTTTAAGTGGTCACAGCATTGCACGTTTAGTAAGGGAATGAAGATGACTATTATTCTCAATTAGAAAAAGGAGGAATGATAATGGAACAGGCAAATATTCAATCAAGTACTTACACTTCACATACTTCTTTCTGGTGGAATACTTTGAAACGTCATGGGGAGCTAACTGCTGCCCTAATAAGCGGATTAATCATCGCCTTTGCTTGGATCATGGAGGGCGCATTTTCACCTTCCGTTGAAGCTAGTCTCTATATCACGGCATTTGTTATTGGCGGTTTCGCTAAAGCAAAAGAAGGAATAGAAGACTCGTTTGCTGAGAAGGACGTGAATGTTGAGCTTCTTATGATCATCGCAGCGATCGGTGCTGGTAGTATTGGGTACTGGACTGAGGGAGCCATACTTATATTTATTTTTGCATTAAGTGGTGCCCTTGAAACCTATACATTGAACAAAAGTGAACGAGAGCTTCAATCTCTGATGGAAATTCAACCAGAAACCGCAACCATTATTTCAAACGGTTCTGAAATGGTTGTACCTGCTAGTTCGCTGTCTGTAGATGACGTTATTCTTATTAAACCAGGAGAGAGAGTTCCTGCAGACGGATTAATTATGAAAGGGCAAACTTCTCTGGATCAATCTGCAATTACCGGCGAGTCTATTCCTGTCATTAAACGAATGAATGAGGAAGTATTTGCTGGAACGTTAAATATATCAGGACATTTAACCGTTAAAATGACAAAGAGTAGTGAGGACACCGTCTTCCAAAAAATCATTGCCCTTGTTCAAGAAGCCCAAGATCAAAAAGCACCATCACAGCTGTTTATCGAAAAACTTGAAGGCTGGTATGTCAAAATCGTATTACTAATGGGCTCTTTACTTATGATCCTTCCCCACTTTCTTTTTGGATGGACGTGGGATGAAACGATCTATCGTGCTATGGTTTTTCTAGTTGTTGCTTCTCCTTGCGCCCTAGTTGCTTCCATTATGCCTGCTACGTTATCGGCTATATCAGCAGGTGCACGAAATGGCATCCTATTTAAAGGCGGGGTTCATCTCGAACAACTAGGCTCCATGAAAGCTGTTGCACTTGATAAAACGGGAACATTAACGGAAGGTTCTCCAGTAGTTACAGATGTTCTCACTCGTTCAGATATGGATGAGACGACATTTATGAACATCGTAGCCTCTATCGAACGGCAGTCGACACATCCACTTGCAAAAGCCATTGTTAATCATTCAGGATCACATAACTGGCTTGAACCTGAGGAAATGATGGATCATTCTGGATGGGGTGTTGAAGCGAAAATTAATGGAATCAGTTGGAAGGTAGGGAAGTTAGATTTCTTTACTGATAAGGATGGATTTGATTCTTTTCAAGAAAAGTACGCCCAGTTGCAATCAAGTGGGAACACCATTGTACTTGCTGCGGATCAACATGGTTTTGCTGGTATGATAGCTTTAAAAGATAAAGTACGAAGTGAATCGCCAGCAATGATTAAAGCGTTGAAAAAACGCGGGATTGAGCCTATTATGCTGACAGGAGACAGTGAACAAACAGCAAAGGCGATAGCAGAAGAAGTTGGCATAAAAACCTATTTCGCCAATTGTCTTCCAGAAGATAAAGTAACCCACATGAAAGAATTAAAGAAAAAATATGCAACGGTTGGCATGATTGGGGACGGCATTAATGATGCACCTGCTCTAGCGGTTTCTGATGTTGGGATTGCTATGGGACAGGGAACAGATGTAGCTCTTGAAACGGCAGACGTTGTTCTAATGAAAAATGATCTTGGAAAGCTTACTCGAGCCGTAAATCTTTCTAACCGATTAAATCAAATTGTAAAACAAAACGTGATCTTTTCCATTGCCGTCATACTCATCCTTATTGCATCTAATTTCTTTCAATTCCTCACTCTTCCATTGGGAGTCCTCGGTCATGAAGGAAGTACCATTCTTGTTATATTAAATGGATTACGCCTATTAAAATAACAAAAGCCCAATAGATATAGCAGCATATCGCCGCTAGCTCTATTGGGCTTTTTTCCTGAAATAATTTGAGGTCGCGTTCACTTCGCCTCCTATGATAATCACAAGGCCAGTGAGATAGAACCAAAGCATAAGGGCAATAACCCCTCCAAGACTTCCGTATGTAGCAGAATAGTTGCTAAAGTTATTGATGTAGTAGGAAAAGGCTAATGATACAAGCTGCCAAGCTACCGAAGCAAACACAGACCCTAGCAACACATCTTTATAGTTTAGCCGTTTATTTGGAGCATAGTAGTAGATAAACATAAAAACCACAATCATAATGGATAGGCTTAAAGTCCACCGGATGATCGCAAACATAAAACTTAATGATTCAGGTAATTCAAAGAACGATACAAAAAACCGCCATAACGTTTCCCCAAATACGGGTAAAACGAGTGCCACAACGATTACAAAGATCATCGCTAACGACAATAGAATCGATAATCCTCTCGCTAGTAAAAAATGTCGACTTTCCTGTACGTTATATGCTCGGTTAAGTGACTTAATGATCGCATTGATTGCATTAGATGCTGACCAAATTGTTGCGATAATCCCAAATGATAAAAGACCTTTACGTGCTCCATCTTCGAGAATAAGATTTTCTTGAATGGTCACAAATGATTCAGAAGGTGCGTATTGCGCAATTAAATCAAGAATTTGATCCTGAGAGAAATCAAAATGAGTGAGGAGGGTAATCGCAAAGATCAGAAACGGAAACAGCGATAATAAAAAATAGTAAGCAAGCTGTGCCGATAAGTCGGTTACTTGGTGTTCTTTTATTCTTGAAAATAGCTGTTTCGAAAATTGCCCTAATGATGCATCCACCATATACCCTCCTGCGGCTCAATTAATGTGTCAATTTATCGTTAGTGTTGCCAGTTAATTCTTCACCAGCTTCCACAACTCTCGAGCCTATTTCTTTAAGATCGTCCTGTGTTTCTTTGACAAGATTAAACGCTTCAACCGAACTTTCTTTCAATCCATTGAATTTCTGAGACAGGGTTGAAATGTCATCTTGTACTTCCTTCATTAGCCCGCTTGCATCATCTACGGTTTGCTTCCATTTATCCGTATAGTATGATGGATTATTCTTAACATCACGCAAAATAGTGCCTGCTTTTTTTGATCCGTTTTGAATGGATTCTCTCGTTCCTCGATCGAACAGTGAAATAAGTGCGCCTGCTAATCCACCAATAAGGACTGCCTTAAACAGTTTATTTTGACTACCGCCTGAATATGTCTGACCCATTTGATTTCCTCCTTGTTATATAAAGATGCGATTTAATTCCCTTTATTCACGCTTATGAAACGCCTTCATAACATTCAGAGTGTGTACTTTTGCAGTATTCGATCTACCGCATTTCCATAGCTTTCCCCAAATAAGATCAAATGAACAAGAAGATAATATAACTGATAGATCGGAATTCGCTCCTCAAATTCTTTCTCTAACGGATAATCAGCTTCATATTGCTCGTAGAACGTTTTTGAATAACCACCAAATAAATATGTAAATGCGATATCTACTTCTCGGTCACCAAAATAAACAGCAGGATCAATTAAATAAGGTTGCCCATTCTCACCATACAACCAATTACCACCCCAAAGATCACCATGTAAAAGTGAAAAAGATGGTTTATGCCCTATGATTGAATCAAGCCTCTGGCGGAGTTGCGTTAAGCGGCGGTCACGCTCCCTTGAGATCCTCCCCTTTTCAATTGCTAGCCCCTGCATGGCCCCAAGACGCAAATCTCTGTAGAACGTAACCCAATTGGAAGAAGGGCTGTTTAATTGAGTTAGCTCTCCTATAAAATTGGGCTCATTCAGACCAACCTGATTGGAATGCTGTTGATGCATTTTTGCAACAAGACTACCTAGTCTCCGATCGCCTGTTTCATCAGATGGTTTGGAACGAATCCATTCCATCAGAAAAACCATTTCTGTTTCATCACGCCCCTTAAGTAGAAGGGGATTTGGTACCATCAATCCATTATTCCGTAATCGTTCAAGGCCTTTTTTCTCAGCTAGAAAAAATTGTTCAGAAGCTGTTTTATTTATTTTCGCAAAGTATTCCCGCTCTTTCGTTCGAACGTAAAATGCCTGATTTATCGAGCCTCCTAAAACAGGCTGCATATCGACAATTGAAGTTCGATCACCTGTTTCTACAATCGCTTTTTCAATATCAAGCTTCATATGCCCTCTTCATCTCTAATATGTTCAAGTAATTTTGAACAGCCCTCTTCAACCATTTGGTAAACTTCTTCAAAATTCCCTTCAAAATAAGGATCAGGTACATCTTCAATCTCACTTTCGCTTACGTAGTCCATCAATCGTGAAATTGAGCTCGATGAGTTCATTCCCGCCATTTCATGAAGTTCTCCAAGATTACTTGCGTCCATTGCAATCACATAGTGAAATTGAGAAAGATCGCCTTCCTTCACTTGTCTTGCTTTCATTCCATCCACTGAAATTTGTTGCTTTAAAAGAATTTCCCGAGTTCCCTCATGAGGAGGTTCTCCTACATGCCAATCACCTATACCAGCTGAATCAATTTCAATCTGATCCGATAATCCAGCTTGTGCTACTTTCGACCTTAGGACTGCTTCCGCCATTGGTGAACGACAGATGTTTCCTAGACAAACGAATAAGACTCGGATCATCGTTATCCCTCCATTGTTTTGATATAAACGGTACGGTTACGTGGGCCATCGAACTCACAGAAATAAATGCCTTGCCACGTGCCAAGAATAAGACTACCCTCTTCTACAATGATCGTTTGCGATGCACCTACTGTACTTGTTTTAAGATGAGAAGCAGAGTTTCCCTCAGCATGTTGGTATTTTTCGTGCTCCCATGGATACACTTCATCTAATCGCATAAGCATATCGTGCTTTACATCTGGATCAGCATTCTCATTAATCGTAATACCAGCCGTTGTATGAGCGGAATAGACGAGAACAGTCCCCTGTTTAAGATTCTCATCACGGATAACCTTTTTAACCTCTGAGGTAATATCAATCATTTCATCTCGACGATTTGTTTTAACAGATATTTTTTTTAGCATCTGATCCCTCCTATAGCTACTATCTTACTACTACCCTTAAAAGCCTCTTTTCACTCTAGTCTTGCCACAAACTTTCTATATGACGCAATCCACGTGGAACAATGACTTTCTACGGAGCTTGTGTTCACCACTCTCTAGTAGTCATCTCGTTCATAAAGATAGAGGTATGGTATATCTAGAAACAAGTAATAAGATTCATTTATAGGATAAGAGTAAGTCCGGATGAGCTCATTTGTTTCAATATCACTATATAGGTCAGACAATATCCCAACCTTTTCATGCTTCATCCTCACGATATTTTCGAGAAAATATGGACGCCAGCTCCAATTATCGCCTTCATATTCAGGCTGAAACTCCCACCCTCCTTCTCCATTTCTATAATAGTTAGACGAAACTTGATGACCGTCTTCATCACAAATGTAGCCTCTAAAACAAGCTTCACCAAGTGAATGGGCAGCTTCAGCTACCATCGTATTCCAATCATTTTGCCTGCTCCTTTTTATGTGCTGCTGCAAATGACGATTAAAGTCTTGAGACAGCTCATAAAGCGAGAGAAGACGCTTTCTCTCATGCGTGATAAAATGTTGAAATTCATTTGTTAACAAAGATTTATATTGGTTAACATCAAGATAATCTGCTCTAGGCTTACCAAGATAGTATCCCTGATAATAACGCCCGCCGTTCTCCCATGCATATTTTAGCTGACCTACTCCTTCAATTCCTTCAAACAGTAGAGTTGAACCAATTTTTCTTCCTAACATAGATAAGGCATACAAAACTTCTCGATATTCTGGAGGCATACCTTTATCTTTCAAATTCAATAAACCAACCTTAATAATATTGGGATTAAGAATAGCAATTTTTTCAATATTACTCATCGTATTACCTGCATGGCTAACAGCTACTTGTACACCAAGACTCTTATAATACGTAAGGATATGCTGAAGAGTCTGTAATGCTTCATCTTCAATATCATAATCAGAAACCTCTATGACAATTTGTTCATAAGCGATCCCCTTATTCGCATACTCTTCAAGATCGTTTGTGAAAGTTTCACCATGGTCATAAAGAAGGTGCCTGGCACTCGAATTAAAGAATAGGCTCTGACCGTTTCCGCGCTCTAAAAGAATATCAATCGCTTGACTTCGAATATGTGAATCAATTTCTAATATGTACTCTTCAGGTATAGACTGATCTTGAAAAAAGAATCCGAGACTATCTATTCCTTCTTCTGTTCGAATTCTCCCGAGAACTTCATACCCGATAATTTGCTGCTTATCAGCACTAACAATAGGCTGGAAGTATGGGAAGATCTCTTCTTTTTTTCCCATAACATCAAGTGCATCCATTACATAACCCCTCCCGTTCAATCAAAATAAATACTTTTATTATAGCATGAATACTAAATATCCTTTATATCTCTATCTTATTTGTCTGATTTTTTCAGTTTATTATCTGAACATTTTTATAAGCTAGTCGAATAAATGGGTTTTCATTGGTTTTTCTACGAGAGCGATTTATACTAGTAGTACCATTCAATTTAAAAGGTGATGATCAAATGAGAAATATGACGTCATGGAGCTGTAAGCTATGAAAGTAAACAAAGAACAGCTTAAGCGTATGAAAAGAAATGAATTCGTTAGAACAGCAATAGAATATGTAGATACAGGAGTCGTCATTACCGATCCTGAGCTTCCCGATAATCCAATTGTTTATACAAATGAAGGTTTCGAGAAATTAAGCGGATATTCAACCGATGAAATTATCGGGAATAATTGTCGTTTTTTACAAGGAGCGGATAGCGATAAAGAAACGGTTGCTCAATTACGTTCCGCTATTCAAAATAAAGAGAAAATCAAAGTTGAAATCAAAAATTATAAAAAAAATGGAGAGTTCTTTTGGAATGAACTCCAAATTTACCCAGTCTACTTCGAAAGTGAACATCAAACATTTTTTGTAGGGGTACAGCAGGATGTTACTAAACGCAAAATGGCCGAAGAACGATCTGAACATTATTTCGAACAGGTGAAACGTTTATCCACTCCTATCGTTCCAATTGACCGTAAAGTCTCGATCGTTCCAATAGTTGGGCACATTGATGACGAACGAATCGATCTCATTCTAAAGAACGTAAGTGCCCATATTCAGAAGAGCGGAGATGAATACTTAATTATCGACCTTTCTGGTGTCAGCCATTTCACTTCTGAACTTCATAAAGGAGTCTATCAACTCCATCAGCTCATTAAGCTAATGGGAGCTGAACTAATGCTAACCGGAGCTAGACCTGACTTTGTCTTAGAAGGTGTACAAGCTGACTTCTCCCTGTCTTCCGTCAAAAGCTTTCCATCTGTTCAGCACGCTCTCATTACAATCAATTAAAGGATTGAACTGAGCTAGCCATTTAGTGGTTTTTCTTCATCAAAATACTATGAACAGATTCTTTAACAATCTCAATAAATGGAGCCAAAAGCTTTCGAATAAACGCTTTTGGCTTTTTTATAATAGCTTACTTGATTAGAATAGAGGTTTTTTAGGAATGGAAACTTTTTTCTCCTGGTCGACAGACAACCGCTTTGCTCTTTTTTCTTTTCCTCATCTATCAGCGTTGTTTACTTTAGGGATTATGATGTTGCTTATCTTTTGCTTCAAATCAGTCTTAAAAGAAAATCGTGCAAATCTTGCGATGCGAATAATGATTGCCACTGCTTTATTACTGTCAGAGGGGAGCTTTCATCTCTGGTTTATTTACTATAGCGAATGGAGCATTACTACGACTTTACCTCTTCAATTAAGTAGCATTTCACTTCTTTTATCTGTTGCTCTTCTAATAACAAAACAGAGGGGATTGTTTGAAATAACTTATTTCGTAGGGACGTCTAGCGCCCTACTCGCCATGATCACCCCTGATCTTGGCTTCTATTCTTATCCACACTTTCGATTTTTTCATTTTTTTGTAGCTCACGGCGGGATTGTTCTAACATCATGGTTATTTATTGCCGTTGATAAATATATCCCCTCCTATCGCTCAATATGGACGGCCTTTACTACTCTGAATTTATATGTAGCTGTGTTATTTGCAATCAATCTTAGCATCGGTTCAAACTATATGTTCTTAATGAATAAGCCGCATAGTCATACCATTTTGGACTACTTAGGACCATGGCCATTATACTTACTTTCACTCGAAGGCATTACCATTATCGCCTTCCATCTTCTTTATCTTCCGTTCTATATACTGAAGAGCAACTCGTTTAATAGAACAACAAATAGGAAAAGTACTATATAGGACTACTTTGAAAGGATGAAGCCAGATGAAACGGTATCATTATATTATTAAAGGAAGAGTTCAAGGTGTAGGATTCCGAGCATATACACAGCAAAAAGCAGCCCAATATGGCCTTACTGGCTATGTCATGAATCGAATGGATAGCTCTGTTGAAGTGGAAGCACAAGGAGAAGAAGCCACTATGACCCAATTTCACTCTGCACTAGAATCAGGTAGCCCCTATTCCGTCGTTGATAACGTGATTATGGAAGAAAAAGAAGTCAATGAGAATGAAAGGTCTTTTACTATTCGTTATTAATAGGCAATTGGTATGCTTTGAATTATAATATGATTAATATGTTAGTTAAATTTGCGGAGGTAATGAGTTGGCAGAAACGACTTTTTTTTCACATAGTGAGACAACAAGGGCGCTTAATAGTTTAGGCGATAATATATTTGTATGCGATTTAGATTTACGTATTGTGTGGTTTAATGAACGTGCAGAAATGCTACTTAAGTCACTTATACCCTATTTACCTATTAATCACCCTTCAGAACTAATCGGGAAAAGCATTGATGAGTTCCATCAAAATCCTTCACACCAAAGAAACATTTTGCTCTATCAGTTGCCATATGAAAGTACCATTACCTTATTTGACCGATTTGCAGCTAGTATCGTTATTTCTGAATACCTTAACGAATCAGGTGAAAAAACTGGTTATCTACTTGTCTGGCGCGATGTAACAGAAAAGCAAAAGGAGCTTCAGGAAAACAAAAAACTTGTTAGTGAACTATCTTCAGCGATTATTCCAACCATTATTGATAATGCTATCCTTATTCCTCTCATCGGCACCATGAATGAGGAAAGGTCAGAAAAGCTTATTGACAACACATTAAATTATTGTGCAGCTAACAATACGGATTATGTTCTGCTTGACTTCTCTGGGCTATCTGAATTGAATGCGAGCTCGGCACAAGCCTTATGCGAGACGATGACAAAGTCGCTCTCTTTGATGGGCATTCTTGTCGTTTATGTGGGAATCACGAAGCGGGTTGTGCAATGGTTAATGAATCTTGATCTTGATCCAAAGATTCCTACATTTTCAACGTTTCGTCAGGGTATTAACCATGTTGTTAATCTTGAAGGATATTCACTCATATTGAAAGAACGTGACGAGAATCACTAATATCACTTATCCTGGTGAAAGAAAAAGGACTTCCCAAACATGATAAGTTGGGGAGTCCTTTTTCTAGTGTGCTTCCGTATGGCTTTTAAAGATCTTTACGTTATCCACTCCAAGTTCTACATTCCTTTACTAGAAAACTGTTGGAAAACGGTATTTGTATTAACTTTGTATAAGGATCTTCCTGCTACGAAGTTCAACACGCGCTTGTTTCGCTCAACAGAAAGGGCAAGGTTTGTTGCTCCTGTTCCGTGAGAATGATCGAGATTTGTTAACGTAAAGATGTGGTTCTCTCTTCCATCTTTAAAGACCAGCTGCTGATCCATCTCTACTTTAAATCGATTCTCATCTTCCCATTCAATTTCGTCTTCTATCCGTCTAAACCATTCAGGGAAGTGAGGTTTATATCCAGTCGCAAGAACAACTTTATCCGTAGTCGTTTGGAATTCATGATTTTCTTGCCACTGTCTACACGCAAGTTCATAGTGCTTACCTCTCTTTTCAATACCATTTACCTCAGATAAAGGTTGTATCATCACATCTAGCGAACCCTCAGAGGATCGATGGTAAAGAAGGTGATAAATATTCTTTAATGTAGATGAATCTATGCCTTTTCTTAAAGTTCCAAGTGTTGAAAGAGCATCTTTCCGGTCGTCAAACGAAAGGCCGTGAAAATAGCTAACATAATCAGGCGAGAATACTTCCTGCCCTAGCTTAGCTGATTCTAATTGAAAAAAACCTGCTGATCGAGTCAACCAGTTCAAATGATAGCCGTACTTCTCCTGGTCATGAAGCAAATCATAAAACACTTCTGCAGCACTTTGCCCTGACCCGATCACTGTTACTGAACGTGATTTTTTCAACTCTTTCTCGTGATATAGATAATGATTTGTATGAAGAACATCTTCAGGTGGATATGAGTCGAAGCCATCAGGTATATTTGGCACACTTCCTGTTCCTAGGACGACATGCTTTGCTTGCAAGGTCTCTGTTCGACCCGTCTTTACCTCTTCAATCGTAACGTTATAGCATGCTTTTTCTTTATCATAAAGAACATCAATTACTTTTTGACCAAAGAAACAATTATTTAATTGTGACGCAACCCATTTAGTATAAGCGTTGTATTCTTTTCTCGGTATATCAAATTTATTAAAAAAATAAAACTGATAAAGTCGATCATGCTCATGTAAGTAATTAATAAAAGTATAAGGGCTTTTTGGATTTGCAATGGTAACCAAATCTGCAAGAAATGGAACCTGAAGATCCGCTCCATCAATCAACATCCCTGGATGCCAATTGTATTCTTCTTTCTGATCAAAATAAATCGCTTCTACTTCTGTCTCATCTGCAAGTGCAGCCATACCTAAATTAAACGGTCCAATCCCAATTCCTATAAGATCATATAACTTAGCTGTATTCAATGTCTTCACGTCCTTTAATCTCCATTCCAGATTCACTTGGTTTGCAGTATCGATTCAATCGAATGTTCGCATATCTTGGTTTACCCTAATCTCTGTAGTTTTAAATCCTAATTGATTATATTAACTTTTTCTCACTCTCTACATCTCCCCTGCTATAATGGTAATTAATAACAGGAGGGGTTATACGTGATAACAGATCAAGCATTTGAATTTCACCTTAAAGACATCGAAACACCGTTCTCAGGTTGGGATTTTTCTTATATTACAAATACAGAAAGAATGAACGGCGAACCGCTTCCGTGGTCGTACACTTCTTATGTTCTACACTATTTCCGCTCTAGCTACAGTGTACTTGATATGGGTACTGGAGGCGGAGAATTTCTTGAAGCATTAAAGCCATTTCCAAAGAAGTTAGCAGCAACTGAAGGCTATCCCCCTAACCTTCCAATTGCCAAATCAAGACTTGAGCCTGAAGGAGTCATTGTAAAAGGATTCGAGGATGACGATACTCTTCCTTTTTTAGATGCTGAATTTCAATTCGTGATGAACAAGCATGATTCCTACTCTCCAAAGGAAGTCCATCGTATACTATCCGCTAATGGAGCTTATATTACTCAGCAGGTTGGCGGGGAAGATATGAAAGAACTAAATCGAGTGTTGGATGCTCCAATGAAGTCTGAATACGATCATTGGAACTTGAATTACGCCGTTCAAGAACTGGAATCTTCCGGCTTTTCCATTGTAGATGCTAAAGAATCTTTTCCTTCTACACGTTTTTATGACATTGGTGCAGTCATTTATTATTTAAAAGCGATTCCATGGCAAATTCCTAACTTCTCGATCGACCGCTACCGAAACGCCCTTTATCGCTTACATAAAAATATAGAAAACAACGGATTTATTGATATACCTTCACACCGCTTTATTCTACATGCAGCTAAAAAATAGCCTATATTTTAAAAAAGCTCGCAATAAAATGCGAGCTTTTTTCTCTTAATCAGCACTTACCGCTTTGGAGGCACTTACCGCTGAGAAACTAATCGTAATAGCACATAACAGACCTATGACCAGAAATCCTCTAATAAGCGGCCAAGCTTCCCAACCATCAATAAACACGGAGCGCATCGCTTCAAATAAATACGTCGTCGGATTAATCGTTGCCGCCACTTTTAACCAACCTGCTTCAATCAATTCATAGGGAACAAAAGTTGTGCTAAGAAAAATAAGTGGAAAGAATACAAAAGTCCCTGCTTGTGCAGATTGAGCATTCTTTGTTCGTAACGCTACACCAACTGAATACCCTGCAAAAGCAAGCCCCCACCCAAGCGTTAATAAAAGAACGACGATTACTCCACCAAATCCTGCTGCAACTTCTAGACCAAGAAAATAAGCAACTACTAGAATTAACACCGTTTGAATGAGCAGCTGCAGCATTCCCACAATAATCGGACCAAGTACGATAGCAAGTCTTGAGGAAGGGGTAAGAAGAAGACGTGAAAAGTATCCATTTTCTAAATCCTTAACCAGCGCTTGCCCAGCTCCACCTGCTCCCCCGATCGCAGCTGAAACGATAGAGACAGGTAAAATAAAGGCAAGGTAGTTTGCTCCTTCAAATGCAGGAAGCTCTGAAATCCCACTTAATCCTCCTTCATAAACAAACAAAAAGAAAAGACTAATGATTAAGTTAGGAATGAAAATCAATGGATTTCGAATGATTGTTATGATACTTCTCTTTGTAAAAACCAGTGTATCTACAAGAAAAGAGCCTTTCTTTTGCTCCCCCATAGCTTCACGCCCTTTCCTTTTGCTCGTTCGTCACATTAATAAATACATCATCTAAAGATGGTGGCTTTACATTCAATGTTTTTGGTGAAAGGTTGTGTTCATCTAGCTTACGAACAAGCTCTGATAGAAGTTGTGTTCCATTCTTAGTGTAAAGTGTAATCTCTTCTTTTGATCGCTCAATATTCTCTGCAAGATCGGCTAGCGTTTTACTTGCTCGCTCCGCTTCATCAACTTCATCGAACACAAGTTGAATCGCATCAAATCCGAGCGTCCTTTTTAATTCTTCGGCACTACCAGATGCGACGATTTTTCCTTGGTTGATGATACTGATTCGATCAGCAAGTTGGTCAGCTTTTTCAAGATATTGGGTTGTTAGGAATATCGTCGTTCCTTCTTCTTTATTCAACCGCTTAATTCCTTCCAAATGGCTTTTCGATTCGATGGATCAAGTCCAGTTGTTGGTTCATCAAGAAAAAGGATTTTAGGCTTATGAACTAAGGTGAGCGCGAGGTCCAACCTCCGTCTCATTCCCCCAGAATAATTTCCACATGGACGATCTGCTGCATCATTTAAGTCAACAAGGGTAAGTAACTCTACAGCTCTTGTTTTGGCTTCTTTCTTACTAAAACCAAATAGTCTTGCCTGCATTTCAATTAACTCTCTCCCCGTTAACACTGGATCGATACCCGTTTCTTGTAGAGCCACGCCAATATTCCATCGCACCCGTTCAGGTTCTTCTCCAACATCAACACCACCAATGCGAATGCTTCCTGTCGTTGGTTTCACAAGCGTAGTAAGAATCTGAACTGTCGTAGATTTACCTGCACCATTTGGGCCGAGAAAGGCAAAAAATTCGCCTTCAGCTACCTCAAAACTTACGCCCTGGACAGCTTTCACATCACCTTTATACGTTTTAACTAGCTCATGTACTGATATAGACCCATCCATTCTCTATCCCCCTCTATTGTTGGAAGGCTTTTCTGCATGGAAACACGCCCGCGCTGTTATACTTACATTCGCCTTAGTATAAATTTCTCCTTTAATAGAGTGTGGTCGTTCAAATAAGAACCTCCTTAAATTGAATTCAAAGGGGGCAATTACCATTCGGTTAGTTTCTTTTGCACATTAGGCTGATATTCTTTAGTTAAACGGAAGCGTCTTTCCTAATAAAGCTTATTGTAACGAAGCTGCTTTTCTGAGATTCGCTGCTTTAAACGCTCTTTCTCCCTATCATCCTCATAATACTTAAGAAGTTTTTCTAGTGACAGTAACTCATTTTTTTAATCTACTTCTTCAGGGAGGTATCCACTATTCTTTAGAACTTTGTAGGCTATTCTAAGATCTTCTGAAATCATCGATAAACCCTCAAGATTCTGTCGTTTTCCTTTACCAGGAAGATTGTCAATATCACCATTTTTCAATGCCGTTTTAATCTTATCCTCTGCCAAAAACTAGGTAAAATCCATGCATATCCCTCTTTACTTTCATTATCTTTTTGCTTATATGATTTTTCATGAATCCTGTAACAAAATTCCTTCAAAAAAATAGACTTTTTCCCTTTTCATAGAGAGCAATGGATGATAACATGGTTCACGGTTAAGGTTTATTGAATACTCCTTATAGAATTTTCAATAGAGAAAGGATGGTTCGATGCATTACGGAAGCAAAGGCTGGTACGTTGAACAGCTTAAAAAACATGATGTACGTTACATTGAAGGACGCAAGACAGAGAAATTCAAGAAACACGTACTTGCATCTCTTCTTGAAAAGCAATAAAAACGAAATTCCAAAGGGGGATCACATCCCCCTTTTATTACATACTCTCTATCCAAATATACATAAAGATTGATACATAGGAACGAACTGGTTTTCTTTCCACTGAAGTGGTGTAGAAAGAAAACCTAGCCCATCCGCGTTATATCTTCCGATTACTCTCTGATAAACCAACAATTCATCAACTCCGTCACGCTGCAAATCAATGGGATATACGCCTCCAGGAGGCAAGACACTTCCCTTTATCGGGGCTTTTAATTGCCCATTCTCCTTATAAATTTCCGAAAGATACTCTTCTCCTTTATAAAGAAGACTTACAATATAGTTTTGATTTAACGTTTTATTTTCAACCTTCGCTTGATAATAATCAAGGTAGTATACATCATAAGTAAAAGCTTCATAAAAACTCTGTTGATCAAAAAGTAACCTCAGGGTTTGATTTAGATAGGAATACAAAAAGTCATACGTAATTCCTCCACTCCCTCCAGAATCAGAACGCACTAATATTTCCTTCACTTTGTTCCCGGTAAAATCACCCAAATAAAGGGTCGGGTTATAGCCACTACTACCCGGAAGAGCAAAAGAGACATCGATCGCTGTGGCATCGTTTTTGATCGTTAGAACCACGCTATCGACTAACGGTGAATCATCTCCAAATGGTTTATTACCAGTAAGGGCCACAAGATCAGGAATGCCGTTCCCTGTTACGTCTCCCACCTTCTGATCTAATAAAATGCGCGCTGCTCTCATTGCTTCCAGCCCCTTTCGCTTTATGTAACAGTCTATGTTCATAGACGAACGCTTTTTCGTTGTAATGATTTGGAAAGGAAGCTAAACTAGTGTGAAGTGATCTTATGGAAACGAGGAAAAACGATGAAATTTTCAGATAATGAACAAATGTTTGGGATACTTTCGGGTGCCGGCGCCTATTTCTTATGGGGTATTCTCCCACTATATTGGAAGCTCGTCGGGCAAGTACCATCTGAAGAAGTGTTAGCTCATAGGATCATCTGGTCCTTTGCTTTTATGATTATCATATTAATCGTGCTGAGGAAATTAACTTCATTTAAAATAGAGCTTCTCGGTATTTTTCGTCAGCCGAAGAAGCTAGCAGCGATCGCTTTTGCATCCGTATTCATCACTATAAACTGGTATGCATTCATATGGGCTGTCAATCATGATCACGTCATTCAAACCAGCCTTGGTTACTATATCAACCCATTAATTAGCGTTCTTCTAGGTATTCTATTCTTAAAAGAAAGGCTTTCCTTCTGGCAACTCATTTCATTTGCTCTTGCGACAATTGGCGTATTAAATCTCGTCTTTCGATTTGGAGAAATACCATGGGTCTCTCTCATCCTGGCCATGAGCTTTGGGCTCTATGGTTTATTGAAGAAAAAAGCGAGACTTGGTGCTTTAACAGGACTAACGATTGAGACGCTATTCATTACGCCATTTGCGTTAATTTATTTAATAACAGTGCGTACTAGTGTGGCAGATGCCATGTATTTAGAAGACGCCACTCTTTTCGGATTATTACTAGGCGCTGGAATTGTCACTGCTGTACCACTGTTGCTTTTTGCAAGCGGGGCAAACCGCATTTCGCTTTCGATGATTGGTTTTCTTCAATACATCGCACCTACTTTAATGCTCATACAAGGTGTATTCCTATATGGAGAGTCGTTTACTTCTGTGCACTTAGTCAGTTTTGCTTTAATTTGGGCAGCACTGGTCATTTTCACCCTTGCTCGCACGAAATTATTCCGTCGCATAGAACCCCGCTCATTTCAAAGAAAGCATTCACTAGAATCGTAATATCAAAAACCCCCTTACTTAATGTGAAGGGGTTTTCCTGTCTGGGTTACATTCTCAAATGGCCACAAATAAGTTGTCACCTTCTTAGAGAAATGAGTAACAACTTGATCAGAGTAGTGATATGGGTGTGAGAGTGTATCACGAAGAACAGCAACATCAACCTTTTGAAGTGGCCATCGATCATGCTTAATTTTCCCCTGAAATACTTTATTTCCTCTTACAATAAAAAGCCGATCTCTTTCTGTAAGCCAAAAATCAAGATCTCCATTTCGCGCTTCATAAGATGTTCCTAGTGGTTCATAAATAATATGGTAATCGGCTTTTTCAACACCCTTATGTGTTCTAGAAGACCAAAAGCTAATTTGCTTTCCATCACTTTTTTTACCCATTTTTGCTTGAAGGTAAGGAAGGTGAAAAAGATTTCTCGCCATCATAACACCTGCTCTATGACTAGCATCAAGGCTAAAGAAATACACGCCACGTTTCTGGCCATATTTCACATAAGTCCGCACATTAAGCTCAAGTAGTTTTGAAGCAAATGGAACCGAAGGTAAGCCACGAAACCGAATTTGATTCATTTCAAATGGAACGATTCCAATCCATGCCTCCCCTTCAAACGTATCTACTTCTAGCTGAGGTGGAAGCATGGATTGAAGCCAATAGCGATCAACAGACCAGTGTAGGAACAAAAGATCCTCCCACGTTTGTTTCATAATCCACCCGCTAGTTCTGGGACTCAATAGACCTTCCTCCTCTCTTTCGTATCATAACCAATTATGTCTATTCTTTTCAAAAAAAGAGAATTTGAATGTGTTGAAGAAGATGAAAAGTACTGTTTTTAGATGTGCTTATTTACAATGCGAATACTTTGATAAACTGTAATGTTTTGTGGTACCGTTTAGGTGGAACAGCTTAGATAAGAAATGAATGAGGCATCAATCATATAATGGAGGGATTATGAATGAGTAAACAAAGACAAATTCATCTAGCAAAACGACCAGAAGGTATGCCTTCAATGGAACACTTCAACATTGTTGAAGCGGACATTCCATCACCTAAAGATGGAGAAGTTCTTCTACGTGCACTATACCTTACAGTAGACCCTTACATGAGAGGGCGTATGAGAGATGCAAAATCATACGTAGCACCCTTCCAAATCAACGAACCATTAAACGGTGGTGTCGTAGCAGAAGTTGCCGAATCCAAATCTTCTCAATTTAATCAAGGTGATGTTGTTATTGGCCACCTAAACTGGGAAGAATACTCAGTTGTGAATGAAAAGCATCTTCGAAAAATTGATCCATCTATCGCTCCGATTACCACGCATCTTGGAATCCTTGGTATGCCTGGACAAACAGCTTACTTCGGACTTCTCGATATTGGTCAGCCTAAAGAAGGCGAAACAGTCGTTGTATCAGGCGCAGCTGGAGCAGTAGGCTCTGTTGTTGGTCAAATTGCCAAAATCAAAGGCTGCCGTGTTGTAGGTATCGCTGGTTCAGACGATAAAATCGACTATATCAAAAACGAACTTGGTTTTGATGAAGGAATTAACTACAAAACCCAGGACGTATACAAAGCGCTAAAAGAAGCTTGTCCAGACGGCATTGACGTTTATTATGAAAACGTTGGTGGCGAAATCGGCGATGCTGCCATTAGCCTACTAAATAAATTTGCTCGTATCCCTGTTTGCGGCGCAATTTCTTCTTACAATAAGAAAGAAGCGGATCTTGGTCCACGCGTTCAGACAAAACTTATCCAATCAAGTGCTCTCATGAAAGGCTTCGTTGTAGGCGATTATTCAGATCGCTTTAATGAAGGTGCTGAGCAATTAGGGAAATGGTTACAAGAAGGCAAGTTAAAATATGAAGAAACAATCGTGGAAGGATTTGAAAACGTTCCTGACGCATTCCTTGGTCTCTTTGAAGGTACAAACCTTGGTAAACAACTTGTAAAAGTAGCAGACCCTGAATATGCTACACTTCCTAATCGCTAATAACACTCACCTGCCCCTCAATTAGGGGCAGGTTTTTCTATGTGCTCATGCACATAAAAAGACGGTTATGTTTAAGATTAAGAAGGAATAGTATGTACTATAGACTTTATTTCTAGGAGGTCCTTATGGGTAAATTTCTTCTTAATCTCATTGCGTATATACTCGTCGTAACAGTAAATGGCCTTGCAAATGCACTACCGTTAAATGGGCAAACGACAGGAGAAATATCAAATAGACTGAACGTACTTTTTACACCTGCCGGCTATGTTTTTAGTATATGGGGGCTGATCTATCTTCTTCTAGGAATATGGGTTATTCGTCAATTTCCTAAAAGTCGGAGAGATTTGCCAATCTACCAGGAGACGAGTGGACTATTTGTTCTAAGTTCCATTCTAAATAGTCTTTGGATTTTCATGTGGCATTATGAATTCTTTGGCTTATCGGTGAGCGTTATGCTTCTTTTACTGTTCACACTCATTAGGCTTTATACTAATTTGAAAGCAGCAGATGCTTCTTTCTTTGATTTGTTACCTTTTTCCGTTTATCTGGGTTGGATTAGCGTTGCGACGATCGCCAACATTAGTTACTACCTAACATACATTGACTGGGATGGATTTGGTATTTCCGATACGATATGGACATTCCTACTATTAATCATCGCGACAATTCTTGCTCTTTATTTCTTGAAAAGCGAGCAAGATTGGATCTACCCACTCGTTTTTGTTTGGGCCTTTATTGGGATTGGTGTCAAAAATCAAAATGGAGACGTACCATTAGTCGTTTACTCATCTTATGTACTGGCTGCTCTTATTTTGATCGTTACGCTTCTGTATGCTTTTAAACGTAAGAAATAATTATAAGTAAAAACCCCTTTTCCATTCTGGAAAAGGGGTTTTAAGCTATTATGCAAGAGATTTAAAATCTTGACCAAGAATTTCTTTCATACTGTGAACCGTAATAAAGGCTTTCTGATCAACAACACCAACATGCTTTTTCAATTTAAGAAGATCTTTTCTACCAAGGATTGTTGTAATCACTTCTTTTTCATCAGAAGTAAACGCCCCTCTAGCCGTGTGGATTGTTGCGCCTTTTCCAATCTCTTCAACAATAAAGGATCGAATTTCTTCACTTTCTTTACTGATAATCACAATCTCTTTCTTAGCTTCAAAGCTCTGAAGCGTATAATCAATGACAAGGCCATTTAGAATGACACCAAAGATCGCATACATTCCGATTTCAGGTCCAAACAAGACGACTGAGAATAGTGCAATTGAAATATCTGAGATTAGAACGGCTTTTCCAACCTCCATAGAGAAATACTTATTAAGAATCATCGCAATAATATCTGTACCGCCAGTAGAAGCTTTCTGATGAAAGACAAGTCCCATACCTGCTGCAGCAATACACTGACCAATAATTAATTGAATTAGGATATCCTGGCTAAATGGCTCAGTTACTGGTATAAAGCGTTCAAATGCCCATACAGCAAGCGATAAAGCGAAACTTGCATAGATCGTTTTAACACCGAATTTAGGACCGAGAAAAAGAATTCCAACTAACAAAAGTACTGCGTTTAATATGATCATAAACATTCCGACTGACAGGTTCGGGACTAGATGGTTCATCAGAATCGATAAACCACTGACTCCCCCCGTCGCAAGACTATTAGGAGATAGAAAGAAATGAACGTGGGTAGCAACACCGAGCGCACCCAAAGTAATTAGCAGATAAGTTTTGATGTGATGAAGCATCTATTATCCCTCCCGTTGTTTTGTTTTCGTTTCGTAAGCACAATCGGGATTATAATAGGGATTCAGCGCTTTGTAAACAGCCTAAACCTAAGATTTTTAATTGAAGCGGTTACAACTCATAAATAGGCCTTTATTACTATGTTATCTATTGAATTCGACACTAATATACAAGAATTTTCTTAATTTTTTGGTTGCTAAATAAGTAGAATCAACCTCTCTTCATTGTATTAAAAAAAGCAAAAACAGCTTCTGTTTTTGCTCATTTTACAAGGTCATGCTTAAACGCATAAATAACCGCCTGGGTTCGATCATGAACTTCAAGTTTTCCAAGAATGTTGCTCACATGAACCTTTACTGTTTTAAGCGCAATAAACAGTTCATTAGCAATCGTCTGGTTCGCCTTTCCCTGAGCCATTAATAAGAGAATTTCCATCTCTCGATCCGTGAGTTCTTCATGGGGCTGCTTTTGAATTCTACTTCTCATCCGCGACATCATTTTCCCCGTTACTTCAGGTTCAAGAACAGATTCCCCATGGTGCGTTTTTCGAACTGCATTTGCAATCTCCACAGCTTTCGATGTTTTCAGCATATAGCTTGTAGCTCCAGCTTCAAGTGCTGGATAGACTTTTTCGTCGTCTAAGAAGCTTGTTACGATAATGATTTTTGCATCTGGCCATTGTGTAATAATCTGTTTCGTTGCTTCAATCCCATCCATTTCTTCCATAACTAGATCCATTAATATGATATCTGGACGAAGGGATAGCGCGAGGTCTACCCCTTTCTTTCCATTATCCGCTTCTCCAATGACGTCAATATCAGCCTGAGCAGATAAATAAGATGAAACGCCAATCCGAACCATTTCATGATCATCGACAAACAAAACTTTAATCATTCTCTACCCCTCCCAACAAGTGGTACGCTTACTTCCAGCCTAGTCCCTTTATGTGGAAGACTGACCAATTTAAGAACCCCTCCGATTTCGAGTGCTCGTTCATGCATGTTTTGTAATCCATATGAAGCAGCTTTCTTCTCGTCCATCTTAAAACCAACCCCATCATCAACTATTCGTAAGATCGTACGTCCATCTCGATGAATAAGTAGAACATCAAGTGTCGATGCCTTCGCATGCCTTAGTGTATTGGATACACATTCCTGTAGTATACGAAACAGATGGTCTTCAACACCTTTATCGAGCTCAATGGCTTCAAGCTTCCAATTCACTTGTATTGGCACCTTTTGAGACAGTTCGTTCAATAGCTCTTTTATCCCTTCCTCGAGTGAGCGATCTTTCAATGCGGCAGGTCTAAGATGAAGTAAGAGAGCGCGCATTTCTAGTTGGGATTGATGAATGGTTTCTTCAATCATCTTAAGGTGCTTTGTTTCTAGATCATCCGCTACTTCACGACTTTCCGTTATCGTACTCATTAACATGGAAGCAGCAAAAAGTTGCTGACTCACGGAGTCATGTAGCTCACGAGCAAGACGATTGCGTTCTTCGGATACGACTTGTTGAACTCGCTTCTCATGATCCTCTGCTTTCTCGTTCGCAAGCTTCTGGGCTAGTCTTACTTGATCATTCATTCGGTTTTGCAATTTATCAATTTGTTCAAAAACGACATTTAGACTTGTACCACTATAGTTATGTAAAGCACGTCCCTTATCAAGTTCCTCTAGCGTATCTGCAATGTTTTGAATTTCTTTACTTGCATATAAACCTGACATTCCTCCAACAGCCGCTCCAATCATTACACATATAATTGGAACGATTAACCCGAACGGTAAGTCCATTAAATCTTTCTCAAATAAAAGGGAAAGAGATGCCGGTGGGAAAACAGTCAAATAAGCGGCAGAGAAAAGAAAAAATAGCAAGAGTGACAGTAATGCACCAAATAGCATATGACGCTTCATGACACTCATACTCGCTTCACCTCTAAATCTCCAGCAAACATCGAGGTGACTAGTTTTACCTTTTCAGTAGCATCATCATATCCATTCGTTTTATAAGAGAGAACTTGATTAAACACTCCAGGTTCTTCATGTTGTAACAACGTGGCAGATCCGATCATAGCTGAATGTTGAATATTCACTTCGAGTTCATAGGGAATGAGTATTTGCACTTTTCCTACGAAGTTTCGAATCATAATAACGGATTCTCCTTTAGGAAGAACCGTGTAACTTAAATCGATAATCGTTTCACCAAAACCAGCTTGAATGTTAATATCATTCCACTCGTACACATGATCATGTGTTTTCTGTCGACCGGACCACTTGTTTTGCAGCAATGGCTTTTGATGGATCATTCCTTCTTCAGACACTGAAGGTTTTTCAAATACCGGCCTTATTTTCTTCGGTTTTTGTTTGGACTGATAAAACTGGAAGCCAAGATAGACTAATAGAACAAGAAGAAAAAACTTCACGACTACCATATTCATAACGGTCGTTAGAAAGAAAAAGATACCGAGTCCAAGAAAAACTTTTCCTGAAGTTCGTGGAAGACGTTTTCTCCCCATATAAACAAATGCAGCGGAAAGAATTAATAAGAACAGGAGGCCGCCATTTAAAGAAACTTCTAATAGGATAAGAATAACTCCAATTATTAGAAGTCCATTAACAGTGTCAATATGTCTATTTTTCCACACTAGCGTCCCTCCATTCATCCCTCATTTATCGTCATTGCACCTTTTATACTCATGACTAAAAAAGGCGCACGCGCCTCTTTTAGAATACCACTATTTCTCTAAGAATTTGAATTGGTTTCTTGTTTTTTCGCCTTTTTCTCAAGTAAGTGGAACTTTGTATCAATAGTAGACATATCGTAATCTCTATTCACTTTCTTCTCAAGTTGCTCAATATAACTCTCCATCTCATCAAAACGATTAAATGGTTGATCTAGATTCCTTTCTTCCAGAACCAAATCCATCTTATGATGAGCCCTCACACTATTCTCTTTCCCCATTAATTCCATTCGCTTAATCGACATATCTTTAAGCTTATGCTTCATTTTCTCGTACTTTTGTTCAAGACGTTTAAGCTCAAGATCTGCCTCATCCATCAATTGTGATAAGTGGTTAGCTCTTTCTTCATATTGCAACTGCTCTTGTTTTGCGAACTCATACAGCTCAGCCTCGCCTGCTTCATTTGCTAAAACAGCTTGTCCAGCGCGTTTCTCAGCATTTCTTCGCGCTTTATCTAATTCTCTTCTGAATTCTAAAAGTAGCGTTGACTGCCGCTCGACAAGTTTTCTCGCCTTTTCCACTTCTCTTTCACACTGTCTTAAATAGTGATTTAAAAGGGAAATTGGATTTTTCTCCTCCTTCTGGTCAAGTATGCTATGAAAATCAGCTTCAATTGAGTTTTTGATGCGATTAAGTAAATTTGGCATGTCCATTCTCTCCTTTGTTTGATTAACTTTTCTTCAGTTCATCCCATTGCTTTTCAAAATTTGTGAATGGGTCATTGTCTTTCTTATCGTAACTTGCTCCATCCCACTTTTTATAAACGACATAAAGAATGTAGATAGCTACGAGACCAAGAATAGCTGGCATATTCGCCACGGCAGTACTTAAACCGATGAATCCTAAGATCCCCCAGATGACTTTACCAGTTGTTGAATCTGCCTGAATAAACTTCTTAAATGCAATGTAGAGGATGCCAAGGCTAATCATCATACCTACTAATGAACCAAGATTCGACAACAATACAATCGCAGCGATGATCCCAAGTAAAAGCAAACCTGCTTTCTTCATCATAATCGCCTCCTTTCATACTTTGATTCTACCTGCTTACCAAAGCCTCCATAATGAGCTAAAGCTATATATTTATATAGGACCAGCGACTTAGACAGATTAAGCTATATGACAACCCTCGTCAGATCATGTTCTATCATAACCGCGATAATCATGGTAAAGTGAAAGCAGACATCACGGAAAGGAGTTCGGGAATGGTTATTACGATAACAGTCATCGTCGTTGTCATTATGACGATTTTCATTGCCGCTGCTTTTGGAATGGCTGTATCAAAAGGATACAGTGTCAAACATACTGTCGATCCGTTGCCTGAGGAGCAGCATAACGAAACGACAGAGAAAGAGGTTACTGATGAACGGACAGAACAGAAGTAATATAGAACCAGGGAAAACTGTAGATATCGTCTTGAAACAAGATCAGCGTTCAGGGAAAACGACAAGAGGTGTTGTAAAAGATATCCTGACTAAATCCCCCACCCATCCGCATGGTATCAAAGTACGTCTAGAAGATGGACAGGTTGGTCGCGTCAAATCGATTTTATCGTAAGCTGAATTCATAAAAATAACCCCCGGCTGATTTTCAGTCCGGGGGTTCATCTTTATTATTGTTTTAACGCCATCCAACTATCAAGGTAATGTATGGAAAAACCTTGTACTGAAGAGGAATGCTCATATGCAGTCTTTACTTTGAGAAGTTCCTTTATCATGACTGCTTCTCCCTCTTCAAAGAATGAAATGTAGGAAGCTTCTGACGTTTGCCCTGTCTCTACACCAACGGAGATTTTCTTGCCATATTTTTCAGCTAAAGCTATCTCATTGCTAATAAGAGCAACAATTCCATTTGCACCATCAGCACGATCACGGTAAGCCATTAATGTAGTCACATCCGCCGTTTGAATAATCCACTCAGCTAAATTGCCCGATCCATACCGATTGTTGTAAGATTGTTCGTCAAACCAAAAAGGAGTGTCGACACCAAACGATAATCCAAGACTCATCGCACGAGTTTTTCCATCTGATAAACGGTCTTGATAGAAAGCAATCGTTTTTTGATAACTATTCGTCCAGCCAGAATGAAGATAAGGTTCTATATCAAGATGAACACCACTAAACTTTTGATTCTCTGTCGCATTAGCTTGATAGGAATCCAACCAGTTAAATAAGTTCGCCTGATATGTAGCACCATTTCTTGTAGCCCAATTTGGTGCCCCATCTAGAGCATGTACACGAATACCTTTGGATGTCGCATTTCCAATAAATGATTCATAAGAAGATGCCATTACTGAACGATTTATTTGCAAGTAAGCATCGGTTACTTGTTTCTCCTCCATAAACTGAAGGAACTCATTTGATTTCGTTTCAATGTCCCTTGTGTTCCAAATCCATGTAGCAAGAGAAGTGTCCATTTCTATCGCCTCAGCTTTCCCCTCAGGCAAAACCATTATCTGCACAAAAAAGCCCAGTATAAAAAAGAGAATTCCAACAGCAACCGATACATTCTTCACATGTACGCTCTCCTTTTTTTCAACCCAGAGCTCAAAAAGGAGCCTGGCGGTTTGGCAACCATTCGCATTCATGCGGGCAGGCCCATAACTTTGCGTCCCTGCTTTTCAACAGGTTTGCCTTTTTCAGTTTTATATTCCAACTACTTTTATTATCGGCAATAAATAATAAAGAGTTTAGCTTTTTTTGTAGATTGTGTGAAGTAAATGCTCAATGGTGCTAATACTTGAATGTACTAACAATCGCTCATTTCATGGTATGAAATAACAAAGGTAACCTTTAAACAAACGTTTGATTAAACTGGTAGCAATTGTGAAGGAGTATCAATATAAAAGAGTTTTAATTCATGCAATGCTCTTGTACATCCTACATATAGTAATTTCGCATCTGTTGCATGTGGACTATAATTATCTTCGTTAGCATTTGCCAATATAACTCCATCGAATTCTAATCCTTTAGTAAGATAGATTGGCACAATTGATAGTCCCCCTTCATAAGATCGATCATCCGCAGTAATGAGATGCAACTTCTCATCATACCTACTAAGATTGTCATACAAATCATGACATTCCTCTTCGCTCCTACCAACAATCGCTACTGTATTCATACCTCTCTCTTTCATTTCTTTAGCTGATTTTAACAAGCTACTAACATGCCTCTTCTTATCTATTTTGCTTATTTCGACTTTCTTTCCACTTCGAAAAACAGGCACAGCCGGTTGAACCGGTATATCCGCATGAGCTATCACTTCATTCGCAAATTCAATAATTTCTAAAGTCGATCGATAACTTTGTTCAAGTTCCATATAAAGGTCTTTACCGTTGAAAAGCACTCTAAATTCTTCCCAGCTATGAATGCCCTTATATGAATGAATGCCCTGTGCCAAATCCCCTAATATTGTAAAAGATTGACTTCGATTCACTTCTTTCAGAAGCGCCAGTTGAAAAGGTGAAAAGTCCTGAGCTTCGTCAATTACAATATGCTGAAACCTATGTTCTTTATCAATACCGTTCAATTGAAATTGAATGTAAAGGAGAGGGGCAAGGTCATCCGGCGATAATTTCTTCTTTTTTATTCGCTTTGCCGTTTCCAGCACAAGTTCTTCACTTATAACATCTGCTCTTTCTGACTGTGTTATGTAGCTAGGAACATTCGATTGAAAAAGTGATTGATAGAACGAAAGAGCAGTTTGCTTCGGCCATGTTTTAAAATAATTCTTCAGCTGATCGTTTGCTAGTTTGCGATATTCTTTCTTTAAATGGGCTCCCTCTACCGATTTGATCTCACCTTTTATCCAAATTTTAAAACGATTCATCATCATTTCGCGTTTACGGCCAACAGGATATGCAGAAAGGTCTTTTAACCATTGTTCGATCTTCGTTTCTGAAAGCTCTCTTCCTTCAAATGGGTGAAAGGAGCCAACCGGACCGACTGAGTTGCTATAACGATGTATAGCTTGATCAATCCATTTTTTAAATGTCAGTGATCCTTTTACTCTTCCTTCTGCAATTGAAAAATCGAATCGACTCTTCCCAAACCACTTTCTGAGGTCGTGTCCAGATGAATCAATCGTCATCTTTTCTTCAATCGTTTTTATTGTCCAATCTGTGAAGGTTGATTGTTGAATTCCCCCTACACCTAGCTCCGGAAGGACTCCTGAAATATAATCAAGAAACATCCTATTCGGTGCAAAGATAATCATTTTACCCGCTTGAATGGTATCTCTGTATTCATATAGTAAGAAAGCTAATCGATGAAGCGCAACCGTTGTCTTACCACTTCCTGCTGCTCCTTGTATGATAAGTGGCGTCGATCGCTCAGCACGAATAATATCATTTTGCTTTGTTTGTATTGTTGATACGATGTCACGGAGACGGTTATCTTTATTTTCACTCAGACGATATAGAAGAAATTCATCTGAGCCACTTAAATCATCGCTACCTTCTACATAAGTGTCTACGACTCGCTGAAGTTCTTTATCTCGAATCACAATATTTCGCTTCAGCTCTATGTTCCCTTCGATGACGCCATCAGGCGATACATAATAGACATCCTCTTCTGGGCCTGTAAATGCATAGAACATACTCGCAACAGGAGCTCTCCAGTCTACAACCAGAGAATCCTGTGAATCTCCATGTGCTACGCCAACTTTCCCAATATAATACGAATGTGATTCCTTCTCATCCTCTTGAAAATCCATTCGTGCGAAGTATGGTTCTTTTGAAGCTATGACAAGAGATTGACGATTCTCCTCTCGAATGCTCTCAAGAACTTGTTCTGTTACATTATCGCCAGAATACCTGGGGTAGTTCTCCAACACCTGCCGCTGTTTTGTAATCTCCGCAGCGATTTGATCGAGTTGCTGCTTCTCTTTCCGATAGGCACTTTGAGTCTTATTGTCCAAGATCAGTTACCTCCTTATGAGATTTGTCTCTAAATCAGACAGAAGTTTAATATTACCACAAATTAGGTAGTTCAACCAATTGTTTTTAGAATATTAAAATTAGTGTTTTTACCATTTTAAAAAACTTTATTAAAAAGTTTATAAAAAAATGATCCAACTATTCACTTTGAACGTTAGCTATGTGTAATCAAAATAAACGATAAAAAAAATCGAGGAGAGTGAAAAGTAAAATGAACATGAAAAAAGCATTCAAGAAATTAATGGTTCCCGCGTTAGGCTTAACCTTATTATTCCCAACAGTCGCTGGGGCAGCGGCAACTGAGCCAACAGCCAAAACGCCTGCTTCAGATCTACGCGCAACACTGGATCAGCTCTTATCCGAACATTTTGTACTAGCTGTTTCATCCATGACGAAATCATATGACGGGACAGAGGATGCAGAAGAAGTAACTGAAGCCCTGGATCAGAACGCAGCTGATATGACACCAGCGATTGCATCTGTCTATGGCGATGAAGCCGCTGCACAATTTGAAGATATCTTTCGAGGTCACAATGATTACTCCACTGATTTCGTAAAAGCAGCAACCGAAGATGATGCAGAACTTCGTAAAGAAGCTGAAGCTGAAGTAGACGAATTTGTTGAAGAATTCTCCACGTTCCTTGATACAGCTACAGAAGGTAATCTTCCTAAGGAAGCCGCTGCAGATGTTCTAGAAGTTCACGAAGATCAAGTCCTAACAACTTTTGATGAGTATACAGAAGGAAATTACGAAGAAGCTTACACAACATTCCGTGAAGGGCATAAGCATATGTTTGCGATCAGCAAAGCACTATCTAGTGCAATTGTAACGCAGATGCCTGATAAATTTGAAAATACAAAAGCTGATACTCCTGCTGCAGACTTACGTTCAACTCTAAACAGCCTTGCATCTGAGCACTTTGCTCTTTCTTCCCTTGGTCTTGAAAAAGGCTATGACCAATCAGAAGACTATGACTTTGTAAACTGGGCTGAAGACAGAAACACTGCTGACTTTAAAGCGGCTATCGGTTCTATCTACGGAGATGAAGGTGCTGCTCAGTTTGAAAAAATCTGGCAAGAAGATCATATTGCTGCACAAGCTGACCTTGTAGTCGCATCTCTATCTGAAGACGAGGAAGCTATGGAAATGGCGAAAGAACGTATGATGACAACATTCCCTAAGAACTTTGGAGCTTTCCTAGGAACAGCAACAGAAGAAAACCTTCCAACCGACGCTGCTACTGAAGCTCTTATGGCTCATGAAAAACAAGTAATTGGATCATTTGAAGCTTACATGTCTGGTGATTACGAAGGTTCAATTGAACAATTCCGTGAAGGATATGCATTCATGTTTGGTGTAGGCGAATCTCTTGGAGGCGCTATCGTTAAGCAAATGCCAGACAAATTTGCAGGAGAAGCAATGCCTGGTGATATGCCAAAAACAGGTATGGGTGGTGCGAGTGAGCAGTCATCTGACCTAACAGCACTTTGGATTACTCTAGGTTCTCTAGCTGCTGCTGGTTCAGCATTTGCCATTCGCAAGAAAATTGTTAATCAATAAAACACATGTCTTCCCCCCCTTATAATAGATATGGAAAAACAGAGAAGTCTCGAGCTTCTCTGTTTTTGTTGCATAAAAAAAGCCTCTAACTAATAGCTAGAAGCTTTTCTCTATGCATCATACAGTCAATCACAATACATTTAAAACCGAATCGATTTTCGCATGATCTTCTGGCGACTGATCGATATGATGCCAGATTAATTTCCCTCTCTCATCAAAAATCCACGTACCACCTTGAATATATACATCCTGCGTTTTCATCGACTTTAATACAAAATCCTTTTTCTTTTGTTCTTTTGGAATAAACCCATCCAATTTACGGGTGACAAATCCAATCGCTGCTTGTCCAAGTAATTTCCACTTCGGCATCGTATGATGTCCCATGCCACGGTATGCTTCTCTCTTCGGATCACCTGCAATGACAAAAGGAAATTCTCCAAAAGCCTCTGTAAACTGGCTAATATAAGTAGCATTTGAGGGGGCGATGGCTATAATCTGAAAGCCCTCATTCTCAATTTCATTTACGCGCTTACGCAACTGCGTAAGATAAGCTCGACAAACTGGTCAGCCAAGGTGACGGACAAATACGACCATCGATTTCTTTTGATTAATCAGTTGCTCCAGAGTAACAGTGGTACTTCCTGGAACTTCGAGTTCATAATTTAATTTATCCAATACAATCTCTCCTTACCTGATCAATGTTACGTTTGATCGGTGTTGAACACTTGTTTCTTACTATCGATTTTACACCTTTTACGATAGTAGTGATACCCAATTAACCCAATAACTGCCACTACAACAATTAAAAAGACATATTTCTGTATGCTCCCTAAAATCGCTTGAACTGATTTTATATTCCCATTCCGCCCAATCCACAACATAGCGATTGTCCAAGGAAATATACCGACAAAGGTAAGTGTTCCAAATATCCAGGGCTTGACCTTACTCATACCAGCCACATAGGATACATAGTTCCCTATCCCAAGTGGGCGTGTAATTGCAATACTCCATGATCCACATTTTCTAAACCATCTTTGAACGCGTTCAACCTTCTTCTTTTTTAATTTCCTTTCGACTTTATCCTTTACTTTCAAACCGATCCCATATGGAATAAAACTAAAAATCGTGTAAATACCGCTCGTTAGAAATGCAAAACCAACCATCTCGATCATCGAAGCATTCAATAAATAACCGTACGTCAATGTCATCATTCCCCCGGGAAAAGGTAGAGATGATGCTTCAATAGCATTGCTTATTAAAAGACCCCAGATTCCAAGCTCTTTCAGGAAATGAATCAGAAATTCCAGCATAGTGGATCCCCTCTCAATCTAAAACTATGTATTAAGTTCCCTGATCAGTGAGTCTGAAACCAATGTAACACTGTTTTAATGCGTAACAATGAATGGATATGTCGTTTTAACCCGCAAAGTTTGAAATATTTCCGCGGAAATGAAATGATTTACTCGATTAATTAGTTATATCCACGTATCTGTTAAAGAACAAAACCCCCATCACGTCCAAAGTGATGGGGGCTATTAAAACACTATCCTACAGAAACAACGTGTTTCTCTTGTTCATACTCCGTAACAGCTTCCTCAAAAATGCGGAGACCTTCATCAATTTGCTCTTTCGTAATAATCAATGGAGGAATCATTCGAATCACTTCTTGATGTTTTCCGCACAGATAGAAAAGCACCCCTTTTTCAAGAGACAGATCTAGTATCCGCATCATTCCATTTCCGTCTGGTGCGCCTGTCTCTGGATCAATAATTTCAATTCCAATCA
The DNA here is from genome assembly GCF_056173645.1 of Anaerobacillus sp. QJM3NY_32. NCBI lineage: Bacteria > Bacillati > Bacillota > Bacilli > Caryophanales > Bacillaceae > Anaerobacillus > Anaerobacillus sp. QJM3NY_32. The sequence continues at coordinate 400,013 of NZ_CM149684.1, read as the reverse complement.
TTAACCCTACACCACGGACATCTCCGATCACATGGTGCTTTTCCTTTATAAGAGCTAATTTTTCTAATGCATAAGCACCCATATCCTTCGAATTGGACAGTAATCCTTCTTCTTCAATTACGTCGAGAGTAGCTAGCGCCGCTGAACAAGCAATCGGATTACCACCAAATGTTGTGCCATGTGTTCCCATTGGCCACTGACTCATTAGTTCTTTTGAAGCTACTGTGGCGCTAAGAGGCATCCCAGAAGCAATTCCTTTTGCGATCGCCATAATATCAGGTGTAACATCAAACGTCTGTGCAGCGAACCAATCACCAGTCCGTCCGAATCCAGTTTGAACTTCATCAAAGATTAGCAGCATGCCATGACGATCACAAATCTCTCTTACTTTTTGTAACCATTCTTTCGGTGGAATGATATAGCCACCTTCTCCTAGAACAGGTTCCACGATTACGCAAGCCACTTCTTCAGGAGTTACCTGATGATCAAAAAGCATTTCGAAATCTTTCTCAAGCTCACCAACACAATAATCTTCTACACTTTGCCCTTCTGGACAACTAGCAGCATCCGCATAAGGAATTTGATAGGTTAGTCCATTAGGCTGTAAAAATTTACGGTATTTGCTTTTTGATGTACTTACACCAAGAGCACCAAGCGAGCGTCCATGAAAGCAACCTGTAAAGGAAACAACATACGGTCGTTTCGTTACATATTTAGCAAGTTTCATCGCACCTTCAATGGCCTCAGTGCCACTGTTCGCAAAGAAAAAGCAATCTAAATCTTTCGGCATAATGCCTTGAAGACGTTCTGCTAGCTTTAGAATTGAATCATACATAATTACTCCTGAAGGCCCGTGCATAAGAGAGTCAGCACCGTCCTTTATAGCCTGTACTACCTTAGGATGACGGTGGCCCGTATTCGCTACGGCAATACCTGAAGTAAAATCTAGGTACGTTTGGCCATCTGCCCCATAGTAATAGCAACCCTCTTCTTTCACGACTGGTAAATTCGGATGATCCTTTGCCATACTTGGTGCAAGATAGTCTGACATGTTGTTGTATCTATGTTCAAATGATGTAGCCAATGTGATATCCTCCTTTAAATTCTGCTTTTATACAAAGAAATGGGCCATTACAACAATAATCGGAAGTGTTATAACCGTACGTTGCAAGAAAATAATAGCAAGTTCTAGAACTGAAATTGGAATTTTCGATTTCACTAGCAAAATACCAATCTCTGACATATAAATTAATTGTGTTAATGAAATAGCTGCAATAACAAATCGCGTTAATTCACTTTCAATCCCTGTTCCTATAACTGCAGGTAAAAACATATCTGCAAAACCAACTAACATAGCCGGCGCTGCTTTAGCTGCTTCAGGAATTTGCATAAGTTCAAGGACCGGTACGATCGGCATTGATAAATATGTGAAGAAAGGCGTAAATTCAGCAATAATAAGGGCAATTGTTCCAAGTGCCATCACAAGCGGAATAAGAGCAAAATAAATATCAAGAACGGTGTTAACACCCTGACCAGCTACATGCTTCACTCCTTTTACTTCAGATGCCTTCTCTAGTGCTTTTTGTATTCCCCATTTGAAGCTAGAGACACCCTCAGGTACATCTTCAGAAATTTGTTTTCCTGTACCCTCATAGTACGTGTCCGCTTTACGAGATAGCGGTGGTATACGTGGACAAACAAACGCAGCAACTAGCCCTGCTACCACAACCGTAAAGTAGAACGGAATAAACATATCTTCTAAACCAATGAAGCTAATTACAACAAGACTGAATGCGATCGAATTGATCGAAAAATTTGTTGCAATAACAGCAGCTTCTCTTTTTGTATAATAGCCTTCTTCATACTGTTTCGTTGTGATCAGTACCCCAACGGTTCCTGCCCCCATCCAGGAAGCAAGCGCATCTATGGATGAGCGACCAGGTAACTTAAACAAAGGACGCATCACATAACGAAGGGCTGTTCCGAAGAAATCCATTAACCCAAACTCTAGTAAGAGAGGCATTAACAGACCAGCAAAAAGAAACCATGCTGCAAGAACGGGAACGAGTGAGTAAAGCATTGTACCACCCGAAACATCCGAGATGATAAATTCTGGACCAAATTTAAACAGTGTCATTACTGCGAATAATGCACCGATTAACCTCGTACTAATCCAGAACCAATTCACATAAAATAATTGCTTCAGAAACGGACGAAGCATGATAGCTTTTGGTTCAAACGCTTTTGCAATAATAGGAATAATAGCAGATAAAATAAGAATGGCGGTCATAAATCCAGGCAAGATAGGCGCTAGTTTTATTTGTATAGACTCAGCCAAAATCCCGACCCCAATCGTCATTTTCCCATTAAAAGGAACGGGAACAAGAAATAATAAGATACCGATTAACGATGGAATAAGAAACCATGCATACGCTTTTTTGGTTTGAGATTTCTCTACTGATTGACCCGTACTTTCAAGAGGATAGGATTTTTCCTGTTTAACTTCCATTCTTCACTCTCCTTCGACATTTTTAATATTAATTCATATTCTTGCATATAAATCAGAAAAGAAGCAAGAGTAATTTTCACTTCTTGCTTCTTTTAATATGCAAGTATTATGCCAAAACCTATGGAATTCTGTATTTTTTAAGTTTTCTAACTACTGTTGGTTGACTCATCCCTAATGCATCAGCAATCCTTGTCGTCGTTCGAAACTGCCGTCTAGCCTGTTCAAGTCGTTCTTTCTCAACTCTTTCAACCGTTTCTTGTAAAGTTTCATTAAAATTATTCATTTCTGAATAGTCTTTACTCGAACTTTTATATGTTTGAGGGAGATCTTCCTCGTGTATAACGAATGCATCTGAAGTAACAATAAGACGCTCTATTAAATTCATCAGCTCTCTAACGTTCCCCCTCCACACATGCTGAGTTAACTCATGCATCACTATCTTATTTAGCATCCGCTTTCGTTTATATTGTCTAGAAAAATGATCGACAAACGATTGAATGAGCGGAAGGATATCTTCTTTTCTATCTCTTAGTGGAGGGATCATCAATGGGACGACATTCAACCGAAAAAATAAATCTTCTCGAAAGGTTTTCTCTTGCACAGCTTGTTCCAAATCCTTATTTGTTGCGCTGATCAACCGAAAATCAGAATGAATTTCTTTTGTTCCACCAAGTCGATAAAAGCGTTTTTCTTGAATTAATTTTAATACTTTCACTTGGTTTTGCAGTGAAAGTTCACCGACTTCATCTAAGAAAAGTGTTCCTGTAGACGCCATTTCTGCTAACCCCATACGTCCACCTTTTCTAGCTCCTGTGAATGCCCCCTCTTCATAACCAAACAATTCTGCTTCAAAAAGCGCTTCAGGAATTGCTCCACAGTTCACTTCAATAAACGGTCCATTTCTACGATCACTTTTGTGGTGAATGTATCTTCCCATTTCCGTCTTTCCTACTCCGGACTCCCCTAGAAGGAGAACATTAACATCCACACCTGCAACTTGTTTCCCTGTTGCCATCACTTTTCTCATTTCATGACTTCTAGCAATAAGCCCTTCATCATCCTGCCTTTGCTTAAGCTGCTCAAGCTCATTTTTAACACGCTCCATTTCGGAAGACATTTCTTCCATCCCGGCCTTTATTTCCATTAGTTCAGTAATATCATGAGAATAACTTACAATCCTTACTAGCTCTTTAGCATCATCAAACACTGGCAAACCTGTTACAAGCAGTTTTTTGCCATCAGAACCCGTTTGCACAAACGTAACACGCTTCTTATCCTTTACCACCAGTGGCGTTGCAAGTGGTGTGAATAAACCTTCTCGTTCCAATTCATATACTGATTTCCCCATTAAGTCATTTGCGTTAACACCATAAACCATCCCTGTTCCTTCACTAACTTTCACAATGATTCCATTAGGATCTGTGACAAGTATATCCTCCTGTAAAGAATGAAAGATTGCCTCATATTCATTCCATTTCGCCATACGCCCACCTCATCTATTCATTATTGAATACTTTTGCAATGTGTTATTAAATCCCTTATCTATCAAGTTATTCACTATTCATTTTTGAATAATCTCACTTTTGTATTTTATCACACTATTATAATCGCAAAGCAAAATTCTTTCCTGCTTAAAGCTAACCCTATAGAATAAACGTTGGAACTTAAAGTTAACGAGGGAGGAAACAACATGGTAGCTCTTAAAGGAAAAACAGCATTAATTACAGGTGCAGCTCGAGGAATTGGTCGAGCATCGGCAATTGCTCTTGCAAAAGAAGGCGTAAATATCGCAATGATTGCCCGTACAGAAGAGACACTTCAGAACGTAGCGAAAGAAATCGAAGCAGAAGGTGTGAAAACTTCCTTCGCTATTGCAGATGTTTCCTCTAATGAGGAAGTAACAACAGCTGTAGCTAAATTGAAAGAAGAACTTGGCGAAGTAGACATTCTTATTAATAATGCAGGTATCGCTAAAATGGGTGGCTTCATGGATCTCGAAGTTACAGAGTGGGAAAAGATCATTCAAGTGAATTTGCTAGGCGCTTACTATGTAACACGTGCTGTACTGCCAGATATGATTGAACGTAAATCAGGAGATATTATTAATATTTCTTCTACAGCAGGACAAAAAGGTGCACCAGTTACTAGCGCCTATAGTGCTTCTAAGTTCGGACTTATGGGTCTAACGGAATCACTAGCTCAAGAAGTTCGCAAGCATGATATCCGTGTAAGTGCGCTAACACCAAGTACCGTTTCTACGGATCTAGCAGTAGAAAATAACCTAACAGATGGAAATCAAGAGAATATGCTTCAACCAGAAGATATGGCTGAGTTTATCGTTGCTCAACTAAAAATGAACAAACGTGTATTCATTAAAACAGCAGGTTTATGGACAACTAACCCATAAGGTAAACTCTCACAAAAGTTACTCTCATTCTCATGATTAATTTAAATGAAAGAAGCAGCCAGCCTACTTATGCTGGCTGTTTCTATATTCTCTAAGTGATCCATAGTACTCGTAAGCTTCCCAGTGTGCTTCATTTGAATCAAAGTAAACCCAAATAGGTAAATTATCTAGTTCTGGATATGCTTGATATAAGTGTTCATCTCCTACTCTTATAGCCGATAAGGCTCCAGGTAACTCTTCTCGAAATATACGATTTCTTATACTCGACCTCCCCTCTTCTGTAGGATCGTCAATTAAGACATATACGTAAAAATAGAGTCCACAATCATTTCGAAAGCTTCCAAGCACCTCATCTCTTATGGAAGAAATGCGATCAAAGGCATATTCTTTTCCAATCGTTAAAAACAATTCTCCAGTTATATCGGAATGTGTTAATGTATATTTCCTTCCTAATACACAGTTCTTCTCTCTCATTCCATCACGATACGTCACCATCAGCTTCTGCTTCACTTATCTCTTCCCCCTCCTTTTTACAGACTATGGGTCATCACTCATTTGGGTTCATTTCATTCTTATCGACTATGACAACCTATACAGTGCGTAAATTAATATTGCTAAAGGACATTTTTGAGAGGATGAGAGAATTTGAGTCAACAACCCCAATTAATCAGTTCTGTAGATCCCTACGTCTATCAAACACTGATATCAATTGAAGGGAGATTGATTACAGTCCAAACAACAAATGGCTCACTCCAAGGAATGCTCGAATCCGTGATGCCAGATCATATTGTTTTACAAGTGAACGAAACCCCTTTTTTTGTTCGCATTCAACAAATTGTCTGGGTATTTCCTAATTAAAGGGGGGGATCGCATGTTTAAGCGAATCAATAAGCAGTTAATTGAGCTTCCGATACCAGATCATGGGGATGCAAACGCAGCTGCTGCCGTACAGGATTTACTTGGAGGACGCTTTGGAGAATTGTCTACACTAAATAACTACATGTTCCAGTCGTTTAGCTTTCGTGAGAAAAAAAAGTTGAAGCCTTTTTATGACCTTGTTGCCAGTATTACTGCAGAAGAATTTGGACATGTGGAATTAGTAACAACCTCGATCAACTTGTTGACCACAGGAAGTTCTTTTCAAGCGCCACCTGATTTAACTCCATTACAAAATGGTAAAGACGTACGAAATACAGCTCAGTTTGTCGCTACAGCACAAACAGCTCTTGCTGCAGATGGAATGGGCAACTCCTGGCGCGGAGATTACGTCTTCAGTAGCGGCAATCTAGTGCTTGACCTACTCCATAATTTTTTTCTGGAGGTTGGTGCAAGAACGCATAAGATGCGCGTCTATGAAATGACCGATCATCCTACAGCCCGAGAAATGATTGGCTACTTACTCGTACGTGGTGGAACTCATGTACTTGCATACGCAAAAGCGATCGAGATCGCGACAGGTACAGACTTAACAAAAATGCTTCCGATTCCGAGCCTTGATAACTCCAAATTTGACTATGCTCGAAAATTTGAAGAACAAGGATTAAACAACGTTCTTTATACTTGGAGTGATAGCGATTACTTAGGTATTAAACAAATATGGAAAGGGACTAACCCGGAAAATGGTGAAAAACTAATGGTGATTGAGGGGGCACCAGAAGGAGCTCCTATTCCTAATCTAGATGATCTTCCAGAAGAATTTGCGCCAGGGATTACTAAGGATCATTATGAACAGATCGCAAAACGTTTAATGCGAAATTTATAGAAAAAAGCACCTACCTAAGGGCAGGTGCTCTTTTCTTGCTACCAGATCGCTTCCACCCATTCTGGATGATCAATAAACGGATTGCGATTATGTTGGTACTGATCATAAATAACATTGTTTCGATTTTCTTCAAAAGAATCCACGGGATCCATTTCATTCCATGCCTTTAATACAGAAACTTTCCCAATATATGGTGATGAACCATTGTTTACAAGATTATTTACTTCAAGGTCCACTTCACCACTGTCCCCTTCGTAACGAACAGCCATGTAGAAAATCATTCGTGCTACATCACCTTTCACACTGTCACGAGGCTCCCAAGAATCACTATCATAATAGTTACCGGGTGCTTCTGATTGAGGCGATCCACCGTTATCAAAATCAAGATTACCACGTGAGCTATTGACTGTTACATCAGTTGGGCGTAAATGATGAATATCTGTTCCTGGCCCCATAGATGTCCCAAAATCCCCGTGAGACTTCGCCCAAACGTGTTCACGATTCCAGTCGTCAACGTTACCACCATTCTCATATTTGCTTTGAGATCTGCCACTATAAAGGAGAAGTACATTGTTCGGGTTCGCTGGGTCTTCATCCGTCACGCGTAGGGCATCCCAAACTTCACTGTAAGTTAGCTCATTGTGATCATCGATGATAAGATGCAGCTCAGATTTTAAGGCACTACCGGTTTTACCAACAGCCGAGCTATAGTATGTATCATCGTAAGGGGATGGTTCTCCATCACCTGGGTCGTTAGGATCCCCACTTCCTTCACCATCACTTAATTCCATATTGGAAACACTCTTCACTCCTGTATGAGCGAAATAATCTGTTAGGCTTCCACTGACCACAACAGCTTCACCTAGTAAACTAGGATTACTTTGCAATCCAAAATCATTTCTGAAAGTTGATGGAACCTGGACGAAAAGCATTTCATTTACATTTGTTTCATTCACTTGATCGGCAATCGCGATCGCATAGTCATCCGAAAAGTCAGACGTAGTTACGGAGGAAGTTGAGACTGGCTTTCCAACAATATACCCTTCAACTGACCCTGTATTACCTTGATTTGCTATTCCCTGATTAACTGAAAAAGGTGATAATGAATTTCCAGATCCATCAGCAAAAGATGGTGTAATCGTGAAATACATCATAATAAACGACACAACTAACATAAAAGCAACCGTTCCATAAACCCTACGACGTGTGGTATTCATTCATATTCCCTCCCCTTTAAAATAAAAGCTCCGTTTTATGAAGCCCCTCTAGTGTAAACGTACACTATTAAGCTAAATGAAACACGATGTAAATGTTCCTTTATTTATCATAGGTCAAATGCCTCATCACGCCTTATATTGTGTCTTTCTTACTATACGGCTGCTTTTTACGAAAATTCCCATCGTTTTCTCATCTTCCTTACTTTCATCCCAGCCCATAGTCCGATATAATCAATGAGGATTGTTAAACCATAAATAAAGGGTGTTTTCCTATGAGTATATTAACCGTGAAAAACCTAACACACGGATTCGGTGACCGTGCTATTTTTGATGATGTATCATTTCGTCTTCTAAAAGGCGAACATATTGGACTTGTTGGTGCTAACGGCGAAGGTAAGTCGACATTTATGAATATTATTACTGGAAAGTTAGAACCAGATGAAGGAACAGTTGAATGGTCGAAAAATGTAAGAGTCGGCTATCTCGATCAGCACACTGTTCTTGAACGAGGCATGACGATTCGTGACGCCCTTAAAGGCGCTTTTCAGTATTTATTTGATTACGAAGCTGAAATGAACGAGCTGTTTGCGAAAATGGGGGAAGCTTCTCCAGAAGAGCTAGAAAAATTGTTAGAAGAAACAGGAACAATGCAAGATATGCTCGCTAACAATGATTTCTACGTAATTGATGCAAAGGTAGAAGAAATTGCACGTGGGCTTGGACTAGATGAAATCGGACTTGAAAAAGATGTACAAGATTTAAGTGGTGGTCAAAGAACAAAGGTCCTTCTTGCTAAACTTCTTCTCGAGAAGCCTGATATTCTCCTTCTCGATGAACCGACAAACTTTCTTGATGAGCAGCACATCGTATGGCTCAGGCGTTACTTACAAGAATATGAGAACGCGTTTATACTCATTTCTCACGATATTCCTTTCTTAAATAGCGTAATCAACTTGATTTATCACATGGAAAATCAAGAGCTAACAAGATACGTAGGTGACTATGATAACTTCTTATCTGTATATGAAGTGAAAAAACAACAAGTTGAAGCAGCGTTTAAAAAGCAGCAGCAGGAGATCTCTCAATTGAAGGATTTTGTTGCGAGAAACAAAGCAAGAGTTGCAACGCGTAACATGGCGATGTCGAGACAAAAGAAGCTTGATAAGATGGATGTAATTGAGATCGCCAAAGAAAAGCCAAAACCAGAATTTCATTTTAAGCAAGCTCGGGCTTCTGGCAAACTCATCTTTGAAACAAAAGATCTTGTTATTGGGTACGATGAACCACTATCCCGTCCATTAAATCTTTCAATGGAAAGAGGGCAAAAAATATCCCTTATGGGTGCAAATGGGATTGGTAAAACGACACTTCTTCGCAGTATACTTGGGGAAATTAAGCCGATTGAAGGTTCAGTTGAGCTCGGTGACTACCTTTATACTGGTTATTTTGAACAAGAAATTAAGACAAGAACATCTAACACTTGTATTGAAGAGATGTGGAGAGAGTTTCCCCACTACAGCCAGGCTCAAATTCGAGCTGCCTTATCCAAATGCGGCCTAACAACGAAGCATATTGAGAGCAGGGTCGACGTTCTTAGCGGCGGCGAGAAAGCGAAACTTAGACTTTGTAAATTGATGAACACAGAATCAAACTTGCTCGTATTTGATGAGCCAACAAACCATCTTGATGTAGAAGCGAAAGCTGAATTGAAACGTGCTTTAAACGAATACAAGGGTAGCATCATTCTGATCTCCCATGAACCTGAATTCTATCAAGACATTGCAACAGATGTATGGAACTGTGAAGATTGGACAACGAAATTAATTTAGAACAAAAGGCTTATCCGATTATTCGGATAAGCCTTTTTCTATATCTTCAATCGAATAATCCGGAACTAGTATCTTACCGTTATTATTCTTGTTTACGATAGATTTAATCAATGATTTTGTAAGATTTTGAGGGGGATAAGGCTTAATAAGGTAGTCATTTGCCCCTAACTCAAAACCTCGCTGCTTCTCCTCACTTACTGTAGATACAAAGATTGGAATATCTTTCGTACGCTCTGATTCCTTCACGGCTTTCAAAACATCCCATCCGCTCATGCGGCCATCTAACATTATATCTAGCACAATTCCTTTAGGAGTCATTGTCTCAAGCATTTTGATCGCGGCTTCACCACTGCGGCAATGATGGGCCGTAAATCCACTTTCTGTAATTTCCTCCATTAATAAAAGGGCAAGGCTATCATCGTCCTCTACAATCAATACGCCTGAATCCTCCAATTCCCCTGATTTCGGTTCTATTGGCAACCTTTCTCTTATTAGAGGAAAAACAAGTGTGAATGTACTTCCTTTCCCAAGCTCAGAAGTAACTTCAACATCACCATCATGCGCTAACAAAATCTCTTTTGATATAGCAAGCCCAAGCCCAGTTCCACCAATTTGGCGTCGATCTGAATTATCAACACGATAAAACTTCGTAAAGAGTTTAGCTAGAGAGTCTTGTGGGATTCCGAGTCCCTCATCCTCAATATCCACATAAAGCTGACCTTCTCCTACTCTGAATCGCGTTAGTATTGCCCCACCTTCTGGAGAATACTTTACCGCATTGCTAATGAAATTATTGATGACCTGTTTGATCTTATCTGCATCGCCAATAATCTCATGTTCATCTGTTGTGTCTTCAATCATAAAAGAATGAAGCTGAGAATGAACGCGATAGTTATCGAGCACTTCTTCAATAATTTCTTTCAAATTCACTCTTGTTTTGTCATAATTTTGCTTTCCAGCTTCCATCCGCTGTATATCAAGAAAGTCATTAATCAGCGAGGTTAACCGCTTCGCTTCTTTATAAATCGTGCTTAAATATTTCTTTTGCTTTTCAGGTTTTAGCTCTTTTGAAAGCATAAGCTCTGTAAAACCAAGAACACTTGAAAGCGGTGTTCTAAGTTCATGACTAACTGTACTAACGAATTCATTTTTCATTTCATCTACCTCATGTTCACGAGTAATATCGCGGTGAACAAAAATCGAACCAATGAATTTATCACCATTATATAAATGCTCATAATACATTTGAATAAAGAGCGCTGGTTCTGTATTTGTTTGATAGATTAATTCACTTTGCTTAGGTTTAACACCCACAATGACGTCATGCACGTAAGACTTTACTGCATCGCGATCATCTAAATCAACTTGCAGAAGAAATTTCGAACTCCACTCAGCAAATGTTTTTTCATCTACGCCATCAGGAAAACAGGCATCCAACATTGTACACATTTGATCATTAACAGCACGCGTCGTTCCTTCCCTGTCTACAAGTTGAATTCCTTCTCGAATCGTGTTCAATATTTCTCTATTCACCTGTCGTTCATTCTCTGTTGTTTCGTATAATAGGATTTTATCTAAAGCAAGAGAAATTTGACGTGATAAACCATTGATTTCCGATACTTCTTCAGGCTTGTATTCTACCCCAGTTCTAGTAATGCACAATAAAGCTACTACTTCATTACTTGAAACTACAGGGATATACAGATCATTTGAGAGAACTTCATCACCATGATACCCTGCTTCTCCAACTGAGGCTGGTCTTTGTACAATGTGATATCGCTTTTGTTGAACTGCTTTTATTCCGGGTCCATCCGTAAGATGATCAATCCACTGATGTACCTTCTCCTGGCTGATGCCTAACGACGCATAATCTTTCCCTTGATTCAGCATCACAATAATCCCTTTATCTGAACTTAAGATATGAATCATGTTCGTAATAATACTTTGTAATAACTCATTCTTATTTAGCGTTGAAGCAAGTGAACGGTTTAATTCATTACGATGTTCTAATACTTGCTTCTGAACGTTCATTACTTTCACATTTTCTTCAAGGGTATTTTTACTACTTTGAAGTTCTTCGCTTTGCTCCAACAACGTTTCATTTGATGCAATGAGTGCTTTTTCGTTTTGTTGAATATTAGTAATCATTAAATTAAATGATCTAGCAAGCTCTCCAAGTTCATCTGATCTTCTAACATGTGGTACAGCTACATTTTCACCAGAGGACATTTGACTTGAGGCCAAAGCGAGCTCTTGCAGCGGTTTTCCAATACGGCGAGCCATTATCCCAGCAAGAATGGTAGCTATTAAGAGCAGGAACACTACAAAAAGAACAAATAGAATTTGTAAGTTTGCTAAACGATCAATTAAATTCTTCTCAGTTGCGGTTATTTCGTTGTCAACGTCAGAGACTAAATTTCTCGTTTGATCTCTTAAATTGTAAACGAGATTGCTGCCCCCTTGATTTTGAGATAAGATTTGTAATCCTGTTGTATTATCACTAGCTACCTGACTTTTCGCTTCTTCAAAAAGGTTATAATAATTTATTAATTTATCTTGAAGATATGTGAGATATTCTTCCTCTTCAGGACTCTCCAATTTCGGCTCTAGCTGATTGATTTTATCGACGATCGAATTCTTTTTGGCTTTGTAATTGTTGAGAAACGGCTCATCCAAACGAAAGCCTAGATAGCCTCGTGCTTCAAAAAACATATCATTCAAACTATCTTCTAGTTCAACAGCGTACTGCTGCTTTTCTCGAAGGTTAACAACTTTTTCCTCATACTTTTTTTCAATCGACTGACTATAGAGGCCCAATCCTACGGCTACTATTAAAATCAATAACAAAAACCCGCTCATAAACCAGACAAATTGACGTGATAAACTACTTTTCCATCTTCTATTCACCAAGGATATCCTCTACGACGCTCGCAAGCTCAACAGGACTAAACGGTTTTGAAATAAAATAATTCGCCCCAGCTTCTCTTGCAATCTCTTCATCTTTCTTTTGCGCTTTTGCCGTTAGCATCATGATTTTGACATCCATGTTCCCTTCAGAGCGAACTTTTTTGATAACTTCAAGGCCAGTCATCTCAGGCATCATGTAATCAAGTAATACTAAATCATAGTCATTATCTTGAATAAAATTGTATGCTTCCGCCCCATCTTCAGCCTCATCGATGTCATACCCATCATCTTCAAGTGTATCAACGATTAACATTCTTAGAATCTCTTCATCTTCTGCTATTAATAATCGAGGAGTCAAACCATTCACCCATTTCTTGTAATATTGATTAATAAGATTAAATCACGAACACCCTTTAATAATACCTTCATATTAAAGAGAGTAGAGGGAAATTCCCTCTACTACTTATATCGGCTAAACTCATCTTGCATAATATAGTACGATTGTTTTAATCTTTCATGATAGTCAGGTTCATTCCATTTGTCCCATGTGAATTTGTAGAATTGATTAACTGACAGGTTCCCGTTATCTATAGATGGCATTGATTCAGTAATAGATGAGATCGACAAATCCGAACCTTTTGAATCCCCCTCATACATCACCACTCCTACTTTAAAACCATCTGTTTTCTTCGAGCTAGTAAGTCCGCCATTCCACATATCGCCCATCATTTCCTTATCACTTGGATCTTTAATATTAAATAAAGCCCATGGTAATCGAATTTCAATAGAATTGTTTTTTACGATAAAATCTGAAAGTGAATTAAAGTTTTCACTGTCTGGATTAGCATTTCCATAGGTCAGACGACCCGTTTCATAATCTTCAAATGGAAGTATTTGTTTTGTGCTTGGAATTGTTAATTGTTTATTCAGGGCTAGTCGAATAGGGTGAAAAACATCATTATCCTTTTTGCTCGCATAATTCTTTTTCTCGATTAAACCAAGATCCTCACCATACTGGTAGTAAAACGAGTCATAGTAGCTATGAACGCTAAGTCTTGATTGATCTTTCCCGGCAAGGTTAAGTATAAAATCAATTCCAGACGATGCGTTTATTTCAGGGTCATCTTCAACCTGTTTACTCCCCTGACCACTGATCGTATCAAATAATAATAATGTTTTATCCTTTTTCAATTGTTCTTCGGACATCTCTTGATAATCTAGTCGGAAGTAGATATATTTCTCATCACTTGTCATGTAGAAGTTTTGTAAGTTCTGATCTTTATTATTTGATTCAAATAAAGGCTTAATCCCCGCCTCATTCCAATCCTTCACTTTTCCATCAACTTTAATCTTTTGCTTCTCACCTGGATCAAAACTTAATAACCCAAACTGTTGTTCATTTGTCTGGTCATTTGACCAAAAAGGACGACGATCCGAGTTATCGTAATCCATCGTATTCCACGTTCGTTTAAACCACTCATCTTGCCAAGAAAACACTAATCCTCCTGCATAGTCTTCAGAAACAATGTTTTCAAATAGCTTCGCATCCGTTAGTCCTTGCTCTTCTTCGGAATTTCCGCCCTGATTCATTCCATATACGTTCCGATGAGTCATACCTCGGGAGGCTGGAACACCAAATTCGGCTACAAGAACTGGCATAGTGTGAACTTTTCTAAGTGCATTTAAATAACCGGCATAGTTGTTTTTCTCACCGTTCTGGTCAATATAATTCACATACTCCTCTTCATAGTTCAAAAAATCCGGATAGTAAGGATAAATATGATAAGAAGCAAATTGACCCGCATAATAATTATCCTTCAAATCAATCACATTCGGATCCACTGAAACTAAATCTTCTTCTTCCGATGGTTCTGCTGGATGCTCAAGTAAGTCGGTTGTCACCCAGTTTGTAAAGCTAACTGGCCTTTGCCAATTGTACTTCTCCATTTCATATCCAATCGTGTCATCCATCATCTTCGCTATCCATATCTCAAAAGGGCTCGCTTCTTTTGTATTAAGATAGTCTCCATCATATTGCTCCATATCATTATTCTTCTCGTTCGTTGAAACAACAACTTTCGGATCCCATTCGATACCGAGAACCCATCCAAGTACATATGGTGAAACATCAGCTGTGTAACGCCCGTTTGCATGACCAACTTTCTCCTTAATCGTTGCATTACCATGTATTAGGTCGACCGTATCCTCCATTGCTTTCTTAAGCAGTTGAACGTTCTCATTAGCATATGCATCTTGAGTTTCAATAAGCGGTTCTTCTTCTACCCATACACCATGGAATATGTATAACGGTGTGTCAGCTTCTTGGTTATGTTCTAACAAGGCTTCGTAGAAAGCTGGTGGGTGAATTGTGTAGACACGAACTGCATTTGCATTCATCTCAGCAATTTGATTAAACCATCTTTTATACTCTGATTTCGTAATAGCTGCCTCACCAGGAAAATAACCTGGTTTTGCAATACCCATATTTACACCTTTAATAATGAGATCGGCCCATTCACCATCTTGAAACACCTGAATTTTGTCTTTTCCAACTTTACCTGCCACCTGGATACCTTCGATTGATTGAATATCTAAACTTTTAGCTTCCTGTTTTGTTTCAATATTTTTTAAGTTTTCAAGCACAGTCTCCATCATAGGGGTGTATATTTTCCAATAAAACGATTCGAGACTTTCATCATCTCCACTCAACAATAAACGATTAATAGAAGGAAGCCATTTATACTGATAGAAATTCGAATCTGTATCGCGATCTGCGAAATCTCCTGCAAAATAGTAAGATTGGTTATGCTTCATAACAGCGGGAAAAGAAAGCGGAATTCCAGTTTCCACCAACAAATCTTCTGCTTCTTGAGTAACATCTAATGTATAATTTGCAAGAACCTCTTCTTCGTTGATTGGCTCCACAATATCAAACCAGTAATGATAAGACATAGAGTCCTTTACTAAGGAATCTTCAAACCATTTCTTACCTTGGTCATTGAATGAGAATTGTACGGTATCATTTCCAACCTCATCTTTTTCAATAACAATGATCGAATCATCTTCATTCACAAAAATTAATCCTTGATCCGAAAAATCCCATTCTTCTTCATTCTGTTTTTCATAGTTACTAATAGCCCATCCTGGAACTTCACCATCTGCTGATAGGTCATCGAAATAACGACCGATCCACCCGGACCACTCCAGATTCAGAATAGAATATAGACCCTCTCTCGCCTTATCATCAGTCGGGCTACCAAATGCATTAAACTCCGCAACAAATGTAGATCCCTGCTGTACAGCTTCAGATATCAAACTAACTTCTTCTTGCTTCATTCCTCCGTAGATTATATCTGACCGATCACCCTCAGACGCCTTCCCAAACCATTCTTCTTCGTATACTCCATATGAATCAGCAAGATAAATTAAGTCCTGTCCTACAAGTGTTTCGGGGAAGGAATCAATCGTATAGTCTTCTTCATCTTCTGGTCGGAATCCTGTATAATCCTCTACTTCTGAGTAAGGAGTCCCATCCCCTTTCACCCACTTCTCGTGATTCATAACCCATGTTAGACCTTTGTGTTCACGATAGGTTTCATCAGGGATAGTTTTATCAATAATAAATACATCTTTCCTAGTCTCATCCTCCATATACCAATAAAGAACAGGAAACATTAGAATAAGTCCTAAAGCTAGTAACCCCACTACAAAACTAATAATTGTTGTTCGCTTTATACTACGCACTTATTTTGAAACCCCTTTTCTGCTCATTTCACCCCAGCTTGTGTTTCCACGAATCAGCTGAATAATACCTTCGACTCTCCAAAACACGGTCAATGGCCGAAACCAGAACGCTTCAGAAAGAGAATAGAAATACAACCGTACTAAATCTTGTACTCTTGTATATCGTCTTAAGCTCCATTCTTCTAGTAGCACTGCACTCATCGATAAGAGAGAACCATAGATGACTGCGAGCAAGAACAGAAGCACAGCAAAGGAAGTATAAATACCACCAACAAATGGTGAAATAACCATAATAATATACCCAAGTAATTCAATGACAGGCCCTAGAAATTCGACAATTAAGAAGTATGGCATTGAAACAGTACCAACAAGACCGTACTTAGGGTTTCCTAGCATTTTCTTGTTATGCCAAAGGCTCTCAAAAAGACCTCTATGCCATCTACTCCTTTGTCTCCTTAAAATCTTCGTAGATTCCGGTGCTTCAGTCCAGCAAACAGGATCAGGAACATAAACAATTCTCTTCCCTGATTTTTCTTCTTTGATTAATTTATGAAGCCTGACTACTAGGTCCATATCTTCTCCAACGGTGTCCGTTCGATAGCCGTTTACCTTAACAACACTCTCGCGATGGAAGACGCCAAACGCTCCAGAGATAATTAATAAGAGATTATGTTTTGAAAGGCCAATTCTCCCCATAAGGAACGCTCGGAAGTACTCAATAACCTGCATGACAACGAGAGGACTTTTAGAAAGGGCAACCTTCATGACTTCTCCACGTTCAATTGTACAACCGTTAGCTATTCTTACGCTCCCTCCTACTGCTACAATTTCTTCTTTAGAATCAATAATCGGTTTCATTACTTTAGCAAAAGCATCTCGTTCGATAATAGAATCGCCATCCAGAGAGCAGAAGTATGGATAATGAGCAACGTTTATTCCTGCATTGAGAGCATCTGCTTTTCCGCCATTCACTTTGTCAATTGCGTATAAGTTCTCATAAATAGTAGATTGATAGACAGAAATAATTTCACTAGACTTAATCTGTTTGCGAATCACTTTCTCAACCTTTACCATTTCAAATGATTCAATAACAGATTCTAATGTTTTATCTTTAGACCCATCATTAATCACTACTACTTCGTACTCAGGATAATTGATACTAAGGAGTGAACGAACGCTTGGCACAATTCCAGCTTCCTCGTTGTATGCAGGAACAAGAATAGATACAGGTCTCGTAAAGGAGGATTGAGCTAACTCCTCATATGGCTCAAATTGATCGAGCTTATATTCTTTGCGAAGTTGAACAGAAGAAATAAGAAAAAGGATGAAATAGAAAATGATAATTCCAACCATATAGATTGCCACAAAAATTGTAAATATAAGAAGTAATGTTGAAAAAATACTAGCGATAGACACTGTTTCTCCCCTTTCTAAGCAGCCATTCCTTCGCTGCATCACGCGCAAACCGATCGACATGAGTAGCGGCAACATCTTCTAAGATTGCCCCGCCGTTCTGCTGCACAATAATAGACTCGGCAGCAGTAGTTCTAACCCACCAGTTTTCATCAGTAAGAAGGATTAACAGATCATCTAAGAAGCGACTATCCTTTAATGGCTTGACCAATCTAGCAGCCATCATTCTCTCTTGCCAGCTTGACGCGTGCAAAGAGGGTTTGATTTTGTTCGCATTTGTAATATACCCGTACTTAACAAGAGATTTAAGAGCACGTATTCGAAATTCTGTGTCTTTAGAGTCTATGAAAGATTCAATTGTGGGCAAATACTTGTATTCTGCACTATCCCCCATGGCTTCAATAAGCGACAACTGAATCCATTGTGGAAACTCTTCTATTGTTCCAATAAAGCGGTCTAATAGATCTTCATCTAATCTTCCAAACAAGTCCAAATAATAAAAGGTAGGATATTCTTTTTCCTCATTTAATAGAATCGTATAGATGCGCTCATCCTGTAGATTCGCAAGTATGCGTAATACCTGAATAGACTCCAGTTCACTCGTGCGTTTTTCTTTATAAAGACTGACACATTGCTCAACTAGCGTGATCATACGAAACTTCTCAATCCGATGGAGGGTATTCATTCGTATACTCCATCGGTTATGAAGTAATCTTTTCTTGTAATAATCTTCAAGGGTTGTCTCAGCAAGTTCTTCAATTCTGCGTGAGGTATCGTTATCCCCTTTCATTAGAGAATAGTAGCGGGTCAGAACATCCTCAAAAGCTTCAATCATATAAGGTTCTTTCGGTAACTGGAGTTCTCCGTAGCCTTGCATATACGGGCTCATGTGCTCTAAGTAGTAAACTTTCCAATCTGCTTTCTTCTGTTCGAACCGGTTAGATCGAACTTTCTGACCTACAAGGAAGAGGAATAGGGCCGTTAAAGCAATAAAAAGAATTACAAACACTTGAAAAATAATAAAAACTGCACTCATATCTACATTCGCCTCAATCTTTCTCTTATAGCATTTTTTGAATTAACCTTCTAATTCTAGCTTCTAATTCGCCCATGCTAAATGGCTTTGTAATATAATCATCGGCACCAAGCTCTAAAGCTTTAACTATATCTTTTTCTGCTTTACGACCCGTCAGCATCATAACAGTGTATTGGTTTTGACTACTCTCCTTACGTAACTTGCGCAATACCTCAATCCCATCCATTCTTGGCATAATGCCATCAAGTAGAACAAGACAAGAAGAACCGGCTTTGTGCCAGCTATCTTCAAAGAAACTTTCTCCTTCACGATAGCTTTTCACTTCAATTTCATAATTTCCTTCTGGTTGAAGCTGTTGAAGTTGAGAAGTGAGTAATGTTCTGATAATTTCGTCATCATCAACAACAGCAATTCGAATCGTCTTAATAGGCTTTGTATTAGTTAAATCACTTTCATAAATAACCATTTGATTTCGCCCGTTTGCCTTTGCTCGATACAGCGCTTCATCCGCTTGATTTAATAGCTTTTTGTTGGAAGAAGAACCATCAATGTCAACGATCCCGCCAGAGAATGTAACAGAGAATCTTTCTTCTTTAACCCGAAATACTTTTGAACGAAATCCACTTAATAAACGTTGAAGAAATTTATCAGCCTGAATAGATGTTGTATCAGGTAAAATCAAGACAAATTCTTCACCACCGTATCGAATCAATGTATCAGTACGTCTTTTTTCATCCATAATAAATTTTGATAATTTTCTTAGCACCTGATCCCCAATTAAGTGACCGAAACGGTCGTTAATAGATTTAAAATGGTCTATATCAAAAATGGCTAATGAAGCTTTTTCCCCATTTCGGACAAGGTCATAGCGCATATAATTCAGTTGGCTATCAAGAAATTTCCGATTGTAGGCACCCGTCAATTCGTCTGTTAATACAGAATGAACAATGTTTTTTCTTTTGGAAATTTTCCCATTAACCCTTAATAAATATTCCTCTAAGGTTATATCTACATCAAAAAAGTCATCTGCTCCAAATCGATAACCGTCGATACGATTAGATATCGAATTTTCTGTATCTGTCATAATTAACGGAGTAAACTGTAGCTCTGCTTTTTCTCTAACTTCTTTGGCAATTCCTGATTTGTCTAATTTGATTAAAAGATAATCTACAATAATACAGTCAGGGTGCATATCGTATAAGGCCGTTTGCGCCTTTTTAAGGTCCATCGCTGCAAAGACGATGTATCCTTCCTTCTCAAGCTGAGCTTTCCGCTCAATTAACGTCATCGGATTTTGGTTGATAAGCATAATCATCTTCTGAACATTTGCTTCTTCATCCTTACCTTTGTTCTCAACAGCCGCTTCGAGAATTTCCTCCATCACACTATTTAATAATTGAGTTGTTTCTTCATTTGTTAGGGTTCTTTCGCTTTCTAAATCCATCTTCATCAGCAACTCTTCCGCTTTATCAGCGGATACTTTATATCCAACTGTCCCAGCAGTACCTTTAAACGTATGTAAAAACTTATATAATTCCATCTCTGTTATACTCTCATTTGCTGCTATCATCTCGTCATATTTCTCTTTCATATTAGAAACAAACTTCTTTTTATATTTCTCCAATGTAAAGCCTCCTCTTTCAAATAAGAGTGAATTTTGTCGAATTACTAAATACTCTCATCATAATTTAGTTTTAGATGTTCCACAACAAAGATTGTGTATTTTTTCCACATTTTATAAACTTCTATCTTTCGATTCATACCTTTCTACACCTTTTTTTATCATCGTATATATCAAAGTGAATCTTCCATTAACTAACAGCGAGGTTATGTTAATAAATTTAATAGAGTCTTATCTCATTGCAAACGACATTTGTTTACAAAGTTTACTTCCTTAGGTACACTAGTATCTATGCGAATTATTTACCCAGGTAAACAAAAGGAGATTAACATGATTTCAACAAGCGATATTTTTCATTCGTTAAATCAACAAGTGCGACACATCACAAAAGAAGTAAACGAGCTATTGAAAGAGTATAACTTGTATAGTTCACAATGGACGATTCTCTATTGTCTTGATCAATTCGGTCCTATGAAACAGACAGATATCTGGAAATACTTAAATGTTGAAGCGCCAACTACCACTCGTACTCTTGTTCGAATGGAACAAAATAACTGGATTAATCGAATGGAAGGTTCCGATAAGCGTGAACGCATTGTTAGTCTTACTCATGAGGCAGAAGGGCTTTTGCCTACCATAAAAGATTCTATTAAAGAGATGGAAGAATCCCTCCTTCAACACCTATCAACTGAAGAGCAGATTCACTTTTATCATCTTCTAAACAAAATAGGGCAACAGAAAGGAGAGAAAACACATGTCTAATAAACAACCGATTTGGACAAAAAGCTTTTTAAATATCTCAACTAGTAATCTATTTATCTTCATTGTTTTCTATGCACTTCTAACCTTACTCCCTATATACGTTACAGAGGAACTTGGCGGAAGCGAATCTCAAGCAGGTCTTATTATTACGATTTTCTTACTATCTGCTATTATTGTTCGCCCTTTCTCTGGAAAATTGATTGATCGGTTTGGCAAAAAGAAAATGCTCGTAACGAGTGCTTCTCTATTTGCTGCGGCTTCTTTTATCTATCCATTAGTAGACAACTATTATGCTTTACTCTTACTACGATTCTTTCACGGTGTATGGTTTAGTATTGTTACCACGGCAGCCGGAGCAATTGCTGCAGACACAATTCCAAGAGAACGACGTGGAGAAGGTTTGGGTTATTTCGCAATGTCTATGAACCTTGCAGTTGTTACTGGTCCCTTCCTCGCCCTAACGCTTCTTCAATATGTTTCATATATAACAATATTCCTTGTATTAAGTACCATAATGGTGATAGGGGTTCTTTGCACACTAGGCGTAAAAGCCATAGAAAATACCGAACCTATACCTAAGAAAAAATTATCATTTGATGATCTTTTCGAAATAAAATCATTCCCAATTGCAATCGTTGGACTCTTTGTTGCTTTCTCTTATGCAAGCGTCATTTCATTTATCTCTCTATACGCGAAATCAATCGGTCTTCTTGAAGCTGCGGGATTCTTTTTCGCAGTATTCGCTGTAGCTATGCTTGTCTCACGACCATTCACTGGCAGGATGTTTGATTTAAGAGGACCTAATACTGTCATTCTTCCTGCATTTGTTTTGTTTGCTCTTGGTCTCGTAACTCTTAGTTTTACAACACAAGCATGGATGTTACTTCTTGCAGGGGCATTGATCGGGTTAGGATACGGTTCGATTGTACCAAGCTTCCAAACACTTGCTATCCAAGCAGCTCCCGAATCAAGAAGCGCGCATGCAACGGCAACTTTTTTCACCTTTTTCGATACTGGAATCGCAACGGGGTCATTCGTACTCGGCATCATTGTGACTTCTCTCGGTTATGCTAATCTCTACATGATTCTAGGGCTCTTTGTGATTGGTATTCTGTTCTTCTATCAATGGATTCAGAAACAAAAAAGTTCGAGAAAACAACTTCGATCACAAACTAATTATTAAGGAAATGTATACCATAGCGATTTAATGGGTTGAAGTATAGTGAAAAAGTAAGCTATTATGGGAGAATCTTATTTTTTCATGAGAGCGAGTTGACAACAGTGCAAGTAATAGAAGCAATTAACGCGGTTCTTTGGGGACCCATAATGATTTCCCTCCTCCTTGGAACTGGGTTGTTTTTCACGATACGTCTTGGTTTTATCCAGTTTACAGGCTTAAAAGAAGGATTTCGCCAAACATTTGGGCCCCTGTTTTCAAAAAAGAAACAAAAAGGTATTTCGTCTTACCAGGCCCTCTCAACAGCCATTGCGGCTCAAGTAGGGACTGGGAATTTAGCCGGAGTAGCCACTGCTATTGCAGCTGGGGGACCAGGAGCTATTTTTTGGATGTGGATCTCTTCCTTTCTTGGTATGGCGACGATCTTTGCTGAAGCTGTACTAGCTCAGAAATTTCGCGTAAAAGAAAATGGGGTCGTAAAAGGTGGACCCGCTTACTATATTCGCGACGGTCTAGGTAGTAAAAAATTAGCCGCCTTCTTTGCGATTGCGATCATTTGTGCGCTTGGTTTTGTTGGGAATATGGTGCAATCTAATTCAATAGCCGAGGCTTTTCAAACCGCATTTCAAATTCCACCAATTGCGATCGGCATAGGTGTAGCGATTTTAATTAGTTTAATACTATTCGGTGGTATCAATCGAATTGCTCGATTTGCAGGCAATGTCGTTCCGATTATGGCGTTACTCTACATTATCGGAGCTCTTATCATTCTTGTCATACATTTCGATCAAGTACTTCCAGCACTATCACTTATCGTTGAATCGGCATTCACTCCAGAATCAGCTGGAGGCGGAGTGCTTGGTGCCTCGATAAAAGAAGCGATTCGGTACGGGGTTGCAAGAGGGCTATTCTCAAATGAAGCAGGTATGGGGTCAACACCTCATGCCCACGCAGTGGCAGAAGTGAAACACCCTGCACAGCAAGGATTTGTAGCTATGGTCGGTGTTCTCATCGATACCGTGATTATTTGTACCGTTACAGCACTCGTGATTCTTGTAACGGACGGGGCAAGTTCTAACCTTACTGGAATTGAATTAACGCAAGCTAGTTTCACTAGTGGCCTAGGGGGCTTTGGTGTTTACTTTATTGCATTTAGTCTTTTGTTCTTTAGTTTCACAACAATTTTAGGCTGGGCTTACTTTGGCGAAACAAATGTAAATTATTTATTTGGACAAAAAAGCGTCCCTTACTATCGTGGTGCTGTTCTTGTTTTCATCGTCCTAGGAACTGTTTTAAATGTGCCGTTCGTATGGCAGCTTGCCGATACATTTAATGCATTCATGGTGTTGCCCAACGTCATTGCCCTGATCGCTTTAAGTAGCGTCGTAAAAAAATCATATAAAGAGCTTTCTCAATAAAAAAAGCGATGCAGCTGCATCGCTTTTTTCTATCTATCTGCACTTAGATGAGAGTTGATATTCAGACTGCGGATCACGATTTCATCGCCAGCCACATCAAGGATATTTATTCCTGTATTATCTTGAAAGATGCGACGATAGTTGGCAAAAGGCATCCCAAGTACCCCTGCTAGAAAGAAACGAATCGTGTTGTTGTGCGCAACAACGAGCACCGTTTCACCGGAATGCTTTTCACTTATTTCCTTAAAAAAAGATGACGCTCTTTCATACATTTCACGAGCCGTTTCACCCGTTCGCCCCGCTCTTGTTTCCCATGGGTTAGCCATCCAATTATCCCATGAGTCAGGATCTTCTTTAATAAACTCCGCTTTCGATCGACCTTCCCACTCTCCAAAATCACCTTCATAGATCCGTTCATCTATTTGAATCGGCAAATCTCGTTCTCCTAAAATGAGTTCAGCTGTATGACGTGCACGTATTAATGGAGAAGCATAAGCTCGATCAAACGAAACCGAACTTAGAAAGTCGCCTGCATTCTTCGCTTGAGTGGCTCCCTCCGTAGAAAGTCCAATATCTGTTCGTCCACAATAAAGATCTCCTGCTGCATTCCATTCACTTTCACCATGTCGTACAAGATAAATACGCGTATGACTTTGTTTCGTTGCTTTATTTATACTCTTATTGGTCACTACTTGCTCACTCTCTCCTACACAAATTCTAACCTTCATTATGGCTATCGTATCGAGAGGATGCAAGTGGAAGAAAATGTTTCTATTTCTCATTACACAAGAAATCCGCTAGCTATATGCCAGCGGATAATCATCTATAAAGCGGCCTGTAAACCAGCCTGATTTAGAAAGTTCCACGGTTTATTAAAATGTGGTTGGAAAAAGAAATCGATGTATCCTAATTCATCTATAGTCATTTTGTTTTGAATACAAACAGAGAGTGTATTAATTGATTGCGTTACGTCTGCTTTAGAGATTACTTGAGCTCCAAGAATTCTCCTCGTATCCACTTCATAAACCACCTTCAGTGTGATCACTTCATAATCTGGCATAAACTCTGGACGATTGTTTTCTTTTATTGTGATTGTTTTCACATTCTTACCCACACTAATAGCTGCCCTCTCGGTTAAACCAGTAGAAGCCATACTGTGATCAAAAAGGTGTAAACCAGATGTCCCCTGAGTGCCCATATATCTGATCGTTGGTTTCATAATGTTCTGTCCAACGAGGGTACCCATTCGAACAGCATTTGTAGCTAAAGGAATATACGCATTTTCACCAGTAGGATTGTATTGTATAGCACAGCTATCGCCAGCAGCAAAAATATTTTCCTTACTTGTTCTCATATATTCATCTACAATAATGGCCCCGTTTGGCATCATCTCTATCTGCCCTTTAAGAAGATCTGTGTTCGGACGAAAGCCTACAGAAAGAATAACGAGATCTGCTTCATATTCTCCACGGGTTGTCACAACTTTAGAGACGTGTTCCTCTCCTTCAAAACGAGTCACTGTTTCGTTAAGCGCAAGACGAATGCCACGAGTCTTGAAGTCCTCTTCAATTATATCTGTAAACTCTGGATCAAGATACTTACTTAAGATACGGTCTTCTCCATCAATTAAGGTTACTTCTTTTCCATATTTCTGAAAAGCCTCTACTAACTCAACTCCAATATAGCCTGCCCCAATAACGGTAACGCGTTTAGCTTCCTTTGCTCGTTCGATAATTGTATTAGCTTGGGTATAGTTTTTTGATAAAAGGATATTATTAAGTTGAATTCCTTCAATAGGCGGAATAATCGGCCATGATCCTGTCGCCATCACAAGCTTATCGTAATCATCCTCAAACACTTCTTTTGTATTCAAATTCTTAACGCTAATACGATTGTTTATAGAATCAATATCTAATACTTCATGCTTCATTTTCATTGTGACACCCATCTCTTCTAACTTCTCAGGAGATGAATAGAATAAACCTTTTGGATCTTTTACAACTCCTCCAACATAAAGAGCAATTCCGCAAGATAAGAAAGAGACATTATCATTACGCTCATAAACCGTAATATCTGCTTCAGGATAACGTGTTGCTATATTCGTAACTGCGGCCGTTCCGGCATGTGTACATCCAACAACTGCTACTTTCATCAATAATTCCTCCTTGTATAATTGTGAATTATTTCACATAAAAGGACGCAATCATGTGATGTGTTTCACAATTTCTATATTGTAATTATATGTTCCTTTTGTATTAATTGCAATAAGTTTGTTCAATGTTTCACAATAAATTTTAAACACAAAGTCGTCTTACTATCACATACCTTCCTATCGCGTTACGATAATGATAGAAGGTTAATACTACTTAATAAAGCGGAAGGAGTCTGACCATGGTTACATTAAGCATTCTTGATCAAGTCCCTATACCTTCAGGGAGTGATGCCTATAAAACACTTGAGCATACGCGTGAACTCGCACGTACTGCAGAAGCTCTTGGATACTACCGATACTGGTTTGCAGAACACCATAGTACAAAAGGGCTTGCCAGCACCTCTCCAGAGATTATGATGTCTCACATCGCAGCCTCAACCTTTAATATCAAGGTAGGCTCTGGTGGTGTCCTGCTTCCACAATATAGTCCATTCAAAGTGGCAGAGAATTTCCGACAACTAGAAGCTCTTCATCCAGGACGTGTTGACCTTGGAGTCGGCCGTTCACCCGGTGGTACAGCAAAAACACGATTAGCTTTAACAGATGGCATTAATAAAAGCTTGAATGAATTCCCACGTCAATTAGAAGAGCTCTCCCACTACTTGACTGACTCTATGCCGAGAGGACACGAGTTTGCCGGCATAAAAGCAGCTCCTCAAACCGACTCACCCCCTTCTCTTTGGCTATTAGGTATGGGTGAGAATAGTGCTAAAAAAGCAGCAGAATTGGGCATTGGCTATGTCTTTGGGCATTTTATTAAACCTGATCGAGGTAAAAACGCCCTCCAAACTTACTATCAACTGTTCCAACCTACTTATTATAGTCCTTCTCCTTCAGCTATTATTGCCCTATTCGTCGTATGTGGAGAAACTGACGAAGAGGCGGAAGAACTTGCTTTAAGTCAGGATCTCTGGCTTCTGCGAGTAGAAAAAGGTCTTGATAGTCGAGTGCCATCCATTGACGAAGCTAAACAGCACCGTTATACAGTAACGGAAGAAGAACGAATAAAAAATAATCGAAAACGAATGATAATCGGATCTAGAGAAACAGTAAAGAAGAAAATCGACGAATTAGCCGAACACTATCAAACTGAAGAATTCATGGTTCTCACAAACATACATGATTTTGATGAGCGAAGAAAATCATATGAGCGTCTTGCACATATTTATTTATAAGGCGATTACTCAACATGTTTTTAGGTGTTACTCAAATAAAAGCCCCTACTTCTCAATGAAGTAGGGGCTTTTACCGTTATTCAGTTAATTCGGATCGATGCCGTATTCGATAAAATTCATAGAAATTCTTAACGATGACCTTAATGACGGAGTAAAGTGGAATAGCAATCAGCATCCCAATGAACCCATATAAAGCCGCTGCTACAATTAGTAGTAAAATGATGGTTAAAGGGTGTATGTTTAACCTTTTACCTAAGACAACAGGCGCTACCAGGTTTCCTTCTAACTGTTGAACAACTATCGTAATAATAATCACATACAAGGCTAACATCGGTTCTTGTGTTAAAGCGACAACCAGAGCAGGTATCACACCAATAATTGGTCCGAAAAATGGGACCACTGCTGTGATCATCACAAATAGTCCTAATATTAATGCATAAGGTAGTCCAATGATTAAATAACCAACATACATTAGGACACCGTCTACGATTGCTACAATAATTTGTCCGATAATATAGGCCGATAAAGTTTTATCAACCTTATGAAGGATCTGTTCTCCTTCACCCTGATGTTTATTTGGAATAAATCTTAGGAGAAATGGGCTTAATTTATGATCATCTTTAAGAAAATAGAATAAGACAAAAGGTACGATTACAAGGACTGTCGTAGCACTTGTTAATGCACTCACAACCTGCATAATATGATCACCGAGGCTTTGCGTTAAATTACCTAAATAGCTCGTTGCTTTTTGTTGAAGGTTTTCTACAGAAAGCATCCCCATATCATTTTTCTCCATCATTTTCTCAGCTTCTTTTGCTGATTCTTTCAGCTTCTCAGGCAACTCCTTCGAAAACTCTGAAACCTGACTCTGAATCGGATTTGCTAGAAAAGTGAATCCAGTATAGAGGATACCCGCAATCCCTATAAACACAATTAAAATCGCGACAATATCTGATACAAATGGAATCTTTTTTAATAACTTAACAATAGGCTTGATTGCATAATACAAAAAACCAGCAATTAGTACTGGATAAAACAATGTACCTATAATTGTTTTCACCGGTTTCAATAAATCTAATTCTGTCAAAAAGAAAAAACAGATTAATAATAGAATAATACCTGTTATATACTTGAAGAAATCATGTCTAATCCACATTGGCCGTCTCCTTTGTTTTTATTCATTTCACTCTCATCCCTATACCACTCAACACTCTTTTACTAACTTGATTTCCACAAAAAGTTTCCGATTCCAGGGGATCTAAAAAGGAACCTCTCTCGTAAATATTGTTTCTATAAGAGTGAGGGGTGATTCCCTCTCCAATCAGCTAAATATGGTTTTAAATACAAAACTACCATCTTTTAGGAATGAACCAAAATATAACGATAAAATGTCTCACGACTAACAAAAGAGAGCCGGAATACTCCAGCCCTCTTTTCTGGTTATAACAACGTTAGGATTCCCCCTAGATTCTTGCTTGTTTCTTTACGATCTAATCTTGTTTGAGCTCTTTTTTGGGCTAGCTCGTTAAGCTGCTTTTCCCCTTCAGTTTCCGGCTGAATTCCAGGTACTTTCATTGGTCTACCGTCGAGAAGGGCTACAAACGTAATAAAACACGTCGCTGCTATACGATTGGCACCCGTTAAAAGGTGTTCGGCGTTTACTTTCACAAAAACTTCCATTGAGCTTTTACCTGTCCATATGACAAAAGCTTCATAATGAATCGAATCCTCTTCCGTTATAGGATGTAAAAACTCCACCGTATCCATAGACACTGTCACGCATTCTAGACGAGAATGCCTTGTCGCCGCGATTGATGCTAGCATATCCATATCGGCAAGGAGTTTACCCCCAAATAATGTTCCATGGCTGTTAAGGTCAGGCGGAAAAATACGGCTGCTCTTATACACTCTTGATTCGCTTACATTCTTTTTCATATCATCTCTCCTTTTCTAAACAATAAAAAATGCATACTCTTTTCATAAGAGCATGCATAACAAATAGACTTTTCCCAGTCTTCTCCGTTACACCCCCCTATCGTCCGTAGGTCAATCAGTGCTTTAGAAAAGGCAGGTCTCCTGGCTTGAAGCTTTGTTGAACGAATGCCCCTTCCCTATCATTGATAAGTGGGGTAACGCACCGTCCTTACTTCTTACAGTGGCGGGACCGCATTGGATTTTCACCAATTTCCCTATTAAGTACTGGAATCAGTACACCTTTTCCATTTTATTCAATTGTACTTCTCTATTCTTCATGCCGGGGATCCAAAAGTCAATACCATTCGTTAATCAAACGTTTGTTTAACTATTTATACCTTAAACAAACGTTTATTTAATGATTTTTCCGCCTGCAGAGGAACCAATTAATTAGAATGCAACAAAAAAAAGACGCCTTCACAGCGCCTTTATTTATTCGTCGGTTGAATCCTCAACCATTTGTTTTAATTCAGATAAACTAGTTCCGTCAAAACGCTTACCATCTACAAATAA
Organism: Anaerobacillus sp. QJM3NY_32; assembly: GCF_056173645.1. NCBI lineage: Bacteria > Bacillati > Bacillota > Bacilli > Caryophanales > Bacillaceae > Anaerobacillus > Anaerobacillus sp. QJM3NY_32. The sequence continues at coordinate 370,337 of NZ_CM149684.1, read as the reverse complement.
GGTAGGCGTTTCTGAAACATTCTTTTTATTTGCATAAGCAAGGTCAGCTTCTACTCGTTTCTCACCTGCACCACTCTTATAGGCTTTAACAACTCTGTCCGTTTCTTCTTCACTAACTAGACCACTAAGGGTTTTCGTTAAGAAAGATTCAGTTAAAACATCTTTCGTCTCAGATCCTTTTTTATGTTTGTCATACAGAACATGATGAAATTGCCAAAATACATCATTACCTAATTCTTGATAAACAACCTCAGCAAATTCAGCAGCCCTCGTGGAATCTTTATAGAGGAACGGATAATGGACAAAGTAAAATTTTGCTTTCTCAGTTGCTAATAATTCCTCTTGGATTTTTGGAAGCAAAGATTCATTAAAGGATTGACATGAAGAGCATTTATAATCACCAAATTGCACAATTTCAACTGGCGCTGTTTCCTCACCCAAGTGCGGTTGAGAATCTAATTTAAATCCTTTTGTATTTGCAAATGGATGAAACAGAAAGTTAATAAACAAAAATAGAATAACGAGTCCCGCAAATAATAATAACCATCTGGCACCCGGTTTTAACTTCTTTTTTGGTTTAGCCATTCAGTCACTTCCTCTTTAATCCTTTGTTACTTTCTCCTGATCGATCTTAAACGACCAACCTTTTCTCTTAAGGTATGTTGAAAGACTATATGGACCGCCGCCTCCTAGAAATAAAGACACTGACATAGCTAGAAAAGCAATGTCTAGTTCATAACCGCCCAGCATTCCAGTTGATCTCTTTACAAAGAGAAGAGCTCCTAATAAAATCATGGAAAACAGTACGCTGACAATTCGCGTTCCTAAGCCGAGAATCATCAAAACTCCTCCAGTTAACTCAACTATAGCCACAACATAAGCAAGAAAACCAGAAATACCGATTGTCTCAAAAAAAGCTACTGTATTCGTGATCCCTTCAGAAAACTTTAAAAAACCATGAGCAAAAAAAAGCATACCTACGACCAATCGAATTGTTAACAACCCGAGATGGGGATAGGTTTTCATTATTGATCCTCCCCAGATACTAACATTATTTGACACCGTTCGACACAGTTATCCAACTAAACGTTATCATAATGAATGCCTACATTGCAAAAGGATGAAGACCTATTTCTGCCCCCTTGCGAGTGTGGAATGCCGTATGATTTGATTGATCACTTCCGAAAATACTAACCCTACTGCAATGGATCCCGATATCATAAATGCTCTGGCTGCAAGGTTAATGGCACTATTGTAATCATTTTGAACGAAATTCCTCATCGCATCGTAAGCCAGACCACCTGGAACAAGCGGAATAATCCCCGCTACACTAAATATAATGACTGGTGTCCGATACACCTTTGCAAAAACCTGACTAATAACAGCGATGACAAATGAGGCTGTTACAGTGGCGATGACAGCATCAATACCTGATGCCTCCATTCCGTAATAAATCATCCAGCCACACATGCCAACAAACCCGCCTTTAATAAGGGAGGATTTAGGAGCGTTAAATAATAATCCAAACGCTGCACTTGCCACAAAGCTCGTCAAAACCTGAGCAATAATTGTCATAATTGTCCTCCCTTTCTATAAAAATGATACAACAAGGGCAATGCCTGCTCCAATCGCAAATGCGGTAAGAAAGGCTTCTGCGCCTTTAGATAGGCCAGATATTAAATGCCCCGCCATTAAATCCCTTACAGCATTCGTGATTAATAGACCAGGAACAAGTGGCATCACTGAACCAATAATAATTTTATCAAGTTGCCCACCGATTCCAGTAGACACAAAAAGGACAGCGAGTAATCCTATGACAAATGAAGCAAGGAACTCTGAGAAGAATTTTATCGGTACAAGGCGGTTAAATAGTGAAACACTATAAAAGCCACCTCCCCCTGCAAGAACTGCCGGAAGAAAATCTCCCCACTCCCCTTGAAACATAATTAGAAAACAACCGCTTGCAATCGCAGCAGCAACTAACTGCTTAGGAAATGTATACCGCTCGGTCATTTTATCCAATTGGTCAAGCTCTTCATAAGCTTCCTTAATCGAAAGACCACCGCTGCTAATTCTCCTCGATATACTATTTACCTTCGTTACTTTATCTAAATCCGTCGTGCGCTCTGAAATGCGCATCAACTGTGTTTTGGAAGGTTCAGGACCTTCTAAAGAGAAAATAATCCCAGTAGGGGTTACGTAACTATTCGAATGCGTTGCCCCATAAGCGTCCGCAATTCTAGTCATCGTATCTTCTACACGGTAAGTTTCACCGCCATTTTGCAGCATTACCTTTCCAGCCAAAAGGCATACTTGAATAATGTCATAGGCATAACTCGTTTGATTTTCCATACGTCGCTCCTGACAACCGTGAAGTATTCATTGTTCGTTGTTTCTTAGTTTATATGAACCTACTTATGTTTATCAAATGTAATATAAAAAGAAGACGATCATTTTGATTGTCACTTTAACAAAAAGGCTATGTTAGCTTATACTGTTGATTCCCGATTTTAGGCTCATTAATATAGCCAAAAAAAATGAGGCTGGGACATAAATAGCCTAAATTACTGAAAAAAAGGTCCCGTTCATCGGTTTTTGATGAACGGGACCTTTTTTGGCGTGTTTGTTCCTATTCTTTTTAGCTTTGTCGGTAATCATGGCGGTGTACTTTCTCAAGTTCACCGCCATGAGCGCAAAGCCTAATTCATTTTTGACTTTTTCTTTGCCCCTAACGGACATTCGAGTAAAACCCAAATTAGCCTTCAGAAATCCAAAAACTGGTTCTACGTCAATTTTCCGTTGACCGTAGATTTTTCCCGTTTTTTCTTCTGAAAGCAGTTCTCGAATGATTTTCTTTTGCTCTTCCCATTGGGCATTATAATAGATCTTGCGATTGTTCCCTTCCTGCGCTTTGGTACACTGCGAACGAAGAGGACAATCTGAACAGTCATCACATTCATAAACCCTGAATTCCCGTGTGAAACCTCCACGATCGGTTCGATGAGAGAGGTGACGGAACATCAACTGTTGTCCGTTCGGACATATGAACGAATCCCTTTCCTCGTTGTAGGCCCAGTTGGCTGTGTTGAATTCATTCTGCTTGAAACGCTTCTTTTTCTCGGTGCGATAGGTACTGTATGTTATCAGTGGCTTGCGCTCACGATTCTTCAAAACATCCTTATAATTTTCTTCGCTTCCATAACCGGCATCGGCGACGATATAGTCAGGGAGTGTAAAAAAGTCGTTCTCGATATGGTCGAGAAAGGGACGTAATGTACGTGTATCCGTCGGGTTTGGAAAGATATCGTAAGCGAGCGTATATTGTCCTTCTGTCGCAATTTGGAGATTGTAACCAGCTTTTAATTGACCGTTTTTCATGTGATCTTCTTTCATGCGCATGAAAGTGGCATCGTGATCAGTCTTCGAATAACTGTTGCGTTCTTCGAAAATGGCCATGTCGGTCTCGTATTTCTGTTTGCGCCCTACGATATCTTTCAACTGCTTGAGGGATTGCTTCGGCCCTTTTCGCTCGGACCGAAGTTTTTTTCGCTCGTTTACCTCTTCACTGGCGTCAATCTTCTCACTCAATTCCTCCACCTTATCTTCCAGCTTTTCTTCGATTTTTAAAAGCTCTTCAATGGAGAGTTGTTCCGGATTTTCTCGCTTGATCTCAGGAATAATTTCGTTTTCAACCAACTCATCATACATTTGGTTCGATTTTTCGATCAGACTGGCACTATACCTTTCAACAGACTTGCGCCAAACAAACGTAAATTTATTGGCGTTCGCCTCAATTTTGGTTCCATCAATAAAAATCGCTTCCTGATCAATCGCCTCTTCTTTAACCAAATGACATCGAAACTGAACGAAGCACTCGCGAAGAAGCTCCATAGCTTCGGGATGGACACGGAAGCGATTGATCGTACGGTAACTCGGTTCATAACCTTGAGACAACCACATCATGCGAACGCTATCGTAAAGAAGGGCTTCAATCTTTCTTCCTGAAAAAACCGATTGCGTGTACGCACATAGAATCACTTTCATCATCATACGTGGATGATAAGAGGGACATCCTGTATCGCGTAAAAAACGTGAGAAAGCTTCATCTGGAATCTGTTCGACCAGGTCGTGAACGGCATAGGCAATATCATTTTCTTGAAGTTTCATTCCTAAATCCATAGGTAAAATCACTTGATTCATGTTATACTCTTTAAACATAAGGGCACCTCCGATGGTTATTGTGTGGTAACTTTAATTTTATCAGATGGTGTCCTTATTTTCTTATTAAAATGAGATGAAAAACATAAAAAGAGTGGCCCGCGAACAACTACGTTGTTCGCGGGCCACTCTTTTTTTAATTTACCGGGTTTTGTCCCAGCCTCATTGTTGAGACACTCTTTGCATTTTAGAATAAATCGACATATAGGTATTCGATTCCTCCACTTTACCCATCTCACGATATACCTTCGTCAACCACTGAACAGGGGTTGGGTCCGTTGGATGCAGCTCCATCTCCCAATCGAAGCAGGTAATTGCTTCATCATATTGTTTAAGTTTATGGTAGAGCTTACCTAGCTGAAATTGCTTATCTGGATCATCTTGAATATCCGCCATTGTTTGTAGCGTTGATAGGATAGAGAGATCTTGGTTTTTCTCGAATAAAGGCTTCACCCAGCTATAGACGTATCCCAATCCAAATTCATGCAGCATCCTAGGGATAAGTGCTTGAAGTAAACCATCTAGATAAGGACGATTTTCTTTACGTTCCAAACAGCTTTGAAGGGAAGGATAATCAAAGGTTTTGAAATTTGTAGTCTCATCTTGAAATGCACTTAGAAGAAGGTCATATTCACTTTGGGTGATTTCACCTTTTCGTTCTGTCATTAATTGAATGGCTTCACTTGTTTTATTTAAATACATTAGAGCTTGAAAAGCATTGTTTCTTAGAGTTTTATGGTGAGGTGCTTCTGCATACATCAATGATAGCAGACGGGCTCGCTCAGATTCAGAGAGCGTAACATCGATGAGAGATAGTGGGTCCAGATCATCCTCTTCAGGTGATTGGAGATAGAGGTAAAGGCGTAAAGCGGATCGTTCAATAACACGTTTTTCTTTACGAAGGATTGATTCAAGGTAGGCTTGATGTGCTTGAAGGTCATCATAAGCCTGAATTTCAGCAAAAAGCGGATCCACTTCTTTAAGACCATCATGATCTCCTTCATAGAAGCTTCTAACTTTTTGATATTCTAATTTCCGCGATAGTTCGATCGCCCATTTATTTGTTGGATCGAAATAAAGCATCACAGCTAAAATTTGAAACGCCATCCGTAATTGGCCATTTCTGCGGTAGTCATAAAAATGCTTTCGCATTAATTTAATAATGGTTTCGGTTGAGAGAAATGAATCAAAATAAGAAAAGATAAAGGATGTTTCTTGAGGGGTGTACCGTTTCTGTACAGATTGAAAGACTTGCTTTGTAGATTTAAGATGAAGTGTTCGATCAGATAGAAAGTGATCAATAAGCGGGTGAGGTGCTTGGAGTACGATCCCTTTCTGGAAAGCTTTCTCAATAAGAGATCCATTTTTAACTTCTGCCGTTTTCCCAGTAATGAAATCATCTTTATAAAAGAAAAGGTAGAAGTTACTTCCATCTGTCTTCTTAGCTTCTATAATCTTCATTCTTTGATGAATTACGAGTCGCTCAACACGTAATTGGACTTGTCGTTGATTCGAGATAACAGTAACACGTTGTGGTTGCTCGATCATTAAAATCCCTCCCGGGCAGAGCTGATTTTTAAACCTTCCACCTTTATTTTACCACTCCATTCATCAGGAAGAAAGTGATCATTCTTGAGCTTACAGAAGCTGCTAAAATAAACGATTAGTTAAACCTGCTTTAGACAATTTAAGGATGAAGCTAAAAATTCATTTGTTGAGGTTTCTTCTCCATATGCCTATCGCTTTTTTAACCATTCCGATACAAGTTCGATTAGCTCTGAATCTATAGGATGCTTTACCTGCTTCTTGTAATCATTGATGATACTCGAGAAACGATGTTCTACTTTCGTTTTTCGTAAAACATGAGTTAGGTCATCAACAATATAATGTTCACATTCACCTTTAACAAGAAGACAAACGTCTTTCACCTGCTCCTTCTTTACCTGAACATCTTTTGAGCCAGTAATTGCAATAACTGGACACTCTACCTCACTAAAATATTCGCGCACGTCAAACTTCTCATGTTCACGATTCCATTTCGCGTTTATTTTTTGACCATTGTATCGTATAGTTGGCGCATCAGTACTTTTTATTTTTCGGGTCATTTTATCATTCATCTTATCTAACTTTTTATCCGCTTTAATGAATCGAAGCAACCACCCCTGGAAGCCACTTAGCGTTTGCATATCTTCTTTCATTTGACTTCTTTGCCAAGCTGTCGTTTCTGCAAGCGGCTCAGCTGAGGGAGATAATAGAATCATTCCTTGCACAGTAGTCCTAGTGTGGACGACAGGTGACACAAGACAGCCCTCGCTATGCGCTAGAAGATAAATTCGCTCTTCATCAATACTTTCATGTGATTTAGCGAACTTTACAACGTCTACAGCATCATCAATTAGATCATAGTACCCTGTTTTATAATAATCCCCTCTACTTTCACCTATTCCCCTCTTGTCATACCGAAGAGTGGCGTACCCTTCACTTGTCAAAATAGTAGTGAATTCCTTAAACGCATTTATTTTTAGACTTTTGGCATTTTCATCACGATCCACAGGACCGCTTCCATGTATCATCACGATTACAGGATACTTCTCTTCTGAATTGGAAGGAAGAGTAAGAGTTGCACTTAAGTCAAATTCGCCTTTAACCATAACATCAATTTCCCTCATGCCTTTCGCTCCTTAAATCTGTTATTTAGTACTCACTTCTCATTTTCCCCAAGGGTTTTTATTTATTATATCGAATAACAAAAATAGGAAAGAATAAATAAGATGGTTTATTTTACAATGTGAGGTTATCTTACATCAAGTGTCCTTTTCAATCAGTACTACATGTATAATAAACAATTGTGTTGCTGCGTCTAACGTCATTTATTTTCTGAAAATACGATTTATTTTCCATTTTTATTAAAACACTTATAAAGTAAGTTAGATTCAGTTGAATTAAGGGAAGTGTGATCATATCTTACATTCTTCTTTCCTAAATCATATATAGAAGGGGCCTACATATGGATATTTTAAAAACAATTGTTGATGCTGGTAATGAGCTTATTTGGTCAAATGTTCTAATCGTCATTCTAATTGGTGTCGGACTTTATTTTACAATTCGTTCTCGATTCGTTCAATTTCGCTTATTCGGTGAGATGTTCCATGTTCTTTCTGAAAAGGACACAATGAAAGGAAGAAAAAACTCTGTTTCTAGTTTACAAGCTTTCTTCATTAGTACGGCTTCACGTGTTGGAACCGGAAACCTTGCCGGCGTTGCCTCAGCAGTTAGTATCGGTGGTCCCGGTGCTGTATTTTGGATGTGGGTTATTGCCCTACTCGGTGCAGCAAGTGGATTTGTTGAAAGCACACTAGCTCAAATTTATAAAGTGCGCGATGGCGACGATTTCCGTGGTGGACCTGCTTACTATATGCAGCGTGCACTAAATGCTAGATGGTTAGGGATTATCTTCGCCGTCTTAATTACATTCAGCTTTGGTCTTGTATTTAACTCTGTACAATCCAATACGATCGCACTTGCTTTCGAAAATTCATTTGATGTGAATCGCTGGGTATTAGGTGCGATCTTAACTGTTGCAACGGCGATCATTATTTTCGGTGGCGTTCGTCGAATTGCTGTTGTTTCTCAAATCATTGTACCAATTATGGCAGGGATTTATATCATTGTTGCTGGTTTTGTTTTAATCGTTAATTTCACTGAAATCCCAGCTATGATCGCTCTTATTTTCCAACATGCTTTTGGTTTAAAAGAAGTGACAGGAGGCGGTGTTGGTGCCGCAATGCTTCTAGGAATCAAACGTGGTCTTTTCTCTAACGAAGCTGGTATGGGTAGTGCTCCCAATGCTGCTGCAACTGCAGACGTATCACACCCAGTAAAGCAGGGACTTATTCAGGCGCTTGGTGTGTTCGTGGATACTCTACTTATCGCTACAGCAACAGCATTTATGATCCTAATGTCAGATGGCTATGTTGATTCAAAGCTAGATGGTGTACAGCTTACTCAGGAAGCGATGAACCAACACTTAGGAAGTGGCGCAGGTATATTCGTAGCAGTTGCCGTTCTCCTCTTTGCTTTTAGTTCAATTATTGGTAACTATTACTACGGTGAAACAAATATCGAATTTATTAAATCAAGCAAAACCGCTCTTCTTCTTTACAGACTTGCCGTTCTTGCCATGGTTATGTTCGGTGCTAAAGCCGGATTCGGTATCGTTTGGGGCATGGCCGACCTTTCCATGGGTCTTATGGCACTCTTGAACTTAATCGTCATCTCCATTATTGGTAAAGTGGCGTTTGTAGCATTGAAAGACTATCGCGATCAGCGAAAAGCAGGTAAAGACCCTCAATTCTACGCCGATACGATAAAAGGCTTGAAATCAGATATTTGGACAGATAAGCCTGTAAAAGACAAATCAAACTAATGTACTATTTTCTGCCCCTTGAAGCAAAATGCCGTTTGGCATCCGCCTTCAGGGGGTATTTTCTTTACTAGATAATCGTAAGAGAAAGGAGCGTTTTTGCAATGAGTGATCGCAAAGGACTAAGTGATAAAGTGAAAGGCGCTGTTTCCAAAACTAAAGGTGAAGTAAAAGATCAAATTGGTAATGCAAAGGATGACCAACACCTTCAAGAAGAAGGCAAACGTGATAAGTCGAAAGGTGAATATCAGGAACGATCTGGTAATCTCAAGGATAAAAATTAAACAAACTCAATTCATAAATAAAAGGAGAGCGGGAACCCGCTCTCCTTTTATTTATGAACGTTTAGCATTATTACCGATTTGCTTCATGTTATCTTGAAGTTCAAGAATTCGCTTCGTACCTTCATCTCGCAGACGTTTATTCTCGTCCTCAATGGCTCTCGTTTCTTCCATACCTTTAACGATTGTATTCCAGGATTCCTCAATCGTCTCAATCTTAACACTCGGTCTACCAGATAATTTAGCTATCTCAACGCTTTGATTCGAGATGTTCTGCGCATTGTTTTTTAACATTTCGTTTGTACGACGATCCAGCTCGTTCATTGAATCAGCAACAAGCTTCTGACGCTTCGCGGTCACAGCTTGAATGACACCGTTTTTAAAAACAGGAATGGTAATAATAAAGGCTGAATTGATCTTACCTATTAGCTTAGTGTTTCCACGCTGCAACAGTCGAATTTGTGGAGCTGTTTGAATTGCAACCATTCTCGCCATCTCAAGATCATAGATGCGCTCCTCTAGCGTCTGAATAGCATTATTCAAAGTATCAAGCTCCATTTGCGCCATTTGATCGCCACCACTAACTTTTTGTTGGATCGCAGGAACCTTATCTTGAAGTTCTTCTAACTTTATTTGACCTGCAACGACGTATTTCTCAAGTTCTACATAATAGTTCAGATTATGTTGGTACATTTCATCCAATGTCCCAGTAGAACGAGACATTTCATCTTTGTACTTGGAGATTTCAACGTGTACTTTCTCAATTTCTCCACCGAGCGTCTGATATTTACCAAAAATCTTTTCTACCATATCATTGCTTTTTTTGAAAAACTTAGAGAGAAAGCCCGTTTTCGGCTCTTCAAAATCTTTCTTATCAAAACGATCCATGATTTTCCCAAGTTGTTTCAGCATCTCACCTGAGTCCGTGACGCTAGTTGTACGCATCATAGATAAGATTTTATCTGAGAACTTCGAAATCTCTACCGCTGGTTCTTTACCAAATTCGAGTAATGCCATTTGGTCTTTTACATCAATTTCACCGGCAAGCTTTTGAACTTCTTGCTCTTCGCGAAGTTTTAAACGTACATCTTCAGCCTTCGCTTCTGTAATCTCTTCATTCTTATCGAGCGTAGTTAGGCCTGTATCATTCGTCATGGACGATCACTCCCTGATTATAATTTAATCGATTTAAATAGCTTACGAAATACAGAAGGTTCTTTAAAATCCTGCCGAAATGCCATTTCCTCTAACCAATGCGTATCAAACTGATTCGAATCAAGGTAGCGCTCAATACATTGATGACCAGGAGGATTATATAGAATGATATCAATACCGAACTCATTTAGCAGGTGTAACACTGCTGCATCTGATCGTGATAATGTACCGTTCATTTCTGTATTATATAGCACTACTTTCGGCACTTCCTGAGAATAATCAAACGTTTGCATTAAATGAACAAACTCCTCAGGGATTTTTGTAGTTTGAGAGAATAAATAAAGCTTAATATCTTCTTCCGTTTCATTACCTTCCGGAAGCAGCTTCGGATTTGCACACATTGTTGAGATAGCTTGTCCAATCGCTTTCTGTGTCTCATTTGGAAGGTGTTTATACTGCCACCAATTCCCCTGCATCATCAATTCAGGATCTAACATTCCTTCCCGATTCATCGTATGCTGGTAGTGAAATTTCTGATTCGCTCTCGCCTCTTGTGTGAAAGGAAACTGACGAATCATCGTAGTCGATTTTGCTTCACTTATATCTTGAAGTCGGTTCCAGTATTCCTTTTTATTCTCAGATACTCCCATGATCTTAGCAAATAAAGAGGGGATATGGACCGTGCCATCCTCTACTTTAAAATTAGGTCTAATAAATGCTTTTTCCTTTGCAATCAGAAATAATTCATCATAAGTCGTTTTTAGCGTAACAGACTTAGGGGAATAATTTCGTAACTGCCAAGGCTTAAAAAGTTGCGATCCTTCATGATGAAGCACCGTATCCATTTCCTTTGTTGCTCGATAAGCAACCGTAGAGCGTCTCTCTGGTTTTTCAATCGGAAATGGTTCAATTGCGACGGTAGTAGGTAATTTCCTTTTCTCCATCAATTCCCCATCGGGATCGAGTTCGTCAAACGAATCAACTCCTTCAGGGTGAAAATAAAGGACATCGCATCCAAGCTGAACAAGATAAAGTAAAAAGTATTGCTGACTTGTTGAAGCTTCACCGTACCATACAATACCAGGCATCTTTATTTCAAACTCCGCACCTTCTAACCATGGATCGAGATGATTCCAAGTCCATTTCATTAAATCAACAAGTACTCTGCGAAATTCCGGATGACTAAATCCCCCATTATGCTGTTTTTCAAACAGTTCAAGAATGGAGATTAATGATTTTCGCAAATGACGATGTAAGGCAGGATTTTTGTGTGAAGGAATAAGTTTGGCGCCTTCCAAAAAGGCTACAAACCGATTCGCAGAAAGTCCGTTTTCTTTTTGGTTAATGGAATGAATCGATTGAATCGCCTGAAGTCGTTCAGGACTTATTACCTTATTCAATTCTTCACTTAATACATGAAAATAGTTAGAATTCGATAGCTCATGCAGCTGAAGAAAATATTCATTCTCATCATAATAGCTCCCCAAAAATCTCCCCACGATTTGCGTTATAAGTAATTCGTTCCCGTTCTCATAAGGAGTTCGTTCAGGAAACGGCTTGAATAATAGTTCATTTAAATTCTCATCATCAAGTGGTGTTTTCTTGATAAGAATTTGATCATAGTGACTCATGATGTTCTCCCCGCTTTCTCATTCCTTTCCGGAGGATGGTCAGTTCCGATCAAGCCTCCCTACATTCATAATTTTATTATACTTTTACAAGTAAGAAGTAACCCTATTTATTTCTAGCCATTCTTTCATCAATATAACATCTTCTATCTTTCAGAATAACATACTATTTCTTCCATACTTAACTCTTTTGTTCTACCGATTCCTTTTTTAAAGATAAGTCGCCAACAATGGAGTCTAGAATTTCTTCTGAGGCCTTCATTCCATGGGCTGTCGTTTTGGGAAGATCGGGATAACTTTCGAGAACTTCACCATGTGCAGGTACATAGCCACAATCACCTTGGTGAACAAGTTCATAATCAAGAAGGGAGTCTCCTGCTGTATACACGTAAGATAATCCAATCTCTTTCTTCAAATAGTCGACGGCTTTCCATTTGTTTACTGGATTTGGAACAAAATAAAGCTTCCTCCCCTGAAGACTAGGTTGCCATCCCTGCTCACGTGACCACTCAAATAAATGATAGAGTTCTTCGGACGATACATGATCTCGTTTAATAATTAGGTAAACAAAAAGGGAGTCTGCATGACGAATTCGCTCAACCCAGTTTCCTGTGATAAGGTTCTCCAGTTGCCGAACAAAGGCATCAAGCGACAAGCACTCTTCTAACGAAGCATTGATTCGATTCGACCAGTCACTCAATACTTTTCCGTTCTTTAAAATTCGACCGCCATTACTTGTTATGGCGTATTCGGGTTGAATCGTTGTTTGAAAAAATGTGATACGACGGTATTGTTCAACTGTTCTTGTTGTAACAGGGATAAAATAAATCTCTTTATTTACCTTCTGTAATAACTCACTAGCATAGTTGGAAATATACGAAATTTCCTTTCCATCAAGTGTTTCAATTAATTCATAGTTTTGCTGGGTATCTTGCTCGATCATTCTACTAGAATAAATTAACGTGCGATCTAAGTCACTAGCAAATGCTCTCATGATTCTTTCTCCATAGGCTTAATCAGTCCGCAGCATGAATAAGACATGTTTGCGTACTCTTCAATTGGAACACCTCGGTCTCTTGCTAGAATAAGAATATGTTCTAAGTTCATTTCCGCATCTGGATGCACAAGAATTTTCCATGGAACACGCCGTAACAATACTCTCGTTGTTTCTCCAACACCAGGTTTGATGAGGTTACTGTTTGCTATTCCATAATCCCTCTGGATGTTTTCGATGGATTCAAGTCCTTTCCACTTCGGCTTGCGATCTTCCTTTGAGATATCTTGCAATCCATCTTCAACCTCTGTAGCGATCAAAGGATACTGTGTACAAATTGTATCGACGAATAAGTTGGAGACATCTTCTGCAGCAAGCTCCGAGTAGTATTTGCCTCCGTGAAAATCTCCCTCATGAATCCAATTATTATTAAGCACAGTACGACTGACAAGCCCTGATACGGTTGAATTTAAACAAGCACTTGGAATCAGAAAATCTTCACGAGTTCCAAAAAGAGAAGAACAGTCACCTGGGTCTGCTAAAACGGCTAATTCGCTCGATAGATTCTTGCCAGTACTAGCATTAAATTCTGCTACTGACTTTGTTAACTCCTTTGTAATCGCTCCTTTTCCAGTCCATCCGTCAATAAACGTAATAGACGAATCAGGATGCTGATTTAAAATAAATTGAAGAGCATTCTCATCAATGCCTCTGTCCCTAATAATAGAAATGCTGTAATGGGGAAGTTCTCGATCATACTTATAAGAAAGGTAACGCTTGATTAATACACCTATTGGCGTGCCTGCTCTAGCAAGCGAAACAAGTACTGTTTGAAAGCCTCTTTCCGCCACAAGCTGTTCAGCAACAATCCCTACTGCTACAGCCACTTTGTGCTTCGCCTCTTCGAGTGAAGTATAGAACAATTTCATATATTCATCTGTCGGCTTATACTCAACAGGAAGCATCTCAGAATAGTGTGTACCTTTCTGAATTGCCTGTTCTCTCTCCATCGTACTTTTTTCCATTGTGATGTCTGATAAATCTTTTAGAAGGAAAGTTACATCTTGATCAGGATAACTTCCCATTTTGGTAGTCTGTACAGTCAATTTGTTCATCCCTCTCTTCAAGAACACGTTACAATATGAATCGTTTTTATATCCCGTTCTTCTAATATTGCTATAATTTCTTTAAGGTCAGCATCTGGGACACTTTTTTCAAAAAAGAGAAAAGCTTGCTCATATTCACCTTCAGGAATGTTGTAGACGTAATGCTGAATTTGTTGATCTTCTGGATTCTGAAATGTGAATCCATTTGATATCGCATATCCTTCAATATCTACCGGCTGTATCGGACTTCTTGTCGTGGAATGATAATACACCTCACCATTTAGATAAGAGGCAATTTTCATCGGGATATACATAAACTCCCCAGTGCCAAGGCATAGAGTCTTCCCTTCGAGTGATTCTTTCTTTAAGAGATTCGATGCTTTCTGACATGAATCCTCTATCTTCGCCTTATCCGTTCCATTAATTCCAAACCTACCGCTATAAGTTAAATAGTCATTTTCATTACGTGAATCGAAACAAGATGATAAATCAATGCGATTAATCTCGGCTACATCACTAAGATATCGACTTGATTGAAAGTCATGAATCGGATGCTCAAGAGGCTTTCCTTCGAATTTAATAGTTCCTTTAAGCAAAGAAACAACGCTAATTGTAATCCCAAGTTCCATTTCTAATGCTTTATATTGTTCCATATGTTCATCAGATCGCCAGTCTAATAGAGAAAGAACAGCATAATGTTTGCGAGGATAGTTTGCGTGGAGTTCCCTGATGATATTTAGACAAGTCTTGCCAGTTGTTATTTCATCATCTACTAATACAACTGGATTAGACTTCATTAGAATAGACCGATCTGCATAACACCGTTGATCCACAGCATGAGAATGCTCTTCTTTAAAGTTAAATTCTGGATCTAAATCACTTACATTTTCTCTTGTTGTATGAATATAGTATCCTTCTTGAAAGCTATCAAATACAGCATGTCCGAGCGCTGTAGCCGTTTCAGCAAATCCAATTACTATTGGTGGTTCCTCAAGATAGAGAGGATTGTTTAGCAATCGCTCGTACGATTTCTTAACTTCTTCCAGGTGGTTGCTTAAAAACCCATCTCTTACTTCTGATAAATAATCGATGGACTCTCCTGTCACGCTCTCATAATAAGTGATTGCTAAGAGTCCTGAGGCAAGTAGCGATTTATGAGGATGAACCGGAATATGCTTGCCAAGCATTTTACTAACAAACAAAAAACCTCTTTTTTTATTAATTCTAGCTGCCATTTGAAAAAATTCCTCAACCGGTATGTTCAATTTATTTTGAGTAACCTCTAACTTAACGCTCATATCCGACAGGATCTGAAAATGGTACTGTTTCGGTAAGCATTTTGATGAAATTGTACTTGTCATGATACACCCCGTATATATTCGATTTCGTAATGATCTTCATCGCCCACTTATAATGCGGTTTAATCTCATTCATCTTATTTTGTGATTCGCTTTTCAGCACGCCTACATCCCCACTTACGTGATCCAAAATGCTAAGTGCATCAAGATATTCTTCTTTCGATACAATATTTACACACTGTACGACTTTCATATGAGTAGGGTGGATGACAGTTTTACCAATTAGACCATTCGTCAAATCAAGCAGCGTCTCGTTCAACAGTCCTGTGTTATAGTCCAGTATGGTTTCGTTCCCATGTGCACTTACTTCTCTTCTGCTATTAAAATACTCCCATACAGGACCCGAGATAACAAAGGTTCTACCAAAATAATTGACGACATCAGATATAAAGTCTCTCATTATCGATATATCGTATATTGTTGATTGGGCACTGCGGCGGATTCCATAAAGTCCACATAGATCAGTTGCTCCTATACGGACGTTAAGAATAGAGGATTCGTATTCTTTTAATAGCAAAGATATGCGTTGGAATTCTGTATAGCGTGATTCCTTATAGAAAAGCTCTGGCGACTCTAAAATCGGCATGCCATATAGAAGAGCACCTGCCGTTCGTTCTACTTTTTTGAGAGTATGTAAATACTCTCCACCATTCTTAGAGGAGAATTTAGGAAACACAAAACCTGTCAAATAGTGAATAGAAGCACCTAATTTATTTGCCACTTCGTTTAACTGCTCAGCTGACCGGACACGAATGAACAGTAGGGGCAGTGTCTCCCAACACAATTGACGATCATTCATAGCTTGCGCGATAGAAGAAAGGTGTTCTACCGTCTGATCGATCGCCTCATCCACACAGTTGTCCCCAATTGCATCTTCAAGATCAAGCACAATCGTAGTCAATTCTTGGTACTTGCCTTGGATCACGATCTCAGCAATATCTTTTCGAATCGCAGGCATATACAAAGCAGCACCAACCGCATACGATAGCTGTTCACGATCTATATGTTTATTAATAGGTGTTGGTTTTTTATAGAAAATTTGCTCCTTTTGCATTTCTGATAGATATTTAAAATATTCCAGCGTCTTCACCCCCTAAGTCCTAATTATTAGGTTATATTAGCTTCTATTTTTACTAAATTGAAAGTTTCATTGTATAAAAAAGAAGGAGAGCACCCGCGTCTCCTCCTCTTTATATTATTCGTTCTCTTTTGCTGATGCTGTTTCTTCAGCGTATGGTCGATTTTTATTGTTAATGTAATGAACAACAAACGTTCCAAGGAAGGCAAGCACGATAATACCAAAGAAAGCAACGTGCGGGATTTCAATATGGAACACGCTTAAGAACATTTTTAATGAAATGATCGCGATCAATACAAATGCTGTATTTTCCATTTCAGGTACTTTTTCGATTAACTTAAGGAAAACTCCAGCTACCGTTCTCATAAGAAGAATACCAATCATTCCTCCAAGTAACAGGACCCAAACTTCTTCGGAAATGGCTAGAGCAGCTAGGATACTATCAGCTGAGAACGCAATGTCCATTAACTCTACTGAAATAACAGTAGCCCAGAATATACCGAAAGTACGAACGAGCCAGCTGTCCTTTTTCATTCCATCTGAACCTTCTTCTTCACCTTTACTTCTGAAGTGTTGAATAACAATCCAGGCAAGGTAAGCAGCACCAAAGACCTTAATCCACCAGAACTTAATCAGATATAACCCAATTCCGATAAATAAGAAACGGAAGAAATAGGCCCCTATTAAACCGTAAGTAAGAGCTTTTCTTCGCTTTTCGGGCGGAAGGTGTTTAACCATAACGGCAAGTACTAGTGCGTTATCAGCTGATAGCAGCCCTTCTAAAAGCACCAGCGTACCGATAAGTCCCCATGAAACAGGGTCAGTTAAAACTTCTCCCCACATTTCCCAATCAAAGAAAGAGGCATATGTGTTTAGAATTTCTTGTAAGATTTCCACTTGATGTTTCCTCCTAATGTCAACTAGCTAAGCCTTAAACCTCAAGGCCATAATTTTTACAAAGGGATGCAAGTCCACCTGAGAACCCGCTACCTATTGCATTGAATTTCCATTCGTTACCGTGTCGATATAGTTCACAAACGACGACGGCTGTTTCAATTGAAAAATCTTCGCCAAGGTCAAATCGCAATAGCTCTTCTCCAGAAGATTCATCCGCAAGACGAACAAATGCGTTTGATACTTGTCCAAAGTTCTGGTGGCGTGTTTCAGCATCATGTATCGTGACGGTGATCCCAATTTTATCAACATGCGCAGGAATTTTTGAGAAGTCGACGATCAGTTGTTCATCATCTCCATCACCTTCACCTGTTCGGTTATCACCTGTATGAATGACTGATTTACTTGGATGCTCTAAGTTGTTATAAAAAATAAAATCCAGATCGTCCTGACAACGATTATTTGCATCAACTAAAAATGCCGATGCATCTAGATCAAAGTCAGAGCCTCCCTGGTATTTGTTCGTGTCCCAACCAAGCCCAATAAGTCCTTTAACGAGTCCTGGATTAGTCTTTGTTAAATCAATTCTCTGTCCTTTAGATAGTTGAATTCCCAATGTGATCCCCCAATTCGCGTTTATATTGGAATGGCAAGAGGGAGGCATCCCTCTTGCCAAAAAAGAAGAGTTTATCCGACTTGTAAACCAAAATCAGTTGCGATTCTAGCAAGTCCTCCCTGATAACCAGATCCTACTGCAGAGAATTTCCATTCGCCATTATGACGGTAAAGTTCTCCAACAATAATCGCTGTTTCAATCGAGAAATCTTCTCCAAGATCATAACGAATGAGCTCTTCGTTTGAATCTTCATTTAGAATGCGTACAAATGCATTAGATACTTGTCCGAAATTCTGATTACGCGCTTCAGCATCATGTATCGTAATGACGAAAGAAATTTTCTCAATTTCAGCTGGAACATCATGAAGATGAACTTTTACTTGTTCGTCATCTCCTTCTCCTTCACCAGTACGGTTATCGCCTGTATGAACAACCGAACCGCCGCCACCTTCTGTTTGATTATAGAAAACAAAATCTTTATCAGAAGAACACTTACCAGTGCTGTCTAATAGGAAGATACTTGCGTCAAGGTCAAAGTCATTTCCGCCATCGTATTTATTTGTGTCCCATCCAAGTCCTACAATAACCTTTGATAGACCTGGATTTGTTTTTGTTAAATCTACTTTTTGTCCTTTAGATAATGATACAGCCATGCTCGTCAACCCCTTTAGAATTTTAGTAGTTTAATATTTTTTTGCAATGTCGCTTAAGCCAGCATCGTTCGTTCCATTACCAATCGCGGCAAATTTCCATTCACTGCCGTGGCGATAGATTTCTGCTACAAAGAGACTTGTCTTACCAGAATAGTTATCTGTGAGATTAAATTTAATCATTTCTTCTTGATTCGATTGGTTTACTACGCGAATAAACGCATTTTGAATCATACCAAAATCCTGTTTGCGTTTCACAGCATCATAGATGTTTACTACAAAAACAAGTTTTGTGATACGCTGTGGCACCTTACCGAGATCAACCATAATTTGCTCGTCATCACCGTCTCCAGCACCAGTCAGGTTGTCACCAGTATGATTGATACTTCCGCATGCGCTTTTTAAGTTACCGAAGTAAATTAAATCTTTTTTAGAAGTTAATTTGTCGTCCTCAAGCATAAGGAGAGAAGCATCACAGTCAACGTTAGCGCCGCCGCTTCCGCCTCCAAAAAGACCGCCTAAAAGACCACTTTTCTTTTGCTCAACTGGATCCCAACCAAGGCCAACCATAATTTTCGATAAACCGGCATTTCCTTTTGTTAAGTCAATTCGTTGACCTTTCTGCAAAGAAATTGTCAAATCGTTTCACTCCTGTTAGTAGATTTAAGTTAAATATGAGATGGTGCGTGTTAAGTTTAATAGTTAACTGCCTATTCTGTAATACGTGCCTAGATTCAGAAAGTTTCATGTTTCAACAAAAAAATTGTTTTTAACTAGAAAAATGAATTCTTTCTATTTAAAACTAACATATTTTCAGCTAAAATGAATCCTTTAACCATTGAGCAACAACGATAAAATGAAAAGATTTTGTCGATTCTGTTAACATAGGGAACTAGCTACTTACTGAATAACTCTTTTATCTTTTGCTTCCTTCAACCAATCAGGAAATTCATTTAGAAGATTATTGTACAACACTTCATCACTTGTCCGGTCAATATCTTCTATATGGAAGAAGTTGGCGTTATCAATGAACCGTCCCGTCATTGTGTCCAACTTCTCTAATACATCGAAGTTTGAATCTCCTATACCAATAAACTGCCAAAAAAGAGGTTGGTCTGAAGATTCGACAATCGCTTTCTTAATTCCACGTTTACAGCCTCCATCATTAATAAATACAATGAACACAGGCTCTTTCGATGGATCTTCTTCTACGTATTTACTAATGACATCTTCCATAACGAGAGGTTCATCATTTCGACCAAATTTATGAACGAGATCGTTCGAAAGAATTTGACGATCCACGTAACCTTCGAAATCAAATTCTGTTACAGGCTTTAATCGACTAAACTCATTATCGTATACCCATACATCTAGTGAACCATCATCATCGAATTGACTTGCGACTGCAAGAACTCGCTCGACGACTTTTTGAATGACGCCTTCTTTGTATAGTTTCCGCATTGACCCACTAATATCAAGGACAAGACCTACTCTAGCTACAACTTGATCTAGATTCTTTTTCTTTAAAACAATACCAGCGTTTTTCTTAATTAATGTAATACTCATTAGAGTACCTCCCTTAAATTAAGAAAGAACAACTTCTTTTTCTATATGGCTAGCGCGAATACCCATTTCTGGATTTAAACTAAGGAACGGATTACTACCATTTTGCAACAGTTTAATCGCTTCGTACGGGATGTTTACGCCCGATAAGCAGCTAATATTCAATCCCCCAGCCATCCTTGGGTTAATTTCAAGTAGCTTTGGAATTCCATTGCTGAACTTAACTTGAATATTTGATATGTAATCAATGTTATATTCCTTATGAATAGCTCGTGCAATCTCTAGTAACTCTTCATTGTTCTCAAGTTCTCTTACTCTTCCCTCAACTTTCTTACGAGGGATAGCAAGATGCAGCTCTCCATCATACGCAAGACAATCGATACTATACTCATAACCATCTAAGTACTCTAAGACCATTAAGTCTTGGAACGAATCTTTCTGACTTAAAATAGAGCAAGCTTGCTCTATTGAAATTCTTCTAGATACCCCACCCGTAAGAAGTTCTTCAATCGTTTCCTGCCCCTCACTAATAACCCGAAAACCATTGGCACCTTCACCAATCACAGGTTTAAAACAGACAGTATGACCTTTTTTACGAAGATGATGATAAGCTTTTTTGAATTCTTCTACATTGGTAACTACTGCGTAATCTGGAATAGGAACGAGCGATGTCTTTTTCTCTGCTTCCTTTGTAAGAATGGATTGGTACATAGCCGCTTTATTATCCATAAGAGCCATTAATTCTGCGTCACATACGAGAACTTTTACACCGATGCTGTGGAATTTCGAAAGGTTTTTCGAGATGAGGACATTTTCTTTACGAGGTATGAACAAATCGATGTTCTTTTCAGCACAAACTTGTAGACAATACGCAACGTACGCATCGCCACTAATATCAGGTTCAACAAAAGAATGATCGCAATACTGTAAATACAAAGCATCTTCGTTCGGGTGTGAACCATACACTTCAAATTCTGCTCCATCTTCGTTTTGTCGAATTAACTCTATGTAATGTGCCACAGTAGTAAACCATCTATTAAACCAAATTTTTGTCATGTTTGACTCCTTCTTTGCTGTGAAAGTTGTTTCTTAATTCAGCTAATATAGTTAGCTTAACATGAATACTTATCTCGAGATTTCACCCTCCCCGTTTATCATTTCATTCCAATTTTAAACATTCGACAGGTTTCAAAATTCTCCTCTATACGGCAAAAAATAAAGTGCGAACCTTTATTAGGTCCACACTCTATTCTTAATTAAACGTTTATTTAATTTCTAAGCTTGATCTGGCGGTGACAGGCACTAATTCAGACTTCCAATAAATTCATCAACTACTCGATTAAACTTATCAGCTTCTTCTATAAACGGACAGTGACAGCTTTCTTCAAACAATTCAAGTTTCGAGTTAGGGATCGCTCGATTTAAGTGCTCCCCTGCTGCTACTGGGATGAGCTTTTCTTCTTTTCCAAAACACAATAGCGTTGGTTTCGTTATTTGGTTTAAATAAGGGCGGCAGTCAATGATGGATTGATCGAAAAGAATCGCGCTTGCAATGGAAGCAGGCATTTTGGTTGTCTCTGCTAACATCCACTCGAGCTCAGATTCAGACAAATCTTTTTTAAACATCAGTGGAATGAATCCTTGAAGCAATCCTTTTTGATCCGATTGAATCTCTCTCATCATTCCGGTGAGTGCCGGTAGATCAAATGCGCCTATTTCAAAATCTGGCCACTTAAAATCCGATGCTAGCTCATCAACAATAACTGTCCCCTTCACGTTATCCTCACCGAACTGCTGCAAGTATTCCCATATTACAAATGCCCCCATTGACCATCCAACTAGCATTACGTCCTTAAGATGAAGCTGGTCAATAAATTTCTTCAGATCACGAGCATAGTTTGCCACTGTGTGCCCTGTTTGAACGTGTGAGGATTGGCCATGACCTCTTAAATCTAGAGAAATCGCACGATACTTTTGTCTAAAGTACGGAAGCTGCTTTTTGAAAAAGCGGCTACTCATCCAAACGCCATGAATGAAAATCACAGGCTGCCCCATACCAACATCTTCATAATAAAGCTCTACATCATCTTTAATATTCAAAAATGGCATTGTTACCCCTCCTATAAATAAGAAATAATTGCCGTTAATCCTGATCGTATAGCTAACTCGTATTTATCACGAGCATCATACGATACGTATGCAAGAACCTCTTCTTTTATCCATATATTGCTCGACAGCATTCGAGCCCGTTCGGGTGGTGACAGGCACTACCTATGCTAGAATATGAGGGAGAACATAATACAAATGTGAAGGAGGAGTTACAATGGGTATTTTAAGTGGATTTATGGGGAACGCTTCAACGATGAAGAAAGAAGATGTGCAAAAAGAGCTATCTACCATTCTTTCAGAAACAGAAGAGGTGAATGCTGCATTTAAGCTTGTGAGGGATTTAATCGTCTTTACAGATAAACGTCTTTTGTTTGTGGACAAGCAAGGCATGACAGGTAAGAAAGTGGAATATCATTCTGTTCTATACAAGAGCATTTCGCACTTCAGCATTGAAACGGCAGGACACTTTGATCTTGATGCAGAGCTTAAAATCTGGATTTCCAGTTCACAGGCTCCTACCTTCTCGAAGCAGTTTAAGAAGGATGATAGCATCTACACGATTCAAAAGATCCTTACTGAACTTTGTGGATAATGTATTACAATCCTAAAAAAAATTCAAAGAAGCTAGCGAACCTTAGGTCACTAGCTTCTTTGTTCAGTTTTCAATATTCATAAATTTATAAAGTAAGGTTGCTTTATTACTTGGACAACACATTTACGATTTTAGCTATGGCCCAATCAAGATCTTCTCTTGAAATGATAAGCGGTGGCGCAAATCGGATCACCGTATCATGCGTTTCCTTACATAAAAGCCCTTCTTCTTTTAACTTTTCGCAGTAAGATCTTGCTGGCTTTGTTAATTCAACTCCGATAAATAATCCTTTACCACGTACTTCTTTAATTAGAGGGTTATCGATTTCCTTTAATTTTTCTTGAAAATAGTTTCCAAGCTCGAGTGACCGCTGAGCTAACTGTTCGTCTTCTAAAACTTCAAGAGCAGCAACGGAAACGGCACAGCCAAGCGGATTCCCACCAAATGTGGATCCGTGTGAGCCAGGATTAAAGACACCAAGAATCTCTTCATTAGCAGCAATACATGAGATTGGGAAGACGCCTCCGCCTAGCGCTTTTCCAAGAATGTAAATATCCGGTTCAACATTTTCCCAATCGCACGCAAATGTTTTACCCGAGCGCCCAAGACCAGCTTGAATTTCATCTGCAACGTAAAGCACATTATTTTCTTTACAAACATCATAAGCTTCCTTTAAAAAGCCTTCTGGAGGAATGACAATCCCTGCTTCTCCTTGAATCGGTTCAAATAGGAAAGCAGCTGTATTTGGTGTAATGGCATTTCGTAGCGCATCAATATCACCGTATGGAATCAATTTAATTCCCGGTAACATTGGACCAAATCCTCTCTGGTATTCAGCCTCAGAAGAGAGAGATACAGCCGTCATTGTACGTCCATGGAAATTTCCGACACATGCAATAATTTCAGCCTGATTTTCTGAAACGCCTTTCACATCATAAGCCCAGCGTCGCACCGTTTTAATAGCGGTTTCCACTGCTTCTGCCCCAGTGTTCATTGGAAGAACTTTTGCTTTATTTGTTAGCTTTGCTACCTTCTCATAAAACGGAGCCAATTGGTCGTTATGAAAAGCTCGGGATGTTAATGTAATGCGATCTGCCTGGTCCTTTAAGGCTTGAATAATTTTCGGATGACGGTGTCCTTGATTAACTGCTGAATAAGCACTCAACATATCCATATATCGGTTACCTTCAGGGTCTTTCACCCACACCCCTTCTGCATCCGTAATAACAATTGGAAGCGGGTTATAGTTATTCGCTCCAAATTGGGTTGTTTTTTCAATCACATTCTCAGTCGTTGTTTGTGTCTTCATGTTCTTCCTCCTTTAAAAGTTCGCCTCACCTAGAGGAGCAAAAAGAACTTCGCTCTCCCTCTCCTTAGTAACAAGCAAGTTTTATGCCAACTTTTTAAAACGATTAAATCTTAGGAAGGACGGGGATTATTCAATTTCACCATGCAAAACCTCTTTGCATACAATTGATTTATTTTGCATGTGTGTGCAAAATAATATTGCAATCCATGTACTTCCATACATACAATAGCGGTAGTAACAAAGGAGGTACGTAACTTGGATAATGAAACGGAGAACGATTGGAAAGCACTTAAAACTATGAATCATGTATACAAAAAAATCATCGATGAAATCGACGTCGGCGTTCATGTGATTGATGAAAAAGGCAAAACGATCATTTATAATCCTAAAATGATGCAAATTGAAGCCATGGATCGTCAGGATGTTGTTGATAAATATTTATTAGATGTCTTTATGTTCTCAGCGAATGAGAGCAGCACGCTTGTTAAGGCACTTCAAAAAGGCATCGAAACGTCGAATGTGAAGCAAACGTATTTCAATAATAAAGGGAAAGAAATCACAACAATTAACAACTCATTTCCCATTTTAGAAAATGGAACTATTAAAGGCGCTGTCGAGATTTCTAACGACGTAACAAAGCTTGAACGGTTAATTCGTGACAATATGAATCGAAAAGGAAACACTCGATTCACATTCGATAGCATTATTGGAGATAGTCTTGCCATTCAAGAAGTGATTGAGAATACAAAACGAAGCACACGAACATCGTCGTCTGTTTTGATCGTTGGGGAAACCGGAACAGGAAAAGAATTATTTGCTCAAAGCATCCACAATGGTAGCCACCGTTCTTCCGCTCCGTTTATTTCGCAAAACTGTGCTGCCTTACCTGATAATTTGATTGAAAGCCTTCTGTTCGGTACGAAGCGAGGCGCATTTACAGGAGCAACTGAGCGACCAGGCTTATTTGAACAAGCAGAAGGCGGGACGTTATTACTTGATGAAATTAATTCTTTAAGTATGAATTTACAAGCGAAACTATTGAGAGTCCTACAGGAAAAAACAATTCGGCGCATTGGTGACACAGAAGATAAGGCCATTGACGTTAGAATCATCGCTACAATGAACGAAGATCCCATTGAAGCCATTGCGAAGGAACGAATGCGTAAAGACTTGTATTACCGACTTGGGGTTGTGACTCTATTTATCCCTCCACTTAGAGAAAGGAAAGAGGACATCTCTTTATTAGTGGATTCGTTTATCTCAAAATATAACGATCTCTTTCAAATGGATGTTAAAGGAGTAGATACGGAAGTCTCTGAATCATTTCAAGCTTACGACTGGCCAGGGAATGTACGAGAATTAGAACATATTATTGAAGGGGCAATGAATTTAATGATGAGCGAAGACATCATACACTATTCTCATTTGCCCATTCAGTATCGAAATAAATCGCCATTACAAAAAGAAAGGCATTTGATTGAGGCTAATCAACTTACCATACATCATTCCAATCAAATTATCCCATTGAAAGAACAAATGGAGAAAGCTGAAAAAGTTTATATCCAAAAGGTGCTTCAAGAAAACAAAAACAATATCTCAAAAACCGCAAAAGTGTTAGGTCTAAGTAGACAAAGCTTGCAGTACCGGTTAAGGAAATTTGATATTCAAACGTAAAAATAAGAGGCTAGATGAAATCGTAGCTTATGTGTGAGTGATTCGCCTTCTCTCTTCCATCCATTTTATCTCTTCATTAAAACACGTATAATAAGAAGTAACCGCTTTACCATTCGACAGAATTTGACTTAAACCGGGTGGTGACAGGCACCAGAAAGACCAGAAAGGAGCTTTCCCTCATGTTCGAACTCTTGCTTACGATGCTAGAGCGACTTGGCATTATCGTCACAATTGCGTTTGTGCTAACCCGCTTTCGCTTCTTCCGAGATATGATATACAGCGATCAGCTTGCTCGTAAGCAGCAGTATGTTGCGATTGGCTTCTTTGGTTTCTTTGGGATCATCGGAACATATACAGGATTAACATTTAGTACAGATTCACTCCAATTTAATTCATGGCCACTTGAAGTTTCTTCTGACGAAGCAATCGCGAATTCAAGAGTAATCGGAGTCGTTCTTGCTGGACTTCTTGGTGGAAAGAGGGTTGGATTTGGTGCAGGGCTAATTGCAGGGATTCATCGCTATATGCTTGGTGGATTTACAGCAGTAGCTTGTGGACTTGCCTCCATTATTGCTGGACTTATCGCTGGCTCTCTACACAAACGAAACCGTCATGTAAAACTTCGATCAGCCTTTATGATCGGTGCAGGTGCAGAAGCCGTTCAAATGCTCATTATCTTGCTTCTTTCAAAACCGTTTCAAAATGCCATGGCTCTTGTAGAAGTGATCGGAATTCCAATGATTCTCGCAAACGGAATTGGCTGTGCTCTCTTCCTCCTTATCATAAAAAATGTTGTAAACGAGGAAGAAAAAGCTGGTGCGCTTCAGGCACAGAAAACCCTTCGTATCGCGGATCAAACACTTGGTTATCTCAGACAAGGGCTTTCTGAAGCTTCAGCTCATGAGGTCTGTCAGATTCTTCATCGAGAAATTGAAGGTAGCGCAGTAGCGATAACGGATCGTACACACATTTTAAGTCACGTTGGCCTTGCGAACGACCATCATCAATCAGGACACGAGATTCAAACGACCATTACAAAAGACGTGATTCATAAAGGTGAAATTGTTATAGCAAACGATCAAACCATTCACTGTGCTGAGAAAAATTGTCCGCTCGGAGCAGCCATTATTGCTCCCCTTAAACAGCGAGGTAAAACAATCGGCACGCTAAAATTCTATTTCCGATCGGAAAAAGAGATCACCCATATTATTACTGAGCTCGTTCTCGGTCTCAGCAATCTTCTTAGTAATCAGTTAGAAATAGCTGAAGCGGATAAAGCCTATCAGCTCGCAAAAGAAGCCGAAATCAAAGCATTACAAGCACAAATCAGTCCGCACTTTCTTTTTAATTCACTGAATACAATTATTTCGTTAATTCGTATTGAACCTGATAAAGCACGTAAATTACTCGTTTCCCTTTCACACTTTTTAAGACAAAATTTATCTGGTACTACAGCGAACATGACCTCGCTTAACCAGGAGTTAAAACACGTGAAAGCCTACCTTGAAGTGGAAGAAGCACGATTTGTAGACAGACTAACCGTTAAATATACAATCGATGAAAGTGTATTATCCGTCCAATTACCTCCACTCACGTTACAGCCGATTGTTGAGAATGCTATTAAACATGGTATCAAAAATAAGGAAAACGATTGTCTTGTTGAAATTGCAATTGCTCAAAATCCAAACGGGGTTACTGTTTGCGTAACTGATAACGGTGAAGGGATTTCCCCTGATCGTTTACCAGAGCTTGGTAGAGTACACGTGTCGTCAGAAATTGGTACAGGGCTTGGCCTCTATAACGTTAATCGTCGCCTAACAATGCTATTTGGAAGCGAAGCAAGCCTTGCCATTCATAGCGAGCCTTGCAACGGTACAACCATTTGCTTTTTGATTCCACTAATGGAGGACTAATAGATGAACGAAATGAAATGTTTAATCGTGGATGATGAACGATACAGCCGCCAGGAACTCGTTCATTTACTCTCACATTTTAAGTCGATAAATGTGATCGGTGAGGCTGATTCAGGTGAAACAGCAGTGATCAAAGCACTTCAACTTCAACCAGATGTTGTTTTTCTTGATGTTGAGATGCCCAAAATGAATGGGATGGAAGCAGCAAAAGCCTTATTGGAACTTAAGAAATCTCCTCTAATCGTTTTTGCGACCGCTTATCCTGAATTTGCTGCAGAAGCTTTTCGATATGAAGCGATTGACTATCTTCTGAAACCCTATGATGAAGAACAGCTTCATCAAACCGTACAACGTCTAGAGAAGTTGATGCAAGTATCTACTAAAGAAGAACCTCCGCCAAAGAAAGGCAAGCTCTCAGTTGAACTAGAAGGTGAGATTCATTACCTCGATCCCAATGATATCCTCTTTATTTTTCGCGATGAAAAAGTCTCACGGATCGTTGTAAAAAATGGCGAGTACGAAGTGAAGATGGCGCTAAAAGAACTTGAAAGCCGACTATCCTCCTTTTCGTTTTTTAGAATTCATAAAGGATATCTAGTTAATCTTCACTACGTGACGCGCCTGACCCCATGGTTTAATGGTGCTTATCAGCTTGAATTAGAAGGTGTTCGAGAAAAGCTTTCTGTAAGTCGTAATTATGTAAAAGCACTACGTACAGAACTTGAATTGTAATTCCGAGTGCATTTCAGTCTTTCATACAAACATCTCAATCCAACTTTCAGACATGTTAGAGCGGAATTAATCCATTCCTCCCTCTCATCTCTTATACTTTATGTAAACGCATACATTGTACGGAAAGGGATGGTTTCATGTATACATTTCTAGCAGGAATTGCACTTCTTATAATTGGTTATTTTACTTACGGAAAATTTGTTGAGAAAATTTTTGGCATTAAGGAAGCACGTCAAACCCCCGCCTATACGCATCAGGATGGCGTCGATTACCTTCCAATGAACACGAAGAAGAACTCCTTGATTCAATTATTGAACATTGCAGGAGTTGGTCCAATCTTCGGCCCGATTCTTGGTGCACTCTACGGGCCAGTCGCTTTTCTCTGGATCGTATTTGGCTGTATTTTCGCAGGAGCTGTTCACGATTACCTTACAGGAATGATCTCCATTCGTAACAGGGGCGCTCACTTACCTGAACTTGCAGGAAAGTTTCTTGGAAAAGTGATGAAGCACGTTGTGAATGCTTTCGCTGTGCTACTTCTCCTCCTAACAGGAACGGTGTTTGTCACAGCACCAGCTGGACTATTGAACAACTTAATGAACGGCTGGGCAACAATGGGTCTTATTCTAGGAGCGATTTTTGTTTACTATATCCTAGCTACATTGCTACCGATTGATAAAATCATTGGACGCTTTTATCCGATTTTTGGTGCGCTTCTTCTTATTAGCGCACTCGGCGTTGGTGCTGGACTTGTGTTCACTGGCGCACCGATTCCTGAAATCACGCTAAGTAATTTCCACCCTGACAACGCACCAGTCTTTCCGTTGTTATTCTTAACAATCTCTTGCGGCGCACTTTCTGGATTTCACGCTACACAAACGCCAATCATTTCGCGTACAACGCAAAATGAAAAACAAGGTCGCAACATTTTCTACGGAATGATGATTGCAGAAGGTGTCATTGCAATGATTTGGGCTGCTGCTGCTATGAGCTTATTCAATGGACCGGTTGGGTTAAATGAACTGCTTGCAAATGGTGGTCCCGCTGCGATTGTAAGTGAAGCTTCTACTCTCATGCTAGGTGCGATCGGTGGAACGCTTGCCATTCTTGGTGTCATCGTCCTTCCAATCACGTCCGGCGATACAGCCTTCAGAAGTGCTCGTATGATTATTGCAGATTACTTTAATTACTCTCAGCGTAAAGTAACAAATCGCCTCTGGATCGCACTACCGCTTTTCGTTGTCGCATTTGGGCTTACGAAAATTGATTTTACCCTTCTGTGGAGATACTTCTCATGGGCTAACCAGTCTACAGCGATGATTGCCTTATGGGTTGGCGCGATGTACTTGTTTATTGCGAAGAAAAACTACTGGATTGCCATGATCCCAGCAATTTTTATCACAATGGCAACGACAACTTACATTCTTAATGCACCAATCGGCTTTCGCTTACCAATGAATGTCGCCTACATCGGCGCAACCATCATTACGATCGGCGTTATTGTAGCTTTCTTCTACTCTGCTCGTAAGCAACGCGCTGCCAACATTCCACTAGAAATCGACATTTCCGGTTGGGATAAGGATAGCGTTGCTTAAAGGGATACATTGAACAGAGAATCCCCTTTGACGGATAGCGTATTAAACCGAAAAGGTGTGATGATATGGGCTGCTGCCAATCGAAAGATAAAACGACTCTTGAAGAGGAAGAAGAACGTATTAATGAGAAGGGAAAAGAACAGCTCCCTCTCTTTGGAAAAGTGATTCTTAGCGTTTTGTTTCTTTGCGGAATTGCGCTAATCACCTATTTATGAAATTTTAAAAAGGGAGCGAGATCGAATCCATGATCTCGCTCCCTTTTTACTACTCAATCGAAAGATGCCGAACTCTTTCAGGGTTATACTCATTTAGCCAATCATTCGCTTCTTGAATAAGCCATTTCCCATACTGATCCAAAAAATGAGTAATCTCTTCTCTTGAGGATGTAGGAAATACAGCGTATGTTAAGGCTTGTTTCATATAAGACTCTTTATGTGGATAAAAATTACTAAACAGCTTATAAGCTGGATAAAGGTCTCTTGTATACATTGGATCTTTCTCCATCACAAGCGCGAGACCGCTCCGGACAATGATTTTCATAATCCATCCGCAGCAATCCGCTATATCTTCAATATCTTCATTTCCAACAAGATCGCTTTTTGCCTGAACGATGTGGTTTTCTAGCTGAATCAGATGATCATTTGCAAGAGCTCTATGTGGCTTGAACCTAGGAATAGCTTTTGCCACATCTTTTCCATAAACACAGAGACTGGACGTTTTCAGCATGAATGGAATGATTGAAAAGGAAGTTAACCCCTCTAACTCTTTAGCTGAATAGAAACTTATCTCACACCCATTTAACCATGGAAATTCATCAACTAATTGTTGATTCAATAATTCAGCTACTTGCTCATTCCCGTTCTCTGTTAAAACAATGAGATCCAGATCAGACACACCTTCTATTCCTTTCCCCTTTGGCACTGATCCTCTTAAATAAATACTGCTTAAAGGCATAGCTATAGTTAAAATCTCCACAGCACGATCGATCGCGTTTCGATAGTTTCTATTGATTTTCTCCCAGGACGTATCATTTACAAGGTACCCCTTATGATCGACTTGATAGAAAGACCCAATTTGTTTAATACCGTCCATTTCATCCCTCCTTCTTTCTATCCTTATCATAGCTACTTTATTCCTTTTACAAAAGAGCCGTTATTTTGTTTCAGCTCCATTCCTGTCCAAACCCCATCTATCTGAATTTCATAAAGTAATAATGCACGATCTAAGAGTTTCCCGACTCTTACATTTAACAAGAAAAGAGGAATAACATGTCTTATCACGACGAATTCACTAAAAACGCTGGTAGGTGTATAGCCATTCGCTGTCATGATGGCAAAACGCATTACGGTTACATCGATCATTGTGACCGCGACAATGTCTATCTTCGACCAATGGATGGCCAAAACGATGGTCCAGGCTTTGGAAGCTACTTCTTTTTCGGAGCGGCTCTCATTGCAGTCGGTCTTGCCTCCATCGCCGCTTATAGCTGGTCACCTTTCTTTTTCTGGTAAAAAGCAAAACGCTCAGATTTTGAGCGTTTTTTTACATAGACTTCTCATGTAATCATATTTATTTTACCTTATAAAATTAATTTTTCATGTAAACCTTTTCATGTGATCTTTGTCACATATGAGCAATTAAATCCACGTTATATTATGTATGTGAAAGACATCACATACAATAGATTGGTGGAATTAATATGAAAAACGAACGATATACAACTAGAGTTGCTGTCATTGGAACTGGATTTGTTGGGACAAGCTATGCTTTCGCCTTATTAAATCAAGAAGTAGTAAATGAAATGGTGCTCATTGACTTAAATAAAGAAAAAGCTGAAGGAGAAGCAAGAGATTTAAATCACGGGATGCCGTTTGGATCAGCTATGAGAATTTGGGCAGGGGATTATGAAGACTGTCGAGATGCTGACATTGTCGTAATTACAGCCGGCGCAAATCAGAAACCTGGGGAAACGAGACTTGATCTTGTTGAAAAGAATGTAAACATCTTCAGGGGAATTGTTACTGCCGTTATGGAGAGTGGTTTTGACGGACTATTCATCGTTGCAACGAATCCAGTAGATATCCTCTCT
Organism: Anaerobacillus sp. QJM3NY_32; assembly: GCF_056173645.1. NCBI lineage: Bacteria > Bacillati > Bacillota > Bacilli > Caryophanales > Bacillaceae > Anaerobacillus > Anaerobacillus sp. QJM3NY_32. Next base: position 338,360 of record NZ_CM149684.1, on the reverse strand, counting down.
TATGCTACATGGAAATTCTCTGGTCTACCGATGGAACGCGTTATTGGTTCTGGTACGATTCTTGATACCGCAAGACTTCGTTACTTAATCGGCGATCATTTCAAGGTCGATTCTAGAAATGTACATGCTTATATCCTCGGCGAGCATGGCGATACGGAGCTTCCAGTATGGAGCCACGCTACCATTAGTAGCCGCCCAGTAACGAAAATGCTATCAGAAGAAGAGTTGCCAGTACTTGACGAGATTTTCACGAACGTCCGCGACGCAGCTTACCACATTATTCATCGGAAAGGCGCAACTTATTACGGTATTGCAATGGGACTTGTACGTCTGACCAAAGCGATTCTAAGAAACGAAAGCTCTATCCTAACGATTTCAACATTGATGCAAGGTGAATATGGTCTTAATGACATCTATATTGGCGCACCTGCCATTATCGACAGAAACGGTATTCGAGAAATTGTAGAGCTTGATCTCACAGAGACCGAGATGAAACAACTGCATCATTCTGCAAGGACGTTACGCGAAGCAATGAAACCCTGTTTTGAGACGGTTAAATGAAACCCTACTATAACACATAAGAGGTGATCCCCATGGAAACATGGACACAAGTATATGACCCATTTAATAACATCTGGCTATCCGCTTTTATTGCTCTTATTCCGATTTTCTTTTTCTTTCTTGCTCTTACAGCATTTCGAATGAAAGGGCATATCGCTGCTACTGTTACAGTGATGCTCGCTATAGTGATTGCGATTCTCTTCTATGATATGCCTATTACGATGGTTGCAGCGACAACTGGTTACGGTTTTGCATTTGGCTTATGGCCAATTTCTTACATCGTAATTGGAGCTGTCTACCTTTATAAACTTTCTGTAAAAAGTGGGCAATTTGATATTATCAGAAGTTCCATTGTATCCATTACGGACGACAAACGAATTCAAATGTTACTCGTCGCCTTTTCATTCAATGCGTTTCTTGAAGGCGCAGCTGGTTTTGGCGCACCGATTGCCATTACAGCCGCCCTACTTGTCGGACTTGGATTCGAACCACTTAAAGCAGCTGGACTATGTTTAATCGCTAATACAGCTAGCGGTGCTTTTGGCGCAATGGGCATCCCAGTCATTGTTGCTGGTCAAGTAAGTGGACTCGCCCCAATGGAAATTGGGCAATTTCTCGGCACGTCTCTTCCCTTTATCTCTTTCACAATTCCATTCCTACTCGTCGTCATTATGGATGGTATGAAAGGCTTGAAAGAAGTATGGCCACCAGCTCTCGTTGCCGGTAGCACATATGCCATTACGCAATGGGCGACAGTCACATTTATTGGACCTGAACTCCCTAACATTACGTCTTCCATCGTTAGTTTAGTAGCCGTAGCTGTATTCGTGAAAATATGGCATCCAAAAATGCAACAAACTCAGGGAATTAACCCTGAAGTGGAGGCACAACTGGCTGTTTCTCTTGACCCTGATGCTCAACTAACCGCAGGTAGAATTTTAAAAGCATGGTCTCCATTTATTGCGTTAACAGGAATGGTAACAATCTGGAGTTTAAAACCTTTCAAAAATTTATTTGTAGAAGGCGGATTACTTGAAGCAACAATTCTTCAAATTCCTGTACCTGGACTCCATAATCTCGTCATTAAAACAGCACCAATTGTAAGTGAACCTACACCATATGGGGCGATGTTGAAACTTGATCTTCTTTCAGCAACAGGAACAGCCATCTTCATCGCTGCGGTCCTATCTATTTTCATTCTTAGAATGAGTCCTAAAGCAGCGCTAGAAGCTTTTGTTGAAACAATAAAAGAACTTCAAAAGCCCGTACTTACAATTATGATGGTGCTAGGATTTGCCTTCATTGCAAATTATAGTGGCATGAGCTCTACATTAGGTCTAGCTCTTGCTGCAAGCGGAGGTGTCTTCCCATTCCTTTCTCCACTCCTAGGATGGCTTGGCGTATTCTTAACTGGTTCTGTTACGTCTAACAATGCTTTATTCGGGAACTTGCAACAAATTACTGCTCAACAAATTGCTGTTCTTCCAATGGTTCTCGTTGCTGCGAATACTGCAGGTGGCGTGATGGCAAAAATGCTATCTCCTCAGTCTATCGCTGTTGCAACAGGTGCGGTTGGCCTAGTAGGACGAGAAGGAGATCTCTTCCGTTTCACTCTCAAATATAGCTTCGTCTTTTTACTCATCACCGGGGGCATCACTTTTGCGCAAGCGATTTTCATAAGTTAACCATTTATTTTAGGAGTCAGGAAACTGACTTCTATTTTTTTGCTTAACTAAATTTAGACGCTAATTTTAAAGACATGTCCACACCATTCAATCAGTTTGTCCATATACTGCTATCAGAAGATGGCTTTTGAGGAGTGAAATAAATGGGTTGTTTTATTAGAGGACAAGTGATCATTACAAACAATAGCGGAACGGTAGTCCAATGTGCACACACGATCTCCCCAATCTCCGTAAGTAATACGGTTAGTGGATCCGGTGGGGGCAATACAGGATCATTTATGATTGTAAATAATTTCTATAGCGTTGCAAAAGGAATAAAGTCCGGACAATAGGCATCATTATCCTTTTTATGAAGTAAAGCCAATCGATTAACGATTGGTTTTTTCAATTCCTAACGTAATGAAAGTGTCAGGAGATATGCGATAATGAAGAGGACTCTAATCCAATCAGAGAGGTGGTAAGTAACATGGAGAAATTTTTCTACGGAGATAACGAAAATCAATTTGGCGAACTACGACTTCCAGAAGGAGAAGGACCTTTCCCTGTGGCAATCGTTATTCACGGCGGCTTTTGGAGAAAACCGTTCACACTCGAGATCATGAGAAAAGTAGCGGAAGATTTAACAGCGAGTGGATTTGCCACGTGGAATATTGAATACCGTCGAACGGGACAAGAAGGTGGAGGTTATCCTGGAACACTTACAGATGCTGCAAAAGCAACTGACTACATAAGGACACTTGCAGAATCCTTTCCGCTCGATCTAAACAAAGTGGTTACGATTGGACATTCAGCTGGGGGCCATCTTGCTACATGGATTGCTGCGCGTCACCGTATAGATAAGAATAGTGAGTTATTCATTACGGACACCCCTCTTCCTATTCACGGAGTGGTTAGCCTTGCAGGTGTGAACGATCTTGAAATGATGCATGGTGTTCATGAGTACAGAGATCAAGTTCTCTCTCTTGAACCAAATAATCCTACCGCAGAACTACTAGGTGGTTCGCCTAGAGAATATCCAGAGCGCTACAAAAATGCTTCCCCTGTGGAACTTCTTCCGCTTGGTGTGCAACAAATTCTCGTTCATGGTGCGCTAGATATCAATGTTCCGATCGGGATTAGTGATTACTACCAGCGCGAAGGTGAAGGCGAAGGCGATTTTGTTAAATTGATCGAGCTTCCTTCAGCAGAACACTTTGTGCTGACCGATACAACTTCATTTGCATGGGAAACGATTAAAGAAGAACTTTCACTTTTAGTCGAATATTAAAATAAACGAAAAGCCGGGGAGCGCCCCGGCTTTTCGTTTATTTCTATACAGACTCTTTCGTCTCAATCGGTTTGCCAAGGACGTTCTGATTGTAATTCTTCCCCCACTCATACATGGAGTCGAGTATAGGCATTAATGTTTCACCTTGCTCGGTAAGGGAATACTCTACTTTCGGAGGGACAACAGGGTATACTTCTCGATGTACGATTTGGTCGTCTTCTAATTCTCGTAGCTGGTTCACTAGCATACGCTGTGTAATTCCCGGCATTAGTGACTTTAGCTCACCAAATCGCTTCGTTCCCTGCTTACCTAAATGCCATAAGATAAGCATTTTCCATTTGCCTCCGATAACCGCAAGCGTTAATTCTTTTTCACAGTAAAATGTTTTATCCTGGGTACGTGACATACGCATCACCTCCGTTTAAGCCCAGTATAACTCATAGTATACTTTTTGACACTATGTAAGTTTAATGTGCGTACTTACATTAATAGGTTGTAAGCAGTATACTTGCTACTACACCAACAGATCGATTATATTGGTGTCGGACAAGAGAGAGAAAGAAAAAATATGGACTGGGAGTGAAAGCATTATGAAATTACAGCTAGCATTAGATTTGGTAAACACAGAAGAAGGTATTGAACTAGTGAAAGAAGTTCAGGAGCATATTGATATCGTTGAAATCGGTACGCCGATCGTCATCAATGAAGGTCTTCGTGCTGTCAAAGATATGAAAGCAGCATTCCCTAACCTTGAAGTTCTTGCAGACCTTAAAATTATGGATGCTGCAGGATATGAAGTTATGAAAGCATCTGAATCTAACGCAGATATCATCACAATTCTTGGTGCTGCTGAAGATGAATCAATCAAAGGTGCTGTTGAAGAAGCGAAGAAACAAGGTAAGGAAATCCTTGTTGATATGATGGCAGTGAAAGATCTCGCAACTCGTGCGAAAGAAGTAGACGCACTTGGCGTTGACTATATTTGTGTCCACACTGGATACGATCTTCAAGCAAAAGGCCAGAATTCTTTCGAAGACCTTGAAACAATTAAAGGCGTCGTAAAGAATTCGAAAACAGCAATCGCTGGTGGCATTAAGCTTGATTCTCTTGAAGAAGTTGTAAAAGTACAACCAGACCTTGTCATCGTAGGTGGCGGTATTACTGGTGAAGACGATAAAAAAGCCGTTGCATCAAAAATGCAAGAGCTTATTAAAGGATAATCAATCATGCAGACTACTCACTATTTAGCTGAAATCATTGATGAGCTAAATCGTTCAGTAGATCTCATTGCTGACGAAGAAGCGGAACAGCTCGCTAACGAAATTCTGGAAGCGAACAAGGTTTTCGTTGCTGGCGGTGGTCGATCTGGCTTTATGGCAAAGTCTTTTGCGATGCGCATGATGCACATGGGAATTGATGCTTACGTTGTTGGCGAAACGGTCACACCAAACTTTGAAGAAGGTGATCTTGTCATCATCGGATCAGGTTCTGGTGAAACGAAACAGCTCGTTTCCATTGCTAATAAGGCCGCCAATATCGGCGGAAAGATCGCAGCTGTAACAATTAATCCTGACTCAACAATTGGCGAGCTAGCAGACATCATCGTAACATTACCAGGTTCACCAAAGGATCAGTCAGGTGATTATGAAACGATTCAGCCAATGGGCTCTTTATTTGAACAGACTCTTTTACTTTTCTATGATGCGATAATTTTACGCTTTATGGATAAGAAAGGGTTGGATACGAATAAGATGTATGGAAAGCATGCGAACTTAGAATAGTGTTAAACGCCTGAAAAACCTCTAAAGTAGAGGTTTTTCAGGCGTTTTTGCATGATAGCATACTCTATCTTCCTTTTATCCCCAACAAACCCATGACATTTATCATGGTTATGTCCTGACGTTTGTGTCTTACACCATGACACCAAATCCTCTATCATTAGGCTTAACGTTATTTCAACTATGCCTAACAAAGGGGTAACCATATGAATGAACAAAAACAAAAACAAAAAGAATTGAAAAAAAGTGTATCAACTTTCGCAAAACCCGACACGGTCGTAGGGGTACGACAGCTCTTGAACACCCTTCTTCCATTCTTATTGCTATGGTTTCTGGCTTATCAGAGCTTAAGCGTGTCCGCCTGGCTAGCCGTTCCACTTGCGATGATCGCAGGAGGATTTGTCGTTCGAATCTTTATTATTTTTCACGATTGCACGCACGGCTCTTTCTTCAAGAGTCAAAAAGCAAACCGGATAGTTGGTACGATCTCTGGGATCATCACTCTCTTCCCGTTTGAAAAATGGAAACGCGAGCATAATATTCATCACGCAACAAGTGGAAACTTAGATAAGCGTGGAACAGGTGATATCTGGGTGATGACAGTTGAAGAGTATGCTGCAGCTACATTCTGGGGTAGACTCGCTTATCGTCTCTACCGTAACCCGATTGTGATGTTCGGACTTGGTCCGATCTATCTTTTCCTTATCGCTAACCGTTTTAATCGCAAAGACGCGAAACGTAAAGAGCGTATGAGCACATACATTACCAACGCATCAATCGTTGCGATCTATTCCCTATTGATCCTGGCTATTGGATGGGAAGCGTTTCTAATCATTCAACTTCCAATTCTTTATGTTGCTGGTTCACTTGGAATCTGGTTGTTCTATGTTCAGCACCAATTCGAGGACTCTTATTATGAAGATGAAACAGAGTGGGACTTTGTAAAAGCAGCCGTGGATGGCAGTTCTTACTATAAACTTCCTAAACTTCTTCAGTGGGTATCCGGAAGCATCGGGTATCATCACGTGCATCACTTAAGTCCAAGAGTGCCAAATTATCATCTTGAAAAGGCGCATGAATCAACGCCTCCATTGCATAAGGCGACGACGATTACGTTATTATCAAGCCTTGAATCCATTCGATTCCGTCTATATGATACAAAGAATAAAACGTTCGTTACATTTAAAGAAGTAAAACCACTTCTTAAAAATCCTGCAAAGCTTGCGATGATGACTACGAAAAGACCAAGCTTCCAGGAAAAATAACATTACTGAAAAACCCATTCAGCCTGGATGGGTTTTTCAATATCTTTAAAGAGATTATACTAATGGTAGATAAGTGACAGGCGAATACTGATGGTATATCCTGTAATTAAAGCACCTCGAAAGGAGATCCCTATGCAAAGCTGGTATCATATCATTCCTAAGAACACTGGGATCAGTTCTTACGTTTGGATTATTTTTTGTTTGCTACCCTTCTTTTTTATTTTCCGATCTTCATCGGTTATAGAAATTACAATCGGCATCTTCGTCATTCTTTTATTTTTCTTATCCTATCGATTATCTTTCATATCAAATAGTAAATTAGTCTATTTATGGGTCAGCATTGAAATGGCCATAAGTATTGTGATGACGATCTTATTCGGTTATGTCTACTTCGCTCTGTTTTTAGCGTTTTTCATTGGTAGCATCGAAAATAAAGCAGGTTTTCTAACACTCTATATTGTTCATCTCACAACGACTATAGCTGCAACAGTCATTATATTCTTCACTCACGATGATACATTACTACCACAGCTCCCATTTATTTTCATCTGTGTGCTTGGAGTGGCTCTGCTTCCTTTTACCATTCGCTATCGAAACAAACAGCACCGCTTGGAGCAACAACTCCAAAACGCGAATGAGAAAATTTCGCAGCTGATGGTGATTGAAGAAAGAGAACGGATTGCGAGAGATTTACATGATACACTCGGGCAAAAACTATCGATGATCGGACTTAAAAGTGATTTAGCTAGAAAGCTAATTCCTGTTAAGCCTGATGCTGCTATTAATGAAATTCATGATATTCGACAAACAGCCAGAACCGCTCTAAAAGAAGTACGTGAAATGGTATCGAATATGCGTGGAGCCAGAGTTGAAGACGAGCTTTTACGCGTACAACAAATTTTACAGGCCGCAGAGATGGAATTTCATTTTGAAGGTAATCAACAACTTGAGAATACACCGTTACTCGTAGAAAATGTCTTAAGCATGTGTCTCAAAGAAGCTGTGACGAATATCGTCAAGCACAGTAACGCTTCATGGTGCAGAGTTCTGATTGAACAATCTCCAACAGATGTCCTCATTCAAGTCGAAGATAACGGTGATGGCATCCCAGAAGGAACAACTTCATTCAAAGGACACGGACTACAGGGAATGAGGGAGCGACTAGAATTCGTAAACGGCTCTCTTGATATTAATTCTTCAACAGGAACAACTTTAAATATTCGTGTACCAAATGTGATTCAACAAAAAGAACAGGAGGGATCGGTGTGATACGCATCGTGCTTGCGGAGGATCAGCGTATGCTACTTGGGGCGCTTGGCTCCTTACTCGATCTAGAAGAAGGAATGGAAGTTGTCGGTCAGGCGACGAATGGTGAAGAAGCGATTTCTTTAGTAAAAGAATTACAGCCAGACATTTGTATTATGGACATTGAAATGCCACTTAAAAGCGGACTTGATGCAGCTGAAGAGCTAAGCAGTCATTCATGTAAAATCATTATACTAACAACCTTTGCTCGTGCTGGTTATTTCGAACGTGCTCGTAAAGCCGGCGTTAGTGGCTATCTTCTGAAGGATAGTCCGAGTGATGAGCTCGCGAGCTCGATTCGAAAGATCATTGAGGGTCAGAGGATTTTCTCGCCTGAGTTAGTGGATCTAGCTTTCGGTAATGAAAATCCGCTAACAGAACGTGAGAAGCAAGTCATTCAGTTAATGGCTGATGGTAAAAACACAAAAGACATTTCAAGTGAACTTTACATTACCCCTGGAACGGTTCGTAATTATATTTCTGTCATTCTGGATAAATTAGAAGTAACAAATCGAATTGAAGCGATATCGCGATTCAAGGAAAAGGGCTGGTTCAAATGATGAACCAGTCCTTTTTTTTAGAAATGTTTTTTTATGTTAGTTACAAACTCTTTTCCTACTCGAGTTGCTTGTCCTTCTCGATGACGAACAAGGGCAAGATACACCCTTTCATGCTCTCCTTCTTCGATCTCTACCATGACGATATCACGTTCTTTTAGTTGCTGATTGTAGCGTCGTAATGGCTGATGAAGGGTATGCTTCTTTTAAATAGAAAGTACAAAATTCTGCTTTAGTAAAGCAGAATTTTGTTATTAGTCTTATAAAGATCTACCTAACTTTCTTCTACCTAGTCCATCACCTAAGCACGATTCATATCTCCTTCATACACTAAAGAAGATCCTATGAAAGGAGATGATTTCATGAGTTATGGTTACGGATGTGGAAACCAGGTAGGCGGCGCTGGATATGGCGGCTGTGGAAACCAGGTAGGTGGCGCTCGTTACGGGAATGGCTTCGCGTTGATCGTTGTTTTGTTCATTCTTCTTATTATCGTTGGCGCTGCGTTTGTTAAAGGGCAAGATTGCTAATTTTTTTTATCACAACCATCAGGGAGAATTCCTGGTGGTTGTTTTTTTGTCCTTCTGTTCATATCCCCTTCAGAAATATTTAGAAAAAGGACATTCATTCTGGTTCGTTTCTGATAAAATACAATTGTTAGTAACTACCATTTAAAAGGAGAGCACCTGATATCAGGTGCTCTCCTTTTAATCTATTCCTATCGCTTCATTCACTGACTCATACATTTCTCAATTCAAGCCTCTGAAGCTTCAAACTTATGAGTATCGTGAGACGAGTACTAAGTCCCAAGCATAACCTTTCAATTACAGTGAACTAATTTCATCCTTAATTGAATTCGTTCCAGTTACAACCTGAAATTCTTTCCCAATGGTTGCATCATTTTCAAGAGTGGCCAAAATGACACTTGCCACATCTTCTCGAGGAATTTCATTTCTCTCTACTTCGTATGCTGCATTCACTTTGCCAATTCCATTATCATTTGTTAATAAACCTGGATGGATAATTGTATAATCCAAATCAGTTGCTCTTAACCATTTGTCTGCATAATGTTTGGCTACCACGTATGGTGAAAAGGAAGAAGGTGCAGACTGGATGGCTTCACGAGATGTATCAAAGGAACTGATCATAATAAAACGCTTCACACCAGCTTGTTTTGTAGCCTCAATTGTTTTTACAGCACCGTCTAAATCAACAAGAACGGTTTTGTCTGCTCCAGTGTTTGGTCCAGAACCTGCTGTGAAGACAACAGCATCTACGCCTTCAGCAGCTTTTGCTATAGCGTTAATGTCTTCTTCCAAATCAACTACCGCTGTTTCAGCACCTAAATCTTTAAAGTAGGAAGCTTGCTCCTCTTTTCGAATCATAACTTTCGCTTCTAAGTCTTTATGATCTTGAATAAATGAAACAAGATGCTTTCCAACCTGACCGTTTGCACCAACAATAAGTACTTTCATTCTTTACTACACCCTTTCTAAGTATATTAAGCTATCAAATGATCATTAGCACAATGTTATCAATTCTTATAAATGGTTTTGTAACATCAATGCTCTACATTATTCATATACCCGTTAACATGATGCGTAAAGCATAAGAGTTTAGCGAAATGGATATATCTTTCTATTTAATTAGCTTATAAGTATTCTAAAAGTGTGGGGACGGCTCACGGAATTGACCATGATCAGCCCATGAATTTAACTAGTCCTCTATTATTTCAATTATGATCTAACGTTCTATTCGTTACCTAATACACTAATTACTTTTTTCCATTTATTAATCCCTCCCCCTCTATCTCATTATTTCTAGTAAAATGGTAAAGGAAACTAGTAAGGAGATGAAAATCACATATGTCATATAAAATGATTGTATTAGATTTAGACGATACATTGCTCAATGCTGATCAAATGATTTCTGCTCGAAGCAAAGAAGCTCTTATGCAAGCCCAGCAAGAAGGAAACAAAGTCGTGCTTGCGTCTGGACGCCCAACATTCGGAATGGTCCCATATGCTGAGGAGCTCCTGCTCGCAGACTATGAGAGTTATATTCTTTCTTTTAACGGCGGAAAGATTATTAACTGTCATTCCAAAAAGGATTTCTTCAGTCAGACATTATCTGTCGAAGCTGTTCAACGACTTTACGAAATCAGTCTTCGAGAGAACGTCTATATTCACACTTACGTCGAGGATGAAATTATTACCGCCGAAAAAAATCCCTACACAACGATTGAGTCTGATCTAACAGGTCTACCAATCACTGTCGTCGATTCGTTTATCGATCGTGTCACAGAACCAGTAGTAAAAGTTCTGATGGTCGGTGAACCGGAGCATCTGAAGAAAGTGGAAACCAAACTTCAAGCTGAGTTAGGTGAAGAATTCAGCGTGATGCGTTCTAAGCCTTACTTTCTCGAGTTTACTGATAAAGGGATTACGAAAGGCACGAGCATCGAGAAGCTTATTAACGAGCTCGGTGTTAAACGGGAAGAAGTCATTGCAGTTGGAGACAGCTACAATGATCAAGAAATGATTGAATTTGCAGGCCTAGGTGTTGCAATGGGTAATGCCCCTGATGACATCAAAAAGATTTCTGACTATATTGCAGATACGAACGAGAATGATGGTGTCGCAAAAGTGGTTGAAAAGTTTCTTTTGAAGGATCAGCTTATAACAAAATAGGTTACTAAAAAGAGAGGCGGGGATTACCGCCTCTCTTTTCTATTATATGATATGCCATAAACTGTTTTTTGAAAGAGGTAAACTCGTAATGGAATCGAAAATATATAGTAAGTGGATAAATAAACCCGAAACAAGGGTGACTATTTCTTTCCCATTAATTGTAACCGCTTTATAAAACGAGTTATTAAATTTATTTTGTGAAAATTAGTGCATAACTCTTCCAAAATGATTATTAATTTATTATAATTATAATCTAATAGGAGTTATAATTAATTTTCTTAAATTCGGAAGGAGATTGAAATATGGATAAAAATGAAATGCATGACAGCCAAGCTGGGAAGTGCCCTGTCTCTCACGGCCAAACAAAGGAAGATAGCGCCATTACTACGACTAAAGTGAAGACTACAAATAAAGACTGGTGGCCGAACCAGTTAAACTTGCAACTTCTTCAACAGCACGACCGCAAAAGCAACCCAATGGGGGAAGACTTTGATTATGCTGAAGAATTCAAAAAGCTGGACTATTATGCACTGAAGCAGGATCTTCGTGACTTAATGACAGACAGCCAGGACTGGTGGCCAGCTGATTATGGACATTATGGCCCTCTCTTCATCCGTATGTCATGGCACGCAGCTGGTACATATCGTACTGGTGACGGACGTGGCGGTGGCGCTACTGGATCGCAGCGTTTTGCACCATTGAACAGCTGGCCAGATAACGCGAGCCTTGATAAAGCACGTCGCCTCCTTTGGCCAATCAAGCAAAAGTACGGAAATAAGATTTCTTGGGCTGATTTACTTGTCATCACGGGGAACGTTGCGCTTGAATCAATGGGCTTGAATACATTTGGTTTTGCTGGCGGACGCGAAGATGTGTGGCATCCAGAAGAAGATATTTATTGGGGTGCTGAAAAAGAGTGGCTTGGTGACAACCGTTATTCAGACGACCGCGAGCTCGAAAGTCCGCTAGCTGCCGTTCAAATGGGGCTTATTTATGTGAATCCTGAAGGACCAAATGGCGAACCAGATCCACTAGGAAGTGCACGTGACATTCGTGAAACATTTGCCCGAATGGGAATGAATGATGAAGAAACGGTTGCTCTTATTGCCGGTGGTCATACATTTGGTAAAGGACACGGCGCAGGAGATGCTGAGGCTAACGTTGGAGCCGCACCGGAAGCTGCTGATATTGAAGAGCAGGGACTTGGTTGGAAGAACTCTTACGGAAGTGGTAAAGGTCGCGACACAATTACAAGTGGTGTAGACGGCGCATGGACCGCTAATCCAACAAAATGGGATAACGGATACTACGACTTACTATTCGGCTATGAGTGGGAATTAACAAAAAGCCCTGCAGGAGCTCACCAATGGAAGCCAGTGAATCCTAAACCAGAGCACCTTGCACCAGATGCTGAAGATCCTTCAATTAAAGTGAATACTATGATGACAACAGCAGATATGGCGCTTCGTGAAGATGAAATTTATGAAAAGATTTCACGTCGCTTCCACGAGGATATCGAATATTTCGCTGATCAATTTGCACGTGCATGGTTCAAATTGCTTCACCGTGACATGGGACCGAAAGAAAGATACCTTGGCCCTGAAGTACCACAGGAAGATTTGATCTGGCAGGACCCGATCCCGAATGTGGATTACGAATTGACTGCTGCTGAAGTTGAAAACCTGAAAGCTAAAATCCTCGACTCCGGATTAAGTGTCAGCGAGCTTGTGACAACAGCTTGGGCTTCTGCAAGTACGTATCGCGGTTCTGATTATCGCGGTGGTGCTAATGGTGCGCGTATCCGCTTAGAGCCACAAAATAACTGGGATGTAAATGAACCAGAGCAATTATCAAAAGTACTATCCGTATATGAGAAAATCCAAAGCAAACTTGATAAAAAAGTTAGCCTTGCTGACTTGATTGTTCTTGGAGGTAGTGCAGCTGTAGAAAAAGCGGCAAAAGATGCTGGTGTTGACGTTACTGTTCCATTCTCACCAGGACGCGGGGATGCAACCGAAGAGCAAACAGATGTTGAAAGCTTTGACGTATTAGAGCCAATGGCTGACGGATTCCGTAACTATCAGAAGAAGGAATACACGTTAAGTCCTGAAGAGCTACTCGTCGACAAGTCACAGCTTCTCGGTCTAACTGCTCCTGAAATGACCGTTCTTATTGGTGGTATGCGCGTACTTGGGACAAACCACAAGGGTACGAAGCATGGCGTGTTCACTGATCGCGTTGGTACACTAACAAACGACTTCTTTGTAAACCTACTCGACATGGGAATTGAATGGAAGCCAGCTGACTTCAATGAATACGAAGGACGCGACCGCAAAACAGGCGAACTTGTCCGCACTGCTTCACGCGTTGACCTCGTCTTCGGTTCAAACTCCATCCTCCGTGCTTATACAGAAGTCTATGCACAAGAAGACAATAAAGAGAAATTCGTGCGCGACTTTGTGTCAGCATGGGTGAAGATCATGAATGCTGATCGTTTTGACCTGAAAATGAGTAAGGATAAAATGGCGTCTAACGCATAATAAATCATAAAAGCACCATCTCAAACGCTTAGAAGAGTTTGAGATGGTGCTTTTTTTCGGTCATCTTTCAGTTCCTGATGTTTTCACTCGTAAATCTAACTTATTTTTCTAATGGCAAACGAGAACTGAGAATCTCACTTTTGCTTTTTAACGTATATGCATTTCTTTTACTAGAGTAGTCAATGATCATATCTTCTTTGAAAAAGGATTCGTGCTTAACTCCTAAAACCACAGGCTTATAATTAGTCTCTAACAACTTCTCACCTGTCTGTGTTTCCTTGGAAGACAAAGCCTTAAATGTGATCCAATCCGCACCAATACTACATCCACCTAAACTAGGATTAAGCTGAAAAGCTACGTGATCCTCTGTATTTAAATGTTCAATTGCAGCGTCCGTAAACGTAATAGTCAAGATCCTCACTCCTTCAAGAATACAATAATGCTTCACGCCTAAACCATATCACACCACTATATGCGATTCAATTTAATTGCACTCTATTCAATTTCACAAAATATATTTCAACAAGTATAACTATTATAAAGACTAATCCTGCTATAAACCAAACACCTTATGGCAACTAATTAAAATCCCACCTCAACTTTGGAGTTAAGGTGGGATTTAGTGAAGTTTATTATAGCTCCAGTACGGCTACGCACTCGACGTGCGTCGTATGCGGGAACATATCAACCGGCTGAACTTCTTTCGTTTTAAAACCACCATCTTCTAAGATGCGTAGATCACGAGCGAGCGTAGCTGGGTTACATGATACATAAACGACTTTCTCAGGCTTCATATCAATAATTGTTTGAAGTAGAGCTTCGTCACACCCTTTACGTGGTGGGTCAACGACGATCACATCAGGCTTGATGCCCTGCTCTTTCCAGGCTGGAATGACGTTCTCTGCTTCACCTACCGCAAACTCTGCGTTTGTAATGCCGTTTAAATCAGCATTTCGCTTCGCATCTTCAATCGCTTCTGGTACGATTTCAACGCCGTATACCTGCTTTGCTTTTTGCGCGAGGAAAAGAGAAATCGTTCCGATGCCGCAATAAGCGTCGATGACCGTTTCATTCCCAGTAAGTCCAGCGTATTCAAGCGCCTGATCGTAAAGCACCTTTGTTTGATCAGGGTTCACCTGATAAAACGAGCGAGCTGAGATGGCGAATTTAATGTCGCCGATCGTATCGTAAATGTATGGTGAGCCCCACAGGACGCGGGTTTCGTCACCGAAGATCACGTTCGTGCGCTTTGGATTTACGTTTTGAACGATTGATTTCACTTTCGGAAGTTGCTCAGTGATGTCTTTGATGATGTTCTTGCGATTTGGTAAGTCTTTGTTTTTTGTAACGATGACGACCATGATGTCGTCTGTTTGCTTTCCGTATTTTGCAACAACGTGTCTGAGCGTTCCGCGATGTGAACGCTCGTCGTATGCACGGATGCCGTACTTCTCAGCAATTCCTTTTACAACTCGTAAAACTTCATCGTTTTCCTGCTCCTGAATGAGGCACTGGTCCATGTCGATAATCTGGTGACTGCGCTGCTGGTAGAAGCCAGCGACGATCTTACCATTCTGTTCGCCAACTGGTACCTGAGCTTTGTTGCGGTAGCGCCATGGGTCTTCCATGCCAAGCACAGGATGAACGGGTACGTCGATTTTCGCGATCCGCTCCATCACATCTTGAACTTGCTTATGCTTGAACTTCAACTGGCTATCGTACGTAATGTGCTGTGTTTGGCAGCCTCCACACTGATAGAAGATTGGACACGGCGGCATGTTACGGTCTTCGCTCTCAACTTTCACATCAAGAATCTTTCCGAAGCCGTAACCTTTCTTCGTTTTGATCACTTTCACGTTCGCTGTTTCGCCAGGGATACCGTACGGGACGAAAAGCGTGTAACCATCTATTTTCGCAACGCCTGCTCCGTCATGGGAAAGGTCTCTGAACTCTACTTCAACAACGTCATTCTTTTTTACAGGTACTTCTTGATTACTCATTTGGTTTCCGTCCTTTTCCGTTCAATTTCATGTACAAAAATTGTACCACAGTGTGAATGGATCGCGAAATGTATCAGCGCGGTGCTTTTTGCATGTGAGGCAAGCTCGATTTCATGGTTTATTGGCCAAAATGGGATTATATTGGCTAAACTCACGATATATTGGCCAAATCTGAAATATATTAGCCAAAATCAATTTTTATTGGCCAAACCCAATTTCCCTCCACTACAACAGAAAAAGCCAGAGCTCTCAGTCTCTGACTTCTCCCATACACTTCACTTCTACTCACCTGAAATAGCGCGCTTGTGCGCGGCTTCTTCTTCGTTTGTATGTTTCTCGCTCGTTTCTTTCGGGACGATCATTGTGATGTGACGATATAAGTTCGTAAACTCTGCTGGAAGTGGGCCGCCGTACTCTCCGTCCAGGTTGAGCTGCATTTTATCGACTGATTCTACTTTGATGTGACTTGCTTTTTTATAGACAACATTTGGATCATTAATATGATCACCACGTAGCGCACTACTTGCGATCCGAATGAATTCTGCGATGTTCGTCTTTTTCAAAATCATGAGATCGAACAGTCCATCATTCAATGACGCATGAGGGGCTAGCTTTTCAAATCCGCCGATGGAATTTGAGTTAGAGACTAGAAAAAGCATAATTTCATCTTCAAAGAGTTTTCCATCATATTCAATCCGAGTCCTCGCCGGGCGTATGGATGGAAGCATTTCGATGCCTTTCATATAATAAGCTAGCTGGCCAAGCATTGTTTTAAGCTTACTAGGCACTTCATACGTTAATTCAGTCAGGCGTCCGCCACCTGCGATGTTGATAAAGTAATGTTCGTTTACACGACCAATATCAATTGGCATTTCAAGGCCGTTGCATAGGACATCCATAGCACCTTCAACTGTGCGAGGAACGCCAATCGCTCGTGCGAAATCGTTCGTTGTACCAACTGGAATAATCCCCATTTTTGGACGATACGGCTGCTCAGCGATGCCATTGATTACTTCATAAATCGTTCCGTCTCCACCTGCAGCAATAACAAGATCAAATCGTCTTTCTACAGCGATGCGCGCTGCTTCCGTTGCATCCCCTTCACAAGTGGTTGCATGGGCAGACGTCTCGTACCCATTTACTTCAAGGCGTTCTAAAATGTATGGCAGCGAGCGCTTCACTTGTTCTCTACCGGACGTTGGATTATAAATTAGTCTTGCACGTTTCATCCTTCATCATCCTATCTTCTCTATCTTAATTCTTTCATTCTGATTTGCATGTATGGTTACTTTTTTGATTTGGTTTGGACAACAATCGTACGCGTTCTCTTAAGTAATGTCTTCTTTTATTTATATGATAGCCGCAAACAAAAAACGCCCACATTCTCGTGACCGTTTTCCACCGCTTAACCTTCTGTTCTGATTATAGGCTTTTCCCTAAAAAAAAGCAAAGCCGAAAAAATGCGGATGAGGTATACAAGCTTGCACTTCTATATAGACAATAAAAAAACCCTCCGCAATGGGAGGGTTTCACAATTTATCGCTTATCCATTTCTTCAACAATGAGTTTGTTTACCATTGGAGGATTTGCTTTTCCTTTGGTTGCCTTCATCACTTGACCAACGAGGAAGCCGAGTGCGCGGTCTTTCCCGTTTTTGTAGTCTTCGATGGATTGTTCGTTCTCGTCAAGAATACCTGAAACGATTGAACGAAGCTCGCCTTCGTCAGAAATCTGCACAAGGCCTTTGTCTTTAACGATCTGTTCAGGATCGCCGCCTTTTTCGATAAGATCTTTGAATACTTTCTTCGCGATCTTAGAAGAAATTGTTCCTTTCTCGATTAGAGAAATTAGTTTGCCTAATCCTTCCGGAGTTAGGGCCACTTCATCAATTTCTTTATAGTTCGCATTTAAGTATGCCGATACTTCACCCATCAACCAGTTTGAGGCTTGTTTAGGATCAGCTCCCTGGTCAATCGCTACTTCGAAGAAATCTGACATTTTCTTGGACTGAGTGAGTACCATCGCATCGTACTCTGGAAGATCATATTTCTGCACATAGCGCTCACGACGAGCATCTGGAAGTTCAGGAATATCTTCGCGCACGCGGTCCATCCACTCTTTATTAATCGCAAGACGAACAAGGTCAGGCTCTGGAAAGTAACGGTAGTCGTCAGATCCTTCTTTCACACGCATCAGAATTGTTTTCTTGCCAGCTTCGTCATAACGACGCGTTTCCTGACCGATCACGTTTCCTGCTAGAAGTTCTTTCTCCTGACGTACTTCTTCGAATTGAAGACCTTTTTGTACGTTAGCAAATGAGTTCAAGTTCTTAAGCTCAGTTTTTGTACCAAACTCTTCTTGTCCATATGGGCGAAGAGAAAGGTTCGCATCGCAACGAAGAGATCCTTCTTCCATTTTACAGTCAGACACTTCCGTATATTGAAGAATCGCTTTAAGCTTCTCAAGGTAAGCATACGCTTCTTCAGGTGTACGAATATCCGGCTCAGATACGATCTCAACAAGTGGTGTACCCTGACGGTTGAAGTCAACTAGAGAATGGTTCTCTCCATCAACGTGCGTGAGCTTACCAGCATCTTCTTCAAGGTGAAGACGCGTAATACCGATACGCTTTGTTTTGCCGTTTACTTCAATATCAATCCATCCGTTTTCACCGATTGGCTTATCATATTGTGAGATCTGATAAGCTTTCGGATTATCTGGGTAGAAATAGTTTTTACGGTCAAACTTCGTATCTTCTGCGATTTCACAGTTCAATGCCATTGCCGCACGCATCGCAAAATCAACAGCTTGTTCGTTCATCACTGGAAGAACACCAGGATGACCTAGACAGATCGGGCAAACGTTCGTGTTAGGCGGCGCACCGAAATTCGTTGAACAATTACAGAAAATCTTTGTGTTTGTCTTCAGTTCTGAGTGAACTTCCAGACCAATAATAGTTTCAAAATTCATTTTCAGTCGTCACCCCTTACAGCTCTGGTTTAGCCTTATGATGATCCGTTGCTTGCTCAAATGCATGAGCTACGCGGTAAACGGTCTTCTCATCAAAGTGCTTTCCGATTATTTGAAGTCCAACAGGTAGGCCATTTGATAAACCACAAGGTACGGAAATCGCAGGAACGCCTGCAAGGTTAACCGGGATTGTGAGAATATCATTCGCATACATCGTTAGCGGGTTATCAATTTTCTCGCCTACTTTAAAGGCTGGTGTCGGCGTTGTAGGTCCGATAATCACATCGTAGTCCTCGAATACTTTTTCAAAGTCATTCTTGATGAGCGTACGAACTTTTTGTGCTTTCTTATAATAAGCATCGTAATAGCCAGAGCTAAGTGCAAATGTACCAAGCATAATACGTCGCTTCACTTCGTCACCAAAGCCTTCGCTTCTTGTTTTCTTATAAAGATCAAGAAGGTTCTCAGCTTCAGCACGAACGCCATAGCGGACGCCGTCAAAGCGAGCAAGGTTAGCTGATGCTTCTGAAGAAGAAAGAAGATAGTATGTCGCTACAGCATATTTAGAGTGAGGTAGAGATACTTCCTCCCAAGTTGCGCCGAGCTCTTCAAGCTTTTTAAGTGATTGAAGGACGCTGTTCTTCACGTCTTCATCTACACCTTCAGCAAGGTATTCTTTCGGTACAGCAATACGTAATCCTTTTACATCACCAGTTAGGCTAGAAAGGTAATCTGGAACGTCAACGTTCGCTGATGTTGAATCCATCTTATCGTGACCTGCAATAGATTGAAGAAGATAGGCGTTATCTTCTACGGTGTTTGTGATTGGTCCAATTTGATCGAGTGATGATGCGAACGCGATCAAGCCAAATCGAGAAACGAGTCCGTAAGTAGGTTTTAATCCTACAACACCACAAAAAGCAGCTGGCTGACGGATTGAGCCACCTGTATCAGAGCCAAGTGAGAAGAAAACTTCTCCAGCAGCAACAGATGCAGCTGAGCCGCCGCTTGAGCCACCAGGTACATAATCGGTGTTCCATGGGTTACGCGTGCCAAAGAAGCCAGAGTTCTCATTAGAAGAACCCATCGCGAACTCGTCCATATTCAATTTGCCCACAGTGATTGTTTCCGCTGCATTTAAACGTTCAACCACCGTTGCATTATGTAATGGGTCAAAGTTGCTTAGAAGCTGGCTTGACGCTGTTGTACGAAGGCCTTTTGTGACGATGTTATCTTTCACACCTACAGGGAGACCAAAAAGAAGCCCTCTTGCATCTTCTGTACCGAGCTTTTCATCAAGCGCTTTTGCTGCTTGCATTGCTCCTTCTTCATTTAACGTCATGAATGCTTTTACCTTTTCGTCGACCGTATGAATACGATCAAACGAGGTTTGAACAAGTTCACTGACGGATAATTCTTTCTTATGAAGCAAGCTGTGAAGCTCACTTATGCTTTTATCAAACAAGGACGTTGCCTCCCTTACTCAAATATTGATGGAACTTTTACTTGACCATTCTCTTTATCAGGTGCATTCTTCAATGCTTCCTCACGAGATAACCACGGCTGTACTTTGTCTTCACGAAGTACATTTTTTAAATCGAGAACATGCGTTGTAGGCTCAACGTTCTCTGTATCTAATTCATTCAGCTGCTCCGCCATTGAAATAATGTCATCAAGCTGAGTTGTAAACTTCTCGACCTCTGCCTCATCCATTTCTAGTCTAGCGAGGTTCGCTACATGCTTAACCTCTTCTTTGGTAATTCTGGACATCACTTTCACCTCCACAAATTTCGAACAACCTGCAATATATAGATGATACCAAAAACAAGCTTCATTAAGCAACAGAACGCCGTCTGTTCCAATTTTAAACAAACGTTTAATTAAGAAAATGTAATTAAACGTTTGTTTGACTGCGGTGCCGTACCCGCAGACTAAAACGTTCTCTACTATACAAGGCATTTCTCAATAAAAAGACTCACCCATCTCAGGGTGAGTCTTCAAAAAGGATAATATTAAAATTCAGATGTCTTAGCTGCTTCAAATTCATCTTCAATCTCTTTACCAGGTTCTTTACCTACAAAGCTGAATGCCATAACAGCGATCCACGCAAGAATAAAGCCTGGAATCAATTCGTAAAGGTCGAAGAGTCCGCCTGATAATTGAGCCCATAGAATAACGACTACTGCACCCGTGATGATACCAGCAAGGGCACCATTACGCGTCATACGTTTCCAGAATAGACTCAGTATAATTACTGGCCCAAATGCGGCACCAAACCCTGCCCACGCATAACTTACAAGATCAAGAACACTGCTATCAGGGTTGTAAGCAAGTAGAATAGCTAGTAACGCAATCGCAAGAACCGCGATACGACCTACCCATACAAGCTCAGTCTGACTAGCATTCTTACGAAGGATCGCTTTATAAAAGTCCTCCGCAACAGCACTTGAAGATACAAGAAGCTGAGAGTCAATTGTACTCATAATCGCAGATAGGATTGCAGCAAGCAAGAAGCCGGAAACCCATGGATTAAAGAGCACTTGTGTAAATTCAATAAAGACTGTTTCCGAGTTCGGAAGGCCCGCATCGAAATAGGCAATACCGATGAAACCAGTAAAGATTGCACCAAACAATGAAAGAACCATCCATGACATACCAACAAGGCGTGCTTTAGGAATCTCTTTTGAAGATTTAACTGCCATAAAACGAGTGATGATGTGAGGTTGGCCAAAGTAACCAAGTCCCCAACCAAGCAGGGAAATAATCCCCATGAAGCTCATACCAGTAAAGATATCTAGATAAGTTGTATCCGTTGCACCAACTTGATTAACTGTTTCGCTCCAGCCACCCATTTCATTTAGGGCAACAATTGGCACGACAACAAGTGCAAGGAACATAAGTATTCCCTGGAAGAAATCTGTCCAGCTTACCGCTAAGAAACCACCGAGGAACGTATAAGAAATAATAACAAGTGCACCGATCCACAATGCGCTTTCATAGCTCATTCCGAACGAGCTTTCAAACAGGATTGCGCCCCCAACAAGACCTGAAGACGTATAGAACGTAAAGAATACAAGAATGACAATTGCCGAAATCACGCGAAGTGCTTTCGAACCATCACGAAAACGGTTTTCAAGGTAATCAGGAACCGTAATCGAATCATTCGCCACTTCTGTATAACGGCGAAGACGCGATGCAACAAACTGCCAGTTCAGGTAAGCTCCGATTGCGAGCCCAATCCCAATCCAAATTTGACTCATACCACCTGCATACATTGCACCAGGTAGTCCTAGTAAGAGCCAGCTACTCATATCTGATGCTCCGGCACTAAGTGCTGCAACAGATCCACCTAATCTTCTTCCTCCAAGAACATAATCAGATAAGTTACTTGTCATTTTGTAAGCAATTAATCCAATTGCGAGCATACCGACAAGGTACACTATAAATGTGACTAACGTTGGCGTCTCAATACTCATCGAGTACTATTCTCTCCTTTCGGTAAAAAAAGTTATTATTGATAATACGACTAATAAAGGCATTGGTATAAGTAGCCAGAACCATGTTGCGGTAGTTAAGGTATATTCCACACTTTCACCCCCTCCAAAGTCAATATTCACAACTATGCATTTTCGCTGTGAATTCAAATTATTCAAGTAGACCATTAGTCCTTTACAAACCAATGATTACTATATCACAAAATATTTTTCTGAACAATGAAAATATTATAAGATAAACTTTTTAATGAATAAAAATACACAATAAAAGAGATTTCCCTTCTTTTAGCAACTTTTATGTCATAAGTATTCAGGAAAATTTATTTAAATTAATTCACCATTATTTGCCTCATCTACATACTCTAGTAACATTTACCCACTATTTTGTAATGTTAATCTTTAAATTGAAATATTTTTTATAGATTGCCGCGTTTCTCTTCTTTTCATACCTTCATAACGCTAATTATTATAACTATATTTTCCATGTAATTTTGAACCTTCCCACTTCAAAATCTTTTTAAGATTTTTCATTATATGAACGAAACAAATCGGAAAGATTACTGTTTGCAAAACGTAATGATTACGATATAATGAGTGGCAGAGAAACTTACGGAAGGGAAAATCATTTATGAATAATCGCTTTTTTAAATTAGCGCTATTATTATCTATATCTACGTTTATCCTTGTCGCTTGTGGTCAAGATGAGTCAGACTCTAAAACGGATGGGAAGCTCACCATTTATACAACACTTTACCCCCTTGAATACTTTGCAGAACGGATTGGAGGAGAAGATGTAACGGCAGAGTCAATCATTCCTCCTGGTAGCGATGCACATAGCTTTGAGCCAACAACTAGAACAATGGCCGAATTAGCTGAAGCTGATTTGTTTATTTATAATGGTGCAGGTATGGAAGGATTTGCTGATGCTGCACAGGATACGCTAAGCAATGAGGATGTCATGGTTCTTGAGTCTGCTAAAGACATCCATCTGGATGAATCAGAAGAAGAGCATGAAGAACATGAAGAGCACGCCGATCACGATCATGGTGATATGAATCCCCATATCTGGATCGATCCCATCCTTGCAATCGAGCAGGCTGAAAATATTAAAGATGCTCTAATCACGCTCGATCCTGATCAGAAAGAAACATTCGAAACTAATTTTAATTCTTTGCAAGAAGAATTATTAGCCTTGGATCAATCTTTTCAAGAAATGGCTGATCGTGCAGCTAAGAAAGAATTTCTCATCTCTCATGATGCTTATAGCTACTGGGAAAGTCGTTATGGCCTTGAACAATTAAGCGTCTCAGGTCTTTCTCCTTCTCAAGAGCCAACTCAAAAACAATTGGAAGAAATTATCGAAACAGCTAAAAGCCACAATTTGAAGTATATGCTTTTCGAACAAAATGCTACGCCCAAGCCTGCTAAAGCAGTTCAAAAAGAGCTTGGACTCAATACGCTTCGCATCCATAACCTATCAGTTTTAACCGAGGAAGATATCGAAAATAATGAAACATACTTCACATTAATGAAAAAAAACATTCAAACACTTCAAAAAGCCTTGTCTGAATAAACAAAAACCCTCTCAGTGTCCTTACACTGAGAGGGTTTTTGTTTATTGATAAATATGAACAAACGGTTCTTCTTCGTTAGGATCTTTCACAATCATACTTTCCGTTTCTCCGTTATTTGTAATGTAGATGGAGACCGGAAGCTCCTGAGGAAATGTATCATTCCGTTTCTTGACAAGACCGTTTACGAACTGTGTAAACGAAATGACCTCCGCTTTACTATAGAATTGAATTGGTATTTCAACCTTCAATTGTGTAAGCTCATCCTGTTTATAGAACCCGGTGCCAATGACACCAACAAAGTTTGGAAAGAAATCCTGGATTTCACGCGTGAAATCATCAAACTTCTCTGCTTCAGCAGGGTACTCGTCGGAGGCTGCGGAAGAAGGAAAAGCAACGTACTTCTCATTCAAATCCTTCCATGAATCTGGGCTGGATTTCCCCTCTCCTACAATCGTGCTCGCCACAAAGTTTCCTGGGACAACTGATTGTCTTGGTTGCTCTAAAAACAGAGTGAACATGATAGGTACGTCATGCTCAGCACGAATTTTCTTCACAATTGGTTC
Organism: Anaerobacillus sp. QJM3NY_32; assembly: GCF_056173645.1. Taxonomy (NCBI): domain Bacteria; kingdom Bacillati; phylum Bacillota; class Bacilli; order Caryophanales; family Bacillaceae; genus Anaerobacillus; species Anaerobacillus sp. QJM3NY_32. The sequence continues at coordinate 314,111 of NZ_CM149684.1, read as the reverse complement.
AATCGATTCCTTCGCCTTAGAAATCACTTCTTCTTTCCCTAGTTTCACTGAACCAGTATATTTCAAGCCATTCTCATCAAGAACAGAGTAAGGATATTCAGAATAAAGCGATAAGGCAATCGAAATTCCGCCTAGTTGTAACTCGTCATCTTTGTTTTGAACATAGTAATCTTGTTCATGTATATAAGATAAGAATTTAGGGTTTTTCTTCTCTGCTTCAATTACTTGCTCATAATTAGCAGGATTTTCTTCCACTCCGAGCTGTGGATTAAGTCCCTCATTTACTTCCTTCTCTTTATCTTTTTCAGCTTCTTCTTTCGTTACACCATTATCTCGATACAGCCAGCTATGAATTTGCTCTGTATCAAAAAGCTGCCCTTCTTTAAAGAAATATTTCTCAGGATCAAATTGCTCTTGAGAAAGTCTGATTAAACCCATCTCAAGCGCATCAACATCGAGACGGTTATCAACGCCAGCCGTGATTAATCCCCTAACTTGTGAAGTATCAAGAGAATTCTTATCCCCATCCTTCTCAAGTACTGAACGATAATACGTTTCAGATGTTTTGATATCTTCACTAACAATCATTTCTTCGCTATCTTCGCCTTCTGAATCATTCACTTTCACTGTATCGTCCTGATCGCCCTTCATAAAACTTGGAACACAACCGGATAATACGAGCGAAAGGGCCATGATACTAACGATGAACGTTTGCTTCTTTGGCATTACTTCCCTCTCCTCATTCGTTTAACTCTTCAAGGAACCTGTTCTCACTCCACACGTCAATGCCAAGAGACTCTGCCTTTTCAAGCTTAGAACCAGCATCTTCCCCTGCAATGACAAGATCTGTGCTCTTACTTACACTACCTGTCACCTTTGCGCCTTGTTCTTCAAGCTTCTTCTTTGCTTCCCCGCGACTCAACTGTTCTAACTTACCAGTGAGTACAATTGTTTTACCCGCAAACACGGAATCAATGTCTTCTACCGCAACTGGCTTAGGTCCTTTATAGGTCATATTAACGCCAGCTTCTTTTAATTCTTCAATTAGTTCATGCACTTCTTCGTTTTGAAAATATCGCACAACAGAATCAGCCATTTTCTGTCCCACTTCATTAATTGCTTCAAGATCTTCTATATTTGCTTGAACAATACTGTCCATAGAGCCAAATTGTTGTGCAAGAGTTTTCGCAGCTTTTGCACCGACATGGCGTATCCCCAGACCAAACAACAGTTTTTCTAATGAATTATTCCTTGAGACGCTTATCGCCTCAAGAAGGTTGGAAACTGACTTCTCACCCATTCGCTCTAACTCAATAAGTTGATCGTGTGTCAGCTGATAGATATCTGCTACATCATGAATTAATTCCTCACGAAACAGCTGAGTAATCACCCGTTCACCTAGTCCATCAATATTCATTGCATTGCGTGAAACAAAATGAATGAGTCCTTCACGGAGCTGAGCTGGACATTTTGGATTAATGCATCGAAGTGCGACCTCTTCTTCTAATCGAACGAGATCACTATCACATTCAGGACACTTCTCAGGCATAGAAAATGCTTTTTCTTCACCTGTACGACGGTCTTCGAGAACAGAAACAACTTCAGGGATAATGTCTCCTGCTTTTTTCACAACGACATAGTCTCCAATTTTAATATCCTTCTCACGAATCAGATCCTCATTATGAAGAGATGCTCGCTGTACGGTTGTCCCAGCAACAAGCACTGGTTCTAAAACAGCCGTGGGAGTGACGACACCAGTTCTGCCCACATTAAGCTGAATATCCAAGAGCTGCGTTACAACCTCTTCAGCAGGAAACTTGTATGCAATGGCCCATCGTGGACTTTTCGCAGTAAATCCTAGCTCCTCTTGTTGATTGAGGGCATCTACTTTCACAACAATCCCATCGATCTCGTATGAAAGATCAGGACGTTTCTCTGACCAACCACCGATGTAATCAATAACATCATCAATCGTGTTACATCGCTTCCATTCTGGATTGGTTTTGAATCCTAGCTCTTTGAGAAAATCAAGGCCATTTGAATGTGAACTAATTTCCCTGCCTTCAACCGTACCTACACCGTATACAAAAATAGACAAGTTGCGGCTAGCAGCAATCTTTGGATCAAGCTGGCGAAGAGAACCAGCCGCTGCATTTCGAGGATTTGCAAATAAATCCTGATCGTTCTTCTCACGTGCTTCATTTAATTTCATGAAGGATGGCTTTGGCATGAACGCCTCACCACGCACCTCCATGCTAACATTCTCGCTTAAACGAAGTGGGATAGCTGGAATGGTTTTCAAATTCTGAGTAATGTCCTCTCCTACCGTGCCATCCCCACGTGTGGCTCCACGCACAAGAACTCCATCTTCATAAATAAGTGAAACGGCAAGACCGTCTATTTTTAACTCGCATACATACGAAAAGTTTTCGCCAATTCGATCACGTACACGTCGGTCGAAGTCCTTCAAGTCCTCTTCACCAAATGCATTACCAAGGCTTAGCATAGGTACTCTGTGTTCAACTTTTTGAAAGCCTTCAAGCGGCGGGCCACCGACGCGCTGAGTTGGAGAATCTTCCGTTTTAAGTTCAGGAGTCTCTTCTTCCAGGTTAATTAATTCATTCATCATCCGATCATACTCGGCATCAGGAACGGTCGGCTGATCTAGAACGTGGTACTCGTAATTGTACTGATTTAAGAGCTGACGAAGCTCTTCGATGCGCTTTTGCTTTTCTTCCATCGTCAAACCTCACCTTCTAAAATGACTATTGCTTTTCAATAGGCGCAAACTTCGCTAACAAACGCTTAATTCCTACCGGGTTAGGGAAAGCAATATCAAGCTCAGTCGAGTCACCCTCACCCTTAACGCTAACGACCGTACCAACGCCCCATTTGCGGTGACTTGCTTTATCTCCTACTTTCCAATCGAGTGAATCTCCACCCGTTGAAGTAAGTTGAGGACGTCTAGGCGTCTTTGGAGTAGCAGGTCTTGAAGAAGGTCGGGAACTAGTTCCACCAAACGGTGTAGCTGGCTTTTCTTGACCTTGCTTCTCAAGTAATTCTTCTGGTATCTCTCCTATGAAGCGGGACACAGGATTCGCGTTTGTTTTTCCGTAAAGTGTTCTAAGACGAGAATTTGTTATGAAAAGCTCTTCTTCTGCTCTTGTAATACCGACATATGCTAGACGACGCTCTTCTTCCATCTCCTCTTCCTCAAATAGGGAACGACTATGCGGGAATACTCCTTCTTCCATCCCAATGAGGAAAACAACAGGAAATTCCAAACCTTTTGCTGAATGGAGCGTCATAAGTGTAACAGCTTCCTTCTGCTCACCTTCATCCTCATCTAACTTATCGATATCTGCAACGAGCGCAAGGTCTGTTAGAAAAGCGATTAGGCTTTTATCTTCACTTGCTTTCTCAAATTCTTGTGTAACAGAAAGAAATTCATCAATGTTTTCAAGTCGTGTTTGTGATTCGATTGTATTCTCGTTTCTTAACGCATCACGATACCCTGACTTATCAATTACTTCCTCGACAAGTTCAGATACGGCTAGGTATTCCTGCATTTGTGACCAGTTTGCCATTTGATTACCAAATGATTTAAGAGTTTTAGTGAAACGAGCGCTTAACCCGATCTGCTCGACTTCTTGAAGAGCTGTAAAGATAGAAATATCCTGATTAGCCGCATATTGTGCTACCTTGTCCATTGTCGATGCACCAACACCACGCTTTGGAACATTCACAATTCGAAGTAAGCTAATATCATCATCTGGATTAGCAATGAGACGGAGGTATGCTAGAACATCTTTAATCTCTTTACGGTCGTAGAACTTTGTACCGCCGACAATGTTGTAATGGATGTTAGACTTATTTAAAATTTCCTCAATCACACGCGACTGGGCATTCGTACGATAAAGAATCGCTATTTGTGAATTCGTTCGCTGTCCGCTATTCACCATATCAAGGATTTTCCCTGTTACGAAACGACTCTCATCATGTTCATCGTTTGCCTGATAGTAAGTAATATGTGGCCCATCATCATTATCCGTCCAAAGCTTTTTAGGCTTTCTGTTCGTATTATTTTCAATAACCACATTGGCCGCTTGTAGAATTTTCTTAGTTGAACGATAGTTTTGCTCAAGGAATATCGCACGTGCACTTGGATAGTCCTTCTCAAAGGAAAGAATGTTCTGTATATCGGCACCACGCCAGCGGTAGATCGACTGATCAGAATCACCTACTACGCAAAGGTTCTGATATTTCTCAGCAATGAGTTTAACAAGGATATATTGTGCTTTGTTTGTATCTTGATACTCATCAACATGAATGTACTGAAATTTACGCTGATAAAACTCGAGTACTTCCGGCACCTTTTTGAACAACGTGATCGTCCGCATAATCAAATCATCAAAATCAAGCGCCTGGTTTTTACGAAGCTGTTTCTGATATTGCTCATATGCATCAGCAACAACACTTTCGTAAGGCCCCTTTGCATTAGCTTTATAATCTTCAGGGGTTTCGAGTTCATTTTTTGCAGAGCTAATACTGCCAAGAATCCCTCTAGGCTCAAATTTCTTTGGATCTACGTTCTGCTCTTTCAAGATCTTCTTAATAACAGTCAGCTGGTCCCCAGAATCAAGAATGGTGAAGTTGCGGTTAATCCCAATCCGATCACCGTCTCTTCTTAAAATACGTACGCACATAGAGTGGAATGTCGAAATCCAAATATCTTCCGAGACTGGTCCCGTAATCGAATTCACTCGCTCTCTCATTTCTCGCGCCGCTTTATTCGTAAACGTAATCGCAAGAATATTCCAAGGAGATACCTGTTTCTCCACAAGAAGATACGCAATACGATGCGTCAGCACTCTCGTTTTTCCACTACCTGCTCCAGCCATAATTAAAAGCGGTCCATCCGTGTGCTTGACCGCTTCTTGTTGTTCGGGATTTAGCCCGTTTAGTAACTTATCAACTATTCGTTGCATGTTTTCGCACTCCTCACAAACGTATGTTCTTGTTTCTTATTTTACCTGATCGACAGGAGAGAATCAATTTCCTTTCACAGCAGCAACAGTTTTTATCGCCTGCTTCATATTATCGTATATGACGTTCCCGACAATAATCGTATCTGCAGAAGCTGCCATTTCTTTCGCTTTCTCAGGAGAGTCAATTCCGCCACCATAAAAAAGTTGCGTATCGTCAAGAACCTGGCTCACTTTCCGAACAAGTTCTGCATCTCCATATGTTCCGCTATATTCCACATAAAAAATGGGCAGTTTGAACATTTTCTCTGCCATTCGAGCATAAGCAAGAACATCAGCTTCATCTAGATTAGTATGAGCAGAAGTTAACTGAGCAACCTTAGAATCCTGGTTTAAAATACAATACCCTTCCATCACAATTTCATCCCAGTTCATGATTTCGCCAAAATCTTTCACAGCTTCATGATGTAATCCGGTCACCCATCGGCTATCTTCCGTATTCAACACTGTCGGAATAAAATAAAAATCAAATCCTGGTGTCACTGCCTCAACAGTGGATACCTCAAGAGCACATGGTACCGCGTAGCGGCGAATTCTAGCAAGTAGATCTAAAGTCCGATCAAGCGTAACGCCATCACTACCACCAACAATCACCGCATCCGTCCCAGACTCACAAATCGCCTCAAGATCATAATCCTCTATCTCCTTATTCGGATCCAGCTTAAACACATGCTTCCACTCTCGAAAATCAAACATCCTAACCCTTCCTCCCACTTTTCCTCATAAATTGGATTATATCAAAGAATACATGAAAAGCGGAAGTGGGCGTTTAGGTCCGACAAGCGCTGGAGGCATTTCATTTGAACACGTCCTTTGTGTTCGGATGAAATGGTGAAGCGATCGAGGACCTGCCCACTGCAGCTGGATCACCTAAAAGCGGAAGCGCCCGTTTAGCCTCGACAAGCGCTGGAGCCCCATAAAAAGAACACGGTCTTTGTGTTCATTTTATGGGGTGAAGCGATCGAGAGGCTGGGCGCTGTAGCTGGATAATGAAAAGCGGAAGCCTCCGTTTAGACCCGGCAGGCACTGGAGCCCTCCAAATTGAACACGGTCTTTGTGTTTAATTTGGAGGGTGAAGTGACCGAGGGTCTGGAGGCTGCAGCTGGATCACGAAAAGCGGAAGTGGGCGTTTAGGTCCCACAAACATCTGCAACCATTTAAAATCCATAATTCCGCGATTTCCTCGATAATTCCGCGATAATCTCATTTTATCCGCGAAATCGATCATTATTTCCGCGATTTCTCAAATATATCCGCGAAAAGGCAAATATCCATCAACACGCCAACCAAAACAAAAATGAGCCGGAAGCCGGCTCATTTTCTACTCTTTATTGTGAACACGATCAAGCGTCATTTGATAGCCATCGTTTCCATAGTTCAAGCTGCGCTTTACTCTGGAAATCGTTGCGGTGCTTGCGCCTGTTTCTGTTTCAATTTTATGATACGTAAACCCTTCACGTAGCATTCTTGCTACTTCCAAACGCTGAGCAAGCGATTGTATCTCATTTACAGTCGCTAGATCATCAAAGAACAAATAGCATTCTTCAAGATCTTTCAATGAAAGAATCGCTTCAAAAAGTTGGTCAAGTGTCTTACCTCGAAGTTTATCAATTTGCATTCTAAATCCACTCTCCTTACTTAAGTATGTTTCGTCTATATGTTGCATTCTGTAACGTTCATCTTGATGTGCTATTTATAAAGCTTTATATTCATTTTAACAATTCAACCGAATAAAATCATGCACTTCACTCCGTTAAGAGGTTACTTTGTTATAGTTTAACGCATTATCGAAGGAAAAAGTACCATTTTCCTTTTCACATCATAAATTCCTTGCTGCGTCAATCGAATAAAAGGTAAATGTGTTGAAGAAAAGAACAACAAGCTATAAACGGGATCTTTATATAAGTAGCCCCTATCTTCTAGTTCTTGTATCATTCTCTTTTCAACTTTGATTAGTTCTTCAAGTGGAAGATCAGACATTTTGCCCATGAGAGGAAGTTTAATTTCGGATATAACTTCTCCATCTTCTACAAGAGAGATCCCCCCACCAATTTCATTTATTCGATTAAAAGCTGTCATCATATCCGCTTTATTTTTCCCAATCAGAATAAAATCACCCGTATTCGAAAAGCTGCTTGCAAATCCTTTCACTTGATTAGCGAAGCCTTTAATGATCGTATTTACACGCCATTTCCCTTCACGACTGAGAAGCATCATAAAGCTTTCATCAGAACCTGAAGGTAACTCTTCAACTGACGTTTCGACAGATAGATTATAAGGCTTTGTAATAACAGCATTCACCATTTCAATTCCTGCCGGACCAGAGAAAGTTAAATCGTTTGATTGGATTTCCCACGAATTATCAAGTGGAGAAAGTCCATGATCTTCCCAATCAAAAGACCAATCTTGTTCTACTTCATCACGATCACGCTTTAACCATTTTCCACGCGCTAGAACAGAGACAGGGAGCGGATCTTCTTTTGACGCAAGAATATTAATGTGAGCCACTCTACCCGGCGCTATCATACCATGCGTATCGCTTATACCGTAATGGTTTGCGACATTATATGACACCATAGAATACGCATCTTCTGAAGGGACTCCTTTCTCAAGTGCTATTGCAATTAACTTGTCCGTTGTGCCATTTTCCAGGAATGAAGGCGTTGATCCATCTGTATTCATCATAACGCGGTCAAAGGAAGTAACTCCTTTTTTCAGCAATGATTCGAGAATGACAGGTAGATCAGGTCTTATCGAAGAATAACGGAGTGACGTCATCATACCCATCTCTAAGCGACGTAGCGCCTCCTCTCCTGTCATCGCTTCATGATCACATGAAACGCCAAGAAGCCCCATCTTCGTTAATGTTGCGAGAGAAGCACCTGGAAGATGTCCTTCCACTGGTTTACCGAGTCTTCTCGTCTCCTGCATCCATTCTAATATTTCATCATCTCCCCCGAGAACATCAGGCCATGCGGTAAGCTCTCCACCCTGTATCACAAGTGGGTGTGCCAGCCATTCCTTCATATTTTTATTCGTAATGGCCTCCTCATCGAGAAGCTGTGTTTGTGAATCATATCGCGCCCACCAATACATCGAAACGGGATACTGATCTAAATTCTCAATTAATGTAAGCGCTTTCTCTTTTGTCAAACCTAGAAGGAATAAAAGGTTATCATTCATCATTGTTGTTGTTCCCCGCTGAGATGCATATCGCGCAAGCGTAAGGGGATTATATAGTTGAAATGGATGTGCATGTGGTTCAATATAACCTGGCACGAGATATTTCCCGTAACAATCAATCCATTCAGTTGACGGGTGCTTTTCAGGAAGATCATCGCCTACGTAAACAATACGATCTTCATATACCCATATATTCGATGTAACCCATTTTTTAAGTCCATTATTTAAATATGTTGCATTGTAAAAAACGATCGATGGAGGCAGTTCTCCAGACACTACTTGAACGTGTTGTCGTAATTGCTGCTTTGTCCATAAATTTTTTCGTTTTGCCAAAACCATCACCCGCTTCAAGAAGTTTTCTTTATTTTAACATAATTTCGACACGTTGCTACTTTAGATTTGTGAATGAAGAAAGGAGTTTTTCAATTGAAGCCAAACATTAGTATGATGAATGCCTTTGTTCGACTAGCTACCGGATTCACACTTCTTGCTTATTCAACCGCAAAGCTTTCTAAAGAAGAATCCAAATCAGCCTGGATAATCGCCGCAATCGGTGCCATGAAAGTAGCTGAAGGACATACGAGGTATTGCCCCATCGTTGACCTCATGACCCCCGATGAAAAACTTGATCCAGATGAAACGGCACTTGAAAGAGTGATTAATCCTTCTTAACGTTTTCATAAAAAAACTTCCCTGCATTCAGGGAAGTTTCATCTACCTTATCAAAAGGAGGTCTATTTATGCTCGAGTATATAACAGATACATGGTTAATTTATACGATGATTATTGGAAGTATCGTTGCGATTGCGTTCGCCTATATTAGGAAGAAACGTGTGAAATAGCGCGATGCCCAATGTCTGTTCGATAGAAGCCTTCCGTTACTTTTACATTTTCTAATTCTTTATATACCACCTGACTCGCTTCTCTCAAATCATCACCTGCAGAAGCAACAAGTAGTACACGACCCCCGTCTGTCACTAGTTTTTCACCGATTTGTTTTGTTCCGGCATGAAAAACAAGAGACTCTGATCCAACCTGATCAAGCCCAGTAATCGCCTTGCCTTTTTCATAGCTACCTGGATAGCCACCTGAAGCAACGACAACACCAATAACGGACTGTTCGCTCCATTCAAGCTTAGGTGTTTTACCCTCGAGGAGATCAAGGACAGCCTGGACGAAGTCTGATGTCATTCTTGGGAGAACGACTTGCGTTTCTGGATCACCAAAGCGCGCATTAAATTCAATCACTTTCGGTCCATCAACTGTTAACATAAGGCCAGCATAGAGAATTCCGGTAAAGGAGCGGCCATCTGATTTCATTCCTTTTGCTGCAGGACATAAAATCGTCTCAACCGCATGATCCACAGTATCTTGAGAAATTTGCGGAACAGGAGAATAGGCTCCCATCCCTCCTGTATTTGGACCCTCGTCACCATTGAAAGCACGTTTATGATCTTGAGAAATAACGAGTGGGTAAACACGATCACCTTCGACAAGAGCCATTAAAGAGAATTCCTCACCCTCTAGAAATTCTTCTACTACAACACGTTCACTAGCAGCACCAAACTGATTGTTCTCCATCATGTCATGAAGGCTTTCAAGTGCTTCCTCCAGTGACATTGCCACCACAACACCTTTACCTGCAGCAAGTCCATCTGCTTTTAGGACGATCGGCGCCCCGACTTTTTCAACATAAGCTTTCGCTTCGATATAGTCAGTAAAGGACTTAGAAAATGCGGTAGGAATGTTATGCGCAACCATTAATTCTTTGGCGAACGTTTTACTTCCCTCAATCAAGGCCGCTTCCTGTCTTGGTCCAAATACACGGAGTCCTTCCTCCTCAAAGCGATTTACAATCCCGTCGAGAAGAGGTTGTTCAGGGCCAACAAGCGTTAAATCAATGTTTTCCCTTTTTGCGAAGGCAACAAGTTCCTCATGATCACTCTCTTCAATTGCCACAAGCTGACTAACATCCGTCATACCTGCATTACCAGGAGCGACAAAGACTTGATCAACAAGGCTGCTTTCCGCCGCTTTCCATGCCATTACATGCTCGCGGCCACCGCGACCAATTACCAATACCTTCACTCGAAAAACCTCCTCTTAATGTTTAAAATGACGAATGCCAGTAAAGACCATTGTAATGCCATATTCATTCGCTTTCTTGATGGAGTCCTCATCGCGAATGGAGCCGCCAGGTTGAATAATAGCTGTTACACCAGCGCGACCTGCTGCTTCAACAGTATCATCCATTGGGAAGAAAGCATCTGAACCCATAACTGATCCCTTGCTCTTCTCACCTGCTTGCTCGATGGCAATATTCGCAGCACCGACACGGTTCATTTGTCCTGCACCAATTCCAATCGTTTGGTCATTCTTCGTTAGAACGATAGCATTTGATTTCACATGTTTCACAACTTTCCATGCTAACTTCAGTGCTTCCCACTCTTCTTCTGTCGGCTCACGATCGGTTGGAACCGAAATATCAGCTTCATCGAATCCATAACGATCACGCTCTTGAAGTAAAAGGCCACCATTTACGGAAGTTAACTGATGTTCAATCGCAGGAGAGGCAGAAACATCAAGCTTCAATAAACGAAGGTTCTTTTTCTTCGTTAACACAGCTAAAGCTTCTTCTGTAAACGAAGGTGCCATAATAATTTCAAGGAAAATTTCTTTTAACTTAAGCGCTGTTGCTTCATCCACTTCACGATTAATCGCGACAATCCCACCAAAAATCGAAGTGGAATCAGCTTCATATGCTTTTTGATAAGCTTGTACAACCGTTTCACCAGTACCAACTCCGCACGGGTTCATATGTTTCACAGCTACAACAGCCGGCTGATCAAATTCCTTCACAATATTAAGCGCCGCATTGGCATCGTTAATATTATTGTAAGAAAGCTCTTTACCATTTAACTGCTCTGCTGAAGCAAGTGAAGCTCCAGTATATAAAGGTTTTTTGTAGAAAACAGCTTTTTGATGGGGGTTTTCACCATAGCGAAGCGTTTGTTTCCTTTCAAATGTTACCGTAAGTGACTCAGGCTCTTCTTCTCCTGATTGAGCAGTTAAATATTCCGAAATCACAGCATCATATGAAGCTGTATGGCGAAATACTTTTGCAGCAAGCTCACGACGAAGAATTCCGGTTGTATCACCATTTTCTTCAACTTGTCGCAAAACGCGATTGTAATCAGAAGGATCCACTACAACTGTTACGTCCCGATGATTTTTTGCAGCAGAACGAAGCATCGTCGGTCCACCAATATCAATATTTTCAATCGCTTCTTCATAAGTAACATCAGGTTTTGCGATTGTTTCCTGGAAAGGATACAAATTCACAACAACAAGATCAATTGGCTTGATATTAAGATCATCCAACTGTTTCTGATGAGCTTCATTATCACGCACAGCTAGAAGACCACTATGTACGTTTGGATGAAGGGTTTTTACGCGCCCATCGAGAATCTCCGGAAATCCAGTTACGTCCGAGATGCCAATCACGTCTACACCAGCTTCTTCTAGAGCACGCTTTGTCCCCCCTGTTGAGATCACCTGGACCCCTTTGTCCGCAAGTCCTTTTGCAAATGCTGTAATATCTGTTTTATCAGAAACGCTAATCAACGCACGTTTAATAGCCATAATGATTCCTCCTACTACCTTTTGTTTTTTTCCTAAAGAAGGGAACGGATGACGGCAGGGTATAAAAGATGCTCTACTGCCTGGATTTTATTTGCCAGGTCATCCTTCGTGTCGCCCTCATCAATCCGAACACTGTCTTGATCAATGATTTTTCCGGTATCCATTCCCTCGTCCACGAAATGAACGGTTACGCCAGTGATTTTAACACCTGCTTCAAATGCTTGTCCGATTGCGTCCTTTCCAGGGAAAGAAGGAAGAAGAGATGGGTGGATATTCACAATTCTTCCTTCGAAACCTTGAAGCAACGTTGGACCGATTAACCTCATATAGCCTGCGAGAATAATCCACTCAACACCAGCATCATGTAACTGCTGAAGAATAAATGTTTCAAAGTCAGCTTTCGATTCATACGATTTAGGATAAAAGGAAAGGACAGGAATGCCAAAGCGTTCTGCCCTTTTTTCAACCTTAGCTCCAGGACGATCACAGACTACGAGGGCCACTTCTGCTTCAAGCTGTCCCTTTTCAATCGCTGCGGCAATCGCTTCAAAGTTCGAGCCGCTCCCAGATGCGAATACGGCTAGCTTCTTCACGACAAGTCACCGCCTCCGAATTCGATTCCTTCTCCCTTTACAACGCGTCCAATCATATAAGCACGCTCACCATCCTGCTCAAGTGCTTTGATGACATTAACCGCAACATCTTCTGGAACAGCAAGGACCATCCCTATACCCATATTAAATGTTGTAAACATTTCCTTACGAGCGAGACTTCCCTTCTTTTCGATCAAATCAAAAATAGGAGGAACCGGCCACGAACCATAATCAATTTGTGCAGCCAGTCCTTCAGGAAGCATACGCGGAATATTCTCTTCAAAACCTCCGCCTGTAATGTGTGCAATCCCATGAACAGTGTTAGATTGAAGAACATTTAGAACAGGTTTAACATAGATACGCGTCGGTGTCAGCAAAGCATTTCCAAGCGTCATACCAAGTTCGTCATATGACGTTTTCAAATCCATATCATTATCCTTGAGAAGCACTTTACGTACAAGGGAAAAGCCATTACTATGAATACCGTTTGATGCAAGGCCAATGAGAACATCGCCTTCTGTCACATTCTCTGTTGTAATCAACTGAGACTTCTCTACAGCGCCAACTGTAAACCCAGCAAGGTCATAATCATTCTCTTGGTACATGTCAGGCATTTCAGCTGTTTCACCACCAACAAGAGCACACCCTGCCTGTGAACAGCCTTCTGCAACGCCTTTCACAATTTGTTCGATCCGCTCTGGTGCAAGCTTACCTGTTGCAATGTAATCCAAAAAATAGAGCGGTTCTGCGCCTTGTGCGACAACATCATTTACGCACATCGCAACACAATCAATCCCAATTGTATCGTGCTGATCGAGTTGGATCGCAAGCATGAGTTTCGTGCCTACTCCGTCCGTCCCTGAAACGAGAACTGGCTTCTCATAATTGAGTTCTGACAGATCGAACATGCCACCAAAGCCACCAAGTCCTCCCATAACTCCCTTACGCATCGTTTTTTTCACATGCGGTTTGATCCGATCTACCGCTTCATAACCTGCTTCTATATTAACGCCTGCCTGCCTGTATGCTTGTGCCATAACGGCCTCCTTCAGTTAGACTTTTTCGTAAGGATGTACGGTATCAGGATAAATTTCAGTCGGATAATTTCCTGTAAAGCAGCCAAGGCATTGACCGCACGACGAGCCGTCTTCTTCTCTTCCAATCGCTGTAGTCATCCCATCCGTTGTCAGAAACGTCAGTGAATCGGCTCCAATTTCTTCACACATCTCATCTACACTCATCTTCGCCGCTATTAATTCACCCGAATTGGATGTATCAATGCCGTAGTAGCATGGGCTAATAATTGGTGGCGCACTGATTCGAACGTGAACTTCTTTTGCCCCCGCTTCTCGAAGCATCGTCACGATTCGTCTGCTAGTTGTACCACGTACAATCGAATCATCGACAATAACAACACGCTTACCTTCAACAACTCCTCGAACAGGCGAAAGCTTCATTTTCACACCACGTTCTCTCAACTCTTGAGAAGGTTGAATAAAGGTTCTGCCAACATAGCGGTTTTTAATTAATCCCATTTCATATGGAATACCAGATTCTTCCGCATAGCCAATTGCTGCTGAAATACTTGAGTCCGGCACTCCGGTTACAATATCTGCCTCAATCGGGGCTTCTTTAGCGAGTTGCTTACCAAGCTTTTTACGTGCTGTGTGAACGTTAATATTCTCAATGTTACTATCCGGTCTAGAGAAATAAATGTATTCCATTGAGCAAATCGCACGTGAGATTGAAGACGAGAACCTCTCTGATTCAAGTCCGTTCTCACTAATAATCAAAAGCTCACCAGGCTGTACGTCACGAATATATTGCGCACCGATTAAATCAAACGCACACGTTTCTGAAGCAACAACGTAAGCCCCTTCTAAAATACCAAGTGATAGTGGTCTTAAGCCATGTGGATCTAGCGCCACCATCATTTCTTTCTCTGTCATCATAATAAAGGCATAAGCACCCTTCACCATTGTAAGAGCATTCTTAACCTTTTCACGCTGACTCAAGTAGCCGCTTCGTTTAATAAGATGAGCCAATACCTCTGTGTCTGATGTCGTCTGAAAAATGCTTCCTTGTCCTTCAAGCTGATGCTTAAGAGCATTCGCATTTACAAGGTTTCCGTTATGCGCAAGCGCAAGGCCACCGTTCTGAGAGCGGAAAACAAGAGGTTGAACATTCTCATACCCGCCTCCACCAGCTGTCGAATATCTCACGTGACCAATCGCACCATTGCCTTCAAGCTGATCAAGATCACCAGGTCCGAACACATCATTCACTAATCCAAGTCCTTTATGATTATAGAGGCGATCACCGTCAGTTGTGACAATGCCCGCTCCCTCCTGACCACGATGCTGTAAACTATGCAGTCCGTAATACGTTAGCGAAGCAGCATCAGGGTGACCCCAGATACCAAATACGCCACATTCTTCATTTAAGCCTTTGATTTCACCAAACATGGAATAGCTCCTTTCCAGGCTGCTTCAAGCTCTTGAACCGGAGCATCGAAGATATGTGTTTCATCTTCGTGCATAATCGTTAATACGCCAGTACCGGTTACTTCACCGATCAACTTCGCTCCTGTACGCTGCTCAAATGCCTGCTGATGTTCCCCCTTGATGGTTACAAGAAAACGAGATTGTGTTTCACTGAAAAGATCTGTTGTCGTATCTCCGTCAATCCGTACATTAGCACCAAATTCTGTTCCAATGAGCGATTCCGCAAGTGCAACACTAAGGCCACCTTCTGCGAGGTCGTGAGCTGATTCAACAAGTCCGTCTTGAATCGCAGTTAGAAGTTGGTTTTGACGTTCTTTTTCAATTTCAAGATTAAGTGTAGGAGCTTGACCTGAGATCTTACCATCAAGATACTTTTGAAGCTCACTACCGCCAAAATCTTCTCCCGTTTCACCTAGCATATATATTAAGTTTCCTTCTTCTTTAAAGGCTTGTGTTGTCACATGATTTAGATCGTGGACAAGGCCAACCATTCCAACAACCGGTGTTGGATAAACAGCGATGCCGTTTGTTTCATTATAAAGTGAGACATTCCCACCAATAACTGGTGAGTTCAGCATACGACACGCTTCACTCATTCCGTCTGTCGCTTTCTCAATTTGCCAGAAGATCTCTGGCTTCTCAGGGTTACCGAAGTTTAAGCAATCTGTAATCGCTAGTGGCTCGCCACCCGAGCAGACAATGTTACGCGCTGCTTCTGCAACTGCAATTTGACCGCCTACTTCAGGATCAAGATATAAATAACGGGAATTACAGTCCGTTGTCATCGCTAACCCTTTGTTTGTTCCACGCACTCGAACAACAGCCGCATCTGACCCAGGTGACACAACTGTATTTGTTCGCACCATATAGTCGTACTGATCAAAAACCCATTCCTTACTTGAAATTGTCGGCTGACTTAACAAGGTATAGAGCATTTCCTTCGCGTCTTCCACATTTGGAATTGGCTTATGAAGCTGCTGATTTTCAATATAATATTCTGGGATACGAGATGGTTTGTGATAAACAGGTGCTTCCTCTGCTAATGCATCGACAGGAACGTCCGCAACGACTTCTCCTTTATGAAGGAGACGGAATCGCTTATCTTCCGTTACTACACCAACCTCTTTCGCTAAAAGACCCCAGCGATCTGTTATAGCTTTAATTTCATCTTCATGACCTTTTTTCACAACAACGAGCATACGCTCCTGAGATTCAGAAAGCATCATTTCGTATGGCGTCATTCCTTTTTCACGCTGTGGCACTTCATCAAGATTCATTTCAAGTCCCATGCCTGCCTTACTCGCCATTTCGGAAGCTGAAGACGTTAGTCCAGCTGCTCCCATATCTTGAATACCGACAAGTGACTCGCAGTAAACAAGTTCAAGGCATGCTTCAAGCAGAAGCTTTTCCATGAATGGGTCACCAACTTGAACGGCAGGACGCTTTTCGTCAGAAGCATCTGTCAATTCTTCAGATGCGAAGGTTGCGCCGTGGATCCCGTCACGTCCCGTGCTCGCGCCAACGTACATGACCGTGTTCCCAGCTCCTGATGCGATCCCTTTCTGAATGTTTTTATGATCAATTAAGCCAACACACATCGCATTTACAAGAGGATTTCCATCGTAAGAAGAATCAAACTGAACTTCCCCACCAACTGTTGGAATACCAATGCAATTTCCGTATCCTG
Organism: Anaerobacillus sp. QJM3NY_32; assembly: GCF_056173645.1. Lineage (NCBI taxonomy): Bacteria > Bacillati > Bacillota > Bacilli > Caryophanales > Bacillaceae > Anaerobacillus > Anaerobacillus sp. QJM3NY_32. The sequence continues at coordinate 297,457 of NZ_CM149684.1, read as the reverse complement.
CAATTCCGGCTACAACTTCCTCAAAAAGATACTTCACTTTTGGATTGCTCAGCTCTCCGAAACGAAGCGAGTTAAGAAGGGCAATAGGACGTGCCCCCATCGAAAAGACATCACGGATAATGCCGCCAACTCCTGTTGCAGCACCTTGATACGGCTCGATAGCTGACGGGTGGTTATGGCTTTCAATCTTAAATACCACCGCCTGTTCATCACCTATATCAACGATTCCGGCTCCTTCACCAGGACCTTGAAGAACACGCTCACCCGTAACAGGGAATTTTTTTAACACTGGCTTTGAATTCTTGTAGCTACAGTGCTCCGACCACATAACAGAAAATAGCCCCGTCTCCGTATAGTTCGGTGTACGGCCGAGAATCGCTTCCACCATACCGAACTCGTCATCTGTTAAACCCATCTGACTATAGAGCTTTTGGTCTTTAATCATCTCAGGTGTTGGTTCATGCATGTGTGACATGGGATTCCCTCCAGTTACGTAGTATCGATTTAAATAGATTTAATCCATCTGCACTTCCTAATAGCTCATCTACCGCTCGTTCGGGGTGAGGCATCATCCCGAGGACATTGCCCTTTTCGTTTACGATTCCAGCTATATCTTCAACCGAGCCGTTCGGATTATCGGCATAGGTAAACGCAATTCGATTTTCCTGCTGCAGTGTTGCAAGCGTTGCTTCATCGCAATAGTAGTTTCCTTCACCATGCGCAATTGGAATCGTGATTTCTTCTTCTTTCTCATAAGCTGAAGTAAACATTGTTTCATTGTTTTGAACGCGAAGAGTAACCGGTCGACACATAAACTTCAAGTTCTTGTTTCGTTTCATTGCTCCTGGTAACAGACCTGCTTCCAAGAGAATTTGGAATCCATTACAAACACCCAGAATTGGCTTCCCTGCTTCAGCTGCCTTCACGACCTCAGTCATAATCGGTGCAAAGCGTGCAATGGCACCACTTCGAAGGTAATCTCCGTAAGAGAAACCGCCTGGGAGAAGGATCGCATCATAGTTTGCTAGATTTTGCTCATCGTACCGGACATAAACCGCTTCTTCTCCAAGCTCATCTTTGATGGCGTGATACATATCCACATCGCAGTTAGAACCCGGGAACACAATCACCGCAAATTTCACTGTGCGACTCCCTCCTCGATTTCGTAGGTGTAGTCTTCAATAACCGTATTCGCAAGAAGCTTTTCGCAAATTTCTTTAATTCGCTGATCAAGGTTTTCCGTATCTTTCACTGTGAGTTCCATGTATTTCCCGATCCGTACGTCTTCCACTTCATGATACGAAAGACTGTGCAATGAATTCTTTACGGCACTTCCTTGTGGATCTAGAACACTTTCTTTTAACGTTACATAGACTTTTACTTTGTACATGATTCGGAGCCCCCCAGGCGAGTTAAAATTTGTTCGTACGCTTCTGTCAAATTTCCAATATCTCTTCGAAACACGTCTTTATCTAGTTTCTCATTCGTTTTACTATCCCATAAGCGGCAAGTATCTGGAGAGATTTCATCCGCCAACATAATCTTGCCTTCCGGTGTTACACCAAACTCTAATTTAAAATCAACGAGCTTCACGTCACGCTCAAGGAAGTATTCGCGTAATAGCGTATTGATCTTTAACGCGCGTTCTTTTAATTCTTGAACGGTTTCTTCTGTTGCAAGTTCAAGTTCTAACACATGATCAAGCGTAAGAAGAGGATCACCAAGGTCATCATTCTTGTAATAAAATTCAACGATCGGCTGTTTTAGTAACTTCCCTTCTTCCACACCCGTGCGTTTGGAAAAGCTCCCAGCTGCGATGTTTCGAACAACCACTTCGAGTGGAATGATCGAAACGCGTTTCACAAGCTGTTCAGTAGAAGAAAGCTTTTCAATAAAATGACTTTGGATTCCAGCACTTTTTAAATAATCAAAGAGCAGGCTTGTAATTTCATTGTTCAGGCGACCTTTGCCTGTAATTGTTGCTTTCTTCTCCCCGTTATAAGCGGTTGCTGAGTCTTTATACTCGACCCAGACAACCTCCGCTTCATCTGTTGCATAAATTCTCTTCGCTTTTCCTTCGTACAACAATGTTTGCTTTTCCATGGTGATCCCCTCCGATGCTTAATTAAAGTCCGAGACGTTCAAAAATCATATCCACCGGCTTTAGGTGGTAATTGTAGTCAAAGCAATCTTCAATTTCTGCTTCACTCAGCTGATCTGTAATCTTAGGGTCAGCTTCAACAAGCTCTCTAAATTGAATGCCTCTTTCCCAAGCATCCATTGCTTTTGGTTGAACAAGATCATAGGCAGCTTCACGTGCCATGCCTTTATCAATAAGAGAAAGAAGAACGCGCTGGCTGTAAATCAAGCCGTATGTTCTTGTCATGTTGCGCTTCATGTTCTCAGGGAAGACCGTTAGTTTCGAAACAATTCCTGCAAAACGATTCAGCATATAGTTGAGCGCAATCGTTGCATCCGGAAGAATAACGCGTTCTGCTGATGAGTGAGAAATATCACGTTCGTGCCAAAGAGCAACGTTCTCGTAAGCTGTCGTCATATAGCCACGAATCACACGCGCCATGCCAGTCATGTTTTCAGAACCAATCGGGTTACGCTTATGCGGCATTGCGGATGACCCTTTTTGTCCTTTTGCGAAAAACTCCTCTACTTCACGCGTTTCGCTCTTTTGTAGACCACGAATTTCAACAGCAAACTTTTCAATGGATGTTGCCACAAGTGCTAGAGCCGACATGTAATGAGCATGACGATCGCGCTGAAGCGTTTGGGTTGAAATCGGTGCTGGTTGTAAGCCAAGCTTTTCACAAACATACTGCTCGATAAATGGATCGATGTTGGCATATGTTCCAACTGCACCAGATAGTTTGCCGAAACGAACGTTATCTGAAGCTGTTTTGAATCGTTCAAGGTTACGCTTCATTTCTTCATACCATAGCGCCAATTTCAGACCAAATGTTGTTGGTTCTGCGTGAACACCGTGCGTTCTTCCCATCATGACAGTGTATTTATGTTCCTGCGCTTTAGCCTTTAGGACTTCAATGAACTTCTCAATGTCTTTAATCAGAAGGTCGTTCGCTTGATTCAACTGATAAGACAGTGCTGTATCAACGACATCCGTTGATGTTAAACCGTAGTGAACCCATTTCCGTTCTTCTCCAAGCGTTTCAGATACCGCTCTTGTGAATGCCACAACATCATGGCGCGTTTCCTCTTCAATTTCGTGAATGCGATCGACATTGAACCCGGCATTTTCACGGATCTTTTGTACATCTTCTTTTGGGATAATGCCAAGTTCTGCCCACGCTTCGCATGCTAGGATCTCGACTTCAAGCCACGCGTTATAGCGGTTTTCTTCTGTCCAAATAGCTCCCATCTCGGGGCGGGTATAACGTTCAATCATTGTAAGTCCTCCTGGTCTCTTGTCTTTACTGCCATAACTTCCATGAGTTCATTCGCTTAATTGCTTCTTCTGTTGAAGGTGCAAGAAAGTTAATGTGTCCCATCTTCCGATTAGGCTTTGCTTCGTCTTTCCCATATAAATGAAGCTTTGCATCACCGAGCTCTTCTATACTGTCCATTAGCGGTGTGATGTGCTGACCGAGCAAATTCCCCATGACAACCGGCTTTAGAAGTTCAGTGCTTCCAAGTGGTAGTCCACATATTGCTCGAATATGCTGTTCAAATTGCGAAGTCTCACATGCCTCCATCGTATAATGGCCAGAATTATGTGGTCGTGGTGCAAGCTCATTTACATAAATCTCATTATCTTTAAGAAACAGCTCAACTGCAAGTGTACCGACAAGCTGTAGGGTATTTGCAATCTTCTTTCCGACCTCATCCGCTTTCGTTATGACCGCTTCGTCTACTCGAGCTGGAACGATGGTTTGATGAAGAATGTTGTTCACATGAACGTTCTCACCTACAGGGAACGTCGTTGTTTCCCCAGTTACGCTGCGTGTCACAATCACTGACAATTCTTTTTGAAACGGTACCCAACTCTCCAGAATGCAAGGTACATTAGGAAAAGAGAGAGCTTCAACATCTTTTTCTGTTTTTAAAACCCACTGGCCTTTTCCATCGTAACCACCAGTACGTGTTTTAAGGACTGAAGGGAGACCGATCTTCTCGAGCGCACCCTTGAGATCTTGATGAGAATCGACTGCTTCAAAAGGTGCTACTTGAAGTCCCGACTTCTGAATCGCTGTCTTCTCAACATAGCGATCCTGCGTTACGCGAAGCAATTCTCCACCTTGAGGCATATACGCATTTTCTTCCAACCACTTTGCAGTATCGTGTGTAATATTTTCAAATTCATAAGTGATCACATCACTTAAATCAGCTAGCTTACGAGCGCCATCCAAATCATCATATCCACTAACCACTTCATGATCAGACACCTGGCCACAGGGAGAATCTTTTTTCGGTTCGAGAACGGCGATTTGATAGCCCATCTCTCTTGCCTTTAACGCCATCATTCTTCCTAATTGTCCACCGCCTAGAATCCCAATTGTGCTACCGGGTAAAATGGTTTTCCTCATAAGCTGTCACTACTTTCGAGTACTGTTTCTTTCATCAGATTTCGATAGTCGCTAAGCTTCTTCTCGATCGTTTCATCAGCTGTACTTAGTATTTGCGCAGCAAGTAGTCCTGCATTTTTCGCTCCCGCTTTTCCAATCGCAACTGTCGCAACAGGCACGCCACCTGGCATTTGCACGATTGATAGAAGCGAATCTAATCCATTTAACGTCCGCGATTGTACAGGTACGCCGATGACTGGCAGTGTCGTTTTAGCAGCGACCATCCCTGGTAAATGAGCGGCACCACCTGCTCCCGCAATAATGACGTTCAAACCGCGTTCTCTTGCTGATTCTGCATATTCAAACATCAATTCCGGCGTTCTATGAGCCGAAACAACTTTTTTCTCAAATGGCACTTGAAGCTCCTCTAGTATGTCACAGGCATGCTTCATCGTATCCCAATCCGAAGTGCTCCCCATGATGACGCCAACTTTTGTGTTCATGCTATTCCTCCTTAAATGAAGGTGCTAATTAATCGAAATAGTGTGAAAATAACAGAAAAGCCCGAGATAGAATTCTTCTATTTACTTAGAAGAAGCTTCTACCTCGGGCGAAAACACATCCATCCTGTTCTGCGCATATGCAAAACACGACTTTCCCCCTCATAGTCCGACGATTCATGGTCGTCAGGTAGAAACTTATGGGCCTTATTCCCAAGATTATATGAGGTATCCTTTTTGCTCCTCTTACATAGTAACAAGAGCGACGTTCAACTGTCAACGAAAATCGAACGATGCGTTTTATATTTAGTCTAATGTTCGGTTTTTACTTTAACTTTCCTTCAAAAACAATTTTCTGACCGCATAGCTCAGGTTCTTTAGAACCCTTACCTTCTTTAAAGACTGGTTCTTCCCGGCGTCTTACGGGCATGTATCCTTCATCGTCCATTCGTTTTAAGCAGTCAGAAAGTGATTCATTTTCTTTAACTTCAAACTTCTTTTTCTTCGCTTTCTTTTCCATACATTACCTCCGAATTTTTCTAACCCAGAATCCACCCTGGAAGGTACGGGGCTCATAAGAGATAACGAAGGCTTTAGGATCAAGTTCCTCAATAGCCTGATAAAGCTTACGCTCCGATTTACGCGATGTTAGAACTTGCATGACAAGACGTTCTCCCTGACGCCCGTGCGCAAGATAATGTGTAACACCGTAACCGACATCTCTTAATTTATTGGGAATATCATCTTCTAGCTTTGTTGTGATGGCATTCACTGTAATATAACCAAGCGCAAGGTATTCTTCAATCTTCATCCCAACGATAATTCCTACACCAAAACCAAGGGCGTATGCAATAACGTTTTGAATTTGCCCTAGATTATCGAGGACGAGACCAAGCCCTACAACATATATCGCAATCTCAATTGTTCCTGTAACAGCTGCAAGGTATCGCTGACCTTTAAGTGTAAGTATCGTACGCATCGTGAGAAACGATACATAAAAGATATTAATAACAAAAATGGTCAAAACCATGCCAAGACCTGTATCCAGCATGTCCATCCTCCTTTTCCCTTATCGTTCAAACTCGAACTTTCCCTAGCATAACACGAGGAAACCTGAAACCGCATGCGATATTTATCGAATTAGACTAATAATTTTCGACTATTTTTTCCAAACTTCCCCTATATCTTTCCCATTCACTTCTCAAAAGGGTTTAAACCAGCAGTACGTTCTTTTAACATTCCACTTCTCGGTGCATATACTGGCAAAAAGCCCAGGAGGTGACCTCATGGGAGACCATTGGGGACAGATGTATGACTGGCGCAATAAAATGAATAAATTTATGGGAGATGATTTTTGGACGGATTTTCAGGATATGTTCGTATCAAATGGACCTCTTGTTAATCTCTATGAAGCTGGAAACGAACTCATCTGCACAGTTTATCTTCCTGGCATTAAGAAAATTGATGATGTTGACGTGTATATCCATTATCGGACACTTAAGGTAAAAGGCCAAACAGCGATGAACCTTAAAGGTTATCGTAATGTTCAGGAAGAATATAAGCACGGTCCCTTCGAACGCATCGTTGAGTTACCATTCCCCGTTCGTGAAAAACCGATTGATGCGAGTTACAGTAGGGGCATACTCTTAATTCATCTTCACCGACTTATTGAATCGAAGGAAGAGAAAAAACGATTAAAGATTAAAGACGTAGAATCAGATGAAACCTAAAAACAGAGACGATCGATAAGCGATATCGATCGTCTCTGTTTATTATGAATCACTTTATAAGAAGCTAAATAATCCATCAGTTATACCAATACGATAAATATAATAGAATCCAAACCCGACTGAGAGAATCCCAGTCACTTGAGTTAATCGATGGTTGAGCTTTAACTGCTTCCTCGTTGCGACGAACGGAAGTCCAAGAATGGTTGTAAACCCGAGCATACCAACACATGTCCCTACACCAAACACTAGTATATAGATAGCTCCTTGAAACATCGTTTCAACCGTACTCATCGTTAACAAAATCATCGCGGCACTTCCAGCTAATCCATGGATAAACCCGATCACTCCAGACTGTACGTATGTATGGTTTCCTTTCAATCCTGTACTTTCCGTTTTTGTACGTAAGGCTTTTATCCCTAGAAATACGAGCATAAATCCAACAATCATCTCAAGCAACATCGCCCATGTATCTGTTATCGTCGTATTGAAGAGAAATAGAAGGATTCCTACTAGGAAAAGCGTGGTGGTATGTCCAATCCCCCAATACACTCCAGCTAATGAAGATTTCCACAAACTACGCGTTTTACTCGCAATGGTCGATACGGCTATTACATGATCTGGTTCAATAGCATGTTTGATTCCAAGTAGAAATCCAATAACTAAAATTGATAATAAACTAGCGTCCATTTTTTCCTCCTGTATACACTACTTCCGCCAGGATATCGCACTCCTCTTGTAAATGGTGTTATGAATAAACGTTTCGATAGCAGCAAAAACCGTCTCAATATGTGCCGTTCGCTTCGCAAGAATTCGGAAACAGCACCCCGGAACCTGCAACAACGATATTCCGAAATGAGTATCACCGAACGAAGCAAGGTACTCTCTTAACTTCTCTATCCACTCTCCTGTTACGTTCGGATGAATAAAGTACAATGAACCGATATGGGTGTTCCCCTCTAACTGAAGCAACCTCTTCATATCTTCTTCAGGCTTCAACCGTAAATGATCATATACTTTGAGATTCTTATTCTGATAGATTTTCACCTTAGAGGTTACACACTCATAAGGAAAGAGGACGCCATCCTTTGACCATCCCGGCGTTACAATGTCTGTCAAAAAGAAAACAGCACTTTCATCCATGTGTACTTCTGTTTCCTGCGTAAAGCGAGCATCTCGATAAGCAATGAGCGGATCCAGCTTCATATGTAATTCACTATGCTCTTCTAATTTATAGAACGCTTTTTGTATAACTTGCTTATTTGGTGTTTTGTAAACCTTAGTGGAAGCCTGCGTTGTAACAGCTAACCGAGCCTTCTCCTTCACAAGAATTTCCGTATAATACGTGTCACCGTCTACATATCCTCCACCTACATGAATCATTTGCAACAGAGGAAGTCCTTCCTCATTGTAAGTAGGGCGTGAAATCTTAAAAACACCGTTATAGTAAGCATCCGAAAGCACGGATTTCCCATATCGATCAGATGCTTCTAACTTGAGATAACCTGTATAGGTCACTGCTCAAGTCCTACAAAAAAGGCCTGCTCCTTAATCCACTGTACAACATCACTAACGCCAGTTTCATCCTTTAAGTTAGTAAAGAAAAATGGACGATCTCCTCTTGATTTCAACGTATCCTCTCGCATGATATCAAGATTGGCGCCAACATAAGGAGCAAGATCCGTTTTATTAATAATAAACAAATCCGACTTAATCATCCCCTGACCGCCTTTACGGGGGATTTTCTCTCCCTGCGCCACATCTATAATATAAATCGAAAAATCAACAAGCTCAGGACTGAAAGTTGCAGCTAGATTATCGCCACCACTTTCAACAAAAATGAGATCAAGATCTTCATGACGTTCATTCAATTCATCAATAGCAGCAAAGTTCATCGATGCATCTTCTCGAATCGCCGTATGCGGACATCCTCCTGTTTCTACGCCGATGATGCGGTCCGAAGACAAAATCCCGTTCTTATTCAAAAACATCGCATCTTCTTTCGTATAAATATCATTCGTGATGACAGCCATACTAAATTCGTTATTCATCGCTCTTGTTAAGCGATCCACTAATAGTGTTTTGCCAGCGCCAACTGGTCCGCCAATTCCTATTCGTATGGGCTCACTCATTTTTCAATCATCCTTTCTTCATTAACTCATAAATAGACGAACATTGATCGCCTCATGCTTCATTTGTGCAATTTCAAGGCCAGGAGCGCCTATCCCAAAGTCACTGTCTTCAAGAGACATGATCTGCTTCACACAATCTGTTAAAAGTGGCTGAATTGAAACAAGAATTTGCTGTCCTTCTGTTTGACCAAGCGGGACGCCTCGAACGGCGTTTTGAACGAGTGACGAAGCAGTTGCAAATCCGTAGCATGAAACCGCACTTTCAACATCAATACCAAGGTGATAACATACAATCGCAAATACTAGTGCCCCATGGCCGTACACCTTTTTCTCCTTCATTGCATCCATATACTGATTAAATATCGCGTTCGGATAAAGGGTGGAAACTACCTTAACTAAGCGATTACCAATTCTTCTATTCCCTTCTCGGGTCTCCCTAGCCATCCCCAACGCATACAATGATTGATCCAGCTCCCATAGACGATCCGTGTCATCCACTTCTAAGGCTTCATACGCTAATCGACAGGCAAGTCCATCCGTATAAACTAGCTGATTCATTAGAAAAAGCTCAAGAACATGTTGAAATGAAGAAGAGTCATGAATTGTGCCATTTGCAATATATGTTTCTATTCCAAACGAATGCGAAAAGGCCCCTGAGGGAAACTGCGAATCACTTAGTTGAAGGATCGGAAAGAGCGCATTAGTCATGCCCAATGTATTTAAAAGCTTCTTTCATTTTTCGTTTTTCAATCACATGAGAAATATTTAGTTCTGTTAACAACTGAATAACTAGATAATCATGCTGCACAATCATCTCATCTCCTTCAAATTGTGCTGGCAAATGGCGATTGCCTAGCATATGAGCGACTTCTCCCATTTGTTTCAAAGAATTAGGATAAATGACGATCACTTCATCTTCCATCACACTGACAATAATCATATTGTCATCCGCACGATACAGAATATCACCATCGACTAAATCATTCGGCTTAGAAAGTTTAATCCCAAGCTCTTTTCCGTGATCGGTCTTCACTCGCTGAATTCGTTTCACAAGTTCATCACTTCGAAGATAAACTCTTTCTACATGCGGTAGCGTATCCTTTTCGTCACGAATGTTTCCTTTTATCTCACTAATGATCATCTGTTTACCACCTCAAAATAAAAAGTATCTTTGTGCAAGCGGTACGCTCGTTGCCGGTTCGCACGTAACTAGCTCACCATCCACCACGACTTCATACGTTTGTGGATCCACCTGAATATCAGGAGTCTCACCGTTGTACTTCATGTCTTTCTTTTTTAGCTTACGAATATTCTGAACAGGACGAATCATTTTCTGCAGCGAAAGCTGGTTATGAACACCTTTTTCAATAGCCGATTGTGATAAAAAGGTAATCGAGGTTCTAAATTTCGCTTTCCCGTATCGGCCAAACATCGGCCTATAGAGAGCTGGTTGAGGAGTAGGAATTGATGCATTCGGATCCCCCATTACACTCCAAGCAATCATCCCACCTTTAACGATCTGTTCGGGCTTTACTCCGAAAAAACCAGGTTTCCATAGAACAAAGTCCGCTAGTTTCCCTACTTCTATGGACCCCACCTCGTCTGATATACCATGGGCAATGGCCGGATTTATCGTGTATTTCGAAATATAACGTTTCACCCGCTCATTATCGTTTTCTGAACCCTTTGGTAATGCCCCACGTTGCTTTTTCATTTTATCCGCCGTTTGCCACGTTCTTGAAATCACTTCTCCAACTCGTCCCATTGCCTGTGAATCTGAACTAATAATGCTGAAGACACCCATATCATGCAAAATATCTTCTGCAGCAATGGTTTCTTTTCGAATCCTTGAGTCAGCGAATGCCACATCCTCCGGTACGGAAGAATCAAGATGATGGCAAACCATCAACATATCAAGATGCTCCGCAATTGTATTTGTTGTAAATGGTCTAGTAGGATTCGTCGAGGATGGAAGGATATGCTCATAAGAAGCGGCTTTAATAATATCCGGTGCATGTCCCCCACCTGCGCCTTCTGTATGGTATGTATGAATGACGCGCCCATCAATCGCGTTCAACGTATCTTCTACAAAACCGCCCTCATTTAATGTATCGGTATGAATCGCGACCTGAACATCATATTCATCCGCCACGGTTAATGCCGTGTCAATGGAAGCTGCCGTCGTTCCCCAGTCCTCATGAAGCTTCAAGCCTATCGCACCCGCTTCTATTTGTTCGCGTAAAGCTTCTTCACCTGAAGCATTTCCTTTGCCCAAAAACCCAAGATTAACAGGGAAAGCTTCTGCTGACTCAAGCATACGGTGAATGTTCCATTCCCCTGGAGTACAAGTTGTTGCATTTGTCCCAGTCGCTGGACCCGTTCCACCTCCAAGCATCGTCGTAATTCCAGACTCGATCGCGGTTTCGATTAATTGCGGACATATAAAATGTATATGAGAATCAATTCCACCTGCTGTTACAATCATTCCTTCTGCGGCAATAACCTCTGTAGAAGCACCAATCACAATATCAACACTGTCCATCAAATAAGGGTTACCTGCCTTTCCAATCGAAGCAATACGACCATCCTTCACACCAATATCCGCTTTATAGATCCCCGTGTAATCAATGATCAATGCATTCGTTACAACAAGGTCTACAGATTCGCCTCTCGTAGCAAGTGGATGTTGACCCATTCCATCGCGAATCACCTTGCCTCCACCAAATTTCACTTCATCACCATAAGAGGTTTCATCTCGTTCTACTTCAACAAACAATTCTGTATCTGCTAACCGAACTTGATCCCCAACCGTCGGACCAAACATATCAGAATACGCTTTTCTTGAAAGTTCAAAACTCATTGTTCTACCTCTCTATCTAACGAACCGTTTGTTTTATTATTAAGTCCAAACACCTTTCGCTCACCTGAAAACGCGACTAGCGTGACTTCTTTAGAATCCCCAGGTTCAAAGCGGACAGCAGTACCTGCAGCAATATTTAAATGCATCCCAAAAGCAAGGTCACGTTCAAACTTTAAAGCATCATTTACCTCATAGAAATGAAAATGAGATCCAATTTGCACTGGCCGATCACCAATATTGGTTACTTCAATTTCGATTGATTCTTTCCCAACATTACATGTAACAGAAGAAGATCTTAACTTATATTCACCTGGAATCAATGCTCAGAACCCCTTTCATATAATTGGATCGTGAACGGTTACTAATTTTGTTCCATCTTGAAAAGTAGCTTCTACCTGAATATCTGTGACCATTTCTGGAATACCTTCCATTACATCTTCTCTTGCTAAAATCGTTCTTCCATACTGCATCAATTCTGCGACGCTCTTCCCATCTCTCGCCCCTTCAAGTACTTCATATGTAATAATCGCAATAGCTTCCGGATAATTCAGCTTTAACCCTCGCCCCTGTCTTCTTCTCGCCAAATCTGCCGCCACAACGACCATCAATTTTTCTTGTTCTCTCGCCATTAGCTTCAAAGAAATTTCTCCTCCCGCACATAGAAACCGAAAATTAAGATAATTCATATTATACATAAAATAGTAAGTTAAAAAATAAGTTTAGATTATTTTTATATTGAAGCCTTATTTTAAGTTAAGCATTCTCTTCTACCTAAAACCCTTAACATATAAGGTTTTGGTAACGTATACAATTTTTATGTTCTATATGAATCCATTTAAAAATAATATGTTAGATTAACTGACAATCAGCAAGATCAACAAAAAAAGAAGAAGCAATTCGCTTCTCCCATCATCCTACTTATGAAATATTACTCGCTAAATTTTCAAGTGTTAATTTAGTTTTATGGAGATGCAGGACTTTTAATACGGGGATGGTGAATGAATCAGGTGAATAACTTAGAAATGAATGGTAATTCCGCGATATTTTATATAATTCCGCGAAAATCAGATTTATTCCGCGCTTTTCCATGATAATTCCGCGAATTTGAGATTAATTCCGCGAACGTAAAAACCATACAAAAAAAGCGAGAAACCCTCAGGTCTCTCGCCTTTCATCTTGTGCCCAGCGACGTCCTACTCTTGCAGGAGGAGATCCTCCAACTACCATCGGCGCTCGAGCTTAACTTCCGTGTTCTCATACGGGGCGCGATAAGCGGCGAACTTCTTCGTCAGCTGCGCGATGCCAGATCCTCATGGATCTCTCGAATATCCACTCCGGTCTGACATCGCTTGCTTCCTCGAATTTCTTGCTTCTCCCACCCCTACGTAGCTTTCGAAGAAGTTTTGATTGTCTCACATGAAGCTTTTTTCTCTTGCGAGTTTTCTTCACTTTATAGATACAAAAAAAACGAGAAACCCTCAGGTCTCTCGCCTTTCATCTTGTGCCCAGCGACGTCCTACTCTTGCAGGAGGAGATCCCCCAACTACCATCGGCGCTGAAGAGCTTAACTTCCGTGTTCGGCATGGGAACGGGTGTGACCTCTTCGCCATCATCACTAGACTAACAGGATGTTAGCCGTTCGGTGTTCACCACAGGACGAGGTGGCACTTAATCGAACTTCCTTATTTCAGGTGTTCCCTGAAAACTAGATAGCACGCACAACTTTCCAATATTTTAGGTTAAGCCCTCGATCGATTAGTATTCGTCAGCTCCACGTGTTGCCACGCTTCCACCCCGAACCTATCTACCTCATCATCTCTAAGGGATCTTACCAGCTTCATGCTGTGGGAAATCTCATCTCGAGGGGGGCTTCATGCTTAGATGCTTTCAGCACTTATCCCTTCCACACGTAGCTACCCAGCTATGCTCCTGGCGGAACAACTGGTACACCAGCGGTGTGTCCATCCCGGTCCTCTCGTACTAAGGACAGCTCCTCTCAAATTTCCTGCGCCCGCGACGGATAGGGACCGAACTGTCTCACGACGTTCTGAACCCAGCTCGCGTACCGCTTTAATGGGCGAACAGCCCAACCCTTGGGACCTACTTCAGCCCCAGGATGCGATGAGCCGACATCGAGGTGCCAAACCTCCCCGTCGATGTGGACTCTTGGGGGAGATAAGCCTGTTATCCCCAGGGTAGCTTTTATCCGTTGAGCGATGGCCCTTCCATGCGGAACCACCGGATCACTAAGCCCGACTTTCGTCCCTGCTCGACTTGTAGGTCTCGCAGTCAAGCTCCCTTGTGCCTTTACACTCTGCGAATGATTTCCAACCATTCTGAGGGAACCTTTGGGCGCCTCCGTTACACTTTAGGAGGCGACCGCCCCAGTCAAACTGCCCACCTGACACTGTCTCCGCACCGGATCACGGTGCTGGGTTAGAATGTCAGTACAGCCAGGGTAGTATCCCACCGACGCCTCCATCGAACCTGGCGGTCCGACTTCTATGGCTCCTACCTATCCTGTACAAGCTGTACCAAAATCCAATATCAGGCTACAGTAAAGCTCCATGGGGTCTTTCCGTCCTGTCGCGGGTAACCTGCATCTTCACAGGTACTATAATTTCACCGGGTCTCTCGTTGAGACAGTATCCAAGTCGTTGCACCTTTCGTGCGGGTCGGAACTTACCCGACAAGGAATTTCGCTACCTTAGGACCGTTATAGTTACGGCCGCCGTTTACTGGGGCTTCGATTCAGAGCTTCTCCCGTAAGGGATAACCCCTCCTCTTAACCTTCCAGCACCGGGCAGGTGTCAGCCCCTATACTTCGCCTTACGGCTTTGCAGAGACCTGTGTTTTTGCTAAACAGTCGCTTGGATCTTTTCACTGCGGCTCCCCTGGGCTATAAACCCGAGGAAGCACCCCTTCTCCCGAAGTTACGGGGTCATTTTGCCGAGTTCCTTAACGAGAGTTCTCCCGATCGTCTTAGGATTCTCTCCTCGCCTACCTGTGTCGGTTTGCGGTACGGGCACCTTTTTCCTCACTAGAGGCTTTTCTTGGCAGCGTAGAATCAAGGACTTCGGTACTAAATTTCCCTCGCCATCACGACTCAGCCTTCATGGTGAACGGATTTGCCTATTCACCAGCCTAATCGCTTGGACGCGCATTTCCAGCAGCGCGCTCTCCCTATCTTTCTGCGTCCCCCCGTCGTTCAAACGGAAAGGAGGTGGTACAGGAATATCAACCTGTTATCCATCGCCTACGCCTTTCGGCCTCGGCTTAGGTCCCGACTAACCCTGAGCGGACGAGCCTTCCTCAGGAAACCTTGGGCTTTCGACGGACAAGATTCTCACTTGTCTTTCGCTACTCATACCGGCATTCTCACTTCTAAGCGCTCCACCAGTCCTTTCGGTCTGACTTCACAGCCCTTAGAACGCTCTCCTACCATTGTCGTAAGACAATCCACAGCTTCGGTGATACGTTTAGCCCCGGTACATTTTCGGCGCAGCGTCACTCGACCAGTGAGCTATTACGCACTCTTTAAATGATGGCTGCTTCTAAGCCAACATCCTGGTTGTCTAAGCAACGCCACATCCTTTTCCACTTAACGTATACTTTGGGACCTTAGCTGGTGGTCTGGGCTGTTTCCCTCTCGACTACGGATCTTATCACTCGCAGTCTGACTCCCGCGGATAAATCGTTGGCATTCGGAGTTTGACTGGATTCGGTAATCCGGTAAGGACCCCTAGTCCAATCAGTGCTCTACCTCCAAGATTCTTGCCGCGAGGCTAGCCCTAAAGCTATTTCGGAGAGAACCAGCTATCTCCAGGTTCGATTGGCATTTCACCGCTACCCACACCTCATCCCCGCATTTTTCAACATGCGTGGGTTCGGGCCTCCATTCAGTGTTACCTGAACTTCACCCTGGACATGGGTAGATCACCTGGTTTCGGGTCTACGACCACGTACTATTTCGCCCTATTCAGACTCGCTTTCGCTGCGGCTCCGCCTTCTCAGCTTAACCTTGCACGGGATCGTAACTCGCCGGTTCATTCTACAAAAGGCACGCTGTCACCCATTAACGGGCTCCAACTAGTTGTAGGCACACGGTTTCAGGTTCTTTTTCACTCCCCTTCCGGGGTGCTTTTCACCTTTCCCTCACGGTACTGGTTCACTATCGGTCACTAGAGAGTATTTAGCCTTGGGAGATGGTCCTCCCGGATTCCGACGGGGTTTCACGTGTCCCGCCGTACTCAGGATCCGTCTCGGAGGGCATCGGATTTTGACTACAGGATTGTTACCTTCTCTGATGGACCTTTCCAGGTCGCTTCGTCTATCCGTGCCTTTGTAACTCCAAAGAGACGTCCTACAACCCCAGAGGGCAAGCCCTCTGGTTTGGGCTGATTCCGTTTCGCTCGCCGCTACTCAGGAAATCGCGTTTGCTTTCTCTTCCTCCGGGTAATGAGATGTTTCAGTTCCCCGGGTCTGCCTTCCATTCCCTATGTATTCAGAAATGGATACCATCCTATTAAAGATGGTGGGTTCCCCCATTCGGAAATCTCCGGATCAAAGCGTACTTACAGCTCCCCGAAGCATATCGGTGTTCGTCCCGTCCTTCTTAGGCTTCTAGTGCCAAGGCATCCACCGTGCGCCCTTAGTAGCTTAACCTTCGATTTGTTAGGCATTGCTGCCATAACGCATCAGTTATTACTAAGTTATTGCATAAAAATAATTATTGGATGTCGTTGTTTGTGCTATCTAGTTTTCAAGGAACAAGTCTACTATTTGATTAGTATTAATCATTAGTAGATGTGTTGGTGGAGCCTAGCGGGATCGAACCGCTGACCTCCTGCGTGCAAGGCAGGCGCTCTCCCAGCTGAGCTAAGGCCCCAGGATCTTTTATGGTGGGCCTGAGTGGACTCGAACCACCGACCTCACGCTTATCAGGCGTGCGCTCTAACCAGCTGAGCTACAGGCCCACAAAAGAAAAGTAAATACCCCGACATAGCCATTAGCCGGAGGTGTTTCTTAAAAGAGACTTGCTCTTCTTCAAAACTTACCTTTTCAGTTGAAAGAAGTAAATCATTCTTTCAAAACTAAACGAAACGCTCATGTAAGGTTGGTAACGTAAGTTACCTTCGTAATTCTCCATAGAAAGGAGGTGATCCAGCCGCACCTTCCGATACGGCTACCTTGTTACGACTTCACCCCAATCATTTGTCCCACCTTCGGCGGCTGGCTCCATAAAGGTTACCCCACCGACTTCGGGTGTTACAAACTCTCGTGGTGTGACGGGCGGTGTGTACAAGGCCCGGGAACGTATTCACCGCGGCATGCTGATCCACGATTACTAGCAATTCCGGCTTCATGCAGGCGAGTTGCAGCCTGCAATCCGAACTGAGAACGGCTTTATGGGATTCGCTTCACCTCGCGGTGTTGCTGCCCTTTGTACCGTCCATTGTAGCACGTGTGTAGCCCAGGTCATAAGGGGCATGATGATTTGACGTCATCCCCACCTTCCTCCGGTTTGTCACCGGCAGTCACCTTAGAGTGCCCAACTAAATGCTGGCAACTAAGATCAAGGGTTGCGCTCGTTGCGGGACTTAACCCAACATCTCACGACACGAGCTGACGACAACCATGCACCACCTGTCACTCTGTCCCCCGAAGGGGAACGTCCTGTCTCCAGGATTGTCAGAGGATGTCAAGACCTGGTAAGGTTCTTCGCGTTGCTTCGAATTAAACCACATGCTCCACTGCTTGTGCGGGCCCCCGTCAATTCCTTTGAGTTTCAACCTTGCGGTCGTACTCCCCAGGCGGAGTGCTTAATGTGTTAACTTCAGCACTGAGGGTGGAACCCCCCAACACCTAGCACTCATCGTTTACGGCGTGGACTACCAGGGTATCTAATCCTGTTTGCTCCCCACGCTTTCGCGCCTCAGCGTCAGTTACAGACCAGAGAGCCGCCTTCGCCACTGGTGTTCCTCCACATATCTACGCATTTCACCGCTACACGTGGAATTCCACTCTCCTCTTCTGCACTCAAGTCCTCCAGTTTCCAATGACCCTCCACGGTTGAGCCGCGGGCTTTCACATCAGACTTAAAAGACCGCCTGCGCGCGCTTTACGCCCAATAATTCCGGACAACGCTTGCCACCTACGTATTACCGCGGCTGCTGGCACGTAGTTAGCCGTGGCTTTCTGGTTAGGTACCGTCAAGGTACCGCCCTATTCGAACGGTACTTGTTCTTCCCTAACAACAGAGCTTTACGACCCGAAGGCCTTCGTCACTCACGCGGCGTTGCTCCGTCAGACTTTCGTCCATTGCGGAAGATTCCCTACTGCTGCCTCCCGTAGGAGTCTGGGCCGTGTCTCAGTCCCAGTGTGGCCGATCACCCTCTCAGGTCGGCTACGCATCGTCGCCTTGGTAAGCCATTACCTTACCAACTAGCTAATGCGCCGCGGGCCCATCCTGCAGTGTTAGCTCGAAAGCCAACTTTCAACATTGCACCATGCGGTGCGATGTATTACCCGGTATTAGCTCCGGTTTCCCGGAGTTATCCCAGTCTGCAGGGTAGGTTGCCCACGTGTTACTCACCCGTCCGCCGCTAAGATCAGGGAGCAAGCTCCCATCTCTTCGCTCGACTTGCATGTATTAGGCACGCCGCCAGCGTTCGTCCTGAGCCAGGATCAAACTCTCCGATAGAAAGCTTAATCTAGCTTTAAAACAATGTTTTGTTTCCGTAGAAACAACTACTTACATGGCGTTTCGTTCAGTTTTCAAAGATCGATTTGTTTCTTTCGTTGTCGTTTTCAGCGACCCAACTAATATACCATGTTGTTTCGTTTGATGTCAACAACTAATTTGAAATGTTTTATTTAGTGTTACCTGCTTGTTTTAGCGGCAACGTTATTTATAATACATGAAGTGCGAAATGATGTCAATCACTTTTTTTCATGCGTTTGTTGTTGTTTTCTTAACAACGTTCTCTACTTTATCAGTAAAGAATGATATGGTCAATAGTATTTTTCAAATTAATTAAATCAATATGACATAGCTTGCTTAGAGAGACACATTATTATTAGTAGATATTCAAGTCTAATTGACGCCCTTTAATGAAGCTTCTTTTTAACGGAGATTATGAAGAACTATGTTTAAGGTTAAACAAACGTTTAATTAACCTTTTAGCCAATAAAATGAATTTCCTCGTCTCACTCTACTTTAGCAACAGAAAAGTACTATCTCACTTCAATTACGAAATTTGTTCTCACCTTAATAATGGAACAAACCGAAGAGTATCGCTACATAACAAAAAGCAGCCGATTTCTCGACTGCTCCAAAACGAACTATGCTAAAAACACGAAATATGCGATAAATACAAAGAACAAACCATACATGATTGGATGAATATTCTTCCCCTCACCTTTTACGACCATAGTGATCGGGTACATTACAAATCCTAACGCAATCCCTGTTGCAATACTGTATGTTAATGGCATTGCAACAATTGTTAAGAATGCTGGAACCGCAATCTCAAATCGTTTCCACTCAATGTTACCGAGTACGCTCACCATCAGGACACCGACTATAATCAAGACTGGTGCTGTAACTGAAGGTGTGACCACTGCTAGTAACGGAGAGAAGAATAGTGCTAACAAGAAAAATCCTGCTGTTACAACAGATGTAAAACCAGTTCGACCACCTGCCGCTACTCCTGATGAAGATTCAATGTAGGCTGTAGTTGTTGACGTACCAAGTACAGCCCCAAGAACAGTTGCAGATGAATCAGCAAACAATGCTTTCCCTGCTCTTGGAAGTTTGTTGTCTTTCATTATGCCTGCCTGCGTCGCAACAGCTATTAAAGTACCCGCTGTGTCGAAGAAATCGACGAATAAGAACGTGAGAACCACGACAAGCATGTCAATTGTAAACAAATCACCAAGGTGACCCAAAGCAACGCCGAAAGTTGGTTCAAGAGTTGGTACGCTACCCACAATCCCGCTTGGAATCGGCACCTGGTTAAAGATCATACCTACGATGGCTGTAATCACCATTCCGTAGAAAATACCGCCCGTTACGTTACGAACCATTAAGATAACAGTAATAATTAATCCGAAGACTGCAAGTAACGTCGGACCGGCGAGAAGATTACCTAGTTGAACAAGTGTAGAATCATTGTTTTGAACAATTCCTGCGCTTTGAAGACCGATAAATGCTATAAAAAGTCCAATCCCGCTCGCTGCCGCGTATTTTAATTCCATCGGAATCGCGTTGATGATCATTTCTCTAACTTTAAAAATGGTAATAATAATAAAGATAATTCCTGAAACAAGTACCCCTGCAAGTGCTGTTTCCCACGGTACGCCCATAACGGTGACAACAGAATAGGTGAAGAACGCATTCAATCCCATTCCTGGCGCCAGAGCGATTGGATATCCCGCTAGAACACCCATAATTAAAGTACCGAGCGCAGCAGCAAGTGCTGTGGCAGTAAAGACAGCTCCTTGATCCATTCCTGCATCGGCCAAAACAGCCGGATTCACAAATAGAATGTAAGCCATTGATAAGAACGTCGTTAATCCAGCAATAGTTTCTTTTCTATATGTTGTATTATGCTCATGAAAACGAAAAAAACGATCCATTTCTTTAAGTCCCCCTTATTCCCCTTCATCCATCTTTCTAACGGTTAGTAACCATTCTTTATTCTTGATTCATTTAGGTTAACTATTCATAAAAAGAAAAAAGCTCCGGGTTCTCTACCCGGAGCGGACTAATAGGAAAAGAGAAGGTTCTCCACGAGTCGCTACATGAGCAAGACGTTTCAATACTTTCTCTATTTCCTTCGTAGTCAGGTTATTTACGGTAACCTGGTAGAGACTTTCGGGCCTTATTCCCGATGTTATACGATGGATGGTCGTTCTATTTATTTACTTTTGTAGTGTATCAGCTTTCTCACAAGCCGTCAATACAAAACACGAACATTTTATCTATTTATTTATATTTCGTTCGTGTTTACTCCCACTCAATTGTAGCGGGCGGCTTAGAAGTAATGTCATACACAACGCGGTTAACGTGATCCACTTCGTTAACAATTCTTGTAGAGATAACTTCAAGGACTTCAAATGGGATACGCGCCCAGTCAGATGTCATGCCATCGATTGATGTTACAGCACGAACACCAATTGTGTAGTCATACGTTCTCGCATCACCCATAACACCAACACTACGGAAATCAGGAAGCGCGGTGAAATATTGCCAGATATCACGATCAAGCCCTGCTTTTTTAATTTCGTCACGAAGAATCGCGTCAGATTCACGTACAACTTTTAACTTTTCTTCTGTCACTTCTCCGATCACACGGATACCAAGACCCGGCCCCGGGAACGGCTGTCTCCATACAATTTCGTCTGGAAGACCAAGCTCTGTACCTACTTTACGAACTTCATCTTTGAAAAGCATATTTAAAGGCTCAATCAAATCGAGCTTCATATCTTCAGGCAGACCGCCTACGTTGTGGTGGGACTTGATGGTTTGAGCAGTCGCTGTTCCACTCTCAACGATATCTGTGTAAAGTGTTCCTTGTGCTAAGAAGGACATGTCTTCAAGCTTTTCAGACTCTTCCTCAAAAACATAGATAAACTCGTTACCAATGATTTTTCGTTTCTTCTCTGGATCAGTTACACCTTTAAGCTTTGTAAGAAAACGATCAGCAGCGTCAATTTTGATCAAATTCATATCGAAGCCTTCACCAAATGTTTTCATTACGCTGTCTGCTTCGCCTTTGCGAAGAAGACCATGATCGACAAACATACATGTTAGCTGGTCACCGATGGCCCTATGAATGAGGGCGGCAACTACAGAAGAGTCAACTCCACCACTAAGGGCGCATAGAACTTTTTTATGCCCAACGGCTTCACGGATTTCATTAATTTGCTCATCGATGAAGTTTTCCATTGACCAGTTACCATCACACTCACACACTTTATAAACAAAGTTTTTCAATAGTTCATTGCCGTGCTCAGTGTGACGAACTTCCGGGTGGAACTGAACGCCATATAGGTGGCGAGAAGCATCGCTCATTGCCGCAACTGGACAAGATGGGTTTGTTGCGGCCACTTCAAATCCTTCAGGTGGAGCTTTAACAAGATCACCGTGACTCATCCATACAGATTGTTCTTCTGGTAGACCATCATATAATGGGGATTTGTCCTTGATTGTCAGCATCGCCTTACCATACTCACGGTGTTTCGCCGCTTCTACACTTCCACCAAAGTGATGTGTCATTAGCTGCATGCCGTAACAGATGCCAAGAACCGGAATGCCAAGCTCGAAAATTTCTTCATCGCAGCGCGGCGCGTCTTCACCATATACGCTGTTCGGACCACCTGAGAAGATAATTCCCTTTGGATTAATTTTCTTTACTTCTTCAGCAGTAATCGTGTTCGGGTGCAATTCACTAAACACACCAAGGTCACGAATACGTCTAGCAATTAGTTGATTGTACTGTCCACCGAAATCGAGGACAATAATGGATTCCTGTTCTTCTAACATCTAATTCCCTCACTTCTATTTAGTCTCTAGTAGCATTGCCGAAATCGAATCGAAAAACAGGGGATTAACAAGCTTTTCGATCTCTTTCATCCAAGGTCATATAAAAAAAGCCAGAACCCTGCCATGGTACAAAGGCAGAATCCTGGCTTATACTAGGAGTATCTGCCTTCATAGTCAGATCATTTACGGTGATCCGGTAGAGACTTCTGGGCCTTATTCCCAGGGATATACGAAGGTTACAACTTGTTGTTCAAACTATGGATTCATTCTATCAACCGTCTATACAGCGGTCAAGATTGCATCTTTTTAATTAAATTTTCCCATAATTCCTTCATTTCATTCCAACCATCACTGTTCGCTTTTCCACGATAGTAATTTTCTTCGTAGCGACGTGTTAATTCCTTCATATCCTCTGTTTGAAGCTTGCTGTCAACTTGAACAGCATATTCCCGCAAAGTCTGATTTTCCCCTCGCTTAATGCCATGTAAGTCTAACAACCATAGCAGTCGAAAATACGCTTCAGATAGCACCTTTCCGTCATCTCGTTTCTTATACCTTGAAATAACCAACCGCTTCAACCATTTCTTATAATTCTTAAATACGACGTATCCAAGTAACAACAGAATAAGCACAAGCACAACGGTATACCACACTGTCCATTCAAACGATACAGATGATGAACCTGATGATGCCTGTTCCTCTGGTGTTTGTTCCTGCTGCTGCGCCTGCTCTTCTTCAGTTTGTGCAGGATCAGGTGCTTCAGAATTTGTCGCTTCATCATCACTATAATCGCTAACAAAATCAGCCTGGTTAGTGAATCCTCGAGTTGGTTCAAAAGGAACCCAACCGACACCCGGGAAGTATGCCTCAACCCACGAGTGTGCGTTGTTATTTGTTACTTCATACTCTCGATAGTCTCCAGCAGCTGCCACAAATTCTCCCTCGGTAAATCCTTTTACCCATCTTGCCGGAATCCCGAGACTTCTTAAAAGAACGGTCATCGAACTAGAGAAATTATCGCAATAACCTAGCTGCGTTTCGAAAAGGAATTGATCGACATAATCATCATTCTCCCCAGGAACGGCAACGTCCGTTGTTTCATATACAAAACCATTCCCTACGAAGTAATTTTCGATCGCTCTCGCTTTATCATAAGGATTTTGTTCTTCTAGCGTAATCTCTTCAGCAAGATCACTGACTCTCTTAGGAAGAGACTCCGGTAATTGAAGGTACGTATTTGCCAACCGATCTGGATAGTTAACTGGTGCTTCTCGTAACATCTTTTCAGAAAAGGTAGGGGATTCGTAATCTAAATTATAATTATCAAGCACAATAGACTCGCCAAGATTTTGTGTAAACACTTTTCCAGTCAGAGGATTTTCAAGTAGTTGAACTTCTGCTCCCGTTTCGATGTTTGTTACTTGTCCTGGATGGACAATAAAATCAAACTTCTCATTCCCAGTCATATTCATCTTCATATCAAAGGCTTCTAACTCAACATCATCTTCAAATAATGTTTCTGTGCTACCTTCAAAAATAACTCGATCCTGTACGGAAGATTCCCAGCCTTTACCGGTATACTCATCTTTCGTTTCAACCCGCCAGTACCCTCTATCTTTAATTTGTGCAGTAAAAACAGGAGTTTCGTCCATGACGAAAGGGCCGCCAAGTTGTGAGTCATCTTCTCCGTATCCAATCTTACTAATTCCGTTGCCATTTCTCCCTGCGCCGTCACCATCTCCAGTCGTTTTCTTCAGGAAAGGTACCGGATCCGGCCATTGCGGCTCAGCCTTCGGAGCGATATAACCGAATATAGAAGAAAAAGCAATAACAACAACTAGTGGCATAAGCCAATAGACAGGGAAGCGACCTTTTGAAAAAATAACTCCCTCTTGTTCTTGAATTCGCAGAATTTGAAGAAGACCTAGTAATACAAAACCAATGATCACAATACGAATAATCGCATTATCCGCTTGATAAGTTGTAAAGGTATCAATAACCGAAATGTAAACGATCGTCACTAATAGAAATAAGAAAATCCGTCTTGTTTGAATTAACCAGTATTGCATTAAATAACTTATAAGCCAGAGCAATATGAAAAACAAGAAGGTTCGAAATACATTTGACAAACGATCAAAACTACCATCAAATAGAAAACCGACGTTCTGTGAAAAGTCTGATAGAAAGTAATCTACCCACAGAAATTCAAAGAACGGTCCCGGAAAAAACATGGCATGTAGAGCATATACTAACGCCACTCCTTTAATCGGGAAAGATAGCCAAAAAGGTAGCTGAAAATAAGATAGCAAAAATAAAAATGCCGTAAACAGAATAAAAATTTCTGTTTGACCTGTATCTGAAATGATCGAAAGAGGTCGTAGCCATTCCCAGAACAGAAGAAAACCCAATCCATAGAGGAGAAGCGCGTAAAGCCAATCTGTTTTTTCATTACCTTGTTGCACGCTTCCCACCCCCTTTTATTTCCTCATTAAACGAATCTCCCGCAATCACGTGTGCTTTAACACCGTATAGAGTAAGCTGATTAAGCTCAGCCTGTTGCGCTAACGTAATGTGCTCAGTGACATAAAAGAATTCCACTTGAACCTTTCGTGCAACAAGCTCTTTTAACGTAGAAGTGAATGCCCCATCAAGCGAAGGACTAATGATCATAACACCTGTTCCAGCAGGGAAATGATGAGCCTCTCTTTTAACAACTGTATCAAACGTTGTTATCCCGTTAGCTTGAACTCGTGCGAGATGATGAAATACTCTCCTTCGTTGTGCTCTTCCACCATTAATATTCAGAACAGAATGATCTTTTCCTGAGGAAACAAGACCGATCATCGCATTCTGCTTTAAAGCAGCGTTTGTCACGGAAGCAGCTAGTCTTACACCCTTCTCGAATAAAGGTGAATCTACACGACCATAGTGATCGGTCTCTCGATCGAGGAAGACCATATAATCCTGGCTAATTTGTTGTTCAAATTGCTTGGTTAATAGTTTCGAACCACGCGCGGTTGCTTTCCAATCAATCCATGACAATTTATCTCCTGGTACATAATCTCGAACACTAACCGCCGTAGAATAATCTAAATCTGCTTTACGTGGAGAAGGTCTCGTCCCAGAGAGCTGCTGATTATAGGGAGACCACGATATTTCTTGATATTGCGGTAGAACATAAACCGCTTGATCGTTCTCTATCATATTCTCATGTTGGACGAATCCAAAGAGGTCCCCCGTTCGACAGCGTAGTTTCTTAAAATGGTATTCTCCTCTCGGAATTGGCTTGATTGTATACCGATAAGTTAACTCTTTTTTGAACATGGGAAGAAGCAAGGCAAGTGAACGTTTTTGATACCTTGAGGAGGCTTCTCTAGCAAACGGAGCTAACCGATCAGGAAGCATATCTTCAACAACTAAATAAAAAAGAGGAAAGTGACTTTTCCGCTCTATCTGGATCGTAACAGTTAACTCCTGTCCATCTGTTAATTCTGTATGACTGATCAATCGCGTCATCTTGATTGCGCTCAAGGGATAGAAAATAAGAAGGATAGAATAGATAACGAAAGGTAAAAAACTATAGAACAAGAACCAGCTCACAAAACCTCCCTGAAACATCGCATACGAAAAAGTAATCAGGAAAAGCAGTGCTAAAAAGAAAAACTTTAACACTCTGTTATTCGCTAGCTTCTCTCTCATTTCACTTTCTCTTCCTTTTGAAGAGGAACTCTTACACGATGAAGAATCTCCTTAATAATCTCCTCAGGCTTCTGTCCTTCAAACGCAGCCTCTGATTTAAGAATGATGCGATGGGATAATACAAAAGGAGCTAAGAATTTCACATCGTCAGGTAGTACATAATCGCGATTGCGCATGAACGCATACGCCTGACACGCTTTCATTAGTGATAGTGACCCGCGTGGACTAGCTCCAAGATAAATCGATGAGTTATTTCTCGTTCTACTCACGATATCGATAATGTATTGTTTAACAGACCCTTCAACAAACACAGCTTTCACCTTTTTCTGTATCTCAAGAAGGTCTTCCAGCTCAAGGGCCGTCCCAATCGAGTCAATTGGATGCGCGTGTTCCGTACGATTCAATACTTCAAGTTCTTCTTCAGGAGATGGATAGCCCATACGTAACTTCAATAAAAAGCGATCAAGCTGAGCTTCCGGCAGAGGATACGTTCCCTCGTATTCAATCGGATTCTGTGTCGCCATAACAAAAAACGGCTGTGGAAGAATGTGCGTTTCTCCATCAACCGTTACATTCCCCTCTTCCATTCCTTCTAGAAGGGCCGATTGTGTTTTAGGTGACGTTCTGTTAATTTCATCTGCCAAAATAATATTGCCTAATAACGGTCCTTTACGAAATTCGAATTTCATCTCACGTTGATTAAAAATGGATACACCTGTTAAATCAGACGGAAGTAAGTCTGGTGTGAATTGAATTCGATTAAACTTTGCACCTACTGATTTTGCAAGAGCACGAACCATCATCGTTTTACCAACACCCGGTACATCCTCCAGAAGGACATGACTTCCAGCAAGCAGCGCAACCAGGCTTAATTCTGTTACATCTCGCTTACCAACCATCACCTTCTCAATATTTTCAATCACTTGTTTGACAGCCGGGTGGTACGCATCAAATTGGTACGATGAACTCATAGCTGATTCCTCCAATAGTCATTCTCAAAATTTTTATTTTAAAAACAGGCCTCTTTACCTATCAATTTTCCAACAAATTAGCAAGAGTAAATGTCTGAATACTCATAACCTTATTGTAACAAAAAATACTTTAGGCACGTTAATAAGAAGCGAGTTTTCCTATAATTTCATTATTGATCCAAATAAAGATATGACTAGCTACATCGCAAATCGTTTCATACTGGATGAAAAAGGGAATACAATTTTCAGACGAAAACACCAAAAGAATCCTGAATCTTCAAACCATTATAATGAGGTGAGTACATAAGATTACGCTATGCCTCTCGTCCCACTCGTCTAAAACGAAAAGGAGGAAATTAAATGGTAGGTAATCGCGGTGTCGTTTATACAGGTGCAGGTCGTGTAGAAGTTCAGGATATTAGCTTTCCGGATTTAGTTCTTCGTGAGGGGCCAGGCGTTCCCAAGAGTAATGCCGGCCGTAAATGTGAACATGGAGTAATCTTGAAGAATATCGTGACGAATATATGCGGGAGCGATCAGCATATGGTGCGCGGTCGCACGACCGCTCCTTCTGGTTTAGTTCTCGGCCATGAAATTACCGGAGAAGTGATTGAGGTTGGACGAGATGTTGAATTTATTAAAAAAGGAGATATTGTCTCTGTTCCATTCAATGTTGCTTGCGGTCGATGCAAAATGTGTAAGCGTCAGGACAC
This sequence comes from Anaerobacillus sp. QJM3NY_32, assembly GCF_056173645.1. Lineage (NCBI taxonomy): Bacteria > Bacillati > Bacillota > Bacilli > Caryophanales > Bacillaceae > Anaerobacillus > Anaerobacillus sp. QJM3NY_32. The sequence continues at coordinate 269,771 of NZ_CM149684.1, read as the reverse complement.
CCATATTTGTCAAAACGTAAACCCTGAACGTCCGGGCGCAGCTTACGGATACGTTGATATGGGCGGCTGGGTTGGTGGCCAGTCCGAATATGTGATGGTTCCTTATGCAGACTTTCAATTACTAGCCTTTCCCGATAAAGAGAAAGCGATGGAGAAAATCCTCGACTTAACAATGCTATCGGATATTTTTCCTACCGGCTACCACGGAGCGATTAGTGCAGGAGTAACGACAGGGTCCACTGTGTATGTCGCTGGAGCAGGACCAGTTGGACTCGCTGCAGCCCATTCTGCTCAGTTGCTTGGTGCTGCGGTTGTCATTGTTGGAGATTTAAAAGAAGAACGTCTCGCTCAAGCAAGGAGTTTCGGGTGTGAAACAATTAATCTAAAAGAACACAACGATCCCGGCGAACAAATCGAACAAATACTCGGTATACCTGAAGTGGATTGTGCGATCGATGCAGTTGGTTTCGAAGCTTATGGTCATGGAACAGATAACGAAGAGCAGCCGGCAATTGTGCTAAATACGATGATGGATGTTGTAGAAGCTGGAGGAAAGATGGGGATTCCAGGGTTATATGTAACAGAGGACCCTGGAGCAGATGACAAAGATGCCAAGCAAGGCTCACTTAAAGTAAGATTTGGACTTGGCTGGTCAAAAGCCCACCATTTTGTTACAGGACAAACACCTGTCATGCAGTATCACCGTCAATTAATGATGGCGATTTTAAATGGAAAAGCGGATATCGCGAAAGCTGTAAATGCAACCGTTATCAGTCTTGATGAAGCTCCTCAAGGGTATAATGAGTTTGATAGTGGTGTATCAAAAAAGTTTGTCATTGATCCACATGGGATGTTAAGAAGGTAAATCAAAAAGAAGCCAATCCTTATCGCTAGGATTGACTTCTTTTTTTAAGTTATATACTACTAATGCGAAACTAATAAATACGGAAGGTGGTTTAAATGTCAGTTATTCTTAGACGAATTTATGGAGAAGATCACCCGCTTGAAGGGAAGCGTATTCTAATTGACCGCGTATGGCCGAGAGGCATTTCAAAAGAAAAAGCCAACTTAAATGAATGGATGAAGGAAATCGCACCAAGTTCTTCGTTACGAAAATGGTTTGATCATGATCCTGATAAGTTTGAAGACTTTAAGAAAGCATATCAAGAAGAAATCAATGGAAGTAAGACAGCACAGACGAAATTACAAGAACTAAAGAAAATGGCTACAAACGAAAGACTTGTTCTTTTATTTGGGGCAAAGGATATGGAGCATAATCATGCGGTAGTGTTAAAAGAAATAATTGAAGGTTGAACAAGGATTTTCACTTATTCCACTAAAAAAGAGAGGATCTAATCCTCTCTTCCTTCATTCTATTCCATTATACTAGTTCACGATCCCAGTGACGATGCGTTGCAATAGCTTCACTGAACTCTTTCACGAATGTATTCATATCTTTACCAGTGACTACTCCTGGTTGACCTACTAAGTCGTTATTCTCTAGCCACTTCATCCCTTCATGCGTTCCACCGATCGGTTTAAAGTGTGAGAATGCTTCATTGATAAAGTAATTAGCGGATTGATAGAATCCTTTGCTTTCCTGATTTCCACCAACCGCATAAATAGCATCAAATAAAACGGATTCGCTTGTAAGGAACGTATGATCAATTTCAGCCTCGGCTCCGTCAGTGGCTTTTTTTACACCACGCTTGTCACTAATGAGCTCAGGCTTAATGCCTTTTTCTTTAAGCCCATTAAGCACTTGTATGAGTTCTTCTCCATTAAATCCATCGTCTACAATGACACCTACTTTTCTAGTATCCGCAGTAAACGTTGTATTTAGTTGGCTAAGCGCAGGTGATGTCTTCGTGATATCTGATCCACCTTTTGTAGGTTCTTTAGCTCCAACATTCTGAGCAACGGTTTGAGCAAGGTCAAGATTGATATTCGAAAGCATATCGACCACTTGTTGCTGAACTGACTTACTCTTTAGCTTGCCGAGCTCAAAGCTAAAGGCATTCTTAATATGTTCTTTCTCCACATCACTCATGCTGTTATAGAAAAGAACCGCTTGAGAGAAATGGTCTTTAAAACTTTCACTGCGTGCGCGAACCTTATGACCTTCTACTTTCTCCTGATAATGAACGTAGCCACCCTCTTCTTCTGTAGCCGGTTCTGGCTGATTATCAGCAAGAGAATTTTTGTGATAGCTTACCTGGCCTTTGTTAATTGTTTGGCGCATAAAGCCATCACGCTGATTATTAAAGAACGGGCAAACAGGTCGATTAATCGGTAATTCATGATAATTCGCACTTCCAAAACGGTTGATTTGTGTATCTGTATAAGAGAACAAGCGCCCTTGAAGTAGCGGGTCATTGGAAAAGTCGATGCCTTTTACGACATTACCAGGATGGAAAGCAACCTGTTCGTTTTCAGCAAATACGTTCTCAACATTTCGGTTTAATGTCATTTTCCCAACGATTTTGACAGGGATATCTTCTTCAGGCCAAATCTTAGTTGGATCAAGAACGTCAAAGTCAAAGTTGAATTCATCTTCTTCTTTGATAATTTGCACGCCTAGTTCCCACTCAGGGTAGTTACCATTTTCAATAGACTCATATAAGTCGCCGCGGTGGAAATCAGCATCTTTACCTGAGATTTTTTGCGCTTCATCCCACACGAGTGAGTGTACGCCCAACTTTGGTTTCCAGTGAAACTTAATAAACCGCGCTTCTCCTTTTGCATTCACAAACCGGAATGTATGAACACCAAAACCTTCCATCATACGTAGGCTTCGAGGGATCGCTCTGTCTGACATTGCCCATAGCGCCATATGTGCTGATTCTTGATTGTTAGCAATAAAGTCCCAGAACGTATCATGAGCAGAGGCAGCTTGCGGCATACCATTATGAGGTTCAGGTTTGACCGCATGAATTAAGTCAGGGAATTTAATGGCATCTTGAATGAAAAAGACTGGCATGTTATTCCCAACTAAATCGTAGTTCCCTTCATCTGTATAGAAACGCGTTGAGAATCCTCTCACATCTCGAACCGTTTCAGAAGAACCTTTTGAACCTGCCACCGTTGAAAACCGAACAAATACTGGCGTTTTTCTGGAAGGATCTTTTAAGAATTCTGCATCCGTATACTCTTCCAATGAATCATATACTTCAAATTCACCGTGAGCGGAAAATCCTCTTGCGTGTACGACACGTTCAGGTATACGCTCATGGTCGAAATGCGTCATTTTTTCTCTGAAATGAAAGTCTTCCATCAAAGTTGGACCGCGTTCACCAGCTTTAAGAGAAAATTCATCTTCCGAAACTTTTAGACCCTGGTTTGTCGTCATTTTCCCTTTATCATTTGTGCTATATTGTTCTAACTGTTCTTTTTTCTTATTGTCCTCGCTCACAGTAATACCTCCCGCTAATATATGTAAAATCGTATATATAGTGGTTCCCTCAATAAAATAAGATCAAACCTTATATTTAGATAATTAGGTATTCGTTACTGCGCTCCCCTTTATTAATGTCAATGATTTATGAACCCATAATCGCATTAATCTACATTTCTCAATTCATGATATTTCACATAGACGAAGCAAGCATACAGCACAACTAGAAACGCACCGCCTGACATGATATGTTGAATGCCAATACCTGCTGAGAGAAGAAGGGAAGTCATCGCATAGCTAACAGGAATAAGCCCCATTGAAGCTAAAGACAGCAAACCCATTACTCGCCCTAGCACTTTCTCTTGGATCAATGACTGAATTGCAGAAAATAAAGGGATGTTACTTCCAGAAAGACACGCCCCAAAAATAACGAGCATGACAATACTCATCCACAGCTCTGTCGAGAAACTCAGACCTATAAAAGCACAACCAGAAATGATTAATGCAAGCAAAGCTACTTTTCCTCGTCCTTTCGTTAGATTAAGAATACCGATTACTACTGCCCCAATTAACATTCCAATCGCCGCCCCGGCTTCCATTAAACTGAAAGCAAATGCATCTCCATTTAAGACTGTTTTCACAAAAAGAGGTAGCCCCATGGAAAGTGGTCCAACGAGAAATAGATTCATAAAGACCGTTGTTAGTACAACTACTACCAGAATCCTAGACTCTTTCACATAAAGAAAACCTTCTTTAAAAGTTTCAAAAAAAGTTTGGTCTTGATTCCCCTGCTCTGTTTCTTGTTTTGGGATTTTCATCAAATAAATCAATACGCTTCCAAGAAAAAGCATTAGCGCTGTTACAGCGAAGACGATTTCATAGCTTCCAAAAGCAATAAGTAATCCTGCGAGCATAGGTGCAATAATAAACGATGCCTGGTTAGTCATTTGAATAATTGAATTGCCTCGAGTCAGATTTTCTTTTCGAATAATCGATGGGATCACAGCGCTCTCTGCTGCCCAGAAAAAAGCATCTAAAATTCCAAAGAAGAAGGCAACTCCAACAAATGTCCAAAGAGTGATATCTCCAAATATAAACCAGAGTACTAAACCACTAAGAAGGACCCCTCTTGAAAAATCAGATAAGAACATGATCTTCGTCTTACTCATGCGATCCGCTACCGTGCCACTTATCACCATAAATACTAGTCTTGGAATACTTGAAGCAATGTAAATGAGTCCGAGTGAAGCTTCAAGATTTAAAACATTCACCACGTACCAGCTCTCAGCAAAAAGAAAGAAGGAAATGCCAAAGCTTGATAAAAACGCTGCCGCCCATAAAAGAAGGAAATTTTTATTTTTAAATATGGAGTCAATCTTGTCTGATTTTACATCCGGCATTCTTTCCATAACATTTTCTTTCATCGCCATTACTAACACCCCTGCTGTTTTGATACTTTAAGTGTAGCGAATCATAGAAATCTAGACGATGACCCTCAGTTTGATAAGTACTCCGTCTTAAGACTGATTTAGAAAATATTGTCTATTCACAAACAAAAAAACATTCCAAAGGCTCATCACCTAGAGAATGCTTTCAATTGCAATACGGAGCTACCGGCCGAAAGGGGTAGGATGAATGACATCATGCCGTTAATATCACGTGATTGAGATAAGACCCTACCTCTATATCTGACCTTACATACTGTAAGCTTTCTTACCACGAACTTTCGTTATAAATCATCACAAATCGTCAACCAGTATATACGTCGCTTTCACCGGCCCGTGCACACCGACAATTAAATTCATTTCAATATCGGCACTGTTACTTGGTCCAGTCACAAAGCTTACACAGGAGGAAACAGGATTTCCTTTCTTTTCTTCTTCATGAATCAATTGACTCGCTTGCGTCATTCGAGGTACGAGCGTACTCTTTGGAACAATGGCAATGAACGTTTCCGGAAGCAAGCTAATCGAACGACCGTTATAGCGATCGTTAAACAGCGTGACGGTTCCGGATTCGGCCAGTGTAATATCACTGAACACAATCCCGGCTCCCGCCTGTTCTGCAAAAGTAACATTTTCTCGTCCTTTGTTCTCATCCCAAAGGTGAATATCATAGCCTTCAGATTGAAGTTCTGCGTACACGGTACTCAAGTGAGTTGCATCATTCCTCGCCCCTGCTGCACCAACAACTTTGGTTACACTATAGTCGTTAAGTACTGTCCGTAACGTTTCTCCAAGAGTTTCTAAGGTCGTACTCGTAAAAGAAGTATGAATGACTTTACACTGTTCTTCCAATTTCCCGACTAGCTCATCTTGCGTTGCACCTTGAAAAACACGCTCCTGCGGATGAACAGAATAAACAGGCGATTCCACTTTCGTTCTCCGCGTTCGACCCAGTTGCTCAGCGACGTTGTCCAAAAACGCTTCCCGGTTATGAATAGCCATTAATGATCACTCCTCTGCTCTCGTTGTCGATACCAATCCCGGAAACGCTCCTTCGATGGCGCAGGGAAATCGCGTTGTTCCGTCCAGCCTTTCATCGGACCTGGACCTTTTTCGATATATTCGTCTTTTGTCCAGGGCTTTAGCGTCGTTCTAGCCATTTTCGTCGACAATTTATAGGCCGCTGGTGTGGAGGCCCATTTAGCGAAACCCATCATCATCATTTTCTCTGCTTTGGTCGTCATTTTTTCGCGTTCTACGATGATTTCTCGGTGTCTGATTAAATGCTCATGAAGAGGAATTTTAACAGGGCATGCTTCGGTACATGCAGCACATAAGGTCGAAGCATACGGGAGATCTTTGTGATCCTCGTATCCATCCAGCAGAGGGGTTAATACAGCTCCAATCGGTCCTGGATAAATCGATCCATACGAATGCCCACCAACATGACGATAAACCGGACACGCGTTAATACACGCAGCACAGCGAATACAATGAAGAGCCGATTGAAACTCAGTTCCTAGTATTTTCGAACGCCCATTGTCTACAATGACAAGATGAAAATCTTCCGGGCCATCTACTTCATCTTCGAGGCGCGTTCCAGTTAATGCTGTAATATAGCTCGTAAGTTTTTGACCAACAGCTGCACGAGTCAACAAACTAACAACGACTTCTAAGTCCTCCCAAGTTGGCACTATTCGCTCCATGCCCATGACTGAGATTTGGGTGTCAGGTAGAGACGTGACCATCCTCGCATTTCCTTCATTCGTAACAAGCGTAATTGCTCCAGATTCCGCAACCGCAAAGTTGCATCCCGTAACCCCAATATCTGCTTCTAGAAAGTCCTGACGCAATTGCTCTCGTGCAAATGCGGCTAGCTCAACGGGATCATCCGAACCGGTATATCCCTTCATCTTCATAAACGTTTCGCGAATTTGCTCTTTGTTTTTATGAAGCGCTGGCGTCACAATATGAGATGGTGGGTCTTCATCCAATTGTAAAATCCACTCACCAAGGTCCGATTCGACAACTTCACACCCGCTCTTTTCTAGCGCTTCATTCAAACCAATTTCTTCTGTCACCATTGATTTTGATTTAACTACTTTTTTTGCTTGTTTTTTCTTCGCAATCTCCTGAATATACTCGTTCGCTTCTTCCGCAGTCTTAGCAAAAAAGACGGTCCCACCTCGGTTTTCCACCTGCTCACTCAATTGACGCAAATAATAATCCAGATTTTCCATCGTATGAGAACGAATCTCTTCACCAAGGGTTCTCCAATCTTCCCAATCACCAAGTTCTTCTGCTGCTTTTAATCGCCCCGAACGGAAGCGACCTTGAGCTCCAGAAACAGCTTTTCTCATAAAGGAATTACTAAGACCATCTTGGATACGATCACCATAAGATTTTTGACCAATTTTAATACTCATTTTATCCCTCCTTATTGAGCGTTCAGTACTTGTGCAATATGAAGAAACTTTACTTCCTGTCCGTTTCTACGCAAACGACCACCCATGTTCATCAAGCACCCCATGTCTCCACCAATTAAATAATCCGCTTGCGTCTCTCCAATATGCTCCGCTTTCTCTTGCACCATCTCTCCAGATATCAAAGAATTTTTGACAGCGAATGTACCTCCAAATCCACAACAATCCTCTTTCAGTGGCAGATCAATAAGATTTAGTCCTTCTACATTTTCCAATAAAATTCTCGGAGCATCCTTCACACCCAATAAACGAGTCATATGACAAGAAGGATGATATGTTGCCGTTCCAGTAAACGTTGAACCAACGTCTTTTACATTTAGCACTTCAACTATAAATTGTGTTAACTCATATGTTTTGCCTGCCAACTTACGTGCTCTTTCAGCCCACTCCGGTTCATCAGCTAACACTTTCGGATATTCTTTAATCATATGGACGCATGAACCTGAAGGTCCAACGACATATTCAGATTGTTCAAATGCCTTGATCATTTGTTTCAACCCTTTAATCGACTCGCTTTTGTATCCGCTGTTATAAGCTGGTTGTCCACAGCACGTCTGTCCAGCTGGAAAGTCCACTTCACATCCAAAGCGCTCTAACAATTCCACCGTATCCTTCCCTACATCAGGCGTGAACGTGTCACATAAACAAGTAATAAATAACGAAACCTTCATAATAATACCTCCTATTTTAAACATAAGGTCATCTGATGACTATGATAAATAAAAAAGGAAACTGCTAATATCAGATCCCTTATTTTATAAAGTGGGCTAGTGAATCTTCCACATTGTTAAGATGTGCTAACATCGCCTCTCGTGCTTTTTCCTCATTACGAGATTCAATCGCATCTAATATTCTTTCATGTTCCTGTAACAAACGTTCTGTGCCTTCCGGCGTATGCAGTAATTTTCGCGTTTCTCGCATCGCTTGTATCATAATTTCAGAAACACTATTCATTAAGTTAATCAGCATTTGGTTGTGACTCGCATTAACCAGAGCCATATGAAACGCTAAGTCTGCCTGATCACCAATCTCCCCACTACCTTTTGCCTCTTCCATCTTCCTAAGGGCGTCCTTCATAGGAGACAAATCTTCTTCTTGATGTGAGGAAGCTGCTGATCCCGCTGCGCCGACCTCTAGAATCTTCCGCACTTCCAATAATTCTTTTAGATCTTCTGATTTCATCAAAAATGCTACGGATACTGGAAGCGAAAAACGCGAAGCATCAAAGGACTTCACATACGTCCCTTCCCCCTGTCGCATTTCAAGAATTCCCATTGCTCGAAGCGCACTTAAAGATTCTCGTATAGCAGACCTTCCAACATTGAAGTTCTTTGCCAACACTTCTACGCTATCGAGTTTATCTCCTGACTTTAAGCTGCCACTTTTTAACGATTCGAGTAGAGAATCTGCAACTTGTTCATAGATCTTTTTCGATCGAATCGGTTTATATTCCACCATTCTTCCTCCAACTTCCCATCATATGTTACTTCTATTTTACTCTAAATCTTACAAATGGAAAAGTTATCGGGTCATTATAACAGTAACGTCGTGAATAAGGCTGCTAATCCCACCAATAATCCGTATAGCAGAGCTGGTAATAGCGTTTTTCGAATGATGTCCCCTTCTTTTCCAGAAAGACCAACGACTGTCCCTGCCGCTACCACATTATGAACACAAATCATATTGCCTGCAGCAGCGCCAATCACCTGTAGCGATAAAATTGCATCCTTCGCAAGAGCCGTTTCCTCCGCAATGCTATATTGGATAGGGGAAAAGGTTAGCGTTGACACTGTTGCACTTCCGGTAATAAAGGCTCCTAATTCACCAAGAAACGGTGCCGCAAGCACCCACATGGAACCAAATCCACTCGCAAGGGTTTGCGCTATGTATTGAGGCATGCTAATCAAATCATTCGTATTCATGCCTGAGTTCGTAAAAACCTGTACTAAAGCTAAGGTAGCGAATAACGCTAAAGCGGCATCTTTCATCGATACAATCGATTCCTTTGCAGCAGCCGAAAAATGACGGAAAGATTTTCGTTGAATGACCACTGCAATAACCGTTGCCAAAATTAATACGGAACCTGGTGAATACAAGACTTGCCACTTGGACGTTATACCCTCGATCCCGATAATATTCGTCCAGGATAAATCCACCCAACTTAATGTAAAGTTCTTTATGGAAGGTACAATTCGCGTCATTAACAAAAGACCTACAATAATCAAGTAAGGAGACCACGCTGATGCTAATCCCATATTAGATCCTTTTTCTTCAATAACAAAATCCTCTTGAAGGGCATCCTGCCACGAAGTCTTTGGAAGCAAAAACCCTTTCTTTGCAGTGATCGTAGCGACAACTAAGCCAGTAAGAGAAGCTAAAATCGCAACAAACTCATGACCGAACAAAACCGCATAGATATATGCAGATGACGTATAAGTAAGTCCAATCAATAATGTCCATGGCAGCATCTCAACGCCATCCTTCAAACCTTTCTTCTTTCCAAAAAAGACAATTAGAACGACAACTAATATAAACGGAATAAACGTACCAGCAAATAAATCAAAAAAAGCAACTTGCACCCCTATATCTTGATAAAAAGACAAACCCGCATCTGGTAGATTACTAAGTCCAACTTGAATCGGCGTACCGACAGCGCCATAAGAGACGGATGAGCTATCTGCGATAAGAGCAATTGCTGCAGCTGCCAACGGTGTAAAACCTAACGCTACAAGCAGTGGTCCCGTCAATGCCGCTGGAGTACCAAACCCTGCAGCCCCTTCAATTAAAGCCCCAAATAAAAAAGCGACAATGACAATTTGGACCCGCATGTCCGTTGAAATATTTCGAAACCCTTGATTAATGCGATTCACAGCGCCCGTTCGACGAAGAGTATTTAATAACGCGATCGCCCCGAACAAAATAAATAAAATCGTGAGCGCCTTATGCGATCCTTCTAAAACAGAAGCTAAAATGACGTCTCCCTCTACTCCCCATACTAAAAAAGATAAGATGATCACAATGATTGCGCTGAAGAACATTCCCTTTTTAGCCGGCATCCGAAGGAGCACCAGAAAGAGAAATGGGGCTAAAATGGCACTTAAAGCTACAAGTAGTAACATCAACATCCCTCCGTTTTAATAGCTTCATTTTTGTTAGCGTTTTCAGTCAAAATCATAAAACAACAAGTCATCAGATGACCTGTTGTTTTATTTTATACCGATAGACTTGCTGTTACAAGTATTTTTTGTAATATAGACAGAATAGGATGTGATTTATCTATTCTCAAGTTTTAATACAAAAAAAGCTTCCCCCAGTCATAAAACTGGAGGAAGCTTTCCATTCACTCAGGTATTCTGAGCAGATGGGAGCATGAATTACATCATGCCGCCCATACCGCCCATTCCACCCATGCCGCCCATATCAGGCATGCCACCGCCGCCTGCATTTTCTTCAGGCTTATCTGCGATTACTGCTTCTGTAGTAAGAATCATAGCAGATACGGATGCTGCATTTTGTAGAGCAGAACGAGTTACTTTTGTAGGGTCAACGATACCAGCGTCAACCATGTTTACCCACTCACCAGTAAGAGCGTTAAAGCCAATACCGATTTTCTCGCCTTTAAGGCGCTCAACCACAACAGATCCTTCAAGACCAGCGTTGTGAGAGATCTGACGGATTGGCTCTTCTAGTGCACGAAGAACAATCTTAACGCCAGTTGCTTCATCTCCAGAAGCTTCTACAGCTTGAACAGCCTTAACGACGTTCACTAGCGCTGTACCACCACCGGATACGATTCCTTCTTCAACCGCTGCGCGAGTTGAGTTAAGAGCATCTTCAATGCGAAGTTTACGCTCTTTCAATTCAGTTTCAGTTGCCGCACCAACTTTGATGACAGCTACGCCGCCAGCAAGCTTAGCAAGACGTTCTTGAAGCTTTTCTTTATCGAACTCAGAAGTTGTTTCTTCTAGCTGAGCTTTGATTTGGTTTACGCGACCAGCAATTTTATCAGTTTCGCCAGAGCCTTCAACGATTGTTGTATTTTCTTTCGTTACAACAACTTTAGAAGCGCGACCAAGCTGAGTCATGTTCGCTTGTTTAAGATCAAGACCAAGATCTTCTGTAATCACTTCAGCGCCAGTAAGTGTACCGATGTCTTCAAGCATTGCTTTACGACGGTCACCGAAGCCAGGAGCTTTAACTGCTACTGCGTTAAATGTTCCACGAAGCTTGTTCACAACGAGTGTTGCAAGTGCTTCACCTTCAACGTCTTCAGCAATCATAAGAAGTGGTTTACCTTGTTGAACCACTTGCTCAAGCACTGGAAGAACATCTTGGATGCTTGCAATTTTCTTATCAGTGATAAGGATATAAGGATCTTCTAGAACAGCTTCCATTTTGTCGGAGTCTGTAACCATGTAAGGAGATGCATATCCACGATCGAACTGCATACCTTCTACTACTTCTAGCTCAGTAGCAAATCCTTTTGATTCTTCAACAGTGATAACGCCGTCGTTACCAACGCGCTCCATTGCTTCAGCGATCAATTGACCTACTTCTTCGTCAGCAGCAGAGATTGACGCAACTTGTGCGATTGACTCTTTGCCTTCGATTGGCTTAGAAATGTTTTTAAGTTCTTCAACAGCAGCTCTAGTTGCTTTCTCAATTCCTTTACGGATAACCATTGGGTTCGCACCAGATGCTACGTTTTTAAGACCTTCACGTACCATAGCTTGCGCAAGAACGGTTGCAGTTGTTGTACCGTCACCGGCAACGTCATTTGTTTTGCTAGCTACTTCAGCGACAAGCTTTGCACCCATGTTTTCGAATGCATCTTCAAGCTCGATTTCTTTCGCGATCGTTACACCATCATTTGTGATAAGTGGAGATCCGAATTTCTTCTCGAGGACAACGTTACGTCCTTTTGGTCCGAGTGTAACTTTAACTGCGTTCGCAAGAGAATCAACACCGCGAAGCATTGCGCGACGGGCTTCTTCACTGAACTTAATATCTTTTGCCATTTGTTACCCTCCTAAATGTATGTAGTACTTTTTATTTTTGTTTTTACTTGCCTACGACTGCAAGAATATCGTTCTCACGAAGAATCAAATACTCTTTACCGTCATACTTTACTTCAGTACCAGCATACTTACTGTAAATAACAGCGTCGCCTTCTGATACTTCAAGAGCTACACGCTCTCCACCATCAGTTAGTGCACCGCTACCTACAGACACGACGCGACCTTCCTGTGGCTTTTCTTTCGCAGAATCTGGAAGTACGATCCCACTAGACGTTTTTTCTTCTAATTGAATTGGTTCGATGACTACTCGATCACCTAAAGGCTTTAACAACTCAAACACCCTCCTCAGATGGAAATTATGGTTTGATTCGTTTTTTAGCACTCACCATCGTCGAGTGCTAACACATGTATATAATAAATAATTCACTATTCTTTTGCAAGTACTTAAGTTGATTTTTTTTTCAGTTTTTTCTTTTCTCCTTAACTCGTCACCATGTGACATAAACTGATAAGACTTATGGCCTGTTTTTCGATTATATTCGATATAGCTATATGAAATAGTTATACGAAGTCTTATGAACGGCATTCCCTTCAGAAAGTGTGTTAAACTAATACGAGTATGCAAAATGCCATTTACGGCATGCAAACCATTAAAAGGAGTTATGCTTCTTGGCCAAACATTATTGGACTATATTGATTACTTATATTGTAATGCAGCTCTCAGGATTAGTAGGCGTTCCCCTACTTCAGGAATTAAACATCCCTGATCCAGTCGTCACTTGGTCTGTGTTTAGTTTTCTGACAGCACTGATTATCATGCTATTTCTTCTCCGTTCCACTCCGGACGTCCCTTTTGAACGCTCAACGCGCGTCTCTCCTGGTCAGGCGGTTGGATGGAGCATTCTAGGCGTATTCATGGCTTATGCTTCCCAAATTATTGCTGCAATGATCGAAATGAACGTATTTGGGATTGATCCTGGTTCTGAAAACACAGAAATGCTGATAGAAGTCGCAAAAGCGGCACCTGTTTTTATTATTGTGACATCAATTATCGGACCAATTCTTGAGGAAATTGTTTTCCGAAAAGTTATTTTCGGTTCGTTATACAAACGATTTAATTTTTGGATTGCCGGCATACTCAGCTCTGTTATTTTTGCAGCGATTCATTTTGACTTTTCTCATATTCTTATTTATACAGCAATGGGACTCACCTTCGCCTTTCTTTATGTAAAAACGAAGCGTCTGATTGTACCAATCATTGCTCATATGACGATGAATACTTTTGTTGTATTAATTAACGTCTATTTTGCTGATGATATTATGGAGATGGAAAAGCAGCTGAACGAGATGCAATCGTTTATTGGAGGACTCTTTTCATGAAACTTTCACCAATTGTAATGGGTTTTTTCTACTTGGGACTTGGCTCCCTCTTCACCTACCTGGCGATTCAAAGCGCTAGTAGTAACGGGGAAATATGGAGTTTTTATACCATTCTGCTGATGGTTCTCGCTACGGTAGATTTTGTTTATGCTATTCGTTTCTTCGTCTTGAAAAGAAGGATAACGGAACTAAAGAAAAAAGATGATAACGAAAAGCGATAGGGGCTTCCCCTATCGCTTTTTATTTGCATTTAATTATTGCTCTCTTCCTGAGCTTCCTCAAGGATCCGTTTTGCTTCAGCCTGCAATCTTTTACGGTAGCCATATCGTGACACAATGATACTAAATTCATACAGAAGTAACAGCGGTACTGTAACCATAAGATGTGAAATGATTTCAGGTGGTGTAATCATCCCCGCTATAACAAGAAGGACAAAATAGGCATACTTTCGAATCTGTACAAGCATAGCTGGATTTAACATACCAAGCCTTGTAAAGAAAAGAACGATGACTGGCAACTGAAAAACAAACCCAAATGGGAGCGTTAATTGAAACAAAAAGCTGAAATATTGATTCGCTCCATACATTTCTTGAATGTTAAGACTTTGAGCAAGATTCCCTACAAAATCGATGACAAAAGGAAATAAAACAAAGTAGGAAAAGGATACACCACCAAGAAACAAAATAAACACTGCGGGAATATACGATAGTGTCACTTTCCGTTCGTGTTCAAATAATCCTGGTGAAATAAATGCCCACAGCTGATAAAGCGCCAGTGGAGATGTCATAATAAAAGCAATTAAAAAAGCGAAGCTGAAATACACTTTCAATGGGTCAGTCAGATGAAACGCGTTCATCGGTATACCCTGCGCTTCAGGAGCATGTTGCAAGAACACAATGACTGGCTTAGCCAGAAACAGCCCCGCAATAAAGGAAAGAATTAAGAAAACGACTGTAATAATAATCCGTTTTCTTAATTCTTCTAAATGATCATAGATGGATTGCTTCTGATCCTCCATTCACTATCCGTCCTAACCGATTACTTGTCGTTATTTTTCTTTTCGTTTGGTTCATCATCATCATCCGCTAAACCTTTTGTTGCATTTTTAAATTCACGAAGCGTATTTCCTGCAGCTTTACCAAGCTCAGGTAATTTCTTAGGTCCAAAAATAATTAAAGCAACCACAGCAACTAAAGCGATACTTGCGCCACCCATTCCCATGCGTGTCACCTCCTTAACATGTCGTTATACTGGATAATGTTTCATGAAATAAACTAGTGCTTGTAACTCAACTGCAAGATCAATATGATGCACTCGAATGTGATCCGGCACCGTTAATCGTGCCGGCGTAAAGTTTAATATTCCTTTTATTCCTGTTTGATCCATCTGATCGGCAATCGATTGAGCAACATGAACTGGTACGGTTAAGATAACGACGGAAACGTCATTTTCTCTCAGCCGCTTTTGAAACTCGTCGATATGATAGACTGGAACGCCACCAATCTCCTGTCCTACTTTTTCAGAGTCTGCGTCAAAAGCAAGTTCGATCTTTGTATTATTATTTTTAATGAAATTGTAGTGCAGGAAAGCCGTTCCAAGATTACCTACACCAATAAGCGCGACTTTTGTCGTTTCATCCTGATCAAGCGTCTTACTAAAAAAGGATAACAAATAATGAACATTGTACCCATAGCCTTTTTTACCAAGAGCACCAAAATAACTGAAATCTCTTCGAATTGTAGCAGAATCGACCTTGATGGCATCGCTAAGCTCTGCTGACGAAACGCGTTGTTTACCTGATGCACTTAAATTTTTTAAATATCGATAATAGAGCGGCAGTCTTTTTGCTGTCGCCTGCGGAATTTTTGTCTGATCAATATCCATACACTACCTCCATATTGATCTCCGCGCTCCATCGTCACGTTATTCGCGCGCATAATCCCCGCTTTTACCTCCTGTTTTAGTAACAAGATAGGTTTCCCCGATAACGATGCCTTTATCCACCGCTTTACACATATCATATACCGTCAATGCTGCTGCCGAGGCTGCCGTCAGCGCTTCCATTTCAACGCCAGTACTTCCGCTCGTCTTCACATGAGCCTCAATAATTAGCTCATAGGCTTGCGATTTCTCCTGCCAGTAAAAATGAAGGTCAACGCCAGAAAGCGCTATCGGATGACACATGGGGATGAGATCAGATGTTTTTTTTGCTGCCATAATTCCGGCAATTTGAGCGACTTGAAGCACATCGCCTTTCTTCATCGTTCCTGATTGAATACCAGAATAGATGTCTTCACTCACCTTTACGCTCGTTCGTGCTGTTGCAGTCCGAACGGAGGGAGTTTTATCAGAAATGTCGACCATTCTTGCGCGGCCTTCTTCATTAAAGTGAGTAAATGAACTCATATTTGCCCCTTTCCTCATCCGAAGATGATAGAAGGATAATGCTGCTACTTGTGACTATACACCATTTCTTTCGATTTTGCTGTTTTTTTGATGACTTTTTTTGTTAACTCATGCACATTCCTTTAGTTGCTCAGCTCGTCCTCTCTGCGGTAAACTTAAAGGAAACTCGGATAATGCCGAACTATCGGTGATACACCAGGAAATAACCTTTCCTTACTAACCGTTTTTCACGGATTTAAGGAAGGAAATAGAGGTGAAAGAACATGATCGTATTGCAAGTTAATGGACTCACCAAATCATTTGGTGCTGATACCATTTTATCGAATATTAAATTAGAAGTACAATCACGAGACCGTGTAGCACTTGTCGGACGTAATGGCGCAGGCAAGTCCACCCTTCTCAAGATGATAACAGGTCAGCTTTCCTATGATTCAGGAGACATTATTAAGCCGAAAGGTGTTTCCATCGGCTATATGGCTCAGGATACAGGTTTAGAATCAGATTTATCAATCTGGGAAGAAATGCTTGGCGTCTTCAATCGTTTGCGAAAAATGGAATCTGAACTCAGGAGTTACGAGCAGAAGATGGGCAATCCTGATGTTTACGAGAATGAAACTGAATATGAACGAATTTTAAAAGAATACGATGAACTTCAAGTCGCCTTTAAAGATCAGGGCGGATACAAATACGAAGCAGACATTCGTACGGTTTTACATGGACTCAACTTCAAAGACTTTGATTACAGCACAAAAATCTCAACGTTAAGCGGCGGTCAGAAAACACGCCTTGCCCTTGGTAAGCTTTTACTAACAAAACCAGAATTACTTATTCTAGATGAGCCCACTAACCACCTGGACATCGAAACACTTACTTGGCTTGAAGGCTATCTTCAAAACTATTCTGGTGCCTTATTAATCGTCTCTCACGACCGTTATTTTCTCGATAAAATTGTAAATAAAGTTTATGAAGTATCACGTCATCGTGCGGAAAGATTTGAAGGTAACTACAGTTATTACCTTGATGAAAAAGAACAACGGTATGAACAGCAATTGAAAGAGTTTGAGAAGCAACAAAAAGAAATTGCCAAACTTGAGGAGTTTGTTCAGAAGAATATCGTTCGCGCCTCAACTACAAAACGAGCCCAAAGTCGGCGCAAGCAACTTGATCGAATGGAGCGACTAGATAAACCAAAAGGCGACGAGAAATCTGCTAATATTACGTTCGGGATCGATAAGCAAACTGGTAACGACGTCTTAACGCTAAGAGAACTAGCGATTGGCTATCCAAATAACACCATAAACGACAACCTAACATTTGATTTGAAGCGCCAGGAGAGCGTTGCGCTTGTAGGGCCAAACGGAATTGGGAAATCAACTCTACTTAAAGCAATCGTATCAGGTGAAACTCTCCTCAATGGTGATATTCACTATGGCAGCAATGTTCAAATTGGCTTCTATGACCAGGAACAAACCAATCTTCACTCGAATAAAACCGTCTTAAAGGAACTATGGGATGACTTCCCACTAACAGACGAGAAAGACATTAGAGCAGTTTTAGGACGCTTTCTTTTCACTGGTGACGACGTTTTGAAGAATGTCTCTGACTTAAGTGGGGGCGAAAAAGGGCGCCTAGCACTTTCCAAGTTGATGATGCAAAAATCAAATCTACTAATACTGGATGAGCCAACAAACCATCTAGATCTAGATAGTAAGGAAATTCTTGAAGAAGCACTTATTCAATTTCCCGGTACAATCCTATTTGTCTCGCACGACAGATATTTTATTAACAGAATCGCGACGCGCGTCATTGAACTTTCAACTGATGGCGTAACACCTTATCTAGGTGATTACGATTACTATGTTGAGAAAAAACAAGAGCTTGCTGAATTAGCAGCTCTTGAGCAACCAAAGAACAATGTCACACAAGATGCTCCATCTGCCAAATCAACATTTCAGCAGGATAAGGAAACGAAGCGCCAAGAACGACAAATGCAAAGACGAATTGAAGAAATTGAAAAAGAGGTCGACAATGCTGAAGTTCGCATCGCAGAAATAGAAGAAGAGCTTTGCATTCCAGAAGTTTTTGAAGATCATGAAAAAGTAATGAAATTAAATGAAGAAATGGATCATCTTCGTCACCAAACGGAAACTCTCATGGAAGAATGGGAGCAACTACAAGAAGCATAAGAAAAAACAGTCCACAGTGGACTGTTTTTTTATTAGGTAAGAATTTTCCGACATATTCACACTATCCACAAACTTATACACAATTAATCACCTGTTATGACTAATTCCCTAAAAACTATCAACATTATCCACAGGTCAATAACCGATTATCCACAAAATGACCACTTTCCAAGAAACGGCGAGGGAATCCCTTTCCTCTCCTTATATCCACATTATCCACCATCGTGTGGATAACTGTTCTCATTAAAACACCTCACCTTAAACATGAAAAGAACGTCTGTTTAGCTTTCTGATAAATGGGTGGTTTTTCTTCAAATAAAAAAACCGGGATTAGATTCCCAGTTCTAATCCCGGATTTGCGTTAAGTTGTAAGCTAGATCTCTTCCCTTTACGATAAGCTATCGTTCCAGCTGCTGCAATCATAGCTGCATTATCAGTACAATAATAAAGTGGCGGAATCACAAGCTCTGTCTCACTGCCATTGAATGCTTCTGTTAGAGAACTTCTGAGTCCTCTATTGGCAGCTACACCACCAGCAAGTACAACCTGTTTCACACCATACTCTTTTGCTGCTCGTAAAGTTTTAGTAACAAGAACTTCTACGACCGAAGCTTGAAAACTTGCCGCAAGATCCTCAGGCTTTAACTCTTCGTTTCTTTGCTTCGCATTATGAACAGTATTAATAACCGCGGATTTCAAGCCACTAAAACTAAAATCATAAGAACCTTTTTCAAGCCAGGCACGAGGAAGAGGGACGGATTCCTCGCCTTCCGCGGCTAGTCGATCAATATGCGGTCCGCCTGGATAAGGTAGCTGAAGCGTTCTTGCTACTTTATCATAGGCCTCACCCGCTGCATCATCACGCGTTTCTCCTATTACCTCAAACTCACCTTCAGATGGCATATAAACAAGCTCTGTATGGCCTCCTGAGACGACGAGAGCAAGCAGTGGATATGTTAGCTCTGCTACAAGCTGATTCGCGTATATGTGCCCAGCAATATGATGAGTACCGATCAGCGGTTTTTGATGAGTGAAAGCAAGTGCTTTTGCTGTATTCACACCTATTAAGAGTGCCCCCACTAATCCTGGGCCTTCCGTTACAGCAATCCCATCAATATCGTCCATTGTAACGTTTGCCTCGTCCAATGCTTCTTCTAAAATCAGCGTCATCTGCTCTACATGATGTCTTGAAGCAATTTCTGGTACAACCCCACCAAACCGTTTATGACTTTCAATTTGAGAAGCCACGACATTGGCCAAAACTTCTTTCCCATTTCTTACAATCGCTACTGCCGTTTCATCACAGCTCGTTTCAATACCGAGTATTAATTCATTTTTATTTTCCATTAAAATTCACCCACATAACTAGCGCATCCTCATGATTATCAGTGTAATAATTTTTGCGAATGCCGCCTTCTTCAAATCCAAATTTCCGATACAAGTTTTGCGCAACTTTATTAGATACGCGAACTTCCAAAGTCATGGTCAACGCTCCACGTAATTTAGCAAAATGAATGGCTCTCTTAAGTAGTGCTTCTCCTAGCTTCATTCCTCTATAGTCCGGATGAAGCGCTATGTTGGTAATATGTGCTTCATCGATGATGACCCACACACCACAATATCCCGCTATTTCTTCCCCAACCTCGAGCAATAGATAAGTAGCAAAATGGTTAATTACAATTTCATTATAGAAAGCGGATTTGCTCCAAGGCGTAGGGAACGTTGCATGCTCAATTCGCATGACAGCTTCTATATCTTCAATCGTCATCGATCGAAACGATACCGTCTCATTCATCGTTAATCCCCTACTTTTTCTGTGAAGCCAGCCATTTCGCTTCAGCTTCAGCCATTCTTACATAGTTTGGTGTAAACTGATGGACATCTTCTACCGGTTCTTTACAAGACCCTAATCTTGCAAGATCAGAAGGACGAGCATTCAAGCTGCTACTCGGTGCAAAAGTTGCTTTCTCTCCTAAAATCGCTTCGATTTGTTCCTTGTGTAAATTTAAATCGCCACTAATAAATAAGAAGCGCTCATAGCGATCTTTATTCTCTTTCAACCAGTCTTCAAATAGGACGATATGATCGTCGGTTTCTCTCTCGACTTCTATTCCATTTGCTCGATATACGCTCATATAGACCTGTCCTCGTCTAGCATCAAAAAAGGGAATGATAGCTCCAGTAAAATAACGGCCGTTCTGGCCCAGAACCTCTAAACTCGAAACCCCCACAAGTGGAATGTTTAATGTCCACGCAAGCGTCTTAGCTATACTAATACCAATACGAAGACCTGTATAAGAACCTGGTCCCTCCGCTACTACAATACGATCAAGGTCAATAGGCTTTAATTGAACTTCTTCTAGCAATTGCTCAATAGCAGGCATCAACCGAACCGAGTGGTTTTTCTTTATATTTGTTATGATTTCTCCAACAATCGTGCCCTCCACCATAACGGAGACACCCATACAATAATTCGAAGAATCAATGGCTAGTACTCTCATGTTGCAACTCCTTACATAACGACTCATAAAAAGGACCAAAGGGTCTCAATATTAGCCGACGTTCTGATTCTCTTTGATGATAAATTTCAACTCTGAGTAGTTCCTTTGGAAGCATGTCCTGAATGAATTTTGCCCATTCCACTACAGTGACACCTTCCCCTTCAAAGTATTCGCTAAAACCAAGGTCTTCATCACTCTCTTCTAGACGATATGCGTCCATATGAAACAGAGGAATCGTACCTTCATATTCTTTTATTATCGTAAAAGTCGGGCTGTTTACCACTTTCGTAACCCCTAGTCCTTTTCCGATTCCTTTTGTAAATGTTGTCTTGCCAGCACCTAGATCTCCTTCAAGTGTTAATACACTGCCTGGCTTAAGCTTTTCAGCAAGCTTTCTACCAAACTCCATCGTTTCATCTGGAGACTTCATGATGAAAGCATATCCACTCATGGTCATCACCTATTCCTTAGACGAGAAGTGATTGTAACCCTTCTTGTCCAGTTTGAATTTTTGATCTTTATAATTCATCCATACACTTGTCCGCTTATCCTCTACATAACCAATCCGATAAATTTCTTCATCGTGCGCCTCGAAAAGTTCTACAACCTTTTCCCAATTCTCCTCAGCAACTGTTCCGATAAGTTCATAATCTTCTCCACCATTTAACATCCATTCTAACCGCTGAAAGGAAGAATAAGCATCGAAGCCCTCAGGAGCTGGAATCGTATCCTGATTCAGTATAATAGAAACGCCACTTGCTTCAGCTAACTCATGGGACTCACTTGCAATTCCATCACTAACATCATTTAATGAAATCCGGTACCCACTTTTGGCGAGAATACGTCCTTGCTTTATTCTCGGACTAGGTTCTTGATGATATTTTACATATGGGGCTTCATTCCCTTCCCCTTCAAGCAAAGAAAAAAGTCCAGCAGCTGATCCACCGACAGGTCCAGTAAGAAAGACAATATCTCCAGCTCGCGCATTACTTCTCAGAAGTTTGCGTCCTTTCTCGATTTTACCAATCACAGTAATTGCAATGTGAAGATCGCTTCGCGTCGAGACAGTATCTCCGCCAATCATATCTATTTCATAGTCATCAGCAATTTCTTTCATACCTTTATAGATTTCTTTTAGCTGCTTAGACGACCAGCCTGTCTGAGGTACTGATATCGATACAAGGTAAAACATCGGAATTCCGCCCATAGCAGCGATATCACTTATATTGACGGCGAGCGCTTTTCTGCCAATTTGGAAAGGGGAGAGCGTACTTTTTTTAAAATGGATTCCTTCCACCATTGTATCCGCACAGGCGATTTCATCCCAGTCTGATCCAATACGATAAAGAGCAGCATCGTCTCCAATCCCTTGAATCAATTCTTCACGAAATGTATAAGCTGGCTTAATGGATTGAATAAATGCAAATTCATCTTTCACCAAACTCATCTCTCTTTCTATTTTATAAAAAAACCTTAGGAATTTCATCCTAAGGTGCTTTTTCTATCAGTTTATCTTACTTAACGACAAATTCACATGTTTGTTTAGAAAAACTTCTATTTTCCCTAAGGTTTATAGAAAAAAAACGATTTTAGAGTATAAAAAAAAAGCGATTCTATCGCTCTATTAGAAATGGCGGTCTCGACGGGAATCGAACCCGCGATCTCCTGCGTGACAGGCAGGCATGTTAACCGCTACACCACGAGACCAGTATGCAATGTTTGAACAATATACACTTACGATTGTGAGAAATAATACCAAGTTATCAGTTTAGGTTGCCCCTAAATTCACTACAATAAAAATTTAACAAGGAAGATTAATCGACGTAGGTAAATTTTTGGTTGCGGGGGCAGGATTTGAACCTGCGACCTTTGGGTTATGAGCCCAACGAGCTACCGAACTGCTCCACCCCGCGACGATATAAAAAAATAATTTGTGCCTGCTTCTTTATGCAGTGCACTGTTTCTTCCTCTGCAAGATTATGCTACGATGCGTATCCGTCGAAACAACTCGATGTTGTTTCATTGAAGTAACGCTCGTTGCTCCACCCCGCGACGATATAAAAGAACTTAATATGTCTCTCGGACACAAATACTACTATACCAGATAAATGTAATGAATGCAACCTTTAGGAGAAAAAGAAAAATCCCTCCTATTAGAGGGATTTTTCCACAGCATTTTTGAATGCATCTACAATATCATTTTCGTTTTCAATTCCTACAGAAATACGGACGAGCTGCTTATTGATCCCCAGCTTCTGTCTAGTATCTTCAGGTACTGTTCGGTGGGAGGTGGCAATGGGATAAGAAACGGTAGTATCTAATCCAGCCAGAGTCGGTATAATCTTCACCCATCCTAGTGACTTGAAGAACGATTTCACATTGGTTTCTTCCTCTAATTCAATGGAAACCATTGCCCCAGATCCTCTTTCAGCTACATATGCTGGATAATATACATTCTTTATGCCTTTAACGTCTTTGAGTTGGCTTGCAAGAAATGCAGCATTCCTAACATGCCGTTCCATTCGTACACTCATCGTTTTTAACCCACGGCACCCTAGCCACGCTTCGAATGGACTAAGGTTAGCACCAAGGTTAATCACTTTGGCTTTTGCTTTAGCCATAAGATCTTCTCTGCCTACTAGTACGCCTGCTGTTACATCACTATGTCCGCCAATGTATTTTGTTGCGCTATGTACAACAAGATCAATTCCAACTTGATAAGGTTGAAGAAGATACGGAGTAGCAAACGTATTATCTATCATTGTAATTAGTTCATGCTTTTCACCAAGTTCTTTAAGAAGGGTTAGATCCTCTACTCTTAATAGCGGGTTTGTTACTGATTCCGTATAAAGTAACTTTGTATTTGGACGTATGGCATGCTCAATTTTTTCTTTGTCAGTAAAATCAACAAAAGAAACTTCTATGCCGAAGTCAGGGAGTTCTTCATTAAAAAGAGAGTATGTACCTCCGTATAGATCTTCACAAGCCACAATGTGGTCGCCAGCCTTAACAACAGCAAGTACTCCTGCAAGAATAGCAGATAAACCTGAAGAAGTTGCAATGCCTTTAGGAGCCCCCTCAAGGTCTGCTACACCCATTCCAAGATCATCTGTATTCGGATTGCTAACACGCGTATACAAATAGTCTTTTTTACCTTCATAAAAAGATTCCAAATCATCGAGATCTTCAAAAACAAAGGCAGAGGTCTGATAAATCGGTTGAACCTTACTAACTGTATCTGCTTTCGTCTTTCGTGGAAAACGTACTGCTTTTGTATCAAAATGAAAATCCATTTATTTTCCCCTTCCTCTAAATAAAATTCTTTTTCATTAACTGTACGTGTTCTAGAGAGTAATTTCAAGAAATACGGTTCGAAATTTTCAATTAATTATTCTTATTAAGCACCACATTCTGGCTGGATAGAATTAAAATGCTTACTCGCATGCGGTTATTTCGCGATATTTTATATAATTCCGCGAAAATCAAATTTATTCCGCGAATTTGAGATTAATTCCGCGAACGTAAAAACCATACAAAAAAAAGCGAGAAACCCTCAGGTCTCTCGCCTTTCATCTTGTGCCCAGCGAC
Source organism: Anaerobacillus sp. QJM3NY_32 (assembly GCF_056173645.1). NCBI lineage: Bacteria > Bacillati > Bacillota > Bacilli > Caryophanales > Bacillaceae > Anaerobacillus > Anaerobacillus sp. QJM3NY_32. The sequence continues at coordinate 245,370 of NZ_CM149684.1, read as the reverse complement.
GTCCTACTCTTGCAAGGGGAGATCCCCCAACTACCATCGGCGCTCGAGCTTAACTTCCGTGTTCTCATACGGGGTGCGATAAGCGGCGAACTTCGCCAGCTGCGCGATGCCAGATCCTCATGGATCTCTCGAATATCCACTCCGGTCTGACATCGCTTGCTTCCTCGAATTTCTTGCTTCTCCCACCCCTACGTAGCTTTCGAAGAAGTTTTGATTGTCTCACATGAAGCTTTTTTCTCTTGCGAGTTTTCTTCACTTTATCAATACAAAAAAGTGAGAAACCATTTGGTCTCTCACTTTTCTTCAATTGCCCAGCGACGTCCTACTCTTGCAGGGGGAGATCCCCCAACTACCATCGGCGCTGAAGAGCTTAACTTCCGTGTTCGGCATGGGAACGGGTGTGACCTCTTCGCCATCATCACTAGACTAACAGGATGTTAGCCGTTCGGTGTTCACCACAGGACGTGGTGGCACTTAATCGAACTTCCTTATTTCAGGTGTTCCCTGAAAACTAGATAGCACGCACAACTTTCCAATATGTCCAGCTACGTAAGCCAAATCCTCGATCGTTTCACCTTTTGATTCTGACGCATAAAGCGCGTCTGACTCAAAAGCCTCCAACGCTTGTCGGATTTAAACGGCTTACTTCGCTTTTCGTTTAGGTTAAGCCCTCGATCGATTAGTATTCGTCAGCTCCACGTGTTGCCACGCTTCCACCCCGAACCTATCTACCTCATCATCTCTAAGGGATCTTACCAGCTTAATGCTGTGGGAAATCTCATCTCGAGGGGGGCTTCATGCTTAGATGCTTTCAGCACTTATCCCTTCCACACGTAGCTACCCAGCTATGCTCCTGGCGGAACAACTGGTACACCAGCGGTGTGTCCATCCCGGTCCTCTCGTACTAAGGACAGCTCCTCTCAAATTTCCTGCGCCCGCGACGGATAGGGACCGAACTGTCTCACGACGTTCTGAACCCAGCTCGCGTACCGCTTTAATGGGCGAACAGCCCAACCCTTGGGACCTACTTCAGCCCCAGGATGCGATGAGCCGACATCGAGGTGCCAAACCTCCCCGTCGATGTGGACTCTTGGGGGAGATAAGCCTGTTATCCCCAGGGTAGCTTTTATCCGTTGAGCGATGGCCCTTCCATGCGGAACCACCGGATCACTAAGCCCGACTTTCGTCCCTGCTCGACTTGTAGGTCTCGCAGTCAAGCTCCCTTGTGCCTTTACACTCTGCGAATGATTTCCAACCATTCTGAGGGAACCTTTGGGCGCCTCCGTTACACTTTAGGAGGCGACCGCCCCAGTCAAACTGCCCACCTGACACTGTCTCCGCACCGGATCACGGTGCTGGGTTAGAATGTCAGTACAGCCAGGGTAGTATCCCACCGACGCCTCCATCGAACCTGGCGGTCCGACTTCTATGGCTCCTACCTATCCTGTACAAGCTGTACCAAAATCCAATATCAGGCTACAGTAAAGCTCCATGGGGTCTTTCCGTCCTGTCGCGGGTAACCTGCATCTTCACAGGTACTATAATTTCACCGGGTCTCTCGTTGAGACAGTATCCAAGTCGTTGCACCTTTCGTGCGGGTCGGAACTTACCCGACAAGGAATTTCGCTACCTTAGGACCGTTATAGTTACGGCCGCCGTTTACTGGGGCTTCGATTCAGAGCTTCTCCCGTAAGGGATAACCCCTCCTCTTAACCTTCCAGCACCGGGCAGGTGTCAGCCCCTATACTTCGCCTTACGGCTTTGCAGAGACCTGTGTTTTTGCTAAACAGTCGCTTGGATCTTTTCACTGCGGCTCCCCTGGGCTATAAACCCGAGGAAGCACCCCTTCTCCCGAAGTTACGGGGTCATTTTGCCGAGTTCCTTAACGAGAGTTCTCCCGATCGTCTTAGGATTCTCTCCTCGCCTACCTGTGTCGGTTTGCGGTACGGGCACCTTTTTCCTCACTAGAGGCTTTTCTTGGCAGCGTAGAATCAAGGACTTCGGTACTAAATTTCCCTCGCCATCACGATTCAGCCTTCATGGTGAACGGATTTGCCTATTCACCAGCCTAATCGCTTGGACGCGCATTTCCAGCAGCGCGCTCTCCCTATCTTTCTGCGTCCCCCCGTCGTTCAAACGGAAAGGAGGTGGTACAGGAATATCAACCTGTTATCCATCGCCTACGCCTTTCGGCCTCGGCTTAGGTCCCGACTAACCCTGAGCGGACGAGCCTTCCTCAGGAAACCTTGGGCTTTCGACGGACAAGATTCTCACTTGTCTTTCGCTACTCATACCGGCATTCTCACTTCTAAGCGCTCCACCAGTCCTTTCGGTCTGACTTCACTGCCCTTAGAACGCTCTCCTACCATTGTCGTAAGACAATCCACAGCTTCGGTGATACGTTTAGCCCCGGTACATTTTCGGCGCAGCGTCACTCGACCAGTGAGCTATTACGCACTCTTTAAATGATGGCTGCTTCTAAGCCAACATCCTGGTTGTCTAAGCAACGCCACATCCTTTTCCACTTAACGTATACTTTGGGACCTTAGCTGGTGGTCTGGGCTGTTTCCCTCTCGACTACGGATCTTATCACTCGCAGTCTGACTCCCGCGGATAAATCGTTGGCATTCGGAGTTTGACTGGATTCGGTAATCCGGTAAGGACCCCTAGTCCAATCAGTGCTCTACCTCCAAGATTCTTGCCGCGAGGCTAGCCCTAAAGCTATTTCGGAGAGAACCAGCTATCTCCAGGTTCGATTGGCATTTCACCGCTACCCACACCTCATCCCCGCATTTTTCAACATGCGTGGGTTCGGGCCTCCATTCAGTGTTACCTGAACTTCACCCTGGACATGGGTAGATCACCTGGTTTCGGGTCTACGACCACGTACTATTTCGCCCTATTCAGACTCGCTTTCGCTGCGGCTCCGCCTTCTCAGCTTAACCTTGCACGGGATCGTAACTCGCCGGTTCATTCTACAAAAGGCACGCTGTCACCCATTAACGGGCTCCAACTAGTTGTAGGCACACGGTTTCAGGTTCTTTTTCACTCCCCTTCCGGGGTGCTTTTCACCTTTCCCTCACGGTACTGGTTCACTATCGGTCACTAGAGAGTATTTAGCCTTGGGAGATGGTCCTCCCGGATTCCGACGGGGTTTCACGTGTCCCGCCGTACTCAGGATCCGTCTCGGAGGGCATCGGATTTTGACTACAGGATTGTTACCTTCTCTGATGGACCTTTCCAGGTCGCTTCGTCTATCCGTGCCTTTGTAACTCCAAAGAGACGTCCTACAACCCCAGAGGGCAAGCCCTCTGGTTTGGGCTGATTCCGTTTCGCTCGCCGCTACTCAGGAAATCGCGTTTGCTTTCTCTTCCTCCGGGTAATGAGATGTTTCAGTTCCCCGGGTCTGCCTTCCATTCCCTATGTATTCAGAAATGGATACCATCCTATTAAAGATGGTGGGTTCCCCCATTCGGAAATCTCCGGATCAAAGCGTACTTACAGCTCCCCGAAGCATATCGGTGTTCGTCCCGTCCTTCTTAGGCTTCTAGTGCCAAGGCATCCACCGTGCGCCCTTAGTAGCTTAACCTTCGATTTGTTAGGCATTGCTGCCATAACGCATCAGTTATTACTAAGTTATTGCATAAAAAATAATTATTGGATGTCGTTGTTTGTGCTATCTAGTTTTCAAGGAACAAGGCTACTGTTTGAATCCGCCTAAGCTTCATCACTTCACCTGGTTTGAAAGAATAAATCATTCTTTCAAAACTAAACGAAACGCTCATGTAAGGTTGGTAACGTAAGTTACCTTCGTAATTCTCCATAGAAAGGAGGTGATCCAGCCGCACCTTCCGATACGGCTACCTTGTTACGACTTCACCCCAATCATTTGTCCCACCTTCGGCGGCTGGCTCCATAAAGGTTACCCCACCGACTTCGGGTGTTACAAACTCTCGTGGTGTGACGGGCGGTGTGTACAAGGCCCGGGAACGTATTCACCGCGGCATGCTGATCCGCGATTACTAGCAATTCCGGCTTCATGCAGGCGAGTTGCAGCCTGCAATCCGAACTGAGAACGGCTTTATGGGATTCGCTTCACCTCGCGGTGTTGCTGCCCTTTGTACCGTCCATTGTAGCACGTGTGTAGCCCAGGTCATAAGGGGCATGATGATTTGACGTCATCCCCACCTTCCTCCGGTTTGTCACCGGCAGTCACCTTAGAGTGCCCAACTAAATGCTGGCAACTAAGATCAAGGGTTGCGCTCGTTGCGGGACTTAACCCAACATCTCACGACACGAGCTGACGACAACCATGCACCACCTGTCACTCTGTCCCCCGAAGGGGAACGTCCTGTCTCCAGGATTGTCAGAGGATGTCAAGACCTGGTAAGGTTCTTCGCGTTGCTTCGAATTAAACCACATGCTCCACTGCTTGTGCGGGCCCCCGTCAATTCCTTTGAGTTTCAACCTTGCGGTCGTACTCCCCAGGCGGAGTGCTTAATGTGTTAACTTCAGCACTGAGGGTGGAACCCCCCAACACCTAGCACTCATCGTTTACGGCGTGGACTACCAGGGTATCTAATCCTGTTTGCTCCCCACGCTTTCGCGCCTCAGCGTCAGTTACAGACCAGAGAGCCGCCTTCGCCACTGGTGTTCCTCCACATATCTACGCATTTCACCGCTACACGTGGAATTCCACTCTCCTCTTCTGCACTCAAGTCCTCCAGTTTCCAATGACCCTCCACGGTTGAGCCGTGGGCTTTCACATCAGACTTAAAAGACCGCCTGCGCGCGCTTTACGCCCAATAATTCCGGACAACGCTTGCCACCTACGTATTACCGCGGCTGCTGGCACGTAGTTAGCCGTGGCTTTCTGGTTAGGTACCGTCAAGGTACCGCCCTATTCGAACGGTACTTGTTCTTCCCTAACAACAGAGCTTTACGACCCGAAGGCCTTCGTCACTCACGCGGCGTTGCTCCGTCAGACTTTCGTCCATTGCGGAAGATTCCCTACTGCTGCCTCCCGTAGGAGTCTGGGCCGTGTCTCAGTCCCAGTGTGGCCGATCACCCTCTCAGGTCGGCTACGCATCGTCGCCTTGGTAAGCCATTACCTTACCAACTAGCTAATGCGCCGCGGGCCCATCCTGCAGTGTTAGCTCGAAAGCCAACTTTCAACATTGCACCATGCGGTGCGATGTATTACCCGGTATTAGCTCCGGTTTCCCGGAGTTATCCCAGTCTGCAGGGCAGGTTGCCCACGTGTTACTCACCCGTCCGCCGCTAAGATCAGGGAGCAAGCTCCCATCTCTTCGCTCGACTTGCATGTATTAGGCACGCCGCCAGCGTTCGTCCTGAGCCAGGATCAAACTCTCCGATAGAAAGCTTAATCTAGCTTTAAAACAATGTTTTGTTTCCGTAGAAACAACTACTTACATGGCGTTTCGTTCAGTTTTCAAAGATCGATTTGTTTCTTTCAATGTCGTTTTCAGCGACCAAATCATCATACCATGATGACTTGAACAGTGTCAACAACTTTTTTTCAAAAGATGGTGGGCCTGAGTGGACTCGAACCACCGACCTCACGCTTATCAGGCGTGCGCTCTAACCAGCTGAGCTACAGGCCCATCTTTAATGGAGCGGGTGATGGGGATCGAACCCACGACATCAGCTTGGAAGGCTGAGGTTTTACCACTAAACTACACCCGCGATATTGATGGTCGGGAAGACAGGATTTGAACCTGCGACCCCTTGGTCCCAAACCAAGTGCTCTACCAAGCTGAGCTACTTCCCGACATTTTATTAAGTAAATAAATATGGTGCGCCCGAGAGAAGTCGAATCCCTAACCTTCTGATCCGTAGTCAGACGCTCTATCCAATTGAGCTACGGGCGCATATTATATTTGGTGCGGTTGAGAGGACTCGAACCTCCACGGGGTTTCCCCCACTAGCCCCTCAAGCTAGCGCGTCTGCCATTCCGCCACAACCGCACATCGTTACTTGATGAAAACTTAGCATTTTAAAAGAATTGGTGCGGGTGAAGGGACTTGAACCCCCACGTCGTAAGACACTAGATCCTAAGTCTAGCGCGTCTGCCAATTCCGCCACACCCGCAAAAAGTGGTGAGCCATGAAGGACTCGAACCTTCGACCCTCTGATTAAAAGTCAGATGCTCTACCAACTGAGCTAATGGCTCAACATGGCTGGGCTAGCTGGATTCGAACCAGCGCATGACGGAATCAAAATCCGTTGCCTTACCGCTTGGCTATAGCCCAACAATTTATATAATCAGATTCATTTTAGAAAATAATGGCGGTCTCGACGGGAATCGAACCCGCGATCTCCTGCGTGACAGGCAGGCATGTTAACCGCTACACCACGAGACCTCTATAACTGATTACATATCATGTTGTTGAAACATTTTATTTTTAAAATTTGTTGGTGACCCGTACGGGATTCGAACCCGTGTTACCGCCGTGAAAGGGCGGTGTCTTAACCGCTTGACCAACGGGCCATAAAAATGGCGGAGAAGGAGGGATTTGAACCCTCGCGCCGCTCACGCGACCTACACCCTTAGCAGGGGCGCCCCTTCAGCCACTTGGGTACTTCTCCGTTTGGCTCCACAGGTAGGATTCGAACCTACGACCGATCGGTTAACAGCCGATAGCTCTACCACTGAGCTACTGTGGAATAGTGTTTAATTTGTTGTCTCCGTTATCGGCGACATTTAATATAATAACTCATCCGGCAATCAAAGTCAACAGCTTTTTTGAAATTTCTTAAAGCGTTATGTATTCGATCTGGACTTGCTCTCCGAAGAGACTTTATTAATTTACCACATACAATCTAGGTCGTCAATGATAACTTTCAATAAACTTGTTTTAACTTTCCTCTACACTTTCCGCACACATATCGTAAGGTGTCCATCCTTCTCTTCCTTCTATACTTAGCATGGCATTGTTGACACTCGTAAAGGTACTTATATGATTCTACTCTTCTTTGCCCAGGTACTACCTGGCAGTAGCGTGATCCCCCCACTTTTTGAAGAAGTTGTTTGAAATCCTGGTCCTGATGTTTATAACCTTTCTTCTGAATGTGTAGGTGATAATGACATAGTTCATGCTTTATAATCCCTTCAAGTTCTGTTACACCAAATTGATCATAGTGCTTTTTATTGAATTCAAGATTATGTGACCTTAACAAATAACGTCCGCCAGTAGTTCTTAAACGAGCATTAAATGTAGCTTGATGAAGAAAAGGCATACCAAAATACCTCTCGGATATTGCTTCTACTAAACGCTGCAGTTCTTTCTCAGTCAACTCATTCATCCTTTCACTTTCCGAACATATACAAGCCGCTTTTCATAAACTAATTTACATCATCATTCACGCAGTGTCATCCATTAAAGGAGGAGATGGAGTTGCCTGTATGGTTTAAGAAACAACTGAAACAAGCTTACCTTGAGAAAAATCGCCGACAAATCAAGCTTCTTAATCAATGTTGGTTTTTTTACAGAAGAAAACACCGCCCCTAAGGGCAGTGCTTATGATGGCTTTAGCATAGTAAGAGCGATTCTTTCCCTTTTCAAATCAACTTCATCAACCCATACAGTAACAACTTGCCCTACATGGACAACTTCCATAGGGTTTTTCACAAAGCGAGTCGTTAATTTCGAGATATGAACAAGCCCATCTTGTTTAACCCCTATATCAATAAAAGCACCAAAGTCTACTACGTTTCGTACTGTTCCTTCTAACTCCATACCCTGTTCAAGATCTTCCATTTTCAAAACATCTGTTTTTAAAATAGGCTGTGAGAGTTCATCTCGGGGGTCACGCCCCGGCTTCTGCAGAGATGCCACAATATCTTGTAACGTGGGTTCCCCTATATTTAAAGCCTCTGCAGTTTCCTTCATCGGAATTGCAGACAAAGATTGCACTAGTTTTTCAGTCCCAATATCCTGCGGCTTACAATCAATGCGTTCTAAAAGTGCTTTTGTTACCTGATAACTTTCAGGGTGGATCTCTGTTTGATCAAGAGGTTGCTTCCCTCCCATTATTCGAAGAAATCCAATACACTGCTCATATGTTTTAGCACCAAGCCTTGGCACTTTCTTTAACTGCACCCTACTTGTAAACTTTCCTTCTTCATCTCGTTTTTTAACGATATTCATCGCAACTGCTCGAGAAAGACCAGCTACATATTGAAGGAGAGAGACAGAAGCTGTATTCACATTAACGCCAACCTGGTTAACAGCGGTTTCCACAACAAAGGTTAATTGATCATTCAGCTTTTTCTGAGACACATCGTGCTGATATTGTCCCACTCCTACTGATTTAGGATCAATTTTAACTAGCTCAGCAAGTGGGTCTTGAACTCTACGCGCAATGGAAACCGCCGAACGTTCCTCCACCTGTAGATCAGGAAACTCTTCTCTTGCAAGGTCTGATGCAGAGTAAACACTCGCTCCTGCTTCATTAACAATTAAATAGACCACTTTTACTTCCACTTCTTTTATCACATCTGCAATAAACTGTTCGGTTTCACGTGATGCCGTCCCGTTCCCTATAGCAACCATCTCAATATCGTAGTCTTTTATCATTTGTATCACTATAGCTTTCGCTTTCTCGACTTCTGAGCGTGGCGGTGTTGGATAGATAACAGACACATTAAGCATTTTACCGGTATCATCAACAACAGCTAGTTTACACCCAGTTCGAAAGGCAGGATCTACCCCAAGTACTCTCTTTCCTTTTAAAGGGGGTTGTAGCAAAAGATGTTTTAGGTTTTCTGAGAAAATATGAATGGCTTGGTCCTCAGCTCGCTCAGTTAATTCTTTACGTATTTCTCTTTCTACAGAAGGTTGAATAAGACGTTTGTAACTGTCAATAATGGCTTCCTCTAATAGAGTGACGCAACTTTGCTGCTGATTTTTTATTATTTTCCTATTTAAATAATCATGGATTGAATCAGTAGGTGGGGTGACTGATGTACGTAAAACTTTTTCCTTCTCACCTCTATTAATCGCCAGAACCCGATGTGGAACGATTTTTGAAATACCTTCCTGGTAGGAATAGTACATTTCAAATATCTTTTTAGGATCTTCTTCTTCAGATTTCACAGCGGTTTGAAGAATACCATGTTGAAATGTTTTTGCACGAATCCACTTACGTGCGTCCGCATCATCTGATATCCATTCAGCAATAATATCCTGCGCTCCTTGGATGGCATCTTCCACTGTAGGAACTTCGTTTTCTTTTGATATGTATTCTACAGCCGCTTCGGAGGCTTCTCCAGTTCCATCATTTAGAATCCAAAGAGCAAGAGGCTCCAATCCCTTCTCTTTTGCAATTGTAGCCTTCGTTCGTTTCTTTTGTTTATAAGGTCGATATAGATCTTCTACTTCTTGAAGCTTAGTAGCCTTCTCTAGTTGCTTCTTTAATTCATCTGTTAGTTTGTCTTGCTCCCGTATGAGACGAATAACCTCTTCTTTTCGATTGGCGAGATTTTGAAGATAAAGCCAAGCTTCCTGAATATCCCTCAATTGAACTTCATCAAGCCCACCTGTTAACTCCTTACGGTAACGCGCAATAAACGGAACCGTGTTACCATCATTTAAAAGTGTGATTACTTCTCGTACACTTCGTTCAGCAAGCTGCAATTTCTGCGCTACCTTATGAAAATGTTCCGCTTGCTTTTTATCTGCTGTCATTTCCAAAATAATTCCTCCTCGGGACTCATTCGATAATACTATTAGTTTACCGGATAAGTTGATTAGTTAAAAGCGCGCAAGCATAATCACTAAAACACTTCAGACGGTTTCTACTACTAGTAGTAGAAACTTAAACCAAAATAAAAAAGCTCTCCCTGATTTATCTGGAAGAACTTTTTATACCGTTTTCCCTACAAGGAGAGTAATGTCATCATTTGTAGAGGGAAGCGCGTCTGTTAAATGCTGAAAGGATTCCTTTACTGAATCAAATCGAGCAATCATTGAGTAGTTTTTAGAACTAATTTGAACACCGTCAGAATAAGTAACGAAAGAGGACCCTGAAGGATAATCAATTGATTGCACCTTCACCTTCTGAAGCTTTCCTGAGAGATACCCTGAATAAGAGATAGGACGAATAATCTTACCATCCGGTTGGTAAATAATTAAATTAATATTTCCTATACCACTATATTCGAGCTGTCTTGTCTTAAGATCAAGTTTAAAAATAGAAAGCACGCACCCACGTTTCCCTCTCATCTCTTCATTTGCACGTTTCATCAAAGTTTCTACATCTTCATCCTGATATTCTTTTACTACATTGATAGCGGCTAGGGAAGAATCTTTAGCCATATCTCCACTGCCAAGCCCATCCGCTACAGCGCAAATGAAATAATCAGATGTTTCAGCTACATAATAGCTATCCCCGCACATCTGATTACCTGCCTTAGGTTTCTGATAAGCTGCAACAGTAAGCTTTTTAAAATCATGATGATGAATCATGATTAAAAAGCCTCCGTTGGTTCAATACGAATTGCCTGTCTTAATTTTTCGAGAGCTCTTCTCTGCAAGCGGGAAACATGCATTTGTGAAATACCAAGCTTCTCTCCAGTTTCTTTCTGGCTCATATTTTCAAAATACGTACAATTCAAGATTTCTTGTTCTCGCTCAGTGAGTACTGCAAAAGCCTTTTTAAGAAGCATTTGCTGATCCACAAGATCAAACCCTTGCTCTTGATCACCAACTAGATCAAGTAGAGTAACTGTACTTCCTTCCTGATCTGCTTCAATTGAACTATCAACCGAAAGAGCTTGATAACTTTTGCCCATTTCCATCGTCTCAAGAACTTCTTCCTCAGATACATTAAGGTACTCTGCAAGTTCATCGACCTTTGGAGAACGCTGAAGTTCATTAGTTAATTCTTCAACCGCTTTTTTAATACGGGGTCCAAGCTCTTTTATTCTTCTCGGCACATGAACACTCCATGTTTTGTCCCGAATAAACCGTTTGATTTCACCGACAATCGTTGGAACTGCAAACGATTCAAAGCTTCTACCAAATTCAGGGTCGTAACGACGAAGAGCTGCAAGCAACCCAATCATCCCAACCTGTGAAAGGTCGTCATGAATGCTTTTCCCCTTCGAGAACTTACGAGCGAGTGACTGCACAAGATCCTGATACCTCTCAACAAGCTTTAGTTGAACAACTTCATCAGTCGGATCGTTTTGATATTGCTCAATCCACTCATATACCTCATTGTTGTTATTATTGCGGGGATGATGAGATTGTGTCGGCATCTACTTCCACCCCATCTCTGTGGAGGAACTTTGTCATCATGACTACTACTCCGTCCTCTCCACTGATTTCCACTTTGTCCATCAGTGATTCAATCAGAAAGAGCCCTAATCCTCCCTCACTGAGTTGTTCTACAGACTTGTCACTATCAACTGGTCCAAGCTTTTCGGAAACTTTTGTATAGTCAAAACTTTGACCGCGATCGAGCACCATCATCTCAAGTCGGTCTTCATAAATACCAAATCCAATTGTGATTTGACCCTTTTCATCTTCTTTATAGGCATGGTTCACTGCATTTGTACAAGCTTCTGAAAGAGCAATTTTGATATCCTCAATCTCATCATAGGAATACCCCATGCGATTCGCAATTCCTGAAACCGTTAATCTCGTAACGCCAACAAATTCTGCTTGTGCAGGGATTTTCATTTCAACAAAATCTGAAATATTGATCACTTCGATCCCCCCTTTACGTCTTCGATATCGATCACTTCGTCTAATCCAGTGATTTCAAAAAGACGCTGTACGCGTGAAGTCATTCCAGTCAACTTAATAGAGCTACCGTGCTCTTTAGATGACTTCAGTGCACCTACGAAAACACCAAGACCAGTACTGTCCATATAGTTTACGTCACCAAGATGAACAAGTGTCTCATGTCCTTCTTTTCCAGTTAACGGAAGCAAAGCTTCACGGAGCTGAGGTGCTGTATAAGCATCTATTTCACCAGCTATATGTAAATGATGTGTATTTTCATGGTCTTCTTGTTTGATTTGCAAATTCATAACATTACCCCCTGTAGGTTGCTTCTAATTATTAGTTAAATCCATTAATTCCTTATTCCACTTTTAGAAAGAAGTTAAACCTCACGACGCAAAATAACAAGGGTGAAATCATCTCTGAGTTCAAACTCCTGTAAGCGCTCAAGCTCTCGATAAACCTCATCGACAATTTCTTGAGCAGAGAGGTGGATGTATTTACGAATTAACGCAACAATTTCATCACGTTCAATAAAACCATTAGTGGAGCGGCATTCAGTTACACCATCTGAAAGCATGATAACCATATCATTTCCATTAAGGACACGTTGGTATTCTTGATATGACGTTTTCTTTGAAACCCCTAGGACAAGTCCCTTTGTAAATAGCTCCTCGAACTCATCTTTTTCTGCATCGTAAAAAAAGCCCGGTTCATGACCGGCACCAGCGTAATAAAATGAATGTACCCTAGGATCATATAATCCGTAAAACATCGTAATGAACATATTAGGGTCAACATTTTGTTCCACTACTCGATTTAGATTTTCAAGAACCGCACCCGGCTGCATTCGCTGCTCTGGCGCGCTATCCATTGTGTATTTAATCATACTCATGCACAAAGCAGCTGGAATACCTTTGCCTATAACATCAGCGATAGCTACACTAACGCAATTGTTCTCATCTTGAACAAAATGATAGTAATCCCCGCTCATTTTCTGGGCGGGTTTACTAATAGCACCAATATCAAGATCCTGAACTTCTGGCTTATCACCCGCAAGCAAGGTTTGCTGCATGTTTGCCGCGATCTCAATTTCGGATTCTAATTGTTGCTGACGACTACGAAGACTCTGATGCTCTCTGTATGCAAATCCATACCCGATCATCATCTCAAGTAGAAAATCATATGAATTTTTAAGCGGCTCAGGTATATCCGGGAACAGTTCCTCAAGAACGCTCACATGGAGACTGACAGCTTCTTCAGGAGATATCTTTTGTTCGATCATCTTTCGACTAAACTGCTGTCCCTTATATAAGGTTTGCTCAGACTGCTCCTCTAAATAATTCTCTAATATTGCTTTGTATTTTTGATATTGAAGATCTCGGTCGTCCATTATTGTCTATCCTCCTTAACGGAGCCATTTAATAGAAGTGATAACAGTTCCTTCATTTTCTTTCGAATCGATCGTAAACTCATCCATTAATCGTTTGACCCCAGGAAGACCAGCTCCAAGACCACCAGAGGTTGTAAAACCATCTTCCATTACTTTTCTAATATCTTTAATTCCCGGGCCAGAGTCAGATGCTTCGATTTTAAGTCCTAACTTCCCCCCGTTTTCTACCCGTTCAATGGCTACTTCGCCACTCCCGGCATAGAGGTATATGTTACGAGCGAGTTCAGAAATAGCCGTCGTAATACGAGCTTGATCAACAGTACCGAAGCCTAGCTCTTTTGCTATATTCCTACCAGACTGTCTCGCTTTCACAATATCCCATTCATTTCGTACTTCCACACAGGATTGGATATTCATAACTTATCCCCCCAATTCCTGTTGTAATTTCTCTAACCCCTGTTCTAAATCTAATGCAGTCGGGACATTTTTCATCATGATTCCTAAATCAATTAACGTAATAGCAACGGCAGGTTGAATTCCTGTCAGTACTACTTTTGCCCCCATTAAATTCGACATGCGCACTACATCACCTAAAACTTTGGCAATAAATGAATCAATCATATCGACAGAAGTTAAATCAATTACAACGCCCTTTGCTCCTGTTTCATGAATCTTCTCGAGCAAATCCTCCTGAAATTGAAGTGCTGTTTTGTCATCGAGGTCTATTTGTATGGTAATTAGTAAATACTCATTTAATTTTAATATAGGAATTCGCATTGTCTTCCCCCCTTACTCAATCTCAATCATCTGACGTTTTGTCATTTCTAATGCAGTTTTCATGCCTTTAAATAACGTACTTTTCGTTGGGAATTGTCCAAGGTCAATTCCTAGGTTAACGATTGTTTGAGCAATTTCTGGTCTAATCCCTACAAGAATGCACTGAGCGCCAACAAGTCTCACTGCTTCTGCTGCTTGTATAATATGATGAGCGACCATCGTATCAACAACTGGAACCCCAGTGATTTCAATAAGAACAACTTGAGACCTGTGTTTAATAACACCAGTTAACAAGTTTTCCATTATAAGTTTCGCCCGCTCAGTATCAATTGTGCCTATAAGTGGCATGACGCTAATATTCTCAAATACCGGGATGAGAGGTGCAGATAATTCTTGAAGAGCAACTTTTTGAATAGATACAGTGTTCTCCCAATTTTTTGCGCTCTCATTAATTAATTGATTAACAATTGGATCGATCCAACGATCGATTTCATCGTACATGCTAAACACTCTATCATTAGATTGATTCGCATCAAGAAGAACACCTAGAATAATTCGACGGAAGTTTTGTAATCCCTGAGTGACATAACTCAGTCTCCACCCAATCTTCATCAAACGCTCTGCAAACTCCGTCATTCGATCTGTTGGTTTATGAACGTTTTGTTCAATATGCGTGTAAATAATTTCGAACAACTCTTTGTTTGTTTCTATATAAGCATTATCTGTTATTGATTGAAGCCGATGTTCATCACGTACTCTCTCCATCTCATCCATCCATCTGGTGTAAATACGTTCTCGGCTTTCGTTCAATAATTGTATAACTAACTTGTCCATCGTGCTCCTCCCTACGATCTTTCTTCATTCATTTATCTTCTCATTGCAAGAAATCACTCGCAATTATTATGCCTTACTAGTCTTAGCGCATCACATCATTTTCATCTTAACACACTTTTCGACATAACTAGAAAATTCCCTGCTATGAGCTACACGAAATGTGGTGAATAAAAGGGGGAGCAGACCAAGAGTTGCAAGGAAGCACTCTACCTAAAAACATTTATATGATACAAAAAAACTGCTCATAGGAGCAGCTTCGTTTGGGTATTATACGTTTTCAAAAATCAATGAGTCCAAGGCTGATCTGCAAAGCTTCTTGCACTCTTTGCATCATACCCTCATCAAGGTGAGTGATTTTATCAGTTAGACGCTGTTTATCAATGGTACGAATTTGTTCTAGCAGGATAACCGAATCACGTTCAAACCCGTAACGCTTGGCATCAATTTCCA
Organism: Anaerobacillus sp. QJM3NY_32; assembly: GCF_056173645.1. Taxonomy (NCBI): domain Bacteria; kingdom Bacillati; phylum Bacillota; class Bacilli; order Caryophanales; family Bacillaceae; genus Anaerobacillus; species Anaerobacillus sp. QJM3NY_32. The sequence goes on along the minus strand of NZ_CM149684.1, from coordinate 230,163 downwards.
CATGTGTGGGCAGCTTAGCTTTTTGGATTTGCGCAGTAATTGCGGCAACAATGACAGTAGGACTAAAACGATTCCCAATGTCGTTCTGAATAATTAAGACGGGTCTTACCCCACCTTGTTCAGAACCTACAACAGGAGAAAGGTCAGCAAAATACACATCACCTCGTTTGACAATCAAGCCACTACACCCCGCTTACTAAGCGGTCCACGGTGTGCTCTGCTTCCTCCTCAACAAGAAAGGCTTCTGCTGCAAGGTTCAAGTTAATCTTAGCCATCTCCATGTACCCCTGGCGCATGGCGTCACGAATTTGTCGCTTCTTTCGTTCGCGAATATACATTGTCGTGGCCTGTGATATGAACTCGTTACGATCAAGCTGTTCCTGTTGAATAATACCATCCACCTCATTTAAAATATGTTGTGGGAGAGTTACAACAATCGATTTTTTGTTTGCCTCTGACACAAACATACACCTCCGAAGCACTGCTACTCATATTGTATTCCACCATTAATCTTACCATTGCAAACGACGCATTGCAAAACAACTTTCCACAAGACTATTTCATCATATTCTTCCAAAATCCTTCTTTTATTTTACTATTTTTTTAAAATTGTATTCATTACGCCTTTTTTTTCTCCGTTTTCACGAAAAAGTCTCGGAACGCGCGGTCCTATCATACAAGGAATTTCATAGTTAATCGTCTCAAGTCGTTCAGCAATGTCATCTATTGTAATTTCCTCTGAACCTTGTACTCCAATTAGCGTCACATGAGTTCCTATTTCAACTTCAGAAGAAAGACGAACCATGAGTTGATCCATACAGATACGGCCCACAATAGGTGCACGCTCGCCATTTATGAGAACATAAGCATTACTTAGTTTACGTATCCATCCATCAGCATATCCAATAGGAACTGTTCCAATCCATTCCCCTTCAGCTGTGTGATACGTAGACCCATAGCTAATCGGCTCTCCTGTGCTCATTTGCTTCACGTTAACTAGCTGACTATGAAGACTAAATGCAGGTTTAAGCTCAAAAGGTTGAATGGACTTCATCTCTTGAGAAGGAATCAATCCATACATTGAAATACCGATACGAATTAAATTTCCAATTCGATCAGGGTAGCGAATCGCTCCTGCACTATTTCCAAGATGAACCCATTTAGGCTCAATACCTTCTCTTCGAAAATAATCTTTCATTTTTTTAAAAGTTGCTATTTGAGATTCAATGAAAGCATTATCCGGTTCATCCGCTGTCGCGAAATGAGTGTAGATCCCCTCAACGATAAAAGAAGTGTGCTTTCTTAACCTTTCTATAATCATGGTTGCTTCTGTTTCCTTTTTTATCCCAAGACGCCCCATCCCAGTGTCAACTTTCAAATGGATATTAAGTGGTAATTCCCCTAGTACTCTCGCAGCTTGTTCGATCCAATCTTTTTGGAAAGCAGTAAGGGTAATGTCATGTTCTGCTGCCATTTTCACATACTCAGGAGGCACCCATCCCAATACAAGAATGGGAGCATCAATTCCTTCTTCACGAAGTGCAAGTGCCTCATCAAGAATAGCTACCGCAAGGTATTTAGCCCCAGCGCTTAAAGCCTTCTTAGCTGTCGCAACAGCTCCATGTCCATACCCATTTGCTTTCACAACAGCCATGATGGAAACATCTTTCGGCACATATTGCTTATATGATTTTACATTCTGTTCAATAGCATCCAGATTAACCTCAGCCCAAGTTTCACGATAAAACGCCTGATTGTCCATTCCAACTTCCTCCTAAAACAAATCACTCTGCCCTCTATTTTAGGAGATTTCAAGAAAAGCGCAAGTGTCTCGTTTAGTTCCGACAAGCGCTGGAAGCTTTTTTCCTGAACACGCCCTTTGTGTTCTGGGGAAAAGCTGAAGCGACTCGAGGAACTAGACACTGGAGCTAGACAATAAAAGCGCAAGTGTCTCGTTAATTCCGACAAGCGCTGGAAGCTATTAAATATGGTTTACTATAGCTATTTCTAAAAAAGGTTCAGCCATGTAATCATAGCTGAACCTCTTTGAAGTGTTATTTAATTTCCGTCATACCATACACTGACCTTGCCACAGACGCCATCTCTTCTTGAGTTAAATCATTTGAAGCCAGGAAGAAATCAACACCATTATGGTTCCAGGTAACTGTAGTATCTGTCATGACACCCATTGTAAAGCCTAAGTCCACCGGTTGACCCTCACCTACCGAGACAGGAGCACTTGTTTCGAGCACCGCCTCACTTTTCTCTTCTATTAACGTAAAGGACTTTTCACCAGTGAAGCTTAACATAACTTTGTTTGTGGCTACTTCTTTCTCATCTGTAAGACCTGTGCCTTGTGGTTCGTACATTGGATACACAACTTCAAACGGTTCATTTGTTGTAGCAATGACAGGTATTTCTAACTGAGCAGCTGTCATATTTCGTTCCATATCAAATGCACCCTTATCGAATGAAGCGTTGAATTTCATATTAGAGAATTCAATATCAACAAGAGGTTTCTGATCTTGATTCATAATGGTTACTTTCTCTGGCGCAAGGTCTTTCTTATTTAATTGGATAGACTGTTTTGATAAGTTCTTGTTCTGGTAGTTTGTTTTCGTTGTAAACACATAATCATTTTCTTTTGCTTCAAATTCTGCTCCAGAATCATTTAGTATATCTAGAACAAGCGTGTTATAGAGATAGGCCTGGCTACCATTCTCCGGCCAATCACTCTGGAATCTAAAACTTTTATTAAGAGCAGGAGTCAGAACAAATACCCCTTCATCGTTACGCAAGATAATTTGACTCTGTTCTTTTGAAGCGTTTTTTAACTCAACACGATAAAAAGAGGGCTTTTGGTACCAGATCTCTACATCATAACGCTGTGGTTCTTCACCTGTTTCAAGCGTCATTTTGGCATTTACTTTATAGCTCTCCATCTCATTCAACTTTTTGTCTAAAGCATCTACAACATCCTGCTGACTTTTCTGTCCGCATCCCGATAGTGCCACAAGCATCAGTACTCCGATAAGAAAAACGACTCCGAACTTTTTCACTCTATCCAACTCCTTTGCCTCATTTAAAACGACAAAGGAGGTTCCTGTCATGTGAAAAACCTATCCGTGATGTTGGTTAAGAAATGAATGCAGAACGGTTGGAATCGTAGCAATAACATCAGTCGCCAGTACGTCAAGAGTAGTGTGAGTCGTTTGAACAAGGGTATCTGCTGCTTGCCCATGTAGAAATACCGCATTGCTTATCCCTTCTTGGATGGACGAACTGTGCATAACGAAAGCAAGTACCATACCAGTCAGGACGTCACCGGTTCCTCCCTTAGCAAGCGCTGGATTACCTGTTGTGTTAACGAACTGACTTCCATCTGGGGAAGTTACAATCGTATTCGGGCCTTTCAATACAAGGTAAACACCGAATTCTTTAGCAAATGAACGAGAGATCTCGAATCGCTTACGCTGAATTTCCTCGATTGGCAAGTCAGTTAACCTTGCCATCTCTCCAGGATGGGGCGTTAGCACAGTCGGTGTTTCCCTTGCCTTCAGACATCCTTTCAATTCTGCCAGGTGGTACAAAGCATCTGCGTCCAGAATGAGGGGGGAAGTTGTTGATAACGCTGCTTCAACGACTGATTTACACCCCGGTTTTCTCCCAAGACCTGGACCAACAGCAATTCCATCGAAAGAAGAAAGGTCCTCCGGCACTTCTCCAGAGAAAAATCCTTCGCGAGATGACCACCCCTGGAAAATTGTTTCAACGACTGTTCCAGCCACCACAGAAAGAATTTCATCAGGTACTGAAGCCTGAATTAACCCCGCTCCGCTCCTATAGGCAGCTTTCGCTGTCATAACAGGCGCTCCAACCATTCCCTTTGATCCTCCAATCACCAGCCCTTTTCCATGGCTTCCTTTATGAGAGGACGCCGATCGATCAGAAAGCGTGCGATGTACATCTGACTTTTGCCAGAGTTCTCTATTGAATACAGATGAAAAAGCAGCCTGTGGTAGACCAATATCAACTACCTCTAAATCTCCATAAAAATCGGCATCTGGATAAAGGAAGGCTCCTAATTTTGGACACTGAATCGTATAAGTTTTATTCGCACGAACCGGAACGCCTTCGCCCACGTATCCTCCATTCGCATGTAGACCGCTCGGAAGATCAACAGATAAAACCGTTGCAGAAGACCGATTCAATTGCCTAATTACCTCATCGTATGGAGCACGAATTGCCCCTGATAAGCCAAGTCCTAGAAGACAATCGATAACTACAGAATAGTTTTGAATGTCCCGAGCGAATGCAACTCCGTCTTCATACGATTTGTAAGAATACGAGAGGCTACGATAAATATCGAAGTGAGTTCTAGCGTCTCCCCTTATCTTTGAATATGGTGGAATCAACCAGATATCTACATCATATCCATGCTCTTTTAAATATCTTCCCAGAACAAAACCGTCGCCTCCGTTATTCCCTGTGCCAATTAATACAGCCACACGCTTTTCTTTTTGAATTCTGCTCTTCATCGCCTCAAATAGAGCTTTCCCCGCATTTTCCATCAACATCACACCGCTAATCCCGATTTCCTCCATGGCAAAACGGTCTGCTTCATACATTTCTTCTCCGGATACGATTCTCACAACAGGTCCCTCCTGACCGTGGTAAATTATATGAGGCAAGTCTCCACCTTATGCAGACTAGCTTGACGAGCACTCAATAATTACTTGTGCAATAGCATGCTGCTTCGTATGTGAAATGGATATATGTATCTTCTCATCTTGATCGGCTGATTCAATATACGGCGCACCTTCTGGCGATTTCCGCACACAAATGTCTTGCCAGCTAAGTCTACCAATCCCAGTACCCCTCGCTTTTGCATACGCTTCTTTAGCTGCAAAACGTCCCGCCAAAAATTCCACACTTCTATGCCCACTTATTTGCTGATATTCTCTACGTTCACGTTCAGTTAGGATACGCCCAGCAAATGCAGCATTCCTCTGAACAACCTGTTTGATACGATCAACCTCAATCATATCTATTCCGATTCCTCTAATCATCTCTATACTCCTTCGTACTAATTCGTCACAAGCCTGCATAGTGTTTTCAATAGTGATTATACCTCTAGCTATGCTAAACTAATAAGAAAACGAGTGAGCTTAATTTACCAGCCACTCCTACAACATTCCATTGAACTGAATTGATAATAAATTCTCTGAAAAAGGTGGTCGAATTATGTTTGTGCGAAATGAAGATTTTCGCTCATTTATCCGTTATTATCCTATCATTTCCATACTTATTGGTATACATATCCTCCTCTTTGTTCTCGTAAACCTTTTTGGTTTGTATTCGATCTTAAGACTTGGGGTGGGCTACAATCGAGCGATTGAAATTGGTGAATATTGGAGACTCATTACGCCGATCTTCCTACATGGTGGATTTGCCCACGTTTTATTCAATTCCTTTTCACTCTATCTTTTTGGTCCGGCTTTAGAACAGATGTTAGGGAAAGCCAAGTTCTTGGTTGGCTACTTCGGGGCTGGAATTATCGCCAATATTGCCACCTTCTATTTGCAAGATAGTAATTTCAGTCACGTGGGTGCTTCTGGTGCAATCTTTGGGCTTTTTGGGATATATTTTTATATGGCTTTCTATCGCAAAGAATTAATTGATCAAGCAAATTCACAATTGATTTTAATGATTCTTGGAATAGGACTCGTAATGACATTTGTAAGTCCTAATATCAACATTCTTGGTCATCTCTTTGGGTTTATAGGCGGGGCAGCTCTGGCACCTATTCTTTTGATTGGAGCTAAACCATTTATCAATCGCGGCATTATTCGCGTCAGACGAACGGCAGACAGTGGAGAAATACGGTTTAAACCAAATCGTTGGCAACGGAGGAAAATCCGTACAGGGTCTGGTCGCGGCGGAAAAATTCTATGGGGAATTTTCATTTTCCTCGTCGTAATTGGTTTTATAGCAAGATTTGTTTAACGAAGTTCACACAAAAAAACCAGTGATTTTAACTAATATGTACCCTGTGTAAAGGACAGTTTAAAAAAGACTAGGCAACATTAAGAAGATGATTCCTGTATTGAACAGGGGTCATCTTTTTTAAGTTCCACTGACATCTATCCAGGTTGTAATACATCATATAACTCTTAACTTCACGTTTTAATTCGATTAGTGTTTGACAAGGTTTTATTGAGGCTTCGTCTTTAAAGTGACCAAAGAAAGATTCCTGTGGGGCATTATCCCAACAGTTTCCTCTTCTAGACATAGACTGATCTAAACCGTATTTCTTTAGCTGTTTTTGGTAGGTAGGGTGAGTATAGTGAAAGCCTTGATCAGAATGAATAAAGGCATTCGCATCTAGTTTTGCTTTACGGTTGTTTTTAAGTTTTACTAACGTATCTGTCGCTAGATCGAGCGTAATTCGGTCAGACACATGATAAGCTAGGATCTCATTCGTAGAGCCGTCCTTTATGGTAGATAGATACGCTTTCTTCTTATTTCCATAAAACAAATAGGTAATGTCAGTTAGAAGTACTTTCCCTGGGATGCCTTGTTTGAAGTTTCGCTCAAGTTTGTTTGGTACAACGCTGTGCTCTTTCGTTGCTTTCGCCATACGACGATAGGGATTCGCTCTTCTGATCGGACATACGATTCCGTATTTTTTCATGATTCTGCGTATGCGTTTTAAGTTATAGGTTATTTGATACTGGTTAGCTAGCGTCATCTTGATTTGACGTGCCCCTTTTTTTCGCTTTTTAAAGGCATAGGCTTTTAGGATCCAGTCTTTTAAAACTTGGTCTCGCGCCTCGTTTTCTGTTCGACGCTTTCGAGCACCTTCAGTGAAATAACGATAATAACCAGATCGTGAGACACCCACTACGGAACATAAGTATCGGACCATATTTTTAAGTTGATACTCATGGATGATATGGCGGATTAATTCAAACTTGAGAGAAGCAGCTAATTTTATCTCTTTTTTCCCATCCCCTTTTCCATCATTTCGAGCTTTTTTAGGAGATCATTCTCTGCTTTTAATAGGTTATTTTGAGCTTCTAAACGTTTGTATTTTTCCTCTAAAGACAGTTCCTTATCTTTGGATCTTCCGGAGCTTTCTTTACGAGTGTCAGTAAGTCCATTAATCCCTTTGTTTTTATAACCCTGTCTCCACCTTCTCGCGGCAGAATGTACTCTTTCGTGTCCGAGAGTATCGACATCAAATCCATTTTCTTTAAAAATCTGACTCGGTAGTTTTCCTTTTTCATACTCAGTAATGAATATTCGCTTAAATTCATCACTGTATGTGATTCCTTTTTCACTAACTGATTTCACAAATTTATTAGAGGCAAGTGTTTTGACATCTTCCTCTGAGAATACTTTCTTACTCATTAATAATCATTTCCCATCGTAGAATTTGTCCTCATTATACATAAAAGTACCCTATAGGGCAGACTTTTTTTAAGTGTCTACTCTATAGGGTACATATTAAACTAATCACTGGTTTTTTTACATGAAAGACTGTTTTAAATAATAATCTACAGCATCTTTTAAGCTTCCCGTAACCTCAAAGTTTTGATTTAATTCAAAATCATACTTCATTAATTGAAGCACATGATTCGGTTTTAACCCACATAAAACCACGGAAACGCCAGTAACTTCGAGCATTGAGCAAAACGATAACAGCGGAAGAACACCGCTATTTTCAATTTCTCCAATACCACTAAAGTCCAGAATCACACGTTCATACTTTCCATTGTTCAAAATTTGCAAAAGATTTAATTCGTTAACAAGAAAGAGCTCCTTTTCAAGTTCACCAAACAAAGGAATAATCCCCATATTATTAGATATTGGTAAGAAGGGGCTTGATAGCTGCTTTATTTTCAATAAAGCAGCTTCAAGCTCCTCCTTTTTATCTAATAAATCAAAGTTTGTATCTGCTAGTCTCTCCTGTTGCTTCTGTAGCATAGTGGACAACTTCTCAATACGATCATCCTGTCTGATACAAACTATCTGCCCGATCCCACTTGACCATTTTGCAAAAACCTGAAAAAGAGAATAGGGCGACTGAACCGTATTCATGACCAATTCTAACTCAACTTCATTTTGAGAGGGGCTCAACATACGTACCGCTTTATCTCTGCTATCAAGATCAACTAGATCTAAGAAAGACGAATGAAATGAGAAAGCTTTCACAGCATTTTCGGACTGTGAAAGGATCGTCAATGTCTCATCAATTAAAAAAGCTGGAAGAGGATGATCATTTATATCATAAATCATACTGTACACTATCCTTCCAACTTTCAAGCCATTCACGTACCTGATACAAATCAGCTACTAGCGTAGTTTGTTCAGAGCAGTAGCTAGACAAATCATATTGTGATGCAAGCCTACCTCCTACTATTATCTCAGGTGAATGTGGCAAATCTTCAAGTTCGGTTACATATCGATTTAAGCGCTCCGCATGGTAACGAATAGAGACTGAAATCCCTACTACTGATGCTTCCCACTTCTTAACTTGATCTAAAGTATACTCAAGAGGTAAATTTGCTCCAAAAAGCTTTGTTTGAAATCCGTATTCCTCAAAGAGCAATGAAATCATTTTCACTCCCAAGTAGTGCTGCTCTTGTTCGATACAAAGAAAAAGAGCCTTTGGTCCTTCTGAATTCCGATTCGCCATCTTTCTAAAATGCGCATATCGTGATAGAACATAATCACAAGTTGTTGTAGCTAAATGCTCGTCCGCTACAGATATTTTATTTTCCTCCCATAGTATTCCAATACGATGCATCGCTTTTGTAAGAACTTCGAAGGTTAAATAACTGTTTTCCAGCAACTCAGAATGCTCCATTATTCTTTCCCATGCTTGATTTTGATCACCTTCAAGAAAGTCATCTGTTAACATTTCAATATTGATCGCCATGTTCACACCCCTTTCTATAAGATGAATGATCCCTCTAAAAGTATTGCTATTTCATATGACCTGACATTCTGCAAGAAGAAGTTCACTCTTTATTATCCTTACTTTTATTTGAACGATAGGAATACCAATTTAACAGTTCTTCTGCATGAGAATGACCGATGTCTTTCACTCTAAACTGTTTTCCAGCAAGACTTGATAAAATCGATACCTTAAATGTAGCTAATTTTCGACGCTTTTGGAAGAAATTCGTCTCGATTTCCAGCGATTGAACCTTCTTACGAGAAACATAGACACGTGTTCTCCCAATTTGCCTAAATTGTAACAGCGCCACGTCATTTTTCACACCAGAAGCAGCATCTCGATAATGAAGATAACCAATCAGAGCAAAGAGCGGTAGCAACAATATCGACATAGCGCCATATGGAACAAAGTAACTAATGACACCTATTGGTAATAGAACGGGGATACAGAATCGAAAAAAATACCTTCTCCTAGCACGAACAGGCAAGGAGACATATTCTTCATGGATCGCTAATTCAGGTAGAATTTCTGCAAGCAACTCGGTAACTTTCTGACGCTTTATAAGCGGAAATAAAATCGTTGAAAACTGTTCATCTTTTCCACCGCCACCACCGCTCTCCACATAAAGCACAGAAAAGCCGAACGGTTGACGAAGAACCCCCTCTACAATGCGTATGGCCTGAATACGATGCACAGGAATCGTTAACTGTCTCTTCTCTAATATCCCTCTATTAATGATTAAATCATTCTCCATTCGAGTGAGAATGAACCCTCCGTACTTCAAAACAGTCCCCAAAACAGAGAAGATCCAGGAGACTAATAATAAAAAGGCAACAGCAAGTAATACAAATGGAAGGGTAGCCTCCATCACTCGCTCTGTCATACTCTCATAAAATGCATCAGGAAGAAGATCATCCACTTGGGAAGCAAAGGCTGCAACGAACGAGATCACTACGCCAATACCGCCCGACGTGGATGCCGCTATAAGTAACTCTTGCCATGAAAGCTTATATTCGAATGTCTTTGGATTTTTAAGTTCTTCCACTTCTTCATCTAATTTTGGTTTTCTTTTATCATAAAGTTCACTTCTTAATAGCTCTGCATCTTCACGTCTTAGAGCGGACATAACCACTTCAGGTTCGCCACCACCACCAGCGGTTTCAATTTGAACTTTCACAAGACTGAACAAACGTTGAATAAGACCTTCAGAAAAATCAATGGATTGAATTCTTTCACGTGGAATGAATCTTTTCTTTCGAAATATAAAGCCTTGATGAATTCGAAGCTCATTGTTTTCGACTTGATATGTATAAAAAAACCAACCAAGAACACCATTTCCGATCGTAAACAATAAGAGTGCCCCTATTGCTATAACGTGCCACCATTCATAGCCGCTTCCGCCCCCAACAAAAATAAAGAAAATAAGAGGGAGCGCCGCTTCTCTTGCGTATCTTAAAAGGGATAATAACATAGCCACTGGATGAAGACGTTTCTTATTAGACATCTTCTTCCGCCACCCTTGCAAGCACGGAGATACGGTCTCTTAGCTCATCTGCTATGTCATTTGATAGAGCTGGAATCTCGTGAGTCGTTGCTGCAGTAGAAATAGTCACAGATGATAGACGATAAGCTCTTAAAAGTGGGCCCTGTCTTGTATCAACGTGTTGAACTCGAACCATTGGAATCAACGTTCGCTTCACTACAATAACGCCATATTTAAGCTCAATTTCATGTTCTGTTACTTCATACCGCCATTTTGACCATCGTAATCTCGGTAAAATCCAGGTTTGTAATAGGAAAAAGAGCAAAGCAAGTATGCAGCTTATCACCAATGTCCATATAGGAATTGGTACTATCATTAAATGAATAACAAACAGGCCACATAGGAGAGCAATGGCTAGTAAAGAAGCCAGTCCACCAGTAATTTGCCAAACTTTCAATCCTTGTGGATCAATTTGTTTTGAAGGTTCCAGTCGCATTCTTTTCCCCCTTCTACCTCGTATCTTCTATTTTCTTTAAATTAGTATATCATGTTTATTAAGGTCCTCTATCACTAGTTCTAACTGTATTCTTTGTTCCTTCTTCATTCACCTTTTCATTTCATCAAAATCTCACAAAACAAAAAACTTGAGCGACATTCAGCTCAAGTTTTTTCTAAAATCAAAACTATATTAGTCCATAATATTGATTTTTCGATTCTGGCTCATTTCGAGCGAAAAGTCCTTATAAAGGATAAAGGCCCAATAAATTAATAACGTTTATGAGCATGACAGAATTAAAAATGCTTTGATACATATGGTCGTTCGGATTCTCTCATACTAATGATTTCTTTTTGTTCATGATCCCAAATCGATAGTATTTTTGAGTCAGCGTTGTAGAAAGTTAGATGTTGATCTGAACATTGAACAAGCTCACTACTTGGGATAGGGAATTTTTCTTGATGTCCTGTTTTGGAGCATATATAAACGAGCTGATCACTTTTCCCTGTTCGCCCATTGATGCCATGAACAATTAAGCTCCCGTTCCAGGAGTGAATCGTTCTTGGAGAAAAGTCGAGCTTAAAGGAATTTTTTATCTGATAAGAATCATTTAGAAGAAGAATCTGATCTTGATAAGAAGCTGAGATCGATAGTGCAGCAATATATATGCCTTCCTCTGCGATCATCATATTAACTGGAGAATATCCAGCTTCTAGCGGGATCACTTTTTTTCCTTTGTCACCGAATGTTGTTAAAAGAGCTTCATTTCCTTCAACATGGTAAGAAGAAACAATTAGCTGATTTCCTTTTCTTTTTAGATCACAGAAAATGCCATTCACATGCCACTGGTGTGTGATTCGCGGGTCTTCCTTTGCGAACTCATAAATCCATCCATTCCATTCTTCCCCTTCACAAGCAATGCAAACTGACTCAGGATATTCATAGAAACTTGGCTTCCCGTTTACTTGAAATGTTCTCAATTGAGCAAGGTGGTGAACAAAGACATAAACCTCGACATGGTTAGATGAAAGTTGCTTGGTAAACCAATAATTCTGGTTTGAATCCCTTACAACATTAGAAAAGCCTTCTTCACTTGCGATTGGTAGCTTGGGTACATTGACCCGCTCAGATGTTTTAGTATTGTGATGGGCATTTTCACCGGATTTAAGTGCTTTGTTCCCTTGCTCTAACGGCATTCTAAACTCTCCCTTCATAATCAGCTGCCTTCTTCCGTTTAGGCAAGTAGGAAAAAGGATAGATATTTATAACCGATCCTTGCTGTTAGTACTAGTTTAACAAACAATTCGTCAAGGGGGTATTGGGAAATAACAATAACTTTCGTCGGATTAATTAAGCGAATTGTTTCCTACTTTCCCAAGTATTGTGGAATGGACTAGGACTTTACTCCCTATTCAAGCCACTTAACCGGGACATGCTCTCTTTACTACTAGTGAATAAACAGTAGTAGGAGGACGACTTTTACCTTGACACCCTTTCTCTTCTGCATAACAATGATTACGAATCCACTAATTTCAGGAAGGATGAGATTCACTTGGCACGCAACCATGATGAGTATATTCGCAATTTATTTGGAAATGAAGACACAGCACTTCAATCAGTCAATGAAAGCATTCGTAGAAATGGTATGCCCGCAATCTCAATTAAACCTGAAGTAGGACGCTTCCTAGCTCTACTCGTAAGTATTGCAAAACCTCGAAACGTAATGGAAATCGGTGCACTTGGCGGTTATAGTGGCATCATGCTCGCAGGTGCTCTTGAGAAAGAAGGCTCCCTCACATCCCTGGAGTTAGAAGAAACCTACGCCAATGTTGCTAAAGACAACCTCACTAGAGCTGGACTTGGCGATAAAGTGAAGTATGTCATAGGACCCGCTCTTCAAAATATGGAATCTCTCCATAATGCCGGCCAGCAATACGATTTCTTCTTTATTGATGCTGATAAAGTGAACTATCCTAACTATTTTACTATGGCACTAAAATTAGCAACTCCCGGAGCAGTCATCGTAGCTGATAATACCCTTCAAGGTGATAAAGTTTTCGATGAAGATATTCATAGTGAGAATGTGGAAGCTATTCGAACATTTAATAAACAAATAGCAACTGATGATAGAGTTGAGTCCATTCTATTGCCTTTGTGCGATGGCTTAACGATTTGTAGAGTAAAACCTTAACTAGAAGAAATATACAAAAAAGAAGGGAGAGCATTGCTCTCCCTTCTTTTTGTTAGCTGAAAGGCGAAGAAACCGCCTAACATCGCCCTCTTATTTAGAATGCTACGATTGTTCTTCCACGTACTTTGCCATTTAGAATAGAACTCAACACATCAGGTAGTTCATCAAGTGTCACTTCATTTTGAATCGCTTCAAGGTGCTCAGACGGTTTATACTCGTCAGCGGCTTTCTTCCAAATTTCCTTCCGTTTTTCCATTGGACAATAGACAGAGTCAATTCCAAGTAAATTAACTCCTCTTAAAATAAACGGAAAAACAGTTGTAGGAACTTTAGCGCCTGCAGTAAGACCACTTACGGCAACTGCGCCACCGTACATTGTATTACTTAAAACAGCAGCAAGCGTTTCTCCTCCAACGGGATCGACTGCGCCTGCCCACTTCTGCTTGCCAATTGGCTTAAATCCTTCAGGGGCTACTTCTTCTCGACCGATTGTATGTGTCGCACCAAGTTGCTTCAGGTAATCGTATTCTGATTCTTTCCCTGTACTTGCTGCCACTTCATACCCTTTTTTAGCTAGAATAGCAACAGCCATACTTCCTACGCCACCCGTTGCACCTGTCACAAGAACTGGTCCTTTTTCAGGCGTCACACCAGCTTGTTCAAGTTGATACACGGAAAGAGCTGCCGTAAATCCTGCTGTCCCGTATACCATTGCTTCCTTAAAAGACAACCCTTCAGGAAGTGGGACGATCCAATCTGATTTCACCCTTGCATACTCGCTAAACCCACCGTAGTGTGACACGCCTAACTCGTAGCTAGTAACAATGACCCGATCTCCTTCCTTCCAATCTGGATGATCCGATTCAGCAACAACACCTGCAAGATCTATACCAGGGATGTGGGGATATTTCTTAACAATATTTCCCTTTGGATGAGTAGCTAACCCATCTTTATAGTTCACGCTAGAATAATGAACTTTAACTAACACATCTCCTTCAGGAAGATCGTCTTTCGTTAAATTCTTTATCGATACTTCTGTATTCTCATCAACCTTATCAACAACTAAAGCTTTAAATTGATCCATCTAGGATCCCTCCTTCAACTTTCTTTCGGACTCATCTTAACAGAAATTATTCTGACCGGTCAATTAATCTGAATTCTTTAATCACACATATGGTTTGTGTATAATGATCACTGTAAGGAGAGGAATGAGATGAAACGTAAAGCTGAGTTAAAGCGACAGCAGATTATTAAAGCAGCCTATCAAGCCGTCTCTGATAAAGGCTATGAGGCGGTTACACTTCAAGACATAGCTGATTATGCAGACGTAAGTAAAGGCGTCCCGAATTATTATTTCCAGAACAAAGAGGACGTACTTGCTCATCTGCTCGCTCAAATTACCGATCGCATATACGAAAAAGAGAAGCTGGCTGTTGAAAAAGAAACAACTTCAACTAACATGCTTCTGGCATATTTAAATACAGTGTTTGTAGGTCCTAAAGAAAATGAGAAATTCTACCGTGTATATTTAGATTTTCTTGCGCAGGCAACCAAAAACAAACGGTACAGAGAAATAAATGAACGCTTTTATCAAAATTGTTCATCCATCTCTAAAGTGATTCTCGAGCAAGGGAAGAAAGAGGGCGCCTTTCGTACGATTGATAACGAAGAGGCAGGGAGAACAATAAGGGCCATGATAGACGGTTATATGATTCAATGGATGATGACGGGTGACCATATACAACATAGCGCATATAAAACAGCTTGTTACAGAAGCGTGCTTTCCTATATACAAAACTAACTTTTGCTACTTTTCGACCCGTGCTACTTTTCAATGAAAAGCTCCACATTTCCTATTGAACTTCATTCTCTCAAAAAACAAGTCAGCCTTTCACTCTTATTAATAAAACAACTGAGAAAGGACAAGCTAACATCAAGTAAAGGAGGAATGACGTTTGCCTCAGGAGAAAAAACGCGGCATGAAAAAAGAGCTGTCTCAATCTGTTGAACATGCCAACCAAACAAAGCCTTCCACTAAACAAAAAAGCAAAAAAATCACAGAGTAAAACCGGGCCAAGCACGCCCGGTTTTACTTTAGTTTAAACGTAGATTGATCAATTAGTTCAACATCACTTCTTTGTCTAATTCTCTCCATCAGTTGAAAGAGCGCTGCATCTTTTTGCTTGGCTTCAATCATACAATCAATTTGGTCTGTGCTACCTTTGACTTCATTTAGAAAAGAAAAGAACCAATCAACATCTACATAATCAGCATGACTTCGAAAATCCTCTTCACTCTTAGGAGAAGAAATATGCATCTTAACAGGTAGTGAAGAGTCTCTCCAAGTATTAACCACTCTCCCCCATTCTGTCACCCAATCTTTTGTTTTATGACACGCCACATGATGATGATAATCAAAAACGAGCGGCACGTTTAACTTCTCACATAAATAAAGAGTATCTAGGAGCGTAAACGTTGTATCATCATTCTCTAAAATAATGGTTTGTTGTATTTTGTGTGGGGTATACATCCAATTATGGATAAACCGTTCAAGTGATTTCTCCTTATCATCATAGGCTCCTCCTACATGAAGGACACACCGATGTGTTGAAGGAAGTCCCATTTCTTCAAGAAGGCGCACGTGCAAAGAAAGCATTTGAATCGATGCTTGTAAAATTTCTTTCTTAGGTGAATTAAGTAAGACGAAATGATCCGGGTGAAAGTCCACCCTCATTTTTTCTCTAATTGCAAAATCACCTACCTGTTTCAACGATTTCTTTAGTGGAGAAAGATAATCCCACCCTTCAAGGGCTTCATGATTGGCAAGCGGGATTAGCCTTGAGCTAAAGCGAAAAAAATGAATCTCGTTCCCTTTATTGTGCTTAAGAAGACGTAGGCAGTTCTCAAGATTTGAAATTGCAATCCGCTCCAGTTTCCGAATAGCAGCTTCTCTATCTTGGATTTTTTGAAATTGAGCATATGTCATCGTCTGAGACGGAGAGCTGTTATTCAGTTCTGTACTCATTGCGACATACCCTAGCCGAATAATTGTCATTCCATTCTCACCTCCAAACATCTTTCTATTAGGCTCTCCATTCCATTCTTAATTCATTAGCCACAACTTACGTTCGATTAGACGTTGAAGCGTGGTACAATAGACATAATACCTGGATGCGGGTAATAACAAAAAAGGGGTAATTGTATGGCAACTCGAATCATTACTGACAGCAGCGTCGACTTCCCTGAAGAACTGCTAAATGAATTGAACGTAACGGTCGTTCCACTCAACCTTCTCTTTGGTGAAGAAGAATACAAAGCTGGAGTAGATCTTGATACGCAAACGTTCTACCAAAAACTAAAAAAATCGAAAGAACTTCCTAAGTCCTCTGCCCCAGCACCACAGGACTTTCTTACAAAATTTGAAGAAGCAAGTCCTGAGGACGATATTCTTGTTATAGCGCTGTCCGGAGCATTAAGCACTACTTATGACAATGCTGTACTTGCAAAGAAAATGTTTCATGAGGAACATCCTGACAGGAAAATCGAAGTCATCAATTCAAAAACAGCCTCATCAGGTCTTGGGATCATTGTTTATCACGTTGCAGAAATGGCTCGTGACGGCGAAACCTTTGAATCCATCGTTGAACAAGCATATGAATACACAGAAGATACGCTAACAATGTTTTTATTAGACACCCTTGAGAACGTTATCAAGGGGGGACGCCTCGATCGTGTAAGAGGAACGATTGCTTCTGCCTTGAATATTAAATTACTTATGAAGGCAAGTGATGACGATGGTTCACTTGAGGTCCTTGATAAAATCCGCGGAAACAAGCGAGCAGTACGCCAGTTCATACAAAAAATTGGCGAGTATGGGCATAATTTTGAGGATAAAGTCATTGCTGTAGCTCATAGTAATTGTGAGGATAAAGCAAAAGCATTAATCGAGCAAATTCAAGAACGCTATAAATTTAAAAACGTCATCCTTTCGACGATGGGGCCGCTTATTGGCACTTATGCTGGCGAAGGTGGCCTTCTTGTCGCATTCAAGAAAAATTAATATCCATTTAGGGAGCGCATTTTGCGCTCTTTTTTTTGGATAAATCTATGTTTGCTCATATTGTTGATTACTCAAATGAGCCAAAAATCAATAACATTCATTACCATTGCCTTGAATAAAATAAAAATTTAAAATAAAAAAACGCTTTCTTTACAGGAAATGAATGACCATTCATCGAAATGTGTTCAAAACAAAGAAGTGTGGTGAGCAGTTATGAAATGGGAAAAATTATTTAAACCAATTCAATTAAGGAGATTAACCCTGCCGAACAGAGTAATGATGGGATCCATGCACCTTGGAATGGAAGGTAATAAGGATCAAGAGGATGCTCTCATTTCGTTTTATACTGAACGGTCAGGAGAGAACGGGCCAGGTCTCATTGTCACAGGAGGGATTTCTGTTTCACCTGAAGGCGATGGTGGACACCATTTTCTAGGATTCTATCGAGACGATGATCTTCGAGTCATGAAACGATTAACAAGCAGCGTGCATACAGCAAATGGGCGTATTGCGGCACAGCTTTTTCATGCTGGACGATATGCTTACTCTGAGATGAACGGCATTCCGTCTGTCGCTCCATCTCCTATCAAATCGCCCATACACAGAGAAACTCCCCAGGAACTAAATGAACTTGATATTCTTAATTTACTTGAATCCTATGCAGAAGCTGCCAGGAAAGCGAAAGAGGTTGGATTTGACGCAGTAGAAATCATGGGCTCTGAAGGATATTTAATCAATCAATTCCTATCACCAAGAACAAATAAGCGAGCAGATAAATGGGGCGGAAACTTTGAGAATCGCACCCGTTTTGCAATCGAAGTCCTTAAAGCAGTTCGAAAAACAGTCGGAGAGGATTATCCAGTGATTTTTCGTATGTCTGGACTCGATTTAGTACCCGACTCCTCAACACCAGAAGAAACAGTTCAACTAGCTACAAAATTAGAGGCCCATGGCGCTGATATTCTAAACATTGGAATCGGTTGGCACGAATCAACAGTCCCAACGATTTCAATGATGGTGCCTCGTGCTGGTTTTATTGAACCCGCTCTACAAATTAAAGAAGCGGTGACCATCCCGGTGATTGGAAGTAATCGAATTAATGACCCGGTTCTAGCTGAAGAGTTACTTCAGAAACTCGATATGGTCTCAATGGCTAGACCTTTCCTGGCCGATCCACATCTATTAGTGAAGGCGAAGGAACAAGCACTTGATCAGATCAACACATGCATCGCTTGTAACCAGGCATGCCTTGATCATGCCTTCGAAGGCAAAGCCGTCTCTTGTCTTGTTAATCCCAGGGCTGGCAGAGAGCACAAGTGGACCATTAAGAAAGCTGAAAATATAAAAAAAGTTATTGTGCTCGGTGGAGGCGTCGCTGGCATGGAAGCTACAAGAGCTCATGCTGAATTAGGTCATAGCGTGATACTTTATGAGGCGAGCTCTGCGCTTGGTGGGCAGTTTAACCTGGCTAGAAAAATTCCAATCAAGAAAGAATTTGATGAAACCATTCGCTACTATACAACGGAACTAAACCGATTAGGCGTTAAGATTTATTTAAATCATAAACCAACAGAACAAGAGCTTTTAAATCATTCACCAGATCTTGTTGTGGTAGCAACTGGTGTGACACCACGGCAACCGGTTATTCCGGGTATTGAACACTCCATCGCTTATCCAGACGTTCTTTCTGGTAATGTGGCTGTGGGCAGAAATGTGATTATCATTGGGGCCGGTGGCATCGGATGCGATGTGTCTCATTTCTTAATCGAAAAAGGAATCAATAACATTCTCCTTCTAAGACGTAATGGAAAAATGGGTGAAGGCCTTGGCAAAACAACTAAATGGGCGATGTTGCAGGATTTAAAACAAAATGGTGTGAAGTTTCGAACGAATCTCTCATATGAAGAAATGACAAAGGATGGTCTTACAATCAGAAATGCAGAGACAGGCGAGAAAGAATTTCTCGAAGCCGACACCATCATTCTCGCAGCTGGGCAGGAATCGAATATACCCCGTGAATGCGAATTGCTTTCACAAAAAGGTGTTGATATCGCAGTTATCGGTGGCGCTCGTCTTGCTGGTGAGCTAGATGCGAAACGCGCCATTTATGAAGGTGCTAAAATCGCGTTTGAACCCGAAACCATATCGATTAACTAGCTAGGTCCCAAAACGAAAAGAAGAGACGCCAGAGAGCGCCTTTTCTTTTCGTTCTATATCAATTCCAAATCATACGTTTAAGAAAAGGCACACTATAAACCGTACCTTCTAACTGCTCTATGATCCAATCTTCCTCTTCCTTCAACCAGTTTCGAATAAACTTAGCAGATTTCTCATGCTCTTCAATCGTCATAAACTGAAAAATTTCTTTCGACTTCTCAACCTTTTTCTCTTTCAGTGTTCCATCCAATGCTTTTAAACCAAGCTGAGCTCGATCCGGATGATAACGGTGCAATATCACTCTTGAATAATGAAGCATAACTTGATTTAACATATGAACAGACCAAATATCGTTTCCTCTTCTTCTGGACTTCTCGTATTGAAATAAGAAAAAAGCTGTATCATCCACGTGATTGATAAACTCCTGCCTCGATAAGGTTAACTCCTCATTAAAATGACTCAACCGATTGTTGGGATCATAAATCACTTTGCAATAATCTTTCTCTACCAACGATTCCGCTGTCACTGTAAATAAATCAAGATGGAGCATATTATCGAACACAGCGATGATCTGTGGAGCAATAATAAAAATTTCATCATAAAAGAGAAGATTAGCATATGCTTCTAAATGATGCTTTCGATTCTTAAGAAACAACTCCACATCGTTCTCTTCTACAAGACAATAAAGATCAACATCCGAATTTTCATCATGTTCGTTTCGCCCCATAGATCCTTTAAGGAAAATTGCTTTTACGAGAGGATCTTGCTCCAGACTGTTAGATATCAGTCGAACTGCTTCTTCTTGCTTCACTCCCTCACCTCATTTTTACATTTTTTAGATATTAAATCATTATATAGGGATTGGAAGTAAATAGACAAGAAAAAAAGAATGCTTATATGCACTCCTTATCCTAATTTATCACCTTTTTTCACTTTTTGATCAGGCTGTATTAGCACGACTCCTTCATCTCCGTATACGCCTAATACAAGTACTTCAGACATATAATCTGCAATTTGCCGTGGGGGGAAATTCACCACTGCCATCACCTGTTTACCGATTAAATCATTCTGGTTATACAGGTCCTTAATTTGTGCACTGGACTTCTTGATACCAATTTCCTCCCCCAGATCTACCTTTAATTGATAAGCTGGTTTTCTAGCCTTTTTAAAATCATTCACTTCAATAATTTCCCCAACACGAATATCAAGTTTCATAAAATCATCAAACGTCGCCACTTCATCCACCCTGCCTTTTCATCTAAGTATAGTATCATTTTCTTTCAATACCTCTACCATTTGTTTCTCGAGATGATTTTAAAATCCTTCTTATTCCAATCTCTTCTCCATAAAAAGATGAATCCCGCTATGAATTTCATCCTCACTTTTGTGTCGCTCTCCAAATAAGAATGAAGAATAACACTCTACTAGGAAGCGATCGCTCTCTTCAAATTGTATAGCGTATAGTTCAGATAGGGTGAGGGGGTATTGTGAAGTCTTGAAGAACTGTTCGATGCGAAGGGCGTACATGATGTCATTTAATAATTCGTAGTGGTTGATTGGTGGCACACACTGTTGCAAGCGAGTATCAATAGACTGTAGCAGGCTCATAAGACCAACCTTGATTTTATTTCTTGAAGGAAGGACAAAAGGTGTTTCTCCAAATACATTTAATTGCTCAAAACAAGGAGCCACATACTCTTTTGACCCATCAGCCATTTCACTAAATTCCTGTAGACTAACTTCTCTTAGATCAAGTGAAATACCCGTTAGTTCAGGGAGACATGGCGACTTACTTGGGAGCTCCTTATAAAAACACCAGATATCCAGATCGGAATATGGACCAGCTTCCCCTCTAGCAAAGCTACCAGTCAAAACAATCCCAGATAACGATGGTTGTTTCAATCGGACAACAAGGCGTTTAGCGTATTTTTCAATCATTATTGGAGTAAGTAGTGGATTTCGCATCTCTTTTTCTCCTTTTCACCGAGACCCTAAGAAGGAGCTAGCAAGTATGAAGCTGTTCTTTATAGTTAAAAGCAAGTTCTTTGTTTTATAAACAATCATCCCGCTAGTTTGTAAGGAAACGGTACACCGTATGAATAACCTCATCCCGATCCTCCCCGTGGCAGATCAAATGCTTTGAATTCTCCATCAATCTAACCTGTTTCTCATCCGAACGAATCAACTGATAAATCGTATCAGCGGTTTTATAAGGTACCATTCCATCAAGCTTTCCCTGTAAAATGATCGTTGGAATAGAGACCTGTTCGAAGGATGGCTTGAGGTGTTGGACAAGCTTTCGAAATTCTAATGAAGCAAGGAGTGGCGTTGTCTTTACCTTTTTGCTATAGCGAATGAATAACTCATTCTGAAGAAGCTTTCCTCTGCATAGATCAGTCATCATTTCTCTTATATCCTTCACCATTTGAAAAGGATGGATATACTGTATAGCTGCACTTAATAATACTAATTTATCGATTTGGTACTTCGTTGCTAAATATCCTGCAAGAACGCCCCCCATTGAAAACCCAATGAGATAAATCGTGTCGCACCTTTCTAATAACTGTACTAAATATTCCTCAGCTGTATCTACCCACTGTTGAAAGGTAATCCCTTTAAGTGAATCGTTCTCACCGTGTCCTGGAAGTGTCGGTGATGCTACAACCCAATCCGTTTGACTTCGAAAATAATTTGCCAAAGGTTCAACCTCAAATGGTGACCCTGTAAATCCATGTATGAGCAAACAACCAATCATGTTTGTCCTCTCACCTTTCCTTCTGTCGTTACCACTTTATATTCCCATCAGAAGAAAAAGTTAATCGCTTGTTGCCCATACATATCATTCCTATTACTTAAATGATGTTCTTGAATCTTTCCGAACATGAACCTTTAGTGAAGGCGGTTCAAATTCTTCACGAAGAGATGTAGAGCAATTCGGACAAATCACCGCTTTCGAAGGTATCGGTGTACAGCAAAACGGGCATTCTTTTCTAGTCATAGAATTAATAGGATCCTGTCCTGGTTTTCGCCATCTATTCAACTGACGAACGACAAGAAACACCGAAAAGAAAATGATTAAAAAGCGAATGGACGTTGTAAGGAAAACTCCATAATTGATTGTTGCCGCCCCGGCTTCTTTTGCATCAGAGAGAGAAGGATAATAATGCCCATTTAAACTAATAAAAAGATCGGAAAAATTAATTCTCGCTAATAGTAGACCTACAGGTGGAAGTATTATATCTGAAACAAGCGAATCGATAAAATTACTAAACGCTGCGCCTAGGACAATTCCAATTCCCATATCAGCCGCGTTACCTCTAATAGCGAAATGACGAAATTCATTTAATAGACCGATGGAAATTCACTCCTTTATCCTCGCTCTACACAATATGTATGCTTCATTAATACAAGCTATGAATTTTTCTAATACTTGCAATTTTTCTTTAATTAATTTTAAAAGCGAAGAAAGTCACTTAGATGATATAATGTCTATTTGCGACTATAGTCTAACATCAAGGAGTGAACAATAATGACATTTGCACTAGCCTGGTCAAAGGCTAATCCATTAATTGAGGATCCGATGGCTGTATTTGTCTATCTAACGGTTGTAGTTGGAGCAATCTTCATGCTTGGCGAATCAAAAAACAACGTTCTGCAGAAGATATTTCATTATGCCCCACCGTTAATTTGGACATACTTTATCCCAATGCTATCAACGACATTTGCGATTATTCCGCAAGAGTCGACTTTATATGGCTTCGTTTCTACGTATATTCTTCCAGTTGGGCTCCTGCTGTTATTATTATCAGCTAACGTCCCAGCTACGTTAAGATTAGGACCAAAAGCCTTATTAATGTTCCTAGCAGGAACAATCGGTGTTATTATCGGCGGGCCGATTGCACTAGCCATCTTCCAACCTTGGCTACCTGCAGACGCATGGACAGGAGTTGCTGCTCTCGCAGGAAGTTGGATTGGCGGCTCAGCGAATATGGCTGCAATGATTGAAGCAGTGGGGACACCGAAAGAAATTCTTTCCCCAATTATTGTCGTTGACACTGTTGTCGGCTATAGCTGGATGGGGATTATGATTTTCCTAGCAGGATTCCAGCACAAGTTTAACAAATGGAACAAAGCGGACGATTCCGTTATTCAAAGTGTGAATAAGGAAATGAATGATATTCAACGTAAGAATGAACGCCCAATTCAAGTACCTCAGCTACTAGGATTACTTGGACTTGGCTTTGGTGTCTCTTATATTGTATTGAAAATTTCCGAGAATCTTCCACAATCAGCTGTTCTTTCTACAACAACATGGACAGTCATGATTATTTCTGCCATCGGTATTTTGTTCTCATTCACTCCTATTAAAAAGCTAGAGGGTTATGGCGCTAGTAAAGTCGGCTATACAGCCATTTATCTTTTGCTTGCAACAATAGGGGCAAGAGCGGATCTTACTTATGTAGTGGATTCACCACAATATGTTTTAATGGGCATTGTGTGGCTCAGTATTCATATTCTTGTTATTTTCATCGCAGCGCGCTTATTACGTGCCCCTCTTTTCTTTGTAGCCGTAGGTTCACAAGGAAATATTGGTGGGACAAGCTCGGCACCAATCGTTGCCTCTGTTTTCCAACCTTCACTTGCTCCTGTTGGACTTTTGATGGGAATTGTAGGTAATGTTGTCGGTAGCTACGCAGCGGTTCTCTGTGCGCAATTGGCCAAGATGGTCGCCACAATGTTGCTCTAGAACCTTAATCTAGAAAGTTAAAAACCGTTCTCCTAAATGGAGAACGGTTTTTTCATTATCCTTGGGATGTTGGACGCACTAGTACTTCATTGATCGATACACTGTCAGGTTGACCAACAGCATAATAAACGGCATCAGCAATCGCCTCTGGATCTAGTGGATCAAGACCATTTGGTCCGCGATTGTTCAACTTCTCTTGAACATCTTCATCTGTAATTGTGTTCGTTAACTCTGTTGCAACAGCCCCTGGTGATATGATCGTTGCACGAATATTTGTTGAAGGAGACATTTCCTTACGCAGTCCTTCTGTAATCGCTCGTACAGCAAATTTCGTACCACAATACACTGCCCCAGCTGGCATAATTTCGTGACCGGCAACAGAAGATACATTAATAATATGTCCAGATTTTCTTTCTTCCATATGTGGAAGAACTCCGGCAATACCGTAGAGGACACCTTTTATATTCACATCAACCATCTTATCCCACTCATCAATCTTAAGCTTATTCATGAATGATAGTGGCATCAATCCTGCGTTATTGATCATGACGTCAATCTGTCCATAATGCTCAATGGTTTTATCGGCAAGAGCCTGCATTTGTTCCCTTGAAGTTACGTCTGTTATTTGAATAATTGCTTCTCCGCCATTGTTCGTAATATCGTTCTTTAATTCTTCAAGGCGGTCCTCACGTCGAGCTGCAAGAACAACTTTTGCGCCGTCTCCTGCAAGTTTCTTCGCCGTTGCTTCGCCGATTCCACTGCTTGCTCCAGTAATAATAACTACTTTTCCATTAATATGACTCATGATTCTCCACCTTTCGTTTTATCCTCACATCTCTAGTTCCCGGTTGAATGACGTGTAAACATTCCAATGTTTTATTGTATACAAAAAGCACCCTCATAGGGTGCTTTAGTATGTTAATCATTCTTTTCGATCCACTGTTTAAAAGTGTCTTCTGATTGCGTACCTACAATACGATCAACTTCTTTACCATCTTTAAATCGCACAAGAGTTGGCGTTGATTCAATTCTGTAATCATTCCAACCTTGTTCAAACTCAAGAACATTGTATTTTTTCAAGTCAATTCCCATGTCTTCGGCAAGTGGTACAAGGACTGGGGAAGTATTTTTACAATGGATACATGTTGGACTATAGAAATAAACGAAGGCATCTTCTTCATTAGACAGGGCTTCCTCAAGCTCATCAGGTAAAATTTGATTTTGATATAATGGATCGTCAAGTTGCTCTATTGTAGCCGGATTTAAAGAGCTCTTCCCGTATGGATTCCCTTCTGTCTTCTCACTATTACTATAGTTTGTAACGAAGGCGAGTGCTCCGAATATTACGATGACAATACCAAGAAAGATAATAGCTTTCTTCACATGTTTTCCTCCCTCTTTGTTTGCTTATGTAAGGCAACCATTAGAATCGTAATGATTAGAAATGCAATAAGTGCAAGAAACGGTATCGTAATAAATCCAAGGTAATTAATATATTCACCTGTACATGGAACCCTACCACATGATGGTGCCGCTTCTGCTAGAAAAGATGTTTTTTGTAGCAAATAATGATACAGCGAAACGCATGTACCAATGATCGACAATGGGAGAACATAAAATCGTTGGGATGCGTCTTTTCGCACCACAGCGATACCTAGAATTATAACTAGAGGATACATGAGAATTCTTTGATACCAACATAGTTCACAAGGTTCGTATCTAAGAACTTCAGAAAAATACAAACTTCCAGCAAGGGCAAGAACTGAAGCAGCCCACGCTCCAAATAAAAGATACTCACTTTTTTTCTCAGTATTCACAGCTGTACCTCTCTTCTTTCAAGCCAAAATATATTATTATTATACACTACTATTGATGACATGAAATAAACAGAATGATGACAATCCACCTAACTCTTTTTAAAGCCGGCTCTTTGAAGAGCCGACTTTATCTCACTTAATAATTTGTAGATCCTTCGGGTACTTTGTTAACGTCTCATAACCAGTCTCTGTTACAAGAACATCATCTTCTATACGCACGCCGCCAACATCTGGTAGATAGATACCCGGTTCAATCGTATACGTCATACCTACTTGAAGCAAGTCGTCATTCTTCTCGCTCATGGAAGGAAACTCATGTACTTCAATTCCAATACCATGTCCAATACGATGTGGAAAGTGTTCGCCATAGCCTGCATCAGAAATAACGTTTCTTGCTGCAAGGTCAATATCACCTAGTCGTGTCCCGGGTTTTGAGATATTAAGTGATTCCGTTTGTGCACTTAATACTGTCTCATAAATTTCTCTTTGCTTATCGTTAATCTCACCAAAAGCCACTGTTCTAGTAATATCAGAGCAATACCCGTTTAATACAACTCCGAGATCAAATAAGACGAGATCTCCTTTTCTTAATTGACGCTCTCCAGGGTTACCGTGTGGTTGTCCAGATTTCTCACCAAACAAGACCATTGTTGAAAATGACATCTCACGAATTCCTTTTTTCTTCAATTCAAATTCAATGGTAGCAAGGACTTCCATCTCTGTAACACCTTCTCGTAAAGCCTTAACACCAGTCTCTACACCAAAATCAGCAAGTGCTGCTGCTTCACGTAATACTTCAATTTCTTTCTCATCCTTAATTAGGCGCAATTGATTCAGTCCAAGCTCTGCTGAGTGATAGCTCAGCTCAGGATAACGTGCTTGCAGTTCTTCAGCTCGCTCATAAGCAAGCATACCTTTCTCAATCGAAGCACTAGTTGGTTTATGGATGCCACGTTGTTTCAATGCTTCAAAAATGAAGTCAAATGGTTGTTCTGAATCACTATAGCCGATAATGTCATATTTCCACCCTGCGTCTCTAGCCTGTGAAACTTCCATTCCAGGACAGACTAGGAATGGTTCCTGATTCGGCACCACAAAAAGTCCAAGCAACCTTTCATGAGGCTCACAATGAAAGTTAGTCAAATAATAGACATTAGAAGGGGAATGGATGTAGGCAAAATCTTGATTCTGCTCAATAAGGTAATTCGTAAATTTCGATAAACGTTCGTTCATAGTGACACTTCCTTTTTTAAATTAACCTGTTCATTTTTTCATTCTATCAGAACACAGGCCTCTTGATTATTAAGAGCGTTTCCTCCCCTAGCTTATCATACGTGAAATCGTATACGTCATACAAAAAACTACTATGTAAAAAACCCTGCATTTAATATGCAGGGTTAAATTTCACTATTCTAGTTCTTTCGCAAAGCTTGGCTTAATTAAATCAGCATCTTCAAATACTTTACCCATTTGATCTTCAAACATCGTAAAATGCTCTAATGCCTTCTCTTGCACTGAAGGATCATCAATAGCAGCTTGCTCTGCGCGAATTTCATAGGCTTCCGTTAGTTCATCAAGTGCGCTTTCAATTTCTTCTTTCGAGTCTTTCAATTCAGATGGAACTTCCAGGCTTTCAATACCTTCAACAGTGGCTTTGCTTGCTTCTACAGCACTGCCTTTCAGCTCTTTAAGTTCTTCATTTGAAGGCTTTTCCTCTTCTGGTGTTTCACTGTCACTTACAGCAAACTTAGCTGACTCGTATGCTGCAATGTCTTCATTATTTTCTTTCAATACGCTAACAATTTCAGATTGAAAATCAAGTAGAACACTCTTCGTGTCCATTTGCTCTGCATCTCCGCTAGTTTCATTAGCACTATTTGTATTTGAACCGCATGCTGCTACGACGAGAAGCATTGATAAACTCAATACAAAAAAGACCTTTTTCATTGGTATAACCCCCATTATATGTGTACTTCCAAAAATTAGTTTAGCACGTTATTAAATTTTGTAAATGAAAATATATGGATAAAAACCCTTTCTAAATCACTAGTATAAAAGCATTTATGTATATTTATTAAAGGAGACAAATAAAAATAGCTGCCGGCGTTGGCAGCTACAATATTCAAACAATTGGAGAAGGGGGAACTTCTTTGGCTTTGTTTGAGCTATATAGGACAATTTGTGTCGGGGAACACCATGTCTCTTTTCTTCTATACCGATAATGATAATCTTTATCAATTAGAAAGTCAATAACTTTTCTTAAATGAAATTTGTGGTGTTGATTCAAAAGCACTCGTTTTCTTTTCACGTACATAACCACTTCTTAAAGCCTCTGCTCTAAGAACAAGTGCAAATGCTGTAAAGGAAAAGACCAGTATTAAGAAAAACATGGAGATTTGTAACGTTTCAACCATTTTACCCACCTCTTCGTTGACTATTTTTTTCATTATAGCACGCCTTAATGATAATGAGAAGCATTATCATTAAGGGTGAGCACATTTGCCAACTAATAAAGGTTCAACAAGTTGCGCAAACGATTTCATTACATTATGATAAGAAAAGTACATACAAAACCATTTTGGAGGTTTAATGATGCAGCGTATTCATCTAACAGCAGATTTATCATTCTCTCGTCTCGTTCATGGTCTCTGGCGACTGGCAGACTGGAATCAAACGAGCGAAGAAACACTTTCTTTAATAGAGCATAATCTCGATCGTGGCATTACAACGTTCGATCATGCTGATCTTTATGGAAGTTATGAGTGTGAAGAACTTTTCGGGAAGGCATTAGCACTCAAGCCATCTCTACGTGACCAAATGGAGATTGTCACAAAATGCGGGATTGTAATCGAGTCTCCCAATCGTCCCTCCCACCAATCTCATCATTATAATACAAGTAAAGATCACATCATCGCTTCTGCTGAACAGTCCCTTACAGCACTTGGGATTGAGCATATCGATGTCCTGTTAATTCATCGACCTGATCCCTTTATGGATCCAGAACAAGTGGCCGAAGCTTTTTCTGAATTAAAACAAGCTGGAAAGGTTCGTCATTTTGGAGTCTCTAATTTCAAACATCATCAATTTAACATGCTACAATCTTATGTGGATCAACCGTTAATTACAAATCAGCTGGAACTTTCAGCCTACCATCTTGAGAACTTCGAAGATGGGACGTTAAATCTTTGTCAGGAAAAGCGAATGAAACCAATGGCATGGTCTCCACTTGCAGGAGGAGATGTGTTCACATCGCAAGACGATAAAGCAGTTCGTCTCCGCAAGACGATAGAAAAGATAGCCTCTGAGACCGGTGCTGAAGGGATCGATCAAGTGCTTTATGCATGGCTACTTAACCATCCGGCAAACATTATGCCAATCGTTGGATCAGGAAAGCGAGAGCGAATTGATAGTGCTGTCGAAGCTCTTTCTTACTCCTTATCACGTGATCAGTGGTTTGAAATTCTAACAAGTTCTATGGGACATGATATTCCATAAGAGCATCGCTAACCGAGATATATTCTGAATTTTATCTGGATATGACACAAACAGAAGCGCCTCTCTACAGAAAGGCGCTTCTTTATTTTATTCTTCTTAAACAAACGTTTATTTAGCACTATTTAGAGCTATCTTGCTGTACAATATTTGTTGAAAAATCATCTCTTCAAAGATCGTTCTATTTCATCTTTTTATTTTTCACTTGAAATAACTTCAGATAAGGCCAACTTCCTACTACCTGTAAATGCTAATATAAGTGATAATCCAAAAAGGGAGAGTGGAAATTCGTAGCCTCCTATTAATCCCATAGGAAGCTTTGCAAGAACAATAGCACCAATCATCGTTAATCCTAGGAGGATCGCAGATGGGACAACGAAAATCCCCGCAATAAGAAACGCTCCTCCAACGGCTTCAATAATGGCTGTAGCATAAGCTAACCAGGCAGGTTGACCAATCTTTTCAAACATGGCAATGGTATCTCCTATTCCACCTAGTTTCTGTATTCCATGAGCTAGCATAATGAAACCGAGTATTACTCGCCCACCCAGAAAGCCCCATTCCATTCTGTTCTTCACAATGGACACCTCACTTGTATTGTTTCTTAGCTAACGTGTCAGATAGGGTCCTTGGATCACTTTATGCTTGAATCGGTCCCACTGGACTTTGTAAGAGCCTTGCTTCAATCAGACGTTTGCGAACAGTAATACCTAACCAACTTGCAAGAAATGCTTTGATTAAACCAACAAATAAGAAAGGATAAACTCCCGCAATCATCGCATCATGCCAGTTTAGATCTACAACAAATTTCAATTGAATCGTACCGATTAAAAGGATGATAATCATAGCCACGGTGTTCGCCAACATCGCATGTATCAAAGTATACGTGTTTTCTCTAGGATAAGGCCAGTAACATATGCCGCAATAATGAAGGCAAAAATATATCCACCAGTCGGCCCTAATAAGACTCCTAATCCACCTTTAGCCTGTGCAAACACCGGAAGACCAATCCCACCTAATATTGTATAGCCTGTCATTGTAATGGCACCGTATTTACTACCAAGAATTGTGGCGGTTAAACCGACAGCTAAAGTCTGTCCACTAATAGGGACAAGTGGTAAAGGAATTTCCATTTGTGCAAGAATAGCTGTAATGCCAATAAAGAATCCACATAAAATTATCATTCTAAGCTTTGATTTCTGCATTTTCTTCCCCCTCAAATGTTAACCTTTATATAATAAATGTTAACATTTATTATATAAAGGAGGAAGTTCTATTTAAGGCATGCTTTCATCAATCATTTCAAAACCTGGAATCATCTGTGAAAGAGGTACAATTTTTGCTTCGCTTTTGTACATTGGAATAAATTCATTTAAAACAGCTACCATCTTTTTCCCGGCGATTCCTACATGTCCAATTGCGATATGAGCCTCATCATCCTTCAGCTTTTCCGCCAACTCTTGAGCTTGTCTGCTCATATGTTGAATCGTATAGACATCGTCAAAAAACAGCTCATTCTCAAGGTAAGGTACCCCTATTTCTTCTGCTAGTTCAGGAATGACACTTTTGCCTGTTGTCTTGCTATCTAAATAATAGAGACCCTTTTCTCGACACACTTCAAGAACTATCCTCATCACTCGTTCATCAGCTGTCGCTTTTGAACCCATATGGTGATTCATTCCAACCGCATGAGGAACAGCCTCAATCGCTTCGTTTACTCGCTTTTGAATTTCTTTATTAGAAAGATCAGTTGTAATTGCGCCTGGACCTAGCCAGCTTCTCTTCCCTTTTACCGGTTCCATCGGAACATGAACGATCACTTCATGTCCATAACGATGCGCTTCCTCCGCGTCTCTTTCAGTCGTTTCAAGAAACGGCATAATGGCTACCGTTAGTGTAACAGGTAATCGAAGCATTTCATCTGTCCCACCCATGTCATTTCCAAAATCATCAATAACAATGGCCAACTCGCGATTATTCTCCGCATACACGTGACTTGGAAAAAGTACGATCAACATCATAAAACAAACCCACTTGTTCACGTCCACACACTCCTTTCACCCTTTACTATTCCCATACAAGGC
The DNA here is from genome assembly GCF_056173645.1 of Anaerobacillus sp. QJM3NY_32. Classification (NCBI taxonomy): domain Bacteria; kingdom Bacillati; phylum Bacillota; class Bacilli; order Caryophanales; family Bacillaceae; genus Anaerobacillus; species Anaerobacillus sp. QJM3NY_32. The sequence goes on along the minus strand of NZ_CM149684.1, from coordinate 198,671 downwards.
TTCTTCATGAATGCCGAGGTAGATCAGTTGCGTTATCCATTCGACTGCATGAAAATAGAGAGAAGAAAGGAGCTTCAGTATGAACGTAGATGAGTATTTACTACGCATCTGTACAGAAAGTGGTCAACCGATCTTCTCTCTCTTCAATTACTTCAAAAAAATCACATACATCACATCCTTTTGAAAACCTCGATACATAAAGAAACACATGGATCGATTTAAACCTTGAGACAATTTATCAAAATGGGATTCAAAAACAGTCTTTGACGTGAACGAAGATGAGTGGGACGATTTATATAATCGCTACTTTAGGTAACTCCTCTACTCTTACATATTTGACAGAGGTTTTTCAGCTCCTAATCAAGGGCATAGTAAAGATAGACGACAAGAAAAGCATAATAAGGAGAGACGACTATGGAATCTAAATACATTCGCGAATCACGTGTTGTCAAAACAAGTCACGTATTCCCAGAAGCAACAAACAATCATAATACTTTATTTGGTGGCCAGCTGATGAGAGACATTGATGATATTGCATCAATCGCAGCAATGCGCCACTGTCGTAGTGAAGTTGTAACAGCCTCAACTGACTCTGTTGACTTCTTACACCCGATTACACCAGACGACTCTGTTTGTCTCGAAGCATACGTGACATTCACCGGAAAGTCTTCTATGGAAGTATTTGTGAAAGTAATTGCAGAACATCTCCTATCGGGCGAACGACATATAGGAGCTACAGCATTCCTTACATTTGTGGCATTGGATGAAAAGAAAAAACCACTACCCGTTCCAAAAGTCATCCCTGAATCAGAAGAAGAAAAAAACCTACACGAAACAGCTCCCGCCCGAGCAGAAAAACGCAAAGAACACCGCCAGGCCAGTAAAGAACTAGCCGGCCTCCTAACCACAGAAAAACCTTGGGAATAACAAAAGCGGAAGTGACTGGTTAGGCCCGACAAGCGCTGGAGCCACTCAAAAAGAACACGTCTTTTGTGTTCATTTTGAGTGGTGAAGCGATCGAGGGACTGGTCACTGCAGCTGGATGGTAACAAAAGCGGAAGTGACCGATTAGGCCCGACAAGCGCTGGAGCCTTATAAAAAGAACACGGTCTTTGTGTTCATTTTATGAGGTGAAGCGATCGAGGGACTGAGGCCACTAAAAAAAGCGACAGCCAATTTTATTGGCTGTCGCTTTTTCACATTAAATCCAATTGTAGCCGATTGAAATAATAACTAAAATAAGAACAATACATGCGATCCAAAGCATTTTTGTTGATTCGGCACGCTTTCTTCTTCCAACAATCATTTCCATAACCCCGATTAACACAACCGCCAGGATCCCTTTAAGCACATAGATCAGCGGAAAACCAAGGATAAAGAGCATCCCAATTCCAGTACCGAGCATAATCAAGTAAAATAATCGCTGAATCATAAGCGAGATCTTTTGCTTAGGAGCAAAGTAACTAACCACTAATAGCAAAACAAGAATCGCCCATGAACCTGAGTGAGACTGAAGTAATATATTGAACATTCGTGTTCCCCTTCCCATTGAAAATGAATATGACTAACGCCATACCTTAATAGTAGAATTGTATTGAGGTTGGCACAAGTCCTAATACGAAATCGTAACAAAATGATACGATTTAAGATATTATTTATCCCTAATAAATAATTCCGAAACGAACAGATTTCAAACAAATAAAGGGAAGCTCCATTTAATGAGCTCCCCTTCTGCGTAGAGATTACGCCATTTCTTTATAATGCTTGCTAATTAGATCAAATAGAGTTTCTCCTTCGGTTACTCCTGTAAAAGCAGTAATCGCACTAGAAAGACCTTCGTTTTTGATTTTACTCTGAATCGTTACAGCATCTTCATCTTCTTTAGGATCAAATCGTAATGCTGCTGCAATTCCTTTCGCAAGGTAGTTTGGTTCTTTGTTTAATTCCGCGAGCTGACGTGCCGGTCCAACAAGACGGTCGTCAGCTCCAATTTTACGAATTGGAGCTCGTCCAACGCGAGTAACTTCATCCACTAGATGTGGATTTAGAAAACGACCAAGAATTTTTGTAATATAAGCCTCATGCGCCTCTTTTTCGAAACCGTGCTTATGCTGAAGCAATTCACCAGACTCTTCAAGAGCTTTCTTAACATCATGATAGATATCTTCAGTGTCTAGTGCTTCCTTTATTGTCTCATACCCTGCTTGATAACCAAGGTAAGCTGTCACTGCGTGTCCAGTATTAACGGTGAACAACTTCCGCTCAATGTAAGGAGCAAGATCTTGAACGTACGTAAGCCCAGCAATATCCGGAACCTCTCCAGCCATCATAGTTTGATCGACTACCCATTCATAGAACGGTTCAACCGCAACCATTAATGGATCTTCGTGCGTTTGATTTGGAACAATACGATCCACTGCGGCATCTGGGAAACCAGCATATTGATCTAGCACTTTACGATCCGCTTCATCCATCTTTTCTTCAACAGCTTTTCGAAGCATTGTACTGCCACCGATCATATTTTCACATGCAATAACGTTAACGGGAGCCTTTCCATCTGCGATACGTTTTGAGATGCCTTCTTTGATAGCAGAAGAAATCAATTTCAATACGGTCGGGCCAACAGCGGTCGTAATAAGGTCAGCTTGATAGATCGCATCGACAACTGCCTCAGGATCTTGTTGGCTATTAATACCTTTCACACCCTCAACAGCAATCTTCTCCTTATCCTGACCTAATATTTCCACTGTATAACTATTTCGTTCATTAAGCTCGTTAATCACATTCTCGTTGATATCTACGAAGCATACTTCATATCCTGATTGAGAAAGAAGCTTACCAATAAAGCCTCTTCCAATATTTCCAGCACCAAAATGAACGGCAAGCATGATTAATTCACCTCGTTAAACATTGAGATTAACGTTTCTTTGGAATCCGCTTGAATCAACTCTTCTACATTTTCTTCTTCAGAACATACAATGGCAATTTGAGAAAGGATCTCTAAGTGTTCATTATCCTTACCAGCAATACCTATGATAATTTTCGCAATATTTCCATCTCCGAAATCAACGCCTTCTCGCAATTGGATGATGGATAGTCCAGAATGCTTCACAGCTTTCTTAGCATCCTCCGTACCGTGAGGAATTGCAACAGAGTTGCCCATGTAAGTCGTCGTGATCTTTTCACGTTCTTGCATTTGCTCAAGGTAGCTTTCATCCACATAACCGTTGTCTACAAGGATTTGACCTGCCATACGGATAGCCTCTTCTTTTGTTGCAGCCGTTTCGTTTAGTAATACGTTCTCAGTTGATAGAATTTCTTTTGCCATTTTAATCGTCTCCTTTAAATCCTAATTGTTTTTCTACATGACTTTTCATTTTGTTAGCGAGATACAATCCAATTGATTCTTGATTGCTCCCCGAAAAAAGCGCGATGCTTTCATTTGATTCAATGATAAGAGAACTAATGTAGCTCATGATCTCAATGCTTTCAATTGGCGAATCCTCTGGTGCCAGTTGTAAAAGAGCGGTGTCCATTTCAATAAATGAACCATCCATTGCCTTTCTCTGAACAGGTTCCATTAATCGAACAATTGTAAACACAGGCTTCTTAACTTCAGGTGTCCGCGTATGAAACAATGCAAGTGAAGTCTCAGGAATACCCACTCCACTAATGGTTTCGCGCTTTAGAAGTGCTTCTTTAACATCTGATGAATCGCTGATAGCATCAAGCATTTCTAGACGCATACACTCTTCTGCTAAAAGCTTCTCCACCTCTTTGTGTTCAGATTGATTTACTCGAAATAATTCCACTACTGAAGCTGCAGTCTTGGTATATAATTCAGCTTTACGAAACCAGGTACTCGCTTCATCATTTGAAAAAAACAAGGATTCCTTATCCGTCTTTGGCTTCTCGACCGTGCTTCTTCTTTTCATCATCGACTTCTTATGAAGAGTCGAGCGGATTCGTGTTGCCTCTTCCTCCGTTAAAAAAGGATTTACCTTTATATACTCTCCTTCATATTCAGGGAGAGGGATTGTAGAAACAATCAGATCATAATTCTCTGGATCTTCATCTTGTAGTTCAAATAATGAAGCGCTTTTGATAGTTTGGATTTCTGGTAACTCCTGCTTCAATCGAGTCGCCAGCATTTTGGATGTCCCGATACCACTTGAGCATACGGCAAGAATATTCACTTCGTTATGTTGAAAGCGACCTTCAAGGGCTGAACCAAAGTGAAGGACGAGAAAACCAACTTCTTCATCAGGAATGGATACCCCCGGAAAAGTATCTTTTAGCGCATCTTCAAGCAGTTGGAATAAGTCAGCATAATCTGCTTTGATTTTTGTAAGCAAAGGATTATGGATATTCATGTTCTGCCTAACACGATGCGTAGCAGGACCGAGGTGTGTCACTAAACCCTCTAGAAGTGATTCATTCGTTTCTAAATTCGCATTGAGACGCTTATCTACATAGCGGATTAACTCCTTGGTTTTAACAAGAATCGGATAATTTGTTTCTTCTAAATAGTAGTCTCCAGTGTTTCTTAATTTGGCTCCGCGTAAATGCATGGTGATATAACCGATCTCAGCTTCAGGTATTAAAACACTAAAAGATTCTTCAAGTTTTGTAGCGATTATTCTAGCAAAACCAAACTCTTTCGTATTCCTTAGCGTGCTTAAATAGTCTTCATCAATCTCGATCTTTTCACCCTTTTGAATACGCTCCACAGCCAGAGTCAAATGCACAATTAAACCAATATATGCACTATCAGCGATCGTATAAGGTAACTCATTGTTAATATCATCAACGATTGTTTCAACTTTCAAAAGCTTATCTCGATCAACTAACCCTAGCAATCGTTCGGAAGCAGATTCGAGAACATTGCCTTGAGATTTCTTTTGAATCGACTTCTTTAACAACGTAAAAAAGTCTGAATCATTAAACTCAGAAGCAAGCAAGGAACTCATGGCGTGCCTTTTCAGGGCTTCAGTCCCTTCAACCTGCACACCATATCCCCGCCTTCGTATTAATGAAAGCTGCATTCTTTCAAGCCATTCTTCCGCTTTGTCTAAATCATGACTGACAGTAGCAACTGTCACTCTCAAGTCATTCGCTAGACCAATTAACTTAATAGGATCAGCTGATTCCAATAGCTTACATAGAATCAGCGTCTCCCTTTCTTGTTGCGTGTATTCCGTAATGGTTAGATCAACTAGATAGCTTTTCAACTCATTTCGGTTGGATTCTTCACCATCAATTCGAACCCCTACTCCAGCTTTCTTGTTTAAGGTTAAATCATACTGAGTGAGAATATCCTCTACGCCTACTAAATCACGGTGAACCGTTCGTTCGCTTACCTCAAGTTCTTGAGCGATTCCTTTGACCGTATAATAGTCATTACTCTCTAATAGAAGCTGAAGAATTGTTCGTTCCCTTGCTGAAATAAACACATGGTTCACCTCGAATTCTGGCTATACCTACTTTTTAAGTCTATCAACAAGCTCTTCGTATTTCGGGCTATTCATAAAGTTTGCCACTGAGATATGCTCAGCATCAGGACGTTTTGCTTTTGCTCGATCTGTTAAGTCCTGGTGCGTTACGATTAAGTCGGCATCATCAGGTAAGTTACTAATAGCCGTATTTGTCACATCAATGTCTTGAAGTCCAGCTTTCTTGAACTTATTGCGAAGGACTGATGCGCCCATTGCACTTGATCCCATTCCAGCATCACATGCAAACACTACTTTATTAATATCTTTCTTCTCAACTTGCTCTACTTCTTCTTTCACTGGCACTTCACCTGCGGAAGTTAACTCAGCAACAAGTTCATCATATTTTGGGCTGTTCATAAAGTTTTTAACCGAAATGTGATTCGCTTCTGGAAGCTTATCCTTTGCACGATCGGTTAAATCTTGATGAGTCACAACTAGATCTGCATCATTAGGTAAATTGCTAATCGAAGTATTTGTTACTTCAATGTCTGTTAACCCAGCTTTTTTGAATTTATTACGTAGTACGGATGCCCCCATTGCACTTGATCCCATTCCAGCATCACATGCAAAGACTACTTTGGCTATATTGCCATAAGAAGATGTTGTTTCTTCTTTTGGCTCTTCTGCATTCGTTTTTAGGTTAGAAGATACGCTGCTCTTCTTCCCTTTCATTGCTTCCATTTTTTCAGTCGCTTCTGATATATCTTCTCCGCTATCTTTTGAGCGTTTAAGGATTATGAAAGCGACCAGGAAAGAAACAATCGTTGCAACCACAACACCTGCAATGACGCTTAGATAACCACCCCGTGGTGACATAAGTATAAGAGAGACAATACTACCCGGTGAAGCTGCCGCTAACAACCCTGCATCTAGAAGTGTAAATGTGAACACACCACTCATTCCACCAAGAATGGCAGCTAGAAGAAGTGCCGGCTTCATCAAAATGTAAGGGAAGTAAATTTCATGAATTCCCCCAACAAAATGAATCAGTGCAGCTCCTGGTGCTGATTGTTTTGCTGACCCTTTACCCACAATCGAGTAGGCAAGGAGAATCCCTAAACCTGGACCAGGATTGGATTCAACTAAAAAGAGAACCGATTTACCTGTATTCGCTACCTGTTCAAGTCCAAGTGGGGTGAAAATCCCGTGGTTAATCGCATTATTTAAAAAGAGTACTTTACCTGGTTCAATTAGAATACTTACTAATGGTAATAGACCTGCAGCAATAATAACTTCTACACCTGCAGCAAGCGCTTTGTTTAAACCTAATACAACTGGTCCAATTGCTAGAGAAGCTATAATAGTTAAAGCCCCACCAATAATCCCAGCTGAGAAATTGTTAACGAGCATTTCAAAGCCTGATTTAATCTTGCCATGAATCGCTTCGTCGAATTTCTTAATTAAATATCCCCCAAGCGGCCCCATAGCCATAGCTCCAAGGAACATCGGAATGTCTGCTCCAACAATAACACCAATGGTTGCCGTTGCACCAACAACTCCGCCTCGACCACCGTATACAATTTTACCTCCAGTGTAACCAATCAAAAGTGGCAATAGGTAGTAAAGCATTGGTTCTACTAACTCGGCAAGGCTTGCATTTGGTAGATAACCATCTGGTATGAATAAAGCAGTAATCAATCCCCAAGCAATAAATGCGCCAATATTTGGCATAATCATACTGCTTAAGTAACTTCCGAAACGCTGAACTTTTACTTTAAATCCAGATTTCTCTGCTGTGTTCTGTTCACTCATTATATATCCTCCCTTTCTTCCGCACCGTTAAAGCGTTTTCATTTTTTTAGGAGACTTGTTGACATGATCTTATATTTCGCTTAATTGGAACCCCTATTCCCCGGCACGTATTGTTTGTCTTAATTACTTACTATCATAAAGGGAGACAAAGTCAGTTACAACGAAATCCAAATGTGAATTCGGCACAGCACTTGTTGACATGATTAAACAAAGCTTTACTTTCTATTAATATTTACGGAGAATAATATAGAGCGATATCATAAACAAAAACCCTCTAGAAATCTAGAGGGTTACGAATGCTGTGGTTCTGCTTCATTATGAATATGCGTTTTTTCTTTTGTTTTCCGTTCCCATAGAATCGTTAAACTAATGAACGTCACGAGAATTGTTGCCCCCATATCAGACAGTATCGCAATCCATAGCGTTAATAACCCAGGAATAGTAAGCAGTAAAGCAATCATTTTTAAGCCAAGGGCTAACGCAATATTAACCCGTATCGTTCGATTCACTCGTTTAGCGATCGAGACCGCTTCAGGCAGTTTTCCTAAGTGATCCTGCATCAATACGATATCGGCTGTTTCAATCGCGCTATCTGTCCCTTTTCCCATAGCGATTCCAAGGTCTGCTGAAGCAAGAGCCGGAGCATCATTAATCCCGTCACCGATCATGGCTACTTTACCTTCTGTTGTTAATTCTTTCACCTTAGCCACTTTGTCTTCAGGTAAGAGACCTCCGAAATAAGAACGTACGCCAACACGTTTTGCCACTTTCTCAGCTGTTTTCTCATGATCTCCTGTTAACATCACCGTATTCTTAATACCTACATGATGTAAAGCGCGAATAACAGACTCACTTTCCTCTCTAATTTCATCTGCAACTCCAAATATCCCAAGAATATGTTTCTCATCGGCTACAAGGACCAGCGTTAACCCATCATGTTTCATCGCATCAATCGATGTTCTCACATCCTCAGAGATGGTTACATGTTGAACACTTTTTTCATTTCCTACCCAATGTCTTTTTCCATTAATGTCGGCTATGATCCCCTGCCCTGATATCGTTTCGATATTTGTTGCTTCGATTTTACGATAAGGAAAGCTATTTACTTTTGTCATGATTGCTTTTGCTAACGGATGTGAAGAATGTTTCTCAACCGCTGCCGCTACTGATAAGAAATGCTCCTGGTCATAAACTTTATATTTCTCCACATAAGGTAGCCCTTTTGTAAGCGTACCGGTTTTATCAAAAGCGAGCGTATCAATTTTTCCTAGCTGTTCAAGATAAACAGATCCTTTTACGAGAATACCGTTACGCGCATTTCGAGTAATACCCGAGATGTTGGCAATCGGTGATGAAAGAATAAGTGCACATGGACATCCTACAATAAGCACTGCAAGTCCCTGGTAAAACCACTCACTAAAAGCCCCTCCGAACAATAAAGGCGGAACAAGCATCACGAGTGCTGAGATAAGCATAATAATCGGTGTGTAATACTTTGAGAAACGATTAATAAATAATTCCGTAGGTGTTTTTGTTTCCTGAGCTTCTTCAACTAAATGCAATATTTTTGCTAGTGAGGAATCCTCATAAGCTTTCGTGATTTTCACACGAAGAATTCCTTCATTATTTATACTTCCGCCATAAACAGACTCATTAGCACTTTTTTCAACCGGCATAGCTTCTCCAGTAATAGCCGCTTCGTTCACTGAACTATAGCCAGATTCGACGATTCCATCTGATGGAATTTTTGCGCCAGATTTGACCAAAACAATGTCGTTCACTTTTAGATCCTGAATCGAAACGATTTCTTCTCTTCCCTCTCGAATACGAAGGGCTTCCTTCGGCGCAATTTCTAGTAAGGACTCCATAGACTTTCTTGCCTTCTCCATACCTAGGCCTTCTAAATATTCATTCAGTCCAAATAGGATTGCAACAAGCGTGCCTTCCTTCCACTCTCCAATAGAGACTGCACCTATTAAAGCAATAGTCATCAACGTCTCAATATTAAATGTCAGTTTTATTAAGTTCTGTAGACCTTTAATAAACGTTTGATAGCCACTTAAAATAATGGCAATTAAATAGAAAGGAATAGCTGGTATGTTTGTAAATCCATCTAAAAGAAGAGCAGCAGCGAAAATCGCTGATGAGATAGCAAGGAGCCACTTCCCGTTGTTGTCACCCTTACTATGTTCATGGGCATGTCCATTTCCGTTTTTAATCAATGATGCGTGATCTGAAGCAAGAATTTTCTCAACTTGTTCAAGATTCACTCTCTCATCTAGCTTTAATTTACCGGAATTATATTGAATTTGAGCGGATTCTCCGTATTCAAGTTTTTGAATCTGTTGTTCCATTCCCGCTGCACAATTTGGACAGGATAAACCTGTCAAACGATATTCTTCCATCGATGGGAACTCCTTTCTTATGTGGTTTATTTATTTTATTCAATATATGAGCATGTGTTCATATTAGTCTATGTACAATTTTACTGAATTTTATATATGTTGTCAAAAGAGTTTATGAGTCACCTCAAGGTAAATAGCCAGTAAAAGTATTCCCAGACTTGTATATAAGTACAACTCCCGATTTAAAACTCTTCCAACAACATGACCGATCATTTCATGAAGGGCTACATATGATAAAGATCCAATAGCTACGCCCATAAAGAGACCATTTAGTAGATGCGATTGATAAGAAACCATACCGAACCAGGCCGATAGCGTTAAAATAATTGTTACAGAGCTTGCTGCTAAGATCATAAACGACCGATGTAATCCGTTCATTCTAGTGAGTATATACAACGCCACTCCCTCTGGTAAGTGATGGATAAATAAGGCTAGCAGTAATGACATGCCAATTCCGCTACTAACTGACGTCATTCCAAGAGCGATCCCGACTGGGATATTGTGCGAGATGACAGCAAGAACGAAAGCAAACACTGGAAGGTAACTCTTGTCTTGAAACTTTCTGTGAACCACTTGCTCTGTCCAAATAAAGAAAAGAACAGAAAGCGACGCACCTGCAAGTAGTGCCCAAAACGAATACGAACGAACGCTTTCTGGTATCAGTTCAAAGGAAATCACGCCGATGAGCATACCACCACAAATCAGATAAAGAGCTTCCAAACGATGTTGATAATAGGTAAATGCCACCTTCCCTGCAGTAGCTCCTATCAAAAGACCCCCGAAGCCTATCATAAATAAACTTGTGAACAGTGAAGTGTTCATTGGCGTCTTTCCCTCCTCAAAGATAAGCTTATTCTTCCACTTGTCCTATTAGCGAATTTTATTATCAAGAAACGAAAGTTATGAATTTAAAAAGCCGAAGAAAGGATTCACTCCCTTCTTCGGCTTTTTATTTAGACAATGTCATATCCTTGTTCTTCTACCGCTTCATTCATTTCCGAAACGCTAACGCTAGAAGCATTATAAGAAACTTTTGCCGTTCCTTCTTCTACGTTCACATTTACTTCTGAAACTCCTTCAAGTTCCTGTAAAGCAGTTGTTACTGCTGCTTTACAATGATCACATGTCATTCCTTCAATTTTTAATGTTGTTTGTTCCATCCTGATTCTCCTCTCAATGAATTATAGTTTCACTCGCTTCAAACGAAGGGAATTGGTTACGACTGATACAGAGCTAAAGGCCATAGCAGCCCCCGCAACCCAAGGTGCTAGTAAACCAATTGCAGCAATTGGAATCCCAATTGAATTATAGAATAACGCCCAGAATAGATTCTGGCGAATATTCCGCATCGTTTTACGGCTTAAATGAATCGCCTTTGCAATGTTTTCAAGATCGCCACCAACAAGTGTAACGTCTGCTGTCTCAATGGCGACATCTGTTCCGGTTCCAATTGCCATTCCTATATCGGCTGTTGCAAGTGCTGGCGCATCGTTAATGCCATCCCCTACCATCGCCACTCGTTTTCCTTGTGCCTGTAATTCCTTCACCTTAGTAGCCTTTTCCTCAGGAAGTACTTCTGCAAACACACCATTTAGGTTCACTTGCCGCCCGATAGCTTCAGCCGTCCGTTTATTGTCACCTGTAATCATATATACATCGATTCCAAGGGATCTCATTTCCTCAATAGCGCTTTTCGACGTTTCTTTCACCGTATCTGCAACAGCGATAATTCCCTGTACGCGACCGTCAAATGCAACAAACATGGCTGTCTTCCCGTCAAGTTCATATGTTTTCATTTGTTCTTCATGAGTGGAATAAGGAATTTGCTCTCGTTCCATAAGTTTTCGAGTCCCAACAAGAACCTGATTTCCTTTGACAGTAGCAACAATACCGTGACCTGGTATAGTTTGAAACTGCTCAGCTTCAGCTAAAGTAACATTGTGATTCGCGCCATATTGAACAATGGACCTTGCTAGAGGATGCTCGGAAGCTTTCTCAGCGGCAACCAATTGTTCGAGCACCGTTTTCTCATCGAGGTCAAAAGCAACAAAGTCCGTTACTTCAGGCTTTCCCTTTGTGATTGTACCGGTTTTATCAAGTAAAATTGCATCAATTTTATGAGTGGCTTCTAAAAATTCGCCACCTTTAAACAGAATCCCTTGCTCAGCACCCTTCCCAGTCCCTACCATAATAGAAGTTGGTGTAGCTAATCCTAGTGCACAAGGACATGCGATAACGAGCACCGCAATCCCCGCTTCAAGTGCCTGTGGCAAATTGTAAGGATTGACTAGTAAATACCAAACTAGAAACGTAATCGCTGCGATCCCTACCACAATAGGGACAAATATGCCTGAAATCACATCTGCTAAACGTTGGATCGGTGCCTTTGAACCCTGCGCTTCTTCAACAATCTTAATGATTCCAGCAAGAGCGGTGTCTTTCCCCACTTTTTCAGCACGCATTGTTAAAGTCCCATTTTCATTAATCGTAGAGCCAATCACACTCGCCCCTACTTCTTTCTCAATGGGAATGGATTCACCTGTAATCATGGACTCATCTACGGATGAATTCCCTTTTTCCACGATACCGTCTACTGGTATTTTTTCACCCGGGCGAACGACGATTCGATCAGCTACCTGAACCTGATCGACAGGTACTTTCACTTCAGCGCCTTCTCGAATAACACTCGCTTCTTTTGCTTGAAGGTTTAGTAATTTGGTAATGGCCTGCGTCGTTCTCCCTTTCGCTAGATCTTCAAATAACTTCCCTACTAAGATGAGCGTGATCAGAATGGCGCTTGTTTCGAAATAAAGCGACGGATTGTATCCTTCTGTCAAATAACTTCTGATTCCTTCAATAACACTATAAAAATAAGCGGCTGAAGTCCCAAGCGCAACAAGAACGTCCATATTTGCGCTTTTATTTACTAAGGCACGATAAGCCCCAGTGTAAAATGGAGCACCTATTACAAATTGAACAGGTGTTGCTAAAAGAAACTGAAACCATGGTTCCATAAGAAGATGAGGAACAGGAATAGGCAACTCCCCAGGTATATGGGCAAGCATCGTTAACAGAAGCGGAAGAGAAAGAAGAGCTGAAATCAATAATCGACGTTTCTTCTTCATAATTTCATCATCTTTATGGCTTTTTTGATTTTCACGATTCTCTTTAATCACCGCTTCATAACCAAGTTTTTTCACCTTCTGGAGAATGTCATCTAACGTCACTTCTCCCGGCTGATATTCGACAACGCCAGACTCTGTTGTTAAGTTAACCGAAGCAAGCTCAACACCCTTCGTACGATTTAAGCCTTTTTCGATTCTTGTGGAGCAAGCTGCACAGGTCATTCCGTGAATATCAAGCTCCACTTTTTCTTTCCGAACCCCATAGCCTAGTTTTTCAATTTTCCTTACGATATCTTCTGTCTTCACTTGATCGTAATCATACAAGATTGTTGCTTTTTCCATCGTTAAATTGACGTTTGCCTCGACACCATCCATTTTATTTAATACCTTCTCGATTCTTGATGAGCAAGAAGCACATGTCATCCCCGTCACATCAAGAGAGAGTTGTTTCTTCGAATCCATCTGACTCACCTCTTTATTTAGAGAACTGCTGAATCACTTTCATTAATTCCTCTATTTGCTCATCTCCATTACCTTCTTGTATGGAACTAGCAACACACGTTTTTGTATGACGTTCAAGCAACGTATAGCCGACCTTTTTTAAGGCAGCCTGAATGGCAGACAGCTGAATAAGAATATCCACGCAATAGCGATCATCTCCAACCATTTTCTGAATCCCGCGTATTTGGCCTTCGATTCGCTTCAATCGGTTCTGCAGCTGCTGTTTCTCTTCATCCGTTCTCGGTTCAGTTGGCTTTTTATCCGGCTGTAAAGGGATGTTTAGTTCATCTGTCAATCCGATCATCTCCTCTAATTTAGCTTATTATCAATATACCCCCCTTAGGTATAATAGTCAACCAAAACACATGTAAAAGAATCCCACAACTTTGCAGGATTCTTTATGAAATATATATTGAATTGGCCTTCAAGCCACTTTCTCTTATCCCCTCTCAAGTGGTAATGTCATACATCGTATTCCTCCACCACCGTTTTCTAATTCACCTACCTCTATCTCAATAAGCTTCTTTTTACGAAGGGTAGGATGATTTTTAAGAATAGATTTATTTGTTTTCGTACTAATCAATAGCGTCTCAGGATTTAAATTCAAGAAATTAATATCTGCAACAGTATGTTTGATCTCAGAGGTCCATTCGACTTCATATCCATGTCGCTCTAAAAAATCACCCGTCATCTCATATCGAAAATCATTTTCGGTCACAACCTGTACAGGGAGATACCTCATATAGCTTTTCGCTATAAATATACTCTCTCCCACTACATTACAATTCATATCAAGATGCATCGTATCTGGACGTCGTGGTAGATCAATAACACCGATTTCCTGGAACCCCGCATTAAAAATACTCCCTTGCAGTGCTTCTATACTTTCAATGCTTGTCCGAATCCCAGAATTAATAAAAACAGCATCCTTATTAAGTATCATGACATCTCCATATTCCAATGCCTTTAACTGATTATTTGATTGAATTTGAAACGTCCGCTCATCAAACCACTGTTGAAATAACCTGTGGCTTTGAAAATATTCAGGTCGCCTCATGGAAGTTCCTGCTGCTCCCGGAAGAATCGTATTTCCAAATACACAAGCAAGATCACGTACAAAAATACGATTGATTAATTTTTCATTTAATAGAAGGTCTTCTCGTAATAAATGAACGGAATAATCAATAACATGAACGCCAGCATCCTCCATTGCGCGAATCATTTCTTCATGATTTTCTTGCGCCTTCTTTTGTTTCACTGCTTTTTCCCACTGCACATCTGTAGCAGTTTGCTGATCTGGTACATCTAAGTGTGAAGGAGAACAAACGACAACCGTTTTTAATTCTCCATATTCATTCCAACAATTCGGATGGATGTTCATTCAACCAAACTCCTTTATCATACATAGTCTCCTTACTTTCTCCTCATCCGAAGAAAAGATTCTCCAATTCAAGAAACACACATAAACACTGCCAGTGATTCTCAAACTAAAGAAGATAAGAGGGGGATGCAATAATGAGTAAATCGACAAATCACGAAAAGAAATTAACCTGGTGGCAAATGTCGTTTATAGGGGTAGGGTGTATTATCGGGACCGGGTATTTCCTTGGTTCTAGTATCACGATTGAAAAAGCAGGCTATCTCGTTTTATTGGCTTATTTTCTGGCCGCGATCGGCACATGGATTGTTTATGAAGCACTTGCGAAATTAACTGCTGAACATCCAGAAAAAGGGTCTTTTCGCACTTATGCAAAACAAGCTTTTGGCCAATGGGCCGGCTTTAGTAACGGCTGGGTATAC
Source organism: Anaerobacillus sp. QJM3NY_32 (assembly GCF_056173645.1). Classification (NCBI taxonomy): domain Bacteria; kingdom Bacillati; phylum Bacillota; class Bacilli; order Caryophanales; family Bacillaceae; genus Anaerobacillus; species Anaerobacillus sp. QJM3NY_32. The sequence continues at coordinate 183,593 of NZ_CM149684.1, read as the reverse complement.
TGGTCATCTGAAATGCTTATTATGGGAAGTCAACTAACAGCCCTCGCTCTATTTGCACAGTTTTGGTTTCCGAAAGCTCCTTTATGGCTCACCGCATCTGTATTCGCTTCACTTGGCCTTATCGTTATTCTTATCGGTGTTCAACTCGTAGAAAAAATGGAGAACGTATTTGGGGTAATGAAGATTGCTGCCATTGTGATGTTTCTCGCTATCGGAATCGCCTCCTTATTTGGATGGCTTGAACCACAAAAAGGTAACGCTGGAATTGAAATCACGTCAAAAGACTTTCTCACAGGTAGCGCAATGGGTCTCTGGGTTGCCCTTATTTATGCGTTCTATGCATTTGGTGGAATTGAAGTGATGGGACTGATGGCGAATGAGCTTGAAGATCCCAAAAATGCCCCAAAAGCTGGAAAGATCATGCTTTTAGTCTTAACGTTTCTTTACGTAATGTCTTTTTTCGTTGTGTTAAAACTTATTCCGATCAAAAGCATTGATCCGAATGAAAGTCCATTTTTAACAGCTTTAACTCAATTTCATCTACCCTGGATCCCACACGTATTTAATGCGACCCTCATTATTGCCGGTTTCTCCACTATGGTCGCTTCCCTATATGCCGTAACGACCATGCTAGTAACACTTGCTGAAGAAAATGATGCACCTGCCCTCTTTGCAAAGAAAAGCAGGAAGATTCCTCTTCCTGCTTTTGGTCTCACGACTCTAGTCGTCTTACTTTCAATTGTTGTTGCACTACTTTTACCGGAGAACATCTTTGAGTATTTGACGACAGCTGCTGGTTTAATGCTTCTCTATAATTGGATGTTCATTCTTTTTTCATATCGGAAACTAACCAAAACTACGTTTAAAGATCATTTGAAAATTGGAACCGGCGTAGTCCTGATTGGTACAGCTATTTCAGGAACGTTATTTGACCATATTAGCCGGGCTGGATTTTTGGTTAGTTTATGCTTTCTAGTTCTCATTGCCGGGGCAACTTTTCTGAAAATGAAAAGAAAACACAGTTAAGAGCGAATGCTCTTCCACTTGTTTTTCATCGCCATAAAGGGACACTTGGAAAGAGAAGAATCATCATCAGATAGAAAATATTGCTCCCATTCATAATTATCTTGTTGACCGTACCACTTCAAGGCGGGGTGAGCTGGAATCCCATCGTAAGAAACCAACCGTTGCCGGATCGCTTTTTTAAGCTTTTGACCAAATGTTGTTTCTGCATTAATTTCATCAAAAACCCATCTTGGTTGAAAAGCAATCAGAAAAGATGGAAACTGACGACTCTTTCGAACTTGGTGAGCTGGTGTCGCACAGAATGCAAAATACGGTTCTCCGTTGAAGCAGAACTCCCATTTAGGATCATGTGGGTCTTTAGGGATATGTTCTGGCCACTGCGCCTCATCAAGCTCATGTAAACTGTTTAGTAGCGACCAGAATAATTCCTGGTATTGATCTACTTCGGCTTTTTGTTTCTGTAACGTCGTGGAGTCAAAAAAAACAACAAGAGAGGCATATTTCCCCGTTTCCCTCGCTACTTCCCCGTACTGTTTCAACAATGTAGCTAACTGTACACTTGCTACGTCTGTTGTAGGATCTTCCGCAAATCCAAATCGTAAATTATCTTGATGGAACCCCTGCTTCCCAGGAATGCAAGGGTAAGGTTGTTCACGATCTGATAACATCGCTCCAAAATGAGCAAATGCAGTTCGCTTCCAACCTTCCATTCCTTCTCCATGTTCATCAATCCATGATTTCGTATATAGTTCCAAACGGAATCCCTCCTTAACACTACACGCGTTATCCTATTAGGAGGGACAAAAAGAGGTGCCAGTCTATCCAAGGAACAACCTAACAGCTTGCATACCGAAATAGAGTCCAAATCCGATTAACGTGATACCGGATAAGATCGATATTCGCTTCAAAATAAATGGATTTACCCACGCTCGTGCACCTGCTGATGCACTCGCCATTGTGAGATCCCATAGGGTGATACCTAAAAAAATGCCCGTACTATAAAGAAACAGTTGGGCGGCACCAAACATACTAGATGTTTGGGCTAGAATCGAACCATAAATGCCAAGCCAGAACAAAATGTTCAGCGGATTTGAGATTGCGATAAAAAAACCAGTTCGAAACGATTTGCGGTTCGTTTCATATCGACCACTTGTCTGCTTAAGTCCAATTGAATCAGCCTTCACGATATTTTCAATTCCTGTATACGTTAAAACAAAAAAACCAAACAGCCAAAGAAATGTTTTCATAAACGGCGTCTCAATGACATGAGCAAGTCCAAAGTAAATGAGCATCATAAATACGCCATCCGCTACCATAGCTCCAAACCCTACTAACCAGGCATTCATAAAGCCAAATCGAATCCCCCTGTCCAGCTGTGCCGCATTAATCGGTCCCATTGGAGCTGAAAGGGAAAGTCCTAACAATATGTAGCTTACAAAGATACTCATACGCCTCCACCCTTCTTCGTATTCGTATCATTGTATTCGGACATGCTTTTAAGTAGTCGAAAAAAGAGAGGCGAGTCATTTTTTAACAATGATAACCAAAAATAAAACGGCCCTCCCTAGTAAGGAAAGGCCGTTCTAATCAATCTATGGTTACTCTACCGTAACTGATTTAGCAAGGTTTCTTGGCTTATCTACGTCGCATTCTCTGTGTAGCGCTGCATAGTATGCAAGTAATTGAAGCGGTACAACAGAAGCTAGCGGAGTAAGATGCTCATGCACTTCATCAAGGACGATGGTGTCGCCTTCTTCTTCAAGGCCAGCAAGAGAAATAATGCATGGTGATGCCCCACGAGAAACGACTTCTTGTACGTTTGAACGGATGCTTCCATTCACGTGCTTCTGCGTAGCAAGAGCAATAACAGGAGTACCTTTCTCAATTAGAGCAATCGTACCGTGCTTCAATTCACCGCCTGCGAATCCTTCAGCTTGAATGTAAGAAATTTCCTTAAGTTTAAGAGCTCCTTCAAGACAAACGTAGTAATCTACGCCGCGACCAATAAAGAATGCATTACGTGTAACTGAAAGGAAGTTACGTGCAACTGTTTCGATCATTTCCTTCTGGTCAATCATGGACTCCATCGCTGTTGCAACGATTCCAAGCTCCTGAATTGGGTTGAAATCAAGCTTAATGCCTTTTGCCTGAGCAGTATCAACAGCAAGTAGTGTTAGTACAGCCATTTGTGCAGTATAAGCTTTTGTTGAAGCAACTGCAATTTCAGGGCCTGCATGTGTGTGCAGCGTATAGTCAGCCTCACGAGAAAGCGTTGATCCTGGAACATTCGTAATCGTAAGAGATTTGAATCCTTTTTTCTTCACGTTCACAAGTACGCCACGGCTATCTGCCGTTTCACCACTTTGTGAAATAAAGATAAAGAGTGGTTTCTGTGAAACAAGCGGCATGTTGTATAAGAACTCACTTGCGATGTGCACTTCAACAGGAACCTCAGCGATGTTCTCGATTAGCTGTTTACCAACAAGGCCAGCATTGTAACTAGTGCCACACGCAATGATATAAATACGATCTGTGTCTTTCATCGCTTCACGAATATCTTCATCAAGTTTGATGTTATCATTCTCATCTTTGTACTTTGTAATAATGTTACGAATCGCAAGCGGCTGTTCGTCAATTTCTTTAAGCATATAGTGAGGGTATGTTCCCTTTTCTATATCACTTGCGTCGATTTCAGCTGTGAATGGTTCGCGTTCCATTACTTTTCCACTCATATCTTTAATTGTGACAGAATCACGCTTCACAATCACTACTTCTTCATCCATAAGCTCGATGAATTTACTTGTTACTTGAAGCATAGCCATTGAGTCACTTGCTACTACGTTGAAATCATCGCCGATTCCAACTAGAAGCGGACTCTTATTTTTCGCTACGTAGAGCGTTTCTGGATTATGATTGTCAATAAGTGCAAGTGCATATGAACCGTGAAGTTCATTCAATGTTTGATGGAAAGCATCTTCAACAGACATATTTTGATCTTCAACAAGAGTAGCAATAAGTTGAACAACTACTTCTGTATCTGTAGCACTTACGAAATTAACTTCGGATAAGAAGTCACGTTTGATTTGTTGATAGTTTTCAATTACACCGTTGTGAACAAGCGTGAAGCGTTCAGTTGAGCTCTGATGTGGATGAGCATTTACCTGACTAGGTTCACCGTGTGTTGCCCAGCGTGTATGTCCAATACCTGCTGTCGCTTCCACACTTGTATCCACTTTTTTTCTAAGGTCAGCAATACGACCTTTTTCTTTAAAAAGGTGGAGTCCACCGTCATTAAGAAGCGCAATACCTGCTGAATCGTACCCTCTGTACTCAAGCTTCTCCAGACCTCGTAATAGAATTTCTTTAGCATCCTGATTTCCAATATATCCAACAATACCGCACATGTAAAAGTCCTCCTTCAATTGAAGGAGCAGGCATACAACGGGGCAGACCTGCCCCTTCTTTTCCGATTAATAGCTTTTTTGTCACCATAGTTTTGCTTTTGTTCAGAAAGTCACCTCTCTGTTTTTCACAAAACCATTCGATTGTGGTGGAGCAATCGAGAGGTATCCGCCGATGATCGATAAACCTCTTCCTCGTCAACTGTTTTCTACCGTTCGAAAACAGTCCAGGCGCTTTTATATCAAAAGTAACCCAACTTTCCTCTCTTTCCCTTTTAGAATAAAAACCAAACATACTTCTATATTATATCAATTGTAAAAAGCTGGTCAATTCTTTTTTCTAGAACAAGTCGTTCTCGCTATAATTTGCTCTATTTTGACTCATTTTAATGAGAAAATCACTTGTGAAAATTCCCCTATATATAAAAATATGCATGGGTAGCTTTTTCCGTGCTTCCCATGCATACCTTTCGTACAAACTTTTCATTTTTGTCGATTACGCTCCAAGTTCTTCTTTCACCATAGATACAACGCGATCGACGTACTCATCACATAGATCTTTTGTAGGGGCTTCAGCCATGACGCGAACAAGAGGCTCCGTTCCGGATGGACGAACAAGAATACGCCCTTCTCCGTTCATGTCGCTTTCTACTTGCTGAATCGTTTCTTGAATACGCTCGTTTGAATCTACCTTGTTTTTATCTGTTACCTTCACATTCACAAGAGATTGAGGGTACTTCTTCATTTCTCCAGCAAGCTCTGACAACGGTTTGTTTGTCACTTGCATAATGTTAGCAAGCTGAAGTGCTGATAGCATACCATCACCTGTCGTGATGTGATCAAGGAAAATAATATGTCCAGACTGCTCTCCGCCAAGGTTGTAGCCTTCTTTACGCATTTCTTCCATCACATAACGATCGCCTACCTTAGTTTGAAGCGATGTTACACCTGACTCTTCCATCCCTTTATGGAATCCAAGATTGCTCATAACAGTTGAAACAACCGTATCATGACGTAAACGCTTTTGATCTTTCATGAATTTAGCGCAGATAAACATAATCTGATCGCCATCTACAATATCTCCATTTTCATCAACGGCAATAAGACGGTCTCCATCTCCATCAAATGCAAAGCCTACGTTGGCATTCTTTTCTTTCACAAATTCAGCCAGTGTTTCTGGATGCGTCGATCCGACACCGTCGTTAATATTTGTTCCAGTAGGATTTGTACCTATAGTGGAAATATCAGCTTCAAGATCAGCGAATAAATGAGCTGCAAGCGAAGACGTTGCACCATGTGCACAGTCGAGCGCAATGTGAAGTCCAGAGAAATCTTCATCAATTGTTTGTTTCAAATACTGAAGGTACTTCTGACAACCTTCGAAGTAATCACTAACGATACCTAGATCAGCACCTGTAGGACGTGGTACAAGATCCTCATCGCTATCAATAAGCGCTTCAATTTCTTCTTCCTGAACATCTAAAAGCTTAAAGCCGTCCGGGCCAAAAAACTTAATTCCGTTATCCCCAACTGGATTGTGGGAAGCAGAAATCATTACTCCCGCTTGAGCACTTAGTGCCTTCGTTAAATGAGCAACTCCTGGCGTAGAAATGACACCAAGACGCATTACTTCAGCCCCAATGGAAAGAAGACCGGCAACTAGCGCCCCTTCAAGCATATATCCAGAAATACGCGTATCGCGTCCGATTAAAATCTTAGGTTTCTCGGTCTCTTTCGTTAAGACATACCCACCGAGACGGCCCAGTTTAAATGCAAGTTCAGGGGTAAGCTCTGTATTAGCTATCCCTCTTACACCGTCAGTACCAAAATATTTACCCATCGTTATACTCTCTCCTTTATTATCGCGCAGTTCCAACTATTAGGAAGGACTATTCTCTATTTGCAGCGTTACCTTCTTGGATGAACCGGACCAGCGAACATAAGACGGTCCGTTCCATTGTAATTCAAGTTCATGTTCTCCCTCGGAAAGACCACTTGCATCAATATAAGCCTGAAAATCATCATTCTGAATATTTTCAAGCACGCTAGATACACCATATATCTTCATATCCGTAGATCCCGTTTCAGGTTCTGAAATATTTGCTGTTAACCCATCAGATACTCCAGTTACTTTAATTGGTACATCTTCAAATGCTTTTTCATCTTCTTTACCAACTTTAATTTTTGCTTCAACCGTTTCTGGATCTACTTTTTTCATTCCGTCCGGAACTGGTACATCAAGCTCAACCGTTGTATCCTTTGTTATTTTTGATAGATCAAGTGGAATACCGTCCAGAAACTCTAGTTTGCCAAGTTCCTCTTCAGGACCAAAGACAGAAACCTCCGAAGGTTCAAGGTCAATCGATGAGATACTAACACCGTCAGGAAGCTTTCCTTTTTGATCTAGTTTAATCGGCACCTTTTTGTAAGGGGCAGTAATTGGTACTTTTACATCAACTACGGCAGGATCGATCGATACCCCCTGTATTTCTTCCATATTCGCATCATACACATTTAGTGTTATTCTTTCATTAACTTCTTCTTTTGCACCGCTCACATTTACATAGCCTCTAACAAATGCAATTTGCTCAAGCTTGGAATTTGCACCAGTAACTGTAACGGTTTTAGGTGAAACGATCGGTTCTTCTGTCGCATACCCTTCCGAAAGCTCATCTTCCTTCAACAAGTTAATTCCAGCTTGAAAAGTACTCGATTTTTTCTCTTCAATCGTCACAGAAACTCTAACTGGATCAATCGCGACATCTACATTTTCAGGAAAATCTCTGTGTTTTACTGTAACAAGATGTTGACCTGGTGTTAAATTGCGCAAATCGACATAGACCTCTTTATTCGTTAACTTTGATAGCATTAAACCATCTGTGCGGCCTTCAACAATGACATCTACGGTTTCAGGTAAATCAGAAACCACTACGCTATCTTCATCGTATAGCACTTCAAGCTCCATATCTGGTAAACGTTCTGTTTCTGTTTGTTGAGTAAGTAATCCATTAGGATCAGTAGTAGACCCATCAGGCATCGCAACAATCGTGTAAAGCATGAGAGCGAGAAGAAAAGAGATGATTTTGACAAACCAGTTGCTCGTTAACAATTTGTCCATTACTTTTTCCCCCTCCAATTACTAAAGCGGTTGGAAGTCTCAGTCTTAGACACAGAAGGATTTAGCTCAGCATTAAGAAGATCACGTAATACCTCTTCAGATAAATTTCGATGAAGTTCTCCGTTCTTTGTCAGGGAAATACTCCCTGTTTCTTCAGACACAATGAGTGTTAGGCTATCTGTTACTTCACTTATTCCAAGAGCAGCTCTGTGCCTTGTACCGAGTTCCTTCGAAATAAAAGGACTCTCTGAAAGTGGCAAATAACATGCTGCAGCTAAAATTTCATCCTTCTTTAGAATAACCGCTCCATCATGAAGTGGTGTATTCGGAATGAACACATTAATTAAAAGTTCAGAAGTTAATTTTGCATTCATAGGAATACCTGTCTCTACATAGTCATTGAGACCTGTTTCCCGCTCAATGGATATTAATGCGCCAATTCTTCTCTTACCCATATAGGATGATGACTTAATAATGGCTTCCACCATTTTATTCGTCTCTTCCTCTTCAACAGCGGAGCGAGCAAACAATCGACCGCGTCCTAACTGCTCAAGTGCTCTTCGAAGCTCAGGTTGGAAAATAATAATGATGGCAAGTAGTCCATAAAGAACGACCCGCTCTAGAATCCAATGTAGCGTGTTCAGTTCGAAAAAACTACTTAAGAACCATGCGGCAATAATGACCGTAATTCCCTTAAGAAGCTGAACAGCCTTCGTGCCGCGAATAAGCATAATAATTTTATATATCACATACGTAACGAGCAAAATATCAATAATCTCAGTTATGTAATCAAGTACATTTACATTTCCAACAGGCAGCACGGCTCTTCCTCCAAACGTATTGTATTTAGCCTGAAGTTCACTTCTAGTGCATTGCTAAAATACATTTGTAACTTTTTAATTATATCATATTTTTGACAACTTCAAAAAAAGCACATCTCAATTAGTATGACATTTCATATAATTAGTAACTCTGTGATCAAATGTTGAGTTCGGGGGAGAAGAATCATTTTTTTACTACAGCAATAATTCACAAAAATAAACCGCCCTATAGGACGGTTTATTTTTGTTCATCATTTGTAAATACACTACCTATATCTTGAAAAAGGTGTTTCAGCTGAAACCACGTCCAGTCAAGAATATGATCCACCTCTTCGATTTCACCAGTTACCTGTCCAGCAGAGGCCATATACTGTTCTCCATTGATCACAAGAACATCACCTTTAACCTGTCCTTCAATTTCAAGATTACGGTTTTTTACTGTTAGATCTCCTTCAATGACTTCACCCTCAGGAACAATAACCGTATTCGTTTCCTGGTCAAATCTTAAATTACCAGAGAGCGCAGATAATTGATCCTCACTCGTCCATGATGAATAAACAGATCCTGCCATTAATACTAAGAATAAAATCGCCGCTGTTACGAATGGATGAGATTTCATCCATCGTTTCATCCAGACCGTGCGTTTCTCCTGTGGTAGCTGTTGCATTACCTTTGATGTAAAACCATCGGGTGCCTTCATAGAAGGTGAGCTGAGGAGAAACGATTCCGTTTTCTTCAGTTCTTCATAATGCTCTTTGCAATCATGACATGTCTTTAAATGATCAAATAGCTCTTTACGCTGTTGATCTGTAGCTTCTTCATCAAGTACATCATGCATAATTGCAACTATTTCTGCAGGGCATTTCATAGCTTCTCCCCCTTTCTTACTGCTCTCGAAGCTTCTTTCTAAGCGCTTCTCTACCCCGATGTATTCGGGTTTTGACCGTTCCTACTGGTAAATCCAGAATTTCACTGATTTCCTTTAGCGATAACTCCTGAATATACTTTAAAGTTATAGCACTTCGATACTTAGCTGGCAAACTTAGAATAGCCTGATGTATCCCATCCTGTGCCTCTAACGATACAACTTCATCATCAGGTAATGGTTCATCAGTCGACACTTGAGAATACATTGTCAGACCTTCCGTTCCCGAAATTTCAGCATCGAGGTAATAATCCGGCTTTTTCTTTCGCATACGATCAATCGATAAGTTCGTGGCTATACGATATAACCAAGTAGAGAATTTTCGATCAATCTGATAGCGATCAATGTTCGTATAAGCACGAATGAATGCCTCTTGAGCCACATCCTCAGCTTCCTGCCTGTTACCAAGCATTCGGTATGTCAAAGCAAAGACTCGATCTTTATAGAGCTCTACTAACTCCCCAAATGCATTATGGTCCCCTTTTCTTACTTTCAACACGATTCTTTTTACGATTGCATCCATTTTTTCAACCCCCGCTGATTCCTGCGGCTATTATAGTTACGTATCAGGAAAAACAAAGTTTCACTTTTTCTAAAAAAACATTTTCTAATCTTTCCTTATTCTATCACGTTTGAATTACTGTTTTTAATGAAAATACATAATTTTCTAGTGAAAATAGTTTATTTTTTTAATATATAGGGTATAAAGCTATAAATTATTGAGAGGGTGGTTCGGCTCATGGAAAGGTTGAATCGAAAAATAAGCTTTCAAATAAAAAGCGAGAAAGATCATCTCCTTCAAGAAATTGAGGCTTCCCGCAATAAAATGAATTTATTAGCAAGGAACAAACCACTTAGTTCTTCCGAAATAATTGAAATTAGCACTTATCTGGACTATCTATTAAACGAATATGATCAATGTCGAAATAAAAAAACAGCGGCTTTATCTTAAGATAAAGTCGCTGCCTTTGTGTTTATTTTAATTTTTCCCCAAATAAAGATCCCATTAAAGCGACGGCAACAGTAGCCGTTTTATTTTTCTCGTCTAAAATAGGATTCACTTCAACGAATTCTGCAGAAGTTAAAATGTTTGATTCTGCAAGCATTTCCATCGCAAGATGACTCTCACGATAGCTAATTCCTCCAAGTACTGGTGTACCTACTCCAGGAGCATCGTGCGGATCAAGTCCATCAAGGTCAAGACTTAAATGCACCCCATCAGTGTCTTTCGATACATACTCGATAGCCTCTTCCATTACTTGCGTCATACCCATACGGTCAACTTCATGCATCGTATATACTTTAATACCTTTTTCTTTAATCAGTTTACGCTCACCATCATCAAGAGAACGAGCTCCGATAATCACAATGTTTTCTGGTTTAATTTTAGGTGAATATCCTGAAATGCTAGTTAAAGACTCATCACCAATACCAAGACTAACTGCAAGTGGCATTCCATGAATATTTCCTGATGGTGACGTTTCGGAGTTATTTAAATCACCATGCGCATCGTACCAAATAACGCCTAAATTTTCATAATTACGTGCTACACCGGCAAGAGTGCCAATAGCAATACTATGATCTCCACCAAACACTAGTGGAAAGCGCTTTCGATTAATCACTTCATTTACAACATTTGAAAGCTTTTCGCTAGCATCAGCAACTTCTTTCAAATTTTTAAGTTGATGATCCTGTTCTTCTGGACGCTTTTCTGGCCTTCCTATTTCAATATCCCCAAGATCTTCAATATCGTAATTCAAATTTGATAACCGTTCTACAATTCCAGCATATCTGATCGCACTTGGACCCATGTCTACCCCGCGTCTCATTTGGCCAAGATCCATTGGTACTCCTATAATCGAAAGTTTATTATTCATTATGTAGCCTCCTCGTATCCTAGTCTAGCTCTATTCTACCCATATTCCAGTAAATGACTCAACCTGACATAAAATACGAATAAATATTCATACAATTACGTAAATTGATGTTCTTTACGGATAAATATAAGGAACAGTAGCCTGGCCGTGGAGGATCTGAATCATATATCATCTGCAAGGCGCATTAGAAATAGAAAAGTTTCCTACTTCAAAATGATTTTATGACATAAAAAAAACCCTAAACATTGTTTAAGGAAAATGGTGGAGCCTAGCGGGATCGAACCGCTGACCTCCTGCGTGCAAGGCAGGCGCTCTCCCAGCTGAGCTAAGGCCCCATTTGGAGCGGGTGATGGGGATCGAACCCACGACATCAGCTTGGAAGGCTGAGGTTTTACCACTAAACTACACCCGCATATAAAGTTTGGAGCGGAAGACGGGATTCGAACCCGCGACCCCCACCTTGGCAAGGTGATGTTCTACCACTGAACTACTTCCGCATATGGTGAGCCATGAAGGACTCGAACCTTCGACCCTCTGATTAAAAGTCAGATGCTCTACCAACTGAGCTAATGGCTCTTACTGGTGGAGGGGGACGGATTCGAACCGCCGAACCCTGAGGGAGCGGATTTACAGTCCGCCGCGTTTAGCCACTTCGCTACCCCTCCACTGGAAAAATGGTGCCGGCCAGAGGACTTGAACCCCCAACCTACTGATTACAAATCAGTTGCTCTACCAATTGAGCTAGGCCGGCAAATATATAGTATTAACAAATAAAAAAGAGTGCACTCTACTGAGTACTCCTGAAGGTAAAGCAATTATTAAGAAAAATGGTGGAGGATGACGGGCTCGAACCGCCGACCCTCTGCTTGTAAGGCAGATGCTCTCCCAGCTGAGCTAATCCTCCACAGAGTATAGATAAATTAAATTGGTGACCCGTACGGGATTCGAACCCGTGTTACCGCCGTGAAAGGGCGGTGTCTTAACCGCTTGACCAACGGGCCATGTCCTGGAGCTTCCAACCGGATTCGAACCGATGACCCCTTCCTTACCATGGAAGTGCTCTACCTGCTGAGCTATGGAAGCATAATGGCTCCACAGGTAGGATTCGAACCTACGACCGATCGGTTAACAGCCGATTGCTCTACCACTGAGCTACTGTGGAATATTGGTCAGCCTGGCAACGTCCTACTCTTGCAGGGGGAGATCCCCCAACTACCATCGGCGCTGAAGAGCTTAACTTCCGTGTTCGGCATGGGAACGGGTGTGGCCTCTTCGCCATCATTACCAGACTAATCAAAGGTTGTTCCACTAGAAAGTGTTTAACCAAGGACAAGATATATCTTACTATATTTCTTTATAAAGATCAAGAAAAATTTTCATTCCTTGAAAACTAGATAGCACGCACAACGTTTTCCAATAACAATGTCTAGTTCCGCAGGCTACATTCTTGCCCATTTCACTCTTTCACTTCAGGCGAAAAGCGCCTTACGTTCAAGAGCTCCAATGGTCTACGAAAGTGACCAAGCCTGCTTTACTTTTCGTTTTTAGGTTAAGCCCTCGATCGATTAGTATTCGTCAGCTCCACGTGTTGCCACGCTTCCACCCCGAACCTATCTACCTCATCATCTCTAAGGGATCTTACCAGCTTCATGCTGTGGGAAATCTCATCTCGAGGGGGGCTTCATGCTTAGATGCTTTCAGCACTTATCCCTTCCACACGTAGCTACCCAGCTATGCTCCTGGCGGAACAACTGGTACACCAGCGGTGTGTCCATCCCGGTCCTCTCGTACTAAGGACAGCTCCTCTCAAATTTCCTGCGCCCGCGACGGATAGGGACCGAACTGTCTCACGACGTTCTGAACCCAGCTCGCGTACCGCTTTAATGGGCGAACAGCCCAACCCTTGGGACCTACTTCAGCCCCAGGATGCGATGAGCCGACATCGAGGTGCCAAACCTCCCCGTCGATGTGGACTCTTGGGGGAGATAAGCCTGTTATCCCCAGGGTAGCTTTTATCCGTTGAGCGATGGCCCTTCCATGCGGAACCACCGGATCACTAAGCCCGACTTTCGTCCCTGCTCGACTTGTAGGTCTCGCAGTCAAGCTCCCTTGTGCCTTTACACTCTGCGAATGATTTCCAACCATTCTGAGGGAACCTTTGGGCGCCTCCGTTACACTTTAGGAGGCGACCGCCCCAGTCAAACTGCCCACCTGACACTGTCTCCGCACCGGATCACGGTGCTGGGTTAGAATGTCAGTACAGCCAGGGTAGTATCCCACCGACGCCTCCATCGAACCTGGCGGTCCGACTTCTATGGCTCCTACCTATCCTGTACAAGCTGTACCAAAATCCAATATCAGGCTACAGTAAAGCTCCATGGGGTCTTTCCGTCCTGTCGCGGGTAACCTGCATCTTCACAGGTACTATAATTTCACCGGGTCTCTCGTTGAGACAGTATCCAAGTCGTTGCACCTTTCGTGCGGGTCGGAACTTACCCGACAAGGAATTTCGCTACCTTAGGACCGTTATAGTTACGGCCGCCGTTTACTGGGGCTTCGATTCAGAGCTTCTCCCGTAAGGGATAACCCCTCCTCTTAACCTTCCAGCACCGGGCAGGTGTCAGCCCCTATACTTCGCCTTACGGCTTTGCAGAGACCTGTGTTTTTGCTAAACAGTCGCTTGGATCTTTTCACTGCGGCTCCCCTGGGCTATAAACCCGAGGAAGCACCCCTTCTCCCGAAGTTACGGGGTCATTTTGCCGAGTTCCTTAACGAGAGTTCTCCCGATCGTCTTAGGATTCTCTCCTCGCCTACCTGTGTCGGTTTGCGGTACGGGCACCTTTTTCCTCACTAGAGGCTTTTCTTGGCAGCGTAGAATCAAGGACTTCGGTACTAAATTTCCCTCGCCATCACGACTCAGCCTTCATGGTGAACGGATTTGCCTATTCACCAGCCTAATCGCTTGGACGCGCATTTCCAGTAGCGCGCTCTCCCTATCTTTCTGCGTCCCCCCGTCGTTCAAACGGAAAGGAGGTGGTACAGGAATATCAACCTGTTATCCATCGCCTACGCCTTTCGGCCTCGGCTTAGGTCCCGACTAACCCTGAGCGGACGAGCCTTCCTCAGGAAACCTTGGGCTTTCGACGGACAAGATTCTCACTTGTCTTTCGCTACTCATACCGGCATTCTCACTTCTAAGCGCTCCACCAGTCCTTTCGGTCTGACTTCACAGCCCTTAGAACGCTCTCCTACCATTGTCGTAAGACAATCCACAGCTTCGGTGATACGTTTAGCCCCGGTACATTTTCGGCGCAGCGTCACTCGACCAGTGAGCTATTACGCACTCTTTAAATGATGGCTGCTTCTAAGCCAACATCCTGGTTGTCTAAGCAACGCCACATCCTTTTCCACTTAACGTATACTTTGGGACCTTAGCTGGTGGTCTGGGCTGTTTCCCTCTCGACTACGGATCTTATCACTCGCAGTCTGACTCCCGCGGATAAATCGTTGGCATTCGGAGTTTGACTGGATTCGGTAATCCGGTAAGGACCCCTAGTCCAATCAGTGCTCTACCTCCAAGATTCTTGCCGCGAGGCTAGCCCTAAAGCTATTTCGGAGAGAACCAGCTATCTCCAGGTTCGATTGGCATTTCACCGCTACCCACACCTCATCCCCGCATTTTTCAACATGCGTGGGTTCGGGCCTCCATTCAGTGTTACCTGAACTTCACCCTGGACATGGGTAGATCACCTGGTTTCGGGTCTACGACCACGTACTATTTCGCCCTATTCAGACTCGCTTTCGCTGCGGCTCCGCCTTCTCAGCTTAACCTTGCACGGGATCGTAACTCGCCGGTTCATTCTACAAAAGGCACGCTGTCACCCATTAACGGGCTCCAACTAGTTGTAGGCACACGGTTTCAGGTTCTTTTTCACTCCCCTTCCGGGGTGCTTTTCACCTTTCCCTCACGGTACTGGTTCACTATCGGTCACTAGAGAGTATTTAGCCTTGGGAGATGGTCCTCCCGGATTCCGACGGGGTTTCACGTGTCCCGCCGTACTCAGGATCCGTCTCGGAGGGCATCGGATTTTGACTACAGGATTGTTACCTTCTCTGATGGACCTTTCCAGGTCGCTTCGTCTATCCGTGCCTTTGTAACTCCAAAGAGACGTCCTACAACCCCAGAGGGCAAGCCCTCTGGTTTGGGCTGATTCCGTTTCGCTCGCCGCTACTCAGGAAATCGCGTTTGCTTTCTCTTCCTCCGGGTAATGAGATGTTTCAGTTCCCCGGGTCTGCCTTCCATTCCCTATGTATTCAGAAATGGATACCATCCTATTAAAGATGGTGGGTTCCCCCATTCGGAAATCTCCGGATCAAAGCGTACTTACAGCTCCCCGAAGCATATCGGTGTTCGTCCCGTCCTTCTTAGGCTTCTAGTGCCAAGGCATCCACCGTGCGCCCTTAGTAGCTTAACCTTCGATTTGTTAGGCATTACTGCCATAACGCATCAGTTATTACTAAGTTATTGCATAAAAAATAATTATTGGATGTCGTTGTTTGTGCTATCTAGTTTTCAAGGAACAAGGTTACTACTTGAATCCGCCTAAGCTTCATCACTTCACCTGGTTTGAAAGAATAAATCATTCTTTCAAAACTAAACGAAACGCTCATGTAAGGTTGGTAACGTAAGTTACCTTCGTAATTCTCCATAGAAAGGAGGTGATCCAGCCGCACCTTCCGATACGGCTACCTTGTTACGACTTCACCCCAATCATTTGTCCCACCTTCGGCGGCTGGCTCCATAAAGGTTACCCCACCGACTTCGGGTGTTACAAACTCTCGTGGTGTGACGGGCGGTGTGTACAAGGCCCGGGAACGTATTCACCGCGGCATGCTGATCCGCGATTACTAGCAATTCCGGCTTCATGCAGGCGAGTTGCAGCCTGCAATCCGAACTGAGAACGGCTTTATGGGATTCGCTTCACCTCGCGGTGTTGCTGCCCTTTGTACCGTCCATTGTAGCACGTGTGTAGCCCAGGTCATAAGGGGCATGATGATTTGACGTCATCCCCACCTTCCTCCGGTTTGTCACCGGCAGTCACCTTAGAGTGCCCAACTAAATGCTGGCAACTAAGATCAAGGGTTGCGCTCGTTGCGGGACTTAACCCAACATCTCACGACACGAGCTGACGACAACCATGCACCACCTGTCACTCTGTCCCCCGAAGGGGAACGTCCTGTCTCCAGGATTGTCAGAGGATGTCAAGACCTGGTAAGGTTCTTCGCGTTGCTTCGAATTAAACCACATGCTCCACTGCTTGTGCGGGCCCCCGTCAATTCCTTTGAGTTTCAACCTTGCGGTCGTACTCCCCAGGCGGAGTGCTTAATGTGTTAACTTCAGCACTGAGGGTGGAACCCCCCAACACCTAGCACTCATCGTTTACGGCGTGGACTACCAGGGTATCTAATCCTGTTTGCTCCCCACGCTTTCGCGCCTCAGCGTCAGTTACAGACCAGAGAGCCGCCTTCGCCACTGGTGTTCCTCCACATATCTACGCATTTCACCGCTACACGTGGAATTCCACTCTCCTCTTCTGCACTCAAGTCCTCCAGTTTCCAATGACCCTCCACGGTTGAGCCGTGGGCTTTCACATCAGACTTAAAAGACCGCCTGCGCGCGCTTTACGCCCAATAATTCCGGACAACGCTTGCCACCTACGTATTACCGCGGCTGCTGGCACGTAGTTAGCCGTGGCTTTCTGGTTAGGTACCGTCAAGGTACCGCCCTATTCGAACGGTACTTGTTCTTCCCTAACAACAGAGCTTTACGACCCGAAGGCCTTCGTCACTCACGCGGCGTTGCTCCGTCAGACTTTCGTCCATTGCGGAAGATTCCCTACTGCTGCCTCCCGTAGGAGTCTGGGCCGTGTCTCAGTCCCAGTGTGGCCGATCACCCTCTCAGGTCGGCTACGCATCGTCGCCTTGGTAAGCCATTACCTTACCAACTAGCTAATGCGCCGCGGGCCCATCCTGCAGTGTTAGCTCGAAAGCCAACTTTCAACATTGCACCATGCGGTGCGATGTATTACCCGGTATTAGCTCCGGTTTCCCGGAGTTATCCCAGTCTGCAGGGCAGGTTGCCCACGTGTTACTCACCCGTCCGCCGCTAAGATCAGGGAGCAAGCTCCCATCTCTTCGCTCGACTTGCATGTATTAGGCACGCCGCCAGCGTTCGTCCTGAGCCAGGATCAAACTCTCCGATAGAAAGCCTAATCTAGCTTTAAAACAATGTTTTGTTTCCTTAGAAACAACTACTTACATGGCGTTTCGTTCAGTTTTCAAAGATCAATTTGTTTCTTTCAATGTCGTTTTCAGCGACTTTATTAATATACCATATTAACTCCGTCAGCGTCAATAACTTTTTTGAAATTCTTTTTGGCGTCAACCGCATTGTTGCGGCGACCTATATAAATATACAGGTAGTTGTACTATTTGGCAAGGGGTATTTTAAATTAATTTGTACTTTTTTTCAAAATCCGCCTATACTTCGAAATCTCCGCTTCTGTAGCCGTTCTTTTATAGATACCTAATAGAAGGTGATATCGTTCTTCCATCGCTCTTTTAATTAGTCCATCGATTCGATTGTTATCCAGGTCTAACAGTAGCTCTTCCATTTCTCTTTTAAGTAAGTATTCGATTTCCTTCATCTCTTTAAAGTTTACTAAGAATCCAATCATCTGAACCTCTCCTTCCTCAAACCAGTATGACCTAAGCTTTTAAGAAATATGTGTCTCCTCTAGAGTTTGTACATAGTTAAGAAACTTTTCGCATATGAATGGGACAAAGGGGGTGCATGATGAGGTTTTTTTGGATTTGGAATGGCATGCGAATAAAGCAAGGACTGATTATAGTTACAGCCGCTTTCTTTGCTGCAATTATTCTTTTTATTGAAGGTGGGGACCTCGCTGTATTTACAAATAACAACGTCCCGCTCGCAATTGATCACGTGAAAAGCGAGGATAAACGTCTTGCATTAACCTTTGATATTAGTTGGGGCGAGACAAAAGCTCTACCTATTCTTGAAGAGCTAAAACAAAATAAAGTGAAAGCCTCATTCTTCATTTCGGGAGCCTGGGCTGAACGCCACCCTGAAATTGTTGAGCAAATTGCAAAAGATGGACACGAAATCGGGAACCTTGGATATCGATATGAGAACTATACGTCAATGAAGGACGAGGAAATAAAAAAGGACATTATTCGTTCTAATGAAG
Source organism: Anaerobacillus sp. QJM3NY_32 (assembly GCF_056173645.1). Classification (NCBI taxonomy): domain Bacteria; kingdom Bacillati; phylum Bacillota; class Bacilli; order Caryophanales; family Bacillaceae; genus Anaerobacillus; species Anaerobacillus sp. QJM3NY_32. Next base: position 165,154 of record NZ_CM149684.1, on the reverse strand, counting down.
CAATCAAAAAAGTAACAGATGACCAACCAGAATTACTAAGACCACCAAATGGAAACTTTGATAAACGTGTTCTTATTCTATCTGAGAAGTTTAATTACACAGTCATTCATTGGAGTCTCGATTCAGAAGACTGGAAAAACCCAGGAGTAGACAAAATTGTTCAGAATGTAACAACACAAGCTGATCCGGGAGATATCATTCTTATGCATGCATCTGATTCCGCTAAACAAACAGTTGAAGCCATTCCAGAAATGATCTCTCTTCTAAAAAAGGAAGGCTATTCTTTTGTCACAGTCAGTGAACTCGTATCTAATGCAAAAATAAATACCAAGGAAGTAAAATAAGCAGCCCTCCGATTAGGAGAGCTGCTTTTGTGTATTAAGCTTCTTTTCGAATTAATCGATGAAGTGTTAGCAATTGCCATACATTACTCACCAATAGCGGAATCAAAATAAGCCAGAGCCATTTTGGATCATTACTTTGCAGGCCAGGAATCCACTCAAGAATAGTTACAACAACAATAAAGAAAAGAGCTGGAATAAAGGCCTGCTTATTCGTTTCTTTTTGCTTAATATATGCTGTTACCAATCCAATAATCAAAATAAAAAGAGCGGTCAAGATATAACTTAGAATACTCTCTCCTTTTTCAGCAAAAACAGCATAGCGGAAGTAGACAAGATCGAATAGAGCGACCGCAATAAGTACGACTTGTATCGTATTCCAAAGCTTTACTGATTTAAAGATACCAAGACCAAAACGATGAATTGTTAAATAGGCAAAGAATCCCATCTGACTAATCAAACTAAAGATACTAGATACTCCCAGTAACCAGAGTATCACAATGAGGAACGAAACAAATTCTCCATTTTTCAGATCCGTCCAATACTGTGACCAATCTAAAACAATCCCTGTGAGCATACCTGCTGTTGATCCAATCAGAAGGGTTGTAAAAAATAAGTAAACAAGATTTCTTGTTTTCAAAATCAAACCCCCGTAAACGTTAATGGTGCTTCTATGTTGAATTGTACCAATGCCACTTTTAAATTGCCACCCTTCCTTTATTCACCGGGTATAAATTCACAGTTTCGCCTAATATTAAGGTTAACACCTCGAGAAAGGAGCACAGACTTATGAGTCATGGATTCAAACTGCTTGCTCTTGGATTAACCATTCTTTTAATAACCGGATGTGCCTCGGGTTCTGCTGAAGGATCTCAGGCTAATTACGAAGAAACGAAAAAGATGCTTGTCGATCTACTTAAATCAGATGATGGCAAGAAAGCAATTCAAGAAGTCATGTCAGATGAAGAAATAAAAAAACAACTTGTTATGGAACAGCCATTTGTGAAAGAAACCATACAAAAAGTACTAACAACTGAAGAAGGAAAAGATTACTGGCAAGAAATGCTGAAAGATCCTGCGTTCGTTGAGAACTTTGCCAAGAACATTCAAAGTGAAAATGAGAAATTATTTAAATCACTGATGGATGATCCAGAATACCAGGAAAAAATGATGGATCTCTTGCAAGATCCGGTAATGGAAAAACATTATTTACAACTACTCGAAAGTAAACAATCGAGACAGCAAATTAAAGACCTTATATCCGAAACATTTGAAAGTCCGTTATTCCAGGCCAAAATCCAGGAAATGTTAACTGGAATTACTTCTGAACAACTAAAATCATCTGAGAGCGGTAATAAGAAAGAAGAAAACACAGACAATACCGAATCAGATAGTGGCGAAGGATCAAATTCTGGTCAGAAATAATCTGCATAATAAAAGGACATGCGCTCGCATGCCCTTTTATTATTATTTTGCTGTTCTTTTTAAGATTTCTTGTGCAATGTGAAGATATTGCTGTCCAATCGGATGATCTTCTTGATAAACAGAAGGTGCAAATTCTTCATCATTAAAATCTGGCTGCCCAAGAGGAAGTCTACCAAGAATGTCAGTTGTTAACTCGGAAGCTAACTTATCTCCTCCACCTTGACCAAACACATATTCTTTCTCGCCTGTTACTTTACTCTCAAAGTAAGACATATTTTCAACAACACCAAGCACTTCATGTTTCGTTTTAAGCGCCATAGCACCCGCTCTCGCAGCTACAAAAGCTGCTGTAGCATGAGGAGTGGTCACGATGATTTCTTTTGAAGCCGGAAGCATCGTATGAACATCCAATGCTACATCTCCCGTTCCTGGCGGTAAATCTAGAAGCAGGTAATCTAACTCTCCCCAATCTACTTCACTAAAGAAGTTATTCAGCATTTTCCCAAGCATTGGACCACGCCAAATAACAGGAGCGTTATCTTCTACAAAAAAGGCCATAGACATTACTTTAACGCCAAACCGCTCAACGGGATAGATTTTTTCGTTTTCCACTTTGGGTCTGGTTTCAATCCCCATCATATCCGGTACACTAAATCCATAAATATCTGCATCGATAATGCCGACCTTTTTTCCAAGACGGGCAAGTGACGTTGCAAGGTTTACGGTTACAGTTGATTTACCTACGCCACCTTTTCCACTTGCCACTGCGATAAACTGTGTTTTACTTTCTGGAGAAAGCAATGACGGGAGGTCAGGATTAGCAGATGTTCCTTCAGGAAGCTCTTCATCCGCCAACTGTTCAAATCGCAATCCCACTGATTCGGCCCCTTCGCCTTTTAAAGTGTTGACGATTTCTTGCTGCACCTTCATCTGTTCAGCTGATTCAGTTTGAGCAAGAGCAACCTTAACACTGACATAGCCTTCTTTCGTTTTCACATCACGAATCGTGATACTTTTATGTAAAATAGGATCTTGCACCTTTTGTAGTAATTCAACGACTTGATCTTTCGTTAACATGGAGGCACCACCTTCTCTGAATTCGATTACATTGCTAGTATAACATATCATTCAGAGAGTTTTGACTTCGGTGCTTGAAGGATATACCAAATCAATGAAAGAGTATAGAACGTACAATAAGCCAGTGTTTTCTTTATTCCTCGGGTACTGGCTCATTTGTCGTATATCGTATAATGCCCTGATAAATAGAGGCTGCGACTTTATTTTGATACGTTTCAGTATTTAATAACTCCCTCTCAGTAGGGTTAGAAAGGAAGCCAACTTCAACAAGAGCTCCTGGAACTTCAGCCTCTCTTAGTAAATATACACTATCCATGTTTTTAGCCAATCGATTTGTGTTTTCAAGGTTTCGCTTAATTTCAGCCTGAATAAAACGAGATAAGGCCTGGCTCTCATCATTAACTGGATTATAAAACGTTTGAGCGCCACTCCATTTAGAAGACGGAATCGCATTTAGATGAATACTCACAAAAAGATCGTTACTTCCCTCATTAATCAACTCAACTCGTTTTCTTAAATCTTCAGCTTTTCGATTGCTAAGTCCCTTAGTTCCTTCTGCTGCTAAATCTGTATCCGTCTCACGTGTCATAATAACAAGCGCTCCCGCTTCTTGGAGATAATCCCTTAACTTAAGAGAGATCGTTAACGCAATATCTTTTTCAACCACGTTATCACCAACAGCTCCTCCATCAGCCCCTCCATGTCCAGCGTCAATGACAATGACCTGTCCTGATAAAGGAAGATGCCAGGCATCCCAAGAAGAATCAATAGCGAATTTGTAATTAATAATAAATAACAGCACGATGATTCCAGTGGCAACACCAAATCGCTTATACCACTTTTTCATATCCCACTAACACCGCCCCTTATTTTGTCCTATCTTATCTATATGGGACGGGTAGCTGAATTAGTCATGGAACTTAATCAATTTATTGTAATCGAAGTCGACGCCTCATTGTTCCTTTTTCATAGCCTGCTTTCCACCAATTCGAAACAAATACATCACACGTAATTTGTAATGATTCTTCGTAAACCGCTGACGTTTTCCAGAAAAGCCAGTAATCAAACAACGCTTCAATTAATGCTTTCTCTAATTTGAAGCACCGTTTATGCGCTGTCGACATTGATTCTCCATAATAAGAAAACTTGCTATACTCAGCACCAAGTAAATATGCTTCGATCGCAATGTCCATACAAACATTCTCCACATCACCTTTATACAGAATAGCCTCTGAGAAAAATGGAGAAAACAGTTCTCTTATGTTATCCGATAGCTCTTTCAATGAAATTTCAATCAACACCCTTCGTTCGAATTCAAGGCGTTTATGACGCTGACGTTCCTTGAATACAGTAATAACGTTGTCCATCTCACCCATCCTCTCGAATCATATTGTTTTAGTCTCACTCAAGAGTTGGGGAGTATACAGCAAATAAATTGGTAATTCATTCAGGCTTCAAAATGAATAATTCTCAAGTCTTTTGTTAAAAAGACCATAGTAGCAAATCTTTTCTAAATACAAAAAAACCCCTGGCCATAGGCCAGAGGTTTTGAAAAACCATATTAACGTTTTGAGAACTGAGGTGCACGACGTGCTGCTTTAAGACCGTATTTTTTACGTTCTTTCATACGAGCATCACGTGTTAGGAAGCCTGCACTCTTAAGTGTAGCGCGTGATTCCGGATCAGCTTGAAGTAGTGCACGAGCGATACCGTGACGGATTGCGCCCGCTTGTCCAGTGAATCCACCACCGTTAACATTCACGAAAATATCGTAAGTGCCTTCAGTACCAGTTTCAACTAGTGGTTGCTTAGAGATTAGCTTAAGTGTTTCAAGATCGAAATAGTCATCGATTTCACGGTTGTTAATAACCATACGTCCGTTACCAGGAAGTAAACGTACGCGTGCTACAGAGTTTTTACGTCGGCCAGTGCCGTTGTATTGTACTTGTGCCAAGTTAATTCCCTCCTTTTAATTATCCTCTTAGTTCGTATTTTTCAGGCTGTTGTGCCTGGTGATTGTGCTCGCTACCAGCGAATACATGAAGCTTTTTAATCATTTGGCGACCAAGGCTGTTCTTTGGAAGCATACCTTTGATTGCAAGTTCAAGCATTTGCTCAGAACGGTTAGTACGCATTTCAAGAGCATTTCTTGATTTCAAACCACCTGGGTGTCCACTATGACGGTAGTACATCTTGTCATTAAGTTTGTTACCAGTTAGTTCAATTTTCTCAGCGTTAAGGATGATCACATGATCACCAGTGTCAACGTGAGGTGTGAAAGTTACTTTGTTTTTACCGCGCAGGATCGCTGCTACTTCACTTGCTAGACGGCCAAGTGTTTGACCTTCAGCGTCAACGATGTACCATTTACGTTCTACTTCGTGGCCTTTAGCCATAAATGTTGTACGCATGAGTTTCCCTCCTAAAATCAATCCAATTTATTTTAAAACTAGCACAGAATTTTCATTGTCAGTTGTCAGTCAGATTTCTAAATCCGGGGCAAGTGGATGTAGAAATACCAAAGAATATCTTATAATACTGGGGCGAAAATGTCAAGTGTTTGGTAACTTTCTTTCCTTTTTTACCTATAAGAGACTTCCAATAAATAAAGCCCATGTGGTGGTGCCGTCTTTCCCGCTGTGTTTCGATCCTTTGCTTCTAAAATGGACACCATTTCATTCGCTGAGCGCCGCCCTCTCCCTATCTCAAGGAATGTCCCCATTAAAATGCGAACCATATTGTATAGGAACCCGCTTCCTTCAAAGGTAAAAACGAGTTCATCCTGAATTCGCTCAATTTCTATTCGGTAGATGGTCCTCACTTTATTCTTCACATCAGTCTTACTAGCACAAAAGGATGTAAAGTCATGCTCCCCAATGAGGTGAGCGGCTGCACGCCTCATCTCTTTAACATTGAGCGGATGAGGTTCATGTACGGCATAGTTTCTTCTAAAAACATCTGAAGCTGCACGATTATGCACTCGATATTGATAGGTTTTGCGAACGACATCATACCTCGCATGGAAATCGCTAGGAGCGGTTTCAGTGTGTAAAACCCTCACATCCTGTGGGAGCTGAGCGTTTAATGCCCGTGTCCAATTTTCAGAAGGAATCGAAAGCGGGGTGTCAAAATGAATAATCTGCCCGTGAGCATGCACCCGAGCATCCGTTCTTCCTGATCCGGTAATCGGAATAGAGGCGCCTTTATGCATCTGCTTCAGGGCGCACTGCACTTCCTCTTGAACTGTGCGGCCATTTGGCTGAATTTGATAACCATTAAAAGCCGTCCCGTCATAAGAGAGGGTCATTTTTATTCGTTGCATCACATTCTCCCCTAACTTCTTAGAAGCAGCAAACTAACACATAGAAGGAGGAGGATAAGAAATAAGGCTGTATCTTTTCCTGACCACTTCAGTAATCGGATGCTAGTTCTTCCTTCTCCTCCACGATATCCTCTAGCCTCCATTGCCATAGCAAGATCTTCAGCACGCTTAAATGCACTTACAAAGAGAGGTACTAGCAGAGGAACAATACTTTTCAATCGTTCTTTAATTGGTCCACTAGAAAATTGCGCACCTCGTGCAGATTGTGCTTTCATAATCTTCTCAGTTTCTTCCAGAAGCGTCGGAATAAACCGAAGAGCAATAGACATCATGAGAGCAAACTCATGAACAGGAAGACCAATTTTTTTCATAGGTCCAAGTAACGTTTCAATACCTACTGTAATATCAATAGGCGTTGTCGTCAGAGTTAACAAGGAAGTAATCATGATTAAAAACAATAGCCGGAGTGAAATAAATACACCTTGCTTCAAGCCACCTTCATAAACGTCAAGAAAACCAAAATCAAACAGCAGCGGTCCCTCTTTCGTTAAAAACACATGAAGAAGAAACGTTAAAATGATAACAAGTAAAATTGGTTTTAAACCATTATAGATATAGCGCAATGGTAATTTGGATACCAGGATCGCTAGAAGTGTAAAACCACCAAGTAATGCGTAGGTAATCCAATTGTTAGCCAAGAAAACGATAATAACAAATAGAAACGCCGTTAGCAACTTCGCTCTTGGATCAAGTTTATGAATGAAGGATTGACCTGGGACGTATTGACCAATAATAATATTTTGCATCAAGAATCATCTCCTTTCTGCAAAATAGACAGGGCTGCATCAACTGCCGCATCGAGAGTAAATACACTCTTTGGCAGACTGAGATTAAAGCGTTCTTCTAGCCGATGAATGAACTTAACAGTTTCTGGTACATCAAGACTTAGTTTCTTTAACGCATCGGAATTAGCGAAAATTTCCTCAGGTTTCCCCTGAAGTGCCACACCGCCCTTTTCCATTATGACGATCTCATCGGAATACTGCGCTGCATCTTCCATGCTATGGGTCACTAGAATCGTAGTGAGGCCCTCCTCCTGATGTAAACGATAAAAGAGACTCATAATCTCCCGTCGCCCTTTAGGGTCTAGTCCAGCAGTAGGTTCATCGAGAATTAGAATAGATGGTTTCATCGCTAGTACTCCTGCAATAGCTACTCTGCGCATTTGGCCACCACTCAAATCAAACGGAGAACGGCTAAGGTATGATTGATCAAGTCCCACTTGTTCAATTAACCTCGCTGCACGCTGTTTCGCTTCTTCTTCTGATACTCCAAAATTACGAGGACCAAAGATAATATCTTTCTCTATAGTCTCTTCAAACAACTGATGTTCTGGATATTGAAAAACGATCCCTACATGCTCTCTTAGGGCTTTTAGGCGTTTTTCTTTCTCACCAGCTCGAATCAAAAAGTCGCCAATCTGAATGCTTCCTTTTGTAGGTTTAAGTAACCCATTTAAATGCTGGATCAGCGTTGATTTGCCTGAGCCTGTATGCCCAATAATCGTTTGGAAAGTACGTGCTGGGATAGATAACGATATTTCAGAGAGCGCTTTTCTTTCGAAAGGGGTCCCTCTACCATAAGAATGCTCTAAATCTTTGATTGTAATGTCCATAGCTCATTCACCAGTTCCTCTTGAGATAAAGTAAGCTTTGAGAAATCATAGCCTTTCTCACTGAGTGCTCGCTGCACCTGAAGTGGAAACGGCAAATCTAAACCAATTTGCTCAAGCATGTCACCTTTCTTAAACACATCAACCGGAAGACCTTCATCAATGACCTCTCCTGCATTCATGACGATCAATCGATCAGCTTGTGCAGCTTCTTCGAGATCATGGGTGATAGAGATCACCGTCATGCCTTCTTCGTCTTTAAGCTCACGCATTGTTTGAAGCACTTCTTTACGACCAGCTGGATCTAGCATAGAAGTGGCTTCATCTAGGATGACAATGGATGGTCTTAAGGCAATAATCCCAGCAATCGCTACACGTTGCTTTTGACCACCTGAGAGACGGTGTGGCTCTTGATCAAGGTAATCTGCCATCCGCACCTTATTCACACTCTCATGGATGCGCTCCAACATTTTTTCGCGTGCCATTCCGTTATTTTCAAGACCAAAAGCTACATCATCACGCACAGACGTACCTACAAACTGATTGTCTGGGTTTTGAAATACGATCCCCACTCTTCTTCTAATTTCCCAAATACTTTCCTCATCTCTACTGTTATATCCTTCTACGGTAACATCGCCTTTTTCAGGAAGTTGCAGCCCATTTAGAAGCTTTGCAAGTGTCGACTTCCCAGAACCATTATGTCCTACTATCGCTAGCCATTCACCCTTATGAACAGATAATGAAACATCATGCAATACATGGGGTTGCTCTTCCTGATACCGAAAGGATACATTTTGAACGGTGATTAGTTCTTCCATACTCGTTCCTCCTGCCTCTGCTAATTTCAAGCGGTGATCGCTTCAGGCAATATACTGGTGCGAAAAAAAGGCGGGCAGTTGGAACCGCCGCTTTTTCCTATCAGTATAATAAGCTTTTTAATGCGTGATATTAACTGTACTTATCCTATAAAAAAAGCCTGGCAGATGCCAGGCTTTTTTTAATGGCAAGCAGCAAATAACCACTTGAATTTGTGCGATTCAAACAAAAAAACGCACGAAAAAAGGGCATAGAATCAGTATCCAATGTCGAGATCCTGTCCCGCCCTTTTAATCAAGTGCGTCTTATACTAGCTCGATGATAACCATTTCAGCACCGTCACCGCGGCGTGGTCCAAGTTTACGGATACGAGAGTAACCGCCTTGACGCTCTGCATAACGAGGAGCGATATCGCTGAATAGTTTTTGAACTGCATCTTGACCGCTTTCTTGATCCGCTACTTCGTTACGGATGAAAGAAGCTGCTTGACGACGTGCGTGTAGATCTCCGCGTTTACCAAGCGTAATCATTTTGTCGATGAAAGAACGAAGTTCTTTCGCCTTTGATTCTGTCGTTTCAATACGTTCATTGATGATCAAATCTGTAACAAGGTCACGGAATAGCGCTTTACGCGTATCACTAGTACGACCTAACTTTTGGTATGCCATGAAGTATTCCCTCCTTTGTTGTTTATAAAATCAACAACTTTAAATATCTATTCTTCGTTACGAAGTCCAAGCCCAAGCTCTTCAAGCTTCTCTTGTACTTCTTCAAGTGACTTACGTCCAAGATTACGAACTTTCATCATGTCTTCTTCAGACTTCTGAGTCAATTCTTGAACTGTATTAATGCCAGCACGCTTCAGGCAATTGTATGAACGAACTGAGAGATCAAGCTCTTCGATAGTCATCTCAAGCACTTTCTCTTTTTGATCCTCTTCTTTTTCGACCATGATTTCAGCATTTTGAGCCTGGTCCGTTAAACCAACAAAAATGTTTAAATGTTCATTTAAAATCTTTGCACCTAACGAAACAGCTTCTTCAGGACGAATGCTTCCATCTGTCCAAACATCAAGGGTTAGTTTGTCATAATTTGTTACCTGGCCAACGCGAGTGTTTTCAACCTGGTAGTTAACACGAGAAACAGGTGTGAAGATCGAGTCAACCGGAATTACACCGATTGGCTGTTCATCATTTTTGTTTCCTTCCGCTTGTACATAGCCTCTTCCACGAATTGCAGTAACTCGCATCTGGAAACGCGCACTAGCAGAAAGGGTAGCAATATGAAGGTCAGGGTTTAAGATCTCCACGTCGCTGTCATGAGTAATATCTCCTGCTGTTACCGTTCCTGGTCCTTGTACATCAACAACCAATGTCTTCTCTTCTTCAGAGTAAACTTTCATAGCTAACTTCTTAAGATTGAGAATGATAGTTGTTACATCTTCATGTACGCCTTCAATTGTAGAGAACTCATGGAGTACTCCTTCAATTTGTACGGATGTGACAGCAGCACCAGGAAGTGAAGATAACAGGATACGACGAAGGGAGTTACCCAGGGTAGTTCCATAACCACGCTCTAATGGTTCTACAACAAACTTACCGTATTTTGCATCCTCGTTGATAGCTACCGCTTCAATTTTTGGCTTTTCGATTTCGATCATCCAACAAACCCTCCTTCAAAACGTCGAACTTCGGTTAGACATGCTGTCTAACCGAATAATCCCCTTAGGTGGTTCAAATACCAACAACCTAATTATGATTCGTCAACCGTCAACAATTTATACATTATCATTATTGACATGTTCATCAATTGTATACCGATAGATTGAATCTTTCCATAAGAGATTGTTCAAAACCAGGCATTCTCCCGAAGGGAACATCTACGTTTTTGAACTCTCTACTACCTTAGACTCTACGACGTTTTGGCGGACGGCAGCCGTTATGAGGTACTGGAGTTACGTCACGGATCGCAGTAACCTCTAGACCTACAGCTTGAAGTGCACGAATTGCAGCTTCACGACCAGCACCAGGGCCTTTAACAGAAACTTCTACAGTTTTCATGCCGTGCTCCTGTGCAGTTTTACCTGCAGTTTCAGCAGCCATTTGAGCAGCGAATGGAGTAGACTTACGAGAACCTTTGAAGCCCATGTTTCCGGAAGTTGCCCAAGAAATCGCATTTCCGTGAGTATCAGTAATCGTAATGATTGTGTTGTTAAAAGTGGAACGGATATGAGCTACTCCACTCTCAACATTCTTTTTCACGCGCTTTTTACGTGTATTTGCTTTACGTTGTTTAGCCATTTGTTAATTACCTCCCTTACTTCTTCTTGTTAGCTACTGTACGGCGAGGGCCTTTACGAGTACGAGAGTTGTTCTTCGTATGTTGACCTCGGACAGGAAGACCACGACGGTGGCGGATACCACGATAAGAACCGATTTCGATTAGACGTTTAATGTTAAGTGAGATTTCACGACGAAGATCACCCTCAACCTTAATTTTGTCTACTACTTCACGGATTTTTCCGAGCTCTTCTTCAGTTAAGTCGCGTACACGAGTGTCTTCAGAAACACCAGCGTCAACTAGAACTTGTTTCGCAGTTGTTTTACCGATTCCATAAACGTAAGTTAACGCGATTACGATGCGCTTTTCGCGTGGAACATCAATACCAGCAATACGTGCCATTACGTTGCACCTCCTTATATATTAGCCTTGTTTTTGCTTATGCTTTGGATTTTCACAGATAACCATGACTTTCCCTTTACGGCGAATAACTTTACATTTTTCACACATTGGTTTTACTGACGGTCTTACTTTCATTATTTTAACCCTCCTTATATACGGAGATTAATTTCTTATTTATATCGATACGTGATACGACCACGTGATAAGTCATATGGAGAAAGCTCAACAGTTACTTTGTCACCTGGTAGAATACGGATGTAATGCATACGTATCTTTCCGGATACGTGAGCAAGAATCTTATGACCGTTTTCGAGTTCTACTCGAAACATTGCATTCGGTAGAGGTTCGATAACCGTGCCTTCCATTTCAATTACTTCTTCTTTAGCCATCTACTTGCTCTCCCTCCTTTAAATCAATGACGTGTTCATTCATATACTTTGAGATCGCGAAACGTAGCTTGCCATTTGTGACACGGCCCGTTTCTTCAAGACTTCGCTTTACCTCAGGAGATATATACTCTACCAGCTCAAGGTGTGCGAGGTTCTTCCGCTTAGGACGATCAAACTTTCGTTTGTCACCATCGGCTAAGAAAACATAACGTTCATCAACAATCCCTACAATCACGCTATATTGTTCAGCGTCTCTTCCCCGTCTATTCCAAACGATCTGACCGATCTCGGGAACGGTATCCGACTCTTTCACGAACCATCACCTTCACTTAGGCTTTTGTTAGTATTTCATATCCTTCTTCTGTAACGGCAATCGTATGCTCGAAATGAGCACAGTTCTTACCGTCAGTTGTTACTACAGTCCAATTATCCGAAAGTGTTCGAACGTAGCGAGAGCCCAGATTCACCATTGGCTCTACTGCAAGGACCATCCCCTGCTTAAGCCTCGGTCCTTTTCCTGGAGGACCGTAATGGGGAATTTGAGGATCTTCATGAAGGTCCTGACCTACACCATGACCAACATATTCTCGTACAATCGAAAAACCCTCAGCTTCGGCATATGCTTGGATCGCATGAGAAATATCAGAAAGCCTCCTACCGGCCTTCGTCTCATTCAACCCTTTATATAACGATTCCTCGGTAACTTTTAACAACCGTTCGTCTTCTTCTGAGATAGTGCCAACAGGATAGGTCCAGGCTGAATCGCCATGATAACCATTATACTTAGCACCAATATCAATGCTAATTATATCTCCCTCCGCCAACACGCGATCTCCTGGAATACCATGTACAAGCTCTTCATTGACTGAAGCGCATATACTTCCAGTAAATCCATTGTAACCCTTAAAGGAAGGAATTGCACCAAGCTGACGAATAAACCGATCGGCAATCGTATCCAGCTCTTTTGTCGTAACTCCAGGCTTGATGTGCTTCTGTAGTTCTTGATGTGTTAACGCGACAATTTTGCCTGCTTCTCGCATGATATCAAGTTCACGAGGAGTCTTGCAAATAATCATTACGACAACCCTTTTAGGAGTTGGTCGACATCTTCAAACACCTCATTGATGTTTCTGTTGCCATCAATCGTTTTAAGATAGCCCTTGCCTTCATAAAAGGTCAACAATGGCTGCTGTTGCTGCTTGTTGACTTCGAGGCGAGTTCGCACAGTTTCTTCCTTATCATCATCACGTTGATAAAGTTCTCCACCGCACTTATCACAAATTCCATCTTCTTTAGGTGGATTAAAGATTACGTGATAGGTTGCTCCACAATTTCGGCAAACGCGACGTCCAGTCAAACGCTGCATGAGTTGATCTTCCTCGACTGCAATGTTTACCACGTAGTCAAGTTTTTTACCAAGATCGGCTAAGATCGTTTCAAGCGCATCAGCCTGTGCGACGGTTCTTGGAAAACCATCGAGGAGAAATCCTTTTTCGCAATCATCTTTTCCTAAACGCTCCCGTACTATACCGATAGTTACTTCATCAGGTACGAGGTTTCCAGAATCCATGTACTCTTTTGCTTTTAGACCAAGAGGCGTTCCTTCTTTGATCGCTGCTCGGAACATATCTCCAGTAGAGATATGAGGGATACCATACTTTTCGACAATCTTTTCTGCCTGGGTTCCTTTTCCGACACCCGGAAGCCCCATTAATACTAGATTCATCTAATCCCTCCGCACGTCACCCAATCGAGGATGAAGGAGGGGAAGAAAGCTCTTCCCGGTTTATCCTCAAGATTTAATAAAGCCTTTATAATGACGTTTAATTAATTGACTTTCAATTTGCTTCATCGTATCAAGCGCTACCCCAACAACGATCAGCAAGCTTGTTCCGCCGATTTGCAGCGTCTGCGGCAGTCCTGCTACGGTTGTGAAAAATACCGGAATAATCGATATAACAGCAAGGAAAAGTGCTCCTACAAACGTTAAACGGTAGAGAATTCGTGTAATGTACGTTTCAGTAGCATTACCCGGACGAATACCAGGAATGTATCCACCCTGTTTTTTCAGATTCTCAGCCATTTTCTCCGGATTTACCTGGACGAACGTATAGAAATACGTAAATCCAATGATGAGTAACGCATACACGACCATACCAATAGGCTGTGTATAGTCAAACACCCTTACGATCCATTCCGTTACCGAATTATCTCCGAACAACCTGGCGATCGTTGGTGGAGTAATGATCAGTGATATCGCAAAAATAACTGGAATAACACCTGCTGCATTAACTTTAATCGGTAAGTGTGTGGATTGACCACCAACTTGTCTGCGGTTAACAGTTCTTTTTGCATATTGAATTGGAATTTTACGAAGACCTTGTTGAACAAAGATAACAGCGACAACAATTGCAAGTGCAGCTAGTGCAATAATAACAAGTGTAACGATGTTAATGAACAACTCATCCTGAGAACCCTCAAACATCTGAGCATAAAGCTGATTAAGCCCTGGAGGAATTGCAGCTACAATCCCAGCAAAGATGATGATTGAAATTCCGTTTCCAACGCCTTTTGCAGTGATCTGTTCGCCTAACCACATCAAAAAAGCCGTTCCGGCTGTTAAAACAAGAGAAATATTAAGATACGTTAGTACACCGGGATTACTAATCAACTGACCTCCAACAATATTGTTAAACCCGATGGAAAGTCCAACACCTTGGACAAGTCCAAGTGCGATCGTCCCATAACGAGTAACTTGTGTTAGCTTTTTACGTCCGGCTTCGCCCTGTTTAGACCATTCGGTAAACTTAGGAACGACGTCCATTTGTAAAAGCTGCACAATGATAGAAGCAGTGATGTAAGGCATAATTCCCATGGCAAAGATGGAGAAGTTTTGCAACGCTCCACCGCCAAAGGTGTTGAGAACTCCGAAGAGACTCATTTGATCTTGAAATTGAAGTACATCTCTGTTCACACCAGGAACCGGTATGAATGTTCCGATACGGAACACGACAAGCATGAGTAGGGTGAAAATAACTTTATTTCTAATATCACCTACGCGCATAATGTTGGAGATTGCTTGGAACATTAGATCACCTCAGTATTTCCGCCTGCCGCTTCAATCGCCTCTTTTGCAGAAGCAGAGAACTTGTGGGCTTTCACGGTAAGCTTTTTCTCAAGCTTACCATTACCTAGAATCTTAATTCCAGCTTTTTCTTTGCTAACTACGCCAGATTCTAAAAGAAGCTCTGGAGAAACTTCAGTTCCATCTTCAAAACGGTTCAACGAATCAAGATTAACAATCGCGAACTCTTTACGGTTCATGTTTGTAAATCCACGTTTCGGTAGACGTTTAAAGATTGGAAGCTGTCCTCCTTCGAAACCGACGCGTACACCGCCGCCAGAACGAGCTTTTTGACCTTTTTGACCACGGCCAGATGTCTTACCGTTACCAGTAGCAATACCGCGACCAAGTCTGTTGCGTTCTTTACGAGAACCTTCAGATGGTTTTAGTTCGTGTAGTTTCATTGTGGGCACCTCCTCAATGTATAGATTTTTTACGCATCAATTTCGTTAACAGTTACAAGGTGAGATACCTTGTTGATCATACCGCGAATCGCAGGATTGTCGCTATGAACAACCGTGTGATGCATCTTTTTAAGTCCAAGTGTTTTTACCGTCACGCGTTGGTCTTGAGGGCGACCAATCACACTACGTGTGAGGGTGATTTCTAATTGCTTAGCCATCTAATTTCCCTCCCTTAACCTAGTAGCTCTTCTACAGATTTTCCACGAAGCTTCGCAACGTCTTCAGCACGCTTAAGGTTTTCAAGGCCATTAAGAGTTGCACGCACCATGTTAATCGGATTGTTAGATCCAAGAGACTTCGATAGAATGTCACCTACACCAGCGAGTTCAAGTACCGCACGAACAGGTCCGCCAGCGATAACTCCTGTACCTTCAGAAGCAGGCTTCAATAGTACGTTACCAGCTCCGAAGTGGCCTGTGATTTGGTGAGGAATTGTTGTTCCAACGACTGGAACAGTAATTAAGTTCTTTTTCGCATCTTCAATAGCTTTGCGAATAGCTTCAGGAACTTCCTGTGCTTTACCAGTTCCGAATCCAACGTGACCGTTTTTATCTCCGACAACTACGATTGCTGCAAAGCGGAAACGACGTCCACCTTTTACAACCTTCGCTACGCGGTTAACGGTAACTACGCGTTCTTCAAGTTCTAGTTTGTTAGCATCAATGCTAGGCATGAGTTAACCTCCTTTTTATTAAAATTTCAGTCCTGCTTCACGCGCTGCGTCTGCAAGAGCTTTCACACGTCCGTGATAGAGGTATCCTCCGCGGTCGAAAACCACTACAGAATAACCTGCTTCTACAGCACGCTTTGCAATTGTTTCTCCGACCTTCACAGCTGCTTCTGTGTTACCGCCGTGTTTAACGTCAATTCCTTCTTCCATACTTGAAGCTCCAACGATTGTAACACCTTTAGTGTCATCGATAAGCTGAGCATAGATGTTCTTGTTAGAACGGAATACGTTTAGACGCGGACGTTCAGTAGTACCGGTAACTGTGCGACGAACGCGAGCGTGTCTTTTTTGACGCGCTTTGTTTTTATCGGCCTTAGTGATCATTAAAGTCACTCCTTTCCGCTAGGTTTTTACCTATTTACCTGTTTTACCTTCTTTACGACGTACATATTCGCCTTCGTAACGAATTCCTTTGCCTTTATAAGGTTCTGGAGTACGGACAGCGCGGATGTTTGCTGCAACAGCTCCAACGCGTTCTTTATCGATTCCTTTAACAACAACTTTTGTGTTTGAAGGAACTTCAATGTCAATACCTTCTTCAGGTACCATCTCAACTGGGTGAGAGTACCCTACGTTAAGGATTAGTTTCTGACCGGATTTACTAGCACGGTAACCAACCCCGATGATTTCAAGACCTTTTTCAAAGCCTTTAGTCACACCTTCAACCATGTTAGCGATCAGGCTGCGAGTTGTACCGTGAAGTGCACGGTGCTCTTTATGATCTGAAGGACGAGCTACTGTTAGCACGTTCTCTTCAATGTTTACTTTGATATCAGAGCTGAATGAACGAGAAAGTTCCCCTTTAGGTCCTTTAACCGTTACAACGTCTTCTTTGATATCAATTGTTACACCACTTGGGATTTCAATCGGTTTAAGTCCGACACGTGACATAATTACACCTCCATTCTGCTTTAAGAATTACCAAACGTACGCTAGAACTTCTCCGCCTACTTGCTGTTGACGAGCTTCTTTGTCCGTCATAATTCCTTTAGAAGTAGAAACAAGAGCGATTCCTAGACCGCCAAGTACACGTGGTACTTCGTCTGCTTTAGCGTATACGCGAAGACCAGGTTTACTGATTCGCTTTAATCCAGTGATAACTCGTTCGTTATTTGAACCGTATTTTAAGAAGATACGGATGATTCCTTGTTTGCTGTCTTCGATCATTTCAACATCACGCACAAAACCTTCACGTTTGAGGATTTCAGCGATGCTTCTTTTCGAATTAGATGCAGGAAACTCAAGTTTTTCGTGACGAACAGTGTTCGCATTACGAATTCTTGTAAGCATATCTGCGATTGGATCAGTCATGACCATTAGTAATTACCTCCTTCCCTATTTCGGGTTTACCAGCTAGCCTTTTTAACGCCTGGGATTTGACCTTTGTGTGCAAGTTCCCGGAAACAAATACGGCAAAGTTTAAATTTACGAATAACAGAGTGAGGACGTCCGCAACGTTCACAACGAGTGTATTCTTGAACTTTAAACTTAGCTTGACGCTGTTGTTTCGCGATCATTGATTTTTTCGCCACAATTTTCCCTCCTTACTTACTTTTGAAATGGCATACCTAGGTTAGTCAACATTTCACGGCTCTCTTCGTCCGTATTAGCTGTTGTTACGATAACGATGTCCATTCCGCGTACTTTATTTACTTTATCGTAATCAATTTCAGGGAAAATCAACTGCTCTTTAATACCAAGTGTGTAGTTACCACGACCATCGAATGCTTTCTTAGAAATACCTCTGAAGTCACGTACACGTGGTAGTGATACAGAAATAAGTTTATCTAGGAATTCAAACATACGAGTTCCGCGCAATGTAACTTTTGCACCAATCGGCATGTCTTCACGAAGCTTAAAGCCAGCGATAGACTTCTTAGCACGAGTGATAAGTGGTTTTTGACCTGAGATTAACTCAAGTTCTTCAACAGCTGTATCAAGAGCTTTCGGGTTCTGTACAGCATCACCAACACCCATGTTGATTACGATTTTCTCAAGTTTTGGAACTTCCATAACAGAGGAATAGTTAAATTTCTCCATCAATGCAGGTTTAGTTTCATTTTGATACTTTTCTTGGAAACGATTCATCGGATTGACCTCCTTTCGCTACGAACTACTTATCGAGTACTTCACCGGATTTTTTTGAGATACGAACTTTCTTCCCGTTGTCTACTTTGTATCCAACGCGAGTAGGTTCACCAGACTTCGGATCAAGCGCCATTACGTTAGAAACATGAACCGCAGCTTCCTGTTCGATGATTCCACCTTGAGGATTAGCCTGGGATGGTTTCGAATGTTTCTTAACAAGGTTGACACCTTCAACGATAACTCTATCTTTTTTCGGGTAAGCTTCAAGGATCACACCTTGTTTACCTTTATCCTTACCAGAAATAACTTTTACTTTATCTCCCTTTTTTACGTGCATAAGGTCGCGCACCTCCTTACAAGGCATCTATTTTCAAATGATTAAAGAACTTCTGGAGCAAGAGAAACGATTTTCATGAACTGGTTGTCGCGTAGTTCGCGAGCAACTGGTCCGAAAATACGTGTTCCGCGCGGTCCTTTGTCATCACGGATAACAACCGCTGCGTTTTCGTCAAATTTGATATATGAACCATCTTGACGACGAACGCCAGATTTACTGCGTACAATAACAGCTCTTACGACTTCACCCTTCTTAACAACGCCTCCAGGTGTTGCCTGTTTCACCGAACAAACAATTACGTCACCGATATTAGCAGTTTTGCGACCGGAGCCACCAAGAACTTTGATACATAGCAATTCGCGTGCACCAGAGTTGTCTGCTGATTTCAAACGAGATTCCTGTTGAATCATCTAGAAAGACCTCCCTTCGGACATTATTCAATGATCCGAGTTCATTTAGATAATAACTGCTTCTACAACTACTTCCATAAGACGGAAACGCTTATCTTTAGAAACTGGACGAGTTTCCATGATAGTTACCACGTC
The DNA here is from genome assembly GCF_056173645.1 of Anaerobacillus sp. QJM3NY_32. Lineage (NCBI taxonomy): Bacteria > Bacillati > Bacillota > Bacilli > Caryophanales > Bacillaceae > Anaerobacillus > Anaerobacillus sp. QJM3NY_32. The sequence goes on along the minus strand of NZ_CM149684.1, from coordinate 146,142 downwards.
GTTGATTTTTGCAGTGTTGTTTTCATCATGTGCTTTAAACTTCTTAGAATACTTAACGCGTTTACCGTATAACGGGTGCATTTTGTATGTCTCAACCATAACAGTAATTGTCTTATCCATTTTGTCAGAGACTACACGCCCAGTGTATACTTTGCGATTATTGCGTTCGCTCATTTCGCAAACCTCCCCTCATATTAACCGTTTGTGATTCCTAACTCTCTTTCACGCAAAACAGTGTTTGCGCGAGCGATTGATTTACGGACTTCACGAATGCGGGCTGGGTTTTCCAGTTGACCTGTAGCAAGTTGAAAGCGAAGATTGAAAAGTTCTTCTTTAAAAGATTTCGCTTTCTGCTCGATTTCGGCAGTGGTCAAGTTACGAATTTCCTCAGCTTTCATTTGTGTCACCACCCACTTCTTCGCGTTTTACGAACTTAGTTTTAATAGGCAATTTGTGAGAAGCAAGACGAAGTGCTTCGCGCGCTACTTCTTCAGATACGCCTGCAATTTCAAAACAGATTTTCCCTGGCTTTACTACAGCTACCCAACCTTCAGGAGCACCTTTACCGGAACCCATTCGTACTTCAAGTGGTTTAGCAGTGTAAGGCTTTGATGGGAAAATTTTAATCCAAACTTTACCGCCACGTTTCATGTAACGAGTCATAGCGATACGAGCTGCTTCGATTTGACGGTTAGTGATCCAGCTAGCTTCAAGAGCTTGTAGACCATATTCACCAAATGCTACTTCAGTGCCACCTTTAGCACGTCCGCGCATTTTTCCGCGATGTTCTCTGCGGTATTTAACACGTTTAGGTAACAACATGATTTATTTTCCCCCTTCCTCTTTTTGCGTTCCTTTCGTTGGAAGGACTTCACCACGATAGATCCAAATCTTCACACCAAGCTTACCGTAAGTAGTATCTGCTTCTGCAGTACCATAATCGATGTCAGCACGAAGTGTGTGAAGAGGTACAGTACCTTCACTGTATGATTCAGAACGAGCAATATCAGCACCGTTTAGACGGCCAGATACTTGCGTTTTAATACCTTTTGCTCCGGATCTCATTGCACGCTGAATTGTTTGCTTCATAGCGCGACGGAATGAAACGCGGTTTTCAAGTTGACGAGCGATGTTATCAGCAACTAGAGTTGCGTCGATGTCAGCTTGTTTGATTTCGAAAATGTTAACGTGAACTTTCTTACCTGTTAGTTCCGCGAGAGACTTACGAAGAGACTCAACTTCAGAACCACCTTTACCGATTACCATACCAGGTTTAGCAGTTTTCACTGTAACATTCACTCGGTTTGCTGCACGTTCGATTTCAACAGCTGAAACAGATGCATCTTTCAAACGTTTTTCAATATATTCACGAATTTTAATATCTTCGTGTAAAAGGTTAGCGTAATCTTTGTCTGCGTACCATTTAGACTCCCAATCACGAATGACACCAATTCGAAGTCCTACCGGATTAATTTTCTGACCCACTCGTTATCCCTCCTTCTTTTCTGATACCACGACTGTGATATGGCTAGTACGCTTGTTAATGCGGCTAGCTCTACCCATAGCGCGTGGGCGGAAACGTTTCATTGTTACTCCTTCGTCCACAAACACTTGAGAAACCGTAAGATTGTTCGGTTCTAGCTCAAGATTATGCTCTGCATTAGCGATCGCAGAGTTAAGCACTTTCTCAACTACTGGAGAAGCAGCTTTGTTTGTGTTGCGCAAAATCGCAATAGCTTCACCGACTTGCTTTCCTCGAATGAGATCTACGACTAAGCGTGCTTTACGAGGAGCAATACGCACGTGTTTTGCAACAGCTTTAGCTTGCATTCGTTGTACCTCCCCTCAAATTAACGTCTAGTTTTTTTGTCATCTGCAGCGTGCCCGCGATATGTGCGAGTTGGAGCAAATTCACCAAGTTTGTGGCCGACCATGTCTTCAGTAACATAAACCGGTACATGCTTGCGTCCATCATATACTGCAAAAGTGTGTCCAATAAATTCTGGGAATACTGTTGAACGACGAGACCAAGTTTTGATAACTTTTTTGTCGCTCTTTTCATTTAAGTCTTCGACCTTTTTCATTAAATGATCGTCGACAAAAGGTCCTTTTTTCAAACTACGACCCATTTGTGAACCTCCCTTTTGAGATTATGCTACGGCTCCATGGAACCGTAGGAAAATCTCGTTATTTTTTACGACGTCGTACAATGTACTTGTCAGAGTCTTTGTTTTTCTTACGTGTCTTAAATCCAAGGGTTGGTTTGCCCCATGGTGACATTGGTGATTTACGTCCGATCGGCGCACGACCTTCACCACCACCGTGTGGGTGATCAACTGGGTTCATTACAGAACCACGAACTGTAGGACGAATGCCCAACCAGCGAGAACGACCAGCTTTACCAATATTGATAAGCTCGTGCTCAAGGTTACCAACCTGACCGATTGTAGCGCGGCAAGTAGATAGAATCATACGAGTTTCTCCAGAACGAAGACGCACTAGTACGTATCTGCCTTCTTTACCAAGAAGCTGAGCTTCTGCGCCAGCAGAACGAACAAGCTGTCCGCCGCGGCCTGGTTTAAGTTCGATGTTGTGAATAGTAGTACCAACTGGGATGTTGATTAGTGGAAGAGCGTTTCCTACTTTAATGTCAGCTTCAGCGCCAGACATGATTTCAGTTCCTACTTTAATTCCTTTTGGAGCAAGAATGTAACGCTTCTCTCCATCAGCATAGTTGATAAGAGCGATGTTAGCAGAGCGGTTTGGATCGTACTCGATCGTAGCAACGCGTCCTGGTATTCCATCTTTGTCTCGTTTAAAGTCGATAACACGGTATTTACGCTTGTGACCGCCACCTTGGTGACGAACTGTCAAGCGACCTTGGTTGTTACGACCGCCTTTTCTATGAATCGGTGCAAGCAACGATTTTTCCGGCTGGTCTGTTGTGATTTCAGCAAAATCAGATACTGACATACCACGACGACCGTTTGTGGTCGGTTTATACTTTTTAATCGCCATTCTTATTTCCCTCCTTCACTATTAATTTTTAGCCTTCAAAGAAGTCCAATTCTTTGCTTTCTGGTGTAAGCGTCACGATAGCTTTTTTGCGACGTGGTGTAAATCCGCTGTGGCGGCCAACACGTTTCTTTTTACCCATATAGTTCTGAGTGTTAACTCCTGCAACTTTAACTCCGAAGATTTCTTCTAGAGCACTCTTGATTTGAGTTTTGTTAGCACGAGTATCAACTTCGAAAGTATACTTTTTGTCTGCCATTACATCTGTAGTAGCTTCTGTAATAACGGGGCGCTTGATGATATCACGAGCGTTCATTACGCTAGCACCTCCTCTACTTGTTCCACAGCGTCTTTTGTCATAACTAGTTTGTCAGCTTTAAGGACATCAAGGATGTTAAGTCCAGCTGAAGTTACAACAGTAACACCAGGAATATTGCGTGCAGATAATGCAACTGCTTCGTTATAGTCTCCTGTAACGATAAGCGCCTTGTTTTCTGCAGATAAGCTTGATAGTACTGATTTCATTTCTTTTGTTTTTGGAGCATCAAAAGAAATGCTGTCCACGATGACCATATCCTCTGTTTGTACTTTAGAAGACAAAGCAGAACGGATTGCCAAACGGCGAACTTTTTTAGGTAGCTTGTAAGAGTAGCTTCTTGGTGTCGGACCAAATACTACTCCACCGCCAACCCATTGTGGTGAACGGATTGAGCCCTGACGAGCACGACCTGTTCCTTTTTGGCGCCATGGTTTAGCTCCACCACCGCGTACTTCTGAACGATTTTTTACGTCATGATTACCTTGACGCATAGATGCTTGTTGCATGATAACCGCATCATACATAACACTTTCGTTTGGTTCGATGCCGAAGATTGCTTCAGCGAGTTCGATGTCGCCGACCTGTGCTCCGGTTTGGTTGAACATTGTTACTTTAGGCACTTGGATATCCTCCCTTCTTACTTAGCTTCTTTTGCTTTAACCGCGCTTTGGATAGTTACGTAGCTCTTCTTAGCTCCAGGTACGTTACCTTTTACTAGAATGACGTTACGTTCTAAATCTACTTTAACGATCTCAAGGTTTTGTACAGTTACACGTTCGCCACCCATGCGACCAGGTAGAAGTTTACCTTTCATAACACGCATTGGATCGATAGGTCCCATTGAACCTGGACGACGGTGATAACGAGAACCGTGAGTCATTGGTCCGCGAGATTGGTTGTGGCGCTTAATTGCACCTTGGAAACCTTTCCCTTTAGACGTACCAGTTACATCAACTACGTCACCTTCGTTAAAGATATCTACCTTGACTTCCTGACCAATTTCGTAACTACCTTCTGCGTTACGAATTTCTTTCACGAAGCGCTTAGGTGTTGTGCTAGCTTTTGTAGCATGGCCTTCTTCAGGCTTGTTGAAGCGAGACTTCTTCTTGTCAGCAAAACCAACTTGGATTGCTTCGTAGCCGTCTGTATCAACCAATTTCTTTTGAAGGACAACGTTTGGTTCTGCTTCAATAACAGTTACCGGGATAATATCTCCGTTGTCAGCAAAAACTTGTGTCATGCCTACTTTTCTTCCTAAGATTCCTTTGGTCATTCGTCACACCTCCTAATTGTTTTTAAATGATTTATTTAGCGTTATATTAAAGTTTAATTTCGATGTCAACGCCAGACGGTAGGTCCAAACGCATTAACGAGTCAACCGTTTGTGGTGTAGGCTCGATGATGTCGATAAGACGCTTATGCGTACGCATTTCAAACTGCTCACGAGAATCTTTGTACTTGTGTACAGCACGTAGAATTGTGTAAACAGATTTTTCCGTCGGCAACGGGATTGGTCCGGATACTTGAGCACCTGAACGTTTTGCTGTTTCTACAATTTTCTCAGCAGACTGATCTAGAATACGGTGATCATATGCTTTTAAACGAATACGAATCTTTTGCTTTGCCATTATTTCCCCTCCTTTATCGCCCATATTGTTATAGACAGTTCTCCGTGAAAATAAACCCAACACACTCGCCATGGCAAAGGGGCCGGGTGTGTCAGCAACCTTCCACATCATCGCTGTTTATGACCAACATTCTTATTATACTAAATTAAGCGCCTATATGCAAGGTTAAGCTCAATTAGAAAAGTATGTCGATCGCACACTCTTGATAGTATAACGGCCTGCGCCGAAAAATGCAAGGTCTAAAAGCAATTTCAGACTATTCAATGAATCGGTTGTAATTTCAAATGGTTCTGATCGAACCCATTTGTCTAATCTAACATAGATTCAAAATAAAAAACACCCGGAAAAATCCGGGTGTTTTGTTAAATCAATGAGATTACTCAGTGATTGTTGCTACAACGCCTGCGCCTACAGTACGTCCACCTTCACGGATAGAGAACTTAGTTCCATCTTCGATTGCGATTGGAGCGATAAGTTCAACTGTCATTTCGATGTTGTCTCCAGGCATAACCATTTCTACGCCTTCAGGAAGAGCGATTGTACCAGTTACGTCAGTTGTACGGAAGTAGAACTGAGGACGGTAGTTAGCGAAGAATGGAGTGTGACGTCCACCCTCTTCTTTAGAAAGAACGTAAACTTCAGCTTGGAACTTAGTGTGAGCTTTTACAGTTCCTGGCTTAACAAGAACTTGTCCACGCTGAATGTCGTCGCGGGATACACCACGAAGAAGTGCACCAATGTTGTCACCAGCTTCAGCATAGTCAAGAAGCTTACGGAACATTTCAACACCAGTAACTGTTGTTTTCTTGTTCTCTTCAGCAAGACCAAGAATTTCAACTTCGTCACCGACTTTGATTTGTCCACGCTCAACACGGCCAGTTGCTACTGTACCACGACCAGTGATTGAGAATACGTCCTCAACTGGCATCATGAATGGCTTGTCAGTGTCACGTGTTGGAGTTGGGATATACTCATCAACAGCGTCCATAAGTTCATAAATCTTAGCTTCGTAGTCAGCGTCGCCTTCTAGAGCTTTAAGAGCAGAACCTTTGATTACTGGAACTTCATCGCCATCGAAGTCGTATTCAGAAAGAAGATCACGAACTTCCATTTCAACTAGTTCAAGTAGTTCTTCGTCGTCAACCATGTCGCATTTGTTCAAGAATACAACTAGAGTTGGTACACCAACTTGACGAGCAAGAAGGATGTGTTCACGAGTTTGTGGCATTGGACCGTCAGCAGCAGAAACTACTAGGATTCCTCCGTCCATTTGTGCAGCACCAGTGATCATGTTTTTAACATAGTCAGCGTGACCTGGGCAGTCAACGTGTGCATAGTGACGGTTTTCAGTTTCGTACTCAACGTGTGCAGTTGAGATTGTAATTCCACGTTCGCGCTCTTCAGGAGCACCATCAATTTGATCATAAGCCATAGCAGTACCGCTACCTGAACGCTTATGAAGCACTGAAGTGATCGCAGCTGTTAGAGTTGTTTTACCATGGTCAACGTGTCCAACTGTACCAACGTTAACATGGGGCTTGGAGCGGTCGAATTTTTCTTTAGACATTAGTGTTTCCTCCTTTGATTACCAAGAAATTATCTATGCCAAGATAGGCGTATGAATGAATCAATCTCGCCTATCTTAGATTACAACAAAAGTTGGTTTGCTACAATTATTCGCCTGTAGCTTTTTTAATGATTTCTTCAGAAATTGATTTAGGTACTTGCTCGTAGTGATCGAAAGTCATTGTATAAGTACCACGACCTTGTGTACGTGAGCGAAGCGTAGTTGCATAACCAAACATTTCTGATAGTGGTACGAACGCGTTAATAACCTGAGCGTTTCCGCGTGCAGTCATACCTTCAACACGTCCACGACGGCTAGTTACATCGCCCATGATGTCTCCCAAGTATTCTTCTGGAACTACAACTTCAACTTTCATCATAGGCTCAAGAAGAGCAGGGTCACAAACAGTCTTAGCTTTTTTCAAAGCCATAGATGCTGCGATCTTAAATGCCATTTCGTTTGAGTCAACGTCATGGTAAGATCCATCAACAAGACGAGCTTTCACGTCGATTAGTGGGTAGCCTGCAAGCAGACCGTTGGCCATTGAATCGCGAAGTCCTGCTTCAACTGCAGGGATATATTCACGTGGAACAACACCACCGACAATTTTGTTTTCAAATTCAAATCCAGCGCCTTCTTCGTTAGGTTCAAATTCAACCCATACGTGTCCGAATTGTCCACGACCACCGGACTGACGTACGAATTTACCTTCAACCTTACCGGCTTTACGGATTGATTCGCGATAAGCAACCTGAGGTGCACCAACAGTTGCTTCAACTTTAAACTCACGACGTAAACGGTCAACGATGATATCAAGGTGAAGTTCACCCATTCCAGAAATGATCGTTTGGCCAGTTTCTTCGTTTGTTTCAGTTTTGAAAGTTGGATCCTCTTCAGCAAGCTTAGCTAGAGCAACAGCCATTTTATCTTGGTCACTCTTAGTCTTAGGCTCGATTGCTACTGAGATAACCGGATCTGGGAAGTCCATAGACTCAAGGATAACAGTATCCTTTTCATCACATAGAGTGTCACCAGTAGAAGTATCTTTCAGACCAACTGCCGCTGCGATATCTCCTGCGTAAACAGTTGAGATTTCTTCACGGGAGTTAGCGTGCATCTGAAGAATACGGCCTACACGTTCGCGCTTATCTTTAGTCGAGTTCTTAACATAAGAACCAGAAGAAAGCGTTCCTGAGTAAACACGGAAGAATGTAAGCTTACCAACGTAAGGGTCAGTCATTACTTTAAATGCAAGTGCAGAGAAAGGACCATTATCGTCAGCTGTGCGAATTACTTCTTCTTCGGAATCTTTTAGATGACCTTTAATTGCTGGAACATCAAGTGGTGAAGGTAGGTAGTCAAGTACAGCATCAAGAACAAGCTGAACGCCTTTGTTCTTAAATGCAGAACCACAAAGTACAGGATAGAATTCAACGTTACAAGTTCCTTTACGGATTGCAGCTTTGATTTCTTCAACTGTCAATTCTTCACCTTCAAGATATTTCATCATAAGGTCTTCTTCAAGCTCAGCTACAGCCTCAATAAGCTTCGTGCGGTACTCTTCAGCTTGTTCCTTGTATTCGGCAGGAATTTCGCGTGATTCTGTACGTGAACCAAGATCATCAAGATAATAGAAAGCTTCCATTGTGATGAGATCAATGATTCCTTCGAAGTCATCTTCAGCACCAATTGGTAGCTGAATAGGGTGTGCATTAGCTTGTAAACGCTCAGTTAGTGTACCTGTGGAGTATAGGAAGTCTGCTCCGAGTTTATCCATTTTGTTAATGAATACGATACGCGGTACGCCGTAGTTAGTAGCTTGACGCCAAACAGTTTCTGTTTGTGGTTCAACACCAGATTGTGCATCAAGTACTGCAACTGCTCCATCCAATACACGCAATGAACGTTCAACTTCTACTGTGAAGTCTACGTGACCAGGCGTGTCAATGATGTTAACACGGTGGTCTTTCCACTGGGCAGTGGTAGCAGCAGAAGTGATCGTGATTCCACGCTCCTGCTCCTGCTCCATCCAGTCCATCTGTGATCCACCCTCGTGAGTTTCACCAATTTTGTGGATACGGCCTGAGTAGAAAAGAATACGCTCAGTAGTTGTTGTTTTACCAGCATCGATGTGAGCCATGATACCGATATTACGTGTATCTCTTAAGGAGAATTCTCTTGCCATTAGTATTTCTCCTTCCTTTTATAAAGGGATTTGGGTTGTGTGCTGATTACCAACGGTAGTGAGCAAATGCTTTGTTAGCTTCAGCCATTTTGTGCTGTTCTTCACGCTTCTTAACAGAAGCACCTGTGTTGTTAGCAGCATCCATAATTTCGTTAGCAAGTCTTTCTACCATAGTCTTTTCACCGCGAAGACGGGAATAGTTCACAAGATAGCGAAGACCTAGAGTTGTACGACGATCAGGACGTACTTCAACTGGAACCTGGTAGTTTGCACCACCAACACGACGAGCGCGTACTTCAAGTACTGGCATAACGTTCTTCATCGCTTGGTCAAATACTTCCATAGCCTCTGTGTTTGTACGTTCCTGAATAAGATCAAATGCTTTGTATAGCACCTGTTGAGCTTTACCTTTCTGACCGTCTACCATAAGGCGGTTGATCAGGCGAGTAACTAGCTTGGATTTGTAAATTGGATCTGGTAATACGTCACGACGTTCTACTGGACCTTTACGTGGCATGGGTTAACCCCCTTTCATGTTTTAGTTAATTTTATAGCTATTATTTCTTAGCTGGTTTCGGTCTCTTAGTACCGTATTTAGAACGACCTTGTCTACGGTCGTTAACACCTGCAGTGTCAAGCGCACCACGAACAATGTGGTAACGTACACCCGGTAAATCCTTAACACGACCTCCGCGGATTAGCACTACACTGTGCTCCTGAAGGTTGTGACCGATACCCGGGATATAAGCAGTTACTTCAATTCCGTTAGTAAGACGAACACGAGCGTATTTACGCAATGCGGAGTTCGGCTTCTTAGGAGTCATCGTACCTACACGAGTACACACACCACGTTTTTGTGGAGATGAAAGATCAGTATGAGACTTTTTGAAGCTATTATATCCTTTGTTCAATGCTGGAGAATCTGATTTCTTTGATTTAGAAACGCGTCCCTTGCGAACAAGTTGGTTAATAGTTGGCATTTTGTTTTCCTCCCTTCTTTTGTTAATAGCAAGCCCACACATCCAGGTGGTTCATGTATAGATAAAAGGAAAGTTTTTGCCTGACAGGGCATGCCTTGCCCGGCAAAAACGGTTATGCTTTTATCGTAACTGTTGCTGCGCCTACTTCGATTCCACATGCCTTACCTAGCTTCTTCATAGAATCCACTCGGTAAACTGGTATGCTTTTCTCTTCGGCGAGTGCAACAACTTTAGAAGTTACCCTGCGATCAGCGTCGTCAGCGATGAAAACTTCCTTCGCTTCTCCAATCTGGAGGGCCTTTAGAGTTTGTTTCGTTCCGATAATCAATTCATCTGCCTGTGATACTTTTTCATAAGACAAGAACATATCCTCCAAAGTAACAGGATTATCGGAAGCACCTTGGATATAATATCACCCTGTACTTCCGATGTCAACACTTCCCCTGTTTATTCTTGACTAACTAACGCACTTTCTTCTTGTTCTAAAAGCTCTTCAGCCTCTTGTGCTTCACCTGCTACGTTGATTCTACGGTAACGTTGCATACCAGTACCTGCCGGAACAAGTTTACCGATAATAACATTTTCCTTAAGACCAAGTAGCTCATCACGCTTACCTTTGATAGCTGCATCAGTTAGGACACGAGTTGTTTCCTGGAAGGATGCTGCTGATAAGAATGATTCAGTTTCAAGAGACGCTTTAGTAATACCAAGAAGAACCGGACGACCAGTTGCAGGTAAGCCACCTTGTTTAAGAACTTTACGGTTAACACCTTTAAACTGGTGAATATCGATAAGGGATCCTGGCAACACTTCAGTATCGCCCGCATCAATAACACGAATCTTACGCATCATCTGACGAACCATAACTTCAACGTGTTTATCGCCAATTTCAACACCCTGCATACGGTAAACCTTTTGCACTTCTGCAAGTAGGTATTCTTGAACGCCGTCAATACCACTAATTGTTAGAAGTTGTTTAGGGTCAATCGAACCTTCAGTTAGAGGTTGACCAGCCTTCACTTCATCTCCTACAACTATTTTCAAACGAGCGCCGTATGGAACAGGGTAGTTTCTTGTTTCAGTTTCACCTTGAACGACAATCTCTTTCTTCTCTTTCACCTCAGCCAAATCAATCACTTTACCATCAAGTTCAGACACAACAGCCTGACCTTTAGGGTTACGTGCTTCAAATAGCTCCTGGATACGAGGAAGACCCTGAGTAATATCGTCTCCGGCAACACCACCTGTGTGGAATGTACGCATTGTCAACTGTGTACCTGGTTCACCGATTGATTGAGCAGCGATAATTCCAACTGCTTCACCAACTTCTACACGAGTACCAGTTGCAAGGTTACGTCCATAACACTTCTTACAAACGCCATGACTAGTGCTACAAGTAAAGGCAGAGCGGATATAGACGTTCTCAATACCAGCTTCTACGATTTCAGTAGCAATGTCTTCTGTAATTAGGTTATTTTTCTCAACAAGAACTTCGTTCGTCTCAGGATGTCTAACTTTCTTAAAGGCAACACGGCCAACAAGACGGTCAAACAACCCTTCGATTAATTCATTTCCATTCTTAATCGCACTAACTTCAAGGCCGCGATCCGTACCACAATCGTCTTCACGAACAATAACATCCTGTGCCACGTCAACAAGACGACGAGTAAGGTAACCTGAGTCAGCTGTTTTAAGGGCCGTATCGGCAAGACCTTTACGAGCACCGTGTGTTGAAATAAAGTACTCAAGCACTGTTAGACCTTCGCGGAAGCTGGATTTGATTGGAAGTTCAATGATCTGTCCAGATGGGTTTGCCATCAATCCACGCATACCTGCGAGCTGAGTAAAGTTAGATGCGTTACCACGAGCACCTGAATCACTCATCATAAAGATTGGGTTATCTTTTTCGAGTCGATTCATTAGTTTTTCCTGGATACGATCTTTCGCACTACTCCAAATCGCAATAACACGATCATATCGCTCGTCGTCAGTAATAAGACCACGACGGAATTGCTTAAGAACTTTTTCGACTTTCTCTTCAGCCTCATGAACAATTTCTTGTTTCTCAGCAAGTACCACTACGTCAGCTACACCAACGGTAATACCAGCTTTAGTTGAGAATTTGAAACCAAGATCTTTCATGCGGTCAAGCATACGAGACGTTTCAGTCACTTTGAATCGCTTAAACACCTCGGCGATGATTTTACCAAGAATACCTTTCTTAAATGGTGAAATCAATTCGCGCTGAGCAATTTCTTCTTTCACATTCACTCCGTGAGGAAGGAAGTAATTTTCCGGTGTGGCGATTTCAAGGTTATTTGTCGTCGGTTCATTAATATATGGGAATGACTCCGGAAGAATTTCGTTGAAAATCAACTTACCAACCGTTGTCACAAGCAATTGCTTGTTCTGCTCTTCAGTAAAGGCAGATTTATTCAATGATGCAGCAGGGATTGCTACGCGAGAATGAAGATGTGCAAATCCATTCTGGTAAGCAATTAATGCTTCATTTGTATCTTTGTAAACAGAACCCTCACCGATTGCTCCTTCACGTTCCATAGTAAGGTAGTAGTTACCTAGAACCATATCCTGTGACGGCGTAACAACTGGTTTACCATCTTTCGGGTTAAGGATGTTCTGTGCTGCAAGCATTAAGATACGTGCTTCAGCTTGTGCTTCAGCAGATAACGGTACGTGGACGGCCATTTGGTCACCATCGAAGTCAGCATTGTAAGCTGTACATACGAGTGGGTGAAGACGAATCGCGCGCCCTTCAACTAGAATGGGTTCAAACGCCTGAATTCCAAGTCTGTGAAGCGTTGGTGCACGGTTTAAAAGAACTGGATGTTCTTTAATTACGTTTTCCAAAACGTCCCAAACTTCAGGGTGAACTTTTTCTACTTTACGTTTCGCACTCTTAATGTTGTGTGCAAGACCTTTTGATACAAGCTCCTTCATTACGAAAGGTTTGAACAATTCAAGCGCCATTTCTTTTGGAAGTCCACATTGATACATCTTCAAGTGAGGACCTACAACGATAACGGAACGACCTGAATAGTCAACACGCTTACCTAGTAGATTCTGACGGAAACGACCTTGTTTCCCTTTCAGCATGTGAGAAAGAGATTTCAAAGGACGGTTACCAGGACCTGTTACTGGACGACCACGACGGCCGTTATCAATAAGGGCATCGACAGCTTCTTGAAGCATACGCTTCTCATTCTGCACGATAATACTAGGAGCACCAAGATCTAACAAACGTTTCAAACGATTATTGCGGTTAATTACACGACGATACAGATCGTTTAAATCCGATGTCGCAAATCGTCCGCCGTCAAGCTGTACCATAGGACGAAGCTCTGGAGGAATAACCGGAAGAACATCTAAGATCATCCATGACGGGTTATTTCCTGAACCACGAAATGCCTCAAGTACTTCAAGACGTTTAATCGCACGAGTTCTACGTTGACCTTGTGCAGTTTTAAGCTCTTCTTTAAGGATATCTACTTCTTTATCAAGGTCGATATCAAACAGTAGTCTGCGGATTGCTTCCGCACCCATTTCTGCAGAGAATGTTTTACCATACTTTTCACGGTATGCACGGTATTCTTTTTCAGAAAGAAGTTGTTTCTTCTCAAGCGGTGTGTCTCCAGCTTCAGTAACAACATAAGAAGCAAAATAAATAACTTCTTCTAGTGCACGCGGAGACATGTCGAGAACAAGTCCCATACGACTTGGAATGCCTTTAAAGTACCAGATGTGAGAGACAGGAGCAGCAAGCTCGATGTGCCCCATTCTCTCACGACGGACTTTTGCACGTGTTACTTCAACACCGCAGCGATCACAAACGACTCCTTTATAACGGATACGTTTGTATTTCCCACAATGACATTCCCAGTCTTTTGTGGGTCCAAAGATTCGCTCACAGAAAAGACCATCTTTCTCTGGCTTCAAGGTACGGTAGTTAATGGTTTCTGGCTTCTTAACTTCTCCTCTTGACCAAGAGCGGATTTTAGCCGGTGACGCCAGACCGATTTTCATATACTCAAATTTATTGACATCTATCAAGGGGCCTACCTCCCTTTAGAATTCAGGTTTAACCCTTACTCACTCGCCTGATTTGACCCAACATTCAAGTTTAATTTCTCACTGGATTGGTCTTCTTCATCGTCTAACTCTTTCATTTCAATTTCTTGCTCATCACTTGCTAGCATTTTGACATCCATACCAAGCGACTGCAATTCTTTGATTAGAACTTTAAACGATTCTGGAATACCAGGCTCAGGAACATTTTCACCTTTTACGATTGCTTCGTAAGTCTTAACACGTCCAACAACATCATCCGACTTCACAGTCAAAATCTCTTGAAGGGTATATGCAGCACCATATGCTTCGAGTGCCCATACTTCCATCTCACCGAAACGCTGTCCACCGAATTGTGCTTTACCACCAAGCGGTTGCTGCGTAACAAGTGAATATGGTCCAGTAGAACGTGCGTGAAGCTTGTCATCGACCATGTGAGCAAGTTTGATCATATACATGACACCGACAGAAATGCGGTTATCAAATGGTTCGCCTGTGCGACCATCGTAAAGAACAGTTTTACCATCACGTGGCATTCCTGCTTCTTCTAGTGTTTCCCATACGTCTTCTTCACGAGCTCCATCAAATACCGGTGTTGCTACGTGAATTCCAAGTGCACGTGCGGCCATACCGATATGCAACTCTAGTACCTGTCCAATGTTCATACGAGAAGGAACACCTAGAGGGTTCAACATGATATCGATCGGAGTTCCATCAGGCAAGTATGGCATATCTTCTTCAGGAAGAATCCTAGAGATTACACCTTTGTTACCATGACGTCCCGCCATTTTATCTCCTTCATGAATCTTACGCTTCTGTACAATATAAACACGAACAAGTTGATTTACTCCCGGAGGAAGCTCATCACCGTCTTCACGGTTAAAGATCTTCACATCAAGTACAATACCATCTCCGCCGTGAGGTACACGTAGAGAAGTATCACGAACTTCACGAGCTTTTTCTCCAAAGATTGCATGAAGTAGACGTTCTTCAGCAGTTAGCTCTGTTACACCTTTAGGAGTAACTTTACCTACAAGGATATCTCCGTCTTTCACTTCAGCACCCATGCGAATAATTCCGCGTTCATCAAGGTTACGCAATGCGTCTTCCCCAACATTCGGAATGTCACGAGTGATTTCTTCAGGTCCTAGCTTTGTATCGCGAGCTTCTGATTCGTACTCTTCGATGTGAATTGAGGTATAAACGTCATCTTTTACAAGACGTTCGCTCATAATAATAGCATCCTCGTAGTTGTAACCTTCCCATGTCATAAACCCGACTAGGACGTTACGCCCAAGGGCCATTTCACCTTTTTCCATTGAAGGTCCGTCGCCAAGGATTTCTCCTTTTACAACGCGATCGCCTTCAACAACAATAGGCTTTTGGTTATAGCACGTTCCCTGGTTGGAACGAATGAATTTAAGCAATTTGTAACGATCAAGATCGCCTTTCACTTCCTGTCCATCAATGACGGAGATACGACGAACATGAATTTCTGCAGCAGATGCAAACTCGACTAGACCGTCATGCTTACAAATAACAGCAGCACCGGAATCTTTTCCGTTAACATGCTCCATACCTGTTCCGACAATTGGTGCTTCAGGAACCATCAAAGGTACAGCTTGACGCTGCATGTTCGCACCCATAAGCGCACGGTTGGAGTCATCATTCTCAAGGAACGGAATACAAGCCGTTGCGGCCGAAACTACCTGTTTCGGTGATACGTCCATGTAATCAATTTTTTCACGAGCGATGATAATGTTTTCGCTACGGAAACGAGCAACAATATCTTCGTCTTGGAATGAACCATCATCGTGTAGCTTAGCATTTGCCTGTGCCACAACGTAGTTATCCTGTTCATCAGCAGTTAGGTAGTCAATAAACTCCGTCACTTTACCTGTTTCAGGATCTACTCTGCGGTATGGCGTTTCAATAAAGCCAAATTTATTAACTCTCGCATAAGAAGACAATGAGTTAATAAGTCCGATGTTTGGTCCCTCTGGAGTTTCGATCGGACACATTCTGCCATAGTGGGAGTAATGTACGTCACGAACTTCAAAGCCAGCACGCTCACGTGTTAAACCACCAGGTCCTAGAGCAGATAAACGACGCTTGTGAGTTAACTCAGCTAGCGGGTTTGTCTGATCCATAAACTGGGACAACTGAGAGCTACCAAAGAATTCTTTAATAGAAGCGATAACAGGACGAATGTTGATAAGCGCCTGAGGCGTAATAACGTTCGTATCCTGAATAGACATACGTTCACGAACGACACGTTCCATACGAGATAAACCGATACGGAATTGGTTCTGAAGTAGTTCACCTACAGAACGAAGACGACGGTTACCTAGGTGATCAATGTCATCTGTGTTACCTACTTGATGTAGAAGGTTAAAGAAATAGTTAATAGAAGAAATGATGTCGCCAGGTGTGATATTCTTCACGCCTGTTTCAACTCCACCATTACCAATTACATTAATGACTCTTTCCCCTTCTGGATCATCAGGTGCGTATACCTTAATGGATTGCAGACCGATAGACTCATCTTCAATTACTCCACCGTGAGGTTCAACGTCCTTAAATCCAACGTTAGTCTCTAGAGCAGGAAGGATTCTGTCCAGTAGACGACGATCAAGGATCGCGCCTTCTTCTGCAATCACTTCGCCTGTTTCAGGATCAACAAGCGTTTCCGCAAGACGTTGATTGAATAGACGATTTTTAATATGAAGCTTCTTGTTAATCTTGTAACGTCCTACGTTCGCAAGATCATAGCGCTTTGGATCAAAAAAGCGAGAATCAAGTAAGCTTTTGGCGTTATCGACAGTCGGAGGCTCGCCAGGACGTAAGCGTTCGTAGATTTCTAGAAGCGCTTTTTCCGTGCCGTCCGTGTTGTCTTTTTCCAGGGTATTGCGAAGATACTCATCTTCACCTAGGAGATCTATGATTTCTTGATCAGACCCAAACCCTAACGCTCTGAGCAGCACCGTAATTGGTAGCTTTCTAGTACGATCAATTCGTACATAGACAATATCTTTGGCATCAGTTTCAAATTCCAGCCATGCTCCTCGGTTTGGAATGACAGTAGCTGTATATCCTTTTTTGCCGTTCTTATCGATCTTTTCACTATAGTAGACACTTGGAGAACGCACGAGCTGAGATACGATTACGCGTTCTGCCCCATTAATAATAAACGTACCTGTTTCAGTCATTAATGGGAAGTCACCCATGAACACTTCCTGTTCCTTTACTTCGCCTGTTTCTTTATTGATCAAGCGTACTTTTACACGTAAAGGCGCAGAATAGGTCACATCTCGCTCTTTGGTTTCTTCCACGGGATACTTAGGTTCACCGAGGCTGTAATCAATAAATTCCAGCACAAGATTACCAGTGAAATCTTCGATTGGAGAAATATCCTGAAACATTTCTCGTAAACCCTCATCAAGAAACCATTGATAAGAAGCCGTTTGAATCTCAATTAGATTTGGCAAATCCAACACTTCTTTGATTCGCGCGTAGCTTCTTCTTTGGCGGTGGCGTCCATACTGAACTAGTTGGCCTGTCAAATGATTCACCCCTCAAATCCAGCGTATTTATTTTCTTAGCCCAATGATATTCTGTTTTAAAAAGAATCTATCGTTGGACAAAAAAAGAAAAAGGGCATTGATAAAAATTCCCCTTAACTATAAGCGATTATATTAGTTTTTCCAGACGACGGCATTTTATACCTCTTTGCAAACGAATGTGAAAAAGGCCTGGAAAATCCATCATTGGCATTATATTATATTAGCATAGGCCATCCATGAAGTCAAAGGATATTTTCATATTTTACTTGACTGCTTTAAGAATATAGTATCCTTTCTTTTTCACGACGGTTTCAACATGCTCAAACATTTCTTCGAGTCTGGTTATTGCAGATGGGGCCCCTTGCTTCTTTTGGATCACTACCCAAAGCGTCCCACCTTTTTTTAAAACGTCATAGGCCTCTTCAAGAATTCCATGAACAACTTGTTTACCTGCACGTATAGGAGGGTTCGTAAGGACAGACGCGAACGTTTTATCTTTTACGGCATTCAACTGATCACTTGCCATAACGCTCAAATTATGAACGCGATTCTTAATGGCATTGCTCATCGCAAGCTCTGTTGCGCGTTCATTTATGTCTAGCATATAAAAATAACGATTTGAAAATTCAGAAGCAAGTGAAATGCCGATCGGGCCATAGCCACATCCAACATCAACAATATCCCCTTCAAGTTCAGGTTCTTCAAATGATTCGATTAGAAGTTTACTCCCAAAATCGATTTCCTTCTTTGAAAAAACACCAGAATCAGTCGTGAATTGAAATTTACTTCCCCGTAAATCCGCATCAATTTTGTTCGGACTGCTTTTCACACCCGGATTCTTCGTATAATAATGTTCACCCATTGCTTTCCCTCTTTTCAACGTCATTTCTATAAGCCTAACCCCTATAACCAAACCAAAAATAATAGCGTCAAATAACAAAAAGCTCGCTTTTAAAAGCGAGCTTTTGTTTCAAACGACTACTTAACTTCGATTACTGCGCCAACTTCTTCAAGCTTGCCTTTAAGCTCTTCAGCTTCTTCTTTAGCAATGCCTTCTTTAATCGGGCTTGGTGCGCCATCAACTAGTTCTTTAGCTTCTTTCAAGCCAAGACCAGTGATTTCGCGAACAACTTTGATGACCTTGATTTTGCTGCTTCCAGCACTTTCAAGAACTACGTCAAATTCAGATTGCTCTTCAGCAGCACCTTCTGCTGCGCCACCTGCTGCTGCTACTGGAGCTGCTGCAGTTACACCAAATTCTTCTTCGATTGCTTTAACTAGGTCGTTAAGCTCAAGAACTGTCATTTCTTTGATTGCTTCAATGATTTGCTCGTTACCCATGAGTAAATCCTCCTTAATTTTTGTTTTATTTATACCAATTGATAGGCCGTGCGTTTACGCGCCTTGTTCTTCCTTTTGATCAGCCACAGCTTTTGTAGCAAGTGCCATATTGCGCATAGGTGCTTGAAGCACAGATAGCAACATAGAAAGTAGTCCATCGCGGTTTGGTAGGTCCGCAAGTTCTTTGATCTTTTCTACTGATACAACGCCGCCTTCGATTACGCCAGTCTTGATTTCAAGAGCTTCGTGATTCTTAGCGAAGTTGTTCAAAATTTTAGCAGGAGCAACAACATCTTCATTGCTGAACGCGATTGCCGTAGGTCCGACAAGGTGTTCATTCAAATCAGTAAGTTCAAGCTCTTCTGCCGCGCGACGAGTCATTGTGTTCTTGTAAACACGGAACTCAACGTTTGCATCACGCAATTGCTTACGAAGCTCAGTTACTTCAGAAACATCAAGTCCACGATAATCAACAAAAATTGTTGATTGGCTATCACGTAGTTTGTCTGCAATTTCCGTAACTAGTTGCTTCTTCTGTTCAACTATACTGCTCATAGTTCCACCTCCTAAAGAAATGTATCTATACCGCCCTGGAATATGAGGTCATATAAAAAGCCTTCACATCCGAAGACATGAAGGCTTTACGATTACATACGTATCGAATCACTTCACACCTCGGCAGGATATTAAGTGCAAGAACACCCCTGCTGTCTACGGTACAGAAAGTATTAATTTATCAAACAACATTTACAAGTATATTTAATAGCTACGCAAATGTCAACAGCTAATTTAATTAGCGGTAAGTTGATGCGTTAACTTTAACACCAGGTCCCATTGTAGATGTAACCGAAATGTTTTTAAGGTACGTACCTTTAGCTGCTGCTGGCTTAACTTTCACAAGTGTTTCTACAAGTGTGTTTAAGTTTTCAACAAGCTTGTCAGCTTCGAAAGATACTTTACCGATTGGTGCATGGACGTTACCAGCACGATCAACGCGGTACTCTACTTTACCAGCTTTGATTTCGTTAACAGCTTTTTCAACGTCGAACGTTACTGTTCCAGTTTTCGGGTTCGGCATTAAACCTTTTGGTCCAAGTACACGACCTAGTTTACCAACTTCGCCCATCATGTCTGGAGTTGCAACGATTACGTCAAACTCAAACCAACCTTCGTTGATTTTAGCGATATAGTCTGCTTCTCCTACATAGTCAGCGCCAGCTGCTTCAGCTTCTTTAGCCTTTTCGCCTTTAGCGAAAACAAGAACGCGTTGTGTTTTACCAGTTCCGTTTGGAAGTACAACCGCGCCACGAACCTGCTGGTCGTTTTTCTTAGGGTCTACTCCAAGACGAACTGCTGCTTCAACTGTTCCATCAAAGTTTCCTACAGATGTCTTTTTCACAAGTTCAACTGCTTCTTGAGGCTCATAGAAAGTTGTACGTTCAACTAGCTTGGCAGCCTCCTGGTATCTCTTACCTCTTTTTGCCATTTTGTGTTCCTCCTTGAATGTGGTTTAGCGGATTAACCTCCCACTATTTATGACGCCAAAATGTCGACATCATAATAAAAGTTGCGAACCTGTATAACACAGGCAGGAATCCCTTTTAATCGCAACGGCTTGTGTAACATTAATCTTCGATCGTAATTCCCATGCTACGTGCAGTACCTTCAACCATACGCATTGCAGAATCAACATTCGCTGCGTTAAGGTCTGGCATTTTTGTTTCAGCGATTTCACGCACTTTATCACGCTTCACAGTCGCAACTTTGTTGCGGTTTGGTTCACCAGAACCTGACTCGATACCTGCTGCTTTCTTAAGAAGAACTGCAGCTGGTGGAGTTTTAGTGATAAATGTAAATGAACGGTCTTCAAAAACCGTAATTTCTACTGGAATGATCATACCAGCTTGGTCAGAAGTACGAGCATTAAACTCTTTACAGAATCCCATAATGTTAACTCCAGCTTGACCTAGTGCAGGTCCTACTGGCGGTGCAGGATTCGCCTTCCCAGCCGGGATTTGCAATTTAACAACCTTGATTACCTTTTTAGCCACGCGACACACCTCCTTAAGTCCGTGATGTGGTATTTGGGTGTTTTACACCCTCCCACCTTATATATCAATTGAATGTCTCGATTAGTATGAGACTCATGAAACATTAAAATTCTATCATTAATCGAAAAGTTAAGCAAGGACTTTTCAATTAGAACTTCTCAACTTGTCCGAAATTAAGTTCAACAGGCGTTTCTCTGCCGAACATATTTACGTGCACTTTGACCTTTCCTTTGTCCGTATCGATCCCTTCAACAGAACCTACGAAATCAGCAAATGGACCTTCTTTCACTTTAACTTTCTCTTTAAGTTCAAAGTCTACATCTACTTTTGGTTGCTCCATACCCATTTGCTTAAGAAGTGATTCCACTTCTTCCGGAAGCAATGCAGTCGGTTTAGACCCAGCACCACTAGACCCTACGAATCCAGTAACACCTGGTGTATTCCGAACGACATACCATGAATCATCTGTCATGACCATTTCTGTAATAACATAGCCAGGAAAGACTTTTTTCATAACTGTCTTTTTCTTGCCGTTCTTCTCTTCTGTTTCTTCTTCTACCGGGACGAGAACACGAAAGATCTTATCCGTCATGCCCATTGTCTCAACCCTTTTCTCAAGGTTGGTTTTTACTTTGTTTTCATACCCCGAGTACGTATGAACAACATACCATCTTTTTTCCATATTTGCAGGACTGCGTCCTTCCCTCCCCAGCTCATTTACTCTCTCATTCTAACCTTCTGAATGAAAATTTATAACGAATTATCCTAAAATGAGGCGGATTATCGAGGAAATACCCTGGTCAATCAATGCGAAGAAAACAGCTATAAAAATAACCGTTGTAACAGTTACAATCGTATAGCGTGTTAATTCCTTACGCGTTGGCCAACTTACCCGCTTCATTTCACTTGCGACATTACGAAAGAACTTACCAGAACGTTGAACAATACTTGCCATTACTTGTTACCCCCAATTAATCTGGTGGAAAACTCCCCCGAGAATCTATTTTGATAAGGTTTGCCTCAAGAAGCAAACACCCTTCGAGGCATTACTTTGTTTCACGATGGACAGTGTGAACATCGCAGTATTTGCAATACTTCTTAACTTCCATGCGGGCCGGGCTCGTCTGTGAGTTTTTCATAGTTGTATAGTTTCGGCTATTGCATTGAACACATGCTAGTACTGCCTTTTTTCGCATAATGACACCTTCCTAAGCCGCGCAGTAGTGAAGTTTGTAATTTATATAAGCTATATTATTTCAAAAAAGAGCAAAATAAAAAAACGTTCAGCTACCCTGTGACGTTCTTACAAACCTAACAAAAAATTGACATTCTTACTTTTATCACTTTATCACAGCGTGTTTCAGCATGTCAATAAAGCGTCGGATAGGTACTCATAAGAAAAGAACAGGGAACTCGCCCCTGTTCTTTTCCCTAACCATCTTAGGTTTGTCCATATTAAAGGCTGACTTCACGTAGTTCGAGATAACGCTCTAACTTGCGTTTCACTCGTTGCAATGCGTTATCAATTGACTTGACGTGACGGTTTAGATCAACCGAAATTTCTTGGTATGAACGTCCATCGAGATAGAGCATTAGCACCTTTCTCTCTAAATCGCTCAAAATTTCTGACATTTTAAGTTCGATGTCATCAAATTCTTCCTGATTAATAATTAATTCCTCAGGATCTGTTACTTTCGTGCCGCATATAACGTCTAGAAGCGTACGATCAGACTCTTCATCGTAAATTGGCTTATCAAGCGATACGTAAGAGTTAAGCGGAATATGCTTCTGTCTTGTAGCGGTTTTGATAGCTGTAATCATCTGCCGGGTGATGCATAATTCGGCAAACGCTTTAAAAGATGAGAACTTGTCTCCTCTAAAATCACGAATGGCTTTGTAGAGACCGATCATCCCTTCTTGGATGATATCTTCTCGGTCTGCTCCAATGAGAAAATACGACCTCGCCTTAGCGCGTACGAAATTTTTGTACTTCGTAATCAAATGTTCCAACGCTCTACTGTGACCTTCATGAACCATGATGACGAGCATTTCATCATCAAGTTGATCGAATGCTACGTGTTCCAGGTGTCTTTGGTCTACTGACAGTTGTTCTTGATTTACCGTGCTTTCTTTGAGGTCTACTGTACTCAATATGCGTTCCCCCCGACCAGTACGCTATATAGAAATATTATACAGTACGTGTCGAAAAATCGTCAACCGCCTATTTACCGCCTCTTCGCCATTTTTCAAATATTTCGCTAATTTCTTCTGATAAATGCAGGCCACCAGAACGATTGCGACGATTTTCAATATTTACACTTTTTTCAATTCCTTTTTCAATTCCTTGCATTTCGTTGTAAAGTTCACGCGCCGATTTCCTAAGTGCACCTTGGCCAAAGATAGCCCATTGCTCTGTAAAATCTGATGTTGCCACATGTATTTGCGTTCTTATACCCTTCAGTTCCCTCGCCATTTTCTCAATCCGCTCATCTGCTGTTTCATTTTCTCTCGTATAAATAACATCAATTCTGTATTGGCTATGACGTTTTTCAATACCATGAGAGAGGTGAGCGTCAAAAACGACGATCACCTGATACCCGGTATAAGCTTGATATTCGGCCATTTTTTCAATTAGAAGCTCACGTGCTTTACTGAAATCTCTCTCTTTAAGTGTTCGCAATTCTGGCCATGCACCAATAATGTTATAGCCATCAACTAACAGCACGTCCATTATTTACTCCCCCAAAGGATGACGTTGTCGGTAAACCTCATACATCATTAACCCTGCAGCAACTGAAGCGTTGAGAGAGGTTACTTTTCCGGCCATTGGAAGACTTACTAAGAAATCACATTTATCCTTAATAAGACGTCCCATCCCTTTACCTTCACTTCCGATGACAAGTCCGATCCCCATATCATAGTCTGCCTGACGATAGTCCTGCCCCCCGGTTGCATCAGTGCCCACAAACCACAAGCCGCGGTCTTTCAACTCGTCCATTGTTCTAGCAAGGTTCGTTACTCGCGCAACCGGGATATACTCAATCGCTCCTGTAGAAGATTTGGCAACGGTAGAAGTTAAACCAACCGCTCTTCTTTTTGGAATAATAACTCCATGAGCTCCTGCAGAATCCGCTGTTCTTAATATAGATCCTAGATTATGAGGATCTTCAATTTCATCAAGAATAAGGAAAAACGGCGGCTTCCCAGAATCCTCTGCTTTCTTAAATAAATCCTCAAGATCAGCATATTCATAAGCCGCAATTGAAGCGACAACACCTTGATGGTTACTTTCCCCGGATAGTTGTTCTAGCTTTCGTTTCGGCACGAACTGCACGAGTACATTTTGTTCCTTTGCTTTTTGTATCAAGTTTTGAAGAGGGCCTTTTTGAGACCCTTCATTTATCCAAATTTTATTGATTTCGTGTCCCGATCGTAATGCTTCAAGAACCGAATTTCGTCCTACAATAAATTCTTTATCCATCTGACTTCACTTCTTTCTTCGGTTGTTCTACGAATTCATAAAGCTTTTGTAACAATTCATTTACTCTCTCTTCATTTCCCTTTAAATGATGGTACCCAAACAAAGCTTCAAGGGCTGTTGAATATTTGTACGTACTTACGCTCGTATTCTTTGGGACAGTTCCCGATTTAGCATTTCTTCCTCGGCGCACAACACCAGCTTCTTCCTCTGTCAGCCATTCTTTGTTTAATACATGGTGCAGGAACGCTGCCTGTGCTTTTGCAGAAACATACGTCGTTGCTGTTCGGTGCAGCTGATTAGGTCGAATGTGACCAAGTGAAAGCAGCCGCTTCCGAACGTTAATTTCAATAACAGAATCTCCCATATAAGCAAGCGCAAGTGAATTAAGTTGTTTTGCATCGATTTCCTTCATGCGCTACATCCTTTTCCAGCGAACACCTTGAGGTGTATCCTCAAGAAGAATTCCCTGTTCTTTTAATTCATCACGAATTTCATCTGCTCTTCCAAAATCACGTTGCTTCCTTGCTTCATTTCGTTCTTCTATCAGTTGATCCACATCTTCATCAAGTAGAGCTTTTTCTCTTTTGAAGGAAATGCCAAGAACGGAACCAAAGTCTTCAAAGCGCTCCATAAATAGTTCAAGAATCTCCATGGATGAATTTGTCCCCTGGAGGTAGAGATTAGCTTCTTTAGAAAGTTCAAATAAAATGGAGATCGCATTCGCCGTATTAAAATCATCGTCCATTTCTGTAACGAAGCGTTCACGATATCCCTCAATTTTCTCTTGCCATTTCTCAACTTCTCCATCAAGGTCAGCACTGTGTTGAAGGCGGTGCTCAAGGTTTTCTACCGTATCCTTAATGCGATCAAGTCCTGTTTTAGCACTTGCCAGGAGCTCATGGTCAAAGTTAATGGGATTACGATAATGAACAGACAACATAAAGAATCGAATCGCTTCTGGGTCATGCTGTTTAATCAAGTCATGAACAAGGACAAAATTACCTAGTGATTTAGACATTTTCTCGTTGTTAATATTGATATACCCGTTGTGAAGCCAATAATTCGCAAAAGTATGCCCAGTTAACGCTTCCGTTTGCGCTACTTCATTTTCATGGTGAGGGAATGCCAGATCTTTTCCTCCCGCATGAATATCAATTGTATCTCCTAAATATTTCTTCGCCATCGCCGAGCATTCAATATGCCAGCCTGGTCGCCCCTCTCCCCATGGACTCGCCCATGAAATTTCACCTTCTTTTGCAGATTTCCAAAGTGTAAAATCAAGAGGGTCTTCTTTCTTTTCACCCACCACAATTCGAGAACCGAGCTTAAGCTCATCGATGGACTGGTGTGAAAGTTTTCCATAACCTTCGAATTGACGAGTTCTAAAGTACACATCTCCTTCAGACTCATATGCGTAGTTCTTTTCAATAAGAGCTGTGATAAAATCAATGATTTCCTGCATGTTCTCTGTTACTCTTGGATGTTCGTCTGCTTTCTTAACGCCAAGCGCACCCGTATCTTCATGATAAGCACCGATAAATCGTTCAGCCACTGCCGGTACATCTTCACCCAATTCATTGGCCGCTCGAATCAATTTATCATCTACATCCGTAAAGTTAGAAACATACTGCACATCATAATCTCTGTATTGCAGATAACGACGGACAACATCAAAGACAATAGCAGGGCGCGCGTTACCAATATGAATATAGTTGTATACGGTCGGACCGCACACGTACATCCGTACTTTACCTTCTTCAATTGGTTGAAACGTTTCTTTTTTCTGTGTCAATGTATTATATAGCTTAATCGCCATAACTTTCACTCCTCTTCCTTAACGTTCGGACTTCCTCTGTTAACTCTCGCAATTCTTGTTCCATTTGCTTAAATTTATCAGCCACTGGATCCGGCATCTTATGATGGTCAAGATTATGTGGAACTTTCACTCCATTTTGGATAACGACTCTTCCAGGTATACCTACCACAGTTGAATTAACAGGCACATCCTGCAAAACAACTGACCCGGCACCTACTTTGGAATTCTCTCCTATCGTGATGGAGCCTAGCACCTTCGCTCCCGTCGCAACAAGCGTATTATCCCCAAGAGTTGGATGACGTTTCCCTTTTTCTTTACCAGTTCCCCCAAGTGTTACGCCTTGGAATAACGTCACATTATTTCCAATCTCACATGTTTCTCCAATAACAACACCCATACCGTGATCAATAAAACAACGTTCTCCAATTGTTGCTCCTGGATGAATTTCGATACCTGTGAAAAATCGACTGATTTGCGATACTGCTCTAGCAAGAAAGAAAAACTTCTTTTTCCAAAACCAGTGTGCCACTCGATGTGACCATATTGCGTGAAGGCCAGCATAAGTTAAAATAACCTCAAAATAACTTCGTGCTGCTGGATCTTGATCAAAGACCACATCGATATCCTGCTTCAACGTCTTCCACATGTCTTCACCTCTCTCCGTATACTCCCATAAGATCAACTAGAATGTAGGTTCACCATCTCTGCGTTCCAAAGAATAATAATTATTAAAAAAAGCGCCCCTGTGTGATGACTCCATCACACAGAGACGCTATTTGCGTGGTTCCACTCTGCTTCGAACATTTTTACAAATGTTCCTATCACCGATAACGGCGGCACCGCTCCTACCTAATAACCATAAAGGCTTTCTGTAGAAGACTCAGAGGGGCATTTCAATGAGTAAATACTTAAGCTGCTTTCAGCCGAGGACAGCTCTCTCTATAAAGAATTACACTCATTTACTTTTCCTCTTCAACGTTTGTTGTCAATTCGCTTATTATTATGCTTTACTCATCGCAAGAACTTGATTCAAACGAGCATTAACTGCTTCCCTTCCAAGTAAGGCAATCGCCTGTGGAAGTTCAGGACCATGTGTTTCACCTGTAGTAGCCACACGGATTGGCATAAAGAGTTTCTTCCCTTTATGACCAGTTGCCTTTTGAGTAGCCTTGATAGCTGATTTAATTGCAGCTGGCTCAAATTCTTCAACTTCTTTAAGTTGGTCTAAGAATCCTTGCATCACTTCAGGAATTTGCTCTTCGTTTAGTACTGTCATTGCCTCTTCATTATACTGAATTTCTTGCTTAAAGAACAACTCAGTAAGCTCAACAATTTCTCTACCATAGTGAAGTTGTTCTTGATAAAGGGCGATTAGTTCTTGAGCCCATTCCTTTTGTTCCGCTGTCATTTCAAGAGGGAACCTTCCTGCTTCAACAAGATGTGGAAGAGTCAGTTCAACCACTCGATCAAGACTCGCCTGTTTAATATATTGATTATTCATCCAGTAGAGTTTTTGTGAATCAAAAACTGCCGGCGAAGTGGACAAGCGTTCTGGATCAAAGATTTCGATCAATTGCTCTTTCGTAAACAGCTCTTCTTCTCCCTTAGGCGACCAACCAAGTAGTGTCACAAAATTAAATAACGCTTCTGGAAGAAAACCTAAGTCATGGTACTGTTCAATATACTGCACAATTGATTTATCCCGCTTACTAAGCTTCTTCTTCTGATCATTAACGATCAGTGTCATATGACCAAATTTAGGTGGTTCAAAACCAAATGCTTCGTAGATCATTAACTGCTTAGGTGTGTTTGAGATATGATCATCCCCACGAAGAACGTGAGAAATCTTCATATGGTGATCATCGAGAGCAACGGCATAGTTGTAAGTCGGAATACCGTTCTTCTTAACGATAACAAAGTCGCCAATTCCATTCGATTCAAAGGATACGCGGTCTTTTACAACATCGTCAAACGAATATTCTTTATCACGTGGAACTGCAAAACGAATGCTCGGTTCTCTACCTTCTGCTTCTAACTTTTCACGCTGGTCTTCTGTAAGATGTCGACATTTTCCAGAATATCGCGGCATTTCTCCTCGCGCACGCTGTGCTTCTCGCTCTGCCTCAAGCTCATCTTCTGTACAATAACATTTATATGCAAGTTCTTTATTCAAAAGCTCTTTTGTATGTTCAGTATAAATATCTAGACGTTCCATTTGAGTATATGGACCGTATTCTCCCTCTTTATCGATACTCTCATCCCAATCCATTCCTAGCCACTTTAAGTAATCAAGCTGATTCTCAACGCCACCTTCAACATTACGAGACTGGTCCGTATCTTCAATACGAATGATGAACTTACCGCCTTGATTTCTAGCAAACAAATAATTAAATAACGCCGTTCTTGCATTCCCAATATGTAAATAACCTGTTGGGCTCGGCGCATAACGTACGCGTACTTCGTTTCCCATTATATCCACCACCATTAATTATTATCTTTAACTGTCTTATTATTTTACCATTACCGTCAAATTATCGGTCAAGCTTTTTGAAGCAACACGACAACTTCAGCCGCAATTCCTTCCCCTCTACCAGTAAATCCAAGCTTCTCTGAAGTAGTAGCCTTCACATTTACCTGGCTAATGTCACACTCAAGTAAATGAGCAATCACTTCACGCATAGCTGAAATATGAGGAGCCATTTTGGGAAGCTGCGCAATAATTGTGCAATCCACATTACCGAGCGTGAAGCCTTTTTCCTTCACAATTCCAAATACATGTCGAAGAAGTTCCTTTGAATCAGCATCTTTAAAAGCTTCATCTGTATCGGGAAAATGTTTTCCTATATCGCCTTCTCCAATAGCACCAAGACAAGCATCCGCAACGGAATGTAGGAGTACGTCAGCATCGGAATGACCAAGCAAACCTTTCTCAAATGGAATGGTAACCCCTCCAATAATACACGGACGGTCTTCCACTAACTTATGTACATCAAAGCCATGACCAACTCGCATTAAACTCCACTCTCCCTCTTCTCTCGCAAGATCGCTCTCGCAAAAATTAAATCTTCAGGTGTTGTTAATTTCACATTCCAATAATCCCCCGGGATCACTTGGACTGAGCGTCCATTCATCTCTACTAAACTGGCGTCATCAGTTCCAATCACACCGTTCTCCTCAGCCCATTTATGAACTCCTTTGATGACCGAAAGACGAAAAGCCTGTGGAGTTTGCACGGCCCACAAGCTTGAGCGATCAATGGTTTTCTGCACCTTCAGTTCATCCACTTGCTTCACTGTGTCCTTAACTGGAACAGCTACAATCGCACCATCGTAATCTTTAGCTGCTGTCGCCGCTTGATTTGCAACTTCATGTGTAAAAAATGGACGGGCACCATCGTGAATTAAAACAATTTTATCCCCTTGCAATGCTTTAAGTCCTTCATAAACACTTTGCTGACGTTCATAGCCACCTGTTACGACATGACTTACCTTTGTTAGTCCATATTCCTGAATAAGCGAGTGAAAATCTTCATGCTCACGTTCATTTACAGCGAGCACGATCTCCTCGCAATGTGGGTCACTCTGAAAAACCGATATCGTATGAACGATAATCGGTTTTCCTTCAAGCATAATAAATTGTTTGTTTTTCCCTGCGTTCATCCTTTTTCCCTGTCCGGCAGCAGGAATGACTACTGAATATTTCAAAGCTAGAACCCCCGTCGCCTATCACTTAAAGTGCTTTTTCGAGTAGTTTGGGTTTGGCAAAAATCATGCGTCCAGCTGATGTCTGCAATACGCTCGTTACAAGAACATCAATCGTTTTGCCAATATAATTCCTACCTTCTTCCA
Organism: Anaerobacillus sp. QJM3NY_32; assembly: GCF_056173645.1. Classification (NCBI taxonomy): domain Bacteria; kingdom Bacillati; phylum Bacillota; class Bacilli; order Caryophanales; family Bacillaceae; genus Anaerobacillus; species Anaerobacillus sp. QJM3NY_32. The sequence goes on along the minus strand of NZ_CM149684.1, from coordinate 116,265 downwards.
CTACTATCATTGTACCATCGTCTAGATAGGCTACGCCCTGATTATATTCTTTTCCATCTTTGATGACTTGAACATTAAGCTCTTCACCAGGGAGAACGACTGGTTTAACCGCATTGGCTAAATCGTTGATGTTCAACACTTGAACCTTTTGAAGTTCGCATACTTTATTTAAGTTAAAGTCGTTTGTAACAACCATGCCATTAACAAGCTTGGCAAGCTTAACCAGTTTACTATCAACTTCTTGAATTTCTTCAAAATCACCTTCGTATATTTCCACATTCACCGCAAGCTCTTTCTGTATCTTGTTTAGTATATCAAGACCTCGACGACCACGGTTTCGTTTCAAAACGTCTGATGAATCAGCAATATGCTGCAATTCCTCTAGTACAAATTGTGGTATAACGAGTGTTCCTTCAAGAAAACCAGTTTGACAGATATCAGCAATTCTTCCATCAATAATTACGCTTGTATCAAGGATCTTCAATTTGGATGAACCAGAATCAATCTCATCCTCATCGTTATCCTTTTTCTTATCTTTTCCTTTGGTGTTCGAGAAAAGATTAATAAGCTCATCACGCTTTTTAAATCCAACCTGGAATCCAAAATACCCAAGCAAAATGGTAATGAAAATCGGCAGAATGTTACTCACAACTGGAAAGTTAATCTCAGCCAGAGGTACGGTTAGTAAAAATGCAATTATAAGTCCAATAATCAGTCCAATTGCCCCAAATAGTACGTCTCCAACCGGTGCACTAACAACCTTTTCTTCAACCAGACGAATGAAATCGACAATATAATCTGTCACCCAAAAAGTTGCTAAAAAGAATAACACCGCTCCTATGACAGCACCTGCATAAGAATTAGTAAATACTGCTGGAAGATCCCCTATATTGAGTAATTGTATTAAATCTGGTAAGTATACTAATCCCAGTGCTCCGCCTAAAATGATAAAAAATAACTGTACAATCCACTTTATCATTGACGTTTTCACCTCCTTTTAACATTATAAACAAATTCTCAGAATTGAAACATAAATCCTTGAAGTTTGTGAATTTTATAGTATGATTATAGGTTAGCTTGCATGACTATAAATTAATTATAGATTAGCACACCCCCTATGGAATGTCTATTTCACAGCCCTATATGTGGCGATCTACAAAGAGTTGCTCCTGAATTCGTTTCAATCCATCTTTAATTTTCTTAGCTCGAATGGCCCCAATTCCATCTACATGATCGAGTTCTTCAATAGAGGCTTTAGAAATAGCGTTAAGGTTTTCAAAACTATCTACCAAGTTCTCAATTATATTTGATGGCAGTCTCGGAATTTTATGCAAGATCCGATACCCTCTCGGTGCTACATTCTCATTTTGATCATGATAACCCAGAATTCTCATAATGGCATTGTCTTCTAGTAAATCATCACTTGAAAGCTTCTTTAAACGTTTCATAACATCAGCTGGAGATTCATCCACATCTTTTACGTAATCTCCAATCAGCCACTTTGCTTCCGATTCAAGATTCGAAACAAGCTCTTCCATCTGCATACTAATCAGTCGACCTTCCGTACCAAGCTCATTAATGTAGTTAAGGATCTCTTTTTTGATGCGCAAAACCATCTCAATACGATGGATAACTTGAGCAACTTCCTGAAGGGTTACGAGTTCTTCAAACTCAAGAGCTCCGAGATCGGTAATCCCTTGATCAAGAACTGATTTGTATTTTTCAAGTGTTTGCATCGCCTGATTCGCTTTTGTCAGTATAACGCCGATTTCCTTTAATGAATAACGAATACTTCCTTGATAAAGTGTAATAACGTTGCGACGTTGTGAGATCGAGATCACTAGATTACCTGTTTGCTTGGCGACGCGTTCCGCTGTTCGATGTCGGATACCCGTCTCTGTAGACGGGATCGAAGTCTCAGGTATTAACTGTGTATTAGCATAAAGGATTTTAGAAGCTTCTTTGTTCAAAATAATGGCTCCATCCATTTTCGCAAGCTCATACAGGTAAGCAGGGGTAAACCGACACTCTATTGAAAATCCACCATCAACAATATCCTGCAATTTCCCATCATACCCCACAACGATTAAACCGCCAGTATTGGCTCGTAGTATATTATCGATTCCATGCCTTAACTGCGTACCGGGTGCAACGATTTTTAGAATTTCATTTATGATTTCCTGCTGCTTATCGATCTCCATCTTCTACCCTCCTAGCGCTTCATTTAATGCTTCATCTACGGTTTGAACGCCAATAACCTGAATACCTTCAGGGAAAGTCCAACCACCTATATTTTTCTTTGGAATAATAGCCCGCTCAAAACCAAGTTTGGCAGCTTCAATCACTCGTTGTTCGATCCGTGATACCCTTCTGATTTCTCCTGTTAGTCCAATTTCTCCTACCACAATATCTGATGGACGTGTTGGTTGATCTCTAAAACTGGACGCGATTGATACTGCAATAGCAAGATCAATTGCCGGCTCATCAAGTCGCACACCACCTGCAACATTTAAATAGGCATCCTGATTTTGCAGGAGAAGTCCTACTCTTTTCTCAAGAACTGCCATCAATAGAGAAACGCGGTTATGATCAATTCCTGTCGCAGTTCTTCGTGGATTCCCAAAGCTTGTTGGTGATATTAATGCCTGGATCTCAACTAGAACAGTTCTCGTTCCCTCCATAGATGCAACAACTGTTGAACCAGCTGATCCAGATGATCGTTCTTCTAGAAAGATTTCTGAAGGGTTAAGTACTTCTTCAAGCCCCTCTTCCTTCATCTCAAAAACACCTATTTCATTTGTTGACCCAAAACGGTTCTTTACTCCGCGTAGAATTCGAAACGTATGATGACGTTCCCCTTCAAAATAAAGCACAGCGTCAACCATATGTTCTAAAAGTCTCGGACCAGCAATTGATCCCTCTTTTGTCACATGTCCAACAATGAAAATAGCTATTCCTCTTGTTTTAGCTATACGCATAAGTTGAGAAGTACATTCCCGCACTTGTGAAACACTACCTGGTGCAGACGTAACTTCTGACCTGAAAATGGTTTGAATCGAATCGATGATCACAAGCTGGGGGTTTATTTCTTCAATTGCTTTACTAATATACTCAAGATCAGTCTCTGCTAATACATATAATTTTTCTGCATCGACCCCTAGACGATCTGCACGAAGCTTCGTCTGCTTGACCGACTCTTCACCAGAGATATAAAGAACCGGATGATCTTGGTCAGCAAGCTTTGATGACGTTTGGAGCAAAAGAGTTGACTTACCAATGCCTGGGTCCCCTCCAACAAGCACGAGGGAGCCTGGTACTACTCCGCCGCCTAACACGCGATCAAGCTCTGTAATATGAGTTAAAATCCTAGGCTCCATTTCTTTTTGAATACGTCGTATGGACGTCGGTTTACTTGCAGTTTCATTACTTGAAGTAACAAAGCGTCTTCGGTCATTGTCACCTGGTACAACCTCTTCCACCATAGTATTCCATTGATGGCACCCCGGACATTTCCCCATCCATTTTGCAGATTCATAGCCACAATCCTGACACATAAATTTCGTTTTTTTCTTTGCCATTTAACATCCTCACCTTCACGATCAACCGAACAAATTACTGTCTTTATTTTATCACAACTTATAAGTTCCTATGAACTCATAATGATTGGCAGATTCAAAAAGTTTTCTAGGACAAATAAACCGTCCTGGTTATTGAAATAACCTGCTTTTCAACTCTTTTACACTAGCATTCCGAAATAAGACATAGTCATTATCTCAATACCTTTCCCTTAAGTATCTCAAACCACTCCTCAAATATAAAAAAAACCGGAAGACATTTGCCTTCCGGTTGTTATTCTTAAGATGAAGTTGCTTCAGAAAGGGTCTCGACAACAAAATCATTTTCTTTATAATCGATTTTCACTCGTTGGCCTTTTTCGATGTTACCTCTAAGCAACTCTTCAGAAAGGCGATCTTCAATATGGCGCTGTAGAGCTCTTCTAAGCGGTCGAGCACCATACTCTGGATCATAACCTTCTTCAGAGATCTTATCGAGAGCCGTATCCGTTAATTCAAAATCAATACCATGATCTGATAGACGAGCTTTAAGCTGGTTGGCCATCAGAACAATGATTTCCTTCAAGTGTTTCTTTTCAAGCGAATGGAATACAATCGTCTCATCAATTCGGTTTAGGAACTCTGGACGGAAAGTCTTCTTAAGATCATCCATCACTTTACCTTTCATATCGCTATATTCCTGACCTTCAGAGCCTGTCGAAAAGCCAACGTATTTATTACGTTTAAGCGTGCTAGCTCCAACGTTTGAAGTCATAATAACGACAGTATTACGGAAATCGACTACGCGACCTTTAGAATCAGTCAATCGTCCATCTTCTAGTACTTGAAGAAGAATATTAAAGACATCTGGATGTGCTTTCTCAATTTCATCTAGCAAGATAACAGAATAAGGTTTGCGTCTTACCTTCTCAGTTAACTGGCCGCCTTCTTCATATCCAACGTAGCCTGGAGGTGAACCAACAAGACGTGACGTTGAGTGTTTCTCCATGTACTCAGACATATCAATTCGAATAACAGAATCTTCTTCACCGAATAGTGTTTCAGCAACAGCACGAGCTAGTTCAGTTTTACCTACCCCTGTTGGCCCAAGGAAAATAAATGAACCAATTGGGCGCTTAGGATCCTTCAATCCAGCACGAGCACGTCGTACTGCTTTTGAAATAGATTTTACGGCTTCTTCTTGACCGATCAGGCGATTATGAAGAATCTCTTCCATTTTCAATAGACGTTCTGTTTCCTGCTCTTCTAGCTTGGAAACCGGGATACCGGTCCAATTGGCAACGACAATCGCAATATCCTCCGGTGTAACCTCTTGATTCTCTTTTCCTTGCTTTTCTTTCCATTCTTTCTTCGTCTGCTCTAGCTGCTCGCGTAAGCGTTGTTCAGAATCACGAAGAGAAGCGGCTTTCTCAAACTCCTGGCTTTGAACAGAAGCATCCTTTTCTTTTCGAACCTCTTCAAGCTTCTTATCAAGTTCCTTTAAATTTGGTGGTGCAGTATAAGAACGAAGGCGAACTTTCGAAGCGGCTTCGTCAATTAAATCAATTGCTTTATCCGGTAAGAAACGATCCGAAATGTAACGATCTGAAAGTTTAACCGCGGCTTCGATCGCATCGTCAGTAATCGTAACGCGGTGATGAGCTTCATAACGATCTCTAAGTCCCTTTAAAATAAGAGCGGACTCATCACTTGTCGGTTCGTTAACTTGAATTGGTTGGAAGCGACGTTCAAGGGCAGCATCCTTCTCAATGTATTTACGATACTCATCAAGAGTAGTAGCACCAATACATTGAAGTTCTCCTCTTGCTAGTGCAGGTTTAAGAATATTTGAAGCATCAATTGCTCCTTCTGCACCACCAGCGCCAATTAGTGTATGAAGTTCATCAATAAACAGAATAATGTTACCTGCCTGACGAATTTCATCCATTACTTTCTTCAAACGGTCTTCAAATTCACCGCGGTATTTCGTACCTGCAACGACAGTACCCATATCTAGCGTCATAACGCGCTTATCACGAAGCGTTTCAGGTACTTCATTGTTAATAATTTGCTGAGCAAGGCCTTCTGCAATTGCAGTTTTACCAACTCCTGGCTCTCCGATTAGGACAGGGTTATTCTTTGTACGTCGGCTAAGCACTTCAATCACTCGCTCAATTTCTTTGCTTCGACCAATAACAGGATCCAGTCCGTTGTCTCGAGCGATCACAGTAAGATCTCTTGCAAGACTATCTAGTGTAGGAGTATTTGCGCTCGCTCCTCCAGCTTGATGACTAGAAGAAGAGCTTTCATTACTACCTAACAATTGTAGAACCTGCTGACGAGCTTTATTTAAGCTTACCCCTAAGTTATTAAGTACGCGTGCAGCAACACCTTCACCCTCGCGAATTAAGCCAAGTAGAATATGTTCAGTACCTACATAGGAATGGCTCAACTTACGTGCTTCATCCATCGATAATTCAATCACTTTTTTAGCTCGTGGTGTATAGTGAATGGATTGAACAGAATCCTGTCCGCGTCCAATTAACTTCTCTACTTCTTTTTGAATCTTGTCTGAACCAAGTCCAAGTGCTGTTAACGCTTTGGCTGCAATACCTTCACCTTCACGGACTAACCCAAGTAAGATATGTTCAGTACCAACGTTGTTATGGCCAAGTCGGATCGCCTCTTCTTGTGCTAAAGCAAGTACTTTCTGGGCACGTTCTGTAAATCGTCCAAACATCATTGTTCATCACCCTCCAAATTCTTCGTTAGTTGATCTTCAAGTTCAAGTCTTTCTCTAATTAAAGTAGCACGTTTGATATCTCGTTCCGTAGGGGTAAGACTTGCCCCAGCATACTGCTGTAAGAAACCTGGTTGAGTTAGGATAAGCAATTCATTCAATATCGATTTAGATAAGCCTTTTACAAGACCTAAATCAATACCAAGTCTTACATCTGACAAACACTTAGCTGCTTCTTTTGATTGAATAATTCTGCTGTTCTGCAGAACACCAAGGGCACGATAAATACGATCCTCTAACTCAATTCGGGAGTTATCTAGAAGTGCCCTTCTAGCAGCACGTTCTTTTTCGATAACTTGCATAACCACACCTTGTAAATCTTCGATGATGTCATCTTCTGTCTTTCCAAGAGTGATCTGATTTGATATCTGAAAAATATTACCTAGCGCTTCGCTACCTTCCCCATAGCTACCTCTTACGACAAGACCGAGCTGGTTGATAGCCGGAATAATATGGTTTAATTGCTGTGTTAATACAAGCGCAGGGAGGTGTAGCATAACAGAAGCTCGCATGCCGGTTCCCACATTAGTAGGACAACTTGTTAAATATCCTTTTCTTTCATCAAATGCGTAGTCAACTTTTCCTTCAATCCAGTTATCTAATGAATTTGCAATGGTTAGCGCCTTCTTCAGTTCGAACCCTGCAACTAGACATTGAATACGAAAATGATCTTCTTCATTAATCATTATACTAACCGTTTCATTCTCGCTCAGAAGCACACCGCCGTTATTTGAGTGTTCGATAAGGTTAGGACTAATCAAGTGCTTCTCCACAAGAACTCTCTTCTCGATAGGTTTTAACTCATCCATTTCAATTAATTCAAGTTCACCAATCTGGTCGTCTGGAATATCTGTAAACTGTTGTCGAACTTCTTTTATAACTTGTAAATTATCCTCACTGTTTGAAACGATCGGAAAAACATAATTCTTTAAGTTACGTGCAAATCGGACCCGACTGCTCATGACAATATCAGAATCTGGACCCTCATCTTTCATCCATGGGCTTACGGCTTCACTGATAAAATGCTGAAGTGACATTATGCTCCCCCTTCCCATTTGCTCTTTTCTTCAAGGGAACGAATCAAATCTCTAGTTTCTGCAGCTTTTTCAAATTCTTCATGCTGGATATACTCTTTCATTTTGCTTCTTAAGTTCTGAACTTTGCGTTCAATTTCTATCGCTGCTCCAGCCCTCTTCGGAACTTTTCCAGCGTGAACAGTATTGCCCCCATGAACTTTTTTAAGTATAGGATCCAAGTTATCCGAAAAGGTTTTGTAGCACTCAGAACACCCAAATCTTCCAATCTTAGTGAATTGTTGATAGGTCAACCCACACTTTGGACAGTGTATTGGCTCTTTTTTATAAAAAGACTGAGCTGGATTCTCCTCAATAGGGGTATCGAAATTTAGTAATCCCGATAATAAGTTATGGATAGAAAAATGGTTAGTGCCTGGCTCAACCTCACCTTTTTCCTTAGCACACTTCTCACAAATGTGAAACTCTGTTTTTTCACCATTAATAATCTTAGTGAAATGAAGCGTAGCAGGGCGCTCACCACATTCCTGACAAGTCATAGGGCAACCCTCCTTCTCTACCCTAAAAAGTATAAAATTTATTTATATTTTAAAGCAGTTAGCATGGCACGCAACATATTCGCACGCAGATGATCTCTAACTGGTAATTCTATAGTAATCACAGTACGATCTAGTACGCTTAACATTAACTTCGCTTCTCGCTCCGAAATTACCTCTTCTTCATGTAAACGAAGAATAATATTTTCTGAAACTACTTGTGGCACTTGATTTTTGACGATCTGTATCATTTCGTCTATTAAATCAGCGTGGGTTTCGGGTTTAACTTTAACGATCCGTATATAACCCCCTCCACCTCTCTTACTTTCCACAATATAGCCTTTTTCAATCGTAAAGCGGGTATTTATTACATAATTAATTTGCGAGGGAACACATTGAAATTTATCTGCTATTTCACTTCGCTTTATTTCAACAGCATCCCTTCCATCCACCATTAAAATTTTCTTTAAATATGCTTCAATAATATCGGAAACATTCCTCACGTAGTTCCCTCCTCTCCGTCCCCATACTGACTTTGACTATATTTGACGTTAAATATATTATAACGTTTTTATCAAGGATTGCAAAGCAACAAGCCTATCGTAGTTCTTCTGTATAAAGCATTACCATTTAAGATAAATCCAAGACTCTTTTTTCTCTAGTTTTCACCTTTTAATAGAGCAACTAAAATTTTCTTCAGAAAACTATTAAACAAAAAAATACGATTAGACTCGAATAATTCATTTGCTACATAAGGGTAGCAAAATTTTTCATTAAAAGTTTCTTAACCCTGCTATATAAATTGCTTATATTTCTCTATTATATAGAGTGCTTAGATAGAGAATATATCCGATCAGGTATTTAGATGCTTGAGGAATTACTCTGCGATAGTAAGGCAAAACAATTATGCAAACAGAAAAATTAATTCCGCGATCTTTTAAAACAGAACTAGCTATCTAAAATTGTTGAGAAAGAAATACAAAAAAAGCGAGAAACCCTCAGGTCTCTCACTTCTCTTATGTTGCCCAGCGACGTCCTACTCTTGCAGGGGGAGATCCCCCAACTACCATCGGCGCTCGAGCTTAACTTCCGTGTTCTCATACGGGGCGCGATAAGCGGCGAACTTCTTCGTCAGCTGCGCGATGCCAGATCCTCATGGATCTCTCGAATATCCACTCCGGTCTGACATCACTTGCTTCCTCGAATTTCTTGCTTCTCCCACCCCTACGAAGCTTACGAAGAAGTTTTTGATTGTCTTTCCTGCAGCTTTTTCTCTTACGAGCTTTCAACATTTTTTGAATACAAAAAAGCGAGAAACCCTCAGGTCTCTCGCTTCTCTTATGTTGCCCAGCGACGTCCTACTCTTGCAGGGGGAGATCCCCCAACTACCATCGGCGCTGAAGAGCTTAACTTCCGTGTTCGGCATGGGAACGGGTGTGACCTCTTCGCCATCATCACTAGACTAACAGGATGTTAGCCGTTCGGTGTTCACCACAGGACGTGGTGGCACTTAATCGAACTTCCTTATTTCAGGTGTTCCCTGAAAACTAGATAGCACGCACAACTTTCCAATATTTTAGGTTAAGCCCTCGATCGATTAGTATTCGTCAGCTCCACGTGTTGCCACGCTTCCACCCCGAACCTATCTACCTCATCATCTCTAAGGGATCTTACCAGCTTAATGCTGTGGGAAATCTCATCTCGAGGGGGGCTTCATGCTTAGATGCTTTCAGCACTTATCCCTTCCACACGTAGCTACCCAGCTATGCTCCTGGCGGAACAACTGGTACACCAGCGGTGTGTCCATCCCGGTCCTCTCGTACTAAGGACAGCTCCTCTCAAATTTCCTGCGCCCGCGACGGATAGGGACCGAACTGTCTCACGACGTTCTGAACCCAGCTCGCGTACCGCTTTAATGGGCGAACAGCCCAACCCTTGGGACCTACTTCAGCCCCAGGATGCGATGAGCCGACATCGAGGTGCCAAACCTCCCCGTCGATGTGGACTCTTGGGGGAGATAAGCCTGTTATCCCCAGGGTAGCTTTTATCCGTTGAGCGATGGCCCTTCCATGCGGAACCACCGGATCACTAAGCCCGACTTTCGTCCCTGCTCGACTTGTAGGTCTCGCAGTCAAGCTCCCTTGTGCCTTTACACTCTGCGAATGATTTCCAACCATTCTGAGGGAACCTTTGGGCGCCTCCGTTACACTTTAGGAGGCGACCGCCCCAGTCAAACTGCCCACCTGACACTGTCTCCGCACCGGATCACGGTGCTGGGTTAGAATGTCAGTACAGCCAGGGTAGTATCCCACCGACGCCTCCATCGAACCTGGCGGTCCGACTTCTATGGCTCCTACCTATCCTGTACAAGCTGTACCAAAATCCAATATCAGGCTACAGTAAAGCTCCATGGGGTCTTTCCGTCCTGTCGCGGGTAACCTGCATCTTCACAGGTACTATAATTTCACCGGGTCTCTCGTTGAGACAGTATCCAAGTCGTTGCACCTTTCGTGCGGGTCGGAACTTACCCGACAAGGAATTTCGCTACCTTAGGACCGTTATAGTTACGGCCGCCGTTTACTGGGGCTTCGATTCAGAGCTTCTCCCGTAAGGGATAACCCCTCCTCTTAACCTTCCAGCACCGGGCAGGTGTCAGCCCCTATACTTCGCCTTACGGCTTTGCAGAGACCTGTGTTTTTGCTAAACAGTCGCTTGGATCTTTTCACTGCGGCTCCCCTGGGCTATAAACCCGAGGAAGCACCCCTTCTCCCGAAGTTACGGGGTCATTTTGCCGAGTTCCTTAACGAGAGTTCTCCCGATCGTCTTAGGATTCTCTCCTCGCCTACCTGTGTCGGTTTGCGGTACGGGCACCTTTTTCCTCACTAGAGGCTTTTCTTGGCAGCGTAGAATCAAGGACTTCGGTACTAAATTTCCCTCGCCATCACGACTCAGCCTTCACGGTGAACGGATTTGCCTATTCACCAGCCTAATCGCTTGGACGCGCATTTCCAGCAGCGCGCTCTCCCTATCTTTCTGCGTCCCCCCGTCGTTCAAACGGAAAGGAGGTGGTACAGGAATATCAACCTGTTATCCATCGCCTACGCCTTTCGGCCTCGGCTTAGGTCCCGACTAACCCTGAGCGGACGAGCCTTCCTCAGGAAACCTTGGGCTTTCGACGGACAAGATTCTCACTTGTCTTTCGCTACTCATACCGGCATTCTCACTTCTAAGCGCTCCACCAGTCCTTTCGGTCTGACTTCACAGCCCTTAGAACGCTCTCCTACCATTGTCGTAAGACAATCCACAGCTTCGGTGATACGTTTAGCCCCGGTACATTTTCGGCGCAGCGTCACTCGACCAGTGAGCTATTACGCACTCTTTAAATGATGGCTGCTTCTAAGCCAACATCCTGGTTGTCTAAGCAACGCCACATCCTTTTCCACTTAACGTATACTTTGGGACCTTAGCTGGTGGTCTGGGCTGTTTCCCTCTCGACTACGGATCTTATCACTCGCAGTCTGACTCCCGCGGATAAATCGTTGGCATTCGGAGTTTGACTGGATTCGGTAATCCGGTAAGGACCCCTAGTCCAATCAGTGCTCTACCTCCAAGATTCTTGCCGCGAGGCTAGCCCTAAAGCTATTTCGGAGAGAACCAGCTATCTCCAGGTTCGATTGGCATTTCACCGCTACCCACACCTCATCCCCGCATTTTTCAACATGCGTGGGTTCGGGCCTCCATTCAGTGTTACCTGAACTTCACCCTGGACATGGGTAGATCACCTGGTTTCGGGTCTACGACCACGTACTATTTCGCCCTATTCAGACTCGCTTTCGCTGCGGCTCCGCCTTCTCAGCTTAACCTTGCACGGGATCGTAACTCGCCGGTTCATTCTACAAAAGGCACGCTGTCACCCATTAACGGGCTCCAACTAGTTGTAGGCACACGGTTTCAGGTTCTTTTTCACTCCCCTTCCGGGGTGCTTTTCACCTTTCCCTCACGGTACTGGTTCACTATCGGTCACTAGAGAGTATTTAGCCTTGGGAGATGGTCCTCCCGGATTCCGACGGGGTTTCACGTGTCCCGCCGTACTCAGGATCCGTCTCGGAGGGCATCGGATTTTGACTACAGGATTGTTACCTTCTCTGATGGACCTTTCCAGGTCGCTTCGTCTATCCGTGCCTTTGTAACTCCAAAGAGACGTCCTACAACCCCAGAGGGCAAGCCCTCTGGTTTGGGCTGATTCCGTTTCGCTCGCCGCTACTCAGGAAATCGCGTTTGCTTTCTCTTCCTCCGGGTAATGAGATGTTTCAGTTCCCCGGGTCTGCCTTCCATTCCCTATGTATTCAGAAATGGATACCATCCTATTAAAGATGGTGGGTTCCCCCATTCGGAAATCTCCGGATCAAAGCGTACTTACAGCTCCCCGAAGCATATCGGTGTTCGTCCCGTCCTTCTTAGGCTTCTAGTGCCAAGGCATCCACCGTGCGCCCTTAGTAGCTTAACCTTCGATTTGTTAGGCATTGCTGCCATAACGCATCAGTTATTACTAAGTTATTGCATAAAAAATAATTATTGGATGTCGTTGTTTGTGCTATCTAGTTTTCAAGGAACAAGGCTACTGTTTGAATCCGCCTAAGCTTCATCACTTCACCTGGTTTGAAAGAATAAATCATTCTTTCAAAACTAAACGAAACGCTCATGCAAGGTTGGTAACGTAAGTTACCTTCGTAATTCTCCATAGAAAGGAGGTGATCCAGCCGCACCTTCCGATACGGCTACCTTGTTACGACTTCACCCCAATCATTTGTCCCACCTTCGGCGGCTGGCTCCATAAAGGTTACCCCACCGACTTCGGGTGTTACAAACTCTCGTGGTGTGACGGGCGGTGTGTACAAGGCCCGGGAACGTATTCACCGCGGCATGCTGATCCGCGATTACTAGCAATTCCGGCTTCATGCAGGCGAGTTGCAGCCTGCAATCCGAACTGAGAACGGCTTTATGGGATTCGCTTCACCTCGCGGTGTTGCTGCCCTTTGTACCGTCCATTGTAGCACGTGTGTAGCCCAGGTCATAAGGGGCATGATGATTTGACGTCATCCCCACCTTCCTCCGGTTTGTCACCGGCAGTCACCTTAGAGTGCCCAACTAAATGCTGGCAACTAAGATCAAGGGTTGCGCTCGTTGCGGGACTTAACCCAACATCTCACGACACGAGCTGACGACAACCATGCACCACCTGTCACTCTGTCCCCCGAAGGGGAACGTCCTGTCTCCAGGATTGTCAGAGGATGTCAAGACCTGGTAAGGTTCTTCGCGTTGCTTCGAATTAAACCACATGCTCCACTGCTTGTGCGGGCCCCCGTCAATTCCTTTGAGTTTCAACCTTGCGGTCGTACTCCCCAGGCGGAGTGCTTAATGTGTTAACTTCAGCACTGAGGGTGGAACCCCCCAACACCTAGCACTCATCGTTTACGGCGTGGACTACCAGGGTATCTAATCCTGTTTGCTCCCCACGCTTTCGCGCCTCAGCGTCAGTTACAGACCAGAGAGCCGCCTTCGCCACTGGTGTTCCTCCACATATCTACGCATTTCACCGCTACACGTGGAATTCCACTCTCCTCTTCTGCACTCAAGTCCTCCAGTTTCCAATGACCCTCCACGGTTGAGCCGTGGGCTTTCACATCAGACTTAAAAGACCGCCTGCGCGCGCTTTACGCCCAATAATTCCGGACAACGCTTGCCACCTACGTATTACCGCGGCTGCTGGCACGTAGTTAGCCGTGGCTTTCTGGTTAGGTACCGTCAAGGTACCGCCCTATTCGAACGGTACTTGTTCTTCCCTAACAACAGAGCTTTACGACCCGAAGGCCTTCGTCACTCACGCGGCGTTGCTCCGTCAGACTTTCGTCCATTGCGGAAGATTCCCTACTGCTGCCTCCCGTAGGAGTCTGGGCCGTGTCTCAGTCCCAGTGTGGCCGATCACCCTCTCAGGTCGGCTACGCATCGTCGCCTTGGTAAGCCATTACCTTACCAACTAGCTAATGCGCCGCGGGCCCATCCTGCAGTGTTAGCTCGAAAGCCAACTTTCAACATTGCACCATGCGGTGCGATGTATTACCCGGTATTAGCTCCGGTTTCCCGGAGTTATCCCAGTCTGCAGGGCAGGTTGCCCACGTGTTACTCACCCGTCCGCCGCTAAGATCAGGGAGCAAGCTCCCATCTCTTCGCTCGACTTGCATGTATTAGGCACGCCGCCAGCGTTCGTCCTGAGCCAGGATCAAACTCTCCGATAGAAAGCTTAATCTAGCTTTAAAACAATGTTTTGTTTCCGTAGAAACAACTACTTACATGGCGTTTCGTTCAGTTTTCAAAGATCAATTTTTCTTTCAATGTCGTTTTCAGCGACCAAACCATCATATCATGATTCATTTGTCAGTGTCAACAACTTTTTTAAAATTAATTGGTGGAGCCTAGCGGGATCGAACCGCTGACCTCCTGCGTGCAAGGCAGGCGCTCTCCCAGCTGAGCTAAGGCCCCGTTGGTATGAATGGTCGGGAAGACAGGATTTGAACCTGCGACCCCTTGGTCCCAAACCAAGTGCTCTACCAAGCTGAGCTACTTCCCGTAAAAAGAAGAAAACCAACAAAATAATGGTGCGCCCGAGAGAAGTCGAATCCCTAACCTTCTGATCCGTAGTCAGACGCTCTATCCAATTGAGCTACGGGCGCAAAATCTAATTTAGTTAATGGAGCGGAAGACGGGATTCGAACCCGCGACCCCCACCTTGGCAAGGTGATGTTCTACCACTGAACTACTTCCGCGCAATTGGTGCGGGTGAAGGGACTTGAACCCCCACGTCGTAAGACACTAGATCCTAAGTCTAGCGCGTCTGCCAATTCCGCCACACCCGCAAATGCATGGTGAGCCATGAAGGACTCGAACCTTCGACCCTCTGATTAAAAGTCAGATGCTCTACCAACTGAGCTAATGGCTCTTTTCGATAAGAAAAGCTGGTGCCGGCCAGAGGACTTGAACCCCCAACCTACTGATTACAAGTCAGTTGCTCTACCAATTGAGCTAGACCGGCGATATATGTACCCTTTCGGGTTATAAGAAAATATGGTGGAGGATGACGGGCTCGAACCGCCGACCCTCTGCTTGTAAGGCAGATGCTCTCCCAGCTGAGCTAATCCTCCACTATATAAGCCTAGCGACGTCCTACTCTTGCAGGGGGAGATCCCCCAACTACCATCGGCGCTGAAGAGCTTAACTTCCGTGTTCGGCATGGGAACGGGTGTGACCTCTTCGCCATCATCACTAGACTAACAGGATGTTAGCCGTTCGGTGTTCACCACAGGACGTGGTGGCACTTAATCGAACTTCCTTATTTCAGGTGTTCCCTGAAAACTAGATAGCACGCACAACTTTCCAATATTTTAGGTTAAGCCCTCGATCGATTAGTATTCGTCAGCTCCACGTGTTGCCACGCTTCCACCCCGAACCTATCTACCTCATCATCTCTAAGGGATCTTACCAGCTTCATGCTGTGGGAAATCTCATCTCGAGGGGGGCTTCATGCTTAGATGCTTTCAGCACTTATCCCTTCCACACGTAGCTACCCAGCTATGCTCCTGGCGGAACAACTGGTACACCAGCGGTGTGTCCATCCCGGTCCTCTCGTACTAAGGACAGCTCCTCTCAAATTTCCTGCGCCCGCGACGGATAGGGACCGAACTGTCTCACGACGTTCTGAACCCAGCTCGCGTACCGCTTTAATGGGCGAACAGCCCAACCCTTGGGACCTACTTCAGCCCCAGGATGCGATGAGCCGACATCGAGGTGCCAAACCTCCCCGTCGATGTGGACTCTTGGGGGAGATAAGCCTGTTATCCCCAGGGTAGCTTTTATCCGTTGAGCGATGGCCCTTCCATGCGGAACCACCGGATCACTAAGCCCGACTTTCGTCCCTGCTCGACTTGTAGGTCTCGCAGTCAAGCTCCCTTGTGCCTTTACACTCTGCGAATGATTTCCAACCATTCTGAGGGAACCTTTGGGCGCCTCCGTTACACTTTAGGAGGCGACCGCCCCAGTCAAACTGCCCACCTGACACTGTCTCCGCACCGGATCACGGTGCTGGGTTAGAATGTCAGTACAGCCAGGGTAGTATCCCACCGACGCCTCCATCGAACCTGGCGGTCCGACTTCTATGGCTCCTACCTATCCTGTACAAGCTGTACCAAAATCCAATATCAGGCTACAGTAAAGCTCCATGGGGTCTTTCCGTCCTGTCGCGGGTAACCTGCATCTTCACAGGTACTATAATTTCACCGGGTCTCTCGTTGAGACAGTATCCAAGTCGTTGCACCTTTCGTGCGGGTCGGAACTTACCCGACAAGGAATTTCGCTACCTTAGGACCGTTATAGTTACGGCCGCCGTTTACTGGGGCTTCGATTCAGAGCTTCTCCCGTAAGGGATAACCCCTCCTCTTAACCTTCCAGCACCGGGCAGGTGTCAGCCCCTATACTTCGCCTTACGGCTTTGCAGAGACCTGTGTTTTTGCTAAACAGTCGCTTGGATCTTTTCACTGCGGCTCCCCTGGGCTATAAACCCGAGGAAGCACCCCTTCTCCCGAAGTTACGGGGTCATTTTGCCGAGTTCCTTAACGAGAGTTCTCCCGATCGTCTTAGGATTCTCTCCTCGCCTACCTGTGTCGGTTTGCGGTACGGGCACCTTTTTCCTCACTAGAGGCTTTTCTTGGCAGCGTAGAATCAAGGACTTCGGTACTAAATTTCCCTCGCCATCACGACTCAGCCTTCACGGTGAACGGATTTGCCTATTCACCAGCCTAATCGCTTGGACGCGCATTTCCAGCAGCGCGCTCTCCCTATCTTTCTGCGTCCCCCCGTCGTTCAAACGGAAAGGAGGTGGTACAGGAATATCAACCTGTTATCCATCGCCTACGCCTTTCGGCCTCGGCTTAGGTCCCGACTAACCCTGAGCGGACGAGCCTTCCTCAGGAAACCTTGGGCTTTCGACGGACAAGATTCTCACTTGTCTTTCGCTACTCATACCGGCATTCTCACTTCTAAGCGCTCCACCAGTCCTTTCGGTCTGACTTCACAGCCCTTAGAACGCTCTCCTACCATTGTCGTAAGACAATCCACAGCTTCGGTGATACGTTTAGCCCCGGTACATTTTCGGCGCAGCGTCACTCGACCAGTGAGCTATTACGCACTCTTTAAATGATGGCTGCTTCTAAGCCAACATCCTGGTTGTCTAAGCAACGCCACATCCTTTTCCACTTAACGTATACTTTGGGACCTTAGCTGGTGGTCTGGGCTGTTTCCCTCTCGACTACGGATCTTATCACTCGCAGTCTGACTCCCGCGGATAAATCGTTGGCATTCGGAGTTTGACTGGATTCGGTAATCCGGTAAGGACCCCTAGTCCAATCAGTGCTCTACCTCCAAGATTCTTGCCGCGAGGCTAGCCCTAAAGCTATTTCGGAGAGAACCAGCTATCTCCAGGTTCGATTGGCATTTCACCGCTACCCACACCTCATCCCCGCATTTTTCAACATGCGTGGGTTCGGGCCTCCATTCAGTGTTACCTGAACTTCACCCTGGACATGGGTAGATCACCTGGTTTCGGGTCTACGACCACGTACTATTTCGCCCTATTCAGACTCGCTTTCGCTGCGGCTCCGCCTTCTCAGCTTAACCTTGCACGGGATCGTAACTCGCCGGTTCATTCTACAAAAGGCACGCTGTCACCCATTAACGGGCTCCAACTAGTTGTAGGCACACGGTTTCAGGTTCTTTTTCACTCCCCTTCCGGGGTGCTTTTCACCTTTCCCTCACGGTACTGGTTCACTATCGGTCACTAGAGAGTATTTAGCCTTGGGAGATGGTCCTCCCGGATTCCGACGGGGTTTCACGTGTCCCGCCGTACTCAGGATCCGTCTCGGAGGGCATCGGATTTTGACTACAGGATTGTTACCTTCTCTGATGGACCTTTCCAGGTCGCTTCGTCTATCCGTGCCTTTGTAACTCCAAAGAGACGTCCTACAACCCCAGAGGGCAAGCCCTCTGGTTTGGGCTGATTCCGTTTCGCTCGCCGCTACTCAGGAAATCGCGTTTGCTTTCTCTTCCTCCGGGTAATGAGATGTTTCAGTTCCCCGGGTCTGCCTTCCATTCCCTATGTATTCAGAAATGGATACCATCCTATTAAAGATGGTGGGTTCCCCCATTCGGAAATCTCCGGATCAAAGCGTACTTACAGCTCCCCGAAGCATATCGGTGTTCGTCCCGTCCTTCTTAGGCTTCTAGTGCCAAGGCATCCACCGTGCGCCCTTAGTAGCTTAACCTTCGATTTGTTAGGCATTGCTGCCATAACGCATCAGTTATTACTAAGTTATTGCATAAAAAATAATTATTGGATGTCGTTGTTTGTGCTATCTAGTTTTCAAGGAACAAGGCTACTACTTGAATCCACTTTTATGCTGCCTTGCACCGAGGAAGCCAACATCGTTAGCGTTACTCGAAGACGCAGGTGCATATTTGTTTCATTTCATTATAGTAGATGTGTTGGTGGAGCCTAGCGGGATCGAACCGCTGACCTCCTGCGTGCAAGGCAGGCGCTCTCCCAGCTGAGCTAAGGCCCCAAATGATCCAAATGGCATTCAACCAAGAGGAATAAATCGAATCAACAAAACTTTTATGGTGGGCCTGAGTGGACTCGAACCACCGACCTCACGCTTATCAGGCGTGCGCTCTAACCAGCTGAGCTACAGGCCCATAAAGGCTTGTTAACTATATTTAATTGAAAGAATAAATCATTCTTTCAAAACTAAACGAAACGCTCATGTAAGGTTGGTAACGTAAGTTACCTTCGTAATTCTCCATAGAAAGGAGGTGATCCAGCCGCACCTTCCGATACGGCTACCTTGTTACGACTTCACCCCAATCATTTGTCCCACCTTCGGCGGCTGGCTCCATAAAGGTTACCCCACCGACTTCGGGTGTTACAAACTCTCGTGGTGTGACGGGCGGTGTGTACAAGGCCCGGGAACGTATTCACCGCGGCATGCTGATCCGCGATTACTAGCAATTCCGGCTTCATGCAGGCGAGTTGCAGCCTGCAATCCGAACTGAGAACGGCTTTATGGGATTCGCTTCACCTCGCGGTGTTGCTGCCCTTTGTACCGTCCATTGTAGCACGTGTGTAGCCCAGGTCATAAGGGGCATGATGATTTGACGTCATCCCCACCTTCCTCCGGTTTGTCACCGGCAGTCACCTTAGAGTGCCCAACTAAATGCTGGCAACTAAGATCAAGGGTTGCGCTCGTTGCGGGACTTAACCCAACATCTCACGACACGAGCTGACGACAACCATGCACCACCTGTCACTCTGTCCCCCGAAGGGGAACGTCCTGTCTCCAGGATTGTCAGAGGATGTCAAGACCTGGTAAGGTTCTTCGCGTTGCTTCGAATTAAACCACATGCTCCACTGCTTGTGCGGGCCCCCGTCAATTCCTTTGAGTTTCAACCTTGCGGTCGTACTCCCCAGGCGGAGTGCTTAATGTGTTAACTTCAGCACTGAGGGTGGAACCCCCCAACACCTAGCACTCATCGTTTACGGCGTGGACTACCAGGGTATCTAATCCTGTTTGCTCCCCACGCTTTCGCGCCTCAGCGTCAGTTACAGACCAGAGAGCCGCCTTCGCCACTGGTGTTCCTCCACATATCTACGCATTTCACCGCTACACGTGGAATTCCACTCTCCTCTTCTGCACTCAAGTCCTCCAGTTTCCAATGACCCTCCACGGTTGAGCCGTGGGCTTTCACATCAGACTTAAAAGACCGCCTGCGCGCGCTTTACGCCCAATAATTCCGGACAACGCTTGCCACCTACGTATTACCGCGGCTGCTGGCACGTAGTTAGCCGTGGCTTTCTGGTTAGGTACCGTCAAGGTACCGCCCTATTCGAACGGTACTTGTTCTTCCCTAACAACAGAGCTTTACGACCCGAAGGCCTTCGTCACTCACGCGGCGTTGCTCCGTCAGACTTTCGTCCATTGCGGAAGATTCCCTACTGCTGCCTCCCGTAGGAGTCTGGGCCGTGTCTCAGTCCCAGTGTGGCCGATCACCCTCTCAGGTCGGCTACGCATCGTCGCCTTGGTAAGCCATTACCTTACCAACTAGCTAATGCGCCGCGGGCCCATCCTGCAGTGTTAGCTCGAAAGCCAACTTTCAACATTGCACCATGCGGTGCGATGTATTACCCGGTATTAGCTCCGGTTTCCCGGAGTTATCCCAGTCTGCAGGGCAGGTTGCCCACGTGTTACTCACCCGTCCGCCGCTAAGATCAGGGAGCAAGCTCCCATCTCTTCGCTCGACTTGCATGTATTAGGCACGCCGCCAGCGTTCGTCCTGAGCCAGGATCAAACTCTCCGATAGAAAGCTTAATCTAGCTTTAAAACAATGTTTTGCTTCCGTAGAAACAACTACTTACATGGCGTTTCGTTCAGTTTTCAAAGATCAATTTGTTTCTTTCAATGTCGTTTTCAGCGACTTTATTAATATACCATATTAACTAAATCAATGTCAACAACTTTATTGAAATTCTTTTCGGCGTCAACCGCGTTGTTGCGGCGACCTATATAACTATATCAGGGTTACTTTAGATACGCAACCCCTTTTTTGAATTCTTTTTAGAAAAACTAAAAAGAATGAAGTTCGATAAACGAACTTCATTCTAAAGGCTTTTAACTTCTATCGTTCCGTATTTCTCATTTGAGGGAATAGAAGAACATCTCTAATAGAAGGAGAATTTGTTAGAAGCATTACAAGACGATCAATTCCAATACCTAAACCACCGGTTGGTGGTAAACCGTACTCAAGAGCTTCGATAAAGTCATGGTCCATCATGTGGGCCTCGTCATTACCTTGCTCTCTCTCCACAAGCTGCGCTTCAAACCGTTCTCTTTGATCAATTGGATCATTAAGCTCAGTAAATGCGTTGGCGTGTTCACGAGCTACGATAAACAACTCAAAACGATCTGTGAAACGGCCATCTTCAGGATTTTTCTTAGCTAGAGGCGAAATAGCCACCGGATGTCCATATACAAAAGTAGGTTGAATGAGCGTTTCTTCAACTTTCTGTTCAAAGAATTCATTTACGACATGTCCGAATTCCATTGTCTCTTTGATTTCGACGCCATGTTCCTTAGCGATACTGCGCGCTTCTTCATCCGTCATCTCTTTCCAGAAGTCGACACCTGTTGCTTCTTTAACAGCATCAACCATATGCACTCTTTTCCACTCTGGTTCGAGGTTAATCTCATAATCACCGTACTGAATCATTGTAGAGCCTGTTACCTCTTTTGCGATGTGAGCAACCATTTGCTCTGTTAAGGACATGACGTCTTTATAATCCGCATAGGCTTCGTATAACTCAAGCATTGTGAATTCAGGATTGTGTCGTGTAGAAACACCTTCATTTCGGAAAACTCTTCCGATTTCATATACACGCTCCATGCCACCTACAATCAATCGCTTTAGATGTAGTTCAATGGCAATACGCATATAAAGCTCCATATCAAGAGCGTTGTGGTGTGTAACGAAAGGACGTGCTGATGCGCCGCCAGGAATAGAGTGCATCATTGGTGTTTCAACTTCTAGGAAACCCTGGTCATCAAGATAACGTCTCATCGATTGGATGATGCGACTTCTTGCGATGAACGTTTCTTTAGAGTCAGGACTCATTATTAAATCAAGATAACGCTGACGGTAGCGTTGTTCTACATCTTTCAAACCATGGAATTTGTCTGGCAATGGACGTAGTGATTTTGAAAGCAAATGAAGGTCACTCACTTTAACAGAGAGTTCTCCGACTTTTGTTTTGAACGCTTCACCACTTACACCAATGATATCTCCAATATCCATTGAATCAAAAAGATCATACTGCTCATCTCCAACAGTGTCTTTACGAACATAAAGCTGAATTTGACCAGTTAAATCTTGAATATGCGCGAATCCTGCTTTTCCTTTTCCGCGTTTAGTCATAATTCTTCCAGCTAAGGAAACTGCCTTGCTTTGTTCAGCTAATTCTTCCTTTGAAAAAGAATCGAACTCTTCTAGCATTTTGCTAGCTGAGTGAGAACGATCAAACCGATGTCCGAATGGATCAATATTATTCTCTTTCAGAACGTCAAGCTTTTCTCTTCTTACTTTAAGAAGGTCATTCAGTTCAAGCTCCTGACTCATCTCTATCACTCCTGTCAAATCTATGTTTATCCCGCTATAACTTTATCGGAAAGCATCATGAATAGCAAGCATTCACTTATATAAAACTTATGACAAACGCGCCGGGTGTATCATGGCAAAGATGAAGAGCTAGTTAGAAAGTCAAACTGCCTGTCTAGATTCAAGCTCTGCAATAAACCCGCATAGTAATTCAGCAAGACCATCTCTCGTAGTCGTTACATTGATTTGATAAAGACCCTTACCGTTACCGCGAAGTCCTATTGAGTATTATTCAACATGTTTACCTATTTCGTGAACGGCGACTTTTTCTCCTTTAAGCTCTATAAGACGATCAAGATGAAGCATTGCTTCATCAATCTTCTCTTTAGCCATAGGATACCCAGAATCTTTCCGGTTTCAAGGTATTGAACCGTGCGATAAAGCAACATCACCAATCGTTAACACGCTTCACTTCATTTTTCAGTTGTGTTCTAAAGGAAAAAGTTCCTCAAGCGGAACTCTGAGCTGCTTAGCTACTAGCTGCATAAAATCATTTGTAGGTCTTCGGTTCCCTCGCTCGATCTCTCCTAGTACAGATACCGAAACACCGAGTTCCTTCGCAAGCTGTTCCTGAGTA
The DNA here is from genome assembly GCF_056173645.1 of Anaerobacillus sp. QJM3NY_32. Classification (NCBI taxonomy): domain Bacteria; kingdom Bacillati; phylum Bacillota; class Bacilli; order Caryophanales; family Bacillaceae; genus Anaerobacillus; species Anaerobacillus sp. QJM3NY_32. The sequence continues at coordinate 93,454 of NZ_CM149684.1, read as the reverse complement.
TAACCTTTCAACTTTCGAAAAGCGCGAATACGTCTTCCGTAGATCTCCGCTTCCATAGACGTACACCTTCTTTATCTTCTATATGATTAAAATAGGAATCAATTCTCTTATTGGTAGTTGGAATAATAATATCAGGACTCAATTCGTGAAGAGGTATAACCACAAATCCTCTTTGAATGAGACGAGGATGAGGAATGACCAGACCTTCTGCTACAATATTCTCATGATTATAGAGCAAAATGTCAAGGTCTATTGTTCTTGGGCCCCATCGAATGTCGCGCTCTCTACCTAGAGACTGCTCAATCCCTTGAAGAATTTCGAGCAGCTGAAATGCATTCAATTCTGTTTCTAGCAAAGCCACCATGTTAAGAAAAGCACCCTGCTCTGTTACACCTACAGGAGCGGTTTCATATAACGAGGATGTAGATGTGATCTCTACACCTGGGTACTCTTGAAGTCTTAATAAAGATGTTTTGATGTAGTTTTCTCGATCCCCTACATTGGATCCAATACCAACATATACACTATTCATTACGTTCCCTCTTCATCTCGATTGCAACAGAATCATATTGACCATCGATTGGAGGATCCGGTTTAGTCACTTTCACCGTACAAGCATCGACAATCTCAAATTCTTGAAACATCTTTTTTGTTATTTCCTCAGCAACAGTTTCAACTAGCTTTCTTGGCGTGCCTTCAACAATTGATTTGATTGAATTATACGCGTCTGCATAATTCACAGTGTAATTTAAATCATCAGAGTTACTAGCCTTGGATAGATCTGTTTCGAGGGCCAAATCAACATAGAAACGCTGACCAAGCTTATTTTCTTCAGGAAAAACGCCGTGATAACCGTAAAATTTCATTCCGTTTAGATAGATCTTATCCATATCATTCACTCTCCTGTTGTTTAATTAAGCTGTGGTTTAAGCATAGCATCCATCATAAGAGCCATACGTACCATTGGTTTTACATCATGAACTCTGATAATTTGAGCGCCTCTTTCAATCCCGAGACAAACTGTCGCTCCAGTACCTTCTACCCGATCATTCGGCGGCGTATTCAATGTTCTAGCAACAATCGATTTTCTTGATGTACCAAGCAAAACAGGATATCCAAGAGAAGAAAATTCATCGAGTCTCCTCATAACTTCAAGATTTTGCTCATGAGTTTTCGCAAAACCAATTCCAGGATCGAGAATGATATTTTCAGTCCTTACACCTGCAGAACGAGCAATCTCAATACTTTCTTCAATGTCAGACTTGATATCAAGCATGATATCAGCATAATTCGTGTCGTACCGATTATGCATAAGAATAATTGGTACATTATGTTCCGCTGCCACCCTGGCCATATCAGGATCAGCCTTAGCTCCCCACACATCGTTAATAATATCCGCTCCTGCTAATATTGCTTGATTAGCCACTTCCGCTTTATAAGTATCAATAGAAATAGGAACGTCAACAGTATGACGCACAGCTTTGATAATTGGAATTACACGGTTCAACTCCTCATCCATCGGAACTATTGTAGCCCCAGGACGGGTAGATTCCCCGCCAATGTCAATTAGGTCCGCTCCATCCTCAACAAGTTGGAGAGCATGCGCTACTGCTTGTGCTGTAGTGTTATATTCTCCACCATCAGAAAAGGAATCAGGGGTTGCATTCAGAATACCCATAACCCAAGTTTTTTTATTCCAGTCAATCAATCTATCCTGCCATTTCATCATCATTGGATGTTTTTTATAATTATCTATTACCGTCGCCAAACGGCTCACTCCTTTTCGTACATATGTTCTTAGTTAGCATTCATTTCGACTCATTAACGAAGTGCGGTGTTGTTCATATTGAAGGATGAGCTCATTTGTCGCATGACCCTCAAGTCCCGGTAAAGATTTGTGCTCAATCTTAGATAATGGCACGATCTCTTGGATAGAATTTGTAACAAACACTTCATCTGCTTCGAGAATTTCCTTTTTCTCGAAGTTACCTTCCCTAACTAAAATCCCTTTTTTTCTTGCCACATCCATCACGTATTGTCTGGTAATGCCATTTAAGATTCCTGTAGTAAGGTCCGGGGTGTAAAGAATGCCGTTTTTAAACCAGAATAAATTTGAAACAATTCCTTCAGCAAGCTTTCCTCTTTGTGAAAGAAAAATCCCTTCCACTGAAGGATCATTTCCAACTTCTCTTTTCGCAAGAATATTATTTAAATAGTGATGTGATTTAAGTCTTACAGGGCCTTCAGGCGTATTTCGCCTAAGTGAAAGAACCACACCACGTTTTTCTTTTCGCACCGGTTCGCCTATTTCTTTCACATAAATAATCACCGTTGGACTAATGTAGGGTTCCGTCCTAAGACCAATCTCTCCTTCTCCTGCTGAAACATTTAAGCGAACATATGCATCTGTAATGCCATTCACATTAATCGTTCGCCTTATCTCAAGGAGAAGGCCATCTTTTGTATAGGGTAGTGCGATTTGAAGTTCATTTAAGGAATCAAAAAGGCGATTATAGTGATCCTCAAATAAAAAGGGATGTCCATTGTACGTTCGAAACGTCTCAAAAACTCCTACACCATAGAGATAACCGTGATCATAAGCCGGTATTACAGCTGATTTTTCATCGATCAGTTCTCCATTAACGTTTATAAACATGGCTCTTTTCGATGCTCATCTATAAAGTTCTTAAGCAAAGCTTTCCCTGTGCCAGTCATAATCGATTCAGGATGGAACTGAACCCCTTCAATCGCAAGCTCTTTATGTCGAATTGCCATGATTTCGCCTTCTTGTGTCCATGCGCTGATCTCAAAGCATTCCGGTAATGTCTCTTTTTTTACAATTAATGAATGATACCTCGTTGCAGTAAACGGATTCTCGAGCCCCTTAAAGATTGATCGTCCATCATGATGCATCGGTGATGTTTTCCCATGCATAAGTCGATCGGCTTTAATAACATCTCCACCAAATACCTGCGCAATCGACTGGTGACCAAGACAGACACCGAATATCGGTATGCTACCAGCAAAGTGCTGAATAACAGACATACTAATCCCCGCTTCATCAGGACTACACGGCCCTGGAGAAACCATAATAAATGAGGGACGAAGCTGTTCAATTTCTTTGATGGTTATTTCGTCATTTCTTTTTACTACTAGCTCTTCTCCCATTTCTCCAAGGTATTGCACAAGGTTATACGTAAATGAATCGTAGTTATCAATCATTAAAATCATTTTGTTTCCTCCTCTAAGCTAATCTCTGCTAATCTCTTCACTTAACTCTTTCGCTTTCCATAATGCTCTTGCTTTCTTTAGTGACTCTTTGTACTCCGCTTCGGGATTAGAGTCAATTACAATTCCAGCACCGGCTTGTACGTGAGCAATATTATCTTTAATGACCATAGTTCGAATAGCAATATTTAATTCCATATCATCATTGAATCCAATCCATCCGATAGATCCAGTGTAAACCCCTCGGCGAACAGGCTCAAGTTCTTCAATAATTTCCATTGTTCGTACCTTAGGAGCTCCCGTAATTGTCCCCCCTGGAAAAGTGGCTTTAATAGCATCAAATGCTGTCGCCTCAGGCGATGAAATACCACGAACGTTTGAAACAATGTGCTGCACATGAGAATATTTTTCGATCACCATAAACTCATCTACTTCTACCGTTCCATAGGTACAAACGCGCCCCAGATCATTTCGCTCAAGATCGACAAGCATCACATGCTCGGCGCGTTCTTTCTCATTCTCAATAAGGGTCCGTGCAAGTTCTTCATCCTCATCGTCATTCTTTCCCCGTGATCTCGTCCCCGCAATTGGTCTTGTAGTTAATTCTTGTCCCTTTTTCTTAATAAGTAATTCTGGTGAAGCACTCACAAGATCAAATGAGTGAGTATGAATAAAGGACATATACGGAGATGGATTAATCGTTCTAAGCGTCTCGTAAATAGAAATAGGGGCTGTGTGGAGACTTCTTGACTCTCTTAAGGAAAGATTGACCTGAAAAACGTCTCCAGCTGAAATATACTCCTGTACTTTTCGAACGGCCATCGAGAATGACTCTTGACTCATTGAAAAGGTCTGTTTTGTTGCTTTTGAATAAGAATCAGCCACTGAAGAACTTGCTTCACTTTGTTGTACCCACTTCTCCTTATACGCGTCGAGACGCCGCTTACCTTCTTCTTTATTTCCCTCTTCAACTTGTGCAATAAACCATAGTGTTTGCGTAGTGTGATCATATACGCCAACATCTTCATACACAACAAAGAAAAGTTCAGGAAGCTCCAGGTCATCTGATGCTATATCAGGAAGTTTTTCAATTTGACGCGCAATATCATAGCTCAGAAACCCCATTGCCCCACCCTGAAAGTCAGGTAAGCGTTCATCCATGATCGACACATTCCGTTCCATCCAGTGTTGCATCAACTCAAGTAAATTACCCTCTAACGTTTTCGGTTCTTTTCCTACTTCATCAATCGTAAGAAAAGTGGCGTGTCCATACAGGCTCGCAATAAGCTTAATACCAAACATGCTATACCGACCACCACGTGTACTATCCAATAAAATATGTTCATCGCGGCCTTCAATAAAAGATTTATACCCTGAAAACCACTCATCCGCACTTAATTCGAGAGTTTCAAAAATTGAAAACCGTGTTGTTTTCTCTAGTTGTTCCGGCAAATTTTTCACACCCCATCAAAAGCTAAGCGTACGCCCTGTTTATGCCTCTATTCTACATGAAGTCTTTCGTTGCTTCATCCTTTTTATATTCCCCAAACTCTTCCGAACACCCATTTAGAAAAACTTACCTTTTTTCTTTTCGTTTAGCTTTTCGTTGTCTCTAATAAAAAATTTGATAAACTGTCTAATTTAATTAGCTGTTATTTAGGATAGTAAAGAATCAATACTTCAAAAAACTAAAAAGAAAAACAGCCCGTTAAGGACTGTTTTTAGAGTTGCTTAATCTTCATCAAATTGAAAAAGAGGTGTGCTGAGGTAACGTTCCCCATTACTTGGAATCACAGCAAGCACTTTCTTTCCTTTACCCAGTTTCTTTGCTACCTCAAGCGCTGCATAAATCGCCGCGCCTGAAGAAATGCCTCCAAGAATACCTTCTTCTCGTGCAGCTTTTCTAGCCCATTCAAAAGCCTGTTCATTTTGAACCTGAACGACTTCATCATATACATCCGTATTCAAAACTGACGGTACAAAACCTGCACCAATCCCCTGAATTTTATGTGGGCCAGGCTTGCCTCCGGATAGAATAGGTGAATCTGTTGGTTCAACCGCGTATAGCTTGATTGAAGGGAAATGCTTTTTTAACACTTCGCCTGCTCCAGTAATTGTCCCACCAGTGCCAATACCTGCCACAAATCCATCAAGCTGGTCCATCTGATCAACAATTTCTTGACCAGTCGTACGACGGTGCACTTCCGGATTTGCTTCGTTATTAAATTGCTGAGGCATGAAATAACCATGTTCCTTCGCTAGTTCTTCTGATTTACGAATCGCTCCGCCCATACCTTCAGAACCAGGAGTAAGGACAAGCTTTGCTCCATACGCCTTCAGCAGGTTACGACGTTCCATGCTCATAGTATCTGGCATAACAAGAACAGCCTGGTAACCTTTTGCAGCCGCAACCATAGCAAGACCAATACCTGTATTACCACTTGTTGGTTCTACGAATGTATCACCAGGTTTCAATTCGCCTTTTTCTTCAGCTGCTTCGATCATTGCAAGTGCAATACGATCTTTAACGCTGCTTCCAGGGTTCATGAATTCAAGCTTTAAATATACCTCTGCATGTTCCTCGTTAGTGATGCGATTTAGTTTCACAATAGGTGTTTGACCGATTAAGTCAGTAATAGAATTTGCTACCCTCATCATCACGCCTCCTCAAACCCGAGTGTTTTTATAGGAATTCTCTTTCTAAAAGAATATCACCGTAGGTCAAAAGTGTCAATTTGAACCTTTTTAAACTTTGCTCTCAGCGTGTAATTCTTCAAGCTCTTCTTTCGAGAAGTGATAATGTGCATTGCAGAAGTGACAAGTTGTTTCCGCTTCACCGTCTTCTTCAATCATACTGCTGATCTCTTCTTTGCCAAGTCCCATAATGCCATTCGAAAAACGCTCTTTGGAACAACTACATTCAAAATGAACAGGCATATTGTCAATAATTTTAATGTTTTCTTCTCCGAGAAGATCATTCAAAATTTCTTCAGGTGTTTTCCCTGCTTCAATCAATTTAGAGATTGGAGGAATCGCTTCAATACGCTTTTCAATAAAACGGATCGTTTCTTCACCTGCACCAGGAAGTAATTGAATCATAAAACCACCAGCTGCAAGAATCGTATTATCTGGATTAACAAGGACGCCCACTCCAACTGCTGAAGGAACTTGTTCTGAAGTCACAAGATAGTACGTAAAGTCTTCTCCTAATTCACCTGAGACAATCGGAACTTGCCCTGTGAATTTTTCACGCATACCAATATCTTTTACAACGGATAGGAAACCATCTTGTCCAACGGCACGCGCAACGTCCAATTTCCCATTATCATTAAGATCAAAGTGCACATGTGGATTGCTTACGTACCCGCGCGTTTCACCTTTCGCGTTAGCGTCTACCACAACGGCTCCGATAGGACCACCGCCCTCAATCTTCACAGTGATTTTCTCTTCACCTTTTAGTCCTGTTGCTATCATTGTCGAAGCAGTCATAGCACGACCAATTGCAGCAGATGCAGTTGGCCAAGTAGTGTGACGTCGCTGTGCTTCCGCAACCATTTCAGTACTAGATATCGCATAAGCCCTTACATTGCCATCGAACGCAAGTGCTTTTATTAAATAATCATTCATTTGTTTGTAGCTCCTTTCACTAATGGGCCATTGCCCAATTACACGATACAATATTTTTTCAAGAACTTCCATTAAGAGAAACTGACATGCACTCGCTTCCGTATCTTTCGTTAAATAAATCTGTGGTCTGCGACTTACCTTTTAAATGCTTTTTTTAACTAAATTTAGATATCATTATGGAAAACGGCTCATTCATCAATAAAACAAGAGATAAAAAGAGTATCTATTTTTATTTTCCCCCAAAACGCAAAATGAAAAACGCACCCCGTTTTATCGGTATGCGTTTAATTCTTCTTTGTTCTTATTATAAATTAAGTGTAATCCCTTTAATGTTAGAAACGGGTCAACCACATCGATAAGATCGCATTCTTCTGCTATAAGTGAGGCAAGTCCACCAGTCGCTATTACAGTAGGTTCCTTCGGAGAATGTTTCTTCATCCTAGAAACAATCCCTTCCACTTGTCCTACGTATCCATATAGCGTGCCGCTTTGCATGGCGCTAACCGTATTCTTTCCAACGATATGATTTGGCTTCGCAATTTCAATTCGTGGAAGCTTTGCTGCATGCATGTATAGAGCTTCTGTCGAAATGTTAATGCCTGGTGCGATGGCGCCCCCAACATACTGTTTTTGCTCATCAATGTAGCAGTAAGTTGTAGCTGTTCCAAAATCCACAATAATTAGCGGTGCTCCATATAATTGAATCCCCGCCACGGCATTCACAATACGATCCGCTCCTACTTCTTTCGGATTATCATATTTTATATTGAGGCCTGTCTTAATTCCTGGACCAATCACTAACGGTTTATGATGAAAATATTTCTGGCACATACGCTCAAGAGCGAACATAATAGGTGGCACTACAGACGAAATAATGATGCCTTCCACATCGTCAAAAGAAAGTTCCTCATGAGAGAAGAGTCCTTTAATAACCATTGCGTATTCATCTTCTGTCTGTTTTCTGCTTGTCCCCATTCGCCAGTGATGCGTTAACTCTTCGCCTTCATATACACCAAGAACAATATTTGTATTTCCTACATCAAGCACAAGTATCATATTATCACCTTATTAAAAAAATTTAACTTTCATCATGCTCTCTATAGTTATACCACACAATGGAATTAAAAACGAAGTTCTTTTTTGAAAACGATTACCATCCATATGGATTTCACAGAAAACACGCATTTATTCTAAATAAAAAAGCAGGACGTCCTTAAGACATCCTGCTTTCAATCTTATTTATTCTTGTTCTTCATCTGTTTCAGGCTTATCTTCCTTTTTAGAGATGTTAACTTTCACATCTTCAGAGGTACCAGTTGCATGGTGACCTTCAGGAAGTTTTCCTTCTTCAACAAGAGAACGAATTTGTTCAGCATCAAGCGTTTCAATTTCCTTAAGCGTTTCAGCAACAAGATTTAACTTATCCTGATTTTCAAGGAGTATTTCACGACAACGCTCATAAGCTGATTTGATGATCTTTTGAACTTCAAGATCAATTTCATTGGCGAATGAATCACTATAGTTCTGTTCATTTTGGATATCACGTCCAAGGAAGACATTTCCTCCCGAACCTGATCCAAACTGCATCGGACCTAGCTTTTCACTCATACCATATTCTGTAACCATACTACGGGCAATGGCTGTCGCACGTTGGAAGTCATTACTTGCTCCGGTACTTGCTTCACCGAATGTAATTTCTTCGGCAACACGCCCACCGAGTAAGCCTATGATTTTATCGACCAATTCAGGCTTTGTCATTAAGTAACGGTCTTCTTTAGGAAGTGTTACAGCATAACCGCCAGCTTGTCCGCGCGGAACAATCGTAACCTTATGAACAACATCTGCATTATCAAGCTGTGTACCGATGATTGTATGACCAGCTTCGTGATAAGCAACGATATTTTTCTCTTTTACAGAGATCACGCGACTCTTCTTAGCGGGCCCAGCAATAACACGGTCTGTCGCTTCATCGATATCGTTCATATCAACCTTCTTCTTGTTATGACGAGCAGCAACAAGAGCAGCTTCATTCAACAAGTTTTCAAGATCTGCACCAGAGAACCCTGGTGTACGCATTGCGACTGTTTTCAAATCGACTTCATCACTAAGAGGTTTGTTACGTGCGTGTACTCGAAGTACCGCTTCACGACCATTCACATCAGGGCGATTTACCGGGATTTGACGGTCAAAACGTCCAGGACGAAGAAGTGCCGGGTCAAGAATATCAGGACGGTTTGTTGCCGCAACGATAATGATACCTTCGTTTGCACTAAAGCCATCCATTTCAACGAGAAGTTGGTTAAGCGTCTGCTCACGCTCATCGTGACCGCCGCCAAGACCTGCACCACGCTGACGACCAACTGCATCAATCTCATCAATAAAGATTATACAAGGTGCGTTCTTCTTCGCATTTTCGAATAGGTCACGTACACGAGATGCACCGACACCTACGAACATTTCTACGAAGTCAGAACCAGAAATTGAGAAGAACGGAACGCCTGCTTCACCAGCAACCGCTCGTGCGATCAACGTTTTACCTGTACCTGGAGGTCCTACTAATAGAACACCCTTTGGAATACGGGCCCCAACTGCAGCAAACTTACGAGGATCCTTCAAAAACTCAACGACCTCAACAAGCTCTTGCTTCTCTTCATCTGCACCAGCTACGTCTTTAAATGTAACTTTCTTTTTCTCTTCGCTGTATAACTTCGCCTTACTCTTACCAAAGTTCATGACACGGCCACCGCCGCCTTGAGCCTGGTTAAGTAGGAAGAAGAACAGAATGAAGATAATAACGAAAGGAATGATGCTTGTTAGAAATGTAACCCACCCACTTTGTTCAGGGGCTGGTTCTGTCGTTAATTCTACAATCCCTTCGTCAGCTGCAGTTAAGATATTCTCTACAGCTTTCTCTGAGTCAGGTACATTCGTTACGAATGCATTAGCATCTTCGCTGTCTTCATCGCCACCAGCTAATTGACCAGTGACAGTGTAAACCCCACGCTCAGGTTGTAACGTTAACTCTTGAATCTCACCATTATTCAATTTGGACTGAAATTCGCCGTAATCGAGGACATTCGTGTCATTATTTGTTCCGTTAAAGAAACTGACTACACCTACTACGACGAGGAATATTAACAAATAAAATATTGTATTTCGGAAGATACGATTCATTCCTTACCTCCTCCCACGAACAGGAAACCATAGATTATCTTACCATACTGGCACAACTGACTACAACAAATTAACCTTGATAAATCTCGGGTTTAAGAATCCCGATAAACGGAAGATTACGATACCTTTCAGCAAAGTCAAGACCGTATCCGACTACAAACTCATCAGGTACGATAAATCCTGCCACATCCGGCTTTAAATCAACTTTTCTTCCAGTAGGCTTATCTAGAAGCGTTACAATCTTAATCGACTTTGCTTTACGGTATTTTAGAAGGTCGATCAAATAGCTAAGCGTTAACCCACTATCTATAATATCTTCGAGAATAAGAACGTCTCGTCCTTCTACGGAAGTATCAAGATCTTTAATTATCTTTACTTCACCAGAAGAAACGGTTGAATTGCCATAACTTGATACGTCCATAAAGTCCATCTCAAGATGACAAGTCATCCGCTTTGTTAAATCACCCATGAAAGGCATTGCACCTTTAAGGACGCCAATTACAAGCGGAAAGCGATCCTCGTATTCATCTGAAAGCCGTTTCCCTAACTCGCGGCATTTCTCTTGAATCTGTTCTTCACTAATTAGTGTTTCTTGAATTTCATTTAACATCAGTGGTATTGCCCTCCCAACCTATGTAAGTGTTTTTTTCTCATAGTGCACGTGCACGAGCTGATTCTTTTTTGCAGACAGTGTTGCCTTTTCAGAACGAGTTACTCCAGCGACCCAGATTGTGTGGCCCATCACATCCTCAACGATTGGCCATACATCGCGTTCTGAACGGTCTATTTTACGGTCGATAAAAATATCTTTTACCTTTTTCGTCCCTATCATGCCTTTTGGCTGAATTCGATCACCAGGACGCCTGGAGCGCACAACCGCAGGAAGCAATTGCTCCTCAATAATAAGATCATCACTTGTCAGGTGTTGCGGAACGTCGTTAACTGGAATGGCCGTAATCGTTCCAAGTGGCGTTTCGACAGTACCCCATAAAGGGAGATGATACTTATACGGTTCTGGTTGCAAAAAGGTTTCAAAAGAAAAATAACAGGTGGTATAAGATTTTACCGCCCTCAGTTCCAGGGGTAGATTAAGGGAAGCAGAAGGGTGCTCAGAATCGAGCATTAACCGCAAATCCTCAATATGTATAGAAGAAAAAGGAGCATTGCCTGTATAAAGATAATTTAATATTAGATGAATCACTCTTCTTTGTAAAGGAATAGGAAGGCAATCATACGCCTTGTTATCCAACTTCACAAATTTGTCATATTGATCGATGATCACATCATCGAGATATCCCTTAGCTAAATTCATTAAAAATGCTTCGTCACTTTGAGCTCGCTCGCTATATAATTGGTATCTTGTATGGACATTGGGATTTTCTTCTTTAAGAAAAGGTAACACATGATTCCGAAAACGATTCCTCATATATTGATTGCTCTCATTAGATGGATCGAGCCTATACCCAAGTAAATGCTCCTTACAATAGTTCACGAGATGCTCCTTTGTAACGCATAGAAACGGACGAATGATTTTTCCAGTTGAGAAGGGACGTTGGACCGGCATCCCAGAAAGTCCAGAACCTGAGCTACCGTGAACCTGTCTCATAAGCATTGTTTCAATCTGATCGTCTCCATGGTGAGCAAGGGCCAGAGCGCTAGCATGATGTTTTTCCATTACTTTTCGAAAAAAATCATAGCGGCAATCTCGTGCTGCAACTTGTGTAGAGAGGTTTCGCTCCTTTTTGTAAGCATTCACATCTACCGTAGAAGCTTCAAAGATGATCCCTTCTTGTTCACAATAGCTCTCCACAAACGCTAAATCCTCAGCAGATTCCTTTCCCCGTAAACTATGGTCCACATGCGTGGCAACAATTGATAATTTTAATCGGGGAGCTAAACTTACTAAGTAGTGAAGTAGCGCAACAGAGTCTGGTCCTCCAGAAACTCCAATAACTAGCGTATCCCCATGTTTGATTAAATCATGCTTGTGGATAAAACGTTCGACATCTTGCAACAAACTCTGTCTTCCTCTCACTCACTGTCTCGATAAACAGCATTTCATTTTAGTACTAATAACCCAACTACGTCTTTTTCAAACCTTTCTTTTATATAGGCTCTGTTAAAAAACATGACCAACTAAGTATAAAGTATAGAAGAATAGAAGAAAAGCAACTATTAGTACGGTTTCAATCCATTTTGAGCTCTTTTGTTTCACACGTTTTGGAGGCTTCTGCCTTGAGGCTACCCTTGAGTTAGAAGGTGCTTCTGGTCGTTTACGGACCTTTGACTTATCTCCTTGCAGTAGGGAAAAAAGCTCCTGTCGCATATCTTGAGCATGTATATACTTCCCTAGTAGAGCCTTTCGAAGAATTGGCTTATACTCCCTTAGCAGATGACTTTGTTCCATTTTATTGAGCAAATAGGTTTCTGAGTCTTTTTTAGGACGGTCAAATCGCTTAGGGTAAGCGGCATTTATTACGATCATAGCTACAGAAAATAAATCATACGACGGCTCTGCTACTCGGTTGCCAAGCCCCCAGTATCCTCGATCGAAAAACTCCGTAAACTCCTTCACTGACCTTCCCATTGAAGTCGTCCCTCCCACATCAAGCCATCTCATAGTTGGAGGCGATCCTTCTACTAGAAGATTGTCTGGTTTTAGATCACCAAAAACCCAGCCTTCTTTATGAAGGGCTGAAAGATCACGGAGCAATTGAAGCATTAAAATCCCAATCCATTCTTTTCCTCTACGTTCAATGAAAGTAAAAAGAGGTTCACCATCAATATATTCCATCACATAAAACGGATAACGCTTCCCATTTATCTCCCAGTCATCCACCTCATAGAAAAACGGCCCAAGAACTGTTCCCTGGACCACCGAAAGCTGTTTTAGAACATTCACTTCTGACGTAATGGACATACTATCAGTACCTAATTTTAATGCGACTCGCCCCCTTGCAGAGTCAGCTAAGTATACTGTACCAAGTGCCCCGCTACCTAATTTCCTCATAATTTGGTAGCTTTGCTGATTCCATTTCCCACTTAGTCTTGTTCCACGAGAAACATCAGCTGCCTGATTCTTCGAAGTACCCGTCATCTAATAGCCCTCTCTTTGAGCGTTTTTTCTGATAAGCTTCAATCGCTTCTTTTAATGCCGGACCTGTTGGCGTAATGCCTCCAGATGTCAGCTTTGGAAAAATGGTATGAATATCTTTCAACATTGGCGTCCAATCCATTAGACGTTCTACTTGCTTTCGTTTCCCGGGAAATGCATATAGAGAATATTCGTTTTCACCGATTCTTGAATGAAGGCTAATTGAAAGATCAAGAAGGGCATCTTCTACCGTAGGAAGTTTATGCTGCATACTCGCACTTGTATCGATCATAATCAACACTTCGAGATCCATCGTTTCCCCCAGTTCATCGACCACTTCCACGACCTGCCCCCGTTTGTCAGGTGGTAAATCTTCTATTTCTTTTTCGCTACCCAAGATCGATTGCAATTCTTTATGAATGAATCCTTGAATCGTCTGGGTCATCGCTTTACGTGTAACCATTTGTACCGTATGCGATAGCTGCTTAGCATAAACAAGCTGGTGGATGCCCCCGCCAGATAATGCAATATTCTCAATTTCTTTTAGTCCATGATCTGTCCGCTCGTTTTCGTCTAGCACTCCAATTACATTCACTGTCATTCCATGCTCCCGTGCAAGAGCCGCCATTGCAACCGGATCTTCCCCCTGATTTGAACATCCGTCTGTGATTAATAGAATCTGTCTTAGCGTTCCTTTCTTCATCTCGACTCCTCCTTTTTTGCTGTTACAAGCATCGCCTTTAGGAGGAGAGTTTATACTTACCTACTGCGCTTTTTTCTTCCTGAATGAAGGAGCTGAATAGATTGGAATAGTTGACCATTTAGGCACATTACGTTTTATTCTTGCCACTACAATCGTCATGTCATCATCAATTCTGCCATACTCCGTCCTAATTACTTCTTCCATGATGAGGTCTGCAATTTCTTGTGGCTTATCTGTTGAAAGCTCTCTAATTTTCCGCTTCATCCAGAACTCCGGATTCTCTATATTTTTAACCCCTTCATAAATACCGTCGCTCATCATGATCAAGAGATCCCCAGCTTTTAATTGTTCACTTACGACCTCTACATCAAATTCTGGAATAATCCCCATCGGTAGATTACCAGATTCCACCATCATGACTCGATCGCCTCTTTTTATAAAGCTTGGAATTGATCCAATTTTAAGAAACTTGGCTGAAGCATCCTGTAAGTCAATCATGGCTAAATCAAGCGTTGAGAATATTTCGTCGGTATTTCGTAAAGATAGAACAGAGTTAACCGATTTAATCGCCACCGTCTCATCAATTCCTGAATGTAGAATTTTTTGAAGGAGTTGAATGGTTTCCGTGCTTTCCTGATGCGCTCTCTCTCCATTGCCCATTCCGTCACTTATCGCAATAGCATATTTGCCTGCACCTAGCTCAATCGTAGAATGACTGTCTCCAGATATCCAAGCTCCTCCTTTCGCTGCATTTGCTACGCCTGTTTCGATCACAAAATCTTTAGCTGAACCAAAGTAAAGGTGACATGTGTCGTGCTCATGTTCTGCACACACTTCTCTTTTCACGACGATGTTTTCCTTTAGAATATCTGACAGCATTGGAGCGATGACCTTTTCTCCTTCTCCTCTCCCTCCGCAGGCAGGTATCTTCATCTCAATGTCGACGTTTCCCTCTTCTAAGCTGTAGATTTCCACCTGTCCTACTTCCAGACCCATACTTTGAATGGCATCCATGATTTGCTCTTCTTGTTGGTGGAGGTTATCACGCTCTTTTTGTATTTCTTTCGCGAAATCCCCCATAACATGCGACACTCCACGCAATTGATCGGCAACGATCTTCCGGCTTTCACGAACTTGTTTTTTTAACATTCGATTGGCGTGATAGTGACTCATCTCCTTTCCAATAAGATCAATCACCTTATTTGCCTTAATGCAGTGCTTATCGAAATCTCTCTTCAGACTATAGTTAGTCAATTCCGCCGTTTGTTCCAGTTCCTCCATTATCCCTGTCATATACCCATAGGTGGCATCGAAGTTTTTCGCCCAGCAAGTTTCTTTCTTAAAACAATTTTGACAAGTCTTTTCTGTAACGTGACTTAGAAAATAATCAACTTCGCGTTCTGACTGTTCTTCACCTTGAAGATCGGCATCTGTAAAGCTACTAGAAAGAGCCTGAAATAAGCTTGAAAATTGTTCGACACGATTAGCTGTAACGTCGCGTACTTTTCTTAAGTATTGTTGCTGCTCATTCGCATGTTCCACCGTTCCCGGGATATATTTAGAAAGCTGTGAAGTAACTTTAGATGGTGTGAAGAAAAAGAGTAATACGGCAATCACAGACTCCATCAGATTAGGATATAGAAACTCAGGACCACTCCCATATAAAGCGATTAATAACGTACCGATCAGTAAACCCATACCAACTCCAACTTTTCTACCATCTTTCAATAACCCACCAAGTAATCCCGAGAACGCAAGCATACTCATCTGATAGAGACTAGCTACATTAGCGAGGGCCAGTATCAAGCCAGTAACCACGCCAACTGTTGAGCCAATCGCTGCTCCACCTACATATGCGAAAATTAATACGAGATACCGAGAAAGGATATTTTCAATTGAGAAACCATATACAACCCAACCTATTGTTCCTGTTAACATCGTTGCTAATAAAATGATAAAACTAATGATCTCTTCATTTTTTAGAGCCTGAGTTCTTTTCTTAATAGATAATACCGGTATACTCTGAATAAAAATAATGGTTAGTATCATTCCAAGAGCACCTTCAACAGCTGCTAGGATCCAATTTGTGTTAGCTAATGAACGTTCAGTAAGTAAACTTAGGATCAGACGTCCCAACATACTCGTTGAGAACACAAGTATGGGTAACGTCTTAACAAGAGAAAGGGAAGATAACTTCACAAAACGATTAATGAATAGAAAAACAAGAATGCCACACATTATAAATGCTGTATTCTGCAAATTAGCCGTTGATACCGCTCCAGCTAATAAAGCAACGATAATCATAGGTGCACGTTCTCGTCTCAGGAAGAATACTGCGCCAAAAAAAGGAATAGCGAAAGGAGTAACCTGAGTAAGGATAACAGCTCGTCCAAGTAGGAACCCAATCACAAAAAGCAGAAGACCTCGCTGGAATAGAATCGTTTCTAATCGACTCTTTGTTCCGTGAATCCATTTGCCCACCTTCGATTTTGACCTTTCCATCACTAGTTCGCTTTGCATTCCCCCACCTGCTTTCTTTCATTCTTTTTTTCACCGATCTGCTTGAAGCAGTTTGTGTTAATCATTAAAACACAATAGAAATTCGCTTTTTGTCAAAAAAAGAACAGGTATGATATAAACTTCTCGACTTCTTTCAGTGAAGCTTGTCAATCACTTGTAGACAGAACAAGAAACCTGTAAACAACTGGAACGATCCATATTATAGGAGAGTATGAATTTTCATTAGAAAGATAAAGCTTTTTCATGCTTTTCTATCTAAAAAAGCAACTAGAAATAAAAGGTCGAAATGTTAAAGATAAAAAAGAAAAGAAACTCTCATAAAACCAATAAAAGAATATTAATAACGTTTATTTTCACTATGAATCCTAGGACTCATAGTGAAATCATGAAAGACAAGACAAAAAAAACACCCTGCATTAATAAAATGCAGGGTGTTTTTTAGCAGACTATGTATATAACAAACATTCAAATGAATAGTTATTACTAATAAGTGGTGACCCGTACGGGATTCGAACCCGTGATACCGCCGTGAAAGGGCGGTGTCTTAACCACTTGACCAACGGGCCAATTAATAAAAATGGTAGCGGCGGAGGGGATCGAACCCCCGACCTCACGGGTATGAACCGTACGCTCTAGCCAGCTGAGCTACACCGCCATAAGACTGTTGCTTTCTTAAGCACAAGATATATAATACATTGCGAGAAAGTTTGTGTCAACTTCTTTTTAATATTTTTGCATAAAAATCTTATAATCTTCTTCAGAAACTATAAAAGATTCATTTCGTATAATCCTATACTGCAACTTACTTAAGAAAATTAACCAAAAACATTTACTGAGATGACAGGGAATACATCTTCACATATAACAAACCAGGCATGCGAATGCATGCCTGGTTTGTTATAGAATATAAATAGTAGACAACAAGCCCTAGCCGCGACGAGCGCCGCGACCACCGCGTTTTGACTCTGTTTGTTTCTTCAAAGTTGAAAGGCGGTCTTCACTGTCTTTAAGGAACTTGCTCATTTTATCCTCAAATGACTCTACCGGTGGACGTCCGCCACCACCGCGTGGCTTACCTTTAAAACCACCACCTCCAGGTCTTCCACCGCCTTGTGGACGGCCTCCTCCACCTTGAGGGCGACCTTGTGGACGGCCCTGAGGACGCTCAGGAGCAGGTCGATCTTTTGCTTTCTTAATCGATAAACCAATTTTACCGTCGTTTTCAACCTGGATGACTTTTACCTCAACCTGATCGCCAACTGAAAGAAAATCATTAATGTCCTTAACATAATTGTCTGCAACTTCACTAATGTGAACGAGACCTGTTTTGCCGTCTGGTAGTTCAACAAACGCGCCAAAATTTGTAATACCTGTTACCTTTCCCTGTAACTTGCTGCCTACTTCGATTGCCATGTAAAAAAAGCTCCTCCTTAGAATCTTTAAAAGATCAGTCGTACGCTAATTATACCCCTTCAAAAAACAACGTGTCAATTTGAGGAAGAAGGAAGCTTAAAGATTGTCTCTCCGGGTTTTGACATAAAGTAGTCTCTTCTTGCCAATTCACCGATATAATCAAGGTCATTAAGTTTCTCAATTTCTTCCGTTAAATATTTTTCCTGGTCTTTCAGTTTCGTTAATTCTTCTTCAGCCTGCTTTTGCTGTAAGTTTTTTTCTTCGATCGTTGCTGCCTGTGAAGTGAATACGGAGATGAATAGAATAGCTATGGCTAAAGCAGCTACCGCGAAGGCTGTCAGACGCCGTACAAGACCTCTCTTTCTTCGTTCTTTCACTTTGTCCTGTAGCTGTTTCTCTTGATGATATTCCGAATGCACTTCCGTAACTTTAGGCTTACGCTTATTCGCAGTAACCAAGCTTTTCCCTCCTCACTTTCGTATTTTAGTTAACCAATGGTATATGTAGTTCTTTATTTTATCGGCAACTCCTGCTAATTTTATTAGTGGCATTTGTACCGATTGTGGTATTAATCGCCAGATCAACGAGAATCCCCACTTTAACGGTACCCAAAAAAACTTAAAGATAAACCAAAAAATGGTTGTCATGATACTCACTATCATCATACATAAGCTAAATACAACTTTCAATATGAACCTTATCGGCTGATAAATAAGATAAATAAATAAAGACTTCACAAAACGAATAATAGCAATAGTTATTAAAATGATTCGTTCAAGTAAACGGCGATATAACGGTTGAAAAAGGGACCGATATGCTGCATAACCACATAATATGGCCAAAAAGACATAAAATCGTAATTCACCCTCGTTAACAAGATAGAGAACATAAAAGATAATCAGCCCTTGTAGCAACCAGAAAACGATATCGTTCGCATAGAGCCACAAACTTTTACTTCTATCTGGATGAAGAAAACGGCTATAGGTATCCATGGCTATACCAAGCCACACCCCCATAGCCACCATGGCTACCATCGTATAAAATTGCACCGTTAGCGTCATTTGAACAGCTTGCTAAAGAAACCTTTAGCTTTTTCCCCTTCGTGATGATCGAGATAACTAAGATCAAAGATTTTCCCTTCGATCGAAACACGACCTTGCTCGACATTTAAATTTTTCATTTTCAAATGCTGCCCTCTGATCGCAAGAAATCCCATTGCTGTTTCTAGAAGAAATTCTTCATTATCGAAGCTATCGACGTGCTTCACACCTGTAATTTCAAGCGACTTTCGCGACTTCATAACTAAATCATGCTCTGGGGTGTTAGAAGCCTTATCGTATGTGCCATATTCATAATAATTATCCATCGCTCTCCTCCTCTTCTCGATACATGTCTATGAGAAGAAGAGATCATTTAGAACAAGCTGTTCTGATGGCTAAAACGATTCAAAAAGTAGCCCATTCCCTTCTCATTAAAAGAGAATTTCAAAATGAACATCAATAAAAAAAAGACCCTCTCGGATCTTTTTTATTCACCTGCAGCTTCTTCTTTTAAAATGGTAAACATATTGCTAGCTTCTTCTTTCTTCGTTGTTTCTTTAATTTCATCAACTCGGGCCGTCACTTTCTTATGACCAAAGGAAATCACCAGTTCGTCGCCGGCCTTCACATTTGTTCCAGCTTTAGCTTTATTTCCATTCACTTCAATTCGTCCTTTATCACAAATTTCTTTTGCGATTGAACGACGTTTAATTAAACGCGATACTTTCAGAAATTTATCTAATCTCATTTGTTTCAACGCTCCCTATTAAATTCCTTTTTCTTTTGCCTTATCCCAGAAGTGATCAAGTTCCTCAAGTGATAAATTCTCGATCTCAAGTCCCTTTTCCTTTACCCGATTCTCAATATATTGAAAACGCGAGAAGAATTTATGATTCGTGCGATGGATCGCCACTTCCGGATCAACTTTATAGTACCGAGCTAAATTGACGACAGCGAACACTAAATCGCCTAATTCGTCTTCTCGATCATCAAAAGATTTTTCATTTACAGCTTCTTTAAATTCGGCTAGTTCCTCATAAATCTTTGCCCAAATCGGTTCAACTTCGTCCCAGTCAAACCCGACTTTCGCAGCAGCCTTCTGGATTTCATTGGCGCGCATGAGACCTGGAAGCCCTTTTGGTACCTGATCAAACTGTGATGGTGCAATTTTCTTTTCTTCTTCTTTCACTCGCTTCCAAACACCAGCTACTTCCTCGGCTGTTTGCACATTTTCGTCGCCGAATACGTGTGGATGCCTCCGTATTAATTTGTCGTTTAGCTTATGAATCACATCATCCACAGAAAACATACCTTCATCTTCACCTATCTGAGCATGAAGCATAACTTGAAGCAGCACATCACCAAGCTCTTCTGCGAGATGCTCTTCATCTTGATCATCAATAGCTTCTAATACTTCATAGGCTTCTTCAATCAAATATTTTTTGAGAGACTCATGCGTCTGCTTTCTATCCCACGGACACCCCCCAGGTCCTCGCAGTGTTGCAACCACATTTCGTAACCATCCGAAATCCTGGTAGAGAAGATTTTCTTCTTTTACTGGAGGAACGTAGACAGCGGTTAAATTATTTACTTCCATCGAACGATCTAATTCAAATAGGGGAACAGAGACGATTTTCTCATCCCGACTTCCCGCTGCTTGCAGTACAGTAATTTCATAATCGTCAGGTAAGAGCTCCATTAATGTGAGTTTTACACTCGATGCTGTAAATTGATCATAAACTTGGACAAAGATTAAGTGATTACGTACCTGAACCTCAGACTTTGTAAAACGCGTGGCATCTAGAATTTGACAACCTTCAATAGGATCGATTCGAACTGCAGTAAAAAGCGCATCAAGAAAGCTTTGACCTCCAGCAACAGTCACTTCAACACCATGTTGAGATTGTTCTTCCAACAGGAGCTGTACGGTTGCTTCAGCCATCATTGGATGACCAGGTACTGCGTAAACAAGCGATCCTTTTTGTGCTTCATGAAACAGCTGATTAACAATGGTTCGATAAGTCTCCTCGAAAGATTCATTCGCTTCATATACCTCATCAAACCCTGTCATCGATAGCCCATCATCCATCAATTCCCTAAGAACGGGATGATCAAGCGTCCTAGCAAATATCCGTTCAGCTGACTGAAGCGTGCGGTAACTTCCTAGTGAAAGCTGACTGAGATCTCCCGCTCCAGTTCCTACAATTGTTATACGTGGCATCGCTTATGCCCCTCTCCGTAATTTATTTTGATAGATCGTAATAATTTCTCCTTTTGGCAATTGCATTAATTCTTTCTCTGTAAACACCCGCAGCGCTAATGTTGCAAACCCAAAAACGATGCCTCCGAGTAATGCGCCTCCAAGTGCTGAAACGCTTGAAAGCCCCCTAGAAAGGAAGGAGGGGATAAATAGTTGCAGAATGATTACTGCTGCACTCATGAACATAACGGCTGTTACTGCACGCCTTAAATGAAATTGGTACTGGAGAAGCCCTACTTTGTAATATACGGCAAGAATGGCGAGCGTAGCGACAACGACAAAGCCAAAAACCGTGGCCACTGCCGCCCCATTAATACCGATAAGCGGGATTAGAACAAGGTTTAACAATCCCTTAACTAGTATTCCAATTCCAGCATACCGAGCAGCGTTTCTCGCTAAGCCTACTCCTTGCAAAACACCTGCTGCCGTCATGCTAAGCGAACTAAAAAAGATTGCAATGGCAAGGATACTGAGCGTAACAGAAAGGGATTGATCTTTAAATAACATCATGTTTGTCTCACTCATAATAATGGCCAATCCCGCTGCAGCAGCAAGCCCTATTACAAAGCTCACTTTAAGAGCAAGAGCTGCTTTTTCGCGAATCAATATCTCATTATTCTCTGCAGCCGCTTTAGAAATGACTGGGACAATCGATAATGAGAGAGATGTGGCCAGAACGGTACCAACCTGCATTAATGGCTGTCCTCGATCAAATACCCCTTTCATTTCACGAGCTTCTAAAGAAGAAAGACCATGCTCAGTTAATCCCGGCACAATCGTTAAAGCATCCATTAACTGAAATAGCACCAATACAAGCGCACTTACACAAATTAACGTCCCTTCTGTTAGGAGCCTACGCGCAATGCCAATGAACCGAAAAGGCTCAAATTTGATTTTCGTTATTTTAGCTACTCGTTTTTTAAATCGAAGCACTACAAGAAGCAATAGCGCAGCGACTCCTCCTAATATTGACCCTAGCGCTGCACCTGTACCAGTCGCATATGCATCCGCTCCGCCCGCTACAAGACCAATTGAAATAGCAAGAATAGCGATAACACGAATCGATTGTTCTGTCACTTGAGACCATGCAGTAGGTACCACATTTTCCTGCCCCTGAAAAAAACCTCTGATTGAAGCAATGCCAGGCATAATAAGAAATGAAAATGCCGTCATTCGCAGAGGACCAACTAAATTTCGATCCGCCATTAAAGCCGCCACCGCTGGCGCACCTGTATAAAGCAAAATAAAGCCTGTAATGCCTAGAATCACAAGCACGCAAAAGCTATACCGTGAAAGCTCCTCAGCCTTCTCATACTCACTTTTTGCAATTTCTTCTGAAATAAGTCGGGAGATCACGACAGGAAACCCATATGTAGCAAGTATTATCGCGATTGAGTAAAATGGATAAATTTGTTGATACACATAAAAACCGATGTCACCAGTTATATTTTGATAAGGAATTCGATAGCCGACGCTGAGGACTTTCATAAAAAGGGCTACTGCAGTTAGCAGAAGTGCGCCTTGCCAAAATCCTTTTTGATTTTCTTCTTTTGTCATATACACCTGCCAAATGAAAGTACCAGTTTATGTACGAATTATATCACATGAATAAAAGTGGGAAACTTTTCAAGCTTCATAAAACGAAGAAAATGGAGGCATTGGCCTCCATTTTCTTCTATACTTATTGTTCCATTTGTCTTGCTAGGAAACCAGCTGCCGTTTCAGACAGCTTTTGTTCCAATTCAGTCACTTTTTCATCTTCTTTTGCAAGTAGAATCACCGTACCAATTGGATCGCCATTCGCTATAATTGGAGCTATCACGTGACCTGTATCAACAGGAACACCTTCAATGAGCTCTGACTTACTTTCGTTCAGTAAACTTCTTCGCTCATTCATTGCTTTTTCTACAGAATCGCCAATGCTTTTGTTCAAATACTCTTTCTTTGGTCCCCCCGCAGCTGTAATATAGACATCTCGGTCAGATATGAGAGCAATGTGTCCCGAATGTTCTGCAAGAGACTCGGCATACTCTTTGGCAAAGTCACCTAATTCACTAATGGGAGAATACTTCTTAAGAATAACTTCCCCTTCGCGATCAACAAAAATTTCTAATGGATCTCCTTCTCTAATCCTGAGGGTTCTGCGAATTTCTTTCGGAATGACAACACGACCCAAATCATCAATACGACGAACGATACCTGTTGCTTTCATCTAAGTTGCCTCACTTTCTGGAAGTTGTAGGTGATTGCTCCAATCACTTTTACTATTGTTTGTTCTACAATATGTTTCCATTAGTATCCTTTCGAGGTATCAGTTCTATTCACAAACCTGTCAAAATTATGAGATTCATCCAAAATCGACTTTAATTCGCATTCATTGGCTGTTTTACTGCTTGCTTCACTTTCTTTAAGACTTTCTCAACAAGCTGTAGGTGAGCTTTTGTATCAAGACCTCTCCCTTTCACCGTTACCTTCACTTTATTTCCATCTGCTCCTAAAGCTAACTTATTTCCAAATTCATTCGCTACTTCAAAAATTGTTTCCCCACCAATCGCCTCTCGAGCCGATTCGTGGAATAGAAGTTGTATATCTTTTTTACTTCGGCCAACTTTCTCAACCTTAACTTCTTTGGCAATCTCTTTCATGCGGGAGACCTGGAAAAGATAGTCCACTTCTTCAGGAAAATCACCGAAGCGATCCATCATTTCATCTTGTAAGTCCATAATATCTTTCAACGATTCAATTGATCGGAAACGTTTATACATATCGA
Source organism: Anaerobacillus sp. QJM3NY_32 (assembly GCF_056173645.1). Taxonomy (NCBI): domain Bacteria; kingdom Bacillati; phylum Bacillota; class Bacilli; order Caryophanales; family Bacillaceae; genus Anaerobacillus; species Anaerobacillus sp. QJM3NY_32. The sequence continues at coordinate 69,625 of NZ_CM149684.1, read as the reverse complement.
TTTTCTGTTTCTCATCGTTAATATACGTACCAGGAATATAGGCATCCACTTCAAGGTCAATTTCAACGCTAAATGCTTTCTCTTTCGGTGCATCACCTTTTCTTTCTTCGATGGCATCTTTTAACATTTGAGAATATAAATCAAAACCAACTGAATCAATAAACCCATGCTGTTCTGCACCCAAAAGGTTACCAGCACCTCGAATCGAAAGATCTCGCATCGCAATTTTAAATCCAGAACCTAGCTCAGTAAATTCCTTAATCGCTTGAAGACGTTTTTCCGCTACTTCGGTTAAAACCTTATCCCGTTGATAAGTGATATAAGCATAAGCTACTCGGTTGGAACGCCCAACGCGACCACGTAGTTGATAGAGCTGAGAAAGTCCCATTTTATCCCCATCATACACGAGCAGTGTATTGACATTAGGAATATCAACGCCTGTTTCAATAATCGTTGTACTTACAAGAACATCGTAATTGCCATCAAGAAAATCAATCATCACAGATTCAAGCTCCGTCTCAGTCATTTGACCGTGTGCAAAGCTAACTCTTGCTTCAGGCACTAGTGTACGAATTTGGTCTGTCATGTATTCAATTGATTCCACTCGATTATATAGGAAATAGACCTGTCCCCCTCGAGCAAGCTCTCTTTCAATTGCCTCTCGTACAAGCGTGCCGCTATATTCAACCACATACGTTTGAACTGGGAAGCGATTCTCAGGCGGGGTCTCAATCACAGATAGGTCCCTCACACCTAACATCGACATATGAAGCGTTCGTGGAATTGGCGTTGCAGTAAGAGTAAGCACATCGACATTCGCTTTTAACTTCTTAATTTTCTCTTTATGTGTTACTCCAAAACGCTGTTCTTCATCTACAATAAGTAACCCAAGCTCGTTATAGGTGACGTCCTTTGATAAAAGACGGTGCGTACCAATAACAATATCCACGGTCCCATTTTTTAATCCTTTTAACGTCTCATTTTGCTCTTTACGTGAGCGAAAACGACTTAATAAGCCAATGTTAATCGGATGATCTGCAAAACGCTCTTGAATCGTTGCAAAATGCTGCTGAGCTAGAATTGTAGTTGGAACAAGCAAGGCTACTTGCTTTCCGTCCATTATAGCTTTAAAAGCGGCACGGATACTGACTTCTGTCTTACCGTAACCAACATCTCCACAAAGCAATCGATCCATCGGACGTGTTTTTTCCATATCCTCTTTAATTTCTTGAATGGCTCTAAGCTGGTCGTCTGTTTCTTGATAAGGGAAGGCAGCTTCAAATTCTCTTTGCTCTTCCGTATCTTTCTCAAAGCTGTGGCCAACGCTTGCTTCACGTTCTGCATACAATTTAATTAAATCGTCTGCAATATCTTCAACGGAAGATTGTACTTTACGTTTAACTTTCTTCCATTCTGTTCCACCGAGCTTATATAGTTTTGGTTCTTTTCCTTCAGATCCAACGTACTTCATCACCTGATCAATTTGTTCAACTGGTACATACAAGTTGTCATTACCAGCATAGCTCACATACAGGTAATCCTTATGAATACCACTCACTTCAAGGGTTCGGATACCGAGATACTTTCCTATCCCATGATTCACGTGAACGATATAATCGCCTACTTTTAGTTCTGAATAACTCTTGATTCGCTCGGCATTAGACATCTTTTGAGAGCGACGCGGTTTTTTCGACTGTTTCGTAAACACTTCCGCCTCTGTTAGAACGGCTAGCTTTTGCATCGGCAGTTCAAATCCACCATTAAGACTTCCGATTAATATCTGTGGCTGCTGATGAGAGATCGGCGTATCTTGTTCGACCATCATCGCATTAATTTCATAATCCTCTAGTACACGTTCAAGTCGTTTACGTCTTTCTTCCGTTGCTGCAAGAAAGACAATCGCCATACCGCTTTTCTTCCATCGTTCAATCTCAGTACTTAATACTTTCATCTGACCATGGAAATTTTGCATCGCTTTACTTGAAGCATTAATGATATTCTCAGGATTTGTATAGGGAACATGTCGTAAGAAAATCGATAAATAGATAGTTGAGTGTACAGGCTTAGCGAATAACGTATCATAAGATCTCGATAGGGAAACAGACGAGACAATCTCTCCTTGATTGAGAAGAGCTGTTTGCCATTCTGCTTCTTCCTTATCCAGATCAGATGACATTTCCTGAATGCGACTCACTTCATCAAAAACGACCAGACCATCATCGGGTAAATAGTCTAGCAAACTCGCAGGCTGATCGTAATAGAAGTCCATGTATTTGATAACACCCTGAAAATTTTGCTGGCTTTTTAATTGATCAATTTCGTAAGTAATGTTTTCATGCATTGCTTCTTTTACTTTCTGATCCTTCACTTTCTTTAAAGAAGTCTGAAGTTCTTGTTGAAGACGTTCTGCCCCTTTTTCATAGTGCTCAGGGAATAAAACAACTTCGTCTGCTGGTCCTATCGTAATTCGTTCTGTTTTATTAGCAGAGCGCTGAGACTCGATGTCAAAAAATCGAATCGAATCAACTTCAGTATCAAATAACTCAATTCGTATTGGGCTATTTTCAGTCAATGGATAAATATCTATGATACCACCACGCACACTGAACTCCCCCGGTGAAGATACCATTGGTACTCGTTCATAACCCATCGCTACAAAAGTAGCGAGTGTTTCATCCAAAGGAATATCGTCGCCTAATGTAAACGAAATCTGGCTTCTTTCCCAGATACTCTTCGGTGGTAAATATCTTCTTACTCCCGAGATCGGGGCAATCACAATACCATTGTTATTTTTCATCCAATAATTTAAAGCTTCCATTCGCTGCCCTCTTAATTCCGGGCTAGCAATCGCGATTTCCGAAGAAATGAGTTCATTAACTGGGTATAAGTACACTTCGTCTGGTGAAACAAGCTCACACATGTCTTCATACAGCTTTTGTGCTTGATATAAATTATGGGTAATAATCAGCTGGGGGCGCTTTGTTTCATGATAGAGAGAAGCCATTAGGAACATCCGAGCAGAACCAGCTAGCCCTGCAACAAGTTGTTCTTTAAGACCCTCTTTCACCCCGGTAAAAACGGACTGGAATTCATCGCCCTTACTAAAATATTCTCTTAAGCCTAACATCGGTAGGTTATTCTCCCCTCTCACTCTGAAAAGCGCAAGCGCACATGTAGTCCCAAGAAACGCTTCCACCAATTAGCCAAAACAAATCTTGATTGTTTTGAAAAAGGCGAAGCAGCCCAAGGGACCTGTCACTGAAGCTAGACTTCTCTTAAATTTATATTCTATAACACAGACTATTCTTTATAATCATTCTGTTAACGCAAAAATGCTTTGGACGAACTCCCAAAGCTTCTTACTGAATAAATGTATCAAGCTCATGAAAAGAAGGCGTACGCTCCATAGCTTCATGACAATCTTCACAAATGGCTTTCACTTCAATTGTACCATCGTGGTGGTAATGAACCATTGCTTGCCGCTCCTCTTCAGTGAGCTGCTGAAATCCGAGTTCATCAGCTGTGTGATTCATCTGTGACAATCTTCCAATCTCAGCTCTACAGTGACGACATACGTAATGAATATCCATAACAGATCCTCCCTGTTCCTAACTTTTACTAGTATGGACGGGAGAATAGAAGGATATTCATGTGTTATATTGATTCATTACTTCTGGGAACGACGTCGTTGTCCATGCTTCACAAGCTTTGACCGTCTGTTCAATGGCAAGCTGAATTGGCTCTGCCTCTTCTTTAGAGAATGGCTTTAAAACGTAGTCAATAACGGACTGTCTGGCAGATCGATCTATTCCTATCCGCACTCTCTTAAAATCTTGAGTATGAATGTGCGTGATAATCGACTTCATCCCATTGTGACCACCGGCGCTACCTTTTTGACGAATTCTCACTTTACCAGTAGGAAGGTCCAAATCATCGTAAATGACTAGCATATCATTCACTTCAATATTAAAGTATTCCATCAAAGGACGTACCGATTCACCTGACAAGTTCATATATGTTTGCGGTTTTAAGAGGTACACTACTTCTCCGTTTACTATACCTTTCCCATAGATCCCTTGAAACTTCTTTTGATCTAAAGATATGCCTAAGTCTTTCGATAGCTGATCAATAGCCATGAATCCTACATTATGTCTTGTATTATCAAATTTCTTCCCCGGATTACCGAGGCCTACAATTAATTTCAACAGCTGACGCCCTACCTTTCATTACTTTTATTCTATCCTATCAAAAATGCGAGCACTTATTCACCTGTTAGCTCATTATCTTGAAAAAAAGACGTAACCCGTTCGGTTACGTCTTCGAAGTTTATTCGGTTTTCGTTGTTTCATCATCAGTTTTTTCTTGATCTGCTGGTGGCTCTTCAGCCACTTCATCAGCTTCTTCTTCGTCTTCAGCAGGTTCTTCCGTCGGAGGAACAATCGAAGCGATTGGCTCTTCAGCGTCTAGAAGAATTTCGTATTTATCTCCTTTTGGAAGATCTCCCGCTTGAATAGCGTCTCCAATGTTAAGTTCAGCAATACTAACGTCGATGCTATCAGGGAAATCGTTCGGCTTCGCTTTTACGAGAATCTCGTGAAGCATTTGCTGAACAACGCCACCCTCTTTGCTACCTGCAGCTTCGCCAGTCAAATGAACTGGAACCTCCGCTTCAACTTCCTTGTTAAGGTCAACTGAATAGAAGTCTACGTGAAGAACTTGATTCTTGATTGGGTCAACTTGCATGTCGTAAACCATGACTGGGTAAGTGCCCTGTCCTTCAAAGTTCAATTCAATAACGCCGTTTTTTCCGACCTGACGATATACTTTAATGAACTCTAAAGCGTCAACCTGTACCGGTGCGCTTTTGCGGTCTTTACCGTAAAGAACAGCCGGAAGTCCTTCTTCTGTTTCGCGTAATGTTCTAAGTTCACTTCTTTTTTTCGTATTACGATCTAATGCTTTTAATGTTGCTGCCATTTGAAATCACCTTCCTGATTAGGTTTTACTCTTCTATATGGATACCCATAATCACGAGGCAATAAACATAAATTATTTAATCAAATAATTTACTTACAGAAAGTTGCTCATGAACACGGATGATTGCTTCACCAAGAAGAGGTGCAACAGATAGTTGTGTGATTTTATCGATTTGCTTATCATGCGGAAGCGGAATCGTATTTGTGATAGCAAGTTCCTTAATTTTAGATTGATCGATGCGTTCAATAGCTGGTCCTGATAAAACAGGGTGCGTACAGCATGCAAAGACTTCAGTCGCTCCATTTTCGATCAATGCATTGGCTGCTAAGGTAATTGTACCGGCCGTATCAATAATGTCGTCAATAATGATTGCCGTTTTCCCTTCAATATTACCTACAATATTCATGACCTCTGCTACGTTTGGACGTGGACGACGCTTATCAATAATAGCAATTGGTGCCTTCAGTCGCTCAGCAAGCTTGCGAGCACGAGTTACACCGCCATGGTCTGGAGATACGACAACAATATCTTCAAGGTTCTTTTCTTCAAAGTGTTTAGCGAGAGTCGGAACCCCCATTAATTGATCAACAGGAATGTCAAAGAATCCTTGAATCTGAGAAGCATGAAGATCGAGTGTAATGAGTCGAGTTACTCCAGCAACTTCAAGTAAGTTTGCAACTAACTTCGCCGTAATGGGTTCACGAGACCTTGCTTTACGATCCTGACGTGCATATCCATAATAAGGGAGTACAATATTAATTGTTTTAGCTGAGGCTCTCTTTAGCGCATCAATCATGATAAGAAGCTCCATAATGTTTTCGTTTACTGGAGCACAAGTTGATTGGATAACGTAAACGTCACACCCACGAATACTCTCTTCAATGTTAATCTGGATTTCCCCATCGCTAAAGCGAACAACAGAACATTTCCCCATCGGAACACCAATATGTTCTACGATCTCTTCTGCAAGATCAGGATTCGAGTTTAAACTAAACACTTTCAAGTTTGGATCTAAATAATTAGCCATTGGCCGGTACCCCTCCATTAATTAGTAAGAAAAGCGCGAGCGTCTTAATCACTTCAAAACGATTATGCATTGTAGTAAGACACCAAGAGTTCAAGCTTTCTTATCTTCTTAAAATTAACTATCCTTCTTTTTCGTTGCGTAGTCTTCTTTATTCGTCTGACGAGAACGAGCAATTGATAGCGCCTGTTCAGGAACATCATCTGTGATCGTCGATCCAGCAGCAACAGTTGCACCTTTACCTACCGTTACAGGGGCAATCAAATTCACATTACATCCAATGAACGCGCCATCTTCAACTTTTGTTAGGTACTTTTTCTTACCATCATAATTTACTGTAATTGAACCACACCCAAGATTCACATCTTTACCAATTTCAGCGTCGCCAACATAACTTAAATGGGAAGCTTTGCTACCATCACCCATAACAGACTTCTTTACTTCAACGAAGTTTCCAATCTTCACTTCGTTCCCAATTTGTGAAGCTGGACGAACGTGTGCGAAAGGACCAATATTGACAGCATTTCCCACTTCACTATCATGAATAACCGATTGTTTCACAACGCTCTTATCTCCAACTTTACTATCCTTAATTTCAGAGTTAGGGCCGATCTTAGCTTCATTACCAATAGTGGTTTTGCCAGTTATAGTGGTTCCTGGATAGATAACAGTATCTTGACCAATCACTGCTTCTGAAGAAATATATGTTTGATTGGGATCAATTAACGTAACGCCATTACGCATATGTTTCTCATTAATTCGTTTTTTCATCGCAATTTCAGCTTTTGAAAGCGCGACTCGATCATTTACGCCCATTGTTTCATCAAAATCTGCTGTTTGATAGGCGCTTACGATCTCACCTTGCTTTTGAAGAATTTCAACAACATCTGGAAGATAATACTCTCCCTGAGCATTTTCATTCTTAACGAGCTGAAGCGTCTCAAAAAGGGTTTTGTTATCAAAACAGTATGTACCTGTGTTAATTTCCGTTACTTTCTGCTCAGCTTCACTTGCGTCTTTCTGTTCTACAATTCGTTGAACACTTCCATTCTCATCACGGATAATTCGACCGTATCCAAATGGATTATCCGCATCTGCTGTTAGAATCGTGGCTTTTGCACCCTGATCTTCATGATAAGTCAATAGTGCATCCATTGTTTCTTTCGTAATTAAAGGGGTATCTCCACATACGACAAGGGTGACGCCATCCTTATCGGATAGGGTGTCTTGAGTCTTCATCACAGCATGCGCTGTACCAAGCTGTTCTTCCTGGAGGACATAATTCACTCGACTACCAAGCTGGTCACGAACCTTTTCAGCGCCGTGACCGACGACAGTTACAATGTTTTGGAGCTTAAGTTCATCAAGTTGATCAACAACATGCTCTACCATAGGCTTCCCACAAACGGGGTGAAGCACTTTATAAAGCTTTGATTTCATCCGTGTTCCCTGACCTGCTGCTAGCACAACTGCAAATCTATTCATGTATATGGTTCCTCCATTGTATCCTATTTTTCCACTTTGACTATATCTCAAAAACCCCTCATTTTCAAGGAAGTTCCCTAAATCCTCAGCATATAAAAAGTTGGAAAAGAAAGGTCTATGACTTTTTTCTAAATGAAGCGAAATTTCTGGTCAAATAAAAAAGCCCGGTCAGTTGACCAGACTTTTACGATTAGGAAGCTCCAGCTTCCTCATAAGCAGCTTCCATTTCACCAACACGGTGATATTCAGCTAACACAGCTGTTTGAATCTTTTCCCTTGTATTCGAGGAAATTGGATGAGCGATATCGCGAAACTCTCCATCTGGAGTTCTTTTGCTTGGCATCGCTACAAACATGCCGTTATTCCCATCAATGACGCGAATATCATGAACGACGAATTCATGATCCATTGTGATGGAAGCGATTGCGCGCATGCGTCCTTCCGTATTCACACGACGTAGGCGAACATCTGTAATTTCCAACTTGAGTGCACCACCTTTTTCCATTAATTAGAGCATATATGCACTATTCAACTTCTAGTTATTAATTCCTTCTTCTAAATATAAAAAATGTTATAAAAATTTAGTTGCTTTCATCCTAAGATTCTATTCCAGAATAAAAAATCGACTGAAACAAGCTAAATTAATCACCCTAGTGACATTCACTCCAAAAACTTAAATAAGTCAGAAAAAAGTTTCATAAATAAAAAAACCACTCAGCGGATGAGTGGGTTCAATTGATTAGCCTACTAGGGCAATTACTTCTATTTCGATAAGGGCATCTTTTGGAAGACGCGCAACTTCAACACAAGATCTTGCGGGTTTATGTGCATTGAAATATTCACCATAGATTTCATTGATCGCGCTAAACTGGTTCATGTCTTTAATATAAACTGTAGTTTTTACGACATTCTCGAGTGAAGATCCGGCAGCTTCTAGAACAGCTTTCACATTTTGAAATACTTGATGAGTCTGGTCTTCTATCGCTCCATCAATGAGCGTTCCATCTGCTTTAAGCGGAATTTGGCCAGAGCTATAAAAGATGTTGTTCACGATCATTCCTTGTGAATAGGGGCCAATCGCTTCTGGTGCTGATTTCGTATAGACTGTCTTCATTCGTTCTCCACTCCTTCTGTTAATGGCGTAAGAAATTTCTTGTAATTCCCTGGCGCAACCTGAATCGATCGCTCTTTCATATCGACTCCACCAAGGTTCATCATAGATACGTACTCTTCAACTAGTCGTTCTTCGCCTTCACCCTCAGCCTCAACAAGCACTCCAATTCCAGCAACGTCTGCTTGAAATTCTTCAAGCAAATTAACCATTCCTTGAATTGTTCCACCAGCCTTCATGAAATCATCTACAATCAAAACGTTCGCTCCTGGTTTCAAACTTCGACGAGCAAGCGCCATTGTTTGAATTCGTTTTGACGATCCTGATACATAGTTAATACTTACTGTTGAGCCTTCAGTGACCTTGCTATCGCGTCTAACAATGACAACCGGAACGTTAAGATGACTTGCAGCAGCATACGCAAGGGGGATTCCTTTCGTAGCAACAGTCATCACACAATCAATTTTACGATCAGCGAAAACAGACGCAAATAAGCGGCCAACCTGATTCATAATTTCCGGATTACCGAGGATATCTGTTAAATACAAATAACCACCCGGAAGAAGACGATCAGGACTTTCTAGAAAATCGCATAGTTCGCCAACCACACGATCTGCTTCTTCTTCACTAATAAGGGGCATGTATCTTACGCCTCCAGCTGCACCTGGAACGGTTAATAACGATCCAACACCCTGTTGTTCAAAATTCTCTTTAATGATGACCAAATCCTCACTTATAGATGATTTAGCCGCCCCGTATCGCTCTGAGAAATAAGTTAGTGAAACTAACCGGTGTGGATGCTCTAATAAATACCTTGTCATATCCACTAGCCGAGAACTTCGTTTCATCTTCATAGAAGAACCTCCAAAAAATCCGAATAATTAATCATAATATATCACTAATGTACGGATTTATTCAAGGGTTCTTCTCACCTAATAGACGTACCGCATAAACTTGACCACAGAAACCTCTTAAACCGTTATAAATTCGTTGCATGCGCGATTCATGTCGCGTAAGACCAAAGACGGTTGGCCCACTGCCACTCATTAGCACACCGTCTGCTCCGAGGCTTTCCATCTTTTCTTTAATTTGACGTACTTCAGGATGAAGTTTCAATGTAACATCCTCGAGAACATTACCAAGGCGCTGACATATCGCTTCATAATTTTTTTCCTCTATTGCTTGCATCATTCCTCTTACGTCTGGATGGTTCATCTCTGCTGTTCTAAGGCGTCGATATACATCTGCTGTCGATACCCCAATAGAAGGCTTAGCAAGAATCACCCAACAAGGAGGTGGTGCATCCATTGGCTGAATAATTTCTCCACGTCCTTTTGCAAGGGCAGTGCCACCATATACACAAAACGCAACGTCTGACCCTATCTCAGAACCAATATTAGCAAGCTCATCATAAGTTAAACCTAATTGCCAAAGCTCATTAAGTCCTCGTAATGCCGCGGCAGCATCACTGCTTCCTCCAGCAAGACCAGCAGCAACTGGAATTTGCTTATCAATCTTGATCGATAAACCCTGCCGAATGTTGAACTTTTTCTTTAATAATGCTGCAGCTTGAAAAGCTAAATTCCTTTGATCGTCTGGAACAAAACCGCTTGTTGATTCAATAACGATTTCATTTCGTCTCAATTCCGTTAACTCAAGTCGATCTGCAAGATCGACATTCGTCATAACCATTTCTACTTCATGAAAGCCATCAGGTCGTTTATGAAGCACATCGAGTGCTAAATTTATTTTCGCCGGTGCTTTCACACTCAGTTTTCTTTTCATCTCGTTCACCTACATTTTCGTCCTACCGTTCGACATTTTAACTTACTGTGAATTATTGTAACACAACAAGCCTAAAAGAAAGAAACGGAATAGGATGCAACCACGGAAGAGTTTAACTTCTCTGCAACAAAAAAAGAACCCTGACTATTAGTCAGAGTTCAATCGTCACAGGGTTCAGTGTTTAGGTTGGTTTGCAAGTTGCTCCTCAGCTAGTTGAATAGCACGCTTCACGATGTTACCTGCATCGCGAGCTTTTATTCCTCCCCAACCTTCTTTCTGAACCGTATCATAAAAACCAAGCTCTTTCGCAATTTCTTCTTTCAATTGATCAGACATAATCCCTTTACGTCTTGCCATGCGAATCAAGCTCCTTTCTATCCTGTAACACTCTTAGTGTGAGGATCGAAAGCCATCGCTATACTGCCAATATGTAACCAAAAGAAGGAGAAAAAATATTTATTCCCAAATAAAGCAAAAAAGCAGTTAGACCATTTGCCTTAACCGCTTACTGCCGCTTGTTCTTCATTAAATGTAATTTGTACTGTATCTGTTAGAATATCTGTGTAGCTGTATGACACACGCTCAAATGCGTTCGTGTCCTGATCCAGCTTAACAATGAACACTGCCGGGTAGGTTTCTTCAAGGATGCCTGAACGTTGAATTGTCTTTCTGCGACCTCCGTTTGCCTTTAAGGTCAACCGTTTGCCAACCTGAGATTGTAACGTTTGTTTGATCTCAATAATCGTTTTTGCCATCGGAACCTCCACCTCACTTAGACAAATTATAACATCTTTTGCATCATCTTGTCAAATAAAACTTAAATTATAACAACGAAGCAAAAACAATGTCAATTGTTATTTACTGATGATGTGTATTTTTATTGTTTCTTAATTTGTCGAAAAATATGTATACTCATTGAAATATGCTGGTTATCTCAGGTTTCGCAAAAGAACATTTCTCTATTCTAGCCCCTTTCAACGAGGATATTTTTTTATTAAAACTGACATAAAAAAGCGAACGGATGGATATGTATTCCACCCGTTCGCTCACTCTGAATAATCCTCCTGGTCCTTCATAGGCATACCTGTGCGTAGAATTCCTCTTGTTTCTACTCCACCAAGTCCATCTTCACCAGTCAACGTGTTTCTAAGAGCGTCCCAAACATTAACGTGATCAGTAAAAGATGTGAGTGCAATTTTGGATACGATAAAAACTGGATCAAGCATGTGAATGTTAATTCGAGCTGGAGAGCTTGCAAAATTAGCCCCTGCACGAATGAGTGACTCAAAATGAGACTGACACGCTCCAGCAAAAATAACAAGGTGATCAAGATTCGGGAAAACACTTCTCACTTCTTTTACAGCTCGAACAAAGTACCGTGAATTTCGGTACGATTGAAGATCCTTTTTCTCGCCTTTATGTTTTGTATACGCATCATGCCCTGTGATAACCAAAATATCTGGTCTAACATTGTTAACTAATTTGATAATATTCTCCGGTATTTCGCTTTCCTTCATATATAGCCCATAAACCGGGACGCCAAGACGCTTATACATTTCCAAGCATTTACTAAGGTATAGTGGATCCCCGTCAATATGAAGAATTTTCCCCGGGAGTTCAAAAAAACTTGTTTCTTTCTTAAAATGACTAGTTGCCGAATATTCTCGCTTCATTCGCAACAGTTGATAGTCTTGTCGAAACAAACGAAAGGAATAGTCTTCTTTCTCTTTGGACTGCTCCCGTCTCATTTTGTGTTCATTGGAGTCAATTACCACCAGGTCGTCAAACGGGGCATCTGCGATTAGCCTCATATCCTCGCCCACGAGCTCCGCTGACCTACTTGACTCATTCATCCTTGTTACTCGAAAGATTAAGTCACAGCCATATGAACGCCTGGCAACGATATCTCCTTCTTTCATCGTCATTATCTTCCCTCCACACCGCTTGACCTGAAAGACTAAACAGCATCTCCTTTACCTACTATATGAGAACTTTAAGAAAAGATGATTTATATAGAAATGAGAACTTGGTTTACCTTCACTGATTATTAGGAAGATGTTCGAATCATGAAAACTAAAAAACACCCCGGAAGTTAGTTTTTAACTCTAACTCTCGGGGTGCACCACCATCAAGGTGTTTTTTTAGTTTCATTTTTTCTGCTATAAAAAGCATTACTCAACGCCGCGAATTCTTCCATTGAGAGCGTTTCGCCCCGACGTGTTCCATCAATCCCTGTCTCTTGTAATACTTCCTCAATCATTGGCTTTTGCTCTTTACTTAAAAGATTATTTTGCAAATTGTTCAATAAGGTCTTTCTACGTTGACCGAAGCTTGCTCGAATCACTTCAAAGAAATAGGCTTCATTCAAAAGATCGACAGGAGGCTCCTGACGCAGCTCCAAGTGAAGAACGGATGAATCTACATTGGGCTTTGGTACAAAAACGGTTTTTGGTACTGTGAGAGCCGTTTTAGCCACTGCATGGTATTGCACTGCAAGTGATAATGAGCCGTATTCCTTAGAACCAGGCTTTGCAGCAATACGCTCTGCTACTTCTTTTTGAATCATGACAACGATCCCACGTACTGGTAATTTTTCTTCCAATAACTTCATGAGAATAGGCGTCGTCACATAGTAAGGAAGATTCGCTACTACCATCAAATCCTGACCCTCTTCAAACTCTTCTTCAATCACTTGACGAACATCCGCTTCTAACACATCACTATGACGTATATGAACGTGTGGATAAGGAGAAAGAGTGTCTTCTAGAATAGGGAGTAGACGCTGATCAATCTCAAATGCCACGACCTTTTTAGCTTGTTTTGCTAGTTTCTCTGTTAAGGCTCCAATACCAGGCCCAATCTCGATAGCGCCAGAATTCGGTGATAACTTAGCCTGGTCTACAATTTTTGTTAGGACATTCGAATCAATTAAAAAGTTCTGTCCAAGACTTTTCTTAAAAGTAAAACCATGTTTAGATAAAATTTCTTTTGTTCTAAAAGGGGTTGATATTTCTTTATTCATTTCTCTTCCTCCTGTAACACTTCTTCCAAAGCCTGACTAAACTCTTCTCTTGAAATTTGAAACATTTGTAGCCGTTTGAAAAGCTGCTTTCCATTCATATAGCCCATTTGCAACCGATCTCCTAAAGCTTTTCTTCTCTCCTTAGAACGATCGCCTACAACCAGACCAGCAGCGATAAGATCCTCCCATTCAATCAAAACATCTGGAGCTTCTATCTCTTCTCTTACTGAAAGAATGGCTTCTTGAATATCCTGAATAGAGGCATGTTCAATTCCAACTTTCTTTCCATTAGATGAGATGGCACGTTTTTTATTTAGAAAGGCGTGTTTACAAGAAGGCAGTCGGTCACTAATGATTTGACGAATTCTTGTACCAGGATAATCTGGATCTGTAAAAACAATTACGCCTCGTCTCTTCCAAGCAAGCTCAATACGTCTAAGCGTCTCTTCGCTAATCTCAGATCCATTCGTTTCTAGCGTATCCGCATCAAGCGCTCGTTTCACAGCCAATGTATCGTTTTTGCCTTCTACGATAATGATTTCTTTTACTTTCACTCTGTTTCCTCCATAATACATAACCGATTCTACCCTGTTATTATAACTACACGTGAATTTTTATAGTTTCTCTCATAAATCTTTTCTTTATCATACAAAAAACACAGAGAGAGACTTTCCCCACTCTGTGTTATTAGCATACCATATCTCGATCACTAATCGAGAATTGTAATTTGAACAGTCTTGTTTCCCCATGCGTAAGCTGCAGACTTCGAAGAGAAAAACACATCAATCTTGTTACCTTTAATCGCACCACCCGTATCAGCCGCAATAGCCGTTCCATATCCTTCTACGTGAACTTTTGAGCCGAGGGGAATCACACTAGGATCAACCGCAATGATTTTCGCATCAGGATTAGATTTTAAGTTAAAGCCCGTAGATGTGATACCTGAACAGCCAGCACAATTTGCCGTATAAGCTGTCGTCGATACGTTCATTACCTTCCCTGACGACTTACTTTCAGGTTTAGATGGTGATTTTGAAGTTTTTGTAGCAGGCTTACTAGCTGTCTTTGTTGATTTAGATTGAGTTGAAGGGGCACTGCTAGTTTTCACAGCTGTTTGTGTAATAACCTGGGTACCAACAGCAACGATTTTGTCACTGCTTTCCTTCACTACATCGGTTTTCTTAAGCTCACGGGAAACCTCTTTACCATTTTCTAAAACAACTTCGTAATGTTTCTCCCGCTTGCCTTCTTGTCCGTCTTCTAGGACTGTTTCTTTACCTTTTTGAATTGAACTATCATTCTTCTTAATCGTTGCATAGTCAATCGTCTCTTCCACTACATCGGTGACCTTTTCCACTCGAATCACGTTGATTTCCGAGTTCGCTGTAACGTCCTCATCTTTTTTGGGTTCTACGCGATCAAGTTCTCCAAGTTGTATATTCTGCTGTTCTAAAAAGCCAGCGACCGTAGTCGAAGTTGTCCAAATCTCTTTTTGTTTCCCACCGTCGTTTACCGCAACTTTGAAAGCTTCATCAACGGCAATCGTCATATTTTCTTTCAATTCATCATCGAGTGATACAGACATTTGATCATGCTTACCGAGCTCCATGTTTTGATCTTCAAGAAACCCTTTCACTGTATCTTTGGTGGACCAAACTTGTTGGTTATCCCCATTAATCGATAGCGTTACTTGAAAAGCCGGTTTCCATTCAATCACATCTCCAGCCTCAACCTTGGCTGATAAATCGTGACTTAAATAATCATGAGAACCAGGATTCAATTCTTCATCCTTTAATAACTCCGCAACTGTATCTGCATGTGTATCTACCGGCTTCTCTTCCCCATCAAGGACAAGCGTGACCGAAGCTTTTGTAGTTTCAAACACGATAAAGCCGGAGACTAAACCTAGTACAATTACACTTAAACAAATCATGAATACGTTCTTTCCACCCTTAACGCGAGCAAAAAAGTTTTCCATGTTCGATTTCATTGTCATAGTTACCCCCTGAACCGACTGTGTTTCAAAAAGAAAAGCTTCTTACTTATCCCCAATTGCTAGTTTAGTAGAAAAGGCATCTACTTTGATCTTGTATGATGGGAGAAGTTATTTTTAAAAGCATCCTATCATTTCTTTTCAACGACAACGGTCTTTTTTATTAGCGACTAATACCGAATAATGTCATAGCATTTTCGGATGTTCTTCTTGCTAATTCTTCATAATCCATTTCTTTCAAATCCGCAATTTGTTCAGCGATGAGCTTCACATATGAAGGTTCATTTCGCTTCCCGCGGTTTGGGTGTGGTGCTAGAAAAGGACAGTCCGTTTCAATTAGCAAACGATCAATTGGTATTTCTTTCGCTACTTCTTTTGGTAGTTTAGCGTTCTTAAACGTTACTGGTCCACCTAGAGAAATGTAGAAATTCATATCAAGGCACTCATTAGCCTCTTCTACAGTTCCAGCGAAACAGTGCATGATGCCACCTACCTCAGCTGCATTTTCTTCTTTCAATACATCAATGACATCTCGCGTCGCTTCACGATTATGTATGATGATCGGTAATTTCACTTTTTTCGCAAGTTGAATTTGCTTACGAAAAACATCTTTTTGTATGTCATGAGGTGATTTGTCCCAATGATAATCAAGTCCCATTTCACCGATTGCTACTACTTTTGGATGACCAGCAAGTTCTTCAATCCACTCAAGGTCCTCTTCTTTCATATCAATCGCATCAACAGGATGCCAACCTACGGCTGCATAAAGAAAATCATACTGTTCAACAAGTTCCATAGCATGTGTTATCGTTTCACGATCAAAACCAACAACAACCATCTTGCTTACTCCCGCTGCCTGGGCACGCTCAATTACTTCTTTTTGATCTTCGGAAAATTGTTCAACATTCAAATGCGTGTGTGTGTCGAATAACATGTCAAAACTCCTTCTCCGCTCTAGTACGATGCTAGTGTACCAAATGTCCTAGTTATTTTCTAAGTCTAAACAGTTTCATTTTAATTACATTTTGTTTACAATGCTCACAAAATAAGTTAGAATATTCTGTATATTAAGGTGTTTTGGTTCTTTTTTATATACTTATCTTGCAACTCAAAATGGAAGTTTAGTCACAAATAGCAAAGTAAATGGCAGGGATTTATTGTGAATTAGAAAGTAAAAAAGACCCGGTCTATTTTAAGACCGAGTCATGAGTCATTATTTGATTTGTGTTCCATTTGGCAAGCTTTCAGCAATAGTCGACAATTTCAGCTCGCCGTCATGCTCACCTGCTAGAATCATACCTTCAGATAATTCTCCTCTAAGCTTTACTGGCTTAAGATTGGAAACACAAACAACTTTTTTGCCGATGAGTTCCTCTGGTTTATAATGTTTTGCAATTCCTGAAACAACTTGTCTCGTTTCATAACCAAGATCTAATTTTAATTTCAATAACTTATTGGCTTTTTTCACCGGCTCTACTTCAAGTACTTGGGCGACTCTTAAATCAACTTTTGTAAAGTCATCAATTGAAATTTCATCTAAATCTGGTTTTTCAATTGGCGGTGCTTCCTTAACGACATTGCCACCCATTTGTTCAACTATATATGCAACCTCTTCTTCACGGTCAAGTCTTGGGAAAAGCGGAGCATCTTTTTGAACCGTTGTACCACCGAATCCTTTTTTGAATCCTAATGATTCCCAGCTTGTTTTCTCGCCTTCTTCAATACCTAGCTGTGACCAGATCTTTTTAGGCGTTTGCGTAAGGAAAGGCTGCAATAGAATACCCACTTGTCTCAATGATTCAGCGAGGTGAACCATTACAGCACCAAGCTTGTCTTTATGAGTTTCTTCTTTAGCAAGAATCCATGGTTCTGTTTCATCAATGTACTTGTTCGTTCGACTAATGAGCTGCCAAATCGAAGCAAGGGCAACTGAAAACTCCATGTTTTCAAGAGAGGTCTCTACTTTGGAAATTGTTGAATCTACCATCTCTACAAGAGTATCATCAAAATCTGTGACCGATCCTTCATACAGAGGTACTTCACCGTCGAAGTACTTAGCGATCATCGCTACTGTTCGATTTAACAGGTTGCCGAGATCGTTCGCCAAATCATGATTGATTCGCTCCACAAAGCTCTCAGGTGTAAAGACGCCATCTGAACCGAACGGTACTTCACGCAATAAATAATAACGTAAAGCATCAAGTCCATAGCGATCAATTAAGGTAACTGGGTCAACCACATTACCTTTGGATTTAGACATTTTTCCATCTTTCATTAACAACCAACCATGAGCAAAAACTTTCTTTGGTAACGGCAGGTCTAGTGACATCAGCATAATTGGCCAGTAAATCGTATGGAAACGAACGATTTCTTTCCCAACAAGATGCACATCCGCTGGCCAGAACTTATTATAAAGCTCATCATTTTCAGTGCCATACCCAAGGGAGGTGATGTAATTGGACAATGCATCGATCCAAACATAAATGACATGTTTCGGATCTCCTGGAACTTTAACACCCCAGTCAAAAGAAGTTCTTGATACCGCAAGATCCTCAAGACCAGGCTTGATAAAGTTATTGATCATTTCATTTTTTCGAGATTCCGGCTGGATAAACTCAGGATTGTCTTCATAAAATTTCAATAGACGATCGGAATACTTGCCCATTTTAAAGAAGTAGGACTCTTCCTTTACTTTCTCCACCTCACGTCCACAGTCGGGACATTTCCCATCGACTAACTGGCGTTCAGTAAAGAAGGACTCACATTGTGTGCAATACCAACCTTCATATTGGTCAAGGTAGATATCACCCTTCTCATACATCTTTTGAAAAATCGTTTCGACAATTTCCTCGTGACGCTTTTCGGTTGTACGGATAAAATCATCGTAACTAATGTCTAACTTATCCCACAAATCTTTAATGCCAGCAACGATGTCATCAACATACTTCTGAGGAGTAACCCCCTGCTCGTGTGCTTTCTTTTGGATCTTTTGCCCATGTTCATCCGTTCCTGTTAAATACTGAACATCAAAACCTCTTAAACGCTTGTAACGTGCCATAGCATCTCCTGCTACAGTTGTGTAGGCATGACCTATGTGGAGCTTTCCACTAGGATAATAGATCGGTGTCGTAATATAAAACGTCTTGTCACCCATGTTGCTTCCTCCTTGATTAAAACAGTGATAAAGTGAAAAGCTTAATTCGTTCTTTAGAACAGTGAATCCCCCACCTTAACGCAAAATTGACTCACGTTTAGAGGTGGGGGCTACTGGATAAAAAGCTCCCGCCCCATGTAGGACGAGAACGTTAGCAACTCTCAACTACAGCCCGCGTTTGCGTATCGCTGTGTAACGTCATTTTGTTCATTCAAGTACAATTCTTCTTCATCAAAATATAACTAATTTAAGGAAGAAATGCAAGGAAGCGGAGCTTAAATCGCGTAACCTACACAAATTTACAATTAATGTCGAAGGATTTACAAGAAAATTGTCGAATCATTTATTTAAGGAAGTCAGGTTTTGGTAATAATATAGTACTTCGAATCCCGTAACAAACCTATTATAGGAAATATTTACCCGATTAAAAGGATTGACGCTTATGGGAAACACTGGTATTATATAGAACATAAATAG
The DNA here is from genome assembly GCF_056173645.1 of Anaerobacillus sp. QJM3NY_32. Classification (NCBI taxonomy): domain Bacteria; kingdom Bacillati; phylum Bacillota; class Bacilli; order Caryophanales; family Bacillaceae; genus Anaerobacillus; species Anaerobacillus sp. QJM3NY_32. The sequence continues at coordinate 50,597 of NZ_CM149684.1, read as the reverse complement.
AGAAATTTGTCGAATCCTGACGTAATTAATAAAAAATTGGGAATAGGGGAGTATAAAACATGAAATCTACTGGTATTGTACGTAAAGTTGACGAGCTTGGCCGTGTTGTTATTCCGATCGAACTACGCCGTACACTTGGTATTGCAGAAAAGGACGCTCTTGAAATCTACGTTGACGATGAGCGCATCATCCTAAAAAAGTATAAGCCTAACATGACTTGCCAGGTAACTGGTGAAGTATCCGATGACAATCTTGCCATCGGTAACGGCAAACTAATCCTTAGTCGCGAAGGTGCGGAGCAAGTATTGGAAGAAATCCAAAAAGCTCTTGCTAAATAATGAACGTATAGAAAAGCTCCTGCCAATAAAGGCAGGAGCTTTTTTTGTACTCTAAGATTCTACATGATAGGCCTGATACACTTCTCTTTTTGGTAGCTCGCGATCAATCGACACTTGTTTGATCGCATCCTTACTTTTCATTCCGTCATTAATATAGTGTTCTACATGATCTCGTAAGGTGAAATCTTCCCACCAAAGCTCTTCATTCACTTCTTCGGCTATGCCACCTTCGACGATCACACAAAATTCACCACGGATTTCATTTTCTTCAAACCAGCGAAGCACCTCTTCAACTGATCCCCTAATAAACTCTTCATATTTCTTTGTTAATTCTCTTGCTATAATAATTTCTCTGTTTCCCAGAACTTCAAGAACCGCTTTCATCATTTCTTTTAAGCGATGAGGAGCCTCATAGAATAGAACTGGTGAAGGAATTGTTTTTAGCTGTTGTAATTCAATTTTCCGCTCTTTCTTTTGTCTAGATAAAAAACCATAATAATAGAAATGCTGTGTTGGCAAACCTGATGCCACAAGAGCAGTAATTGCTGCATTCGCACCTGGTAAGGGAATAACAGGGATTTCCTCTGCCACACATGCTGACACAATTTCATAACCAGGATCTGAAATAGCGGGCATTCCAGCATCGCTAATAAGGGCAATACTTTGTCCTTCCCTTAATCGCTCCAGAAGTTTATATCCACTCGATTCCTTGTTATGTTCATGATAGCTAATCAACCGTGTCTCAATCTCAAAATGATTCGTTAGCTTTTTTGATTGTCTTGTATCTTCTGCAGCAATAAGATCTACGTCTTTTAACGTCTGAATAGCGCGGAAAGTCATATCATTCAGGTTTCCGATAGGGGTAGGTACGAGATAAAGTTTACCTGTCTCGCTCTCTTTGTAACTCTTCTGACTCCACATGAACTTGCCTCTTTTCTTTTATTATCTTTTCTTTTTGAATACGAGATAGTTGTTTGATCCGATATTCTTCTTGCATTGCTTCACTTTTTGTCTCATATTCCGCTTGATAAACGAGGCGTAGTGGACCTCTCCCCCTCGTATATTTTGCACCTTTTCCACATTCATGTTGAGCTAATCGATGAGATAAGTCCGTCGTATAGCCTGTATAATAACTACCATCTCGACATTCGAGCATATAGACAAAATGACTATAGTTCTTCATAAACATTTCTCATCTCGTCACTATACGTATTATCTTTCTGATAAACGATGAACGGCGGCAACACTTTTAAATCAGGCTTCCCATCTTTAATTCCTTCTATTAATAGCGTATTTGCTTCTTTACCAGCTTTCGGATAAACGAGCTGCATTCTCTTAGGTTCAACACGGTATTTTCTCATTAGCGTCACAATATCAAGTAACCTCTCAGGACGATGAACCAGTGATACCTTCCCACCCTGTTTCGCTAAACGACTGCAAGATTGAATAACATCTTCGAGAGTACACATAACTTCATGTCGGGCGATGGTAAGGTGTTCATTTAGATTACGCTGTTCATTTCGCTTACTTTGAAAATAGGGTGGGTTGCATGTTACTGCATCATAAGATTCCTTTAATAACCCAGCAGGTAGGTCCCGAATATCCCCATGATGTAGGGTAAGCTGATCATTAAGGTCATTTAAATCCACACTTCTCGTCCCCATGTCATATAGCCGATCTTGAATTTCGACCGCATCAATCGGAACCTGACTTCTTCTCGATAATAGAAGTGGAATAATGCCATTACCTGTACAAAGATCAATTATTTTACCACGTTTTATCGGCACCCAGGCAAATCGCGCAAGTAGAACGGCATCTAGAGAAAAAGAAAATACCGTTGGGCTTTGAATAATTCTTAATTCATTTTCAATGATGTAGTCAATCCGTTCATCATCATATAAATGCATGATGCTTTTCTCCTATCTATTTTAATTCTTTAGTGAACAAGTTATATAATTGTAAAAAAGGTCTTTCCAGATGTGGAAAGACCAAATCACTACTTTTTATTTAAGAACGACAAGCAAAAAAGACAATCTCCCTCTGTCCGGATGCTACCGTAATGGAGATTACAAATATGAAAACCTTCTTGATATAATCTCGCAAGATTATCATATCCTTCTCCAACTTCTGGTTTACCGCGCTTCTTTTTGCCAGATGAATGACTCTTCGGCTCGGAAGTTTGTTCTAACCGCTCTCGCAAGTGGTGATTCTCAATTTCGAGATGGTGATTTTCTTCCAGCAGTCCTGCAAGATGTTCTTTTAGTTCGCCTAATTGTTTGTATAAGTCACCAATCTGTTCTTCCATTGAGCTTACACGTGAAAAAACTTCTTTTTTCTCCACTTCCGTTCCACCTCAATCAATCTGTGGCTTGCGTAGATACTGCGCCGTCTTGTATCAATTCATCAAGCGTATATTCTGTCACGCGGTTGAGTTCAAATAATTCGACCTGAACAAGACGTTCCAATATATTCAACCCAACAACTTTTCCTTTACCTTGTCCGGTTTGAATCGTCTTCCCAACGTCTGGAAGCTCTTTTTTGCCGGATTCGTATGCATCGTTCTCATATTTCAAGCAGCACATTAACCTGCCGCAAAGTCCAGAAATTTTAGCAGGATTTAAAGATAGATTTTGATCTTTAGCCATCTTAATCGAAACAGGTTCAAAATCGCCAAGCCATGTTGAGCAACAAAGCATTCGGCCACATGGTCCAATTCCACCAAGCATCTTCGCTTCATCTCTTACACCAATCTGACGAAGTTCAATTCTTGTTCTAAAGATGGATGCGAGCCCTTTCACAAGTTCGCGGAAATCTACTCTTCCATCTGCTGTAAAGTAAAAGATGATCTTATTCCGATCAAATGTATATTCAACATCAACAAGCTTCATATCAAGCTTGTACTCTTCAATTTTAGAAACACACACTTCAAAAGCTTCTTCAGCTGCGTGTTTATTATCTTCTACCGCAAGGCGATCTTTTTCATCAGCTATGCGAATTACTTTCTTAAGAGGAAGTACAACATCCTCTTCATCAACTTGCTTGTTTGCTAATACGACTTTGCCAAATTCAACCCCTCTTGCAGTCTCCACGATAACAAATTCTTTGTTGGACACCTGGAGGCTACTCGGATCAAAGTAATAGATCTTCCCCGCTTTCTTAAAGCGAACGCCAACTACTTCATACACAAACTTATCCCTCCCGTAACCTGAGTACTAGCTGTTCCATCACAAACTGCGGGTTTGTGTTTGCACTCAGACGTCTTTTGGCATCAAGTATCGCCATCATATGCTGACTTATCTTCTTTCTTCCGAATTGAAGGGCATAACGTTCGAGCTTATCCTTCTGATCTGCATAGACAATCCGATTATCCTGCAGTTGTATTTTCATTATATCCTTATACCAAAAAAGCATAAGATTAAGTCCCATATCCTGCTGCGTTTTATCCTTAAAATGAGCTAGCCATTTGTCATGGATCGTTAGGAAAACCTGATGAGGTCTTTCCTTCAACTCTTCAGTCAATTGTATCACTATCGCTCTAGCCTGTGCAAACCACTCATCAAGCGCCAACTCCTTTGCTGCACGCTGATCATTCGTTAATTGAGCAGCTAATTTAGCAAGGTGTGGTGTTACTCCGTCATTCACTAAGGCTTGTTCCACCCCATTTGTTGAAAGGGGTTGAAATGTAATAACCTGGCACCTCGAATAAATCGTGGATAGAATATGCTGCTTTTGCTCTGTTAAGAGAATAGCCATCGTCATTTGTCCTGGCTCTTCAAGAAATTTAAGTAAACTATTAGCAGCTTGAGTTGTCATTCGATCTGAATGATTCAATATATAAACTTTCTTTCGAGATTCTACCCCAAGATAAGAGAATTCCTTCTGAAGCTTACGAATTTGATCGATTTTAATCGATTGTCCATCAGGTTCTAGGAGATGAAGATCGGGATGATTTCCAGAATCAATCCTTTTACAGTCTCTGCAGTTTTGACACGGATCGATTCCTGTTCTTTCCTGACAAAAATACGTTTTCGCCATATGAACCGCAATATCTTTTTTGCCTGTTCCTGCCCCACCGTCAAATAAATACGCATGAGAAAGACGTTCTTTCTTGAAACTATTTATGACCATTCTAACAACCGTGGGTTGCCGGTCTTTTAATTCATTCCAATCTGTCATTGCTATCACTCATCCTACCGTGCATATTAAAAATGATGGAAGGCCTCTACTGGAAGAACAAATACCGTTGCTCCTCCAACTGACACTTCAACAGGATACGGTACATAAGAATCTGCATTTCCTCCCATCGGAGAGACCGGTGCCACCATCTGTTCTCTACTCTGACAATTGTCTTTAATAATATCAAGAAGCTTTTGTACACGATGATCTTCCGTACCTACTAGAAATGTCGTATTTCCTGCACGTAAAAATCCACCTGTAGTCGCAAGCTTTGTCGCCTGGAAATTATGATCGACCAGGGCATTGGATAACCGATTGCTATCCTTATCCTGAACGACAGCCATTACTAGTTTCATGTGTATCCCTCCCCGGGCGGCAAGCATGCACCCGTCAATTAGTTATTACTACAATAGTTATCCCACAACACTGTAAAATCCTTTTTTATTGACGAAAAAATCTCATCGACAGCATTTTCACCATCGATCAAATGAATCCGTTCATTATTATTTTTATATAATTCCAGAAAAGCTTCTCTCACCTTTTCATGATAAGCTGTTCCTTTTTGTTCAATACGATCAAGTTGATTTCTTGCTGCCATTCTTTCTTTACCAACAGAAACAGGAAGATCAATCATATAGCTTCGATCAGGTGTTAGCCCTCCTGTTGCAAATTCATTGATGACCTTTATCGTTTCTACATCTAGTCCAAGGCCAACCCCCTGATAAGCAACTGATGCATCAACAAAGCGATCACATAGTACAAGATATCCTTCATTTAATGCTGGAAGAATCTTTTCTCTCACATGCTGAGCTCGGGATGAAGCATAAAGAAGTACTTCCGTCTCATCCACCATCTCTTCATGTTCTGGATTAAGGATCAAAGATCTAATTTGATCGCTTATAGCTGTACCACCTGGCTCTCTTGTATGAATAAAACGAATGCCTTCTTCGTTTAAATAATCGGCTAGTTTTTGAACCTGTGTTGACTTACCTGCGCCATCCGGTCCTTCAAATGTTATAAATAATCCTTTCAATGCCCTACTCCTCTTCTATTGCAATCTCAATCATATCACCATTCATCCCCTGTATGTGTCCTCCGCCATTCAACACTGTTTCTACTAGTTGGATCTTACCTAAAGTTATGCGCTCCCCTGGCAGAACGATAGGAATTCCTGGGGGATAGGGGATAATGGCTTTCGCTGCAATTAAACCAACAGCGTTTCTAATACTAACTGTATTGGTATTCATCGTTTCCAACTTCGCAAAAGAATAAGCAGGAAATGTTATCTCTTCATGATTCAACTGATTCATAGATATTCTAAATGTGGCTTCATCCCTATGAACTGCAATCCTTTCAAATGCCTGTAACGTTCGCTCATAAGCCTCACCATTAAATGCTATGGGACAAATGAGCAAAATGTTTAATGGGTCACTAAGCTCAACAAATATACCTTCATTCTCAAGCTTTTTTGCCAAATCATATCCTGAGGTGCCAGATAACTGGACCGTTATTTTTATTGGATCAATCTGCTTATAAGCATGACTTACATCTCCAATAACGTTTATACCAGGAATCTTATTCAGCCGGTGCTTAAACTGAAGAATCTCTTCTAAAATTTGACCAAGTTGTTTATCAGGAAGTGAAGAAATATAGTGTCTTGCTAAATCGAGCGAAGCCATGATCGGGTATGAAGGGCTGCTTGATTGAAAGACTTGTAAATAATCGTTTATTGCATTCCTATATTTCGGATCACCTATATGTAAGTATGAGCCCATCGTCATGGCAGGGAGTGTTTTATGTGCTGATTGAACAACAACATCTGCTCCTTGTTTCAAAGCACTTTCAGGAAAAAACCTTTCTTTTACAAAATGTGCACCATGTGCTTCATCAACAAGAACCGGAATTCCTTTCTGATGAGCATAAGAAATGATCGGTTTTAGATCTTTCGTCATTCCGTAATAATTTGGGTTTGTCAGTACGATTGCTTTAATATTCTTATATTTTGTGATCGCTCGATGGATGAGATCGACTGACACACCTGTTGAAACCTGACTTTCCTCATCAATGGATGGATTAAGAAAAATAGGATGTGCTTTCGATAAGCGAAGTCCATTTAGTACTGATTTGTGACAGTTCTTCTGAACAAGAACAATGTCCCCTTCAGAACATAATGCCATGATCATCGCAAGGTTACCAGCTGAAGATCCCCCTACCAAAAAGCGGCTTTCAATACTTCCATAAAGATCAGCAGTAAGCTGCTCTGCCTTCTTAATTGGACCGTCTGCATGATGAAGATCATCTAGTCCAGAAAGTTCTGTGGCATCTATATTCAATATTTCTTTAAATGAGTTATCTGCACTTCTATAAGTTGAAAAAACCGTACCGTTTTTATGACCTGGTACATGAAATGAGAGGGGATTCTGATCCTTCCACATAGTTAATGCTTCATATAAAGGTGCTTGATCTGCTTTATTCATAAAACCAACTTCTATCTATCGAAGATTCATTGCTTATACTAGTATTCTATCATTATCTAGACTTTCGGAGAAGTAAAGGCGCAAGCAAATCTGTATCGTCTCTTCCTACTTACTGCCGCTTCACATTCGTACGTAAAAAAGCAGATAGCCTATAAAACAGCTATCTGCTTATGCTAATCGACTAAGTCGTAGTTTTCGTAGTTTTTCAAGATAAAATTGATAGTTTTCATGACTGGTATCTGTTTGAATTACCTTTCGCTCACACTCATAACAAATAAATCGGTCGCAAATATGAATACCTTTTAAACTGTGTTCTTCGCAAACAAGACAGCACTCACTTAAGCTATGCCTGATTGTCTTCTCCATCTTCCCACCTCCATGGTAAAAGCTTTGCCCAATTATAGTGGATCTATACCGATTCACTTCATTTCAGCCTATTTTTTTCTTCTTTCTATGGATATGTGGCTGTAACTTATCCCGTGTCAGTGATTTTAAAAAAGAAAGAAAATTTCATTGGTATATTATCCTTGTAGAATAAGAAGATATAAGAAGATACGAATTTAATTCCGCTATATTTCAGATGTTTCCGCGAAAATCGGATTTTTTTCCGCGCTTTCCCTCCCATGATAATTCCGCAAACGTAAAAAACCATACAAAAAAGCGAGAAACCCTCAGGTCTCTCGCTTCTCTTAGTTGCCCAGCGACGTCCTACTCTTGCAGGGGGAGATCCCCCAACTACCATCGGCGCTCGAGCTTAACTTCCGTGTTCTCATACGGGGCGCGATAAGCGGCGAACTTCGCCAGCTGCGCGATGCCAGATCCTCATGGATCTCTCGAATATCCACTCCGGTCTGACATCACTTGCTTCCTCGAATTTCTTGCTTCTCCCACCCCTACGAAGCTTTCGAAGAAGTTTTTGATTGTCTTTCCTGCAGCTTTTTTCTCTTACGAGCTTTCAACATTTTTTGAATACAAAAAAGCGAGAAACCCTCAGGTCTCTCGCTTCTCCTAGTTGCCCAGCGACGTCCTACTCTTGCAGGGGGAGATCCCCCAACTACCATCGGCGCTGAAGAGCTTAACTTCCGTGTTCGGCATGGGAACGGGTGTGACCTCTTCGCCATCATCACTAGACGATTCAGGTGTTCCCTGAAAACTAGATAGCACGCACAACTTCCAATATTTTCGGTTAAGCCCTCGATCGATTAGTATTCGTCAGCTCCACGTGTTGCCACGCTTCCACCCCGAACCTATCTACCTCATCATCTCTAAGGGATCTTACCAGCTTAATGCTGTGGGAAATCTCATCTCGAGGGGGGCTTCATGCTTAGATGCTTTCAGCACTTATCCCTTCCACACGTAGCTACCCAGCTATGCTCCTGGCGGAACAACTGGTACACCAGCGGTGTGTCCATCCCGGTCCTCTCGTACTAAGGACAGCTCCTCTCAAATTTCCTGCGCCCGCGACGGATAGGGACCGAACTGTCTCACGACGTTCTGAACCCAGCTCGCGTACCGCTTTAATGGGCGAACAGCCCAACCCTTGGGACCTACTTCAGCCCCAGGATGCGATGAGCCGACATCGAGGTGCCAAACCTCCCCGTCGATGTGGACTCTTGGGGGAGATAAGCCTGTTATCCCCAGGGTAGCTTTTATCCGTTGAGCGATGGCCCTTCCATGCGGAACCACCGGATCACTAAGCCCGACTTTCGTCCCTGCTCGACTTGTAGGTCTCGCAGTCAAGCTCCCTTGTGCCTTTACACTCTGCGAATGATTTCCAACCATTCTGAGGGAACCTTTGGGCGCCTCCGTTACACTTTAGGAGGCGACCGCCCCAGTCAAACTGCCCACCTGACACTGTCTCCGCACCGGATCACGGTGCTGGGTTAGAATGTCAGTACAGCCAGGGTAGTATCCCACCGACGCCTCCATCGAACCTGGCGGTCCGACTTCTATGGCTCCTACCTATCCTGTACAAGCTGTACCAAAATCCAATATCAGGCTACAGTAAAGCTCCATGGGGTCTTTCCGTCCTGTCGCGGGTAACCTGCATCTTCACAGGTACTATAATTTCACCGGGTCTCTCGTTGAGACAGTATCCAAGTCGTTGCACCTTTCGTGCGGGTCGGAACTTACCCGACAAGGAATTTCGCTACCTTAGGACCGTTATAGTTACGGCCGCCGTTTACTGGGGCTTCGATTCAGAGCTTCTCCCGTAAGGGATAACCCCTCCTCTTAACCTTCCAGCACCGGGCAGGTGTCAGCCCCTATACTTCGCCTTACGGCTTTGCAGAGACCTGTGTTTTTGCTAAACAGTCGCTTGGATCTTTTCACTGCGGCTCCCCTGGGCTATAAACCCGAGGAAGCACCCCTTCTCCCGAAGTTACGGGGTCATTTTGCCGAGTTCCTTAACGAGAGTTCTCCCGATCGTCTTAGGATTCTCTCCTCGCCTACCTGTGTCGGTTTGCGGTACGGGCACCTTTTTCCTCACTAGAGGCTTTTCTTGGCAGCGTAGAATCAAGGACTTCGGTACTAAATTTCCCTCGCCATCACGACTCAGCCTTCACGGTGAACGGATTTGCCTATTCACCAGCCTAATCGCTTGGACGCGCATTTCCAGCAGCGCGCTCTCCCTATCTTTCTGCGTCCCCCCGTCGTTCAAACGGAAAGGAGGTGGTACAGGAATATCAACCTGTTATCCATCGCCTACGCCTTTCGGCCTCGGCTTAGGTCCCGACTAACCCTGAGCGGACGAGCCTTCCTCAGGAAACCTTGGGCTTTCGACGGACAAGATTCTCACTTGTCTTTCGCTACTCATACCGGCATTCTCACTTCTAAGCGCTCCACCAGTCCTTTCGGTCTGACTTCACAGCCCTTAGAACGCTCTCCTACCATTGTCGTAAGACAATCCACAGCTTCGGTGATACGTTTAGCCCCGGTACATTTTCGGCGCAGCGTCACTCGACCAGTGAGCTATTACGCACTCTTTAAATGATGGCTGCTTCTAAGCCAACATCCTGGTTGTCTAAGCAACGCCACATCCTTTTCCACTTAACGTATACTTTGGGACCTTAGCTGGTGGTCTGGGCTGTTTCCCTCTCGACTACGGATCTTATCACTCGCAGTCTGACTCCCGCGGATAAATCGTTGGCATTCGGAGTTTGACTGGATTCGGTAATCCGGTAAGGACCCCTAGTCCAATCAGTGCTCTACCTCCAAGATTCTTGCCGCGAGGCTAGCCCTAAAGCTATTTCGGAGAGAACCAGCTATCTCCAGGTTCGATTGGCATTTCACCGCTACCCACACCTCATCCCCGCATTTTTCAACATGCGTGGGTTCGGGCCTCCATTCAGTGTTACCTGAACTTCACCCTGGACATGGGTAGATCACCTGGTTTCGGGTCTACGACCACGTACTATTTCGCCCTATTCAGACTCGCTTTCGCTGCGGCTCCGCCTTCTCAGCTTAACCTTGCACGGGATCGTAACTCGCCGGTTCATTCTACAAAAGGCACGCTGTCACCCATTAACGGGCTCCAACTAGTTGTAGGCACACGGTTTCAGGTTCTTTTTCACTCCCCTTCCGGGGTGCTTTTCACCTTTCCCTCACGGTACTGGTTCACTATCGGTCACTAGAGAGTATTTAGCCTTGGGAGATGGTCCTCCCGGATTCCGACGGGGTTTCACGTGTCCCGCCGTACTCAGGATCCGTCTCGGAGGGCATCGGATTTTGACTACAGGATTGTTACCTTCTCTGATGGACCTTTCCAGGTCGCTTCGTCTATCCGTGCCTTTGTAACTCCAAAGAGACGTCCTACAACCCCAGAGGGCAAGCCCTCTGGTTTGGGCTGATTCCGTTTCGCTCGCCGCTACTCAGGAAATCGCGTTTGCTTTCTCTTCCTCCGGGTAATGAGATGTTTCAGTTCCCCGGGTCTGCCTTCCATTCCCTATGTATTCAGAAATGGATACCATCCTATTAAAGATGGTGGGTTCCCCCATTCGGAAATCTCCGGATCAAAGCGTACTTACAGCTCCCCGAAGCATATCGGTGTTCGTCCCGTCCTTCTTAGGCTTCTAGTGCCAAGGCATCCACCGTGCGCCCTTAGTAGCTTAACCTTCGATTTGTTAGGCATTACTGCCATAACGCATCAGTTATTACTAAGTTATTGCATAAAAAATAATTATTGGATGTCGTTGTTTGTGCTATCTAGTTTTCAAGGAACAAGGCTACTACTTGAATCCGCCTAAGCTTCATCACTTCACCTGTTTTGAAAGAATAAATCATTCTTTCAAAACTAAACGAAACGCTCATGTAAGGTTGGTAACGTAAGTTACCTTCGTAATTCTCCATAGAAAGGAGGTGATCCAGCCGCACCTTCCGATACGGCTACCTTGTTACGACTTCACCCCAATCATTTGTCCCACCTTCGGCGGCTGGCTCCATAAAGGTTACCCCACCGACTTCGGGTGTTACAAACTCTCGTGGTGTGACGGGCGGTGTGTACAAGGCCCGGGAACGTATTCACCGCGGCATGCTGATCCGCGATTACTAGCAATTCCGGCTTCATGCAGGCGAGTTGCAGCCTGCAATCCGAACTGAGAACGGCTTTATGGGATTCGCTTCACCTCGCGGTGTTGCTGCCCTTTGTACCGTCCATTGTAGCACGTGTGTAGCCCAGGTCATAAGGGGCATGATGATTTGACGTCATCCCCACCTTCCTCCGGTTTGTCACCGGCAGTCACCTTAGAGTGCCCAACTAAATGCTGGCAACTAAGATCAAGGGTTGCGCTCGTTGCGGGACTTAACCCAACATCTCACGACACGAGCTGACGACAACCATGCACCACCTGTCACTCTGTCCCCCGAAGGGGAACGTCCTGTCTCCAGGATTGTCAGAGGATGTCAAGACCTGGTAAGGTTCTTCGCGTTGCTTCGAATTAAACCACATGCTCCACTGCTTGTGCGGGCCCCCGTCAATTCCTTTGAGTTTCAACCTTGCGGTCGTACTCCCCAGGCGGAGTGCTTAATGTGTTAACTTCAGCACTGAGGGTGGAACCCCCCAACACCTAGCACTCATCGTTTACGGCGTGGACTACCAGGGTATCTAATCCTGTTTGCTCCCCACGCTTTCGCGCCTCAGCGTCAGTTACAGACCAGAGAGCCGCCTTCGCCACTGGTGTTCCTCCACATATCTACGCATTTCACCGCTACACGTGGAATTCCACTCTCCTCTTCTGCACTCAAGTCCTCCAGTTTCCAATGACCCTCCACGGTTGAGCCGTGGGCTTTCACATCAGACTTAAAAGACCGCCTGCGCGCGCTTTACGCCCAATAATTCCGGACAACGCTTGCCACCTACGTATTACCGCGGCTGCTGGCACGTAGTTAGCCGTGGCTTTCTGGTTAGGTACCGTCAAGGTACCGCCCTATTCGAACGGTACTTGTTCTTCCCTAACAACAGAGCTTTACGACCCGAAGGCCTTCGTCACTCACGCGGCGTTGCTCCGTCAGACTTTCGTCCATTGCGGAAGATTCCCTACTGCTGCCTCCCGTAGGAGTCTGGGCCGTGTCTCAGTCCCAGTGTGGCCGATCACCCTCTCAGGTCGGCTACGCATCGTCGCCTTGGTAAGCCATTACCTTACCAACTAGCTAATGCGCCGCGGGCCCATCCTGCAGTGTTAGCTCGAAAGCCAACTTTCAACATTGCACCATGCGGCGCGATGTATTACCCGGTATTAGCTCCGGTTTCCCGGAGTTATCCCAGTCTGCAGGGCAGGTTGCCCACGTGTTACTCACCCGTCCGCCGCTAAGATCAGGGAGCAAGCTCCCATCTCTTCGCTCGACTTGCATGTATTAGGCACGCCGCCAGCGTTCGTCCTGAGCCAGGATCAAACTCTCCGATAGAAAGCTTAATCTAGCTTTTAAAACATTTTGTTTCCGTAGAAACAACTACTTACATGGCGTTTCGTTCAGTTTTCAAAGATCAATTTGTTTCTTTCAATGTCGTTTTCAGCGACTTTATTAATATACCATATTAACTCCGTCAGCGTCAATAACTTTTTTGAAATTCTTTTTGGCGTCAACCGCGTTGTTGCGGCGACTTATATAACTATATCAGGGTTAACTCTGTTACGCAACCCCTTTTTCAAAAGTTATTTCAGAAAAACAAAAAAGGACTCTTTTAGTTACATGAGTCCTTTTCATTCAACCTATCAAAATCAGTTCAATTGCAGCCAAAGCTATAAGGCCAGGAACGCCTAGAAAACCGGTGATCACTGCTGTCCCGGGATTAATAGGAACATGGAGGTCAAATGGAGTGCCGAATGTATTGAGAAAGAATAGAAGTAATGCACCGATTGCTAACTTGATTAACCCCTGCCCAATCCAACGCATCGGCTTCAGTGGTGCCCCCACAAAAAGAAGCAAAACAATACTGAAGACAAATAAGCCAATAATAAGTTTAGGATCCATAGTAGGCCTCCGCTCTTTTTTTCAGAATTACTAAAGCATATGTCTGTCCAAATAAAAAAGAACGGGAGGTTTATCCCATTCTTATCTTTCTTCGTTTTGCTTCTTTTAATAGAAAGAAGTATTTTGCTTCATCCACTTTAAGCTTCGCAAGAACGGCTCCAGAAGGCTCAACACTGCGCTCTACGATTTCTTTTTGATTGTTCCATACATCTTTTAATTCGTATAGCGTCTGAATCAAACGCTCATCAGCGTCTTTCCGCAAATAGCCTTTACGTTTGAAGAACATTTGCTTCCCTCCTGATGCTACAATTCACGACGTCCTTCCATTGCTTTCGAAAGGGTGACTTCATCAGCATACTCAAGATCGCCCCCAACAGGGAGACCATGAGCAATACGAGTAATACGAATACCTGTAGGCTTAACCAGGCGAGCAATATACATCGCTGTTGCTTCTCCTTCAATCGTCGGGTCCGTCGCTAGTATAATTTCTGTTACCTTATCATCCTGCAGACGTTTCAATAACTCTGGTACCTTGATATCTTCAGGCCCAATACCTTCAACAGGAGAAATAGCACCATGAAGAACATGGTATAAACCTGTGTAGTCTTTCATTTTTTCGATAGCAATAACATCTTTAGCATCTTGAACGACACAGATAATCGTCTCATCGCGATGGCTATCTGAACAAATACGACAAGGATCGGTGTCTGTAATGTGATTACACACAGAACAATAAGTTAACTGACGCTTTGCATTAACTAACGCTTTTCCGAAATCAAGGACATCATCATCATTCATTTCAAGAACGAAAAAAGCCAGGCGGACCGCCGTTTTTGGTCCGATTCCCGGCAATTTCATAAAACTGTCGATCAGTTTTGATATTGGTTCAGGATAATGCACCTGCGTACCCCCTAAAACATTCCTGGCATATTAAGACCCTGTGTAAATTTGCCCATGTCTTTGTTTACCAATTCATCTACATTACGTAGTGCATCATTCGTTGCAGCAAGCACAAGGTCTTGTAGCATGTCGATATCATCTGGATCTACGACCTCTTCTTTTACAATTACTTCAAGGATTTCTTTATGACCATTCGCTTTAACTAGAACCATACCGCCGCCAGCTGTACCTTCAACGATTTTATCCTTTAGTTCTTCTTGAGCTTTCGCCATATCCTTTTGCATTTTTTGCATTTGTTTCATCATGTTATTCATGTTTCCTCCGCCACCCATGCCACGTTTCATAAAAAAATTCCTCCTTAGTTATTGTTCATTTTTATGTTTGAATATCTAATAAATCATCGCCGACAAGACGTCTTGCTTCAGCGATCAATGGATCTTCCGCCGGTTCAGCCCCTTTTTGATCAGGTTCTGGTTCATCTCTTGTTTTCAAGAATTCTGTGCGAATTTCCTTCCATTCTTGTTCCACAATTGCAACCATTTCTAACTGTTTACCAAGCGTTCGTGCTAATACTTGTTCAAGCGTTCCACGAATGTTGTCCTTCATTGCCATCTGGCAATGCATGTCATACTGAAAAGATAAAAGAAAGGTGTTGTCTGTAGCGGCCACCGGCTCACTATCTTTCAACCAGGCATGTGCTGAGACTTTTTCCTGACGAACGTTCTCCATCACTTCTCCCCACACGCTTTTTACTTTCATTAAATCTTGCTTAGTAGCTTTCTTCAGCATCTCTTTTATTCTACCATGAGATACGCCGGATTTCTGTCTGGAAGGTTTAAATTGTTTCTTCTGTTTTGGTTCAGAACCTTCTTCTTGTTGCTTAACCGTAACGCCTTGTTCCTTGAGCGTTTTCAACTCATTTTCTAGCTTTTGAATACGATCAAGTAGTTCATTTTGGTCTTCTCCACCTTGTATAGGCTGACTACTCGTCTCTTCCTGGCAGATTTGAACAAGCGCTAATTCCAGAAAGATTCGTGGATGGTTCGTCCACTTCATTTCTTGCTGCGATCGATTCAATGTCTCAATAACAGTATAAATCCATTCTTTCCGAGAACGATCTCCCAAGTGCTGAAACGTTTCGTCGATTTTTACCCGTTCAACTACTTCTTCAAGCTGAGGCGCGGTTTGATATAGCAGTAAATCTCGGTAGTAATAAATTAAGTCTTCTAGAAAACGAGCAGCATCCTTCCCGTGATCCATTAATTCTTCTACTGCGTTCAAAGCTTCTGCCACATCTTTATTGTAGAAAGCCATCGCAATTTTCGAGATCATTTTTTGGGACACGCTTCCTGTTACTGCAAGCACATCATCTAATACAACTTCAGCCTCACTATATGAGATTGCCTGATCAAGAATACTTAACGCATCTCGCATCCCACCATCTGCTGCTCGAGCAACTTGATAAAGCGCATCTTCTTCAACCTCTATATCCTGCGCTTTAATAATTGTTTGTAACCGTCCAACGATGTCCTGCGCCGTAATTCTTCTCATATCAAAACGCTGACACCTGGAAATGATGGTTAATGGGATTTTATGCGGCTCAGTGGTCGCAAGAATAAATACTACATGCTTTGGTGGCTCTTCTAACGTTTTCAGAAGGGCATTGAACGCTCCAGTTGAAAGCATGTGAACCTCATCTATGATATACACCTTATAAGAAACAGAACTCGGCGCATACTTTACTTTATCGCGAATATCACGGATGTCATCAACACCTGTGTTAGAGGCAGCATCAATTTCGATAACATCTGAAATCGAACCATCCGTAATCCCGAGACATGCTGAACATTCATTACATGGTTCAGCAACAGGTGCCTTCTCGCAGTTAATGGCCTTCGCAATAATTTTCGCAGCACTCGTTTTTCCCGTTCCTCGAGGTCCTGTAAACAAATAGGCGTGAGAGATTTTTTGCTGCATGAGTGCGTTTTGAATTGTTCTTGTTACATGCCCTTGACCAACCACATCTTCAAACGTTTGCGGTCGCCAAACGCGGTATAGCGCTTGATAACTCATTCGCCTACTCTCCTCCTAACCTCTTCATACATTTCTATTATACCGTTTCACCGCTTCTAATTCAAAAGACAATCAGATAAAACGATACTAAAAAACTCACCCTATTAAAAGAGTGAGTTTGAGCATTTAAATTAAGTAAACCGTGCACCTTCCTTTGATAAAGCAACCACAGGCGTTACCTGAACAGTTAGCTCGATCCGGGCACTCCCGCGGCACACAGAGGGTACCTACTTACTGCTGCTTCCTTCCGGACCTGACAGGGTTCATAGGACTCTGTTGCGCAGGACCCGAATGTCAACACCACTTATTCAGGGCAGACCCCGCAGTAGCTAAACCTCGGGAAGGGATTCAGTCTCGCTGTAGCGGATTGCGAGTACAGGGCACCGCTAATTCCCCACCTAGCACGGCAAATTTGATAACATTGTTGTGCACTCGAATGGTGCAAGATAAAGTATATCGTATTTCGACCAATTTAGCAACAGGTCTACTACACCGATAAATGTAACTGGCGGAGGCGAGAGGATTTGAACCCCCGCGACGCGTGAACGTCCTAACTGATTTCGAGTCAGCCCCCTTCAGCCAGACTTGGGTACGCCTCCATCTAACGTTGTCTCTTTGACAAAAAAACTATATCACGTCTCTTTCTGATTTTCAATGATTGACGATCGCTGCTTTTCTTCTTTTCGTTTTCGTCTTAAGTCACGAAAAAAAGCTGATAACATGGTTCCACATTCCTCTTCACAAACACCTGGCGTTACAGCTGCTTGATGATTAAAACGTGGATCCTCCAATAAATTCATTAATGTCCCAGCACATCCACCCTTTGGATCGTAGGCACCAAAGACCACACGCTCTACTCTAGAAAGAACAATCGCTCCACTACACATAGCGCAAGGCTCAAGGGTTACGTATAACGTGCAGTCAGTTAAGCGCCAAGACCCCACTTTACGACATGCTTCATCAATCGCAAGCAACTCTGCATGTGCTACAGATCGTTGTTCCGTTTCTCTAAGGTTATATGCAGAGGCAATCACTTCATTATCTTTTACAATGACTGCGCCTATGGGTACTTCACCTATGATTGAAGCTTTCTGTGCTTCCGTCATAGCAAGTCGCATAAACTGCTCATCTTTTTCAATTTGGTCCTGCATTCATTTCCATCCTTTACAGTCGTTTTATCTATTAATCGTTTGGGTAAACTACACATTATTCCAATTCATTTAAAGGAGAGGAGTTCATATGAGTAAGAAACACATTGAACATAGCCATCAAACTACTTCTGCCGCTCTTTTATTAATTGATGTGATCAATACAATGGATTTCGAAGATGCTGAACTTCTTGCTAGATACACAGAGAAAACAGCAGACAATATACAATCTTTAAAAAAAGAAGCGAAAGCAAAAGGGATGCCTGTTATCTATGTTAATGATAATTACGGCTTATGGCAATCTGACTTCAAAAAGGTCATCAACTATGCAGCCGAAGCAAATGGTCAACATCTTGTGGATCGCCTTGAGCCAGAAGACGATGATTATACTGTTGTGAAACCGAAGCATTCTGGCTTTTTCTCAACCCCACTCTCAACGTTACTCAAATTCTTGAACGTCAATACACTTATTCTAACTGGTTTTGCAGGAAACATTTGTGTACTCTTTACTGCGAATGATGCTTATATGAGGGAATACGATCTTTATATACCATCTGATTGCTGTGCCTCTAACGTTAAGGAGGATAATGACTATGCCCTCCGCTTAATGGAAGGAAACTTAAAAGCCAGTACACAAGCTTCAACTGAATTGGATATAGACGACCTTATTGAAAAAGCGAATCAGCGAAATACAACAACAGCTTATGAAGGATAACAAAATCCCCTCTTCCATAGAAGAGGGGTCATTTGTTATGAGCTTGTTTGGAAATAAGCCGGTCTTTGTTCGAAAGCAGCATTTAAATACGTAACCATTAATTTATCATCGAAAAGCTTGCTACCTTTACGAAGACTCTGACAGTAGCCGTCTCTAAACTCAAGACGATCGATTAAAAACGAATTGCCGAATCCGCTATTTACTGTAACTTCAATCACACGTTCTTTAGCCGCAAAGGCAAGGGTCGTATCATTGATCTGGAAGCGAACTTCTTCAAGATATTTTGAATGGTAAAGACAGGTCATGCAGCGAACAACTTCATAATATCCCCCGTCAGTTGTCACACGCTCTGTTTTATATCGCTTTAAATCAGAATCGATGTACATCATCACATCCTGGACCTTTTTTGTCGAAATCGCCAGTTGGACGCTAGTATTCAAAGACTGATAGAAGCGTTTCTTAATACCAACCTTATAAAACACGAGACCCATACACCATATAACAAGGAGAACTGGTAACAAAATGGTCAGAACTTCTTTTTCGAAAATCGTCCAATCATAATACCAGATTAGAAAAAGAATGCTTACCGAAAAAAGGATGCCAGCTAAAAAAGTCTGTGGTCGATAATCGCGAAAGTCTTTTTCTGCTGTAGCAAGTTCCGCTTTCAGCCATTCCAATTCATATAAATCAAAGCGCTGAAGCTCTTTTTGTTGCCAGGCTGCGTCTCTCATCCATCCTTCTGAACGCTTATGATGCAAAAAACCTTTAAAAAAATTATGTAGATGTGAATTCGTCTCCATCTTCCGCTCAATCGTTTGCCTGAAGGCACGATCATATTGCCGAGCAATCGCGCTCATACCTTGAGCAATGATGAGAAGGATAAGCAATAATAAGAAAAGCTGTCCCCACGGATTATCTGAGAAAACAGATTGTATACCATCAACCACGGGAGAAAGCTCTGATTTAAGATTGATGCCAACAGCACGAAATAGTTCTGCCAAAGTCCCTTTCCAATCGTCCAACTTGAAAGCCTCCCAACTCTCCATACTATTTCTATCATATCACCTTTACGTTGCTTTAGCTTGCATTTTTTAACAATGAGCATTACTCATTCCGAGGTTTGATTAACCAGTTTGTTGGCACATACACGGGGAGATTCGTTAATTTAACCTGAATTATTTCAGACCGCTCATAAAACCCACGGTTAATCTTAAACGTCAATCGATCTTCTTCATCCCCAAGTAATCTCAAGTGACGTTTCTCATTCCTCTCATTGACGGCTTCTATCAAGATCTGATCTTTATACAACAAATTTAAGGAAAGACCTTCCGTAGCAATTTGATTCAATAGTAAGTGAAATGTAACTCCATGATCATCATAATAGAGAGTCTCCTTAACAATTTCAGCACCATACATCGTAGTGATAGGTTCATCTACTCGATGCGTGTAAGTCGATTCTTTAATCTGCTTATAAATTTCATATTGATTCGGATCAACTTCGAAAATGATTTCCTTTAAAGATGCGCCAATCAGCCCATAGAATTGGATGGCTTCGGGTAGCTCGGTTCCACTTGGAAAAGATACTGAGTATTGACCGCTGATCTCTTCTACTATTAGCGGCGCTATCTCTTTTTCATTGGTTGAGATCTTCAAATCCATTTCAACGATTTTTGAAAGAGGAGAATTGATATTTAGTATGAGACGACTATCAGAGGGCGTCTTCTCCCATTGAGAAACAGTTACAATTGTTTCTACAAATTTCTTTGTTTCATTTATTTGTCTTGTGATCTTTTCTTCCTTTTCGTACTCATAAGACACAGGCACTTCAACGGTAGCAGATCGCTTTCCACTTACAATTGCTTTTAGTGCTCCATTCCATTTTTGAAGAGGCTCGTTTGTCTCAGAATGAGTAACAGCTTGAAACGTTCCCTTCATATAATAGTCATCTTCAAACAGTACACCTTCACCTGTTTCAACGAGTTCCAATACAGATGCTTTACCCGAACCATCTTCCATCACAAGTTGATCAATTTTAGGGAGATCTTCTCTATCTCTTGTTATGACAAACTTACTATCCGACACATCAACATGATAGAAAACAAAGACATTGTGTCGAGAGTACCAGAAGCTATCCACGTTTATTTTAAAATCTTTTGGTAGTGAAGGACCTTCATATGCTTGATAATCTCCTGACTTTATTGCTAGTTCAAGTCCAGGAGTGATGCTTTTAAAGTAAGGGACGATATCATCAGCCTTTTCCACAGTTAAAACGTCATCGGAAATCTTCTTTTCCTTTCCGATAAATGTAAACGTGATAAAAGCTGCTCCTAAAAGAACAATGAGCATAAACCATTTACGCTTCCCCATCATCAGCTCACTCATTTCCAGTGAATCGTTCGTTACTCTTTAGCTAAATGGATTGGTGTTTCCTTTTATGAAGTTGGCTTTATAAATGATAGTGTTAAAGTAAAAAAAAGGGTGAGATGGATAATCGTAGAAAACTGAGGGTGAAAAGGACAAAATAAAAAACCCTTATCTCATAAGGATTTAAATGGTGGCCCCGAGAGGAATCGAACCTCCGACCTGCGGTTTAGGAAACCGTTGCTCTATCCCCTGAGCTACGGGGCCGAATGAATAACATTATACATGAAAATACATAAAAGCAAAAGCATCGTGCAACATAATCATCGCGTGATCAAGTGATCACGCGACTGCCGTTCATTTCCCCAATTCGTTATTCTGTGACCCAGCTTTTCATATAATTCTCATCTTCATATTGCTGAACGTGTTCAATGACCTTAAGTGGTCGGAATGTATCGATCATTACAGCAAGCTCAAGCGTTTCTTTTTTGCCGATGCTTGCCTCAATTTTTCCTGGATGCGGACCGTGTGGGATACCTGAAGGATGAAGGGTAATCGACGCTTCCTCAATACCTTTCCGGCTCATGAAATTCCCCTCAACGTAGTAAAGCACTTCATCACTATCAACGTTGCTATGAAAATAAGGTGCTGGAATGGCGTCTGGATGATAGTCATAGAGCCTTGGCACAAATGAGCAGACGACAAAATTATGACCTTCAAAGGTTTGATGCACTGGTGGCGGCTGATGCACTCGCCCTGTAATCGGCTCAAAATCGTTGATATTAAACTTCCATGGATAAAGGTAGCCATCCCAGCCGACAACATCAAGCGGATGATGATCGAACATATGGCGGTGCAACCCCCCACGTGTTTTCGTTACTACTTCAAACGATCCTTTTTTATCAAAAGATAGAAGACGATCTGGCCCGTTGAAATCTCGTTCACAGAATGGACTGTGTTCCATCAGCTGCCCATATTCGTTTCGATATCTCCTCGGAGTCGTAATGGCACTGTTTGCTTCTAAAACCAACCAGCGATTATCCTCCCCTTTTGGAATAACGCGGTAAATGGTTCCAATTGGCATGACAATATAGTCGCCAGCTCTATAAGAGACTTCCCCAAACATCGTCTCGATTTTCCCTGAACCGTGATGAATAAAGAAAAGTTCATCGCCATCCCCATTACGATAAAAGTAATCCATTGTCTTCGTAGGATTCACGATCCCGAGAATCACATCTTCATTCCCTAGGAAATAACATCGATCGACAACCGCATCACCTTTTTTGTCGCACTGTGCTGTTCGGAAATGACGATGGCGAAGGGCGCTTTCTGTCTCATACTCTGGTGCTATATTCTTTAGAAAGGTCGCATCTGTCACCGCTGTTGGAAAATGGTGATGATACAAGATCGATTGAACACCCGAAAATCCTTTCGTTCCCATCACTTGTTCCCTGTATAAGGAACCATCTTCTTTTTTAAACGTTGTATGTCGTTTAGAAGGAACCTCTCCCATTTTTCGATAGTAAACCATACTCTTCCTCCTCCCCCACGACATTTGAAAGCGTGCCAAGGTTCGTAATAGCTAAATCAACTTTATCGCCGGACTGTAGAAAGATACGATCTGTCTGTTCAAGAATACACCCGCTTCCCACCGTGCCTGAACCGAGTACTTCTCCAGGATATAAGGTAACATTGCGGGAGGCCTGTTCAATGATCTCACCAAAGGAATAGTACATATCTTTCGCATTTCCCAAGGAATAACGCTCGCCATTTACGAATGCCTCCATTTGTAAATCAAGCTTCCCATGTTCCATAGGAAGCTCATCAATCGTTACTAGAAAGGGACCGAAGGAAGTAGCAAAATCCTTTCCTTTCGCTGGACCTAGGCCGACTTTCATTTCTTGTGCTTGAAGATCACGCGCACTCCAGTCATTCATAATCATAAAACCGAAAATGTAGTCTTTCGCCTGATTTGCTTTTATGTTGCGCCCTTCTTTTCCAATGACGCATGCAATTTCTAATTCATAGTCTAGCTTTTCACATGCTTGAGGTCGTAGAATCACATCCCCTGGTCCTTTGACCGCAAGATGATTTGAAAAATAGAAGACCGGAAGCTCATACCATTCTGGCACAACACCAAGCCCTCT
This sequence comes from Anaerobacillus sp. QJM3NY_32, assembly GCF_056173645.1. NCBI lineage: Bacteria > Bacillati > Bacillota > Bacilli > Caryophanales > Bacillaceae > Anaerobacillus > Anaerobacillus sp. QJM3NY_32. The sequence continues at coordinate 27,794 of NZ_CM149684.1, read as the reverse complement.
TTTCCCTCGTGCAGTGACCACGTGTTCTTCAAAGGCATAAAAATCTCGGATGCTAAGTGGACGCGGAAGAGGTGCATATAGAGTAACGTTTTCGAGTTCATAATCACCATTTATACATGCTTCAATAAGCGGTTGATAACGCGGGTAGTCGACAATGATACTCATGAGATCTTCTGGAATAACACCATTAGAAGCCTCATGTAATCCGATAATACGCGAATCTTTATAAATACCAGCTTGTCTTCTACCCTCTAATTCGAAAGTAACGAACTTCAACGGCCTCAGCTCTTTCCATCAGGAGATGTTTTTCGTCTCAATGTAAATGTATCTGTTATAGATCTCGTATACTCCTGACCCGCTAAACGCCCAACTGGTTGGAGCATCTCCGTATCTATCTTGCCATCTTTATATAACTCATCACGCACGTGAACCAACACAACTTTTCCGATAACGAGACTACCTGAGCCTTCATGATCACCAAACTCAACGATTTGATCAAGAACACATTCGAGCTGAACGTCACTCTCCTTCACTCTAGGAGGACGAATTAGCTCACTCTCCACTTTCGTAAGTCCCGTCTCAAGAAATTCATCCGTCCCTTTTGGAAAAGGCGTAGCACACTCATTCATTTGTTCAGCAATTTTCTCACCAACGATATTGATTACAAATTCCTTTGATTCTTCAATGTTTAAGAGTGTATCCTTCTTATCCCCTGCACCAGCCTTTCGCATCGGAGAAAAGCAAACCATCATAGGATCCGCACATATCCCTGTAAAAAAGCTAAAAGGAGCAAGATTCGTCTCACCGCTCTCATCTATACTGGATACAAATGCGATCGGCCGAGGTAGAATAGATCCAATCAATAATTTATAGGCATCTTTCCATCCCAAAGTATTCGGTTGAACTTTCATGAAAAAGGCAACTCCTTCTTAAAGCAGATTGAAGATAATCTTCTATAAGTTGCCTCTTCGTTCCTGCTCTCGTTCAATCGCTTGGAACAACGCTTTAAAGTTTCCTTCTCCAAATCCTTTCGCACCCTTACGCTGAATAACTTCAATAAATAACGTTGGTCGATCGACAACAGGTTTTGTGAAAATTTGAAGTAAGTACCCTTCGTCATCACGGTCCACTAAAATTTTTAACTCGCGTAGTTTGCTTATCTCTTCATCAATCTCACCTACTCGCTCAGTAAGCGCATCATAATAATCATCTGGTGTTTCAAGAAACTCAACTCCACCCTCACGAAGTTTTGCAACTGTATCAACAATATCATTCGTTAGAACAGCAATATGCTGCACACCAGGACCATTGTAATAATCCAGGTATTCTTGAATTTGTGATTTACGTTTCCCATTTGCAGGCTCATTGATCGGGAATTTAATGCGTCCCCCATTGTGCATCACTTTCGACATTAACGCAGAGTACTCTGTGCTAATGTCTTCATCATCGAAATGAATCATTTGCTTAAAGCCCATCACATTCTCATAGTAAGAAACCCACTCTTCCATTGATTCCACGTTCCCAACGCAGTGGTCGATACCAAGTAACCCCGTTTCCTTTGAAGGGATTTTCCCTTCAAACTTCTTAAACCCAGGAAGAAAAAGCCCGGAGTAGTTTTTTCGTTCAACTAATGTATGAATGGTATCACCATAAGTACCAATAACCGCCATCTTCACTACGCCATGCTCATCTTTATATTCTTTCGGTGGACTTAATTCAATCGCTCCTCGCTCAGCAGCTTCTTTGTAAGCGTTATCAATATTCTCTACAGTAAGAGCGATATCCTTCACGCCATCTCCGTGCAATTTGACAAACTCCGCAATTGGATGATCATTCGACAGTGCACCTGATAAAACAAGACGAATGTTATTTTGCTGCAGCACATAAGATACTTTTTCACGATCCCCTGTTTCAAGCCCTGAATAAGCTACCGGCGTAAATCCAAACGCCTTACAAAAATAGTGACTAGCCTGTTTCGCATTTCCAACATAAATCTCCAAATAATCCACATCACGCACCGGGAAAAAATCAGCCGTTTCCTGTTGATTTTGATTCATCATTTGCTCCTGCACAATCATCCCTCCAAATATAGTTTGTCACTCAGCTTAAACGTATAGTTTTTTTCCAGACATTTCAAGAACATATGCTAAAGCCATAACGCAGTAAATGAAAAGCGAAGACGAGCGTTTAGAAACGGCGCCTTCTCTATATCGTGGAAATAAATGCAGTTTTCGCGGGAAAACTAAAATATCGCAGAATTCGCTTACACCACAGCTCATTTCGCTTTTTTCTCAAAATAACTAGACATCGGATAGATCGTCACGCTTTGAAAAACAAGAGATAGCAACACAGCCCCAAACGTGAGAGAGATAAGCGTACTATCTCCTGAACCATACTCAGATTCCAAACTTAGAAGAAGTGCAACCGACATCGTTCCCCGTATGCCGGACCAGGTAACAAGCGAAATGTCTTTCCAATTAAATTCATTACGCCAGGCTGTAAATGATTTAATAATACCTGCAAGCACAAGGAAACGAACAACTACAGATGCGAGAAAGATCAATCCTGCAAATACCCAGTAGTTAAAATCAAGATAGTTTGTTGATTCAATCCCTATTAATAAAAAAATCAATGCGAGAATACTTGGCTCAACAACTTCCCAGAAGCTGTTAAGGTATTCTCTATAGTGTGATTCTTTAATAAAGCCATCAAGTTCATATGAAAGCATGATTCCAGCTGCAACTACGGAGAGAACTCCTGACACACCAAGATTTTCTGCTACATAAAAACTTCCATAAGCGAGCACGATACTTAGCATCACCTGATATTGTCGCTGGTGTGTAAAAGAAATGGCTCGACAGACAATCCAACTAAATATCGCTCCGATTGCAATTCCTCCAATTGACACAAGAGCAAAGTCATAAATAAACGAGCTAATAGAAAAGCTCTCATCACCAAGATACATGCCAGCGAACACTGTAAAAAGAACGATACTCGTTCCATCGTTCACCATCGATTCACCTTCGACCACATCTGCTATCTTTGGATCTTTTGAAGCCTGCTTTAAAATCGAGACCACTGAGACGGGATCAGTAGGTGTAAGAATAGAAGCAATTAATAAAGCCCCAACAAATGATAATGAAAGGAACGGCCCGCTCATAATAAATAATAAACTACCGAGGAGGAGAGCACTCAATAGTAATCCCAGCGTGCTTAATGCGGCAATAATACCCGCGTGCTTTTTTAGATGAGCAAACGGAAACTGATACGCAGAAATAAAAAGAAGAGCAGGTAGAAACCATTCAAAGATAATGTCTTTCGTTATATGTACGGAGCTGAAGAACGGAAGAAAAGAAAGTCCTATTCCTAAACCTAATAAGACCAGTGGTGCGGGGAAGTTTTTTTGCTTTTTATCAATCGTATAAACTAAATAACCGATGAACAGTAAAATTAAGATCTGATTAGAATCCATGATTTCACTCCTTTGTATTAGTGTCATTCCCTACTCCATTTAGGCTTCAAACAGGCAGGCTTTATTTACCTCTAACTTGCTTCCTTTAACCCTGTCAACAGTTCGTGGTGTATGCTACAATAATCTTTGTCTATTCAAAGATAAGCAAGGTCTGCTATAGGAAACGACGGAGGAGGATACGTATGAACCAGACCCCATTTATTGCCGTCGAAGGCCCCATCGGAGTTGGAAAGACCTCCCTATCTCGAGCAATTGCTGCTCATTATCAATTTGAACTTTTTCAAGAAATCGTAGAAGAGAATCCCTTTCTCGGTAAGTTTTACGACAACATTGAAGAGTGGAGCTTCCAAACCGAGATGTTTTTTCTCAGCCATCGATACAAACAGTTAGAGGAAATGGAGAAGCATCATTTATCAAAACAGCTTCCCGTTATTTCCGATTACCACATCTTTAAGAATAAGATATTTGCCCAACAGACACTTAGTGACAAGCACTTTTCTAAATATATGAAGATTTATGACATTCTAACCGAAGGAATGCCCGAACCGAACGTCATTATCTATTTAAATGCTAGCCTTGAAACGCTGCTTAACCGTATTTCACAACGTGGAAGACAGATTGAAAAAAGCATCGATCCCGCTTACCTTGAGCGTCTTTCATCTGACTATGAACGGTTTATGCAAGAATTTGAAGCACATCATCCTGATATTCCCGTGCTCCGTTTCAATGGTGATGAGATGGATTTTGTGTCCAATCAAGATGATTTACACACCATCTTCCAATCCCTCGAAAAAACATTGAAAGAAGGAGACCCTGTTAAATGAATCTCAGAGAAAAATACAACATCCCACAGGATGCCGTCATTACAATCGCTGGTACGGTAGGCGTCGGGAAGTCTACCATTACGAGCTCACTTGCTAACGCCTTACAATTTAGGACTTCTCTTGAAAAAGTAGATAACAATCCATATTTAGAGAAATTCTATAATGACTTCTCACGTTGGAGCTTTCACTTGCAAATTTATTTCCTTGCTGAGCGCTTTAAAGAACAGAAGAGAATGTTTGAATATGGTGGAGGATTTGTTCAGGATCGTTCCATTTATGAAGATACAGGCATCTTTGCAAAAATGCATTATGAAAAAGGAACAATGTCAGCTGTTGACTATGATACTTACACGAATCTGTTTCAGTCTATGGTGATGACGCCTTTCTTCCCCCATCCTGATTTAATGATCTATCTTGAAGGATCATTTGATGATGTCGTTGATCGCATTAAAGAGCGTGGCCGTCCGATGGAGCAGCAAACGCCAACTGCTTATTGGGAAGAAATGTATGAGCGCTATACAAATTGGATTGACAGTTTCAATGCCTGTCCAATTCTCCGCTTAAATATCAATGAGTATGATCTAGTTAACGACCCATCCTCTGTTGAACTTATCTTAAAGCGTATTGAACAGAAATTTCAACAAATCCCTTCTTTAAGTAGATAATCTAAAAAAAGCTATCCGTTGGATAGCTTTTTTCTTATCGTAAAATATGAGTACATAGAAAAAACCGCTGTCGGCGATGACAGCGGTCGAAATATAATCTCCAAATTATATGCGCGTTGGTTATTAATTAGTAAATGGAGGAGGAAGAGGGATTCGAACCCCCGCGGGCGACTAAGCCCCTGTCGGTTTTCAAGACCGATCCCTTCAGCCAGACTTGGGTATTCCTCCGTGTGAAGAAGTTATTAACTAACTGCGACAAGTAATATAATATCATCGTCTTATAATAATGTCAACGATATCTCAAAACTTTTTTAAAAGAATTTGAATTACTTACTTATGTTGATCATTTCAGTTAAACCGCGCCGAAAATCAACACCCCTTACTATACACGATTATATCCTAAAAATAAAGAGCAGAGATGCCTCTGCTCTTTATCATTTTCTATTTAATGATTTCACGACCACCCATGTATGGACGCAGAACTTCAGGAACAATTACAGAGCCATCTTCTTGTTGATAGTTCTCTAAGATTGCAGCAACTGTTCTTCCGATTGCAAGACCAGATCCGTTTAACGTATGAAGGAATTCTGGCTTACCATTCTTTTCTCGACGGAAGCGAATACCTGCGCGACGTGCCTGGAAGTCTTCAAAGTTACTGCAAGAAGAAATTTCACGATATGTGCCATAGCTTGGAATCCAAACTTCAATATCGTATTTCTTTGCTGCTGTAAATCCAAGATCACCTGTACACATGCTCATCACGCGGTAAGGCAGGTTCAACAGCTGTAGGACTTTCTCTGCGTGGCCAGTCAGCTTTTCAAGTTCATCATAAGAATCTTCAGGCTTAACGAAGCGAACAAGCTCTACTTTGTTAAACTGATGCTGACGAATCAGCCCACGTGTATCACGACCAGCAGAACCAGCTTCAGAACGGAAGCAAGCACTATATGCGGTGTAAGCAAGTGGAAGATCTTCTCCGTCCATAATTTCATCACGATGAAAATTTGTAACAGGAACTTCCGCTGTCGGAATTAAGAAATAGTCTTCTTCCCTAATTTTGAACGCATCTTCTTCAAATTTAGGTAACTGACCAGTCCCAGTCATGCTCTCACGGTTCACAAGGTAAGGAGGCAGAATCTCTTCATAGCCATGCTCTGATTCATGTAAGTCCATCATAAAGTTAATCAATGAACGTTCAAGACGAGCTCCAACACCTTTATAGAATGCGAAGCGACTACCCGTTACTTTTGCAGCACGTTCAAAGTTAATAATATTTAGATCAGTTGCGATATCCCAGTGTGGCTTCGCTTCAAAAGCAAAATCATTTTTCTCTCCCCACGTACGGATTTCGATATTATCGTCTTCCGTCTCACCAACAGGTACACTGTCATGCGGAATGTTTGGAATTTGAAGAAGAATTTGCTCAAGCTCGGTCTCAACATTGCGAAGCTCTTCATCCATTGTTTTAATCTTATCGCCAACTTCACGCATTTCTTTAATAAGGTGATCAGCATCTTTCTTCTCACGTTTAAATGCTGCCACGTTTTTAGAAGCTTCATTCCGCTGTCCTTTTAACTGTTCTGTTTCAGCGATAAGGTCTCTTCTTCGCTGGTCAAGCTCTTCAAAACGATCAAGACCTACTAGATCTTCCCCACGCTTAGATAGCTTTACTTTTACTTCTTCAAAATTCTTACGCAAATACTTTAAATCGATCATGCTTTTTCCTCCTTTTTTAATGAACAATAAACGAGTTAACGGAAGGGATAGTGGTGTAGAGACGTGTATTTAAATACAAAAAAGCCCCCGTCCCCTATAAAGGGACGAGAGCTACCCGCGTTGCCACCCTGATTGCAGACGATTGTCTGCCTCTTAACAGAATAACGGTCTGCTCCGAGAAAGCCTACTTCATTCAGCATTCTACTCAGGGATGGATTCACAGGGTTCAATGATCGATTCGCACCACACATCGACTCTCTTGGCATTGAACATCTATTACTAATTCCCGTCAACGTTTTCGTTTATCATTCGTCTTATGCAGAAAAAGAATTCTCTTCTTCTTGGTACGTAATAATTTACACGAAAAATTACTCTGTTGCAAGTCCTTCTTTCTTAAACTCCAAAACCATATCAATAAACATCTGATGCATGCGATCATCATCTGTTAGTTCTGGATGGAAGGCACACGCAAGAAAACGTCCATGACGTGCAGCTACGATTTTTTCATTAAACGTAGCAAGCACTTCAACATCTTCTCCAACTTCTTCGATATACGGAGCTCGAATGAAGACACCGATAAAGTCATCTTCTAATCCTTTAACAGGTAATGGCGCTTCAAAGCTTTCGCGCTGACGTCCGAATGCATTTCTTTTTGCTTTTACATCCATAACACCAATATGCGATCCGTCTACTCCTTCAATATGCTTTGAAAGCAGAATTAGCCCAGCACATGTACCGAAAATAGGCTTCTCAGCTGCAAAAGCTTTAAGTGGCTCTAAAAATCCATATTGATCAATTAATCGACGCATTGTCGTACTCTCTCCACCAGGTAGTACAAGGCCATCTAAATCCTTGAGTTGCTCTACTCGTTTCACAACAATGATTTCTGCTTCTTTTGTTTCAAGTGCTTTCACGTGTTCTCGGATTGCACCTTGCAGTCCAAGGACCCCAACTCTCACCATACTTCTCTCGACTCCTTCTCTTTATCTAAGTAAGAACCCCACCTTATGTTGCACAGGTGGGGGATCAATGTTTTACCAGCCGCGCTCTTGCATACGGTCTGATGGCTTAAGTGAAGAAATTTCAATACCTGGCATTGCGATACCAAGGTTCTTAGAAATATTCGCGATCAATTCATAATCCTGATAGTGAGTTGTTGCTTCCACAATAGCTTTAGCAAATTTCTCAGGATTATCCGATTTGAAAATTCCAGATCCAACGAAGACGCCGTCAGAACCAAGCTCCATCATTAGTGCTGCATCTGCAGGAGTTGCGATGCCACCAGCAGCAAAGTTAACAACCGGAAGACGTCCAAGCTCTTTAATTTGAAGAAGAAGCTCAAATGGCGCCTGAAGGTTTTTCGCTTCAGTCATCAGTTCGTCTTCAGACATGCTTGAAATTTTACGAATTTGGGATTGAATAAGACGCTGATGACGTACAGCTTCAACAACGTTTCCTGTTCCTGGTTCACCTTTCGTACGAAGCATTGCAGCACCTTCACCTACGCGGCGCAGTGCTTCACCAAGGTTACGCGCTCCACATACAAACGGAACAGTGTACTTGCGCTTATCAAGGTGGAATTCTTCGTCAACTGGAGTAAGAACTTCACTTTCATCAATGTAGTCAACGCCCATTGATTCAAGAACGCGTGCTTCTACAATATGACCAATACGGCATTTTGCCATTACTGGAATCGATACGGCATTCACAACGTCCTCTACGATTGTAGGGTCAGCCATACGCGCTACGCCGCCTGCTGCACGAATATCAGATGGCACTCGTTCTAGTGCCATTACTGCTACTGCACCAGCTTCTTCTGCAATCTTAGCTTGCTCTGCATTGACAACGTCCATAATCACGCCGCCCTTTTGCATTTCAGCCATACCACGTTTTACACGATCTGTACCTGTTTGTTGATTCATCTATATTCCTCCCATATCTATACTTAGAAACGTCTTTGTTACACGACATCTATCAAACGCTTTTATTGTAACATTTTTTCATGACTTGTCCTATCACATGTGCAGTGATTTCATAAAAGATTTAGAAAAATACTCCTCGATGAACGCATCGAAGAGTATTTTTTCCAAGTATACTTGATATTATTAATTAAAACAGACCTTTCACAGCATCTGCTACGCTAGTCCATACACCAGAGAAGAAGCCACCAATCGCTCGCATAGTAAGTGTAAACCAACCTGCTTTTTCAACAGATTCAGTTGCTACAAGAGGTACTGAAGAACCCTTGTCACCTGTTATGTAACCGAAGTCTTCACCGGTTGATTTTAAGACGACTTTTCCAACTTGATCGCCTTCTTTAATTGGTGCAGTTAGTTCTCCATCTTCTGTTAGAAGAGATTGATCGTATTCATAGCTTAGTTTAAATGGTTCTTTCGTATTCGTCACTGTTACTGCATTGAAAGATTCTCCTGCAGCGACCCCAACTTCTTTCTCCTTACCTTTGACAACTTTAACCATGGAATTACCATCAGCTTTATCACCTTTAGTAACGATTGTTTGGGACTGGAATTGATCAAATCCATAGTTCAGAAGCTTAGCTGTTTCTTCAAAACGAGCTTCATACGAATCAGTTTTCATAACAACAGAAATTAATCGCATATCACCTTGTTTAGCTGTTCCTGTAAAAGCAAATCCAGCAAGGTCTGTAGAGCCGGTCTTGAGACCATCTATGCCTTCTACTTTATATTTATTAGCATATACAAGTGAAGGAAGAAGCCAGTTCCAGTTCTTCATTGTAATTTCATCATCTGTACCTTCGCGGAATTTCTTTTCTGGAGTACTAGTGGTTTCTATTACTTCAGGAAAATCTTTAAGAAGGTTATAAGCAAGAAGTCCAGTTGAACGAGCGGACATCATGTTCTCTTCATCAGGGTCTCCAGCAGGATGATTACCAAGTAGGTCTTTGTTGTTCAGCCCTGAACTATTAACAAACTTGTATTCCTTCATACCCATTTCTTTTGCTTTTGCATTCATCATTTCGACAAACTTCGCTTCTGTTCCAGCAACGTGCTCAGCCAGCGCCATTGTGGCAGCATTTGCAGAATAAATGGCCATTGCTTCATATAATTCCTTAACTGTATACTGTTCACCCACTCGAAGTGGTACGTTTGAAAGAGAACGATTCTGTGATAGCTTTTGGATCGTATCACTTACTGTAACTTTTTCATCCCAACTTATTTCGTTTTTATTAATTGCTTCAAGTACTAAATATTCCGACATCATCTTTGTCATACTTGCAGGTGAGAGCGTTAATTCAGGATTTTTCTGATATAAAATCTTTCCTGAATTTGCATCAATTAAGATTGATGCTTCTGCTTTGATGTCGGGCGCCTCTGCAGCTTCTGCAGTATTGCCTCCACCAAATGTTCCTGCTAGTAATAATACCATCGCCATGGTTACGATCATGGCTTTCAAACCAAGGTTTCTCAACCCCTACACCTCCAAATAAGTCTCACATAACCGCTATTCTATCACACCTAAAATTAAAAAAATAGATAGAGGAAAGTCCCCCTATCTACTTTTCGAACGTATTAAGCTATTTTTGTCACACACCTGTTATAACTTCAGTCTAAAGCACTATTTAAACAGAGTAATTTGGTGCTTCTTTCGTAACCTGAACATCGTGTGGATGACTTTCGCGAAGGCCTGCACCCGTAATTCGAACGAACTGGCTATCTTCACGAAGTGAGTTAAGTGTTCTTGTCCCACAGTAACCCATTCCAGAACGTAAGCCCCCGATTAACTGATGAATTGTATCAGTTAGTGGTCCTTTGTAAGGAACACGTCCTTCAATTCCTTCAGGAACGAGTTTAGACATATTTTCCTGGAAATAACGATCTTTACTTCCCTTTTCCATTGCTCCAATCGAGCCCATTCCACGGTATACCTTAAACTGACGACCCTGATAGATTTCACGTTCGCCTGGACTTTCATCCACACCTGCAAGGATACTACCAAGCATCACTGCGTGTCCACCTGCAGCGAGAGCCTTTACGATATCTCCAGAGAACTTAATGCCACCATCAGCAATAATACTAATACCATGTTTGCGTGCTTCTGTTGCACATTCATACACCGCTGTGATTTGAGGTACACCAACACCAGCAATAACGCGAGTCGTACAAATTGAACCAGGCCCAATTCCTACCTTCACAACGTCGGCTCCGGCTTCAATTAACGCTTTAGTCCCCTCAGCAGTTGCGACATTACCTGCGATAATTGGAAGATCAGGATAGGCGCTTTTGATTTCACTCACCTTTGTCATAATGCCTTCTGTATGGCCGTGAGCAGAATCTAATACAATAACGTCAACACCAGCCTCCACTAGTTTTTCAACTCGCTTCAGAGCATCTGTTGTATTCCCTACAGCAGCGCCAACTAGAAGACGGCCTCTGCTGTCTTTAGCAGACTGAGGAAACTGAATAACTTTCTCAATATCTTTAATTGTTATAAGACCTTTAAGTGTTCCATCATCATCAACCAATGGAAGCTTTTCAATGCGATGCTTTTGAAGAACTCGCTCAGCCTCTTTTAATGTTGTACCTACAGGAGCTGTTACAAGATTTTCTTTTGTCATAACGTCTTTAATTTGTATAGAGTAGTCTTCAATAAAACGAAGGTCACGATTAGTAAGGATACCAACGAGCTTGCGTTCCTCATTAACAATCGGAACACCGGAAATACGATACTTGCCCATCAGATGTTCAGCATCGAATACCTGATGTTCTGGTGTGAGAAAGAAAGGATCAGTAATAACACCACTTTCAGATCGTTTAACACGATCAACGTGTTCAGCTTGTTCCTCCATCGACATGCTTTTATGAATAATACCTAATCCACCCTGTCTTGCCATCGAAATAGCCATAGGCGCTTCAGTTACTGTATCCATACCAGCACTAATAATCGGTACATTTAATTCAAGATCTTTCGTTAATTGAGTTTTCACCGATACTTCTCTTGGTAGTACATCGGAAAAAGCTGGTGTTAATAAGACATCATCGAAGGTTAACCCTTCTTTAGCGAATTTTGTTTCCCACATCCCTTTCATCCTCCTCTAATCGAATTGTCCGAAATTTTATTAGTAGCTTATCAATTGGTTAAACTACTGTCAAGAAAGATAGAATAAGTTTGAATAATCAAACATGGAGGGCTCCTATGGGATATTCTGGACATTATCATTCAAACAACTTTGCATATCACTCAGCCTCATATGTTCAGCAATATTTAAAGGAATGTTATTCTAACATCGAACTTCCGGATGCCGAACGTAAAAGCTACGATTCCTGTTATCGATTTATGTATTTTATCGAATATAGCGAACGCTATTATCGGCATGCTTCAACTGCTGATGCACAGCTAAAACCAATCCTTCTTTTTTATGGGATGATTCAACTATTAAAAGCTTGTCTTATTACAATTGATCCAAATTATCCAGGTGACACACATGTTCTTGCACACGGCGTTACATCTCGAAAAAGAAAAAAACGCCATTATGCTTTTTTGCAAGATGAAGTAAAAGGTCAAAAAAATGGACTCTTTGAATACTTTTCAAGGAAAATGTTTCATGTGAAACAGGTAGAAGGGGAGAAATATAAAATGGAAGATCTTCTTACCCTTATACCCGAAGTTTGCCCATTATTTGAGAAGCTGACTCGTAAAGTAACGAGCTATAAAATGATTTCTCTTACCTCCACTTCTTTCACTATTCAGGCAAGTATTCTTGATACGTTAAATATGACTGCAGAACGTTTTGAATCCTACCTTCAGCAGCATGGGGATACTTCAATAAAAGTTCTTACTCATAATCGTGATTTCATTACTTTGCAGTTCAAGGAAGACCCCGTCGCAGGTTTACAGAGACGCCCCTTCCTATATGATAGGAATACTCTTTACCTCCCGGCAGAACGTAGTCAGTACAATCCTATTGCTGAGGTAATGGCTCACTATCTAATTTTATATAACCTCAGTATGATTTGCCGATACGAGACAGAATGGTGGGGAGATCTTTTTCATACTCAGGAGTCATTAGATCTACCTTTTATTCTACAATTTCTTGAAGTAACTTCTGAAAAAATACCGCATTTACTATATGAGTTTTTAAATAAGAGAAGTAAAAGTTGATCGCAGTACGTTGGTAAAGTAAAGGGAGTTGAAACAGGTAGTTCGTATTTATTCGACGAACGTGGTGGACCTAGGTATTCAGCTAGGTAATACACACCGAAAAAACCATACAAAAAAGCGAGAAACCCTCAGGTCTCTCGCTTCTCTTAGTTGCCCAGCGACGTCCTACTCTTGCAGGGGGAGATCCCCCAACTACCATCGGCGCTCGAGCTTAACTTCCGTGTTCTCATACGGGGCGCGATAAGCGGCGAACTTCTTCGTCAGCTGCGCGATGCCAGATCCTCATGGATCTCTCGAATATCCACTCCGGTCTGACATAGCTTGCTTCCTCGAATTTCTTGCTTCTCCCACCCCTACGAAGCTTTCGAAGAAGTTTTGATTGTCTCACATGAAGCTTTTTTCTCTTGCGAGTTTTCTTCACTTTATAGATACAAAAAAAGGCGAGAAACCCTCAGGTCTCTCGCCTTTCATCTTGTGCCCAGCGACGTCCTACTCTTGCAGGAGGAGATCCTCCAACTACCATCGGCGCTGAAGAGCTTAACTTCCGTGTTCGGCATGGGAACGGGTGTGACCTCTTCGCCATCATCACTAGACGATTCAGGTGTTCCCTGAAAACTAGATAGCACGCACAACTTTCCAATATGTCCAGCTACGTAAGCCAAATCCTCGATCGTTTCACCTTTTGATTCTGACGCATAAAGCGCGTCTGACTCAAAAGCCTCCAACGCTTGTCGGATTTAAACGGCTTACTTCGCTTTTCGTTTAGGTTAAGCCCTCGATCGATTAGTATTCGTCAGCTCCACGTGTTGCCACGCTTCCACCCCGAACCTATCTACCTCATCATCTCTAAGGGATCTTACCAGCTTCATGCTGTGGGAAATCTCATCTCGAGGTGGGCTTCATGCTTAGATGCTTTCAGCACTTATCCCTTCCACACGTAGCTACCCAGCTATGCTCCTGGCGGAACAACTGGTACACCAGCGGTGTGTCCATCCCGGTCCTCTCGTACTAAGGACAGCTCCTCTCAAATTTCCTGCGCCCGCGACGGATAGGGACCGAACTGTCTCACGACGTTCTGAACCCAGCTCGCGTACCGCTTTAATGGGCGAACAGCCCAACCCTTGGGACCTACTTCAGCCCCAGGATGCGATGAGCCGACATCGAGGTGCCAAACCTCCCCGTCGATGTGGACTCTTGGGGGAGATAAGCCTGTTATCCCCAGGGTAGCTTTTATCCGTTGAGCGATGGCCCTTCCATGCGGAACCACCGGATCACTAAGCCCGACTTTCGTCCCTGCTCGACTTGTAGGTCTCGCAGTCAAGCTCCCTTGTGCCTTTACACTCTGCGAATGATTTCCAACCATTCTGAGGGAACCTTTGGGCGCCTCCGTTACACTTTAGGAGGCGACCGCCCCAGTCAAACTGCCCACCTGACACTGTCTCCGCACCGGATCACGGTGCTGGGTTAGAATGTCAGTACAGCCAGGGTAGTATCCCACCGACGCCTCCATCGAACCTGGCGGTCCGACTTCTATGGCTCCTACCTATCCTGTACAAGCTGTACCAAAATCCAATATCAGGCTACAGTAAAGCTCCATGGGGTCTTTCCGTCCTGTCGCGGGTAACCTGCATCTTCACAGGTACTATAATTTCACCGGGTCTCTCGTTGAGACAGTATCCAAGTCGTTGCACCTTTCGTGCGGGTCGGAACTTACCCGACAAGGAATTTCGCTACCTTAGGACCGTTATAGTTACGGCCGCCGTTTACTGGGGCTTCGATTCAGAGCTTCTCCCGTAAGGGATAACCCCTCCTCTTAACCTTCCAGCACCGGGCAGGTGTCAGCCCCTATACTTCGCCTTACGGCTTTGCAGAGACCTGTGTTTTTGCTAAACAGTCGCTTGGATCTTTTCACTGCGGCTCCCCTGGGCTATAAACCCGAGGAAGCACCCCTTCTCCCGAAGTTACGGGGTCATTTTGCCGAGTTCCTTAACGAGAGTTCTCCCGATCGTCTTAGGATTCTCTCCTCGCCTACCTGTGTCGGTTTGCGGTACGGGCACCTTTTTCCTCACTAGAGGCTTTTCTTGGCAGCGTAGAATCAAGGACTTCGGTACTAAATTTCCCTCGCCATCACGACTCAGCCTTCATGGTGAACGGATTTGCCTATTCACCAGCCTAATCGCTTGGACGCGCATTTCCAGCAGCGCGCTCTCCCTATCTTTCTGCGTCCCCCCGTCGTTCAAACGGAAAGGAGGTGGTACAGGAATATCAACCTGTTATCCATCGCCTACGCCTTTCGGCCTCGGCTTAGGTCCCGACTAACCCTGAGCGGACGAGCCTTCCTCAGGAAACCTTGGGCTTTCGACGGACAAGATTCTCACTTGTCTTTCGCTACTCATACCGGCATTCTCACTTCTAAGCGCTCCACCAGTCCTTTCGGTCTGACTTCACAGCCCTTAGAACGCTCTCCTACCATTGTCGTAAGACAATCCACAGCTTCGGTGATACGTTTTAGCCCCGGTACATTTTCGGCGCAGCGTCACTCGACCAGTGAGCTATTACGCACTCTTTAAATGATGGCTGCTTCTAAGCCAACATCCTGGTTGTCTAAGCAACGCCACATCCTTTTCCACTTAACGTATACTTTGGGACCTTAGCTGGTGGTCTGGGCTGTTTCCCTCTCGACTACGGATCTTATCACTCGCAGTCTGACTCCCGCGGATAAATCGTTGGCATTCGGAGTTTGACTGGATTCGGTAATCCGGTAAGGACCCCTAGTCCAATCAGTGCTCTACCTCCAAGATTCTTGCCGCGAGGCTAGCCCTAAAGCTATTTCGGAGAGAACCAGCTATCTCCAGGTTCGATTGGCATTTCACCGCTACCCACACCTCATCCCCGCATTTTTCAACATGCGTGGGTTCGGGCCTCCATTCAGTGTTACCTGAACTTCACCCTGGACATGGGTAGATCACCTGGTTTCGGGTCTACGACCACGTACTATTTCGCCCTATTCAGACTCGCTTTCGCTGCGGCTCCGCCTTCTCAGCTTAACCTTGCACGGGATCGTAACTCGCCGGTTCATTCTACAAAAGGCACGCTGTCACCCATTAACGGGCTCCAACTAGTTGTAGGCACACGGTTTCAGGTTCTTTTTCACTCCCCTTCCGGGGTGCTTTTCACCTTTCCCTCACGGTACTGGTTCACTATCGGTCACTAGAGAGTATTTAGCCTTGGGAGATGGTCCTCCCGGATTCCGACGGGGTTTCACGTGTCCCGCCGTACTCAGGATCCGTCTCGGAGGGCATCGGATTTTGACTACAGGATTGTTACCTTCTCTGATGGACCTTTCCAGGTCGCTTCGTCTATCCGTGCCTTTGTAACTCCAAAGAGACGTCCTACAACCCCAGAGGGCAAGCCCTCTGGTTTGGGCTGATTCCGTTTCGCTCGCCGCTACTCAGGAAATCGCGTTTGCTTTCTCTTCCTCCGGGTAATGAGATGTTTCAGTTCCCCGGGTCTGCCTTCCATTCCCTATGTATTCAGAAATGGATACCATCCTATTAAAGATGGTGGGTTCCCCCATTCGGAAATCTCCGGATCAAAGCGTACTTACAGCTCCCCGAAGCATATCGGTGTTCGTCCCGTCCTTCTTAGGCTTCTAGTGCCAAGGCATCCACCGTGCGCCCTTAGTAGCTTAACCTTCGATTTGTTAGGCATTGCTGCCATAACGCATCAGTTATTACTAAGTTATTGCATAAAAAATAATTATTGGATGTCGTTGTTTGTGCTATCTAGTTTTCAAGGAACAAGGCTACTACTTAAATCCGCCTAAGCTTCATCACTTCACCTGGTTTGAAAGAATAAATCATTCTTTCAAAACTAAACGAAACGCTCATGTAAGGTTGGTAACGTAAGTTACCTTCGTAATTCTCCATAGAAAGGAGGTGATCCAGCCGCACCTTCCGATACGGCTACCTTGTTACGACTTCACCCCAATCATTTGTCCCACCTTCGGCGGCTGGCTCCATAAAGGTTACCCCACCGACTTCGGGTGTTACAAACTCTCGTGGTGTGACGGGCGGTGTGTACAAGGCCCGGGAACGTATTCACCGCGGCATGCTGATCCGCGATTACTAGCAATTCCGGCTTCATGCAGGCGAGTTGCAGCCTGCAATCCGAACTGAGAACGGCTTTATGGGATTCGCTTCACCTCGCGGTGTTGCTGCCCTTTGTACCGTCCATTGTAGCACGTGTGTAGCCCAGGTCATAAGGGGCATGATGATTTGACGTCATCCCCACCTTCCTCCGGTTTGTCACCGGCAGTCACCTTAGAGTGCCCAACTAAATGCTGGCAACTAAGATCAAGGGTTGCGCTCGTTGCGGGACTTAACCCAACATCTCACGACACGAGCTGACGACAACCATGCACCACCTGTCACTCTGTCCCCCGAAGGGGAACGTCCTGTCTCCAGGATTGTCAGAGGATGTCAAGACCTGGTAAGGTTCTTCGCGTTGCTTCGAATTAAACCACATGCTCCACTGCTTGTGCGGGCCCCCGTCAATTCCTTTGAGTTTCAACCTTGCGGTCGTACTCCCCAGGCGGAGTGCTTAATGTGTTAACTTCAGCACTGAGGGTGGAACCCCCCAACACCTAGCACTCATCGTTTACGGCGTGGACTACCAGGGTATCTAATCCTGTTTGCTCCCCACGCTTTCGCGCCTCAGCGTCAGTTACAGACCAGAGAGCCGCCTTCGCCACTGGTGTTCCTCCACATATCTACGCATTTCACCGCTACACGTGGAATTCCACTCTCCTCTTCTGCACTCAAGTCCTCCAGTTTCCAATGACCCTCCACGGTTGAGCCGTGGGCTTTCACATCAGACTTAAAAGACCGCCTGCGCGCGCTTTACGCCCAATAATTCCGGACAACGCTTGCCACCTACGTATTACCGCGGCTGCTGGCACGTAGTTAGCCGTGGCTTTCTGGTTAGGTACCGTCAAGGTACCGCCCTATTCGAACGGTACTTGTTCTTCCCTAACAACAGAGCTTTACGACCCGAAGGCCTTCGTCACTCACGCGGCGTTGCTCCGTCAGACTTTCGTCCATTGCGGAAGATTCCCTACTGCTGCCTCCCGTAGGAGTCTGGGCCGTGTCTCAGTCCCAGTGTGGCCGATCACCCTCTCAGGTCGGCTACGCATCGTCGCCTTGGTAAGCCATTACCTTACCAACTAGCTAATGCGCCGCGGGCCCATCCTGCAGTGTTAGCTCGAAAGCCAACTTTCAACATTGCACCATGCGGTGCGATGTATTACCCGGTATTAGCTCCGGTTTCCCGGAGTTATCCCAGTCTGCAGGGCAGGTTGCCCACGTGTTACTCACCCGTCCGCCGCTAAGATCAGGGAGCAAGCTCCCATCTCTTCGCTCGACTTGCATGTATTAGGCACGCCGCCAGCGTTCGTCCTGAGCCAGGATCAAACTCTCCGATAGAAAGCTTAATCTAGCTTTAAAACAATGTTTTGTTTCCGTAGAAACAACTACTTACATGGCGTTTCGTTCAGTTTTCAAAGATCGATTTGTTTCTTTCGTTTTCGCCGTTGTTTATCGGCGACTTAAATAATATATCATGTAATGCGTTATCTCGTCAACACTTTTTTATAAGTTTTTTAAAACCAATTTTAGAAGGTTTTGGAGACCCCGTCAAAGCGACGGAATTACATCTTATCATCTGCTTATCAGTATTGCAATAGAAAAATAAAAAAAGAAGAGGATTTCTCCTCTTCTTCTAACTTGTTACTCTTCTTCAGGCTTTGAATCGTCGTTATCATCATTCTCGATGATCTCTTCAGCATCAACATCAATGATTTCTTCCGCACTTACTTCAATAGTAGGTTCTGTATCTTCGATGTCCTCACCTTCGATACCCTCTTCATTGATCTCTACCTTCGCAACCGTTGCGACAGAGTCACCTTCAGAGATACGGATCAATCTCACACCTTGCGTGTTTCTTCCGGTTTGAGAAATATCCTGTACATCAATACGAATAATGACGCCACTCTCAGTAATAATCATACATTCTTCATCAAGCGTGACAGTCTTGAGAGCTGTTAACACACC
The DNA here is from genome assembly GCF_056173645.1 of Anaerobacillus sp. QJM3NY_32. Taxonomy (NCBI): domain Bacteria; kingdom Bacillati; phylum Bacillota; class Bacilli; order Caryophanales; family Bacillaceae; genus Anaerobacillus; species Anaerobacillus sp. QJM3NY_32. The sequence goes on along the minus strand of NZ_CM149684.1, from coordinate 8,866 downwards.
ATTACGTTCAGTAAGGTTACACGTCTTGATACCTTTACCGCCTCTTGTTTGCACGCGATACTCTTCAACAGGTGTTCGTTTACCGAATCCTTTATCAGTCACAATAAGTACATCCTGGTTTTCATCTAGAATGCCTATACCGACAACTTGATCGTTCTCCTGAAGGGTGATCCCCTTAACACCAGTAGCTGTTCGACCCATAGATCTAACGTCTTCTTCATGAAAGCGAATCGCCATTCCTTGTTTCGTTCCCATAATAAGCTCTTTCGATCCATTCGTTAGACGAACGCCCATTAGCTCATCGTCTTCTTTAAAGTTGATGGCAATGAGCCCACCCTTTCGAATATTCGCAAAGGCAGATAATGGAGAGCGTTTAACAACACCCTGCTTCGTCGCAAAGAAAACGAACCAATCATCAACAAACTCTTCTATAGGAATAATTGCAGTGATATATTCATCTTTTTCTATTTGAAGGAGATTAATAATTGGAATCCCTTTCGCTGTTCGACTAAGCTCAGGTACTTCATACCCTTTAAGTCTGTAGACCTTCCCTTTATTCGTAAAGAAAAGAATCGTATTATGCGTCAGAGTAGTGAATAGGTGTTCAACAAAGTCACCATCATTTGTACCCATCCCCTGAATTCCACGACCACCGCGCTTTTGACTACGATACGTATCGATTGGCAGACGCTTGATATACCCCTTATGTGTGAGGGTAATAACAATATTTTGTTTAGGAATTAAATCTTCATCCTCGATCATATCAAAGCCAACCGTTATTTCGGTACGACGTTTGTCCGCGAATCTTTCTTTTACTTCTGCTAGCTCTTCGCGAATGATTTCAAGAACTTTCTCTTCATCAGCAAGGATCGCTTTTAGTTCAGCGATACGCTTCATTAATTCTTGATATTCTGATTCAATTTTATCACGTTCTAGACCAGTTAAACGCTGAAGTCGCATATCAAGGATCGCCTGAGACTGATCATAGCTAAGCGAGAACTTTGTCATAAGGCCTTCTCTAGCAATATCTGTTGTTTCAGAAGCTCGAATTAATTTAATCACTTCATCTAAATGATCAAGTGCAATTCGCAAACCTTCTAATATATGTGCTCTTGCTTCCGCTTTGTTTAGCTCAAACTGCGTTCTTCTTCTAATAACAACCTTTTGATGCTCTAGATAATGCTCAAGACATTCTTTTAGCGTTAATACTTTGGGTTGTCCATCTACTAGAGCAAGCGTGTTAATCCCAAAGCTAGTTTGAAGTGCAGTTTGTTTATATAAGTTATTTAGGAGAACATTCGCATTTGCATCTTTACGTACCTCAATGACAACACGCATTCCCGTGCGGTCAGATTCATCGCGAAGATCTGTGATACCCTCTATCTTTTTATCGCGAACAAGCTCTGCGATTTTTTCGACAAGACGTGCTTTATTAACCTGATAAGGAAGTTCAGATACAATGATCGTCTTTTTACCATTGCTAAATTCTTCGATTTCAGCTTTTGCCCGCTGGATAATTGATCCTCTACCAGTCATATAAGCTTTGCGAATACCCTCACGTCCAAGAATCTCAGCTGCAGTCGGGAAATCTGGTCCTGGAATAAACTCCATTAATTCAGGTATCGAAATCTCTGGATTCTTACTAAGTTCCAAAATCCCTTCAATGACTTCCCCAAGGTTATGCGGTGGTATATTCGTAGCCATTCCTACAGCGATACCTGAAGCTCCGTTTACTAGTAAGTTAGGAAACCTTGCAGGGAGAACAATTGGTTCTTGTTCAGAGCCATCATAGTTGTCCTGGTAGTCTATTGTGTCTTTGTTAATGTCTCGCACCATTTCCATAGCGATTTTAGACATTCTCGCCTCAGTGTAACGCATTGCAGCTGCTGAATCTCCGTCAATAGAACCAAAGTTACCATGGCCATCTATTAACATATTACGATAGCTAAAGTCCTGAGCCATGCGCACCATTGTGTCATATACAGCTGAATCACCGTGTGGATGGTACTTACCAATTACTTCTCCAACAATACGCGCAGACTTCTTGTAAGCTTTATCAGAAGTCATACCCAGGTCATTCATGGCATACAAAATACGGCGATGCACTGGTTTTAAACCATCTCGTACATCAGGAAGAGCTCGACTTACAATAACGCTCATCGCATAATCCATGAAGGAGGTGCGCATTTCCTGACTAATATTTATTTCCTTAACTCTCGATCTTTCCATATCAGACATACGGAAAACCTCCAATTATACTCTTGTTCATCTCATAACATTTAGCTGTATTGCCTTATTAACCCTTGAACAGCAGAAAAGGGGGGATTCCCCCCTTCAGTTTATTTCTTAAACATCTAGATTCTTTACATAATGGGCGTTGTCTTGAATAAAGTTCCGTCTCGGTTCAACACGATCTCCCATTAACATATCAAAGACTTCATCCGCTTCGATCGCATCTTGTAGTTCAACTTGCAGTACTGTACGCGACTCAGGATCCATCGTTGTTTCCCAAAGCTGAGTTGGGTTCATTTCACCTAGACCTTTGTATCGCTGAATACCGGGCTTAGGAGCTTTCGGAATCTCGTTCAAAATAATATCATGCTCGCGGTCATTATAAGCGTAAGTAACTTTTTTTCCTTGTGTAATCTTATAAAGTGGCGGCTGGGCAATGTAAACATAGCCATTTTCAATCAACGGACGCATATAGCGATAGAAAAATGTTAATAGAAGCGTTCGAATGTGGGCTCCATCAACATCCGCATCAGTCATGATAATTAATTTGTGGTAGCGAGCTTTTGATAAATCAAAATCTTCACCTATACCTGTTCCAAGTGCTGTGATAATCGCTCTAATTTCGTTATTTGATAGTATTTTATCTAAACGTGCTTTCTCGACGTTCAGAATTTTACCTTTTAGAGGCAATATTGCTTGGAAATGACGATCACGTCCCTGTTTAGCTGATCCACCCGCTGAGTCACCCTCAACAATATAGAGTTCAGAAATAGAAGCATCTTTAGATGAGCAATCAGCTAATTTACCTGGGAGAGCGCTCACTTCAAGAGCACCTTTCCTTCTTGTTAACTCTCGTGCTTTCTTTGCTGCAGCACGAGCGCGTGAGGCCATAAGACCTTTCTCAACTATTTGCTTAGCAACGAGGGGATTTTCAAAAAGGAATGTAGAGAACTTTTCTCCAAAAATAGACTCGGTAATTGTACGAGCTTCTGCATTTCCAAGCTTTGTTTTCGTCTGACCTTCGAATTGAGGATCAGGGTGTTTAATTGAAATGATTGCAGTTAATCCTTCTCGTACATCATCCCCTGTTAAGTTAGGGTCCGTTTCACGGAATAAACTATTTTTTCGTGCATAGTCATTAATAACGCGAGTAAGGGCTGTTTTAAAACCGTATTCATGACTCCCACCCTCATGCGTATTGATGTTATTGGCAAATGAGTAGATATTACTCGCAAAACCATCATTGTATTGAACAGCGATCTCGACAGAAATCCCTTCACGTTCACCTTCTACAAAGATTGGTTCTTCGTGGAGCGCTTCACGTGAACGATTTAAATGTTCAACGTATGATTTAATACCACCCTCGTAATGATATTCATTACGCTTTGTTTCTTCAGGACGCTTGTCTTGCGCAACAATTTTAATTCCGCGATTTAGAAAAGCAAGTTCTCTTAGACGGTGAGCAAGAATATCAAATTCATATTCTATTGTTTCCGTAAAAATTTCGGTATCAGGGATGAAGTGAATAGTTGTCCCCGTTACATCACTATCACCAATAACCTTAAGATCTTCATCAGGTACACCGCGTGTATAGCTTTGGTAATAAACTTTGCCTTCACGTTCTACCGTAATTTCAAGTTTAGACGACAAAGCATTTACAACTGATGCCCCTACACCGTGCAGTCCACCGGACACTTTATATCCACCGCCGCCAAACTTACCACCGGCATGCAGCACAGTCATAATAACTTCGACTGCAGGGCGGCCCATTTTCTCTTGAATACCGACCGGAATGCCTCGTCCGTTATCCTCTACTTTAATGCTATTGTCTTTCTCAATACTAACTGTAATTTGCGAACAGTACCCTGCAAGAGCTTCATCGATACTGTTATCAACAATTTCCCAAACAAGATGGTGGAGTCCTCTGCTACTTGTGGAACCAATGTACATCCCTGGGCGTTTTCGAACAGCCTCAAGTCCCTCAAGGACCTGAATCTGACTTTCATCATAACTTTCTTTATTAGACTGTTGCTCTAATGTCATATTGTTCACCTACATTTCTCTATCAAAGATAGACTCAATTAAGCTTGCTGATTGACAGCCAACCTGGTTTTAAGATGATTCTCCATTCGATGTTACTTCTACACTATCCGATACTGTGTAAGCACGTCTTTTTAGTGTAAGTGAAGATAAAGGGGACAGATAGACCGTATCAGTTGTGATAACGATTGATTTCGTTAAATCACCACCAATATCTTCTACTAGCTTATCTTTTTGATGGCGGTGCAAGAATTCATTCGTAATCTCCGCTTCCTCCATAACTTGCCAATCAAAGATGCCAACAACATCTCTCGATTGAACAACTACGTCCTCTCCTAAGTGTATAAACACCACTTCACCTCATTTCACCTTTTCGATTAGTCCATCTTGGACTTGAAAAGTCGTCGCTTTCTCAAGCGTTTCATGATGGATGCCTTCGACGCTAGTCGTTGTGACAAACGTCTGGACCTTCCCCTGAATTGTATTTAAAAGATGAGACTGCCTGTAATCATCTAACTCCGACAGAACATCATCGAGCAGAAGTAAAGGATATTCGCCTACTTCACTATGAATCAATTCAATTTCAGCAAGTTTTAGTGATAAAGCCGTGGTACGCTGTTGCCCTTGAGATCCATAAGTTTGAACGTCTTTTCCATTTACAAAAAACGACAAATCATCTCTATGGGGGCCCGCTAGCGTAACACCACGCTCAACTTCTCTCTCTTTAATTTTATCAAACTTTTGCTTATATCCATCTACTATTTTCGACAAATCGGTTGGTTCTGATACCTCTACAGTTGGATTATAGTGAATTTCAAGTTTTTCTAGCCCTCTACTAATTCCATAATGAATTGGTTCAGCCCATTGTTGAAGGAGTTGAACAAATCGAACTCGACGTATATAAATATTCGCAGCAGCTTCAATTAATTGTTCGGTCAGGATATCCAACATTACATAATCGGGATTTTTTTGATATCGCAAGGTCTTTAACAAGCTGTTACGCTGCTGAAGAAGCTTCAGATATCGACCAAGATAATAGAGATAGACTGGTTGTACCTGGCCAATTTCAATATCGATGAATCTTCTGCGAACGCCAGGATTGCCTTTAACCAGATTGAGATCCTCTGGTGCAAACATGACAACATTCAGTGCACCAATGTAGTTGCTCAGTTTCTGCTGTTCCAATTGATTTAGTTTGGCTTTCTTACCTTTTTGGGAAATAACCAGTTGGAGGGAGAGGGGACCATTTCGTTTTTCTATTCTACCTTCTATTTTAGCATATTCCTCGTCCCAATTGATTAATTCTTTATCTCTTGGTGTACGATGGGATCTCGCCATAGCTAGTACATAGATAGCTTCCATGATGTTTGTTTTCCCCTGAGCATTTTCACCGAGAAAAACGTTCACGTTATTTTCAAACTGCAGTTCTTGCTTCGTGTAATTTCGATAATTCGTTACTTTCAATGTGTTTAGATGCAACGGGAAACCCCCATTCAGCTAGATACAACAAACTCCCCGACTCCAGGAATCATCACTTTATCCTGATTGTAGAGTTTTCTGCCACGTCGGTCATCTAATTCTCCGTTTACATAGACCTCGTACTCTGACAGAAACCACTTTGCCATTCCGCCTGTATTAATCACTCCAGCTTCTTGAAGAAGTTGGCCAAGAGTGATGTATTCTTTAATTAATTTGATTTCATTCATCTTCGTTCACCTCATTTTCCTTCTACTCCATTCAACGATGACGAGTTTGAAGGATGACAATAGTTTATTATAACTCTTTTTTAACTAAAACGCATGACTTATAGAGTGGAAATTTCACAATGGCAAGAAAAAAGAGAAAGCCGCTGGAAGAATTCTTCTCAGCAGCTCAATATTTTTGCATGAATTTTAACTAAAATTAATAAGTTCGTACCGGTAGAATTAACTGCATAATAGCAGCTCCTTCAATAGGCTTGATTAAGAATGGACGCATCGCACCAGTAAAGCTAATATTCACTTCATTGGAATCCATCGATCTCAACGCATCCATCATGTATTTAGCACTAAAAGAAATCTTAAGCTCTTCTCCATCAAAGAATTGAGATTGTACCTGTTCAATAACTTTACCGATTTCAGGAGAGTTTGAGGAAATTTCTAACGTTGATTCCTCTATGCTTGCGAGCTTGACTACGTTATTCCTTCCTTCTCGTGCAAGAACTGAAGCTCGATCAATTGCTTGTAATAGTTCTTTTGCTGATACCGTTACGTTTGTTTTACTTTCGTTAGGTATAAGTCGACTTGTATCAGGATAGTTTCCGTCAAGAAGTCTTGAGAAAAAGAGAATGTGATTTGATTTAAATAGAATTTGATTCTCTGTAACCGTAATATCTACAAGTTCTTCGTTATCATCAATAATTTTAGAAAGTTCACTTAAACTCTTTCCTGGGATAACGACATTTGAGAATGAAAGGTCATTACCATTAGGTTCAACCTGCACTGTCCTGAGAGCAAGTCGGTGACTATCTGTCGCAGTACAGTTTAATTCGCTATTCTCAAGCTTCCAGTTTACACCTGTCAACACCGGTCTAGTTTCTGAAGTAGAAACAGCAAATACCGTCTGTCTAATAATGTTTTTTAGGAGATCTGCTTGAATTTGAAATCCTTCTTTGGATTCTACTTCTGGTAGACGTGGATATTCTTCAGGATCTAGACCGTTAAGGTTAAACTCTGAAGATCCAGAACGGATTCTCGTTGTTAAGCTATCGTGAACTTCAATTTCTACTTGATCACCTGGTAGTTTTTTAACGATATCAGAGAAGAAACGTGCTTGAAGAACAATACTTCCCATCTGAGAGATTTCAACAATTTGTTTATCATTTTCCTCTGCGGGAATGAAACACTCGATTGAAATATCTGAGTCAGAGCCTGTTAATGTTACACCTTCATCACTTGCCACGATTTTAATACCAGTCAGTATCGGTATCGTTGTTCTTGAAGATACTGCTTTCATGACATCAGATACGCTTGATACTAGATAATCTCTCTCGATTTTGAAACGCATAATTTACCTCCTAAATAAATGACCCTGATTATATATTTATTACTTAAAAAAGTCGTAGTCTTACTAGTAGGGGCTGTGAATGTGTGGATAAGTGTTAGTGAACCTATATCACGTAAGTTATCCACCTGTGGATAGTGTGTTAGTAACTCTGGATAATTGTACACACTCTATCAACTAATATCCACAAAAAAGGTGACTAACCATTTTTCAGCTGCTCTACTATATCTTGCAGTTTCTTCTGAAATGCTTGATCAGAATCCACTAGTTTTGAAATCTTCTCATGAGCGTGGATCACAGTTGTGTGATCACGGCCTCCAAATTCTTCCCCAATCTTCGGAAGAGAAAAATCGGTCAGTTCTCTTGATAGATACATCGCAATTTGACGTGGGAAAGCGACTGATTTCGTTCTCTTTTTAGCCGCAAAGTCTTCTAGTTTTACTGAGAAGTGATCACCTATAACATTTTGAATATCATGGATGGTGATGACTCTAGGTTTAGATGATGGAATAATATTTTTTAGAGCTTCAGCTGCTAAGTCCGCATTCATGTCTTGATTAATTAGTGAAGAATAGGCCACCACTCGAATAAGAGCACCTTCTAGTTCACGTATGTTCGTATCAATCTGGTTAGCGATATAGAGCATCACTTCATTTGGGATATCTAGGCCTTCAGCTTTCGCTTTCTTTCTAAGAATCGCAATCCTTGTTTCAAGATCAGGAGGCGTAATATCAGTAATTAATCCCCATTCGAAACGTGATCGTAGCCTGTCCTCTAGCGTTGGTATTTCCTTAGGTGGTCGATCACTTGAAATCACAATTTGCTTACTTTCTTCATGAAGCGCATTAAATGTGTGGAAGAATTCCTCTTGGGTTTGTTCTTTACCAGCTAGAAATTGAATATCATCAATCAATAGCACGTCTACATTTCGATATTTATTGCGAAAATTAACGGTCTTATTATCGCGAATGGAGTTAATAAACTCATTAGTAAACTTCTCGGATGATAAATACACCACTTTTGCATTCGGATTATGCTCAATGACATAGTGACCAATTGCATGCATCAAGTGTGTTTTTCCTAGGCCAACCCCCCCGTAAATAAATAAGGGATTATAAGCTTTGGCTGGCGCTTCAGCCACTGCTAGGGAAGCTGCATGAGCAAAACGGTTCCCGGATCCAATAACGAAAGTATCAAACGTATATTTGGAATTAAGCACGCTCTGCGGATGTTCTTCCTGAGCGGGATTTGCTTTTGGTTTTTTCTTCATAGACTGTTCAAGATCCAAATCAGTATCGGACTGATTCTGGGGAATAATGAACTTTGCTTTGAGTTCACTGCCTGTTAACTCAAGTAACGTTTCCGTTATTAAACTTGAGTATCTAGATTCGAGCCAGTCTCTAGCGAACTCGTTGGGGGCAGTAATAATAATGGTGTCGCCGTCCATTCTGTTAGCAGAAGTGGACTTTAACCAAGTTTCGAAACTCGGCTTACTTAATTTTTTTTCGATTTCGGATAATGCCTGTTGCCAGAGATCCGTGATGTTATCCAA